>NZ_AJST01000001.1:700000-2732500 GCF_000259405.1 Bacillus sp. 5B6 | reverse complement strand
ACCATTTAATTTAATATTGTTTTGGCGGTTGTGGCGAAGTGGTTAACGCACCAGATTGTGGCTCTGGCACTCGTGGGTTCGATTCCCATCAATCGCCCCAAACAACATGCGGGTGTAGTTTAGTGGTAAAACCTCAGCCTTCCAAGCTGATGTCGTGGGTTCGATTCCCATCACCCGCTCCATTTTTATATTGTCATGGGCCTGTAGCTCAGCTGGTTAGAGCGCACGCCTGATAAGCGTGAGGTCGGTGGTTCGAGTCCACTCAGGCCCACCATGATGATTTTTCCACAGTAGCTCAGTGGTAGAGCTATCGGCTGTTAACCGATCGGTCGCAGGTTCGAATCCTGCCTGTGGAGCCATACGGAGAAGTACTCAAGTGGCTGAAGAGGCGCCCCTGCTAAGGGTGTAGGTCGTGTAAGCGGCGCGAGGGTTCAAATCCCTCCTTCTCCGCCATAAGGCCCGTTGGTCAAGCGGTTAAGACACCGCCCTTTCACGGCGGTAACACGGGTTCGAATCCCGTACGGGTCATTAAAAAACCTTGCATAGTATGCAAGGTTTTTTATTATGCGTTCATAGCGTAAATGGTAAAAGACAGGTATGTGGCAAAAGCGCTCCATAATAAATAAGGAACCAGAAGCCAGGCTGAAGCCTTACTGTATTTACCGGCAATGAGCAACAGAATGAGTGTTGTCACCGCCACAAGCAGGCAATCGATAGATGCAGCAAGCAAATTTTTCTGTGTGAATTGAAAATAGCTGAACCCTTGATTCACGATATAATTGATGAGAAGCATCACCCAAAAAGCCTTGGATTCTTTACATGAAAACTTTGCGTATATCAAGGCTAGTGAGAGCGAAATAAGCGCAAACAAAACCGCCCATATGATGCCGATCACTGATCTGCTCGGCGTCCAGTCAGGTTTTTGCAGCGCGTCGTACCATTCCCGGTCGATGGGAAAGAGAAACCCCGCTAAAGAAAACAAGACATATGTAATGATAAATACAATAATCGCACCGATATACTTCTTTTTCATTTGTTCCCTCCGCCATTCAATGTCAATACATTAGTTCCCTTTTTTGGAAATCTTAAACCTTTTAAAAGGTTCATGCACCATTAAGTGTATGAGTTTTCAGTGTGAAAATGCAGCAAACCATTTATTTGTATTCAAAAACCCCGGCAGGCCGGGGTTTTAATCAGCATGAAGATCGCCAAAGGTCGTCATTATTCCTTCTTCGTCCAGTTCCTGTTCATATTTTTCGTGTGCTTTGCTTGGATACACGGAAATGTTTTTTCCGGTAATATCTGTCGCGATAAAGTTTTCATAATCCTCAGCATAGCCGATGTTTTCTTCTGAGTTCATTGTCATATCCCCATAGCTGAGCGGCGGATCCTCTAAATCCTGAGGCGTTTCTGAGTTTCCGTATTCCTCAACATCCTGATAAGCATCTTCACTATCGTAAGCCGCCCGGATTGATTCATCATCATCAAATTCAAACTGTCCGAACGGTGTTTCCTCTTCAATCGGCCTGTCTTTGGAAACGGCATCCTGCGAGGAATATTCCGCCAATGTCGTAGCCGTCGGCAGAGCTTCGAGTCTGTCATAAGGAATGTCCTTGCCGCTGACTTCACATGTGCCGTATGTGCCGTTTTCAATTTGTTTCAGAGAGTAATCAATGTCGCGAAGGTGCTCCCGTTCATGGTCGAGCAGAGCCAGGTCTTTTTCCCGCTCGTATAATTCGGTCGCCTGATCGCCGGGATGATTGTCATAGGAAGACAATTCGCCGGATGACTGATACGGGAATTCATCAGTTAACTGAAATTGGTCATTTTCTTTAAAGCGGCTTAAAATATCATGTCTGGCTTCTTCCAATTCTTTTTTTAAGTGTGTAATCTGTTCGTTTGTAAGCACATCAATCCCTCGTTTCTATGTGATGCTTACTGTTAGTATGAACGCTTTTTCGCAGAAAAATGGTGGATAAAAATAGTCATTTTCCCATGAAGAAGTAAAAGGATACAGTGATTGCCGAGAGTGGGGAAAGAAAATTCAAGTTTGTTTCTTTATTCATTTGCGCAAAAAGGTTTATAATAAGAAATGCAGGCATTTTGTCGTGCTCAAATCTGTGTGTTTGACACAAAGTCATCACAGGTGTATTGTATTAAAAGCATTTAACGGATTATGGAGGAATGTCTCATGGTGACAACGGTGCAGCATACGTTCCGAGAGGAAGCAGATCATGCATTACATAAAGCCAAACAAGTCAACCATGCTGTCTTATTGAGCTATTCAAGACGTATTGCGTCTTTAGACCCTCTATCATTTTTCAAAGACGGAGCAAAAAAATATAAAGGCAAACGATTTTTTTGGTCAGAACCCGGTAGTGAATTAACAATAGTCGGTCTTGGCACAGAAGCGCTGTTCCAATCGAATGAAAAAAATGGAAAGCGTTATCACGACGTTTTTGAACAATGGGAGCGCTTTAAAAAGACGGCTTTTCATATTCATGAAGAAGAAGAGGCGGAGCATACCGCGGTCGGCCCTGTCTTATTCGGCGGTTTTTCATTTAATCCCGCTGAAGAGAGAGGAGACGAATGGAACGGGTTCGAAGAAGGACTGTTCTTTATCCCCTCACTCATGCTGACAAAGACGGCAGATGGTGATTATTTAACCGTCAATCAATGGGCGGCAGACGGTAATCAGGCAGAAGATACGCTGAAACGTCTGAAATCTTTTTCGGAAGCTTTTTCAGTTTCTTCAATCGAGTATGAAGAATATCCTGTTTTAACAAAAGCGGAAGAACTTGATGTGGAAAACTGGCTTGAAGCCATTAAAACAGCAACAAATGATATGAAAGCAAATCAATATGATAAAGTCGTGCTGGCAAGGGAAGTCGTTTTGTCATATGATGGGCCTATTCCGACAGAGAGCGTTGTCCGCAAGCTTTTGACGGACCAAACGACAAGCTATGTTTTTGCGATTGAGCAGGGAGATAAATGCTTTGTCGGCGCTTCACCGGAACGGCTGATCAAAAAATCCGGCAAAGACGTTATGTCCACCTGTCTGGCAGGTTCAATTAAGCGCGGAGAAAATCAACAAGAAGATGACCGTCTCGGCAAAGAGCTGCTGCATGACGAAAAAAATCTCGCGGAACATGATTTTGTGGTTCAGATGATACACGATTCTTTCTTGTCGAGCTGCAGCGATGTGAAAAAGCCTGCAGGTCCGCAATTATATAAAACAAAAAGTGTTCAGCATCTATATACACCGATCACAGGCCATCTTAAAACGTCCGCTTCGCTGTTTGATTTAATTAAAAAGCTGCATCCCACACCGGCATTGGGCGGAGCTCCCCAGCAGAAAGCTGTTGAAGTTATCGCTGATATTGAACCGATGACACGCGGATGGTATGCGGCTCCGATCGGCTGGATGGACGGCAGGGAAAACGGAGAATTTGTCGTGGCTATCCGATCAGGGCTGATTGAAGGCAAAAATGCGCGGCTTTTCGCAGGCTGCGGCATTGTTGAAGATTCAGATCCGCAATCAGAATATGAAGAAACACAAATTAAACTAAAGCCGATGATCTCTGCTTTAGGAGGTGAAAGGCTTTGACAAACCCGATTACACATTATATCGGAAGCTTTATTGATGAATTCGCTCTATCGGGTGTCACCGACGCAGTTGTTTGCCCGGGGTCGAGGTCAACTCCCTTGGCGGTTTTGGCGGCGGCCCACCCGGATATTCAAGTCCATATACAGATTGATGAACGATCCGCAGGTTTTTTCGCGCTCGGTCTTGCAAAAGCCCGCCAGCGTCCGGTCATGCTGATTTGTACGTCAGGAACGGCAGCGGCTAACTTCTATCCGGCCGTGATTGAAGCTCATTATTCAAGAGTGCCTCTTATTGTCCTGACTGCTGATCGGCCTCATGAATTGAGGGAAGTGGGGGCGCCTCAGGCGATTAACCAGCATTTTCTGTTCGGTAACTTTGTTAAGTTTTTCACAGACTCGGCTCTGCCTGAAGAAAATCCTCAAATGCTGAGCTATATCAGAACATTGGCCGGCAGAGCCGTGAGTGAAGCCGGGAAGCGCCCGATGGGGCCAGTCCATATCAATGTGCCGCTCAGAGAGCCTTTGATGCCGGATTTATCAGCCGGACCTTTTGAAAGAATGAGAAAGGGGCGGCACGTCTCAGTCACAACAGGGATTCAGTCAGCTGATCAAGGTTCTCTCTGTCATATTACAGAGCGTCTTGCGGGGACCGAAAGAGGTATGATCGTTTGCGGCGAAATTCACGGTGAAGCAGAAAAGCAGCAAATCATCGCGCTTGCCGAGATGCTTCAGTTTCCGATTTTAGCTGACCCGCTTTCAAACCTCCGAAACGGGGAGCATGATAAGACGCTGATTATTGATGCTTATGACTCGTTTTTAAAAGATGAAGAAATAAAAGAGGCGCTTCGCCCGGACGCTGTGATCCGCTTCGGCCCGATGCCGGTTTCCAAACCGCTCTTTTTATGGCTCAGAGATGATCCTGCCATTGAGCAGTTTATCGTCGATGAAGACGGAGGATGGAGAGATCCCACCCAGGCCGGCGCGCATATGATTCATTGCCATCCGTCTGTGTTTTTGGAAGCGGTCCGTTCAGCTGAAACCGGAAAACGGCCGTCCGGATGGCTTGAGAAATGGCAGTTTGTCAATGAGCGGTTCCGGAGTCATTTACAGGCCGCGAGCATGGATGATTTATCATTTGAAGGAAATGTATATCGTCAGCTTCAGCACCTTGTCCCTGAAGGCAGTTCGATTTTTGTCGGAAACAGCATGCCGATTCGCGACGTGGATACGTTCTTTGAAAAACAAGATCGTTCCTTCCGTGTTTATGCAAACCGCGGCGCTAACGGCATTGACGGAGTTGTCTCCTCGGCTATGGGACTGTGTGAGGGTACAAAAGCTCCTGTCACGCTTGTAATTGGAGATTTATCGTTTTACCATGATTTAAACGGGCTGTTAGCGGCTAAAAAACTTGGAATTCCGCTTACGGTTATTTTAATAAACAATGATGGCGGCGGGATTTTCTCGTTTTTGCCGCAGGCATCTGATAAGACTCATTTTGAAGAACTGTTCGGTACGCCGACGGGCCTTGATTTCCGGCATGCCGCCGCACTGTACGGCGGGACGTATACTTGCCCTGAGACATGGGAAGCATTTAAGGATGCGTATCAGCCGCAGGCGGACAAGCCCGGACTTCATATAATCGAGCTGAAAACAGATCGGACATCAAGAGTTCAATTCCATCGCGATCTGCTGCAGGCCGCAGTGCGGGAAGTGAAAAAAGAATGGAAACTGTAACGGTTAAAACGGCCGACGGCGTGTGCTACCGGGCTGCTGATAGCGGTCACGAATTATCTGAAGCTATAGTTTGTCTGCATGGATTTACGGGCAGCAAAGAATCATGGATGTTTTTACGCGGCATGTTTCCCGGCGAACGAATGGTGATGATTGACTGCCTGGGTCACGGGGAGACAGACGCGCCTGTGCAAGCGGCAAGGTACAGTGCGAGCCGGCAGGTTGCGGACCTTGCCGCCGTTTTTGATCAATTAAAACTTCACAAAGTGAAACTTATTGGTTATTCTATGGGGGGAAGACTTGCGTATTCCTTTGCACAGGCATTTCCGCATCGGGTGTCAGCGCTTGTTTTGGAAAGTACAACTCCGGGCCTCAGCACGCTTCAGGAACGCAAAAAGCGGATTCAGTCAGACCGGAAGCTTGCTGACTTTATATTGCGGGAAGGTATAACATCGTTTGTCGATTATTGGGAGGGCATTCCGTTGTTTGCCTCGCAGCTTTCTCTGCCGGACAGCGTAAAGGCATCCATCCGTGCCGGCAGGCTGAAAAATAATCCGTCCGGACTTGCAGGAAGCCTGCTCGGAATGGGGACGGGCTCACAGCCTTCCTGGTGGGAGGCATTACACCGCATCAAGGCGCCCGTCCTGCTCATATGCGGTGAATGGGATGAAAAGTTTTGCGCTATTAATCAAAAGGTGCATAACCTGCTCCCATCAAGTAAAATAGAGGTTGTCAAACAGGCGGGGCACACGGTACATGTGGAACAGCCGCGAATTTTTGGTAAGATAGTAAGTGAGTTTTTATACGGCTTGTAAAGCATAAAGAAAATAGCTTTTCGGCCGGACTCAGGCAAAAATGAAGGAGGTCATATCAATGGCTGCAGAATGGAAAAGTGAACGTCAGTACGATGAAATCCTGTACGAGACGTATAACGGTATTGCAAAAATAACAATTAACCGCCCGGAGGTACATAACGCATTTACTCCTAAGACGGTATCAGAAATGATTGACGCGTTTGCTCGTGCGCGTGATGACTCCAATATTGGTGTCATCGTTCTTGCGGGAGCGGGAGATAAAGCATTCTGTTCAGGCGGAGACCAAAAAGTCCGCGGTCACGGCGGATATGTCGGAGACGATCAGATCCCTCGTCTGAATGTGCTTGATCTTCAGCGTTTGATCCGCGTGATTCCTAAACCGGTCGTAGCGATGGTATCAGGCTATGCCATCGGCGGAGGACATGTGCTTCATATCGTCTGTGATTTAACGATTGCGGCCGATAACGCGATTTTCGGCCAAACCGGACCGAAAGTGGGAAGCTTTGATGCCGGTTACGGCTCAGGTTACCTGGCGCGTATCGTCGGACATAAAAAAGCCCGTGAAATCTGGTACCTGTGCCGTCAATACAACGCGCAGGAAGCGCTCGACATGGGGCTTGTCAATACGGTTGTCCCATTAGAGAAACTTGAAGAGGAAACAATTAAATGGTGTGAAGAAATGCTTGAGAAAAGCCCTACAGCCCTTCGTTTCCTTAAAGCGGCATTTAACGCAGATACAGACGGCCTCGCCGGAATTCAGCAATTTGCAGGAGATGCAACGCTTCTTTATTACACGACTGACGAAGCGAAAGAAGGCCGTGATTCCTTTAAAGAGAAACGCAGTCCCGATTTCGGTCAGTTCCCTCGTTTTCCGTGATCAGATGACACTACGAAACAGCTTGAGCCGCTCTGGTCCAAGCTGTTTTCTTTTCAAAAAAAGTACTTTTACCTCGGAGATGATAACATGCTGACAGAACAGCCGAATTGGCTCATTCAAAGGGCTCAGCTGACACCAGAGAGAATCGCTCTCATATTTGAAAACAAACAGATGACATTCAGAGAATTATATCATGCTTCTAAACAAATGGCCGCGCGGCTGTCCAAATACTGCTCGCTTAAAAAAGGAGACCGCGCTGCGATTTTGCTTTCTAACAGACCGGAAATGGTTTATGCCGTTCACGCCTGTTTCTTATTAGGGGCGGAAGCTGTGCTGTTGAATACGAAGCTCTCAAAACAGGAACGGATGTTTCAGCTCGAAGATTCACAGGCTAAGCTTTTATTGACAGAGGACGGTTTTTGCCGTGAAGAATATGAATATGCGGTCGCCGCCGCGGACGTGGACGAGCTGCAGGCCAAAGCCGCGGGAGACATTGAACCTGAAGCTTATGTAACGCTTGATGATACGGCGACTCTTATGTATACATCAGGAACAACGGGAAGGCCGAAGGGGGTGCAGCAGACGTTCGGTAATCATTATTCCAGCGCTGTATCGTCTGCGCTGAATCTGGGGGTCACGGAGCGGGACCGCTGGCTTATTGCGCTGCCGCTGTTTCATATCAGCGGTCTGTCTGCGCTGTTTAAGTCGGTCATTTACGGCATGCCTGTCGTGCTTCATCAAAAATTTTCTGTCACTGATGTGCTGGACAGCATCAGCTCCCATCAGGTCACGATCATTTCAGCGGTGCAGACCATGCTTTCGGGCCTGCTTGCGGAAACTGAACAATGTCCTGAATCACTGCGCTGCATTTTGCTTGGCGGGGGTCCTGCACCGCTGCCGCTCCTTGAAGAATGCCGCAGGAAACAATTTCCGGTATTCCAATCTTACGGCTTGACTGAAACATGCTCACAGATTGTCACGCTTTCTCCGGAATTCAGTATGGACAAGCTCGGCTCGGCCGGTAAACCGCTGTTTTCATGCGAAATTAGAATTGAAAAAGACGGAAACCCTTGTGTGCCGTTTGAACACGGTGAAATTACGGTGAAAGGCCCGAATGTAATGAAAGGGTATTACCATCGTGACGACGCAAACCAGGCCGCTTTTCATAATGGATGGTTTAAAACGGGCGATCTTGGCTATTTGGATGATGAAGGGTTTTTATACGTGCTGGACAGGCGGTCGGACCTCATTATTTCAGGCGGAGAGAACATCTACCCGGCAGAAGTGGAAGCGGCGCTGCTTGCCCATCCGGCTGTAGCGGAGGCCGGTGTTTCGGGAGCCGAAGATCCGAAGTGGGGGAAAGTGCCGCATGCTTTTCTCGTGCTGACTTCTTCTGTCAGTTCTGAGGAGCTGACCGCCTTTTGCCGTGAGCGGCTTGCAAAATATAAAATACCGGCTGCTTTTTTCGAGGTTGACGGGCTCCCGCGGAACGCGTCCAATAAACTGATGAGGCATCGGCTGAATGAGCTTCGTAAAGGAGAATTGTCATGATTAAGATTGAAAAAATCACCCTTTATCATGTAAGTATGAGGCTGAAAAAACCGTTTAAAACAAGTATTGAAACGCTGCAGGACCGTAAATTTTTGATCGTGGAAGCGATCGATGAAACCGGGAGAACCGGCTGGGGGGAGGTATCGGCGTTTTCTTCTCCGTGGTATACAGAAGAAACGATTCAGACATGTGCGCATATGCTGAGAGATTTTTTCATCCCGAATGTCGTAGGCCGCGAGTTTTTCCATCCGTCAGAAGTGCCTGACAGTCTCGCGCGTTTCAAAGGAAACCGCATGGCAAAAGCGGGGCTTGAATCTGCCGTGTGGGATCTATATGCCAAGAAAAAGGGGATATCTCTCGCAGAAGCCTTAGGGGGCAAAAGAGATAAAGTGCCCGCCGGCGTGGCGGTGGGTCTGGCTTCGGCTGATGAGATGCTTCGGGAAATTGAGCAATACGTAAAAGAAGGTTATCAACGTATAAAAATAAAAATTCAGCCCGGCCATGACGTTGATCTGGTCAGAGCCATCCGCAGCCGTTTTCCGAACGTACCGCTGATGGCGGATGCCAACTCGGCATATGAACTGAAAGACATCAGCAGGCTGAAAGAGTTGGATGAATTCCAGCTCATGATGATAGAACAGCCGCTTCAGGCAGATGATATTGTCGATCACCGCCACCTGCAGAAACACTTGAGAACCGCGGTATGCCTTGATGAAAGCATATGCTCATATGATGACGCAAGGCGGGCGATTGAGCTTGGGAGCTGTAAAATCATTAACATAAAACCAGCGCGTGTAGGAGGCCTGACAGAGGCTTTAAAAATACATGACTTATGCAGAGAGCATCACATGCCGGTTTGGTGCGGCGGAATGTTTGAAACCGGCATTTCGAGAGCGCAGACAGTCGCGCTCGCTTCTCTGCCGCAATTTACGATACCGGGTGACATTTCCTCATCAGACCGATACTGGGAGGAGGATATTGTCACTCCCGATATCCGTATCGAAGAGGGGTTCATCTCTGTTCCGGACGGTCCCGGACTGGGTGTCGAAGTCAATCAGGAAATAATGAGAAAATACGTCACCCAAATGGACGTTTTTACGACAAACAACTGATAAAAAGACATTTCAGCGAGTTGAGCTGCCTGTATGCTGCTGTTATATTGAAATTGTTCATCATCACCCCTTCCCCAGTTTGAACCGGCTGTATCAGCCGGTTTTTTTAATAGGCGAATGCGATGATTTTTTTATTCTTCAAACAGCGCGCAGGTGTTGCTTTCTGGCTTGGGCCAAGATGTACATCTTGAAAAAAATTCTGTGCTTGTCATGAATGCGATACTGATTGTACCGCCTGCAGCCTATATTTGCCGACGAACCGCCTTTCTGCCATGCTTCTCATCCGCGCGATTTTCTCCGGCTCAGGGGCTGATTTCAAAAAGGCTTGCGGCGCGGAAATGAAAAAGAGCTGTATAAAACAGCTCTTTTCTTTTATAAATCATGCGGTTTAAAGGTTTTGCAATCCGTTTCTTCACTTTTTTCAGCGGTTTCGCCTGTATGGCTGACCACATATATAGCGTCGGCCGTGCATTTGTTTCCTCTGCCCCAATATGAACAGTTATTGACTTCACACAGAATTTTTTGGTCCATGCTGGCTCCCCTCCAAGATAAAAGGTACGCCATTAGTATGAGCCGCCCTGATTTTTGTTATTCCTCCTGGCGGATATAACGTCTGTCTTTCATAAAGAGCTTCCAGAAGAAATAAAACCCGGGAAACAAAATGATGAAAGCGACGATATACGTCATAAACAGCGCCCTGAAGGTTGCCGGCTCCGTAAATCCTGACATGACCGTAATATCCGGATAAATCATATAAGGAAGGTGCGCCCGTCCGTATGCATAGCTTGCCAGAAAGTATTGAAGCGCAATGGCGATCATGGCGATTCTCGGTTTGCCGAGGTTGCGGCCGAAGCGCTTATTCGGCAAAAACAGAGCCGCGCCGGCAATGATAAATGTAATGACAGACAGAATGAGCCATGTCTTGTCTTTCATCATGCCCGTATACAGCCAGCCGGCTTCAGAGCGTAATGTCAGCATAATGAAGAAGGCAAAAAGAAGCGACAGCGGCCCTGTTATTAAAGAGCTCCGTCTGTAGATGCGGTACGCATGCTCCTCTTCCGCAACATTTGAAAAATCGGCCAGAAGCAGTGAAGATAAAAATAAAGTGCTTAAAATGGCAAAGCCGATAAACGCATACGCATTAAGGCTTGTAAAGACATTTGCCAAATTCAGGTGATACACGCCGCCCGTCTTATCAATAAATCCTCCGTGTGTGACCGGAAGGACCAAAATCAGCACAGCGGGAATAATGAAGCCCGAAATTCCGGAGATATATCTCATGATTTTTCTTTCCTTCGCCGTATTGGAGAAGACGAGAAAGCCGCTGCGGATGGCTAAAAGCAGCAAAATAATACTCCCCGGGATCAATAAAACGGTTCCCAGCACGAAGGTTGCCCCTGGAAAGAAGCTGAATAGGGCGACAACGATTGCGACGATAAAGACGTTGGTCACTTCCCATGTCGGGGACAAATAACGGTTGGCGATGTTTGTCGCCTTTGTTTGTTCTTTATTTAAATAAATCATAGACCAAAAGCCGGCTCCGAAGTCCATCGTTGCCATGACCGCGTAGATAAACACGAAGCCCCATACGATTGATATCGCAATGAGAGCATCCATGGTAATGTCCATTTCAATTCAGCCCTTTCTATTGTTAGGATTCCGCCGCTTTTACATCCTCCTCAACGGGATGTTTGCGGAAATAATAAAGCAGCACATAAATGACTGCGGCTGCCAAAATGGCGTAAACGACCGTAAACAGGATGAACAGCAAACCGATTGAACCGGTTGTCGTGACGACATCTGACGTTTTCAAGAGATGGTAAATCACCCATGGCTGCCGCCCCGTACAAGCGAATATCCACCCGAATTCAATTCCGATCAGACTAAGCGGTCCTGCGGTTAAAAATAAAATCAAAAGCCAAGTCGGAAAGCTGTCTTTCTTTAAAATTTTTCTCCACACGATGCCGATGATTGAGTACAAAATGAGCAGCATTCCGATGCCGACCATTCCGTTAAACAGTGTATGGATGAATAAAGGCGGCCACTCGTCTTTCGGAAACGCGTTCAATCCTTTGACGACGGTATCAAAGCTGTTTGCAGCCAAAAAGCTTAAAGCCCATGGCACTTCTATCGCCCATTTTACTTTTTCTTCTTTTGCATCAGTAAAACCTCCGATCGCAAGCGGAGCGTGTGATCTAGTTTCAAACAGCCCTTCTGCGCCCGCAAGCTTCTCAGGCTGGTATTCGTAAAGAAGCTGGGCTGACTCGTGACCGTTTAAAGAGGCAATAATGGAGAATATCCCGCCGATCGTTAAGGCGAGCAGCAGCGCTTTTCGGTGAAAGCGGTATACCTGCTCCTGTTTTCTCGTTCTCAGCATTTTATAAGCCGCAACTGACGCAACGATAAATGCACCGGTCATGAAAGCCGTCAGTACGACATGGCCCGCGGTGGTGAAAAAGCTTGGATTAAAAAACGCTGCCCAAGGTTCGACGTCAGTGATTTTGCCGTTTAAAATTTTAAAGCCGGCCGGCGTTCCTTCAAATGCGTGTACATTTGTGATTAAGACGGCGGATGCCGCGGCGCCGATCAAAACGAAAATAACGGCAATGATGCGCATAGCCGGAGTCAGCCGGTCAGCGGCGTAGACATAAATGGACATAAACAGCGCTTCGATAAAGAAAGCATAAATTTCAATCTGAAACGGGAGGGACATCACCCTGCCGATGACTTCCATGAATCCGGGCCACAAAAGGGCAAGCTGTGTACCCGCGATCGTTCCGGTCGGTATCGCCACGCCGAGCAGAACAGCCTGCGCCTTCGTCCACCTTTTCGCCATAATGGCATAATGCGGATCTTTTGTTTTTTGATAAATCAATTCAGCCATTAAAATCATCAGAGGCAAGCCGACACCAAGCGTCGCAAAAATAATATGAAAGCCCATGGTTGTCCCGAACAGGCTTCTGGCTAACACTAAATCATCCACGATCATAAACCGCCTTTCTAAATTACCGTTTTATGTAATGTGGTTATATTATTTGCTGAAGCGATTAGATTATTCTTCCGATTCCATATATGTGCAGGGTTTAGAAATCAAGGGATCGGGGCATATATGATTGACAAGCGGTTATTTAAGGTTTAAAATAAAACGTAATTATTACGATTTGAGAAAGGGAGATCAGCATGAAAAAAGATATTCATCCGGATAACCATCAAGTGATTTTTCAAGATGTGAACAGCGGCTATCGCTTTTTAAGCCATTCTACGAAAAAATCAGAGGAAACGGCAGAGTGGGAAGACGGAAAGACATACCCGCTGATTAAAGTAGAGGTCAGCTCAGATACGCATCCGTTTTATACAGGCCGCCAAAAATTCAACGAAAAAGGCGGGAGAGTCGAACAGTTCAACAAAAAATACAATATGGGGAAATAAGACAAGCCCAATGGGGCTTGTCTTATTTATTGAGCACTTTGTCATCCGTGCGGGGAGTGACGAAATGACCCGTCTTATGTTATATTGTGAATAAAAAAGCAGAAAGGAAACACCAAGATGAGTCTTCTAAACGATATCATGCAATTTAATGAGCAGTTCACTAAAAACAAAGATTATGAAAAATACCAAACATCTAAATTCCCGGATAAAAAAATGGCGATTTTGTCCTGTATGGACACACGTCTTGTAGAATTGCTTCCGCATGCGATGAACATGCGAAATGGCGATGTGAAAATTATTAAAAGTGCCGGCGCGCTTGTCGCCCACCCGTTCGGAAGTATCATGCGCAGCCTTTTAGTGGCCGTATACGAATTAAACGCCGATGAAGTCTGCGTTATCGGCCACCATGATTGCGGCATGAGCAAAATCAACAGCGAGGATATGCTCGATAAAATTATCGACCGCGGTATTCCGAAAGAGCGGATTGACATGCTGAAGCACTCAGGAGTTGATCTTGATCAATGGCTGAAAAGCTTTGATTCAGTAGAAGCGAGTGTTACAGACAGCGTAAACGTCATTAAACACCATCCGCTATTCCCTGACAATGTGCCGGTGCACGGTCTGGTGATTGATCCTGAAACCGGTAAACTTGATCTGGTGATCGACGGCTACCAGCATATGGACTAATGTTTTTCTTTTTTGTCCGGTACGGGATCAACACCGCCCGGATGAAAAGGGTGGCACTTTAAAATCCGCTTCAGTGTCAGCCATCCGCCTTTTAATGCGCCGTGAGTCTTGACGGCTTCGATTCCGTACTGCGAACACGTCGGATAAAAGCGGCATGACGGCGGCGTCAGCGGAGAGATGAACTTCTGGTATCCGCGGATTAAAGCAATCATTATGGTTTTCATCAAAATACCACCTTTCTGATGCTAGTATAGAAAAAAAATTTCAGATTGAAAAGCTTCCGCCACAATTCTTATCGGAAAACTGTGTTATAATGGATGCATATTCTGAAAAAAAGGGAGTGCCATTATGCCTTCAGTAGAAAGTTTTGAGCTTGACCATAATGCGGTTGTGGCTCCGTATGTAAGACATTGCGGAGTGCATAAAGTCGGAACAGACGGCGTCGTGAATAAGTTTGACATTCGCTTCTGCCAGCCGAACAAACAGGCGATGAAGCCGGATACGATTCATACGCTTGAGCACTTGCTTGCGTTTACGATTCGCACACATTCTGAGAAATACGATCACTTCGACATCATAGATATCTCACCGATGGGCTGCCAGACAGGCTATTATCTTGTTGTCAGCGGCGAGCCGACAGCGGAAGAAATTGTAGACCTGCTTGACGCTACGCTGAAAGAAGCCATCGATATTACGGAGATTCCGGCGGCCAACGAAAAACAGTGCGGCCAGGCGAAACTTCATGATTTAGAAGGTGCGAAACGTCTGATGCGTTTCTGGCTGTCACAAGATAAAGAAGATTTGCTGAAAGTGTTCGGATAAAAAACAGGCCTTTTTGCTGACATGCAAAAAGGCTTTTTTACATATTTCTAAAAAATGTCACACCTTATGTGTAAGCGTTTGCTAAAATAGAAGCAAACATGAAGGAGTGATGGGATGAAACGGGCTGTATTGGCAGGTATGTGCGGTATGGTATTTCTATTATCTTCCTGCGGGGGCAATTCGGACAAAACCTCCGCGGATGAAGAGCCTAAAGCGCTTGAGGTCAAGCTTACAGGACCGGAAACGGCAGCACCGCATGAAAAAGCGGAATACAAGGCGGAGGTTTTTTACGGCGGCAAGCGTGTCAAGGATGCGGATGAAGTCATGTTTGAAGTATGGAAAGAAGGAAAAAAAGGCAGCAGCAAAACAAGCAAGGCCAAGGAGGAAAAAGGGGCGTATCACCTGCGGACTGAATTTGATGAAGAGGGTGTGTATACCGTTCAATCCCACGTAACGGCAAAACAGCAGCATAATATGCCGACTGTAAAAGTGCGTGTCGGGGATGCTGAAGCTGCCGATGATTCCTCCGGCCATGAGGAACAGACGCATCATCATTAAGGATTTTTTTTATCCGTCAAACCTTTTGATGCATCCTCCGGCGGGTCAATCGTATGCTTTACATTATAAGCTCTTACAGTCGACCAGATGGATAAAAGCAGCACGGCGAGCACGATAAGAAAGCCGAAGCTCAGAAGAAGCAGCATGAAATCCCTCCTTTTTAACAAATCATAACATATTTTCCATCCGTAAAATCAAGGGCTAAAAATTTATGTTTTAACACACGATATATAGGGTATATCAATAGTAAACCGAAGGAGGAAGATAGGCATGTCAGAAAAACTATTGGATGCAGTCAATAAGCAAGTTGCAAACTGGACGGTCATGTATGTGAAATTACATAACTATCATTGGTACGTCAAAGGGAAGGACTTTTTCACATTGCATGAAAAGTTCGAGGAGCTGTATAACGAAACGGCTACATATATTGATGATCTGGCAGAACGTCTGCTGGCATTAAACGGCAAGCCGATCGGCACAATGACGGAATCATTGAAGACAGCGTCTGTAAAAGAAGCGGAAGGCAATGAGAGCGCAGAACAAATGGTACAGAACATTTATGATGATTTCACTGTCATTGCGGAAGAGCTGAAAAGCGGCATGGACCTCGCAGATGAGGTAGGAGACGAAACGACCGGTGATATGCTGCTTGCTATTCACCAGAATATCGAAAAACATAACTGGATGCTGAAAGCGTATTTGGGATAATCAACAAGGGAAGACCGGGGCTATAAAGCACTCGGTCTTTTATTTGGCTGCCGAAGAGAGGTGTTGTCCATTTTTCTGAAAAATCCAGTCCGTTCCATTCACTTTTCATAGAATAATGTAAGGCCGTTTCTGTGAAAGGATGTTGGATCAAGTGGGCAAAGACTTTGGCATCTTTTCGTTTTTTGCAGTGATCGTGTCGGCAGCGGGTTTTTTCTTTGGCGGTTTTCAGTATTCGTTTCTGATTTTGCTATCGGTCATGGCGATTGAGTTTATCAGTACAAGCTTAAAAGAATCTCTTTTGCAGCAGCTGAGCGCAAGAAAGCTTTTTGCGCGGCTGGTCAAAAAAATCGTGACCCTGGCATTAGTCTCAGTTTGCCATTTTTTTGACCAGCTGCTTCATACCGAAGGCGCCATCCGTAATTTGGCTATCATGTTTTATATCTTATACGAATCGGTTCAGATTGTGATTACGGCAAGCTCGCTGGGCATACCGGTTCCGCAGGTGCTCGTCGATCTATTGGATACCCTGAAAAATAAATTCAAGCGCAAACCGTAACATTTGCTTCAAAGGAGGCTATACTAGCGGGTATGATGGTTTTCCTCTGAATTTTTGATAAAGGGCTTCCGAACAAACGCAACTGTGGTATGATGTATGGAAGATATGAAGGAACGGATTAGAGGGATAAACATGTACGAGTTTAAAGACTATTATCAGAACACTGTTCAGCTCTCCTTTGAACACCAGCCTTTTTCAGACAGCCCGAAGCACGTATGGGTCATATGCCGATACGGAGATAAGTGGCTTTTGACTGAGCACGAAGACCGGGGGTTTGAATTTCCGGGCGGAAAAGTGGAGCCGATGGAATGTGCGGAGGAAGCGGCCCTGCGCGAGGTGAAAGAAGAAACCGGTGCCGCGGTAAGACATCTGAAGTACGTCGGACAGTATAAAGTTCTCGGCAGGGAAAAGGTAATCGTGAAGAATATTTATTTTGCCGATATTGAAAAGCTTGAAAAACAGGCTGACTATTTTGAAACAAAAGGGCCGGTGCTGTTCAGCGAACTGCCGGAGAATCTCCCCCGAAATAAAAAATTCAGTTTCATTATGAAAGATTCGGTGCTTCCGATCAGTCTGAAAAAGCTGAAAGAGGACGGCGTATTTCAATCATAAAAAACGGAGACCCGGCGTTTACGCACGGGTCTTTTTTATATTTTTCCTTTCGTCCATTTTCTTTCTAACAGTTCGACTCCCTGATACATCAATGTCGCAAAAATCGCGATGATCAGAAGGCTTAAGAACACAAGAGTGAAATTGAAGACCTGGAATCCGTAAATGATCATGTAGCCCAGACCTTTTTCGGAAACGAGAAACTCGCCGACGATGACACCGACCCAGGATAAACCGACGTTCACTTTAAGCGCGGAAATAATCGCGGGGGAGCATGCCGGCAGAATGACTTCTTTAAACATGATGCTTCTTTTCGCTCCGAAGGTTTTCATCACCTTAATATAGTTTTCATCCACTTCCTGAAAAGCCGTAAAGACGACGATTGTCGTGATAATGACACTGATGACTGCTCCCATGGCGACAATGCTTGTGAAATTCGGTCCGAGTGCCACGATGAGAATCGGTCCGAGTGCGACCTTAGGCATCGCGTTTAAAATGACGAGGTACGGGTCTAAAACCCGGGCGAGCCTGTTTGACCACCATAACAGAGCGGCGAGGCATGTGCCGAGGAGCGTGCCGAGCAAAAAGCCGAGAACGGTTTCTCCTAAGGTTACGCCGATGTGCGCCGCAAGGGATGCGTCCGCAATCTTTTCAACTAAAAGCCTGCAAACGGCAGAGGGTGAGCTGAAGATTAACGGATCGATCCAGCCTGCCCTGCTCGATATTTCCCAACCGGCAAAAAATACGATGAAAATGGCGGCCTGATACGCACGGATCCGGAGCTTTTCTTTTTGGTGTCTTTTCTTAAACTGCTGATGAAGCTGTTCAATCGAGCCGCTGCTGTTTTTCAAGGGAATTCAGCTCCTTCCATATGGTTTGAAACAGCGGCTGAAAGGCCGGATCCTGACGCGCGTCAAATGGATCTAAAGCCGCGAGCTCCTTAGGCACGGTGAATATTTGGTGGATGGTGCCCGGCTGATTCGAAAATAAATAGATCGTATCGCTCATGGCGATGGCTTCACCGATATCATGGGTGACGAGCACGGCGGTTTTTTGAAAATCCTTTAATGTTCTGAAGACAAGGTTTTCCAAAGAAAGCTTCGTTTGAAAGTCCAGCGCGGAAAACGGTTCATCAAGGAGCAGCAGGCCCGGGTCCGGCGCAAGAGTTCTGGCAAGTGCCGCCCGCTGCCGCATTCCGCCTGACAGCTCTTTCGGGTATTTCTTTTCAACGCCGATTAATCCGAGCTTAGGCAGAAGGCTGAGAACTTCAGCTCTTTTTTCTTCTGTTAATGTTTTTGAAATGTGTAAACCGAGCAGCACGTTTTCCTCAATTGATTTCCAAGGAAATAAATAATCCTGCTGAAGCATATAACCGATTTGGTGTTCTTTATGGTTCGGCACGCTTCCTTCAATCAGAACCCGGCCTTGCGCAGGGGTGATAAGGCCGGCCAGAATGGACAGGAGTGTTGTTTTTCCGCATCCGCTCGGCCCGAGAAAGGAGATGAAATCCCCTTTTTCAATCTGAAAATGTATATCTTTTACGGCGGTTGTTCTTTCTTTCAGCGAGAAATAAGTATGTGTTACATGATCGACATGTAAAAAAGACATTCATGTTCCTCCTATTGTTCTGAGGTGACTTTTTTGGCGATTTTTGTGTTGACGAGTTTGCTGTACGGAATGTGTTTCGGGAGCTCTCCGGCTTCATCCATAATAGATTGAAGCTGTTCCCATTCATCCTTTTGCAGAACTGGGTCTGCAGAGAATGACTTTTGTTTTTTATAGCGCTCTATCGATGTTTCGATAATGGCCGGATCTGTATCAGCAAATTCCTTCTGAATCGTTTTTGCGATGTCTTTGGCCGGATGGCTTTCCACCCACTGCTGGGCGCGATAGATGGCGCGGGTGAATTTTTCCGCCGTCTTTTCATTGGTTTTCAAATAACTTTCTTTTGCCATAAAGGTTGTGTATGGCACTTGGCCGGAAGCTTCTCCGAAAGATGCGACGATATGGCCGATGCCTTCTTTTTCAAATTGGGATGCCGTCGGTTCAAACAGCTGCACATAATCACCCGTTCCGGATGCGAATGCGTTGGAAATATTGGCGAAATCAATGTTTTGAACGAGGTTAATGTCTTTTTTCGGCGCTATGTGATTCTTTTTCAGGACGTACTCACCGGCCATTTGGGGCATGCCGCCTTTTCGCTGGCCGAGAAATGTTTTTCCTTTTAAATCGCTCCATTTGAATGATTTCTCATCCTTCCGCGACACGAGAAATGTGCCGTCCGTCTGTGTCAGCTGCGCGAAGTTGATGACCGGATCTTTTGCTCCCTGCGCCTCCACGTAAATGGATGTTTCAGAACCGACCAGCGCGATATCAGACCCGTTTGACAAAAGCGATGTCATCGTTTTGTCTCCGCCCCATGTTGTTTGAAGTGACACTTGGAGCCCTTCTTTTTTAAAGAAACCTTTTGCTTCAGCGACATACATAGGCGTATAGAAGATGGAGTGTGTGACTTCCGCCACCTTTACCTTCGTCAGACTTTCTTCCTGTCTGCAGGCCGGAAGAATGAGCAGGAAAAAGGCGCATATGACAAAAACGCAGCCCGTTTTGAGCCATTTGTTCACGGTGTAACCTCCTTGTTTTAAGCGTTAAAATAACCTTTTCTGCTTTACATATCGTATGATGGGTATAAAAAATGTGTGAGTGCCCATATTCACGTTGGGAAAGAATAAAAAAACTGATGTTATAAGGAGGCTCATTGTTTTGCTGGCAGAAAAGAAAAGGTTCCCGTCTCCGAGTCCGCATGTCCGCCTCTTTGAGGTATGCTATGAGTCAGAAGGACTGAAGGTAAAGGGGCTCCTTGCCGAGCCTGCGGAGCCGGGCACATATGACGGTTTTTTATATTTGCGCGGCGGCTTAAAAAATGTCGGCATGGTACGCCCCGGAAGAATCGTTCAATTCGCTTCCCAAGGCTTTGTCGTGTTTGCGCCTTATTACAGAGGCAACCAGGGCGGCGAGGGAAATGAAGATTTTGCGGGAGAGGACAGAGAGGACGCGTTTTCCGCTTTTCGCCTGCTTCGGGAGCATCCGAACGTCAGGGAAGGGCGGGTGCATATTTTCGGTTTTTCCCGGGGCGGAATCATGGGGCTTTTAACCGCAATTGAAATGGGGCATCAAGCGGCTTCGCTCGTATCATGGGGCGGTGTGAGCGACATGGTGCTTACTTATGAAGAGCGGAAGGATATGCGGCGGATGATGAAGCGGGTGATCGGCGGCACGCCGAAAAAGGTGCCGGATGAATACAGATGGCGTTCGCCGTTTGAAAAAGCAGACCGCATTCAGGCCCCTGTGCTGCTCATCCATGGAGAGAATGATGAGAATGTTTCGATCGAACACGCCCGAATGATCGAGGACAAGCTGAAAGAGGCGGGGAAACCGGTGGAAACTTGGTATTACAGCGGTTTTACGCATTATTTCCCGCCGCAGGAAAACAGACGCATTGTCCGGCGGCTGGCGGAATGGATGAAGACACGGTAAGATGCCTGATTTATGATATGATAATAAAGAATAAGAGAATGAAAGGGGATTTTCATTTTGGGAATGCCTGTTGAATTTAATACCATGATTGTGACAAAAGGCAATGAAAAACGGATAGAGGAAAATATCTTTTTATTGGAGAAAGAGGGCTACCGCGTTTATCCTCTTGATATTCCGATGGACGTGCGCAAAACGAAAACCGGCGAGAAATCCGGCACCGGTGAGGTCCAAAAGCTCGAATGGGCGAACGGCCGGACAAGCATTACATACAGACTCACTTCGCTTCATTCGACAAACTGAAAAAACAAAAGCCGAGGGCATAAACGCCCTTGGCTTTTTTGATTACACGAGAGGTCCGCCGGCTTTGGCAATCGAGTCTGCATGGGAAAACTTTTTAAAGTTTTCTTTAAACTCATTGGCTAAAAACAGCGCTTTTTCGTTGTATGCTTGTTTATCGCTCCACGTGTTTTCAGGCTGAAGAACTTCATCCGGAACGCCCGGAACATGAACGGGACTGCGCAGGCCGAAAATGCTGTCTGCCGTCATGTCAGTCTGGTTCAGCCTGCCTTCAATAGCGGCCTTGACCATCGCTCTTGTATACGAAAGTTTCATCCGTTCTCCGACTCCGTACCCTCCGCCGGTCCAGCCTGTGTTGACCAGGAAGACTTGAACGCCGTGTTCGTCGATTTTATGCCCGAGCATTTCGGCATATACATGTGCCGGAAGCGGAAGGAACGGTGAACCGAAACACGTCGAGAAAGTCGTTTGCGGAGATGTCACGCCGCGCTCGGTTCCCGCGAGTTTACTGGTGTACCCGCTTAAGAAATGATACATCGCCTGTTCCTTCGTCAGTTTGCTGATCGGAGGAAGCACGCCGAATGCGTCCGCCGTTAAAAAGACGATCGCCTGCGGATGGCCGGCAATGCTCGGCTGCACGATATTGCCGATCATCTCAATCGGATATGCGGCTCTTGTGTTTTCCGTGTAGAAGGAATTGTCGTAATCCGCTTCACCCGTTTTTTCATCAAGCACGACATTCTCAAGAACAGACCCGAAGCGGATCGCACGAAAAATCTGCGGTTCTTTTTCCTCGCTCAGATTGATACATTTAGCGTAACATCCGCCTTCAATGTTGAAAACGCCGGAATCTGACCAGCCGTGCTCGTCATCGCCGATCAGTTTGCGGTCCGCATCGGCTGAAAGCGTCGTTTTCCCTGTGCCGGAAAGGCCGAAAAACAGGGCGACATCGCCTTTTTCACCGACATTGGCTGAGCAGTGCATCGGCAGTATATCCTGCTGCGGAAGCAGGAAGTTCATAATGGAGAATATTGATTTTTTCATTTCTCCGGCGTATTCGGTGCCGCCGATTAAAATGACGCGCTTTTCGAAAGAGACAATGATAAATGTTTCCGAATGCGTGCCGTCCGTCTCCGGATCTGCTTTAAAATGCGGAGCCGAGAGAATGGTGAAAGGCTGCGCTTGCGGATCTCTTTCATCCGTCTCCGGTCTGATAAACAGCTGGCGCGCGAATAAATTGTGCCACGCAAATTCATTTACGACCGTAATCGGCAGTCTGTATTTTTCATCCGCTCCCGCGAACCCTTCAAAAACAAACAGTTCATCCCGCTGTTTTAAGTAGCTGACGACTTTGGCGTACAACTTTTCAAACGCCTCTTCAGAAATGGGCTGATTCACCGCGCCCCAATCAATTTGATTTTCTGTGCTTTGTTCACGGACGATAAATTTATCTTTAGGTGACCGGCCTGTATATGCGCCGGTGGTGGCGCGTACGGCGCCCGTTGATGTCAGCGTTCCTTCATTTCGGCTGATCACTTTTTCGGTAAGTTTTGGAGCCGATAAATTATGATGCACATTCGGACTTGCAAGTAATGCTTGAAGATCTGCGGTTAAATCAACTAATTTCATAAAAACCTTCCTTTGCCGGTTTATTTGTATTTCGCTGAATGTGGAATTAGTATAACATATATCTGAAAATAGTCTATACTATTTGAGGTTTTTTGTTTGTGTTTTTCCATTGCTTCCCGAAATAAAGGCGCGTAATCGCTTTAATTCATATTGACACTTTCCGCCCTTTTACGATAAGATATTTCATTGAGCGGATACTCTTATCCCGAGCTGGCGGAGGGACAGGCCCGATGAAGCCCAGCAACCGGTTTCTCTGTAAAAAAGCAGGTGAAAACACTGTGGGAAACCAAGGTGCTAACCTGATGCAAGGTTTAATATTTTCCTTGAGCGATAAGAGTGAAAGGCACACAGACCAAACCCTTTCCTCGAGTGGAAAAGGTTTTTTTATTTCATAAAATATGCCAATTAACATTCTCTGATATAGTATGACATTGTATTAAGAGGGAGCGAGTTCCGTATCATATGAGAAGGTCTTGCAAAAGATCTTTTTTCAGGAGGAAAAGTGAATGAGTAAAAACCGTCGACTATTTACATCTGAATCTGTTACTGAGGGTCATCCGGACAAAATCTGTGACCAAATTTCTGACAGTATCTTAGATGAGATTTTAAAAAATGACCCGAACGCGCGCGTGGCCTGCGAAACATCTGTAACGACAGGACTTGTGCTGGTAAGCGGAGAGATTACTACATCAACATACGTTGACATTCCGAAAACAGTCCGTGAAACGATTAAAGAAATCGGCTACACACGCGCCAAATATGGATTTGATGCGGAGACTTGCGCTGTTTTAACATCAATTGATGAACAGTCTGCGGATATCGCAATGGGTGTCGATCAGGCTCTTGAAGCGCGTGAAGGCACAATGAGCGATGCTGAAATCGAAGCAATCGGAGCGGGAGACCAAGGCCTGATGTTCGGTTATGCGTGTAACGAAACGAAAGAGCTTATGCCGCTTCCGATCTCTTTGGCGCATAAATTAGCCCGCCGTTTGAGCGAAGTCCGCAAAGAAGACATTCTTCCGTACCTTCGCCCTGACGGCAAAACGCAAGTTACCGTTGAATATGATGAAAACAACAAGCCGGTCCGCATCGATGCGATCGTCATTTCAACTCAGCATCATCCGGAAATTACGCTTGAGCAGATTCAGCGCAATCTGAAAGAGCATGTCATTAATCCTGTCGTGCCTGAGGAACTGATCGATGAAGAAACAAAATACTTCATCAACCCTACGGGACGTTTCGTAATCGGCGGACCTCAAGGTGATGCGGGTCTTACCGGCCGTAAAATCATCGTTGACACATACGGCGGATATGCACGCCACGGCGGCGGCGCATTCTCCGGTAAGGATGCGACGAAGGTAGACCGTTCTGCGGCATACGCTGCGAGATACGTAGCGAAAAACATCGTGGCAGCAGGTCTTGCTGATTCTTGTGAAGTGCAGCTTGCATACGCAATCGGCGTGGCACAGCCTGTTTCTATTTCCATCAATACATTTGATACAGGAAAAGCTTCTGAAGAAAAACTGATCGAAGTCGTACGGAATAACTTCGACCTGAGACCTGCCGGCATTATTAAAATGCTTGATCTGCGCCGCCCGATCTATAAGCAGACAGCTGCTTACGGCCACTTCGGACGTCATGATGTGGATCTTCCTTGGGAGCGTACTGACAAGGCGGATGCGCTTCGCAAAGAAGCACTAGGAGAATAATTTTATAGCCGCTTACTTAAGCGGCTTTCCCTTTTTGTAGATGCTGCCATGCTTATTTTTTACATAGCGTGAAACCAATGGCGTAACAAAGCGTCTATAAAAAGGGGGTCCAATTAGAAAATTACACTTATGGAGGCTATACTATGTGTGGATTTGTCGGTGTTTTTAATAAGCATCCATTAACTCAAACCGCAGATCAAGAAGAGCTAATCAAACAAATGAACCAAATGATCGTTCACCGCGGTCCTGACAGCGATGGGTATTATCATGATGAGCACGTCGGATTCGGCTTCAGACGGCTCAGTATTATTGACGTAGAAAACGGCGGACAGCCTTTATCATATGAAGACGAAAAATATTGGATCATTTTTAACGGCGAAATCTATAACTACATTGAATTGAGAGAAGAGCTTGAAGCGAAAGGCTACACTTTCAATACAGATTCCGATACCGAAGTGCTCCTTGCGACATACCGTCATTATAAAGAAGAAGCTGCTTCAAAGCTTCGCGGAATGTTTGCGTTTTTAATCTGGAACAAAGCTGACCGCGTCATGTACGGCGCGAGAGACCCGTTCGGCATTAAACCGCTGTATTACACAACCATCGGGGACAAAGTATATTTTGCATCTGAAAGAAAAAGTTTAATGGCCGCTCAAAACGGAATTGATCTTGATACAGCTTCTTTACAGCAATATATGTCTTTCCAATTCGTTCCTGAACCGAGCACGCTTGACGCTGAAGTGAAAAAAGTCGAGCCGGGCAGCCAGTTTACGATCCGCCCGGAAGGCGACATCGCGTTTAAAACATATTTCAAAGCGAACTTTAAGCCTGTTCAGTCTGATGAAGATAAATTGGTGAAAGAAGTCAGAGACGCAATCTTTGACTCTGTCAAAGTTCACATGAGAAGTGACGTGCCTGTCGGTTCGTTTCTATCCGGCGGTATCGACTCTTCTTTTATCGTCTCAGTTGCGAAAGAATTTCACCCGAGCCTTAAAACATTTTCCGTCGGTTTTGAGCAGCAGGGCTTCAGTGAGGTTGACGTAGCGAAGGAAACGGCTGCCGCGCTCGGGATTGAAAACATCAGCAAAGTCATTTCTCCCGAGGAGTATATGAACGAGCTTCCGAAAATCGTCTGGCACTTTGATGACCCGCTTGCAGATCCGGCGGCGATTCCTTTGTACTTTGTCGCGAAAGAAGCGAAAAAACATGTAACAGTCGCGTTATCCGGGGAAGGCGCGGACGAGCTGTTCGGCGGGTACAATATTTACCGCGAACCGCTTTCGCTTAAACCGTTTGAACGCATTCCGTCCGGTCTGAAAAAAATGCTTCTTCATGTGGCGTCCGTCATGCCTGAAGGAATGAGAGGGAAAAGCCTCTTAGTCCGCGGCTGCACACCGCTTGAGGAGCGCTATATCGGTAATGCGAAGATTTTTGAAGAGCCCGTGAAAAAACAGCTGCTCAAACATTACAATCCCGAGCTTTCATACCGTGATGTCACGAAGCCGTACTTTACGGAAAGCCGTTCATACAGCGACATTAATAAAATGCAGTATGTTGACATCCATACGTGGATGCGCGGCGATATCCTGTTAAAGGCTGACAAAATGACGATGGCTAACTCATTGGAACTGCGCGTGCCGTTCCTTGATAAAGTTGTGTTTGACGTGGCTTCTAAAATTCCGGATGAACTGAAAACGAAAAACGGCACGACGAAATACCTTCTGCGCAAAGCTGCTGAAGGGGTAGTGCCTGATCATGTGCTTAACCGCAAAAAGCTCGGCTTCCCTGTGCCGATCCGCCACTGGCTGAAAAATGAAATGAACGAATGGGTTCGCAACATCATTCGTGAAAGTGAAACAGATGCTTATATTGAAAAGGATTATGTCCTTCAGCTTCTGGAAGATCATTGTGCCGACAGAGCGGACAACAGCCGCAAAATCTGGACCGTGCTGATCTTCATGATCTGGCACAGCATCAATGTCGAAAAAAGACTGGTGCCGGAAGAGCTGAATCATCAGCCGAAAGAAGTCATTTTCGTTTAATCCAAAAGGCTTTCGATGTTATCGAAAGCCTTTTTTCTATTGTTTTTTGTAAACCGTCTATTCCGCTCTGTTTTCGACAAAGTATTACGCAATATTCAGAAAAAGGTTATAATAGGACTAATCGGGTAGATTCCGGAAAGTGTTTTCTGGCTATTTCGTCTCGGTTTGTTGTTTCTTTGTCAAAATCAGGGGGAGGGAGAGTTATGCAAAACAAAGAAAAAACGCTTCACCGCGGCTTGGAAGAGCGGCATATCTCGCTTATGTCGTTGGGCGCCGCGATAGGAGTCGGGCTGTTTCTCGGGTCGGCTTCTGCCATAAAGCTTGCCGGGCCGGGGATTTTAGCCGCTTACGCCTGCAGCGGACTGATTATGTTTTTTATTATGCGGGCATTAGGGGAAATGGCGATTCAAAAGCCTGTAGCCGGCTCATTCAGCCGGTATGCCAGAGATTATCTCGGTCCGCTTGCCGGGTTTTTAACAGGCTGGAATTATTGGTTTTTATGGGTTGTTACCTGCATGGCGGAAATCACCGCGGTCGGCATTTATATGGGCTACTGGTTCCCTGACGTGCCGTCATGGATCTGGGCGCTTTGTGCACTCATCATTATGACGGCTGTCAACTTTCTGGCGGTTAAAGCGTACGGTGAGCTTGAATTCTGGTTTGCGCTCATTAAAGTCTTGGCGATTCTGTCAATGATCGCGATCGGTCTGGTGATGATCGTATTCGGTCTCGGAAACGGAGGCGTTGCGCTCGGAATCAGCAATTTATGGAGTCACGGCGGCTTTTTCCCGAATGGGATTAAAGGGGTGCTGCTGTCGCTTCAAATGGTCATGTTTGCCTATCTCGGGATTGAGCTGATCGGTGTCACAGCCGGTGAGGTCAAAAATCCGGAAAAATCACTGGCGCGGGCCATAGATACTGTTTTTTGGCGCATTCTCATTTTTTACGTCGGAGCTTTGTTTGTCATTATGTCAATTTATCCGTGGCAGGAAATCGGTTCAGGCGGAAGCCCGTTTGTTTTGACATTTGAAAAAATCGGAATACCCGCTGCAGCCGGAATCATTAATTTTGTCGTATTGACGGCGGCTCTTTCTTCCTGCAACAGCGGGATCTTCAGCACGGGGCGCATGCTGTTCAATCTGGCGGAGCAAAATGAAGCGCCTAAAGCATACGGTACGGTCACAAAAGGCGGTGTGCCGGGAAAAGCGGTATTGGTTTCAGCGGGCGCGTTGTGCATCGGCGTTTTGCTGAACTACGTGGTGCCGGCGAAAGTGTTTACGTGGGTGACGAGCATTGCGACGTTCGGGGCGATTTGGACATGGTCGATTATTTTGCTTTCCCAAATGAAATACCGTAAAAGCTTACAGCCGGAACAACGGAAAAAACTGAAATATAAAATGCCTTTATACCCCTTTTCCTCATATATCTCGCTGGCATTTCTGGCTTTTGTCGTTGTGCTGATGGCTTTTGATGCAGAGACCCGGGTGGCCGTCATCATCGGTCCTGTCTGGTTCGGCATATTATTAGCCGCCTATTACGGAAAAGGTTTCCATAAAAGAAAAGACATAGATCTGGAAAACGGACAGACATTCGCTGAAAAAGCGTAAAAAAAGAGCCCGGGACATGGGCTCTTTTTTTCATAGGATCGGGCCGGCGGGGGAAGAATAAAACAAATTCCTGAACATTTTGCTTCTGTTTCCTGACAATCGGGAGAATGCAAATGGTTTTTACTTAAATAATATTTTGAAAAATGGTACAGTAGTAAAACAAAGCTGATCCATTTTTATTTCTCTTGCAGTGTTTTATAGTATCGGCCTTTTTCAACATATTCCGTTCTGATTCTTTCCATGTCCCGTATGTCTTCTTCTGTCAGCCGGCGGATAACCTTTGCGGGCCGGCCGAACGCAAGACAGCCGGGAGGAATGGTTTTGCCCGGAGGAACGAGACTTCCGGCGCCGATAAACGCGCCTTCTCCGATTTCCGCCCCGTCAAGAATGACGGAGCCCATACCGATTAAAGCATTCTTTCTGATGATTGCGCTGTGCAGTGTAACCTGATGGCCGATCGTGACGTCATCTTCAATAAGAAGCGGGCGGTTCGGACTTTGATGCAGACAGCTCAAGTCTTGTATGCTGACTCTTTTTCCGATCCTTGTCGGCGCAACATCCCCCCGGATGACGGCTGAGAACCAAATGCTCGATTGTTCTCCGATCACGACGTCGCCCGTTATGACGGCGTTATCCGCAATGAACGCTTCAGGATGTATGTCAGGCGTAAATTGTTTATAAGGGTAGATTATCATGTCTCATCCTTCTTTCTCTAAATTTATGTAAGAGGTGAACTGCATGTGGACTTGGAAAGCAGACAGGCCCGTCGGTACCATTGTCATTATCCACGGGGCGAGCGAATACCACGGGCGTTATAAATGGCTCGTTGAAATGTGGAGATCTTCCGGATATAACGTGGTGATGGGTGATTTGCCCGGTCAGGGAACGTCGACCCGCGCCAGAGGGCATATTCGCTCTTTCCAAGAATACATTGATGAAGTAGATATATGGATTGATAAAGCGAGAACGCTTGAAGCGCCCGTTTTCCTTTTGGGCCACAGCATGGGCGGGCTGATTGCGATAGAATGGTTTAAGCAGCAGAGAAATCCCCGCATTACGGCACTCATTTTATCATCACCTTGTCTGGGTCTGCAAATAAAAGTCAATAAAGTCCTTGATTTTGCGTCTAAAGGACTGAACGTCCTCGCTCCGTCCCTCAGAGTGGATTCCGGCTTATCACCTGATATGGCAACGAGGAATGCGGATATGATTGAAGCGGATCAAAACGATTCTTTATATGTCACGAAGGTATCCGTAAGATGGTACAGAGAGCTTTTAAAAACCATTGATGCCGCTATGGTGCCGACTGATGCGTTTTTAAAGGTGCCGCTTTTGCTTATGCAGGGCGGTGATGACAAAATCGTCGATAAAATGAAGGTCCGCAAATGGTTTTCCGGTGTGGCTTCCCATAATAAATCGTACCGGGAATGGGAAGGGCTTTATCATGAAATTTTTAATGAACCGGAAAGAGAAACTGTGTTTAAGGCGGCAAAAGCCTTTACAGATCAGTATATTTGAATTCGCTGGGGGTGCATATGTTGACAGTACCGGAACATCCTTTTAACCTTATGGCAAAAGTGTATCGGGAAATTTTTCCGCTCGTTCATCAGGAATTGAACATGTGGCGGGAAAAATCAGATTCCATTAAAAATACCGAACTGCGGCAGCAGGCGGCCGCAAGTATCCGCGATAAATCGTTTCATTGTGAAGGCGGCGGCATTTTAGCCCTGCTTTCGGGAGAGCAGAAACAGAAATGCGTTCAATTTATCATCGCGTATCAGACAATCAGTGATTATCTGGACAATCTGTGCGACCGCAGCACCTCGCTCGATCCCGAGGACTTCCGCATGCTTCATCTTTCCATGCGTGACGCGCTGACGGTCGGTGCCGAGGTGCGGCCGTACTATCAGTACAGAGATGAGCGGGATGATGGCGGTTATCTTCATGAGCTGGTCAGAACATGCCAGCGGGTGCTCGGGTCAATAGAACATTACGGTATCATTAAACCTTATTTGCTTGAGCTGTGTGATTATTATTGCGACCTTCAGGTTCATAAGCATGTCGTTGAGCATGAACGCGTTCCGAGGCTTAAAGGCTGGTTTGAGCAGTACCGGTCACAGCTTCCGGAAATGGAGTGGTTTGAATTCTCGGCCTGCGCCGGATCGACGTTAGGTATTTTCTGTCTCGTCGCTTACTCATTCCAGCCTGATTTTAACGAACATACCGCTGAGAAAATCCGCAGCAGTTATTTTCCGTACATACAAGGGCTGCATATACTGCTTGATTATTTAATTGACCAGGAAGAGGATCTGCTTGAAGGCGATCTGAATTTCTGTACGTATTATCAGTCTCATGAAGAAATGATGCAGAGACTGCAGCATTTTATTGAAAAAGCGGATGAACATTTACAAGGCATTCCGCATGAAAATTTTCACCGGCTGATCAACAGGGGGCTTCTCGGCGTCTATTTATCCGATGACAAAGTCGCCGGCCAAAAAGAAATGGGCCGCCTCGCGCGAAAGCTGATCAGGGCAAGCGGAAAAACGTCATTTTTCTTTTATATCAACGGAAGAGCCTACCGCAAATTTCAGAAGATGGCTTGGACGAAAAGTTCGTAATGGGTGAACTGCGCCTCTCGTGTAAATCATGACGGCGCAGTTTTTTTTATTTATGACGTGAAGAATGAAACATTGTTTCCTCCTGCAGAATATGATACTTTAATTTTATGAAAAAATTAAAGTATTTAGCGGTCATAGCATTACTTTCCATTTCTGGAGGCTGCTCCGTCATCCATGCTTCCGCCGGCTATCATCCTGTCTTGATAGCGCACAGGGGCTCTTCTGCGATTGAGCCGGAACATACAGCTTTGTCTTATGCGCGTGCCATTAAAGACAAAGCAGATTATATTGAGATAGACTTACGGGAGACAAAGGACGGCCATCTGATTGCAATTCACGATAAAACGGTAGATCGGACAACAGATGGTAAAGGGATGACAGATGATCTGTCTTTGGCTCAGGTTAAGAAACTGAATGCGGGAAAAAGAGAAAAGATTTTAACATTAGAAGAAATCATACAGAAATTCGGACAAACTGCCAATTACTATATTGAGACAAGAGAAAGCAACGGCAGCCTGGTGATGGAAAAGAAACTGATTGACATATTACAAAAACATAAGCTGATTTCCAGCCAAAAAGCAGTCATTGAGTCTTTTAGCGGGAAGAGCTTAAAGAAAGTTCGATCTCTGAATAAAAAAGTTCCTCTTGTTCGATTATTAAAAGATAACGAGGCTGAGGAGATAAATGATAAGCAGCTGCAAACCACCAAAACGTATGCTGATACAGTCGGGCTCAACGCCAAATTGGCAAATGAAGCAGTCGTGAAGCTCATTCATCACAATAAGATGAAAGTGCACGTGTTTTTTGATAAGGAAGACGAGCATACGCTGACGCCTATTATGCTGAAACAAAAAGCAGATGGTATCTTTACAAACAATCCCGCTTATACACGCAGCGCGCTGCAAAACAGTAAATAAAAAGAGACATGCGCATTTTACGCTGTCTCTTTTTTTAACGGTTTCTTTTTTGCCGCAAGGTGCATTGCGAATTTGCCGATCAGCCCGATGACAAAAAATGCAGCAAACCACCAGTAATAGGTTTTTGCGAACTCAAATCCTAAATGTCTTGATAAAATGATGACGAACATCACATAGGGAACACTTGAAAATATGATGCGAAGAATATTCAAACTGCCGCTCCTCCCAGATGTTACACTTAAAAGATGAACTTTTTTCCATTATTTCATAGTAATTGATTTTTCAGAAAAAGTAAACACAAAAAGAATCGGCCCGCTTATGACAGGCCGATTCTTTATTTGCCGGCAGATTTCTTTTCAATCGCTATAATAAACGGAGGGTCGTTTCGCTGGTTGAGAAAGCCGTAGCTCAGCACGCGCGCTTTTTCCTGATCAAGATTGCTGCAGTACTCCAGTAATGCACTTTTTTCCGTCTTGCCTTCAGGATGCCCGTGGTACACAACGAGAACGATCAGCCCGTTCTCCTTCAGCAGTTCAAGGAGCTGTTCGATCGCGGAAATGGTTGAGTGACCGTTTGTCGTAATGCTTTTATCGCCGCCGGGCAGATAGCCGAGATTAAACACGGCGCAAGCCACACGACCGTGCGCATCTTCAGGCAGCGATGCCTTTATTTGATCATGGCTCTTATGGTGAAGCGTGACGCGCGGGCCGAAGTCGGCACCGAGCCGCTCCTTCGTTTTAGCGAGTGCGTCCGCTTGAATATCAAAGGCATGGACATGTCCTGTCTCACCGACAAGGCCGGCCAGGAAATATGTATCATGTCCGTTGCCCATCGTCGCGTCAACCGTGATATCACCTTCCTGTGCGGCGGACTTCAGCAATTCTTTACTGAAAGGGAGGATGTGCATTAAGGTCATAGGGCGGTCTCCTCCCCGATCTTTCTGAAGAGCTTCCCTTGATAGCTTCCCCGTGTTTCCAGCTCTTTTTGAATGGCGCCCAGTACTTCCCACTTATTGACGCTCCACATCGGTCCGACCATTAATTCGATCGGCCCGTCTCCCGTAATGCGGTGAACGATCATTTCCGGGGGAATGATTTCGAGCTGATCACATACAAGACTTACATATTCTTCTTGAGAAAGGAACTCCAGCTTTCCTTTTTCATATTGCTTCACCATCGGTGTGCCTTTTAATAAGTGAAGCAGGTGAATTTTAATGCCTTGTACATCCAAATCAGCGACGGCTTTGGCCGTCTCCATCATCATGTCCCTGTTTTCAAGCGGAAGCCCGTTAATGATATGGGAACAAACGCGGATGCCGTGTTTTCTCAGTTTATTGACACCCTCAACATAGCAGTCAAAATCATGGGCGCGGTTGATCAGAAGGGCGGTCCGCTCATGCACGGTCTGCAGCCCGAGTTCAACCCACAAATACGTCCGCTCATTCAGTTCGGCCAAATATTCCACGACATCGTCCGGCAGACAGTCCGGACGGGTCGCGATCGACATGCCGACAACGCCGTCAAGCTTGAGGACGGATTCGAATTTTTCACGCAGCTCCTCTACCGGGGCATGCGTATTCGTGAACGCTTGGAAATATGCGATATATTTGCCGTCTTTCCACTTTTCGTGCATGCGGTTTTTGATATCGTGAAATTGCGTGAGTAAGTCATCGGCCCGATTGCCGGCAAAATCGCCGGAGCCCGCCGCGCTGCAGAATGTGCAGCCTCCGTGTGCAACCGTGCCGTCCCGATTCGGGCAGTCAAAACCGCCGTCAAGCGCGACTTTAAACACTTTATGCCCGAAATGCTCCCGCAGATGATAATTTAATGTATGGTACCGTTTTTCCGTATTTGAATAAGGAAAAGGGTTATTCTCGTTCAATGTTCAAAAAGCCTCCCTCACATCAGATGCATCCTAAAATTGTAGCATGAATGATGGGGGTTCACAATCTGAAAACAGGATGCGGCTTTCTTTTGTTTATTATGACTGCAGGCAGGATTCTCATTCCTTTAGTTAAACACGGAAAATTTGGTTCTCTTTCCTTCAACCTTCGGGTGTTATTATTTTTGGTCCGCTCAAACTAAGTTTGATTTCCCATTCACTGAGGAGGGGTTTCGTTGGCAACAAGACAATCAGTAGATGAACATCTCCAAAGAAGCGAACAGGCGTATGAATTTGCGAATGAGCAATTTATGACCGCTTCGAAACAAGAGCATTATAATGATAATGAGTACAGTGAAGCGCAAATGATGCTTGAAAACGCCGTGAATGAATTAAACAAGCTGTCATTATCTGCGAATGATCAGCAAAGAGAGCAGCTTTACCGAATGAGATTGCAGCTGCAGACCTTGCAAAACAATATGATTTTGCAGCGTAATTTTGATTACTGACCGCGCCGTTTCAAATGGTTCAGCAAACCTGCCGGAATCCCGGCGGGTTTTTTTGTATTTCTTTTAAAAAAAGAATTGACAATAGGGCGGAGTGTGTTTATTGTATTACGTGTACTACTTGATGTAATACACATAAAACACTCGAAAAATGAAATCGACATATAAATGTTAAGCATAGGGAAGGGGAACTTTCATGAAAAACAAAAGGTCCGTAAAACAAGATGTGCCTCTTATTATCGCCGCCTCGGTTTTGGCCAGCAGTCTGTTTGTCGTTCTTGTCGTCATCGGTTTTCAATGGCAGAACATTTAAAGAAAGAGAGCAGCTCGTAAAAGAAAGAAGGGAAGTAAATGATTCAAATCGATCCGAGAAGCTCAACTCCGATTTATGAGCAGATCATACAGCAACTGAAAGAGCTTTGTTTAAAAGGGATCATGAAGCCGGGGGATAAACTTCCTTCTGTCAGGGAATTGGCAACGATCATTATCGCCAATCCGAACACAGTCAGCAAAGCGTACAAGGAGCTCGAACGCGATGGTGTCATTGAAACGCTGAGGGGAAGAGGAACGTATATATCGGAGAATGCAAAAACGACATTGGTTGAAGGGAAGATGACGATGATAAAAGAGCAATTGAAACAGCTCATCATCGATGCCCATTACGCGGGAGTTGAGCTGGAGAAGCTGCAGGAATGGATAAAGGAAATCAGCGCTGATGTGAAAGGAGGCAAGGATCATGATTGAATTGCGGAATCTCTCAAAAACGATAGACGGTAAAGAAGTGCTCAAGGATATTTCGCTCACCATCGGAAAAGGGGAGATTTTCGGGCTGCTCGGGCGAAACGGATCAGGGAAAACAACACTGCTCCGGCTCATTCAGCAGATTCTGCTGCCGGATCAAGGGACGGTTTTATTTAATCAGGTGGAAATAAAGCGGCATCCGAAAGTAAAACAGAACATCATTTATATGCCTGTTGAAAATCCTTTTTATGACAAGTATACATATAAACAGCTTGTTGCGATTGTAAGCAGAATCTATCCGAATTTTGATGTGACTTACGCCAATGAGCTGATGAACAGATACGGCATTCCGGAAACGAAGAAATACCGTGAATTATCGACAGGCCTGAAAAAACAGCTTGCGCTCGTCCTTGCCTTTGCTTCACGCCCGGCACTTATTCTTTTGGATGAACCGACGGACGGAATTGACGCCGTAACGCGTCATGACGTGCTGCAGCTTATGGTGGATGAAGTGGCTGAACGGGAAACGAGCATTCTGATTACCTCACACCGTTTAGAAGATATTGAGCGAATGTGCAACCGGATCGGGTTTTTGGAAGGAAATCAGCTGACGAATGTGATGGACTTGGATGATATGAAGGAAGAGTACATGAAAATCCAAATGGCATTTGAAGAAAACGTCGCCTTGAAGATCAGAGAACAAAACATACCGATTCTCGACCATGCCGGTGTGTTTTATACGGTGCTGATCCAAAAGAACGATGAGAAGAAAAAGAACTTTCTGCAAGAGCTGCAACCGAAAGTATGGAACGAACTTCCTGTGAACTTAGAAGAAGTCTTCATCGCGAAGTTTGGAGGGAACCGGAGATGGTAGACAGGGGATTGCTGTACAGGGAATGGATGCAGAATCGAACTGTTCTTGTGATGGTCGGCATTTTTTTAGCGGCGGTCAATCCGTTTGAAGTGTTAAATACCTATCTGGTCTATCAAGGCTGTCTGGACACCCCGGAAGCATATTGTAACTTTTATGTGAATTCTTTGGATAGCGGAATGCTGAACTTGAACTGGGCGCCCGCTGTCATCTTAGCGGTTTGCTTATTCGGACTGGAGCGTACGAAAGGTACGATTGATACGCTTTTCAGTCTGCCTTATTCCCGCGCTCAGGTGTTTCACACTAAATTTTGGCTCGGGGCGGCGATCATTACCGGCGCTCAGGTGATCGGCTACGGGCTGGCTGAGCTGCTCATTCTTCTGTTAAAGCCTGAGCGCGTATATTTCTTTCACCATTACAGCGTCGGAGAGATTATTGTGAGTGTTTTGGCTTTTACATTGGTTGCGAGCGCGGGCTGCTTAACGGGGAATACGTTCGCCCAGCTGTTAACGGCGTTTACTGTGTCGATATCACCATACTTGATCATTACGTTGCCGTTGTCCAATGTAGAAGTCATCTTCGGAGCCGGCATGTATGAGCTGATGCCGTCAGTCGATGCTTATATCAAAGTATACAATCTTTTTCAATACTTGAATCCGATCATGTACATTGATACAGATTGGGTATCTGCCAGCAAGTATATATTAATCATCCCGGCAGTGATGAGCATTGTATTTTATGCCATCGGGTACTTTTGCTATGTCAGGCAGCCGGTGGAACGGAACGGCCGTTTTTTCCTCTGGAGACAGCTTGACCGGCCCATTCAGATTGTGGTGATCATAATCGCCGTTCTCGGTTTTGGCCTGGCGGGGTACTCGACTGGACATACGATGACAGGGTATGTGGCCGGGATGCTGGTCGGAGGAGCGATCGGATTTTTGGTCAGTTATTTTGTGATTTATAAAAAAACGAAGCATGTGTAAGAGAGGAGGACCGGAATGATACCGCGGGGATTGTTGTACACAGAATGGAAAAAAAATCAGTGGTTGTTTTTATGCAGCGGCATTCTTTTAATGGCGGCAAACCCTTTTATGGTTTATAACAACTACTCAACATATCAAGAATGTTTGAATAACCCAGCTCTTCAAGATTGTGAATTTGTTGTCAATTATACGAATGGGTCGCCTCTTTCCTTCAGCTGGAGTGTAAGTGTCATCATTGCTGTCTTCTTATTAGGCTTGGAACGGACAAAGGGAACGATGGATGCTTTGTTAAGCATGCCTTACAGCAGAGGCCAAATCTTTCAGACGAAATTTTGGCTCGGCGGGGCCGTCATTGTTGTTCCTCAGGCGTTAGGCTATGGAGCGGCGTCATTGCTGATATCTTTGCTGAAACCGAGCCATACGTACGATTTTGATCATTTTTCAATCGGAATGATTGTCATCAGTTTTATGGCTTACGCCTTGTTAATGGCATCCGGCGCATTAACGGGACAGATATTCGCCCAGCTGTTAACGGCGTTTACAGTAACGGTTCTGCCCTTTTTACTCATCGGTCTGCCGGCCGCGAATTTGGAGGTCGTTTTCGATTTTAGTGTCGGAGATCAATTTTCTTTTATCAGCAGTTATATCGAATCCCGTCTTTTTATATTTGTAACCCCTATTGGATATGTGTTTAACGACTGGATCAGAGAAAGGGATTTGGTTTTAATCATTCCGATTGTGATGAGCCTTGTCTTTTATCTGATCGGTTATGTCAGCTTTCTGAAACACCCGAATGAACGGAACGGCAGATTCTTTCTTTGGAGAAAATTGGACCGTCCGGTGCAGATCTTGGTGATTGCCTTTGCTGTTATGGGTTTCGGCGTTTTCGGATATGGGGTCACAGACACGATGTTCGGCTATTTAGCCGGCATTATCTTCGGCGCGGTTATCGGGTTTTTCATCAGTTATTTTACGGTTTACAGGAAGTCAAAGCATATGTAGATCTGTTTGAAAATGAGCAGTTTGGAGGAAGGCAAGGTGCCGATTAGCGGTTTGCTTTATAAAGAATGGAAGCAGCGGCAGACGCTGCTGCTTCTTACAGCGGGGTTCTTAGCTATTTTAGGCCCTTTGGCAATTATAAATGAGTATTTTCACTATAAGGATTGTTTGAGTGCGCTTCATCAATATTCAGGTTCAGTTTGTACGTTCAGTATTGATTACAGCAATCGGAATTTGATTGGGCTGCATTTCATTCCTCCGGTTATGATGGGGCTTTTTCTGATAAGAGGAGGCCGGGCTGAAAGGATGTTTACACTGAGTCTTCCGTATTCGAGAAGCCGGATATTTCATACGAAGTTTTTCTTGGGAGCAGCCGTGTTAGCCGGCTCGCAGTTTGTTTCTTACGGAGTATCTGACATATTGTTTCTAGCGCTTAAACCTGACGCTGTCCATCATTTTCAATCGTTCAGCGCAGGGATGCTGGTCATCAGCTTGATGATTTATGCATTAGTGACAGCTGCCGGCACGATAACGGGCAATTTAGCGGCGCAGCTGATCACAGCGTTCACGGTTTCCGTCTTTCCGATCGTGGTTATGACGATTTACCTGTTAAACGCTGAGTTCCTTTTTGGCAGGCAGGCTGTGCCGGATATTGATTTCCCTTGGAGCGGGTTTCTGATCTATTTCATGCCTGCCGCTTACATCCATATATCATGGATGTATTACATGAAACACGCATTGTTAATCTCCGCATTAATGGGATTTTGTTTCTATCTATTCGGCTATGCGAATTTCCTGAAAATGCCGAGTGAACGAAGCGGACATTTTATCCTAAGCAAACACATTGAACGCACCATTCAAGTGCTCGTCATGGTGCTCAGTATGCTGGGAAGTGCGGGGGTATGCGGATATGCTTATAACGGTTCGTATACCGGTTACATATTCGGCATGCTTCTCGGTGCGATTATCGGGTTTTTCATCAGTTATTACTTCATCTATAAAAAAACGAAACAGATATAAGGGGAGTGGTGTACGTGATAGAAGTACAGCATATTGATCATTCATTTAAAATCGGCAGGAAAGGCAGAGAGAGTGAGGTTCCGGTATTGAAGGATGTCTCTTTGACCGTTGAAAAAGGGGAAATCGCCTGTATCGTCGGGCGGAGCGGTTCCGGAAAATCAACACTTCTGAATTTAATATCCGGATACATAGCGCCGACGAAGGGCCGTATCGTCATTAACGGCACTGATGTGACGGGCTTCAGTGAAAAAGAGTGGGCGCAGTTCCGCCTCGGGCATTTCGGCTTTATTTTTCAAAGTTTTCAGCTCATTCCGAGTCTGACAACCTATGAAAATGTTGAAATGCCGCTTGCCTTAAAAGGCGTCAAACCGTCTGAACGCAAGCAGAAAGTCGCGGACATGCTGAAACGGGTCGGACTTGAGAATCATGCGAATCATTATCCGAATGAGCTGTCAGGCGGCCAGCAGCAGCGTGTCAGTATCGCAAGAGCGCTGATTTTAAATCCGTCAATTATTTTAGCTGATGAGCCGACGGGAAGCCTTGATTCAGAAACGGAACTTGAGGTGCTTGCATTAATTCAGCAGCTGAACCGGGAGCGCGGGATTACATTTGTCATCATTACGCATGACGATGAAGTCGCTTCGATCGCGCATTCAAAATTCCAGCTGCATGACGGTGTATTAAAAGGGGGCGTTACTGTTGAGATTTAAGGATCAGATTCACTTTATCAGAAGAAATATGAAGAAAAACCGGCTGCGTGTTTTCATGACGGTGCTGGCGACGACAATGGCGTGCGCGTTTTTAGTGGTGCTGGCTTCCGTCGGATTCGGCATCCAAAAAACGATTACAGACATTACGATGAGCCAGCAGATTGTTACGGAAATCAACGTACTCGGCCAAGAAAACGGAAAAGCCGTGAAGAAATCAGACTTGGAAAAGTATAAAAATGTCAAGTCTGTCGTTGAAAGAACACAAGTGTATGAACCGAATAAAGCGTCATTGGGAAACCGAACAAATGAAGATTCAGCCATTGTGCTGACAAACATGAACGATGAAGTCAAAGCCAATATGGAGCTTGATCAGGGAAGGGTCGCCCGCACAGAGAATGAAATCGTGGTCGGCTATGATTTTGCGAAGAACCTATTGACGAAAAAAGAGGCTGACGCTTACGACAAAGAGTTAAAGGATCACCAAGGCGACATGTCGGAGGTAAAAAAACCAAAAGGCTATACGAAAGACCTGCTTAATAAAACGATACAGCTGAGCATCTCCAAAACAAACAAAGACGGAGACGTTGAGAAAACGAAAACGTACGACTTTAAAGTAGTCGGAATTACAAAAAAACCGTCCCAAGATTGGATGGAGGATACAAATATTTTTGTGAGTAATCAATTCAAGAAAGACTTCTCGACATTCTTGGATCTGAAGAATGGAAATGCGGAAAAAAGCATCAATGTGTATGCGGACAAATTCGATCATGTCGATCAGCTTACCCATGACCTCACGGATGACGGCTTTTATGTCAGGTCTGTCACTACCGAGCTGAAGGGCGTCAACACCTTTTTCCTCGTCTTTAAAATCGGCCTGATCTTTGTCGGCTTTATCGCCGTCGTGATTTCTGCTATCGGTATTTTCAATACGATGACGATGGCGGTGACGGAACGAACGCAGGAAATCGGGATTATGAAAGCGATCGGCGCAAGCCCGTCCATCATCCGCAGAATGTTCCTGATGGAAAGCGCCTATATCGGGATATTAGGTTCTGTCATCGGGATTATCATTTCTTACGGAGTGAGTTTTGCCGTCAATCTGGCTGTGCCGGTTATTTTGAAAGCGGTAGGGGGAAATACCGGAGCTGAAGATCTTCATTATACCTTCTCCTATATCCCGCTCAGCCTCGTTGCGATCGCAGTTGTCATTTGTGCGGGGGTCGCGGTGATTTCCGGTATGAACCCGGCCCGCAAAGCGACAAAAACCAACGTTCTGACCGCATTAAGAAGAGAACTGTAAAGGAAAAAAGCCGGCTGGACATCAGCCGGTTTTTCCTCTATTTATCAGAAAAGGGCGGATACCATGTTTCACATTTTGTTAATAGAAGATGATAACACTTTATTTCACGAGATGAAAGAGAGATTAACGGGCTGGTCATTTGCGGTGCACGGAATAAAAGATTTCAGCCGGGTCATCCGGGAGTTTTCCGAAATTAAGCCTGATTTGGTGATTATTGATGTGCAGCTGCCGAAATTTGACGGCTTTCATTGGTGCAGAATGATACGCTCTCAATCAAACGTGCCGATTCTCTTTTTGTCCTCGCGCGATCATCCCGCGGATATGGTCATGTCAATGCAGCTCGGGGCAGATGATTTTATTCAGAAGCCTTTTCACTTTGATGTGTTAATCGCGAAAATACAGGCGGTGTTCCGCCGTGTGCATCAATACGGCACAGAACCGGCGCTGATGAAAAGATGGTGCGGGGCGGTCATTGACACAGAAACCAACACGGTCAGCCGTAAAAACGGTTCGGTCGAGCTGACCAAAAACGAAATGCTGATCTTAAAACTGCTGGCTGAGCAGAAAAATAAAATCGTCAGCCGGGAAGAACTCATCAGAAGCCTATGGAATGATGAGCGTTTCGTCAGTGATAATACGCTGACGGTGAATGTCAACCGGCTGCGGAAAAAACTCGAACAATTAGGCATCGGGAAAATGATTGAAACTAAGGTGGGGCAGGGATACATCGCAAAGGAAGAAGACGGTCTTTATGATTAAATCATTTCTGCTCGAAAGAAAAAGCTGGATTGCGATGTTTCTTTTTCAGCAGGCTGTGCTCCTTTTTGCGGCATATATTGATCCGTCTATTCCGTTTCTTTCAGTGCTGTATTTCGTTTACCTGTCGCTCCTTGTGTTTCTTGTATTTCTCTTGTTTCGCTATCGTAAAGAGACCGCCTATTATAAAAGCTTAAGAGAGTGGGACGCCAATTTAGACATGTCTTATCTTAAAGCGCCTGAAAGTCCGTTTGAGTCTATCGTTGAAGAAAGCATTGAAGGGCAGACAGAGCAGTTAAGAAAAAGCTCACTTCATCTTCAGGCGGCTTCAGAGCATGAAAAGGACGATCTGATGTCATGGATTCACGAGGTCAAAACACCGCTGACAGCGATGCATCTCATGATTGAGCGTCTTGATGAACAGCCGCTGAAAGCCCCTTTGCTGTATGAATGGCTGCGGATTCACCATCTTCTGGACCAGCAGCTTCATCAGAAACGATTGTCCTTTATTGAAAATGATTTATCATTCCAGCGCATTCAGCTCAGACCGCTCGTTTTCAAAGAAATTAAAAATCTGCAATCATGGTGTATACAAAAAGGGATCGGGTTCGACATTCAGCTCGATTCACCGGACGTTCTCAGTGACGGAAAATGGCTTTCCTTCATCATCAGGCAGCTGTTAAGCAATGCCGTCAAATACAGTGAGGCGGATGACATTACCGTAAAAAGCTATGAACAAAACGGCCGGGTGCACGTGGATATTGAAGACCGCGGTATCGGCATCGAGCCCAAAGATCTTCCGCGCATTTTTGAAAAGGGATTTACCTCGACGCGAATGAGGCGAGATCACGCGTCAACGGGGATGGGCCTGTATTTGGCTCGAAAAGCTGCGGCTCCTCTTCTCATCCAGATCAGCGTGCGCTCTGAGCCGGAAAGCGGCACGGTTTTTACCTTGGTGTTTCCGAAACAGAACGATGCCGTCAGCATGTTCAGCGTGTGACAAAAGTGTCACATGCTTTTCTCTTTTGTTCGCTTAATCAAACGAAAAAAACGGCTTCTGTTTTTAAAATAAAGATAACCAATGTAAAAGGAGAATCATAACGCGATGATTTTAGAAGCAGGCAATATCCAAAAAAGCTACGGAAACAAGCTGAATAAACAAGAGGTGCTGAAAGGAATTGATCTTCAGATTCACAAAGGGGAATTCGTCAGCATTATGGGCCCGTCGGGATCAGGGAAAACGACCCTTTTGAATGTGCTTTCCTCCATTGATAAAGTGAGCGCGGGCACCATTAAACTGAATGAGACGGAGATTACATCCATGAAAGAAAAACAGCTTGCCGAATTCAGAAAACGGCATCTCGGCTTTATTTTTCAGGATTATAATTTATTGGACACGCTGACCGTGAAGGAAAACATACTCCTGCCGTTATCCATTACGAAAATGTCTAAGAAAGAGGCGGACCTGCGATTTGCCGAGACAGCAGAGGAGCTTGGGATCTATGATTTGAGACATAAGTATCCGAGTGAAATTTCCGGCGGGCAAAAACAGCGGACGTCTGCCGCAAGAGCTGTTATTCACGAACCGGGCATTATTTTTGCTGATGAGCCGACCGGAGCGCTCGATTCAAAGGCTGCCATGGATTTACTGAATAAACTCAGCCGTCTGAATCAAAAACGCCGCGCCACCATTGTGATGGTGACGCATGATCCGGTTGCCGCCAGCTATTCCGGACGTGTGGTTTTCATTAAAGACGGCCGTGTGTATACACAGCTGAATAAAGGCGGCCAGGACAGACCGGACTTTTTTCAGGATATTATGAAAACGCAAAGTGTATTGGGCGGGGTTCAGGCATGAGTATTCATCATTTGATCTTCCAGAACCTGAAAAAGAATATGAAAAACTATTACCTTTACGTTTTTGCGCTGGTGTTCAGCGCCGCCCTTTATTTCGCATTTGTCACGATGCAATACGATCCGGCGCTTGATGAAATGAAAAGCTCCATAAAAGGAGCGGCGGCAATCCGGGCCGCCTCTGTACTGCTTGTGGCGATCGTGTCGGTATTTCTTTTATACGCCAACACCATTTTTATTAAACGGCGCGGCCGGGAAATCGGCTTATTCCGATTAATCGGCATGACGAAAATGCACATTTTCCGCATACTCAGCACAGAAAATTTCATTTTGTATTTCGGATCGATTTGGATCGGTATTTTTGCCGGCTTTTCTCTCTCGAAATTATGTATGATGATGCTGTTTCATACAGTCGGTGTGAAAGCCTCTGTCTCACTGTTTTTTTCAAGCAAGGCGCTCGTTCAGACGTTAATTGTGTTCGGGGCAATTTACCTGCTGATTATGATGATGAATTACTTATTTATTAAACGGCAAAGCATTTTGTCTTTATTTAAAACCGCGTCATCGTCAGAAAGCGGCATAAGACGGCTCTCTTGGGTGCAGATGGCGATCGGCGTTGTCGGTATTGCGGCCATTATCGCCGGCTATGCCGTGTCCGCGGATTTATTCGGAGGCAGTTTTACGAGCATGAATGAACTGTTTTCGGCCATGGTGTTTATTCTCGGCTCGGTCATTATCGGAACTTATCTGTTTTATAAAGGTTCGGTCAGCTTTCTGGCAAATCTCATCCGAAAATCAAAAGGCGGGTATCTGAATGTCAGTGAAGTGCTGTCTTTGTCATCCATCATGTTCCGGATGAAGTCAAACGCCGTGCTGCTGACGATTATTACGACTCTTTCGGCGCTGGCAATCGGTTTGCTGTCTCTAAGCTATATCTCGTACTATTCCGCGGAAAAATCGGCTGAGCAAAATACAGCCGCGGACTTTGCGTTTGATAACCAAAAGGAGACTGACTCATTTACCGCTTTATTGAAGAAAAACGGAATTGAACACAAAGTGAAAACAATCAAGACCATTCAAGCCGGTGTCAATATGAAGAACATCATAAACGGCGACATGAAAAGCTTTCAACAAGACCCGTCCAGCTTGGCGCTGCCGATTATAAGCGAGAAAGACGCAGAAGGGACGGAGCTTTCTGACGGAGAAGCCGTGTTTACCGGATATAATGATATGATGAAAAGATTTCTCGACCTGAAAACGTCAGGTTCCATTGATATAAACAGCAAAACGGATAAAATACCGCTGGCGTATAAGGGCTTGAAGAACGACTTCCTCCTGTCATATACATTTACAAGCGGAGGGCTGCCGACCGTTATCGTCACGCAGCAGGTATTTGATCGGATCGAGAAAGATATCGACCCGTCCATTCAGGGAAAATCAAATCGGTTTTTCGGCATTACACTCAAACGTGAAGAGGACATCCAAAAAGCTGATGGTCTGTTTCAGGCGCAGCACTATTCAGACGGCGCGCTTTCGCAATTTGAAACGGCTGACACTCAAAAGAAAAACATGGGGCTGATCATGTTTATTGTCGGCTTTTTGGGATTGACCTTTCTGATCACCTCAGGCTGTATCCTTTATTTTAAACAAATGGGCGAGTGTGAGGATGAGAAGGCTGATTACACGATATTGCGGAAGCTCGGCTTCACAACGGGAGATCTGCTGAAAGGCATCCGCCGGAAGCAGGCGTATCATTTCGGGATTCCGCTCGTTCTAGGGCTGTTCCATAGCTATTTTGCCGTTCAGTCAGGATGGTTTTTATTCGGAACGGAAGTGTGGACGCCGATGATCATCGTCATGGCGCTGTATACGCTGCTGTACTCCATCTTCGGCATGCTGTCGGTGCTATACTATAAAAAGGTCATTCAATCCGCCTTGTAAAACAAGTTGAGGAGCCTCCGCATAAGCGGAGGCTTTTTTTGTATGAATAGAAGAAAGCGATTTTTAAAAGAATAGACATACGTCATTTTTTCGCGCGGGGGAGCCTTATGCAGAAGTATTTTCAATTGAAACCTGAAACAGGGGCTTTTCATCTTTTTTCCAAGGAACACATTTTCACGCTGTTGATCATCGGATTGCTGGGGGCGGGCGTGATCGTATTCCGGAAAAAGCTTAACCACGGCCGGTCGAATTGCGTTTTCCGCTATGTACTGTTCATTCTCCTTGCCGTGTCGCAGATCAGCTATCATATATGGCTGCTATGTCATCATGCCTGGTCGCTGAAAACAGCTCTGCCGCTGCAGCTGAGCGACCTTTCCGTCTATTTGGCGATGCTGATGGTCATGACAAAAAGCAAAAAACTGTTCGCCTTCCTCTATTTTGCCGGTTTGGGCAGCGCCATACAGGCGATGGCAACACCTGACTTAGGGGCGTATTCTTTCCCTCATTTTCGGTACATCGTGTTTTTCGTCTCCCACGGCTGTGTTTTTCTTACCTGTCTATTCATGGCTGCTTCAGAAAGGTACAGGCCGTCGGCGTGCGGGCTGTGGGTATCGGTGCTGATCGTAAATCTGTACGGGGCGTGTGTCTTTTTTATTGATCGTGTGCTGAATGCAAATTACCTATATTTAATGAAAAAACCGAAGACCGCTTCGCTTCTGAACGTATTCGGACCTTGGCCGTGGTATCTTCTATCAATGGAAGCGGCGGTGATATTGAGCTTTTTCATTCTGTATATTCCGTTTTGGCTGCTGAGGAAAAGAGCGTGAGGCCGGCCTGTTTTTGCGAATCCAATCATTTGTAATTTTTTCAACATTCCGGCATTATTTTTTTCAGATTCTGATGTTGAAAAAAGACGTCCGCGGCGATAGAATGAATGTGCTATGATAACGTGTTCGATACGGAGCCGCGGCTTGCGGTTTCCGTTTTTTCATGGGGTTTTTTATAGAGAGAGGGGGGATCGGTATGCCGCGCGCTTTGAAGATATTAATCATCGGAATGTTTATCAATGTGACGGGCGCATCTTTTTTGTGGCCGCTGAATACGATCTATATTCATAATCATTTAGGGAAATCGCTGACTGTTGCGGGGATTGTTCTGATGCTGAATTCCGGGGCCAGTGTGGCGGGGAATTTATGCGGCGGATTTTTGTTTGATAAAATCGGCGGATTCAAATCCATTATGCTGGGCATTATGATCACATTGGCTAGTCTTCTCGGACTCGTTCTGTTTCACCAATGGCCCGTATACATTTGGCTGCTCACCATTGTCGGCTTCGGTTCAGGTATCGTGTTTCCGGCCAGTTACGCCATGGCGGGAGCGGTATGGAAAGAAGGCGGGCGGAGAGCTTTTAATGCGATCTATGTAGCTCAGAACGCAGGTGTCGCCGTGGGCTCGGCACTCGGCGGGATGGTTGCGGCGTACTCGTTTACGTACGTGTTTTTAGCCAATGCTTTGCTGTATGTGCTGTTTTTCCTTATCGTATTTTTCGGGTTTCGAAATATCAAAACCGGAAATGCGAGTCAGGTCTCTGTTCTGGACTACGAGCCTGTCAGCAGCAGAACGAAATTTACGGCGCTTCTCATATTGAGCGGCGGGTATGTTCTCGGGTGGATTGCCTATTCGCAGTGGTCCACAACCGTTGCGTCACATACTCAAAGCATCGGTATGCCGCTTTCATTATACAGTGTGCTCTGGACCGTAAACGGAATATTAATTGTCGCCGGACAGCCTCTCATAGGAGCTGTTCTGAAAAAATGGTCCGGTGCGTTAAAAACGCAGATGGTCATCGGCTTTTGTATTTTTATCGTCTCGTTCGGCGTGCTTCTCAGCGCCAAGCAATTTCCGATGTACCTCACCGCAATGGTGATTTTAACCGTCGGAGAAATGCTTGTCTGGCCTGCCGTGCCTACCATTGCCAATCAGCTTGCGCCTAAGGGGAAAGAAGGGTTTTACCAAGGATTCGTCAACAGTGCGGCGACGGGCGGCAGAATGATCGGGCCGCTCCTTGGCGGCGTGCTGGTTGATCAGTACGGAATGAGCGTGCTGCTGTTGATCCTGATGGTGCTTCTTGTTGTCAGCATCGCAGCGACGGTGCTGTACGACAAACGCTTGAAAACCGTTAATAAACAAAACGTCCAAGTGCGATGACGACATAAAAGAATCCCGCTGTTTCGGCGGGATTTTTTTGTTTATACGACCGGAAGCACGTTGACCGCGTCCTTAACGTTTAAATATGTCTTTAATGAAGAAAAGCTGGCATCAAGCTGATTCATTCTCATGGCGAGGGAAGGCTTGATCCCGGTGATAATCAATTCCGTGCCGATTAATTTAAGCAGATGGTGCAATTTGAAAATCCGGTCTGCGGTCTGTTCGTTTACCTCGGCCAGACCTGATAAGTCTATAATTAAGTAATCATCTTTAGATGCGGTTAATATGTCCGTCAAAGTTGTCACGATTGAATCAAATCGTTCTTCCGTTAAGTTTCCCACTAACGGCAAAGCGGAGATGCCGTTTCGGATCGGAACAATCGGCGTTGACAGCGTCGTGATTTCTGCGAGGGAATCCTCAAGGAGTTTTTCGTATTCTTTCTGCTCTGTGATGTCTTTTTGAAAACCGACAAAATAGAGCTTGTCTTCAACATACAGAGGATCAATGTTGAGTTCATTCCAAAACGGGGTGCCGTCTTTTTTGACGTTTTTCAGCCTCACCGTGATCTTTTCTTTCTGGTTTAAGCTCTTTCTGATTTTCGCGACTTCTTGACGGTCGGTTTCTTTGCTTTGCAGAAATCTGCAGTTCTTACCTAATATCTCTTCGGAAGAGTAGCCTGTCATATCCATAAATCCCTGATTTGTATATATGATGGGATTGTCCTCAAGAGAGGGGTCTGTAATCACCACGCCGATGCGTGCGTGATCAAGCGCCTTTTTGATAAGCTCCAGCTGCTCCAGTTTTCCGAATACATTTGAGTCAGCCATGTAAAACCCCCTTTTGGCCGTAAAGCTGTGCGCTTTTTCAGCCGTTGTTTCTCCCCTTTTTAAATGAATCTACAGTAACCGTAGCATAACATATGTTCTGATTCAAGCAGCCGAAGTTTGCAATTTGTCATTCGGGCTTGTCCTCATATACACTGAATATATAAGGGGAAGGCACATCATCGCTAAGTAAGTGACTAGGTCATTGTCACTGGGTGAAAAATGAATCTAATGCATCAAGCTTACCGATCATGTGTTCACATATAATGGAAGAAACAAGCTTTTTACTTTCCTGCTCAATCGCCGGTATGTAGATATCGAATATCATCGTATTCGTAAGGGGGCTGGATGGCCTGAAGTCGCTTTACTAAATAAGGGCTTTAGGAAGGTGATGAAGATGCTGCATCAGGTAATAATTGCTTGTGTAATTGGAGGCATCATGGGGGTTCTCGGTCATGTGAAAAAGAGAGGCAGGCTGGAGAAACCCAGAATGACAAAGCGGTTTATCTATCTCGGTTTTTTGGAAGATGGTTTTATCGGAATGGCTGCTTCCATCTTACTTGTCTTATCCGCTGACCCCGATTCAGGAATTCAACTCGTCATCTTATCCATAATCGCAGGCTACGGCGGAGAAGCTGTTCTCAGGAGCTTTGATTTTGTCAGAGAACAAAACAGTGATTCGGCCGAAGCAAAACCACACCAGCAAAAAAATCCTCCATCAAAATAATATCCCCGCTCATGACCCGTTCCGGGTACATTCCCATTGTATACAAACCTGCTTGCACTTATGAACAGAATTCTATAAAATACAGGTAAGATTACGGTAGCGATAAGAACAGTGAAGAGGAGCAGTAAGAAGCAGATTTTGCAATCAGAGAGTTGACGGCCGGTGCAAGTCAATCAAGTCTGTTTCCGAACTCGCCTCAGAGTTGCAGCGGCAAAACCGCTGACGCATAACTGCGTTAAAAGTATCAAGTGAGTGCGGCTTAAAACCGCGCTAACGAGGGTGGTACCGCGGGAAATAAAAATCTCTCGTCCCTTTTTGGGATGAGGGAGTTTTTTTTAGTTTTAGAATAATCTGAATATAATCTTTCTCATCCCGTCAATACTTGGACTACATACGCCGTATTCAATCAGAAGGAGGTTTTTACGTTGAGTTTTCAGCACGAAAAAATAGAAAAGAAATGGCAGAATTACTGGTTGGATCATAAAACGTTCGCCGTCAGTGAAGAGAATGACAAGCCGAAGTTTTACGCGCTTGACATGTTTCCGTATCCTTCAGGAGCCGGCCTTCATGTCGGACATCCGGAAGGCTATACGGCAACCGATATCCTTTCGCGCATGAGACGCATGCAAGGATACAACGTGCTTCATCCGATGGGATGGGACGCATTCGGGCTTCCTGCTGAGCAATACGCGCTTGACACGGGGAATGATCCGGCTGAGTTCACAAAACAAAATATAGATAATTTCCGCCGCCAGATTCAATCGCTCGGATTTTCTTATGACTGGGATCGTGAAATCAATACGACTGATCCGGACTATTACAAGTGGACGCAGTGGATCTTCACCAAGCTGTACGAAAAAGGGCTCGCTTACGTAGACGAAGTGCCGGTCAACTGGTGCCCGGCGCTCGGAACGGTGCTTGCGAACGAAGAGGTCATTGACGGCAAAAGCGAGCGGGGCGGCCATCCGGTTGAACGCCGCCCGATGAGACAATGGATGCTGAAAATCACCGCTTATGCGGACAGGCTTCTTGAAGATTTAGAAGAACTTGACTGGCCGGAAAGCATTAAAGACATGCAGCGCAACTGGATCGGACGCTCAGAAGGCGCAAACGTGCATTTCGCGATCGACGGCACTGATGACACGTTTACGGTGTTTACGACAAGACCGGACACGCTGTTCGGCGCGGCTTATGCCGTACTGGCTCCTGAGCATGAGCTTGTGGAGGCCATCACGACACCTGAACAAAAAGAAGCGGTAGACGCTTATGTTAAAGAAGTTCAGGCGAAAAGTGATCTGGAACGGACGGATCTTGCGAAAACAAAAACGGGCGTCTTCACGGGCGCATATGCCGTAAACCCTGCAAACGGAGAAAAGCTGCCGATCTGGATAGCGGATTATGTCCTCGCCTCTTACGGAACGGGCGCTGTAATGGCCGTGCCGGCGCATGACGAACGTGATTTTGAATTCGCCAAAGTGTTCAGCCTGCCTGTCAAAGAAGTCGTAAAAGGCGGAAACACGGAAGAAGAAGCGTACACGGGAGACGGAGAGCATGTCAATTCCGGCTTTCTGAACGGACTGAATAAAGCGGAAGCGATTGAAAAAATGATCGCCTGGCTTGAAGAAACGAAAAACGGTGAGAAAAAAGTGACATACCGTCTGCGTGATTGGCTGTTCAGCCGCCAGCGCTATTGGGGCGAGCCGATTCCGGTTATTCATTGGGAAGACGGCACGTCAACAGCCGTTCCTGCGGAAGAGCTGCCGCTGATTCTGCCGAAAACCGATGAGATCAAACCGAGCGGAACAGGTGAATCACCGCTTGCCAACATTAAAGAGTGGGTGGAAGTCACTGATCCTGAAACGGGCAAAAAAGGCAGAAGAGAAACGAACACGATGCCGCAATGGGCGGGAAGCTGCTGGTATTTCCTCCGCTTTATCGACCCGAAAAATCCGGATCAGCTCGCATCACCTGAGAAACTGGATAAATGGCTGCCTGTTGATATTTACATTGGAGGAGCGGAGCATGCCGTGCTTCACCTTCTGTACGCGCGTTTCTGGCATAAATTCCTCTACGACATCGGTGTCGTGCCGACGAAAGAACCGTTCCAAAAGCTGTATAACCAAGGAATGATTCTCGGGGAAAATAATGAAAAAATGAGTAAATCCCGCGGAAACGTCGTCAATCCGGATGAAATTGTGGCGTCTCACGGAGCAGATACGCTCCGCCTGTACGAAATGTTTATGGGACCGCTTGATGCATCTATCGCCTGGTCTGAATCAGGTCTTGACGGAGCGCGCCGCTTCCTTGACCGCGTATGGCGTTTGTTTATCGAGGAAAACGGCGAACTGACGGGCAAAGTGACAGAAGGCGCGGGCGAAACTCTTGAGCGCGTCTATCATGAAACGGTCATGAAAGTGACAGAAAACTTCGAAGCCCTTCGTTTTAACACGGGCATTTCTCAGCTGATGGTCTTCATTAATGAAGCTTACAAAGCGAATGAACTGCCGAAAGACTATATCGAAGGTTTTGTGAAGCTGCTTTCTCCTATTGCGCCGCATTTGGCCGAAGAACTGTGGGAAAAACTCGGCCACGAAGGTTCGATTGCATACGAGGCTTGGCCTGCTTATGACGAATCAAAACTGGTGGACGATGAAGTGGAAATCGTCGTACAGCTGAACGGAAAAGTAAAAGCGAAATTAATGGTTCCGGCTGATGCTGATAAAGCAGCGTTAGAACAGCTCGCACAAGCTGACGAAAAAGTAAAAGAGCAGCTTGAAGGAAAAACGATCCGAAAAATCATTGCCGTACCGGGCAAGCTTGTCAATATCGTGGCAAACTGACCGGACGAAGCCCCTCTCCTACAGAGAGGGGCTTTTTTATCAGGCCTCTATCATAGAAATTGCACCGCGGGCTTTGGTATACTTAACACCATAAAGATGAATGGGAGTGTCACACATTGAAAATAAATGAAATCAGCACAGCCGCACTGGAAGAAAAATTAAAAGCGGGAGAAGAGCTGTATCTGATTGATGTCAGAGAAGACGAAGAAGTTGCCGAAGGAATGATTCCGCAGGCCGTTCACATCCGCATGGGAGACATCCCTGAGAAGATGGATGCGTTAGACAAGGACAAGGAATATGTATTTATCTGCCGTTCCGGAAAAAGAAGCATGAACGTTTGTATGTATTTACATGAGCAGGGCTTCCGTACGGTTAATGTTGAAGGCGGCATGCTGGAGTGGGAAGGCGAAACAAAGCCGAAGAAATAACGCTTTGAAGTGAAGAAGAAAAAGGACGTGCGTCTTTTTCTTCTTTTTTTATAAAAAAACGGGAGGCGAATCAGGTGAAACCGATGATCCGCGCGATGAAAACAAACGATATCAAACAGGTCCGGCAAGTCGCAGAACGCAGCTGGCATCATACGTATGAAGGGATTATTCCCGGACACATTCAGGATCAGTTTCTCGAATCGGCCTATCAGGATGAGATAATGGAACGCCGGCTCTTGCATTCTCTGTTCTTTGTGGCAGAAGAAGAGGGACGAGTGCTCGGTTTTGCAAATGCCACCCCGGTTCAAAAAGACGGAAATGCGGAGCTGACCGCCATCTATATTGACCCGGATTGCCAGGGAAACGGGATAGGCACGGCACTCCTTAAAGAATGCATCAGGCAGTCCGGCGGGGTAAAAAAGCTTTATGTCCATGCAGAAAAAGAGAACCGCATCGCCTTGTCCTTTTATCAAGCGAAAGGGTTTCAATGGGTATGTGAATTTGAAGAAGATTTTAAAGGACACAATTTACAGACGGTCAAACTGGTGCTGAACATATAAAGCGATCCAGCCCGCCCAGGACCGGATCGCGAATGATCAGTGATAAGCCGGAAGCCGGTCTTTGTGCGCTTCGAATAAGTCATCACACAAAGATATGATGTCATTCATGGAAAGCTCGGCGCTCGTATGCGGGTCAAGCATGGCCGCCTGATATACAGCTTCCTTTTTTAATGTAACGGCCGCTTCGATGGTTAAAAGCTGTGTGTTAATGTTTGTTCTGTTGAGCGCCGCGAGCTGCTCCGGAAGTTCGCCGGAATAGCACGGCATAATGTGGTTTTTGACGGCTGTGCAAGGCACTTCAACGACCGCTTTCGCCGGCAGATTCGGTATCAGCCCGGTATTCAGCACATTGCCGCCGAATGTGAACGGTTTGCCCGTCTCCATCGCTTCAATAATTCTCGAACCGTATTCTTTTGAGCGTTCGTGCGTCAGGTTTTGGTTGTTGATGATGCCGTCTCTCATCGTTTCCCAATTGTTGATTTGTTCCGCGCATCTCTTCGGATATTCATCAAGCGGAATTTGGAATTCATCTATCAGCTCCGGATACCGGCTTTTTATAAAATACGGGTGATATTCGGCATTATGCTCAGATGATTCCGTCACGTAGCAGCCGAATTTATCCATCAGCTCAAACCGCACCATGTCCTTATGTTTCGTCTTTTGTTTTTCGCGTGCCCGTCTTTTGATTTCAGGATATAAATCAATTCCGTCTTTTTTAATCTCCAAAAGCCAAGCCATATGGTTGATGCCGGCAATGCGTTCTTCCGTACCTTCGGGATCCATGCCGAGTGAGTCAAACAGATCTTTGGTACATACCTGGACGCTGTGGCACAGGCCGACCGTTTTGACATTTGTATGTCTGAGCATCGCTCCGGTCAGAGAGGCCATCGGATTTGTATAGTTTAACAGCCACGCATCCGGGCAGACCTCTTCCATGTCTTTTGCGATGTCAAATAAAACGGGGATGGTGCGAAGGGAACGGAAAATGCCGCCTATTCCGACGGTATCGGCAATCGTCTGGCGGAGACCGTACCGCTTCGGGATGTCAAAGTCAATGACCGTCGCGGGTTTATAACCGCCGACCTGAATGGCGTTTATCACATAGCCGGCGTGTGTAAGCGCCTGTTTTCGGTCATCGTAGGAGATGATGGATATACTCGTATTGTAGCGGTCTCTCATGTTTTCCAGCATGAGCTGGGATTCTTTCAGCCGTACAGCGTCAATATCATAAAGCGCGAATTCAAACCCGTTTAATGCTTCAGTCAGTAAGCAGTCCCCCAGTACATTTTTTGCGAAAATCGTGCTCCCCGCTCCGATAAACGTAATTTTCTTCAACAGAAATTCCTCCCTTTTCTTCTCAGCCTTTGACCGCCCCGGAGGACAGCCCTGAGATAAAATATTTTTGAAGCGCCAAAAACAATACGACCATCGGCAGCATCGCCATAATTGCGGCTGCGGCGACTAAGTGAAGATTGTTCGCATTTTCGCCGAAGAATCCCGCCATGGCCACGGTCAATGTCTGCACCTTTTGATCTTGTAAAAAGAAAATCGCAAATTGGTAATCGTTCCAGATAAACACGCAGGAAATAATGCAGACCGTTGCGGTAATCGGTTTCAACAAAGGAAACACGATCGTATAAAAAGTCCTGATCAATCCCGCGCCGTCCATCCTGGCGGCTTCCTCAAGCTCTTTCGGAATGGAAGAGCGGATAAACCCTGAATATAAGAAAACGGTCAGCGGCATATATGCAGCAGTATTAATGAGAATGGCTGCCGCATGCGTATTGATCAGCCCTGCATCAGCGACCATCTTGTATAAAGGAACCATGGAAGTCAAAGGCGGGATGATCATGATTGAAATCAAAAGGCCAAAGACGATTTTGTTCAGCTTTGTATTTCTTCTTGCGAGCGGATATGCGGCAAGCGAACCCATGAAAATTAACAAAGCGGCGGAAACGGCTGTAATGATGATCGTGTTCAGAAAGGATTGCCCGAGAGAGGCACGTTCCCATGCTTCACGAAAATTCTGAAATGAAAAGGCGGATGGCAGCGACCATTTTGAACTGTAGTCTCCTTTTGCTTTTAATGACGTGGTCAGCAAAATATAAAAGGGGACAATATGAACGCACGAGATAACGGCTGCCAACAGCGTAAAAATCCGCATTCGGGCTGTTTTCATGACATTTCCGTCTCCTTTCGCTTGAAATACACGAGCGCCGAAAAGCTGATGACAAGAATAATGACGGACATAAACACGCCTTGGGCGGCGGCATATCCCGCATCCTGCCGTTTAAAATATAAATCATACATAAACGTCGACATCGATTGAGAGGAATTGCCCGGCCCGCCTGCGGTCAGCGCGAAAATGACATCAAACAGCTTCAGCCCGCCGATGATATTGATGACCATGTTGATGGTGACAGCCGGCATCAATAAAGGCAGGGTGATGGTGAAAAACGGCTGAAGACCTCCCGCGCCATCCATTTTTGCAGCTTCGTAATAATCTTTCGGAATGCTTTGCAGCCCCGCCAAATATACAATCATCGCAATGCCTGCGTATTGATACGTGTTAATCATGACGATAATCCACGGGTTTGCCGCAGGGCTTGCCAAGGCGTTGACAGGACCGATTCCCAGTGCGGCAAGCACATCATTCAGCGCACCCCCGTCATATGAGAAAATAAAATACCAAATGTATCCCATTATCAGCGGACTGATAATGACGGGCAAGTAGACGATCGTTCTTGTGAGCGCCTTCATTTTTAAGCTCTGATTCAAAAGCAGCGCATATAAAAGTCCGAGCATATTCTGAAAAAAAGTGCTTCCGATGCCGTAAAGCAAAGTGTTTTTCACAACAAGCCACGTGTCCGGATCTGTAAAAAGCCTTTTATATTGAGTGACCCCCACCCATTGATGCGTCTGTGAGAAGCCGTTCCAGTTTGTAAATGTGATAAAAGCGCCTTTGACAAACGGAAAAATCATGAAAATAAAAACCGTGGCAAGAGCGGGAACGTACATCCACCATAGTGACGCGGGTTTTACCGGCTTTTGATGTTGAAATCCTTGGGTTTCTCTTGCAAGATCACTCATTCTTTTTCAGCTCCCTGTGAATCAGATTGAAGCCGGAGCCGCTTATATTCCCTGCCGAGTTTCGCTGAAATTTCAGCGGGGGTTAAGATATCGGCCATCAGCTCCTGCCCGGCTGTTCCCATCACATCCCACATTCCGTTCGGCAAATAAAGGCGGTCAAAATAAGGCTGCACCTTAATATGCTGATAGCGCTTATAGTCATTTGCGTAGAAAATGTCCGTTTGCACATTCACTAATCCGGCCGGAAGCGAGGTCGCTTCGGCAATTGATTTTGCATGCTCGGGGCGGGCCATAAATGCGATAAACTGTTTCGCTTCTTTAAGCCGCGGGGAATCCTTGAACGCCGCCAGCGTGTAACGTTCGCCTCCGATCCAAACCGGCGCGTCTCCCTTGTGGACGGCCGGGGTCGGTATGATGCCGACTTTTACCTTCGGATTGATTTGAGCGACATCTTGGCCGAGGGTGCCGCCCTGCAGCGTAAAGGCGATTTTGTTTTGCGCCATCAGTTCAATGAGCTGGGACCGTTTTGCCGTCACGGCATCTATATTGAGCAGGTTTTCCTTTTGCATCTCTTTCAGTTTGTCAGATAAATAGGTGAAGTGTGTCCAGCGGAAGGTTCCGTTTAACAGTTGTTTTTTGTAACGGTGTGCGGGATCTGTGATGAGAAGCGGTGCGGCGAATTGATCGTAATATTGGGCAAATGAGCTTTTCTCATAGCCGGCAAACCAGAAGGGGGTGACTGTTCCGCCGCTTTTTTCTTTAATCTGTCTCAATGCCTTCATAAAATCATCCATTGTTTCCGGTGGTTTTATTCCGTATTTTTCCAACAGCGTGCGGTTGTAGGCCAGTCCGTCCTTTGCCTGATTCAGAGGGAAGGCGTATATTCTGCCTTTGGCGTCTTTGAGCATGCTGTTTAAATTCGGATCGAGCCGCTTCGTCCAAGACATGCCGCTGAGGTCGGCGGTATATTCTTCGTAGCGGATTTTGGCCCAGCCGTGTGTGTCGAAAAGGTCGGGCATGTCACCGGCTGCCATTCTGACCCTCATCATATTTTCGTAGTCATTGCCTGGGAAATGAACGTTTACTTGAATGTCCGGATGTTCTTTTTGGAATGAATCAGCCAACTTTCTGAATACGGCGCGTTCGCTGTCTGAGGATATGGTGGAATAGACTGTCAATGTTTTCTGCTTTTCTCCGGCGCCGCTCTGTTCTGCCGAGCAGCCGGGAAGGATCATGCAAGTAAAAGAAAGAAACAAAGCCAGTAAGCGTTTCATCTTTTCCTCCTTTAAATATGATATAAACGCTGCGGGACACGTCACCTCCTTTCTTGTGAGCCGCAGCTTTGTCTGACAATCAATGAAGTGGGGAGCGTCACGGCCAGCGGGACGGTTCTGCCGTTTAAACGGTCGAGAAGCAATTTGACACCCGTCCGGCCCATCTCTTCCGTGTATACTTTTACCGTTGATAACGGCGTGCTGGCGTATTCTGCCTCATCAATTCCGTTGAAGCTGACAACCGCCGTATCGCGCGGGACTTGAAGGCCGGCTTCCTGCAAGGCTTTTAAAGCGCCGACAGCCATCGAATCACTTGCGATAAAAAAGGCATCGGGGAGACTTCCGCCTTTGATGGCTTCATTCATCAGCCGGAACCCTTCGTGCATGCTGTATTCGCCGATCAGTACATGCTCCGGCTCGGCGCCGGCCATTTGTAAGAAAGCGGTCAGACGCTTATCCTCAATCGTTTCATTGCTGTTTACACCGTCTATGACGGTATGCTCCCGCTCCCGGCCGCCGATATAACCGAGCCGCTGGTAACCGAGCGACAGAAGATGTTCTATCGCCTTTTGCGCTGCGGCATAAAAATCCACGCTGACGGAATCGTAGCGGGCGGGATCGGGGGTGCCGTTAACAAATACCGCGTGCCTGAAAGCGGCGCTGATATTCGTAAGCGCCTCGTCTTGCAGGCTGCCGATTACGATCACGCCGTCCAGTTCGTGAAACATATGCTCTTGAAAAGAACCGAGATGGATAGAAGATGTGATAAAAACTTTTTGCCGAAAGCATTCTTCCTCAATGCCTTTACGGATCGCTGAAAAATAAGGATCCTGCCGTTCTTCTTCGGGTGACAGGCAGCTGACAACGCCGATCAGGGGCGCTGAATCGCTGCGGCTGCGGTTCTTCCGTTTTTTTGCCGACGGCTGATAGCCCAGCTCATCAGCGATCCTCAGAACTTTTTCTCTTGTTTCATCAGTCACGGCTAAAGAGTCATCCTTATTCAAAATTCTCGATACTGTCGCGCTGGATACAGATGCCTGTAAGGCAATATCTTTGAGACGGACCATTTCGCATCTCCTTTTTACTAAATATTTACTAAACAGCAATGACCTGGTTATTGTTAAAGTGATATTATCATACGTGAGTAAGCGTTTTCAATAACTATTTTCGGTTACTTTTAGTAAAAATCAGTAAAAAAGAAAATCTGTTTTTCTCTATCATATTTCAATTGAACCGGAATAAATTGATAGAGAAAGGAGAGGGTGATGTGCTGAAGATAGCTGTTTTTGATGAGGAGCATGAAAAGGATCTGCAGACTGAAGTCAATACATTTTTAAAGGGGATTTCTGATGAACAGCTCGTTGATATTAAATATACGGTAGCGGCGGCCTGTGATCCTGAAGGTGAGCAGCTTTATTGTTTTTCCGCTCTCATTTTATACCGAAAATAAAAAAGCCCGGACGAAATGCCGGGCTTCTTTGTGCATTATGCTTTTTTGACGCGGGGACTTCTCGGTTTTTGGTATTTCTCCGCTTGTTTGATTCCTTTTCGCTCGCTCGCTAATGACTTGTACAGAGACACAATCATCAGAAGAATCACGACTGAAAACGGAACCGCGGCGAGAATGGCCGTGTTTTGCAGTGCGGCAAGACCGCCGGAATATAATAAAACCGCTGCTACGGCAGACTGGATAATGCCCCAGATGATTTTCACCCGGTTTGAAGGGTCTAATGAGCCGTAAGACGTTTGCATTCCAAGCACAAATGTCGCTGAATCCGCTGATGTAATAAAGAATACAGCGATCAGAACAAGCGTTAATACGGATGTTACCATTGTCAGCGGATAGTGGCTGAGTGCGCCGAACAGCATCGTATCCGTTGACATTCCTGCGACATTGAATACGCCTTTCTGCTGAAGATCCATCGCGGATACACCGAAGATCGCAAACCATAAGAAAGCCAATATACAAGGTGTCACCAACACCCCGATTAAAAATTCCCGGATCGTCCGGCCCCTTGATACACGGGCGATAAAAATGCCGACAAACGGCGACCAGGATATCCACCAGGCCCAATAGAAAATGGTCCAGCTGTTAATCCATTCGCGTTTTTGGGGATCATTCGGAGACAAGCGAAAGCTCATCTGCACGATATTTTGGATGTATTGGCCGATAGAATCGGTAAATGAGTTCATAATCAGCACCGTCGGGCCTGCAATGAGCATAAAGATCATTAAAATAGCCGCGAGCGCCATGTTGGTATTGCTTAAGTATTTAATCCCTTTGCCGATTCCGCTCCATGCAGAAATCAAAAATAACACGGTCACGACAGCGATCAGGATCAGCTGAATAGAAAATGTTTTCGGAATGCCGAATAAATAATGCAGACCGCCGTTGATCTGAGTCGCTCCGAGCCCTAAGCTTGTCGCCACACCGACAACGGTCGCAAACACCGCGATACAGTCAATCGCTTTGCCGATCGGCCCGTTTACTTTATCGCCCAAAAGCGGTGTCAGTGTGCTGCTGATCAAACCGGGCGCGTCTTTTCTGAATTGAAAATATGCGATACATAAAGCGACAACCGCATAGATGGCCCAAGCGTGCAGCCCCCAGTGGAAAAATGTGTACCGGAGCGCATCACGAAATGCTTGGGGCGTTTCTGTTTCACCTGAGGGAGAGCTGATGGCGTAATGGCTGATCGGTTCCGCAGCCCCGTAAAATACCAAACCGATTCCCATGCCTGCGCTGAAAAGCATGGCAAACCATGATAATAAGCCGAATTCCGGTTTTTCCCCGGGTTTTCCGAGTTTTATTGTGCCGATCGGACTTACAATGAGAAAGAGACAGAAACCGACAAATATAGAAACGACCAGCAGATAATACCAGCCGAAAGAATCCGTAATAAATTTTTGTGCCGTATCAGTGACTTGCTGCAGGCTGTCAGGAGAAATGGCCCCCCATAAAACCGCAGCGGCTGTGATGACAATCACAATCCAAAAAACACTGGAGATGTTCTTCTTCAAACGTTCTCACCCTCTGACTATTTTTTTCAATACGCCATTTTGTTTTAGTATGGTCGTACGATTGCAGATCATTCCTTTCTTCCTATTCCCTCAATCAGGTGAAACAAAACGCAGAAAACTCTATCATGTTTTTGGTCAATTATCAACGGGGACGCTCAGGTAAGTGCGCTTTAAACCATTTAGAGCGAGCGTGAGAAACGTCCTGCATTCAAACCGGCAAGACGCCCCGTGACAAAGGCTGAAGTGATATTGTAGCCCCCGGTATAGCCGTGGATATCGAGTATTTCTCCGCAAAAATATAAGCCTTCCATTTTTTTTGACGCCATTTGTTTCGGCTCAATCTCTTTTACGGAAACACCTCCGCCTGTGACAAACGCTTTGTCCAAAGAAAGCGTTCCGTCAGCGGCAACCGTAAATTGTTTGCAGTCTTTGACGAAAGCCCTGAATTGATCCTTCGGCAGTTCCGTAAAGCTTGTCTGCGGATCAAGACCGTTCCGTTCCAGAAGAAAAAGCAGGTACCGTTCCTGCATCCACGGCTTCAGCGCGTTTTTGAGCGCTTTTTTCGGTGCGTCTTTCAGTTCCTTGTGCATCTTTTGAAATAACTCTTCCTCGTTGATGCCGGGAAACAGATCGATGCGGAGTTGGACCTCTGGCTGCTTTTTCAGTTCTTTGACGACAAATTGGCTGCAGCGGAGAATGGCGGGGCCTGACAAGCCGAAATGGGTAAACAGCATGTCCATCACGTGTGTGACGATTGGTTTGCCTTTTTTATTCAGGACGCTGACGGCCGCGTTTCTAAGAGACAGCCCCTGAAGTGTTTTTTGTTTAATAAACGGTTCTGACGACGTAACCGGCACTTCCGTCGGAAAGAGTTCGGTCACGGTATGACCGGCCGCTTCCGCCCATGCATAGCCGTCTCCGGTGCTGCCGGTATGCGGGACTGATTTTCCGCCGACCGCGATAATGACGGCGTCTGCGTTAATGTGTTCGTCATTGTTTGTCGTAATGCCCGCTGTCCTGCCGTTCTCGTACCGCACCTCTTTGATTTTTTCATTTGTGCGGATGGTGACATTCAGTTGTTTTAATCGGTTCAAAAGCGCATCGACAACGCTTTGCGCTTTGTCCGTCACCGGGAACATGCGCCCGTGGTCTTCTTCTTTCAGCTGAATGCCGAGTTTTTCAAAAAAGGCGATGATATCTTCATTATTAAATTCGGAAAACGCGCTGTATAAAAAGCGGCCGTTGCCGGGGATGTGTTTGATGATTTCTTCAACGGGGAGACGGTTGGTCACGTTGCAGCGCCCGCCGCCGGAAATCGCCAGCTTCCGTCCCAGCTTGTTTCCTTTATCGATTAATAATACGTCCGCCCCTTCTTCGCCTGCGGCAATCGCAGCCATTAAACCGGACGGGCCGCCGCCGATCACAATCACGTCATAGTGTTTCATATTTCATCAACAACTTTCTTTTTCACGTATAATAGGCGGAAATGTCCGCTTTCTGCTATTATAGCGAAAGAAAGGGAATCCTTAAACGTATTTTGTTTTTAAAGAGTTTTCCCAAAAAGTTTCCCGCTGTAATTATTACCGTCTAATTGCCCAGTTGTGTTAAAATAGAAAAGTTGAATCTTCGTAGAAAATGGTGATGAGGAAACATGTCAAGCAAATTGTTAAGGGGCACGTTCGTGCTGACGCTCGGCACCTATATATCGCGGATTTTAGGGATGATTTATCTGATCCCGTTCGGAGCGATGGTCGGAGCGACGGGCGGAGCTTTGTTTCAATACGGATATAATCAATATACACTGTTTTTAAACATTGCCACGATGGGATTTCCCGCCGCGGTTTCAAAATTTGTCTCGAAATATAATTCCAAGGGAGACTATGAGACGAGCAGGCGGATGCTGAGAGCGGGAATGTCGGTTATGCTCGTAACCGGGATGATCGCTTTTTCAATTCTTTATATTTCGGCGCCGTTTTTTGCGGAAACATCTCTCGGCGGCACGAGTAACAACGGACTTACGATTGACCACGTCGTTTATGTTATCCGGATGGTCAGTCTGGCACTTTTGGTCGTGCCGATTATGAGTCTTGTGCGCGGTTTTTTCCAAGGTCATCAGATGATGGGGCCGACAGCCGTTTCACAGGTTGTGGAGCAGCTTGCCCGGATCATCTTTTTATTGGGCGCCACGTATTTGATTTTAAGAGTGATCAACGGCGGCCTTGTCATCGCAGTCGGATACGCGACTTTCGCGGCGCTGATCGGATCATTCGGAGGGCTTGTCGTCCTTTATATTTACTGGAATAAGCGGAAGGGCGATCTTCTGGCGATGAAGCCGAATCTCGTCCCGTCTGCAAACTTAAGTTATAAAAAAATGTTCATTGAGCTTTTCAGTTATGCCGCTCCTTACGTATTTGTCGGACTGGCGATTCCTTTGTATTCGTATATCGATACGAATACGTTTAATAAAGCGATGATTGCGGCGGGTCATAAAGATATCAGTCAGGACATGCTAGCGATTGTCACCCTTTATGTGCCGAAGCTTGTGATGATCCCGGTTTCTCTGGCGACCGCTTTCGGTCTGACGCTGATTCCGACGATTACTGAATCGTTTACGAGCAGGAATTATAAGCTTTTGAACCAGCAGATTAACCAGACGATGCAAATCATTCTGTTTTTGGTTATTCCCGCTGTTGTCGGGATGTCCGTGTTATCGGGTCCGGCCTATACGTTCTTCTACGGCTCTGAAAGCCTTCGCCCGGATATCGGACAGGATATATTGTTCTGGTACGCGCCTGTCGCGATTCTGTTTTCTCTGTTTACCGTAAACGCGGCGATCCTGCAAGGGATTAATAAGCAGAAATTTGCTGTCGTGAGCCTTTTCATCGGCGTCATTATAAAAGTGGTGCTGAACGTGCCGCTGATCAAGCTGTTTCAGGGAGACGGGGCCATCTTGGCAACGGCGCTCGGTTATATCGCTTCTCTTCTGTACGGTTTTATCATGATTAAGCGCCATGCGGGCTATTCGTATACGGTACTTATGAAACGGGTCATTTTAATTGCGGTCCTGTCTGTCGTGATGGGAGTCGCGGTCAAGCTGACTCAATGGCTGCTCAGCTTCTTTGTAACATACCAAAGCGGCCAGGTGCATGCGGCGATTGTCGTCTTTGTCTGCGCCGCTGTCGGCGGTGCGGTGTACATGTTTGCCGCGTACCGAATCGGATTTTTACAGAAAATGTTTGGGAACCGTCTGCCCCGCGTTTTGAGGAGAGGCAGGCATTCCGCCCATTAAGAATAATGAATAGTCCGCTTATCGCGGGCTTTTCTTTTTAAAGGAGAGGATCAGGATGAGACTTGATAAGCTGCTTGCCAACAGCGGATTCGGCTCAAGAAAAGATGTGAAAAAAATCGTCAAGGCTGGGGCTGTCATGATTGACGGAGAGCCGGCGAAAGATGTGAAAACCCATGTCGATCCGGAAAAACAGGACATCACGGTATACGGAGAGCCGGCAGACTATCGTGAATTTATTTATGTCATGATGAATAAGCCGCAAGGAGTGCTGTCCGCTACAGAAGACAGCCGCCAGCAAACGGTGGTTGATCTGCTGACGCCTGAAGAACAGCGATTTGAACCGTTTCCGGCGGGACGTCTTGATAAGGATACGGAAGGCTTTTTGCTTCTGACCAATGACGGGCAGCTCGCTCATCGCCTGCTTTCTCCGAAAAAGCATGTGCCCAAAACATATGAGGTCCGATTAATTTCACCTCTGTCACCGGAAGACATCGTTCATCTGGAAAGAGGCGTCGTCATTGAAGGAGGCTATAAGACGAAGCCGGCAGCCGTTGAAATCATTACAGAAAGCCCGGATGAAACGGTGATTCACTTGACCATTACAGAAGGCAAATATCATCAGGTGAAGCTGATGGCAAAGGCTGTCGGAAATGAAGTGGCTTATTTGAAGCGGCTTTCGATGGGGGCTGTTTCTCTTGACCCGGATCTTAAACCGGGAGAATTCCGCGAGCTGACTGAAGAGGAGCTTGAAACGCTGAGAGGCGCTGAAGTGTAATCGATATCAGAAAAGCCCAAAACAGATTTGTTTTGGGCTTTTTATATAGAGGAACAAAAAACAAGGCAAAGACGCTGCTTTGCCTTGCAGCATGTCAGGCCGAAAAGGGCCTTATGTAATTGTTCGCTTAAGATGTAATTTTCACTTTTTTTCGTGTTGTCTCCCACTTGCCTCGGCTAGGACTATGAACAAGATCATTGTATGCTAACACATTTAAGTCTCGCTGAATGGTTCTAGGTGTAATGCCGAATTCATCAACCAGTTCCTGTGTTGTCACAAGGCCTTTTTCCTGGATGAACATGTAAACTGATTTAATCCGAGTCAGCATACGATTTGTTGAAGGTTTCAAAAAACCACTCCCTATCATAAGATCGGATGGACTTGATATACCACAACTTTCGACTCTAAAACTTCGTACGAATAAGCAACAAAGGATGACATTCTGTTTTTTCTCTTTTAACTGACTCCATTATACACGATATGGACAACATGAATCTAGGAATAAGCGCAGATAATTTTTTCCAAATAGGTGCCGCCTTGGTGCATTACTATGCCCGGTCCGCTTTTATTATTATGGAAACTGAAACTTTTTTTATACATGTCCGTATGAAAACGGGGGAGTGAGAAGTTTGGGAGAATTATTGAATGCAAACATTGTCTGCGCCGGTTATGCTGACAGGCCGAAGGTGATTTCTGATGTATCTCTGTCAGTCAACGCTGGTGAAATTGCCGGTTTAATCGGAGCGAACGGCGCGGGAAAAAGCACAGTGATAAAGGCGGTTCTCGGGCTGTCCCGGGATATAGAAGGCGGTATTGAGTGGAATGATTCATCTTATGCTTACATACCGGAGCGTCCGAGTTTTTACGATGAACTGACGCTTTGGGAGCACCTCGAGCTGACCGGGTCATTGCGGGGTATAGAAGGGGAAGAATGCCGTGAGCGGGCAGGGCGGCTGCTTGAAGAGTTTTCGCTGACGTCTGTAAAACATGATTTGCCTTCCGGTTTTTCAAAAGGGATGCAGCAAAAATTGATGCTCATACAGGCATTTTTGGCGAAGCCGGATATTTACATCATTGATGAGCCTTTTATCGGACTTGATCCGATCTCAACGAAGCTGTTTACCGACATGCTGATTGCTGAGAAAGAAAGGGGCGCGGGGATTTTGATGTGCACTCATGTTCTGGATACGGCGGAAAAAATCTGCGACCGCTTTTATTTGCTGGATCAGGGCGCTCTGCTTCTTCAAGGCACGTTAGAGGAGCTTCAGGAAAAAACGGGGAGCCGTTCACTGCTGGATTGCTTTTATTCAGCGGTTCGGAGCAGTCAGCGATGACCGGGCGGGCTTTGTTTTTTCAAAGGCTGTTTCATTATTGGCGGTATCAATGGAAGGTGTTTCAGACGGTCATTGATTGGACGGTCGCGCTGTATATCGTTCTTCCCGCTGCCGCATTTGCCGTTTATCAATATGCTGATTGGCTGAACGGCAGGGGGCTTTTTAATGGAGCGGCAGGAGTATTAGGATGGGGCTGGCTGTATGTATTCAGTGCCCTGATGTTGTGCACGGGTTTTATTCATACCTTTTTGCTGGAAGCGGATCACGTATTTTTGGTGCATGCAAAACATCTGATGCAAAAGCTGAAACGGTACGCGCTTTTGTATTCGATGCTCCTTTCCCTTATCAAATGGGGTGCGCTTGCCGTATTGTTATTTCCCTTATGGCGCCAGTACGGTGACTGTACCTTACCGGCATATTCAGGTATGTTTTGCTGTCTGTTCGGCTTCCATACCGCGATATTAGCCGTACATCGGCACAGAAAAAACAGCAGGCGGACATTCGGGAACCAGGCGGCGGGCTGGCTGAAAGTGATGGTTCTGATGGCGGGTGCGTTATTCATGATCGTCTTTGCCGCCGAATGGTATTGGCTTTGTCCGGCGGGATGTATATTGTTCATCTGTTCCGCTCTTTTGACTTGGAAAGGGACGGAGACATTATCAGCCTTTGAGGAAGAAGTGCTTGAGGAGAACAGGCGCAAGCTTTCATTCGCGGCCTTTGTTTTGATGCTCAGCCATGATGTGCAGCTCCCGAATGGTAAAAATAAAGGGCGGAGCAAGCCGTTTTTATATCCCGGCTCCAAGCACATCTTTACAAAACGGTCGGCGTATACGGCGTGGAAAGAATTGTTCTTTAAAGTGCTGATCCGAAACGGCGGGTATCTCCGGCAGCTTTACCTTTTAACCGCGGCTTTTACGGCTCTTATTCTCGTTCTTCCGCTCTTAGTGAAGCCGGCAGTCCTCATTTTGTTTGCGATCGTCAGCCGCTATGCCGCGTCGCTTTTATTTGACCGGATCACGGATAAACCGGTTTTAAGCGGTATCAAGAGAGACAGTGATGACTATTTCAGGGCGCGAAACAGCGCATTAACCGTCATACAAGTCATCTGTTCCGCCTGGTGTCTCATTGCCGCGATTCTTTCCGTTCTTTATATGTGAAAATCCCTTTCCAAAAGGAAAGGGATTTTTCTTAATGTCCGTTCAAAATAAAAAGCTGAATAAAAAACAATATGGCGAAGATGATGACTAAAGGATGGATTTCGCGCCATTTTTTCTTAGCTGCTTTAACAAGCGGATATGAAATGAAGCCGAGTGCGATTCCGGTTGAAATACTGGACGTTAAAGGCATCGCCAAAATGACGAGAAAGGCCGGGAACGCTTCATCAAGCTCATTCCAACGGATATTCGATACCGCACCCATCATCAGGCTGCCGACAATAATCAGAGCCGGTGACGTAATCGCGGACACTTCCGATAAGACGCTGACAAGCGGGCTGAAAAACATGGAAACGGCAAACATAACGGCAATCGTCAGCGCCGTCAGACCCGTTCTTCCGCCGGCCGCCACACCTGCTGAAGATTCAACGAACGCGGTCGTCGGGCTGGTGCCGAAGATGCTTCCCACCGTCGTAGCGGTTGAATCAGCCAAAAGCGCTCTTCTGGCATTTGGCAGCTGATTGTTTTTGATCAGTCCCGCTTGTTCGGCGACACCGATCATGGTGCCGGTCGTGTCAAAAATCGTAACGAGAAGAAAAGAAAACACAACGGCGTACAGACCGTGATGCACGACATCCCCGAGGGCTCCGAACGGATTTGTGATCAAAAGCCCCTCCGGCAGGTGCGGGAAGGACATGAATCCTTTCGCGAAATGAATCTGTTCGGTCAAAAAGGCAATGACGGCGGTCAGCGCCATTCCGATGAACAGAGCCCCGTTTACATTCAGCACCATCAGTACAATACTGATGATAAGTCCGATAAGCGTTAAAATGACGGCGGGCGAATGAAGATCGCCGAGTGCGACCAGATTAGATTTATCAGCCGTGATGATTCCGGATTGGCGTAAGCCGATAAAAGCGATAAATAAGCCGATGCCGGTCGTAATTCCGTATTTTAAATTGTCCGGAATCGCTTCTATAAGTTGTTTTCTTAAAGGCGTTAACGATAAAATAATAAAGATGACTCCCGCGATAAAAACGGCGCTGAAAGCCGTCTGATACGTAATGCCGCTGCCTGTGCCGACAACGTGAAAGGCAAGATACGCGTTTAAGCCCATGCCGGGGGCAATGGCGATCGGAAAATTCGCAGCGAGAGCCATCCATAAAGTTCCGACAATGGAAGCGATAATCGTCGCGGTGAACACCTGGTCAAACGGAATTCCCGCATTGGAAAGGATTACCGGATTGACGACAATGATATACACCATTGTGAAAAAGGTGGTCAATCCCGCGGTAATTTCTCTTTTTATTGTCGTTTGATGCTTGTCGAGATGAAACATAAGTACCTCCAATGACGAACATTTTTTCAAAACATCATCTATATTATTCGTTTTATCGACATTTTGCAAGTCTTTATCAAGAAAGGGGATTTGTGATGAACTGGGAAGTTGAAGTCATCAGAAACAAAGAAGATCTGATCCGTGACACGCAGAAGTTTTTGCAGATCAACAGCGTAATGGACGAATCAACAGCCGGTCCCGGCCGGCCGTTTGGAGAAGGCGTCAATGCCAGCCTGATGTCACTGTTGGAATTCGGTGAAAAAGAAGGCTTCACCGTAAAGAATCTTGACGGCTATGCGGGCCATATTGAATGGGGAACAGGTGACGAAATCGTCGGCGTTTTGTGCCACGTCGATGTCGTTCCGCCCGGAGACGGTTGGACGAGCGATCCGTTTTCAGCCGATATCAGGGACGGCCGGATATATGCCAGAGGCGCCATAGATGATAAAGGGCCGACAATGGCGGCGTTTTATGCGCTGAAAATCGTCAAAGACATGCAGCTTCCTTTATCCAAACGCGTGAGAATCATCATCGGAACGGATGAAGAAAGTGATTGGAGATGCGTGGATCACTACTTCAAACACGAAAAAATGCCTGACATCGGCTTTGCTCCTGACGCGGATTTTCCGATCATTAACGCGGAAAAAGGAATTATAGATGCGTCACTGCGCATTGCAAAAAGCGCTTCTGACAAAGACGCAAAAAACGGGCTTCTGTCATTCCGTTCAGGACTTCGCTTGAACATGGTGCCGGATGCGGCTGAAGCGGTTATTGAAGGGGACGGTCTTGATGCCGTGCACGCATATTTCAGCAAATGGCTTGAGAAGTCAAAAACACAAGGTGAAGCAGTTTCAGAAAATGGAAAACTGACGCTTCGGGTATACGGAAAATCATGCCACGCGATGGAACCGGATAATGGTGTCAATGCCGGCTTAAAGCTTGCTGAATGCCTTAACGGAACGGAGCTGGATGGAGCCGGAAAGCACTTTGTCAAAACCGTCAGTGACTATTTTTTAAATGATACACGAGGCAAAAAACTGAAAATCGATTGCAGGGATGACATCAGCGGAGAGCTTACATTGAATGTCGGCACCTTTACATACAGAAAGGGTGAGGAAGGAGAACTCGGCATCAACATCCGTTATCCCGTCACTTCAGACAGCAAAGTCATCCGTGATGCTTTTACGTCTGCTGAAGAATTCCGGCTTGAAGAATTTAAAGACAGCAAACCGCACCACGTTTCTGCCGATCATCCGCTCGTAAAGACGCTTCAAAAGGTTTACGAGGGACAGACGGGAAAGAAAGCGGATCTGATTTCAATCGGCGGAGGAACGTATGCGAGATCCCTTTCGGCGGGCGTCGCGTTCGGGCCGCTGTTCCCCGGCCGGCCTGACAGCGCGCATCAAAAGGATGAGTATATTGAAATTGATGACCTTCTCCGGTCAACGGCTTTATACGCCGAAGCCATTTATGAGCTTGCCAAGTGATAATAAAAAGGGACGCCGAAAGCGGCATCCCTTTTTATCATTCAAATGACCATAAATCCGTTGATAAATAACGTTCTCCCGTATCGGCCGTCATACAGATGACGATCTGTTCGGAAGGGAGGCGTTTTGCGGTTTCAATGGCGGCGAAGCAGGCGGCGCCTGAAGACGGGCCGACGAGTATACCTTCTTCCCGGGCCAGACGACGTGTTGTCGTATACGCATCTTCATCAGATATTTTCATGATTTCATCGTAAACGTCCTGATTCAGTATGCCGGGAATAAATCCGGGGCTTGTCCCGACAAGCTTATGAGCGCCGGGTTTTCCGCCAGACAGGACGGGAGATCCCGCAGGCTCGGCGACATGAACAATCATATCCGGGAAAAGCTCCCTCAGCGTTTCTCCGGTTCCGGTAATGGTTCCGCCCGTTCCCGCCGTTGCCACAAAAGCACCGAGCGGTCTGTTGAGCTGCTGAACGGCCTGATAGATTTCAATGGCGGTCGTTTTTCGGTGGGCATCTGGATTTGCGCCGTTATCGAATTGCATCGGGATAAAACTTCCCGGAATCTGTTCGGCGAGTTCTTTCGCTTTTTTGATGCTGCCGGGCATTCTTTCCGCCCCCGGTGTTAACACAACCTCCGCGCCGTACGCTTTCAGGAGGTTGATGCGTTCCTTCGTCATCGTGTCAGGCATGACGAGGATTGCCTTGTAGCCGCGCGCCGCCGCGTTCATCGCCAGGCCGATGCCTGTGTTGCCGCTTGTCGGTTCGATGATGACAGAACCGGGTTTTAAATGCCCGCTGTTTTCCGCTTCAATGATCATATTGTAAGCCGCTCTGTCTTTGACACTGCCGCTCGGGTTAAACGATTCTAATTTTAAATAGACTTGCGCTGCATGTTCTGGCTGAAGGCGATTGAGCTTTACGATCGGTGTGCCGCCGATCAGTTCCGCCGTGCTGTTTGCGATTTTCAAGGCCGGTTCATTCCTTTCTGTATAAAACGTTCGGTACATAATATCCTATCATAATGAGCGGACAGGGTTCTCCTCTCCGCTTATCCGTTTTATAATAACACCATAACCAAAGAGGGGGAGATCCTCGTATGAAAGCTTCATTGCCGCATTATTTTATCGGCATTCCGATTCCGGCTGACATTGCTGAACCGATTTGGGAAGCAGCCAAAGAGGAACCGGCGTTATCATTCAAAAAATGGGTGCACCCGCATGACTATCATATTACACTCATTTTTCTCGGAGCCGCGGATGAAGAACGGCTTGCGACATTATCGTCGCTGCTCGCAGATGCTGCGTCGGCAGCGCAGCCGTTTACCGTACAATTTCAGCATCTGGATATTTTCGGCGACCGCAGACAGCCGAGAGTGCTTCACCTTGAGCCCGAACGGAATGAACTGCTCTTTGATTTGCGGGAAAAAACAAAACAGGCTGTTTTGAAAGCCGGTTTTCAAGTGGAAAAACGCCCTTATCACCCTCATATGACGATGGCGCGGAAGTGGGCGGGAGACCGGCCGTTTCCTGACGATGTGCCGTTTGAAAGCGGCAGGGTGCAAAGTGCCGTCAGCCGGTTTTCCCTGTTTCAGACCCATCTTGACCGGTCGCCTAAATACGAAGAAATCGCACAGTTTCAATTGACATAAACAAATATTCGGAGTGGAGAAATCACATGGCACAGATCATCAAAATTCACGACTGCATATCCAGATATGAACTTGATCCATATCATTATATGAACCAGTTTATCCGGCTGAAGAAAGAACGCTGGGAGGCGCTTCTTGAAGCGTTTGACCGGATGACGGAAGAAAAAGAAACGGAAACGGCTGCAGGCGGGGAAACCGATCAAGCGCCGGCCAGGAAAAAATTTTCTTTAAAAAAGAGAAAAGAAGAAAATACGGCCGATATAAATGAAAAGAGGCACCAATGGTTTGATGAGCCGGAGGGAGAAGAGGCGCTGTTCGGGAATCTTCCGTCTCGAAAGTCTGAGCTCGCGCCTTTTTTCAAAGATCAGCTGTATGACTTTCAATTAAAATGGGCGAGCTCCACGCTTTCTCAAAAGTCTGAGCTTTCGCAGGCGGTCAAAAGGGACAGGATGTTAAAAATGCTGGCTCAAAAGCTGCCCGATTCCTATTTTGTGATGTATCATCCGGTTCTGCAAATTCAGCAGGCGTCCGTCGAACTGAGTATTATCATCATCTCGCCGCTGGAGATTTTCTGCGCTGCTTTTATGGAAGCGGAAGAGGACAGCGTATATATCGGATCAAAACACCGTTTTTGGGAAGAAAGGGGCTCCGGCAGCACGCGCCAAGTATTGAATCCGTCTCTCAGCCTGCACCGGACAGGCTCGGTCGTTTCGCAAATCGTAAAAGAAAAGCAGGCCGACATTCCCGTGCGGAAGCTTTTGCTCAGCAGAACGTCTTATATTGATTACCCGGAGCCGCCGTACGGGCTGGAAATAGCTGATAAACGGACTGCCGCAGAGTGGCTGGAAAAGCAGCAGAAAAATACGGCGCCGATCAAGCACCACCAGCTCAAGGCGGCGAAGGCTCTCTTGTCTTACGGTTTGAGCGATTCAAGCCGGAGACAGGAATGGCTTGATTAAAACGGACGTTTGGCGGCTGTCTCTTCATCTATGAAGCAGGTGAAAACAAACGATGAGTCAATGGTTTTTTATTATTAATCCGGTCTCAGGAGGCGGGCGGGGCCGGCGTGTCTGGAAATCAGTTCAAAAAGAGCTGACCAGGCGCGGGGTCAGCCACCGCTCTTTTTTGACCGGGCATCCCGGACATGCGGAGGTGCTGGCGAGGCAGATTTCAATGATGCAGGATCATAAGCTTAAGCGGCTGTTCGTCATCGGCGGTGACGGGACGATGCATGAAGTCATTAACGGACTGAAAGGAACGGATCAGATTGAGCTGACCTTTGTGCCTGCCGGTTCGTACAATGACTTTTCCAAGGGGCTCGGTATTAAGAAGTCGGCGCTTCTCCAAGAAATCAAAAGTCTGCACCGCCCGCTCACACGGAAATTTTTTGCGGGAAACATCAACTTTTTTCATGACAAAGCGCAATCACTTTATTTTATTAACCACCTGTCTGTCGGCTTCGATGCCTCAGTTTTGAAGGCCGCCGCGAATTTTCCGTTTTCGCGCGTTCTTCGGTTTTTGCGTCTCGGCTTTGTGATTTACCCGCTCGCGCATTTACATTCGGCCTCGGGGTTTCAGCCGTTCAGATTTGTTTGCACGGCAGACGGCCAGAGGCGTGAATTCCGCAATGTCTGGTTTGTCATTGCGGCTAATCACCCTTATTACGGAGGCGGCATGAAAGCGGCGCCTTCAGCAAATCCCCGTCAAAACCATTTTGATATTGTCATCGCAGAAAACCTGTCCTTTTTCTCGCTGTATCGTTTTTTATGGGCGATGAGCTTCGGCCGGCATATCAAAATGGACGGAGTGACGATGATAAAGGGGAAGGAATTCGTTTTTGAAACAGATGGGAAAATTCCGTTTCACACTGACGGCGAGCTGATCGGAACGACGCCGTTTCGGCTTATGCCGGGCGGTACGCCGTTGAAAATAAAAACATAATAAACAAATGAAACCCGTCAAATGTTTCACGGCAAAGAGCGGTTCCGGCATAAATCTTCAGAATTCACAGGTGTTCTTGCTAGTTTTGCTTGACGAAGTTTGTGCTGTAGCGCTAAAATTTATAGGACGGCTATTGATTAGCATATGAGACTCTCAATAGCTGTCTTTTTTATTCTCATGAAATTGTTTATGACAGGCCGCTCCGCCAATAGAGAAAGGCTGGAGGCCTATTCTAAAATATTTTAAGAAATGATGGGTTGAACATTGATATGAACTGGTTGGGACAATTACTAGGTAGCGATTGGGAGATCTTCCCCGCCGGAGGAGCTACAGGAGATGCATATTATGCGAAACATAACGGCCAACAGCTTTTTTTAAAACGTAATAGCTCGCCCTTTTTAGCCGTGTTATCCGCCGAAGGCATTGTTCCGAAGCTGGTTTGGACGAAACGGATGGAAAACGGAGACGTCATTACGGCTCAGCATTGGATGGCGGGCAGGGAGCTGAAGGCAAAGGATATGAGCGGACGCCCGGTGGCTGAGCTGCTCCGCAAAATCCACACATCAAAAGCTTTGCTCGACATGCTGAAAAGATTGGGAAAAGAACCGCTTGATCCGGGTGCCCTTTTGTCGCAGCTGAAGCAGGCCGTCTTTGCCGTGCGGCAATTTTCGCCGCTTATTCAGGAAGGTCTTGCTTATTTGGAAGCTCATGTGGATCAGGTGCAATTCGGTGAAAAAGTCGTTTGCCATTGTGATGTGAATCATAATAACTGGCTTCTGTCTGAAGACAACCAGCTGTATTTAATAGATTGGGACGGCGCCATGATAGCCGATCCGGCCATGGATCTCGGCCCTTTATTGTATCATTACGTCGAAGAGCCAGCGTGGGACAGCTGGCTTGGGATGTACGGCATGAAGCTCACGGAAGGGCTTCGGCTGCGGATGGCATGGTACATGTTATCGGAGACCATCACCTTCATCGCCTGGCACAAATCAAAAGGAAACGACAAAGCGTATCATGATGCCATGGAAGAGCTTCATGCCCTGATGAAGCGGATTGTCAAGTAGTCAGGAGTACGAATCCATCTGCTCCACCCATTGGGACAAATGGTTTTGGTGCTCCTGAATATGCGTGTCGATGGAATCGGCCGTGATGCCGGACTGGCTGTAGCGGTAGACGTCCTCGAGCACGTTTTTTATATTTGAATCAAGCCCGGTGTTGGCCATCAGTGATTTGATGACGCGCTCCAGCTGTTCATACTCGGCAACCGTGCCGCAGCAATCCAATTGATGGTCGGCCAATATGTCCTTTAATAACCGGACCTGATGTTCGCTTGTTAAGCCCATGATTCATATACACATCCTTTCTGTGTCATACATTGTGCAAAGCGGTGCGGTTTTATGCATCACATGAGTGTTCCGGACCGGGGAGCCTCTTTTTTTATGCAGCCGGCGCCTTTAAAAGGCGCTTGCGGCTCTTTATGTTTCATGGTATGTTGTTACTCGAAATTATAGATAGAGGTGTCAATCATATGAGAATGCGCCATAAACCTTGGGCGAATGATTTTCTGGCAGAAAACGCTGACATCGCCATCAGTGATCCGGCTCAGTATAAAGGGCGGTGGAACACGGTCTTTGGCAATGACAACCCGATCCATATTGAAGTCGGTACGGGAAAAGGGCAGTTCATTTCAGGAATGGCCAAGCAGAATCCGGATATCAACTATATCGGCATTGAGCTGTTTAAAAGCGTCATCGTCACTGCCGTCCAAAAAGTAAAGGACAGCGGGGCTCACAATGTCCGTTTGTTAAATATAGACGCGGAAACACTGAATGACGTATTTGAACGGGGAGAAATCAAGCGCGTATATTTAAACTTTTCTGACCCGTGGCCGAAAAACCGTCACGAAAAGCGCCGTTTAACATTTAAAACGTTCTTGAAAAAATACGAAGAAGTGATGGGCGAAACAGGTGAGATTCATTTTAAAACCGATAACCGCGGTTTATTCGAATACTCTCTGAAAAGCTTTTCCGAATACGGCCTGCTTCTGACGGAAGTCAGCCTTGATCTGCACAACAGCGATCCGAAGGGCAATATTATGACAGAATACGAAGAAAAATTCTCCGCGCTCGGCCAGCCGATTTACCGGGCCGAAGTTGAATGGAGAACAAAAGACAGACTCTGATGCGGGAGTCTGTTTTTTTATGCCGTCATTTGCTACCATTACATCAGGAGGGATCAAGATGGAGATATTGAATATTGGGAATATTTCATTAACATGGCTGGACGGCGGTGTAACGCATATGGACGGAGGAGCGATGTTCGGCGTTGTCCCGAAGCCTTTATGGTCGAGAAAATACCCCGTAAATGACAAAAACCAGATCGAATTAAGAACAGACCCGATTCTGATCAGAAAAAACGGCCTGAATATATTGGTTGACGCGGGTATCGGCCGAGGGAAATTCTCTGATAAACAAAAAAGGAATTACGGCGTAACACAGGAATCCAATCTGAAACAATCTCTTCGTCAACTCGGGCTTTCCTGTGAGGACATTCATATTGCGGCGATGACCCATCTTCATTTTGACCATGCATGCGGCCTGACGGAATACAGCGGAGAGGAGCTTGTCTCTGTTTTCCCGAATGCCCGCATTATCACTTCTGCGACAGAGTGGCGCGAAATGAGAAACCCTAATATCAGATCGAAAAATACATATTGGAGAGAAAATTGGGAGGCGGTACAAGATCAGGTCGAAACCTTTGAGAACGAGTATCAGCTGACAGAAGGCATTACGATGCACCACACCGGCGGCCACAGCGACGGCCACAGCGTCATCGTCTTAGAAGACGGAGGGGAAACGGCTGTGCATTTTGCCGACCTGATGCCGACGAACGCGCATAAAAATCCGTTATGGGTGCTGGCCTATGATGATTACCCGATGACCTCTATTCCGCAAAAGCAGAAATGGCAGACGTTTGCGGCAGAAAAAGACGCCTGGCTGATTTTCTATCACGACGCGATTTACAGAGCGGTAAAATGGGGAGAAGACGGCGAAGTGGCTGCATCTGTCAGACGGGAGAAAAAATAGGCGGATCGATGATTTACCTGTATGAATTTCGGGAATAAAAGCAAACCTAAGACAAATTGCTTTGAAAGGAAGAGACAGGTGAATCAATTTCAAGTGACGAAAGATGGAGAAATCAAAACAACTCTGCGCGGATTAGAAGTGCTTTCTACGCCTTTTTTAAATAAAGGGGTGGCCTTTACACAGGAGGAAAGAAAGGAACTCGGCCTCGAGGGATTTCTGCCGCCGAAAGTATTGACAATCGAAGAGCAGGCGAGGCGGGCCTACGAACAATTCAGTTCGCAGCCTGATGAGCTGAGCAAAAATGTCTACTTGACCGCTCTCCATGACCGGAATGAAACGTTATTTTACAGGCTGTTAAATGATCATTTAGGCGAAATGCTGCCGATCGTATATACGCCGACCGTCGGCACCGCGATCCAGCGTTACAGCCATGAGTACAGAAAACCCCGCGGTCTGTATTTGTCAATAGATGACCCTGAAGGAATGCGCGCCGCATTTCAGCAGTTCGGAAAAAATGAAAACATTGACTTAATCGTTGCCACAGATGCCGAGGGCATTCTGGGAATCGGTGACTGGGGCGTCGGCGGCATCGCCATTTCTGTCGGAAAACTTGCGGTGTATACGGCGGCGGCCGGAATTGATCCGTCACGAGTGCTTGCGGTCGTGTTGGACGCGGGGACAAATCAGGAAAGCCTCTTAAATGACCCACTTTACGTCGGAAACCAGCATTCAAGAGTGCGCGGCGAGAAATATGACCGCTTTATTGATGAGTATGTCTCGCTTGCCCGGGAAACATTCCCGAATGCGCTGCTTCATTGGGAGGATTTCGGTACGGCTAACGCCCGCGGCATATTAAAACGGTATAAAGATAAAGTCTGTACGTTTAATGATGACATTCAAGGAACGGGCGCGGTATCGCTTGCAGCTGTTTTAGCGTGTGCGAAAGCATCAAAAGTGCCTTTAAAAGAGCATAAAGTCGTCGTCTTCGGCGCGGGAACGGCCGGTATCGGAATTGCTGAGCAGCTGCGCGAAGCCATGGTGCATGACGGATTAAGCGAAGATGAATCCTACAGCCATTTTTGGTGTATCGACAGAAACGGATTGTTAACGGATGATATGAAGGACTTGCGTGATTTTCAGGTTCCGTACGCCCGCTCTGCTGATGAAGTGAAAGAGTACGGCCGTAGCGGTGAAGGCGGATCAATTGATCTGGCGGAGACGGTGCGTCAGGCCAAGCCGACGATTCTGATCGGCACATCCACCGTATCAGGCGCATTTACGGAAGAAATCGTCAAAGAAATGGCCTCGCATGTCAAACGGCCCGCTATTTTGCCGATGTCAAACCCGACCACATTATCAGAAGCAAAACCTGAAGATTTAATTAAATGGACGGAAGGCCGCGCGCTTGTCACGACGGGAAGTCCATTCCCGCCTGTCGCGTATAACGGCGTTACCTACCATATCGGACAGGCGAATAACGCGCTCGTATTCCCGGGACTCGGACTCGGCACGATTGTGACAAAAGCAAGGCTCATTACGGACAATATGTTCGTTGCCTGCGCGAATGCCATCGCCGGTATGGTGGACGTCGGCAAGCCGGGGGCGCCGATGCTTCCGAAAGTGGAGGATCTCAGGACGGTATCGGCAACTGTGGCGGTAGCCGTAGCGAAAGCGGCCATTCAGGACGGTGTAGCGGAAACGGAACCTGAGGATCTGATTCAAACGGTGCAGGATGCGATGTGGCACCCCGTATATAAACGAATTCGGCCGATGTAACCGAATAAAGCCCAAAACGCTGATGGTTTTGGGCTTTATTTTTTGCTTGTCCGAATTATGAGGCGACAGAATCAATGACATCGACAATCTGGCCTGTTTTTGCATTGACCATAACTTCATATTGCTCCAGTTCGCCGAATGCCGAACGTGTCACGCCGGTTTTGTATACCTGGATGGTTTCTCCGTTTACCTGGTAGGGCTCGGGCTCTGTGTAAATCCATGATCCGTCTATCGGCCCGCGCTGTTTAAAAGCCGCTTTCACGATACGGAGCGCTTTTTCTGAAGAGATATAAGGTTTCATCGCATACTTTTTCACTGCGATGGCAGCGCATAATCCGACTCCTGCACCTAAGAGAAAATGACGTAATTTCAATATGAAGCACCTCCAATTATGTCGTAGTTTTTATTATACAGAAGATGCCAGACGGTGTTAAGTAAAGCGGCGGTTTTCCAGCCCATTCAATCTGAGCGCTTGGAAAACGGTTGTTTTTCTAATAAAATAAAAGCATTACATAGAAATGAGGGGAAAATATGAATGAGGAAACGAAAACGCTTTTCCGGACGCTGACGCAGCTTCCCGGCGCACCGGGAAATGAACATCAGGTCCGCTCCTTTATGAAACGGGAGCTTGCGAAATATGCGGATGACATCGTGCAGGACAGACTCGGAAGTGTTTTCGGAGTAAGGCGCGGCGCTGAAGATGCGCCGACCGTTATGGTAGCCGGCCATATGGACGAAGTCGGGTTTATGGTAACGCAGATTACGGATAACGGCATGCTGAGATTTCAGACGCTCGGCGGCTGGTGGAGTCAGGTGCTGCTTGCCCAACGCGTCGAGGTGCAGACGGATAACGGACCGATTATCGGCGTCATCTCAAGCATCCCGCCCCACATTTTAACAGATGCCCAGCGCGCAAAGCCGATGGAGATCAAAAATATGATGATTGATATCGGTGCCGATGACAGAGAGGACGCGGTCAGAATGGGAATCAGACCGGGACAGCAGGTCGTGCCGGTCTGCCCGTTCACCCCGATGGCCAACGAGAAGAAAATATTGTCCAAAGCGTGGGATAACCGCTACGGCTGCGGGTTAAGCATTGAATTATTAAAAGAGCTGCAAGGAAAAGACCTGCCGAACAATCTGTACGCCGGGGCCACCGTTCAGGAGGAAGTCGGCCTGAGAGGGGCGCAGACAGCGGCCAATATGATTCAGCCTGATCTCTTCTTCGCGCTTGATGCCAGCCCGGCAAATGATATGACCGGCGATAAGGAGCTGTTCGGCCGTCTCGGCGAGGGGGTGCTGCTCCGCATTCTCGACAGAACGACAGTCATGCACCGCGGGATGAGAGAGTTCGTCCTTGATATGGCGGAAACGCACAATATCCCTTATCAATATTTCGCTTCAGGCGGGGGAACGGATGCCGGGCGGGTCCACATATCAAACAGCGGGGTTCCGTCTGCCGTCATCGGCATTTGTTCAAGATACATTCATACAAATGCCGCTATCATCCATGTCGATGATTATGCCGCGGCGAAAGAAATGCTCATTAAGCTGGTCATGGCGAGTGACAAACAGACGGTCGAAACGATCAGAGAAAATGTGTAAAAAAATAAGCAGGACCGCATAAAGGCGGCCTGCTTATTCTGTTTCAAATAAATAAGAGAGTGCTTTCATCGCTTGATTGACGGTTTCGACCGTGATATTCGCTTTTCCGGAAAGCTCTTTCAGCGGATGATGAAGTTCTTTCGGACGGATGAGAATGAGCGGCTTTCCTTTTGCGATGGCATAAGAAGCATCCATCGCGGTATTCCACTGTTTATATTTCTCGCCAAACAGGGCGATCACAAAATCGGCTTTTTCCATCAGCACCTCTGTACGGAAATTGTTGATATCAGAAGCTCTGGCGTCTTTTAAAACAGAATCGGGCTGCACGCCCATAATCTCTTCTCCGATATTGTCTGAGCGTTCATGGTTTTCCATCGGGCCGACAAACGTAATCGGCAGGTCCAGCGCCGTTGCTTTTTGCTTGATCTCGTCCCGCCAATCACTGTGGATTTCACCCGCTAAATACACGACAAACTGCATCTTTTGCCCCTCCTTATGTACAAATTCAGATTTTCGTACGGCTACAAGCAAAATGGTAAACGAAACTTGCTTGATAATGCAAATGAAATATGATAATGATATTGCATATAGTTGGTCTTGCCGTACACAGTCTGGTATGATCCAATTGGACAAACATCAGCATATAAAAAACTCATAATCCAGATGGAGGAATGACAATGAAAAAGATTGAAAGCACGGAAGAATTGCAAAAAGCGGTACAAGACGATTGGGCGGTATTTATGTTTTCATCGGATTGGTGCCCGGACTGCCGCTTTGTGGAGCCGTTTCTCCCTGAGCTGGAAGCGGACTTTCCTGAATTCACTTATTACTACGTAGACCGCGATCAATTTATTGATACATGCGCGGAATGGGAAATTTACGGCATTCCGAGCTTTGTTGTGTTTAACGGAGGAAAAGAAGTGAACCGCTTCGTCAGCAAAGACCGTAAAACAAAAGAAGAAATTGAGCAATTTTTAACCGATTCCCTTGCTAAAGCATAAAGGAGGCCACGGGCTTTGAAAATGACGTCAAGGAAGCTGGCGGATTTATTAAAACAGCGCCTGCAGCACGAGAACCGATCCTTCTTTTTTGACAGAGAAAAAGACACCCTCCGTGTTGAGGATCAAACGACCAAAAAAGGCATCACATTGGAGCTCCCGCCGATCATTGCGAAGTGGGAGACGAAAAAAGAAGAAGCGATCGACGAAATCGTCTACTATGTGTCAGAAGCAATGGAGGCGATGGAAGGCAGCGGACAGGAGATGTCCGGAAAGGAAGCCGGAATCTATCCGGTCATCCGCTCCACATCATTTCCCGATCAAACGAGCGACGGCATTCCGCTCGTGTATGATGACCATACGGCCGAAACAAGAATCTACTACGCGCTTGACCTCGGTAAGACGTACCGCTTAATTGACAGCCGGATGCTCGAGAAAGAAAACTGGACAAAAGAACGCATCAGGGAGACGGCGTCATTCAATCTCCGCTCTCTTCCTTCGGTCGTGAAACAGGATACGGTTGCGGACAATTATTTTTATTTTTTCAGGGCGAATGACGGCTATGACGCCAGCCGGATTCTCAATGATTCGATTCTTCATGAATACAAGCAGGCCGCTGAAGGCGAATTGGCGATTTCCGTCCCGCATCAGGATGTATTAATACTTGCTGACATTCGAAATGAATCGGGTTATGATATTTTAGGGCAAATGTCCATGAGCTTCTTTGCAAGCGGCACGGTGCCGATTACGGCCCTTTCATTTCTGTATAATGAAGGCAGACTGGAACCTGTGTTTATCATGGCGAAAAGCCGGCCGAAAAAGGATTAGAAAGGATTTTTCTTATGAACGCTTTTTACAATAAAGAAGGTGTGGGAGATACGCTTCTGATCTCTCTTAAAAATGCGGCACGCGAAGAAATCGGCTATGAAAGAGAAGGCGATGTCGTCAGAATCTTTAACAAAGAAACAAAAGAAACGACGGGCTTTAACATTTTTAACGTGTCTTCTTACTTACAGATTGAGGACAACGGCCCCGTCGCTTTGTCTGAGACATTCGTTCAGGATGTGAATGAAATACTGAACAGAAACGGCGTCTCAGAAACGCTGACGGTTGACCTTTCTCCGAAATTTGTTGTCGGTCACGTTGAATCGAAAGAAAAACATCCGAATGCGGATAAACTGAATATCTGCCAAGTGAATGTGGGAGAGGAAACCCTTCAAATCGTTTGCGGCGCGCCGAACGTGGACAAAGGGCAAAAAGTCGTCGTCGCAAAAGTCGGCGCGGTAATGCCGAGCGGACTTGTGATTAAAGACGCTGAATTAAGAGGCGTTCCGTCAAGCGGCATGATCTGCTCCGCGAAAGAACTCGCTTTGCCGGATGCGCCGGCGGAAAAAGGGATTCTTGTTCTTGAAGACAGCCGCGAGGCCGGCGAAGCATTTCAATTCTAACTCCCATAAATAAGCGCACAGAATCGAATGATGTGAGAGAAAGCCGTTAAGCAGGCCTGCTTAACGGCTTTCTTCAGTTGGGAGCTTAATCTTTTCTGAGCCGCCCGGCAATGGTATACTAATATCGTCCCAGACTACTAAAAAGGGAGTTAGAGAGTGATTAAACATGAGTTGGCTGAATAAATTTTTTGACTTATTTTTAGGTGAAAAAGAAGAAGAGCATGAACGTGAACCGAACACGCATGCCCAAATCCCGAAACAGCAGATACCGGATCAGCCAGAAGGCAAATTCACGCGCATGGAAGATCCTAAAATATATTACGAATATCCGAAAGGGAATTTCCGCTTCCCCGTCGTTCCGGACGGCTATAAGCGAACGGAGCAAAACCAAAGACAGCGGGAAAGGCACGAACGCCGCCAGCCGTCCCGGGATTATGCCGCCGGGAAGGAGCAAACCGAGCGGAAACAGCATACACATAAAGAGCCTGATACGGTGAAAAAGCCCTTTAAACCGTCATCCATTCCTTCACCGGTTTACGGCTTTCAATCTCAGCACAGCATAAAAAAAGCGCCTATATCCGAAAAGGGGCGTGAAGAGAACGTAACACTGCTGTCAGAGGAGCAATTTGTTCCGACAAAAGCCGGTCAGGAAACCGAAAAAGAGCCCGTCATCACAACATCCGGCATAACAAAACAGACGAATGACCGGCCAGACCCGTTTGTGAAACAAGAAACGGAAGAAATCCAGGCCGTTAAAAAAGAGAAGCTTCACACCGAGGCTGAGAATGCAAAAGAGCAAGTGTTTGAAGCACCAGAACCGCAGCAGGCTGAAGAGCGGGAGCACACGGAAAGCGCGGAGTCTGCCGGCTTTACAGAAGAACAAGAGCATGAACAAACCCGCCCGCAGCCTATAATAGAGCCTGAGTATGAAGCATCCCGAACGGCTGAAAACACAGAGGAACAAGCGGCGCCGCAGGAGGAATATCAGGAGCCTGAGCCGGAAAAAGCACCGCCTTTTGAAACCGCAGAAGAACCGGTGTATACATACACAGAACCCGGATACGATGAGGAAGTTCAGCCGCAGTCTGGAGACAAGCCCGAATCAGCTGAAACCGACGCGAAACAGGAAGCAGACTCTCAGCCTGAGTACAATGAAGTCACGCGGCATTCAGACCCCGAGCCTGAACCTGCAAGCATCGAGACGGCCAATGCCCCTTCCCGGCCTGCCGAAGAAAAAACGGAGCATCCCGGGCAGCCTCAGACTGTGAGAAAAGCGGAGCGGCCGAAAGAGCGCAATGTTCCGTTTAACGTCATGATGCTTAAAAGCGATAAACACAAGCAGACGAAGACGCCAGAGGGCGGAGCGAGCTATGTCTTTCCGAATTTGTCGCTTCTGGACGTACCGCCGGCGCAAAGACATGACGACCAATCGTGGATTGAAGAACAGCGCGAGCTTTTAAACGTTACACTGAAAAACTTTAATGTGCGCGCCCAAGTCGTTCATGTCACACAAGGCCCGTCCGTCACACGTTTTGAAGTGCATCCTGAGCCCGGAGTGAAAGTGAACAAAATTACAAACTTAGCAGATGATATTAAACTGAGCCTGTCTGCCAAGGATATTCGGATTGAGGCGCCGATCCCCGGTAAAAACACGATCGGCATTGAAGTTCCGAACCGTGTAAGCAAAGTCGTCGATTTAAGGCAGATGATCAGAAGCGCCGCTTTCAGGACGAATCCGTCTCCGCTTACAGCCGCGCTCGGTGTCGATATTTCCGGAAACCCGGTCGTCATTGATTTGAAAAAGATGCCGCACGGGTTGATAGCGGGTGCGACAGGATCGGGAAAAAGCGTCTGCATCAATACCATTTTGGTCAGTCTGCTTTATAAGGCGGATCCGAGTGATGTCAAAATGCTTCTGATTGATCCGAAAATGGTCGAGCTTGCGCCTTATAACCAAATTCCGCATTTGGTCAGCCCCGTCATCACGGACGCCAAAGCCGCGACCGCTGCGTTAAAATGGGTTGTGGAAGAGATGGAACGGCGATATGAACTGTTTGCCCATTCGGGTGTGAGAGATATCGGCCGCTTTAATGAATTAACCGCCGATCATAAGACAGGCGAAAAGCTCCCGTACCTCGTAGTGGTTATTGATGAGCTTGCCGATTTAATGATGGTCGCGCCGAACGATGTGGAAGAAAGCATTGCCAGAATCGCGCAGAAAGCGAGAGCCTGCGGCATTCATCTGCTTGTCGCGACACAGCGTCCGTCTGTCGATGTCATTACCGGAATGATCAAGGCAAACATACCGACGAGGATTGCATTCTCCGTCTCAAGCCAGGTAGATTCCAGAACGATCATCGACATGGCGGGAGCAGAAAAGCTGCTCGGAAAAGGCGACATGCTGTACTGGGAAAACGGTACCGGAAAACCGGTGCGCCTGCAAGGCAACTTTGTATCCGACAGAGAGATTGACCGCGTCGTCTCTCATGTCAGAAAGCAGCTGCCGCCTTCTTATTTGTTTGAACAGGAAGAACTGATCAGGCAAGGAACCGCCCTCAAGGAAGAAGACGAACTGTTTCCTGAGGCGTGCCAATTCGTCGTGGAGCAAAACAGTGCCAGCACCTCAAGCCTTCAAAGAAGGTTCAGAATCGGTTATAACCGCGCCGCGAGGCTGATTGACATGATGGAAGCCGAAGGCATGATCTCAGAAGCGAAGGGCAGCAAACCCCGTGAAGTGCTGATTACGGCCGCTGACATTGCTCAAGAATAAGAATATCGTTCATTTTTCTCACAAACATGGTATGATAGTGGATGGACCATCAAAACTGCATCACTGTCACGCGCTGAAATATCATGCGGCAGGTTTAATCAAAAAGAAAGTTACAGATACTGACGATAACGTAAAAATAAATGGAAGCGCCGCTGTGCGGGCTTTTTGCCCGCGGCGGTCGCAAAATGAAATGAGCGTCATATACTGGGGAACAGATAGACGTTTGTTGGAGGTACGATTATGACTGTTTATCATTTTGTTGGAATAAAAGGGACAGGTATGAGCCCGCTTGCTCAAATCCTGCATGATACAGGGTATCAGGTGCAGGGCTCGGATATCGAGAAGCAGATTTTCACTCAGGCTGCCCTTGAAAAAAGAAATATCCCGATCTATCCGTTCAGCGCCGATAACATCAAACCCGGCTTAACGGTAATCGCCGGAAACGCATTCCCTGATTCTCATCCGGAAATCGCAAAGGCGCTCGCTGAAGGGATTCCTGTCATCAGATATCATAAATTTTTAGCTGAATATATGAAAAAATACACAAGTGTCGCGGTAACGGGTGCACACGGCAAGACGTCCACAACGGGCCTCTTGGCACACGTGATGCAGCAGGCGAAGCCGACTTCGTTTCTTATCGGGGACGGAACGGGCAGAGGAAATGAAAGCAGCGAATACTTTGTATTTGAAGCTTGCGAGTACCGCCGTCATTTCTTAAGCTATCAGCCTGATTATGCGATTATGACGAATATTGATTTTGACCACCCTGATTATTTCGCCAACATTGACGATGTGTTTGATGCTTTCCAAAACATGGCGCTTCAAGTCAACAAAGGCATCATTGCCTGCGGTGATGATGAGTACCTGCCGAAAATTCACGCCAATGTGCCTGTCGTTTATTACGGCACGGGAGAAGAAAACGATTTTCAAGCGAGAAACATCTTAAAAAATACGGAAGGCACGACATTTGACGTCTTTGTCCGCAATACGTTTTACGATACGTTCTACATCCCGGCATACGGGCATCACAATGTCCTCAATTCCTTAGCGGTCATTGCGCTCTGCCACTATGAAGAGATAGACGTGAACATGATTAAGCTCGGACTTGAATCATTCGGCGGCGTCAAACGCAGATTCAATGAAAAAGTAATCGGCAGCCAGGTGCTGATCGACGACTACGCCCACCATCCGACTGAAATCAAAGTCACGATTGAGGCGGCGCGCCAAAAATATCCCGAACGTGAAATCATTGCGGTATTTCAGCCGCATACGTTTACACGGACGCAATCATTCCTGGATGAATTCGCAGAAAGCTTAAGCGCGGCCGACCGCGTGTATCTGTGTGACATTTTCGGCTCTGCCCGTGAGAACGTCGGCAAGCTCACGATTACGGATCTTCAGGAAAAAATCGATAACGCAGAACTCATTGAAGAAAATGACACATCCGTGTTAAAAGCGCATGAAGGCGCAGTGCTGATCTTCATGGGCGCCGGAGACATTCAAAAATATATGAGAGCCTATGAAAACGTCATAGCGTAACGAAAAAGCAGTGGGGCTCTCACTGCTTTTTTGTGCGTGCTGCAAAGGGATTCACCGAGAAACGGAGAAATAGTATACATACAGATCTTTCATATATGTTTATCATTTTAAGAATTGGGTATATACCACTATATCCTGCATTAAGGAGGTATTAGATGATCATCATTCTTTACTTAAGCGTCGCACTCATTGCCGTTGCATTTCTCATCCTCGTCATCTATCTGTCCAAAACATTAAAGTCCGTGCAGATGACCTTAACAAACGTAGCCTCGACTTTAGACGGGCTTGAAGGGCAGATGAAAGGCATTACCGCAGAGACAACCGAGCTGTTACATAAGACAAACCGTCTCGCGGAAGACATTCAGGAAAAATCAGAGAAATTAAATACGGTTGTCCATGCTGTCCAGGAAGTGGGAACTTCCGTCCAGCAGTTTAATACATCCATAAAGCAGGCAGCAGGTTCCGTTACGGCCTCTGTAAGAGAGAATCAGGATAAGATCAGTCAGGTTGTCACCTGGAGCCAGGCCGCTATGGAAATATGGGACAAGTGGAAGCAAAAGAAAAAAACATCGCTTTAATCATAAGAAAAATCCACTAAGGAGGAATCATAATGAGCAAAGATGGAATCAATAGTAAGGATTTTTTAATCGGAACGCTGATCGGGGGAATTATCGGCGCGACAACGGCGTTGTTTCTGGCGCCTAAATCAGGTAAGGAGCTGCGCGACGATCTCGGCAGTCAGGCTTCTGCGTTAAAGGATAAGACGGACAGAATGACGGCCGACGCGAAAGAGAAAGGCTCTCAATATGTCAGCATTGCCAAGGACAAAACATCTAATATCACCCAGCTGGTAGCTGATCAGTCAGGCCAGATTATGAATAAAGTGAAGGATTTAAAAGACCGTTCTAAGAGCACACTAACCGAGAAAGCCGAAGAGACGAGAAGCGAAATGCAGGACACGGCCCAAAGCATCAAGGCCGAAGCGGAAGACGCCGGGGAAAAAGCCGGTCAGGCAAATCGCTGATCTTCAATAAGGAGAGATAACCGACATGACAAAACAGCTGATATCGTCTGAAGAAGAGTTCAAAAATGCCGCTGAGAAAGAAAACACGCTCGTGTTTTTGAAACACAGCACCACCTGCCCGATCAGCCAAGCCGCGTTTCAGGAGTTTGACGCCTTTGCATCGGCGCATTCGGAAGTGCCTTCTTATTACCTGCAGGTGCAGGACAGCCGGCCGCTTTCAAACTATATCGCCGAGACATACGGCGTGAAACATGAAAGTCCGCAAGTATTCGTCATTGCAAACGGCGAAGTGAAATGGCACGCGTCTCATTCACAAATCACAAAAAACGCAATAGAGCAGCACCTTTCATAATTGCTGGCCGCCGGTTGATACCGGCGGTTTTTTTTTGAAAAAAACTATTGATCATTTCAGCCGGATCATGTAGGATATCAATATATACTGCTTCAACGCATAAAAGCTTAAAAGCGTTTTTGTGATAAAGCCGAATGTGAAAAAATTTATTATTTCATATTCCTATTTTCGCATAACTGTAGTAAGATGCATGTTAACCATTAAAATAAAGCATAGCATAGAAGGGATGAAAAAGATGAGCAACAAGGAATTAGAGAGCCTAAGACAGCAGGCAGACGCACTAAACTTAGAAATCCTTAAATTAATCAATGAACGCGGAGCCGTTGTAAAAGAAATCGGTAAAGCAAAGGAAGCACAAGGTGTCAACCGATTTGACCCTGTCAGAGAGCGTACAATGCTTAACCGCATAATTGAAAGCAATGACGGCCCATTTGAAAACTCAACGATCCAGCATATTTTCAAAGAAATTTTCAAAGCCGGACTTGAACTTCAAGAAGAGGACCACAGCAAAGCGTTGCTCGTCTCCCGGAAGAAAAAAGCAGAAGATACGATCGTTGACATAAAAGGTGAAAAAATCGGTGACGGCGATCAGAGATTCATCGTCGGACCTTGTGCCGTAGAAAGCTATGAGCAGGTTGCCGAAGTAGCGGCCGCAGCGAAAAAACAAGGCATTAAAATCCTGCGCGGGGGCGCGTTTAAACCCCGCACAAGTCCGTATGATTTCCAAGGTCTCGGCGTAGAAGGCCTGCAAATTCTTAAACGCGTCGCTGATGAATATGACCTCGCGGTGATCAGTGAAATCGTAACGCCCGCACACATTGAGCAAGCGATTGATTACATTGACGTCATTCAGATCGGCGCGCGGAACATGCAAAACTTTGAATTGCTGAAAGCGGCCGGCTCCGTTAAAAAGCCGGTATTGTTAAAACGCGGTCTTGCCGCAACAATTTCAGAGTTCATCAATGCAGCTGAATACATCATGTCACAAGGAAACGACCAAATCATTCTTTGTGAGCGCGGAATCAGAACGTACGAAACGGCAACGAGAAACACACTCGACATTTCTGCCGTGCCGATTTTGAAACAGGAAACTCACTTGCCGGTGTTTGTTGACGTCACACACTCAACAGGCCGCCGCGATCTCCTGCTTCCGACAGCAAAAGCGGCGCTTGCGATCGGCGCTGACGGCGTGATGGCCGAAGTTCACCCTGATCCTTCCGTTGCCCTTTCAGACTCTGCGCAGCAGATGGATATACCTGAATTCGAGAAATGGCTGAACGAATTAAAGCCAATGCTGAAAGTAAAAGCATAATACAACGTTCCGCTCTTCAAAGGCCGCCTCGCGCGGCTTTTTTTCGTATCTTCATTTTATTTAATTATAAAATGAAAGTGAACGTTTTCATCACTGGGAAAAACGTGTATAATTTCATGAGAGATATTTAAATTTGATGAATAATGAAAAATAATGTACACTACTGACTTACGCTTACAATCATAAACGACAGAATGCGAAATCGTACGACATTTCTTTACATAAAGTGTTTATGCTATAGATAAGGATAAGTGTATCCAGTAAAAGGAGTGGTTTCAGTGAGCAACATTACGATATACGATGTGGCCAGAGAAGCAAATGTCAGTATGGCGACTGTTTCCCGCGTCGTGAACGGCAACCCGAATGTAAAACCGACGACCAGAAAAAAAGTATTGGAAGCCATTGACCGGCTCGGCTACCGCCCGAACGCGGTGGCAAGAGGGCTTGCAAGCAAAAAAACGACAACGGTCGGCGTCATCATCCCTGATATCTCAAGCATTTTCTACTCTGAACTTGCGCGTGGAATTGAAGATATCGCGACGATGTACAAATATAATATTATTTTAAGCAACTCGGACCAAAATCTTGAGAAAGAACTGCATCTGTTAAATACGATGCTTGGCAAACAAGTGGACGGTATCGTATTTATGGGCGGCAACATTACGGACGAGCATGTCGAAGAATTTAAGCGCTCTCCTGTGCCGATCGTCTTGGCGGCGTCAGTGGAAGAACAGGGCGAGACGCCTTCTGTCGCCATTGATTATGAACAGGCGATTTATGATGCCGTTAAGCTTTTCATTGATAAAGGGCATCGCGATATTGCATTCGTCTCCGGACCGATGCAAGAGCCGATCAACCGTTCGAAAAAACTGCAAGGGTACAAACGGGCGCTTGAAGAAGCGGCGATTCCGTTTAACGAGCAATTCGTAGCGGAAGGCGATTACACCTATGATTCCGGTATGGAGGCGCTTCAAAGCTTGATGGGCCTTGACCGGAAACCGACGGCGATTCTTTCTGCGACGGATGAAATGGCCCTCGGCATTATCCATGCGGCCCAAGATCAAGGTCTTTCGATACCTGATGATCTTGATATTATCGGTTTTGACAATACGAGATTGAGCCTGATGGTCCGCCCTCAGCTTTCAACAGTCGTGCAGCCTACGTACGATATCGGCGCTGTGGCGATGAGACTTTTGACAAAACTGATGAACAAAGAGCCGGTTGAAGAGCATATCGTCGAATTGCCTCACCGCATCGAATTAAGACAATCAACCAAGTCATAAAAAAACGGAAAAGCAAGCTTCACTCTGAGGGGTGGAATCTTGCTTTTTTACTTGAGTAAGGAGAAGATATGAAACGTTTTGATTATCTGACGCCCGTTGGCTTTATGTTAGGCTGTATTATTGTCGCAATCGGTATTCTGTCAGGGACGGGACTGGCGGGAATCAGTTCATTTTTAGATCTGACTTCTTTTTTAATCGTCACAGGCGGCCTTGCTGCGGCGATCTTTATCAGCTTTCCGCCGAGGGATTTAAAGAAAACCCCTTCTGTTCTGAAACAGGTATTCTCCCGTCAGGATGACAATGTGAAAGAGCTTGTCAGAGTATTTGTCAGCCTTTCGGAGCAGGCGCGCAGGCAGGGGCTTCTGTCTCTGGATGACCGGGCGCGTGAGATCAAGGATCCGTTTTTAAAAAAAGGGCTTTTGCTTGCGATTGACGGCTGGGACGAGGAAACGATCCGGCTGGTGATGGATTCTGAAATCGCCGCGATGGAAGAAAGACACAGAAAAGGAAGACGCGTTTTTGAAAAAGCCGGTGATTTCGCACCCGCCTGGGGAATGATCGGGACGCTCGTCGGACTCGTTCTCATGCTCAAAAACTTAAATGACCCGCATACCCTCGGACCGAACATGGCCGTTGCGCTATTGACGACACTGTACGGAGCGCTGCTTGCCAACTTGGTGTTTATCCCAATCGCGGCAAAGCTTGAAGAAAAAACAGAAAGCGAAATTTTCATCAAACAGGTCATGATCGAAGGGGTTGTCGGCATCCAATCGGGCAAAAATCCCCGCAACCTCGAAAGTCAGCTCGTCGTCTTCAGCTCAAGAGAAGACTGGCGTAAAGGACAGCCTGCGAACAAGAAAAAGGGCGCTGTCCATGAAGCTTAGAAAAGAGCGTTTTGAAAGAAGAAACAAACCGGAACATTCCGGCGGTTCACCGAGATGGATGGTGACGTTCGCTGACTTGATCACGCTCATTCTCGTGTTCTTTATATTGCTTTTTTCGATGTCGCAAATAGACGCGGAAAAATTTCAATCTGCCGTTTCATCGATTCATACAAACGGCAGCGGGGGTGAACCGGCGTCATCAGACAAAGCAAACGAAAATAAAGAACAGGATTTGCTGTTACAAAACGTGAAGACATACATAAAAGCGCATCATTTGAGTTCGAAATTGACGGCGAAGCGCGATGAGCGCGGAGTGGTTCTTGTGCTGCAGGAGGCCGTTCTGTTTCAGACAGGAAAAGCGGATGTGCTGAAAAACGCCGAGCCGGTTCTGCATCAGATCGCGGTGCTTTTAAAAACAATTCCGAATGACATACAGGTAGAAGGCCATACGGACAGCCGGCGGATTTCCACCTATCAATTTCCGTCAAATTGGGAGCTGTCGTCTGCAAGAGCGGCGAGTGTGATCCGGTATTTTACCGCGAATGAAGACTTTTCCGCCAAACGGTTTATCTCTGTCGGGTATGCGGATACGAAACCTGTGAAGGATAACAAAAGTCCCGGACATATGAAAGAAAACCGCCGTGTAGAAATTGTGATCAAAAAAACGACCTCCTCATAAGGTCGTTTTTTATTTTGTTTTATACCGCTGCTCAGACCGGATGGCAAAAAGTGCTTTTTCCACGGTTTGGGCATTTTTTTCTGAAATTTCTTCTTTGCGGGGAATCGGAGGATATAATTGTTCAGGATCACTCCAAATAGCGGGCAACGTGCAGGGGGAGTGCTTCTGCCATTTATCAATCCATTTCTGCGGTATGCGCTCCCCGGGATCAATCCCTTTCATCTCAAGCCAAATGCGGCTCCATGCTCTCGGGACGACTCTCCAAATATCGTATCCGCCGCCGCCGACCGCGATCCATCTGCCGCTGCAATATTGATGGGCTAATGAATGAGCGAGCCGCGGGATCTCCTGATAAATGGAGATTGTATTGGACAGGTGTGTCAATGGGTCGTAATAATGGGCGTCGGCACCGTTTTGGGTAAGAATCACATCCGGCTTAAAAAAAGCCGCGATTTCTGAGGCGGCCGTATTGTAAGCGTGAAGAAAGGAATCGTCCTCTGTGAAAGCATCCAGCGGAATGTTAAAAGAATAGCCGTAGCCTTGCCCGCTTCCTTTTTCCAGTACCTGTCCCGTCCCGGGAAATAAATAACGCCCGGTCTCGTGAAAAGAAACAGTGCAGACATCAGACCTGTCGTAAAACGTAAATTGAACGCCGTCGCCGTGATGGGCGTCTGTATCAATGTATAACACTTTTGCCCCGTAGTTCTTCTGGATGTATTGGATGGCCACGGCGCTGTCATTATAGATACAAAAGCCTGAGGCCCTGCCGCGGAAGCCGTGGTGAAGGCCGCCTCCTAAATTGCAGGCGTGCCTAGCTTGTCCCGTCATGACATAATCAGCCGCCGTTAAGGTGCCGCCCACCAGAAGTGACGCGGCTTCATGCATGCCGGCAAAAACGGGGGTGTCTTCCGTTCCGAGACCGTAGCTTTCTCCTTCTGCGGCAGGGAGCCGGCCGGCACCCGCTAGTTCCACCGCCTGTATATAATCCTCCGTATGAACGAGAGCCAGCTCTTCTTTAGCGGCCGTGCGCGGTGTGACGATATCTCCTTCGTCAAACGCATCCGCCGCCTGAAGCAGATCGTATGTTAAAAGCACGCGACGCTGATTGAACGGATGTTCCTGATGAAATTGATACGTCTGATAAGAAGGCGAGTAAACAAAAACGCTGTCTCTCATGGCTTATCCCTCAAATGTTTCGGCCATAAGACATTGTATCCGGCTTCATGAACGGCACGGATAAAAGGGAGCGGATTCATCGTCTTCACCCGGAAGACGAGAATGTTCGACCCGGCGGAATCATGGGGATAGACGAGCACACTCAGGATTTGCAGCTGAAGATCACGGCACATGCAGCTGAGATCAGCAAGGCTTTTTGTCATATCCGTCACCAGGATTTCCACCTGTGACCCCGGCTGGGCCGCTCCTGTCAGGCTGACGAAAGTCCGGAGCACGTCAGTTTTCGTTAAAATGCCCGTCAGCTTATGGTTTACCGTAATCGGCAGACAGCCGATGCCGTGCTCATAAAAGGAAGCAGATATTTCTTCCACAAAGTCAAGCGGATGAGCGCAGATGACATTCCGTTTCATAATGGTCTCCACTTTGTTTGTCAGAAACACGCCGCGTTCCTTTTGTTCAAAGCTGCCGGGGCCGGCCTGTTTAATGTCTCTGTCTGTGACAATACCGATGACGTGCAGCTCGTCGTCGATGACAGGGAGATGGCGGATATGATATACCTTCATTTTACGGACGGCTGTTTCAATGGAGTCGTGTTTTGAGACGGTGATGACGTCCCGTTTCATGATTTGTTCTGCAATCATCTTTTTATCCCCTTTGTATGTCAGTCAATACATAAATCGCTGATAAAAACGAAGCCTGTCGAACTGTTCAATTGACTCCTGACTGACGTGCCTGCCGATGCGGGCCATCAGACAATTGGCCGGGTGAGAGCTGATTTCCGGTTCATCCGTTGCGAACCAGACAAGACCCCCGGCATTCATCATCTTTTCCATGATCTTTCTGTATTCCCACACATCTTTTTTCATTCCTTTTAAATCCCAATGCCAGTAATATTCCGTCGTCATGATGATGTACCGTTCCATCTGTTCATCCATCATGCTGACTGTCAGCAGCGTTTTTCCGACAGAACAGCCCCTGTAGCCGGGAGCGACCTCGATCGCCCCGAGTTCAAGGAGGTCTTCCATATTTCCGTCAGACCACCGTTCAAGCGGATCAGGATATAAATACGTCACATAGCCGATAATCGTCTGTCCGTCCCTGGCGATAATGATCCGACCTTCAGGAAGCCCGGCGATCTCGATTAACGCTTTGTGCTGTTCATGAGGAAGGCGAAAGGCTGTCAGGCCTTCATGAAACTCATACTGTGCTAGGTCCTCTGGAGGAACGGGCCCTTCTACTAAAAGAGGGCCGGCTGCTGTCTGAATTAATGAAGAATGGTACGTTTTATGATGTTTCACTGATTCACCGCCTGTCGGTTCTTAATAAAAACACATCTCTCTTAAGCATAACAAAATATAAAGCGTTTTCAATAGTGTTGTAATTTATATTTTAAAAATTGAGAAAACTGTGAACATCTACTATAATTAGTCTATAGATAAGCAAAGGGGGATGTTGCATGAATTTGAAAGCGTTGCCGGCGGAAAAGGGGAATTATCATCTGCGAAATTATGAGGAAACGTACCGCAGCTTCGATTGGAAAGAGGTCGAAGCGGAGTTTTCCTGGCATCAGACGGGGAAGCTGAATGCGGCGTACGAAGCGATTGACCGTCATGCCGAATCATTTCGAAAAAACAAAGTAGCGCTGTATTACAAGGACGCAAACCGGGATGAAAAATACACATTTAAAGAAATGATGGAGGAATCGAACCGGGCGGGAAATGTACTGAGACGGTATGGAAACGTGGAAAAAGGGGACCGCGTTTTTATTTTCATGCCGCGTTCGCCGGAGCTTTACTTTATCATGCTCGGCGCAATTAAAATCGGTGCGATCGCCGGTCCTTTATTTGAAGCGTTTATGGAAGGCGCCGTCAAAGACCGCCTCTTGAACAGTCAGGCAAAGGTTGTCGTGACGACACCTGAACTGGCCGAACGGATTCCGGCGGACAGCCTGCCCGACCTCGAGCATATTTTCATTGTCGGCGGCAGCAAAGAAGCGGGAGATAATAAAATCATCCATTATGATAAAGCGGCTGAGGGAGAAAGCACGAGACTTGATATTGAATGGATGGACAGAAGAGACGGCTACCTGCTTCACTACACATCAGGATCTACCGGAACGCCCAAAGGTGTGCTCCACGTTCATGAAGCCATGATTCAGCAATACCAGACCGGTAAGTGGGTGCTTGATCTTAAAGAAGACGATATTTACTGGTGCACTGCGGACCCGGGCTGGGTGACCGGGACGGTGTACGGGATATTTGCGCCGTGGCTGAACGGAGCGGCGAATGTGATCGTCGGCGGCAGATTCAGCCCGGAAAACTGGTACGGCACGATTGAGAAGCTTGGTGTCAGCGTCTGGTACAGCGCTCCAACGGCTTTCAGAATGCTTATGGGCGCCGGAGATGAAATGGCATCCAAATTTGACCTTACTTCACTTCGTCACGTCCTGAGTGTCGGAGAACCTCTGAACCCCGAGGTCATCAAGTGGGGACATAAAGTATTCGGCAAGCGTATCCACGACACGTGGTGGATGACAGAAACGGGCGGACAGCTCATCTGCAATTATCCTTGCATGGAGATCAAGCCGGGTTCAATGGGGAAACCGATTCCGGGAGTGGAAGCGGCGATCGTTGACAATCAGGGAAATGAGCTTCCGCCGTACCGAATGGGAAATCTCGCCATTAAAAAGGGCTGGCCGTCGATGATGGATTCCATTTGGAACAACAAAGAGAAATATGATTCTTATTTCATGCCGGGCGGCTGGTATGTTTCCGGAGATTCTGCTTATATGGATGAAGACGGTTATTTCTGGTTCCAAGGCAGAGTCGATGATGTCATCATGACATCCGGCGAGCGCGTCGGCCCGTTTGAAGTCGAAAGCAAACTTGTTGAACATCCGGCGATTGCCGAAGCCGGCGTCATCGGAAAGCCGGACCCTGTCCGGGGAGAAATTATTAAAGCGTTTATCGCGCTCAGAGAAGGGCATGAGCCATCCGATCAGCTGAAGGAGGACATTCGCCTCTTTGTAAAACAGGGGCTTGCCGCGCATGCCGCACCGCGGGAAATTGAATTCAAAGATAAACTTCCGAAAACAAGGAGCGGAAAGATTATGAGACGTGTGCTGAAGGCGTGGGAGCTGAACCTGCCGGCAGGCGACCTGTCCACAATGGAAGATTAAAGACGGCGTTGACATCGTATCTTATTTATGTTAAAAATGAGTAAGCTTCATACGAAAAGGTTTTGATTGAGACAAGTAGGGTATCTGATTGTTCAAGAGAGCTGATGGCCGGTGAAAATCAGCACATAAGATATGCCGAATACACTCATGAACTGCTTTTGCGAACAAAGCCATTCCAAGGCTTTCAGTAGTGAAAGAACGGACACGGTCCGTTATCAAAAAGAGTGATAAAAGCTTTTTTATGCTTTTATTAGTAGGGTGGTACCGCGATTATATCGTCCCTTCGTTTAAAACGAAGGGGCGTTTTTTATTTTCATAAACAAAGGAGCAGACAAAATGACTAACTTATTAGAGGATTTATCATTCCGCGGCTTAATCCAGCAAATGACGGATGAAGAAGGACTGAATAAACAGCTGAACGAAGAAAAAATCCGTTTATACTCAGGGTTTGACCCGACGGCTGACAGCCTGCACATCGGACACCTTCTGCCGATATTGACACTGCGCCGTTTCCAGCTTGCAGGCCACCATCCGATTGCGCTTGTAGGCGGCGCGACGGGACTGATCGGCGATCCGAGCGGCAAAAAAGCGGAACGTACGTTAAATACTCAGGATATCGTTGTCGAATGGTCGCAAAAAATTAAAAATCAGCTTTCCCGATTTTTAGATTTCGAGGCCGGAGAAAACCCCGCTGTCATAGCGAATAACTTTGACTGGATCGGAAAGCTGAGCATTATTGAATTTCTTCGTGACGTCGGAAAGAACTTCGGAATTAACTACATGCTTGCGAAAGATACCGTAAGCTCAAGAATTGAAACTGGGATTTCTTACACGGAATTCAGCTACATGATCCTGCAATCCTACGATTTTCTGAATCTGTACAGAGAAAAGAACTGCAAACTCCAAATCGGAGGCAGTGACCAGTGGGGCAACATCACGGCCGGTCTTGAACTGATCAGAAAATCAGAAGAAGAAGGGGCGAAAGCTTTCGGTCTTACCATTCCGCTCGTCACAAAAGCTGACGGCACGAAGTTCGGCAAAACGGAAGGCGGAGCCATTTGGCTTGATAAAGAAAAAACATCGCCGTACGAATTCTACCAGTTCTGGATCAATACAGATGACCGCGACGTCGTCAAATACTTAAAATACTTCACTTTCTTATCAAAAGAGGAAATTGAAGCTTATGCTGAAAAAACGGAGACGGCTCCTGAGAAAAGAGAAGCGCAGAAACGTCTCGCTGAAGAGGTGACTGTTCTTGTACACGGCCGCGAAGCGCTTGAGCAGGCCGTTCATATCTCCCAGGCGCTGTTCAGCGGCAATATTAAAGAGCTTTCCGCTCAAGACGTCAAGGTAGGATTTAAAGATGTACCTTCGTTTGAAAAAGACCGCTCTGAAGAACTGTCTTTAGTAGACGTGCTTGTGGAATCTAAATTGTCGCCTTCAAAACGGCAGGCCCGCGAAGACATTCAAAACGGAGCTGTTTACATTAACGGCGAGCGCCAGACGGACATCGGGCATCTTCTGACTGCGGAAGACCGCATTGAAGACCAATTTACCGTACTGCGCCGCGGAAAGAAAAAATACTTCCTGATCACGTACTGAAAATAAAAAGCAGTCCGGCCGCTCAATGCGGCAGGCTGCTTTTTTATGTTTTGTGAATACTGCACGGGGAAATGAGTACAGTACATAGTATAAGCAAAACAGGGAAGGGGTGCTGCGCCGTGAATTTCATGTTTACCATCGCAAAAGAAAGATTGCAGCGGGATCATTGGGAACAGCAGCAAGGCATAAACGCCGAAGCCAAAGCCGAGGAATCAGAGACGGAAGAAGAAAATCCGACATCATAAAGGGAAAGCCTCCATTCTGCGGAATGGAGGCTTTTGATTGTCACCATATCAGCCTGACCGCGGCCATCAGCACGACTCCTGTGATGACCGTGATGGATAAGCTTTTTGTCCGCATTGCGCAAAGCAATGTCGGGATGAGAACGATCATTGCTTGCCAATCAAAGGTCAAAGCGCTGTTTGTTTTCACAATCATGCTTTCCGTTACCAGAGCCGTCAAAATGCAAAGCGGAATAAAGGAGAGCCATTTTAAAGCCAATTCAGGCATCTGAATGTTCCGGACAAATATAAACGGAACAATGCGCGGCACGAGTGTAACAACCATGCAGCCGAGTATAATCCAGATCATTTGTGTGCTGATGCTCATTTGTCCGTCACCACCCCGATCGTTGCCACAATCACGGTTGAGGCGATAACCGCGATGTGTGACGGGACGAAATACGATAACAAGACCATAAAAATGATCATATAGAGAATTAAGGAGAGGCTGTGCTTCAGCTTTTCCGAAGCGGACGACTGCAATTGCAGCACAAGCAGCGCCGCAAACATAGCGGGCAAAGCAAAGTCCAGGCCGAGCGCGTAAGGATCAGAAATCCATTGTCCGAGAAGCCCGCCCATCACGCAGGAAATAACCCAGCACATGTAAGCGGTTATATTGAGGCCATTCATCCACTTATCGTATAACCTGCCGTTCTGAGCCGCTTTGTTCACCGCTACCCCGAAAGATTCGTCAGTAAGCAAAGCCCCGAAGCCGATATTTTTCAGCAAAGAGTATTTCGTGAAATACGGCGCGATGGTCAGGCTCAGCAGAAGGTGCCGCAGATTGACGATAAACGTCGTTAAAATAATGGCGGAAATCGGACTCCCGGAAACAAGGAGTGAGCAAATAATAAATTGGGCGGCGCCGGCATAGACACACAAAGATAACAAACAAATTTCAAGAATGCTTAGATGAGAGGCAACGCCAACGATGCCGAAAGCAAAACCGATGCTCATATAGCCCAGCAGCGTAGGCACACAATCCCGCACCCCCTGTAAAAACGTATCGTTCATTTCCCGGGAAACGGCGGTTTTTTGCACTTCTGTGTTAATCATTTTTTATACTCCTTTCATAGAGATTATAATGATAACGACTAATGAAAAAATCAAAGAAAATACGGTTCACATTTAAATGAACCGATTTCCGGTGACGACATGAAATAACGAATGGTTTTGTTTCATCAGGCCTTCAACTTTTTCAGCCCCTACTTCTTTTACAAGCTCCGCGAACATAAGGTCGTGCCTCATATATTCCATGGCCACGAGAACGAGAGCGGGATCTTCTGATTTAATGGCCCAGGCATTCGTCTGCGGAGAAAAATTGGCGATTAAGACTTCTTTATTATCGCGGGCAGCTATCGTTAATCTTCCGCCCATCCGTTTCTCCGCCACTTCAGGAGACATATTATGATTTGTCGTATTTCCGAGCTTCACTTCCGGAGGGCCGAACACAATCGAAAAGACGGGCAATTGTTCGGCGGCGCGTTTGTTAGCGGCTTCTTGAATAAAGGGAATCTGCTGTTCCCAGACAGACAGCCACAACTCTTCCTCGGCTTTTTCAATCATATCCTTCATCTCATTGATGACATGATCATTCGTGCTGATGCGGCGGATGACATTCATCTCCTGCTCGCTTTCCAGCGCCAATAACTTTTCCTCAAGGTAGCCGAATGAACTCTCGAAATCGTGCCGGAGCCGGTCGATTAATTCCTTTCCGGCAAGCGGAGCATAAGTAACCGGATCAGACGGCACAATATGGACAGCGCCTTTATCAACTAATTTCCCCAATACTTCATAGATCATTGAGCGGGGGACGCCTGACCTTTTGCTGATTTCATATCCGGTAACAGGCGAGTGTTTCAACAAGCCGATATATGCTTTACATTCATATTGAGAAAATCCAAATTTCTGTAATTCTTTCAGAACATCCTCCATAAACATCCTCCGTAGTGGTTATTCATGAAACTACTATAATGTAAGCGGTTATATCTTGTCAATGGGACTTGAGTGCTGAAAGAAAGGTGCGCCTGTTTTTGTCGCTTTCCAACTTAGTTTATGGTGAGTTACATGTATGGCTTTTGTGAAAAACGTTGCCGTAGACCCACACGAATGCCGTTTGATACGATAAATTCAAGAAGTTAAAAAGAGGAGGATCACGGTGGAAAACACCTCTAAAATCGCTTTTTTATCGGTTATAAGCAATTCCCTGGTCGTCATGCTCAAAATAGTGGTGGGGATCATAACCGGATCTGTCGCGATACTTTCTGAAGCCATTCATTCTTTTTTAGATTTGATCGCCGCCTTCATCGCCTTTATCTCCGTCAGGATTTCAAAAAAGCCGGCTGATACAGGGCATCCGTACGGTCATGGAAAAGTCGAGAATCTGTCGGGGACTATCGAGACGATTCTGATTTTTGCGGCAGGGATTTGGATGATATATGAATGCGTTCAAAAACTGGTCAACCCCGCGCCGGTTCATCTGCCTGTATTGGGAATTGTTGTGATGCTTGCGGGGGCTCTCATTAATTTGATCGTTTCGAAGTTCGTAAAAAGAGAAGCCGAAAAGGTTAATTCCGTGGCAATGAAATCAAATGCCCTGCATTTACTGACTGACGTGTACACATCATTAGGCGTAGCGGCAAGCCTTTTGGTCGTTACCTTAACGGAGTGGTACATACTTGATCCCATTATAGGTATGGTGCTGGCGGTGTATATCATATATGAAGCGTTTAAGTTAATGAAAGAAGCATTCCCGCCGCTGATTGATACCCGTTTGTCGGAAGAGGAAGAAAAAACAATTTTAAAGATTATTGAAACATTTCAACAGGAATTTATTGAAATTCACGATTTTCGTACAAGGCGCTCCGGCCCGCAGGAGTATATTGATTTTCACCTGGTCGTAGCCTCTCACGTGACGATTAAAGACGTGCATGACCTGTGTGACCGCATTGAAAGAGATATTACGAATGAATTCAAACAAGCACAGGTAATGATTCACCCCGAGCCGGAGAGCGAGAGGAAGAAATAAATCGATCTTAAGTTTGCTTTTGTTCCCGGCAAAATGTCTGCAAAAGGCCCGTTCCCACGGGTCTTTTTGTTGTGTAAATGACCATTTCTCGCTCATATGAGAGAGAAGCTTATACACGTGAGGGGTTCATTTCATACGTTATGTTGTAAAGAAAAAGGGAGGTGAACAGAATTGAACGCTATTTCTGTTAAAGAAATTGAACATGGAGTTGCCGTTGCGGAAAGAGAAGGTTTAGGGGAGTATTTATACCAAGAACCGGTTTCTAAAAAATGTTCGCGCCGTTCCCGCAGCAGAAAACGGACACACCGTTCTCGCAGCAGAAGACGGACGCATCACCGGACACACCGTTCCCGCAGCAGAAGACGGACGCATCACCGGACACACCGTTCCCGCAGCAGAAGACGGACGCATCGCCGGACACACCGTTCCCGCAGCAGACGGTCCCATCAAAAACGTACCCGCAAACGCTGTTTTAAATGCTGACTGCAGACTCTGTTACAAGTAACGGGGATCTGCTATAATGGCAAGAGAACTGCATAAAAGATCCGGTATTCATCATCTGCGGACACTGAACTGACAACATGGCGCTGTTTGTTCGTGTCCGTTTTTTATGTCAACAAAGATGCCGGAGGATAAAAAGGAAGGGATGACGCCGAATGAAGCTGAATGAGGATTTTTATAACTCTGCAGGAAAGACAGTCTCTTTGCCAAACATAAGCAGCAAGCTTTTGCATATCACGGACAGCGGGCATATCAGCGTTGACTTCATCAGCATAAGCAGGCTGCGGAAGGCTTCAAAAATCGCGATCTTAGGTGACAGCGTCGCCCGGGGGCTGCGTGCGGAATACGGCTTTGGTGACATTCTGAAAGACCGGACAAACGCTGAAATAACCAATCTGTCTGTCAGCGGCGTTAATATGAGCAACAACGGAAGCGATAACATTTATCAGCAGGCGCTTAAAACAAAGGGACATGATGTCATCATTGTCCAGGGAACAGATGATGATTGGTGCAACCACATTCCCATCGGCACAGATGAAAAGGATATCACCACATTTTACGGAGGCTTCTGCCAAGTGATCCAGCAGCTGCGGAGCGGAAATAAAGGCGCGAGCATCATTGTGGTGACCCCAACGAGACAAGCAAAAATATCAAAAGGAAAAATCGTCCGCCGTGATACTGATAAAAATAAACTGGGCCTGAAGCTGGCTGACTATGTGAAAGCCCAAAAAGAAGCCTGCACACTCCTCTCTGTACCGTATGCCGACCTGTTTGATACAGATCTCATCGACCCGTATAATCCCGCTTTCCGCAGCATGTGCATGTCAGAAGGTCTTCATCCGAACGAGAAAGGGCATCAAATCATATTTCAGGAAATCTGCCGGAATTATTATTACTATTATGGGTAACACAGCGCTAACAGATTATTTTCGGCTTTGCTTTTCTAAAAGCTCAATTATTCTTTGAGATGCGTGTTTTTGCGCTCTCAAAAGCGAGACGATATTACCGGTAAAACCGATTAAAATGAAAAGCAGCAAAATGATCATCCACATAGCGAACCTCCTGTCGGGTTTTAAAACATCCTCTCTTTATTTTACTTATGATGGATGGGCCGGAGAATAGGTCTAAACGAACGGTGTTTCTTTAAGAGTCCATAAAAAAGCACAGACTGAACGGGTCTGTGCTTTTTTCTCTTATTTCAGCAGGTTCAATGATTCACGATTAAAGGCTTCCAAATCGTCAGGTGTTCTGCTCGTTACGATGTTATGACTCACGACGACTTCTTCATCTTTATAATGTGCGCCGGCATTGATTAAGTCTTTGCGGATGCTGCGGAATCCCGTGATATCTTTTCCTTTAAGAAGGTCGGTATCAATCAGCAGCTGCGGGCCGTGGCAGATCGCGAAAACGGGTTTCTGATTTTCCACGAATGCTTTAGTGAATTCACCCGGGCGGTCATCTCCGCGCAGAAGATCCGGTGAAAAGCCTCCGGGAATCAATAACGCATCGAATTCCTTGGCGTCTGCGTCTGAGATCGCTTGATCGATCTTTACTTTCTCACCGTGCTTGCCCGTCACTTCTTTCCCTGCTTCCAAATCTATTGTCACCACACTGTGGCCCGCTTCTTTAAATGCTTCCGCCGGGCTTGTATATTCAATATCCTCAAATTGATCTGTCATCAGAACTGCGATTTTTTTGCTCATACATCATGCCTCCTGTGAATTTGTATATGACAAGAATATCAGGCAGATTCCCGCCTCACAACGTATTTGCTTATGAAAAAAGACCCCTCTGAAAAAGAGGAGCCAAAAGGTACGGAGGTCTGCTGAAACTTACGTGTTTAACCTGAGATAAGGCAAGAAATCGAACCAATTACTTTTTGTGTCTTTTTTTATTCTTTTTACACCCGCATTTCCCCGGATCTCCCGGATCAATGACTTCGTGAATTGTTTCTTCCTGATAAACGTGGCGGGGAACATAACGGATATGCTCTCTGTTAATGTGTTTGATGGGATGGACGTAAACCACTTCTTTGTCAGTATACTTGTCAGTCACAATATACTTAGGGTCACAGTAATACACTTTCGATTTTTTACCCATTCATCTCACCTCCCGTACTTTATTAAATGCTGACAAGGAGGATTTTGCATCGGACAAGTACCCCATGGCAAGTCCACAATTTTCCATATGCAATTTCGTTTTTCTGTTTTTTCCTGAATCCGCCTCAAATTGGAATGGCTAACCCTTTTTGAGCGGGGAAATCTATAAAAAAGAATTCAAAAACGATTCTTTTCTCAGGTCAATCGAGATGCATACATCTTTAGGGGGATTTCAGAATGCTCGATGAAAAAACGATTGAAACCATTAAAAGCACAGTGCCGGTCTTAGAAGAGCATGGTGAAGAAATCACAGGCCGGTTTTATGACCTGCTGTTTCAGCATCACCCTGAGCTGCTGAATATCTTTAATCAGACAAATCAAAAGAAAAAAACACAGCGTACGGCCTTATCGAATGCTGTGATTGCGGCCGCAGCCAATATTGACAGGCTGGAAAACATCGTTCCCGTCGTCAAACAAATCAGCCATAAACACCGGAGTATAGGTGTTAAGCCCGAGCATTACCCAATCGTTGGAAAGTACTTGTTAATCGCGATAAAGGATGTGCTAAAAGACGGGGCTGCTCCTGAGGTCATTCGGGCATGGGAAAAAGCATACGGCGCCATTGCAGACGCTTTTATCGGAATTGAGAAGGACATGTATGAACAAGCGGAAACGCAAAAAGGCGGCTGGAAAGACTATAAGGCGTTTAAAATTGATAAAAAGGTAAAAGAAAGCAAAGAGATAACGTCGTTTTATTTAAAACCGGAAGACGAACAAGTTCTCCCCGAATTCAAAGCGGGGCAGTATATCAGTGTAAAAGTATACATTCCGGACACGGGCTATACGCATATCCGCCAGTACAGCTTATCCGACGTGTCCGGTAAGGATTATTACCGGATTTCCGTGAAAAAAGAAGGGGTTGTTTCCTCATATCTGCATGACCAATTACACGAAAAGGATTCAATTGAAATCAGCGCTCCGGCCGGGGATTTCGTATTAGACCCTGATTCCAAAAAGAATCTCGTTCTCGTCAGTGCCGGTGTCGGAATTACCCCGATGATCAGCATGTTAAAGACGGTTGCCAAAACCCAGCCGCAGCGAAACGTTCTCTTTATCCATGCAGCAAGGAGCGGAGAGTATCATGCGTTGCGGCATGAAGCTGAAGAAGCCGCGGAACACTCATCCGTTGACACCCTCTTTATTTACAGCGAGCCGTCCGAGCAAGACCGTTCAGAAAACATTCGTTTTCGGGAAGGCCGGATTGACAAGCAGCTGTTAGAAGAAGTGATGACAGATAAAGATGCTGATTTTTACCTGTGCGGATCACCGTCGTTCATTAAAGAAATGAAAAAGCTGATTTCTGAATTCAATACACCGCCGGAATCCATTCACTATGAATTATTCGAACCGCAGCTGAGTATGGTGTGATTGAAGAAGGAAGGACGATGATTTAATGTGTTAAGCACCCGGATTGGGTGCTTTTTTTATTCTAGATAACAGAACGAACAGGGAATTAGAGGCGGGTTGTCACGTCGATGGCTGCCGCTGAGTACGTTGTTTTGGATGATATAGGCACGCACACGCTGAGGAAAACATTCGGCTACCATTTTTACAGGCAAACAAAAGACGTTGCGATGTTGCAGGAGATTTTTAATCACTCAGATCAGCGGACAACCCTTCGGTACATTGGAATTAACCGATACCATGAACAACGCCAGGAAGAAATCCAAAATATAAGCAGGCTCATCTCATAAACAAGATGAGTCTTTTTTTTGCATATTTTTATTGATTCCCTTCAAAAAGCAAATGTGGAATTCATTTTGTAGGGATAATGCTTGAAAACAAGGGTGGCAAGGGCTGACGCACTTCGGGCAGTTGCACAGTATATAACATATGGGTAATTCGTGGATAATGTGGATACTTCCTGTAAATGTTATATAATAGGGGAAAAGTTTAGGAGTGGAAAATTTGAACTTTGATACGAAGTATCTTATTAGGTGGGGAATACCAGGATGGGTATTCATTATGTTAATAAGCTTGCCAATCTTATTTTTATATCATAATGAATTACTTAAATTAAAAATAGATATATCCAAGACCTTGGGTCTTTTTGTATCATTAGCTTTTTTCGGAGTAACTATCGGATACATAATGCAACAAATTCACTTTTCTAGTCGGTGGTCTAAAAATAAACAAATCATAGATGAAGCTGCTAGAATGATAAATGCTGTTGAGGAGCACGTTAAGGGTGTAAGTCTGTTTGAGTGGGGCGAAAATCATCATCAAGATTATTATGTATTTGAATATGTTTGGCATAGGGGGTTATTGAGATTAAAAGATGCTCAAAGAGATTATGTAGCTGATCGATATAGGCATATACTTAGCACAATTCATAGTTTAGGTACTCTTAGAGTTTCTCTGGTGATTTCCTTTGTGATTAATTTGGTCACTTTAACAAAATATAATTTTGATAGTTATTTTAATTCAACCTTAAATCCAAATATGTATATATTCAATTTAGTTATATTTATAATTTATCTTGGACTTATAGGTTGGTTGTTTAAAGTAGTATCAAAAGGTTACGAGCATTATTCAGCTAACTTAAATGCGTTTCAAGGTTATTTTTTGAACGAGCTAATAAATTGGGGTACTCTCAAAGAAAATAAGCAACAAGAGGAAGAGGAAGAAGTAGAAGCCAGTTATTAAAATGGCACAAACTTGGCAGAATAACGGCACACCATTTCTTTTGAGTGAGGTATTATGGTAATAGGTAATAAATTTAAGAAGATTCTCTGGTTCTCAAGAGAGCAGATAATAATTATAGTATTCTTCTCGATCCTATGAGAAGAGATTATAGGAGGATTAGTATGAAAATAAAATCATTATGGATAGTGGTAAAGAATATGTAACAGTGAAATTTGAATCAAAAGAAGACTTAGCGACTAAATTAGGACAATCATCAGATGAGGTTTTGTATTTTTCTGTAGATGATGAAGAAAAAATATATTTGAATGCAGAACGCGTCTCCTCTTTTGAAATTCTAGATTAGCATCCTTCGGGTGCTTTTTTTGTTGCATACAATCGAAGGATTTCAGGGGAAAGGGAGGACTACTGCGAACAGCATAAGAGCACCACGCAAGCCTATGACCAATATCGGGAATCATCAGCTGCCAAACGGGGGTATAACAGCAAGTGGAGGCAGTCGCGCGCTGGTTACCTGTCCAAGCATCCGTTATGTGCTGTCTGCTTAATGCAAGGAAGAAGAACCCCGGCGACAGTTATCAATCATATCGTTCCGCATAAAGGCGGCATGAACCTCAAGTAAATGGGCCCTTATGCGCCTCGTGTCAGGGCCGGTAGACAGCGACGGAGGATGGAGGATTTGGGAACAGAACATCAAATGAAAGAATGTACAAAATCCCCAAGACTAAAAATTAAATTCTTTTGCGTACACTTAACTTCATCTGTTTTGATGTTATTGTCTTCACTGTTATATACCCGAGCATAAAAGAAAAATGGGTAAAAACAAATTTGTGAAGCTTGTGTGTTTTAAAAAAGATAGGAGGATGTAACCCCCTATCTTCTCATTCTTCCTATTCTGATTAACTCCCCAATAATTGATCCAGCGATGAAAATAATCAATGGGACTGGAGTGAATTTATTACCCAAAACGCCCATGTAAACAAAATAACATGCACATAAAACAAGGAACAGTAGGATATATCTTTTTAATATCCTGTTAACATTAGACGTTGTTTTTTCTTGTTGCATATTTTTCCACCTCGTTTTTATGGTCGGCAAGTTGATGGGATTGGCCTGCTTCCAAAGAATTTGGGACTGTCTGCCGTTTTAAGGACTTTCTTTCTTTTAGAGTCTTCGTAGAATTTTGTTCTATTAGCATAAGGGTATGCGCTGCATTTAAAGGCATAACGATATTGGAATACTGTATAGTATGCAGTTGTTTGGGTACCTGCTAAAAACCCTACAATAGCGAATACTACGTTGTAAGGTGTTTTTGTTATTGTTGAAATAGCTGTGGCTGCCACACCGACAGAAACGCCTTTCAAATTGTATTTATAATTGTATTTCCCCATGTATTTTCCACCGGGCGGTATCTTCATAGTTGACATATTAGAAGAAGAAAATACCCCATCTTCCTCCATAGTAAGGTTAAAATCGACCTCACCGTTTTTATAAAGTGTGTTTGTTTCGTTGTTGTATTCAAATTTTGTAACTGCCCCATTTTCCTCAATAACTTTAGCTTTATTCACAGCAGGGTCAGTAAAGTCGTAAGAATAGACATACTTTTCCCCATCAATCTCAAAAACATTCTCACCTACAGTATCATTTGACATTGATGCAGGGGTGTTCAACATTTCATTGCTTTCTGCTTTGGCTTTAAAATTAGGCATAACCCCTACAACCAATGCAGTGACCAAAAACAAAAGTAAAGCTGACCTGAATTTCTTCAAACAATCACACTCCCTATTGTATATTCGTTACAAACCAAATTATACCGGACTTGTTATTATTTAAGAATGGGGACAGCGGAGTGTAGATTCGACAATAGAGAGAAATAGTCCGCTATAATACCGTTCTGAAAAAGTGGGTCAATAGCCTTTTTTTGAAATTGTGCGATGCCGAAAAAAACTCCTATTAATTACATTTTATGTTAAAGGTATGCTAGAATATTTTTTGATAAAATTTAGAATATTTGTAGAAAGAGGGGTTTATCTTATGAGTAAACTGGCTTCTGAATGTGTTGCAAATATATTAAATGATTGGTATATCGCGATAAAACAACAAGACGCTGAGTCTGCTGAGAAATATTTTGAAGAGATCAAACCGCTTTTAGATGAAATGGGAGACGAACCGATTAATTGGTGTATAGAGGATTTATAAAAAGCGCAGATACTCTGCGCTTTTTTATTTAAGTATTTTCCGAATCATTCGCAGCCCGTTTTTGGAAGAAGGATAACGGAAAGCGAAGTCGAAGCGGTTCGTTTGTTTGACGACGCTTTTTTTGTGCGTAAACGTGTTAAAGCTGTCAAATCCGTGATAGCTGCCGATGCCGCTTTCCCCGACGCCGCCGAATGGCAAATACGGTGTCGCGACGTGCATTAACGTATCATTGACACAGCCTCCGCCAAACGACAGATTCTCTAAAACAGCGCGCTCAGTTTCTTTGTTTGTGGTGAAGAGATACAGGGCGAGCGGCTTTGGGCATGATTGGACTTTCTCAATGACTTCCCCGATATCACGGTATGTAAAGAGCGGAAGAATCGGCCCGAAAATCTCCTCCTGCATCACTGGAGAGTCATCCTTCACTTGATCTAGGATCGTCGGCGCTATTTTGTGGTGATCAGGATTAAATTGTCCGCCTGTAAGCGGGACGCCATCATTCAGAAAGCTGAGCAGCCGCTGATAGTGGCGTTCACTGACGATTTTGCCGTACTGCGGATTTTGTTCAGGCTGAGGGCCGTAAAATTCACTGATCGCACGCTTCATTTCTTCTGTGAGCTTCGTTTTGATATCTTGGTGGACAAATAAATAATCCGGTGCGATGCAGGTTTGCCCTGCATTTGTAAATTTCCCGAAGACGATGCGTTTGGCGGCAAGCTGTATATCAGCATCCTTATGGACAATGCAGGGACTTTTGCCGCCGAGCTCCAAGGTAACGGGAATTAATTGTTTGGCGGCTGCCTCCATGACGATTTTTCCCACGGCAACGCTTCCTGTGAAGAAAATATAGTCAAAGGGCTGCTGTAATAACACAGTGCTGACGTCGGGCCCGCCCTCCGCCATAGCGACATAGTCACTCGGAAAAACGCTGCTGATGAGTTTGGAAAGAACAGCGGAAACCGCCGGCGTGTATTCTGACGGTTTAAGAACGACTGTGTTTCCGGCCGCAATGGCTCCAATCAAGGGTGAAAGCGCCAGCTGCAAGGGATAATTCCAAGGCGCAATCACCAAAACGGTTCCATATGGCTCAGGGATAATGATGCTTTTCGAGCCTAGGTGAGTCAGAGGCGTTTTGACTCGTTTCGGTTTGATCCATTTTCCCAGCCGCTTCATCACAAAACTGATTTCCTCCAGTACAATTCCGATTTCTGTCGTGTACGACTCTTGTTCGGATTTGTGGAGATCCTGATAGAGAGCGGCTGTTATATCGGCTTCTTGTGTTTTGATGGCTTGTTTCAGCTTTTGCAGCATGTTCAGTCTCATTTCTAGCTGTCTCGTATGCCCCGCCGCAAAATAGGCTTTGTGCTTGCTGACGATAGAGGGGATGCTGTTCATTCAGTCGCTCCTTTTTTGTAAGGTATGATGATTCATTATGTAAAAAATCGCTTCTGCTTGTCAAATGGGATTTTCTAATGTACATGCAGCTGAAAAGCAGCAGGCACATAAAAAAAGCCCCGGGACAGGGGCTTTTTTTAATAAAGAGAGGGAGCATCTGCCCATTATTCTGACAGCCCAAAAGAAAAACCCCGGAAACATTGTCATTACAACATGTCCGGGGTTTAATCCAATGCTCTTTAAAGAGCGTTTTACTTAACGGGAGTAGAACTCAACGATAAGCGCTTCGTTAATTTCCGGAGCAAGCTCAGAGCGCTCTGGAAGACGAGTGAATGTACCTTCAAGCTTTTCAGCGTCGAAAGTAAGGTACTCAGGAACGAAGTTGTTTACTTCTACAGATTCTTTGATGATAGAGAGGTTTCTTGATTTTTCGCGAACACCGATTGTTTGACCAGGTTTTACTTGGTAAGACGGAATGTCAACGCGGCTTCCGTCAACAAGGATGTGACCGTGGTTAACTAATTGGCGTGCTTGACGGCGAGTGCGCGCAAGACCGAGCTTGTACACAACGTTATCAAGACGTGCATCTAAAAGAATCATGAAGTTTTCGCCGTGTTTACCAGTCATTTTTGCAGCTTTGTCAAACAATGTGCGGAATTGACGTTCGTTTACACCGTACATGTGACGAAGTTTTTGCTTTTCTTGCAATTGCAAACCGTATTCTGATAGTTTTTTACGCTGTCCCGGACCGTGGGGACCTGGTGCGTAAGGGCGTTTTTCTAATTCTTTACCTGTACCGCTAAGAGAGATTCCTAAACGGCGAGACAGTTTCCAAGATGGACCTGTATAGCGAGCCATAATGTGACTCCTCCTTTGGTTTTATTTTGTGGAAAATAAAAACCGTCTGTTCGATCCGACCGTGCACATTTTGTTTTCATGTATCCTCGCTCCAGCAGCAGAGAGTTACACGATACACCTTACAGCTAAGGAACAAAATGCAAACACAGAAGCTGAACAAAAAGGCTGCAATATTTCACACAAAGAACATTATATGATTTTTCCCTGCCGCCGTCAACCATTTCTCCATGAAGAGTGCCGGTTTATGATATAATGTACAAAAATGAGTAGTACATGTTTAGGTGATAAAAATGAAAAAACAAACAATTGATGAAGTGACGGCCTTTCATCAGAAAATGCTTTCTTTTTTCTTAACGAAATCTGAATCCGTCTCATTATCCGACTCGCTGTTATGGCTGGCCTCAGCTCTCGAATCCTGCTTTACATCTCTTTCATTGACCCTTTCACCGGCAGAATCAACACGTTTCACCATAAAAACAGAAGATGAACCGCATTATGCTCCGCTGAAAGAGAGTGACGGCCGTTTTATGATCAGGAATCAGACGTCCGGCAGATCCTTTTATCTGTGCTCGGAAGGCGGGCTGCCGATCCCGGAATCATTGCCTGAGATCGTTACTCAGTTCATTAATCAATCTGTGAGACAAAGCGGGCTGTTTGACAAAACGAAGCATCAGCGGAAAATTCACAGAATGACAGAAATGTTCCATTCGCTTTTGGACCAAAATGAGGTTTTGGAAAAACTGCAGGCAAGTTTGAGTACGGCTTTCCGGTCTTTCCGTTTTTCACTGTTTATCACGCAGGATCAGGATACGGACAGACAGCTTCCCGCAAAAGAATTACATATGGACGGAAAAGATGCCGATCCGTCTGCCCAGAAGGTTTATTTATCGGGGAGACTGCTCAGAAAAGGCAGGTCATCTGCTTATCTGCCGATCAAAGGCCAGCAGGGGACTTACGGGGTTCTGAAGACGGAGGGGCTGCAGGATGCCGTTCTTTCGTGCAGTACTCTCAGTGAAATGCTGCTGCTTGCGGGCGCAGCGGGAAAAGCATTTGAAAATGCGCAGCTCTATGAGCAATCGAAAAAAAGCATTGCGAATCTGGAGCTCATTAATGAAACATCGCGCCAGCTGAATCAGCGCCTCAGACTCACTGATACGATGCGGGAGCTCGCCGCCATTATGACCCAATCGTTTCATGCGGAAGAAGTGGCTTTTTTTCATATTGATCATTTTGAAACGCAAAATCTGCTTCCGGGACATACCGCTTTTTTTAAGACAGAACGTGCGAACCCCTATATCAGCATTGTGAAAGAAAAGCTCTTCGAGGGAGAAAAGGGTGTGTTTATCGGCAGCGGAAAGACTGTATTCGGCGAAAGCGGCTACGGCTCGCTGATGGCGGTGCCGATGATCGAAAATGACACCGTCTTCGGGTTTGCGATTTTATTGAAAAAGGATTTGTATGCTTTTACGTTTGAAATGTATAAGCTTTTTCAAGCGCTCATTCACCATGCGACATTGGCGGTTACGAACTCCATGCTGCGCGACAGGCTTGAGCATCTTGTTCAGACAGACCAGCTGACGGAGCTGTATTCAAGAACCTATTTGGATGAGAAAATTCAATACAGCATGAAAATTCATAAACGGGGTGTATTCATCCTCGTTGATATCGATAATTTCAAAAATATTAATGATACATACGGTCATCAAACGGGAGATTCGATCCTGATTCAGGTGGCCTCCGTTATGAAGAACCATATTCGTGAGCATGATGTCGCTGCGAGGTGGGGGGGCGAGGAGCTGGCTGTCTATCTGCCGAATATCAACGTGTCATCCGGAGAACGCATCGCTAAAAGGCTGGTTCGCGCCATCCGGGAAAACACCGAGCCGCGCGTGACGATTTCCTGCGGCGTTTCCTGCTGGTCAAAGACCGGCCCGATGCCGTTGAAATTGCTCGTTCAGCAAGCGGATGAGGCGCTTTATATCGCCAAACGGAACGGCAAAAACCGGCTGATCATCCATCAAAACAGCACGACGACATAAAAAAGGAGCCGGCCTGCCGGCCGGGCTCCTTTTTTTATCCTAATCGTTTTTCAAGCGTTTCAACAAACTTTGCCAAATAGGTTTCGTCCGTTTCATCAAAACGGTTTTTCACGGGGCTGTCAATGTCCAGCACACCGATCACTTCACCGTTTACGCGGATCGGGAGGACGATTTCCGACTGGGAAGCCGCGTCACAGGCGATATGTCCCGGGAACGCATTCACATCGGCAATCCGCTGCACCGAGCCATTAGAGTAGGCAGTGCCGCATACGCCTCTGCCGAACGGAATGCGCACACAGGCAGGAAGTCCTTGAAACGGTCCGAGTACGAGCTCGCCCTCTTTAGCGAAGTAAAACCCCGCCCAGTTGACTTCATGTAATGAATGGTATAAAAGCGCTGACGCATTCGCGTAATTTGCGATCGCATCCGTTTCATCTTCTGTCATGGCTTCGAGCTGTTTAAGCAGAAGCTGATAACTTTTTTCTTTATCTCCGGATTGTTTTTCGACATGAAACATGGAAAACCCTCACTTTTTCTATAATATCAAACAAAGTTCCGGCCGTTCTGCCGGCATTTGTCGAGAAGTTCTTACAGGAACGGCGCCTTTCTGCTTGAATTGTTACACATAAAGGGGTGAGCCGTATGAAAGTAAGCACCAAAGACAAAATTATTAACGCCGCTGTCCAGCTGTTTAACCAAAAAGGTTATTCCGGCACGTCCGTCCGTGAAATCGCAAAGTCAGCTGATGTAAATGTTGCGCACATCTCCTACTATTTTAAAGGGAAAGGCGGATTAATGGAACATTTAGTTTCCGAGTTTTACGAAGGCTATACTGAAGCGCTGGAAAAAGCCGCCGTCAGTATGAACGGTGAAGACGCGCAGGAACGCATCCTGCGGGTGATTTTCGATATTTTATCCTATCAGCACGATAACCGTCAATTAACGCGGTTTGTATACCGGGAAGTGACGATTGATTCCGTGCTGATCAGGGAAATTATGTCTACTTACTTAATGAAAGAAAAATATATTTTCCAGCTGATGATTGAAGAAGGGCAGTCACGCCACAGACGGCTGACGCTGCCCGTGCCGCATTTTATTCTGCAATTGAAATCCCTCTTGATGATGCCGTATCTTCAGCCTCAATACATTACGGAGGTGCTCTATATGCAGCCTCATGAACCGTACTTTTATAAAAGGTATTTTGAAGAGGTGAAGATCTGGATCGAAAGCGTGTTCCGACGGCCTGATGCGGCGCTTATGAAGTAATGATGCTTTTGTACGTTTCGTAGGAACTGCCGACATCTTCCGCTTGATGGGCGTCCGACCCGAATATGAGCGGGATTTTTTTTTGCTTCGCCGTCTCAGCCATCCAATCCTCCATGTATACTTCCCCGGCAAATTTCTTTCTGAGCCCGGATGTATTCACATCCAGCTCCATTCCGCGTTCTTTCACGGCGTCAAGACAGCGGGCCGCAAGCTCTCTTATTTGAGGTGACATGCTGTAAGGGAAAAGGCGCGCGAATTTTTTGACGAGCGTGATATGGCCGACCCGTTTTGGCTTAAAGGGGCCGAGCGGTGTTACAATGGAAGAATACACAGTTTCATAGTATTGTTCATATACGGCTTCAACGCTTCCGAAGCGGTCGGCAAGCTGCTGAAAGGCGTGCTCGTCAAAATCCAGGCATATATAAGACGGACCGGTCTTCAAAAAATGAACGGATAAAATGCCGTCATCCAGTGAGGGGCCGTACGTGTTCAGAAACGCCGCGGTTTCCTCTTCATACCCTGTGATAAAATCGGTTTCCAGCCCAGTCAGAATGCTGATTTGTCCATCGTATTCCTTTTTCAGGTGTGACAGCCGCTCCAAATAAACCTCCATCTGTCTGAGATCCATCGCGCTGTCCTGAAGCGGTACGGGATCTTGAAATGACGGAGGAAGGGGGGCGTGCTCTGTAAATGTGATCGAGTCAAAGCCTCTTTCCAGGGCCTTTTCGACATATTGTTTCAGCGCATCCTTCGAGCCGTGAGGGCAAAAAGGCGTGTGGATATGAGCGTCTCGTTTTTCCATTTGTGTCACTCCATTAAAAAATTGCAGAATCCTGCCGAAATTATGCAAAAAGTTTTTGATTTCTGGTCAAAAAATGTTGGTTACATGGTATCATAATAACAATGAAAACGACAGATTTTCTCAATACATATATTGAAATCTTTCTGAATACATAAAACACCCTGACAGATTAAGAGAACAACAAGGGGGCTCATTATGGAGTTAGTCATCGGATTATTGGTTATACTGCTCGCGCTCTTTGCGGCGGGCTACTTTTTCAGGAAAAAAATTTATACGGAAATTGACCGGCTGGAGTCATGGAAGATTGAAATTTTAAACCGTTCGATAGTGGAAGAAATGTCCAAGATCAAACATCTGAAAATGACCGGAGAGACGGAAGAGTTCTTTGAAAGATGGCGCGAAGAGTGGGATGAAATTGTCACAGCCCATCTGCCGAAAGTAGAAGAGCTCCTTTATGATGCCGAAGAGAACGCCGACAAATACCGGTTTAAAAAAGCGAATCAGGTGCTTGTCCACATCGACGACCTTCTCACTGCAGCCGAATCAAATATAGAAGGCATACTGCGTGAGATCAGCGACCTTGTGACGAGCGAGGAAAAAAGCCGCGGAGAGATTGAACAGGTGCGTGAGCGGTATTCAAAAGCGCGGAAAAACCTTCTGGCGTACAGCCATCTCTACGGAGAGCTTTATAACAGCCTGGAGACGGATCTCGACGAAATCTGGAGCGGCATAAAAGAGTTCGAAGAAGAGACGGAAAGCGGCAATTACATCAAAGCGAGAAAAGTGCTGCTTGAACAGGACCGCAGACTGGATCAGCTTCAGACATACATAGATGACGTTCCGAAACTGCTTGCGGACTGTAAACAGACCGTGCCGAACCAAATTGCCAAGCTGAAAGACGGCTACCGGGAAATGACGGAAAAAGGCTACAAATTGGAGCATATTCAAATCGAAAAAGAGCTGGATACACTCACAAATCAATTGAAACGGGCTGAAAACGCGCTTTTGGAAGAATTGGATGTCGACGAAGCGTCCGCCATTCTTCAGCTGATTGATGAAACCATTCAATCGATGTATGACCAGCTGGAAGGCGAAGTGGAAGCCGGACAGTCCGTATTAAGCAAAATGCCTGAGCTGATCATCGCGTATGAGAAGCTTGAGGAAGAAAAAGACCGTACAAAAACCGAAACGGAGCTCGTCAAGGAAAGCTATCAGCTGACGGCGGGTGAAATCGGCAGACAGCATGCCTTCGAAAAACAGCTGGAAACGATCGGCCGGCTCCTTGAGCAGGCGAGAGAAAAGCTTGATGGTGAGCATGTCGCTTACTCTCTATTGATTGAAGAAGTCGAGGCCATCGAAAAGCAGATGGAAGAGGCTCAGAAAGAACATGCCGAATACCGTGAAAATCTGCAGGCGCTCAGAAAAGAAGAACTGCAGGCGCGGGAAACGCTGATGCATCTTCGGAAAACCATTTCTGACACGGCCCGAATGCTGCAAAAAAGCAACGTGCCGGGAATTCCTGAACAAGTCAAGGACAAGCTCGAAACGGCAAATCATCATATAGAAGAAACCGTCAGCCAATTGGAAGTGCTGCCGCTGAACATGGAGGAAGCCGCCAAACATCTGGCTGAAGCCGAAAAGGCAGTTGAGGAAGTCAGCGAAGAGGCGGAAGATCTTGTGATTCAGGTGAAGCTGATTGAGCGGATCATCCAGTACGGCAACCGCTTCCGAAGCCAGAATCATATTTTATCCGAACAGCTGAAAGAAGCGGAACGGCTGTTTTACGCTTACAGCTATAATGAAGCTTATGAGATGGCGGCAGATGCTGTTGAAAAAGCAGCTCCCGGCGCCGTGAAAAAAATTAAAGCTGATCAATCTGCTTCATAGACGCATAAGCAAAAACTGCACCCTGATGGAAATCAGAGGTGCAGTTTTTTAGTTTCTCACGGAATATAAAAAGCGCCTGCGGCTGATATACGTCAAGCCGCAAGCGCTGAATGTTACGATTTTGCTTTATTTAATTCGATGGGCGGGCTGGTAAAAAACGTGATGATGCAGCCGATGATCGCTCCGGCAATGCCCGGAAGCACCCAGCCGATTCCCATGCTGTAAAGCGGAAGATTTGCGTTTAAGAATGAATCTAATGATCCGAGCGGAATGCCTGCTGCCTTCAAACCGTCCAAGATACTGAACAGCCCCGTTCCGATCAGGCAGGCGATATAGACTTCCCGTCTTTCCTTAAAGATTTTATCAATAAAGGAAAGGACGATAATGACAATCGCCAGCGGGTAAATCGCTGATAAAATAGGAACTGAAAATGCAATAATCTCAGCAAGTCCGAAATTTGAAATCGCCAGACTGAACAGCGTGACAATCGTAACCACCATTTTGTATGATAAAGCGGGAATCAATTTTGAAAAATATTCGCCGCAAGATGTGACAAGCCCGATGCTTGTCGTTAAACACGCAACGGTGATGGCAGAGCCGAGAACGATGTTTCCCAGTGAACCGAACAGGTAATCTGATGAAGCTGATAAAATCTTTGCGCCTTCGCCGATCGGACCTACAGCGTCCGTGCTTGTCGCTCCCAAATAGGCCAAAGATAAATAAATGAATGTCAAACCTGCCGCAGCTATAAGACCCGCTTTAATACAAGCGGCCGCGAGCGCTTTACGCTGGGTGACGCCCCTGCTTTTAACAGCGTTGACGACAACGACGCCGAAGACGATTGAGGCGAGCGCGTCCATTGTTTTATAGCCTTCCAAAAATCCTTTGAACACTGGCGTTCCGGAATATGCCTGATGTACGGCGCCCAGTCCGCCCATCGGAGTGACAATGGCTTTTACGACGATGATTAAAATAATACCGAATTTAATAGGAGTCAAAATCTTTCCGACTCTGTCAACGATTTTGGAAGGATTAAGAGCTAAATAATACGTAATAGAAAAAAAGATCAATGTGAAAACAAATAAAGATAATCTTTCCGGAATGCCGCTTAAAAACGGAACTGCACCGATTTCATATGAAACGGTTCCGGTTCTCGGAATCGCGAAAAGCGGCCCGATTGATAAATAAAGCACAACGGTGAAAATAGTCCCGAATACCGGATGAGCTTTATCGGCAAGCCCTTTTGCGTCTTTGCCCGTTAATGCGATGGCGATAATACCCAAAAGCGGCAGACCTACGCCGGTCAGTAAGAAACCGCCCATCGCTTTCCAGACATTATGCCCCGCCGCTTGCCCGAGCTCCGGCGGATATATCATATTTCCTGCCCCGAAAAAAAGTGCGAAAAGCATGAAACCGATAATAACGGTATCTTTGACAGGTAGTGAGTGTTTCATAAAAATCCTCCTAAATACTATGTTGAAATATTCTGTCAATTAATTGTCAGATAATATAACAAAACGAACATTACTTATTATATGGCAATGTACAGAGAAGTCAATACTCGATTTATTGCGAATTTATATTTACTTTTGTTATGGTAGCATAAATATCATACGATGTACCGTTTTCATTAAAGGAGTAAAAAAAATGATATATTTAGACAACAGCTCAACGACCGAGCCGTATGAAGAGGTTTTGGAAGTGTATAAACAGACGAGCAGCCGTTATTTCGGCAACCCTTCGTCTCTGCACCAGTTAGGAACTGAGACGGAACAGCTCCTTGAAGCGGCCGCTCAGCAAATAAAAAAAACCTTGCGTTTAAAAAATTATGATATTGTATTTACATCAGGCGCGACTGAAGCGAATAACGCGGCGTTAAAGGGAGCAGCCTGGGCAAACATGAGTAAAGGAAGACATATCATTGCTTCGGCGATTGAGCATCCTTCTGTGACGGAGACGCTTGATCAGCTGATAGAGCTGTTCGGCTTTGAAGTCACATATCTTCCGGCCGATCAAAACGGCTTCGTTTCTTTGAAAGACGTCAAATCGGCTGTCAGGCCGGATACGATAATCGTCAGCGTCATGCATGTCAATAACGAAGTCGGCTCCATTCAGCCCGTAAAGGAAATCGGCGGGTTTTTGAAGCAGCACCGGAATATTCTGTTTCATGTTGATCATGTGCAGGGTATTCATAAAGTTCCTCTGTCTATAGAAGAAGCGGGCATTGACCTTTGCACCGTTTCAGGGCATAAGTTTCACGGCTTAAAAGGGACCGGAGCGCTTATCGTCAAAAAAGGAACGCGGCTCATTCCGCTTATAACGGGCGGCTCGCAGCAAAAAGGCGTCCGCGCCGGAACAGAACACACGGCAGGCGCCGTTTCCCTTGCGAAAGCGATCAATCTTTCCGCGCGTGACATGAACGAGCGGCTTTCTTCTGTGGAGGCTGCCAAGAATGCGCTCATGGAAAGGCTGAGCGGGACGGACGGTGTCGTCATCAACACTCCCGTCGAAAACAGCGCGCCGCATATCATTAATTTTTCCGTTCCGGGCGTGAAGGCGGAAGTGCTGCTGCACATGCTTGAGGAAAAAGGAATATATGTCTCCACAACCGCGGCATGTTCCGCAAGAGAGCACAAACCGAGCCGTGTTCTTCTGCAAATGAATAAAGGCGAACAGATTGCATCAAGCAGCATCAGAGTCAGCCTGAACTTCAGCCATACGGCTGACATCACGGAGCCGTTTATGGCCGCGCTGGTGCCGGCTGTTCAAAAACTAAAAAAAATGATGAGGTAGCATATGAATTACGATCATATTTTAATCCGTTTTGGTGAAATATCCACAAAAGGAAAAAACAGACGCAGTTTTATTGAAAGATTAAAACAGAATATCCGCCTGGTATTAAAGGATTATAAAAAAGTAAAATACTTTTCAAACCGGGACCGGATGTCAATTACACTTAATGGAGAAAACCCGGAGGAAATTTGTTCCTTATTAAAGAATATATTCGGCATTCAAAGCTTTAGTCTCGCAATTAAATGCGAAAGCAAGCTGGAAGACATTAAAAAAACGGCTTTAGCCGCGATAGAAGGCGAATATAAACCGGGGAATACGTTTAAGGTCGAGACCAAACGGGCTTACAAACAGTTTGAATTAGATACGAATGCGATGAACGCTGAAATCGGCGGCCATATTTTGAAAAACACGGATGGATTAACCGTCAATGTGAAACATCCCGATATTCCGCTTCGGATTGAAATCAGGGAGGAAGCGACATTCCTGACTATTCGTAACGAAAAAGGCGCAGGAGGCCTTCCTGTCGGTTCCGCGGGTAAAGCGATGCTGATGCTTTCCGGCGGTTTTGACAGTCCGGTCGCCGGTTTTTACGCGATGAAACGGGGGTTATCAGTTGAAGCCGTACATTTCTTCAGTCCGCCGTATACGAGTGAACGTGCAAAGCAGAAAGTCATGGATCTCGCGGGATGCCTTGCGAAGTTCGGCGGCAGTATGACGCTTCATATCGTGCCGTTTACAAAGACGCAGGAACTCATCCAAAAACAAATCCCGGAGAACTATACGATGACGGCGACGCGGCGTCTTATGCTGCAAATCGCGGACAGAATCAGAGAAGAACGAAAAGCGCTCGCGATCATTACGGGAGAAAGTCTCGGGCAGGTAGCGAGCCAGACGCTTGAAAGCATGTATGCGATCAATGCCGTGACGGCAACGCCGATTTTGCGTCCTTTAATCGGAATGGACAAAACAGAAATCATCGAGAAATCAAAAGAAATCGGCACTTATGAAACAAGCATTCAGCCGTTTGAGGACTGCTGCACCATCTTTACGCCGCCAAGTCCGAAAACACGCCCGAAAAAAGAAAAAATCGAGCACTTCGAAAGCTTCGTTGATTTTGAACCGCTGATTGCAGAGGCCGCTGCCGGCATCGAAACTATCACTGTTTACTCAGAGCAGGAAGCTCACGATAAGTTTGCCGGCCTGTTTTAAAACTGTATACAATTACCAAAGTTTTTTTGAATGAAGACATGTGTTTTATCACATTCTATACTCACAAGGAGGTGATACACATGTCACAACAATCAAACAGCGGAAACAGCAACCAGCTTTTAGTGCCAGGCGCTGCTCAAGCTATCGACCAAATGAAGTATGAAATCGCTTCTGAATTCGGTGTAAACCTTGGACCGGAAACAACTTCTCGCGCTAACGGTTCTGTCGGTGGAGAAATCACAAAACGTCTTGTCTCTTTTGCTCAGCAAAGCATGGGCGGAAGCAGCCAGCAGCAGTTTTAATCACAACTTCACATAATGGCTAAAAGAGCGGGGAATTCCCCGCTCTTTTTTCATGAGTATAGATAGAAGGCGGGAAGCAATTTATGCATATTTTTATTGTAATGGCCTATGTTTATGTATAATGGGGAAAGAAAGTGAGGAGTTGTTCGTGTTAAAACGAGAAGATTTAATCGCCCCAAAGAACTATAACCTTGTAAATGAAATCGAAAAGTTCAGCCGTTCCAAAGAGAAGAACGCGCTTATATGGGAAGATCAAACAGGCGGCAAGAAAGTCTGGACATATGAAAAATTGATGGAAGAAACGAATAAAATCGGAGCCCGTCTGAAAGGTCTCGGATTTGAAAAAGGCGATAAGCTAATTGTCATGGTTCCGAGAGTGCTTGAAGCGTATGCCGTTTATTTAGCGATCTTAAAAGCGGGGATGGTCGTCATTCCTTGCTCGGAAATGCTGCGCGCCAAAGACCTTGAATACCGGATCAAACACGCCGAAGTGAAAGGCGCTATCGTTTATCCTTCATTTATAAACGCGTTTGACGAGGTGAATACCGAGCAGCTGGTGACATTGTCAATCGGTGAAAATAATGTCGGCTGGAAAAACCTCCTAACGATTGAAGCGGACGGAGACAGTTTTCAAACAGCTGATACAACAAGAGAAGACATGGCGTTTTTGTCCTATACTTCAGGCACGACCGGCCAGCCTAAAGGCGTTGTACATACACACGGCTGGGCCTTTGCCCATTTAAAAACATCAGCTGGTGCATGGCTGGATATTTCTGAAGACGATACAGTGTGGGCCACCGCGGCGCCCGGCTGGCAGAAATGGGTGTGGAGCCCGCTGCTCGCAATTCTGGGAAGCGGCGCGACAGGAGTCATTTATCACGGCAGATTCAACGCCAAGACGTATTTAGAGCTGCTGGAGCGCCATCAAGTAAATGTCTTCTGCTGTACCCCGACGGAATACCGCCTGATGGCAAAAGTGGAGGAGTTGGACAAATATGATCTTTCTGCCCTTCACAGCGCAGTTTCTGCGGGTGAGCCATTAAACCGGGAAGTCATTGACGTATTCCGGAAGCATTTCGGCATTAAAGTGAGAGACGGATACGGCCAAACGGAGAGCACCCTGTTAGTCGGCGTCCTGAAGGACATGGATATTAAGCCGGGAAGCATGGGCAAACCGACCCCCGGAAATCAAGTGGAGATTATAAACGATAAAGGCGAAATATGCGAAACTGGCGAAACGGGCGATATCGCCGTGCATTTGAGCACACCGGCCTTATTCAAGGAATATTATAAAGATCCTGAAAGAACGAAAAAGCAGATTCGCGGAGATTACTTTCTTACAGGAGACCGCGCGAAAAAAGACGAGGACGGCTACTTTTGGTTTGAGAGCCGCAATGATGACATCATCGTCAGCTCCGGATATACAATCGGGCCTTTTGAAGTAGAGGACGCGCTCGTGAAGCATCCGGAAGTGAAAGAATGTGCCGTTGTGGCGAGCCCGGATGAAATCAGAGGTTCAATCGTAAAAGCTTATGTCGTTTTACAAGACGATGAAAAGCGCAGTGACGAACTTGTCAAAGAACTGCAAAACCACGTAAAAACGATTACGGCGCCTTACAAATATCCGAGAGAAATTGAATTTGTCGAAAGCCTGCCGAAAACGGCGTCCGCAAAAATCAGACGTGTGGAGCTGAGACAGCGTGAAGAACGGCTGAAGGCTGATAAAAAAGCATAATACAGGATAAAGGGTGAGCGGGGATGAAAGCGATTTGGCACGGCGGCACCATCTATACAATGCTGGACAAGAATCATGTCACTGAAGCCGTTTATACCGAAGAAGGCGTCGTCAGACAGACGGGCAGCTTCCGGGAGCTCCAAGGAACATACGGTTCGCCTGATACGGATGAGATCGATTTACATGGAGCTGTCATGTTCCCGGGGTTTACGGACAGTCATATGCATTTAATCGGACACGGGGAAAAACAGCTTCGCCTCGATTTGTCGCAGCTGACGTCAAAAGAAGCGATACTGCGGGCCGCAAAAGAAGCAGAGCGTGAATTGGAAGATGGCGAATGGCTGATCGGCGAAGGCTGGGATGAAAATCTGTTTGAACGGCCGGTTTACGTCACGAAGCATGACCTTGACCCGCTCTTTCCCGACCGCCCCGTCCTGCTGAAGCGGGTATGCCGGCACGCCGCGGCGGTTAATTCAGCCGCATTGCGCGCGGCGGGAATTACAAACGAAACACCTGATCCAAACGGCGGAATTATCGTCCGGGACGGCACCGGTCCGACAGGCCTCCTGCTGGATAAAGCCCAAGAGCTTGTGACACAGGCCCTGCCGCCCGTCTCACTTCACTATGTCAAACGCGCGCTTCAAACGGCGATTACGGACTGCTGGTCAAAAGGCCTGACCGGCGGGCATTCAGAAGATCTGGCATACTACGGAGACGCGTCCGTTCCCATTGCCGCGTACGAGTCATTAACCGGCAGCGGCCTTTATCCTTTTCGCGCCCATCTGCTCGTACATCACGAAGCCGTCGACAGCTGGAGCGCTCTGGATAAATCGACCGGACCTTATCTGGAATACGGAGCGATGAAAATTTTTGCTGACGGCGCGCTCGGCGGCAGAACCGCTCTATTGAAAAAGCCTTATCACGATGATCCGTCAGTTTCCGGTGTTCAGGTGCATGATGACGAAACCCTTGCCGCTCTTGTTTATAAAGCGAGAGAGAAAGGGATGGAGATCGCCGTGCACGCGTTTGGCGACCTTGCATTCGAAAAGGTGCTGGATGTTATCGAAAGTTACCCGGCAAAGCCCGGACAGCTAGACAGGCTCATTCATGCGCAAGTATTAGATGACGGATTGATTGAAAGAGCCGCCCGGCTGCCGATCGGACTTGATCTTCAGCCGCATTTTGTGGCCAGTGATTTTCCGTGGGTGATTGACAGGCTCGGAGAAGAGCGGATGAAAACGGCTTTCGCCTGGAAAACACTGCTGTCAAAAGGGCTGCTGTGCGCCGGAGGTTCAGATGCCCCGATAGAACCGGCCGATCCGCTTCTGGGCATTCAATCGGCTGTGCTCCGTACGAGCAAGCAGCACCCGGAAGGTCCGGCCTATTATGAAAAAGAGTGCCTGACTGTGTACGAAGCCATTCAGCTTTACACGGAGGGAAGCGCGGCCATCATCCATAAAGAACATAGCCGCGGACGGATCGCCCCCGGCTATGATGCCGACTTTACCGTACTCAGCGGTGATCCGTTCAGGACGGACCCGAAAAAGCTTCATGAATTGGAAGCTGTCAAAACCGTCGTCGGCGGCCGTATCGTATATGAAAAAGAGGACAGGCAGTGATGCCCGTCCTCTTTTTTTATGATAAAAATGATCGTTTTACTTTTTCCCAGAAAGAGTTGTCTTTCAGTTTCACCGTTTTGATTTTTTTATCGGATAGTCTAATCTCAACCTTTTTGACATTCCGCGTGCTGAGCGCTTCATTATCAAGCCCGATAATCGGATGCTCATTGCCGTCTTGCACCACCTGCAGTGTCAGCTTCCGGTCTGAGCTTAAAATAAACGGAGATCCGAGTGTACGGTATGTGTTGTTGTTCAACGACGCCAGTTCGGATACCTGCATGCAGGAAATCAAAGGATCAACAACGGCGCCTGAAACAGATTTATTGTAGGCGGTGCTGCCCGTCGGGGTGGAAATGATCATCCCGTCTCCTCTGAATGTCTCAAAATGAAGATCATCAATTAACACATCCATCACAAACGTTTTAATAATGCTTGAACGGATGGAAACCTCGTTTAAACAGTGAAAATGATTGCTGCCGTCCACCGTTACGTGAATGAGCGGGTATTTTCTGACCTCAAGCTGTTCCGCGGTCATGCTGGCCGCCATTTTTTCAGGCTCATCGCTGTGAAAATCACAGTACAAATGGGCTTTCCCTTTTTTAGCGATGCCGACATACAGGCAGTCATCACGGAATCCGGTTTTTCTGACAGCTTGCAGAAATGAGCCGTCGCTGCCGATGCTGGCGATAATTCCGGCATCCTCCGGTTGAGCCGCAACTGTAAAACCGTGCGATTCAGCAAGCTGCTTCAAAGAGCTGACTTGTTCTTTTGTTTCGTTGTTTTGTTTGTGAAAAAAATAAACATTGCGGCGAAGATCGGTCATATCCCCATTCCCCTTTGCTGTCATATTTACGTTTTTCTCCCAGCAGGTATTGTGTTAAAATACCTGTGGCAATAGTGTAACATGTTTCCTGTTTATCCGTTAAGGGAAAGCGCTTCATGAAAAAAATGAATCTTTTTTTACGGGGGAACGTACGAATATTGACAGAAAAGGAGGAGAACAAATGAATGCAAAAAGATGGATTGCGCTCGTCATCGCGCTCGGCATTTTCGGCGTATCAGTCATTGCAAGTGTGACCGTCGGGGTGCTGAAGAATATCGGGGATACAGGGTCTGACTTTGCATCACTGACAGATGACACAGAGGAAGTGACGCTGGATAAGGGCAGCCCCGGCAGTAAAATCGCCGTGCTTGAAGTGGACGGCACGATTGAGGATAACGGCGGGTCCGCTGGCCTGCTCAGCTCAGGCGGGTATGATCACAGATCATTTTTAAAACAGGTTGAGCGTGCGAAAGAAGACAAAAGCGTCAAAGGAATTGTGCTGAAAATCAATTCCCCTGGCGGAGGCGTGTACGAAAGCGCGGAAATACATAAAAAACTGGAAGAACTAAAGAAAGAAACGAAGAAACCGATTTATGTATCCATGGGCTCCATGGCGGCTTCGGGAGGCTACTATATTTCAACGGCCGCCGATAAAATCTATGCTTCACCGGAAACGCTCACGGGTTCACTGGGCGTCATCATGGAAAGCGTCAATTATTCCAAGCTCGCCGATGAACTCGGCATCAAGTTTGAAACCATTAAAAGCGGCGCGCATAAAGACATCATGTCCCCGACCCGCGACATGACGAAGGAAGAAAGAAAGATCATGCAGACAATGGTCAACGATTCTTATGAAGGATTTGTCAATGTCATTTCAAAAGGCCGGCACATGTCAAAATCTGATGTGAAAAAAATTGCCGACGGCCGTGTTTACGACGGCAGACAAGCGAAAAAAATCGGCCTCGTTGATGAGCTCGGTTTTTACGATGATACGATCAGCGCGATGAAAAAGGACCATAAAAATATGAAAAACGCTTCAGTCATCACATACGAGGAAGGATTCGGATTAGGCTCGCTCTTTTCCATGAGCGCAGCGAAAATGTTTAAAAGCGAAATTGATTTTCTGAACATGAAAGAACTCATTTCGCAATCCGGTTCGCCGCGGATGATGTATCTCTATGCAAAGTAGGGGGGAAGAAAGAATGGACGCGACTTACGAAGGCTTTCACGGCAAAGAAGAGGGAGCCGAACAACAGAGGGCGCCCGAGCAGGCATATGCGGGCTTTTGGATCAGGTTTTGGGCTTTTCTTCTCGATTGGCTGGTGGTCTGGGGACTTAACCATCTCATCGTTTCACCGGTTTTCACGCTGATGAAGCTCCCGGCAACAAGCGGAATGTTTACAATCTCAGCTTATTCCGTCACAACCCTGATCGTCTACCTCGCCTATTTTGTGTTCATGACGAAATGGTTTCATCAGACACTCGGCAAGATGGTCTTCGGGTTAAAGGTCACTTCTTTGACGCCCGGAAAGCCTCTTACTTGGAGCACCGTCATTTTCAGAGAAGCGGTGGGGCGTTATATCGATAAAATCTGGATTCTTTATATCGTCATTGCGTTTACGCCCAAAAAGCAGGGCATTCACGATCTGATCGCCGACACAACGGTGATTCACGAAGCGCTGTACCGCAAATAAAAGCAGTAAACCCGGAATAAACGTCCGGGTTTATTTTTTTTGGTTTTGGCGATAATGCTGCTAAGGAAGTGAAGCTTATGGGATATGCCGCAGCAGCTGTTATTCTCATTCTCATTTTGGCCTGGCTGCTTATGAGGATGAAAATTCACCTGACGCTCGAATATCTTCACGATAAAGATAACGACAAACTGACGTTTAAACTCTCGGCCTTATACGGGCTGATCCGTATTAAAAAAACGCTGCCCGTCATTAAAGTAAACAGCGAAGACGCGTCAATTGATGTCAAACAGGACACGAAATCAGAAATGAAAGGTCAGAAAAAAGAGAAGAAAAAAATCACATATGAAGATGTCAAACAGAGCATTCACAGAATAGAAATGATTCTGCACCAAGTTTTTCAGATGCGCCAAATCGGCGCCTCATTTCTTGCGGGAGTCCGTGTTACGAAGTTCGAATGGGTGACGGTTATCGGAATAAAGGACGCCGCCGTTACGGGAATCGCCGCCGGCGGATTGTGGGCCGTAAAGGGAGGCCTTACGGCGATGCTGTATGATCATCTGCGTTTCATACATAAACCGGTGTGCGAAGTCATTCCGTCTTTTCAAGTGCCTGCATCCAAGACGCATTTGCAGTGTATATTCTTTTTTCGTTTTGGACATCTTATAGGTGCAGCTTTCAAATTGCTCAAATACGGGCGGAACGGACTTTCTATCATACGAAAGAAACAGCCGGTTCCGGTTGCTTCAAAGAATGATTCATCAGTTTAAGGAGGAGCGCATATGGCAGACCATCCCATTCAAGGTTTAATGAAAACCGCTATGGAAAATTTAAAAGAAATGATTGACGTGAATACAATCATCGGCGATCCTGTTGAAACGCCTGACGGCAGCGTAATCTTAACGGTTTCAAAGGTCGGATTCGGATTTGCGGCGGGCGGAAGCGAGTTTGGAGGAAAGCCGGCTGAAAAAAGAACCGATGATGATGAAAGAAAAGAGCAGAAGCTCCCGTTCGGCGGCGGAAGCGGCGGCGGAGTATCCATTACGCCGATTGCGTTTCTGATTGTCGGAACAAACGGCGTGCGTATGCTTCATTTGGACGAAAACACCCATCTGATTGATAAACTGTTAGACTCCGCGCCTCAAACGATTGAACGCATCCAGCATATGTTTAAAAAGAATGAAAAAGGCCGGAACCAAAAAAGAACGGATATCGATTTATAACAGAAAAGTTAACTGCCGCCCGCAGTTAGCTTTTTTTACGATGCGGCATAACCTTTGCAGTTTGCATAAAACTCGACTATGATAGAGCTATACATAGATAAAGGGAGGAATCAGAATGGCTGAAATTACATTTAAAGGCGGAGCCGTGACGCTGATCGGACAAGAAGTGAAACCGGGTGACCAAGCTCCTGACTTCACGGTTTTGACAAACGGATTAGAAGAGAAGACGTTAGCAGATATGAAAGGGAAAGTAACGATCATATCCGTTATTCCTTCCATCGACACAGGCGTATGTGACGCGCAGACACGCCGCTTCAATGAAGAAGCCGCAAAACTCGGTGATGTGAACGTTTATACAATCAGCGCCGACCTTCCGTTTGCACAAGCGCGCTGGTGCGGAGCGAACGGAATTGATAAAGTTGAAACATTATCGGATCATAAAGAGATGTCATTTGGTGAAGCATTCGGTGTTCACATCAAAGAACTTCGTCTTTTGGCGCGTTCCGTATTCGTCCTTGATCAGGACGGAAAAGTCGTTTACGCGGAATACGTAAGCGAAGCGACAAACCACCCGAATTATGAAAAGCCTATCGAAGCTGCAAAAGCGTTAATCAAGTAAAGAGAGAACAAGAGCTCCGGGTGCTGCCGCGGAGCTCTTTTCATGGCAAGGAGGAAACAGCATGCAACACGACCATGTCGGTCAGATTTATGAACTTTTAGATGAAGCCGCCCAAGTGATAGCAGAAGGCCTTCAGATTTCTTATATTGAGGGGCTTGCGGAAGCGGGAGAGATGTATTTTCTTGAAAAGGCCGACCAGCTTCCGCTTCAGGAAAAGCAAACCGGCGAGCTTAACAGCCTGCTCGCGAAAGCAGACTTCAGAAAATGGGAGCATGAATGGATCCGCAAGGCGTTCCAGCTCGCCATTTTAAAAGGGCTCAAAGATAAGTCCCATCCGAACAGACAGATGACGCCTGATACGATCGGCCTTTTCATCAGTTACCTCGTGAATAAATTTACGGGCGGCCGAAAAGGGCTGACATTGCTGGACCCCGCCTGCGGCACCGGAAATCTTCTGCTGACCGCGGCAAACCAGCTTTCTGACAAAGCGGGAAAAAGCTTCGGCATTGAAATCGACGATGTCCTTCTGAAGATCGCTTATGCTCAGGCGAATCTGCAGGAAAAAGAAATGGAGCTGTTCTGCCAGGACAGTCTTCAGCCGTTATTTATCGAACCGGCCGATACGGTCATCTGCGATTTGCCGGTCGGCTACTATCCGAATGACGAAGGCGCTGAAGCGTTTGAGCTGAAAGCGAATGAAGGCCACTCATTTGCTCACCACTTATTTATTGAGCAGAGCGTCAAACATACAAAACCGGGCGGATACTTATTTTTTATGATTCCGAACCATCTGTTTGACAGCGCGCAAAGCGATAAACTGAAGCGGTTTTTTGCGGAAAAAGTGTATATCAACGCCCTTCTTCAGCTGCCGGCTACTATGTTTAAAGACGAAGCGCAGGCAAAGAGCATTTTAATCTTGCAGAAAAAAGGCGAAGACGCAAAGCCGCCGAAACAAGCGCTTTTGGCGAATCTTCCTTCTTTTGCGAACCAGCAGGCGATGCGGGAGATGATGGCAAAATTGGATCAATGGATTCAAACAGAAAAATAATGGCGAAAAAGCAGTGCGAGATGCAAAATCCCGCGCTGCTTTTGCTTTTTAAAATGAATGGAAATCAGGAGGATAACACAAATTAAGGAAAGAAAATAACATTCCGTAAGGCCGTGCCGTCCATTTGGCACAAATAAAATTTATCAGAAAATATCGACTTCATATTGTAAGCGGTACCAATGTGGATGTTGACTTGAAATGCTGAGTTGACAATGTTTAAATGGAAAAGTCAGATATTTTTTGGACTGCAGTTATGGTCTGGGAAAAAAGAACGAACAAACGAAGAAGAATTTTGATAGGAGCGTCATTTATGTCTAAAATTATTGCAATTAACGCAGGAAGCTCATCTTTAAAATTTCAGTTATTCGAAATGCCTTCAGAAAAGGTGCTAACAAAAGGTTTAGTAGAACGGATCGGTATCGCCGACAGCGTTTTCACAATCTCTGTTAACGGCGAAAAAAATACAGAAGTGACAGATATTCCGGATCATGCGGTTGCGGTGAAGATGCTGCTTCACAAGCTGACTGAATTCGGTATTATAAAGGATTTAAATGAAATTGACGGAATCGGCCACCGTGTGGTTCACGGCGGAGAAAAATTCAGCGATTCTGTTTTGCTTACGGATGAAACAATCCGTGAGATTGAAGAGATTTCAGAACTTGCGCCGCTTCACAACCCGGCTAACATCGTCGGCATTAAAGCCTTTAAAGAAGTGCTTCCGGATGTGCCTGCGGTTGCAGTGTTTGATACGGCGTTCCACCAAACGATGCCTGAGCAATCTTACCTGTACAGCCTTCCGTACGAATACTACGAGAAATACGGCATCCGCAAATACGGTTTCCACGGCACATCTCATAAATACGTGACACAGCGCGCAGCTGAGCTTCTCGGCCGTCCGATTGAAGACTTGCGTCTGATTTCCTGCCACCTCGGTAACGGCGCAAGTATCGCGGCCGTAGAAGGCGGAAAATCCATTGATACGTCAATGGGCTTCACACCGCTTGCGGGTGTTGCGATGGGAACACGTTCAGGAAACATCGACCCTGCATTGATTCCGTACATTATGGAAAAAACGGATCAGACGGCAGATGAAGTATTAAATACGTTAAATAAAAAGAGCGGACTGCTTGGCGTATCCGGTTTCTCCAGCGACCTCCGCGATATCGTGGAAGCTTCAAAAGAAGGAAACGAAAGAGCGGAAACGGCTCTTGAAGTGTTCGCAAGCAGAATCCATAAATACATCGGTTCTTACGCTGCGAGAATGAGCGGCGTTGACGCGATTATTTTCACTGCGGGTATCGGTGAAAACAGCGTTGAAGTCAGAGAACGCGTGCTTCGCGGCTTAGAATTCATGGGTGTATATTGGGATCCTGCGCTGAACAACGTGCGCGGCGAGGAAGCGTTTATCAGCTACCCTCACTCTCCTGTCAAAGTCATGATCATTCCGACTGACGAAGAGGTCATGATCGCACGCGACGTTGTCCGCCTTGCACAGTAATGATCGAAAAAAGCACATCCTTTAGGGTGTGCTTTTTTATTGAATGCCCCAGAATCAAACGTTACGATATGTTTAATACATAAACGATGAGGTGAAGCAATGAGTGTGCATGAACATAAACAAGAAGCCCCGTCAGCCGTGCGCTGCAAGGTGATCACAGTCAGCGACACGAGAACGAAAGAAACCGACAAAAGCGGGCGCGTCATGATGGACTTCCTCAGGGAAGCGGGATTTGAAACGGTCGCTTATGACATTGTTAAAGATGAAAAAGACGAATTGCAGAAAGCTGTTTTATCCGGCTGTATGGATGAATATACAGATGCGGTGCTGTTAAACGGAGGGACGGGCATTGCCGAAAGGGATGTCACAATTGAAGCCGTCACGCCGCTGTTTTCAAAAGAACTCCCGGGATTCGGCGAGCTGTTCCGCATGCTGAGCTATACGGAGGACATCGGTTCCGCCGCCATTTTGTCCAGAGCGGCAGCGGGTGTGATCCAAAATACCGCAGTCTTCTGCACGCCCGGCTCCTCAGGCGCCGTAAAGCTTGCGATGAGTAAACTGATTATTCCTGAACTGCCTCATGTGCTCCGGGAAATCCGAAAAGATTTATAAATGTATAAAAAGGCTCTGCTCCGCTCAAAAAATTGGGTGGGGTTTTTTTTATAAAAGGCTTGAAAAAACAGAATTTACTTGTTACAGTGTATACATACAAAATGCATTTTTATTAATTAAAACTAATTTTTATACAAAAGGGAGCTTTTAACATGGCAGAACAAAAAAAGGTTGTATTGGCATACTCAGGAGGTCTTGATACTTCTGTAGCGATAAAATGGCTGCAAGAACAGGGATACGATGTTGTTGCCTGCTGCTTAGACGTAGGGGAAGGAAAGGATTTGGCATTCGTTCAGCAAAAAGCGCTGGAAGTAGGCGCCGTAAATTCCTATGTGATTGATGCGAAAGAAGAATTCGCCCGGGAGTACGCGCTCATTTCTATGCAGGCCCATACAATGTATGAAGGCAAGTATCCGCTCGTATCTGCACTATCCCGTCCGTTAATCGCGAAAAAACTCGTTGAAGTCGCGGAAAAGGAAAACGCGGTGGCCGTAGCGCACGGCTGCACGGGAAAAGGCAACGATCAGGTGCGTTTCGAAGTATCCATTAAATCATTAAATCCTGATCTGGAGGTCATTGCTCCGGTCCGTGAGTGGCAATGGTCGCGTGAAGAAGAAATTGAATATGCTGCAAGCCGCGGCATTCCGATTCCGATCAATCTTGACAGCCCGTATTCCATCGACCAGAACCTATGGGGACGCGCCAATGAATGCGGTATATTAGAAGATCCGTGGGCGGCGCCGCCTGAAGGGGCATATGACCTGACAGCATCTCTTGAAAACACGCCGGACGTTCCGGAAATCATCGAAATCGCATTTGAAGCCGGTGTTCCGGTTTCAATCGACGGCGTAACCTACCCGCTTGCTGATTTAATTCTCAAGCTGAACGAGACTGCCGGAAAACACGGCATCGGCCGGATTGACCATGTGGAAAACCGCCTGGTCGGCATTAAGTCCCGTGAAGTTTATGAGTGCCCGGGCGCGATGACTTTGATTACGGCTCACAAAGAGCTTGAGGATCTGACTTTAGTGAAAGAAGTGGCCCATTTCAAACCGGCAATTGAACAAAAACTGTCTGAAATCATCTATAACGGTTTATGGTTCTCGCCGTTAAAAGACGCGCTGCTTGCATTCCTGAAAGAAACCCAAAAACACGTCACCGGCGTCGTGCGCGTCAAGCTGTTTAAAGGCCATGCCATTGTAGAAGGACGTAAGTCGGAATATTCACTCTATGATGAAAAACTTGCGACATATACAAAAGACGATGTTTTTGACCATCACGCGGCAATCGGTTTCATTGAGCTTTGGGGGCTGCCGACAAAAGTAAACAGCATTGTGAAAAAGAAGGAGCAGATTGAAGCATGAAGAAGCTTTGGGGAGGCCGTTTTCAAAAAACACCGGAAAAGTGGGTCGATGAGTTCGGCGCATCCATCACATTCGACCAAAACTTAGTCAAAGAGGATATTACAGGGTCTCTCGCTCATGCGGCCATGCTGAAAAAATGCGGCATTCTGACGGAAGAAGAAGAAGGCGCCATCCGACAGGGGCTGCAGATCCTCCTGCAAAAAGCAGAGGAAGGAACGCTTGAATTCTCTGTTGATTATGAAGATATCCATTTGAATATTGAAAAAATGCTGATCGAAGAAATCGGACCGCTGGGCGGCAAGCTCCATACCGGCAGAAGCCGGAATGACCAGGTGGCGACCGACATGCATTTGTATTTGAAAGATCATGTCTCACATATCATCGTTCTGATTGAACAGTTCCAAAAAGCGCTGATCGAAAAAGCGGAGGCCAATGTCGAGACCATTCTGCCGGGGTACACCCATTTACAGCGGGCCCAGCCGATTTCTTTCGCCCACCATCTGCTTGCTTATTTTTGGATGCTTGAACGGGATAAAGAGCGTTTTCGCGATGCTATGAAGCGGATTAACATATCGCCGCTCGGATGCGGGGCGCTTGCCGGAACTACGTTTCCGATAGACCGTAACTATTCGGCGGAGCTGCTCGGTTTTGACTCCATTTATGAGAACAGTCTTGACGGAGTCAGTGACAGAGATTTTATTCTCGAGTTTTTAAGCGGCAGCAGCATGCTGATGATGCACCTTTCGCGTTTATCAGAAGAAATCATTCTATGGTGCTCGCAGGAATTCAGATTCATTGAACTGGATGATACGTATGCGACGGGAAGCAGCATGATGCCGCAGAAGAAAAACCCCGACATGGCGGAGCTGATCCGCGGTAAAACCGGACGCGTATACGGTGATATGATGGGGCTTTTCACGATTATGAAAGGGCTCCCGCTCGCTTACAACAAAGACCTGCAGGAAGATAAAGAAGGCATGTTTGACACGGTGAAAACCGTTGAAGGAAGCCTTCAGATTTTCACGGGCATGATTGAAACGATGAAAGTAAACAAAGACATCATGAAACAAGCGACAAAACAAGATTTTTCAAACGCGACGGAACTTGCCGATTATTTAGCTAAAAAAGGCATGCCGTTCAGAGAAGCGCATGAAGTGGTCGGCAAACTTGTGTACAGCTGCATTGAAAAAGGAATCTATTTAAGTGATATGGCATTTGAAGAATTCCTTCAAGCCAGCAGTCTCTTTGAAGAAGACATCTATACCGTGCTCGATCCGCATCATGCGGTTGAAAAAAGAATGAGCGCCGGCGGAACGGGTTTTCAGCAGGTAGAACAGGCGCTCGTAAAAGCAAAAGCCTGCGCCGGCATTTAATTTGCTGAAATTTCCTTCATATTTTCCCGTCATATCAGACACCCTACATCTATAAAGATGGGAGGTAGAAGGAATGCGCAAAGAACAAGACCGTTACATCTATGATGAAAAAGAAAGTGAAGAAACGGCCAGGCTCATCTCAGAGGCATACGAAAGCGGTTATGTCGGCATGGAGGAAGCCTCTGCTCCTTCAGAAAATTAAGCTGTCTGTAAAGACGGCTTTTTTTTCGTGCGGACGAAGTGCAAAAAAGTGATATTGCCGTTTGTTTATAGTAAAGTAGAGGGAGAAACGTCTTGATTTTATTGAAGCGGCAACGTTGCCTGGGGAGGGTATTCAATGTGCGACATGCTCTAATCACTGCCGGTACAAAGGGATTGGGCCGAAAAGTGACTGAAATGCTTCTGGAAAAAGGCTTTTCTGTCACAGTGAATTACAGACAAGACGAAGAAGCGGTCGCCTGTCTGAAGGCGGATTATCCCGGGTGCCATGACAGATTGCAATTCGTTAAGGGCGATGTAACCCGGAAAGAAGATCTCATGCGGATCGCCGATGCAGCCCTTCAGCGGTTTGGAAGGATTGACATACTGATTAACAATGCCGGGCCGTACATATTTGAGCGCAAAAAGCTTGCCGATTATTCCGATGACGAATGGTATGACATGCTTGAAGGGAATTTAAGCGCCGTTTTCCATCTGTTTAAAGCGGTTATCCCGGTCATGAGACAGCAGCGGTTCGGCCGGATTATTACATACGGTTTTCAAGGAGCGGACCATGCCCCCGGCTGGCTTCACCGTTCCGCTTTCGGAGCGGCTAAAGTCGGATTGACTTCGTTAACGAAAACCATTGCGATTGAAGAAGCTGAATCAGGCATTACGGCCAATATGGTCTGCCCGGGTGATATTGTAGGAGATATGAAAGAAGCGTCTATAGAGGAAGCAAGACGGAAAATCGGCAAAGAAAAGACGCCGATCGGCAGGTCCGGAACCGGAGAGGACATTGCGAGAATCATCGCCTTTTTATGTGAAGATGATTCCGATCTTGTAACCGGAACGGTCATTGAAGCAACAGGCGGGCTGAATGTGATTAACAGGCATCAATCCCTGTAAGTTTTTTCGTTTGTCAAAAAGGGAACTTGATAAATATTAATTTTTTATGAGGTGAAAACAATGAAAGTGACTTATCACGGACATTCTGTCATTCAAGTGGAAACGAAAACCCATAACATTATTTTTGATCCGTTTCTGACCGGAAACAGTCTGACAAATTTGAAACCGGAAGAAGTGAAAGCGGATGTCATCCTGCTTACTCACGGACACAATGACCATGTCGGAGATACAGAGCAGATCGCCAAACAAAACGATGCGCTCGTCATTGCGCCGAACGAGCTGGCCGTTTATCTCGGCTTTAAAGGTTTAAAGGTCCACCCGATGCATATCGGCGGGGCGCGCCAATTTGATTTCGGCAAAGTGAAACTGACACAGGCATTCCACGGATCGGCGGTCACTGATGAAGAAAACAAAACCATTACGTACACGGGGATGCCGGCTGGGATTTTATTGACGATTGACGGCAAAACGATTTTCCACGCCGGGGACACGGCGCTGTTCTCAGATATGAAACTGATCGGGGAACTGAATCACATTGACCTGGCGTTTCTGCCGATCGGTGATAACTTCACCATGGGGCCTGAAGATGCGAAACTCGCGGCTGAGTGGCTGAGAGCGAAACAGGTCGTTCCCGTTCATTACAATACATTTCCCGTCATTGAACAGGACCCTGACGCTTTCGCCGAAAGTCTGCCCGGAGGCGTCGGCAAAGTCATGGCGGCCGGCGAGACCATTGAGCTTGCCTGACATATGTGTCAAAGACCTTCTGAATCAAGCATTCAGAAGGTCTTTTTGTGATGCCGCCTTTTTTCGGGCGTCTCATTGCGAATGAATCCCCCGTACCCTTATAATAAAAGCAGAAGACTGTCCTTAGAGGTGAAACGCTTGGCAACAAAGCATGAACAAATCCTATCATACATAGATTCGCTTCCTGTCGGTGAAAAAATTTCGGTCAGAAGAATTGCGAAAGAAATGAAAGTCAGTGAAGGAACGGCTTACAGAGCCATTAAGGAAGCTGAAAACAAAGGATTCGTTTCCACTATTGAACGTGTGGGGACCATCCGGATTGAACAGAAGAAAAAAGAAAATATTGAAAAGCTGACATACGCCGAGGTCGTCAATGTGATAGACGGCCAGGTGCTCGGCGGAAAAGCCGGTCTGCATAAAACGTTGAATAAGTTTGTGATCGGCGCGATGGAGCTTGACGCGATGATGCGTTACACGGCGGCGGGGAACCTGTTAATCGTCGGGAACCGAATCAACGCCCACCGCCAGGCGCTTGAAGCGGGCGCGGCTGTTTTGGTAACAGGAGGGTTTAATACCGACGACAGCATTATCGAGCTGGCCGATATGCTTGAGCTTCCGATTCTCTCCACGAGCTACGATACCTTTACGGTAGCCGCGATGATCAACCGGGCGATCTATGATCAGCTCATAAAAAAAGAGATTGTGCTCGTGGAAGACATTTTGACGCCCGCAGATCGGACAGTGACGCTGTCCCCTAAGGATAAGCTGGAGAAATGGTACGAAAAAAACTATGAAACCGGACACGGCCGCTTCCCGGTTATCGATCAGCAGATGAAAATCCACGGAATCCTCACATCGAAAGATATCGCGGGGCATGACCGGTCAGTTCCGATTGAAAAAGTAATGACCAAAAACCCTGTCACGGTGATCGGGAAAACATCTGTCGCCTCAGCGGCTCAAATGATGGTTTGGGAAGGAATTGAAGTGCTTCCGGTGACAGACGGGCATCACAAACTGATCGGAATGATCAGCCGCCAGGATGTCTTAAAAGCGCTTCAAATGGTTCAAAAGCAGCCTCAGGTCGGGGAAAAGCTGGATGATATTGTTTCAAGGGGATTTAAAGAAGAGGAAGATGACAAAACGCCGGCCGTTTATCAATATGAAGTCACGCCGCAAATGACCAATCAGCTCGGCACGATTTCTTACGGGGTGTTTACGACGATTTTAACCCAGGCCGCCAGCCGATTTTTACGCTCCCGCAAACGCGGCGAGCTGGTCATTGAAAGCATTACGATTTTCTTCCTGAAGCCCGTACAGATGGAGTCGGTCATTGAAGTGAAACCGCGCATTTTAGAGGCGGGCCGGAAATTCGGAAAAATGGAAGTGGAAGTGTCAAGCCAAAGCGGCATCGTATCAAAAGCGATGCTCATGGTGCAGCTGATGGAGAGAAGTTAAGGGACGCACCCGGGTCCCTTGGCATTCATTATGCGTGGTCCCTCTCCGCTTCCTTTGCATGGATGGGCTCATAATGCTTATAGGCTTTATACCCGGCCCATGCGCTGCCTGCTCCGATTAAAATGAAGACGCCGCCGATGACCAGGGTCAGGACAGAGTGAAACAGAATCATTTGGTTTACTCCGTACAAAAGCACCAGCGCGCCTAATGCCATACTTGATTTAGCCGAAAAACATTCCTTCTCCAGCGCCCGTTTCGTCTGGATTCCTTTTACTTTGTAATACACGTAAAAGCAGGCAGAAAGCCCGATGAGAAAAACAAAAACCAGCATAAATGAAATCCTCCATTATATGAGTTTGCAAAACAGTTTATACCGTTGCTGAAAGATTTTCCTTTTCCATGGATAAAGAGTATGATTAAATGAATAAAAACGAAAAGGAGAAAACGATGAAATCCGAACTGATCAGAACCATATCATTATATGACACCATTATCTTACATAGACATGTGAGGCCTGACCCGGACGCCTACGGTTCACAGTGCGGCCTTACGGAAATCCTGCGGGAAACGTATCCCGAAAAAAATATTTTTGCCGTCGGACAGCCTGAGCCGTCCTTGTCTTTTTTATATTCCCTCGATGAGGTGGATGACGAAACCTATAAAGATGCTCTTGTCATCGTGTGCGACACCGCAAACCAAGGCAGGGTCGACGATCAGCGCTACCATTCCGGTGCAAAGCTCATGAAAATAGACCACCATCCAAATGAAGATCCGTATGGCGATCTGTTATGGGTCGATACGAATGCAAGCTCCGTAAGCGAAATGATCTATGAGCTGTACCTGGAAGGAAAGCAGCACGGCTGGAAACTGAATACGAAAGCAGCTGAGCTGATCTACGCGGGTATCGTCGGTGATACGGGGCGTTTCTTATTCCCGAACACCACAAAAAAGACATTAAAATACGCGGGAGAGCTCATTGAGTTCCCATTTTCATCGTCAGAGCTGTTCAATCAATTGTATGAAACAAAATTAAATGTGGTGAAGCTTAATGGCTTTATTTATCAAAATGTGTCACTGTCTGAAAACGGCGTCGCTTCCGTTTTCATTAAAAAAGACATTCTGGAGACATATGGAACCACCGCTTCTGAAGCGTCGCAGCTTGTCGGAACACTCGGAAATATTTCGGGTATCCGCGCTTGGGTGTTTTTCGTAGAAGAAGACGATCAAATCAGAGTCCGGTTCCGTTCAAAAGGTCCGGTCATCAACGGAATTGCCCGGAAATACAATGGCGGCGGACATCCGCTTGCGGCCGGCGCATCCATCTTCAGCTGGGATGAAACCGATCAGATTCTTGCTGATCTGGAAGAGGTATGTAACGAACACAAGTAGAGGGGAGACCCTCTTTCTTAGTGTTCATCTGTCATGGGGATGAACCAGCAGCCGAAATCAGTCAGGTCTTCGTAGACGCGGAGATTACAGATTTGGAGTTCTTTTTTTATGAGGGAAGCGAGTGTGTCTGTTTCTGCATATGCGGAATAGCCTTGTCTGATTCGGGCTGCATGATCTTTTGCCAAGCGGCGTTCACTAAAAACCTCCATTTTCCCTTCCTCCCTTCAGAATCATTGAAAATGTCTCATCTACAGTTTATAAAAAAGCGGAGAAAAAAGCGACAGGTCTATGGAAATTTTTTAAAAATGACATAATTACGTCGCAAAAGAAATATGAATTTCGACAGACAATCTCGTATAAATCGTCAGTTCCTTTACTTCAGCTTTAAATTCCTTCTCATTTATGGTGTATATTTTGTTTTCGATCGTCCGTTTTAAAAGTTCCTTTGTTTTATACACGCTTTCAATATCCTTTGTGATGACTTCAGAAATATTGTCTTTCACCTGTTCCTCAAATTTCATCTTATCGGGCTGGGCGATTCTGTATTTTTCCCCATTGATCAGCTTCACATCAACACTTTGGATGAGAAGTCTTTGCTTATTATCCTCATTTAATTTATGAAGATCCTTCTGATAGATGGAGATTTGGTTTTTTAAATCCCGCGCGTGCTCACGCTGCTTTTCAATTAACGTCACCTGTTCTTCCTGAAACGTTCCGTATGTAAACAGAAAGAACAGCCAGCTGACGATGGCTCCGCACATCATTCCTGCAAAAAAACGCTGCCATCCCGGTTTTTTATAATACTCGGGAATTCTCATGATGACATATTCTCCTGGGTCAGCCATGAAATAATCAGCCAGCCGGTCTGCGCGCCGCCCATTGCTGAAATAATTAAAAGAAGCTGTTTGAAGATGTCGCGCGTGTTGCCTTCAAACAGCCCCCGCTCGAAACTGTATACCGCGTCAAATGTTCCCCCGATGGCCGCGACAAGCGCCCAGATCTTCAGTCTGTTCGCCAATTTTGTGATCGCTGTCAGCGGAGGCTCGCCTGATAAATAAGCTCCGAGGCCGCCGATCAGCGCGCCGCCGAGCAACACACCGAGGGCGATAAAATAACTGCTGATGAAATTCGCCATAAATCCGGCTTCCTGATCCATATATACACCACCTCACTTTTCTATCATATTGAGCGAAACGGACAAGTATGATGATGAGTCAAAAAAAGAACATTTGTTTCTTAAGAAAACCCGTCTTATAATGTAGAAAGGCAAAATGAACGTATGGGAAAGGAGTGGCGGCATTGTCTTTTGTTCACCTGCAAGTACATAGCGGCTACAGCCTGTTAAACAGCGCCGCTTCTGTAAAAGAGCTTGTTACTCAAGCGAAGGAACTCGGATATTCATCATTGGCGCTGACGGACGAAAATGTGATGTACGGCGCCATTGAGTTTTATAAAGCATGCAAATCAAACGGAATTAAGCCGATTATCGGTCTGACGGCTTCTATATACACGGACGATACGGAGCTTGAAGCACACCCGCTCATTCTTTTAGCAGAGACAAACACCGGCTATCAGAACCTGGTGAAAATCTCAAGTGCGCTGCAATCCATGGCAAAGGGCGGCATGAAGCGAAAATGGATGAAGAGCTATCGTGAGGGGCTGATCGCCATTACGCCCGGTGAAAACGGCTACATTGAAAGCCTTCTTCAAACCGGGAAATTTGAAGAAGCGGTCCGGGCTGCCGAAGGATTCCGGGAGCTGTTCGGAGACGGCCGTTTTTATTTAGGGTACCAGCCGTTTAAAGGACATGAGACGTTATCAGAAGAGATTCTCCGCCTGTCAGCCGAAACGGAAATCGCTGTCTGCGCTGCGGGGGATGTCCGTTATATCAAGAAAGAAGATCAAGATGCGTACCGCTGTCTGTGCGCTATTAAAGCCGGAGAGAAGTGGGAGGATCAGAGCGGGGATCTGCCGGACTTATACTTGAGGACGCCTGGAGAAATGGAAGAGCTTTACACGCGGCATCCGGAAGCGATTGAAGCAGCCGCGCGTATCGCCCGGCAATGCCGGGTCGATGTCAGCCTTGGACAGACACAGCTTCCGTCTTTTCCGGCACCGGACGGCAAATCAGCCGATGACTATTTGGCGGGGATCTGTCATGAGGGGCTGCGCCTCCGTTTCGGCACTCCTGATGAGCGCGCTGTCCGCCGGCTTGAATATGAGCTGGACGTCATCAGGCGCATGAAATTCAGTGATTATTTTCTCATCGTATGGGACTTTATGAAGTACGCGCATGAAAAGGGCATTGTGACAGGCCCGGGAAGGGGGTCCGCGGCAGGCTCGCTTGTCGCTTACTCCCTTTTCATTACCGACGTGGATCCGCTTAAACATTCTCTGCTGTTTGAGAGATTTCTTAATCCCGAGCGGATCAGCATGCCGGATATTGATATCGATTTCCCTGATACGAGAAGGGATGAGGTCATTCAGTATGTACAAAATAAGTACGGGGCCATGCACGTCGCCCAGATTATCACCTTCGGGACATTGGCCGCAAAGGCGGCGTTAAGGGATACCGGGAGAGTGTTCGGAATCAGCCCGAAAGAAGCCGACCAGCTTGCCCGCCTGATTCCGTCAAAACCGGGAATGACGCTTGAGGAGGCGAGGCGGCAGTCCGCTCAGCTGAACAGGCGGCTGTCCGAATCCGCCGTTCTTCATAAAGTGTTTCAGATCGCAAGGAAAATTGAAGGCCTTCCGCGGCACACGTCAACACACGCGGCCGGGGTCGTTCTCAGTAAAGAGCCGCTTTCGGAAGTTGTCCCTCTTCAAGAAGGGCATGACGGCGTGTATTTAACGCAGTATGCGATGGATCACTTGGAAGATCTCGGTCTTTTAAAAATGGACTTTTTAGGTTTGCGCAACCTGACGCTTATTGAATCCATTAAAACGATGATTGAAAAAGAAACGAATACGAAAATTGATTTTTCCGAGATTTCTTATCAGGATGAAAAAACGTTCTCACTATTGTCAAACGGTGATACGACGGGTATTTTCCAACTGGAATCATCAGGAATGAGAAACGTGCTGAAGCGCCTGAAGCCGTCAAGACTGGAAGACATTGTCGCGGTTAACGCGCTTTACAGGCCGGGGCCGATGGAAAATATTCCGTTATTTATCGACCGGAAGCACGGGCGGGCGCGTGTGGAAGTGCCGCACGAGGACGTAAGAAATATTCTCAGTGACACTTACGGCGTCATCGTCTATCAAGAACAGATAATGATGATCGCCTCGCGCATGGCAGGGTTTTCATTAGGTGAAGCGGATCTGCTCAGACGGGCTGTCAGCAAAAAGCAAAAGGACATTCTGGACAGAGAGCGAAGCCATTTTGTTGAAGGGTGCATAAAAAAGGAGTATTCTGTAGTCACTGCAAACGAGGTCTACGATCTGATTGTAAAATTCGCTAACTACGGATTCAACAGAAGCCATGCTGTCGCATACAGCATGATCGGCTATCAGCTCGCCTATTTAAAAGCGCATTATCCGTTATATTTTATGTGCGGGCTGTTGACGAGTGTCATCGGCAATGAGGACAAAATATCGCAATATCTGCATGAAGCGAAGGGGAGCGGGATTCAAGTCCTTCCGCCGTCAATAAACAAAAGCGGTTTTCCGTTTGCGCCGGAAAACGGAGCCGTCAGATACAGTTTGCGGGCCGTTAAAAACGTAGGTGTCTCGGCAGTGAAAGATATTTATAAAGCAAGAACACATAAACCGTTCGAGGATCTTTTCGATTTCTGCTTTCGCGTACCCGCAAAAAGCGTGAATCGGAAAACCATCGAAGCGCTTATATTTTCTGGCGCCATGGACGAATTCAATCAAAATCGCGCCGCCTTGCTGGCCTCCGTTGATGTGGCTTTAGAGCACGCTGAACTTTTTCGTGCAGACGATGACCAAATGGGATTGTTTTTGGAAGAATCGTTCTCCATTAAGCCCAAATATGTAGAGGCTGAGGAATTTCCGCTCGTGGACAAGCTTCGGTTCGAAAAAGAAGCTCTCGGTGTTTATTTCTCAAGCCACCCTTTGTCTGCTTTCAGGGATCTCCTGAAAAAACGGGGGGCGCAAGCGATCACAGCAGCGCGGCAGATGCCGAAGGGGCAGCTGTCAATCGGAGCTTTGCTCGCGGGCATCAAAACGATTCGGACAAAGACAGGTCAGCATATGGCGTTTCTCACATTAAGCGATGAAACGGGAGAAATGGAAGCCGTCGTGTTTCCTGACCAATATAGAAGGCTGTCTCCGCTGTTAAAAGAAGGCGCGCTTTTATTCGCCGCCGGAAAAATGGAAGAGCGTCAGGAGAAGACACAATTCATCATGTCATCCGCCTCTCTTCTTGAGCAGACGGAGGCAGACAGAGCGCCGTCTGTTTACATCAAAATCGAAGGCAGCCGGCACAATCAGGAGTTTTTGGAAAAGATGAAGCGTATTTTACTGGAGCATAAAGGGGAAACCGGCGTTTATCTTTATTATGAAAAAGACAAGCAGACGATCAGGCTGCCGGATACTTTTCATATTCAGGCGGACCATCAGGCGCTATACCGTTTAAAAGAGCTGCTGGGCCGCGAAAACGTCGTGTTAAAATAGTGGTAACAATAATCATTTTGTTATACAATTGAAACAATTGTGCTATCTTATTTAAAGATTCTGAAATTTTTCACCTCCAGCGATTGTACCAGTCTATGCGGCAGAATATGTAACAAAGTACTTAAAAGGAGTGTTTAGAATGTCATTAAGAGAAGAAGCGTTACATTTACACAAAGTAAATCAAGGGAAGTTGGAATCAAAAGCAAAGGTAGAAGTCAGAAATGCAGACGACTTAAGCCTTGCCTATTCTCCCGGAGTAGCTGAGCCTTGTAAAGAGATTTATGACGATAAAAATAAAGTATATGATTATACAATGAAGGGGAACATGGTAGCAGTCGTAACAGACGGATCAGCCGTTCTCGGTCTCGGTAATATCGGGCCTGAAGCTTCACTTCCGGTCATGGAAGGGAAAGCGGTGCTGTTCAAAAGTTTCGCGGGCGTGGATGCATTCCCGATCGCGCTTGACACAAACGATGTGGACAAAATCATTGACACTGTGAAGCTGCTTGCACCGACATTCGGCGGTGTCAACCTTGAAGATATTGCGGCGCCAAACTGCTTCATTATCGAAGAGCGCCTGAAAAAAGAAACAAACATTCCGGTTTTCCACGATGATCAGCACGGCACTGCCATCGTAACCGTTGCCGGACTTGTAAATGCGCTGAAATTATCAGGAAAATCCATGTCATCCATTAAAGTTGTGGCAAACGGAGCGGGAGCGGCAGGCATCGCGATCATCAAGCTTCTTTACCATTTCGGCGTACGCGACATCGTAATGTGCGACTCTAAAGGGGCGATTTACGAAGGGCGTCCGGCCGGCATGAACGCAGTGAAAAACGAAGTGGCGAAGTTTACAAACCAAGACCGCAACGACGGTTCCCTGCAGGATGTCATTAAAGATGCAGACGTCTTTATCGGCGTATCAGTCGAAGGCGCGCTGACGAAAGAAATGGTGGAGAGCATGGCGAAAGATCCGATTATCTTCGCAATGGCCAACCCGAATCCGGAAATCATGCCTGAAGACGCGCGCGCAGCCGGCGCAAGCGTAATCGGAACAGGCCGTTCTGATTTCCCGAACCAGGTTAACAATGTTCTGGCATTCCCTGGAATTTTCCGCGGGGCGCTTGACGTTCGCGCGACTCACATCAACGAAGAAATGAAAATTGCTGCGGTTGAAGCGATTGCTTCCCTTGTTTCAGAGGAAGAATTAAGCGCTGATTATGTCATCCCGGCTCCATTTGACAAACGTGTGGCTCCTGCCGTTGCGAAAGCTGTTGCGAAAGCAGCGATGGAAACGGGCGTCGCCAGAATTACGGTCGATCCTGAGGAAGTGGCTGAAAAAACAAGACAGCTCACGGTTATCGGCGAATAATAACACAAAAATGAAATGGCAGCGCGTTGGAAAAAAACAACGCGCTGCTGTTCAATATACGGACTGCTGGCATTTTTTTAAGGGCAGGTCTTAAAAAAATTTCAGCAGAATCCTTATTTCTTTTGAAAACGCTGACAGATAAGGCTGAACAACGCTTTTTACGGTATGAAATCCGTCCGTTTCCGTCTGTTTTGCAGCAAAAAATGTCGAATGGAGGATGACACCGTTTGACAAAAAAAGTACAATAGTTTCGGTAAAGTTATTATTAAGTCTATCTAATCGGAAGACATGCAGTGAAGAGAACCCTTCACAAAAGGGAGGTAATCATTTGTTAAAGGATATATTCACAAAAAAGAAAAAATATGCTTCCGTGCCGTCTGAGCAGGCAAAACATGATGTTCCGGAAGGCATTATGACAAAGTGCTCCAAATGTAAAAAAATCATGCTCACAAAAGAGTTAGATAAAAACCTGCGCGTCTGCATGAACTGCGGGCACCATTTCCCGATGAATGCAAAGCAGCGCATTGAAAGCCTCCTGGATGAAGATTCATTCGAAGAATTCAACCAGGGAATGATATCTGAAAACCCGCTCGGTTTCCCGGAATACTTAGAAAAAATCGAAAAAGACCGTGAGAAAACATCGCTGAATGAAGCGGTGGTTACCGGAAAAGGAACCATCAGCGGATTCCCTGCCGTGATCGCGATCATGGATTCAACATTCCGAATGGGCAGCATGGGTTCGGTTGTCGGCGAAAAAATCACGCTTGCAATTGAAAAAGCAAAAGAGGAAAAAGTCCCGTTTATCATCTTTACCGCTTCCGGCGGCGCACGTATGCAGGAGGGGGTCTTAAGCCTTATGCAAATGGCCAAGACAAGCTCTGCATTAAAACTGTTCAGTGAGGAGCAGGGACTGATTATTTCTGTCATGACCCATCCGACGACAGGCGGCGTATCGGCCAGTTTCGCGTCTCTCGGTGATTATAATTTCGCTGAACCGGGCGCCTTGATCGGATTTGCCGGAAGACGTATTATTGAACAGACGATCGGGGAAAAACTGCCGGAAGATTTCCAGACGGCGGAATTTTTATTAAAGCACGGCCAGCTTGATGCGGTGATTCACCGAAACGACATGAAAGACAAACTCGCATTTCTGCTGGACATGCACCAAACAGGAGGTGAGCATGAGTGGCTGCAAGATTAGAATTTGAAAAACCAGTGATTGAACTGCAGACGAAAATCGCCGAACTGAAAAAATTCACCCAAGATTCGGAGATGGATTTAAGCGCTGAAATCGCAAGGCTTGAAGACCGGCTCAGCAAGCTCCAGGATGAGATTTATAAAAACCTGAAGCCGTGGGACAGAGTGCAGATCGCACGCCTTCCCGACCGGCCGACGACGCTTGATTACATTCAATACCTGTTTACCGACTTTTTTGAGTGCCACGGAGACAGAACATACGGAGACGATGCGGCGATTGTCGGCGGAGTCGCTAAATATCACGGCATGCCGGTCACCGTTATCGGACATCAGCGCGGAAAAGACACGAAAGAAAACCTTGTCCGTAATTTCGGGATGCCTCACCCTGAGGGCTACCGCAAAGCGCTTCGTCTCATGAAGCAGGCGGATAAGTTCAACCGCCCGATTATCTGCTTCATCGACACGAAGGGAGCGTACCCGGGTAAAGCGGCGGAGGAACGGGGACAAAGTGAAGCCATCGCCAAGAACCTGTTCGAGATGGCCGGCCTGACAGTGCCTGTCGTTTGTATCGTCATCGGGGAAGGCGGCAGCGGAGGCGCGCTTGCGTTAGGTGTGGGCAACCGCATGCTGATGCTTGAGAACTCGACGTATTCCGTTATTTCTCCTGAAGGAGCCGCGTCCATTTTGTGGAAAGACTCCAGCCTTGCGAAAAAAGCGGCCGAAACCATGAAGATTACTGCGCCCGATTTATTAGAATTAGGAATTATTGATGATATGATTAAAGAAGTGAAGGGCGGAGCTCACCATGATATCAAGCAGCAGGCGGGCTATATTGACGGTATTCTTAAAGAAACGTTAAAATCTCTTCTTCAATTGAACGCCGAAGAATTGATCTCACAGCGCTATGAAAAATATAAAGCAATCGGGAAAGTTTCGGTTGAGGATCAATATATCGGGGTAAACTGAATAGACGTGAAGCCTATGGCTCACGTTTATTTTTTGTGATTTTTGTGATATTCCTTAAATTTTATTTAAAAACAATTTATTTAATTGTATAATAGGTAAGGTTTCATGGGAGCTCAGGCGTCCCTTTTCATTGTTTTAGGGCAATGATCATGATATGTTTAACATATATATGTTGCTGAGGTGAATAGGAAATGAAGCGTATAGGAGTTTTAACGAGCGGCGGGGATTCCCCGGGTATGAACGCTGCGGTGCGCGCGGTTGTGCGGAAAGCTATCTACCACGACGTCGAAGTGTACGGAATTTATAACGGTTATTCAGGATTAATCAGCGGAAAAATAGAGAAACTGGAGCTTGGTTCGGTCGGTGACATCATCCACCGCGGCGGAACAAAGCTGTATACGGCCAGATGTCCTGAATTCAAAACAGTTGAAGGCCGTGAAAAAGGAATCGAAAATTTAAAGAAACTCGGCATTGAAGGTCTTGTCGTCATCGGCGGAGACGGTTCATACATGGGTGCGAAAAAATTAACGGAACACGGGTTTCCGTGTGTGGGTGTACCGGGTACGATAGATAATGACATCCCGGGAACTGATTTTACGATCGGATTTGATACGGCGCTAAACACCGTAATTGATGCGATTGATAAAATCCGTGACACCGCTACGTCTCATGAGCGTACATACGTTATTGAAGTGATGGGGCGCCACGCGGGCGACATTGCTTTATGGGCAGGTCTTGCAGGCGGAGCGGAATCAATTTTAATTCCTGAAGCGGACTACGATATGCAGGAAATTATCGGCCGTTTGAAGAGAGGGCACGACCGCGGCAAAAAACACAGTATCATCATCGTTGCAGAAGGGGTAGGCAGCGGAGTTGAATTCGGAAAACGCATCGAAGAAGAAACGAACCTTGAAACACGGGTATCCGTTTTAGGGCACATCCAGCGCGGCGGATCTCCAAGCGCTTCTGACCGGGTTCTTGCAAGCCGCCTCGGCGCTTACGCGGTTGAGCTTCTGCTTAAAGGAAAAGGCGGACGCTGCGTAGGTATACAAAACAACAAGCTTGTAGACCATGATATTATAGAAATTTTAGAATCAAAACATACTGTTGAACCAAACATGTATCAGCTTTCAAAAGAACTGTCTATTTAAGGCGGAAGAAGCTGAAGATTTCAGAAGGAAGTGAACGAGTTGAAAAAAACAAAAATCGTTTGTACAATCGGTCCGGCCAGTGAAAGTGTAGAAATGCTGACAAAATTGATGGAAGCGGGTATGAACGTTGCTCGTCTGAATTTTTCACACGGTGATTTCGAAGAGCACGGCGCAAGAATCAAAAACATCAGAGAAGCAAGCAAAAAGCTCGGCAAAAACGTGGGGATTCTCCTCGATACAAAAGGTCCGGAAATCCGTACGCACGATATGGAAAACGGCGCGCTTGAGCTTCAGGCGGGAAATGAAATTATCGTTTCTACGAAACAGGTGCTAGGAACGCTTGAAAAATTCTCAGTTTCTTATGAAGGCCTGGCAGACGACGTGTCAGCAGGGTCTATCATCCTGTTGGATGACGGTTTAATCGGATTGGAAGTGCTAGAATCAAATCCGGAAAAACACGAAATCAAAACAAAAATCTTAAACAGCGGCACGCTGAAAAATAAAAAAGGCGTAAACGTTCCCGGCGTCAGCGTCAACCTTCCCGGAATTACTGAAAAAGACGCCAAAGACATCGTATTCGGTATCGAGCAAGGCGTTGATTTCATTGCTGCGTCATTTGTACGCCGTTCTACGGATGTCCTGGAAATCCGCGAACTGCTTGAAGAGCATAACGCGTCTGACATTCAAATCATTCCTAAGATCGAGAACCAGGAAGGCGTGGACAACCTGGATGCGATCCTGGAAGTATCTGACGGCTTAATGGTAGCGCGCGGAGACCTCGGCGTAGAGATTCCGGCCGAAGAAGTGCCGCTCGTGCAAAAAGAAATGATCAAAAAATGCAACGCGCTCGGCAAACCGGTTATTACTGCGACACAAATGCTTGACAGCATGCAGCGCAACCCTCGTCCGACACGCGCTGAAGCAAGTGACGTTGCCAACGCCATTTTCGACGGCACAGATGCCATCATGCTTTCCGGTGAGACGGCTGCGGGACAATATCCTGTTGAAGCGGTTCAAACAATGTTTAACATCGCCACACGCACGGAAGAATCTCTGAACTACAAAGAAATTCTGTCTAAACGCAGAGATCAGGTCGGCATGACGATTACCGATGCGATCGGCCAATCAGTTGCGCACACGGCGATCAATCTGAGTGCGGCAGCTATCGTTACCCCTACAGAAAGCGGCCATACGGCGCGTATGATCGCCAAATACCGTCCGCAGGCTCCGATTGTAGCCGTTACGGTCAATGAGTCTGTATCACGCAAACTCGGCCTTGTATTCGGTGTATTCCCGGCAAGCGGCCAAAACGCGACTTCAACCGATGAAATGCTTGAAGACGCGGTTCAAAAATCACTTGACAGCGGCATCGTGAAACGCGGTGATCTGATTGTCATTACAGCAGGTTCTGTCGGTGAATCAGGCACGACGAATCTGATGAAAGTCCACACTGTCGGCAGCATTATCGCGAAAGGGCAAGGCATCGGACGCAAATCTGCATTCGGGCCGGTCGTTGTTGCAAAAAATGCGAAAGAAGCTGAACAAAAAATGACAGACGGTGCAGTATTGGTTGCTTCAAGCACTGACCGCGACATGATCGCTTCACTTGAAAAAGCATCAGCGCTCATCACTGAAGAAGGCGGTCTGACAAGCCATGCAGCCGTTGTCGGTTTAAGCTTGGGCATTCCGGTTATCGTCGGTCTGGAGAACGCAACTTCAGTTTTAACAGAAGGACAGGTTATCACAGTTGACGCTGCCCGCGGCGCTGTGTATGAAGGCCGCGCAAGCGTTCTTTAAACAGCTTTAAAAAAGAGAGGGGGGTTCTCCCTTCTCTTTTGTCTTTAGGCTGATTTTCCTATTCCCATGCGGGCGGTGACGCGCTTTTAGAAGGGCGGGAGGGCAGAAAAATGAGAGTGTTATTCTTACTGTTTATCGTGTGTCCGGCAATTGAAATCGGCTTGTTTCTGCTGGGGGGAAAATGGCTCGGTGTTTTTCCGACCTTCCTTCTCATCATTTTGACAGGCGTATTAGGCGCCTTGGTGGCAAAAAGACAGGGAACCGATGTGTATCATCGGGTAATGCGCGACCTGCAGCACGGCAAAATGCCGGGGGAAGCGCTTCTTGATGGAATATGCGTCTTTTTCGGAGGCCTGCTTTTGATGCTTCCGGGTTTTCTGTCCGATATTGCAGGGGCCTGTCTTCTGATTCCGTTCACTCGGAACCGCATGAAGCCGCTTTTGTTCAAATGGCTGAGAGGAATGTCAAAAAACAAGCGGATCATTATCAAATAAAAACGGCAGCCTTCTTACAGGGCTGCTGTTTTTATTTGGATTGAACAGTAATATAGGCCCATATTTCTTTTAAAGCGCCCGTTGTGATAAAGGCCTGAATGAAAACGAGCAGCGCGGGCCCCGCAGCCAGTCCTAAAATTCCGAACAGTTTAAAGCCGGCAAACAGGGCGATTAAGGTCGCAAGCGGATCAAGTCCGATTGACTTGCTTAAAATTTTCGGCTCCGTCAGCTGGCGCTGAATGAGAACGACAATATATAAAACACCGAGACCGATCGCTTGAGGAAGCTGACCGGCAATGGCCAAATACATAATCCAGGGAACAAAGACCGACCCGGCGCCGAGATACGGGAGAAGGTCCACCAGGCCGATAAAAAAGGCGATGGTTGCCGCATGCTCAATCCCTAGAAGAAAAAGTCCGATAAAGACAATAATCATCGTGAAAAGTATGAGCACGGCCTGCGCCTTAATGAAACCTGCCATCGCTTTTTTCAGCTCTCCCGACACGGCCTTGGCGTTTGCCGAAACCCGTTCCGGAAGAATGGAATAAAGCAGCGCCTTCAGCTTATGCCAGTCCTTCGTCATAAAAAAAGTCGCCAGCATTGCGAAAATGAAGACGGCAGCTGTATTGGGAAGGAAGGCAATCCATTTCGGCACCAGCTCCAAAAGATGTGAAAGCATCAGCCCCGCATTTTTAGCGGCTGTATCACCGAGGGTCTGAATATGCGTCACGATGGATGCTTGCTGATTGGTTTCCAGTCCGTTAAATAGGACGGTCAGCTCGTGGTACAATGGCTGAATGCGGGAAGTGAACAGCTCTTCACAATACGTCATAAAGGCGCTGATATGAGGAGGGAGCGTTTTGGCCAGATAGGCGGTTCCCGAAATGATTTCCGCAACGAGAAATGTCGCCGCGCCAAGGAGAATAAGCAAAAAGAAGACCAGGACAATGACTGTATTGACTGACCGGGGCATCCCCGTCAGTTTGTCCACCCAGTCAACAACGGGAATGATCGCTGATGACAGAATAAGGGCGATCAGAAACGGATAAGTTAACGGAAATGAGGCGTAACCGGCCGCTAAAGCGCCGCCGGCCGCAGCGAGTACAAACAGCGCGCGGAAAAAAACAGTTGCGTAGTGCGGGTTCACATCGATCCTCCTCTCGGTCGGCACGTCCTATTACATTAGTTTATTCGTCAAAAAAAAGGATATGAATACAGATATGATGAAAGAAGGTGCTTTCAGGATGTTTACCCAGGCGAATTTATTTTTACTATTATTGCTGGCCATCGCGTTGGTAGCCAAAAATCAGTCATTGCTTTTTGCCGTCGGCTTTCTCATTGTGATAAAAGCTGTCGGTCTTGATCAGAAACTATTTCCGGTTATTCAGTCAAAAGGCATCAACTGGGGGGTCACCGTCATTACAATCGCCGTTTTAGTGCCGATTGCCACAGGTGATATCGGTTTTAAACAGCTCGGAGAAGCGATGAAATCATATTATGCGTGGATCGCTCTCGGTGCCGGGATCGGGGTTGCTTTAATCGCCAAAAACGGTCTCACCTTATTGGAAAACGATCCTCATATTACAACGGCGCTGGTCATCGGCACGATACTTGCCGTCGCGCTTTTCGGAGGCGTCGCCGTAGGCCCGTTAATCGGCGCCGGAATCGCCTACTTGGCCATGCAAATCGTTAAAATATTCACCTCGTAAAGTAAAAAAGCGGCGTAAAGCTGCTTTTTTTTGTGGAGAAAATTAGAGTTTGCACTTGCGCATTTTGTAGTTCAGACAAATGCCATTTGCATTATTCCGATGAATGAAGTGGCTTACCATGTAACAAAGAACTTCGGGATTGACGGCGCACATGGAGCGAAAACAGCGATTGCAGTAATTCCAATTGATGAATGGATTAAAAGCTGATGGAATTTATGCGCTGATACCAAAGCAAAACTTGAAGTGTTGTCAAAATAAGCGGAGACCCTTTCCTTCAATTTGAAAGTTTGTTAAATTTATAATGAGAATGAAAAAACACAATTCGGTTGGTAGTCCGGATGCATGATTTAAAATGTCAGTAACCTTCCCCTCCTCGGGATGTCCATCATTCTTCAGTAAATTTAGGAGGAGGGAATCGTTATGAAATTAACGGTTTACTACGATGGTCAGTTTTGGGTAGGAGTCATTGAAGTTGTGAATGATGGGAAATTAAGAGCAATTCGTCATTTGTTTGGACAAGAGCCAAAGGATTCAGAAATAATGCATTTTGTTAATAATCAACTTTTACAGACTCTCTCCCACACTGAACAAGAAGGGGTTTGTGTTAAAGCAAAATCTAAGAAATTAAACCCAAAAAGATTGCAACGGCAAGCTTCTAAAGAGATGAAAAATATCGGGATATCAACTAAGGCACAAAAAGCGATAAAACAGGAGCTTGAAGCAAGAAAAGAAAAGAAAAAACAACTGAATAGAAAACAAAGAGAAAAAATAAAGGAACAAAAATATTTAATCAGAAAACAAAAAGCAAAAGAAAAGCATAGGGGAAAATAGTTGGAGAGCCCGATGAAGCCCTTCGATTTAAAGTTGAGCGGCATCAGTTTGTTTCTTCGGACTGATTTAGAGAAAAAGAAGTAGAAATCGAGCCCTTCTCGAGATGAGGAGGGTTTTTCTGCAATTTATTTAAATTCACTTACATCAGTAAATGAGTCAGTTTCAATTGATGAACGGTTTGATGAGGATATTTACGGCCCGAAAACAGCAAATGCAGTCAAACGATTCCAGTCTATGTGCGTGGAGCCAACTAAAACCAAGACATGGATTTCTGAAGCTGATCTGAACATTGATTCAGTCGAGTAAACAAAATAACCCTCTTCTCCGGTAAAGAAGGAGGGGGAATTTGTCGCGCCTGTCCATTTAAAGTCTCCTCCAAAACTCCCCCAAATGAAAACATGAGAATACATGGTTTTACAAAGCGCCTGAAAGCAAGCGATTAAATTTATCAACGCAAAACCTTGATATATAGGGCTTTTAAAACATTTTTAGTTAAAAGTCTACAAATTAATCAGATTATTGTTTATAATAAGAATAGGCTTAAACTTAAATAAGCTTATAAGAATTTGTTATGTTCCTCTATAAGCATATCGGTTATGTAACCGCAACCAGTGAAATGTAAGCATTTTCTTAAAGGGGAAAGGGATTGTTTGCATGACTCATTTTAAGTAAGCCGTATGTTTTATATACTCTTTAAAGGGGAATTTTGATTGAAAAGGAGAGGTTGAATATGACAGCAACACGCGGTCTTGAAGGGGTTGTAGCAACAACATCATCTGTAAGCTCTATTATCGACGATACCCTTACATATGTAGGGTACGATATTGACGACTTGACAGAGAATGCAAGTTTTGAAGAAATCATTTATTTGCTGTGGCATCTGCGCCTGCCGAATAAAACGGAACTTGCTGAACTGAAAAAACAGCTTGCGAAAGAAGCTGCCGTTCCACAAGAAATCATTGAGCACTTCAAATCCTATCCCCTCAATAACGTACATCCAATGGCTGCGCTCCGGACGGCGATTTCATTACTCGGTCTGACTGACAGTGAAGCCGATGTTATGAATCCGGAAGCGAACTACAGAAAAGCCATCCGTCTGCAGGCGAAAGTGCCGGGCATTGTCGCCGCTTTCTCAAGAATCCGCAAAGGACTTGATCCTGTTGAACCGAAGGAAGAGTACGGAATCGCGGAGAACTTCCTTTACACCTTAAACGGTGAAGAGCCTTCTCCGATCGAAGTGGAAGCGTTTAACAAAGCGCTCATTCTTCATGCGGATCATGAGCTGAACGCATCAACATTTACGGCGAGAGTATGTGTCGCCACCTTATCTGATATTTACTCAGGCATCACTGCCGCCATCGGCGCTTTAAAAGGACCGCTTCACGGCGGAGCCAATGAAGCCGTCATGAAAATGCTGACAGAAATCGGCGAAGTGGAAAACGCCGAGCCTTATATCCGCAGCAAAATGGAGAAAAAGGAAAAAGTAATGGGCTTCGGACACCGTGTGTATAAGCATGGAGACCCGCGCGCCAAACACTTAAAAGAAATGAGCAAACGCCTGACGAATCTGACGGGTGAAAGCAAATGGTACGACATGTCAATCCGTGTCGAAGAAATCGTGACGTCGGAGAAAAAACTCCCGCCTAACGTTGATTTCTATTCCGCATCTGTATACCACAGTCTCGGCATTGATCACGATCTGTTCACGCCGATCTTTGCGGTCAGCAGAATGTCAGGATGGATCGCCCATATTCTTGAACAGTACGATAACAACCGCCTCATCCGCCCGCGCGCTGATTACACGGGTCCGGATAAGCAGACTTTTGTTCCGATTGATGAAAGAGCCTGATCAAACGAGAGGCTGGTGATTTTCATGTCGTTAGCCTCTTGTTAATCAAGCCCGGATTGGTTTACAATTTTGATAGAATCTTGAGAAAAGTCATTTTATTTTCTATACAAGAAAAATAAAATGTTTTCTAAATATGAATTACATACTGGGAGGTAATATTGTGTCACAAGGTGAAAAAATTACAGTCTCTAATGGAGTATTAAACGTACCAAATAATCCGATTATCCCGTTTATTGAAGGCGACGGCACAGGCCCTGATATTTGGAACGCCGCTTCTAAAGTATTGGAAGCCGCTGTTGAAAAAGCATATAAAGGCGAGAAAAAAATCACGTGGAAAGAAGTTTATGCCGGTGAAAAGGCTTATAATAAAACAGGTGAGTGGCTTCCTGCCGAAACGCTGGAAGACATCAGAGAGTACTTCATCGCCATCAAAGGTCCTCTGACGACACCGGTCGGCGGCGGTATCCGTTCTCTGAACGTGGCGCTGAGACAGGAGCTTGATTTGTTTACGTGCCTGCGCCCTGTCAGATATTTCACGGGAGTGCCTTCCCCGGTCAAACGTCCTGAAGATACGGATATGGTCATTTTCCGCGAGAATACGGAAGATATTTACGCCGGAATTGAGTATGCGAAAGGTTCTGAAGAGGTTGAAAAGCTGATCAGCTTCCTGCAAAATGAAATGGGTGTTAACAAAATCCGTTTCCCTGAAACGTCAGGAATCGGCATCAAACCTGTTTCTGAAGAAGGCACAAGCCGCTTAGTCAGAGCTGCCATTGAGTATGCGATCGAAAACGGCCGTAAGTCTGTCACGCTTGTCCACAAAGGAAACATCATGAAGTTCACTGAAGGGGCATTTAAAAACTGGGGCTACGAGCTTGCCGAAAGAGAATACGGAGATAAAGTATTCACTTGGGCTGAATATGACCGCATTGTCGAAAAAGACGGAAAAGAAGCGGCTGATAAAGCGCAGAGCGAAGCGGAAGCGGCAGGAAAAATCATCGTCAAAGACAGCATCGCTGATATTTTCCTTCAACAGATCTTAACCCGTCCGAGCGAATTCGACGTCGTGGCGACAATGAACTTAAACGGAGACTATATCTCTGATGCGCTTGCCGCTCAGGTAGGCGGAATCGGAATCGCGCCGGGAGCGAACATCAACTATGAAACAGGGCATGCGATTTTCGAAGCGACTCACGGAACGGCTCCTAAGTATGCCGGCCTTGACAAAGTCAACCCGTCATCCGTCATCCTTTCAGGAGTGCTTCTTCTTGAACACCTGAACTGGAATGAGGCTGCTGACTTGATCATTAAATCTATGGAAAAAACGATTGCTTCAAAAGTAGTAACGTACGATTTTGCTAGATTAATGGACGGTGCAACTGAAGTGAAATGTTCAGAGTTTGGTGAAGAGCTAATCAAAAACATGGACTGAACCTAAAGCAGACTTCTAATGAAGCCAAAAAAGGAGAAGAGAATCATGGGAAAAACACGCAGTAAAGTTTCTGTTATCGGAGCAGGATTTACGGGAGCGACAACAGCCTTTCTTACAGCTCAAAAAGAGCTTGCGGACGTTGTGCTCGTTGATATTCCGCAATTAGAAAACCCGACAAAAGGAAAAGCGCTAGACATGCTCGAAGCAAGTCCGGTTCAAGGATTTGACGCGAAAATCACAGGCACGTCCAACTACGAGGACACAGCCGGTTCTGATATCGTCGTCATCACAGCCGGAATTGCGAGAAAACCGGGCATGAGCCGTGATGATCTCGTATCTACAAACGAAAAAATCATGAGAAGCGTCACACGTGAGATCGTGAAATATTCTCCTGACTGCATTATCGTTGTATTGACAAACCCTGTTGATGCGATGACATATGCGGTGTACAAAGAATCAGGCTTCCCGAAAGAACGCGTCATCGGACAATCCGGAGTGCTTGACACTGCGCGATTCAGAACATTCGTCGCTGAAGAATTAAACCTGTCTGTAAAAGATGTGACCGGTTTTGTTCTTGGCGGACACGGTGACGACATGGTTCCTCTCGTCCGTTATTCCTATGCGGGCGGCATTCCGCTTGAAACGCTTATCCCGAAAGACCGTCTTGATGCGATTGTAGAACGCACAAGAAAAGGCGGCGGGGAAATCGTCAACCTTCTCGGAAACGGAAGCGCCTACTACGCGCCTGCTGCGTCACTGACTGAAATGGTAGAAGCCATTTTGAAAGATCAGCGCCGCGTGCTTCCGACCATCGCTTACTTAGAAGGCGAATACGGTCATGAAGGCATTTACTTAGGCGTACCGACGATTATCGGAGGAAACGGCCTAGAGCAAATCATCGAGCTTGAACTGACAGAATATGAAAAAGCGCAGCTGAGTAAATCAGTTGAATCTGTCAAAAACGTGATGAAAGTATTGTCATAAGAAAAAAGGGAAGGCTTCCGAATCAGAAGCCTTCCTCTTTTTACAATTAATGAAAGCGTTTTCTTTTTCCCTGAGCGATCCTTTCTCTGAAAATGATCAAAAAGGCGAATTGTCTGAACGGGCAGTATTGGATAAAATGAAATCATAAAGTGATATGCAGCACATAAAATAGAGAAAATTGGATGTCGGGGAAAATAGACAGCGGAGGGCGCAGCATGAACAAAAAAATTTTAGTTGTAGATGATGAACAATCTATCGTTACTCTTTTACAGTATAATCTGGAACGGTCCGGCTATGATGTCATTACCGCATCAGACGGCGAAGAGGCTCTGGAGCAGGCAGAGAACGAAAATCCGGATTTAATCGTACTGGATGTCATGCTGCCGAAAGTGGACGGAATCGACGTCTGTAAACAGCTCAGACAGCAGAAAATGATGGTTCCGATCTTGATGCTGACAGCAAAAGATGAGGAGTTTGATAAGGTGCTGGGACTGGAGCTCGGAGCGGATGATTACATGACAAAGCCGTTCAGTCCGCGGGAAGTCACTGCGCGGGTGAAAGCCATTTTAAGAAGGGCTGACATTTCTTCGCTGTCACAAGGCAGAGAAGAGGAAAAGGACGGGCAGATTCTCATCGGCGAGCTGAAAATTCTTCCGGAGCATTACGAAGCGTACTTCAAGTCAGAACAGCTGGAATTGACGCCTAAAGAATTTGAACTGCTTCTGTATTTAGGAAAACATAAGGGAAGAGTGCTGACGAGAGATCTTCTGCTGAGCGCGGTCTGGAACTATGATTTTGCCGGGGATACCCGGATTGTTGACGTTCATATCAGTCATCTGCGCGACAAAATCGAATCAAATACCAAAAAACCCATCTATATTAAAACAATCAGAGGTTTGGGGTATAAACTGGAGGAGCCAAAAATGAATGAATAAAGTCCGTGTGCGTCTGTTCGCTTTACTCGTTGTATGTATCATATTGGTTTTCAGTGTTCTCGGCCTTTTTTTACAGCAGCTTATTTCTTCATCCGCTGAAGAAAGAACGGCGGATCAGCTGAAAAAGGAATCGGTATACATAGCGGGCCTTCTTGACACCGGCCGAATCGGCAATAAAAGCAATGAAACGGTAGTTCGTGACGCCGGCCGCACCCTCGGTATAAACGTCGCCGTGCTCAACGAGAAGGGTGACGCCGTATATCATTCCGGCAGTCGTGCTGATGATTCAGCCGTAAAGGAGTTCATTTCTCACAATAAAAGCGAGGAAGCCGTACAGTCGAAAAGCAAAGTCATCCGCGGCACTGCCGTAAAAAATGACGCCGGGAAAATTGCGGGGTATGTACTCGTTTCCTCGGAGATCAACGGCGGTTCAAGCGTTACCGGAGAAATGTGGGGCATGCTGGCAGCAAGTCTTTGTACCGCTTTTATCATTATCGTTTTCTTTTATACAAACATGACGTCCCGTTACAAAAAATCAATCGACGCCGCGACAAAGGTGGCGACGGAGCTGTCCAAAGGGAATTACGACGCCCGCTCCTACAGCGGCTACGCAAGGCGGTCGGACCGTCTTGGGCGTGCGATGAACAGCCTGGCGGTCGATTTAATGGAAATGACGAGAACGCAGGATATGCAGCGCGATCGTCTGTTAACCGTTATTGAAAATATCGGATCCGGTTTGATTTTAATAGACGGGAGAGGTTTTATCAATCTCGTGAACCGGTCATACACGAAGCAGTTTCATACAAAGCCTGAACGTCTGCTTCGGCGCCTTTACCATGATGCGTTTGAACATGAGGAGATCATTCGGCTTGTCGAAGACATTTTTATGACGGAGACGAAAAAATGCCAGCTGCTCAGACTTCCCATCAACATTGAGCGGCGCTACTTTGAAGTTGACGGCGTTCCGATCATGGGCCCTGACGATGAATGGAAGGGCATCGTCCTCGTCTTTCACGATATGACGGAAATTAAAAAATTGGAGCAGATGAGAAAGGACTTCGTCGCCAATGTCTCCCATGAACTGAAAACACCGATCACCTCGATTAAAGGATTTACGGAAACACTGTTAGACGGAGCGATGAAAGACGAAAAGGCGCTTTCAGACTTTCTGTCTATCATTCTGAAAGAAAGTGAGCGGCTCCAATCTCTCGTGCAGGATTTACTGGATTTATCTAAGATGGAGCAGCAAAACTTTACGATGCGCGTAGAGTCCTTTGACGCCGCAAAAATTCTGCATGAAATTGAAGCGCTTTTGCGGCATAAGGCTGAGGAAAAAGGCATCAGCTTTCAGCTCGATCTCCCGGAAGAGCCGATTTTTGTGACGGGTGACGCGCACAGGCTGAAGCAGGTATTTTTGAATCTGGCGAACAATGCCCTGACCTACACGCCTGAAAAAGGGACGGTGGGGATTTCGGTACATGTGAAAGAAACCGTTGTCGATATCAAAGTGTCCGATACGGGAATCGGCATTCAGAAGGAAGAGATCCCGCGGATATTTGAGAGATTCTACCGCGTGGATAAAGACAGAAGCCGCAACTCGGGAGGAACCGGGCTCGGCCTCGCCATCGTGAAGCACTTAATAGAAGCCCATGAAGGTAAAATCGAGGTCACAAGCGAACCCGGGCAGGGGACTGTATTTACCGTGACGCTGAAGCGGCAGCCGGAAGCGTGATCAGCTTTACAAAGGATTAACAATTTCTTCATGACCTGTTAAACCTATCTTGTTAGGATATAACAGAACCCCTTCATCCAAGGAGCCAATTTTGACGGCGGGAACGTGTTTTCTTGTTCCCGTCCTTTTTTGCGTTTTCGCAGGGTTCACTCATTTTCCTTTCAAATTGAACTTTGTTAAAATAAGAGAAGCTGTGAGATTAAAAAATAGAGGAATGACGAGCTTTTGCTCTTAGGAGGATATTGAATGACGGAACGAAAAAAATTAGTGCTTGTCGACGGAAACAGTCTGGCATACCGGGCGTTTTTTGCATTGCCGCTTTTAAGCAATGAAAAAGGCATTCATACAAATGCCGTATACGGGTTTGCGATGATTTTAATGAAAATGCTGGAAGATGAAAAGCCGACCCACATGCTGGTGGCTTTTGATGCGGGAAAAACCACTTTCCGCCACAGCACGTTTAAAGAATATAAAGGCGGAAGACAAAAAACGCCGCCGGAGCTTTCAGAACAGATGCCGTTCATCCGCGAGCTCCTTGATGCCTATAACATCAGCCGCTACGAGCTTCCTGAATATGAAGCGGACGATATTATCGGCACCCTTGCCGTATCTGCTGAAAAAGACGGCTTCGAAGTAAAGGTAGTGTCGGGGGACAAGGACTTAACCCAGCTTGCAACCGGGAAAACGACCGTTGCCATTACGAGAAAAGGCATTACCGACGTGGAAGATTACACGCCGGAGCACGTGCAAGAAAAGTACGGTCTGACCCCTTTGCAAATCATTGATATGAAGGGATTAATGGGGGATTCATCCGATAATATACCGGGCGTCCCCGGCGTCGGAGAAAAAACCGCGATTAAGCTCTTAAAGCAGTTCCATTCGGTTGAGAAACTGCTTGATTCCATTGATGAAGTCAGCGGAAAAAAATTAAAAGAAAAGCTTGAAGAATATAAGGAACAAGCCCTGATGAGCAAAGAGCTGGCGACGATTATGACAAATGCGCCGATTGAAGTCAAGCCCGAAGATTTAGATTACAAAGGGTTTGACCGTGAACAAGTTGTTGCCATTTTTAAAGACCTCGGTTTTAATACGCTTCTTGAGCGGCTCGGTGAAGAAAGCGGGGAAACGGCGGAAGAAAATTTTGAAGACATCAATGTCGAAACAGCAGAAGAAATCACCGAAGATATGCTCGTTTCGCCGTCCGCTTTGGTCGTCGAACAAATCGGTGATAACTATCACGAAGAACCGATCCTTGGCTTTTCCATCGTGAATGAAACAGGTCTTTATTATATTCCGAAAGAAATCGCCATTCAGTCTGAAGCTTTTAAATCTTGGGCTGAAGATGAATCGATGAAAAAATGGGTGTTCGACAGCAAACGTTCCGTCGTCGCTTTGCGCTGGCAGGGAATTGAGCTGAAGGGAACGGAATTTGACGCGCTTCTTGCTGCCTACATTATAAACCCGGGCAATTCGTACGACGATGTCGCGAGTGTAGCGAAAGAATACGGGCTGAATATCGTTTCAAAGGATGAAGCGGTATACGGAAAAGGCGCAAAGCGCGCCGTTCCGGCTGAAAAAGAGCTTGCCGATCATCTCGCGCGGAAAGCGTCTGCCGTTAACAGCCTTCGTGACAAATTGCTTGACGCTTTGGAAGAAAATAATCAGCTTGAGCTTTATGAAGATCTCGAACTCCCGCTTGCGCTTATTCTCGGAGAAATGGAATCAATGGGCGTCAAAGTGGATGTTGAAAGACTGAAGCGAATGGGCGAAGAGCTCAAGGCGAAGCTGAAAGAATATGAAGAAAAAATCCATGACATCGCCGGTGAGCCGTTTAACATCAATTCACCAAAACAGCTCGGCGTCATTCTGTTTGACAAGCTCGGCCTGCCGCCAGTAAAGAAAACAAAAACAGGCTATTCCACTTCAGCTGATGTCCTGGAAAAGCTCGCCGACAAACATGATATCGTCGCTTATATCCTGCAATACAGACAAATCGGCAAGCTTCAATCGACTTATATAGAAGGGTTGCTGAAAGTCACGCGCAAGGATTCTCATAAGGTGCATACACGGTTCAATCAGGCGTTGACTCAAACCGGACGCCTCAGCTCAACGGATCCGAACCTGCAAAATATTCCGATCCGGCTGGAGGAAGGGCGGAAAATCCGTCAGGCTTTCGTACCGTCCGAACCGGACTGGCTTATTTTCGCCGCCGATTATTCACAAATTGAATTAAGGGTGCTTGCGCATATTTCAAAAGATGAAAATCTGATCGAAGCGTTTACGAATGACATGGACATTCACACAAAAACCGCCATGGACGTGTTTCATGTCAGTGAAGATGAAGTGACACAAGCGATGCGCCGCCAGGCAAAGGCCGTCAATTTCGGCATTGTTTACGGCATCAGTGATTACGGGCTGTCACAAAACCTCGGCATCACCCGGAAAGAAGCGGGCGCTTTTATAGACCGCTATTTGGAGAGCTTCCCAGGCGTCAAGGCATATATGGAAGAATCGGTGCAGGAAGCGAAGCAAAAAGGATATGTCACGACACTTATGCAGCGCCGCCGCTATATTCCTGAGCTGACAAGCCGCAACTTCAACCTGCGGAGCTTTGCGGAACGGACGGCCATGAATACGCCGATTCAGGGAAGCGCCGCCGATATTATTAAAAAAGCCATGATTGACATGGCAGCTGAGCTAAAAGAGAAAAACCTGAAGGCGCGACTGCTGCTTCAGGTGCACGATGAATTGATTTTTGAAGCGCCTAAGGAAGAAATTGAAATATTAGAGAAGCTGGTTCCTGAAGTGATGGAGCATGCTTTGACATTAGACGTGCCGCTGAAGGCGGATTATGCTTCAGGGCCGTCTTGGTACGATGCAAAATAAACAGAGAAAAAGGAAGTGATGATTGTGCCGGAATTACCAGAAGTTGAAACGGTCCGGCGCACTCTGACCGGTCTTGTGAAGGGGAAAACGATTGAATCGGCGGATATCAGATGGCCGAATATCATCAAAAAACCCGCCGAGCCGGAGGAATTTGCGCGGCAGATTGCAGGAGAAACCATCCGATCCATCGGAAGAAGGGGAAAGTTTTTGCTTTTCCATCTGGATCATTATGTCATGGTGTCCCACCTGCGGATGGAAGGGAAATACGGTCTTCATCAGGCCGATGAGCCTGACGATAAACATGTGCATGTCGTGTTTCACATGACGGACGGAACACAGCTCCGCTACCGGGATGTCCGGAAATTCGGCACGATGCATTTGTTTGCGCCGGGAGAGGAACAAAATGCATTACCGCTTTCACAGCTCGGGCCCGAACCCGATGATGAAGCATTTACCGCTGCTTATTTAAAAGAGCGGCTTGCAAAAACGAACCGCGCGGTGAAAACAGCCCTGCTCGACCAAAAAGCGGTCGTCGGCCTCGGCAATATTTATGTCGATGAAGCTTTATTCCGGGCGCGTATTCATCCTGAGACAAAAGCGAACAGTCTGTCAGACGGGCAGATAAAAACGCTTCATACAGAAATTAAAGACACCCTTCAGGAAGCGATTGACGCGGGCGGGAGCACCGTCCGGTCTTATATCAATTCTCAAGGGGAGATCGGAATGTTTCAGCTCAAACATTACGTATACGGCAAAAAGGATGAACCGTGCAAAACGTGCGGCACGATGATTTCTAAAATCGTGGTCGGCGGAAGGGGTACGCATTTTTGCGCCCGCTGCCAAAAAAAATCATGAACTGAAGCTGTTCAAGCAGGCGGCAGCAGAATGACTTTTTTCTAACACAGTTGATGACCTTTCTCCATATATATATTGTGATTCACCCAATAGGCATATGTCACAATTGCCGATCAAGAGAAAGGGAGAAACGGATATGGAGATTGTTTCTTTGCTGCTTTTGGCTTTTGCTGTCAGCTTGGACAGTTTTTCAGTCGGGTTTACGTATGGTTTGAGAAAAATGAAAATCCCGTTCAAAGCGATTGCCGTGATCGCTTGCTGTTCAGCCTCTGTGATGTTTATATCCATGCTGATCGGCCATTTTCTGACAAAGATTTTTCCCGTATCCGTCACGGAAAAACTGGGCGGGCTGATCTTAATCGGAATCGGGGCATGGGTCATCTGGCAATTTTTCAAACCGGCTAAAGAGCCGGATTACTTATTGCATGAAAAAACGTTACTTAATCTTGAAGTGAAATCGCTCGGCATCGTGATTCACATTTTGAAAAAACCGACCAGCGCCGATATTGATCAATCCGGAACCATTAACGGAGTCGAGGCGCTTCTGCTCGGTATCGCCTTATCCATTGACGCGTTTGGCGCCGGGCTGGGAGCGGCCATTCTCGGCTTTTCTCCGGTTATGATGAGCGTGACTGTCGGGCTGATGAGCTCGCTGTTTGTTTCACTCGGCATAAACGCGGGGCATTTGCTCTCAAGATGGAATTGGATAGATAAAATGACATTTTTGCCGGGAGTCCTGCTGATTATCATCGGGATTTGGAAAATGTAAGAAGGAGTGGGCTTTTTGAGCTTGGTCATCGGTTTAACGGGAGGCATCGCAAGCGGCAAAAGCACGGTAGCGCGTATGCTGGCCGACAAAAAAATAACAGTCATTGATGCGGATGTCATCGCAAAACAGGCGGTGGAAAAAGGAATGCCGGCTTACGGACAAATTGTGGAAGCATTCGGAAAAGACATCCTGCTGGAAAATGGCGATATTGACAGAAAAAAACTCGGTTCTATCGTTTTCACTGACGAACAGAAGCGTCTGAAGCTGAATCAGATCGTTCATCCGGCGGTACGTGCGGAAATGCTGAAACAGCGGGATGAAGCCGTTGCGCGAAAAGAGCAGTTCGTCGTTTTGGATATACCGCTTTTGTATGAAAGCGGGCTTGATTATCTTGTCGGTAAGGTGCTCGTCGTCACCGTACCGGCAGACATTCAGCTCAAACGGCTGATGGATCGGAATTCCCTTACAGAAGAAGAAGCGATGAGCCGGATAACGTCGCAAATGCCTTTAGCGGACAAAACAAAAAAAGCTGACGCCGTCATTGATAACAGCGGCAGTCTTGAATATACAAAGCACCAGCTTGAGGAAGTATTGAGCGGCTGGGCATAAACAAACACCGTTCGGAAAGCCGAACGGTGTTTTTCTGGTTAAAAATCAAAATTGTCAGGGTCCGGACCGACACGGAGGTTTTCGTTCAGATCATCAATCCGCTTCATATCGTCAGCTGACAGTTCGAAATCAAAGACATTTGCATTCTCTTCAATACGGTGTTTTTTAGTTGATTTCGGAATGGTGATGACACCGTTTTGCAAATCCCAGCGCAAAATCACTTGAGCGGCTGATTTGCCGTACTTCTCAGCGATCTCCTGTAAGACGGGATGATCAAGCAGCTGCCCTTGCATCAATGGCGACCACGCTTCAAGCTGAATGCCTTGTTCAGTGCAGAAAGCAAGCAGTTCTTTCTGTGTCAGACGCGGGTGGTACTCCACCTGGTTGATCATCGGCTTGATTTCCGTTTCTTTCATGAGATGTTTCAGATGGTGAATTTGGAAATTGCTGACCCCGATCGCCTTAATGCGTCCATCCCTGTAGAGGGTTTCGAGCGCCCGCCACGCATCGATGTACTTTCCTTCGACAGGCCAATGAATCAAATATAAATCCAAATAATCTAAACCGAGTTTTTCTAAGCTTGTGTCAAACGCTTTTAACGTTTCTTCATATCCTAAATCGGCATTCCATACTTTTGACGTGACAAAAATGTCTTCACGTTTTAATCCCGCTTCTTGCAGTCCTTGGCGGATGCCTTCGCCGACACCTTCTTCATTTCCGTAAATCGCGGCGGTATCGACGCTGCGATAGCCGTGCACCAATGCCGTTTTCACCGCGTTGACGAGTTCCGCGCCTTCCTCTACTTTGAAAACGCCGATGCCGAACCAAGGCATCTCTACTCCGTTATGCAATGTTGCTTTTGCTTGTAAATGTGTTGTCATGTATATATTCCTCCTATTAGTTGTCTGTTGAAACAATCAAAATGCGCTGAAGAAAAACTCACCTCCTTTCAAGAGCAGTGCGATCCCGCTTTTCAAGCTTCCTGCTCCATCCGGTTAATACGACCGCGCTGAGCACCATCAGCGCCCCGATCCAAGCGGTATGAATGATTCCGATTGAGTCTGTAATGATTCCGCCGGCAAACGAGCCGATCGCGATTCCGGCATTGAATGCCGCGATGTTTAAGGCTGATGCTGTATCAACGGCGCTTGGCGCAAAACGTTCACTCAGCATCACGACATATACCTGAAGCCCCGGCACATTCATAAACGCCAACAGCCCCATGAAAATAATGGTGATCAGCCCGGCTGTTTTAAACGGCGCGGTAAAAGTCAGAAGAAACAGCACAGCAGCCTGGACAATGAACATATAAAACAAGGCTTTCAGCGGATTCCGGTTTGATAAACGGCCGCCAATCATGTTTCCGATGGCAATCGCAATTCCGTAAATGAGCAGGATGGCCGCGACGGTTTCTTTCTGGAAACCGGTTACCTCCTGAAGAAGCGGAGATAAATACGTAAACACGACAAACGTTCCGCCGTAGCCTAACGCGGTAATAATAAATAAAAGCAATAACCGGCCGTTTGTGACGAGTTTGACCTGCTCGGAAAATGCGGTTTTCGTCCCTTTACGCAAATGTGACGGAACGAGAAGCGCGTTTGTGAGGAATGCGATGATTCCTACCGCCACAATGACGGCAAAGGCGATTCTCCATCCGAATTGCTGGCCGAGATAGGTGCCGAACGGAACGCCGGTCACCGTAGCCACCGTCAGCCCCGTAAACATAATGGAAATCGCGCTTGCTCTTTTATGCTCCGGCACGATATTGGCGGCGATTGTTGCCCCGATTGACATGAAAATGCCGTGGGAAAAAGCCGAAATGACCCGTGCCGCCAGTAAGACGCCGATTGAGGAAGCGCTCGCTGCGAGTGTATTTCCGGCGATGAAAATTAACATCACCCAGAGCAGCAGCGTTTTCCGTGACATGCCGGATGTGAGAGATGTTAAAACCGGCGCGCCGAATGTCACGCCCAGAGCATACATGGAAACGGTAAGCCCCGCCGTTGTGACAGATATATGCAGATCTTGAGATATAAGCGGCAGCAGCCCGACACTGATAAATTCGGTTGTGCCGATCGCAAAAGCGCTGACGGCTAATGCCAGCAGCGCTGGTAAATAGCTTTGGCGATGTGAAGACATCTGTTTTCCTCCTTGAACGATAATGTATGGTTGAAATGATGCCGGGTAAACGATATAAGTATAAGAGTACATTCCTTTTCAGCCGGCAAATGTCATTATGATCGATAGAAGTGTCATTGAAAAGAACGTACTTTTAAGTGCCATAGGCACTTTTTAGTTCCTATAGATGAGGAGGAATTACCGTTGCTGAAGAAAAAATACAATATATCCGTAGAGGCGGCGCTTGAAGTGATCGGCGGAAAATGGAAGTGTGTGATCCTCTGCCACCTCATGCGCGGGAAAAAACGGACAAGCGAATTGAAGCGGCTTATGCCGGACATCACCCAGAAGATGCTGACACAGCAATTGCGGGAGCTGGAAGCTGACGGCGTCATCAACCGGTTTGTGTACAATCAGGTGCCGCCGAAAGTGGAATACGAGCTGAGTGAATACGGGCACAGTCTGGAAAGAATTTTAAACGCGCTGTGCGACTGGGGCGCGATGCATATTGCTAAACGGTACGGCGAGGTGTCTTCCGTTTTAGAGGACAGCATTTTAAATGACAAATTCAAAGAACCGGGACAAATATAAGAAAAAAGCAGGCAGCCTGAGACGCTGATCCTGCTTTTTTTTATGGAAGAAAGATCATTTTATATGCAAAAAAACCGATTGAACAACATATTGATCGGTATAAGGGTGGATTTTTATCAAGTTGTACTGGCGGATTTCTTTTAATGTGTTATACTATATATAAATAAAGGTAAATTAGAGTGGCATATTAAAAAGGGGTGACCTGAGCATGAAGGTAAAAGTAGCAATCAACGGGTTTGGAAGAATCGGAAGAATGGTGTTCAGAAAAGCAATGGAAGATGATCAAATTCAAATAACAGCCATTAATGCAAGCTATCCCCCGGAAACGCTTGCTCATTTGATAAAGTATGACACAATTCACGGCAAATACGATCAAGAAGTTGAGACCTCCGACGACAGCCTGATCGTCAACGGAAAACATATTATGCTGTTCAATCGCCGGGACCCGAGAGAGCTTCCGTGGAAAGAATGCGGAATAGACATCGTCGTAGAGGCAACGGGGAAATTTAATTCAAAAGAAAAAGCAATGAGCCATATTGAAGCAGGGGCGAAAAAAGTTATTTTAACGGCTCCGGGCAAAAATGAAGACGTTACCATTGTCATGGGAGTAAATGAAGAGCAGTTCAATCCCGATGAACATGTCATTATTTCAAATGCATCCTGCACGACAAACTGTCTTGCGCCGGTCGTCAAAGTGCTTGATCAGGAATTCGGGATTGAAAGCGGCCTGATGACGACTGTTCACGCTTACACGAATGATCAAAAAAATATCGACAATCCGCATAAAGATCTGCGGAGGGCGAGAGCGTGCGGAGAATCCATCATTCCGACTTCTACAGGCGCCGCCAAAGCGCTGTCGCTCGTGCTGCCTCATTTGAAAGGAAAACTTCACGGTCTTGCTTTGCGTGTTCCCGTTCCGAATGTGTCATTAGTGGACCTTGTCTGCGATCTGAAAACAGATGTGTCGGCCGAGCAAGTGAACGCCGCTTTCCAAAGAGCCGCAAAAACGTCGATGTACGGAATTCTTGATTATTCGGATGAGCCGCTCGTTTCTTCGGATTATAATACGAATTCACACTCTGCGATCATCGACGGACTGACAACGATGGTGATGGAAGACCGAAAAGTAAAGGTGCTCGCCTGGTATGACAATGAATGGGGATATTCCTGCCGGGTCGTTGATCTTATCCGTCATGTCGCCGCGCGAATGAAACACCCGTCAGCTGTGTAGACTAAAGATCATGGACATTTGTTAGAAAAAAACCCTTAACGGCATATTCGCAAAAAACACACCTTGCAAAATAAACTTAAACACAGTATACTATCTTTCGTGAACTTCTTGCTCGTGACTGCTTCGGAATTACTTAAAGGGTTAGGACCTCTCCGGACTAACTTTCCCCCGTGGTAAATGGCCGGGTCAGTTCTCGGAAATTCACTTTTTTAATTCTTGTTAAGGGGGGTCCATGATTATGGAAACAATGGGGCGTCACGTCATCTCCGAGCTGTGGGGATGCGATTTTGATAAGCTCAATGACATGGATTTTATTGAAAAAACGTTTGTAAATGCTGCTTTGAAATCAGGAGCTGAAGTGCGCGAGGTCGCATTTCACAAATTTGCACCGCAAGGCGTAAGCGGAGTCGTTATTATCTCTGAGTCACATTTAACGATTCACAGTTTTCCTGAACACGGATATGCAAGCATTGATGTTTATACTTGTGGAGACCTGGATCCTAATGTGGCTGCGGATTACATTGCGGACGCATTACATGCAGATACAAGAGAAAACATTGAAATACCGAGAGGAATGGGGCCTGTACAGATTAAACAGGCACAAGCGAAAGTACTGTAATTTTCAAAACGCAAACACAAGGGAGCTAAGCTGAAAAAGCCATTACGCGCTTTGAAGCTGATGCTCCTTTTCTAATGTAAAAAAACAGCATTGCTTTTTCTTTAAGCATTTTTTTTGTAAAATAGAAAAGATAAGGCCGGTCTATCGGCTCTCCCAACAAATAGGCTCATCCTAGAAACGTTGGCGGGCATTTACCGGAAGCTTGCGAACCGCATTACAGCAACGAAACAGATGGGAGCTGATCCAATTTGAAATGTCCTTCATGCCAGCATAACGGTTCCCGCGTACTTGATTCACGGCCTGCGGACGAAGGGAAATCAATCCGCAGAAGGCGGGAATGCGAAGCCTGCCATTACCGCTTCACTACATTTGAGAAGTTTGAAGAGATGCCTCTGATCGTCGTGAAAAAAGAAGGCGTCCGGGAAGAATTCAGCCGTGAAAAAATGCTGCGCGGGTTAATTAAAGCTTGTGAAAAAAGGCCCGTTCCTTTAAAAACATTGGAAGACATGTGTTTTGACATTGAAAAAGAGCTGAGAAACCAAGGTGTATCTGAAGTCAAAAGCGAACTTGTCGGAGAAATGGTAATGGACCGTCTGGCGAAAATCGATGAGGTGTCTTATGTCCGCTTTGCCTCCGTCTACCGGCAGTTTAAGGATATAAACGTGTTTATCGATGAATTGAAAGATTTAATAAAGAAAGAACGCTGAGAGAGCTAAGAGAATGAGTCTGGCTCTTTTCTCATGAGCAAAATTGGCATTTGATAGATCGCAGAAACGGTGTAAAATGAGAGTAGAAACATATCGGAAGGTTTGAGAATCATGGCTGACTATTGGAATGACGTATTGCCTGTAGATCCTTATACGGTCAAAAGCCGTTCGCTTCTTCAGGATGTCGACAGACAGGTTTTGACACATCTGTACCAGCCGCTGATCGGTTCTTTTGCATTCTCCCTTTATATGACCTTATGGGGGGAGCTTGAGCAGAACCGCTTGTGGGGAGCGGAATCCACGCACAGGCAGCTGATGGGCATGATGCAGTCAAATTTAAAAAAGATTCATCATGAACAGGGAAAGCTTGAAGGAATCGGGCTGCTGAAAGTGTATATCCGGGAGTCCGAGCAAAAAGAGCGGATGTTTATTTACGAGCTGCTTCCCCCGCTCAGACCGAATGATTTTTTTGAAGACGGCATGCTGAATGTCTTTCTTTATAACAGAGTCGGTAAAACGAAATACCAGCAGCTGAGACAATTTTACACGCATCCTTCCGTCGGCGCGGGTGCAAGGGAAATTACCCGTCCGTTTAATCACGCCTTTGCCTCTTTTCAGCCGAGTGAATGGAAAATGACGCCTGATATGGAAGAGGCGATGAAGCTCCCCGAGGACTATGAGACGGCGTCTGTCGGACAAGCGCCTTCCTATACGGTGACGGAGGAAGTGTTTGATTTTGAGCTTTTCATGGCGGGACTGTCAGAAACGATGATACCGCGAAAATCTATCACACAGGATGTGCGGGAGAGCATTAAAAAGCTTTCATATTTATACGGAATAGATCCTATCTCCATGCAGCACGTCGTCATGACCGCAATTAATGAACAGGATACGATAACGGCCGAAGCGCTGAGGAAAGCGGCCAGCGACTGGTACCAAATTGAAAGAAGCGGGAATCTTCCGGAACTGATTGATAAAACACAGCCTGTCACCTTGAGAGAAAACCGGACGGAAAAGGACGATTCATTGAACGGCGAACTCATCGCACAGCTTGAGACCATATCACCGAGAAAGCTTCTTCAGGACATTGCGGACGGGACCGAGCCGTCAAAAGCCGACTTGCAGATTATCGCCGATATTATGTTCGAACAAAAGCTTGAGCCCGGCGTCACCAATGTGCTGATTTATTATGTCATGCTGAAAACGGATATGAAGCTGTCCAAAAACTATATCCAAAAAATCGCCGCCCACTGGGCCAGAAAGAAAGTCAAAACGGTACGGGAAGCAATGAAGCTCGCAATAGAAGAGCACAGGCAATATCTTGATTGGGCGGACGGCAAAACAAACGGCGCGGCGCGCGGCAAAAAAACCGTCCGGGAAGAAAAGCGTCCTGATTGGATGAAAGAAGAAGAAACCGGGAAGAAACAAGAACAGCCGGCTCTTTCCGCGCAGGATCTTGAGGAACAGAAGAAAAAAATGATGGAAGAAATGAAAAAACTGAAAAAATACTCTGCCTATTGAGACAGAGAAGCGGGGTGATATTGAATGGAACCGATCAGCCGATCCTTAGAAGGCGTGACGAAAAGACCTGACTTTCAAAAACGCCTGGAACGAATGCAGCAGCAAGTCATGGCCGACGAAGACGTCCAGGCTTTTTTGAAGGAACAGAAAGATGTAATCAATCAAAGCATGATTGACAGAGGGTTAAATAAACTGTACGAATTCGTTCAGCAAAGCAAACAGTGCGCCTTCTGCTCGAAAGACAGCCGGACGAACAGCCTGCTTGAAGGCTATCATCCGAAGCTTGTGATCAACGGGCGTTCCATTGATATTGAATATTACGAATGTCCGGAAAAGAGAAAGCTCGACCGCCAGAAAAGGCAAAAGTCCCTGATGAAGAGCATGTATATCCAGCAGGATCTTCTCGGCGCGACGTTTCAGCAGATCGACATTACCGATCCGAGCAGACTCGGCATCTTCCAGCATGTGACGGATTTTCTGAAGAGCTATAATGAAACGGGAAAAGGCAAAGGGCTGTACCTGTACGGAAAATTCGGAATCGGAAAGACATTTATTTTAGCCGCCATTGCCAACGAACTGGCGGAAAAAGAGTATTCATCAATGATCGTATATGTTCCCGAATTTGTCAGAGAGCTGAAAAACTCGCTCCAGGATCAGTCGTTGGAGGCGAAACTGAATATGGTGAAAACGACGCCCGTACTGATGCTTGATGACATCGGAGCGGAGTCAATGACAAGCTGGGTCAGAGATGAGGTCATCGGCACCGTGCTTCAGCACAGAATGAGCCAGCAGCTTCCCACTTTCTTCTCGTCTAATTTTTCACCAGACGAGCTGAAGCATCATTTTACGTATTCACAGCGGGGAGAAAAGGAAGAAGTAAAAGCGGCAAGACTGATGGAGCGGATTTTATATTTGGCTTCGCCCGTCCGTCTTGACGGGGAAAACCGCCGCCGTTCATGATGCCGGCGTCCAATGGGAAGGATTTGAGGGGATGAGGAATAAGAAGGCTGTCACTTGGGCTGCGGCTGCGGCGGGAGCGGGCCTTTTGCTGTGGGCAAACCGCAAATATCTGAATCTGTCGCCTAAGGAGATCCGGCTGTGGGTATTATCGTTTGGTGTTTTTGCGCCGCTTGTGTTTATCGGAATTTCCATCGTCAGGCCTTTTGTGCTGTTTCCCGTATCAATCGTTTCCGTCGCCGGAGGATTGGCGTTCGGCCCGTTTTTCGGCACCGTGTATACGCTGGCGGGCTCAATGGGCGCTGCCGCCGCCTCTTTTTTTGCGGCGTGGCTGTTTGCCTTTAATGAGAAAAGCCGTCATGGAAAAATGGAAGCTATTCAAAAGCAGATGAAAACCAATGGCTTCTTTTATATTTTTATCCTGCGCATTCTGCCTGTTAACTTTGATGTGATCAGCTATGCCGCGGGCCTATCGAAAGTCAGGCCGATGACGTATTTTTTGGCTACCGCAGCGGGCATCATTCCGGGGACGATCGTCCTGAATGTGCTTGGCGCGAGCTTTATGTCCGGCAATGTGCTGACCGTACTCGGCGTGATCTGTCTTTACATCGCATTTTTATCGCTTCCCGTTATATTTAAAAAGAAGGTGCGCCATTTGTTCGGCGGTGAAAGCTAACCTTTACGTCTATTTTAAAAACATCCCCCATATACTTGTAACAGATGCCGTAAGGGGGGACAAATATGCTTGAAGTGATCTTTGAAGATGACCACGATACCGCCGCTTTTTTACATCTCATTCAGCAATCGGACGACCGGAGACATTTTATTGTCCGTGAAGGCACAAAAAAAGTCGGAATCGCAAGGTCTGAAACGGCTTTTTGCGTTCAGCGCTTTATTGAGCCGATACTTGTCAGGTTTTTTTTGGAATGCAAAGAAGACGAGCATATGCTTTCGCTTATTGAGGATGCATACTGCTTCACCGATCAGGATGAACAGCAGCAAATCCTTCAGCTTGCACACAGCATTATGGAAGGAGAGTTGGATGATCATCCGTTCGAGCCGAAGAAAGAGCCGCGCACACAGTTTATTTCAGATGCGCTCCGGACGATTTCACTTGATGCGGGTGTTTTTTCCGTGCGTTCGTTTCAGACGTTCCGGCTCGGCAGGTATTATGAGCGGCTCAGAGAATACGCGGAGGCCGCGATAGATGAATACCGGATGGAACAGGAATATCAAAACTTTATTCAGTCTCTGAGAGATTATGTGACATCCAATCCGCCGCGGATGAAGAAAGTCCGCATCATACATGACCGGGCTTTTACGCTGTGGGAGCTGCGCTATTTGTCAGAACGGGAACAGAAAAAATACATAGACAGACGGTTTGTGCGGGAGCACCCGATGTATATAGATTCCCATCTCCTTGCGCCGCTGATCTCCATTGCGCCTGAGACGGTAGAACTGTATACGGACAAACCGGAGCATATGATGTCCAGAACGATTCAAAACGTGTTTCAGGAGAGGGTGCGCCTTTTTCCGCTGGGCGCGTTTGCAGCCGAGAAGACGGAAGGATAGCCGCACGGACGGCCTTGTGTAGGCGGCAGGGCTGTCTGTGCGAAATCAGACGGAAAACCGAGTTGCATTTTTCTCACAGACATTTTATAATACATAAAAGATTAATGATTGCTACACGTATTGATAAGGACATGAAGCATTGATACCGGCTTTATAAGAGAGGAGAGCCCTAGGCTGAAAGCTTTCCAGCTATGGATCATTGTCTTTACCGCCTTTGAACTTCAGCTGTGAACGCCGGAAGAAGCGCCAGTAATAGCTGACGGGAACTCCCGTTACAGAGTTTAGAGCCGCAGGTGCCGAAACAATCGGCTGCGCGGAAAAAAGGGTGGAACCACGATTCCGTTTATTTAACCTCGTCCCTTTCATAGGGGGCGGGGTTTTTGATTTGCATAAAAAAAGGAGTGACGAAGATGTCAGATATGATCAACATCACATTTCCGGACGGAGCGGTAAAGGAATTTCCGAAAGGAACAACAACAGAAGATATCGCGGCATCCATCAGTCCGGGATTAAAGAAAAAGTCTTTAGCCGGAAAACTGAACGGACAGGAAATTGATTTAAGAACGCCGATTCAAGAGGACGGTGCCGTAGAAATCATTACAGAAGGCACAGAAGAAGGCTTGAACATCATGCGGCACAGCACGGCGCATTTATTGGCCCAGGCGATTAAGCGCATTTATAAAGATGTGAAATTCGGTGTCGGCCCCGTCATTGAAAACGGGTTCTATTATGACGTTGAAATGGAGCAGGCGCTGACGCCGGATGACCTTCCGAAGATTGAAAAAGAAATGAAACGCATCGTCGGTGAAAATCTGCCGATTATCCGAAAAGAAGTGAGCCGTGATGAAGCAAAAGCCATGTTTGCGGAAATCGGCGATAATCTGAAGCTTGAACTGCTGGATGCCATCCCAGAAGACGAAACGGTCTCCATTTATGAGCAGGGCGAATTTTTTGACCTGTGCCGCGGCGTGCACGTGCCGTCTACAGGCAAAATTAAAGAATTTAAGCTGCTGAGCCTTGCGGGCGCATACTGGCGCGGCGACAGCAAAAACCAAATGCTTCAGCGCATTTACGGCACAGCCTTCTTTAAAAAGGATGACTTGAAAGAGCATTTGCGGATGCTTGAAGAAGCGAAAGAGCGTGACCACCGAAAACTTGGCAAAGAATTAAAATTGTTCGCCAACTCTCAAAAAGTCGGACAAGGCCTGCCGCTCTGGCTGCCGAAAGGCGCAACCATCCGCCGCGTGATCGAGCGCTACATTGTGGATAAAGAGCTGAGCCTCGGTTATGAGCACGTCTATACGCCTGTTCTCGGAAGCAAAGACCTGTACGAAACATCAGGGCACTGGGAACATTATCAGGAGGGCATGTTCCCGCCGATGGAAATGGACAATGAAACACTCGTGCTCCGTCCGATGAACTGTCCTCACCATATGATGATTTACAAACAGGACATTCACAGCTACCGCGAGCTTCCGATCCGCATCGCAGAGCTCGGAACGATGCATCGATATGAAATGTCCGGGGCGCTTTCAGGTCTTCAGCGCGTACGCGGCATGACGTTAAATGACGCGCACATTTTCGTCCGCCCTGACCAGATTAAAGAAGAATTCATCCGCACGGTCCGTTTGATTCAAGACGTATACGAAGACTTCGGCCTGAGTGATTACACATTCCGCCTGTCTTACCGCGATCCTGAAGACACGGAAAAATATTTTGATGATGATGAGATGTGGAACAAAGCGCAATCCATGCTGAAGGCGGCAATGGACGAAATCGGCCATGACTATTATGAAGCGGAAGGCGAAGCGGCGTTTTACGGCCCTAAGCTTGACGTGCAGGTGAAAACGGCGATCGGCAAAGAAGAGACATTGTCAACTGTACAGCTTGACTTCCTTCTTCCGGAACGCTTTGATCTCACTTACGTCGGGGAAGACGGCAAACAGCACCGTCCTGTCGTTATTCACCGCGGCGTCGTGTCAACGATGGAGCGTTTCGTTGCTTTCTTAATCGAAGAGCACAAAGGCGCCCTTCCGACATGGCTTGCGCCGGTGCAGTTCCAAGTCATTCCTGTATCACCGTCCGTGCATCTTGACTATGCGAAAAAAGTGCAGGAGCGTCTGCAGCGTGAAGGCCTGCGTGTCGAGCTTGACAGCCGGGACGAAAAAATCGGCTATAAAATCCGTGAAGCGCAAATGCAAAAAATCCCGTACATGCTTGTGGTCGGTGACCAAGAAGCGGAAAACGGCGCGGTAAACGTCCGGAAATACGGCGAGCAGAAATCAGAAACCGTCTCATTGGATGATTTTGTGAAAAAGGCTGTAGCCGAAGCGAAAAAATAATCGGAAATACAAAAAACCCCGTTCATTCAGAATGGGGTTTTTTTGCGTATAAAATTATCTTTCTTTTTGTTTCTCTATAATCGCAAACAGCTCGTGAAGATCGCTGATCACGTAATCAGGCGCAATGTCCGTATCATTTTTCTTTTGCGTCCGGTTTACCCAGACTGTTGTAATACCTGCCCGTTTCGCTCCCAATATATCAGTATTGAGGTTATCTCCGACCATAATGGCGTCTTCTTTTTTCAGGTTCAGGAGGCCGAGGCAATGTTCGAATATGGAGGCGTCGGGTTTCCCTTTTCCGAAAGCGCCTGAGATGACGATTTCATTAAAATAAGGCGCGAGCTCAGGAACGCCGGCGAGTTTTTCTTTCTGCAGGCTGGGATCGCCGTTTGTCAGCAGAAGCAATTCATAAACACCTTTCAGCTTATCAAGCACCGCAAACGTTTCATCATACACGTACGGACGCTGTCTGCGTTCCGCCGCGAAAAATTCCGCCAAATATTCGCCGTAAGCCGCATCGTCTATACCGACGCTTTTTAAGCCGTTCGTCCAGGCGTTTCGTCTGTATTCCGGCGCAATCCGATTCAGCTGTTTAAATCCTTCGCTGACCGGCTCGGAAAAATTCGCCCACAATCCTTCAAACGGATTAATGCCGATCATGACCGTATAAGGATAGGTTTCGTATGACATATACAATTCCCGTGCCGCTTTCCGAACCGCCTCTTCAAATGTATGCGGGTCAAGGCCATATTTTTTTTCCGCTTGTAAACATGTTTCTCTGAATGTTGTTCTGACGCTTTTTTCATCCCATAACAGTGTATCGTCCAAATCAAAAAATACGGCTTTCATGATCTTCTCCTCTTTGTTATATTCTGAAACTCTCTGCCGCAAGGCTCCCGTTTATTCTACAATAGATATATAGACTGTGAAAGATTTGTTTTCAGATGATTTGAAAAAAACAGGCAGGTTTGTGTCAGATTCTGTCTCAGGCTCTAAAACGTGATAAAATAAAATTTGAAAGAACAGGTGAAAAGTATGCTGCATTTGATCATCATGATGCTGGAGAGAGTCGGAATTATCGTCATATTGGGATTTGTTCTGGCTCATACCAGATTGTTCAGACAGGCGCTCCAGCAGCCTGAGAGCTATAAAGGCAAAGCGGTGCTGATTTCAATTTTCTCGCTGTTCAGTATCATCAGCAACTATACGGGAATAGAAATTCAGCGGAATACAATCATGAATAATGACTGGGTGTTTCAAATTAATCCGTCCGGTTCAATTGCCAATACAAGAATTATGGGCGTTGAAATCGGCGGACTCTTAGGCGGCCCGTATGTGGGGATCGGCGTCGGCATACTGGCCGGCCTGCATCGTCTATCACTCGGCGGCGCGACCGCAGTCAGCTGTGCCGTCTCATCCGTTTTAGCGGGCATTTTGTCCGGCTGGATCGGACGGTATTTCAGAAAACGCTATGCGATGCCGACACCGCGGGTGGCCGCGCTTGTCGGACTCGGGATGGAATCACTGCAAATGCTGCTCATCCTCTTGATGGCCAAGCCGTTTTCTGATGCTTGGACGCTTGTGAGCATCATCGGCATCCCGATGATATTGGTAAACGGGTCAGGGACTTTTATTTTTCTTTCGATCATTCAGTCGATTATCAGGAAGGAAGAACGGGCGAGAGCCCTTGAAACCCATAGGGTGCTGATGATTGCCGATCAGACGCTTCCGTTTTTCCGCCAGGGGCTGAATGAAAGCTCATGCAAAAGCGTCGCCGCCATCATTCACAGGCAAACAGGAACGGACGCGGTATCGCTTACGGATAACGAAAAGATTTTGGCGCACGTCGGCGCGGGTGCCGACCATCATATTCCGTCTGAAAGCCTGATCACCGGATTGTCAAAGCGCGTCATTAAAACGGGTCATATTATGAAAGCGACATCAAAGGAAGAAATTGAATGCACGCACGATCCTTGTCCGCTGCATGCGGCGATTGTATTGCCGCTGACGTCAAACGGCAAAACGATCGGGACGCTGAAAATGTACTTTAAAAGCCCGTCAGGTTTAAGCCGGGTTGAAGAAGAGCTTGCAGAAGGACTCGCCATGCTGTTTTCCACCCAGCTTGAACTCGGCGAGGCGGAACTGCAGAGCAAATTGCTGAAAGACGCAGAAATAAAGGCGCTTCAAGCACAGGTCAATCCGCATTTTCTGTTTAATGCGATCAATACGATTTCTGCTCTTTGCCGTACGGATGTGGAAAAAACACGAAAGCTTCTCCTGCAGCTCAGCGTCTATTTCCGTTCCAATCTGCAGGGGGCAAGGCAGCTGCTCATCCCGCTTTCTAAAGAACTAAACCATCTGCAGGCATATTTATCATTGGAGCAGGCCCGTTTTCCCGGGAAATATAAAATCAGCCTTGAAATCGAACGCGGTTTGGAGGACATCGAAATTCCTCCTTTTGTGCTGCAGATCCTCGTCGAAAATGCGCTCCGCCATGCATTTTCAAGAAAGCAGGACAGCTGTGCCGTCAATGTCAGCGTGGTATCCGCCGGTCAATCGGTTTTAATGCGGGTTGGAGATAACGGGCGGGGAATTGATCCGGAATTGCTGTCCGTGCTCGGAAACCGTCCGCTCCCGTCTAAAGAAGGGACGGGAACCGCGCTTTACAATTTAAATCAGCGGCTGATCGGGCTGTTCGGCCCCAAAGCAGCCCTGCGATTGGAAAGTGAGGCCGGCAAAGGTACGGACGTATCATTTGAGCTGCCTTTGAAACTGATGACTAAAGGAGAAGAACATGCTGAAGGTGTTAATCGTTGATGATGAAATGCTGGCAAGAGATGAATTAGCTTATTTGCTGAAACGGACGAATGAAGTAAGTGACATAAACGAAGCTGAAAATATTGAATCCGCTTTTGACAGTATGATGGATCAAAAACCGGATCTGCTGTTTTTGGACGTTGATTTGTCAGGAGAAAACGGATTTGACATTGCCAAACGGCTGAAAAACATGAAAAATCCGCCGGCCGTCGTTTTTGCGACGGCGTATGACCAATTTGCTTTAAAAGCCTTTGAAGTCGACGCGCTCGATTATTTAACGAAGCCTTTTGATGAAGAAAGAGTGCGCCAGACGATCAGAAAGTTTAAAAGAGTGAAGCAGGACAGGGCAGGAGCCGTCTCAGAGCAGCCGTCCGCAGCCGGAGCGCATAAACTGGCTGTATCAGCCGGTGAATCTATTGTCATTTTAGATACGAAGGATATTATTTTCGCCGGCATGGAGGACGGACACGTTTCCGTCAAAACGTTTGCCGCGTCTTATTCCGTTCATGAAACTTTGGCGGTCATTGAGAAAAAACTGCCTGAGACGGGTTTCTTGAGAGTGCACCGCGCGTTCATCGTGAATACGGAGCATATTACGGAAATTCATCCTTGGTTTAATTCGACGTACAATCTTATCTTAAAAGACGGCTCTAAAATTCCCGTCAGCCGTACATACGCCAAGGACTTAAAAAAGCTGCTTCATATTATATGAGGCGGCTTTTGCATTTCAGCAGCCGTTTTTTGCATTTCAGAATGAATATTCAGCCGTTTATTATGAAAGCGCTTTAAAAATCGATTTCTCTTTTATAATGGAACTAACAAAGAGAAAGAGGTGAAGAAAATGAGTGCGAAAAAAGTGTACGGATTTCTGACACAAGCATTTATTTTTGCCGTAATTATGCTCATATCTAATGGGATTGCAGCGATTGTCCCCATTCCTATACCCGCTTCCGTAGTAGGTTTGGTGTTATTATTTGTCCTCTTATGCCTGAAAGTGATTAAGCTTGAACAAGTAGAAACGCTGGGAACATCATTAACGTCACTGATCGGATTTTTATTTGTCCCGTCGGGCATCTCCGTGATGAATTCACTTGGCGTCATGCAGCAGTACGGCGTGCAGATCGCACTCGTCATCTTACTCGCCACCATCATTCTGTTAGGGGCGACGGGCCTTTTTTCTCAGCTGATCTTGTCTGTCAGCCAAAAACGTCAGAAGACTGCTCCTGAAAAACAAACGGTGCGCCGTTCCAATCAGGAAAAAGAACTTGTGCAGCATTAGGAGGGAAATCGGATGAGTCCATATTTCGGTATTGTCGTTTCACTTGCGGCCTTTGGCATCGGCACGTATTTATTTAAAAAAACGAGAGGCTTTTTCCTCTTCACCCCGCTGTTTGTCGCGATGGTGCTTGGAATCCTTTTTCTGAAGCTCGGCGGTTTTTCATATGAAGATTATAAAAACGGAGGAGACATTATTAAATTCTTCCTGGAGCCCGCGACGATCGCTTTTGCCATCCCTTTATACAAACAGCGTGACAAACTGAAAAAATACTGGTGGCAGATCATGTCTTCTATCATTGTCGGCTCTATCTGCTCAGTGACGATTGTCTATTTGATCGCAAAAGGCATTCATCTTGACGCGGCCGTTATGAAAAGCATGCTTCCGCAGGCGGCGACAACGGCAATTGCCCTTCCGCTGTCAAAAGGAATCGGCGGCATCACCGATATCACCGCTTTCGCCGTTATTTTCAACGCCGTTATCGTCTATGCTCTGGGTGCTCTATTCTTAAAACTGTTTAAAGTAAAGCACCCAATCTCTAAAGGACTGGCTCTCGGCACATCAGGACACGCACTCGGTGTTGCGGTCGGTATTGAGATGGGGGAAGTAGAAGCGGCAATGGCAAGTATCGCGGTTGTCGTCGTAGGAGTGGTGACAGTGCTGGTCATTCCGGTATTCGTTCAGCTCATCGGAGGATAAACCCGGGTCATAGACCCGGGTTTTTTATTGTCCGGCAGCATCTGCGGGCGGCAAAGAACGAAATTTCACATTTTTCCTTGCGCTCGCCCCGGCATCGTGTTAAAATGAAAAAGTTGATCCGGAGAAGTCATTCTTGACTAATGATCCGGTATTGTGTAGAATAGTTATTGAATTGAATATAAATCACAAGCAGAGGCACCCGCTTCTCACCTGATTGACACATTCATGTAGTTGGCAGGTTGACCGTACATTTTTATTTATGCAGATGTTCGTAGTGTGGGTGTGTTGTCATGCCCGCACTTTTTGTTTGCCTGCAGAATGCAGTCAAAAAGCGTTGTGAATCAATTCGAAGAAACTATGGAGGTGGCTCATTATTAGCAAAGATCAATTGGTTAATGAGGGTATCCGTGCACGTGAAGTTCGTCTGATCGGACAAAATGGCGATCAGCTCGGCATCAAGTCCCGTCAGGAAGCACTTGAAATCGCCGGCCGCGCAAATCTTGACCTTGTGTTAGTTGCAGCAAATGCAAAACCGCCTGTCTGCCGCATCATGGACTACGGTAAGTTCAGATTCGAGCAGCAGAAAAAGGACAAAGAAGCACGCAAAAATCAAAAAATCATTAACTTAAAAGAAGTTAGATTAAGTCCGACGATCGATGAGCATGACTTTAACACGAAATTGCGCAATGCGATTAAATTCCTTGAAAAAGGCGATAAAGTGAAAGCTTCTATCCGCTTTAAAGGGCGCGCAATCACTCATAAAGAAATCGGCCAGCGCGTATTGGACCGTTTCTCTGAAGCATGTGCGGAAGTTGCGACAGTCGAAACAAAACCAAAAATGGACGGCCGCAGCATGTTCTTAATGCTCGCGCCGAAAAACGAAAAGCAATAAGGAGGAAATCCCATGCCAAAAATGAAAACTCACCGCGGATCTGCTAAACGTTTTAAAAAGACAGGTTCTGGGAAGTTAAAACGTTCTCATGCATACACAAGTCACTTATTCGCCAACAAATCCCAAAAGCAAAAGCGTAAGCTTCGCAAGGGTGCTATTGTAAGCGCAGGAGACTTCAAACGTATCAAACAACAGCTTGCCAACATCAAGTAATCGGACAAGGAACAATTAGGAGGGAAATATAATGCCAAGAGTAAAAGGCGGAACTGTGTCGCGTCAGCGTCGTAAAAAGGTTCTTAAATTAGCAAAAGGTTATTTCGGTTCAAAACATAGATTATACAAAGTAGCAAACCAGCAGGTCATGAAATCAGGAAACTATGCATTCCGTGACCGCCGTCAGAAAAAACGTGATTTCCGTAAGCTTTGGATCACTCGTATCAACGCTGCTGCACGTATGAACGGTCTTTCTTACAGCCGTTTAATGCACGGTCTTAAGCTTTCAGGCATCGAAGTAAACCGCAAAATGCTTGCTGATCTTGCTGTAAACGATCTTACTGCTTTCAATCAGCTTGCTGATGCTGCTAAAGCTCAGTTAGACAAGTAAGTTGAAAAAGCCGCTCTCTTTCCGGGAGCGGTTTTTTTACGTAAAGGGTGACAATCAATGGCTCTCTTCATTTACGCCGTATTGATAAACGGATACGGCTTTTGGATCATGGGCGCTGATAAAAGAAGAGCAAAGGCGCACAGGTGGAGAATATCAGAGAAACGAATATGGCTCACAGCCGCCATGTTCGGCTCACTCGGCGTATGGATCGGCATGCGCACCTTCAGGCATAAGACGAAACACAAATCCTTTTTATACGGGGTGCCGCTGCTTTTTCTCACTGAAGCCGCCCTTGTGCTGATGTATTTGATGTATAAAACATAAAAAGCAGGAGAGCTTATCGCTCGCCTGCTTTTTTCGCTTTTTTGATGGGCTGGTCCCAATCAATCTTGCAATTCGGATACCGCTCCAATACCTTTTTTTCGACTTCTTCAAAATCACCTGCAGAAAAGCGGTTCAGCTTTTCCGGATTTTCGGTCCATACAAATATTGTATGGATAAACAGCGGATGATCTTTGGAAGGGATATGCTTTTCTCCTTCAAAGAGCACTCCTTTATAAGTAAGCTGGAGATTTTTTCGCGTGTTTTTCTGTTCGTCAATAAAATAAAAATTCTCTTTTGATTGCGCCAGTCTGAGCCTTCTTTTCGGGTTTGCGTAGAATTTGACGCACATGTAAATAAAATAAATAAGAAGTGCAAGCAAGACAATCCTCAATACTGTAATGGCCATATGTGTGAAGGCACCTCCTCACCTTTGTCATGATCTGATGTAATACGAAAAACAAAACAAAAGGTTTCATTTTTTTAAAAGAAATAGATAAAAACATTTACCCGTTTTTCAGGCGAATTAATCGTATGCTTCAGCATTGGTTTTGTATAATAAGAAGGGTAGTGAAAAAAAGGAGGTTTATTGATGACAAAATTAGATGAAACGCTCACCATGCTGAAAGCGTTAACGGATGCAAAAGGGATACCGGGAAATGAGAGAGAAGTCAGACAAGTGATGAAATCATACATAGAACCATTTGCCGATGATGTCACAACAGACCGGCTGGGAAGCTTAATCGCAAAAAAAACCGGCAAAGAAAACGGTCCGAAAATCATGATCTCAGGGCATTTAGACGAAGTCGGTTTTATGGTGACGCAAATCACTGATAAAGGCTTTCTCCGCTTTCAAACCGTCGGCGGCTGGTGGTCTCAGGTCATGCTGGCCCAGCGCGTCACCGTCGTGACAAAAAAAGGGGACATCACGGGGATCATCGGTTCGAAACCGCCTCACATTCTGCCTCCTGACGCCAGAAAAAAAGCCGCCGATATTAAAGAGATGTTCATCGATATCGGGGCGTCCAGCCTTGAAGAAGCAATGGAATGGGGCGTTCTTCCGGGTGACCAGATTGTGCCGTATTTTGAATTTACAGTGATGAACAATGAAAAGCATTTATTGGCGAAAGCATGGGACAACCGTATCGGCTGTGCGATTGCCATCGATGTATTAAAAAATCTGAAAAACAGTGATCACCCCAATGAAGTATACGGGGTCGGAACCGTTCAAGAAGAAGTCGGGCTGCGCGGGGCGAAAACAGCGGCACATACGATCCAGCCTGATATCGCGTTCGGTGTGGATGTCGGAATTGCCGGAGATACACCGGGAATTTCTGAAAAAGAGGCGCAAAGCAAAATCGGCGAAGGGCCGCAAATTATTCTGTATGACGCATCAATGGTATCTCACAAAGGGCTGCGCGACCTTGTCGTGAACACGGCGGAAGAAGCGGGAATTCCGTATCAGTTCGATTCCATTGCCGGAGGGGGCACGGATTCAGGTTCCATTCATTTAACCGCAAACGGAGTGCCGGCGCTGTCCATTACGATCGCGACGCGCTACATTCACACTCATGCCGCTATTTTGCATCGGGATGATTATGAGAATACGGTAAAATTGATCACAGAAGTGATTAAAAAATTAGACCGGGAAACGGTTGACCGTATTACTTATCAATAAAGATACGGAAGAATCTGCTTTTTTAAGCAGATTCTTTTTTTTATCTGTACAAATATGAGCCCTGCGTCTACAATAAGAGAAGACATAGAAAAATCTGACAACACGTTTTTGAAAGCGCTTTAAAAAGGGGAGGATTTACAAATGAAAAACAGATTCAGACGCATGATCCGCTTTTCGTGCGCAGCCGTTACAGCCGGGCTGCTGCTGATGTCTTCATCTCCGGCATCTGCCGCGTTTTGGGGGGCATCAAATGAATTGCTTCACGATCCGACAATGGCGAAGGAAGGAAACACGTGGTACGCTTTCGGAACCGGTTTGGAAGGGGAGAGGGGGCTTCGCGTCTTAAAGGCGGGCAGCGGCGGCGTATGGACCGTTCAGAAATCAATTTTTACTTCCCCGCTGTCATGGTGGGGCAATTATGTGCCGAATTACGGGCTGAATCAATGGGCCCCCGATGTTCAATATTTTAACGGAAAGTATTGGCTCTATTATGCCGTTTCTTCATTCGGCAAAAATACCTCCGCGATCGGTCTTGCATCATCTGCAAGCCTCAGTTCGGGAAACTGGAAGGACGAAGGGCTCGTCATCCGTTCAACAAGCGCCAATAACTACAATGCAATTGATCCGGAGCTGACAATTGATAAAGACGGAAACCCTTGGCTTGCCTTCGGTTCTTTTTGGAGCGGCATTAAGCTGACAAAGCTTGATAAAAATACAATGAAACCGACGGGATCACTTTATTCCATCGCTGCCAGACCGAATAACGGCGGAGCTTTGGAAGCGCCGGCCATCACCTACCAGAACGGCTACTATTACTTAATGGTGTCGTTTGATAAATGCTGTTCAGGCGTGAATAGTACGTACAAAATCGCTTATGGAAGAAGCAAAAGCATCACCGGCCCATATCTCGATAAAAGCGGGAAAAGCATGTCAGAAGGCGGAGGGACGATTCTTGACTCCGGTAATGACCGCTGGAAAGGCCCGGGCGGTCAAGACATTGTGAACGGTAATATTTTAGTGCGTCATGCGTATGATGCCGAAAACAGCGGAATTCCGAAGATGCTCATCAATGATATCGATTGGAGTTCAGGCTGGCCTTCCTATTAATTGAGCAGCCGGGCATGTGTGTCCGGCTTTTTTACTTGCAATAAAAGATTGACAGTTTGATTCCTCCTTAACTATAATAAAATTGTTCGTACAAATAAAAGGATTAAAGTTTTGTGGTTTATATTCGTACGTATATTTTTAAAAAATGCAAGCGCTTTATTTTGATGGGAAGGGGAAATGAATGTGCTTCAGAACAAAGAATATGAATTTTGGTTTGTAACGGGAAGCCAGCACTTATACGGAGAGGAAACGCTACAGCTTGTCGATAAACACGCAAAGGGAATATGTGACGGCCTCAGCGGGGTGTCATCAAGATACAAGATCAGGCATAAACCGGTTGTCACGTCATCTGAAACAATCAGAGAGGTTTTGCGGGAAGCGCAGTATCAAGAAAACTGTGCCGGGGTCGTGACGTGGATGCATACATTTTCCCCTGCGAAAATGTGGATTGAAGGTCTTTCCGCTTTTCAAAAGCCGATGCTTCATCTGCATACCCAGTATCATCGCGACATCCCGTGGGAAACGATTGATATGGACTTTATGAACAGCAACCAATCCGCTCACGGAGACCGGGAATACGGATATATCCAGTCAAGAATGGGGCAGACGAGAAAAGTCATCGCAGGCTATTGGGATGATGAGGAAGTCAAACATGACATTTCGCAATGGATGAACACGGCTGCCGCTTGGAATGAAAGCAGGAATATTAAAGTAGCCCGGTTCGGCGACAATATGCGGAATGTTGCGGTTACTGACGGAGACAAAGTCGGCGCCCACATTCAATTCGGCTGGCAGGTTGACGGGTACGGAATCGGCGATCTTACCGAGGTGATGAACAACGTCACCGACGCAGAAATTGAGGCGCTTTATGAGGAATACGACAACTTGTATGTCATCAGCGACGAAACAAAACGGGATGAAGCAAAAGTTGCTTCCATTAAAGAACAGGCGAAAATTGAACTCGGATTAACGGCCTTTCTCGAACGGGGCGGATATACAGCGTTTTCGACCTCCTTTGAAGTTTTGCACGGAATGAAGCAGCTTCCGGGTCTTGCCGTTCAGCGTCTCATGGAAAAAGGGTACGGATTTGCCGGCGAAGGCGATTGGAAAACGGCTGCCCTTGTGCGAATGATGAAAATAATGGCGGACGGAGAACAAACCTCCTTCATGGAAGATTATACGTACCATTTTGAACCGGGGCGTGCGATGATTCTCGGATCACATATGCTTGAAGTATGTCCGACGATCGCCCTTGATCAGCCGAAAATCGAAGTCCATCCTCTCTCAATCGGAGGGAAGGAAGATCCGGCCCGGTTGGTCTTTAACGGAATCGGCGGTTCAGCCATCATCGCCAGCATCATTGATATCGGCGGGCGATTCCGTCTCATTCTGAATGAAGCGGAAGGCAGGGAAATTGATCATGATATGCCGAATCTCCCTGTGGCGCGGGTGCTGTGGAAGCCGGAGCCATCGCTGAAAACAGCTGCGGAAGCATGGATTTTGGCGGGAGGCGCCCATCATACTTGTATGTCCTTCCGGCTTACGGCTGAACAGATGCTTGACTGGGCTGAGATGGCAGGCATTGAAAGCATCTTTATTTCACGCGATACCGAAATTCATGAGCTGAAAAAAGAGCTGAAATGGAACGACGCATTATACCGGCTGGGAGGGAATTAATATGGCGTATACGATTGGTGTTGATTTCGGCACATTGTCCGGCCGGGCGGTGCTTGTCAATGTCCGCACGGGCGAAGAAATCGCGTCTGCGGTAAAAGAATATACTCATGCCGTCATCGACCGCACGCTGCCGAAGACGGGTGAAAAACTTCCTCGGGACTGGGCGCTTCAGCATCCTGCCGATTATATCGAAGTTCTGGAAACGGCGATTCCGAACCTGCTTGAGCAGGCGGGCGCTGATCCAAAAGACGTGATCGGCATAGGAATTGATTTTACCGCCTGCACGATTTTGCCAATAGACGGCGCGGGGCAGCCGCTTTGTATGTTGCCGGAATTTGAACGGGAGCCCCACAGTTATGTGAAGCTGTGGAAGCATCATGCGGCTCAAAAACATGCAGACCGTTTGAACACGATTGCCGAAGACACAAATGAAACATTCCTTAAAAGATACGGCGGTAAAATTTCTTCCGAATGGATGATCCCGAAAATCATGCAAATCGCGGAAGAAGCGCCGCATATATACAAGGCGGCAGATCAGATTGTGGAAGCGGCAGACTGGATCGTCTATCAATTGTGCGGTTCATTGAAGCGAAGCAACTGCACGGCCGGCTACAAAGCAATCTGGAATGAGGATACGGGGTATCCGCCGGATCATTTTTTCGAAAGGCTCAACCCGTTAATGAAAACGATTACAAAGGATAAATTAAGCGGCTCCATTTATTCAGTCGGGGAAAAAGCAGGAGGTTTGACCGAAAAAATGGCGGAGCTGACCGGGCTTCTGCCGGGGACGGCCGTTGCCGTCGCCAATGTCGACGCTCACGTGTCAGTGCCCGCGGTCGGTATTACAGAGCCGGGGAAAATGCTGATGATCATGGGAACGTCTACCTGCCATGTGCTGCTCGGCGACGAAGAACATATCGTCCCCGGTATGTGCGGGGTCGTCAATAACGGTATCTTGCCCGGATATGCGGGATATGAAGCGGGGCAGTCCTGTGTCGGCGACCACTTTGAATGGTTCGTCAAAACGTGTGTTCCGAGAGACTATGAGAAGGAAGCTGAGGATAAACAAATAGACATTCACGAGCTGCTCAGCAAAAAAGCAGCTGAACTTGTTCCCGGGGAAAGCGGCCTTCTCGCGCTTGACTGGTGGAACGGAAACCGGTCAACCTTGGTGGACGCCGATTTGACGGGCATGATGCTCGGCATGACGCTGCACACGAAGCCGGAAGAAATCTACAGGGCATTGATTGAAGCGACAGCGTTCGGAACGAGGATGATTATCGAAACGTTTCGGGAAAACGGCGTTCCGGTCGAAGAGCTTTACGCAGCCGGAGGAATCGCCGAAAAAAATCCGTTTGTCATGCAGATTTATGCAGACGTCACAAATATGGATATTAAATTATCCGGGTCTCCGCAGGCGCCTGCACTGGGCTCCGCGATTTTCGGAGCGCTCGCCGCGGGACGGGAAAACGGGGGCTTCTCCAATATTGCTGAAGCATGTGCGCATATGGGGAAATTAAAAGACGGCTTTTATGCCCCGAACCGGGAAAGAGCTGAGATTTATGACAGCTTATATGCGGAATATAAAGAGCTCGTACACTACTTCGGCAAAGAAAACAATGTCATGAAACGCCTGAAAGCCATTAAAAACCGTGATTTTGCGAAAGGAGGGAGCCGCCATGCTTGAAGCGTTAAAAGAAGAAGTGCTCGCTGCCAACCTGAAGCTTGAGGAACATAACCTTGTCACGTTTACATGGGGGAATGTCAGCGGCATCGACAGAGAGAGCGGGAGAATCGTCATTAAACCGAGCGGTGTCGATTACAGTGAGCTGACCGCTGACAAACTGGTCGTCCTGAATGAGGACGGAGACATTCTCGAAGGCTCGCTGAAACCGTCTTCTGACACGCCGACCCATCTTTATCTGTATAAAGCGTTTCCGGCTATCGGCGGAATCGTTCATACGCACTCCCGCTGGGCGACGAGCTGGGCACAGTCCGGAAGAGACATACCCGCTCTCGGAACGACTCACGCGGATTACTTTGAAAGCGCTATACCCTGTACGAGGGAAATGTATGAAGAAGAAATTGTGAAAGATTACGAATATCATACAGGCAAAGTCATAGCCGAAACCTTTCAAAACGAACCGTATGAACAAAATCCGGGTGTCCTCGTCCACAGCCACGGCCCGTTCTGCTGGGGAACGGACGCGCTGAATGCCCTGCATAACGCCGTTGTGCTCGAAACGGTAGCGGAAATGGCCTACCATTCGCTTATGCTGAACAAACAGCTCAGTCCGATCGACAGAGTGCTGCATGATAAGCATTTTTACAGAAAACACGGGGCGAATGCTTATTATGGCCAAACTTGACGCAGCCGGGTTTCTGATTGATTTAGACGGAACCGTATTCAGGGGGCGGGAGCTGATTGACGGCGCAAAAGAAGCCGTTCATACCCTTCAGTCACTGGGCAAAGCCGTTGTCTTTTTAAGCAACCGCGGCAATCTATCAAGAGCAATGTGCCGAAAGAAACTGCTGGGTGCCGGTATCCGCACGTATGAACGGAACATCGTGCTGTCCTCCAGTGTGACGGCATCATTTTTAAAGAAGCATTATCCTATGTCAAAGGTGTGGGTGTTAGGAGAGAAAGGGCTGACTGATGAACTCGCTTTAGCGGGTGTCGCCCTGGCGCAAAACCCGCAGGCGGCAGACTGGCTTGTCATCTCCCTGCATGAAACCGTCACCTATGAGGATCTGAATCTCGCTTTTAAGGCGGCTTCCTCCGGCGCGCGCATCATCGCCACGAACCGGGACCGCTCCTTTCCGAATGAAGGCGGCCATGCCATGGACGTCGCGGGAATGATCGGGGCCATTGAAGCATCCGCCGGAGCAAAAACGGAGCTTGTCATCGGCAAACCGTCTTGGCTGATGGCTGAGGCGGCATGTGAAGCGCTCGGACTTCCCCCTGAGGAATGCGCCATTATCGGAGACAGCCTCGAATCTGATATCGCAATGGGCAGGCTGTACGGAATGAAAAGCGTATTGGTTCTGACGGGGTCGGCCAAACTTGGGGAGCCCCGTCTATATGAACCTGACATCGTCCTTGATTCTATTAAAGACCTGACAGGATTAGCGAAGGAGGGAATCCTTTTATGAAACGTTCTCCTGAGGACATTCAATCCGAGTTTGACAAGGAAGGGGCCAGCCGCTCACCGATTCAAATAGAAGATATCGTGATCGGGGCGAATGCAAAAGAAGAGCTTCTCAGATTTCTGCAAAAAAAATGCTGGAATCATCCGGTCATCGTCTGTGACCGGAACACTTACGAGGCGGCGGGACGTCTGCTTGCGGACGAATTGAGGGCAGGCGGGATCAAAGCGTCAAAAGTCATCATTCCGGAGCATGAAGCCGGGGCCGCCGCGGCTGATGAGAGGACACTGGTCTATACGCTGATCAATCTCGCGGAAGAGACGGATGTCATCATTGCAGCAGGTTCAGGAACGATTCACGATATTACGCGGTTTGCCGCTTATCAGCGCGGATTGCCGTTTATATCATTCCCCACCGCTCCGTCAGTCGACGGTTTTACATCGGCGGGAGCGCCGCTCATATTAAACGGAATCAAAACGACGATCCAAACGAAAGCGCCGATCGCCTTATTTGCCGATACGAATGTATTAAAAGAAGCGCCCCGTTCAATGACAGCCGCAGGCTTCGGAGACATGCTCGGAAAAATAACATCGCTGGCAGATTGGGAGATTTCCCGCAGGCTTGCGGGTGAGCCGTACTCAGAAGCAGGGGCGAAGCTTGTGAAAGACGCGCTTTGGCAGTGCATTGATCACCGCGCTGACATTGCCATGGGAACGGAGGCCGGCATTCAGATACTGATGGAAGCGCTGATCGTTTCGGGTCTTGTCATGCTTGCGCTTGACCACTCCCGTCCCGCCTCAGGAGGAGAACATCACATCTCGCATTGGATTGAGATGGAAATGCTGAAGGCAAAACAGCCTCCGATTCTCCACGGTGCGAAGGTCGGCTGTGCGTGCGCGGTGCTGAGTGATATTTACAAAGAACTGGCTTGTCACGAAAAGCTTGCTGAACTGCCGCCGCACTTTCGCGAGGCGATTCATTCTGCATATGAAGGGCTTCCCGACGGCAAGACAATTGCCGGGTGGCTCGCATCTGCGGGAGGTCCCGCCTGTTTCGATGAGATCGGTGTAAAACAGGACCTTGTCAGCGATGCGCTTAAGCATGCGCACACACTGCGAGACCGTTATACCGGTTTAACCATCATAAATGAAAATGCAGCGCTCTTTGCACATCATTTGCATCTATAGCCGCACGGCCTAAAGTGGAAGGGGTAATGACATGAAAAAAACGACCGCTGTATGTTTGGTGCTGATGATGCTCTTCTTGTTTACCGCCGGCTGTTCACAAGAACGGACTGCCGGCCGGCCGGGAGAAACGGAGCTGACGTTTTGGACGTTTAACGGTCTGCACGAACAGTTTTATCAGGAAATGGTCAAAGAATGGAATCAGAAATATCCGGAGCGCAAAATCAAGCTGAATACCGTTGTTTATCCTTATGGACAAATGCATGATAATTTATCGGTTTCGCTGATCGCGGGTGAGGGGCTTCCCGATATAGCCGACGTGGAATTAAGCCGGTTCTCGAACTTTCTGAAGGGGAAGGATATCCCGCTTGCCGATCTGACGCCGCTGATTGAAAAAGACCGCGATAAGTTTGTGGAAGCGCGTCTGGCCTTATACAGCAAAAACGGAAAATTGTACGGCCTTGATACACATGTGGGGACGACCGTCATGTTTTACAACATGGATATCATGAAAAAAGCGGGCGTTGATCCCGCCTCCATTAAGACTTGGGAAGATTACCGGCGGGCAGGGAAAAAAGTGCGTGAAGCCGCGGGGAAACCGATGGGAACGGTTGAAACAAACGACTCCGCCACATTCCTATCCATGATTTCGCAACAAGGGTCAGGCTACTACAGCAAAAACGGAAAATTGATTCTGAACAGCAAGACGAATACAGACACACTGAATTATGTAAAGGACATGGTAAATGATAAAACCCTTCTGCCGGCTCCCGGCGGCGGCCATCACAGCGAAGAATACTACGGTTTTATGAATCAGGGCGGGGCAGCCTCAGTGCTGATGCCTATTTGGTACATGGGACGGTTTATCGATTATATGCCTGATTTAAAAGGGAAAATGGCGATTTACCCTATGCCGGCCTGGAAAGAAGGCGGTGACAGATCAGCGGGTTTAGGCGGAACAGCCACCGTCGTGCCGAAGCAGGCTGAACATCTGAATCTCGCGAAAGAATTTCTCGGTTTTGCGAAAGGTTCAAAGGAAGGGAACATAAAGCTTTGGACGGTGCTCGGCTTTGACCCGCTCCGCTGGGACGTGTGGGATTCAAAAGAATTGAAGGAGAAAAACAAGTACACGGATTTCTTCCGGAACGGTACGTCAATTTTTTCCTCGCTCCTTGAAATAAAAGATGAGATCAATCCGATTTATCTGCATGAAGACTTCTCTAAAGCGGCTGATCTCGTTGTCAGACAAGTGCTGTTCGATGCGCTGAAGACGCAGGAAAAAACACCTAAGGAAGCCTTAGACGAGGCGGCAGAGCAATTAGAGAAATAGGAGAAGCCGTCCTATTTAACAGTGAAAGCGGGGGAGCTTTTATGAGACCTGTAAAGACAGAGACAGCGCAAACCGTTTCTGCAGTCCGGGAGAAGCCGCGCCGGCGCAATGTGCTGTATTCAAAAAAAGCGGCGCCTTATCTTTTTACGGCGCCATTTATCATTTCGTTTCTCGTTTTCTTTTTGTATCCGATCATCAGCGTGTTTATCATGAGCTTTCAGCGGATACTGCCGGGAGAAATTACATTTGTCGGGTTTTCCAATTATACCGCTCTTCTTAATCCAACCTTTTACACCGCACTGTTTAACACATTGGAATATACCTTCTGGACGCTGATCGTGCTGATTCCGGTGCCGCTTCTTTTGGCGGTGATTCTGAATTCGAAGCTCGTCAGGTTCAGAAATGTGTTTAAATCGGCTCTGTTTGTACCGGCTTTAACATCGACGATCGTAGCGGGAATTATTTTCCGTCTGATGTTCGGAGAAATGAATACGTCGCTTGCAAACGAGCTGATGATGAAGCTTGGCGCATCACCCCAAAACTGGCTCAACAACAAAGGTACCGGCATGTTTTTAATGGTGCTGCTTGCGTCATGGAGGTGGATGGGCATTAACATTCTATACTTTCTGGCCGGATTGCAAAACGTGCCGAAAGAATTGTATGAAGCGGCTGAAATTGACGGGGCGAGTACGTGGAAAAAGTTCCGTCATATTACCCTTCCATTTTTAAAGCCGGTGTCCGTTTATGTGTTAACGATCAGTATTATCGGCGGTTTCAGAATGTTTGAGGAAAGCTATGTGCTTTGGCAGAATAATTCCCCAGGCAATATCGGCCTCACACTTGTCGGTTATTTATATCAGCAGGGGCTTGCATACAACGAAATGGGGTACGGGGCCGCAATCGGAATTGTCCTTTTGCTTGTCATCTTACTAGTCAGCCTTGTTTCACTGAAACTGTCCGGTTCGTTTAAAGGGGAGGGATAAGCGTTGCGTAACAATCACATGTTTTCCGTGTACAGAGTCGCGTTTACCTTGTTTTTTATCATGCTGAGCCTGTTGTATATCTTTCCGATGATCTGTCTATTGCTCGGTTCTTTAAAGCCGTCATCTGAGCTGATGCGCATCGGGCTGAATCTGCGTCTTGATCCGGATGTGATGAGCCTTGATAACTACACCTATTTGTTTAACGGGGGGAGCATTTATTTCAAATGGTTTTTTAACAGCCTGCTGCTCGGTGTTCTCACCACGGTTCTCACGCTGTTTTTTTCCTCTTTGATCGGCTACGGACTCGGTGTCTACGAATTTAAAGGCAGAAATATTATTTTTGTTCTTGTGCTGATCATTATGATGGTGCCTCTTGAAGTGATGATGCTTCCGTTGTTCAAATTGACGGTGGGTCTTCATTTGATCGATTCTTATACGGGGGTGATTCTGCCGTTTATTGTGTCGCCTGTCGCCGTGTTCTTTTTCCGGCAATATGCGCTCGGACTTCCGAAGGATCTGCTTGATTCAGCGAGAATGGACGGCTGCACGGAATTCGGCATTTTTTTCAGAATTATGGCGCCACTCATGAAACCGGCATTCGGGGCAATGATCATTCTTCAATCTTTAAACAGCTGGAATAACTTTTTATGGCCGCTGATCGTGCTTCGGTCGAAAGAAATGTTTACGCTTCCAATCGGACTTTCAGGGCTGCTGAGTCCGTACGGCAACAACTATGACATGCTGATTTCCGGGTCCGTTTTTGCGATACTGCCGGTGATCATCATATTCTTGTTTTTCCAAAAATACTTCATTTCCGGCCTCACAGTAGGCGGAGTGAAGGGATAGAGAGAGGGAGGAAATAATGAAAAAAGCGGGGATTACAGCAGATAAAGAATATATCATCGGTCAAGTGGACAAACGGATGTACGGATCATTTATAGAACATATGGGCCGGGCGGTGTATGAAGGCATTTATGAGCCCGGACACCCGAAAGCCGACAAGGACGGGTTCAGAACAGACGTGCAGGAGTTAATCAAGGAATTGCAAGTGCCGTTCATCCGCTATCCGGGAGGGAATTTTCTCTCGGGCTACAATTGGGAAGACGGCGTAGGGCCGGTGAAGGACCGCCCGCGGAGGCTTGATTTGGCATGGCAGACGACAGAAACGAACGAAGTGGGGACGAATGAATTTTTAACGTGGGCGAAAAAAGTGAACGCCGAAGTGAATATGGCTGTCAATCTCGGGACGAGAGGGATCGATGCCGCCCGGAACCTCGTCGAATACTGCAACCATCCTGAAGGGTCGTACTGGAGCGACTTACGAAAATCGCACGGATATGAAAAACCTTACGGCATCAAAACATGGTGCTTAGGAAATGAGATGGACGGCCCTTGGCAGATCGGTCATAAAACGGCGCATGAATACGGACGGCTCGCCGCTGAAACGGCAAAGGTGATGAAATGGACGGACCCGACGATCGAATTGGTGGCTTGCGGAAGCTCAAACAGCGGCATGCCGTCCTTCATCGAGTGGGAGGCCGAGGTGCTTGAGCATACGTACGAGCATGTGGATTACATCTCACTGCATACGTATTACGGCAACCATGAAAATGATCTTGAAAACTATTTGGCGAAGTCGATGGATTTAGACCATTTTATTAAATCCGTCACAGCCGTATGTGATTATATGAAAGCGAAAAAACGCAGCAAAAAAACGATTCACCTTTCTTTAGATGAATGGAATGTGTGGTATCACTCAAATGAAGCGGATAAAAAAGTGGAGCCATGGATTACGGCCCGGCCGATTCTCGAAGACATCTATAATTTTGAAGATGCGCTGTTGATCGGTTCACTGCTGATTACGATGCTGCAGCATGCGGACAGACTAAAGATCGCCTGTCTCGCCCAGCTTGTCAACGTAATTGCGCCTATTATGACTGAAAAGGGCGGAGAAGCATGGAGACAGCCGATCTTTTACCCTTACATGCACGCCTCTGTCTACGGGAGAGGGACTTCAATGAAGCTGCTGGTCACTTCCCCGAAATACGACTCAGCGGATTTTACGGATGTGCCGTATGTTGATGCCGCGGCCGTTTACCATGAAGAGGATGAAGCACTGACCATTTTTGCCGTCAACAAAAGCAAGGAACTGATGGAAACGGAGATAAAGCTGAGAGGGTTTGAAGATTACCGCATTATTGAGCATATCGTGCTGGAGCATCAGGATATGAAAGCGACCAATCAAAAAAACAGAAAAGAAGTCATTCCGCACTCCAACGGGACGTCTTCCGCAAACGCCGAAGGAATAACGGCTCATTTTACGCCGCTGTCCTGGAATGTCATCCGTTTATCAGGAAAATAGCGTTCCGAAAAGCCGGGCTTAGGCGCCGGCTTTTTTTACGTAAAAATCATCTACTGTTATCTGATAATTGTGATAATATTTAGAAAAAGAGAAAAGGGGCTGGGATTAAATGAATGCGATTACAATCGTCATAGCGTCTATATGTATTCTGGCGATCGCCTATCGGCTTTACGGTACCTTTATGATGGTCAAAGTATTAAAAATCAATGATCAGACACCGACTCCGGCCCATGTGCTTGAGGATGGGAAAGATTATGTGCCGACGAATAAGTGGGTGTCATTCGGCCACCACTTCGCGGCAATCGCCGCTGCCGGCCCGCTTGTCGGACCGATTCTGGCAGCTCAGTTCGGCTATCTGCCCGGGCTTTTATGGCTGTTAATCGGAGCGGTGATCGGAGGAGCCGTGCACGATATTGTCGTATTGTTTGCATCAATGCGGAAAAACGGGAAAACGCTTTCTGAAGTCGCCAAAGAAGAGCTCGGCCCAGTGGCGGGTTTTTGCACGGGTCTCTCGATGCTGTTTATCATTACGATCACGATGGCGGGGCTGTCCATGGTTGTGCTGCACGCGCTTGAGAAAAACCCGTGGGGAACGTTTGCGGTGGGGATTACGATTCCGATCGCGATGGGGGTCGGCCTCTATTATAAAAAAACGGGCAATCTCAAACTCGCATCAACTGTCGGGTTTCTTTTGTTAATGGCCGGTGTTGTCATCGGACCGCGGCTGCAGACAACGGCTCTCGGGGAGATGCTGACACTGAATGCGAAAACGCTTGCAGTGGCGCTTCCTGTCTATGCGTTTTTCGCCGCGGCGCTTCCGGTTTGGCTTTTGCTGGCTCCGCGTGACTATTTAAGCAGTTTTATGAAAATCGGGGTTTTTGCCGCTTTGATCGCAGGCGTCTTTTTCGTCAATCCCGCCATTAAATTCCCGGCCGTAACGGAGTTTATTCACGGCGGAGGGCCGGTGATCGCGGGTCCTGTCTGGCCGTTTATTTCAATAACGATTGCCTGCGGCGCCATTTCGGGCTTTCATGCATTTGTCGGTTCCGGCACAACGCCGAAAATGCTGGATAAATGGAGTGATATAAAGCCGGTTGCTTTCGGAGCGATGCTTGTGGAATGTCTCGTCGGAATTATGGCGCTCATTGCAGCTGCCGCTCTTGAGCCCGCCGACTATTTTGCCATTAACAGCACGCCTGAAATATTCCGCACCCTCGGGATGAATGTCGTCCATCTGCCTGAATTGAGCAAAGAAATCGGGCTCAGTCTGGAAGGAAGAACGGGCGGCGCTGTTACGCTTGCCGTCGGAATGACGTATATCTTTACGGAGATTCCGTTTTTCAGTCATTTGGCTTCATACTTTTTTCAATTCGTCATTATGTTTGAAGCGGTGTTTATTTTAACGGCGATTGATGCGGGAACCCGTGTCGCCCGGTACTTGATTCAAGAGTTTTTCGGAGAGGTCTATAAGCCGCTGAAAAAAACAGACTGGCTGCCGGGCTCGATTTTCTCAAGCGCGCTCGCCTGCCTGCTGTGGGGCTATCTTCTGTATTCGGGCGACATCAGTTCCATTTGGGCGCTGTTCGGCGTATCCAATCAGCTTATGGCGTCTGTCGGCTTAATTATCGGTGCGACCGTCGTATTAAAAATAGCGGATAAGCGGCGCTATATGCTGACATGCCTGATTCCTCTCGCTTATTTGTATGTGACCGTCAACTATGCGGGTTATTGGATGGTGCGGTATGTGTATTTGAACCCCGAAGCGGCGGGATACAACGTGCTGAATGGCGTTTTATCCATTATCATGCTCATTCTCGGGCTTGTGATTATCATTGCGGCTGTGAAAAAATGGACGAATGTATGGCGTGATCCGAGTGCCAGACTGGAAGCTTCAATACCCGGATAAATCCGCGGCCGTCTAAACATTGCAGCATCATAAAAAAGCAGAGAGCCGTTCGGTCTCTCTGCTTTCATCTTATGACAAATCCGCCGCTTCCAAAAGGTAATCCGCCAAATGAACCGCGCGGACACGGCCTGTTAATCCTTCGCGTAAAATGCCGAGCTGCATTTGCAGAAGGCATCCAGGATTGGCTGTCACGATGACGGCCGCCTCCGTTTTTCCGGCGGCTTTCATCTTGCTGTCTAATATTTTCATAGACATCTCTGACTCTGTTATATTATAAATTCCCGCCGACCCGCAGCAGCTGTCGGCCTTTTCCATTTCTCTGTACTCAGCCCCTTTAATGCTTTTCAAAAGCGTGCGCGGTTCCTCTGACGTATGCATCACATTGCGGAGATGGCAGGAGTCCTGATATGTGACGATGTGAGGAGACTGCACCCGCAGGTTTTTTTGATGGAACTTCAGATCAACCAGTACGGATGAAAAGTCTTTGAGCTTCCGGACGAATTGTCCGGCACGTTCCGCCCATCCAGGTTCATCTTTCAGTAAATGCGGATATTCCTGAAGAAAGGCGCCGCATCCGCCGGCGTTTGTAATGATATAATCAGCGTCAAGCGCTTCAAAAGCCGCGATATTCCGCTTGGCCAGTTCTTTTCCCATCTCTTTTTCTCCGCTGTGCCCGTGAAGCGCGCCGCAGCACGCCTGGCCGTCCGGAACCGCGATTTCACACCCGGCCGCCTGTAAAAGCGCCGTTGTCGCATGATTTGTCGCTAAAAACATCGTATCCATTAAGCAGCCCGTGAAAAAAGCGGCCCGTTTTTGGACGGGACCCGCGGCAGGAAGAAAACGCGGCCTTTCCTTCATGTCTTTCCGTTTCGGGGCGGGCGGGAGCACTTGTTCCATTGTGCGCAGATGTTCAGGCAAAACGCGCAGCATACCGCTTTTTCTGACGGCGGTCTGCAGTCCCGATCTTTGGTATATTCCGAGAAGATTCACGGCTGTCTGCATGCGATTTTGGTGTGGGAAAAGCCCGGTGAAGGCGGCTTTCCGCAAGAGGCGCACGCCCGGCTTATGTTTTTTATTTTGATGAATGATATCCCTCGCTTCTTCAAGCAGCTGTCCGTAATTGACCCCTGCCGGACAAACGGGCTCGCATGCCCGGCATCCGAGACACAGCGAAAGTGAGCGCTCGACATCTTCATCAGGCTCGATCAGTCCGTCAGTGACGGCTTTCATCAGGGCGATCCGGCCGCGCGGCGAATGGGATTCTTGAAATCCCGATTCGATATAGGTCGGACAGGAAGGAAGGCAGAAGCCGCAGCGCATACAGTTCAGCAATTCACCTTCATCCATGCGGTTTTTGAATTCTGTTTGAATTTGTTTCTGCTCTTTAGCCGTGGTCATTTCATCACCACCACGCGTTTCCTTGATAAATTGGCGAATATTTTTCCCGGATTCAGCAGATTTTGGGGATCAAGCGCTTGTTTGATCGCTTTCATGGCGGTGATGCCTTCTGTTTTCAGTTTCATTTCTAAATACGGCGCTTTTACGATGCCGACCCCGTGTTCACCCGTTATCGTTCCGCCCAGCTCAATCGCTTTTTCAAAAATGGCGGCAAAAGCTTTTTCGACACGTTCCATCTCCTCTGTATTTCGGATATCGGTGGTGCACGTCGGATGGAGGTTGCCGTCTCCGGCATGGCCGAATGTGCAGATGGACAAGCCGTATGTTTCTGCAATCTCGTTAATGGCTTTGACCATGCTGGCAATTTGTGATCTCGGCACGGTCGCATCTTCCAGAATCGTTGTCGGTTTCAGCCGGGCAAGGGCTGATAATGCGGACCGTCTGGCCTCTGTAAGCGCGAATGCCTCTTCCTCGGTTTCAGCCGTTTGGACGGATACGGCTGCTCCGTTTTTACAGATGGCTTCGATTTTTTCCATATCTCGTCTGACCGTTTCGATGTCACCGTCCTGTTCGATCAGCAGCACCGCTTTTGCGTCGGTCGGAAGCCCGATCTTGGCGTAATCTTCAATGACCTGCAGTGTCGGCTGATCCAGAAATTCGAGTGTCGCCGGAATGATTTTTTCAGCGATGATGGCAGAAACAGATTCCGCGGCCGCTTCAATATGTTCATAGAGTGCAAGCAGCGTTTTTTTCGTTTCCGGCTTCGGAACCAGCTTTAAAGTCGCTTCCGTCACAACGCCGAGCGTCCCTTCTGATCCGACGAAAAGCCGGGTCAGATCATAACCGGCGACATCCTTTGTCAGCTTTCCTCCTGTGCGGATGATATCGCCTGAAGCCAAGACGGCTTCAAGGCCGAGGACATAATCCCGGGTGACGCCGTACTTCAAACCGCGCAGCCCGCCGGAATTTTCATTAATATTCCCGCCGATTGTCGATATTTTCATGCTGCTCGGATCAGGCGGATAAAATAAACCTTTTTGTTCAACCGCACGGATCATATCTTGCGTGATCACGCCCGGCTGGACGGTTGCCGTCAAATTTTCTTCATCGATTTCTAGAATGCGGTTCATATGTTTGAATAAAAGCACAAGCCCGCCTTCAGACGGACATGTGCCGCCGCATAAATTTGTGCCTGAACCCCTCGGCACGATCGGAATGTCATCCCTGCTGCAAATCGTTAATATACGGGACACGTCATCCGCGCTGCGGGGGGCGATTACCGCATCCGGCATGGCTTGCAGCTGAGGAGCTGCATCATAAGAATACACAAGACGGCCCGCCGCTGAATCATCATAATTCTCCTTCCCGACCGTCCGGATGAACGCTTCTTTTGCCTCTCGTGAAATCATGTTCTCCCAACCTCCCTGATAAGAAAAGCGTTTTCATTTAATTGTAAAGAAAAACGATTCCGCACACTATGGAGAAACATATGAAAAATGATGATATGATTACGTGCTTTTTGTATGTTGATCTAAAAAGCGGAGCGCCAAATAAAAAGCCGTTATGTCTTCGGGACGGTCAAGCTTCATATTTGTCAGTGATTCCAGTTTGGAAAGACGGTAGCGCAATGTATTGATATGAATATGCATGTCGTCGGCGGTGCGCTTTAACGATAATTGCCGGTCGAAAAAGGCACGCAGCGTATCCAGAAGTTCTTCCCGGCCGAGTACATGCTCGAGAACCCGCCGTGAAAATTCCGACCTCGTGCCGGGTGTGATATCGGCAAGACACATATCCAGTTTTAAATCTTCTTCAAAGACGGCCTGCTTGTCACCGATTCCGGCTGAAAGTGCTTTATCCGCCTGTTCGTATGATTCCGTGAGGCGCTCTCCCGGAACGATCCGTCCGATGCCGGCGGTGACAGGCTGCCCGAAAACGGCGCCGATCTTTTTAATGAGCTGTGTTTTGGAAGCCGAATTTGCTTCATGATTAATGAGAATTCGTTCATTTCCCCAGCGGACAAACAGGTCTTCAGGGCATTCGTACTGCCAGAGCCGCCCGAGCTCCTCCGCTTTATATTGCTCATAACGGCCTTGAATGAGTATGATCCGGCGGTATGCGTGAAGGTCTGCGCCGATGAGCTTTGCTTTTTCTAAAAAGCCCGGAGACCATTCTTTCAGCTGCAGCCAATCAACCATAAAGGATTCAAGCATTCTCGCACGCCACTGCGCTTCTTCCATATGGCGCGTTTCTTTAATAAACAGCTCCGTCATTTTTCTGAGCAATTCTCCGAAAGGCAGGATATCGTCAGGGTCTCCTGTCAGGCCGAATACTCCGATCACTTCATGGCCTGAAAAAACGGGGAGGTTCAGTCCTGCTTTTACGCCCTCGAGCCGTTTTTCATCTTCTTTCGTAATGATGACATTCCGTTTTTCGCGCGCGCAGATCAGTGCGCCTTCATGAAACCATCCGGCGCGCGCCTCGTTGGTGCCCGCGATGATCATTCCTTTTGTATCGGCAATAATCACTTCGCGGCTGTACATATGTTTGACTTCGGCAATCAATTTCTTTGCCAGTTCCGGCTGTAACTGCATGGCGATCCCCCTCGCCATTATTATACAAAAAAAAACCGGGTGTCCCATCACCCGGTTCATGCTTATTGCGCAGGTTTTAATCCGCCTTCAAGTGTTTTGAGCATTTCATTTTTTTCTGAGTCCGACGCATGCTGCCAAAGAACTTCGAATAAGACGCCGAGGCCCGGAAGCATTTTTTCTTCACCGCTTTGGATGGCGTCAACGATAGTATGCTCCAGCTGATCCTGGTTATTGCCGGTTACATTGGCAATAACGGCGTTGCGTAAATTAAGGTCCATTACAACCGCTCCTTTTTTCTGAATGTGATACGCATATTCTTACCGCGCACGCGGTTTATTATGTGCTGTTCTTAAGATATAATAACAACATGCATGAAAAAAGGAGAGCACAGACATAAAGTGAAACGAATCGACTCTGCAAAAAACCAAAAAGTGAAGGGCTGGAAAAAACTTCACACAAAAAAAGAGAGACTTAAAACGAATACATTTCTGATAGAAGGAGAACATCTGGCAGAAGAAGCGCTCAAATCAAAGGGAACGGTAAAAGAAATTCTCGTAAACGATGAGAGCGCCATCCCGGCCGATCTGGACATGAGCATTCCGTGCTACGTGCTGAGCGAAGACGCGTTTTCAGCCGTGACGGAAACGGAAACGCCGCAGCGGATCGCCGCGGTCTGCCATATGCCGGATAAGAGGCCTGATCAGCTGAAACGGCTGCTTCTGATTGATGCCGTGCAGGACCCGGGGAATTTAGGAACAATGATCAGAACGGCAGATGCGGCGGGGATCGACGCCGTTGTCCTTGGTGAGGGAACAGCAGACCCGTACAATGGAAAAACGCTGCGTTCAGCACAAGGATCTCATTTTCATATTCCCATTTTGAAACGTCCGCTTGATGAGTTTACCGCTGAGCTGAAATCACAAGGCGTCGCGATCTACGGCACGGCGCTTGAAAACGGTGCGGCTTATCAAAGCGTGAAGCCTGAAGAATCGTTCGCGTTAATCGTCGGGAACGAGGGGGCGGGAGTGGACGCCGGCCTTCTGCAAAAAACGGATCTCAACCTGTACGTTCCGCTGTACGGGCAGGCGGAATCGCTGAATGTGGCGGTAGCGGCCGCCATCCTCGTTTATCATCTCAGAGGATAGGTTGCGAAAAGCCTTGGATTTCACTATAATAGATAGCAATAATGTAAAAACCGTGACAGAGGACGTCAATTTTTGCACACACTGCCTTCCAGGGAGAAAATGCCGCTGACTGAGAGCATTTTTATCGCAGCACAAAAATTGATTTTCACCTCTCGAGTTGTCACCGGGACCGCGCCAAACGCGCGTAAAGGTGAACCGGAACGATCGTTTCCGTTATGTCAATGAAGCTGTCGGCAGATGAAGTCTGCCTTAAAAAGGGTGGTACCGCGGCCACAACTCGTCCCTTCTCTCAAGGGGCGGGTTTTTTTGTTTTCTGAAAAAGGCATAGAACGGTTTGGTTTACATAAAAGGAGGATGCATGATGGAAGAGAAGCTTAAACAGCTCGAACTGGAAGCTGCAGAAAAAGTAGAAGCGGCGGGTTCATTAAAAGAAGTTAACGACATTCGGGTGCAATATCTCGGAAAAAAAGGGCCGATTACAGAAGTTCTCCGCGGCATGGGCAAACTGTCCGCCGAAGAGCGCCCGAAAATGGGAGCGCTCGCCAATGAAGTGAGAGAGCGCATTGCAGCAGCCATTACGGCGAAAAATGAACAGCTTGAACAAGAAGAAATGAATAAAAAACTCAGCAGCCAGACGATTGACGTCACATTGCCGGGCAGTCAGGTAAACATCGGCGGACGCCATCCGCTGACGGTCGTTATTGAAGAAATTGAAGATTTATTTATCGGCATGGGATATACCGTCGAAGAAGGCCCTGAAGTGGAAACGGATTATTACAACTTTGAGGCGCTGAACCTGCCGAAGGAACATCCGGCCCGCGACATGCAGGACAGCTTTTACATTACAGAAGAAATGCTGATGAGAACGCAGACGTCACCGGTGCAGACGCGCACGATGGAAAAGCATAAAGGAAAAGGCCCCGTCAAAATCATTTGTCCCGGTAAAGTGTATCGCCGCGACAACGATGACGCGACCCATTCCCATCAATTCATGCAGATCGAGGGTCTCGTCGTCGACCGCAAAATCAGCATGAGCGACCTGAAAGGCACGCTTGAATTGGTCGCCAAAAAAATGTTCGGCCAAGATCGTGAAATCAGGCTCCGTCCGAGCTTTTTCCCATTCACAGAGCCTTCTGTCGAGGTGGATGTGACCTGCTTTAAGTGCGGCGGACAAGGCTGCTCCGTCTGCAAAAAAACAGGCTGGATCGAAATTCTCGGCGCCGGCATGGTTCACCCGAACGTGCTGAAGATGGCCGGATTCAATCCTGAGGAATACCAGGGTTTTGCTTTCGGAATGGGTGTTGAACGTATCGCGATGCTGAAATACGGCATTGAAGATATCCGCCATTTCTATACCAATGATGTCAGATTCATTTCGCAGTTTAAACAGGCGTAAGAGGAGGATACACATGTTTGTTTCTTATAAATGGTTAGAAGATTACGTTGACTTGCAGGGAATCGACCCGGCCGTGCTTGCAGAAAAAATTACGAGAGCCGGTATTGAAGTTGAGGGTATCGAGTATAAAGGGGAGGGCGTAAAAGGCGTTGTCATCGGACACGTGCTTGAGCGTGAACAGCACCCAAATGCCGACAAGCTCAACAAATGCCTTGTTGATATCGGTGCGGAGGAAACCGTGCAGATTATCTGCGGCGCCCCGAATGTTGATAAAGGACAGAAGGTTGCCGTTGCAACGGTCGGAGCCGTGCTTCCCGGCAATTTCAAAATTAAAAAAGCCAAGCTGCGCGGCGAAGCGTCTCACGGCATGATCTGTTCCCTTCAGGAGCTCGGCATTGAAAGCAAGCTCGTGGCGAAAGAATATGCGGAAGGCATTTTCGTTTTTCCGAATGATGCTGAAACGGGAGCTGACGCAATGGCGGCCCTTCAGCTTGATGATGCGATTTTAGAATTGGGCTTAACGCCGAACCGCGCCGACGCGATGAACATGCTTGGCGTGGCTTATGAAGTTGCGGCTATCCTCGGCGCAGAGGTAAAGCTTCCGGAGGCTTCATATGAAAAAGCGGCTGAAAAAGCGGCGGATGCTGTTTCCGTTAAGGTTGAAGATACGCAGGCCAATCCGCATTATGCCGCAAAAATCATTAAAAACGTCAAAATCGGCCCGTCTCCGCTTTGGATGCAGACGAAGCTGATGAATGCAGGCATCCGCCCGCATAATAACGTCGTGGACATTACAAACTTCGTCCTCCTTGAGTACGGACAGCCGCTTCACGCTTTCGATTACGACCGGTTCGGTTCAAAAGAGGTCGTCGTCAGAAAAGCGGCGGAAAACGAAACCATCGTGACGCTGGATGAACAAGAGCGCAAGCTGTCAAGCAGCCATTTGGTCATCACAAACGGAAAAAAAGCGCAAGCCGTTGCGGGAGTCATGGGCGGAGCTGAGTCTGAAGTCCGCGAAGACACCACTGCGATTTTACTGGAAGCCGCTTATTTCGACGGACAGACCGTCCGCAAAGCGTCGAGAGACCTCGGACTGAGAAGCGAAGCGAGCGCCAGATATGAAAAAGGCATTGATCCGGCCCGTGTTTTGCTGGCGGCTGAACGGGCCTGCAGTCTCATTCAGGCATATGCCGGCGGAGAAGTGCTCTCAGGCACGGTTGAAGAAAACCATCTGAAAATCGAAGCAAACAACATTCACGTGTCTGTTGAAAAAGTGAACGCCGTGCTCGGCATGACAATCGCTAAAGAAGAAATCATCAGCATTTACAAGCGCCTCGGGTTTGCAGTCGGTGAAGCTGAAGACGTTCTCGTCGTAACGGTGCCGTCGCGCCGCGGAGATATTAGAATAGAAGAAGACCTGATTGAAGAAGCGGCGAGATTGTACGGGTATGACAATATTCCGTCCACGCTTCCGGAAACGGCCGGCACGACAGGCGGCTTGACACCGTATCAGGCAAAACGCCGGAAAGTGAGACGTTTCCTTGAAGGAGCGGGTCTTTCACAAGCGACCACTTATTCATTAACGAATGATAAAAAAGCGGCCGCTTTTGCGATCGAAAAATCATTCAACACGATGCTTGCTCTGCCGATGAGCGAAGAAAGAAGCATTCTCAGACACAGCCTCGTGCCGAATCTTCTTGAAGCCGTTTCATACAATCTGGCCAGACAGACTGATTCCGTTGCTTTATATGAAACGGGTTCTGTATTTCTGACGAAAGAAGAAAACACAAAACCGGTTGAAAAAGAACGGGTTGCCGGAGCTGTAACCGGATTGTGGCGCAAAAATTTATGGCAGGGTGAGAAAAAGCCGGTTGATTTCTTCGTCGCCAAAGGAATCGTTGAAGGCCTGCTGCATCAATTGAATGTGTCAGACCGGGTTGAATTTGTCCAGTCAGAACGCAAAAACATGCATCCCGGCCGGACGGCAAACATTCTATTGAACGGTTCGCTTGCCGGATTTATCGGCCAGGTGCATCCGGCAATGGAAAAAGAGCTGGATATCAAAGAAACGTATGTGTTCGAGCTTGATCTGCACGCGCTTCTGACCGAGGAAACAGAACCTGTCGTGTATACGCCGATTCCGAAGTACCCGTCCGTCACGCGCGACATTGCGCTTGTGGCAGATAAAACCGTTACAAGCGGACAGCTCGAAGCCGTGATCAAAGAAGCCGGCGGCGCGCTGCTGAAAGAAGTCACCGTATTTGATGTGTACGAAGGTGAGCATATGGAAGAAGGCAAAAAATCCGTCGCCTTCTCGCTCCAATATGTTAACCCTGAACAAACATTGACAGAAGAAGAAGTGACAAAAGTACATGAAAACGTGCTGAAAGCGCTGGAAGAAACGTATCAGGCCGTATTAAGAGGATAAAGAAAAAGCTTGCAGATCACTCTGCAAGCTTTTTTATTATGACCGCTTCCGTTCAACAAGGCGTTTCGCTTTTTGCGTATTGGCAAAATGAAGTTTGGTGAACGTTCTGAGCGCACCTTCTCCCTTATTGATGATCAGCTTGGCGGCAGCTTCATCGACGTGCGGCCCCGCGCCTTTTGGAATCGTCATCCCAGCCTCTCGGGAAAGCTTATCCATTTCAATTAAGAAAGAATATCGCGCAATGATAGAGGCTGCGGCGACGGAAAGATGTATGCTTTCCGCTTTCGTGCTGAAAAACGTTTTTTCTTTTACGATATCCCGTCCGGAAAGATGCTTAAAATAAATGCCGGGCTCTGCGAATTGGTCAATCAGAATCGCTTCCGGTTTAACGCCGTTCATTTTTCTCAGCAGATTGGAAATCGCCTGATTATGAAGGAGCGCCTTCATTTTTCCTTGGCTCATGCCTTTTTCCTGCATCTGATTGTATTTTTCGTTTTTTAACACAAGCAGGCTGTAAGGAATGGTTTTAATTAACAGTTTGGCGATTTCAATAATCTGCGGATCTTTTAAATCCTTCGAATCCTTCACACCGAGTTCTTTCATTAAAGAGAGCTTTGATTTGTCGGCGTAGGCGCAGGCAACTGTTATCGGCCCGAAGTAATCGCCTGTTCCGACTTCATCAGAGCCGATCACTGACATGGAGGCAATGCCCGCCGGGGGAGCGTAGAGCGGGTCGGCCGCTTTTTTGACGGTTTTCTTTGCTTTCGGCGCCTCAGCCGTTCCCCAGCGGGCCGCTTCTGTGCCGGCGTTTTTTCCTTGAAAGAGAACCTTGCCCGAGCGGTAGGCTGTAATGGTACAGCCCGGAGGCTTAGCCTGGAAGACGGCGCCCTGCGGAACGGCGGGAGTAAGGGAGCCGGCATAGGATTGTTTCATTTGTTCCATAGCGGAAGCGGATACTTTTATAACAGAATGGGACACGATATAATCTCCTTTTTGGCACTTTTCACTGTATATACCAGTGTATCATAACAGCCTGAGGCTCGTCTTTCCATTCAAACGATAATCGTGGTATGATAGGAACTAGGATTCTCGCGGAATGGAGGAGAAACGTTGTCTGACGGCAAAAAAACCAAAACGACAGTAAACATTTACGGCCAGCACTTCACCATTATCGGGGAAGAAAGCAAAGCGCACATGCGCCACGTGGCCGGAGTGGTTGATGATAAAATGAGAGAAATCAACGAGAAAAATCCATATCTTGATATAAATAAGCTCGCTGTATTGACTGCGGTCAATGTCGTGCATGATTATATGAAACTGCAAGAAAAATATGAAATACTGGAGCGGCAGCTTAAAGAAAAGGAATGAACACCATATGATAGATATCATCATCTTAGTTCTGCTCTTAATGGGCACATTGCTTGGATTAAAAAGAGGATTTATCCTCCAATTTATATATTTAACGAGTTTCATCCTCTCGATTGCGTTTGCGGCGCTTTTTTACAAAAACCTGGCCCCGCATCTGAGCTTTATACCCGCGCCTGATTTTTCCGGCGGGCAGGCGGCTCTGTCTTTTATTAAAGGAAACGTAGAGACGGCTTATTACAACGCGATCGCGTTTGTCATTTTGTTTATCATCGCAAAGATTCTGCTTCGGATTATCGGAGCGGCGCTTAATATTATCGCCAGCATTCCGGTCATTAAACAGATCAACAAACTGCTGGGCGGGGTGCTCGGATTTCTGGAAGTCTATTTATTTGCGTTTATCCTGTTATACGTCGCATCCGTACTGCCGGTAAGCGCGCTTCAGGATATGCTCGCACAATCGACGCTTGCAAATATCATCACACATCATACGCCGTATCTGTCAGGGCTCCTGCAAGAACTGTGGGCCCAGTACGGGGCATAAAAAACTTCTCTTGACCGGAGAAGTTTTTTTCAAGCTCTGCGTCAGTTGTGCCGGAGGAGAAAAATTTGTATGATGAAAAGCAGGAAACGACTGGGGGGTTAACAGTATGCATAAAAAAGATATCATCAGGCTGCTTGAAACGATTGCGGTCTATATGGAACTGAAAGGGGACAACCCGTTTAAAATATCAGCCTTCCGAAAAGCGGCAGCGGCGCTTGAGCAGGATGACCGCAGCCTGTCAGAAATCGACGATATGATGTCTTTATCCGGAATCGGAAAAGGCACCTACGGCGTCATTCGTGAATATATGCAGGAAGGTGTGTCCGGCACGCTTCTCCAATTGCAGAAAGAAGTTCCGGAAGGCTTGGTTCCTCTTTTGAAGCTTCCGGGCCTCGGCGGCAAAAAAATCGCCAAGCTGTATCAGGAACTGGGCGTTCATGACGCGGAATCGCTGAAAGAAGCATGCGAGCAGCAAAAAGTACAGGGGCTCGCCGGTTTCGGCAAAAAAACGGAGGAGAAAATCCTCCATGCTCTCGGAGAAGCCGGAAAACAGCCGGAACGCTTTCCGATCGGCTATGCGCTCGGCATTGCTTCAGTAATTGAAGAACATTTGGCCCGGCTGACGGATATTCAGAAATATTCCCGGGCCGGCAGTCTCAGAAGAGCGCGGGAAACCGTAAAAGATCTGGATTACATTATCGCTACAGATCATCCGGAGGCTGTCAGAGAACAGCTTCTTTCCCTCCCGAACGTAAAAGACGTGATAGCGAGCGGGGATACAAAAGTATCAGTCATCCTGACCTTTGAATATGAGACGAGTGTGGATTTCCGGCTTGTGACAGAGGAACAGTTTGCCACCACGCTGCATCATTTTACCGGTTCTAAAGATCACAACATTAAAATGCGCCAGCTGGCGAAAGAGCGCGGTGAACGGATCAGTGAATATGGAGTAGAAACCATAGAAACGGGAGACGTCAAAACATTCCCGAGCGAAGAAGCGTTTTACGCCCACTTCGGTCTGCCGTTTATTCCTCCTGAGCTCAGAGAGACCGGGCTGGAGGTCGACACGTACCGGGAAGAAACGGATCTTGTGGAGCATAAAGCGATAAAAGGCGATCTCCACATGCACTCAGCCTGGAGTGACGGCGCTTTTTCCATCAGAGAAATGGCAGAAGCGTGTATGGCAAAAGGCTATCAGTACATGGCGATCACCGACCATTCCCAATATTTAAAGGTAGCCAACGGGTTAACGGCCGAACGGCTCAAAAAACAGGCGGAAGAAATTGACGCGTTAAATGCTGAATTTGAAAATTTTCACATTTTTAAAGGCATAGAAATGGACATTCTCCCCGACGGTTCGCTCGATTATGATGACAGTGTTCTGTCTGAAATGGATCTTGTCATCGCGTCTATTCATTCAAGCTTCAGCCAGCCGGAGCATGTCATTATGAAACGGCTTGAACAGGCACTGACGAATAAGCACGTGGACATTATCGCCCACCCGACGGGACGCCTGATCGGCAGACGGGCCGGCTATGAAGTCGACATCGACATGCTGATTGAACTCGCCGCTAAAACAAATACGGCGCTTGAACTGAATGCAAACCCTGCGCGCCTCGATTTGCGGACTGAGCATCTGATCAAAGCAAATGAAAAAGGCGTGACTTTGGTCATTAATACCGATGCCCATAATATCGAGATGCTCGATGATATGAAAACGGGCGTGACCGCTGCGCGCAAAGGGTGGACGGATACAAAACATGTGTTAAACGCCCGGCCGCTACACGAGGTCAAAGCATTTCTGACGCGCAATGATTAAGTAAGGAGGATCACAAAACCGTGCAGCAAAAAGTGTTATCATCACTTGAATTTCATAAAGTAAAAGAACAGATTACCGCACATGCCGCCTCATCGCTCGGCCGGGAGAAGCTTCTGCAACTGAAACCTTTGACGGATCTCTCAGACATCCAAAAACAGCTGGATGAAGTCGAAGAAGCATCCGCGGTCATGCGCTTGAGAGGCCATGCTCCGTTCGGCGGCCTGACCGACATAAGATCCGCTTTACGGCGGGCGGAAATCGGCAGTGTGCTGACGCCGGCGGAATTTACCGAATTGTCCGGGCTGCTGTATGCCGTTAAACAAATGAAGCATTTTATCAGCCAAATGACAGAAGACGGCGTCGGCATTCCGCTGATACAGGCCCATGCAGAAGAGCTGATTACATTAGGCGATTTGGAAAGGGAGATTAACTCCTGCATTGATGACCATGGTGAAGTGCTTGATCATGCGTCTCCCGCTTTAAGGGGAATCCGCACGCAGCTCAGGACGCTTGAATCAAGAGTCAGAGACCGGCTTGAATCGATGCTGCGTTCATCTTCCGCTTCTAAAATGCTGTCTGACACCATCGTTACGATTCGGAATGACCGCTTTGTCATCCCGGTCAAACAGGAATACAGATCAAGCTACGGCGGAATTGTCCACGATACATCTTCATCCGGTGCGACACTGTTTATTGAACCGCAGGCGATCGTAGATATGAACAACTCGCTTCAGCAGGCGAAAGTAAAAGAAAAACAGGAAATCGAACGGATTCTCCGAATGCTGACGGAGCATACGGCTGAACACACACAAGAAATCGCTCACAATGTGGAAGTGCTGCAGACACTGGATTTCATTTTCGCCAAAGCGAGATACGCAAAAGCAATGAAGGCGACAAAACCTCTCATGAACGGAGACGGTTTTATCCGGCTGAAAAAAGCGCGCCATCCGCTGCTGCCCCAAGATCAAGTCGTGGCCAACGATATTGAACTGGGCGGAGATTACTCAACGATCGTTATCACGGGACCGAATACGGGCGGTAAAACCGTTACGTTAAAAACACTCGGGCTGCTGACGATAATGGCGCAGGCAGGATTGCACATACCGGCTGATGAGGGATCGGAAGCATCAGTATTTGACAATGTGTTTGCCGATATCGGCGATGAACAGTCGATCGAACAAAGTCTGAGTACGTTCTCATCCCACATGGTCAATATCGTCAATATTTTAAAAGACGTGTCTGAAAACAGTCTTGTGCTGTTTGATGAACTCGGTGCCGGAACAGATCCGCAGGAAGGAGCGGCGCTTGCCATGAGCATCCTTGACGAAGTTCACCGGACAAACGCCAGAGTGCTTGCGACAACCCATTATCCGGAACTGAAAGCATACGGATATAACAGACAAGGCGTCATGAATGCCAGCGTTGAATTTGACATTGAAACGCTCTCGCCTACCTATAAGCTTCTGATCGGAGTGCCGGGCCGAAGCAACGCATTTGAAATCTCAAGACGCCTTGGGCTTCCGGAGCATATCATCGGCCAGGCGAAGTCAGAAATGACCGCCGAACATAACGAAGTCGATCTGATGATCGCATCGCTTGAAAAAAGCAAAAAAAGAGCGGATGAAGAACTTTCTGAAACCGAATCAATCAGAAAAGAAGCAGAAAAACTGCACAAAGAGCTTCAGCAGCAAATCATTGAGCTGAACGACCAAAAAGATAAAATGATGGAAGAAGCCGAACAGAAAGCTGCGGAAAAACTGGAAGCCGCCGCAAAAGAAGCCGAACAGATCATCCGCGAACTCCGGTCCATCAAGCAAGAACACAGATCCTTTAAGGAACACGAGCTGATTGACGCCAAAAAACGTCTCGGAGACGCGATGCCGGCTTTTGAAAAATCAAAGCAGCCGGAAAGAAAGACAGAGAAAAAACGCGAGCTCAAGCCGGGCGACGAAGTAAAGGTGCTCACATTCGGACAAAAAGGGGCGCTGCTTGAGAAAACCGGCGAGAAAGAATGGAACGTCCAAATCGGCATCCTCAAAATGAAGGTGAAGGAAAAAGATCTTGAGTTTCTCAAATCGGCTCCTGAACCGAAAAAAGAAAAAGCAATCACCGCCGTAAAAGGGAAGGATTATCACGTATCCCTTGAACTTGACCTCAGGGGAGAGCGTTACGAAAACGCCCTCAGCCGCGTCGAAAAATATTTAGATGACGCGGTGCTTGCCGGCTATCCGAGAGTGTCCATCATTCACGGAAAAGGCACGGGCGCCCTCCGAAAAGGGGTGCAGGATCTTCTGAAAAACCACCGCAGTGTGAAAAGCTCGCGGTTCGGGGAAGCGGGAGAAGGAGGATCAGGCGTAACGATTGTCGAACTAAAATAAAAAGGGAGTAAACGTCATGAATGCTTTTTGGGAAAATGAGCTTGTTGAAATCGCGGCTTATTACAGTGTAGCCGTCTTGTGTCTCGTCATTTTTCTGACCGTGTTTGAATTGGTGACATCCTATAAAAACTGGGTGGAAATCCAAAAAGGCAATCTTGCGGTGGCAATGGCGACCGGAGGGAAAATTCTCGGTATCGCAAATGTCTTTCAGCACAGCATCGCCCAGCATAATTCGCTTTTGCAAATGATCGGCTGGGGCGTATACGGATTTATTATGCTTTTAATCAGCTATTTTATCTTTGAATTTCTGACGCCCCGGTTTAAAATTGATAAAGAAATTGAAAAAGATAACAGAGCTGTCGGCTTTATTTCATTTGTCATCTCAGTCGGCCTGTCATTTGTGGTGGCCGCCGGGATTTAAGGGGACGGGGAAAAATGGAGAAGCTTGCGAAAGTGCTGCTGTCGGCAGCGGGAATTTTTCTGTTCATCGGACTTATTTATCTGGTCATGACATCTTAATACTGAAAAAAGGCTGCCGAACTAGAATCGGCGGCCTTTTTTATTGAGAATACCAGTTTATGCAGGCCGTATCAGAGCAAATGACGGCTTCCCAACTCATGGCGCGGATGACAGACGGCATGTCTTGATCTTCCATGAGAAAGAGTGTCGTAAAAGAATCATATATGTTCATAAAAGCCGCGCGCCGTTTTTCGTCGGCAATGATCATGTCAGCCCGCAGCAATCCGCATACATCCGAAGCCGCCGTTTGATTGAGTGAAAATATGCCTTTCTCTTCGACAGGCTCATAATAAGTGCAGCGCTTTATGCCTTTTGAACGGAACACATCCAAAAGTCCCGGAATTAAAAATGGTGAAGTGACATCATCGCTCGGCAAGTACAGATCGGGATGATGAAGCCGATTTAACAGCTCGGCGGATTCAGGATGTGCATATTCATCCCGCAGTGCCATGACAGCGCTCATAAGCGCAAGCGCTGTCTCTTTTTCAGAGCGCAATCCGCAAACGGTCATGACGGATTTCCAGGAAACGGGTCTGCCCATCGCGATGATCTCCTCATCACTCGGATACATATGTTCATAAGGCCGCTTGCGCTTTTGCTCTTCCCACCCATCAGGCATCCGGACAAAGGGATGAAGCAAAAAGGCGGCCGACGTAAACGGCTTCGGCAGCTGGCGCAGGATAGGAACTCCTTCTTCAAAATGCAGCGTTTCCAGCAAACTCAACACCTCCTGAAACTCGAAATTTCACATGAAACGCTTTCCCATTCCAATCACCCTTCTGCTATAATAATAGCGTATAGGAAACCAGAAGGGAGAGGTATTATGCAGTCTGAAAAGCCATGGCTTTCTCAATATCCCGAAGAGATTCCGCATGAGCTTGAATTTACCGATCAAACCCTGCCATCCAATCTGACAAACTCCGCAGCTCAATTCCCGAACCACACCGCCATTTATTTTCTCGGAAAAAAACTCACATTCCAAGACGTTCTCACAGATTCGTTAAAGCTAGCCGCTTTTTTACGCAAAACAGGCCTGAAAAAAGGGGACAGAGCCGCCATTATGCTGCCCAACTGTCCGCAGTCGGTCATCGCTTTTTACGGCGTATTGTTTGCCGGCGGCATTGTCGTTCAAACCAATCCTCTCTACACGGAACACGAACTTGAGTATCAGCTGAAAGACAGTGCGCCGCGCGTGATCATCACCCTCGATATGCTGTTTCCGAAGGTGATAAAAATGAAAACGTTATCACTCGTCGAAGGCATTATTACAACGAGTATAAAAGACTTTTTGCCGTTTCCGAAAAATATGCTGTATACGCTCACACAAAAACAGCAGGTTCATATTGATTATGACGGCTGCGAACAAATTCACAAATTAGCGGATATTTTAAAAAACGAAAAAGCGGAGGAAGCGGAGCCATTTGATATTGACCCTGCGCATGACATCGCCGTGCTTCAATACACGGGCGGAACAACCGGCTATCCGAAAGGCGTCATGCTCACACACCGGAACATTCAGGCCAATACAGAAATGTGCGCCGCCTGGATGTACAAAATGAAAAAGGGAGCCGAAAAGGTGCTCGGCATCGTGCCTTTTTTTCATGTGTACGGATTGACCGCCGTGCTCAATTTTTCCATTATGCAGGGATGTGAAATGATCCTTCTTCCCAAATTCAATCCTTTGGATACCCTGAAAACAATCGACAGGCTGAAGCCGACGGTTTTTCCCGGGGCGCCGACGATTTACATCGGGCTGTTGCATCACCCGGAGCTGAATAAATATGATCTGTCCTCCATTGAAAACTGTCCGAGCGGTTCAGCGGCGCTGCCGGTTGAGGTCAAACAGAAATTTGAAAAAGTGACCGGAGGAAAGCTTGTGGAAGGCTACGGATTATCCGAAGCATCACCGGTTACCCATTCAAACTTCATCTGGGGAAAAAATAAACCCGGCAGCATCGGCTGTCCCTGGCCCAATACCGACGCCGGAATCTATTCAGAAGAAAAAGGCGGGCTTGCGGAGCCGTATGAACACGGCGAGCTGATCGTAAAAGGCCCTCAAGTCATGAAAGGATACTGGAATAAGCAGGAGGAGACGGCGCGTGTCATCAGAGACGGCTGGCTGTTTACCGGAGATATGGGATATATGGATGAGGAAGGATTTTTCTACATCGCCGACAGAAAAAAAGACATCATCATTGCCGGCGGATACAACATTTACCCCCGGGAGGTGGAAGAGGCGCTTTATGAGCATGAAGCCGTTCAGGAAATCGTCGTAGCTGGCGTTCCTGATTCCTACAGGGGGGAAACGGTGAAAGCATTTATCGTTTTGAAAAAAGGCGCCGAGGCAGATGCCGATGAGCTTGATGCGTTTGCAAGAGAGCGGCTTGCGCCGTACAAAGTCCCGAAGCTTTACGAATTCAGAAAAGAGCTTCCGAAAACGGCCGTCGGAAAAATATTAAGAAGGCGTTTAGTCGAAGAGGAAGATGCATCCCGTGAAAACAAGGTGCCTTAAAAGAAAAACTTGACAAAATCCGGATTCCTTTTTATCATGAAGTTATGAATGAATAGTCATTCATTTATCGAAGGAAGGAACGATGACATTGAACCAAAAACGGCCAAAGTATATGCAGATTATTGATGCAGCAGTAGAAGTCATAGCGGAAAACGGCTATCACCAATCACAGGTGTCCAAAATCGCCAAGCAGGCCGGCGTTGCGGACGGCACCATCTATTTATATTTCAAAAACAAAGAGGATATACTCATTTCTCTTTTTAAAGAAAAGATGGGCCAGTTCATTGAACGCATGGAAGAAGAAGTGAAAGAAAAAACGACGGCAAAAGAAAAACTCGCTCTCGTTATTAAGCAGCATTTCACACTGCTCGGCAATGACCGCCACCTCGCGATTGTGACCCAGCTTGAGCTTAGACAGTCGAATATCAAGTTGCGCCTGAAAATCAATGATATTTTAAAAGGTTATTTAAACATGCTGGACACCATTTTGACCGAAGGAATCAAGTCGGGGGAATGGAAAGACAATCTCGACGTCCGCCTCGCCCGGCAGATGATATTCGGGACGATAGATGAAACAGTGACAACATGGGTGATGAACGATCAGAAATATGATCTTCCGGATTTGTCAGACAAGGTATTGGAGCTGTTGGTGTCAGGAATTCATCAAAACTAAAGGGGGTTGACGGATGAACAGCCTTTCGATGGCGGTAGAACAATCTGTTGCGGTGATCACCATTAATCATCAGCCGGCCAACGCGCTGTCCGGTGCGGTTTTAGATGAGTTGTCCGGTCTGTTTGACAGGTGTGAAACGGATGACAGCGTCAGAAGTATCATTATTCGCGGTGAGGGAAAATTTTTCTCGGCGGGCGCCGATATAAAGGAATTTACGTCGCTTGAAAATCTTGAGCAATCTTCTGCCATGGCGGATAAAGGCCAGCAGCTGATGGAAAGAATTGAAGGGTTTCCGAAGCCCGTTATCGCAGCGATTCACGGCGCTGCGCTCGGCGGCGGTCTTGAGCTAGCCATGGCCTGCCATATCAGAATCGCTACATTGGATGCAAAGCTCGGCCTGCCCGAGCTGAATCTCGGCATTATTCCGGGCTTTGCCGGGACGCAGCGGCTTCCCCGGTACGTCGGTACGGCGAAAGCGCTTGAAATGATCGGCACTTCAGAACCTGTGACCGGAGAAGAAGCACTCAGCCTCGGCCTTGTCACGATAGGCGCCGAACATGAGGAAGAGCTGCTGCAAAAAGCGAAAACGCTCGCGGGCAAGTTTGCGGAAAAAAGCCCGCAGTCTATGGCTTATCTGCTTGAGCTCCTTTATTCAAACAAGATCTATTCTTATGACGGCGGCTTAAAGCTTGAAGCAAAGCGCTTTGGGGAAGCATTTGCATCAGATGACGCAAAAGAAGGCATTCAGGCATTTCTCGAAAAAAGAAAGCCTCAATTCGGTGGGCGAAGATAAAGGGGATAAGAATATGAATCTATTTGTACTGATGAAACGGACGTTTGACACAGAAGAGAAAATCGTCATTGAAGCAGGAAAGATTCAGGAGGACGGGGCCGAATTTATCATTAATCCGTATGATGAATACGCCATTGAAGAAGCCATTCAGCTGAAGGAAGAGCACGGCGGAACCGTTACCGCTGTAACCGTCGGCGGAGAAGATGCGGAGAAAGAACTGAGAACCGCCCTTGCGATGGGCTGTGACCAGGCGGTGTTAATCAATATTGAAGATGATCTGAGCGATCCTGACCAATACTCCATTTCAACTATCTTATATCATTATTTCAAGGACCGGGAATATGATCTGATTCTCGGCGGAAATGTCGCGATTGACGGCGGTTCAGGCCAAGTGGCTCCAAGGCTTGCCGAACTGCTGAACATTCCTTGCGTCACAACGATCACAAAACTGACAATCAGCGGCGATGAAGCTGTGGCAGAGAAAGACAATGAAGGGGATACCGAAATCATTAAAACCTCACTTCCTTTAGTCATCACGGCACAGCAAGGCTTAAACGAGCCGCGCTATCCGTCGCTTCCGGGCATTATGAAGGCGAAGAAAAAACCGCTGGAAGAACTTGAGCTTGATGATCTCGACATTGATGAAGATGAAGCCGCACCGAAGCTCAAAACGATCGAACGTTTTCTGCCGCCGCAAAAAGAAGCGGGCAGACTGATCGAAGGAGAAGCCGCTGAGCAGGCGAAAGAGCTTGTGTCACTGCTGAGAAAAGAAGCCAAAGTCGTATAAACCGATATTAAAGAAACTGGGGGATGTCAGAATGGGAAAAAAAGTGATCGTACTCGGAGAAATTCGTGACGGCGCCTTACGGAACGTCACCTTTGAAGCCATAGCCGCAGGCAAAACCATTTCCGGCGGAGGAGATGTCATCGGCGTGCTGATGGGAAAAGGCGCGGCTGATGCAGCACCGGAACTCATTCAGTACGGCGCCGACAAAGTATTTACGGCCGATGCGCCGGGGCTTACTCAGTATACGGCGGACGGATATGCCGCGGTTCTCGGGGATCTGATCGAAAACGAAAAACCTGATGCGGTCATTTTCGGCCACACTTCTATGGGAAAAGATTTGTCACCTAAGCTTGCGGCCCGGTTTGAAACGGGGCTGATTTCAGACAGCACGGATGTAAGCGTTACCGGAGACAACATCGTTTTTACAAGACCGATCTATTCCGGCAAAGCCTTTGAACAGGTGATTTCAACCGATCCGTTCATTTTGGCGACAATCCGTCCGAACAACATTCAGGCATTAGAAAAAGACGCGAGCCGCACGGGTGATATTGAAGAGCTTGCGGCGCCTCCGGCAGATTTGCGGACGGTCATTGAAGAAGTAGTCAAAAAAACAGCGGACGGCGTGGATTTATCAGAAGCGAAAATTATCGTAGCAGGCGGCCGCGGTGTAAAAAGCAAAGATGGATTTGAACCGTTAAAAGAACTTGCCGAGGTGCTCGGAGCAGCGGTGGGCGCTTCACGCGGCGCGTGTGACGCGGACTATTGCGATTATTCTCTTCAAATCGGCCAGACGGGAAAAGTCGTCACGCCGGATTTGTATATCGCCTGCGGCATTTCCGGAGCGATTCAGCACTTGGCGGGCATGTCAAACAGTAAGGTCATTGTTGCCATTAACAAAGACCCGGAAGCGGAAATATTTAAAATAGCGGACTACGGAATTGTCGGCGATTTGTTCGAAGTGGTTCCGCTTCTGACCCAGGAATTTAAAAATGCCAATATTCATTCATAATCAAAACCCTCTGGCTTATTTGTCAGAGGGTTTTGATTTGTGTTAATTGGTTCGGACAAATTATAGATTAATAAAACAACGGATTGACATGTACGAACCAATGTAATAAGCTTTTGTAAAGCGCTTACAAACTTATCCATACAGCATTCATCCCAGATAGATCGTCTCTAGTGCTTTCATTCTTATTAAGGGGAAGGAATGATCAAGTTTGTCTCACAATACGGCAGTCATTCAAACTGATATCGCACAGGGAACCATTAATAAAAACATATACGGACATTTCGCGGAACATCTGGGAAGAGGCATATATGAGGGCATCTGGGTCGGAAAAGATTCCGATATTCCGAATACCGGCGGGATCAGGACGGATGTCGCCGACGCCCTCAAACAGCTTCAGATTCCCGTCCTCAGATGGCCGGGCGGCTGTTTTGCAGATGAATACCATTGGGCAAACGGCGTAGGGAAACGCAAAACCATGCTGAATACCCATTGGGGCGGGACGATTGATTCCAATGAATTCGGCACGCACGAGTTTATGATGCTTTGTGAACTGCTCGGCTGCGAACCGTACATCGCCGGAAACGTCGGCAGCGGAACGGTTAAAGAAATGGCTGATTGGATTGAATACATGACGTTTGAAGCGGGCACGCCGATGTCCGACTGGAGAAAAGAAAACGGGCGGGAAAAACCGTGGAAGCTGAAATATTTCGGAATAGGAAATGAGAACTGGGGCTGCGGCGGAAACATGCATCCTGAGTATTATGCCGACCTTTACAGAAACTTTCAAACCTATGTCCGTAATTACAGCGGTAATGAAATCTATAAAATTGCCGGCGGCGCGAATGTCGACGATTACCGCTGGACTGAAACTTTAATGAAAAAAGCCGCTGATCTCATGGACGGGCTGAGCCTGCATTATTACACAATACCGGGCGACTTCTGGAAGGGGAAAGGATCAGCGACGGAGTTTACGGAAGATGAATGGTTCATCACGATGAAAAAAGCGGCGCATATGGATGAATTGATCACGAGGCACAGTGCCATCATGGATCAGTACGATCCCGAAAAAAGAGTCGGGCTGATCATTGATGAATGGGGCACGTGGCTTGATCCTGAGCCGGGCACGAATCCGGGCTTTCTGTATCAGCAGAATACGATCCGCGACGCCCTTGTCGCAGCCACGCATTTTCACATTTTTCACCAGCACGCAGACCGCGTACAGATGGCCAATATCGCGCAAACCGTCAACGTGCTTCAGGCAATGATCCTGACAAAAGGGAAAGAAATGCTGTTGACGCCGACGTATCATGTGTTTGATATGTTTAAGGTGCATCAGGACGCATCTCTTTTGGCGACAGAAACAAAAGCATCCGGGTACGAATGGAACGACGGCCGGCTCCCGCAAGTCAGCATTTCAGCGTCCAAACAGCAAAACGGAGACATACATATCAGCATTTGCAATATCGATCATCTGCACAAAGCTGATGTGAAGATTGAACTGCGGGGCATGAAAAAGACAGGGAAGCCTTCGGGAACGATTCTGCACGCGGAAAAAATGAATGCCCATAATACATTCAGCAGTCCGGAAAACGTCAAACCGAAGCCGTTTTCCGGGTTTGCTCAAAAGGGCGGAAAACTTGAGGCGGAGCTTCCTCCGATGGCGGTTGTATTAATCACGCTGCCTGCGGACCCATCTTAAGTTTTGAACGCCTGCCGCCCGGTTATAATACACTGTATAAAAAAGATTATTTCCGGAGGGTTCGGGAGAAAATAATATAAGCATTAAATTAGCATGAACGAATGGGAGATGCTATACTAAAAATCATCATTTGACAATTGGAGGAATAACAAAATGGCTATCGTAAAAGCAACTGATCAATCGTTCTCAGCTGAAACAAGTGAAGGTGTCGTATTGGCTGATTTCTGGGCTCCTTGGTGCGGACCTTGTAAAATGATCGCACCCGTTCTTGAAGAGCTCGATCAAGAAATGGGAGACAAACTGAAAATCGTCAAAATCGACGTGGATGAAAACCAAGAAACTGCCGGTAAATACGGCGTCATGAGCATCCCGACACTTCTCGTATTGAAAGACGGAGAAGTCGTTGAAACATCTGTCGGTTTCAAACCGAAAGAAGCTCTTGAAGAGCTTGTAAACAAACATCTGTAAGCCGAAAGCTTCCGTTACGGCAGGGCGATTCCTTTGAAAGGGAATCGCCTTTTTTGATCTTCCAAAAGCTGAGAATGGAGAAAAACAAATGTTCGTGATACACTGAATGGACACGAGAAATGAATGTAAGGAAGGGTAACGTATGAATAAACAACTGAAAGAAAAACTGGCCCTCCTTCCCGATCAGCCGGGCTGTTATTTAATGAAAGACCGTCAAAAAACAGTCATCTACGTGGGGAAAGCGAAAGTCTTGAAAAACAGGGTGCGGTCTTATTTCACCGGTTCTCACGACGCAAAAACCCAACGGCTTGTGACGGAGATTGAGGACTTTGAATATATCGTGACTTCCTCCAATCTTGAAGCGCTTATTTTGGAAATGAATCTGATTAAAAAATACGATCCGAAATACAATGTCATGCTGAAAGATGATAAAACCTATCCCTTTATTAAAATCACCCATGAACGCCATCCGCGGCTGATTGTCACCCGGAATGTCAAAAAAGACAAAGGACGCTATTTCGGCCCGTATCCGAATGTGCAGGCGGCGCGGGAAACGAAAAAACTGCTGGACCGCCTTTACCCGCTCAGGAAATGCTCAAAGCTTCCGGACCGCGTCTGTCTTTATTATCATCTCGGACAATGCCTCGCCCCATGTGTAAAGGATATATCTGAGGAGACAAACCGCGAGATTGTTGAAGACATCACCCGTTTTTTAAAGGGAGGGCATAACGAAATCAAAAAAGAGCTCGAAGCGAAAATGGCAGAAGCGGCGGAAAAGCTTGAATTTGAACGGGCTAAAGAATTCCGCGACCAGCTTGCTCACATCGAATCGACGATGGAGAAGCAGAAAATGACCATGAATGACCTTCTGGACCGCGATGTGTTTGCATATGCCTACGATAAAGGCTGGATGTGCGTCCAAGTCTTTTTCATTCGCCAAGGAAAACTGATCGAACGCGATGTCAGCATGTTTCCGATGTATCAGGAAGCGGATGAAGAATTTCTGACCTTTATCGGCCAGTTCTACTCTAAAAACAATCACTTTCTGCCTAAGGAAATTCTGGTGCCTGACAGCGTTGACAGGGACATGATCAGCGAGCTGTTGGAAACCGCCGTGCATCAGCCGAAAAAAGGCCCGAAAAAAGAGCTGCTTTTGCTTGCGCACAAAAATGCGAAAATCGCCCTGCGGGAAAAATTCTCGTTAATCGAGCGGGATGAGGAACGGTCAATCGGTGCAGCCGAACGGCTCGGCGAAGCACTGAATATTTACACGCCGCATCGGATTGAAGCGTTTGACAACTCCAATATTCAAGGCACAAACCCCGTATCGGCCATGATTGTCTTTATTGACGGAAAACCGAATAAAAAGGAATACCGCAAATATAAAATTAAAACCGTAACAGGGCCGGATGATTACGGTTCAATGAGGGAAGTCGTCAGAAGAAGGTACACGAGGGTGCTCCGCGAAAACCTTCCGCTGCCGGATTTAATCATCATTGACGGCGGAAAAGGGCAGATTAACGCGGCGCGCGACGTACTCGAGAATGAGCTCGGCCTTGATGTCCCGGTAGCGGGATTGGCGAAAGATGATAAACACCGAACATCCAACCTTTTGATCGGCGACCCGCTTGAACCGGTGTTTCTGGAGCGGAACAGCCAAGAGTTTTACCTGCTTCAGCGTATTCAGGACGAAGTTCACCGTTTTGCGATCAGCTTTCACAGACAGATCCGGGGAAAAAGCGTCTTTCAATCCGTTCTGGATGATATCCCCGGAATCGGCGAAAAACGCAAAAAAATGCTCTTAAAACATTTCGGATCTGTCAAAAAGATGAAGGAAGCAAGCCTTGACGATATCAAAAAAGCGGGTGTGCCGGCCGCGGCGGCCCAGCTGCTGTTTGAAAAATTAAAAAAATAGTATTGTGCTTTTCTGAAAAATCTGCTAGAATGTGAACTAATTTCATAAGATCGTGTTATATGGTGAAGATAGAGGTGCGAACTTCAATAGTAAGCCTTTGGAGAATGATGGATTCTGCGAAAAAGGCTGAAAGGGGAGCGTCGCCGAAGTGTATCACATCCCATCGGTGTGATTTGCTGGCCTTGCATTAAATAAATGTAAGGCTGTCAAGAAATCATTTTCTTGGAGGGCTATCTCGTTGTTCATAATCAATCGTAATGATATGAAAAAGCAATGAGAGCTATTCCTCTCATTGCTTTTTTTATTGTGGACAAAACGCTCTTTTCTCCTCACCCGCACGAACCAAAATGTAAAGGGTGGTCTAGTATGGGTCTTATCGTACAAAAATTCGGAGGCACTTCCGTCGGCTCTGCCGAAAAAATTCAAAATGCCGCAAATCGCGCCATTGCTGAAAAGCAAAAAGGCCATAATGTCGTAGTCGTCGTTTCGGCAATGGGAAAATCAACCGACGCGCTCGTTAACCTCGCGGCTGAAATCACATCTGAACCAAGCAGACGCGAGATGGATATGCTTTTGTCTACGGGAGAGCAGGTCACGATTTCGCTTTTGGCCATGGCGCTTCAGGAAAAAGGATATGACGCCGTCTCTTATACGGGCTGGCAGGCGGGTGTCCGCACGGAAGCCGTTCACGGCAATGCGAGAATTACGGATATTGATATTACGGCGATTCGTTCGCAGCTTGCAGAAGGCAAAATTACAGTCGTTGCCGGTTTTCAGGGCGTAACGGAAGACGGCGGCATCACGACGCTCGGACGGGGCGGTTCCGATACGACGGCGGTCGCTCTTGCCGCAGCATTGGAAGCGGATAAATGCGACATTTATACAGATGTTCCGGGCGTATTTACGACAGATCCGCGGTATGTCCGGTCAGCGAGAAAACTGGCGGGAATTTCTTATGATGAAATGCTGGAGCTTGCAAATCTAGGAGCGGGTGTTCTTCACCCGCGGGCGGTTGAGTTCGCGAAAAACTACCAAGTGCCTTTGGAAGTGCGGTCAAGCACAGAGCATGAAGCTGGAACATTAATTGAGGAGGAATCATCAATGGAGCAGAATTTAATCGTCAGAGGAATTGCATTTGAAGACCAGATCACGAGGGTGTCCGTTACGGGCCTTGCAAGCGGATTGACAACACTTTCAACAATCTTCACTGCGCTGGCCAAACGAAACATCAACGTTGACATTATTATTCAGACACAGTCGGACGATGGGGAAGCGGATATTTCTTTCTCAGTGAAAACGGAAGATGCCGCGCAAACGGTCGCCGTGCTTGAAGAATATAAAAACGCGCTTGACTATGAAAAAATTGAAACCGAAAGAAAACTGGCGAAAGTCTCCATTGTCGGGTCGGGCATGGTTTCAAATCCCGGCGTCGCCGCGGACATGTTTGCCGTACTGGCGGAAAAAAATGTACAAGTCAAAATGGTGAGCACATCTGAAATAAAAGTATCAGCGGTTGTCAGTGAAAATGATATGGTGAAAGCGGTCGAAGCGCTTCATGATGCGTTTGAGCTTTCTAAACAGCCGTCTGCCGTATAAACGGGCAGGAAAAAAGGCGGGACTTGGAGTCACCGCCTTTTTTCAATTATACAGGGTCCTTCATATCCCATTTTACGGTCAGGACGACTTTATCCGCTCTCTTTTTTACCTGTTCATAAGATTCTGCAATCTGATCGTTCATCAATTGAATCTGTTCGGCTATAAAACCGGCTTCAAGCTGAAAACAAGGCTCTTTCTGATGTTTGAGCCTGCTGGATACGAGCGGTCCTTCCAGTTCAAATTCCAGTTCTTGTTTTTTTGATCCTGCGTTTGTCAAAGTTCCCCAGCCGGCTTTTTCAAAAAAGGCGGGGATTTCTTCCCACGATTGAAGAGGAAATTTGCGGGCGAGGCGTTTTCCCGCCCAATACATCATGGATGAATGCTCCGGGCCGAGAATATCCGGAAGCACGATTTCCCGGATTAATTCGTAGCCGTATGCGCTGACGTCGAGTTCAGTTAAAGGTTCTAAAGCTGCTTCATAATTATTCTTCATATTATGTATTCCCCTCTCTCCTTCGTTTATTATAGCTTAAACATGGGGGAGGATTACAGGATGATCCTATAAAACACGCGAAAAAATGTGAGAAAGATATCGCAGGAAAATAAAATTTTCCCGTCAAATAATCAATTCCGAAAATTATAATTTATGTACACGTTTTCTTGACGCCCTTTTGAGGGAGGAGTAAAATGAAATTGTCAATAAATTTTAATAAAGTGCTTACAATTGAAACGAAGTGGGGGCAGAGATTTTAGTACATTTCGCACTTAAATCAAACAGGGGGTAAAGTAATGTCTGGGAACAGAGAGTTTTATTTTCGAAGATTGCATTCCTTGCTCGGTGTTATTCCGGTCGGCATCTTTTTGATCCAGCATTTAGTCGTCAACCAATTTGCCGCAAGGGGAGCAGATGCGTTTAACAAGGCGGCCGGCTTTATGGACAGTCTGCCGTTCAGGTATGCGTTAGAAATTTTTATTATTTTCTTACCTTTAATTTATCATGCGGTTTACGGTGTGTACATAGCATTTACTGCGAAAAACAACGCTGGCCACTACAGTTATTTCAGAAACTGGATGTTTGTGCTTCAGCGTGTCACTGGTATTCTCACCCTTATTTTCGTCAGCTGGCATGTGTGGCAGACGCGGATTGCCGCGCAGATGGGCGCTGAAGTCAACTTCGATATGATGGCGAATATTTTGAGCTCGCCGTTTATGCTCGGTTTTTACATTGTAGGCGTTTTATCGGTCATTTTCCACTTTTCAAACGGCTTATGGTCTTTTGCGGTCACATGGGGGATCACGGTCACGCCGCGTTCTCAAAGAATTTCGACTTACGTGACGCTGATTATATTTTTAGCGCTTTCATACGTAGGTTTAAAAGCGATTTTTGCGTTTGTGTAAGAGAACTAGATTACTAGAGGGAGAGGGGCTATCATGAGTCAATCAAGCATTATCGTAGTCGGCGGGGGTCTTGCCGGCCTCATGGCGACAATTAAAGCAGCGGAATCAGGCACGGCCGTTAAATTGTTTTCCATCGTTCCGGTCAAACGCTCTCACTCGGTCTGCGCGCAGGGCGGGATAAACGGAGCTGTCAACACAAAAGGGGAAGGAGACTCTCCGTTTGAGCATTTTGATGACACGGTATACGGAGGCGACTTTTTGGCAAACCAGCCTCCTGTAAAAGCGATGTGTGAAGCGGCGCCGTCCATTATCCACTTATTGGACCGCATGGGGGTTATGTTTAACAGAACGCCGGAAGGGCTCTTGGACTTCCGCCGTTTCGGGGGTACACAGCATCACAGAACCGCATACGCGGGAGCGACGACGGGTCAGCAGCTTCTTTACGCACTGGACGAGCAGGTGCGCAGATATGAAGTGGCAGGTCTTGTCACAAAATATGAAGGCTGGGAATTCCTCGGCGCCGTTCTTGACGATGAGCGCACGTGCCGCGGTATCGTAGCCCAAAATCTGACCAATATGCAAATCGAGTCATTCCGTTCTGACGCCGTTATTATGGCGACGGGAGGTCCCGGAATCGTATTCGGCAAATCAACAAACAGCATGATCAACACGGGATCTGCCGCATCAATCGTCTATCAGCAGGGCGCTTATTATGCAAACGGCGAATTTATCCAAATTCACCCGACAGCAATCCCGGGGGACGATAAACTGCGTCTGATGAGTGAATCGGCGCGCGGCGAGGGCGGAAGAGTCTGGACGTACAAAGACGGAAAACCTTGGTACTTCCTTGAGGAAAAATATCCGGCTTACGGAAACCTCGTGCCGCGGGATATTGCGACACGTGAAATCTTTGACGTGTGCGTGAATCAGAAACTCGGCATCAACGGTGAAAACATGGTGTATCTCGATCTGTCGCACAAAGATCCGAAAGAGCTTGACGTTAAGCTTGGCGGCATTATCGAAATCTATGAAAAATTCATGGGCGATGACCCGCGCAAGCTTCCGATGAAAATTTTCCCTGCCGTTCACTATTCAATGGGCGGACTGTGGGTTGATTATGATCAGATGACAAGCATCCGCGGACTGTTCGCAGCGGGAGAATGTGATTATTCAATGCACGGAGGAAACCGTTTAGGGGCGAACTCTCTGCTTTCCGCAATCTACGGAGGAATGGTGGCCGGACCGAATGCGGTGAAATATGTTTCCGGACTTGAAACATCAGCGGAAGACCTGTCTTCTTCATTATTTGATTCCTATGTGAAAAAAGAAGAAGAAAAATGGGCCGATATTATGAAAATGGACGGCGACGAAAATGCCTACGTGCTTCACCGTGAGCTCGGAGAATGGATGACGGCCAACGTCACGGTGGTCCGCCACAACGACAAGCTTTTGAAAACGGATGACAAAATCCAAGAGCTGATGGAACGCTTTAAGAAAATCAATATCAACGATACGACAAAATGGAGCAACCAAGGGGCGATGTTCACCCGCCAGTTCTCCAATATGCTTCAGCTTGCCAGAGTCATCACGCTCGGCGCATATAACCGAAATGAAAGCCGGGGAGCGCACTATAAACCGGATTTCCCTGAAAGAAATGACGATGAGTGGCTCAAAACGACGATGGCTAAACATGCCGGTCCGTTTGAAGCTCCGGAATTTGAATATCAGGATGTCGATGTATCACTGATTGCGCCCCGTAAACGCGACTACTCGAAGAAGAAGGTGGCGAAATAATCATGAGTGAGAAAAAGATACGGTTTATCATTACACGTCAGGATACGCCCGAAAGCGCGCCATACGATGAAGAATTCGAAATTAATTACCGCCCGAATCTGAACGTGATTTCCGCCCTGATGGAAATCCGCAGAAATCCCGTGAATGCAAAAGGAGAGAAAACCACTCCGGTCGCATGGGACATGAACTGTCTTGAAGAAGTATGCGGCGCCTGCTCCATGGTCATCAACGGAAGACCGCGCCAGTCATGTACGGCGCTGATTGATAAGCTGGAACAGCCGATCCGTCTGAAGCCGATGAAAACATTCCCGGTTGTCCGTGACCTTCAGGTTGACCGCAGCAGAATGTTTGATTCACTGAAAAAAGTGAAAGCATGGGTGCCGATTGACGGAACTTACGATTTGGGACCGGGGCCGAGAATGCCGGAAAAACGCCGCCAGTGGGCATATGAATTGTCTAAATGCATGACATGCGGCGTCTGCCTCGAAGCCTGCCCGAACGTCAACAGCAAGTCGAAATTCATGGGGCCTGCCCCGATGTCGCAAGTGCGTCTGTTTAACGCCCATCCGACGGGCGCGATGAACAAAGCAGAACGTTTAGAAGCGTTAATGACAGACGGCGGCCTCGGAGATTGCGGGAATTCACAAAACTGTGTTCAATCCTGCCCGAAAGGCATTCCGCTTACGACTTCAATCGCTGCTTTGAACAGAGATACCAATTTACAAGCATTCCGTAATTTCTTCGGAAGCGACAGAGTATAAGAAAGAGAAAAAGAGCCTCTTCCGCACGGGAGAGGTTTTTTTATAAGGAGCTGAAGGTGATGAAACAACCGCAATATATTGATATCCCGTTTGAAGAATGGAGACAGTCGTTTTCTTTCTTTACTGAAGTATCGGTTCGTTTTTCAGAAACGGATATGTTCGGCCATATGAATAATGTAACCCCTTTCATCTATTTTGAAGAAGCCCGGATCGCTTATTTTAAACAGCGAGGCATGACGGCGCAAAACTCGGAAACGATGACCGTCGTCGCAAGCCAGCAGTGCGACTATATGCGTCAGGTTATGCCGTATGAAAATCTGCGGATTTATGTGAAAGCAAGCGCTGCCGGAAATGCGTCCGTCACCCTTCATTACCTTGGAGAAAATGAGTCGGGCCTGCCGTGCTTTACAGGTTCCGTCGTTATGGTTCAAGTGTCGAAGGAAAGCGGCAAAGCGGTCAGCTGGACGGAGCGGGAGAAAGGCATTCTGCTCGCCTGAACGGATAACTATTTCTCTAAGAGACGTCACCTCCGAAGCGCCCTTTACATATGATATCTTGACTATATAAACCCATTCGTTTCAGATTCGCTCTCACCTTAGCAAGGAGGGTTACAATACTTGAAGGAGAAAGATTTTCAATCAAAGCCGCTGCTGACCAAAAGAGAAAGAGAAGTATTCGAATTGCTCGTTCAAGACAAGACAACAAAGGAAATTGCAAGCGAGCTATTTATCAGTGAAAAAACTGTACGGAACCACATTTCAAATGCCATGCAGAAGTTAGGTGTGAAAGGGCGTTCGCAAGCTGTTGTCGAGCTTCTTAGAATGGGTGAGCTAGAGCTCTGATTCTTGCCGGTTTTCCTTCTTTTCGAGAAGGAGCCGGTTATTTGCGTTGGCGCCCGGGCTGATGGGCATGCGGTGAAAATCCCGGTTTTTCCTTTTTCTCCGTCAGTCTTGCATTTTCTTAAAAAAAGAAGGAAAATAGACACGGAGCGCATAGCCCAGAAAGATCCTTGAGTGAGGGATGGACAAATGACATCAAAATCTGTAGAGCATGTTGCGGATATCGAAAAATCACTCCGCCATATCGCTGCGATCATTAAACAAAAAGGAAGAGAAATCCTTAACCAATATGCAATTACACCGCCGCAATTCGTGGGGCTTCAATGGCTTTATGAATTGGGGGATATGACAATAGGCGAATTATCAGGCAAAATGTATTTGGCTTGCAGCACGACGACGGATCTGATAGACCGCATGGAAAAAAATAAGCTTGTCGAGCGGGTCAAAGACCCGGCTGACAGACGGGTCGTCAGAATTCATCTTCTCGCTGAAGGAGAGCGCATTATCCAAGAAGTGATTTTGAAAAGACAGGCTTATTTGCGGGATATGTTTGCGACATTTTCCGAAGAAGAAACAGCCGCTTTCGAAAAATCATTATTGAAACTGCAGCATGAAATGAAAAGAAAATGAGGCGATTTTGTTGGAACAGCCGATAGGAGTCATTGATTCCGGGGTTGGCGGGTTAACCGTTGCTAAGGAAATCATGAGACAGCTACCGAAGGAAAATATCATCTATGTGGGAGATACAAAACGCTGCCCGTACGGCCCGCGTCCTGAAGAAGAAGTTCTTCAATACACGTGGGAAATGACCGATTACCTGCTGGAAAACCACCATATCAAAATGCTCGTGATCGCCTGCAATACGGCCACGGCCATTGCCTTGGAGGATATTCAGCGCAAAACGGATATTCCGGTTGTCGGCGTCATTCAGCCGGGTGCAAGAACGGCGATAAAGGTCACGAAAAACCAGCATATCGGCGTCATCGGCACGGTCAATACCATTAAAAGCAGAGCGTATGAGCAGGCGCTGCTCGGGTTAAACGCAGAACTTCAAGTTGAGAACACGGCTTGTCCGCTGCTCGTGCCGTTTGTGGAAAGCGGACGGTTTCTTCAGGAATCAGCGGAGGAAGCGGTTGAAGCATCGCTTGAGCCTTTAAAAGGTACATCAATTGACACCTTGATTTTAGGATGTACGCATTATCCGATTTTAAAAGATCCGATTCAGAACTATATGGGAGAGCATGTAAAAATCATTTCCTCCGGAGACGAGACGGCAAGAGAAGTGAGCACCATCTTGTCTTATAAAGGTTTGTTAAACCAATCGAAACATGCACCGGAGCATCAATTTCTTACAACGGGAGAGCGGAACGGCTTCGCAAAAATTGCCGAAGACTGGTTCGGCCACGAAATCGGCCATGTCGAGTGCATCTCCCTTCAAGAGCCGGTCAGAAAATAAATCAAAAAACCCGCTGTTTACGGCGGGTTTTTTTGCGCTTCCCGGTCTATTTCCCGGACAGGGCTCGTATACATCATAGTACAAACAGCCTTAGGAGGGAAAAGTATGCTGAAAAAAGGACCTGCAGTCATTGCTGCAACATGTCTTACTTCGGCTTTTGTGTTATCTGGATGCGGTTTGTTTCAATCCGATAAAACAGCCGGGGAAATTGACCCGCCTCAAGACATTTCATATGTAAAGGATGAAGCGGGAATTCAGGCAAAACCAAAGCAGTCAGAGAAAAACGGCACTTCTAAAGCCGACCAGCCGGCCAATACAGTCATGCGAGAGCTGTATCTGATTGATAAAAACGGCTATGTCGCAGCACAGACACTGCCTCTTCCGAACAGTGAGGGAACCGCAAAGCAGGCCCTTGAGTATTTGGTTCAGGGAGGGCCTGTGTCAGAAATCCTGCCGAACGGCTTCAGAGCGGTGCTTCCTGTTGATACGACGGTAAATGTCGATATTAAAAAAGACGGCACTGCTGTCGCTGATTTTTCGAAGGAATTTAAAAACTATAAAAAAGAAGACGAACAAAAAATCCTGCAATCGATTACATGGACGCTTACTCAATTCAGCTCAATAGATAAAGTCAAAATCAGAATCAACGGGCACGAGCTGAAAGAAATGCCTGTGGGCGGCACGCCGATTACGGGCGACTTAAGCAGAAAAGACGGGATTAATATTGAAACGGCCGGAGTGAATGATCTGACAGACACCCACCCGCTGACTGTATATTATCTGGCGGAAACAGAGACGAGCGAATACTACGTGCCTGTCACAAAGCGGATTGACAATTCGGAAACAAATGACATCACCGCTGCCGTTGAACAGCTCGCCGACGGACCGGGCAAAGCAAGCGGGCTTTTGACGGACTTTAATAACGATGTTAAACTTCTCAGCAAGCCGAAAGTGAAAGACGGCCAGGTTACACTGGACTTTAACAGCTCCATTTACGGAAGCGCCGACGAAAAAACAAAAATGGTATCATCGGGCGTACTGGACAGCATCGTCCTCACGTTAACCGAACAGCCGTCGATCAAAAGTGTTTCTATAAAAGTAAACGGAAAATCAGAACTGGTGAATGAAAAAGGAGAATCCCTTTCAAAACCTGTTTCGAGGCCGTCACAAGTGAATACGGGTAGTTTTTAATTTGCGATTTTTGATATACTAGTAAAAAAGAGGTTAGCGTTCCGGCTGCCTCTTTCTTTATTCACAATCCGGAACAAAAGGTTTATGTACATATAATCGGAGGTAAAATATGAGACACGACGGAAGACAGCACGATGAGCTGCGCCCTATCACATTTGATTTGGATTTTATCACTCACCCGGAAGGCTCTGTTTTAATTACAGCGGGAAATACGAAGGTCATCTGTAATGCATCTGTGGAAGACCGGGTGCCGCCATTTTTACGCGGCGGAGGAAAAGGCTGGATCACAGCGGAATACAGCATGCTTCCCCGCGCGACGAATCAAAGAACGATAAGAGAATCTTCAAAAGGAAAGGTCTCCGGCAGAACGATGGAAATTCAGCGGCTGATCGGGCGCGCGCTCCGGGCCGTCGTTGATTTGGAGAAGCTCGGCGAACGGACGATCTGGATCGACTGTGACGTCATTCAAGCTGACGGCGGAACAAGAACGGCTTCCATTACCGGCGCCTTCTTGGCAATGGCCATTGCGATCGGCAAACTCGTAAAAAGCGGCGTTATCAAAACCTCTCCTGTGACAGATTATCTCGCGGCCATTTCTGTCGGGATGGATAAAGAAGAAGGCCTTCTTTTGGATCTGAATTATGAAGAGGATTCGGCGGCTGAAGTCGACATGAATATCATCATGACGGGAAGCGGACGTTTTGTAGAGCTTCAAGGGACGGGCGAAGAAGCCACATTCTCCCGTGAAGATTTAAACGGACTGTTAAGCCTTGCCGAAAAAGGAATCCAGACGCTTATTCAAAAGCAAAAAGAAGTGCTGGGAGAAACATTGCCTGAACTGAAATAAGAAAGAGAGGCCTGATCACCGTGAAAGAAGCCATTATTGCGACACATAATCAGGGAAAAGTGAAAGAATTCAAGGAAATACTCGAACCGAAAGGCTACAGCGTCTCTTCTTTGGCGGAAATCGGATTTACGGAAGAAATTGAAGAAACCGGACATACCTTTGAAGAAAACGCCATCTTAAAAGCGGAAGCCGTGGCAAAAGCCGTCAACAAAATGGTCATTGCAGACGACTCCGGTTTATCGGTGGACAACCTTGGAGGCAGACCGGGCGTTTATTCAGCCCGTTATGCCGGAGAAGCAAAAGATGATAAGGCGAATATGGACAAGGTGCTGTCAGAATTAAAAGGCATCGAAAAAGAGCAGCGCACGGCCCGGTTCCGCTGCGCCCTTGCCGTCAGCATGCCGGGGCAGGAAACAAAAACGGTCGAAGGTCATGTTGAAGGGTATATTGCGGAAGGACCCGAGGGGGATAACGGGTTCGGCTATGATCCCATTTTTATTGTGAAAGATAAAGATAAAACCATGGCCCAGCTGACAAGCGCTGAGAAAAACAAAATCAGCCACAGGGCTGAGGCGCTCAAGAAATTGTCAAAGCTGCTTGATTCATAAGGGGGAGCGTATGCAATGAAAGTGCTGATAATAAGTGACAGTCACGGCCTTGAAGACGAGCTGGAGACGATTGCAAAGCGGCACGAAGACGAAGCGGATCTGATGATTCATTGCGGTGATTCAGAGCTTGACGCCGCACATCCGGCGCTTACGCCATATCACACGGTAAAAGGCAATTGCGACTTTGGCGGCGGGTTTCAGGATGAACTCCTTCTGGACGCCGGTTCAAAGAAAATTCTGGCCGTTCACGGGCATCTTCACGGCATTAAACAGTCACTTTTAACTGTTTTTTACCGGGCGGAAGAGCTTGGGGCGGATATCGTCTGCTTCGGCCATTCACATATTGCCGGGAGTGAAGTGCTTCGGGGCAAGCTTTTGATTAATCCGGGCAGCATCCGTCTTCCGAGAGTCCGCAATGTGAAAAGCTATGCCATTCTTACTCTTACAGAAAGAGAAGGCGCCGTGACATTTTACGACGAAACGGGTCGGGAATTGAAGGAATTGGGGAATACAATCAGTTTTTAACAAGTGATGGGGGAGATTTCATTCTTCCCCATCAAAAGTTTTTAAAAAAATATTGACTTATGATTTGAACCTGTATATAATAAATCTTGTCGCTGATACATAAAGCAAAAGCTGTCCCAGTAGCTCAGCTGGATAGAGCAACGGCCTTCTAAGCCGTCGGTCGGGAGTTCGAATCTCTCCTGGGACGTACAAAAAAAGAGCTGGTGACATCAGAGTGAAAACTGATGCCGCTGGCCTTTTTTATCGGATGACTATATTGTCAATTCGCTGATATCATGGTAAAATGATCAGCAGAACAATTTGTTTTTCATGTCCCAGTAGCTCAGCCGGATAGAGCAACGGCCTTCTAAGCCGTCGGTCGGGAGTTCGAATCTCTCCTGGGACGTTAATAAATTGGGTGCTAAAGCCCGTCAAATCAACCTTCTATATCGTTAGTGAAACAGTCAGTATAACGGTCACGTAAGAAATTACACCGTATAACGACGTACTAATGGTATAGAAGGTTTTTGTATGACCAAAAGAAAAGGTTTGTTTGATGTTGTAATTGATGTAAGAGGATTGCTAGAGAAAAAGCCGAGTTCTAACTCAACACCACTCAATACAAAAAATAACTTAAATCAATATGCTGAACATACAGCAGAATCAATACTCATCTCTAAGGTTCTAGCCACAGTAACTAGGCAAATGAAGGTGAGCGGTAACAGAAGTCGTACCATAGATGATAACGTCCGACATGTAGAGCATTTTCAAAATATAACACGTATACAGTACATAGAGATATAACTGCCGAGGCTATTTACAAGTGGTTAGACAGTATGAATGTCAGCAATCAAACCAAATTAATAAGATTGAAATGTTTAAAGGTTTTTCTTTCCCCCTGTTTTGATAATCGCTAGATTGAACTTTGGAAGACCATAAATATCAAAGTTGACGCTACAGAACATGATGTCAACGTTCTGCTCTCCCCATTGGATCTGAGCAATTTCGTTCAGCTAAGAGATGCAGTAGCAGTATTAGTTATGTTCAAGACCGGGGTGAGGATAAATACTTTATCTCAACTTGAAGAAAGGCATATTGATTTCAATAATAGTGTACTAAACTTAGAAGGAAGTATTATGAAAAATCATCAGCAGAGAAAGCTGCCTTTTGATGATTTGTTAAAACGTTTGTTGGAGGTATTAATAAAGCAAAATGCTTTCATTAGGAAACGTTATCGCAAGAGCAATAGCTTATTGTTTATTACGAAGTATGGTGACCCTATTTCTTCCTCTTCAACACATAAGTAATATTTAGAAGCCGCTAAACAAGTACGTTAAAATGCACGGCTTAAGTAATATTAATCATCATGCTCTGAGGAGAGGATTTGCTAAGACGATTTGTTAGACAAAGGTGCTAATGTTGCAGTAATCTCAAAAGCATTGGGATTTAGTGATACATCGGTTAATGCCCAGTATCTATACTTAGATGTTGATGAGGTTGCAAGTAACCGCCGCTCGTACTTATGAAAAAAAGAGTTAGGAGAAGCGATATATGAGTTTTATGGTTACTTTGATGAATTTTACGAAGAGGAAAAGTCTTAATGAAGGGAAAAATGCGTGATACTTTAATCAAGTATTGCACATGGCTATTCCAATAGTTTATAAGACTGCTGCCTATTTTTGTTGTCGCTTTGTAAATAGGGATAACTAAATTGCATCAGTATAAGAAAACAAAGAAAGACCTGCAAATATGTAGGTCTTTCTTTTGCATTGATTAATGATGAGAAGCATTAAACCGTCTTCAATTCTTCAGCACCTAGATATCGAATCTCAATAATTTCTTTAAAGATGTCCCTTCTTTCATCGTTTGATTTATTTGTGAAGTCAGTTTCCTCATACCAATCTAATAACGCCATTTTTTGTTTCTCGTTAAGTTCTTTATTATGATTATAAACAAAGAAACCAGTGATGTATGTTATATAGTCGATACGTGTTGGAGGAGTAAGGTTATTATCATCAATGAACGCAAATGTTTTTTCTAAAGCCTCTAAGGTAAGATCAAAACATCTTTTTAAGTCTGAGACCTCTAAAGCGCATAGTTGATTCTCTTTCGTATCTGATGCCATAGGGGTGAAGTTACGGACATGATCCCCTCTTTGTGTTATTACTTCATAAGCCGCATTTAATGTGGCAATCGGAATTGATACTTCTGTATTCTTCTGAACAAATAGAGAACGGTACCCATTTTCATCCATTTTAGATACGAAGATATCGGTGTAGTCAGAGTAGATATCCATTCCTCTTACAAGTAATTTAGCAAATTTAATCTGTACCCCAGATACACGACTTCCGGCATTATTAAGCTTTTCAAACCAATCTACTTGTTCGTTTTCCGTCAGATCTTCTGCAATGTTAATAGTGTAGTTATAATCAAATAATTTGCTTCTAACTGACATTAAAACATCTTTTACTTCTTGTTTCTTTAGGAAGCTATTGCTGTTTGTGTATGCAAAGAACTCATTTATGTCCTTATTTAACAATTTTCCTACAGGTATTTGGTTGTTTTGTATCTCTCCACCAACTTGAAAAAACCTTCCTCTACCTATATCTAAGACAATATTTTTAAAAGAGTTGTCATCTGTGTAGGCTTTGTAGTTACATGTTAGACGCTGCTGTCCATCTGTAACTGAATATTTACCTTGAACATTACCTTCAATGAGTTTTCTATCAATAAACGTAACTTGTTCTACAGCAATGCTAGTGTCTGTTATTTCATTAATTGAGATGGGAGAGACTGGGGCTTTTCCTAATAATTGATAGTTAAGCAGGTCGATATTCTTTTGTAATATCCATCGGATTCCAGATTGATAAAGTGGTAGCACCATCTGTTTACTTTCTATTCTGTCACATAAATTCCTAACAGTGAACTGAAAAGATCTTTTTGATGGATTAAATGATATTGCTTTAGTCAATGAAGGACTAACTGTTGCCATAATTAATCACCTCTAGATAAATTTGGTATAGATAGATTCTAAATCAGCTGCATCATTAAATCAATGCTTTTTTTGTAAAAAAAATGATTATTCTTAAGTGCTGCACCTTAATATCCTTAGAGTAGTGTGCATTACATGGAAGGTAGTATTCCCGTGACAAAATATTTTTCTGAAATGTTAATATATAGGAAGAATCTCAATTAAAAAAGAGTATTAGATCAGAAGAAATGGGTTGTAAAATGGAAATCAATTAACTCGAGGCTATGGTTCTGGAGTTTAGAGATGATAGAAACTGGGGGTAATTTCACAATGCTGAAGATATAGCCCTGTCACTATCACTCCAGGTAAGTGAACTTCTGGAAAATCTTCAATAGAAAAGTAGTGAAGAAGCCCATAAAGAGAATATGGAGAATATTGAAGATGAATTTGCTGATGTACTAATCTATTCCTGATTATTGGCTCATGATCTGAAGATTGATGTGAACAAGATCATTAAGAATAAAATAAAAAAGAATGAAAAGAAGTATCCTGTTGATAATGCGTATGGTGTCAGAACAAAATACACGAACCTATAGGAGCGTACAAGATAAGTAGGGTCATTCTTCGAGAACACTATGTTGATACACTCGATCGAACAGTAGATATCTTGAGAATAAAACCATTTGTAAGTGAGGATCAATTTGAAAGGTTAGTTCAAACGGGGGAGTAACCGCAGGAGTAAATAATGTTAATGCAAACAAGTGGAACAGAATAGAACCAGCTAGGTAACATTTTTTCAGCTAAAAGGGTCTTATATTCTTATGGATTTGTAACGTAAAAATACATAATGTCCCACTTGAAGAGCAACTATGGGGGGAGATTCAAAGGGGTAGACTTGGGAGTATATATACTTCCTTGATGAAATCAGAGAGTATGACATACAGGTCTCTCTGTTTAATGAGATTGTAGGTTATTCACCTAATTTTATGTGGAGGGGTTTTCTGTTCTTGATAAAGAGAAGAGTAATGTACTTTTAAGTTATTTTGACATTGAAGGTGAAATGACTCTTCAACCAGTAACTGAGAGAGACTACAAGGAAGTTATTGAAGCTCTCAATAGAGATACACTTGATATCGAAGGTAAAACTAAAAGCAGAGCTGAACAATTCTTAGAAAGGCTCTATTCGGGAATAAAACCATTGACATATTGCAGATATGCGGTAAGGAATAGCCTATTCAATTTTTAGTAGTAGCCCACATTCTGAAGAGTTCCTTATGTACCAAGGAAGAAAAACTGGAATATCACAATATAGTGATGCCGATATGTAAGTTTTGATGTCATGATTTGTTTGAGAAAGGTTATATTATTGTCAAAGATGGTAAGGAATCTTGAATGAAAAGCTCACTACCGAATGGTTAGATGTATACCTACATAATCTTGGGTGAAGGGAACTAAACAATTGGAATGAGAATGATGCCAAGTATTTTTTATAGTATGCAAAACATCATTCGTTATCAAAAGTGAGATGATATTGTGTTTCTCCATGAGTATTGATTGTTTTCTAGATGCTATACGTTGTTGTAAAACAATTATGCTACGATGAATAGAGATTATGGTCAAAGTTCGGAAAATGACCGTTATACATGAACGTAAACGATAGCGATATATAAAGGATGAAGGCCGGATAGAGCAACGGCCTTCTAAGCCGTCGGTCGGGAGTTCGAATCTCTCCTGGGACGTATAAAAAACCTCAAGCCCTGACAATGGATTTGAGGTTTTTTTGTATTTTATTTTTTATTTTACGAAACAAAAATTCCGTATTTGATGAAAATTGTAAAGTAATTTTAATATAAATGAAACTTAATGTAATATTTACCGTAATAAATATATGTATAAAGATACTTAAGGCGCCCTTGAGTGATAAATTATCTAATTTCTATCATACATTTTGTCAATAATCGATAGAAAGGCAGCGGGAGGAATTAGCTTTTGAAGTACGCATTTGCATATAAAAATCACAATATAGAAACGATCTTTTGCGGAAAAGACGAACTGTTTGAGGAACTGAAACAATTTTTAATCACTCAATGCGGTTTAATCATTGTTGAGGTTTCAAGGGCTGATTACTATACGGAGCAGGAAATGAATCAGTGGAATGACCGTTATACCCTCTGAATAAGAAAAGAAACCGGCCGTGGGAGACCGGTTTTTGTATCATCTGAATCCGCTCGGAGCGCTGAAGCCCCCGGCATGACCGCTGAAACCGCCTCCGAGCGCGCCGGGATGTGCCCCGGCGCCGAGGCTTCCGCCGACGTCACTGAAGGTTTGGCCGTAGTACCCGGATGTATAAGGGTACGGAACGAATTGCTGCCCGGCGAATGACAGTGTGCTTTGCGGGGTCTGCTGTCCGTATCCGGATGAGGGGAATCCCTGCTGAAAAGAAGGGCCGCCTTGATATGGAGCTGTATGCATCGGGGCCGGGGGATAATAAGACTGCGGCGGTAAGACCGGTAAAGGCGGAAATCCAGGAGGCAGGCCCTGCATGCCTGATAACATCTTATTCATGACATCACTCATTTCTTACGAGATAAGAACAGTGTATGCGTATGTCTGTATAAAGAGCCTGTTCAATCGAACGAAATATCTGACAAGCATGCCGGAAGGACAGAGAAAAATCGTGTAATAAAATGTGACATATTCGTATATGAACGGAAAAATTTCATGTAATCTTGAGAGATTAATAAAAAAATGAAAAAAACTTTTAATATTTACAGATCCCTTTGTACCAGTAATGAAAGCGTATACAAAGTAGATTGATTAATCTAAATTGTCTAATAATTATAAAAATGCTGTTGACACTGCCTGCAAACGGGCGTAATATGAGTTCAAACAAAAATAAATAAATGATTCACGCTAAAAAGAAAAATCATAAAACACTGAAAAAACAAACAAATGAAGGTTCTTTTTTTAATAAAAGAGCTGCCATAATAAAAAGCGCAGAAGAGGATAAGTAGCTTTGCTGAAGTTTTTCACAGAGAGCCGGTAACGCTGAGAGCCGGTAAAACAAATCAAAGTGAACTCCCCTCAGAGTGCCGGTCTGAAATGTAAAGAGTAGGACTCGGCCGAGTGAACGCAATGTTTACTCGTTATCAAAACGGATATTCATTATCCATGAGACGGTCTGCATATGACCGTAAACAAGGGTGGTACCGCGGAGAGCAAAGCCTTTTCGCCCCTTTTGGCTATCGCATGAAATGCTTGGCTGAATGTGGGTGGGAAGGCTTTTTTATTTGCGTCAGCCGGCGCTGCGTTTTATGAATTGGATTTTAGAAGGGAACATTGAAAAGGAGGAACTGAAAATGGGCACAAATGTACAGGCGGATACTATGTCTGCCGATTGTACAAAGACAATGAACGGGGCTCTGATGCTGATTGAATCATTAAAGAAAGAAAATGTCGAGATGATCTTCGGCTATCCGGGGGGAGCCGTCCTTCCGATTTACGATAAACTGTATCAATCAGGATTGGTTCACATCCTGCCCCGCCACGAGCAAGGCGCGATTCATGCGGCAGAAGGGTATGCGAGAGTCTCCGGAAAGCCGGGGGTTGTGATTGCTACCTCAGGGCCCGGAGCGACAAATTTAGTTACCGGTCTTGCGGATGCGATGATTGATTCACTGCCGCTCGTAGTGTTTACCGGTCAGGTGGCCACTTCGGTTATTGGCAGCGACGCTTTCCAGGAAGCCGACATTTTAGGAATTACGATGCCGATTACGAAACACAGCTACCAAGTCCGCCGTCCGGAAGATCTCCCCCGCGTGATTAAAGAGGCGTTCCATATCGCCACGACGGGAAGACCTGGTCCGGTATTAATTGATATACCGAAGGATGTCGCAGCATTTGAAGGAGAGTTCAGATATGATCATGAGATCAGCCTTCCGGGTTATCAGCCGGTAAAAGAGCCTAACTATCTGCAGATTCGAAAGCTCGTGGAAGCTGTCAGCAGTGCGAAAAAGCCGGTTATTTTAGCCGGAGCGGGTGTTTTGCACGGTAAAGCTTCAGAAGATTTAAAAAATTATGTCGAACAGCAGCAAATACCGGTAGCCCACACGCTTCTCGGTCTGGGCGGTTTCCCGGCAGATCATCCTCTTTTTCTGGGAATGGCGGGGATGCACGGCACATACACAGCGAACATGGCGCTTTACCACTGTGACTTGTTGATCAGCATCGGAGCGCGGTTCGATGATCGTGTGACCGGAAATCTGCAGCATTTTGCAAAATCGGCCAAAGTAGCGCATATCGATATTGATCCTGCTGAAATCGGAAAAATTATTGAAACGCAGATTCCGGTGGTCGGCGACAGTAAAATTGTCCTTCAGGAATTATTGAAGCAAAACGGAAAACAGGGACAGACAGAGGAATGGAAACAGCAGCTTTCAGAATGGAAAGAAGAATATCCGCTTTGGTATACAGACAACAGAGAAGAGGGCTTAAAACCCCAAAAGCTGATTGAGTATATTCACCAATTCACAAACGGTGAGGCGATTGTGGCGACGGATGTCGGCCAGCACCAGATGTGGGCGGCTCAGTTTTATCCTTTCCGAAAGGCTGATAAGTGGGTGACCTCGGGGGGACTCGGCACAATGGGCTTCGGCCTTCCGGCGGCTATCGGAGCGCAGCTGGCCGATCGTAACGCCACGGTCGTTGCCATCCTCGGAGACGGCGGTTTTCAGATGACCCTTCAGGAATTAGATGTCATCCGGCAGCTGAATCTTCCTGTCAAAGTGGTTATCTTGAACAACGAATGTCTGGGCATGGTCAGACAGTGGCAGGAAATCTTCTATGAAGAACGCTATTCTGAATCCAAATTCTCGGCGCAGCCTGACTTTGTCAAATTGTCAGAAGCCTACGGCATTAAAGGCGTCCGGATTTCATCGGAAGAAGAGGCGGAAGAAGAGCTTAAAAAGGCGCTTTCATCAAAAGAACCGGCCGTTATTGACGTCCGGGTCGCCAAAAGCGAGAAAGTATTCCCGATGATTGCGCCGGGTAAAGGACTTCATGAAATGGTGGGGGTGAAACCTTGAAACGCATTATCACATTAACGGTGGTCAATCGCTCGGGAGTATTAAACCGGATCACCGGCCTGTTTACAAAAAGACACTATAATATCGAAAGCATCACTGTAGGCCACACGGAAACAAGCGGTGTTTCAAGGATTACATTTGTCGTCCATGTGGAAGGCGAAAATGACGTAGAGCAGCTGACAAAGCAGCTTAACAAACAAATTGACGTCCTGAAAGTGACGGATATTACAAACCAATCGATTGTACAGCGTGAGCTGGCATTAATCAAAGTTGTTTCCGCACCGTCGGCCAGAACGGAAATCAATGGAATCATTGAGCCGTTCAGAGCTTCCGTCGTTGATGTCTCAAGAGACAGCATCGTCGTTCAGGTTACCGGCGAATCTAATAAAATCGAAGCGCTCATAGAGCTTCTCAAACCTTACGGCATTAAAGAAATCGCGAGAACGGGCACAACGGCTTTTGCGAGGGGAACCCAGCAGAAGGCGTCATCCAATAAAACAATTTCAATTGTATAACACAAAAAAGGGAGAGATTAAAATGGTAAAAGTATATTATAACGGTGATATCAAAGAGAACGTATTGGCGGGTAAAAAAGTAGCAATTATCGGTTACGGTTCACAAGGTCATGCACACGCGCTGAACTTAAAAGAAAGCGGAATTGATGTCATTGTCGGCGTCAGACAAGGCAAATCATTTACACAGGCCCAAGAAGACGGTCATAAAGTCTTTTCGGTAAGAGAAGCGGCTGCCCAGGCTGATATCATTATGGTTCTTCTTCCGGATGAACAGCAGCAAAAAGTATATGAAGCTGAAATCAAAGATGAATTGACGGCGGGCAAGTCATTGGTATTCGCACACGGATTTAACGTCCATTTCCATCAGATCGTGCCTCCAGCTGATGTAGATGTCTTCCTTGTCGCTCCTAAAGGGCCGGGACACCTTGTCAGAAGAACATATGAACAAGGCGCAGGCGTACCGGCATTGTTTGCCATCTACCAGGATGTATCAGGAGAAGCGAAAGATACGGCTCTTGCTTATGCAAAAGGAATCGGCGGAGCGCGTGCGGGCGTTCTTGAAACAACATTTAAGGAAGAAACGGAAACGGATTTGTTCGGTGAGCAGGCTGTTCTGTGCGGAGGTTTAACGGCGCTTGTCAAAGCGGGTTTTGAAACGCTGACAGAAGCCGGCTACCAGCCCGAACTCGCATACTTCGAGTGTCTGCACGAACTGAAGCTGATCGTAGACTTGATGTATGAAGAAGGATTGGCGGGCATGAGATACTCTATCTCCGATACGGCTCAATGGGGAGATTTTGTATCAGGACCGCGTGTAGTCGATGCGAAGGTAAAAGAATCGATGAAACAAGTATTAACAGATATTCAAAACGGTACATTCGCGAAAGAATGGATCGTGGAAAACCAAGTGAACCGTCCTCGCTTCAATGCGATCAATGCGAGTGAAAACGAGCATCAGATTGAAAAGGTCGGCAGACAGCTTCGTGAAATGATGCCGTTTGTTAAACAAGGCAAAAAGAAGGAAGCGGTGGTCTCCGTTGCGCAAAATTAATGTTTTCGACACGACCCTTCGTGACGGTGAACAATCCCCCGGGGTCAACCTCAATTCCCGGGAGAAACTGGCGATAGCTAAGCAGCTTGAAAGACTCGGGGTGGACATTATTGAAGCGGGATTTCCCGCTTCATCCCGAGGTGATTTTTTAGCTGTGCAGGAAATCGCAAGAACGATTAAAAATTGTTCGGTAACAGGGCTTGCCCGATCTGTCAAAGGTGACATCGACGCAGCCTGGGAAGCGCTGAAAGACGGGGCTAGCCCGCGGATTCACATCTTTATCGCCACCTCTGACATTCATCTGAAGCATAAGCTGAAAATGACGCGGGAAGAGGTTAAGGAAAAAGCGGTTGAAATGGTGAAGTATGCAAAAGAACGCTTTCCGATCGTTCAATGGTCAGCAGAAGACGCATGCCGCACAGAACTTCCGTTTCTGGCTGAAATCGTGGAAAAAGTGATTGATGCCGGCGCGAGCGTCATCAACCTGCCGGACACTGTAGGTTACCTGACGCCGGCTGAATACGGAAACATCTTTAAATATATGAAGGAACACGTTCCGAATATCAGCCGGGTAAAGCTCTCAGCCCATTGCCACGATGATCTCGGAATGGCGGTTGCCAACTCACTTTCGGCAATTGAGAACGGCGCTGATCAAATTGAATGCGCCATTAACGGCATAGGAGAAAGAGCCGGGAACGCCGCACTAGAGGAAATCGCCGTTGCGCTTCATGTCAGAAATGACGCGCATCAAGCCGATTCATCTCTCAATCTTCATGAATTGAAGCGGACGAGTGATCTTGTCAGCAAACTGACGGGCATGGCCGTTCCCCGCAATAAAGCGATCGTCGGAGATAACGCTTTCGCACATGAGTCGGGTATTCACCAAGACGGTTTCCTGAAAGAAAAATCAACATATGAAATCATTTCACCGGAACTTGTCGGCGTGACTGCTGATGCGCTCGTACTCGGAAAGCATTCCGGGCGCCACGCGTTCAAAGACCGCCTGAATACGCTTGGATTCCAGTTTGATAGTGATGAAATCAATAAATATTTTACGATGTTTAAAGAACTGACCGAAAAGAAAAAAGAAATCACCGATGATGACTTGATTTCTCTTATTTTAGAAGAAAAAGTGACAGACAAAAAAATCGGCTATGAATTTTTGTCTCTGCAAGTGCATTACGGGACGTCTCAGGTGCCGACTGCAACAGTCTCTTTAAAAAATCAGGAAAACGAACAGCTGATGCAAGAGGCGGCAACGGGGGCCGGCAGCGTAGAAGCCGTTTATAATACGCTCGGGCGCTGCATCGATAAAAATATTGAACTGACAGACTACCGCATCCAATCCAACCGAAAAGGCGAAGACGCGCTGGCTCAAGTTTACGTCAGAGTGACCGTGAACGGAAAAGAATCATCAGGGCGGGGAATCGCGCAGGATGTTCTGGAAGCTTCTGCAAAAGCATATTTGAACGCCGTGAACCGGCAATTGGTGCTGGATTGCAATATAGACGGATTAAAGAGACAGACTGCGGTCGGCTCGTAATAGAAAGGAGAACGTTTGATTTGAAAAAACGCATTGCTTTGCTTCCCGGTGACGGAATCGGACCGGAAGTGGCGGAATCAGCGGCAGATGTATTGAAAAGCGTTGCCGAACAATTCGGACATGAATTTGAATTTGAAAATGGACTGATCGGGGGAGCGGCCATTGACGCCCATCAAAACCCCCTTCCTGAGGAGACGGTGGCTCTTTGTGAAAGATCCGACGCCATCCTGCTCGGGGCAGTCGGCGGACCGAAATGGGACCAAAATCCTCCGGAGCTCAGACCGGAAAAAGGCCTGCTCGGCATCAGAAAAAAACTCGGCCTGTTTGCCAATCTGCGTCCCGTGACCGTATTTGAAAGCCTGTCTGAGGCGTCTCCGCTGAAAAAAGAATATATTAGCGGCGTCGACTTTGTAATCGTCAGGGAACTGACGGGCGGCCTCTACTTCGGAGAACCGAGCAGACAGTATGTCAATGAAGCGGGAGAAAAGGAAGCGGTCGATACCCTTTTTTATAAGAAAGAAGAAATCGAACGCGTTGTCAGAGAAGCCTTTAGGATGGCTGCCGGCAGAAAAGGAAAAGTGACGTCCGTTGATAAGGCGAATGTGCTTTCATCAAGCAGACTGTGGCGGGAAACAGCGGATGAAATCGCAAAAGAATTTCCTGATGTGACGCTTGAACATATGCTTGTCGATAATGCCGCGATGCAGCTCATCTACGCTCCGAGCCAGTTTGACGTCATCGTAACTGAGAATATGTTCGGCGATATTTTAAGCGATGAAGCCTCCATGCTGACAGGCTCGCTCGGCATGCTGCCGTCAGCCAGTTTATCAAGTTCAGGTCTTCACTTGTTTGAACCCGTGCATGGATCTGCGCCTGACATCGCCGGTAAAGGGATGGCCAATCCGTTTGCGGCGATTTTATCAGCGGCGATGCTTTTGAGAACATCTTTCGGGCTTGAAAACGAAGCGCAGGCGGTGGAAAAAGCGGTCGCAAAGGTTCTTGCAGACGGCAGCCGTACACGTGATATCGCCCGGGACGGCCAATATGCCGGAACGCATGACATTACTGAAAAAGTAAAAGCCGCATTAGCTGGCTCGAATACAAAATCTATAGTGTGACGCTTTAAAGAAAGCGGTCTTAGTTCATAGGTAGAGGGAGGAAACAAAGATGATGCCTCGAACAATCATCGAAAAGATTTGGGATCGGCATGTTGTAAAAAGCGGTGAAGGAAAACCCGACCTTCTCTATATTGATCTGCACCTAATTCATGAGGTGACGTCTCCTCAGGCGTTTGAAGGGTTAAGGCAGAAGGGAAGAAAGGTCAGACGGCCGCAGAACACATTTGCGACGATGGACCACAATATTCCGACCGTCAACCGTTTTGACATTAAAGATGAAGTCGCAAAGCGCCAAGTAACCGCGCTTGAACGGAATTGCGAGGAGTTCGGCGTCCGTCTTGCGGATCTTCACAGCGCAGACCAGGGAATCGTTCACGTGGTCGGACCTGAGCTTGGTCTGACACTTCCGGGGAAAACGATCGTTTGCGGAGACAGCCATACATCGACTCACGGCGCGTTCGGAGCGCTTGCCTTCGGTATCGGCACAAGTGAGGTGGAACATGTTCTTTCCACTCAGACATTGTGGCAGCAGCGGCCGAAAACGCTTGAAATCCGCGTTGACGGAACGCTCCAAAAAGGAGTGACCGCGAAGGATGTCATATTGTCGGTCATCGGAAAATACGGGGTGAGATTCGGTACCGGATATGTCATTGAATACACCGGGGAAGTATTCAGAAACATGTCTATGGACGAACGCATGACCGTCTGCAATATGTCAATAGAAGCGGGAGCACGGGCGGGACTGATCGCTCCAGATGACACGACGATCGAATATTGTAAAAACCGTAAATACGCGCCTAAAGGCGAAGAGTTTGACAAAGCCGCCGCAGAATGGAAAGCGTTAAAAACCGATCCGGGCGCCGTATACGATCATTCCATCGTGTTAGACGGCAGCGAGATTTCTCCAATGGTAACATGGGGCGTCAATCCCGGCATGGTTCTCCCGGTCGATGCCCAAATACCGGCGCCGGAAACGATTGATTCTGAAGACGGTAAAAAAGAAGCCATCCGCGCGTACGAATACATGGGAATCTCACCGAATCAAAAAATTGAAGATATTAAAGTCGAACATGTGTTTATCGGCTCCTGTACAAATTCGCGGATGACCGATCTTCGCCAGGCTGCGGATATGATCAAAGGCCGAAAAGTCGCCGACAGCGTCAGAGCCATTGTGGTGCCGGGTTCTCAAAGCGTGAAACAGCAGGCCGAAGAAGAAGGGCTGCACCGCGTGTTTCTCGAGGCCGGATTTGAATGGAGAGAATCAGGCTGCAGCATGTGCCTCAGTATGAACAATGATGTCGTGCCTGAAGGGGAACGATGCGCTTCCACTTCCAACCGCAACTTCGAAGGCAGACAGGGAAAAGGCGCGAGAACACACCTTGTCAGTCCGGCGATGGCGGCAATGGCGGCCATTCACGGGCATTTCGTCGATGTAAGAAAGTTTTATCAAGAAAAAACAGTTGTGTAAGGAGTGCGCGAAAAGATGGAACCTTTAAAAACGCATACGGGAAAAGCGGCTGTCTTAAACCGAATCAACGTCGATACGGACCAGATTATTCCGAAACAGTTTTTGAAAAGAATTGAAAGAACCGGATACGGCAGATTCGCGTTTTTTGATTGGAGATACCTTGAGAACGGTGAGCCTGATCCTGAATTTGAATTAAACCGCAAAGTCTATGAAGGCGCGTCCATATTAATTGCCGGAGAGAATTTCGGCTGCGGATCATCCCGTGAGCACGCTCCTTGGGCGCTGGATGATTACGGCTTCAAAATCATCATTGCTCCGTCATTTGCCGATATTTTTCATCAAAACTGTTTTAAAAACGGTATGCTTCCCATCCGTATGCCGTATGATCAGTGGAAAAAACTCGCCGGTCAATATGAAAATCAGTCCCTTAACATGACGGTTGACTTGGAAAACCAGCTCATTCACGACAGTGAAGGAAAAGAGATTTCATTTGAAGTCGATCCTCACTGGAAGGAAATGCTGATAAACGGCTATGATGAAATTTCATTAACGCTTCTGCTGGAAGACGACATACAGCAGTTTGAATCGAAAAGAAGTTCATGGCTTCAAGCCTGAAAAAAGCCGACCGGCATCTGTCCGGCGGCTTTTTTTACCGTGCGCACCATCCTTTCTTGTGTTTCCTGACGCGTGTTGATACACTTGAAAAAAATAGCGCCTGAAAGGAAATAAAGTATGACGCATGACAATAAAAAAGCTGATATCATTCCTTTCCCCCGTCTGAAAGAACGCTTGGTTGATAAAGGGATGGCCGCCATGAAGGATAAACAGTATCAGGAGGCCCTCGAACTGTTCTCAGAGGCGGTAAGCCACGGCGATACCGAGTCCGACGTACATTTAGGCATGGCGATTTGTTTTCTGGAACTCGGGGAATTGGAAGAAGCAAAACAAGTTTGCGAGAAAATGCTGAATGAAGGGTACGGCCATTATTTCACCGTACTGCAGGTGTACATGACCATTTTAATTCAGCTGAAACAATATGAAGAAGTCAAAAGCACGATTGAAGCTGTGCTGGAAGAAAACCAGCTGCCCGCAGAAAGTGCGGAGCAATTCTACCGGCTGCTCGAATTCAGCCGCAAAATGACCGATCCCGACCAGCAGGATGAAGCGTGGGAGGAGGAATACGAGGATATTCTTGATGCGGAAAAAGTGCTGAACAGCCCCGCTGAACAAATGAATCTGATTCATTCTCTCAAAGACCGCAATATTTCAAAATACACGGGTCTCTTAAAAACAATTCTTCAAGATCCGGGCGCGCATCCGCTTATCAAGACGATGATTTTGACGCTGATGGCGGAGCATGACTACAGCAAGCCGGTTCATATTACAAAATTCGGCGATTCAATGACCGCGGTTCCGAGTGAAACGGTTCAGCCTGATGCGGCTCCGATTTTGCATCGCGTTCTCCGGGTGCTTGATGAAACGCTCGGCAATGAAAACCCTACATTATACGCTGCCGTCGAGGAGCTGTGGAGAAGGCATCTGTACGTCCTGCACCCTTTTATGCCGAAGTTTTTGAACGCAGATTTATGGGCGGCGGCGCTTCATAAGGTCGGTTACGAGATGCACGGCATTGACATTGAGCCGGAGGAACTTCATATGATGTACGAGTTTGACAGCCGCGAACTTGAAGAAGCCTGCACGATGATTAAGGATATTGAAGAAATTTCTTATTTGTAAATCACACCATATAGTTGAAAGCGGTAGGCGTTATGTTATAATATAGTGGTTGTATTTATGTATAGCGGTTTAACTGAAATGAGAATTACGGTTGGACAGGCTGCCAGTTCATTACATAATGATTCTGATTCAAAGCGGTTTTTTCTTTGACAAAGCCGCGGATTGCTTTAGAATGGAAGACCGACACAACCTGAATAGATTTTTGGAGGGAAACACATGTCTGTAAAATGGGAAAAACAAGAAGGCAACGAAGGCGTATTAACGGTTGAAGTTGATGCGGATACGTTCAAAACAGCTCTTGATGATGCATTTAAAAAAGTAGTAAAACAGGTTTCTATTCCTGGATTCCGCAAAGGGAAAGTTCCCCGCGGTTTATTCGAACAGCGTTTCGGCGTTGAAGCTCTTTACCAGGATGCTTTAGATATTTTACTTCCTGTAGAATACCCTAAAGCGGTTGAAGAAGCCGGCATTGAGCCTGTAGACCGCCCTGAAATCGATGTTGAAAAAATCGAAAAAGGCGAAAGCTTGATTTTCACTGCAAAAGTGACTGTAAAACCGGAAGTGAAACTTGGCGACTACAAAGGCTTAGGAATCGAAAAAGATGACACTGCCGTTACTGACGAAGATGTACAAAACGAACTTAAAGCGCTTCAAGAGCGTCAGGCTGAGCTTGTCGTGAAAGAAGAAGGCGCTGTTGAAAACGGCGATACAGTCGTTCTTGACTTCGAAGGTTTCGTTGACGGCGAAGCGTTTGAAGGCGGAAAAGCTGAGAACTATTCACTTGAAGTAGGATCAGGTTCATTCATCCCGGGCTTCGAAGAGCAGTTAACAGGCCTTGAAGCAGGCGCTGAAAAGGATGTTGAAGTAACATTCCCTGAAGAGTACCACGCTGAAGAGCTTGCCGGAAAACCAGCTGTTTTCAAAGTGAAAATTCATGAAATCAAAGCGAAAGAGCTTCCTGAGCTTAACGACGAATTCGCAAAAGACATTGACGAAGAAGTTGAAACGCTTGCTGAATTAACTGAGAAAACAAAAAAACGCCTTGAAGAAGCAAAAGAAAACGAAGCTGACGCTAAATTGCGTGAAGAGCTTGTTCTGAAAGCATCTGAAAACGCTGAAGCTGATGTTCCACAAGCGATGATCGACACTGAGCTTGACCGCATGCTGAAAGAATTCGAACAGCGTCTGCAAATGCAAGGCATGAACCTTGAGCTTTACACTCAATTCTCAGGCCAAGACGAAAACGCGTTAAAAGAGCAAATGAAAGAAGATGCCGAAAAACGCGTAAAATCAAACCTGACTCTTGAAGCGATCGCTCAAGCTGAAAACCTTGAAGTAACGGACGAAGAAGTTGAAGCTGAGCTGACTAAAATGGCTGAAGCTTACAATATGCCGGTTGAAAACATTAAGCAGGCAATCGGTTCAACTGACGCGATGAAAGAAGATTTAAAAGTTCGAAAAGCAATTGATTTTCTTGTAGAAAACCGTTAATATGGTTCATAATAATAGACATAATAAAACAGGGCGCGATTAATTCGTGCCTTGTTTTGTACAATTATGATATAACTCTTTTTCTTGGGGCAAGATAGTCATTGCCGGGCTGTTTTTCGTCATACATATAGAATGTGCAAGTGCGAAACACATTGTTACCGTCTTACTGGAAAGTATGGTAAAATGCAATACATACTCGATCGTAGCAAGAACCGTTTTCTTTTGCCCTTCAGGTAAAAGAAAAAGTGAGACAAGATTAAGGGGTGAAAGAATGTTTAAATTCAACGAGGAAAAAGGACAATTGAAATGCTCGTTCTGCGGAAAAACGCAAGATCAGGTTCGTAAGCTGGTTGCAGGACCGGGTGTATATATATGCGACGAATGTATCGAGCTCTGTACAGAAATCGTAGAGGAAGAGCTTGGTACAGAAGAAGAAGTCGAATTTAAAGACGTTCCGAAGCCGCAGGAAATCCGTGAGATTCTGAATGAATATGTCATCGGACAGGATCAGGCGAAGAAATCACTTGCGGTTGCGGTATACAACCATTACAAACGCATCAATTCCAACAGTAAAGTGGATGATGTCGAGCTTTCTAAAAGTAATATTTCTTTAATCGGACCGACTGGAAGCGGGAAAACACTTCTTGCCCAGACGCTTGCCCGTATTCTGAACGTGCCGTTTGCGATCGCGGACGCTACATCTCTGACTGAAGCCGGATATGTCGGTGAGGACGTAGAAAACATCCTCCTCAAGCTGATTCAGGCAGCAGACTATGATGTGGAAAAAGCAGAAAAAGGCATTATTTATATCGATGAAATCGATAAAGTAGCGCGAAAATCTGAAAACCCGTCTATTACACGCGACGTATCAGGCGAAGGTGTTCAGCAGGCGCTGCTGAAAATTCTTGAAGGAACGGTTGCAAGCGTGCCGCCTCAAGGAGGACGCAAACATCCTCATCAGGAGTTCATCCAGATCGATACGACGAACATTCTGTTCATTTGCGGCGGTGCATTTGACGGCATTGAACAAATCATCAAACGCCGTCTCGGACAAAAAGTCATCGGTTTCGGCTCAGATAATAAAGCGGCAGACCTGGAAAAAGAAGAACTGCTTTCTAAAGTTCTTCCGGAAGACTTGCTCCGTTTCGGGCTGATTCCTGAATTCATCGGCCGTCTTCCTGTCATTGCAAGCCTTGAGCAGCTTGACGAAACGGCACTGGTCGAAATTCTGACTAAACCGAAAAACGCACTCGTCAAACAATACCAGAAAATGTTAGAACTTGATGATGTCGAGCTTGAATTTGAAGACGAGGCATTATCTGAAATTGCGAAAAAAGCGATCGAGCGAAAAACAGGCGCACGCGGCCTGCGTTCTATCATTGAAGGCATCATGCTTGACGTCATGTTTGATCTGCCGTCCCGCGATGATATTGAAAAATGTGTCATTACCGGAGCGACAGTCGCAGACGGTGAAGCACCGCGTCTTGTATTAAAAGACGGCACAGTTGTCGGCCAAGATAAAACATCAGCATAACATGACAAAACCTCCTGACTCGAATTGATCAGGAGGTTTTTTTCTTGTCCTGACCCTTCTGAAAATGTTTATTCCGGGCTTAGCTGGGAGATACTAGCGGACAGAGGAATGAATTGGATACATAAATCGTTTTTTCAGGAGGGACCAGCATGAGTTGGACAGGGATCGCATTATTTGTACAGCTGTTTTTCGGGATAGTCATCGGATTATACTTTTGGAATCTGCTCAAAAACCAGCGTACACAAAAAGTGACGATAGATAAAGAATCAAAAAAAGAAATGGAACAGCTGCGCAAAATGCGCGCCATCAGTTTATCAGAACCTTTATCAGAAAAGGTGCGGCCGAAAAGCTTTCAGGACATTGTCGGCCAGGAAGACGGAATTAAAGCGTTAAAAGCAGCGCTTTGCGGACCGAACCCGCAGCACGTCATTATTTACGGTCCTCCGGGAGTCGGAAAAACGGCTGCGGCGCGGCTGGTATTGGAAGAAGCGAAAAAACATAAACAGTCACCGTTTCAAAAGCAGGCTGTTTTTGTTGAACTTGATGCGACGACCGCGCGGTTTGATGAACGGGGGATTGCCGATCCGCTTATCGGTTCAGTGCATGATCCGATTTATCAGGGAGCGGGTGCGATGGGCCAAGCAGGCATTCCGCAGCCGAAACAGGGGGCTGTGACCCATGCTCACGGCGGGGTATTGTTTATTGATGAAATCGGTGAGCTTCATCCGATTCAGATGAATAAAATGCTGAAGGTGCTTGAAGATCGAAAAGTATTTTTAGACAGTGCGTATTACAGTGAAGAAAATACGCAAATACCGAATCACATTCATGATATTTTTCAAAATGGGCTTCCGGCAGATTTCCGTTTGATCGGAGCGACAACGAGAATGCCGAATGAAATTCCGCCGGCCATCCGTTCGCGCTGTCTTGAAGTATTTTTCCGCGAGCTGGAAAAGGATGAACTTAAAATCGTTGCGAAAAAAGCAGCCGACAAAATTCAGAAAGAGATTTCTGACGAAGCTCTCAGTGTGCTGACCACATATACGAGAAACGGACGTGAAGCCGTCAATATGATCCAGATCGCCGCCGGCATGGCGGTGACTGAGGACAGACAAGAAATTACGACAGAAGATATAGAATGGGTTGTTCATTCCAGTCAGCTTACACCTAAAAATGAGCAGAAAATCGCCGATGAACCGCAAGTCGGCATCGTGAACGGACTTGCTGTCTACGGGCCGAACAGCGGCGCATTGCTGGAAATCGAAGTGAATGTCACACCTGCGCAGGACAAAGGAAGCCTGAATATCACGGGAATTGCAGAGGAAGAAAGTATCGGCAGCCAATCGAAGTCGATCCGCCGCAAAAGCATGGCGAAGGGATCTGTGGAAAATGTTCTGACGGTTCTGCGCACAATGGGCATCAAACCTTCAGACTACGACATTCACGTCAATTTTCCGGGCGGAGGCCCGATTGACGGACCTTCAGCAGGTATCGCGATGGCCGCGGGGATTTTTTCCGCGATTCACCGCATCCCGATCGACCATACGGTGGCGATGACGGGAGAAATCAGCCTGACGGGGCTTGTCAAACCGATCGGCGGCGTCATTCCGAAAATTAAAGCCGCAAAACAGGCCGGAGCAAAAACGGTCATTATCCCATATGAAAATCAGCAGTCCATTCTGAAACGAATAGACGGAATCACCATTAAAGCGGTAAAAACGTTCCAGGAAGTGCTGGACGTCATATTGGTTGACCCACCTTCAGAACAAAAACCGTTTGATATCCAAATGAATAAAGAATCCGTATAAACCCCATTTTTATAATGGGGTTTTTTTATGGAGGACATCTTTTCCTTTTTCAGAACAGAAAGAAAGGGTATACTACGAAGAGACTGTTTTATATACAGGGCAGGCGGATAAGCCGATTTTGCCCGATCCCGGAATTGTACAACGATGAAAAAGTTGTATTATAATGGTTCATACTAAAGTCACGGAGGTGTCAGTCACATGGCAGAAGATACAAAACGCAGCATCCCGCTCCTCCCTTTAAGAGGCTTATTGGTATACCCGACAATGGTTTTACATTTAGATGTAGGCCGTGACAAGTCGGTTCAGGCTCTTGAACAGGCAATGATGCATGATCATATGATTTTTTTAGCCACTCAGCAGGATATTTCGATAGACGAACCGGGTGAAGAGGATATTTTCGCCGTCGGCACTTATACAAAAATTAAACAGATGCTGAAGCTGCCCAACGGTACGATCAGAGTGCTTGTAGAAGGAATTCAGCGGGCGCAGATCCTTGAATACACCGAGCTCGAAGATTATACTTCGGTCGATATACAGCTGATGCATGAGGATGATTCAAAAGACGTGGAAGACGAAGCGCTTATGCGGACGCTGCTGGACCATTTTGACCAGTACATAAAAATTTCTAAAAAAATCTCCGCAGAAACGTATGCGGCTGTGACTGATATTGAAGAGCCCGGCAGAATGGCGGATATCGTCGCTTCTCATCTCCCGCTGAAATTAAAGGACAAGCAGGACATTTTAGAAACGGCGGATATTAAAGAACGTCTGAATAAGGTCATCCGTTCCATTCATAATGAAAAAGAAGTGCTGGAGATTGAGAAAAAAATCGGTCAGCGCGTCAAACGTTCGATGGAACGCACTCAAAAGGAATACTACTTGCGTGAACAGATGAAAGCCATTCAGAAGGAGCTTGGCGACAAAGAAGGAAAAACCGGCGAAGTTCAGTCGCTCACGGAAAAGATAGAAGAAGCAGGCATGCCTGAGCGTGTCAAAGAAACGGCGCTTAAGGAATTAAGCCGTTACGAAAAAGTGCCGTCAAGCTCAGCGGAAAGCTCTGTTATCCGCAACTATATTGACTGGCTCATCGCCCTTCCGTGGTCGGATGAAACAGAAGATAAACTTGATATTAAAAAAGCCGGGGAAATCTTAGATAAAGAGCACCACGGCTTAGAGAAAGTGAAAGAGCGGATTTTGGAGTATTTGGCCGTGAAACAGCTGACGAAAACGCTGAAAGGGCCGATTCTTTGTCTGGCCGGACCTCCGGGAGTCGGTAAAACATCTCTAGCAAAATCAATCAGTACGAGCATGGGGCGCCGTTTTGTGAGAATTTCACTGGGCGGAGTGCGCGATGAGTCTGAAATCCGCGGGCACCGGCGCACATACGTCGGAGCGATGCCGGGCCGTATTATACAGGGGATGAAAAAAGCCGGCAAACAAAATCCGGTCTTTCTCCTGGATGAGATCGACAAAATGTCGTCTGATTTCAGAGGCGATCCGTCTTCGGCGATGCTTGAGGTGCTGGATCCGGAACAAAACAGCACATTCAGCGACCACTATATTGAAGAGACGTTCGATTTATCGAAAGTGCTGTTTATCGCGACTGCGAATAACCTTGCTTCCATACCGGGACCTCTCCGAGACAGAATGGAGATTATCAGCCTGTCAGGCTACACTGAAAACGAAAAGCTGGAGATCGTGAAAGACCACCTGCTTCCGAAACAAATCAAAGAGCACGGGCTCACAAAGAGCAACCTGCAGATTCGGGATCAGGCGATTACGGACATCATCCGCTACTATACGAGGGAAGCCGGCGTGAGAACGCTTGAACGCCAGATTGCCGCCATTTGCCGAAAGGCTGCGAAAGCCATTGTGTCTGAGGAGAGAAAACGCATTACCGTTACAGAGAAAAATCTGGCCGACTACCTCGGAAAACGGATATTCAGATACGGACAGGCGGAAACCGAAGATCAAATCGGGGTTGTCACGGGGCTTGCGTATACGACGGTCGGCGGAGATACGCTGTCAATCGAAGTGTCATTGTCACCAGGAAAAGGAAAGCTGATTCTGACCGGGAAGCTTGGAGATGTCATGCGGGAATCAGCGCAGGCCGCTTTCAGTTATGTCCGCTCGAAAGCGGAACAGTTCGGAATCGACCCGAAATTCCATGAGAAGTATGACATTCATATCCATGTCCCTGAAGGAGCGGTGCCGAAAGACGGCCCTTCTGCCGGAATTACGATGGCCACGGCGCTCGTTTCAGCATTAACGGACCGTGCGGTAAAACGCGAAGTCGGTATGACGGGAGAAATCACGCTGCGGGGCCGCGTGCTTCCGATCGGCGGACTGAAAGAAAAGGCGCTCGGCGCGCACAGAGCGGGCCTGACCACTATTATTGCGCCTAAAGATAACGAAAAAGATATAGAGGATATTCCAGAAAGCGTCAGAGAAGGACTGAAGTTTATATTCGTTTCTCACCTGGATGACGTTTTGGAACATGCCTTAGTAGGAGAGAAGAAATGAAAGTCACAAAGTCAGAAATCGTGATCAGCGCGGTCAAACCCGAACAGTACCCTAATGGGGGGCTTCCGGAAATCGCGCTGGCGGGAAGATCAAATGTAGGAAAGTCATCTTTTATCAATTCATTAATCAATCGGAAAAACTTGGCCAGAACGTCATCAAAACCGGGGAAAACACAGACCCTAAACTTTTACATCATCAATGATGAATTGCATTTTGTCGACGTTCCCGGGTACGGATTTGCGAAAGTTTCCAAAAGCGAGCGGGAAGCATGGGGGAGAATGATTGAAACCTATATGACGACCCGCGAAGAGCTGAAAGCTTGCGTGCAGATTGTCGACCTCAGACACGCGCCGTCTGCTGAAGACGTGAACATGTATGAATTCCTGAAGTATTACGGCATTCCCGTCATCGTTATCGCGACAAAAGCGGATAAAATTCCAAAAGGAAAATGGGACAAGCACTTAAAGGTTGTCAAACAGACGCTTGATATGGATCCTGAAGATGAGCTGATTTTATTTTCCTCTGAAACGAAAAAAGGCAAAGATGAAGCATGGGGAGCCATTAAAAAAATGATCAGCCGGTAATGAAAAACCCAAAACGCAGTGCGTTTTGGGTTTTATCGTATAGTTTTGTTCCGCTTGATAAACAATAATAAAAGGCTGATTCCGATGAAAACATACGGCCAGTATGTTTTGAAATGTTCCGTCGGAATATGGACGGACTCCAGCCACGCCGTAATTTGTTTAAAGAAGTATAAAAAGAGGGAAAAACCAATCATGGCAACCGCTTCGTATACATATTCTTTTCTGGCTGCCGCAAATAAGGAGAATCCGAAGACGAAGAGAATCATTTCAAAATCTCCCGGCCACCATGAGAGCTCAGGTTTGGCGAAAAAGTGTAAACCTATGCCGAAAAGAAGCATGCCGATCAGGACGTGAGGCCCGGCCGCTTCCTTTTTGCCCTGATACAAGAGCACGGCGCCCAAAAGCATAAGGAGCACCGGCCATTCCCCCTGATTCTCAAACAGGTGAACCTGTCCGCTCTGAAGCCATGCGAATAATGAAGCGGCAAGCAGAAGTCCCGGTAATAAAATTGATGTTTTTTTCATCCTGTCACCTACCCGCAGTAAAGGATTTTTAGTATGATGATTAAGTGGAAACGAGCTTTTTATACTATAGCATAACATTTTTGAAATCTGTTCACATTTTCCCGAAGAAACTATGTTATAATTATTATAAATAATAAATTCTATGTTAGAATGATTATAAATAAATTGCGATGTACGGGGGTGCATGAAAGCGATGCATATTCTTGTTGTGGGAGTAGATTATAAATCCGCCCCTATTGAAATACGCGAAAAAATAAGCTTTCAGCCGGATGAGCTTGCAGAAGCGATGCTCCGTTTAAAAGAAGAAAAAAGCGTTCTTGAAAACATTATCGTGTCAACCTGCAACCGCACCGAAATATATGCGGTGGTCGACCAGCTTCATACCGGCCGTTATTATATAAAGACATTTTTATCCGAATGGTTCTCGCTGCCGAAAGAAGAGCTGTCTCCGTTTCTGAAATTTTATGAGAGCGACGCGGCGATCGAGCATTTATTCCGTGTGGCGTGCGGCTTGGATTCCATGGTCATCGGAGAAACGCAAATACTCGGCCAGGTCCGCTCGAGCTTTAAAACGGCGCAGGCAGAAAAGACGATCGGCACCATTTTCAATGAGCTGTTTAAACAGGCGGTGACCGTCGGCAAACGCACGCATGCCGAAACCGATATCGGCGCCAATGCCGTTTCCGTCAGTTACGCCGCCGTTGAACTCGCGAAAAAAATCTTCGGCTCATTGTCAAATAAGCACATTTTGATTCTCGGTGCGGGAAAAATGGGCGAGCTCGCCGCAGAAAACCTGCACGGTCAGGGTATCGGCAAAGTAACGGTCATCAACAGAACGTTTTTGAAGGCAAAAGCGCTTGCTGACCGTTTCTCCGGAGAAGCGCGCAGCTTAAACCAGCTTGAACATGCACTTGCTGAAGCTGATATTTTAATCAGTTCGACAGGCGCAAGTGATTTCGTCGTGTCTAAAGAAATGATGGAGAGAGCGGGCAGACAGCGGAAAGGCCGCCCGTTATTTATGGTGGATATCGCTGTGCCGAGGGACCTCGATCCGGCGCTGAACGATCTTGAAGGTGTTTTTCTGTATGATATTGATGACCTTGAAGGAATCGTTGAAGCCAACTTACAAGAACGCCGTGAAACCGCTGAAAAAGTCGAGCTGTTTATTGAAGCGGCAATTGTTGAGTTTAAGCAGTGGCTTAATACGCTCGGCGTTGTGCCGGTCATTTCGGCGCTGCGTGAAAAGGCGCTGTCCATCCAGTCCGATACGATGCAGAGCATTGAGCGTAAGCTGCCTCATCTGACGGTAAGAGAGAAAAAACTTCTCAGCAAACATACGAAAAGCATCATTAACCAAATGCTGCGCGACCCGATTCTGAAAGCGAAAGAGCTTGCGGCTGAAGCGGATTCAGATGAAAAGCTGAAGCTGTTTATGCAGATTTTCGATATTGAGGAAGAGGCCGGCCGCCAGCTGGACAAAAGCCTGGATAACCGCCAGACGGTTCATTCGTTTCAAAAGGCAGAAGCAAAAACGGGCTTACGTCCGCTTGTAAGTGAGTGAGGGCTGTATGATTGATACAGCAATGGCAAGACTTAATGAAGCGACAATTGTTATTTATGCAGTCAGCGTCCTTTTTTACTTTATAGATTTTCTTCAACACAACCGGAAGGCTGGGAAAATGGCCTTCTGGTTGCTTTCTATTGTCTGGACTCTGCAAACCGTCTATCTTTCTTATTTCATGTGGCAGACGGGCAGATTTCCGGTCTTGAATATTACAGAGGCCCTTTACTTTTATGCGTGGGTGCTTGTCACGCTCTCACTTGTGGTCACGCAGATTCTGCGCGTTGATTTTATCGTGTTTTTCACGAATGTCATCGGTTTCTCGATGATTGCGATCCATACGTTTTCACCGACGGATCAGCATTCGGCCGCTTTTTCCGGCCAGCTGGTCTCAGAGCTTTTGGTCATTCATATTACAATGGCGATTCTGTCTTACGGCGCTTTTTCCCTTTCTTTTGTTTTTTCGCTTCTTTATCAGTTTCAATATTCTTTATTAAAGAAGAAAAAGTGGGGAAAATGGCTGTTGAGAATTGAAGATTTGTCAAAACTTGATTATATGGCTTACGTTTTAAATGTCATCGGGGTTCCGATGCTGCTGTTGAGCCTGATATTAGGCGTGATCTGGGCGTATGTGTCGCTGGAAACGCTGTACTGGTTTGATTCAAAAGTGCTCGGTTCGTTTATTGTGCTGCTTTTATACAGCTACTATTTATATATCAGAATGATTAAGGAACTGCAGGGAAAAGTGGCGGCGTTATGGAATTCAGCATGTTTTCTCGTGCTGATGATTAATTACTTCCTGCTCGGAAGCCTGTCGCAATTCCATTGGTTCAGTTAACGCACGCGCCCAAACAGATTCGGGAGGAAAGAAAATGAGAACGATTAAGGTAGGTTCCAGACGGAGCAAACTGGCTATGACCCAGACAAAATGGGTGATTAACAAATTGAAGGAATTGAACCCTTCCTATAACTTTGAAATCCGGGAGATTGTCACAAAAGGCGACCGCATCCTCGATGTTACGCTGTCAAAAGTGGGCGGCAAAGGTTTGTTTGTCAAAGAGATTGAACAGGCGCTGCTGCATCAGGAGATTGATATGGCGGTTCACAGCATGAAAGACATGCCCGCCGTTATGCCTGAGGGTCTTGTCATAGGCTGCATACCGAAACGTGAGGATCCGCGTGATGCGCTGATTTCAAAGGGGCATCAAAAGCTGGACGACATAAAAGAAGGGGGCATCATCGGCACCAGCAGTTTAAGAAGAAGCGCCCAGATTCTTGCTGAACGCCCTGATCTTACAATTAAGTGGATCAGAGGCAATATCGATACGAGACTTCAAAAGCTTGAAACGGAAGATTACGATGCTATTATTTTAGCGGCTGCGGGGCTTTCGAGAATGGGCTGGAAAGATGATGTCGTATCTGAATTTCTCGAACCGGACCGCTGTCTGCCTGCGGTCGGCCAAGGCGCTCTTGCCATTGAATGCAGAGAGTCGGATGAGGAGCTTTTGAAGCTGTTTGCGCAATTTACCGATGAGTATACGCAGCGCACGGTGGCAGCCGAACGGGCTTTCTTACACGCGATGGAAGGCGGCTGCCAAGTGCCGATAGCCGGGTATGCGTCCGTCAATGACCGGGATGAGGTTGAATTGGTCGGTCTTGTCGCGTCTCCGGACGGAAAGACGATTTATAAAGAAACAGCGGCGGGACATAATCCGGAAGAAATCGGAAAACGCTGTGCGGCGATGATGTCTGAAAAAGGAGCCAAAGCATTAATCGACAGTGTAAAACAGGAGCTCGATCAGGATGGCAAATGACCTTCCTTTACAAGGAAAGACCGTGCTTGTCACCCGGAACAAAAGACAGGCCGCACCGTTCCGAAAAAAAGTGGAGGCGCTCGGCGGAACGGCTGTTTCCGCTTCGCTGATCGCTTTTCAGGAAGCGCTCCAGGATGAATGTGCGGACAGTCTCCGGGAAGACCTTTCTGAGCCGGGATGGCTTGTGTTTACAAGCGTAAACGGTGTCCGGTTCTTTTTTTCCTATCTTGAACGTCACGGTCTTGCGCTTTCGGGACGGAAAAAAATCGCAGCCGTCGGTGAAAAGACTGCGCGCGCCCTGAAAGAGCGGGGAGCCCGGACGGATGCGATGCCTGACGAGTATGTGGCGGAATGTCTGGCTGATACTTTAAAACGGCACGCATCAGCTGCCGAACCCGTTTCAGTGATAAAGGGCAATTTATCACGCGATGTCATAAAAGCGGAGCTTGAGCCGCTTGGCTATCAAATAAGGGAATGGGTGTTATACAATACCATTCAGGATGTTAAAGGCATGGACGAGCTGAGACGGGCTGCATCCCGCTCTCATTTTGATTTTATTACGTTTACCAGCTCATCGGCGGTCCATACGTTTATGCACGCGGTCGGAGACGGAGAACAAGCGTGGAAAAACAGCGGTGCGAGCTATATCAGCATCGGCCCTTTGACAGAGAAAGCGCTCTTGGAATACGGGATCTCATCCCATGTGCCTGACACTTATACGATTGAAGGCATGCTGGACGTCATGTGCAGCATGTCGGGAAAGGATTGATAATGATGAATCAAACATTTAACAGACACCGCCGTTTGCGCGCGAACGCTGCGATGAGAGATTTAGTAAAAGAAACACGTCTTCACCCCTCAGATTTTATTTACCCGTTATTTGTCGTTGAAGGGCTCGAAGGAAAAAAAGAAGTTCCTTCTATGCCGGGGGTTTATCATGTATCACTCGATTTGTTAAAGGATGAAATGGCTGAGCTGATATCGCTCGGCATTAAGTCGGTCATCGTTTTCGGCGTGCCGGAAGAAAAAGACGCCTGCGGAACCCAGGCTTTTCATGATCACGGCATTGTGCAGAAAGGGATTGCTGAAATTAAAAAGCATTATCCTGAAATGATCGTAATCGCTGATACATGCCTCTGTGAATACACGGATCACGGCCATTGCGGCGTCGTGAGAGACGGAGAAATCTTAAATGACGAGTCGCTTGAGCTGCTGGCGCAGACAGCCGTCAGCCAGGCTAAAGCCGGCGCTGACATCATCGCTCCTTCAAATATGATGGACGGTTTTGTCACAGTGATCAGGGAAGCGCTCGACAAAGAAGGATTCACGAATATTCCGATCATGTCTTATGCCGTGAAATATTCAAGTGAATTTTACGGTCCGTTCCGTGACGCGGCTGACAGCACGCCGCAGTTCGGAGACCGAAAAACATATCAGATGGATCCGGCCAACCGCTTGGAAGCGCTCCGTGAGGCTGAATCAGACGCGGCAGAAGGCGCTGACTTTTTAATCGTCAAACCGTCTATGTCATACTTAGATATTATGCGTGATGTGAAAAACCGCCATCACCTGCCGCTGGTCGCATATAATGTGAGCGGGGAGTATTCCATGGTGAAAGCGGCAGCCCAAAACGGCTGGATTAAAGAAAAAGAAATGGTGCTGGAAATTTTAACAAGCATGAAACGTGCAGGAGCCGATCTGATTATGACGTATCATGCAAAAGACGCAGCAAAATGGCTTGCTGAGTAACGATTTCATTTGACGGGAGCTGAGGCAGATGAGAAGCTATGAAAAATCAAAAGCCGCTTTTAAAGAAGCGCAGAAACTGATGCCGGGCGGAGTAAACAGCCCGGTGCGCGCGTTTAAATCAGTTGATATGGACCCGATTTTTATGCAGCGCGGAAAAGGATCGAAAATTTTTGATATTGACGGCAATGAATATATCGACTACGTCCTGAGCTGGGGGCCGCTCATTTTGGGCCACACGAACGACCGGGTCGTTGAAAGCCTGAAAAAAGTAGCCGAGAACGGGACAAGTTTCGGGGCATCTACTGAAGTGGAAAACGAACTGGCCAAATTGGTCATTGAACGTGTGCCGTCTGTTGAAATCGTGCGGATGGTCAGCTCTGGCACAGAGGCGACAATGAGCGCCCTGCGTCTGGCAAGAGGATATACCGGCCGCAACAAAATTTTGAAATTCGAAGGCTGTTACCACGGCCATGGTGATTCGCTGCTGATCAAAGCGGGATCCGGAGTGGCGACACTCGGCCTTCCGGACAGCCCGGGCGTGCCGGAAGGAATAGCAATGAATACGATTACCGTTCCATACAACGACTTGGAAAGCGTTGCACTTGCATTCCGGGAGTACGGTGAAGATATTGCCGGGGTCATTGTTGAACCGGTAGCAGGCAATATGGGCGTTGTTCCGCCGCAGGAAGGCTTTTTACAAGGACTTCGCGACATTACGGAACAGTATGGCGCGCTGCTCATTTTTGACGAGGTCATGACCGGTTTTCGCGTGGATTATAACTGTGCGCAAGGGTATTTCGGCGTGACGCCTGACTTAACGTGTCTCGGCAAAGTCATCGGCGGCGGTCTTCCTGTCGGTGCGTATGGCGGAAAAGCTGACATTATGGAACGAATCGCGCCGAGCGGTCCGATATACCAGGCGGGAACATTGTCAGGAAATCCGCTTGCCATGACAGCGGGACTTGAGACGTTACAGCAGCTCACACCTGAATCTTACCAAGAATTTGTGAAAAAAGGCGATATGCTTGAAGAAGGCATTTCAAAAGCAGCTGAAGCACATGGCATTCCGCACACGTTTAACCGGGCGGGTTCAATGATCGGCTTCTTTTTCACAAATGAGCCTGTCATTAACTATGAAGCAGCCAAATCTTCTGATTTAAAGCTGTTCGCCAAATATTATAAAGGGATGGCTGACGCAGGCGTATTTCTGCCGCCGTCTCAATTTGAAGGATTGTTTCTCTCCACTGCGCATACAATGGAGGATATTGAAAAAACCATTGAAGCCGCTGAGAAAGTGTTCCAGGCGATCAGCCGCTGATACCGAAAAGCCGATGCAAGCAAGACTTGTATCGGCTTTTTTCAATGCCTCCATTATCATATTTCCCCGGATTGCGGCATACACCTTTAGTGACATCTAATTGTATGGATTAGATGAAAGGAGGATATGAACTTGCCGCATAATCACCGATTGCAATTTTCTGTTGAAGAATCAATCTGTTTCCAAAAAGGACAGGAAGTTTCTGAATTACTTTCGATTTCATTAGACCCTGACATCAGGGTGCAGGAAGTAAATGATTATGTCTCAATTAAAGGATCATTAGAACTTACTGGCGAGTACAACATAGATCACAGCAGTCATTTTGAAGAGCTTGATAGGGAGCTGAGGCATGTAGAGGAAGTGAGGGCGAGGGAGGATGGCACGGCCGAGCTCATTCATTGTTTCCCGGTGGACATCACGATTCCGAAAAATAAAGTGAGCCACCTCAATGATGTTTTCGTATTTATCGATGCCTTTGATTATCAGCTGACGGATTCAAGGATCTTAACCATTCAAGCTGATTTGGCAATTGAAGGGCTGCTTGAGGAATCCGAGCCAAAAGAGCCGGAGATCCCTTTGTACGTGGCGCCTGAATTTGCCAGAGAAGAAATGATCAATCTTGCCGGACATCATTCTGAGGACGAAAACGAACCAGAATTAATGATACGCCATGAGCCTAAAATACCTTTGACTGTATCAGAAGAAGCAGCACAAGAAACCGAGAAGAACGAGGAAGAAATCCCGCCTTTAATCAGGCTGGAGGAAGAAGAGCAGGAAGCAGCCCCGATTCTGAGGGAGCGGGAAGAAGAGCAGATTCTGAGGGAACAGGAAGAAGAAGAGCAGGAAACTGCCCCGATTTTGAGGGAGCGGGAAGAAGAAGAGCGGGAAGCAGCTCCGATTCTGAGGGAACGGGAAGAAGAGCAGGAAGCAGCCCCGATTTTGAGGGAGCGGGAAGAAGAAGAGCAGGAGATTGCCCCGATTCTGAGGGAGCAGGAAGAAGAAGAGCAAGAAACTGCCCCGATTCTGAGGGAGCAGGAAGAAGAACAGGAAGCAGCCCCGATTTTGAGGGAGCGGGAAGAAGAAGAGCAGGAAGCAGCCCCGATTTTGAGGGAGCGGGAAGAAGAAGAGCGGGAGACTGCCCCGATTCTGAGGGAGCAGGAAGAGGTGCCGAAACCTGTTTCATTTACTGAGCCTCCTCCTCCCGTTTCCTTCCAACACGAAGAAGAGCCGGAAGAAGCTGAGGAGCCTGCAATCATGTCGGCTGTGAGGAATGAACCTGTATTTGAGGATGATTCAGCGGAAGTGCAGGAAGAGCCAAAAGATGATATCGAACCGGTTTTCCCTGCGTTCACTCTGACTCCGCATGCAGAAAAACGAAAAATTGCGGAACAGCCCTTCCTTCAAAAAGAAGAGCAACCAGAGGCCGAGCCGCTTCTCCGTCAGAGCGATCATGAGGCGGCAGAAGACGAAGATGAGCCTGCGGTTTTTCAAGAAGAGCAGGCGCCCGTTTATCGCGAGTTCGTTCCGGAACGGCAGGAAGAGGAGTTTTACAGCGCTCCTAAGCTGCTTGAAGAAGAGGCTCAGGATGAAGAAGGGTTTGAAATTGAGGTAAGGAAGATGGCGCCGCCGGAGGAGGAAACCGGGAAACCTATCGATTTGTCATTTCAGTTTTCCAAACTGCCGCCTGAGGAGCCGGCGCAAGCTGAACAGCCTGAGCCGCTTAAGCCTGAAAGAAAGAATGAAGAAGCGGCACCGGGAACCGAGCAGAAGGAAAATGACAACTCTCATTACTTGACAAAATTATTTACAAGGGAAGAAGAAAAGTTTTCAAGAATGAAAATTTGTATCGTACAGCAGCAAGATACTATCGACCGGGTGTGTGAACGATATGACATAACATCCCAGCAGCTCATCAGAACGAATGCTTTATCGTTTGATGACGAGCTTGAAGAAGGTCAGCTTCTGTATATACCTGAATATAATAACAGCCATGCGTAAGCACAAAGAGGCCGTAAAAATGTGGTGAATGGAATGGAAGCAGTCCAATCAGTGCTTCAGGAATACGGGCTGGCGGCTGAGTATATTGAGTCTGTCAGCCCGCATGTTTGGAAGGTCTACTCAAACTACGGCATTTTTGCTTTGAAACAGCTCAAGCCGGCCCGCAGCAGTGAATTTACGGATCTTATGATTGAGATTGAGGAGAAAGGCTACCGATCATTTGTGCCGATCTGCCGCACGTATGCCGGCGATTTTTTTGCGGGAAGACAGACGGAGAATTCTTATTATTTAATGCCTTGGCTTCAGTACGATCAGGAAGAGGAACGGGATCAAAAACATGTTTACCTTTTTAAAGAGGTCGCGAAGCTCCATTCTGCGACTGTGCGGGACATCCAAATCCGGACTGAAGATATCAGCGGCTTTTATGAAGCAACGAAAAGAGATTGGGAAAATGATAAGCTTGTCTATGAACAATTCGCCGACCGGGCGGAAAAAGAGTGGTATCTTTCACCTTTTGAACTGCAGGCTGTTACGTATCTTACAGAAACGGTTTCCGCCGTCAATTTTGCTCTGGAGCGTCTGGAAGAATGGTTTGACGCGGCAAAGGATCATGACAAGACGAGAGCGGTGATCAATCACGGCAGCCTATCGAGCCGCCACTTTCTGTATAATGATGCGGGATCGGGCTTTTTCACAAATTTCGAGAAAGCTGCGCTGGGCCCTCCGCAAAACGACCTGCTCGGCTTTTACTCCAGAATGTTCAGAAGCTATCCGAAAGCATGCCCGGAATGTCTGGACTGGTTTTATACGTATCACAAATCATTCCCGCTCCGTGAAGCGGAAATCAGCCTGTTTCTCAGCTATATGGCTTATCCGTCCGCCATGTACAAAGTGCTGAAACGGTATCAGACCGGCCAAAGGGGCTCTGAAAAAGACGAGTGCACGCAATTATTAAGAGCGTTTTGGCAGATGAAAAATGTTGAGCCTTTTCTCATGAAGGTTCATCAGATTGAACGGGAGAAAAAAATAAAAGCGGAAAACGAGTCCTCTTCATAACGGGACTCGTTTTTTTATATCCATTCCAAATGCAGGGCGCACGCTAAAAACAGCAGGATGGCAAGCAGCAGGACATCAAAAGTGGTCGGAAAGAAAATCGTCCTGATCCCCTGAAAGATCGTAATCGGGATTATGACTTGCGCGGATACAAGGCGGACCTGTCTGGCCCACTGGGGGAGCGAATAAGAATTGAATTTTTTTCTCACGGGCAATTCCTCCTCACATTCGCCTTTCTATGTATCGTATGTAAGGGAAAGGGCGGGGTGCATGCCCATTTATGTATGACGGCAGCGGTTTTTGGAAAAGATGATTGACGAATCAAAAACACTTTTACTATAATAAAGAACATAATAAATAAGATCATGAGCTGATATAAATACACCTGCTTTGAACGGGAAGAGTACAAGAAAGACGCATGAAGAGAGAGAAGCTACTGTGCTGAAAGGCTTCTTATGCCGTCTCATTGGAAGGTCGCCCGGGAGCATAATTTCTTGAACATACAGTAGAGAAATTCGGGCCGCACCCGTTATCCGTTTAAGTGCATGAACAAATCTGTTCATGAAAAAAGGTGGTACCGCGAAAGAGCTTTTCGTCCTTTATCAGGATGAAGGCTCTTTTTTAGTTGCTCAGCCATTTCTAAACATGCTGGAGGGTTATCATGGATACAAATGAACAAACAATGCCGACAAAATATGATCCGTCTGCAATTGAAAAAGGCCGCTATGATTTTTGGCTGAAAGGAAAATATTTTGAAGCGGGCGGCGATCAAACGAAACAGTCGTATTCTGTCGTCATTCCGCCGCCGAATGTGACGGGCAGGCTGCACCTCGGACATGCGTGGGATACGACGCTGCAAGATATCGTTACGCGTATGAAACGCATGCAGGGCTATGACGTGCTCTGGCTTCCGGGCATGGATCACGCCGGCATCGCCACTCAGGCAAAAGTCGAAGCGAAACTCCGCGAACAGGGCACAAGCCGTTATGACCTCGGCCGTGAAAAGTTTCTGGAAGAAACATGGAAGTGGAAAGAAGAGTATGCTGATTTCATCCGCAGCCAATGGGCCAAGATGGGACTTGGACTCGATTATTCACGCGAACGTTTTACTCTTGATGAAGGGCTGAACAAAGCCGTGCGTGAAGTATTCGTCAAGCTGTACAAAAAAGGCTTGATTTACAGAGGCGAATATATCATCAACTGGGACCCTGCCACAAAAACGGCTTTATCTGATATTGAAGTGATTTACAAAGACGTACAGGGCGCATTTTATCATTTGCGCTACCCGTTAGCAGACGGTTCAGGCTCAATTGAAATCGCGACCACCCGTCCGGAAACGATGCTTGGCGACACGGCTGTCGCGGTTCATCCTGAAGATGAGCGCTACAAGCACTTAATCGGCAAAACGGTGATTCTGCCGATTACAAACCGCGAAATTCCGATCGTCGGCGATGATTATGTTGATATGGAATTCGGATCAGGCGCCGTTAAAATCACGCCTGCCCATGACCCGAATGACTTTGAACTCGGAAACCGCCACAATTTAGAGCGGATTCTCGTCATGAATGAAGACGGAACAATGAATGAAAAAGCGCTGCAATATAACGGCATGGACCGGTTTGAATGCCGCAAAAAACTCGTCAAAGATCTTCAGGAATCCGGCGTTCTCTTTAAAATCGAAGACCATATGCATTCTGTCGGCCACAGTGAGAGAAGCGGCGCCGTTGTTGAGCCGTACCTGTCCACACAATGGTTTGTCAAAATGCAGCCGCTGGCCGATGCTGCGGTTGACCTTCAGTCAAAAGAAGAGAAAGTTCACTTCGTTCCTGACCGTTTCGAGAAAACGTACCTGCACTGGATGGAAAATATCCGTGATTGGTGTATTTCCCGTCAGCTGTGGTGGGGCCACCGCATCCCGGCTTGGTATCACAAAGAAACAAAAGAAGTGTACGTCGGCCTTGAGGCGCCTGAGGACAGTGAAAATTGGGAACAGGATTCAGACGTGCTTGATACATGGTTCAGCTCCGCGCTTTGGCCGTTTTCTACAATGGGCTGGCCTGATGAAAACGCTGAAGACTTTAAGCGGTATTACTCAACCGATGTTCTTGTAACGGGATATGACATCATTTTCTTCTGGGTATCCCGGATGATTTTCCAAGGCCTTGAGTTTACCGGCGAGCGTCCGTTCAAAGACGTGCTGATTCACGGCTTAATCCGTGACGAGCAGGGCAGAAAAATGAGTAAATCCCTTGGGAACGGCGTGGACCCGATGGATGTCATCGACAAGTACGGAGCGGATTCCCTGCGCTATTTCCTGGCAACCGGAAGTTCACCGGGACAGGATCTCCGTTTCAGCTATGAAAAAGTGGAATCCACATGGAACTTCGCAAATAAAATTTGGAACGCCTCCCGTTTTGCATTAATGAACATGGACGGCATGACGTATGACGAGCTTGATCTGTCCGGTGAAAAATCAGTTGCTGATAAGTGGATCCTCACAAGACTGAATGAAACGATAGAAGACGTAACACAGCTTGCGGATCGTTATGAATTCGGTGAAGTCGGACGCCACCTGTACAACTTTATCTGGGACGATGTGTGCGACTGGTATATCGAAATGGCGAAGCTTCCGCTGTACGGGGAAGATGAAGCGGCGAAGAAAACAACCCGTTCTGTTCTGGCATACGTGCTTGACCAGACGATGCGTCTTCTTCACCCGTTTATGCCATTCTTAACGGAAGAAATCTGGCAGCATCTTCCTCATGAAGGCGAGTCAATCACGATCAGCTCTTGGCCGGTTCCGGTGCCGGAACATACGGATAAAGAGGCAGCGGCGGATATGAAACTGCTCGTTGAATTAATCCGTTCTGTCCGCAATATCCGGAGCGAAGTCAACACGCCGATGAGCAAGCAGGTTGAGCTTTACATTAAAACATCTACGGAAGACATTGCCGGCCGCCTTGAGAAGAACCGTTCTTACGTTGAACGCTTTACGAATCCGAGCACGCTGAAAATCGGGACGGATATCACTGCGGCAGACAAAGCGATGACAGCGGTCGTCACCGGAGCGGAAGTCATTCTGCCGCTTGAAGGGCTGATTAACATTGATGAGGAGATCGCCCGTCTGCAAAAAGAATTCGACAAGCTGACAAAAGAAGTCGAACGCGTTCAGAAAAAACTCGGCAACGAAGGATTCATTAAAAAAGCTCCTGAACATGTCATTGAAGAAGAACGCGGAAAAGAGAAAGACTACACGGCAAAACGCGAAGCTGTCCGGCAGCGGATTGCAGAGCTGAAAGGCTGATAAAACAGCGGGGCGGTTTCCTAAGAAACCGCCTTGTCGTATAAAAGAGGGGATTTCATTGTTTAATACGTACAAAGAAGCGATCAGCTGGATTCACGGCAGACTCAAGTTCGGCGTTAAGCCGGGCCTTCTCCGTATGGAAAAGCTGATGGAAAAACTGGAACACCCGGAAAAGAACATTCGCGCCATTCATGTGGCGGGCACCAACGGCAAAGGATCAACCGTCTCTTTTATCCGTTCCGTGCTTCAAGAAGCCGGTTATACGGTCGGCACGTTCACATCGCCTTACATTATTACGTTTAATGAGCGTATCAGCGTCAACGGCACGCCGATTTCTGATGAGGAGTGGAGAACGCTCGTTAATGACATAAAACCGATAGTCGATGAGCTTGATAAGACCGATGCCGGAACGGTGACAGAATTTGAAATCATTACAGCGTGTGCATTTTTATATTTTGCGAAGCGGGCTGATATCGATTTTGTCATTTTTGAAGCGGGGCTTGGCGGCACATTTGATTCAACCAATATTGTGAAACCGCTCCTGTCGGTCATTACAAGTATCGGACATGACCATATGGCGATTTTAGGCAATACCATCGAGGAGATCGCCGGGCAGAAAGCCGGTATCATTAAAAATTCCATTCCGGTCATTACGGGCGTCAATCAGCCGGAAGCACTCGGCGTTATTGAAGCGGAAGCCGAAAAAAAGCAGGCTCCGTATCAGTCACTATATAAATCGTGCAGACTGTTTAATGAAGCGGCGCTTCCGTCCGGTGAAAGCTTTTCGCTGGAAACGGAAACGAAATGCTATGAAAACATTCAAACGTCGCTGATCGGCATTCACCAAAGGCAGAATGCAGCATTGGCGATATTGGCCGCTGAATGGATGAATCGTCTGGGAGCCGCAGCCATTTCTGAAGAAGCAATGCGAAACGGCCTGGAAAAAGCATCTTGGCCGGGCCGGTTTGAACGTCTTCATAGCCGCCCTTTAGTGTTTGCGGACGGCGCACATAACGAAGAAGGCGTTGACACACTGACAGAAACGCTCAGGCAGCGCTTTGCCGATAAAAACGTCCATGTCGTATTCAGCGCATTAAAAGACAAACCGTATCAGGAAATGATTAAAAAGCTTGAAAACGAAGCGGACTCTATTCACTTTGTATCATTTGACTTTCCGCGTGCTTCAAGCGCCGAAGCCCTTTATAACGCAAGCAGTCTTGCGGATAAGAGCTTCGATGAGAACCCGGACAGTGTGAAAGAATGGATAGAACAAAAAGACGGGGCGGATGATGTCATCATCATTACCGGTTCCTTATATTTTATTTCAGAAATGAGAAAGCGGCTTATCTGACAGCCCCTCGGATGCCCGGCAGACCCTTTTCAGGTTTTGCCGGTCGTTTTTATGCTGAAAATATATTTTCAGCCATTTCAGTCATGGTGTTTTTCTTTGCTATAATCTGAGCCAGATTGATAGTAAAGGTGTGGTCTGAGTGCTTTTGATTCTGTTTTTTCTCGGCTTGATTTTCGGTTCTTTTTTTTATACAGCAGCGTGCCGTATCCCGCTTCGAATCTCGGTTATTTCGCCGCGTTCAGCCTGTTCGTTTTGCCGCTTGCCGCTCTCCTGGGGGGAGCTTGTGCCCGTCGTTTCCTATATTCTGCAAAGAGGCAGATGCAGAAACTGCCGTGCAAAGCTGTCGGTTATGTATCCGGCGGCGGAATGCTGGACGGCGTGTTTATTCACGGCTGCAGGCATTCATTTCGGTTTCTCAAAAGAACTGTTAGTCGCGCTGTTATTTCTGTCTCTGCTCATGATTGTTACTATGACGGATCTGCAATATATGCTGATTCCTGACAAAGTTCTGCTGTTTTTTCTTCCGCTTTTCATCGCCGGCCGTATGTTTTCTCCGCTGGATTCATGGTATGCAGGGTTTGCCGGAGCCGTTTGCGGATTTTTTCTGCTTGTTTTTATCATGTTTGTCAGTAAAGGAGGCATCGGCGCAGGTGATGTGAAACTGTTTGGGGTGATCGGTCTGACGCTCGGCGTGAAGCTCGTGCTCATTGCATTCTTTCTTTCCGTTATGATCGGAGCCGTATACGGTATGTGCGCCGCAGCCCGGGGCAGGCTTGGTAAAAAGCAGCCATTTCCGTTTGCGCCGGCCATCTCAGCCGGGAGCGCTTTGAGTTATTTATACGGTGAAGAGCTGTTTTCGTTTTACATCAAGCTCGCTTCAGGCGGAGCTTAAAAAATTTGGCGAACGTTTTTTGGACAAGACGACAAAAGTCTTGTTCTTTTTTTTTACGCCTATGCTAAAGTGTGAACCATGATCAGTTCAAGGTACGGCCAAGACGAATGCAAGGGGGAAGAGACGTTGAAAAAAAGGAAGAGCAAAAAGCACAGCAAAGCCAAAAACAATGCCCTTAAAGTAACCATTAACGGACAAGAAGAAACGATGTATGGACAAGAAGATGTGAAAGAAGGCGGGGAGAAGACCGTCACATTTTCAAATTGGGAAGAAACAAAAAAGGCGGAGCAGGAGACCGCCGCCTCCCATGAAGATCCGAAAGAAGAAGATTTCAATTGGGATCATGAGAAGAATTCTGAGGTATTTGAAGATGACCCGAAAGTCGTGCCGCCATACCAGAAGAAAAAAACAGGCCCTCATTTTCCGAAAAAAAAGCAGCCGTCTTCTCCAGTTAAAAAAGCGGTCACGACAATTGCCGTTGCGGCTGTTTTAGGCACCGGGCTCGGCCTTGTCGCCTTAAATATGTCGGGAAGTAAAGAAGCCGCCGCTCCAGCATCAGCTGACAAAGGTTCACAAGGGCAGACGGTGAAAGCGGGAGATGTTTCTAAAGACAAATCTGAAACAGCCGGCACAGGAGATGCGGAATCTTCAGAGGGAAACTATAAAACATATGCGGTGCAGGCCGGAAAATTTTCATCAGAAAAAGGAGCGAAGACGCTTGTTGACCAGCTGACTGAAAAAGGATACTCGGCCGTTTCTTTGGCAAAAGAAGACGGGTACACTTATGTGATCGCCGGGCTTGCCGCGGAAAAAAGCTTATCACAGCAATTGGGCCAGACGCTGATAGACCATGATTTTGAGGCTTGGGGCGGAAAAGAGCTCAGCTTTGCGGTCGATTCAGGACTGGAAGACTCTTTTAAACAAGCATCTGAGCTCTCCGCCAAAGCGATTACCGGCAAAGATCTTTCAAAAACGGAAGTGGCTGAAGCGGCAAAAGCGGCAGACGGTGCAGACGCCGCTGACAAAAAGCAGAAAGAGGCCGTGCTTCAAGCGCTGAAAGAACTGGAAACGTCGGGTTCAGAATCCGGCTGGAAAGCCCAAAAAGAGCTTTTAAGTGTTGTAAAATAGTATCTTATTTCCCGTCATCCGGCGGGATTTTTTATTTTGTCATCAAAAAGTTATTTTTCTGAAATTGTGGTTGCCCGTTAGATTTGGTAGGATAGACAAGTATCTTTTTTTCTTAAGCAAACCCTGAAAGGATGACAACCATGACAAAACGCTTAATACTCGCATCACAATCTCCGCGAAGAAAAGAACTCCTTAATCTTCTTCAGATTCCTTACAGCATTATTGCAAGCCGCTTAGAAGAAAAATTAAATCGAAACCTTTCGCCGGAAGAAAACGTCCAATGTTTGGCCGAGCAAAAAGCCGGTGCTGTATTGGCCGAAAATCCCGATGCAGTCGTTATCGGGGCTGACACGATGGTGGGCATAGACGGCGAATGCCTCGGCAAACCGCATGACAGAGAAGAAGCGGCACACATGCTGCGGAGGCTTTCCGGCCGAAGCCATCAAGTCATTACGGCGGTCAGCATTCAGACGCATGACCGGAAAGAAACGTTCTGTGACACGACGGAAGTGACGTTTTGGCCGCTCAGTGAAGACGACATACAGCTCTACATTGAAACAAAAGAACCGATGGATAAAGCAGGTGCATACGGCATCCAAGGAAAAGGCGCGCTTTTAGTGAAAAAAATAGACGGTGATTTTTATTCTGTCGTCGGGCTTCCTGTCGCTAAAACAATGAGAGCCTTGAAAGAATTTAATATAAAAGCTTGATGTTCAAACCGGGAAGGGGAACAAGGAGGGGTTGATCATCCGTGATCTGCCGTTAAAATTAAGAGATTTCCCCGAAAAAGAAAAACCGAGAGAGCGGCTTCTGCACTTCGGAGCCGAACATCTCTCTAACAATGAATTGCTCGCCATCCTGCTGCGGACGGGAACGAAACATGAGTCCGTCATGAACCTCGCTCACCGGCTGCTGCGGACGTTTGACGGGCTGCGACTGTTAAAAGGCGCCTCTGCCCAGGAGCTTTCCAGCATTCCCGGAATCGGCACGGTGAAAGCCGTTCAGATTCTTGCCGCAATTGAGCTGGGGAGCCGCATTCATAAGACATCCGCCGGGGAGCATTGCGTCATCCGCTCTCCGGAAGACGGGGCGAAGTATGTGATGGAGGATATGCGCTTTTTATCCCAGGAGCATTTTGTCTGTTTATATTTAAATACCAAAAATCAAGTCATTCATAAACGCACCGTTTTTATCGGAAGTCTGAATTCATCTATTGTCCACCCGCGGGAGGTGTTTAAAGAAGCTTTCAAACGATCCGCCGCGTCCTTCATTTGTGTTCACAATCATCCTTCAGGAGATCCTACACCGAGCAGGGAAGATATAGAGGTAACCAGGCGGCTTTTTGAGTGCGGAAATTTAATCGGCATCGAGCTGCTGGATCATTTGGTCATTGGTGACAAAAAATTTGTGAGTTTAAAGGAAAAAGGATATTTGTAACACTTTTTTTTTCGTTGATTTAAGATATAATAGATTTTATGAGTTTTTCCCTTTAGGGTATTTTTGCTTTAAGAAAGGAAGATACATACATATGTTCGGAATTGGTACAAGAGACCTTGGTATAGATTTGGGAACCGCGAATACGCTTGTGTTTGTTAAAGGAAAAGGAATCGTAGTGAGAGAGCCGTCTGTCGTTGCTCTGCAAACGGATACGAAGTCCATCGTTGCGGTCGGTAACGATGCGAAAAACATGATCGGAAGAACTCCGGGCAACGTGGTTGCGCTCCGTCCGATGAAAGACGGCGTTATCGCTGACTATGAAACAACTGCGACAATGATGAAATACTACATTAATCAGGCTGTGAAAAATAAAGGATTGTTTGCGAGAAAGCCTTACGTTATGGTGTGTGTGCCGTCAGGTATTACGGCCGTTGAAGAACGGGCGGTCATCGACGCGACAAGACAAGCGGGCGCACGTGACGCTTATCCGATTGAAGAACCGTTTGCGGCAGCAATCGGCGCGAATCTTCCGGTATGGGAGCCGACGGGCAGCATGGTCGTTGATATCGGCGGCGGAACAACTGAAGTGGCGATCATTTCTTTAGGCGGCATTGTTACGTCTCAGTCAATCCGCGTAGCCGGTGACGAAATGGACGACTCAATCATCAGCTATATCAGAAAAACATATAATCTGATGATCGGTGACCGTACGGCGGAAGCTATTAAAATGGAAATCGGTTCAGCAGAAACCGGTGAAGAAAATGCGTCAATGGAAATCCGCGGCCGCGATCTTCTGACAGGTCTGCCCAAAACGATCGAAATCACGGGAACGGAAATTGCAAATGCACTGCGTGATACAGTTCTCTCAATCGTTGACGCGGTGAAGAGCACGCTTGAAAAAACACCGCCTGAGCTGGCCGCTGACATTATGGACAGAGGTATTGTATTAACAGGGGGAGGCGCCCTGCTCCGCAATCTCGACAAAGTCATCAGCGACGAAACGAAAATGCCTGTTCTTATCGCTGAAGATCCGCTGGATTGTGTTGCGATCGGCACTGGAAAAGCACTGGAGCACATCCATCTTTTCAAAGGAAAAACAAGATAATCAGGAGTTAAATAGAAGAGGTGTATCACGATGCCGAACAAACGGTTAATGCTATTACTTCTGTGTATTATCATATTGGTGGCTATGATTGGATTCTCGCTGAAGAACGGCCGTAATACCACCTGGCCTGAAAAGCTGATCGGTGATACGACGGGAGTATTTCAAAACATTTTTCACACGCCTGCCGAATATTTTGCAGGGTTCTTCGGGGACATAAAAGACCTGAAAAACACGTACAAAGAAAATGAACGCTTAAGACAAAAGCTGGACGGACAGACACAATATGAAGCGAAGCTCCAAGAACTCAAAGATGAAAACAAGAAGCTGCGTGATGAACTCGGGCATGTCAAATCAATTTCCGACTATGATCCGATTTTAGCGACCGTTATCGCCAGAAACCCTGATCAATGGTACAAGCAGATCATGATCAATAAGGGAACGAAGCAGAAAGTGGCCAAAGACATGGCTGTCACGAACGAAAAGGGTGCGCTGGTCGGGAAGATCAAAAGCAGCGGACTCAACAGTTTCACATCCGCCGTTCAGCTGCTGAGCGATGTTGACCGCAATAACAGAGTGGCCACCAAAATCTCCGGCAAAAAGGGAAGCAAAGGCTACGGTTTAATTGAAGGGTATGATAAAAAGAAACAGACTCTGAAAATGACCATCCTTGAGCCGGATGAAAAACGTGAAGTGAAAAAAGGCGACCTCGTGGAGACATCCGGAACGGGCGGCGTATTTCCTCAAGGGCTGACGGTCGGGGAAGTGACCGATGTAGAATCAGATGCTTACGGCCTGACGAAAATCGCTTACGTGAAACCGGCTGCCGACCTGTACGATCTTGATCATGTCATCGTCGTGAACCGAAGCGTAGCAACAGGGGAGGAAGGATCGTGAAACGTTTCCTTCTCCCTTTGATTATGATTTTGGTCTTTTGTGCGGAAAGCATCTATACGGATCTGGTGCGTTTTCCTTTCGTTTCCGTCGAGCAGCAGGTCGTTCCGCATTTTCTTTTGCTTGCGCTGATTTTTATGTCCGCTTATATCAACCAAAAGCATGCGGTGATCTACGGTTTGATTTTCGGATTTCTTTATGACATCAATTATACGGGTGTTTTAGGCGTTTATATGTTTGGTTTTGCCGGTTTATGCTATCTGGCGGCCAAAGCGTTTAAAGTGCTTCAGACAAACGCCCTGATGGTCATTCTGGTCGCGGTGCTGAGCGTATGTGTGCTTGAATTTTACGTCTACGGCATTCAGACGTTAATCCGCAGCGGCACAATGACGTTTAACGATTTTGTCATTCAGCGGTTCTTGCCGACCGCTTTGCTGAATATTGCGGGAGCCGTTATATTAGTCCTGCCCTTCAGGCTGTTTTATATAAGTCTGAAGAAAGAATTAAGAGATGAGTAAAAAGGATTTTATCTTTTTTTGACGAAAAGAGTATGTTGTTGAGGTGAACATTGATGAAGACCAAAAAGCAGCAATATGTAACAATAAAAGGAACAAAAAACGGCTTAACATTGCATCTGGATGATGCGTGTTCTTTTGATGAGCTTCTCGATGGTCTTCAAAACATGCTGTCGATTGAACAATATACTGATGGCAAAGGCCAAAAAATCAGTGTTCATATTAAACTCGGGCATCGGTATCTGTATCAGGAACAGGCAGAGCAGCTGACTGATCTGATCGCGTCAAAGAAAGATTTAGTCGTGCATTCAATTGACAGTGAAGTCATCGCCAAAGAAGAAGCGCAGCGGATGAAAGAGGAGCAGGAAATTGTTTCTGTTTCCAAAATCGTCCGTTCGGGCCAGGTGCTTCACGTGACGGGAGATTTGCTTTTAATCGGAGATGTGAATCCCGGCGGTACGATCAGAGCCGGAGGAAATATATTTGTTCTCGGTTCATTAAAAGGGATTGCCCACGCGGGTTATAACGGAAATAACCGGGCTGTGATCGCCGCATCCGAAATGATGCCGACACAATTGAGGATCAATCACGTGTTAAATCGCTCCCCAGACCACATTCAAAAAGGGAACGACATGGAATGTGCTTATTTAGATACTGACGGAAATATGGTCATTGAACGCCTTCAGCAATTGGCTCATTTAAGACCTGATCTAACAAGGCTTGAGGGAGGAATGTGAAATTGGGTGAGGCTATCGTAATAACTTCGGGAAAAGGCGGAGTAGGTAAAACAACAACATCTGCAAACCTCGGTACCGCCTTAGCCATTTTAGGGAAGCGCGTCTGTTTGGTAGATACAGATATCGGACTGCGCAACCTTGATGTCGTAATGGGTCTTGAAAACAGAATTATTTACGACTTAGTAGATGTAATTGAAGGCAGATGCAAGACGCATCAGGCGCTTGTCAAAGACAAACGTTTTGATGATCTGCTTCATTTAATGCCGGCTGCCCAGACAAGCGACAAGACGGCTGTTGTCCCTGAGCAGATCAAATCGCTTGTGCAGGAGCTTAAGCAGGAATTTGATTATGTCATTATTGATTGTCCGGCCGGAATTGAACAAGGCTATAAAAATGCCGTCTCCGGAGCTGATAAGGCGATTGTTGTGACGACGCCGGAAATATCAGCGGTGCGGGACGCTGACCGCATTATCGGACTTTTGGAGCAGGAAGATATTGAACCGCCGCGCCTTATCGTGAACCGCATCAGAAATCACCTGATGAAAAACGGTGACACGATGGATGTGGATGAAGTTGTTCATCATCTGTCTATTGATCTCCTCGGAATCGTTGCTGACGATGATGAAGTGATCAGGGCTTCAAATATCGGCGAACCGATTGCCATGAATTCCAAAAACCGCGCCAGCATTGCGTACCGCAATATCGCCCGGCGCATTTTAGGAGAATCCGTTCCTTTGCAGGTGCTTGAAGAGCAGCAAAAAGGGATGATGGCGAAAATCAAGTCATTTTTCGGCGTGCGTTCATAATATATACCAGAATACAAAGATCTGATGAAGCCCAGCTTATCAGGTCTTTTTTGTTTTTCAAGAGCGCATATTTGCAATGGACAAGACATAGGATGTACAAACCCAACGATTGCAAAGGATGATGGCGATGAGTCACAGAGCTGATGAAATTAGAAAAAGACTGGCCAAAAGAAGAAAACAGCGGCCTGAATCAAAACGGACTTTCGTTCAAAACGTCCAAACGCAGAATTTTCCCGCGTGGCAGACGGTCAAGGAGCAGGAAAAGCACAAGCTTCTACCGGACTACGAATATCAAACGGAACACCCGCCCGAATTTAACGGACGGCATCCATTGATCAGCGCTCATTCAATTATTTTAAAATGCCTGCTGGCCGCCTGTCTCGTACTGATCTCCGCTATTGCCTATAAAACTGACAAACAGCCGCTGAGTCAGATCAAACCGGCGATCGCACAAACCTTTCAAAAAGAATTTCAGTTTGCTGCCGTAAGCAATTGGTTCGTATCTTCCTTCGGAAATCCGCTCGCTTTTCTTACGCCGGGAACGAAAAAGAAGGACGGTCAGGTGGCGGTCAGTCAGGATATGGCTGTTCCTGCCGCGGGGAAAATCCAGCAGGACTTTCAAAATAACGGAGAGGGCGTCGTCGTCGAAACTGCCAGTGAAGCCATTGACAGCGTAAAAGAAGGCTACATTATGGAAGTGAGCAAAGATAAAAAAACAGGGCTGACGGTGAAGGTGCAGCATGCCGACAATACCAGCAGCATTTACGGCCGGCTAAAAGATGTTAACGTTTCATTGTACGACTTTGTTGATAAAGGGAAAAAGATCGGTTCGATCAAGCTCAACGATAAAAGTAAAGGCCAGTACTATTTCGCGATCCAGGATGGCGATAAATTCATAGATCCGATCCAGGTGATCACTTTTGATGAATAAATGGCTCAGCCTCCTTTTCAAAGTTCATGTCCATCCTTTTCTTTGGATTATCATGGGGCTTGGTCTTATGACGGGGCACATCAAAGCGCTGCTGTGTCTTTTGCTGGTCGTATCCGTTCATGAGCTGGGGCATGCTGCTCTGGCTGTGTTTTTTTCGTGGCGCATTAAACGAATCTTTCTGCTCCCTTTCGGCGGGACGGTTGAGGTGGAGGAGCACGGAAACCGGCCGCTTAAAGAGGAATTCGCGGTCATCCTGGCGGGCCCGCTTCAGCATGTGTGGCTTCAGGCGGCAGCCTGGCTCTTTTTCATGTCAGGTTTTGCAAGTGAGCAGACATTTGAGATGTTTACCTTTTATAATCTCTCCATTCTTTTCATCAATCTTTTGCCGATCTGGCCGCTTGACGGCGGAAAGTTTGTGTTTTTATACTTCTCCAAACAAATGGCTTTTCAAAAAGCGCATCTCCTCAGCCTGCAGACATCGGCTGTTTCCGCGCTTTTACTCTGCTGCTGGATTGTGCTGGCCGTCCCCCTTCAGGTCAGCGCATGGGTGCTGTTCGTCTTTCTCACCGCTTCTTTATGGGATGAATACCGGAAGCGGCACTATATTCAGCTGAGGTTTCTTTTGGAGAGATACTACGGCAAAAACCGCGATGTCGCCATGCTGCATCCTTTGACGGTCGCGGCCGATGCCAAAGTAAAGCATGTCATGGCCGAATTCAAACGGGGATGCAAGCACCCTATTATCATTGAAAAAGCCGGAGAAAAGCTCAGCCAGCTCGATGAAAATGAAGTGCTTCATGCGTATTTTGCCGATAAACGGACAGATTCTTCTATGGAAGACCTGCTGCTGCCTTACTAGAAATAGATTGACATATCCTTTTGGTTCTGATATATTTTTTAATGTTATGGATGTAGCACCAATGCTACAACCGCTCGGGACAGGTGATAAGAGCTTTAAAGCCCCCTGTTGCTGGCGAGTCTTAGTCTAATAGGAGGTGCAGAGAATGTACGCAATCATTAAAACAGGCGGAAAACAAATCAAAGTTGAAGAAGGTCAAACTGTTTACATCGAAAAACTTGCTGCTGAAGCAGGTGAAACAGTGACGTTTGAAGACGTATTGTTTGTTGGCGGAGACAGCGTGAAAGTCGGCAACCCAACAGTTGCAGGCGCGACAGTTACAGCTAAAGTTGAAAAACAAGGCCGTGCGAAAAAAATCACTGTTTTCCGTTACAAGCCAAAGAAAAATGTTCATAAAAAACAAGGTCATCGTCAGCCTTATACTAAATTGACAATCGAAAAAATCAACGCGTAAGCATGATTGAGGCAACAATTCGAAGATCCCGGAATGACGGGGGCATTTTGTCCTTTGAAATGACGGGACATGCCGATTTTGCTGAACATGGACGAGATCTCGTATGCGCCGGGGTCACAGCTGTCGTTTTCGGAGCGGTCAATGCGGTTATCGCGCTGGCTCCTCTCGAACCGATTCTTGATATAGGCGAGGACGGGGGTTATTTCTACTTTGAATTCCCTGAAGCCGCTGATCAGGAAGCTTTGCAAAAAGCGCAGCTGCTGATTGAAGGCATGATTGTTTCTCTTGAAACGATCGAGCGGGATTACAGTGAACACTTACGGTTGACTGCAAACCAAATATAGGAGGTGAGTTACATGCTTAGATTAGATCTTCAGTTTTTCGCTTCTAAAAAAGGTGTAGGTTCTACAAAGAACGGACGTGACTCTGAATCTAAACGTTTAGGCGCTAAACGTGCAGACGGTCAATTCGTAACAGGCGGATCTATCCTTTACCGTCAACGCGGAACGAAAATCTACCCAGGTGAAAACGTGGGCCGCGGAGGAGATGACACTCTTTTTGCTAAAATCGACGGAACTGTTAAATTCGAACGTTTCGGCCGTGACCGCAAAAAAGTGAGCGTATATCCTGTAGCTCAATAATGACACAAAAAACTCCGGTCGTTGACTGGAGTTTTTTTTGCAGTAAGCGGAGTAACATCAAGAATGAAAAGCAGAGGATGCGTGAGTGAACCCCGCCTTGAATGAGGACATCAGCTTCCCATACCCACTGGATATGTTCCCCAAGCAGTGATACCAAAAATGTTTCTGCCTGGCATCCGCATTGTATGCGATCCGAAAAAGGAACATGATGAACCAGGAAAAACAAGTGTTTTTTTAACAAAGCCTTCTCTGTTATAATTCATAGTACACACTTATCAAGACTCCTAAAAAGAAATTAAACGATTGGGAGTGCGAAAATGAAGGATGTATCGAAGAAACAAGAAGAACCTGTAAGCGATGCGGCTCTGATCAATGAGCTGATCCAATTAATGGGCCATTTCCGTCATGATTGGATGAATAAGCTGCAGCTGATAAAAGGAAACTTAAGTTTGCAGAAGTATGACAGGGTCGTTGAAATTATTGACGAAATGGTCATAGATGCAAAGCACGAATCAAAGCTCTCAAACCTGAAAACCCCGCACTTGGCGTTTGACTTTCTTACATTTAATTGGAAGTCCCGTTATATGAGACTCGAATACGAAGTGCTCGGAGAAATTAAAGATTTATCGGCATATGATCAAAAGCTGTCGAACCTGATGAGAAAACTGTTTCATCTGTTCGGTCTGGCAGTAAGCAATGAAAGTGAAAATCATCTGACCGTATCGCTGCAGACGGATCACCCTGACAGACAGCTTATTGTATATCTCGATTTTCATGGAACGATTGCAAATGCAGATGTGTTTGATGAACTTCGCAAATCCCGGTATGAGGACTTTGATGTCATGCAATTTGAGCTGACCGGCCATGAATGTGTGGCCGAAATTGGAATGAACTAGCGGTTTTTTACGGTTTAGAACGGAGGATATTATGTTTGTAGATCAGGTGAAAGTATATGTAAAAGGCGGCGACGGCGGTAACGGAATGGTTGCGTTCCGCCGTGAAAAATATGTGCCGAAAGGCGGGCCTGCCGGCGGTGACGGAGGTAATGGAGGCGACGTCGTTTTTGAGGTTGATGAAGGACTGCGCACGCTCATGGACTTCCGGTACCAGCGGCATTTCAAAGCGATACGCGGCGAGCACGGCATGTCTAAAAACCAGCACGGCAGAAATGCGGACGATATGGTTGTTAAAGTTCCGCCCGGCACAGTCGTAACGGATGACGATACAAAACAGGTCATTGCCGATCTGACTGAGCACGGGCAGCGCGCCGTCATCGCAAAAGGCGGACGCGGCGGACGCGGAAATACCCGCTTTGCGACACCGGCCAACCCGGCACCGCAGCTGTCAGAGCACGGAGAGCCCGGAAAAGAGCGCTATATCGTGCTTGAACTGAAAGTGCTTGCAGACGTAGGTCTCGTCGGCTTCCCGAGCGTCGGAAAATCTACGCTTCTGTCTGTCGTTTCATCGGCAAAGCCGAAAATCGCCGATTATCATTTTACAACGCTTGTTCCGAATCTGGGCATGGTGGAAACGGATGACGGAAGAAGCTTCGTCATGGCGGATTTGCCCGGTTTGATTGAAGGAGCGCACGAAGGAGTCGGCTTAGGCCACCAATTTCTCCGCCATATCGAACGGACGCGCGTCATCGTTCATGTCATTGACATGTCAGCGATGGAAGGCCGTGATCCATATGAGGATTATGTGACCATTAATCAGGAGCTCAGTGAATATAATCTGCGGCTGACGGAACGTCCGCAAATTATCGTTGCGAATAAAATGGACATGCCCGAAGCGGCTGAAAATCTTAAAGCGTTTAAAGAAAAGCTTCAGGATGATCACCCTGTCTTCCCGATCAGTGCGGTGACGAGAGAAGGGCTCCGCGATCTTCTGTTTGAAGTCGCCAACCAGCTGGAAACAACGCCTGAATTCCCGCTGTATGATGAAGAAGAACTGGCGGAAAACCGCGTAATGTACACGATGGAAGACGAAGAAATTCCATTTAACATTACCCGTGATCCGGACGGCGCGTTTGTGCTTTCAGGTGACAGCCTGGAACGCCTCTTTAAAATGACTGACTTCTCCCGTGACGAATCCGTCAAGCGTTTTGCAAGACAGATGCGCGGTATGGGCGTTGATGAAGCGCTCAGAGAACGCGGTGCTAAAGACGGCGATATCATCCGGCTTCTGGAATTTGAATTTGAATTTATTGATTAAAAAAACGGAGAGCTTGCGTTGCAGGCTCTCTGATGTAAAAGGGAGGGGTGCAGGTGAAAGAAGAGACATTTTATTTAGTGCGTGAAGACGTTCTGCCTGATGCGATGCGGAAAACCCTTGAAGTCAAAAAGCTGCTCGACAGAAAAAAGGCTGAATCGGTTGCAGATGCCGTGCAGAAAGTTGATTTAAGCAGAAGCGCTTTTTACAAATACCGAGATGCGGTTTTCCCTTTTTACACGATGGTTAAAGAACAAATAATCACACTTTTCTTTCATTTGGAGGATCGGTCAGGCGCGTTATCCCAGCTTTTACAGGCTGTGGCTGACTCAGGAAGCAACGTGCTTTCCATTCACCAGACGATTCCGCTTCAGGGCAGGGCGAATGTCACGCTCTCAATCAGTACGTCCGCAATGGAAGAAAACATTCATACGTTAATGAATAAACTGAGAAAATTTGATTTTATAGAAAAAGTTGAGATCTTAGGGTCAGGCGCGTAAGGAGAGAAGAGACATGAAAGTCGGTTATTTAGGGCCAGAAGCCACATTTACACATCTAGCAGTCAGTTCCTGCTTTCAAAACAGCGTGACACAAGCACCTTATCAAACAATACCGGCATGCATGGATGCGGCGGTTGCGGGAGAAGTTGATCTTGCATTTGTTCCTTTGGAAAACGCGCTGGAGGGCTCGGTTAACTTAACGATTGACTATTTGATTCATGAGCAGCCTCTTGCGATCGTGGGGGAAATGACGCTGCCGATTCACCAGCATCTGCTCGTTCACCCTTCAAGAGAAAATGAGTGGAAAAAGCTTGAGAAAATTTATTCTCATTCCCATGCGATTGCGCAATGCCACAAATTTCTTCACCGGCATTTTTCGTCCGTTCCTTATGAATATGCGAAGTCAACAGGTGCGGCTGCCAAGTATGTCAGTGAGCATTCGGACCTTCCGATCGGCGTGATTGCAAATGAAATGGCCGCCGCTACATACGGATTGAGCATCGTGAAGCGGGATATTCAGGATTATCAGGACAACCACACGAGATTTGTCATTCTTTCGCCTGAAAAAGACGTCTCATTCGAAGTGAATGCGAAACTGTCTTCACGGCCGAAAACGACGATGATGGTAACGCTTCCCCAGGATGACCAATCAGGTGCGCTGCACAGGGTGCTGTCCGCTTTTTCATGGAGAAACCTGAATTTATCAAAGATCGAATCGCGCCCGACAAAAACGGGTCTCGGCAACTATTTCTTTATTATTGATATTGAACAGGCGATGGATCAGGTTCTCATTCCCGGTGCCGTTCAAGAGATGGAAGCCCTCGGCTGCCGGGTCAAGCTTCTGGGAACATATCAATCCTACTCGATATAAAAAAAGCCCTTCAGGGGGCTTTTTTTTTAATCTTTTATTAAAATACCCGCGTCGTCCAGCGCTTGGCAGGCTTGGTCAATCCGCTCTTTTGTCGGGGCGCTTAACGTATGAAGGTGCACGCCTCCGGTCAGCTGTGAAAGGTAAGCGGCATTTGTCGAGTTAATGTGATCCATGAATTGTTTGACTTCTTTCCGTGTGCTGACTCTTATGGCGGCGGTTAAATCGCCGTATACGGGGTGTTCAATAATGACGTCCTTTATGGTGACACCTTCATCGACAATGAGTTCAAGCTCTTCTTCCGTCCGCTCCGGGCCGTGCAGACAGGCGACAATCCGTTCGGCGTTATTTCCGCCGCCGGCATTTATGCTGATGTATAAGTAGCCTTGGCTCGTCGCGATAATCGGCTCGTTTTTTGCTTTCAAGAGCGATATGTCCTGCACGATCACCTGTCTTGAGACATTTGCTTTTTTGGCCAATTCGCCTCCTGTTAATGGCGAGCCGGCTTCTTTCAGCCAATGAAGCAGCATGTCGCGTCTTTTCTCCCCAGTAAGCTTCGTTCCTTCTGTCAAATTGCTGATTCTCCTTTCTTTTGCTCCCATAGCGCCGTAAATGTATGTATCAGCATATCGAGCTGTTCACATGTTGTTTCGTTTCCGAATGAGATCCGGAAAAACTGCCGCGCTTCCCGTTCGGTTTTTCTCAGCGCCTTCATAGCTGAAGAAGGGGCGTGACTGCCGGCGGAACATGCGCTCCCGGTTGAGATGCAAATATCGTTACGATTACATTCTAACATAATATATTGTCCTTCAAAGGAGTGAAAAAAACACCCGACAATGTGGGGCAGGCATTCACCGCCGATTTCTTCCTCTGAAAATGAAATGGGGAGGCCTTGACGCCGAATTTGGTCATACAAATAATTCCTCAGCCTGTCAGCATGCTCACGGTGTTCCTCCATATGATTCACTGCATACTCCGCAGCAGCGGTAAAAGCGCCGATGGCCGGCACATTCACCGTACCGGGCCTGAACCCGTTTTCATGCACGGTATGCGGATAAACCGGATTCCAGCTGACACCGGGCCGAATGTAAACAGCCCCGGTGCCTTTCGGGCCGTATACTTTATGACCGGAGACGGAAAGGGCGTCGATTCCCGCCTGATCCGCATCAATCGGCAGTTTGCCGAAACTTTGAACACAATCGCAATGCAGCAAAATGTTTCTCTGGTGAAGAAAAGCGGCCAGACGATTCACAGGCTGGATGAGGCCGGTTTCTGAATTGGCGTGCTGTATGGAAACGAGCCCTGTGTCAGGACGGATATGAGCCGCCAGTATGTCCTCGGTTATAAGGCCGTTTTCGTCGGGATATATGATGGTGACATCAATTCCCCGGTCAGCTAAAAACGCCGCGGCATTATGGATCGAATGGTGTTCCATTGCGGTCGTAATAAAATGTTTTTTGTGATCGGGCAGACCGTGCAGCAATGATTGGACGGCCAGGATGTTCGCTTCCGTTCCGCCGCTTGTAAAGTAAATGCCGTCTGCCGCTCCGCCGATCAATTTTCCTGCAGAATGTCTGCAATATTCCAGCACGTCCGCTGCTCTTCCTCCGGCGTCATGAAGGCTGCTTGCATTGCCGTATACCTCTGTGCTGAGATGCTGAAAGACTTTCGCGGCTTCTTTGCTTAAAGGCGCTCCCGCCGCGTAATCAAGATAAATCATACAGCCCGTCTCCTATCCGTTTATGTTAAAAAAAAGCTTGAGTTTATTTTATCGTTGTGTAAATATAGGTGTCAAGACAGGTGTAAATAACAGGAGGGTGATGTATGTCTGAAAAAACAATTATCGTCATTGGTTCGGGGACGGCGGCCCTTGCCTGTGCTTCCTCATTTCCTCCGTCATACCAAGTGACCGTCATCACAAAGAGAAACGTAACGAACAGCAATTCGCATTATGCTCAAGGCGGGATTGCTGTTTCATACGCAAAAGATGACTCTATAGAATCCCATGTGAACGATACACTGTATGCGGGATGCGGACACAATGACGTGACAGCCGTGCGGGATTTGCTGAAAAGCGGACAGAGCATGATAAACAGGCTGATAGAAGGCCATTTCCCTTTTGATACGAAGTCGGACGGAACGTTTTGTCTCGGCAGGGAAGGCGCTCATTCCAAAAGGAGAATTCTGCACGCCGGGGGAGATGCGACCGGACGGATGTTGGTTGAGTTTCTGGTTCAGCAGCTGAGGGACGGCATACGGATCATTGAACACGAGACAGTTGTTGATCTGCTGATTGAACACGGACGATGCGCAGGTGTTGCCGTAAAGGATGCTTCAGGCGCTGTTTCTTACAGAAGAGCGGATTGTGTAGTGCTTGCATCAGGCGGCTGCGGCAGTTTGTACCAATATCACACAAATGATTCCGCCATAACGGGAGACGGCATCGCTCTTGCCTTCCGCGCTGGAGCTGAGATCACGGATATGGAGTTCACCCAGTTCCACCCGACCCTCCTTGTGAAAAACGGGACTGTGTACGGTCTGATTTCTGAAGCAGTGAGAGGAGAAGGCGGATATTTAGCGGATCGCTTCGGGCGCAGGATCATGGCTGGCAGACACGCACTAGAAGATTTGGCGCCCCGGGATGTGGTTTCACGGGCGATTTATGAAGAAATGATGAAAGAAAATCCTGTTTTTATAAATTGCAGCCGAATAGCCGATTTTAAGAAACGTTTTCCGACCATAACAGAAATTTGTCAAACAGCCGGTGTTGATCTTGAAAGCGGGATTCCCGTAGCACCCGGAATGCATTTTTTAATGGGCGGAGTAAAAGCCGATACATGGGGGAAAACGTCCGTGCCTGATTTGTACGCCATAGGCGAGACCGCCTGCACAGGCTTGCACGGGGCGAACCGCCTTGCGAGCAACTCACTGCTGGAAGCGCTGGCAAGCGGGCAACGATGTGCTGAACATATCACTCAAACGCCGTTAAACGGAAGATATAAAAAAACCCCGAAGAAATCTGATGTCATCTTAGAAGTGCCGGACACAACGCTTCATGTGCTCCAAGCCAAAATGACAACCGGAGCGGGCATCGTCAGGGATAAAGAAAACATGCAGGCGCTGGCATCCTGGCTTAACAACGTATCTGTGCGTCATATAAATGTGAAGGATATCACAATAGAACAAGCCGAGCTATCCAGCCTATGGAAGACTGCGCAACTTGTTGTGACCTCAGCCCTTATTCGGGAAGAAAGCAGGGGCGCTCATTTTCGCGCTGATTTTCCCGGGACGGAGAAAGAGTGGCACGGAAAACAAATCATTCATTCAACATCTGGAACAGCTATCAGAAAAAACGAAAGGATTGGGGAACTATGGACATTCTGCAGCTGAAACAAATGCTGACTCATTTTTTTCAGGAAGATATCGGAACGGGTGATGCGACGTCACAAGCGATTTTTTCTGATCAGCAATGTAAAGCGCGAATCATCGCAAAAACAGACGGCGTGTTTGCCGGAGAAGCCGTTATCCGTGAAGGATGGAAGCTTTTACACGATGACATCCGCATCCGCTCCCTGAAAAAAGACGGAGAACGGATGAAAAAAGGAGACGTGCTCGCTGAAATGGAAGGCCAGGCGGCGGCTCTTCTTACGGGGGAGCGGGTCATTCTGAATCTCCTACAAAGAATGTCAGGCATTGCGACAATGACGGATGAGGCCAAAAGGCGTCTTGATGATCCGTCCATTAAGATTTGTGATACGAGAAAAACGACACCCGGGCTCAGAATGCTGGAAAAATACGCCGTTCGGGTCGGAGGCGGCTTTAATCATCGCTTCGGCTTATATGACGGCATCATGATAAAAGATAATCATATTGCCGCCTGCGGATCGATAAAGGCGGCCGTGGAGCGGGCAAGAAAAACGGCGGGGCAGATGCTTGCGGTGGAAGTCGAAATCGAATCCGAACAGCAGCTGCTCGAGGCAATAGAAGCGGGCGCAGACGTTATTATGTTTGACAACTGTCCGCCTGAGTCCGTCCGGCGTTTTGCAGCCATGACACCGGGACATATCAAAACGGAAGCATCCGGAGGCATAACGCTCGACACATTGCCCGCTTATAAAGGAACGGGCGTCCAATATATTTCACTCGGATTTCTGACTCATTCAATAAAAAGCGCCAACATCAGCATGGATGTTGAGGGTGCGGAACAGGGGGATTTTTAAGATGTCTATTTTTGACGTGCTAACTGCATCAGCCGAAATGATGCCGAGCCATTATAAAGACATGAGCACCGGAGAAATGGAAAAGCGGGTCGCCGCCATTAAACGGGCTTTCGGAAAGCGTCTGTTCATTCCGGGGCATCACTATCAAAAAGACGAAGTAATACAATTCGCCGATACGGCAGGTGACTCCCTGCAGCTTGCTCAAGTGGCAGAAAAAAATAAAGAGGCGGAATATATTGTGTTTTGCGGCGTGCATTTTATGGCGGAAACCGCTGATATGCTGACTGATGATAACCAAACCGTCATTTTGCCCGACATGCGCGCCGGATGCTCGATGGCTGATATGGCAGATATTCAGCAGACGGACAAAGCATGGCAAGAGCTTCAAGAACTGTACGGTAACACCATCATTCCGTTAACATATGTTAACTCGACGGCGGAAATTAAAGCATTCGTCGGACGGCACGGGGGAGCGACCGTCACCTCTTCAAATGCCCGGAGTGTGCTGAAATGGGCTTTTAAACAAAAAGAGAGAATTTTATTTTTGCCGGATCAGCATTTAGGCAGAAATACGGCCTATGACCTCGGCATTCCGCTGACAGAAATGGCTGTATGGGACCCGGTGCAGAACCGATTGCTTACTGACCATCCGGAAAACATTAAGGTTATCCTTTGGAAAGGGCATTGCTCCGTACACGAAAAGTTTACAGCGGAAAATATTTCTCAGCTGCGGCAGCGGGATTCCGGCATCCGCATTATTGTTCATCCGGAATGTTCGCGGGAAGTGGTCTCGCTCAGTGACGACAGCGGGTCTACCAAATACATTATTGATACGATCGAACAGGCTGAACCGGGAAGCAAATGGGCGATCGGCACGGAAATGAATCTTGTTCAGCGCCTCATTCAATCGCATCCGGATAAACAGATTGAATCATTGAATCCCGATATGTGTCCGTGTCTGACAATGAACAGAATCGACCTGCCGCATTTACTGTGGTCGCTTGAGCAGCTTGAAAAAGGCGAGCCGAAGGGTGTCATTAAAGTTCCGGAAGCGGTTCGGACAGAAGCGCTTCGTGCTTTGAACAGAATGCTGAGTCATACGTAATTATAAAAAATTCCCCTCCTTCCCAAAATTTTTTATCATCATGCCCAGTCCACCGGCATATAGTGTGAAGAAACGTATTGTAATGACAAATGTACCGTTCACGTTTTGTGCATAGGAGGGGAAAACGTTGAAAATTCATATCGTTCAAAAAGGCGATTCGCTCTGGAAAATAGCTGAAAAATACGGAGTTGATCTTGAAGAGCTAAAAAAACTGAATCATCAGCTTAGCAATCCAGACTTAATTATGCCTGGAATGAAGATAAAGGTGCCTTCAGAAGCCGTTCCGGTCAGAAAAGAACCTAAGGCCGGCTTCGGAACGTCTGCGCATAAGCATGAGCATCCATATGCCAAAGAAAAACCGAAATCAGTTGTGGACATTGAAGACACCATACCGGAAGAACCAAAGCCGTCAATTCCGTATGTGCCGCCAATCCCTGAAAAGCATGAAAATGTGCTGCCGGAAGCTGATATGAACCAATATTACCCGTCCAATCAGCTGTTTCAGCCGTGGTCGCCTCCTAAGCCGGAGGAACCGGTGACACATTTTGTCGAGCCGAAAGAAAAAGAGCATGACAATAACATTCCACAACAGGAGGAAATGATCAACATGGAAAACGCGAATTACCCGAATATGCCAAAGGCGCCTGAAGCCGGAAAGATGGAAGAAGAAAACGCCGCTTATCATCTGCCGAACATGCCAAACATTCCGAATGTCCCGTTTCCGAATATGCCGGCCGTTGAACCGCCTTTTATGCATTACCCGATGCCGTGCATGCCTTGTCCTTGTCCGGTTCCGGTGACACCGATGCTGCCGGGTTCTGGATTATGCCACCCTTGCTTCCCGGTAGGCGGAGGTTTCGGCGGTTTTGGAGGAGGTTTTGGAGGCTTTCCGGTCATGCCGATGCCGTTACCGTACGGATTCCATCATCCGGGATTTGGGCCGCATGCGGGTTACGGTGAATATGAAAACCAGGCCCATGAAAATGCAGAGCATTATGATGGTTCTGCATCTGGTTTCGGCGGTGCTCCTTACGGTCAAATGCCGTATTACGGCGGATATTCGTCACATTACGCACACGCCCCTCATCATGATGGAAAATATAAGGATGATGATTGCGGCTGCCATGATTCACATCATCACCATCATCACCACCACGGTTCACATCACCATCACGCAAATATGCCTGTGCAGCCGTATCCGAATATGGGTGCAAACGCAGGACATTTTATGCCTTACGGCGGAGCAAATCCCAATGTCGCGCCGAATCAGCCGAGTCCAAATCAAGTATTCGGACGGCCGGAGGAAGAAGAAGATTAATGTTTCGGGACGATGTATGTCGTTCCTTTTTTTATGTCCAACTGAGGAATGGACATAACTGACAAGCTTAAACCCGCCGCCCGCCGCACATCCTAAACATGAGCGGAAAACGCTCAAACAGCGATGAATCCACGGGGGGTTTTTCCATTGGGTAAAAAACTGATGACGATCGCGGGCGTTTTAGCCGTGACGGCAAGCTTAACGGCATGCGGAGCAAATAATGCCATGAATGACGGACGCAACAATCAGTCAACACGTCCGGTCGGATATTATTCGAATGATAATGGTAACGGCAGAGGCCAGTACGGAATGGACCATCAAGGACCCGTTTCTGAAATGATGGAAAACCGAAACGGCCGTCATAATACGACAAATGTGTCCGACCAGTACGCGCCTAATGACGGGGTTCCGTTAACGACGGACGGCACATATAACGGCCGAAATGTCAATACGCCGCCGGCAGCAATGTCTTATAATGGGTATGACAACGCCGAAAACATCAGGTTGGCGGCAAAAGTTGCAAACCGCGTGAAAAAAGTAAAAGGCGTACAGGATAGTCAGGTCATCGTGACTGACACGAGAGTCGTCATTGCCGTCAGAACAAATCATCCTTTTACGAAAAATGATGATAAACATGTCAAACATGCGGCCAAAAAATTCGCGGACGGCCGTACAATTCAAGTGTTTACCGACAACGCTACTTTTACAAAGCTGCAAGACATGAACAGAAACAGCCGTTAAACGGACTGCCGGATGATTTCATCCGGCAGTATTTTTATGGGTAAAGCTTCATCATTTCTTTACATATTCTTAAAACGCTCTTTATATTGCGGTGTTAACATAAAAGTAATAAAACGTAACGGAGGGGCCGGGATGAAAAAAACGGAGCATGACAAAAGCCGCGGAGCAAAAACTGTGTATCTGACCGTAAGGGGATACCGGCTCAAACTGACGCCCGGACAAATGAAACTGATTTCAGCCGGCCGGGCATAATCATCGGGGCAGCCCTCATATAGAGAGCTGCTTTTTTTCGGCTGAAACAGACAAATGAAAGAAAACGGTTAAGCACCGGCATCTTTGGTCAAACTAGCATCAAGAGTTTGATTGAATAAAGAGGTGTTATTGGTGAAACGAATTTGCGGTGCTCGTCTATTGTTTATGCTTAGCTTATCGGCTGCAGTCCTGATTTGCGGAGGAAAAGGCGCATACGGGGCGGAGGTCGAGCATTACGGGCCGCTTCGGGTGCATGTCCAGCTGGAAAAGGTCTATCTTGACGGTGATGTCGGCATTGAACATACGGATGAAACCGTCTTAGCGATGGAGGATTTTTGGGCCGCATATGCCGGCTGGACGCTCGTCGAGCAGAAAAAAGGCTTCGTCCTTTTCCGTAAGCATGTTGATGACATTTCTCCGCTCAGTAAGGTTAACGGTTATATCGGCGTCACGGACGGAGGCGTCATCTCCACTTTTCACGGCCGTCCCGGATCGCTGGCCGAGCCGATTCAGTCTTTCTTCCAGATTGATATAGAAAGGCTGGAAAGCCGATTGCAAAAGCACTTGGAACACGGCATACCGTACAGGACAAAAGCGGAGTTTGAGAGCGTGATCGATCATATTAAGACTTACAGCGGCTGACTTTGACGCAAGACATGTGACACATGTCTTTTTTTTTTCTGAATGGAAGGTGTCAAAGCGAACATACGTTAACTTTTCTATAAGACTTTGGCTGTTTTTGTGTTACAATGATAAGCAGTCAAAGAGGTGAATAGGTGTGATTGAATTCGTGAAGGGGACGATTGATTATGTATCTCCCCAATACATCGTGATTGAAAACGGCGGAATCGGCTATCAGGTCTTCACTCCGAATCCGTTTATTTATAAGGTAAGCAATCAAGAGACCATTTTTACGTATCATCATATAAAAGAAGACGCCTTTTCTTTGTACGGTTTTTCAACCCGGGAAGAAAAAGCGCTTTTCACAAAGCTGCTGAACGTCACCGGCATCGGGCCTAAAGGGGCCCTCGCCATCCTCGGTTCCGGTGATCCCGGAGCCGTCATCGAAGCGATCGAACAGGAAGATGAAGCCTTTTTGGTGAAATTTCCGGGTGTGGGCAAAAAAACGGCGCGGCAGATTATTCTTGATTTGAAAGGCAAACTGGCCGACGTCGTGCCTGAAATGATTGATAACCTGTTCAATCATGAAGCGCGCATTGAAAAACAAGAGGCTGAAACGGCGCTTGACGAGGCGCTTGAAGCGCTCCGGGTTCTCGGCTACGCCGAAAAAGAAATTAAAAAAGTGCTTCCTCACTTAAAAGAGGAAACGTCGCTTTCAACAGATCAATATGTGAAAAAAGCATTGCAAAAATTATTAAAGTAAGGTGATGTTCATGGATGAACGGCTCGTTTCAAGTGAAGCAGACAGCCATGAATCAATAATCGAGCAAAGCCTCAGGCCGCAGAATCTCGCCCAGTATATCGGCCAAAAGAAGGTGAAAGAAAATCTGCGCGTGTTTATCGATGCGGCGAAAATGAGGCAGGAAACGCTGGACCACGTTCTTTTATACGGGCCTCCGGGTCTCGGGAAAACAACGCTTGCGTCTATCGTGGCCAATGAGATGGGTGTGGAGATGCGGACGACGTCAGGTCCCGCCATCGAAAGACCGGGAGATTTGGCAGCCATTTTGACGGCGCTCGAACCAGGGGATGTGCTGTTTATAGACGAAATTCACAGGCTGAACCGCTCAATTGAGGAAGTGCTGTACCCGGCGATGGAGGATTTCTGCCTTGATATCGTCATTGGAAAAGGCCCGTCTGCCCGCTCCGTCCGTCTCGACCTTCCCCCTTTTACGCTTGTAGGAGCGACGACAAGGGTCGGATTATTGACCGCACCGCTCAGAGACCGGTTCGGGGTGCTGTCGCGCCTTGAATACTATACGCAGGAAGAGCTGACAGATATCGTGTCAAGAACGGCTGACGTTTTTGAAGTGGATATCGAAGAAGCTCCGGCTCTGGAAATCGCCAGACGGTCAAGGGGAACGCCGCGGGTTGCAAACCGGCTTCTCAGAAGGGTGAGAGATTTTGCCCAGGTGCTCGGCGACAGCCGCATCACGGAAGAAATCGCTCACGATGCGCTCGAACGTCTTCAAGTCGATGCGCTCGGCCTCGATCATATCGACCATAAGCTGCTGATGGGCATGATCGAAAAATTCAGCGGCGGTCCCGTCGGCCTTGATACGATTTCCGCGACAATCGGCGAAGAACCGCATACAATAGAGGATGTGTACGAACCGTATCTGCTGCAGATCGGATTTCTCCAGAGGACGCCGAGGGGACGGGTCGTGACTCCCGCTGTGTATGAACATTTTCGATTGGAGGCGCCCGCCCGTGACTGACTTTCCGAAGGTTCTCATGGTTCTCGGTGCCGTTTTGCTTATTGCCGGCGCAGTCTGGCACTTTGTCGGAAGGCTGCCCGGAGATATTTTCGTTAAGAAGGGAAATGTTACATTTTTCTTTCCCGTTGTCACTTGTATTGTGATCAGTGTGATACTATCCATTCTGCTTAATTTTTTCGGCAGAATGAAATAACAATAGACAGAATAAAGGTGAAATGATGAAAGTCGATTTATTTGATTTTGAACTGCCTGAACGCCTCATTGCCCAAGTGCCGCTGAAAGAGCGTGACGCATCGCGGCTGATGGTGCTCGACAAACAGACGGGCGGGCTGACGGACAGTTCATTTAAAGAGATTGTAAGCTTTTTTAATGAAGGGGATTGCCTCGTCTTGAACAATACCCGTGTGCTGCCTGCAAGATTATTCGGCACAAAAGAAGATACGGGAGCGAAAGTGGAGCTTCTGTTATTAAAACAGGAAGAAAATGATACATGGGAAACGCTCGTAAAGCCGGCGAAACGCGTAAAAAAAGGAACAGTCCTGACATTTGGCGACGGCCGGCTGACAGCGGTCTGCACGGAGGAGCTTGATCACGGAGGCAGAAAAATAGAATTCCGGTATGAGGGGATTTTTTACGAAGTGCTTGAATCACTCGGTGAAATGCCGCTGCCTCCTTATATTAAAGAGCAGCTTGATGATAAAGAACGGTATCAGACCGTCTTTTCAAAAGAAATCGGATCTGCCGCAGCTCCGACGGCCGGACTTCATTTTACGGAAGAGATTCTGGACGAGCTGAAGCAAAAGGGTGTGCGGATTGAATTTATCACACTTCATGTGGGACTCGGCACATTCCGCCCGGTCAGTGCTGATGATGTGGAAGAGCATAACATGCACGCGGAATTTTATGAAATGACGGAAGAAACCGCCGCCTCTTTAAACGAGGTCAGAAAGGCGGGAGGGCGCATTGTGTCGGTCGGGACGACATCCACGCGCACCCTGGAAACCATTGCCGGCGAGCATGACGGCGTATTTACCGCTTCAAGCGGCTGGACGTCCATCTTCATTTATCCGGGATATGAATTTAAGGCGATTGACGGCATGATCACCAATTTTCATCTGCCGAAATCTTCCCTTATCATGCTCGTTTCTGCGCTTGCCGGCAGAGAGCATGTTCTTTCCGCCTACCGTCATGCGGTAGAAGAGGAATATCGTTTCTTCAGCTTTGGCGACGCCATGCTGATTATCTAATTTGAATGACAGGAGGCCTCATACAAAGTGGCTGAACAACCGATACGTTATGAATTTATAAAGGAATGCAAACAAACGGGAGCGCGCCTGGGCAGAGTCCATACGCCCCACGGCTCCTTTGAGACGCCTGTATTTATGCCGGTCGGCACGCTTGCTACGGTAAAGACGATGTCTCCGGACGAGCTAAAATCTATGGATGCGGGCATTATTTTAAGCAACACGTACCATTTATGGCTCCGCCCGGGACACGACATTGTAAAAGAAGCGGGCGGGCTTCATAAGTTTATGAACTGGGACCGCGCGATTTTAACGGATTCCGGCGGTTTTCAGGTCTTTTCATTGAGCAAGTTTCGTAATATAGAAGAAGAAGGCGTTCATTTCCGCAATCACTTAAACGGAGACAAGCTGTTTTTATCTCCGGAAAAAGCGATGGAAATTCAAAACGCCCTCGGCTCTGATATCATGATGGCGTTTGATGAGTGTCCGCCGTATCCGGCAGAGTATGATTACATGAAACGCTCTGTGGAACGGACCAGCCGCTGGGCGGAACGCTGCCTGAAGGCGCACGGGCGCTCAGATGAGCAGGGGCTGTTCGGAATCGTACAGGGCGGAGAATACGAAGACCTGCGGACACAAAGTGCAAAAGACTTGGTTTCGCTTGATTTTCCGGGTTATGCCATAGGCGGATTATCTGTCGGCGAGCCGAAGCACGTCATGAACCGAGTGCTTGAGTTTACAACTCCGCTTTTACCGAAGGACAAGCCGAGATATTTAATGGGTGTGGGTTCACCGGATGCCTTAATTGACGGCGCCATCCGCGGCGTGGATATGTTTGACTGCGTACTGCCGACCCGGATTGCCCGAAACGGCACGGTGTTTACGAATGAAGGGCGTCTGAATATGAAAAACGCCAAATATGAGCGTGATTTCCGTCCGATTGATGAAGAGTGCAGCTGCCATACATGCCAAAATTACTCCCGCGCTTACATCAGACATTTGATCCGCTGTAATGAAACGTTTGGAATTCGATTAACAACTTACCATAACCTTCATTTTCTGTTACACTTAATGGAGCAGGTCAGACAAGCCATCCGGGAGGATCGTCTTGGTGATTTCCGAGAAGAGTTCTTTGAGCGTTACGGCTATAATAAGCCAAATGCGAAAAGCTTCTAAATAAAACCATTCTTGAAAGGAGGGAAACAGATGGGTACTTTAGGCACAATCGTTCCTATTATTTTAATGTTTGCAGTGCTTTATTTCCTGCTCATCCGTCCGCAGCAAAAGCAGCAGAAGGCCGTACGCCAGATGCAGGAAGAGCTGAAAAAAGGGGATACAGTGGTGACAATCGGAGGATTGCACGGCACTGTTGATTCAATTGATGAAAGCAAGGTCGTCATTAAAACAGGTGATAACACCCGTTTAACATTTGACCGCCGCGCAATCAGAGAAGCTTCCGCTGAATAACAGCGAAGCTCATACATACAAAAAAAGAGCGGAGAATCCGCTCTTTTTTTATTACGCTGATCTGCTTCCTTTCAAATTCACTCCGAAAATGCCGCCCAGCATGCTGACTCCCAAAAAGCCGAGATGAAACAAAAGCTGACCGGATGTAAACGTTTTTCCGAACCCTAAATATTGAAACAGCAAGATGATTAATGAAAAACAGACGGCGGTTAACGCTCCGATCATCCAGCCTTTTTCCTTCGCTTTGCCGCCCGATATAAAACCGCCCGCAAATAAAGAAAGAAAGGAAAGCGCGGTGATCAGCCAGCTGAAAGATGACTCTTCCATTGAGGTAACCGTCAGTAAAAGCGAAATCGCCAAACTCGTAAGAAGCATCACCGCAAAGATAGCCACTAAGCCATACAAGACGCCTCTTCCCACTTGTTTCGTTTCTTCCATTTTTATCTCCTCTCCGCCCTGCGGCCTGATATATGACAAGCCGGAGCCCGTCTTTTTCTAAATGTATTCTCTGAATGTTCGAATTAGACGTAAATGCATGATGTTCAGCCCGTTTCTTACATAATTCAGAGCCGATGGCAAATGCTATGACCGTTGGAGGTGCGATATGGAAGATATTTTCATTATTACGTTTCGTACGATTGTGCTTTATTTTATCATTCTTGTGATTTTCAGACTGATGGGAAAACGGGAAATCGGAGAACTGAGCATTTTAGACCTTGTCGTCTCCATTATGATTGCCGAGATTGCCGTATTGGCAATTGAAAATGTAAAAGATAAGCTTTTGCATACAATTGTGCCGATTGTCGTTTTAATGATTATTCAAGTAAGCCTTGCTTTTATTTCGCTCAAAAGCCAAAAAATACGGCAGCTGCTTGACGGAAAACCCACCATTATTATAAAACAGGGAAAAATTGATGAACGGGCGATGAGATCGCAGCGCTACAATTTTGACGATCTTCTTATGCAGCTGAGGGAAAATAACATCGATAGAATCTCTGACGTGTCATACGCCATTTTGGAGTCTTCAGGCAAACTGTCGATCGTCAAAAAGAAAAACAATAAGGATAAGCAGATGGAAACATCGCTTATCGTTGACGGGGTCATTCAGAACGAGCATCTGGACAGAATCGGGAAAGATAAACACTGGCTCGAAAAAAATTTAGCAAAAAGAGGATATCGCGATCTTTCGGTTATATCATTCTGCACGTTTACGGACGGCGCTTTTTTTATTGATCTTAAAGATGAAAAAGGGGAGCCATAAATCGGTTTCACCGCGTCACGAACTTGCCGATGACCGGAATCCGGATCAGCTCTTCCCTTTTAATCAGCCTGAATAACAGAAGAAGCGCTATGTACAAAATCGCGGTCATTGCAATCCAGCCTGTGAGATTAACAGCCTCTGACCCTGAAAAATGAACGGCGTGTTTGATGATGCGGCTGACATAACCGCAAATGAATATGACTGCAAAACAAAGCGCGTATTCTTTTATTTTAATGCTGATCGGAAGCACCTTGCTTACGGTGGCCGCATGCAGCAGGGTGACAAGGACCATCCCCGTTACAATCGCAAGTGCGGCGCCCATGATGCCCAATGAAGGCCTGGTCGCCAAAACAAAAATTAGGCCGGTTTTGACAGCGGCGCCGATAAAACTGTTCATCATGGCGGCCCCGGCTAAATTGAGAGCCTGCAGCACCGCCTGAAGGGGCCCCTGAAAATAGTAAAGCAGAAAAAACGGCGCCATCACTTTAACAAATACCGCCGCATTAGTTGATCCGTACATGACGGACATCAGTTCATCAGCGAAAGAGAATAAAATAACCACCGAAATGCCTCCGCTTAAAAGACACAGCCTCATCGCCTGTTCCAGACGGTATTCGACAACTTGCAGCTTTTTTTGCTCCATCCCTTCACTGATCGCAGGAACAAGCGCCGTTGACAGAGAATAGGTTATAAAGCTGGGCAGCGTCAAAACCGTCATGGCAAATCCGGTCAGCTCCCCGTACTGGCTGGTGGCGGCAGCGGTGGCCACTCCTGCAATCGCAAGGCTCTGCGCGACGACAATAGGTTCAAAAAACCAAGATAAATTTCCGATGAAGCGGCTTCCGGTTGTCGGGAGCGACACGCTCATCAGCTGGCGGAAGGTTTCTTTTCCATTTGCAATCGACTTGAAAAATTGTTTTCTGATTCTGATTGTTTTATTTGCTTTAAAACAAATGAATAAATAAATAAGAGAGGCAAGCTCCCCGATGACAGACGAAATCATAGCTCCGGCTGCGGCATATTCAATCCCGTACGGCAGAAACACCGTCGTGCAGACTGCGACAAGTGAAATCCGCACGATCTGCTCAAGCACTTGGGAAAACGCCAGCGGGTTCATATTCTGCCTGCCCTGAAAGTAACCGCGCAGCACGCTGGAGATCGCAATAATCGGCACGACGGGCGTAATCGCCAGAAGCGGGTAAACCGTGCGCTGATCCGTCAGCATCGTTTCGGACATAATCGGCGCAAAGCATAAAAACAGCGGCGTGAAGATGAGACTTAATATCCCGGTGACGGTAAGCGACATCACTAAAATGTGTTTCATTTTCTGCCGGTCCCCCCGCGCGCTTGCTTCAGCGACAAGTTTGCTGATGGCAACGGGGAGGCCGAATTGAGTCAAAGTGGTGGCCAAGAAAAATGTCGGGGCAGCCATCATGTATAAACCGACCCCTTCTTCACCGATAAACCGGGCGATAACCACCCGGTTGACAAAGCCGAGCATTCTCGTAACCATCCCGGCTGCGATGAGAATAAGAGTGCCCCTTAAAAAAGTCTGTTTTGCCATTTTATAAACCCCTGCCTTCTCAAACTACCTGGAATCATATACAATAAAGATATGCGCCGATGTCGTCCGAGCATGACAAGTCTTCGAGAAAAATGGAAAAAGGAGCGAGCGCCCAGTGGAGAAACATCCCGCCGAAATGTACAAAGATCATTTGCGGCCTTTCTTGTACAGTAAACTTGAAGAGTTCAAAATCCTCGGATACGATGATGTTGAGCACGAGAGTTTATGGTCATACTTAATACATAAAAAGTGGAAACAGAAAAAGGAACTGCCGCTGTATGAATTGGCCGGCAATATTTTATCAGTTAAAATTGGCGATTTTATGAACTATGCAACCGTCGAAGCTTTTAAGTCGTCTAATTGGCTGGAAAGCGATGAGGGTCAGGAAGCTTTAGATGAACTGCTGAGATAATGATTTGACGGCATAGGTTTAAGGAGGAAATACATAATGAAAAAAGGACGCTTGATTGCGTTTTTCCTGATCGTATTATTAATCGGCACAGGGCTGGGGTATTTTACAAAACCGGCTGCCAATAATATTACGTTAGGATTGGATTTACGCGGCGGGTTTGAAGTTCTGTACGATGTGCAGCCCGTCAAAAAAGGCGATAAAATCACAAAAGACGTGCTCGTCAGCACGGTGCAGGCGCTGAACCGCCGGGCTAACGTTCTCGGCGTAAGCGAGCCGAACATTCAGATTGAAGGAAATAACCGCATCCGCGTACAGCTGGCGGGCGTCACGAATCAGAACAGGGCGCGCGAAATTCTGTCAACGGAAGCGCAGCTCTCCTTCAGGGATACGAATGATAAAGAGCTTTTAAACGGCTCTGATCTCGTGGAAAACGGCGCGAAGCAAACCTTTGATCCGACGACGAACGAACCGATTGTCAGCGTTAAGCTGAAGGATGCGGATAAGTTCGGAGAAGTGACGAAAAAAGTCAAGAAAATGGCGCCTAATAATCAGCTTGTGATCTGGCTTGATTACCAAAAAGGTGATTCATTTAAAAAAGAAGTCGGCAAAAAACATCCGAAATATGTATCCGCTCCGAATGTGAGCCAGGAATTAAACACGAAGGATGTCACGATTGAAGGTCAATTCACCGTTCAAAAAGCGAAGGACTTGGCCAATATTTTAAACGCGGGCGCGCTGCCTGTGAAGCTGACCGAAAAATACTCTACTTCAGTAGGGGCACAATTCGGACAGCAGGCTTTGCATGATACGGTAGAGGCCGGCATCATCGGTATTGCAATTGTTTTCTTATTTATGCTGCTTTATTACAGACTGCCTGGACTCATAGCGGTAATTACGCTTTCTGTATACGTGTATATTACGCTTCAAGTGTTTGACTGGATGCAGGCGGTGCTGACGCTTCCGGGTATTGCGGCGCTCATTTTGGGTGTCGGGATGGCGGTTGACGCCAACATCATCACCTATGAACGGATAAAAGAAGAACTGAAACTCGGCAAATCCGTCCGCTCAGCTTTCCGTTCAGGGAACAGACGGTCATTCGCGACGATTTTCGATGCGAACATCACAACGATCATCGCAGCGGTCGTGCTCTTTATTTTCGGGACAAGCTCTGTAAAAGGGTTTGCGACGATGCTGATTCTGTCAATTCTGACAAGCTTTATTACAGCTGTCTTCCTTTCAAGATTCCTGCTCTCCCTTCTCGTGGAAAGCAGATGGCTTGACCGGAAAAAAGGCTGGTTCGGCGTCAAGAAAAAACATATTATGGACATTCAAAAAACGGATGAAAATACTGAACCGCATACGGCATTCCAAAAATGGGATTTCACGAGCAAGCGAAAATATTTCTTTATTTTCTCAAGCGCTGTAACCGTTGCGGGAATTATCATCTTACTGGTCTTTAAGCTCAACCTGGGAATCGATTTTGCAAGCGGTGCGCGGATTGACGTGCAGAGCAATCATGCATTGACGGCGCAGCAGGTTGAAAAAGACTTTGACTCTCTCGGCATGGAACCGGAAAACATCGTGCTTTCTGGTAAAGAGAACCATGTTGCCGCGGCCCGGTTTGTCGGAGAGCCATCTAAAGAAAAAATCGCTGAAATCAAAACGTACTTTAAGGACAAATACGGATCTGAACCGAACGTCAGCACGGTATCGCCGACAGTCGGAAAAGAACTGGCCCGTAATGCCTTATATGCCGTCGCCATTGCATCAATCGGCATTATTATTTACGTGTCAATCCGTTTCGAGTACAGAATGGCTGTCGCCGCGATTGTATCACTGCTGTATGACGCTTTCTTTATCGTCGCGTTTTTCAGCATTACCAGGCTGGAGGTCGATGTCACCTTTATCGCCGCTATTCTCACCATAATCGGTTACTCGATAAATGATACGATCGTTACATTTGACCGGATACGTGAGCAGATGAAAAAACGTAAGCCGAAGTCATTTGCCGATCTGGAACATATCGTGAATCTGAGCTTGCAGCAAACCTTTACACGTTCGATCAATACGGTCTTGACCGTTGTGATTGTTGTCGTCGTGCTGCTCATTTTGGGCTCATCGTCAATTACAAACTTCTCCGTCGCTTTATTGGTCGGTTTATTGACGGGCGTTTATTCCTCTCTTTACATCGCCGCGCAGCTGTGGCTTGTATGGAAAGGTAAAGAATTTAAAGGGAAAAAATCAATCGAAGAGTAAAATGGGAACAGGCTGTCTTGCAGAAGGCAGCCTGTTTTTTCAGGCCGCATTGAACTTAAAACCTGCATTTGCTATAATGACATACGCTTACATAATCAATCATCATTGTAAAAACATGTAGGAGGGTTCTTATGAACGTTCGTGAGTCGGAGCTTCCGGGCATCGGCCAGAAAGTAGAAGTCATTACGAAAAATCACGATAAAATCAGTATTATTCTTCATGATGACGGCAGAAAAGAGCTCTATTACTTCGATGAGAATGATCATGACGAATGCTTGGCATCCGTTGAATTTAACGACGAAGAGGCGAGGCAGATTTCCGCTATTTTAGGCGGGATGACGTATAAGCCGAAAGCGTTGGAATCTGTGGAAGTTGCGCTTGATGACCTCGTCATTGAGTGGTTTAAAGCCGAATCTCATGCACCGGCTGTCAGCCGTACAATCGGAGATTTGGAGATCAAGAAACATTACAACGTCCAGATTATTGCGATCGTAAAGAAAAACCGGCAAAAACAGCTGAGCCCCGGCATTGATACCGTAATTGAAGCAGGGGACACCCTCGTTATATCGGGAGAAAGAAGCGGACTGAAAAAGCTGATCCGTGAGCAGTTAACGGCCCGGATTTCCTGAGACCGGGGTTTACTCCCGGGAAAATGGGGGAAAAGATAAGAATGAACAATTGGGGGCAGACGCATGAATAAACAATGGACTATTATATTCGCTTTACTATTTACTTTGATTGTCGCCATCTTTGCTGTCATTAACGTGCGGGCGGTTGAGGTTGATTATCTGTTCGGAACCGCTGAATGGCCGCTGATTTTAGTCATTTTAGGCTCTGTGTTAATGGGAGCGCTGATCGTGTTTTCAGCCGGTATCTTTCAAGTGATGAAACTGAAGCGCGAAATTAAAATGCTGCGGAAAGAAAACAGATCCGCAGGTGAATTGACGGCTGATTCGGACGGCCAAAAAACAACCGCGCCGCCGGAAGAAATGCTTGAAGAGAAAAAAGGATCAGAATAACATTTGAAACCCCTCAGTCCGCTCTAGTATAATAGGGTGGTTGAGGGGTGAATTTATGTTAGCGTCAAAAATGCGCTGGGAAATCCAGCAGCCGGATCAGGAAAAAGTCAAATCACTCACAGAACAATTGGACATAACACCTCTTGTGGCATCACTGCTTGTAAAAAGAGGTTTTGATACTGCCGAAAGCGCAAGGCTGTTTTTACATACAAAGGATGCAGACTTTTATGACCCGTATGAATTAAAGGGAATGCGGGAAGCAGTTGATCGGATAAAACTGGCGGTTTCTCAAGGGGAACCGATTATGATTTACGGAGATTACGATGCAGACGGCGTTACAAGCACGTCGGTGATGCTGACGGCACTCAGACAGCTGTCGGCGGACGTTGACTTTTATATTCCCGACCGTTTCACAGAAGGCTACGGCCCGAATGAACAAGCTTTCCGCTCCATAAAAGAGCGGGGATTTTCGCTGATCATTACAGTGGATACGGGAATCGCCGCCGTCCATGAAGCTGAAGTCGCAAAAGAGCTGGGCTTAGACGTCATTATTACCGACCACCATGAGCCGGGACCCGAGCTTCCTGACGTATTTGCGATCATCCACCCGAAGCAGCCGGGCTGCGGCTATCCGTTTAAAGAATTGGCCGGCGTCGGTGTGGCGTTTAAGCTTGCCCACGCGCTTACGGGTTCTTTGCCGGAAGCTATGCTGGACTTGGCGGCAATCGGTACGGTTGCAGATCTGGTGCCTCTTCATGATGAAAACAGATTAATTGCGTCACTCGGGATCGAAAGGCTTCGGACGACAAATCGGCCGGGCCTCAAAGCTCTGATTAAGCTTTCCGGCGGAGATATCGGACAAGCTGATGAGGAAACGATCGGATTTCAGGTCGCACCGAGGCTCAATGCCGTCGGAAGAATAGAACAGGCCGATCCCGCCGTGCACCTGCTGATGACTGAAGATCAGTTTGAAGCGGAGGAACTGGCTTCGGATATTGACCGGCTGAATAAAGAGCGGCAGAAAATGGTGAAAACCATGACCGAAGAGGCTGTTGAAATGGTTCAGCAGCAAGGCGGAAACCCGTCTGCCATTGTAGTGGCAAAAGCCGGCTGGAATCCGGGAGTCGTCGGTATTGTCGCATCGAAGCTGGCTGAACGTTTTTACCGGCCCGCTGTTGTGCTTGGGATAGATGAGGAGCAGGGAATCGCTAAAGGGTCGGCGCGAAGCATCAGAGGCTTCAACCTTTTTACGAGCCTTTCACAGTGCAGAGACATTCTTCCTCATTTCGGCGGGCATCCGATGGCGGCAGGAATGACGTTGAAGGCTGAAGATGTGGCGGAATTAAGGGACAGGCTGAATCAAATGGCTGAAGAAACCCTTACGGAAGAGGATTTTATTCCCGTTCAGGAGGTTGATCTTGTCTGCGGCGTTGAAGACATAACCGTTGAAAGCATTACAGAATTGAATATGCTGTCGCCGTTCGGCATGCTTAACCCTAAACCGCATGTGATGGTGAAAAATGCCGTGCTTGATGATGTGCGCCTGATCGGAGCGAATAAAAACCACGTGAAAATGACGGTGAAAAGTGATTCTGCCGTCCTTGACTGCGTCGGCTTTAACAAAGGAGAGCTTGAAGCCGGAGTTGTCCCCGGATCAACGATTTCCATTGTTGGCGAGATGTCCATTAATGAATGGAACAACAGAAAGAAGCCCCAGCTGATGATTAAAGATGCTGCGGTGCCGGAATGGCAGCTTTTTGATATCAGGGGCAAGCGGACGTGGGAAGACACGGTCACCGCGCTGCCGAAGGAAAAACGGGTGCTCATCAGCTTTAACGAAAAAACCGCTCAGAAGCTCCGTGAAAAAGAGCTGTCGGGCGAGCTTGCCGGGATCACTTCGGAATCCGAGGCGGAAGCTCTCCAGCTTGACGGAAAATATGCCGTTTTTCTGGATGTGCCGCCGTCAGCGGATCGCCTGCAGCATTTGCTTGACGGAAAGAAGCCGGAACGGATTTATTTTGTTTTTATCAATCATGAAGAACATTTTCTGTCCTCATTTCCATCGCGGAATGATTTCAAGTGGTTTTACGCATTTCTCTTGAAAAGGGGCGCTTTTGACTTCGGCAAGCATGGTTCAGAGCTTGCGAGACACAGAGGATGGTCAATTGACACAATCAATTTCATGACAAAGGTGTTTTTTGATCTCGGTTTTGTTAAAATAGAAGATGGTGTGCTGTCTGTCGTGAGCGGCGCGAAAAAACGCGACTTGGCAGATTCGCAAACCTATCAGGTAAAACAGCAGCTGATGGAATTAGACCAGAAGCTCAATTATTCCGCAGCCCATGAGCTGAAGGAATGGCTGAATAAGCTGATGAACCAAGGTTCAGAAGCTTATGAAAGTACGAGGAGGACATAGAACAGATGGATCTTAAAAAATATGTAACAATTGTGCCCGATTACCCGAAAGAAGGCGTACAATTTAAAGATATTACGACATTGATGGACAAAGGCGACGTATACCGTTACGCCACTGACCAAATTGTTGAATATGCAAAAGAAAAAGAAATTGATTTAGTTGTCGGGCCTGAAGCGCGCGGCTTTATTATCGGCTGTCCGGTTGCATACGCTCTCGGAGTCGGCTTTGCGCCGGTTCGGAAAGAAGGAAAACTTCCGCGTGAGGTCATTAAAGTCGATTACGGTTTGGAGTACGGAAAAGACGTACTGACAATTCATAAAGATGCGATTCTGCCGGGACAGCGCGTGCTGATTACTGATGACTTGCTTGCAACAGGCGGCACGATCGAAGCAACGATTAAGCTAGTCGAAGAACTGGGCGGCGTCGTAGCCGGTATTGCGTTCTTAATCGAGCTTTCTTACCTTGACGGCAGAGACAAGCTTGACGATTACGATATTTTAACATTAATGAAATATTAACCGCATATGGAAAAAAGCACTCGTGTCAGGGTGCTTTTTTCCTATTATTTCATCATCCTGACAGATTCTTTAGGTGTTTTGAACTTCTGCCCTTTACATCTCTCGTTTTTTTCTTGATAATAAACTAATACAGTTTACATTTAAAAAAGGTGATTCCATGGCGAACGAACAAGTATTGACTGCCGAGCAAGTAATAGATAAAGCGCGCACTTATCTGCCGGAGGAGCAGATTGCGTTTGTTGAGAAAGCTTACCTGTATGCGCAAAACGCGCATCGCGAACAGTACCGCAAATCAGGTGAGCCGTACATTATTCATCCGATTCAGGTGGCGGGGATCCTCGTCGATCTGGAAATGGACCCTTCCACAATTGCGGGCGGATTTCTGCATGACGTGGTAGAGGACACGGATGTCACCCTCGACGACCTGAAGGAAGCATTTTCTGAAGAAGTGGCGATGCTTGTCGACGGCGTGACGAAGCTCGGTAAAATTAAGTATAAATCTCAAGAGGAGCAGCAGGCGGAAAACCATCGAAAAATGTTTGTCGCTATGGCTCAGGATATCAGAGTCATATTGATCAAGCTGGCGGATCGCCTTCACAATATGCGGACGTTAAAGCATCTTCCGCAGGAAAAGCAGCGGAGAATTTCAAATGAGACGCTGGAAATTTTCGCTCCGCTGGCCCATCGGCTCGGGATTTCTAAAATCAAATGGGAGCTGGAAGACACCGCTCTCCGTTATTTGAATCCTCAGCAATATTACAGAATCGTCAACCTCATGAAGAAAAAGCGCGCGGAACGCGAACTTTATGTCGAAGAGGTTGTCAATGAAGTGAAAAAACGCGTCGAAGAAGTGAATATCAAAGCGGACTTTTCAGGACGTCCGAAGCACATCTACAGCATTTACCGCAAGATGGCGCTGCAAAATAAACAGTTCAATGAAATATATGATCTGCTCGCCGTCCGTATTCTTGTCGGAAGCATTAAAGACTGCTACGCCGTACTCGGCATTATTCATACGTGCTGGAAGCCGATGCCCGGCAGATTCAAAGATTATATTGCAATGCCTAAGCCGAATATGTATCAGTCGCTGCATACGACCGTAATCGGGCCTAAAGGCGATCCGCTGGAAGTGCAGATCAGAACGTTTGAGATGCATGAGATCGCTGAATACGGGGTGGCCGCACACTGGGCATATAAAGAAGGCAAGGCTGCAAACGAAGAAGCGACATTTGAGAAAAAACTGTCCTGGTTCCGTGAAATTCTTGAATTCCAAAACGAGTCTACCGATGCGGAAGAATTTATGGAATCGCTGAAAATCGATCTGTTTTCTGACATGGTATACGTATTTACGCCAAAAGGCGATGTCATTGAACTGCCGTCAGGCTCTGTGCCGATTGATTTTTCCTACAGGATCCACTCGGAGATCGGCAACAAAACAATCGGGGCGAAAGTGAACGGAAAAATGGTGACGCTTGACCATAAGCTCCGGACGGGCGACATCGTCGAGATTCTGACGTCCAAGCATTCATACGGTCCGAGTCAAGACTGGGTCAAACTGGCGCAGACCTCCCAGGCGAAACATAAAATTCGCCAATTCTTTAAGAAACAGCGTCGTGAAGAAAACGTCGAAAAAGGCCGTGAGCTTGTCGAGAAAGAAATTAAAAATCTTGATTTTGAAGTGAAAGATGTTTTAACACTCGAAAATCTTCAAAAAGTTGCCGACAAGTTCAATTTCTCTAATGAAGAGGATATGTATGCGGCGGTCGGGTATAACGGCATTACCGCTCTTCAGGTGGCCAACAGGCTCACTGAAAAAGAACGGAAGCTGCGAGACCAGGAAGAGCAGGAAAAAATCGTTCAGGAAGTCACTTCCGAACCGAAACATTATCCGCAAGGGAGAAAACGGGAAGCGGGTGTGCGCGTAAAAGGCATTGACAACCTTCTCGTCCGCTTGTCGAAATGCTGCAACCCGGTGCCTGGCGACCATATTGTCGGTTTTATTACAAAAGGCCGCGGTGTATCCGTTCACCGGGATGACTGTCCGAACGTCAAAACGAATGAAGCGCAGGAACGTCTGATCCCCGTTGAATGGGAGCATGAATCACAGGTTCAAAGACGCAAAGAATATAACGTTGAGATTGAGATTTTGGGGTATGACCGTCTCGGGCTTTTAAATGAGGTGCTCCAAGCCGTAAATGAGACGAAAACCAACATCTCCTCTGTCTCCGGCAAATCCGACCGCAATAAAGTCGCTACGATTCATATGGCGATTTTTATTCAAAACATCAACCATCTGCATAAAGTGGTCGAGCGGATTAAGCAGATCAGAGACATCTATTCAGTCCGGCGGGTAATGAACTAAAAGGAGCTTGCTATGAAATTAGTTGTTCAGCGTGTAACAGAAGCAAGTGTGACGGTTGACGGCGCTGTCGCCGGCCGGATCGGACCCGGCATTATGGCGCTTGTCGGCATCACTCATGAAGATACAGAAGAAGATGCCGCTTACTTGGCGGATAAAATCGTGAATCTCCGGATTTTTGATGATGAAAGCGGCAAGATGAATTTATCGCTTTTGGATACGGGCGGGGAGATTTTATCCGTTTCCCAGTTTACGCTTTACGGCGAAACGAAGAAAGGGAGACGCCCGAATTTTATGAATGCGGCTAAACCGGATCAGGCAGTGCTCCTTTATGAAAAGTGGAACGAACTCCTTCGGGAAAAAGGAGTCAAAGTGGAAACCGGAATATTCGGAGCCATGATGGATGTTCAGCTGACGAATTCCGGGCCGATTACATTGATTATGGATTCTAAACAATAAAAAAGCTGCCGTTCGGCAGCTTTTTTTTATGATTGAAAATAATGTTCCAATCCGCTTTCAATTCCGTCTGTCACTTTTTCCTGATAAGAGCCGCTATGTATGATTGTTTCTTCTTGCGGTTGACTGAGATAGCCGAGCTCATACAGCATGGCAGGCCGTTTATTTTCCCTCAGGACATAATAATCGCCAAACAGAACGCCGCGATCCGGGATAGGGGAACGCTTCACTACTTCAGAATGGACGTCTGAGGCAAGCTGGCGATCCTTAGACGGACTGTAATAATAAGCCGTGCTTCCCCGTGTTGACGTATCGGCATAGCTGTCATAGTGAATGCTGATAAAGGCATCCGCATTCCGGTAATGAGAGGTTGAAACCCTGGCCTGCAGGCTGATAAAAGTATCATCCTGTCTGGTGATATACACGTTTGCACCGGATGCCCGCAATTTTTGGGCCAGCAGCTTAGCGGTTTTAATCGTTACGTTTTTTTCGAACTTTCCGGAGTAGCCGATCGTACCGCTGTCTTTTCCTCCGTGTCCGGGATCAACGACGATCGTTTTGTTTTTAAGTGAGCCGCTGCCGCCTGACTTGTTGGGAGAAGGTGCTTCGCCTGTTTCCTCACCGCTTTTTGACGTTTGTACGACCCAGTTTGCCACATATGCGGTTTGTCCGTTTTCAAGCCGGACTTCATACCATTTGCCGCTTGAGCCGACAATCGGGTAGGCTGCGCCTTTATCTGCTCTTTTTACGATAGAAGCGGAAGTTGAGGCCGAGCTCCTTAAGTTGGTGCCGCCGTAAACAATATACGCTTTTTTCGAGGAGCCTGAGCCGGCAGAACCGTCTCCTGAGCCCGATGCGCTGTCCGATGAGTCAGAATCCTTTATGATGTAGTGGCTTGCTGCCCAGCCTTTTTGCCCGTTTGCTTCAATTTTCAGCCAGCCGTGGTCTTCACTTAAGATGGAAACCTTTGTTCCGCGTGATAATTTAGTCATAATCGCTGAATCATGTGATGCTGCACTTCTGACATTCAATGAAGAAACGCCGACCGTCCCGTTTTTTGACCCGCTTCGGGCGGAAGTTGCTTTCGTATCCGATCCTCCGCTGTCCGCGGTGACGTATTCGGAAGAAACCCATCCGGTTGTGCCTTGATAAGAAATGTTCACCCATCCGCTGTTCTTGTCCAGCACGGATGCATGTGCGCCTTGCGGAAGTTTGCCGATGACTTCATATGATGTCCCCGGGCCTTTTCTGATGCGGAGGTCAGGATCGGTGGAAGTGACTGTTCCGCTTGTTGCGGATGAATTGTCTGCTCCCCCGGCTGTTTTTGATATCAGCCAGGAAACGACCCATCCGGTTTTACCGGGGCTCAGCTGAAGCTGCACCCAGTCTCCCTCTTCTTTAGCGATCGGGTATCTTTCCCCTTTTTTTACTTCAGCCTTAATTCCATAGCTCAGGCCGGGACCGCCTCTGACATTGATCTTGTCTGTCGCGATGACCGCTTCTCCCTCTGCGGCGATTGCGGTGTGGAATGACGGAAGAAGCGCTGTGATGATGACGCCGCATAAAATAAGAGCAAGAGTTCTCTTCTTCATGGCTGTCCTCCTTTCTGAACTAACTAAAATACATTCTTGTATAATATCGTATTTTCCTTGCTGAATGTTAAATAAAAATAAAATGGTTTGTTTATACTAGTCATAAATACAGCGAAAAGGTGTGCAAATCATGAAATATCAACCAAAAATGGGACGCGCGCTGCACGATGCGGAAGGAAATCTGCACTTCAGTGATCAGAGCGATAGAGAAAAGGCGGGGTTTCTTGAAGAGACGGCGACGGAGTTCGGTCTCTTATCGAAAGAAGCGGTCGCAAGGAAAAACAGACGGAATAAAACTTGACAGGGGAGTGCAATCCCATTATTATAATAGAAATTGATGTACATAAGTCATGATAACGATTTTGAACCGATAATGGAGAAGAGTAGGTCAGAATGCATGGAGAAGAGAGGAACCGTCCCGGGCTGAAAGCGGATCCGCACTGCATCTTTCTCGAAACAACACTCCGGAGGTTCCCTGCTGAACGCTTTTGCAAGTCATTAGGCAGCGGACGTGAACCTGCGTTAAAGGTCAGAGCGGGGATGCTTCGGCATTCCAACTAGGGTGGCACCACGGGTATAACTCTCGTCCCTACTATACATGTATAGTAGGAGCGGGAGTTTTTTTATTTGAAGAAAGACATTAAGGAGGCCTGTAACATGGCATATCACATTCCAAGAGGCACACAGGACATACTGCCGGGTGAATCAGACAGATGGCAGTTCGTCGAACAAATTATGAGGGAGACGTGCCGCACTTATCAATATAAAGAAATCCGCACGCCGATTTTCGAGCATACGGAATTGTTCGCAAGAGGCGTCGGTGAGTCTACAGATATCGTGCAGAAAGAAATGTACACGTTTGAAGACCGTAAAGGGAGAAGCCTGACGCTTCGGCCGGAAGGAACGGCTGCCGCAGTCCGCGCGTTCAATGAAAATAAATTATTTGCGAACCCGGTGCAGCCGACGAAGCTTTATTATGTCGGACCGATGTTCCGTTACGAACGTCCGCAGACGGGGCGTTTCCGCCAATTCTATCAATTCGGAATTGAAGCGATCGGCTCCAAAGATCCGGCCGTGGATGCAGAAGTCATTGCGCTTGCGATGAGTATTTACCGTAAAGCCGGTTTGAAACATGTCAAGCTTGTGCTGAACAGCCTTGGTGACCAGGAGAGCCGCAAATCCTACCGGGAAGCGCTCGTCAAACACTTTGAACCGCGCATCGGAGAATTTTGCTCGGACTGCCAGTCGCGTCTGCACACGAACCCGCTCAGAATTCTTGACTGCAAGAAAGACAGAGAGCATGAACTGATGAAAACGGCTCCGTCCATTCTTGATTACTTAAATGAAGAATCAGCCGCTTATTTTGAGAAAGTAAAACAATACTTAAACGATCTCGGCATCCCGTTCGAAATAGATCCGAACCTTGTCAGAGGGCTTGATTATTATAACCATACCGCTTTTGAAATTATGAGCAATGCCGAAGGATTCGGAGCGATTACAACCCTTGCCGGCGGGGGCCGCTATGACGGGCTTGTTGAACAGATCGGCGGACCTGAAGCGCCGGGTATCGGATTTGCGATGAGCATCGAACGTCTGCTGGCAGCCATTGACGCTGAGAAAACAGAGCTTCCCGTCAATCAGGGGATTGACTGCTACATCGTGACGCTCGGAGAAAAAGCGAAGGATTATTCCGTTTCCCTCGTGTACAAACTGAGAGAAGCGGGCATCTCAAGTGAAATCGATTATGAAAATAAAAAGATGAAGGGCCAATTCAAAACGGCTGACCGTCTCGGCGCACGTTTTATTGCGATTTTAGGGGAAGATGAGCTTGCCCAGAATAAAATCAATGTAAAAGATGCGGAAACAGGAGAGCAGCGTGAAGTGGTGTTAGACGAGCTGATACAAGTGTTAAAGGCAGATCAAAAGCAGTGAAGGAGAGGAACGCTATGTTTGGAAGAACATATTATTGTGGCGAGATAACTGAAAAAGCGATTGGCGAAACCGTCAAACTGAAAGGGTGGGTGCAGAAGCGGCGCGATCTCGGCGGCTTGATTTTCATTGATTTGCGTGACCGCTCGGGTATTGTGCAAGTCGTGTTCAACCCTGACGTATCGAAGGAAGCCCTTGCCGCAGCGGAAGCAATCAGAAACGAATATGTGCTTGATATCGAAGGCACGGTTTCTGCCCGTGAAGAAGGCACGGTGAATCCCAACCTGAAAACCGGTAAAATTGAAATCAAAGCTGAAGCGGTAACGGTGCTCAGTACGGCGAAAACGCCGCCGTTTCCGATCAGTGACCAGGCGGCTGACGTTTCTGAAGACGTCCGGTTAAAACACCGCTATTTGGATTTGCGCCGCCCGGCGATGTTTCAAACATTGCAAATGCGCCATCAAGTCACAAAATCCATCCGCCATTTCTTAGATGAAAACGGATTTCTTGATATTGAAACACCGATTTTAACAAAAAGCTCTCCCGAAGGCGCCCGTGATTACTTAGTGCCGAGCCGGGTGCATGAAGGAGAATTTTACGCCCTTCCGCAATCGCCGCAGATTTTTAAACAGCTTCTGATGGTGTCGGGTTTTGAACGGTATTATCAAGTGGCCCGCTGCTTCCGCGATGAAGACTTGCGTGCCGACCGCCAGCCGGAATTTACGCAGATTGATATCGAAATGTCCTTTATGAGTCAAGAAGACATCATGGCTCTGGCGGAAGAGATGATGGCGAAAGTCATGCTTGAAACAAAAGGTGTTGAAGTACCGCTGCCGCTTCCGCGAATGACATATGAAGAAGCGATGAACAGCTACGGTTCCGACAAGCCTGACACCCGCTTCGGCATGCTGCTGACGGACGTGTCAGACATAGTGAAAGATACTGAATTTAAGGTGTTCTCATCAGCCGTGGCAAACGGCGGCGTTGTAAAAGCGATCAATGTCAAAGGCGCTGCCGGCGACTATTCCAGAAAAGATATCGATGCGCTCGGCGTTTTTGCCGGAAATTACGGCGCGAAAGGTCTCGCTTGGGTGAAAGTTGAAGCTGACGGCGTAAAAGGCCCGATTGCGAAATTCTTTGATGAAGAGAAGCAGGCAAAACTGGCTGAAGCGCTTGATGCTTCTGAAGGCGATCTGCTCCTGTTCGGCGCTGATAAGTTTGAGGTTGTGGCTCAATCCCTCGGCGCGCTTCGCTTAAAGCTCGGCAAAGAACGCGGCCTGATTGACGAAAGCCTCTTCAACTTCCTGTGGGTTGTGGACTGGCCGTTACTGGAGCATGACGAGGAAGAAGGCCGTTTCTATGCGGCTCACCACCCGTTTACAATGCCTGTCCGTGAAGATCTTGACCTGATTGAAACGGCGCCTGAAGATATGAAAGCGCAGGCTTACGACCTTGTCTTAAACGGCTATGAACTCGGCGGAGGCTCAATCCGTATTTTTGAAAAAGACGTTCAGGAAAAAATGTTCGGGCTTCTCGGCTTTACAAAAGAAGAAGCGGAGGAGGAATTCGGATACCTTCTTGAAGCCTTTGAATACGGCGCCCCTCCGCACGGCGGAATCGCGCTCGGCTTAGACCGTTTGGTTATGCTTCTTGCAGGCCGCACAAACTTAAGAGATACGATCGCTTTCCCGAAAACGGCAAGCGCAAGCTGCCTTCTTACGGAAGCGCCCGGCGAAGTGAGCGACGCCCAGCTTGAAGAACTTCACCTTTCTGTCAAAAGAAAAGTGAAACAGTAAAGATCAGCAGTTTGATTCTTGAAAATCAAAATCTGCTGTGATATGATTTTGACAAGTTAAATAAAGTCCTGATGTGTTAGTTGTACACCTAGTTTTGACCGAACATTTTTTTGATTTGGGAGCCCGTATTTTTAAATGGCGTACAAGCCTCTTTTCATTCGTTAAGAGGACTTACAAGATTTAAAAAAGGGCACCCACCTGCTGAGAGCGGGTTCAAAACGAAGGAAAGCTGCAACGGCACAATTGGGACTTTATTTTTTGTGCGCTAAAACCAGCGGCTTTTTGACAAGCCGAGTTTATAAAACCAGAATGTGGAGTGAGGTTCTTGTTACATCAGTTTTCCAGAAATGAGCTAGCGATTGGAAAAGAAGGGCTGGACACGTTAAAAAACAGCACGGTGGCCGTTCTCGGCGTCGGCGGAGTCGGTTCATTCGCAGCCGAAGCATTGGCGAGGTCCGGAGTGGGGCGGATCGTGCTTGTCGATAAAGATGATGTTGACATTACAAACGTAAACCGCCAGCTGCATGCGCTCTTGTCGACGGTGGGACAGCCGAAAACAGACTTGATGAAAGCGCGGATCGCGGATATTAATCCGGATTGCGATGTCGTCGCCTTAAAAATGTTTTATACAGAAGAGACATATGAGCAGTTCTTTGAGTATCCGCTTGATTACGTCATTGACGCGTCGGATACGATTCATTATAAAATTCATCTGATGAAAGAATGTCTGAAACGGAATGTTCCGCTGATTTCAAGCATGGGAGCGGCGAATAAAACAGACCCGACACGCTTTCAGATTGCTGATATTTCAAAAACCCATACCGATCCGATTGCCAAAGTCGTCCGCACAAGGCTTCGCAAAGAGGGCATTAAAAAAGGCGTACAGGTCATTTTTTCTGATGAAAGCCCGATCGTCATCCGTGAAGACGTCAGAAAAGAAGTCGGGAATGATGAAGCGAAAATCCGCAAAGCGCAAATGCCGCCGTCTTCCAACGCCTGGGTTCCGTCAGTGGCCGGTCTGATTATGGGCGGACATGTTGTCATGGAGCTCTTAAAGGACATCGACATTAAACGGGTTAAAGATAAATAAAAAGAAAAACAGCCTTCTTCAGGAAAGGCTGTTTTTTTATTTGAATCCGCCGTTTACACGAAAGATTTTGGCCGGTATCAAAAAAGACAAGAACACATAGGGTGTCCTTGTCCGGTTATTTTTTCTGCTTCATCAGTTTTTCATACACTTGCTTTATGGCGGCTTCAAATTTCCCCGTTTGTTTCGGTTTATAGTATTGCTTGTTTTTTAACGGATCGGGCAAATATTGCTGTTCGACCCATCCGTTCTCGAAATCGTGAGGATATTGATAGCCGATCCCGCGTCCGAGCTCTTGGGCCCCTTTATAGTGGGCGTCTTTTAAATGTTTCGGCACATCGCCGATTTTACCCGTCCTGATGTCTTTGAGCGCCTCATCAACGGCTGAGATGGCGGAGTTTGATTTTGGCGAGAGGCATAATTCGATTACCGCATTGGCCAGCGGAATTCTCGCTTCCGGAAAACCGATCCGTTCTGCGGTCTGAATCGCGCTCAGCACCCGGGGGCCTGCCTGCGGGCTTGCGAGGCCGATATCTTCATAGGCGATCACGAGAAGCCTTCTTGATATGCTTTCAAGATCGCCGGCTTCGATCAGACGGGCCAGATAATGAAGGGCGGCGTTTGCGTCCGAGCCTCGGATCGATTTTTGGAAGGCGGATAAGACGTCATAATGCGCATCGCCGTTTTTATCATGAGTATAGCTTTTTTTCTGCAGACATTCTTCCGCCGTTTCCCGTGTAATCCGGACCGTGCCGTCGCTTGATTCCTTTGTGGAGAGCACGGCAAGCTCCAGTGCGTTCAAAGCGGAGCGGACGTCTCCCCCACACCCTTGTGCGAAATGATCCATCGCGTCGTCGTCCACCGAAACGCTGTAAGAACCGAGTCCCCGGTGTTCATCTGTGAGCGCTCTTTTCAATGCCTGCTTGATCAGATCGGGTGTTAACGGTTCAAGCTCAAATATCTGGGTCCGGCTTCTGATGGCCGGGTTAATGGCATGATAAGGGTTGGCGGTCGTTGCGCCGATTAAAATAATCATGCCGTTTTCTAAATAGGGCAGCAGAAAATCCTGCTTTCCCTTATCAAGCCTGTGCACTTCGTCAAGGATTAAAATGACCTGGCCTGACATTTTCGCTTCCTGTACGACAATCTCCATGTCTTTTTTATTATGAATGACGGCATTCAATTTCCTGAATGCGATGCTTGTCGATCCTGCGATCGCTGTGGCGATGGATGTTTTTCCGATGCCCGGCGGTCCGTACAGGATCATGGATGATAAGTGCTTTGCACGCACCATTCTGCCGATGATTTTATCTTCTTTGACCAAATGTTCCTGGCCGATAATGTCTTCGATATTGGCAGGCCGCATCCGATACGCCAGTGGTTTCATGTACATCTCTCCTTACATATACAGGGTAACGGAAAACGGACGATTAGAAAAGCGAATTGCGGCGGGCCCCGTGTTTCAATGAAAATTAGGATAAGTTATGTTATAATAACAGTTGGTCTATAAGATACTAAACAGATTATTCATATCCATTTACTTGTATAAATTAACAATTAGAATTGACTGGGGTGTTCATATTGAAAATATCGACAAAGGGAAGATACGGGCTCACCATTATGATTGAATTGGCGAAAAAGCACGGAGACGGTCCGACGTCGCTCAAAAGCATCGCCCAAACAAACAGCCTTTCTGAGCATTACTTGGAACAGCTTGTATCACCGCTTAGAAACGCCGGACTCGTAAAAAGCATCAGAGGCGCTTACGGGGGTTACGTGCTCGGGGGCCAGCCTGAAGAGATAACGGCCGGAGATATTATCAGAGTGCTGGAAGGGCCGATCAGCCCGGTAGAAGTGCTTGAGGATGAAGAGCCTGCCAAGCGGGAGTTATGGATCCGCATCCGCGACGCTGTAAAAGACGTGCTGGACAGCACGACGTTAGAAGACCTTGCGAGCTACACGGACGGCGAGCAGGAAGCTTATATGTTCTATATTTAAACCAGAGGTGTACAGACAATGGAACGGATTTATTTAGATCATGCCGCGACTTCCCCGATGGATGAGCGTGTGCTCGAAGAGATGAAGCCCCATTTCTTCGGCAGTTTCGGCAACCCGTCAAGCATTCATTCATTCGGGAGAGAATCCCGGAAATGGGTCGATGAAGCGAGAGCGGACATCGCGCGCGAAATCAGTGCGAAAGAACAGGAAATTATTTTCACAAGCGGCGGCACGGAGGCTGATAATTTAGCGATTTTCGGAACGGCTGCCGCCCGGAAGAATGAAGGAAAGCATATCATTACGACCGCTGTTGAGCACCATGCTGTGTTGCACGCCTGCGAAAAGCTGGAAGAAGACGGCTTTGAGGTGACATACCTCATCCCCGGCCCTTCAGGACGGATCAGTGCAAATCAGGTGAAAGAAGCGCTCCGTGATGATACAATCCTTGTTACCGTCATGTATGGCAATAACGAAGTCGGAACCATTCAGCCGATTGACGAAATCGGAGAGCTGTTAAGCGGGCATCAGGCCTATTTTCACACAGATGCCGTCCAGGCATTCGGTTATATGCCGATTGACGTGAAAAAAAGCAGAATTGACATGCTGTCTGTTTCCGGTCACAAGCTTAACGGGCCTAAAGGGACAGGCTTTTTATATGTAAATCAAGAGGTGAAGCTGTCACCGATTCTTCTCGGGGGAGAGCAGGAACGAAAGCGCCGCGCGGGGACGGAAAATGTACCGGGCATCGCCGGCTTAAAAGAAGCGGTCGTCCTTTCAAACCGTGAGAGGGAAGAGAAAACAGCGAAGTATAAGGAGTTTAAGAACATCATCATGAGTACGCTGGAAAAATCCGGCGTCACAGCGGAGGTGAACGGAGATGCCGAGAAATGCCTGCCTCATATTTTAAACCTTTACTTTCCCGGTGTGCCGGTGGAAGCGCTGCTGGTCAATCTTGACATGGAAGGCATTGCCGTCTCCAGCGGATCTGCTTGTACAGCGGGATCCGTTCTTCCGTCCCATGTGCTTACGGCCATGTTCGGAAGTGAGAGCGGCAGGCTGACTTCGTCAATCCGCCTCAGCTTCGGCCTCGGCAATACGGCGGAACAAATCGAAACAGCCGCCGAAAAGCTTGCCGCCGTCGTTAAACGGCTTGCTTAAAACGGCGGACTTACGTTTTTAATGGAGTGAATGCAAATGGAAAAACGGCCGGAGGATACAAGAGTCGTAGTCGGCATGTCCGGCGGTGTGGACTCTTCCGTGGCGGCCCTTCTGCTGAAGGAGCAGGGCTACGATGTAATCGGAATCTTTATGAAAAACTGGGATGATACGGACGAAAACGGTTTTTGCACGGCGACGGAAGATTATGAAGACGTCATCCGGGTCTGCAACCAGATCGGAATTCCGTATTATGCCGTCAATTTTGAGAAGCAATATTGGGAAAAGGTATTTCAATATTTCCTTGATGAATATAAAGCCGGAAGAACCCCCAATCCGGATGTCATGTGCAATAAAGAAATTAAGTTTAAGGCTTTCTTGGATCATGCTCTGTCACTCGGCGCGGATTATCTTGCGACGGGCCATTACGCCCGCGTGGACAGAAGCGCAGGTACAGTGCGCATGCTACGCGGTCTGGATGAAAACAAGGACCAGACTTATTTTCTGAATCAGCTCAATCAGGAACAGCTCAGCAAAGTCATGTTCCCGATCGGTGATCTGCAAAAAAGCCGCGTACGGGAAATCGCCAAAGAAGCGGAACTTGCGACAGCTGCGAAAAAAGACAGCACGGGAATCTGCTTTATCGGCGAACGCAACTTCAAAACGTTTCTCAGCCAATATCTCCCCGCTCAGCCGGGCGATATGATGACAATGGACGGAGAAGTAAAAGGGCGTCATGACGGTCTGATGTATTATACAATCGGACAGCGCCACGGTCTTGGAATTGGCGGAAGCGGCGAGCCGTGGTTCGCCGTCGGTAAAGATCTTGAAAAAAACATTCTGTATGTTGATCAAGGATTCCATAATCCGCTTCTGTATTCCGATAAGATCACGGCGACAAATGTCAGCTGGACGCGTCCCGGTCTGATGGACGGCGGCGAAATGACATGCACGGCGAAATTCCGCTACCGTCAGGAAGATCACAAAGTAACGGTGAAAATGACGGGTGACGATGAAGCGGAAGTCATTTTTGACGGGCAGGTACGCGCCGTTACGCCGGGACAAGCCGTCGTTTTTTATGACGGAGAAGAGTGCCTCGGCGGCGGAACGATAGACGACGTTTATAAAGACGGAACAAAACTGTGGTACGTATAACACATGTAAAAAACCTCAACTCGCATGTTGGGGTTTTTTAGCGAAAGGAAGTTAAAAATGGATTATAATAAAATCGGGATTGACGCCATGCAGGAGGGCGATTTTGAAAAAGCGGCAGAGGCTTTTACGAAAGCGATTGAGGAAAACGGGCAAGATCCGGTGCCGTATATCAACTTCGCAAATTTGCTTTCTTCTGTGAACGAACTCGAACGGGCGCTTGCATTCTATAACAGAGCGCTCGAATTGGACAATTCGGCGGCAGCCGCTTATTACGGTGCGGGAAACGTATATGTGATGAAAGAATCGTTTTCCGAAGCGAAGGATATGTTTGAAAAAGCGCTTCGCTCCGGAATGGAAAACGGAGATTTGTTTTATATGCTGGGGACCGTTCTCGTTAAATTAGAGCGGCCGAAGCTTGCACTGCCGTATTTGCAGCGTGCCGTTGAATTAAACGAAAATGACACGGAAGCACGCTTCCAGTTCGGAATGTGCCTCGCAAATGAAGAAATGCTGGATGAAGCTCTGGCGCAGTTTGAGACGGTGATCGAGCAGGACCCAAGCCACGCGGACGCATTTTATAATGCCGGAGTCGCTTACGCGTACAAAGAAAATCGTGAAAAGGCGCTTGAGATGCTGGAAGGCGCAATCGGCATACAGCCTGATCATATGCTTGCGCTTCATGCGAAACAGCTTATCACCCAGTCATAACAAAAGGAGGGAAGGCTCGTGGATCAGCTGAACATCGAAGAACAGCCGTATGTAAAAGGCGTCATTCATACGGTCATTTATCATAATGACACCAACCTGTATACAGTGCTGAAAGTCAAAGTTGCAGAAACGTCTGAGGCGATCGAAGACAAGGTCGTATCCGTAACGGGCTACTTCCCTCTGCTACAAGAAGATGAGACCTACACATTTTATGGAAAAACCGCCACGCATCCTAAGTTCGGCCTGCAATTTCAGGCTGAACACTTTAAAAAAGAAATTCCGACCACAAAAGAAGGGATCATTCACTACTTATCAAGTGATCTGTTTGAAGGAATCGGAAAAAAAACGGCGGAAGAAATCGTCAAAAAGCTCGGAGACGGCGCGCTCAATAAAATTCTGACGGATGCGTCGGTGCTTTACGATGTGCCGAAAATGTCGAAAAAGAAAGCGGATAAGCTTGCCGGAGAGCTGCAGCGGCATCAGGGGCTTGAGCAGATTATGATCTCTCTGAACCAATACGGTTTCGGGCCCCAGCTATCAATGAAAATATATCAGGCCTACGAAACGGAAACCTTGGAGAAAATTCAGGAAAATCCTTATCAGCTTGTAAAAGACGTTGAAGGCATCGGCTTTGTGAAAGCTGACGAGCTGGGCGGAAAAATGGGTCTGTCAGGAAACCACCCGGAGCGGATCAAAGCGGCAATCTTATATACGATTGAATCGACCTGTCTTTCAGAAGGCCATACGTACATAGAGACAAAGCAGCTGATTATCAATACGCAAACGCTTCTGAATCAGTCAGCTGAAGGCGGCCGCGTCACGGAGATGGATGCGGCTGACGGCATCATCGCCCTCGGGGAGAGTAAGGATATCGTCATTGAAGGAGAGCGCTGCTATTTTCCGTCCTTGTTTTACGCCGAACAAAATGTCGCAAAACGCGTGCTCGACATTGCGGCTCAGACGGAGTATGCCGATCAATTTCCTGAATCGGAATTTCTGCTTGCACTCGGTGAACTTGAAGAACGGATGAATGTTCAATACGCACCAAGCCAAAAGGATGCCATTCAAAAAGCGCTGTCTTCACCGATGCTTTTACTGACCGGAGGACCTGGGACGGGGAAAACGACCGTTATTAAAGGAATCGTGGAATTATACAGTGAACTGCACGGAGTATCGCTTGACCCCGGTGATTATAAAAAAGACGAGGCGTTTCCGGTGCTGCTTGCCGCGCCGACCGGAAGAGCCGCAAAACGGATGAGCGAATCTACGGGTCTGCCGGCTGTTACGATTCACAGGCTGCTCGGCTGGAATGGCGCTGAAGGCTTTACCTACAATGAAGATCAGCCGATAGAAGGGAAACTGATCATTATAGACGAAGCGAGTATGCTCGATATCTGGCTCGCCAGCCATTTGTTTAAGGCGCTTCCTAAGCACATTCAGCTCATTGTCGTCGGTGATGAAGACCAGCTTCCTTCAGTAGGACCGGGGCAGGTGCTCAGAGACCTTTTGGCTTCTGAGGTGCTGCCGACCGTGCGCCTGACAGATATTTACCGTCAGGCTGAAGGATCATCCATTGTGGAACTTGCGCATGATATGAAAAAAGGACTGCTTCCAAAGGGGCTGACCGCGCCGACAAAGGACCGCTCATTTATCCGCTGTAATTCTTCACAGATTAAAGAAGTCGTGGATCAGGTCGTCTCGAACGCTTTAAAAAAGGGGTATACCTCCAGGGATATTCAAGTGCTTGCCCCGATGTACAGGGGAAAAGCGGGAATTAACGAGCTGAATATGCTTCTTCAAGACATCATGAATCCGCCGAAAGAAAAAAGGCGGGAGCTGAAATTCGGTGATGTCGTCTACAGGACGGGCGATAAAATATTACAGCTTGTCAACCAGCCGGAAAACAATGTGTTTAACGGCGATATCGGCGAAATCGTGTCCATTTTTTATGCCAAAGAAAATACGGAAAAAGAAGACATGGTCGTCGTCTCGTTTGACGGCAATGAAATCACCTTTACGAAAAAGGATTTCAGCCAGTTTACCCACGCTTACTGCTGTTCCATTCATAAGTCGCAGGGAAGTGAATTCCCGATTGTCGTCCTGCCTGTCGTCAAAGGCTACTATCGAATGCTCAGGAGAAATCTGCTTTATACCGCCATAACAAGAGCGAAAAAATTTCTGATTCTTTGCGGAGAAGAAGAAGCGCTTGAATGGGGCGTCAAAAACAATGATGCCACCGTCAGACAGACGTCGCTTAAAAACAGGCTCACAGAGCAGACTGAAGAGATGGATGCAGAACTGGCCGCCCTGCAAAAAGAGCTGCCGTTCAGTGTATATGATGCAAACATCGGAATGGAAGGCATCACGCCGTTTGACTTTATGGAAGAAAAAGCGTAAATAAAACCCGGAGCATAAACATGCGCCGGGTTTTCGCCTGTGGAAGTCATTTCAAAGTATGCTGCCCGGCTTCTTGGCAAAACCTATACGTGTTCAACAAAAGGTGGTTGATCACACTTTGAGAACATGCCATGCAGCTGAAGGACGAACAGTATATGACGAAAACACCGGGCGCAGTCTCGGGATGATATCGGATGTATGTTTCTCTCTGAACGGCCGGTTTCTCGGTTTCGTGCTGGAGCAGAAACGCCTGTTTCACAACCGCCATCTTTTTTTAGAGGCAAGTGATATAAAAGAGATGGAACAAGAAGCCGTAGCTGCCGGTCATGCTCATTTGCAGCCTTTGCCGAAGAGCTGTTTCACCTTTGAACAGATTAAGATGCAGCCGGTGAAATCGCCTGATGGTGAAATGTTCGGTTTGCTGGAAGATGTATACTTTTGTTTGGACAGGGGCATAATCGTAGCATATGAACTCTCGGACGGCTTCTTTTCAGATCTAGCTGGCAGACGCCAAGTGCGCCGCGCCGCCGATACGCTTATTGAAGCGGGGAAAGAAGGCATCGTCCTGAACGGATAAGAGGTGTAGTCTGTGCTTGTATGTCCGAACTGCAAAAGTAAAGATATCGGCAAAATCGGCGTAAACCAATACTATTGCTGGGGCTGCTTCATTGAGCTGACGGTGGCCAAAGGCAAAATTGCGACACATCAAGTAGAGGAAGACGGCACGTTAAGCAGTCTTGATGATTTGTTTTCTGAAGACGAACGCAGTATCAATTTTTAAAGTTGAAAGGAGATACGCGCGATGGGCAGAACAATGACCTCTCTGTTGGCTTTAGGAGCTGGAGCCGTTATGTATCGTATGGCTTCTCAGTCCGATATGCTGAATAAAAAAGGTATGAAACGGATGAGAAGACGAGTCATGAAAATGTTTTAAGCAGAAAAAAGGATACTTCTCCGGAAGTATCCTTTTTACGTTTGTCTCGCTTCCAGCCGTCTGGCTGCGCGAGACAGGCTGTAATTGACCGCGAAATACATCAGGGCCGCCAGCAGAAAGATCGGGAAAAAATATCCCCCGTCAGCGCTTTGTCCGTTTAAAATCTGCGCGTTATGAATCAGTTCGGGCAGAGCGATGACGACCGCAAGTGACGTATCCTTTAATAAGGAGATAAACTGGCTCACAATCGGAGGAACCATACGCCTGAGCGCCTGCGGCATGACGACGAGAAAAAGAGTCTGCGTGTACGTCAGTCCTGAAGAACGCGCCGCTTCAATCTGTCCTTTGTCAACGGATTGCAAACCGCTCCTGATGATTTCTGACAGCATGGCCGATTCAAAAATCGTAAGCGCCGTGATGGCGGCCGCGGTAATTTCCAGTTTGATCCCGATTTCCGGAAGGGCAAAAAACGTAAAGAAAATGATTAATAACAGCGGCAGGTTGCGGATGGTTTCCACAATGGCCGCTATAATGCCCGAGACGATAGGAATTTTCGCATAGCGCAAAGTGCCGGCGGCAAGCCCGAAAATAAAACTCAGGACAATGGAGATCAGCGCAACATAAAGTGTGACCAAAAAGCCGTCCCATAAAAACAGCAGATGGTCAGGTGTATAGGCGCCGCTAAAATCCATGTTTTTCACTCTCCTTCTCTAATAACTCTTTCCGAGACGTCTTTCCAAATAGTGAACCCCGATGCTGAGCGGGATCGTTAATATCAAATAAAAAAGCGCGACGAAAATATAGACATCAAACACGACAAGAGTACTTGAGGAAACGAGATCCGCCTGATACATCAAATCGAGTCCCGCCACCACTCCGAGTATTGATGAGTTTTTGACCAGGTTGAGAAATTGGTTTCCGAGCGGGGGAATCACGATTTTTACGGCCTGAGGAAGAATGACGTATCTCATCGCCTGACTGTAGGTGAAGCCTGACGATCTGGCCGCTTCCATCTGCCCTTTGGAGACAGTCTGAATTCCGGCTCTGATGGCTTCTGCGATAAAGGCGGACGTATAAATCGTAAGCGCAATCGTTCCCGCCTGAAAGCCGTCCAGTCTCAGCCCGGCGTTCGGAAGTCCGAAATAAAAAACGAATGTGATGAGGAGAAGCGGGATGTTCCGGATAAATTCCACATACGCAGTGCCGATCCATTGAAGGGGTTTGAAAGCCGTGATTCTCATGACTGCGATCAGAACGCCCAGCGCAAAACTGCCTGCCAGCGCGACGAAGCTCGCAAGCAATGTGTGCAGGAAACCGTCCATATACATATCGAAGTTTTCCGTTAAAATTGAAAAGTTCATCTATGTCACTCCTTATAAAACGGGGATGAGCATGGCTGCTCATCCCGCGGTCCTTTCTATTTTGCCGGTTCTTCTTTAATCCATTTTTTATAGATTTTTTCGTACCTGCCGTCGGCTTTCATTTTTTTCAAAGAGGCGTTGATTTCCTTGATGAGTCCGGATTGGCCTTTTTTGACGGCGATTCCGTAAGGTTCATCGGTGAAGGTTTCGCCTGTCAGCTGATATTGTTTATTTTCATCTGCCATGCCGTATAAAATCGCATTATCGGTTGTGAGCGCATCTCCCTGTCCCGCTTTTAGCGCAGTGAACGCTTCGGCGTAATTTTCAAATTCCAGCACTGAGGCGTCAGGCGCTTTTTGTCTGATGTTTTGTGAGGAAGTAGAGCCTTTTACCGCCAATACTTTTGAGCCTTTTCCCAGGTCTTCGGTGCTTTTGATGCTGCTTCCTTTTTTGACGAGCAGGGATTGCCCGGCTTCAAAATAAACATCTGAGAAATCAACTTCTTTTTTCCGCTCATCCGTTATCGTCATCGTGGCGGTGATGGCATCGATATCGCCGTTTTGCAGCATCGGAATTCTCGTTTTTGACGTCACTTCTTTAAATTCCGCTTTCTTCTCATCCCCCAGAATATCTTTTGCGAGCTGTTTTGAGATATCAATATCGAAGCCTTCAATATCACCGGAGCTTGGGTTTTTCAGCCCGAATAACCTCGTGTCGGTTTTGACGCCGAAGATGATTTTGTCTCTGTCTTTAATAGAGGCTAACGTGTCTTTTCCCGTTCCTTTTGAATCCCCGGACGTTTCTTTCCCTCCGCAGGCTGCCAGCATAAAGACGGCCAGCAGTGATATCAATCCGAATGACAACCATTTTGTTACGCGTGACATAAGCGCTCCTCCGTTTCTTTTCAGTGATTTAAAATACGGCTTAAGAATAAACGCGCCCTCTCTTCACGGGGGCTTTCGTAAAATTCAGCCGGTGCAGCTTCTTCTAAGATGGATCCGCCGTCGATAAACACGATGCGGTCCGCCACTTCTTTTGCGAATCCCATTTCATGTGTGACGACTGCCATGGTCATGCCTTCCTTTGCGAGTGTTTTCATGACATCCAGCACTTCCCCGATCATTTCCGGATCAAGCGCGGATGTGGGTTCATCAAACAGCATAATTTCGGGCTTCATCGCAAGCCCCCTGGCGATGGCGACACGCTGCTGCTGGCCGCCCGAAAGCTGTGAAGGATAAGCGTCCGCTTTTTCCGGTATACCGACTTTTTTCAAATAGTATAAGGCCGTTTCTTTTGCTTCTTCTTTTGATTGCTTAAGCACTTTGATCGGTGCGAGCATGATGTTTTGCAGAACGGTTTTGTGCGGGTACAGATGAAAATGCTGAAACACCATGCCGATATTGCGGCGGACCTTATTTATATCCGTTTTCTTGTCATGGATGGAGACGCCGTTTACCGTTAAGGCGCCTCCATCAACTGTCTCCAGCTGATTAATGCAGCGGAGAAGCGTGCTTTTTCCCGATCCTGAAGGTCCGATGATAACGACGACTTCCCCTTTTTTAATGTGCAGATTAATGTTTTTCAGCACGTGGAAATGTCCGTAGTGCTTATTTACATCCTGAAATGAAATCATGGCCATCCTCCTTAAAAAAACATGAGTCATATTGACTGGACAGTTTTTGAAATCCTTTAACACATTACGATGGTTATACAGATTTTTATGAATATTATTTAGATTATTTCGTAATTTCTGATAATTATTTCCGTCATGAGGTCTGCGTCATAAGGCGGAGTTTATGAAACGGGAATAATTCCGGCTTTCTGTCAAAAGATAAAGCAAGAGGTGAAACGTCATGCTTCAAAAACCGCTGCAGCTCTTAATGTGGACGGCTGTATGTCTGCTCGTTTTGTTAACAGTGTATGTCTTTTGCATGCTCGATATGTTATGGTCTCCCATTTGGCTTGTTATAAAATCTCTCTTTATTCCTATATTCATCGCAGTATTTATTGCTTATCTTTTACTTCCGATTACTGAATGGCTTCATAGAAAAGGGATGCCTAGAACTTTAAGCCTGCTTCTGATTTATTGCCTGTTTTTCGGCGGAATCGGCTGGGGGGTTTATAAAGGGGTTCCTGTTTTAATTGAACAGCTGCAGGATCTGTCTGAGAGCATTCCCGGTCTTGCCAAAAACTACAACAGTATGCTGAAGCATCTGCATAATCACACGGATCATTGGCCTGACGGCATGCACCATCGGATGGACAAAATGATTCAGCAGACAGAAACGTTTCTTGCCGGCACGATTGAAAGCACGATCAGAAGCATCCGTTTCGTGCTTGATTATATCCTGATCGCGGCGACGATTCCTTTTCTCGTGTTCTATATGGTGAAGGATATAGACGTCATGAAAAAGACAGTCTGGTATTTGACGCCGAAGTCCTGGAGAAAAAGGGGGAGTGAATTTCTGCGGGATGTGGACGACTCTCTCGGTGATTACATCCGCGGTCAGCTTCTCGTTTGTTTTTTGCTCGGGTTAATAGCCGGCGTTTCATTTTGGCTGTTCGGGCTTCCTTACCCGCTGATTTTGGGTCTTGCCATCGGGATTACGAATGTCATCCCGTATTTCGGTCCGTTTATCGGCGCTGTACCGGCGCTGCTCCTTTCGCTGGCGATTTCTGCTAAAGCTGTGATCATCGTAATCGTCACCATTTTTATTCTGCAATTTATAGAAGGAAACATTTTGAGCCCGCTTATTGTCGGGCGCAGTCTCAGAATGCACCCCGTCGTGATCATGCTGGCGCTCCTTGCCGGAGGAGAGCTCGCGGGCATTCCCGGCATGATTCTCGCTGTTCCGGCGGCAGCCGTTTTAAAAGTGACGGCCATACACTTTTTGCGGATCAGGACGGAACATTGACATTCGGGTTCTGCTTGTCTATAATTTCGAGTAGAATACATACGAATCTCGAGTGACGGATATGAGTACGCCGAAGCCCTGTTTAAGAGAGAAGCTCCGATACGCTGAAAGGAGCTTCAGCAGAAGATCGGCGGAAGCTAATCCTGAGTGCAGTTAAAGGCTGCCGCAGTCCTGCGTTACGGGATGAAAGGTGACAGGCCTTTTTCGGCCTGTAATCAGGGTGGTACCGCGAGACAGCTCTCGTCCCTGTGTGAACGCATGGTTTGCATAGGGAGAGAGCTTTTTTGCTGTCGCAAAAGAGAATTTCGGGTAGTGATAAGGAGGAATATAGATGAAACACTTAACTTCTGCTGAAGTGCGTCAAATGTTTTTAGATTTCTTTAAAGAAAAAGGCCATGCCGTTGAACCGAGCGCCTCATTGGTTCCGCATGAAGATCCGTCTTTATTATGGATCAACAGCGGCGTTGCGACGCTGAAAAAATACTTTGACGGCCGTGTTGTGCCGGAGAATCCGAGAATTGTAAACGCGCAAAAATCAATCCGTACAAATGATATTGAAAATGTGGGGAAAACGGCGCGCCACCACACGTTCTTTGAGATGCTCGGAAACTTTTCCATCGGTGATTATTTTAAAGAAGAAGCCATCACGTGGGCATGGGAGTTTTTAACGAGCGAAAAGTGGATCGGCTTTGATCCGGAGCTGCTGTCTGTAACGGTTCACCCTGAGGATGAAGAAGCTTATACGCTATGGGCGGAAAAAATCGGCGTTCCGGAAGAAAGAATCATTCGTCTGGAAGGGAACTTCTGGGATATCGGCGAAGGCCCGAGCGGACCGAATACGGAAATTTTCTATGACCGCGGCGAGAAATACGGCAATGACCCGTCAGATTCTGAATTGTATCCGGGCGGCGAAAATGACCGCTATCTTGAAGTATGGAACCTGGTATTCTCAGAGTTCAACCACAACCCGGACGGCACATACACACCGCTTCCGAAGAAAAACATCGATACGGGCATGGGGCTTGAACGGATGGTCTCCGTGATTCAGGACGTTCCGACAAACTTTGACACTGATTTGTTTATGCCGATTATTGAAGCAACAGAGCGCATTTCCGGAGATGCTTACGGAAAGGATGCAGCGAAGGATACGGCCTTTAAAGTGATCGCCGATCATATCAGAACGGTCGCATTTGCGGTAAGCGACGGAGCTCTGCCCTCAAATGAAGGGCGCGGGTATGTACTGAGACGCCTCTTGCGCCGGGCAGTGCGATACGCGAAAACCATCGGTATCAGCCGTCCGTTTATGTATGAGCTGGTACCGACTGTTGCAGGAATTATGGACGCTTTCTATCCGGAGGTGAAAGAAAAGCAAGAGTTTATCGCCAAAGTCATCAAAACGGAGGAAGAGCGCTTCCACGAAACATTAAACGAAGGTCTGGCCATTTTATCCGACGTGATAAAGAAAGAGAAGGAAAAAGGCAGCGGCATCATCTCCGGAAAAGACGTATTCAAACTGTACGATACGTACGGATTCCCGGTTGAATTAACGGAGGAATACGCGGAAGATGAGCACATGAAAGTTGACCATAAAGGCTTTGAAGCCGAAATGGAAAAACAGCGTGAACGGGCGAGAAATGCGCGCCAAGATGTAGGAAGCATGCAGGTGCAGGGCGGCGCATTGCGCGATATTACCGCCGAAAGCACATTTGTCGGCTACAGTGCCGTAAAAACTGAAGCGAAGGTGATCGAGCTTCTTCATGACGGGCAATTAATCAGCGAGGCGCATGAAGGGGATACCGTCCAAATCCTTCTTGACAAAACGCCTTTCTATGCTGAAAGCGGCGGACAGATCGGTGACAGAGGAGTGCTGAGAAGCGAGCAGGCTGTCGTAACCATTAAAGACGTGAAAAAAGCTCCGAACGGTCAGCATGTACACGAAGGCACGGTGGATAGCGGCACGATTCAAAAAGATGCAAGCGTGACGGCTGAAGTTGAAGATCAAATGAGAAGCGGCGTGGTGAAAAACCATACGGCAACCCACCTTCTGCACCAGGCGCTGAAAGACGTTCTCGGCACACATGTCAACCAAGCGGGTTCACTCGTTACCGAAAATCGCCTGCGTTTTGACTTCTCTCATTTCGGTCAAGTGACGAAAGAAGAACTTGAACGCATTGAAGGAATCGTCAACGAAAAAATCTGGGAGAGCATTCCGGTAGCGATTGATTTGAAACCGATCAATGAAGCGAAAGAAATGGGCGCAATGGCCCTGTTCGGCGAGAAATACGGCGATATCGTCCGCGTCGTACAAGTCGGAGATTACAGCCTTGAGCTTTGCGGCGGATGCCATGTCACGAATACGGCAGAAATCGGTCTGTTTAAAATCGTATCCGAATCAGGGATCGGCGCAGGGACGCGAAGAATCGAAGCCGTAACAGGAAAAGGCGCTTATCAGGAAATGAACAGCCAGCTCAGCCTTCTGCAGCACGCTGCGGACGAGCTGAAATCAAACGTAAGAGACGTACCGAAGCGAATTCAGTCTCTTCAAGCGGAGCTGAAGGAAGCGCAAAGAGAAAATGAATCATTGCTCAGCAAACTTGGCAATGTGGAAGCCGGAGCCATTCTGTCTAAAGTAAAAGACATCGGCGGCGTAAAAGTGCTGGCTGAAAAAGTAAATGCGAAAGACATGAACCACCTTCGCACTATGGTGGATGATCTGAAAGCGAAGCTCGGTTCTGCGGTCATCATTCTCGGCGCCGTGCAAAACGAGAAAGTCAACCTTTCAGCAGGCGTGACGAAAGACCTGATCGAAAAAGGCCTTCATGCCGGCAAAATGGTCAAACAAGCGGCTGAAGTCTGCGGAGGCGGAGGCGGAGGCCGTCCGGACATGGCGCAGGCCGGCGGAAAGCAGCCTGAAAAATTGGAAGAGGCGCTCGCATCTGCGGAAGATTGGATAAAATCCGTTTTATAATCCTTTCAACTAGTGTAGAATGATGATAAGATGAGGACCTCAGGCTGAACTTTGCCTGCGAATTTGGGAAAGAGGTGCAAAACGGTGAGCTCGTTTGATAAAACGATGAAATTTAATTTCTCCGATGATTCTGCTGAAACAAACGTCGAAGAAGTGCTGAATACGGTATATGATGCGCTTCAGGAAAAGGGGTACAATCCTATCAACCAGATTGTCGGATACTTGCTGTCTGGAGATCCTGCATACATTCCTAGGCATCGCGACGCCCGGAACTTAATTCGCAAACTGGAACGTGACGAATTAATCGAGGAATTGGTAAAATCCTATCTAGAACAGCATAAAGAGGCGTAAATACATTCATGAGAATATTGGGACTTGATCTTGGAACGAAAACACTCGGCGTAGCTTTAAGCGATGAAATGGGCTGGACCGCTCAGGGCATTGAGACGATAAAAATAAATGAGGCTGAAGGAGATTACGGTCTGGACCGTTTATCCGAGCTGATGAAAGACTATAATGTAGAGAAGATCGTGCTCGGTTTTCCGAAAAACATGAACGGGACGATCGGTCCGAGAGGCGAAGCCAGCCAAACATTTGCGAAACTGCTTGAAACAGCGTACAATGTCCCTGTTGTGCTGTGGGACGAGCGTCTGACCACGATGGCGGCTGAAAAAATGCTGATCGCTGCTGACGTCAGCAGGCAAAAACGAAAAAAAGTCATTGATAAAATGGCGGCTGTCATGATCCTTCAAGGATATCTGGACAGTTTAAACTAAGAGGTGAAAAAAATGGAACACGGCGAAAAACACATTACAATTGTCGATGATCAAGGCAACGAACAGCTTTGCGAAGTGCTGTTCACATTTGAAAACGACACATTCAACAAATCTTACGTACTTTATTATCCGATTGATGCTCAAGACGATGATGAAATCGAAATTCACGCTTCAAGCTTCGAACCGAACGAAAACGGTGAAGACGGCGAACTGATGCCGATTGAAACCGATGAAGAGTGGGAAATGATCGAAGAAACGCTGAACACGTTTTTAGCGGAAGAAGACGAAGAATAAAATGAACAGAAAAAGCCGGAGCGCATATGCGCTTCGGCTTTTTTTTGTAATAAATTGCCGAATGCACATGAATCATGTAGTATAAGAGCTGTTGGGAGGAAAATACTTGTATGAATATCAATCAGACTAAAAATTCATTTCCGCGTAAAAACAAAAAAACGACGATAATACTGTCCTCCGTGATCGCTCTGCTTATCATCATTTGCGGTGCTTTTTTCTATGGAAAATCCCTGCTGTCCCCGGTTGACAAAGGCAGCAAAACGGCAGTCAATATTAATATTCCGAGCGGTTCTTCCGTTTCGGCAATCGCTGGAATTCTTGAGGACCAGCATGTCATCAAAAGCAAAAAAGCATTTCAGCTGTATGTGAAGTATAAAGGCGCTTCCGGATTTCAGGCGGGATTTTACTATCTGAATAAAGGAATGGATGCGGATGCGATTATCAAAAAACTGACCGCGGGATCAACGGGGTATGCCTTTCAGATCTCCGTTCCTGAAGGAAAACAGCTTACACAGATTGCGGATGCGATCGCAAAAGAAACATCATATTCAAAAGAAGAGATCATGGCGAAACTGGATGACAAAACATTCATCGGCAAACTGAAAAAACAGTTTCCTGATACGATAACGGACGCGCTTTCAAACAAGAAGCTCAAGCATCCGCTCGAAGGCTATCTGTATCCGGCCACATATCCGTTTAATGATCCGGATGCATCGCTTGACACGATTTTGACGGCAATGGTTCAGGAAACAAACACCCGTATCGAAACGTATAAATCTGAACTGGAAAAAAAGAAACTTTCCGTCCATAACGCTCTGACGATGGCATCGCTTATTGAAGAAGAAGCCACCGCCAAAGCCGACCGTCACAAAATCGCCAGCGTTTTTTACAACAGGCTCGAAGAAAAAATGCCGCTGCAGACTGACCCGACGGTATTATATGCGGCAGGTAAGCATAAAAGCCGGGTCTACTACAAAGACCTGAAAATTGATTCTCCGTTTAATACGTATAAACATAAGGGGCTGCCGCCGGGACCGATCGCAAATGCCGGCGATTCATCATGGGAAGCGGCTCTCCGCCCTGACAAAACGGATTATCTTTATTTCCTTGCAAAATCAAACGGCGAGGTCGTTTTCACCAAAACATTAAAAGACCATAATAAAGCGAAGGAAAAGTATATTTCCAAAAAAGACAGCGAATAAAAGGAGGGCAAAAGCTCTCCTTTTATTCCATTCTGAAAGGTTTTATGATAAAATATATCGGGTTGTTTACTTATGGATAAAGAAGTGTCTTAAGAGAGTGTCCCCGCGGATTCGTCAGGGGCACTCCTTTTTAGAACGGAGGCTGTTTGCCGTGAATGATCGGTATGAACAAATAAACGAGTATATAAACGCGATGCTGAAGCCTCGGCCTGATAAAGTGAAAAAGCTTGAAGCCTATGCAAAAGAGCACCATGTTCCGATTATGGAAGAAGCGGGCATTGAAGTGCTGCTTCAAATGCTGTCGATTCAACAGGCGAAAAACATTTTGGAAATCGGAGCGGCAATCGGATATTCCGCCATACGGATGGCGCTTGAGCTTCCGGATGCGAATATTTACACGATTGAACGGGACGACAAACGCTATGAAGAAGCTGTGAACAATATAAAAGACTTTGAAATGGAAAACCGGATTCACGTAATGCACGGGGATGCGCTGGAACTTTCTGAGTCTGTCCGTGTCACGGCTCCTTATGATGCCATTTTTATCGACGCGGCCAAAGGCCAGTACACGAACTTTTTTGAGCTCTATGAACCGATGCTTGCGCCGGATGGAGTCATTTTTACGGACAATGTTCTGTTTAAAGGGCTGGTGGCACAAAATCACTCGGACATTGAGCCGAAAAGAAGACGGAAGCTTGTTGAAAAAATTGATCAATATAACCAATGGCTGATGGACCGGCCTGACTATCAAACGGTCATACTGCCGGTCGGAGACGGCATCGCCATCAGTAAAAAGAAGAGGTGAAGGATCATGAAAAAACCTGAACTTTTGGTGACTCCGACTTCTGTACAGGATATTCTTCCGCTCATTCAAGCGGGCGCAACGGCCCTGTTAGTCGGAGAACAGAGATACGGCCTGAGACTGGCCGGTGAATTTTCAAGAGAAGATATAAAAGAAGCCGTAAAGACAGCTCATCAGGAAGGCGCGAAAGTGTACGCCGCCGTCAATGCTATTTTTCACAACGAAAAAGTGGACGAGCTGAACGGCTATCTTGCCTTTTTGCAGGAGGCCGGCGTTGATGCGGCTGTTTTCGGTGATCCGGCCGTTTTAATGGCGGCGCGTGAAGCGGCTCCCGAGCTTGTACTGCACTGGAGCACGGAAACAACGGGAACCAACTACTACTCCTGCAATTACTGGGGACGCAAAGGCGCACGGCGGGCAGTGCTGGCTAAGGAATTAAATATGGACAGCATCATTGACATAAAAGAAAACGCCGAAGTGGAAATTGAAATTCAAATCCACGGCATGACGTGCATGTTCCAATCGAAGCGTTCTTTAGTGGGCCATTACTTCGAATACCAGGGTAAAGTCATGGACATCGAACAGAAGAAAAAAGAAGCGGGGATGTTTCTGCATGACAAGGAACGGGGCAATAAATACCCGATTTTTGAAGATGAAAACGGCACGCACATCATGAGCCCGAACGATGTGTGCATGATTGATGAATTAGAGGACCTGATGGACGCCGGCATCGATTCTTTCAAAATCGACGGAGTTTTAAAGTCTCCTGAATACTTAACTGAAGTGACCCGCATGTACAGAGAAGCAATCGATTTGTGCTTCGAAAGCCGAGAGACATACGAAGAGAAAAAAGAGAGCTGGATAGAGCGGATTGAAAGCATTCAGCCTGTGAACAGAAGCATCGACACAGGATTCTTCTTTAAAGAAACGGTCTATTAAAAAGGAGGGTGCAACGGATGACAGCCGTAAATCAAACCATTTCCAAAGTCGTAAACGGAAAACGCGTCATTACGAAAAAACCTGAACTCCTTGCTCCGGCAGGAAACCTTGAAAAATTAAAAATTGCCGTTCATTACGGAGCGGACGCGGTTTTTATCGGAGGACAGGAATACGGACTCCGCTCAAATGCGGATAACTTCTCAATAGAAGAAATCGCAGAGGGCGTAGAATTTGCCAAAAAATACGGGGCAAAAATATATGTGACAACAAACATTTTCGCCCATAATGAAAATATGGACGGTCTGGAAGAATACTTAAAAGCGTTGGGAGACGCAAAAGTTGCCGGAATTATCGTCGCTGATCCGCTGATTATTGAAACATGCCGGAGAGTGGCCCCGGACGTAGAAATTCACCTCAGCACACAGCAGTCCCTTTCCAACTGGAAAGCGGTGCAGTTCTGGAAAGAAGAAGGGCTTGACCGCGTGGTGCTTGCCCGTGAAACGAGCGGACTGGAAATTAAAGAAATGAAGGAAAAGGTGGATATTGAAATCGAAACCTTTATCCACGGCGCCATGTGTATCGCTTATTCAGGCCGGTGCGTGCTGAGCAATCACATGACAGCCCGGGATTCCAACCGCGGCGGCTGCTGTCAGTCCTGCCGCTGGGATTATGACCTGTATCAGACAGACGGTGCAAACGCGGTCGCGCTCTATGGCGAAGAAGACGCTCCGTTTGCGATGAGCCCCAAAGATTTAAAATTGATTGAATCCATTCCGCAAATGATCGAGATGGGCATCGACAGCCTGAAAATTGAAGGCCGGATGAAATCAATTCATTACGTTGCGACGGTTGTCAGCGTGTATCGCAAAGTCATCGACGCATACTGCGCTGATCCTGAAAACTTTGTCATTCAAAAAGAATGGCTGGATGAGCTGGACAAATGTGCAAACCGGGATACCGCGCCTGCTTTCTTTGAAGGCACGCCCGGGTATGAAGAGCAGATGTTCGGTGAACACGGAAAGAAAACAACATTTGATTTTGCCGGTCTCGTGCTCGCGTATAACGAGGAAACTCAAATGGTGACGCTCCAGCAGCGCAATTTCTTTAAACAAGGTGACGAAGTGGAATTTTTCGGTCCTGAAATCGACAATTTCACATTCACAATCGGCACTATTTGGGACGAAGACGGAAACGAGCTTGATGCTGCCCGCCATCCCCTGCAAATCGTTACATTTAAAGTAGACAAAAAGATTTATCCGAGCAACATGATGAGAAAGGGGAAGTAATCACCAATGGGTAAGAGTCCTGTAGTTATAGGCATCGCAGGAGGTTCCGGATCAGGAAAAACAAGCGTCACCCGTTCCATCTATGAACAGTTTAAAGGACACTCGATTTTAATGATCCAGCAAGACCTTTATTATAAAGACCAAAGTCATCTTCCGTTTGAAGAAAGGCTGAACACAAACTATGATCACCCGCTCGCATTTGATAATGACTATTTAATCGAGCATATTCAAGAGCTTTTGAATTACCGGCCGATAGAAAAGCCGATTTATGATTATAAACTGCATACGCGTTCTGAGGAAACCATTCCGGTTGAGCCGAAGGATGTCATTATTCTGGAAGGCATTCTCGTTCTCGAAGATAAAAGGCTTCGCGACCTCATGGATATGAAACTTTATGTCGACACGGACGCGGATCTCCGTATCATCAGACGGATTATGAGAGATATTAACGAAAGAGGCCGTTCAATCGATTCTGTCATTGAGCAGTATGTGTCCGTCGTCAGACCGATGCACAATCAGTTTGTTGAACCGACGAAACGCTACGCGGACATCATTATTCCGGAAGGCGGGCAAAACCACGTCGCGATTGATCTGATGGTCACGAAGATTCAAACGATCCTTGAACAAAATGCAATTTTGTAATACCATAGCATAGACATAAATAACTCAGACCATATTATGTATAGGCTGGAAGGGAATGAGACAGTTCCCTTCTTTCCCTGTTTATAAACCGAAACATTTGCAGAAAACACATATTCAGTTTAAGATAAACAGTACCTATATGGGAGAGAAGAACGAGGACTGCCCTGTGTTCTCATTCTTGATTTTTTCGTTTATGCTCTCATACATAATCACACGTTATTGTTGAGGGACAACCACCAAGGAGTGAAGGAACATGGCACAAGAAAAAGTTTTTCCGATGACTCACGAAGGAAAACAAAAACTTGAACAAGAATTAGAGCAATTGAAAACGGTTAAACGTAAAGAAGTAGTAGAACGCATTAAAATCGCAAGAAGCTTCGGAGATCTGTCAGAGAACTCTGAGTATGATTCTGCAAAAGAAGAACAGGCATTTGTGGAAGGGCGCATCACGACGCTTGAAAACATGATCCGCAATGCGAAAATCATCGAGGACGACGGCGGTTCAAATGTAGTCGGTTTGGGAAAAACCGTATCATTCATCGAATTGCCCGACGGTGAAGAAGAATCTTACACGATTGTCGGAAGCGCTGAAGCTGATCCGTTTGAAGGGAAAATTTCAAACGACTCGCCAATCGCCAAAAGCCTTCTCGGCAGAAAAGTGGACGAAGAAGTGACAGTTCAGACGCCGGGCGGAGAAATGCTCGTGAAAATTGTGAAAATTTCATAAGATCCGTTTAACAATGAAACACCTCGTCCAAAATGTGGATGAGGTGTTTTTTTATGATCGTATCAAAAAGGCTGAAAGCGGCCGTGATTTGTTTTCTGCTCGTGTTTTTCTTTCTGCTTGCGAGGCTGGCTGAAATTCAGCTGTTTTTCACAGAATCTTTTTCAAAATCCAATATTAATCTGATTCAGGAAAGCGTCAAGCAGCGGACGGAAGAAGTCCTTATTTCAGACGGACGCGGCTCTTTTCTTGATCGGAACGGCAAAGAACTGACCGGAAAAAAGCAGCCTGCCGTCATACTGTTTCCTTTTCTCGTGACGCAGGATTGGCCGGTTGACCGGGTATCAGACATTCTAGGAATGAAACAGGGGGAGCTCAGGCAGCTGCTCACGGAAGCAAAAAAACCGGTGGTCCTGAACAGCAGAAAAATAAAACATTTGACGAAACAATCCGTGTCAAATATCAATTCTTTGAAATATCCCGGCATTTACGGCGTATATATGAAAGACAGCAAAGAAACAAACATAGCCGCTCATTTGTTGGGCGCGACAAACCAGGACCCTGAGCTTTTGAAAAAGAAATACCCCGGCAGGAAGGAACTGCCGATCACGGCAAAAATCGGGACAAGCGGGATGGAGCGGACGTTTGATGAGTTTTTACTTGCGGATCAGGACACAAAACTTTTGTATCATGTCGACGGAAGGGGAAACCCTTTATTCGGAATGGACGTCAAATATACGGCTGAAGCAAACGCGTTTTATCCGCTGCAAGTCAAAACCTCCATCGACCGCAATATTCAAAAAGCAATGGAAGATGTATTGAAAGACCGCGGGTTAAAAAAGGGGGGAGCCGTCCTTTTAGACATTGAAAAAAGCAGTGTGCTCGGAATGGTATCAAAGCCTGACGCCGACATGTCAAAGCAGCAGACACTGCAAAATTACATGCTGACGCCGATTTATCCGGGATCAGTATTTAAAACGGTGATCGCCGCAGCCGCAATAGAACAAAACGAAGTGAAGCCGGGCACATCCTTTAACTGCAATCTCAACCTGTACGGAGAGCCGGGGGATGACAAAGGCACGCTCAGTTTTGGAGAAAGCTTTGCCCAAAGCTGCAATTATACGTTTACAAGTCTTGCGGAAAAATTGATCAAAAAAGATGATTCCGTTATTGAAAACATGGCGGAAAAACTCGGTCTCACCCAGCGGGCGGGCTGGGAAGGCAAGCTGTACCGGGAAGACGGATTCAGGCAGCTGTATAATGAAAAAAACGGGGTCATTTGGGGAGATGACAAAGACAAAACCGTAAAAAAAGCCGTCGCACAGACGGCGATCGGGCAAAAAAACGTGAAAGTCACGCCGCTTGAAGTCGCCAATATGATGGCGGCGATCGCGCGCGGCGGTGAAAAAAAACAAGTCAAAATCGCGGACAAAATTGAATACAAAAACAAAACGACGATGGCGTCATTCAAAGATCAGCCGTTAAAAGGGGAAAACATCGACAAATATACGGCGCAGCAGCTTCAAAAAATTCTCAGAGAAGTCGTCACCTCACCGAAAGGAACCGGCCGAAGGTTTCAGGATCTGCCGTATGAGATAGCAGGCAAATCGGGAACGGCCCAGACGGGAATGTTCACAAAAGAAAAACAGACGCTTTACCACAAATGGTTTGCGGGATACTTTCCCGCGGACAAGCCGAAATACGCTCTCGTGGTGCTGCACATGGACACGCCGGGGGATAAGGCTCTGACAAATACAGTGTTTTATGATATTGTTAAAAAGGTACATGAAAATGAAATAAATCAGACATAGAACAACCGCTCAGCCCATGTTAAAATATATGCTGAGCAAGAGGGATAAAGGAGTGCAGAATGATTGAGCAATAAACAATCTCGTTTTGAAAACCGTGATAAGCGCAGAAAAGCAAATATGGTGCTTAACATTTTAATTGCTATCGTATCTATTCTTATTGTCGTCGTTGCCGTCAGCCTCTTCATCAACAGTCCGTCGGGCGACGTGAGCGAAAAAGCGGACACGAGCCAGAAGCAGGAAACACCTGCATCAGGCAAGACGAAGCAGACATCGGATGAAGACATAAAAGACAGCAAAAAAGATACGGCATCAGACGATGACAAAAAAGATAAACAGGATAAGGACACATCTGATTCATCTTCAGACTCTGACAGCAAAAAAGACGATGATTCATCGAAAAGTGATGACAGCAGCAAAAAAGACTCTGATTCAAGCGATCCTTTTAAAGGCGCAAAAATAACAGAGGGCGGTTCATCAAGCGATGTCGAGAAAACAATTGTTAACCCAAAATGGAAAGCGGTCGGCACAAAGCAGACGGGAGAACATGCGGCGACGTATGACTCAAGCTCTGAAGACTGGGCCGAAATGCTTGACGCCATCTCTTACGCAACCGGCGTGTCAAAAGACCATATGACAGTGCTGTGGCTCGGAAACAATGGAAGTCCGCAAGATGCGAAGGGTAAAGTTTTAGACAAAACGAACGGCAAAAAGTATCAGGTCACCATCACTTGGAAAGACAAAAAAGGCTGGAAGCCGACAAAAGTAGAAACCTTAAAATAACCGCAAAAAAGCAGCTGATTATTCAGCTGCTTTTTTCTGTCATACGTCAGCTGAAAAATGCACCGACGCGCTGTAAAGGATTCTGCCGTCAACGGCCGTCACCTGATGGGATACGGAACGGACGCGAAGCATAATCGCCTGGTTGTTTTCAATCTGAACGTTTATTTTCTTTTCAAGCTCCTGCAAAGATGTCGCTTCGAAAAATTCTACTTTATCTTTGATTAAATCCAATTGAAAATTCATCAGTACAGATCCTCCTGATTTTTCTTCTGAGTCAATGAAAGTATAAGCCTTTCTGCCGTAATTGCGCAATAATCCCAAAGTATTTTAGTACCCTTCCATTCTTTTTTGTGATAGGATAGGAACTGTTCCACGATTAATCCATACTATACTCATAGGAATTATAAAATATGGAGAGTGAAAAATATGGGCCGTGAATTTATTCCTTTATTTGAAGATTGGGCTGCGACTTATGACGCCACAGTGCACGGGGCTGACAAACAATATGCTGCTGTTTTTAAAGGATATGACAATATTCTTGACAGCATTGTCGCACTTTCAGGTTCAAACGTTTTAGAGTTCGGACCGGGAACGGGGAATTTAACGGCGAAATTAGCCGCCGCGCACAAAAAGGTGTTTGGTGTAGAACCGTCTCCGTCAATGAGAAAACTGGCGGCTGACAAGCTTTCTGACAAAGCCGTGTTCAGTGACGGAGATTTTCTGGAGTTTCCCGCTCCGCCTTTTCAAATAGATACCATCGTCAGCTCGTACGCCTTTCATCATTTAACCGATGAAGAAAAGCGAACGGCTGTAAAGCAGTATGGCGCAATCCTTCAGAAGCATGATAAAATAGTGTTTGCCGATACTGTCTTTAAAGATCATGAAGCTTATAATGAAGCCATTCAAAAAGCAAGCCGAAAGGGCTATCATCAATTAGCGGACGATTTAAAGACGGAACATTATCCGACACTCGCGACAATGAAAAACATCTTTTCAGAAGAGGGATTTGCCGCGCGGTTTACGCAGCAAAATGACTTTGTCTGGATAATGGAGGCGATTAAACGGTAAATCGAAGGGATTGTGTATAAATGAAACTGGCAGTCATCGGAGCAATGGAAGAGGAAGTTACGATTTTAAGAAGCAAACTGAAAGACGCAAAACAAGAGATGATCGCTCACTGTGAGTTTACAACTGGCAGCTATGAAGGCATCGAAGTCATCTTGCTGAAATCAGGTATCGGGAAAGTCAACGCGGCGATCAGCACGACGCTTCTGCTTGACCGTTTCAAACCTGATTATGTGATTAACACAGGCTCAGCGGGCGGTTTTCATCATACATTGAATGTAGGCGACGTCGTCATCTCAACAGATGTCCGCCATCATGACGTGGATGTGACGGCGTTTGACTATGAATACGGACAGGTGCCGGGTCTTCCGGCAGCATACAAAGCTGATGAAAAGCTGATCAGCATTACTGAGGAAGCGGTTTCTGAACTGAACGGCATTCAAGTCGCCAAAGGCACAATCGCAACGGGAGATTCTTTTATGAATGATCCGAAGCGGGTTGAAGACGTACGCGCCAAATTTGCGGATTTGTACGCGGTTGAAATGGAAGCTGCGGCTGTCGCACAGGTGTGCCACCAGTTCAAAACGCCTTTTGTTGTCATCAGAGCTTTATCTGATATTGCCGGAAAAGAATCTGACGTTTCATTTGATAAATTTTTAGAACAGGCTGCCGTTCATTCAACTGAGCTTGTCCTGAATGTCATCAAACGAATTCACTAAGCGGGGGATTCTCGTTCTCCTCCGCTTTTCCAGGAGGAGGACATATATTGAACGTGATAACAGATATTACAGAACTGATCGGAAGTACACCGCTGCTCCGTCTCAAGCATTTTGATATGCCGGAGGGAACAGCGGTTTATGCTAAGCTTGAAATGATGAATCCGGGCGGAAGCATTAAAGACAGGCTGGGCGGGATGCTCATTGAAGATGCGCTTCGCACGGGAAAGGTGAAACCGGGCGGTGTTATCATTGAGGCGACTGCCGGAAACACCGGGATCGGACTCGCTCTGTGCGCCAGAAAGCATCAGCTTCGCGCCGTTTTTTGCGTCCCGGAGCATTTCAGCAGAGAAAAGCAGCAAATTATGAAAGCTCTCGGAGCGGACATCGTGCATACGCCGAGAGAAGAAGGCATGCAGGGAGCCATTCGAAAAGCGCTTGAACTGGAGAGAGAGATTAATAATTCTTATGCCGTTCTGCAATTTAAAAACCGAGTAAATCCATTGACTTACTATAAAACGATCGGACCCGAAATATGGAACGCGCTCGGCGGGGATATCCACGCTTTTGTCGCAGGAGCGGGTTCCGGCGGCACCTTTGCCGGTACGGCAGCTTATTTAAAAGAGAAAAATCCTGCCGTCAAAACGGTGATCGTTGAACCGGAAGGCTCGATCCTGAATGGCGGAGAGCCGCATGCCCATAAAACGGAAGGCATCGGCATGGAGTTTATCCCGGATTATATGGACGAGAACCATTTTGACGCCATTTACACGGTGGAAGACGATACGGCGTTTTCGCTTGTCAGAGAAGCGGCCGAGAAAGAAGGCCTCTTAATCGGAAGCTCTTCAGGGGCGGCTCTTTATGCAGCGCTTGAAGAAGCGAAAAAAGCGCCCGCCGGATCAAATATCGTCACTATTTTCCCTGATGGCAGCGATCGATATATAAGCAAAAACATTTTTCAAGGAGGTCAGTAAGATGAAGAAAAAAACGCTGATGGTGCACGGAGGAATTACGGGAGATGAAAAAACAGGAGCGGTTTCCGTACCGATTTATCAAGTAAGCACGTACCAGCAGCCGAAAGCGGGCGAGCACACGGGTTATGAATATTCAAGAACGGCCAATCCGACGCGGACGGCGCTTGAAAGCTTAATTGCGGAACTTGAAGGCGGCGCGGCGGGATATGCGTTCGGCTCAGGCATGGCTGCGATTACTGCCGTCATGATGCTGTTTGACAGCGGCGATCATGTTATTTTGACGGATGATGTATACGGCGGCACTTACCGGGTGATGACAGGTGTGCTGAACCGCTTCGGCATTGAAGCGGACTTTGTTGATACGAGCAGTGAAGAAAAAGTCAAAAAGGCCATTCGCCCGAATACGAAAGCCATTTATATCGAAACACCGACAAACCCCCTATTGAAAGTGACTGACCTCAAACTGATGTCTGACATCGCAAAAGAAGCGGGCGTATTGCTTATCGTCGATAATACGTTTTACACGCCGTATTTCCAGCAGCCGCTCAGCTTCGGCGCTGACATCGTGCTGCACAGCGCGACAAAATATCTCGGCGGCCACAGCGATGTCGTCGGCGGCTTAGTCGTCACGGCTGATAAAGAGCTCGGTGAAAAGCTTCATTACGTGCAAAACTCAACAGGCGGCGTTTTAGGACCGCAGGATTCATGGCTCTTAATGAGAGGCATTAAAACACTGGGACTCAGAATGGATGCTATCAATCACAGCGCCGGGAAAATCGCCGAGCTGCTTGAAGCGCATGATGCCGTTCAAACGCTCTATTATCCGGGATCAGCGAAACATCCGGGCCATGAGCTGACAAAAGCGCAAAGCTCCGGTTTCGGCGGAATGATTTCCTTTGATGTCGGCAGCAGCGAACGCGTCGACGCGTTTTTAGAAAAATTGAACCTGTTTACGATCGCGGAAAGTTTAGGAGCGGTTGAAAGCTTAATCTCCGTGCCGTCCAGAATGACGCACGCTTCGATCCCGCGCGACCGCCGGCTTGCGCTTGGCATTACCGACGGGCTCGTGCGGATCTCAGTCGGTATTGAGGATACTGAGGATTTAACGGCGGATGTGAAACAGGCGCTTGATTCACTTTTATAAAGAATGGATAGATTTACATTCTCTGTCGGCTGTCAGCTTGTATTATAATGTTGGTAGACTATAAAACTGGCAGGTGACCTTATATGGAGAAGAAAAGACTGAAATCATTAATAGAAGATTTTAAGCATTACGCATTTATTCTGCTTGCAGTCAGCACCTTCATTTATATCGGCGCGGTTCTTCCCGGACAAGGGCTGACTGCGGGCCAGAAAATGCTGATGTTTGTAACGGATTGTGTATTTTTAGCGGGCGCTTATTTCTGCGTTGACCGTTCACTTATTTATAAAAAGAGGCTGGAAGAGGCCGAAGAATAAAAAAAGCCATTGTCTATTGACAATGGCTTTTTCATTTCTTATTCAGACGGGGTTTCACGTAATTCTTTTCCCATTCCTTTTAAAAACTGCAGCCCGAAGCCGAGCGCGCGGTTAATATCAGGATCACCGACGGCTTTCATCAGTTCAAACATACTGACTTTCCTGTCCTCTTTTAAAAATCTTTGCGCCTGATCCGTCCCGGCCATGGCGCTTTCTAAAAGTCTGCCCATAAATTCGGGATCAGCTTTTGACAGCGCGCCTCCCGCGGCCATCATCGTATTCAGGAGATTGGTGACAGGTTCCCGGGAAATCTGTCCGAGTGCAATTTTGGCAATCTCCTCTTTTGCCTGGAGCATATAGCCGGCGGCATCAAAAATGCCCAAGCTATTCAGCTCTGCCATGATGGACATCGTTTTCGCGACGGCTTCTTCATTTTCTGCGAGAAGCGTCTTCAGCTCTTCCAGTTTTTCAGCTTTCAGCTGTTCCTCTGTTTTCGTTTCTTTTTGAATTTCAGTAATTGGGCTTGCCATAATGTTTCCTCCTTTCCTTAATCAGTTAAGTGCACATAGCCCGGACGGTTCCATTTTCGCTGAGCTTCCACACCGTTTTGCGGATGACGTTTTTTGTTCCGCGGATTCGTTTTCGGAAGCGGCGGAGTATCACAGGAACCGAGCACTTCCATGCGGACTTTTGTCTGCTTATAGGCAGGTGTATGTGTCCGTGAATCATACGCAGGCCCGGTCAGGAAATTAATCGCAGAATCTTTATCTGTAGAGTTCATCGGCAGATAAAGCTCATTTGCGCGGACACGGTCTGTCACAAGCGCGTTCAATTTAACCGCTCCAAAAGGAGAGACGAGCCGGATCATTGTTCCGTCGCAAATTCCGCGTTCAGCCGCGAGCTCCGGCGATACTTCAACAAATACATCCGGAACTTTAGACTGAATGCCCTTCGATTTGTTTGTCATGTTTCCTTCGTGGAAATGTTCAAGCATCCGTCCGTTGTTAATATGCAGGTCATATTCTTCAGGGAATACAGCAGGCTCCACCCAATCGCTCAGCGCGAAACGGGCTTTTTTGTCCGGGAAGTTAAAGCCGTCTTCATAAAGAAGCGGAGTGCTTTCTCCCGTAAAGCTTCCCCACAGGAAGCTGTTCCAGCCGCTAAGAACGTCGTAGCTTGCTTTTCCGAACAGCGGAGAAAGGCTCGCCATTTCTGAGAAAATGTCGCTAGGATGCGTGTAATTCCAATCAGCGCCTAAACGATTGGCGACTTCCTGAATAATCCACCAGTCGGGTTTTGCATCGCCGAGTGTCGGAAGCGCCTGATACAACCTTTGCACACGTCGCTCTGTGTTTGTAAATGTTCCGTCTTTTTCAAGAGATGGAACCGCAGGCAGGATGACATCCGCGTATTGCGCCGTTCTTGAAAGGAAAATATCCTGCACAACAAAGAAATCAAGGCTGGATAAAATGTCATGAACATGGTTGGCGTTTGAATCGACGAGCGCCATATCTTCACCGACGAGATACATGGCTTTCATGTTTCCTTCTTCAATCGCATGGAGCATTTCGATATTATCAAGACCCGGCTTGCCGTCAATTTCAACACCGTAAGCTTTTTCGAATTTAGCGCGTGCCGCATCATCGGTAATATGCTGATATCCCGGAAGCCAGCCTGGAAGAGTTCCCATATCGCAAGCGCCTTGAACGTTGTTATGTCCCCGCAGCGGATAGGCTCCGGCGCCCGGACGGCGGTAGTTTCCTGTGGCAAGCAGCAGGTTGGAAATCGCCGCTGATGTATCAGAGCCGCCTGTATTTTGAGTAACGCCCATGCCCCAAAGAACACAAGTGCCGTCTGCATCACGAATCATTTCGGCAATGCGGATGATCGTATCCTGAGAAAGTCCGGTGATGCGCTCCGCATATTCCAATGTGTATTTTTCCAGCGTTTCTTTATAATCATCAAAGTAGTTGACATTTTCATCAATAAACGCTTGATCGTGCCAGCCTTGGTCAATCATATATTTCGTTACTGCCATGAGCCAGACCTGGTCAGTCCCTTGTTTCGGGCTGATAAAGAGGTCGGACCGTTCAGCCATTTCATTTCTGCGCAGATCGGCAACAATCAGTTTTTGGCCGTGCAGTTTATGGGCGCGTTTCACGCGCGTGGCCAGAACCGGATGTCCTTCCGCCGGATTGGCGCCGACGATGAGCACGAGGCCCGCTTTTGCGATATCTTTAATTGTGCCGGCGTCTCCGCCCATACCGACGGTGCGGAATAAGCCGTCCGTTGCCGGTGACTGGCAGTAGCGTGAGCAGTTATCCACGTTGTTGGTTTCAAATACTTGGCGTGCCAATTTTTGAATGACGTAGTTGTCTTCATTCGTAATTTTAGAAGAAGAAATAAAGCCGACAGAACCATTTCCGTGTTCAGCCTTGATCGAACCGAGTCTTGATGCGACAAGATCAAGGGCTTCTTCCCATGACGATTCAACAAATGCGCCGTTTTTCCGGATAAGCGGTTTTGTAATCCGTTCTTCCGAATTCACGAAGTCCCAGCCGAATTTCCCTTTCACACAAGTGGAAATCGCGTTAACCGGAGCATCGGAAACAGGCTGAATTTTAAGGATGTCACGTCCTTTTGTCCATACTTCAAAAGAGCATCCGACGCCGCAGAACGTGCAGACTGTTTTTGTTTTTTTCGTCCGTTTATCGCGCATAGCCGCTTCCACTTCTGATACGGCGAAGATGCTTGTATAGTCGGGTTCAACATTTTTTACTAAATCAATCATCGGTTCCATGACATCTTCTTTTATTCCTGTCATAAATCCGGCTTGGCCGAGCATTGATTTTTCCATCAGTGCGTTACAAGGGCAGACAGTGACACACTGGCCGCAGCTGACGCAGGATGATTCATTAATGGCGACGCCTTCATCCCAAATGACTCGCGGGCGGTCGCGCTCCCAATCAATTGAAAGGGTCTCATTCACCTGAAGGTTTTGACACACTTCCACACATTGGCCGCAGGCGATGCATTGGTTCGGATCATAGCGGTAAAACGGGTGAGACATATCAACCGCGCACTTTGAATCATCTTTCGGCGTATACGGATATTTCTGATGCTCAATTCCCATCATTTCCGCTGTATTATGCAGTGTGCAGTTGCCGTTGTTGTTATCGCATACCGTACAGTAAAGCAGGTGATTCTCAAGCAGGCGGTCCAGGGCCTCTGTCTGAGCCTCTTTTACCCTTCCCGACGTAAGCGAGATGGACATCCCGTTTTCTGCAGCCGTGGAACAAGAGCGCTGCAATTTCCCGTTTACTTCAACAATACAGGTGTCACATGTTTGAATCGGATCCACTTCCGGTACATGGCATATTTGCGGAATCTCAATTCCGTTTTGGTTTAAAATATCTAAAATCTTAGACCCCTCTGGTGCTTCATACTCCGTGCCGTCAATTTTGACACGGATAGACTGAACGTCTGTCACTTCCAATTCCCCTCCATCTTTTAAACTCGAAAAAAAGCCATGCACATAGATACCGGCCTCCTGTCCGGAGAACGGTATAAATACGCATGGCGGAATAGTTCACTAGCAAGTCTTACTAACAGACCAATCCTATTTGTATAAAACGATAGACTCATAACACGTTTCCTATTACAAATCCATCTTCACTGCTTTTATTATAAGGTGATATTTATTATAATACAATACGAAAGGAAAACTTTAACCAGGTGAAATGTCACAAAGGGGAACCGGGAATGTCTTTCATAGGCTAAAATCGGAGGGGACAATATGTCTAAAAAAATTCATGAATTTAACGATATTATCCGGAAATTGCGCAAAGAATTATTTGGAAAGGGGCCTGAACGAATTCACACCGTTTTTGTGGATAACATGGCGGTATCTACACTTTACGGCAATCTAAGCGCAAGTGAGCAGTTTATCGCACGCACGCCTGAAGGAAGAGAAATGGTTCATGCGGCGCGAACCAGCTTAATTCAGGAGCTGTATTCAAAACAAACGCCTGACGGAATGGAAGAGCTCATCGGAGCAAAGCTTGTGCATCTGTTTTCAGATATTAAAATAGAGGAAAATATTGCCGTATCGGTGTTTGTCTTTGACCGCTCAATTGAAGAGCATAAAGAAGAAATCAAAAGCTGACAATATTCAATTGACACGAAATTGTCACATTTGATATGATATGAACTGCCAGCAGTGGCCTAAGGACGATTTTTTATGGAATGTGTGCATGATCTGTACATATTCTATACCGCATATTTTCATTCTGCTTGATATTGTTGTATGGGTATGCATACAAGTTAGGCAGCATTCAAACCCCGTTTTTTCAGACGGGTTAGTTGAATGCTGCCTTTTTTGTTAGGCGTCTTTGGAAACTGCGGGCTGAAATGATAAATGGAGGGGTTATTATGGCTTTTCGTAAACCGGACGAAATAGCGGAGCTTGCGGTCGAATCAGGGGTAAAAAAGGTGCATTCACCGCTTTCAGCACTGATTGTATTAGGATTTTTGGGAGGAGCGTTTATCGCACTCGGTTATTTGCTTGATATCCGTGTCATCGGCGACCTCCCGAAAGAATGGGGAAGCCTGTCGAGTTTAATCGGGGCGTCCGTGTTTCCCATCGGATTGGTGCTCGTCGTTCTTGCCGGCGCGGAGCTGATTACGGGAAATATGATGTCGGTATCCATGGCGCTGTTTTCCAGAAGAATATCCGCCGGTGCATTAGTGAAAAATTGGGTGATCGTGACGTTGATGAATCTTGTCGGCGCACTGTTTGTCGCTTACTTTTTCGGACATGTTGTCGGATTAACCGAAACAGGACCGTATTTGGAAAAAACGATTGCGGTCGCACAAGGCAAATTGGATATGCCGTTTGGAAAAGTCATTGTTTCGGCGATCGGCTGTAACTGGCTTGTCTGTTTGGCCGTCTGGCTTTCTTTCGGCGCAGAAGACGGAGCCGGAAAAATCGCGGGTATATGGTTTCCGATTATGGCGTTTGTCGCAATTGGTTTTCAGCACGTTGTAGCCAATATGTTTATCATCCCGGCTGCGATTTTTGCAGGTTCTTTTTCGTGGGGTGATCTGATTGGCAATCTCATTCCGGCCTTTATCGGGAATGTCATCGGCGGGGCAGTGTTTGTCGGCCTTATTTATTTTATTGCATATTCAAAAAAAGATCAGAAAAAGCAAGGGATGAAAAGAGTTTCCTGAGGTAAGAAAGATGCCGGAAAACACGGACAATTGAAGCGGAATGCCAGCACATTTTCCGTCCAAATCTTGAAAAAAATGTTTACAAAATGGAAGCTGATGGATATACTTACAAAGTAAGAAAAAAGCAAAGGGAGGTTGAATCACATGACGACGTTAAACGGCAATCAAAATCTACAATTGAACCGATTCAGCCTGTGGAAGAGTTCGTGTCCTTCCTTAACCTCTGCCCGTCAAGCACGTTAATTTCGGAGTATCAGGACATTCGCAGCTCCCCGCAGGGAAAGAAGCACCGTCTTCTTTTGTCTGCGGATTTAGTCTGCCCGCAGCGCATATGAACTTTGCTGCGGGTTATTTTCGCTTGTGCGGATATTGAAAGGGGGTGAGCGATAATGACCATTAATCTTTTCTTTTTAACACTGACCATTTCAAAGCGTTTTAAAAGTGCGGAAGAGTATGAACGAGAACAGCAGGTCGAAGAGTTTTATAATGAAGCGAAAGAACGCCAGTTGAAACATTTTTATATGAACTAACGGACACGAAGGGCCAAAACGGAGGAGAAGGAGGAGATCATCATGTTCAGAATTGAACTGCTGAATCATTACACAATGGAGAAGGACCAGGTTTAGCGAGGATGTTGCTGTCACGTCGCAGACGGCCTGCATACCATGGTAAAGAAAGAAAAATTGGTAAGCGGGTGATAGCATGCAAGGCGGTCAGAACAGAATTCCATCCATCGGGCACGGGTATGCGTCAATGCCCCATTCATTTAAACACGGCTATGGCAACCCGTACCGCCGGCAGAGAATGGCGGCGCTTTCCCGGCAGACAAGATATATAGCACCGTATTATTGGTACTAGAGCAGGCGGAAAACCTACGTTTTCCGTCTTTTTTTTATGAAAACAAATATAAATTTCAAATAAATCGAAACGTTCATGAAGAGAAGTACGTCTAGTTAGTACCTCATACTAATACGAGGTAATATTATTTCTGAATAATAAATCACAGGAATGGAAAAGCGGGTGTTATACAATGTTGCAACATACATCTTCAGCATTAAAACGAATGCGCGCGAAATACTTTGCTGCATCAGAACCGGCAGAGTCAGTCATTCAGCAAATTTTGATGGACATACAGGAATACGACCGCATTTTGGAAATCGGGACCGGAAACGGCTCAATGTTTAAACAAATCATCGGACAGCTTGAAAAGGGCAGTCTTAAAAGCATAGAAACATCGAAACGTAAAATACGGAAAACACAGCGCGCAAACCGTTCGATTATAAAAGCCGGGCTCGGAAACATTCAGCAGGGGAGGCCGGAAAGCATACCGTTCCGCGACCGCAGTTTTCATAAAGTCTTCTCATTACATACTGCTGAAACAATCAGCGATTACCGGACAGCATGTAAAGAAGTGTACCGCGTTCTTCAAATTGACGGGTGTTTCTATATGGTTTTGAAACCTTCGCGGATGAGTGAAAAGGATGTGATTGAGGTGCTCTATGATCAGCATTTCAGAGACATTTCAGTTGTCAGCAGAGATTCATTCCATTTTATTACTGCCATTAAATAGAATATTTCTTGGGAAATAAAAAGAGCTGCTTAAGTCACTGCAGCTCTTTTTGTGAAATTGGACATATTTCCTTATTTTTGGTTATTTCACATATATTTTATATTAAAAAAAGTTTTTTTCTTATACAATGGTAATCAGATGACCGTACATTTTAAATATTTTGAACAAACGGAATGAATATTCATTCCGCATTTAGAAAGGGGGATGAAATGACAGCTTCAAACAAGGTTGAACTCATTATGAAAGCGTCGCTTACTTTGTTTACAGATAGAGGATTTGACGCCACGACGATTCCGATGATTGCCGCTCAGGCCGATGTCGGAACCGGCACAATTTACCGTTACTTTGACAGTAAAGAGACACTTGTGAACGTACTGTATCAGGAAAGTGCGCAGCGTTTTATGAAAAAAGTCAAAACGGACTTTCAGGGGATATCTGTAAGAGAAGGGTTTCATCACCTGTTTTATTGTCTGATTGATTTTACGAAGGAAAGTGAGTATGCATTGTTTTTTCTTGAAACGAATAAGGACGCCTACTTTCTGAATGAAACGAGCCGTAAGCTTCTTGATGAAATAACACAGATGCTTGACGTCTTTTTTCAGCGCGGCAAGTCTGAAGGTGTGCTCCGCAATCTGCCGTCCAATGTACTGATGGCGCTGCTGCTCGGGGCATATCTCAAACTCTATCAGCTTATCCGGACGGGAAGCGTCGAAATAACAAAACCGTTTCTGAAAGAACTGGAACAATGTTCTTGGGATGCCATCAGAACTCATTAACTATTCGCCGAAGGAAGGAAGATCGATATGAAACAGCTAAGCGCTATACCGCAGCCGAAAACATACGGGCCTCTGAAAAATCTCCCTCACTTGGAAAAAGAAAAACTGTCACAATCGCTTTGGAAAATTGCCGAAGAATACGGCCCGATCTTTCGTTTTGAATTTCCGAGCTCTGTCGGGGTCTTCGTATCAGGCCGCGAGCTCGCGGCAGAAGTCTGTGATGAAAAGCGATTTGACAAAAATCTCAGCAAAGCCCTGCTGAAAGTCCGTGAGTTTGGCGGTGACGGACTATTTACGAGCTGGACTCACGAAAAGAACTGGCAGAAAGCGCATCGGATTTTATTGCCGAGCTTCAGTCAGAAGGCGATGAAAGGCTATCATTCAATGATGCTTGATATTGCCATGCAGCTCGTGCAGAAATGGAGCAGATTAAATCCGAATGAAGAAATTGACGTTGCCGAAGATATGACGCGCCTGACGCTGGATACAATCGGCCTGTGCGGATTTCATTACCGCTTTAACAGCTTTTACCGCGACACACAGCATCCTTTTATCACAAGTATGCTTCGTGCGCTGCAGGAGGCAATGCGCCAATCGCAGAGACACAGCCTGCAGGACAAGCTGATGATCAAAACGAGACATCAGTTCCAGCAGGATATTGAAGAGATGAATTCGCTTGTAGACCGGATCATCGCTGAGCGGAGGGAAAATCCGGATGAGAATCTGTCTGACCTTTTAGCATTGATGCTTGAAGCGAAAGACCCTGTAACGGGGGAAAGGCTGGATGATGAAAATATCCGTTATCAAATCATTACCTTTTTGATCGCTGGGCATGAAACCACAAGCGGGCTGCTTTCTTTTGCGATATACTGCCTGCTGAAAAATAAAGATAAATTGAAAAAAGCCGTTCAGGAAGCCGAGCGGGTGCTGACGGGAGAGACCCCTGAATATAAGCAGATTCAGCAGCTGACATATATCCGCATGGTGTTAAACGAGACTTTGCGGCTGTATCCGACTGCCCCGGCATTTTCTCTGTACGCGAAAGAAGATACGGTTCTCGGCGGGAAATATCCGATTGCGAAGGGACAGCCGGTGACGATTCTGACTCCGCAGCTGCACCGGGATAAAAGTGCGTGGGGAGAAGATGCCGAGTCATTCCGCCCGGAAAGGTTCAGCGATCCCGCGGCCATTCCGGCTGATGCGTATAAGCCGTTCGGAAACGGACAGCGCGCATGCATCGGGATGCAGTTTGCCCTGCAGGAAGCGACAATGGTGCTCGGCCTTGTCCTGAAACACTTTGAACTGATTGATCATACTGATTATGAGCTTACGATTAAAGAAGCTCTAACCATTAAGCCCGGTGATTTTAAAATCCGTGTGAAAAACAAGGACGTGTCCAATCATCAGCCCGTACAAAACCATAAAGCTGAAGGAAGCGGTCACAAAGAAGAAACGAAAGAAATCCCGTCCCACGGAACGCCGCTTCTCATTCTTTACGGATCAAATTTAGGAACTGCGGAAGGAATCGCGGAAGAGCTGGCTGATATCGGAAGAAGCAAAGGATTTTCAACTGAAACCGGCCCGCTCGATGATTATGCCGGGAAACTGCCTGTAAAAGGCGCGGTCGTTATTGTTACGGCTTCTTATAACGGGGCGCCGCCTGATAATGCGGCGGGTTTTGTGAAATGGATGGAAACCCTTGAAGATCAGGAATTAAAGGGTGTTTCTTACGCCGTCTTCGGCTGCGGAGACCGCAACTGGGCCGCCACTTACCAGAGGATCCCCCGCCTGATAGACAAAGTGCTTGAAGAAAAAGGGGCAAAACGGCTGACCTCTATCGGGGAGGGCGACAATGCCGATGATTTTGAGTACAGTCAGGAAGCCTGGGAAGACTCATTCTGGAAGGACATCATGAAGGCTTTTCATATAGAGGCCGCTCCAAAACAGACAAACAAATCACAGTTATCAATCGAATACGTAAGTGAAGCAGCCGAGACGCCGATTGCCAAAACGTACAAAGCATTTGAGGCGGAAGTCATCACGAACAAAGAGCTTCATACCGAAAGCAGCAAGCGCTCAGTCCGGCATATTGAGCTGCGTCTCCCCGAAACAGAAACGTATCAGGAAGGAGATCATCTCGGGGTGCTTCCGCAAAACAGCGGGGAACTGATCAGCCGTGTCATTCGCCGATTCGGTCTTGATCCGAACCAGCACTTTAAGATCAAGGGCCGGCAGCTGCCTCATCTGCCGATGGACCGGCCGGTTAATGCGCCGGAGCTTTTGGCGTCCTATGTAGAGCTGCAGGAGCCGGCAACGAGAGCCCAGCTTCGCGAACTTGCCGCACATACCGTGTGCCCGCCGCACCAAAAAGAATTGGAGCATCTTTATTCTGATGATACGGCATATAAAGAAAACGTGCTGAAAAAACGAATGACCATGCTGGACCTGCTGGAAGATTATCCGGCTTGTGAACTGCCGTTTGAGCGCTTTTTAGAACTTCTGCCGTCCTTAAAGGCGCGCTATTATTCAATCTCAAGCTCACCGAAGGCAGCCAGCGGGGAGCTCAGTATCACGGTCGGCGTTGTGACGGCTCCGGCATGGAGCGGCCGTGGGGAATACCGGGGCGTGGCTTCGAACTATTTAGCCGGATTACAAAAAGGCGATCCTGCCGTCTGTTTCATCCGCTCGCCGCAGTCGGGTTTCGCATTGCCTGAAAATCCGAAAACGCCTCTCATTATGGTCGGAGCAGGCACAGGAATTGCGCCGTTCAGGGGATTTATCCAGGCGCGCGCTGCCGAAAAAATGTCCGGTAACAGCCTGGGCGAAGCTCATTTATACTTCGGCTGCCGGCATCCTGAACAAGACGATCTGTACAAAGATGAATTCGACCATGCGGAGAAAAACGGCCTTGTCACCGTGCACCGGGCGTATTCCAGGTTAGATCAGGACTGTAAAGTATATGTACAGGATGTTCTGCTTCGCGAGGCTGAACAAATTATTGCTCTTCTTGACCAAGGCGGCCATCTCTATATATGCGGTGACGGAAGCAAAATGGCTCCGGCCGTGGAAAATGTACTGCTTCAGGCGTATGAAAAGGTGCATAACATTGATTCAAAAGTTTCCTTGGAGTGGCTTGAACAGCTGCAGGCGGAAGGAAGATATGCGAAAGATGTTTGGGCAGGTATGTAACAGAAGAGTGAGACAACTGAAGAATGTTTTTTAATTGAAGAAAGCCGGCACGATATTTGAAATCTACTGAATCAAAAGGAATAGTTATAGGGAGTATCGTGCCGGCCTTATCTTTAGTATCGGACAAAAGACAGAAATCTTTAATGTTTTTATTGATTTACATGCAGGCGGCTATGTCCCTTTTTTCTGAATTCCGCCAGAAATAAAACCGGATAAGACAGCAATAGCAAAACCGAAATAAATGAAATGATACCGATCCAATGAAAATGCGTCCAAAAGAAACCGCCGCAAGACCCTGCCACGCTTGAACCGATATAGTATGCAAGCAGATATAATGAAGAGGCTTGCGCGCGCTGATCACCGGCTGCGCGGCCGACCCAGGCGCTTGCGATCGAATGCGCGCCGAAAAAGCCGAAGGTAAAGACGGCAATCCCCGCGATTTTAAGCGCAAGCTGGGGCAAAAGTGTCACCGCTGCGCCGGCAAGCATAACAAAAATCGCAATCTTAATCATTTTCGCGCTTCCGAAAAGATCTGCTTTTTTCCCCATATAGACCGAGCTGAACGTTCCCGCGAGATAGACAATAAAAATAAAACCGATCACAGTCTGCGACAAATGATAAGGAGCCGCCATTAAATGAAAGCCGATATAATTATATAATGTCACAAAACTCCCCATTAATATAAATCCCAGAGATATTAACAAAAGCAGCCGTTTGCGGTGCAGGACCGCTCCGTATTCCTTACATGCCGCTTTTACGCCCGCATGCCGCTCAGATGAATGGCGCGGAGCCGGAAGAAAACGCCAAAACAAATAGCTTAATACAATAGAAAGAATGCCGATGATGGCAAGCGCCGGCCGCCAGCCGAATACATCGGTCAGAAGCCCCGTTAACAGCCTGCCGCTCATTCCCCCGATGCTTGTGCCGCTGATATACAAGCCCATCATTTTCCCGAGGCCCTGCGGATCAAACTCCTCGCCTACATATGTCATAGCGACAGCCGGAACGCCTGCCAGGAAAATACCGAGCAGCCCCCTCATCGCCAAAAGCGCCGGAAAAGCCGGACTGAACGCTGTTAATAAACCTAAAACAGAAGTGGCTGTTAACGAAAGCACCATTAATTTTTTTCTGCCGAATCCGTCAGACAACGAAGCGGCGGCCAATAATGAAAATGCCAAAACGGCTGTTGAAATGGATAAAGTTAAGCTGGCAGCCGCAGCGGAAATATGAAACTCTTCCGAAAACAAAGGCAGAAGCGGCTGTGTCGTGTAAAGCGTGGCGAATGTCACAAAGCCGCTGATAAACAGAGCCAAGCTGGCCTTTCTGTAAGCCTTTGTATGAGGCTGAATAAACGTCATGAATGTCCCTCTTTTCTCACTGTTGGTTATATATGTATCGTACGCTTTTCATTTCAATGTGTCTAATTTATAATAACTATAGAATTAATGCGTGTAGGTTATGAAGAAAGGGGAGAAGGAGAAAATGGAGCTTCATCAAATTGACAACTTCATTGCGGCGGCAGCTCATCAGCATTTCACAAATGCGGCAAAAGAAAGAATGATTTCTCAGCCGGCATTAAGCCGATCGATTATCAGGCTTGAAGAAGAATTAGGCGCGCCGTTATTTTACAGAGAGACAAAAGCCGTCCGGCTGACAAGGCACGGAGAGCAGTTCTTAATAAAAGCAAAACAAGCGAGAAGAGCTTTGAATGAAGGCGTTGAACAAGTGAAAAAGAATATGAGCCTGGAGCACGGCGAAATATCTGTATCATTTCTTCATACGCTCGGGATGCGCTTAATGCCTCAGCTGATTGCCGAATTTAAAAAGCTATACCCAAACGTGACCTTCCGGCTTTATCAAGGCGCAAATGAAACGCTTCGCAAAATGGTGGAAACGGGAGATGCGGATATCTGTCTCAGCTCCCCGCCGCTTCCCAGCGAGCTTTTACAATGGACAGTGCTGGAGAAAGAGCCTCTTTATGCGGTGCTTCCTGAGAACCACCCGCTTACAGGAAATAAAAGCATTCAAATGAAAGAGATGCAGGACGAGGATTTTGTGGGTTTTAAACCGGGATACGGGCTGAGGTATATGTTTGATCTGATGTGCCGGGATTTGAATATACACCCGCATCTCGCATTTGAAGGAGAGGAAGTGTCAACCATATTAGGACTGACCGCCGCGGGTCTGGGGGCTGCAGTGCTGCCGAAAACCGCGGAGCATTCATACTTTCCGGTCGTTTTTCTTCCGGTTGCAGATTACCAATGCGAACGCACCATAGCGTTAGCCCAGCTGAAAAACCATGCTCTCTCTCCCGCTGCTGAGCGTTTTAAACAGTTTGCACTTGAGTATTACAAAGCACGCAACTGAGCGGTAGTTGAAAATAATCAGAAAGAAATACAGAAAACGGAGGAAAACCATGGCGAAAAAAACAGTGAAAACAAATGCTGTCCGTATCATTGAGCAGCAAAACATTCCCTATGAGCTATTAGGTTACAAAACAGAAGGGGGACAGCCCGCAGACGGTCTTTCCGTTTCACAAAAAATCGGATACGCTGCCGAATATGTTTATAAAACCTTAGTGGCATCTGCAGGAACTGATCGTTATTACGTCTTTGTCGTTCCCGTTGCAAAAGAACTGAATCTGAAAAAGGCTGCGAAGGCGGCAGGTGAGAAGAAAATAGAAATGATTGCCATGAAGGACCTTTTGGGAGTGACCGGCTATATGCGCGGCGGCTGCTCTCCGATCGGCATGAAAAAAAGGTTTCCGACTTTTATTGATAGATCCGCTGAAACACTGGAGTTTATGATTGTCAGTGCGGGGAAAATCGGAATGCAGCTGAAAGTAGCGCCTCAAGATTTAGCCGAAGCAAGCGGGGCGGTATTTACAGACATTGTATAAATGTCCGATGAATCTAATGGAATACACGTGTCAAGGGAGAATGATAATGAAAAAAAGATATGAAAACTTGAATGGCGTGAAGAATGAACATGGATTCAGGGACATGTTGAAATGGATGAAAGAACGAAGAGAAAAAAGTAAAGACTTAAGCGAGAACATTCCGAAAGCGGTCACTAGGGATGTCCGTGATGTTGCCGTCAATCGGACGGAAACCGCCATAACATGGATCGGCCATTCTTCATTTCTGATCCAAATACAGGGGCTTAACATAATGACCGACCCTGTATGGGCGCGGCGGATGGGTTTTCAAAAACGGCTGACAGAGCCGGGATATGAATTGAGCGAACTGCCTGACATTGATGCCGTGCTCATTTCACACGGGCATTATGACCATCTTGATTTTCCGAGTATAAAAAAACTGAGAGGAAACCCGGATTTTTACGTGCCTGCGGGATTGAAAAAGCTGTTCAACAAAAAAGGCCGCAAAAACGTTCATGAAATGAATTGGTGGGATCGTTTTGAAATGCGGGGAGTGAATATATCATTTGTTCCGGCCCAGCACTGGACACGGAGAACGCTTTGGGATACCGATACCTCTCATTGGGGAGGCTGGGTCATAGAAAGCAAAAACGGCGAGTCCATCTATTTTGCAGGAGATACAGGCTATTTTAAAGGCTTTAAAGAAATCGGAGAGAGGTTTCGTATTAAGGCGGCCCTGATGCCGATCGGAGCATACGAACCGGAATGGTTTATGCAAGTGTCACATATCAATCCGGAAGACGCCGTGAAAGCGTTTTTGGAGCTGAAGGCTGACAGTTTCATTCCCATGCATTACGGGGCATTCCGGCTTGCTGATGATACAGGCCCGGAAGCATTAAGCAGACTGCACGGCGAGTGGGACCGGCTTGCATTACCTCCTGAAAACCTGAAAGCATTAGCGCTTGGCGAAACATTTTGGCTGTAACAGCAGGTTTTCGCTGCCGACACCAATCGTTTAAAAACGGTTGGTGTTTTGCTGTCAATCAAAGGTGAACAGCCTCTGTATAAAACATGATTTTTCCGGAATCTGCGGTAAAAAACAAAACTTTTTACTCTTTTGTTTCACTATAAAATGAAAACGGTTTCGTACGCGCAGTATATTTAACCTATCACAATTGCTCCAGCAGAAACGGACAGGAAGGATAGAAAAACAGATGAAATACATGAATTCAAGGCAGAAAAAGATTTTGTATCTGTTGTTATCTGAACCTGATGACTACTTAGTTGTGCAAGATTTCGCAGACAGGGTCCGCTGTTCTGAAAAAACGATCAGGAATGATTTGAACACGATTGAAGATTTCCTGAATGAACATGCTCAAGCTCAGCTGATCCGCAAACCGGGATTAGGCGTCTATTTACATATATCTGAACAGGAAAGGTCACGGTTAAGCCGGCAAATTTATAATGAGTACTTTACATGCAGGCACAAGACCGATGAAGAAAGAATACTTCACATCGCTTATGATTTATTAATGAATTCAAAGCCCGTTTCCGCAAAAGAAATTGCCGCACAGCATTTTGTAAACAGAGCTTCGATTAAAAAGGATGTAAGTGCGGTTGAAGAGTGGCTGAAGCGATTTGATCTCACGCTGGTTTCTAAACAGCGGCTCGGCTTAAAGATTGAAGGGGACGAAAAAAACAAAAGAAAAGCATTGGCGCGAATTTCAGATTTGATTGATAATACGGAGTTTACAAGCCAATTTATAAAAAGTAAGTTTTTAAGTCATGAAGCGGACTTTGTGAGAAAAGAAATCAAGTTATTACAAAAAAACCATTCTATCTATTTTACGGATGAAACATTTGAAAGTTTGCTGCTGCATACATTGCTGACTATCCGCCGTATCAAAATGAAACAGCCGGTCGCCATTTCTGCAAGACAGCTGGACGCGGTAAAAAAGAAGAAAGAATATGAATGGACACTGGCTTGTTTAAAGCGGCTTGAGCCGGTATTTGCCATACGGTTTCCTGAGGAAGAAGCCGTCTATTTAACTTTACATATAATAGGCGGGAAAGTCCGCTATCCATCACAGCAAGAAAAGAAGCTTGATCTTGAAGATTCTGAGCTTTCCAAAGTCGTCAGGCATTTGATCAATCGTGTTTCAGAACTGCAAATGCTGGATTTTCATAAAGACCAGGAACTGATCAACGGATTGAACATTCATCTCGATCCGGTGTTGAAGCGGCTGAGCTATGATCTCTCTGTTTCAAACCCCATGCTTCACGACATCAAAAAAATGTACCCTTATTTGTTTCATCTTATCATTGACGTTTTAGAAGACATCAATCAAACATTTGATCTTTATATTCCTGAAGAAGAGGCGGCATATTTGACGCTGCATTTTCAGGCAGCGATCGAACGGCTGCGCCGAAGCAGTCATAACCCTAAAAGGACGATCATCGTCTGCCATATGGGCATTGGCATGTCGCAATTGCTGCGGACTAAAATTGAACGCAAATTTCATCACATTACGGTAAAAGACTGTATCGCAAAAGCGGAGCTGACAGAGTATATCAAAAAGCATAAAGATATAGATTTCGTCATTTCTACGATAGGGCTTGGAAATGTAACGATCCCTCATATTGTCGTATCACCGCTTTTGGAGTCTGCTGATGAAAAGAAGCTCAGCGCATTTATGCAACAGCTTGATACATCACATCGCCGGGAGCAAAAAACGTTTAAAATGCTGAACGATACGACTCCGTTTCTCGTTTTTTTACAGCAAGAGACAGAGCACCGTTATCAGGTCATTGAAAAGCTGGCGCAGGCTTTGTATGAAAAAGGCTATGTAGAAAAAGAGTATGGCATTCATGCAATAATGAGAGAAAAAATGTCGGCGACAAATATCGGGGCGGGTATTGCTATCCCTCACGCGAACTCTAAATATATCAAACAATCAGCCATTGCAATCGCCACCTTAAAAGAGCCGATTGAGTGGGGGACGGAAAAGGTGTCGCTCGTTTTTATGCTTGCCGTCAAACACAAAGATCAAAACAAGGTAAAGCAATTATTCAGTGAGTTTTCCTATCTTAGCGAGCAGCCGGCATTTATTCAAAAACTGACGGAAGAAAAAAATGTGATGACGTTTTTATCGTATTTAAACTATTAAAAGCAGGGAATGGCTCCCTGCTTTTTTTCTGTTTATAGGGAAAAATGCCGTTATTTCCGGAACTTATGGTAAAAAAACGCGCTTATCACAGGCTGATTTCAGTATAAAGTTGAGACAAGATCTTGAAATTCAGACTGCAAAGGAGGATTTATATGAAACTGTTAGCGATTACTTCATGTCCGAACGGCATTGCCCATACGTATATGGCTGCTGAAAATTTACAAAAAGCAGCCGGCAGATTAGGCGTTGAGATCAAAGTGGAAACCCAGGGCGGAATCGGGGTGGAAAATAGGCTGACCGAAGAGGAAATCCGGGAAGCAGACGCAATCATTATCGCGGCGGACCGTTCGGTGAACAAAGACCGATTCGCGGGAAAAAAGCTGTTGGCCGTCGGGGTTCAGGAAGGCATCCGCAAACCGGAAGAATTAATTCAAAAAGCGCTTAGCGGTGAAGTGCCGGTCTATCAATCTGCTTCAAAAGCTGAATCCGCAAGTCAGCAGGGCAAAAAACAAAACCCGATTTACCGTCATTTAATGAACGGCGTTTCTTTTATGGTTCCTTTCATTGTCGTCGGCGGATTATTGATAGCGGTTGCATTGACGCTTGGAGGAGAAAAAACACCAAAGGGCTTAGTCATTCCGGACGAGTCTTTTTGGAAAACGATTGAACAGATCGGCAGTGCTTCTTTTTCATTCATGATCCCGATTTTAGCCGGGTACATCGCGTTCAGTATCGCTGATAAGCCGGGTCTTGTCCCCGGAATGATCGGCGGATATATTGCGGCATCCGGCAGCTTTTACGACAGTGCAAGCGGCGCAGGATTCCTCGGAGGAATCATTGCGGGATTTTTGGCGGGATATGCGGCGCTTGGAATCAAAAAATGTAAAGTTCCTAAAGCAATACAGCCGATTATGCCGATCATTATTATTCCGGTGTTTGCCTCACTGATCGTCGGTTTGGCGTTTGTATTTCTGATCGGCGCCCCCGTCGCTCATATTTTCGCATCATTAACAGTTTGGCTTGCGGGAATGAAAGGTTCGAGCTCAATTCTTCTGGCATTGATTTTAGGAGCGATGATCTCCTTTGATATGGGAGGACCCGTAAACAAGGTGGCCTTTCTTTTCGGATCGGCAATGATCGGAGAAGGAAATTATGAAATTATGGGCCCGATTGCCGTTTCCATTTGTATACCGCCGATAGGGCTTGGGATTGCAACGTTTTTAGGTAAAAGAAAATTCGCCGCCGCAGAAAGAGAAATGGGAAAAGCATCATTTACGATGGGCCTTTTCGGTATCACGGAAGGGGCCATTCCATTTGCGGCCCAAGACCCCCTTCGTGTGATCCCGAGTATTATGGCGGGTTCTATGACCGGCTCGGTGATAGCGATGGTCGGCCATGTGGGGGACAGAGTGGCACACGGCGGCCCCATCGTTGCTGTACTTGGAGCAGTAGATCATGTACTGATGTTTTTTATCGCTGTAACAGCAGGCTCTCTTGTCACCGCTCTGTTGGTTAATGTACTGAAGAAAGATATGGCGAAATCCCCCGCGCCCGGCGAGGTGCTGCCGTCTGCCGCACCAAATGAAGCTGCAGCGGCAAAAGAAACAAAGGAACCATCTCAGGCTGACAGCCGAAAAGCCGGGATGACCGAAATCAAAAAACTGACTGACATTATCAGTACGGACTTGATTGAACCGCATTTATCCGGCGAAACGAGGGATGACATTATCGATGAAATGATCGAGAAAATGTCCCGTAAAGGTATGCTGCTGTCTGACAGCGGATTTAAGCAGGCCATTTTGAGCCGGGAACAGCAGGGAACCACGGCGATAGGTATGAATATCGCCATTCCGCACGGAAAGTCTGAAGCCGTCAAAACGCCGGGTGTCGCATTCGGAATAAGACGTTCGGGTGTTGACTGGAACAGCCTTGATGGTTCTGATGCAAAACTGATTTTTATGATTGCCGTACCGAAGGAAAGCGGCGGAAATCAGCATCTGAAAATATTGCAGATGTTATCCCGAAAACTGATGGATGACAGCTATCGGGAAAGGCTGCTCTCCGTTCAGACAAAAGAAGAGGCGTATGAGCTTCTGGAAGAAATCGAATAAAGCGGGGGATGATCATGTCTACTGAACCGATATTTTTCAATCCGGTTTTCAAAGAAAGAATTTGGGGAGGCGCCGCCCTGCGTGATTTTCACTATAATATTCCGTCCGAGCGGACAGGGGAGTGCTGGGCCTTCGCCGCTCATCAAAATGGACAGAGCACAGTTCGAAACGGCATGTATAAAGGATGTACGCTTGGTGAATTGTGGGAGCATCACAGAGATTTATTCGGAAACCTTGAAGGAGACCGTTTTCCTCTTCTTACAAAAATTTTGGACGCGGACCAAGACCTTTCCGTTCAGGTGCATCCGAATGATAACTTTGCCAAAATGCATGAAAACGGAGAATTTGGAAAAACCGAATGCTGGTATATCATTGATTGTGCAAAAGATGCGGAGATCATTTTCGGCCACAACGCAACTACAAAAGAAGAACTGATATCCATGATTGAGCACGGAGAATGGGAAGGGCTCCTGAACAGAGTTAAGGTAAAGCCTGGAGATTTCTTCTTTGTCCCAAGCGGCACCGTTCACGCGATTGGAAAGGGCACACTTATTTTAGAGACGCAGCAAAATTCAGATACGACTTACAGATTGTATGATTACGGAAGAAAAGATGCGGACGGCAGGATGCGCGAGCTCCATTTGGAAAAAAGTATAGACGTGATAGACGTTCCATCTGTGCGTGAACGGCCGACCGTTTACTATAAACAAACAGATGATCTGCTGGCAGCTATTTTAATAGAATGCCCTTATTTTTCAGTCGAAAAGTGGGTTGTAAAAGGTGAAGCAAATCTATTCCAGCATCATCCTTTCCTTCTTGTCAGCGTGATCGAAGGAGATGGAATAATGATTGCAGGCGGGCATGAATATCCATTTAGAAAAGGAGATCATATTCTCCTGCCTTCCGGTTTGGGAGAATATAAACTGGCAGGCCATGCAAATTGTATTGTGTCTCATCTGTGATCCTCAAAACCCTTCTCTAGCATCAGAGAAGGGTTTCTCATCACTTTTGCAAAAATACCGAAATTTCCTGCGTATCAGTGGTTCGTTCCTGAATTTATTCTCTCAATTTGTATATCTCCCTAGCCATCGATTCAAGTATGTACATAGCGGGGATTTGGGTGGTGACATTCGCATTTTCAACCCATTCTTCCGTCACGTAATATGAAATATTCACATCGGACATTTTGGCAATGGTTGAATGTTTATGATTTGTAATACTGATGACCCGGCTGCCTTCTTGTTTCAGCTGATTCAGATGAGTCACCGTAGAATCTCCTTCACCTGAAACCGATAATGCGATCGTGATGCTGTTATGACGGAAATGGGAATGGGCCGGAAAGTAAGGATCTTTAATATACATTGAAAGTTTCCCTAAGCACGAAAAATATCTGGCTCCGTATTCGGCGAGAATTCCCGAACTCCCCACTCCGATAAAAATGACGCTTTCTGCATCGGCCGCAAGGGCTGCTGCTTCCTTCAGCTTTTCTTCCATCCCTCCGCTTACTGTTCTTTCAAAAAACTCGGCAACGGAATGGTGGGGACTCTTTAAAATCGTTTTTTTATTTGCCTCCGTATACATTTTCAGCTTCACCTTAAACTCCGAAAACCCTTCACAGTTTATTTTTTTGCAGAAACGTAAAATAGAAGCCGTAGATACATGGGTTTCATTTGCCAATTCACGGATTCGCATATAGACGACTTTCTCGCTGTTTTGGGAGATGTAGTTGTATAAAGAAGTTTCAAGCTCGTTAAATGAAGCAATCATTTCGTGTGTGAACATGCAGGGGGATTCTCCTTTTTATGAGAATGGTGAATGTACATCTAATCGTAACATATCATTTTTAAAAGAAACATAGTGTTATATTTATGTGACAAATCACTTTTTGTGTCATTCAAAACAAGACGTCAGCCAATGATTTACGGCGCAAAACAACTGCGGATATAATTCGTTCATACGCTTTATGCATGATCTCTTCAAGGGTCGCTGACAAAAGCGGCCGAAAAAAGGAGGACAATATGAGTATCAAACTGATAGCGGTTGATATGGACGGAACGTTTTTGAATGATGAAATGGCATATAACAAAAAGCGTTTTATGAATCAGTATCGTGAATTAAAAGCGCGGGGAATTAAATTTGCCGTAGCAAGCGGAAACCAGTATGCGCAGCTTACATCCTTTTTTCCGGAGATCGAAAGTGAAATCGCTTTCGTTGCCGAGAATGGCGCTTTCGTCGTGAATGCCGGAGAAGAATTATTCGCGGGTAACATGTCTGAAGACACTATAAAAGCAGTAATACGTGCTTTAGAGCAGTATGAGGTGAAAAATGTCATTGTCTGCGGAAAAAAAAGCGCGTATAGTCATGAAAATGCCAGTGAAGATGAATATCTGCATGCCAGTAAGTATTATTATGTGTTAAAAAGGGTGCCGCATTTTGAAAACATCGATGATGACATTTTAAAATTTTCCATCAGCTTTCCCGCCGAACATTGTTCCGCACTTCTGAGGCATTTAAAAGACGCCATCGGGTCTTTCGTCACGCCTGTATCAAGCGGGCACGGTGACATAGATCTGATCATACCGGGGCTTCATAAAGCAAGCGGGATTAAGCTTCTCCAGAAACAATGGGGGATAAATGATGAAGAATGCGCGGCCTTCGGAGACAGCGGCAATGATTTGGAGATGGTGTCTGCCGTGAAATACGGAGTCGCTATGGATAATGCGCAGGAAAGCATTAAACAGGCTGCCGCGTATATCACGCAATCAAACAATGAGGAAGGGGTCTTAAATGCGATTGATTCCATCCTCAAATGTGAAAAACCCTTTGTCTGAAAAAGACGTTTTAACTGGAGGTGCTGAACGATGATTAAATTAGTGATTACGGATTTAGACGGCACATTTTTAAATAATCAAGGCGATTTTGACAGAACGTTATTTGAAAAGACAAAACGAGTAATGGAGGAACAGCATGTCGCTTTCGCCATCTGCACCGGGAAGCAGTGTGAAAGGGTGGAAGCTTTATTCGGAGAAGATGCGAAAGATTTTTGGATTTTAGGAGACAGTGCCACACGTATAAAAAAGAACGGCAAGTTCGTATATGAATCTTTGATCAGCAATGAAGCGGGACTGTCAATTATAGGCGCTTTAGAAAAAATCAGCTGCGGGCATAGCATTATCGCATGCACAAAAAATGGCGCGATCGTAAAAGAAAATCTGTCTGAAAGTGAAATGAAATATGTAAATGCCTCTTATGCACATGTAACGAAAATAACTGATTTTACTGAGATAAAAGACGAGTTTATCAAGATTACGGTTCATGATCCCGACGCCAACTGTCCGGAAACGAGAGAAAAGCTGCATGAATTTTTTCACCAATTATATATCGTAGCATCAGAGGATACCTGGATGGACATATCAAATATCGGAATACATAAAGGAACAACAGTACAAGAACTGCAGCGATTATTAGGGGTTTCGGCTGATGAAACAATGGCGTTCGGAGACGGCCGCAATGACAAAGAATTGATGGAAGCGGCATCCTACAGCTTTGCGGTTAAGAATGCCATTGACGAAATAAAAGATGCGGCACACTTTGTCATCAAATCAAATGAGGATAGCAGCGTCATGCATACGATTATGAGAATATTAGCGCTGCAAAAACAATGATGGGCTAAAATCAATGCGGCAGGACTTACTAGGGAAAGAAAAAGCGGGCTATTCTCAGACTTTAATTCACTCCTGATTTACCTAAAATATGTTAAAAATGAATAAATATCTATATTTGACTCGATGACATTGGTATAATATGTATAAAATGAATGAAACGGCATAATATCAAGATGAAAAAAATCACTTCATATCAGACAAAAAGTAGGAACTTCCTCGTTTTTAAATAAATTGGGAGGTGTTTGTATTAGCCCGCTGTTGAGTCCCGCGTATATCATTCTTATTTTTCTTCCGGCAGCTTCTTTTCTGTTAGGGATATTAGGGTATTTCATCTTTAAAAAAGTATGGATGATGGTTGTTATTGTCTTCATTTTGTCCTTGATATTCATGTTTATTGTAATAGGTGCCGAGCCGACATTTTTTATTTGGGTGGCTATGATGACGGGGAGCTGTTTTGTCTCCGGTTCAATCACTAAGACGATATGGACTTTTGCAAAGCGAAAATATTAGACAGAAGAATCCTGTTTGAACAGCTATCCTTTTTGTCGATTGAAGAAAAAGAAGGATAGAGTTATCCGTTATGTTCTTATTTTTTGTCTGTTGTTGTCAGATCGGGCTTTCTGTTAAAAATGTCTGTCTATCGTTTTGTTCTTTTTTAACTAAGCGGAGCACTATAATTGAACTGTAGATACATAGAAAAACAAAAAAGGATAAGGAGGATTTTTATGTTTCAAACCTTAGACCATTTTTTGAAATCTTGGGAGTTCGAAGCCGATGCGACACAGAAACTGCTGAATCATCTGACTGATGAATCACTTAAACAAGAAATCACTTCACAACATTGGACTTTAGGCCGTATTGCATGGCATACTGTCGCTGCCATTCACATCATTACCTCAAACACAGGTTTAACGTTTCACGCTCCGGCTGAAGATTATCCTGTTCCTGCCTCGGCGCGGTTTATTGCTGAGAGTTATCATCAAGCCAGTAATGCATTTGTACAGGCGTTAAAAACGCAATGGACTGACGATACACTTCAAGAATGTGTCAACTTTATTGGTCAGCAATTGCCGAATGGTTCACTTTTGCTATTTTTAATTCAACATCAAAACCATCATCGAGGACAAATGACTGTCCTTATGAGACAAGCAGGTTTACCTGTTCCGGGTATTTATGGTCCGGCAAAAGAGGAATGGACAACATTCGGTTTGGAAGCTCCGAAATAGGATGTTGATGTAAGGGCTCGAATGAATAGATGATACCAATCGATGTTGGTATCTTTTTTGTTTTAGTCTTAGAGTGATTTAAACCGGTATCCATGACATGCAGACGAATCAACAGTTCAAAAGATGTAAATTAAGGTCAATAAATGCAGAAAGGTGATTATGATGATAACTAAAATGACGCGATTCAATATGAAAGACTTCAATAAACCAAACGAACCTTTCGTTGTTTCAGGGAGAATCATCCCTTCATTTGAGGACAATGTTTGGACATATACAGAGGAGAAATTTGCTGAACCTTATGTCAAAAAATATGACGATGAAGACATTGATGTCAGTTATATTGAAGAAGAGGATAAAGCTGTCTTTTTTTATTACGCAGAGAACGACTGTGTCGGCCGGAGTAAGCTTCGTTCTAATTGGAATGGATACGCACTGATTGAAGACATTGCCGTTGCAAAAGATTATAGAAAAAATGGTGTCGGGACGGCTTTATTACATAAAGCGATTGAGTGGGCAAAGGAGAATCATTTATGCGGTCTTATGCTTGAAACACAAGATATTAATGTTTCAGCTTGTCATTTTTATGCCAAAAATAACTTTGTCATAGGAGCGGTCGATACAATGCTTTATTCCAATTTTTCAACAGCAAATGAAATTGCGGTTTTTTGGTACTGTAAATTTTAAAGATAACAGTATTTGATGTTTCGTCATTTAGCGGGTGTGTGTCGCGAAGTGTTCAAAACACGGCTTGAGGATTTATAATAAGGTATATCAATCAATGCAGGGGGAGTTATGGATGAAGTGCGAAAAAATGAACAGGGTACAATTAAAAGAGGGAAGCGTATCAATGGCCCTATAAACTGCGTCTGCCCTCATTAATGGAGGGAAAGTTGTGAATACGCCTTATTCACAGTCAGCTTTACGGCACAACCAAGTGTTCATTTGGCTTTGTGTTCTGTCATTTTTCAGCGTATTCAATGAAATGGTTTTGAACGTCTCGTTGCCTGATATCGCCAACAATTTTCATAAACTGCCAGCGAGTGCAAACTGGGTGAACACGGCCTTTATGTTAACCTTTTCCATCGGAACTGCTCTGTATGGGAAGTTATCAGATCAGCTGGGCATCAAAAAGCTGCTCCTATTTGGAATTATGGTAAATGGCTTCGGGTCGATCATTGGATTTGTCGGACACTCTTTCTTTCCTGTACTCATTCTGGCCCGATTTATTCAAGGGGCTGGTGCAGCCGCATTCCCGGCTCTTGTGATGGTTGCAGTAATACGCTATATTCCGAAAGAAAACAGGGGTAAAGCATTTGGTCTGATCGGGTCGCTGGTAGCAATGGGGGAAGGTGCCGGACCAGCTATTGGCGGAATGATTGCTCATTATATTCACTGGTCATATTTGCTGCTTATTCCGACAGCAACAGTTATCACCGTTCCATTCCTGATGAAACTGCTGGAAAAGGAAGAAAGAATCAGCGGGCGCTTTAATATGACGGGGATTATATTAATGTCTGCAGGCATCGTATTTTTTCTGCTGTTTACAACGTCATATAGAATGTCTTTTCTGATCATCAGTATTCTAGCTTTCCTGATATTTGAAACATATTAGGAAAACTCAAAATCCCTTTGTTGACCCTGCACTGGGGAAAAATGTCTTGTTTATGATGGGCGTCCTTTGCGGAGGCCTGATATTCGGCACTGCTGCAGGATTTGTGTCTATGGTTCCTTATATGATGAAAGATGTTCACCATTTAAGTACTGCGGCAATTGGAAGCGGGATTATGTTCCCCGGGACGATGAGCGTCATCATCTTCGGTTACATTGGAGGATGGCTTGTTGATCGGAAAGGTTCTTTATATGTGCTGACCATTGGGATTGCATTGATGTCTTCCAGTTTTTTAATCGCTGCCTTTTTCATAGATGCGGCACCTTGGCTCATGACCGTTATAATCGTTTTTGTTTTTGGGGGGCTCTCCTTCACAAAAACACAGTTATATCTACAATTGTGTCTGGCAGTTTGAAACAAAAGGAAGCCGGCGGAGTCTGCTTAGTTTTACGAGCTTTTTATCAGAGGGAACGGGTATTTCGATTGCAGGCGGTTTATTATCGATCCGCTTGCTGGATCAAAGGCTTGCTGCCTGTTAACGCTGATCATTCCGCTTATTTGTACAGTAATATGCTCATTCTTTTTGCAGGAATCGTTGTTATGAGCTGGCTGGTAACCATGAATGTCTATAAACGTTCGCAAAGAAATGACTAAAAAGGGAAAAGGATCAAACTTGATAGAAGTTTTGATCCTTTTTTTGAGGAGCTTCCTTATTCCGAAACCTTTTGGCGATCAATGAAAGGGGAGTTAAAGTGAATTACATTTATAAGAAAAAAGGAAAAGAAAAATGGAAATTGTATCATTTCAATCAGAGATAAATGGGAGAATGCACTTATTGAGTTTGAACAAAAAAATAATCAAATTGAGATCATGATCAATTATCGTAACGAGAAAACAACCAAGTTTTCACTGCCAATCGAGACTTTTGAGAAAGTGTATGAGGATATTAAAATAGGCCGGAGAGAAAGTTAATCATTCTGTTTGAAAATGACCATGAAGTTCGTAAGCAGTATGGTTTTAACACGCATTTGGATTCCCCTGTCAAAGTGAAGGTTTTTGGGAATTTATATTAAAATAATAGTAAGAACCTTGTGCAGCGGACAGGGAGTTTCGTTGCTTTATAAGGAGAGGGAACTATGAAAAAAAATATTCACATACTGGGAGCCTCCGGAGTCGGAACTTCAACATTGGGTGTTGCATTATCAAAGCATTTGCCTCATACGCATCTTGATACTGATGATTACTATTGGACAGATAAATTCACTAAGAAAAGAGAAATTCCTGAAAGAAGAAAGTTGCTTGAAAAAGACTTTACAATAAATGAGAAATGGATTCTTTCTGGCGCAGTTTGCGGCTGGGGCGATGATCTAAAAAGTTATTTTGACCTTGTCATCTTCTTATGGATTCCGCAAGATATACGGCTTGAGAGATTAAGGCAGAGGGAATTTCAGCGTTATGGAAACGAAGTGTTAGCCGGCGGCAGTAAATATGAACAATCAAAAACATTTTTAGAGTGGGCTTCTTTATATGATAATGCCGGAATGGAAGTTAGAAGCAAAGCTTTACACGAACATTGGATGGCAGATTTATCTTGTCCATTGCTAAAAATTGAAGGAGATTACTCAGTCAATGAAAGAGTTGATCGTGTCTTGGATTATCTGAATTCAAACTAACGGATGGAGATAACTGCAAAATCCAAAATTCAAAGGCAGTTCCGGCCATTTTAACGGAGCTGTTTTTTTATACCGCTTTCAGTTTGTCTGTTTTGAAGTGATTTATTTTCGGAAAGAAGCAGCGGAATTAATAGAAAACTCACTTCGGGAAACCGTGAAGGCAGGAATCAAAACGGGAGACTTGGCGGTCAATCATCAACGTCAGACTTTGGGGAAGAATTGCAGAAATGATCGGACGTTAAGGCGGAAAATAAGAAGTGAGAAGCAGATCATCAAAACGCAATACACCTCAATTTATATTTTCAGTAAGATCGGCTCTGCTCATTAAAAAACTCAATTCGAAGATTGGTGGCATCAATATTGCCGCAGATCGGGTTAGTGACATAAAGAGGAAGGGATAAGACCCCTTCCTTAAAACCTTTAATTCCTCTAATTTCATTGTAAGATATATTACTTTTTTGAAATGGGTATCCAAATTTCACTTTTAAAAGATGGCGATGTTACATCTTTATGCTCATTCCACAGGATTTCTGGGCCTTCAATTTGTTCATAATGTGACGATGGAAACCATTCGGAATAAATCCGCCCCCATACTTCCTGCAGTGCATCCGGAAATGATCCGGCTGCTTCGAATACAGCCCACGTTGAGGCAGGGACTTCAAGCTGTGATAGATGATTTGGGCAATGTTTCGTTGTGGCTGCGCCAATATAGTGATCAAGCTCTCCGTTTTCCTCTGTCCGGCCTTCAGAAAAGTTCGTGGATGCACTAATAAGTCCTACAGGCGCTACATTAGAAAGCTCTTTTAGTTGATTGATTGCTGCTTCATCTAAACTTTCCCACATCGATGCAATGTCAGGATTCACGCCTTTGAACAAAATAGGAACTCTTTTTTTAATGCCGACGATGCGAAATGCCTCTTTTTCTTCAATGCGATAGTTCATTTCATTTCCTCCTTTGATTGATAACTGGAAGGTCATTCGCGGATAAGCTTTAAGTGAATGGCCATTATGTTTAGCTTCTGATGGTCTTATGCCATGCAGATTTTGAAATGCTCGTGCAAAAGAATCTGGTGAGTGATAACCGTATTTTATTGCAAGATCAATCACCTTTACGCTGCTGTCTTTAAGTTCAAAAGCTGCAAGAGTAAGACGTCTGCGGCGAATATATTCCGATAATGAAATACCTGTAAGGAAGGAAAACATCCTTTTAAAATGATATTCAGAGCAGAAAGCAAGCCTTGCTGCTTCTTTGAAATCAATATCGTTCGTGAGGTTTTCTTCAATATACGTTAATGCGCTGTTCATCCTTTTAAGCGAATCCATTTATTTGACCTCCTTTAACAAAGAATAACAGGAGCGAAATGTATCTACCCGACATTTCGTGCACAGTTTTGCAGGATAACTTATATGTAATAAATTAAGTTATTCACCTGTATTTGTACAGAAAACCACCTAATAACTGCTTGGATTTCATAAGATGAAAGAAAGTTATCATTGTTTTATATTGAATAGAAAAAGACGGAGTTTTCTTGTTGGAGGGGGTTAATATCAATCAATTGAAAGTTGCTTACGCAGAGGTAGATAAAAAATTTCAGTTTATGTCGAGAACGATGTTCAACTGGTTTAATGAAAGAAGGAGTATAAAACCTGTATCAATGGTGTTACTAGATATCTGCGACACAGGTTTTATATGTAGGTAACTAATATTCTTATATATGTAACATTGCATTTTTTATTATGCAATAGTTCACTCTATTTCTGCTTTCAATTTCTCGAACCACTCTAAATTAACCAAGTGATGTGAACGGGAATTTTCGTTCATACGGCGAAAGTAATTGATTGTGCCGGGAATTTCTTGAGTGGTGGACAGGTATTCATCAAGGAGCTCGATTCGAGTTTTAGTCTGATCGATTTGTGATTGGATCAGATCCAGTAATTTACTTTTGTCGAATTCATCAGCAAAGAGTAACGCCCCATAAAATTGCAGGTTCACATATTCCGATTTGGTCCCGTATTTGATCATTAATTTCTCGAATTCTGCCCTTCCCGATTCTGTGACGTTAAAGTTACGGATTTCACGCCCGCTGGTTGAGGGTTTCTGCTGAATCTGTTCAATCAAACACTTTTCTTCAAGTTGCTGCAGATTGTAATAAAATGAACCTTTCGTGAAGTTAACAATGTATTTGTAATGACGTTTTTCCATTAAAGCCAGAAGTTCATAGCCGTGAGCTCCGGGGTTTTGGATGAGCAAGCCAAGGATAAGTAAGGGAATCATGGTTTCATCACCTTCGCCATCCGCGCCTCAAATTCCGCGTACGTGATTTTACCCGAAGCCAAATCCATACTATGAAGGTAAATCTGTTCTGTTTTAGAATAGTCACTATTCACTTTCAGTGATTGCTCCTCTCCCGAAATGGGTTTCAGGATATGGTGCTTTTTCGAAAAAGCCTCGAAATAGCGGTAACCGAATTTGCGTTGTGACGCTGCGTCTAAATGAATGCCATCAGGATTCGCAGTCAGACCTGCCGCAGTAACAAAATAACAATTCTGTTGTTCATTAGCAAAACGCAGCAATTGTTCATTAACCTGTCGAAATTCAGTCGCGTGCTGTCCAAAACCAGTCTTCCCAAGAAAGTCACCAAGCCCTCCAATAATCAACGGTACCTCATCAAGTTTCAACTCGTTTCTTAGCGTCTCGATGACAAGAGTTATTTTCTCGTAATAAGTTTCATGCAGCGAACGATAACTGTCACTCTCACCTTGGTGCCAAAGGATTCCGCAAATTTGACTGGATTGGAGGGCGAAGCGGGCTTCGGACAAAGCATGCTGAAAAAGGATGCCTGCCGGATGCCAGTCATTCAATGAACTGCCACCTTCCGCACACGGGATCAAGCCAATTTCTTCATCGGGATGAGCTTTCGACCATGCATCTGCAAAAGATGCGGCCAGGCCAACGCCGGAAACCGGACGGTCGTAATTAATCGGCTCTGTCATCATCTGCCACTGTCCATTGCGCAGCATTTTAATTTTTTCATTATAGATAGGGTCTACTTCATTCAAAAATCCACGGCCCGCCATATTCGACTGCCCCAACATTAAAAAAGACTTTATCATTTAATTTTTCACTTCTTTACATCAATATTTTAGTCTAATTAGACTATAGTCCATTCAGCTTGTCTTGTAAAGTTTTAACTAGGTTTTATTTTTTTATTAGTATGTATGAAAAACAAACTAACATTGAAAATTTGGTGGATGTATTTGAGAATTAGCAAGTTCTTTTGCTTTAGGTCTTGATAAACAATGAAAAAACAACAAAAACCCTGTCATGTAAGGGTTCCTATGAGGTTCAAAATCATTTTTCGTAGGAAATACATTCAATGATGGGGGGAGCCCAAATGAAATGGATTGTTAAAAAGGGAGGGCTATGTTGAAGGGTTAAATATCAATAAAAAATTATTAAAAAGGTTAACGATTGTACTAATTCTATTCATTTGTTATGTTTTATTTTTAAATCCTGAAGTTATACTTGAGGAGCAATGTCCTAAAATGCAGAAAAAGCCGGGATGTCAGATCCGGCTTTTCGCTCACTTTCCCTTCTTCTTCCGCTTCTCCTTCTCCGCCCGGTAAAACTCATGGAACATCTTCATCAATGCGCGTTTTTCAATCCGCGACACATAACTCCTTGAAATGCCGAGCTCCTTTGCGATCTCGCGCTGCGTTTTTTCTTTTTTTAAATCAAGCCCGAAGCGGCCGACGATGACTTCTTTTTCGCGGTCGTCTAAAATGTCGATATATTTTTTGACCTTTTCAAGTTCCATGTTGAGCTGAATAGTGTCGATCACATCTTCGCTTTCCGACTTGAGGACATCGATCAGGCTTATTTCATTCCCTTCTTTATCCTGGCCGATCGGATCATGAAGGGAGACGTCTTTTTTCGTTTTTTTCAATGCGCGCAGGTGCATTAAAATCTCATTTTCAATACATCGTGCGGCATATGTGGCAAGCTTCGTGCCTTTTCCGGCTGAGTAGCTTTCAATTCCTTTGATCAGCCCGATTGTACCGATGGAGATCAGATCTTCTGCGTCCTCTCCCGTGTTTTCGAATTTTTTCACAATATGGGCGACTAAACGGAGATTATGTTCGATCAGCATGTTCCGGGCGTGTTCATCTCCTTCAGCCATAAGGTCTAAGTATTTTTTCTCCTCATTACTTGAGAGCGGTTGTGGAAAGGCATTATTTTTCACGTATGATACTAAAAACACAAGTTCTTTCACAATAAACCCGAGCGCTGCAAAAACACCTGTCACCGTCCTCACCTCCACAAAGTTATGTAGGCAATCGCCTATATGTAACTGTATGTGTCGGTAGGGCTGTTTGTGTCTGTACAGGGAAATTAATCAAAATCGGGTTTTATTTATTGGAGCCTCTTGATTTTTGCTGATTGAGCCTGTATATTGTTGAAAAAAGTAAGGGTGAAAACAATATAACCGAAAAGCGCTGAAGAGACGAGTAGACAGATATCATTCATGACAGAGAGCTCCGGGAGCTGTGAAGGAGTATGAATGGATGTGTTGAAACAAACCTCTTAGCTTCGCATCGGAATCATGCAACACGAGGATGATGCGGCGGATACTCCTGTTACCGAGTAAGCTTTGTACCCGGCAAGGCCGGCACCAAACCGAATTGAGGTGGCATAGCGGGCTGTTTCCCGTCCTCAAGACTTTATTGTCTTGAGGGCGTTTTTTATTTCTAAGGGAGGGATAAGATGAAAAACCTGAAGTCTTGGCGGTACCCGATGCTCCTGTTAACCGGAATCGGGATATCAAATATTGGTGAATGGATTTATTTTTTGTCTCTTAATCTTATTGTCTTAAAAGAAACGGGGTCTGCTTTTGCGGTTTCCATCCTTTATTTAATCAGGCCTGCGGCTGTTTTGATGACAAATGGGTGGGCGGGCAGCATCATCGACCGGTGCAACAAACGGAATATGATGATGTCGCTTGATTTCATCCGGGCTGCACTCATTGCCGTTCTGCCGCTGATGTTTACTGCACGGTCTTTATTTTCCGTTTATTGTATCGTATTTTTGATTCAAATGGCCAATGCGATGTTTCGTCCGTGTTCCATGGCGTATGTGACGATGCTTATCCCCGCTGAAAGGAGAAAACGATTCAATTCACTAAGGGCTTTGTCGGAATCAGGGGCTTTTCTCCTCGGACCGGCTGCGGCCGGGCTGCTTTTTATTGCCGGCACGCCGATTTTTGCGATTTGGGTGAATGCGGCGGCTTTAGTGCTGTCCGGTTTCATTACGATGATGCTGCCGAACCTTGAAAATGGGCCTCACGTACATTCTCCCGCACAGAAGCTTTCTTTGGCAGTTTACAAAGAAGATTGGAAGCTCGTCTATCGCTTCAGCCGAACAGCGCGAAACGTCATGATCATTTATTTTTTATTCAGTCTGGTCATGACCGTTATGCCATCAGCGCTTGATTCGCTTGAAGCCGCTTTTGCAAAAGAGGTTCTTCAGCTGACTGATGCCGATTACGGTTTTCTCGTCAGTGTCTCAGGGGCAGGCATTATTGCGGGAGCGCTTGTCAATGTGTTCTTTAATAAAAAAATGCCGGCTTCTTTATTGATGGGAATGGGCTCTTTATTCACAGCGGCCGGATATATGATTTATGCGTTTTCTGACGTTTTTTGGACGGCTGCTTTCGGATTTTTCCTTCTCGCTTTTTTTCTGGCGTTTGCCAATACAGGCTTTCTGACGTTTTATCAAAAGAATGTTCCGGTGGACATCATGGGGAGAGTGGGGAGCTTTTATTCATTAGTCGAAGCCGTCTTCATTATAGTAGTAACAGCGGTTTTCGGAGCGGCTTCTGTCAGTTCTTCCGTCCGCGGCATCGTCATCGCAGGCGCTGCTGTTATGCTGGCGTTGGCAGCCGTTTTATGCTCGTTCTTATTTGCGGCCGCAAGAAGGAGGACTCCTGATGTATTTCAAGCGGATCAATTTAAACAAACATAAAGAGACGGCCGTTTCGTTTCGTGAGGATTCGTTTTTCGTCAGCTTTGGCACGGCGGATCATTTTAATAAGGATGAATATCTCAGGTGGCTGTCATCCCAAATCAAATGCTTTCCCGACGGTTTTATGCTGCTTTTTCATAACGGGCAGCCGATCGGACAGCTTGAAGCTTCCATCAAATTTTACCGCAGCCAAAAAGACGGTTATGTGCACCTTTACTATATGACTGAGCAGCAGAGGGGAAGGAGGTGCGGAACGAAACTGCATCAATACGTGAGGCAGTTTTTCAGAGCGGCTTTGTCATTTTACAGAAAGAAAAATATGGTAGTGGTCGGTTCAGAATGAGAGGAGCCGTACCGCCGGAATAGGGGGCGGTACGCGCTTCATTTTTTCGTTGTTTTTAAAAGGCCGGGAAACTTCTTATAAACGACCGCCATTAAGAAGAGCATATACATTCCGTAAATCCCGAAAGACAGCAGTTTGTTGCTTGTAAATGAAGCGCCTGCGACCGTCACGATCACAATGTTCGGAATTTTGCCGAGCACCGACGCAGAAAAAAAGATCGGCCATCGGATGTTACTCAGCCCGCAGACGGTATTCATGGCAAGCGACGGTATAATCGGAATCAGCCGCCCGAAAAGCACCGCCGTAAACGCGTGCTGATGAAATGAATCTTCATATTGGGCCGCGGCCGGGTAAGCCAGCAGCTTTTTTCTGGCCCAGTCTCTGAATCCGTACCGGACGAGAAAAAACAATGCCATTGTTCCGAGCATCGCGCCTGACAATGTAATCCACACCCCGTTTACAATCCCGAAAACCGCTCCGTTTAAGGCCGCGATAATGGCGAATGGAACAATCGGAAAAAATACGTCAGCTGCGACCAGAAGGATACTCATAAGCACGGCGTACATGCCGCCCGCGCGAATCATGCTGAGCCAGACGTCTTTTTGCATAAAGCCGATCATTACGACAGCAATGATGACGGCAAGACTGAATCCCTTTTTTATCATCTGCACGTTCACCTCTTTTCATTTAGTATACAGCACAAATCTATCTCCTTCTATTAAAATAAGCTGTCCGATAAGCGTATTTGTTTATCAGCATTTGCCGTTTGATGAGAAACGGCTGCACCCGGATTTGGACAAAAACAAGCGGGAAGCGGGTGATGTAAATCATTTGATGCAGAGAATCATTTTTTATAAAAGGGGACACGTTAACAGTAGTGTTTACTGGAGGTGTAAACGTTGAGATGCTTTCATCTGATCATCATGATATGCGTCCTCACGAGTCTCACTGCCGTGTCCGCCGATGCAAAATCTTTAAAAAGAAGTGACATGGAGAAGACGGGAAACGTGTACTGGGATATAAGGTCTGAAAAAAAGAAACTATCTTTAACCTTCGATGACGGCCCCCATCCTGTCTATACGGAGGCTGTGTTAGACGTGCTGAAACAGCACAATGTTAAAGCAACCTTTTTTTGTGTCGGGAGCCGTATAGACAAATACCCCATAACGGCAAAACGCATCGTTGAAGAAGGGCATGAAATCGGCAACCATACGATGAACCATGTTTATTTTCACCGTCTGAAACGCAAAGACATTTTACAAGAGCTTCACAGCTCCGCGCATCATATCACATCGCTTCAGCCGGAAGGGGACAAGTTATTCCGCCCGCCGGGAGGGTCGCTGAATCATACGGCTTTCAAAAGCATCTTAAAAGAGGGCTATCATATCATCATGTGGTCATGGAACCAAGACCCGAGAGACTGGAAAAGGCCCGGGAAAGGAAAAATCGTCAGGCACGTTGTTTCACATGCCAGAGATGGAGATATCGTTCTTCTGCATGACGGCGGAGGAAACCGGCGCCAGACGGTTGAGGCTTTGAAAGAAATCATTCCCAAGCTTAAAAAGCAGGGCTACACGTTTGTTAAGGTTTCGGATTTGATCGGACAGGATTCCGGTCCTTTTCATATCCAGTAAAGAGAGCGCCGCGTTGAAAGCCGCCAAAGAGATGTGTACCATAGGAGGTAAGGTTTGGGGGGAGAGAAAATGAAGTTTGCTGTTCTTTTTATTACGATAATCTGTCTGTTATCAGGATGCGCTGCGGGCAAAGAAAAAAGTGTTGTCGCGTTCGGCGACAGCAATACGCGCGGTTCCAACTGGGATTATCGTGATTATCCGAAGGCGCAGCAGTGGGTAAACATATTAAAGACAGCGGAACGCGGCCGTCTTACGGTTATAAATGCGGGAATAGGCGGCCAGACGACTGAGGATGCGCGCCTGCGCTTTCAAAGCGACGTGCTGGACCGTAAGCCCCGATATTTATTTATCATGTTCGGAACAAATGATGCGGGCATTTTGACGGGCGATCAGCCGCGGGTATCAAAGAAACGGTTTAAAGAAAACCTGACTTATTTCATAAACGAAAGCAGAAATCACGGCATAAAGCCGATTTTAATGACGTGCATCCCGGTTATAGAAGGAAACGGAACGCATCATCTCTATTACTATTCGAGATATAAAGCCTCAGCCTTTAAAGAAAAAGGCGGCGCGAGAAAATGGCATAATTCCTATAACGGCGTTACGAGGCAGGTTGCAGCTGAGTTGAAAGTGCCGCTGGTGGATAACTGGAAACACTTTATACGCGCGGACGGCGGCAAAGATACAGACCGGGCGCTGGTTCAATCCGGACTGATAGATCCCTCCGGAAATCATATGACGCCAAAAGGCGCCAGAATCTTAATTGAAGGCATAAAAAATGGGCGGGTTTTGGAACGCTGACGCCGTCAGCTGCCTAAACCGTTTTGCTTCTGCTTCATAGGCTGTAGAAAAAACATCTTTTTGGAGGCGATTGCTATGAACCGCGGTTTCCCTCCGCAACATCCTGTATGCCCGCCTCCTCGGGTGAATGCGGGGTACTGGTACGCATTTTTTGTTGTGCTGCTCGTCGTCATTCTCGTCCTGGGCGGTCTGTATTGGTTCAATATATAGCAGCCGTCCTCTTAAACACCTCTATTTTAGGGGTGTTTTTTGTTGAAAGTGGTAGTAATGCGCATAACCGAAGTGATATAATATCAGTCATCTGAGTAAAAAAAGGAAATTCGCCCGGGAACTTTTTTCTGTTTAAGAAGAAACGGAAATAATGTGTCCGAGCGATCTTCTTTTGATTTCGTTTTCAATTAACTCGATAAATTCACGGCTCAAATTCATTTCATTGGCTTTGAAATAAGATTCTATTAGTAATTCATCAGAAAGCTTTCTCATGCCGGGGACCCAATTAATGGGAGTGGCACCTCCTTACAATTGTAATCAATCATCAGACGCAAGCATATGATGGAAGGTTGCGTTTCAATCATGGTGAGGTTATCTTTAATCTACCATGAAATACAAATAAGAACAATCGTTCTGTTATCCACACTCGTAAGTGGATAACTTGTTAGTATCTTGTTTATAATCTGGATAAATCCGGATGTAATAAGAGTGGATAATGTGTGTAATTTTATCCACAACTGGTGAAGAAACCCAATTTTTGTCGAAATTTTTTTACTGTGTCCGACTTTGTTTTTAAATCTGACAGGTTTCGACATATAGATGATAGAAAGAAAAGGAAGGGTGCGGGTTTTGTTAAAAAAGTTTTTTTTACCTGACGAATTTGTGAAAAATATATTTCATATCACACCGGAAAAGCTCAAAGAACGCAATGTGAAAGGGATTATTACAGACCTTGACAACACGCTTGTGGAGTGGGACAGACCGAGTGCGACACCTCGATTAATCGAGTGGTTTGAAGAAATGAAGGAGCACGGCATTAAAGTCACGATCGTCTCCAATAATAATGAACGAAGAGTGAAATTATTCTCGGAGCCGCTTGGCATACCGTTTATTTATAAGGCAAGAAAACCGATGGGGCGCGCCTTTAAAAGAGCCGTCAGCAGCATGGATCTGAAAAAAGAAGACTGTGTGGTCATCGGCGATCAGCTGCTTACCGATGTTCTCGGCGGAAACAGAAACGGGTATCATACGATCCTCGTCGTGCCTGTCGCTTCCTCTGACGGAGTCATGACGCGCTTTAACCGCCGGATTGAACGGAGAATATTGAGTTCTTTGAAACGTAAAGGCCATATTCAGTGGGAGGATTAGAAATGGAAAAGGTTGTTTGCATCGGCTGCGGAGTAACGATCCAGACCGAGGATAAACAAGGTCTCGGATACGCGCCAAAGGCATCTCTCACAAAGGAGAATGTCATCTGCCAGCGCTGCTTCAGACTGAAAAACTACAATGAAATTCAAGATGTTTCATTAACGGATGATGACTTTTTAAATATCTTGCACACAATCGGCGATACTGACTCTCTTATTGTCAAAGTCGTTGATATTTTTGATTTTAACGGAAGCTGGATAAACGGGCTGAACCGCTTTGTCGGCGGTAATCCGATCATTCTTGTCGGTAATAAGGCCGATATCCTGCCGAAATCCGTAAAACGGGAACGGCTCGTTCAATGGATGAAACGCGAAGCGAAAGAATACGGCTTAAAACCCCTTGATGTCTTTTTAATCAGCGCTTCCCGCGGACAAGGGATGAAAGAAGTCATTGACGCCATTGAACATTACCGCGAAGACCGCGATGTGTATGTGGTGGGCTGTACCAATGTCGGCAAATCCACATTTATCAACCGGATTATTAAAGAGGTCTCAGGGGAAGAGAATATTATCACTACGTCTCAATTTCCGGGCACGACACTTGATGCGATTGAAATCCCGCTTGATGACGGATCTGCGCTTTATGATACGCCGGGAATCATTAACCATCACCAGATGGCGCATTACGTGGACAAGCGTGACTTAAAGGTGCTGACACCGAAAAAAGAACTGAAGCCGCGCACTTTTCAGCTGAATGAAAAACAAACGCTTTATTTCGGCGGGCTTGCCCGGTTTGACTATGTATCAGGCGATAAAACAGCGTTTGTCTGCTATATGCCGAATGAATTGATGATTCACAGAACAAAGCTTGAAAATGCTGATGCCTTATACGAAAAGCATGCGGGAGAACTGCTTACCCCGCCCGGAAAAGATCATTTGGATGAATTTCCGGAGCTTCAACCCCATACGTTTTCGATTAAAGAAGGAAAGACGGATATCGTTTTTTCCGGTCTCGGCTGGGTCACGGTGCAGCAAGCAGATAAAAAAATAACGGCATACGCTCCGAAAGGCGTACACGTATTTGTCCGCCGTTCATTAATATAGAGAGAAGGGGAGAGGGAGCATGAAACAATTGTACGGAGTAATCGGAAATCCGATCGGGCATTCAATGTCACCCGATATTCATAACGCGGCTTTGCAAGATAAGAACATCAACGGGCAGTATTTTGCGTTTCAGGTGGAACCTCATCATCTCAAGGACGCCGTTAACGGAATCAAGGCGCTTGGCATCTGCGGAGTGAACGTCACAGTCCCGCATAAAGTCGCGATCATGGAGCATCTGGATGAAATACATGAAAGCGCGAAAGTACTCGGGGCCGTAAATACCGTTAAAAGAGAGGGAGACAGGCTCATCGGGTATAATACTGACGGAGATGGGTTTTATAAATCCTTAGTCAAAGTATTGGACAAACCGATATCAGAGCTCTCCATCCTTATGATTGGGGCGGGAGGAGCGGCAAGAGCGATTTTTACGACGATCGTCCGCAGAGAGCCGAAACAATTTGACGTTTGCAACCGCACGCCGGAAAAAGCAGAAAGTCTGATTGCGGCTGCTCCCTCTTTTCAGCAGAAACGCGCCCTTACTTTAAAAGAAGCTGAAAATCAGCTTGAACAATATGACGTCATTATTCATACAACATCTGTCGGCATGTATCCGAAAACGGATGCCGTGCCGCTCTCATTGGAACGGGCCAAAACGGGCGCCATCGTTTGTGATATCGTATACAACCCGATTCAAACGGCGTTCTTAAAAGAAGCTGAAAAAAGAGGTTTAACAACCCTTGACGGTGTCGGCATGTTTGTGGAACAGGCCGCACTGTCTTTCAAGCTGTGGACGGAACAAGAGCCTGACAGCGGCTTAATGAGAGCAATTGTTGAAGGAAAACTAGGAGGAACACAATGTTAACAGGAAAACAAAAACGGTTTTTGCGTTCAAAAGCGCATCATTTAACGCCTATTTTTCAAGTGGGAAAAGGCGGAGTCAACGAAAACATGGTGAAACAGATTGCCGAGGCTTTAGAAGCAAGAGAGCTGATTAAAGTCAGCGTGCTTCAAAACTGCGAAGACGATAAAAATGATGTCGCAGAAGCCCTTGTGAAAGGCACCCGCTCACAATTGGTGCAGACGATCGGAAATACGATCGTATTGTATAAGGAGTCAAAGGAAAATAAACAAATCGAGCTTCCGTAAGGTGGTTGACATGAAGAAAATCGGAATATTCGGGGGCACATTTGACCCTCCGCACAACGGACATCTTCTGATGGCTAATGAAGTCCTTCATCAGGCGGAGCTCGATGAGATTTGGTTTATGCCCAATAAAATCCCTCCGCATAAGCAGAATGAAGACTTTACAGACAGCCGGCACCGGGTGGAGATGCTGAAGCTTGCCATCAGCTCGAATTCCGGCTTTAAGCTTGAGCTTGCGGAAATGGACCGGAAAGGCCCTTCTTATACCTATGATACTGTCCGTTTACTGAAGGAGCGGCACCCGAACGACAAGCTTTTCTTTATTATCGGGGCGGATATGATTGAATATCTGCCGAAATGGTACAAACTGGACGAACTGCTCACGCTCATTCAATTTATCGGAGTGCGGCGCCCGGGGTATCATATTGAGACCCCGTACCCGCTGCTTTTTGCCGACGTTCCGGAATTTGACGTTTCGTCAACGATGCTGAGAGAACGTCTCAAAGCAAAAAAGCCGACGCAATACTTAATGCCGGATAAAGTGAGGCAGTATATAGAGGAGAATGATTTATATGAATCGTGAGGAAGCACTTGCCTGCGTCAAAGAACAGCTGACCGAGCATCGCTACATCCACACAATCGGCGTGACAGATACGGCGGTTATTCTCGCAGGCCGGTTCGGAGCAGACCCGAAAAAAGCGGAAATGGCGGCCATTTTTCATGATTATGCGAAATTCCGGCCGAAAGAAGAAATGAAGCAGATCATCGTGCGGGAAAAAATGCCGGCTGAGCTCTTGGATTACAATGCCGAGCTGTGGCATGCCCCTGTGGGAGCGTATCTGGCTGAGAAAGAAGCGGGGATCACTGATCCTGAGATCTTGGATGCAATCCGCTATCACACGTCAGGGCGTCCCGGAATGACCCTTTTAGACAAAGTCATTTACGTTGCGGATTACATTGAACCCGGCCGCCATTTTCCCGGAGTGGAAGAGGTGCGCCGTCTGGCGGAAACAGATCTGAACGAAGCGCTCATACAAGCAATGAAAAATACAATGATATTTCTGATGAAAAAAAACCAGCCGGTCTTTCCGGAGACGTTTGCAACCTATAATTGGCTGGTGTCTCAAAATTGACAGGAGGAATTTGAAGAATGAATCAAGCTTCCGTATTAAAAATCGCGGCAAAAGCATGCGACGATAAACGTGCAGAAGATATTTTAGCGCTGGACATGGAAGGAATCTCACTTATAGCGGATTACTTTTTAATCTGCCACGGGAATTCTGATAAGCAGGTTCAGGCAATTGCGCGTGAAATTAAAGATCAGGCAGAAGAAAACGGCATTGATGTCAAAAAGATGGAAGGGTTTGATGAGGCCCGCTGGATTTTAGTTGATCTCGGCGATGTCATTGTCCACGTTTTCCATAAAGATGAAAGAAGCTACTACAATCTTGAAAAGCTATGGGGCGACGCGCCGCTCGCAGAGCTTGAGCTCGGCTTGAACTCATGATTTACCAAGGCTTCGCCGGTGTATATGACGAGTTAATGTCACATGCGCCGTATGATGAATGGGCGGGCTGGATCGAAGCGTCTCTTCCGGAAAAGGGAAGGGTGCTTGATCTTGCCTGCGGAACCGGAGAAATATCCATCAGGCTTGCTGAAAAAGGCTGCGAAGTCACGGGGATTGATTTGAGTGAAGATATGCTGAGCTGTGCCCAGCAGAAAAAAACGGGAAAGCCGATTCTTTTTCTCCAGCAGGATATGAGAGAGCTTTCCGGTTTTGAAGAACAGTTTGATGCTGTAGTCATCTGCTGTGATTCCCTAAATTACTTAAAAACGAAAAATGATGTCTTAAGCACCTTCAAAAGTGTTTTTCAAGTTTTGAAGGAGGACGGCCTGCTTCTGTTTGACGTCCATTCCCCATATAAAATGACGGAGCTTTTTCCGGACAGCACCCATGCGGATCAGGATGAGCAGATCAGCTATATCTGGCAAAGCTTTGCCGGCGATGAAGGGCTTTCTGTCATCCATGATATGTCCTTTTTCGTATGGAACGGACAATCTTATGACCGCTATGACGAGACGCATGAGCAAAAAACATTTTACATTGAAGAATATGAACAAATGCTTGCAGAGACCGGATTTGAACTGAAGAAGGTGACGGCTGATTTTACAGACCGGCCTCCTTCAACAGAGTCTGAACGTCTTTTCTTCACGGCAGGCAAACCAAAAACCATCGTTTAAACGGAACGATGGTTTTTAAAATGCATTTTTTGCGATTGGCGAGATAAAGCACTTTATGGCATACTCAGTTACACGTGAAATTGCTTCTTCACTAACGATATATCTTCATCGTATTTGTCATGTGTACGCTGAAAGACACGGTTGAACATATCCTGAACACCGCTTTCGAGAGCCTTCAGTCCTTCCCCGGTGACGCCGCCTTTTACGCATACTTTTTCCTGCAAGGCGGGAAGCGTGTAATGCCCTGTTTCCAGAAGCTTTCCGAGACCGACAAGCATTTCCGTCGACATAATCACGGCTTCTTCTTTGGTGATGTCCGTTTCTTCCACTGCCGCGTCAATAAAGCGCTGAACGAGATAACTCATAAAAGCGGGCCCGCAGCTGACAATGTCTGACGCCGCTCTTGTAATGCCGCTGCTGATTTCCACAGGTTTTGAAATATGAGTGAACAGCGTTTGAATATCCGCTTTTGCAGACTCGCTGCAGCTTTTGCCGAACGTAACAAGCGAGACGCCGGCCAAGGCGCGGTTCGTAATGCTCGGAATGACGCGGGCCGTCTGACACGGAACCGTATGTTCAATCTGATCCGTCTGAACGGGACTGGTAATGGAGATTAAAATGTGATCTTTCCGTAAATGCGGTGTGAGTTTCTTCAGCAAAGGATATATATCCAGCGGTTTTACACAAATGAATATTATTTCATTTTCCTGTACGAGCTTTTCCTGATCCTCGGTGACATAGATGCCGCTGAAACGTTCTTTTAGTTTTAATGCTTTTTCGATTGTTCTGTTTGTGATGGTGATATGTGAGGGATCGGCAGCGTTTGATTCGATAAACGATTCAATCAGGATCGTTCCCATGTTTCCGGTGCCGATAAAGCCTATTTTCAATGAATTCCCCTCCTTTTTCCCTTAATCCTCTAAACCTTATGCGGGGAGGCAATGCAATATGACGAAAGCGATGATGACGGAGCGGCTGCGGCGGAACCTGAAAATTCTGGGCGCTTGTCTTGTAGCAGGGGCGGTTTTTATCTGCATTTGGCTGTTTCGTTCTGAAAAGGAAGAGCCGGTCAAACAGCAGTCCGTGCTCGGCCAAACAGCCTCAGCATCCGTCGCGGACAAAAAAGACACCGCAGACGACAAGATTATGATTGATGTGAAAGGCGCGGTCCGAAATCCCGGCGTGTATGAAATGAAAGCGGGAGACAGAGTGACGCAAGCCATTGAAAAAGCCGGCGGCCTGAAGAAAAAGGCGGATGAATTGAAAGTTAATTTAGCAGAGCAGCTGCAGGACGGGACGATTGTTTATATTCCGAGTGAAGGCGAAGAGGAGAATCGCCCGAAAACAGCAGCGGGTGAAAAGGAGAATGCAGCTGTCAATATCAATACGGCATCTCTGGACGAACTTCAGGCGATTTCCGGGGTGGGGCAGAAAAAAGCGGAAGCGATTATCGCCTACCGAGAAGAAAAAGGACGGTTTCAGACTGCTGAAGATTTGATGAATGTATCAGGCTTTGGAGAAAAGTCATTTGAGCGGATAAAAACTTCCATTACGGTAAAGTGAATTGACGGTTCTGCTTAAATCTATGTAAACTTAGAAAAGCAACAAGACTTTTTGGAGGGAACACTTGTGGAACGAATCTCATGGAATCAATATTTTATGGCGCAAAGCCATTTGCTGGCGCTGAGAAGCACATGTCCGAGACTGTCAGTCGGGGCAACCGTAGTCAGAGATAAGCGGATGATTGCCGGCGGATACAACGGCTCAATCGCCGGCGGCGTCCATTGCGCTGATGAAGGATGTCTTTTAATAGATAATCATTGCCAGCGGACCATACATGCAGAGATGAATGCGATTCTGCAATGTTCTAAGTTTGGTGTTCCGACGGAGGGCGCCGAAATTTATGTGACGCATTATCCTTGTATTCAATGCTGCAAATCAATTATCCAGGCAGGCATCAAAACGGTTTATTATGCCGAAGATTACAAAACGCAGCCTTATGCAAAAGAGCTGTTCAGCCAAGCCGGAGTCAAGGTGGAGCAGGTCGAACTTGATGAGATGATCATCGATCTGAAAAACCGTGAAAAATTGTCTTTTGTAGCAGGTCTGATTCAGCAATTATCTGATGCGGGGGTTAAGGCAGATGAACTGAAAAAAATTCATGAACAGGCCAATGAGCTGTTTACCAGTTACGTATAAATGAAATATAAATACCTTCTTCTGCCTCTGGCGGCGGTTTCTGCAACTGCGGGAATTGCCGCCGCTCATGTCTTCTGGGTTCTGCTCCTTTTTCTTCTGTATCTTCTCTTTATTATTGTAAAAACAAAGCAGCATGCTCCGGTTATCGTCTGCCTCGTTTCTTTTTGTGTTTATTTCTTTCTTTATACGGTTTGTGACGCTGCGAATGTAACGCGGTATCAGGCCGGCAGTTATACTGAACAGGCCGTCATCACTAATATTCCGAAAGTTGACGGAGCGAAAATATCAGCTGTTATCCATACACATGACAAGGAAAAATGGGCGGCTTCGTACAAAATCCGTTCTCTTGAGGAAAAGATACTCATTGAACAGCTTGAACCGGGGATGCGCTGCACGTTTACAGGCTCTCTGGAACAGCCTGCACATGCGACGGTTCCCGGAGGTTTTGATTATAAGGAATATCTTTACTCTCAGCAGATTCACTGGTTATTTTCCGTGACTTCCATTCAGCAGTGTGAAAAATCCAAACAGCCGCTGTTTAAACTGCTGAACATCAGAAAAAATTTGATTTCGATCATTCGGAATCACGTGCCTGAATCTTCCGCCGGAATTGTTGAAGCGCTGACCTTAGGTGAAAGATTTTCTATAGAGGACGATATACTGAGTGCATATCAAAATTTAGGAGTCGTTCATTTAATGGCGATTTCCGGAATGCATGTCGGTCTTATTACGGCGGGATTATTTTATGCTCTGATCAGAATCGGGCTGACAAGAGAAAAAGCGGGAATTTTGCTGCTGCTGTTTTTGCCGGTGTATACGTTGCTGAGCGGTGCCGCCCCATCCGTATTGCGCGCATCCCTCATGCTGGGATTTTATATCGCCGGAACTCTTGTTAAACGCGGCATTCATTCCTCTGCTGCATTGTCCCTGTCTTATCTGCTGCTCCTGCTGTTTAATCCTTACTTCCTTTGGCAGGCGGGCTTCCAGCTTTCCTTTGCGGTAAGCGCCTCTTTAATTCTGTCATCCTCCATTTTAAAGAAAGCAGGGAAAAGCAGACTTGCCGGGCTTGCGATGGCTTCATTCATTGCGGAGCTCAGCTCACTTCCGTTTCTTCTCTACCATTTTCAGCAGATTTCACTTGTCAGTTTTCCGATGAATATGGTGATGGTGCCATTTTATACGTTATTTGTCATTCCGGTTTCTGTCATCGGTTTCCTTCTTCTTTTACTTTCAAGGCAGATGGGAGAATGTTTGTTTGATATGTTCGACCTTGTGATGAAGCCTGTGCATGATTTCATTACATATGCGGCATCAGTTGATTTATTTACTATGATTGTGTCAAAGCCTGACTTTGTTTCCCTTCTTCTGCTTGCGGTTTCCGTTTTTACGCTTTTTGCGGCTTTGGAAAAGGGAGGTTTTTTAAAACTCAGGAAATCGGCTCTTTTTTTCTGCGCGGTTTTGGCTTATTTAATATGCCGTCCGTATTTCAGTCCATGGGGAGAAGCGGATATGCTTGATATCGGGCAGGGAGACTCACTGTTTATAAGCGCGCCGCACCGCAAAGGGACCGTAATGGTTGATACAGGGGGAGTGATTTCTTATCCCGGAGAATCATGGAAAGAAAAACGCCACCCGTATTCAATCGGCGAGAAGGTTTTGATTCCGTTTTTAAACGGAAAAGGGGTGAAAAAGCTGGATGCGCTGATTTTAACCCATGCGGATCAAGATCACATCGGAGAAGCCGGAGTGTTAATCAAAAATCATAGAGTCAAACGGTTAATTGTCCCCGTGGGATTCGTAAAAGAACCGAAAGATCAGAACATATTAAATATGGCGAAAGAAAACAACATTCCCATTGCCGAAGCAAAGCGGGGCGACACCATTACAGCCGGTGATCTTCAGTTTCAGGTGCTGTCTCCGGAGTCGTCTGACGGAAGGAGTAAAAATGATTCGTCACTGGTGCTTTGGACGGTTTTAGGCGGAGTGAGCTGGCTTTTGACGGGAGATTTAGAATCGGACGGCGAAACGGAAGTGCTGAAAACGTATTCGAAACTGAAGGCTGATATATTGAAGGCGGGTCATCACGGCAGCAAAAGCTCTACGAGTGAAGCCTTTTTGAAACAGCTTCAGCCGGAAGCAGCGCTGATTTCAGCAGGAAAAGAGAATCGATACCATCATCCGCATGAAGAAGTGCTGGATCGTTTGAAGGCGTACTCTGTCAATGTGCTTCGCACCGATGTCAGCGGAACGATTCAATACAGATTTAAAAAAGGTGCCGGAACGTTTTCTGTCTTCCCTCCATATGATATAGAAGAAACCAGGGCGCAAGAAGTAAAAAAGACTGCCGATTGACAGCAGCCCGGAATGCGGCTAAGAGCCGACAAGATGGATGGCTGTTGCCATCACGAACAAAAAGGCGAAAAATCCGAAGGACACGACAAAACCGACAGCTGAGTCAACAGCATCATTTCGTTTGCTTTGAACGTTTTTTTCAAAATCATTCAATTTCATCCCTCCTGACTTCCCTAAGTATACTGGAATTGTTTTGAAAAATCTAGAAGTGATGGTAACGTTTTCTGTTCTTGTGATTATCGCCTTTTTACAAGCAGACCCGGGAGCTTGTGAATCAGGCGTTTATTATAAATGAGGAAGCTGTCCTTAAAGCTTCCTCTTTACTATTTGCCGAACTCAATTTAGGATAGAAGGGGATCAAGAAAGAGAGGAAGTCATACGATCATGGTATTTGATGTTTGGAAAGCCCTGAAAAAAGGGGATGTCCGCTCCGTTTATTGCTTATACGGAAAAGAAACGTATCTGCTCCAAGAGACTGTCAGCCGGATCAGACAAGCTGTCGTTGATGAGGAGACAAAGGATTTTAACCTGTCTGTTTTTGATCTTGAAGAAGATCCGCTTGACCAGGCCGTAACCGATGCGGAAACGTTTCCGTTTATGGGAGAGAAGCGGCTGGTCATCGTAAAAAATCCGTCTTTTTTAACAGGGGAAAAAAAGAAAGAAAAAATAGAGCATAATACAGCCGCTCTGGAGACTTATCTGAAGGAGCCTGCACCTTACACGGTCTTTGTGATTGTGGCTCCGTATGAGAAACTGGACGAACGGAAAAAGCTGACGAAAGCGCTGAAGCAAAAAGCCCTTATGATTGAAGCTAAGGAGCTGAATGCAAAGGAGACGACTGATTTTACGATTAATCTGGCGAAATCCGAAAATAAAACGATCGATACAGAAGCTGCCGAGCATTTGGTTCTGCTTGCAAACGGCCATCTGTCTTCCATATATCAGGAAATACAAAAACTCTCCGCCTACACCGGTGACAGACATGAGATCACACTTGAAGATGTCCGTGAGCTTGTCGCAAGAAGTTTGGAGCAGAATATTTTTGAGCTGATCAACAAAATCGTGAACCGAAAACGGACGGAAAGTCTTCAAATATTTTATGATCTTTTAAAACAAAACGAAGAACCGATCAAAATTATGGCGCTGATCGCCAACCAATTCCGTCTGATTATGCAGACAAAGTATTTTGCAGGACAAGGATACGGCCAAAAGCAAATCGCTTCCAATTTAAAGGTGCACCCCTTCCGGGTAAAGCTGGCGATGGATCAGGCGAGGCTTTTTTCTGAAGAAGAGCTGCGGCGTATTATAGAAAGACTCGCAGTGATGGATTATGAAATGAAAACGGGGAAAAAGGACAAGCAGCTCTTGCTGGAGCTCTTTCTCCTTGAGCTTCTCCGGACTGAATGAAAAAAACGATCCCCGTTAAAGGGATCGTTTTTGTATTATGCAGAAAGTCCGTTCACTTGTTTCGCAAGTCTAGATTTGTATCGAGCTGCGGCATTTTTGTGTACAAGACCTGTTTTCACTGCTTTATCAATGCGTTTCGCTGCTTCAGAAAGAGCAGTTTTCGCTTTATCCGCTTCGTTGTTAGCAACAGAAGCTTCAACTTGTTTGATTGCAGTACGCATAGCAGATTTGATTGTCGCGTTATGAGCGCGGCGTTCGTTGTTTGTTTTTGTACGTTTAATCGCTGATTTAATGTTTGGCATGTGTTTCACCTCCTAAGATACAACCTGTAGCACAGTGTCTTAAGGTTAAATCTTCTTCACAATAGAACAAATTGTATTCTATCAAACAGAACTTTAGATTGCAATATAAATGTAAAGTATTTTTCGTTGATGGGTAAATTCGCATGATTCGTTTTGTAAATGGCCACACTATGTACCACGATGATTGAAGGAGGTCTTCCCTGTGAAAAACAACGAACTGGATGTCAATCAATTTCTGATACGGACGGATTTAGCGGTAGAAACGAAACAGGCGGTAAAAGACGGACAAGCCGGTCAGAAAAAAGAAATAAACGGGTTTATTGAAAAAGAACGCGACAAGGGCGGCATTAAAGTCAGAACCGTCGATATTACCAAAGAAGGCGCCGAGCTATCGGGGAAAAAGCAGGGACGCTATGTCACGATCGAGGCTCAAGGGGTTCGGGAACACGACTCTGACATGCAGGAAAAAGTAACGGAAGTGTTTGCCGAGGAATTTTCCGCCTATTTGTCTGCATTAAAGATTCCAAAGGATGCAAGCTGTTTGATCGTCGGTCTGGGCAACTGGAATGTGACGCCGGATGCGCTCGGCCCTCTCGTGACCGAAAACCTTCTTGTGACAAGGCATCTGTTCAGGCTTCAGCCTGAAAATGTGCAGGAAGGGTACAGGCCGGTCAGCGCGCTTGCTCCCGGTGTGATGGGATTAACGGGAATTGAAACGAGCGATATTATTCAAGGTGTGATCAAAGAATCAAAGCCGGATTTTGTGATCGCGGTAGACGCTCTTGCGGCAAGAGCCGTTGAAAGGGTGAACACGACCATCCAATTTTCTGATACGGGCATTCACCCGGGATCAGGCGTCGGCAATAAGAGAAAAGAATTAAGCAAGGAAACGCTCGGCATTCCCGTCATCGCAATTGGGGTACCTACTGTCGTTGATGCGGTTACGATCGCAAGCGATACGGTGGATTATATATTAAAACATTTCGGCAGAGAGATGAAAGATGACAGCCCGTCAAGATCTCTGGTGCCCGCCGGAATGAACTTCGGCAAAAAGAAGGTGCTGACAGACGAAGACCTTCCCGGAGAAAAAGAACGCCAATCCTTTCTCGGTATTGTCGGCACGCTGGACGAAAACGAAAAACGCCAGCTGATTCACGAAGTGCTTTCTCCGCTCGGCCATAATTTGATGGTCACGCCGAAGGAGATTGACACCTTTATTGATGATATGGCGAACGTACTTGCAAACGGGTTAAACACCGCCCTTCATGAAAAAGTGTCACAAGATAACAAAGGTTCTTATAATCATTAAAATGGTTCTACCTCCTCTAGCTTGTTCATAGAGTAATTACTAGACAAGCGCTGGAGGGATTCAAATCATGAGAAAAAAACGCAGAAACCGTCAAATTGTCGTTGCAGTAAACGGTGGAAATGCGCTCAAGGGCATGTTTTTGTTTATGACAAGCCTTATCGTTATTTTCGTATTATCGGGTGTGCTCACATCGCTTCGCCCTGAACTGAGGCTTTCTTCGGATTCTCTCCACGGAATTGCCGGAGAACTTCCGGGTGACGCGTTTGCACACCTGCTCGGCATGGAAAATCATTATTTCGCCTCAGAGCTTCCTGAAAAAGACTCTTTTCAGCTGTCCCGGCTTTCCTTGAAACTGGCGACAAGCATTAATATGGAAGACCCGCGGAGTTTCTTGGGACGTGAGCTGCCGGGATTTGCCCAATACGATACGGAGATCCTTCTGGCGGGGCAGGGGACGGATTATACGAATATGCCGGCTGAATCTCCGCCGCCGTCAAAGGTGATGGAAAAAGAAAAAGAAGTGAACCTGGCAGAAATCGAAAACAAAACGAAAAAAGAAGAAACGGCGCCGCCGAAACATTCAACAGGCAGCAAAAAAGTCGTTTTTATTTACCACACTCATAATACCGAATCCTATCTTCCTCTGTTAAAGGGGGAAACAAATCCGGATAACGCCCGCCATTCGAAGGCCAATGTCACGCTTGTCGGAGATATGTTCGGAAAAGCGCTTGAAGCGCAAGGTGTAGGAGCGACCGTAGATAAAACCGACATTCAGGCCCGCCTGAACAAAGACGGCTTAAATTATGCGCGAAGCTACGACGAATCAAGGCCGGTCGTAAAAAGCGCGCTCGCCAAAAATAAAAACCTGCAATATACCATAGACATTCACCGGGATTCCCGCCGCAAGAAAAATACGACAGCCGACATCAAAGGAAAAAGCTATGCCAGAGTCGCCATCGTCGTCGGCAAAAAAAGCGCTAATTTTGAAGAAAACTATAAACTCGCAAGTGAACTTCATAAGCTGATGGAGAAAAAATACCCCGGCTTAAGCGTCGGTGTTTTATCAAAAGGCTCTCCGGGAGATAATGGAGTGTACAACCAGGATTTAAACGACCGGTCGCTTCTGCTGGAATTCGGGGGCGTGGATAACAATCTTGAAGAACTGAGGCGCGCATCAGATGCCGTGGCCGATGTGTTCAGCGAACTGTACTGGGATGCAGAAAAGGTCAGCTCGCAATCAGGAGAGAAGAAAAAACAATAGAAATCAGGTGATTCGAATGATCCGTTTTACCGGCAAATGCCTGCTGATCGCCATTGTCATGTTTTTCGGCGTATTGTTCGGCATGCAGCAGGCAAACAGCGGAATGCTTGATATGAAAGGATACAAAGACCCTTCTTTAAAAGGAGCATTTACGCTCGGCGGCGGAGAAGGGCAGGAAAAAGAAGCTTCCATTTTGGGGCAAACCGTTACGGCGAAAGATCTGGAAGAAAAACAAAAACAGCTGGAACAGGCGGAAACCTTCAACTTGTTTTCAAAAGCCGGGGAAACCCTTTCAAATACCGTGACGGACTCGGCGCAGGCGATGTATGAGTGGGTTTCGAAACTGAACCGTTAGCATTGACGAAGAGAAAAGCGGATGATTCCTTAAAGGAAGCTTTTCTCTTTCTTGTTTTAATTGAATGTTTACAATCCTATTGATATAATCTAAGCTAGTGTATTTTGCGTTTAATAGTAGGAGTGATAGATTGTGACAGATAAAGAAAAGCGTTTAGAGAGGCAGTCAAGAATCCGGAATTTCTCCATCATCGCCCACATAGACCACGGCAAATCGACCTTGGCGGATCGGATTTTAGAAAAAACATCGGCGATCACCCAGCGGGAAATGAAAGAACAATTGCTTGATTCAATGGACCTTGAACGCGAACGGGGAATTACCATCAAATTAAATTCCGTTCAGCTGAAATATAAAGCAAAAGACGGAGAAGAATATATATTCCATCTCATCGACACGCCCGGACACGTCGACTTTACATATGAAGTTTCGCGAAGCCTGGCTGCCTGTGAAGGCGCGATTCTCGTTGTTGATGCGGCTCAGGGAATAGAAGCGCAGACATTGGCGAACGTCTATCTGGCGCTTGATAATGATCTTGAGATTCTTCCTGTCATTAATAAAATCGATCTTCCGAGCGCAGAGCCAGAACGTGTGCGTCAAGAGGTTGAGGACGTTATCGGCCTTGACGCTTCAGACGCCGTCCTCGCTTCAGCGAAAGCGGGCATCGGCATCGAAGACATTTTAGAACAGATCGTAGAAAAAGTGCCGGCTCCCGCGGGAGATCCGGAAGCTCCGCTTAAAGCGCTCATCTTTGACTCGCTTTATGACGCGTACCGCGGGGTCGTCGCGTATATCAGAGTCGTAGAAGGAACGGTCAAACCGGGCCAGAAAATTAAAATGATGGCAACTGGAAAAGAATTTGAAGTCATCGAAGTCGGCGTCTTCACGCCGAAAGCGCAGCCGGCTGACGAATTGACAGTCGGTGACGTAGGCTATTTGACAGCCGCAATCAAAAACGTCGGCGACACCCGTGTCGGTGATACGATTACGAGCGCGGTTAAACCTGCGGCAGAAGCGCTTCCGGGCTACCGCAAACTCAATCCGATGGTATACTGCGGACTTTATCCGATTGACACAGCCAAATATAATGATTTGCGCGAGGCTCTGGAAAAACTTGAGTTGAATGACTCATCGCTTCAATATGAAGCAGAGACATCCCAAGCGCTCGGATTCGGTTTCCGCTGCGGATTTTTAGGTATGCTTCACATGGAAATCATCCAGGAGCGGATTGAGCGTGAGTTTAAAATCGACCTGATCACAACAGCACCGAGTGTTATCTACGATGTGTATATGACAGACGGCGAAAAGGTTGTTGTCGACAACCCGTCCAACATGCCTGACCCACAAAAAATAGAGCGGGTGGAAGAACCTTATGTCAAAGCGACGATGATGGTTCCGAACGATTACGTCGGAGCGGTTATGGAGCTTTGTCAGGGGAAACGGGGCAACTTTATCGATATGCAGTATTTAGACGCCAACCGGGTCAGCATTGTATATGAGATGCCTCTTGCGGAAATCGTATATGAATTTTTTGATCAGCTGAAATCAAGCACAAAAGGCTACGCGTCCTTTGATTACGAACTGATCGGCTACAAACCGTCTAAACTTGTCAAGATGGACATTATGCTGAACGGAGAAAAAATCGATGCGCTGTCATTTATCGTGCATCGCGATTACGCGTACGAACGCGGAAAAGTAATTGTGGAAAAACTGAAAGAGCTTATTCCGCGCCAGCACTTTGAAGTACCGATTCAAGCGGCGATCGGCCAGAAAATCGTGGCCCGCTCTACCATTAAAGCGATGCGTAAAAACGTATTGGCTAAATGTTACGGAGGAGACATCTCGCGGAAACGGAAGCTTCTTGAAAAACAAAAAGAAGGAAAACGCCGGATGAAGCAGGTCGGCTCAGTAGAAGTGCCGCAGGAAGCGTTTATGGCCGTTCTTAAAATGGATGACAGCCCGAAAAAATAACGGAAGCCGCCGCAGTCCCGCGCTGCGGCTTCTTTCTGTAAAGAAGAAGGTGTTTCAAAATGAAATCAGCTTATATTCATATTCCGTTTTGTGAGCATATCTGCCACTATTGCGATTTCAATAAATATTTTATTCAGAGCCAGCCTGTCGATGAGTACTTAAACTCACTCGAAAAGGAAATGATAAATACAATAGAACGGACGGGACGCCCTGATCTCCGTACGATCTTTATCGGGGGAGGCACGCCGACATCGCTCTCACCCGTCCAGCTGGAAAAATTGATGGATTCCATTCACCGCGTGCTGAAGCCTTCTGACGGACTCATAGAATTTGCCGCGGAAGCGAATCCGGATGATTTGTCCCCGGAAAAATTAAAAATCATGAAAAATGCCGGTGTCAACCGGCTGAGCTTCGGTGTTCAAACCTTTGAAGATGAGCTTTTACAAAAAATCGGCAGAGTGCATAAACAAAAGGACGTATTCACTTCCTTTGAACGTGCGAGGGCTCTCGGCTTCGACAACATCAGTCTCGATTTGATGTTCGGCCTGCCGGGTCAGACGCTGGCCGATCTTGACAATTCCGTCAAAACGGCTTTGTCTCTTGATGCGGAGCACTATTCCGTTTACTCGCTGATCGTAGAGCCGAAAACGGTGTTTTATAATTTAATGCAAAAAGGCCGCCTGCATCTCCCGGCGCAAGAACAAGAGGCCGAGATGTATGAAACGGTCATGAGGCAGATGAGTGAAGCGGGCATCTGTCAATACGAGATCAGTAACTTTGCAAAGCCCGGATACGAGTCGCAGCATAATCTGACGTATTGGAGCAATGAAGAGTATTTCGGTTTTGGCGCAGGCGCTCACGGATATATCAGCGGCACGCGCACCGTCAACGCCGGGCCTGTGAAACATTACATGCAGCTCATTGAAGAAAAGGGGCTGCCTTACCGTGACACGCACGAGGTGACACGTGAGGAGCAGATTGAAGAAGAAATGTTCCTCGGTCTCAGAAAAATGTCCGGCGTACAAAAGCAAGCTTTTCTCGATAAATTCGGACGCTCGGTCGACGAACTGTTTCCCGATGTTCTCAAAGATTTAACCGAAAAAGGCCTGATCTGTGATGCGGAAGAATCGGTTGCATTAACGCATGAGGGCAAATTATTAGGAAATGAGGTTTTTGGCGCTTTTTTGGGTGAGTTATAATTGACATTTTTCTTTTGGTTTGTTACTTTTGATATAGAATTAGCACTCGCTGACCTTGAGTGCTAACAGGGGTGATGATGATGTTAACAAATCGTCAGCTGTTGATCCTGCAAGTGATCATTAATGATTTTATACAATCAGCGCAGCCTGTAGGATCAAGAACTCTTTCAAAAAAAGACGAGATTACATTCAGCTCTGCAACGATCAGAAACGAGATGGCTGACTTGGAGGAATTGGGCTTTATTGAAAAAACCCATTCATCCTCAGGACGGATTCCGTCGGAAAAAGGGTACAGGTATTATGTCGATCATTTGCTGTCACCCGTCAAGCTGACAAAAACCGATCTGGATTTAATTCACTCGATATTTAAAGAAAAAATCTTCGAGCTGGAAAAAACAGTCCAAAAATCAGCGCAAATCCTGTCCGACCTGACAAACTACACATCGATTGTCCTCGGGCCGACGCTGAGCGAGAACTATCTTAAACAGATTCAAATCGTTCCGATCCAGCCGGATAAGGCGGTCGCCATCCTCGTCACGAACACGGGGCATGTCGAAAACCGCACCATCAATTTCCCGGCTAAAGTGGATTTGGCCGATATTGAAAAACTGGTCAATATATTAAACGATCGATTAGCGGGCGTGCCGATGGACGAACTGAATGAGCGCATTTTCAAAGAGGTTGTCACATATTTAAGGCAGCATATCGCCAACTATGACAGCATACTTGAATCGCTCCGCTCCACATTCCATCCGGCGGCCCACGTTGAGAAATTGTTTTTCGGCGGAAAGATCAACATGCTGAATCAGCCGGAATTCCATGATATTGAAAGGGTCCGCTCGCTCTTATCTTTAATTGAAAAAGAGCAGGATGTTCTGAAGCTGTTTCAGTCATCAAAAGCCGGGATTTCAATCAAAATCGGGAAAGAAAACGACTACGAAGAAATGGAAAACTGCAGTTTAATCACGGCCACCTATACAGTTGATACGAAACAGATTGGATCAATCGCGATTATCGGGCCGACGCGCATGAATTATTCAAGAGTCGTCAGCCTGCTGCAGCACGTGACTTCGGACTTGTCAAAAGCATTCACAAGTTTGTATGATGAATAAGGGAATTTTGGCAATCATTTTCAGTCATCTTTTTACAGCATTTGAGGGAGGTGAACACAATGTCAGAAGAAAAACAAACCGCAGAACAGGTTGAAGCAGCAGAACAAGAAGAAGTGACAGAACAGGCAGAACAAGCCGCTTCACAAGAGCAGCATGAAGAAACGGCAGGTCAGGAAAAAGCCCTTCAGCACCAAATTGATGAATTGCAGGGTTTGCTTGATGAAAAAGAAAACAAGCTTTTGCGTGTTCAAGCAGACTTTGAAAACTATAAACGACGCAGCCGCCTTGAAATGGAAGCTGCTCAGAAATACCGTTCTCAAAACGTCGTAACGGAAATCCTTCCGGCTCTCGACAACTTTGAACGGGCGTTACAGGTAGAAGCTGAAAGCGAGCAGACAAAAAGCTTGCTGCAAGGTATGGAAATGGTCCGCCGCCAGCTGATGGACGCACTTGAAAAAGAAGGCGTTGAAGCCATCGAAGCTGTCGGTCAGGAATTTGATCCGAACCTTCACCAAGCCGTCATGCAGGTGGAAGATGAAAACTTCGGCAGCAATATTGTTATCGAAGAACTGCAAAAAGGCTACAAACTGAAGGATCGCGTCATCCGTCCTTCAATGGTAAAAGTGAATCAATAACTACATAGCAGGAGGTAATTCAAAGTGAGTAAAGTAATCGGAATTGACTTGGGTACGACAAACTCATGCGTGGCAGTGCTTGAAGGCGGAGAGCCTACAGTCATCGCCAACGCTGAAGGAAACCGTACGACTCCGTCAGTCGTTGCATTTAAAAACGGCGAGCGCCAAGTAGGGGAAGTGGCGAAACGCCAATCAATCACAAATCCTAACACAATCATGTCTGTTAAACGCCATATGGGTACTGACTATAAAGTGGAAATCGAAGGAAAAGACTACACGCCTCAAGAAGTGTCAGCTATTATCCTTCAGCATCTGAAAGCATATGCTGAAAGCTACCTCGGCGAAACAGTTTCAAAAGCCGTTATCACGGTTCCTGCATACTTCAACGATGCTGAGCGCCAAGCGACAAAAGATGCCGGTAAAATCGCCGGTCTTGAAGTAGAGCGTATTATCAACGAGCCGACTGCAGCAGCGCTTGCATACGGACTTGATAAAACGGATGAAGACCAAACAATTCTTGTTTACGACCTTGGCGGCGGTACGTTTGACGTATCTGTTCTTGAACTTGGCGACGGCGTGTTTGAAGTCCGTTCAACTGCCGGTGACAACCGTCTTGGCGGGGACGACTTCGACCAAGTCATCATCGATCATCTCGTAGCAGAATTCAAAAAAGAAAACGGCATTGATCTTTCAAAAGACAAAATGGCGCTTCAGCGTTTGAAAGATGCGGCTGAGAAAGCGAAAAAAGATCTTTCCGGCGTATCATCCACACAAATTTCTTTACCGTTTATCACGGCGGGAGAAGCAGGTCCTCTTCATCTTGAGCTGACACTGACCCGCGCTAAATTCGAAGAGCTTTCCGCTCACCTTGTTGAGCGCACAATGGCTCCTGTCCGTCAGGCTCTTCAAGATGCGGATCTTTCTGCGAGCGAAATCGACAAAGTTATCCTTGTCGGCGGATCAACACGTATTCCTGCCGTACAGGAAGCAATCAAAAAAGAAACGGGTAAAGAAGCGCATAAAGGCGTAAACCCTGATGAAGTTGTAGCGTTGGGTGCAGCGATTCAAGGCGGCGTCATCACGGGAGACGTAAAAGACGTTGTTCTTCTTGACGTTACACCGCTTTCTCTCGGTATTGAAACAATGGGCGGCGTGTTCACAAAACTGATCGACCGCAACACGACAATTCCGACGAGCAAGTCTCAAGTATTCTCAACTGCAGCTGACAACCAAACGGCTGTTGACATTCACGTGCTTCAAGGTGAGCGCCCGATGTCTGCCGACAACAAAACGCTCGGCCGCTTCCAGCTTACTGATATCCCGCCTGCACCGCGCGGCGTACCGCAAATCGAAGTTTCTTTCGATATTGACAAAAACGGTATCGTAAACGTAAGAGCGAAAGATTTAGGCACAGGAAAAGAACAAAACATTACAATCAAATCTTCTTCAGGTCTTTCTGATGATGAGATCGAACGCATGGTAAAAGAAGCGGAAGAAAACGCTGACGCTGATGCGAAGAGAAAAGAAGAAATCGAAGTCCGCAACGAAGCTGACCAGCTTGTGTTCCAAACGGAAAAAACATTAAAAGATCTGGAAGGCAAAGTGGACGAAGAGCAAGTGAAAAAAGCAAACGACGCGAAAGACGCGCTGAAAGCCGCTATCGAGAAAAACGAAATTGAAGACATCAAAGCGAAAAAAGATGAACTTCAAACAATCGTTCAAGAGCTTTCTATGAAGCTTTACGAAGAAGCGGCGAAAGCGCAGCAGGCTGAAGGCGGAGCAAACGCTGAAGGCAAAAAAGCGGACGACAACGTTGTCGATGCGGAATACGAAGAAGTAAAAGACGACGAAACGAAAAAATAAGTTCTTTCCCGCATAGGCTATAGGCGGAAGAACACACAGCATATTCTGATTCAACAGACAGAAAGTCAAAGTCAGGCATCTCTTGGCTTTGACTTTTTTTCTTGCCCGGGATAAAAGGAATTGAAAAAACATAATTCAAAATGATACAATCTAATTTATGTGAGAAATTCGGGAGAGTGAAGCGAGATGAGTAAGCGTGATTACTATGAAGTGCTTGGGGTAAGTAAGAGCGCTTCAAAGGATGAAATCAAAAAAGCCTATCGGAAGCTTTCAAAAAAATATCATCCTGATATCAATAAAGAATCCGGAGCAGATGAAAAATTCAAAGAGGTAAAAGAAGCGTACGAAGCGCTCTCAGACGACCAAAAACGCGCTCAATATGACCAATTCGGCCATACAGACCCTAACCAGGGATTCGGCGGCGGTTTCGGAGGCGGCGGAGACTTCGGCGGCTTCGGTTTCGATGACATCTTCTCAAGCATCTTCGGAGGCGGCACGAGACGCCGTGACCCGAATGCGCCGCGGCAAGGCGCGGATCTGCAGTATACAATGACCCTGTCATTTGAAGACGCGGCTTTCGGAAAAGAAACGATCATTGAAATACCGCGCGAAGAGAATTGCGAAACATGTAAAGGGTCTGGCGCGAAGCCGGGAACAAAGCCGGATACGTGCTCGCACTGCGGAGGTTCAGGCCAGCTGAACGTCGAACAGAACACGCCGTTTGGCAAAGTGGTTAACCGAAGAGTCTGCCACCACTGTGAAGGAACAGGGAAAATCATCAAAAACAAGTGTTCTGACTGCGGCGGTACGGGCAAAGTGAAAAAACGGAAAAAAATCAATGTCACGATTCCTGCCGGTGTGGATGACGGACAGCAGCTGCGCGTTCCGGGCCAAGGTGAACCGGGCGTAAACGGAGGGCCTGCGGGAGATCTGTTTGTCGTATTCCATGTGCGCGCCCACGAGTTCTTTGAGCGCGACGGAGACGATATTTATTGCGAAATGCCGTTAACGTTTGCTCAAGCGGCACTCGGAGACGAAGTGGAAGTGCCGACGCTTCACGGAAAAGTGAAATTGAAAATACCTGCCGGCACACAAACCGGCACGAAATTCAGATTAAGAGGCAAAGGTGTTCAGAACGTCCGGGGCTACGGACAAGGCGACCAGCACATTGTCGTCCGCGTCGTCACACCGACGAATCTGACAGACAAACAAAAAGACATCATCCGCGAGTTCGCTGAAGTCAGCGGAAACCTGCCGGATGAACAAGAAATGAGTTTCTTTGACAAAGTAAAACGCGCATTTAAAGGCGAGTAATGATTGGATAGGAGTTGGTAGTTTTGAAATGGTCCGAAATCAGCATTCACACAACACATGAAGCGGTCGAACCCATCTCAAATATTTTGCATGAAGCTGGTGCGAGCGGGGTTGTCATCGAAGATCCGCTTGATTTAATGAAAGAGCGTGAGAATGTTTACGGGGAAATCTACCAGCTCGACCCCAATGATTACCCCGAAGAGGGTGTCATTGTCAAAGCGTATCTGCCGATCAACAGTTTCCTCGGCGAAACGGTGGACGGCATTAAAGAGACGATTAATAATCTGCTTTTGTACGACATTGATTTGGGCAGAAATAAAATCACCATTTCTGAAGTTAATGAAGAAGAATGGGCGACAGCTTGGAAAAAGTATTATCATCCTGTGAAAATTTCTGAAAAGTTCACGATCGTTCCCACATGGGAAACGTACACACCTGTTCATACAGATGAACTGATTATCGAAATGGATCCGGGTATGGCATTCGGTACGGGAACGCATCCGACAACAGTTTTGTGCATTCAGGCGCTTGAGCGTATCGTTCAAAAAGGCGACCGTATCATTGATGTCGGCACCGGTTCAGGAATTTTAAGCATCGCGGCCGCCATGCTTGAGGCCGAATCGGTTCATGCGTATGACCTTGATCCGGTCGCTGTTGAAAGCGCGCGTCTGAATGTGAAATTGAACAAAGTGAGTGATACGGCCGAAGTGAAGCAGAACAATTTGTTAGACGGCATCACGGGCGAACATGATGTCATTGTCGCAAATATTTTGGCAGAAGTGATTCTCCGCTTTACATCACAGGCGTACGACCTGCTCAAAGACGGAGGCCATTTTATCACTTCAGGCATTATCGGTCAGAAAAAACAGGAAGTAAAAGAAGCGTTGGAAAAAGCCGGCTTTACTATCATAGAAATTCTGTCTATGGAAGATTGGGTCAGCATCATCGCGAAAAAATAACAGTTAGTAGGTGTCACAGCGTATGCAACGATATTTTATCGAGCTCACGAAGCAGGAGATGGACGAAACTCCTGATTTTCAAATCACAGGGGAAGACGTCCACCATATAGCGAACGTCATGAGAATGAGTGCGGGAGACCGGATTATCTGCTGTTCGAAAGACGGCCATGAAGCGTTATGCCTGCTTAAAGAGGTTTCTAAAGATCATATATCATGCAGCATTGCTGAGTGGACGGGTGAAAACCGTGAACTGCCTTTGAAGATCAGGATCGCAAGCGGCCTTCCGAAAGGTGATAAGCTTGAATGGATTATCCAAAAAGGGACCGAGCTGGGGGCAAGTATGTTCATCCCTTTTCAAGGCGCCAGATCCGTCGTTAAGCTAGACGACAAAAAGGCAAAGAAAAAGCGGGAGAGATGGGCGAAAATCGCGAAGGAAGCGGCGGAGCAATCGTACCGCAATGAAATTCCCGAAGTGAAAACCGTTCATACGTTCCGGCAGCTGCTTGAATTGGCGGAGAATGTCGATAAATGTGTCGTTGCATACGAGGAGTCATCAAAGCAGGGAGAAACGGGCGCTTTCGCCGCGGAGCTCAAAAGCCTTCCGCAAGGTTCGTCTCTTTTAATCGTATTCGGCCCTGAAGGCGGTCTGACTGAGTCTGAAGTTCATCAGCTTTCAGAAAAAGGCGCCGTCTTATGCGGCCTCGGACCGAGAATTTTACGGACTGAAACTGCGCCTCTTTACGCGTTAAGCGCAGTTTCCTATCATACAGAGTTATTAAGAGGTGATCAGTAATGGCAACTGTTGCTTTTCATACCCTTGGCTGCAAGGTCAACCATTATGAAACAGAAGCAATCTGGCAGCTGTTTAAAGATGCGGGTTATGAACGAAAAGAATTCGAACAGACAGCAGATGTATATGTCATTAATACATGTACGGTAACAAACACGGGAGATAAAAAAAGCCGTCAAGTCATCAGACGGGCGATCCGCCAAAATCCTGACGGCGTCATCTGCGTAACAGGGTGCTATGCGCAAACCTCTCCGGCAGAAATTATGGCCATCCCGGGTGTTGACATCGTCGTCGGCACGCAGGATCGTGAAAAAATGCTTGGTTACATTGAGCAGTACAGGGAAGAGCGCCAGCCGATCAACGGCGTCGGCAATATTATGAAAGCACGCGTGTTTGAAGAGCTGGATGTTCCCGCTTTTACTGACCGCACAAGAGCGTCGTTAAAAATCCAAGAGGGCTGCAACAACTTCTGTACGTTCTGCATTATCCCTTGGGCGCGCGGCCTGCTTCGTTCCCGCGATCCGGAAGAAGTCATTAAACAGGCGCAGCAGCTGGTGGATGCCGGCTATAAAGAAATCGTCCTGACGGGGATTCATACGGGCGGCTACGGCGAAGATATGAAAGATTATAATTTCGCCAAGCTTCTCCGCGAGCTTGATACACGTGTAGAAGGACTGAAGCGGATCAGAATTTCATCTATTGAAGCAAGCCAAATCACTGATGAAGTAATTGAAGTGCTGGATGCGTCTGATAAAATCGTCCGTCACCTTCATATCCCGATACAGTCAGGATCAAACACCGTTCTGAAACGGATGAGACGCAAATATACGATGGAGTTTTTCGCGGACCGTTTAAATAAGCTGAAAGAAGCGCTGCCGGGTCTGGCCGTCACATCTGATGTCATCGTCGGTTTCCCGGGTGAAACGGAAGAAGAATTTATGGAAACATACCGATTCATTAAAGAACATAAGTTTTCAGAGCTTCACGTATTCCCTTACAGCAAACGCACCGGAACACCTGCGGCCAGAATGGAAGACCAAGTTGACGAGAACGTGAAAAACGAACGGGTGCATAAGCTGATCGCGCTGTCAGACCAGCTTGCCAAAGAATACGCCTCCGATTATGAAGGAGAGGTTCTGGAAATCATTCCTGAAGAGACGTTTAAAGAGTCTGATGAAGACGGCATGTTTGTCGGCTATACGGACAATTACATGAAAGTCGTCTTCAAAGGCACGGAGGATGTAATCGGCAAACTTGTCAAAGTCAAAATTCAAAAAGCGGGCTATCCGTATAACGAAGGACAATTCGTCCGTGTCGTTGAGGATGAAATGACCCGAAACATGCGCATGTCTTCATAACATATGTAAAAAAACCGGTGCCTTCCCGCATCGGTTTTTTTACGGTTTCGGAGGAATCAGTCTGTCAATCAGCCGGCAAAACAAATGTGTGAACGGCAGAAACAATAAGGCGGTGACAACGTTAAATAACAGGCTGAAATGCGCAATCATCTGCGCGGGATCATCAGACAGGCGCTCCGTAAAACCTGCTGATGCGGACAGGAAGGGAAATACGAGCAGCACGCCGAGAATATTAAACACAACGTGAGCACCGGCGGTCTGTCTGGCGGCATAACCGCCTGAAACAGCAGCCATAACGGCCGTGACGCATGTCCCGATATTAGATCCCAGAACGACGCTGACCGCTTGTTCAATGCCGATCACCCCTTCGTTCATAAAACTCATCAAAATGCCGATGCAGACGGAGCTTGAATGAATGATTGCCGTCAATATCATACCGATAAAAAGAGCGGACCAGCTCGAATCATTCACATGTCGCAAAACCTCCGCCCCCGCCTTCATTTCTGTCAACGGAACGGCGAGCCGGCTGAAGCATGTGATGCAAAAAAAGATGATGCCGAGACCGAGGAAGCTTATGCCGATCTGCCTGAACGGATATTTACGGATGAGAATAAACACAAGGCCTCCGATAAAAAGCACCCAAATGAGCACATCCATCTTTATGGCTAAAAACTCCGTCGTAAACGTGGAGCCGACATTCGTGCCTAGAATCATCGGAATGGTCCGTTTAAAAGATAAAGCGCCTGCGCTGACAAAGCCGATGACAATGACCATGAAGGCTGAGCTGCTCTGAAGAAAACCAGTGAATACGATGCTTATGAGAAAAGCTTTCAAAGGGTGGTCGGTAAATAAGAGCAGGCTCTTCTCAATTTTTGAATACGTTAATGCGATCAGCCCCTGCCTGAGCAGGCTCATTCCGAGTAAAAAAATCAGGATAAGTGCGGTAAAGAGAATCAGTATCATCAAATGAAACACCCCTTTCCATCATTATATAGACAAGCAGCCTTATTCATGACGGAAAAGTGAGCTCGCTTAGTTGACCTGACTGAAGGCTTATATTATAATGTCAAAGTACATGTTTATATATGTATCTTTTTAAAGGTAGTCGATTGGTGTATTCGGAGGGAGGGAAAGAGAATGTCAAAAACGGTCGTTAGAAAAAACGAATCGCTTGAAGATGCTCTTCGTCGCTTCAAACGCAGTGTATCAAAGACAGGTACTTTGCAAGAAGCAAGAAAGCGCGAATTTTATGAAAAACCTAGCGTAAAGCGCAAGAAAAAGTCAGAAGCTGCTAGAAAACGCAAATTCTAAAAGAGGGTGGATTTATGAGTCTTCTTGAGCGACTTAACCAAGATATGAAGCTGTATATGAAAAGCCGTGAGAAAGACAAACTGACTGTCGTTCGAATGGTGAAAGCTTCACTTCAAAACGAAGCAATTAAGCTTAAGAAAGACAGTTTGACCGAGGATGAGGAACTTACTGTCCTATCTCGTGAACTTAAGCAACGTAAAGACTCCCTCCATGAATTTTCAAACGCTAATCGTTTAGATTTAGTAGATAAAGTTCAAAAAGAGCTGGACATTTTAGAAGTTTATTTACCGAAGCAGCTTTCTGAAGAAGAGCTGCAGACAATCGTAAATGAAACCATCGCTGAAGTCGGTGCGAGCTCTAAAGCGGACATGGGCAAAGTGATGAGTGCTATTATGCCTAAAGTAAAAGGTAAAGCTGACGGCAGCGTAATTAACAGACTCGTCAGCAGTCAATTATCTTAATTGACAAGAAAAAAGACATCTTTCCTTGAGAGATGTCTTTTTTTATACATAAAAAAATGAAACTAAAGTACATTTGTTACGTATATAAAGAAGAACGAAACGGGAAGGAGGGTATATTTGCCTTGTTCCGAAAAAAAACCGGAATTGCTGTTGCTCTATTGGGCTTATTTGTATTATCTTTATTAGGGGTTCAATTGAACGCGAAAGCTGATCACCCATCGGTTTATGTCATCCCGGTTGAGAAAAATGTCGAACAGGGGCTCGCCTCGTTTTTATCGCGTTCTTTCAAAGAAGCGAAGGAGTCCGGCGCGTCACACATTATTCTTGACATCAATACACCGGGAGGCGCCGTTCAATCAGCCTTGGATATTGCGGATATCATCGGCCGCGCGGATGTGCCTGTTACCGCTTACGTTAATAAACGGGCGCTTTCTGCGGGAGCGTATATAGCGCTTCAGGCAGATGAAATCTATATGGCGCCGGGCGGAAAATTGGGTGCCGCAGCCATCATCGACGGAAAAGGAAACGCGGCAGACAAAAAGGCCCAATCACTGTGGCATGCAGAAATGGAGGACGCAGCGGTTAAAAACAACCGAAATCCGAAATACGCCCTGGCCATGGCAGATCCCGCCATTAATGCAAAGGAAGCGGGCGCCCCAAAGGGAAAACTGCTGACACTGACAGCTGAAAAAGCTAAGGAAGTCGGATATTCGGAGGGCACGGTTTCAGACCTTGATGCTTTATATACAAAGCTCGGTTTTGACAAAGCGGATGTTCACCATGCAGAAGAAGGTTTCGTCGGCAAACTGGGCCGATGGCTGACAAATCCGTTTGTTGTCCCCGTCTTATTAACGCTTGCTTTGCTTGGTTTGACCATTGAATTGTTCTCGCCGGGCCTCGGGATACCGGGTGCCGTCGGACTGACGGCCATGCTGCTGTTTTTCACCGGGCATATCGCTGCCGGATTCGCCGGCTATGACAGCGTATTCTTATTTTGCGCGGGCTTCGCTTTTATCCTTTTAGAGATATTCCTGCCCGGAGGCATAATCGGTCTTATCGGTATTGCAGGCGTCATCGCGAGCCTCTTTCTCGCTGCGGGCAGCTTTACCGTAATGGCGGTTTCTCTCTTGATCGCCATTGCTGTGTCTATTACAGCCTTTATCATATTAACAAGGGTGTTGGGGAAACGAATGAAATTCTTTAAAAAATTAATATTAACTGATTCAACAAGCACGGAGAGCGGTTATGTTTCAAATCAGAACCGGACGGAGCTGTTGGGAAAAGTCGGCATTACCGCTACAGCCCTCAGACCGTCAGGCACCGTCATTATTGATGATGAACGTCTGGATGTCGTCTCGGAAGGATCATTCACTGAAAAAGACAGACAGGTGAAAGTAGTGAAAGCGGAAGGCTCACGCATTGTCGTGAGAGAAATATAGATGATAACCTTGAGGAGGAATTAGATGGAACTGTCAAGTTTGGCGATTTTAGCATTAGTTGCTGCTGCCATTATTGTGTTAGCCATATTCTTCACCTTTGTACCGGTGATGCTATGGATTTCGGCGCTTGCGGCAGGAGTCAGAATCAGCATTTTCACTTTGGTCGGGATGAGGCTGCGGCGCGTCATACCAAGCCGCGTTGTCAATCCGTTAATTAAAGCGCACAAAGCCGGCCTTGCCGCAACAACAAATCAGCTCGAAAGCCATTATCTGGCCGGAGGTAATGTCGACAGGGTGGTCAATGCCCTGATTGCGGCACAGCGCGCCAATATTGAGCTGACATTTGAACGCTGCGCAGCCATTGACCTGGCCGGGCGTGACGTATTGGAAGCCGTACAGATGAGCGTCAATCCGAAGGTCATTGAAACACCGTTTATCGCGGGTGTCGCCATGGACGGAATTGAAGTAAAAGCAAAAGCCAGAATCACGGTAAGAGCCAATATTGAGCGCCTTGTCGGAGGAGCGGGAGAAGAGACGGTTGTCGCCCGTGTCGGAGAAGGGATTGTTTCGACAATCGGTTCTTCACACAATCATAAAAAAGTACTTGAAAACCCTGATATGATTTCACAGACCGTACTTGGCAAAGGGCTGGATTCAGGCACCGCATTTGAAATTCTTTCGATTGACATCGCCGACGTTGATATCGGCAAAAACATCGGAGCGATTCTGCAGACGGATCAGGCAGAAGCAGACAAAAACATTGCGCAGGCCAAAGCCGAAGAGCGCCGCGCCATGGCGGTCGCCCAAGAGCAGGAAATGCGCGCTCGCGTAGAAGAAATGCGTGCGAAAGTCGTGGAAGCAGAAGCCGAAGTGCCGCTTGCGATGGCAGAAGCGTTGCGTGAAGGAAACATCGGCGTCATGGACTATATGAACATAAAAAATATCGACGCGGATACGGACATGAGGGATTCTATCGGCAAGCTGACGAATGACCAGCAAGATGAAGACCAACAATAACCTCTCTATTAAGGAGGGAGCCGCTATATGCACGAGATTCTGACAAATCCGCTCGTCATTGCCGCCGTGATCGGCATTATATCGGCAATATTCGGCAAGAAAAACAAAGATGAAAAACGGCCGCCGGGTACACGTCCCGAAAATCAGGCAAAAAAGCAGGATCAAAAACAGCCGCAGAAAGAGCATAAGCCGGAAGCGGAAGAATTGCCTGCCGTTTCAGAAGAGAACCCTTTTGAGCAAAAAAGAAGGGAAGCTGAAAAGCGCCTAGCGGAGACGGAGCAGATGTTTAACGGGCTTGAACATAAGCTGGCATCCCCACGCGCACGAAACGCGTCTCTGAAGAAATCAGCCCTCAAAATAAATAAAGAAACTGCGGTCCAAGGCATTATATTCAGTGAGGTTTTGGGGCCGCCCCGTGCAAAAAAACCGCACCGGACCATGCGGAACATCGGTAAAAAATAAAGTGTTAGAACCCCTTTTCAAATCATACATATGAGATGAAAGGGGGTTCTTTTTTTATGGGGCAAAGAAAGAATCGTGTAAAGGCATGGCTGACAAGAGCATTGGAAATTCCCCCGGACGTTATGATGGATCTGCCTCGTATTACGATGGTCGGCAGACTTCATATCTACATAGAGAATCACAGAGGCCTCCTGCTGTTCAGCGAAGAAGAAGTCAGGCTGATGCTCAAGCAGGGGCAGTGTATCATATCAGGAAAAAACTTGGTCATTAAGGCAATCCTTCCTGAGGAAATCCTTTTGGAAGGCACGATAGATCACGTACGATATGTCGATTCATAAAGCCGGGGGGAAATAATGTGAAAAACAAATGGCTGTCATTTTTTTCGGGTAAAGTCCAAATGGAAGTCAAAGGAAAAGGAATTGAACGGCTTCTGAATGAATGCACGAGAAACGGAATCGCCATCTTTGCGGTGAAAAAAAAGCAAGACTGTGTTCTGCTGATGATTCAGCTTCAAGATGTACATGCTTTCAGAAGAGTCATCAGAAAACATGAATGCAAAGCAAGCTTTACAAAAAGAAAGGGTCTTCCCTTTCTGCTTCTCAAATCAAAATTAAACCTGGGTTTCACTGCGGGATTTGTGATATTTTTTGTTATATTGTTTCTTTTGTCCAACATGATTTGGGAAATTGATATTAAAGGGGCCAAGCCAGAGACCGAGCATCAGATGGTAAAGCACCTTGAAGAAATCGGTGTAAAAAAAGGCCGTTTGCAATTTTTAATGATGACGCCGGAGAAAATTCAAAAATCATTAACAAACGGTATCGATAATATTACGTGGGTCGGTGTGGAATTGAACGGGACAGCCCTTCATATGAAAGTGGTCGAAAAAAACGAACCGACAAAAGAAAAGTACGTGAGCCCCCGCCATATCGTTGCCAAAAAGAAGGCGGTCATCAAAAGGATGTTCGTGCAAAAGGGGCAGCCGATGGCTTTTGTGAACGATCATGTTGACAAAGGACAGCTCCTCGTCTCAGGACTGATCGGAAATGAAGACCGGAAAGTCGCCTCAAAAGCGGAAATTTACGGAGAAACATGGTACAAGTCAGAAGTAACCGTGCCTCTTGAAACATCATTTACGCTATATACGGGTAAAGTAAGGACGAAGCACAAGCTGTCTTTCGGATCATGGGGCGTGCCTTTTTGGGGCTTCGGGTTTAATGAGGAGCCGCTGAAACATCCGAAAACAGAGGAAGAAAAGCATCCGTTTCAATTTCTGGGGATGAAGCTTCCGGTTTCTTACGTTCAAGAACAGACAAGAGAAAGTGAAACATCCGTGCGGACTTATACGAAAGGCGAAGCGGTTCAGGCCGGTATCAAAATGGGAAGACAAGATGTAGAAAAGCGATTAAACGGCAGCGGAGAGGTGGAAAGTGAAAAAGTTTTGCACCAATCCGTTGAGAATGGTAAAGTAAAGTTGATTATTCTCTACCAAGTTATAGAAGATATCGTTCAAACCACACCTATTGTTCAGGGAGACTAAAGAATGGCAGAACATTTACTTGCGATTAATCACAAACTGAAAAGCCCGGACGAAGCACTTTCTTTGTTCGGCAGCCAAGATACCTTTTTACATTTAATGGAGAAGGATCTAGGCATTAGCCTCATCACACGCGGTGAAACCATTTACGTTTCCGGGAATGATGAAACATTTGAGATCGCTGACAGATTATTGGGCTCGCTCCTTACTTTAATCCGCAAGGGGATCGAGATTTCGGAACGTGATGTGCTGTATGCCGTGAAAATGGCAAAAAAAGATGAACTGGACTATTTTGAAAGCATGTATGAAGAGGAAATAACGAAGACGGCAAAAGGCAAACCGATCCGTGTCAAAACCATCGGCCAAAGAGAATATGTGGCGGCGATGAAGAAAAACGACATGGTGTTCGGCATCGGGCCGGCGGGAACCGGCAAAACTTATTTGGCGGTCGTAAAAGCGGTGCACGCTTTAAAAAACGGCCACATTAAAAAAATCATTTTAACAAGACCCGCTGTGGAAGCCGGCGAGAGCCTCGGTTTTCTGCCCGGAGATTTAAAGGAAAAAGTAGATCCTTATCTGCGCCCGCTGTATGACGCGCTCCATGATGTGCTCGGAAGCGACCATACGGAGCGTCTTATGGAAAGAGGGGTTATCGAAATCGCCCCGCTTGCCTATATGAGAGGGCGGACGCTTGACGACGCGTATGTGATTCTTGATGAAGCCCAGAATACCACTCCCGCTCAAATGAAAATGTTTTTGACGAGATTGGGTTTTGGCTCTAAAATGATCATTACGGGCGACGTAAGCCAAATTGACCTGCCGAAAGGCGTCACATCGGGACTTGCAGTGGCGAAGGATATGCTGAAGGACGTAAACGGCATCTCCGTGATTGAACTTGACCAGACAGATGTGGTCAGGCATCCGCTTGTTGCAAAAATTATTGAAGCTTATGATAAGCAAAAGTAATGCAAAAATGACCCGATCTCCCGTTATCGGGTCATTTTTATATGATGTGTTCCTGATGTTTCAGGGAGGAGGTTCTTGTTTTGAAAAAGAAGGGAAAGGGCAAAAGCGCCCGGGAACGGTTCCGCAGTTTCAGACATGCCCGCTCAGCCCATGTGCTGCTGTACCTGCTGCTTTCAGCGATCATGTTTGGTTTGCTCTTTATTCATGTAAAACCTGAATCACTTAATTTGGATTTGTTTGCAGTCAGTGATAAGACGATTTACGCGCCCGCCACAGTGGAAGATCAGCAGGCGACGGAATCGAAAAAGCAGGCGGCCGAAGATGCGGTGGAAGATCAATACACTCTGAAAAAAGGCTATACCGACAACCGGCTTGACCTGATCACTTCCATTTTTGACAGCATCGGCGAAGTGAAAAAAGATGCGGAAAAAGACAAAAAGTCACCTTCGGAAAAATCACTGGTAAAATCGGTGAAAAACAAGCTGACGCAGGATGTCAATGAATCCGTCTCGAAAGATGCCATTAAATCGCTTCTCCATGCAAACAATGAAGATTTCTCATTTGTGAGGGATTCCGTCATTACCGCGGTGAATACGGTGATGAGCAGTGAAATTCCTTCTGAAAAGCTTGCTGAAGCGAAGGATAAGGTCGCAAAAGAGCTGAAAAGCGCTTCTGTGCCGTCAAAATATTTAGCGGCTGCGACTGAAATCGGAAAATACGCGGTCATCCCAAATTACGTATTTGATCCGAAAGCGACCGATGAAAAACGCCAGGAAGCGTCAGACAGCGTCCAGCCGGTACAGATCAAACAGGGACAGGTTCTCGTGGAAGAGAATGACCTGATCGACCGGGAAGTATACAGGAAGCTTGAACTGACGGGTCTTTTGAATAATTCCAACCTGTTAAAACCGATCAGCGGTCTGCTTCTGATGATCGGGCTGTTTATCGCCACGCTTGTCTACTATTTTGAGAAACAGCAGCAGGAGCTTAAGCTGAAAAATAAATCTCTTTTGCTGTTTTCTATCATTACAACGCTTATTCTCGTCATTATGGAAGTCGTCAGTCTCTTTCAGAAGATTGAATACACCAATATCGGCTATCTTGTGCCGATCGCCGCCGGCGCGATTTTAATCAGGCTGCTGCTCAATGAAAGGCTCGCCATTTTAGGAAGCATCATTCTGGCGATCTGCGGCAGTATGATGTTTAATCAGGGTGTGACGGGAACATTTAATTACGTCATCGGCATTTACTATTTAATCAGCAGCATTTCAGGCATTTTGTTTTTGGGAAAACATAATGCGAGATCAAAAATATTGCAGACGGGACTGTTCGTCTCATTTATTAATATGATTATCGTGCTGTCGCTATTATTAATACAAAATACGGCGCTGTCACCGGTTGAAATCGGAACGCTGATGCTGATGGGGGTCGTCTCGGGACTTGCTTCATCCGTTTTGATTATCGGTCTGATGCCGTTTTTTGAGACGGGATTCGGCATTCTTTCAACAATGAGGCTGATTGAACTGTCTAATCCGAATCATCCCCTGCTTCGAAAGATTTTAACGGAAACACCCGGTACATATCATCACAGCGTCATGGTGGCAAATCTGTCGGAAGCGGCTTGTGAAGCCGTAGGGGCAAACGGTCTTTTAGCACGGGTCGGAGCGTATTATCACGATCTCGGCAAAACGAAACGTCCGCAATATTTTATTGAAAATCAGATGAATATGGATAATCCGCATGACAAGCTGTCTCCGCAGCTCAGCAAAAATATCATTATCGCACATACGACAGACGGTGCGAATATGCTCAGAAGCTATAAGTTTCCGAAAGAGCTTGTGGATATCGCGGAGCAGCATCACGGAACGTCCCTTTTGAAATTCTTTTATTATAAAGCGAAAGAAAAGGGCGACCAGATTACAGAGAAAGAGTTCCGCTACCCGGGGCCGAAGCCGCAATCGAAAGAAGCGGCTATTATCTCAGTGGCCGACAGCGTTGAAGCCGCCGTCCGTTCCATGCATAATCCCAATCCCGAGCGGATCGAAAAACTGGTGCGGGGAATTATATCCGATAAGCTTCAGGACGGACAATTCTCAGAATGTGATCTCACATTCCGAGAACTGGATACGATCGCAAAAACACTATGTGCGACTTTAAAAGGAATTTTCCACTCCCGGATTGAATATCCGGAGGCTACGAAGAAGGTGAAATAAATGGGTTTACTCATAGATATTGTTGATGAAACGAACAGCGTCTCAGCTGATGCGCTCCAAGAAGTGGAGAAGCTGCTCCAATTCGCGGCGGAAAAAGAAGGCGTTCAGGATCAGGCTGAAGTATCGGTCACGATTGTGACAAATGAGGAAATCAGAGAAATCAACAGAGACTACCGGGGAAAAGACACTCCGACTGACGTCATTTCGTTTGCGCTTGAAGAAGAAGGCGAAGACGAGGTTGAAATCGTAGGCGCCAACATGCCGCCTGTTTTAGGAGATATTATCATCAGCGCTGACAGAACGAAAGAGCAGGCGGAAGAGTACGGCCATTCATTTATGAGAGAGCTCGGTTTTCTGGCCGTCCACGGCTTTTTGCATTTGCTTGGCTATGATCACATGACAAAAGAAGAAGAGGAAGAAATGTTTTCAAAGCAAAAGGATTTGCTGGATGAGTATGGACTCACGAGATCATAAAAACGAGTGGAGCAGGTTCCTGAAGAGCTTTGTCCATGCATGGAGGGGAATCTGGAAAACGGCGCGGTCAGAGCGGAATTTTCAATTTCATATTACCGCGGCCTGCGCCGTTATCGTTTGCGGTTTTCTCACCGGGCTGAGCACAGCCGAATGGGCCGTTGTTTTGGTGCTGATCGGAGGGATGCTTGCTTTGGAGCTTTTAAATACGGCGATAGAGCATGTTGTGGATTTAGTTACCGATCAGTATCACCCGCTCGCAAAAGCGGCAAAGGACGCGGCCGCCGGAGCCGTTTGCGTCTTTGCCGTGATATCGTGTATCATTGGTTTACTCATCTTCTTGCCGAAGATATGTTAGCAGAAGATTCTTACAATTATTTTACATTGCCAAAAATGGGCGTGAAAAACCAATCATAATTATGTAAAATAAAAGTGACAGCGGTATCATACAGGATAAAGGTAAGAGAGGAATTAAGTACACATGAACAGACAAGAATTGATTGCAGAAGCATTAAAAGCGCGGGACACAGCGTATGTGCCGTATTCAAATTTCAGAGTGGGGGCCGCTCTTCTTACCAAAGACGGAAAAGTGTACAGAGGCTGCAACATTGAAAATGCGGCATACAGCATGTGCAACTGTGCTGAACGCACGGCGATATTCAAAGCTGTTTCCGAGGGGGATACGGAATTTGCGATGCTCGCCGTGGCTGCGGATACTCCGGGACCGGTTTCGCCGTGCGGAGCCTGCAGGCAAGTAATTTCCGAGCTGTGCTCAAAGGATATGCTTGTTATTCTGACCAACTTACAAGGACAAATAAAAGAAATGACTGCGGAAGAATTATTGCCGGGCGCATTTTCATCGGAGGATTTACATGACGAACGAAAGCTTTAAATCAGGATTTGTATCTATCATCGGAAGGCCGAATGTAGGAAAGTCTACCTTTTTAAACAGGGTCATCGGTCAAAAGATCGCCATCATGAGCGACAAACCCCAGACGACAAGAAATAAAGTCCAAGGGGTGCTGACAACCGGCACGTCGCAGACCATTTTTATTGATACACCGGGCATTCACAAACCAAAGCACAAGCTTGGCGACTTTATGATGAAAGTGGCGCAGAATACGCTGAAAGAAGTTGACTTGGTGTTATTTATGATTAACGCCGAAGAAGGGTACGGAAAAGGCGACGAGTTTATCATTGAAAAGCTCGGACAGACGTCCACGCCGGTCTTTCTGATCGTAAACAAAATTGATAAGATCCACCCTGACCAGCTGCTTCTTTTAATTGATGAGTACCGTACGCGCTATCCGTTTAAGGAAATCGTGCCGATCTCAGCTTTGGAAGGGAACAACATCGAAACCCTTCTCGCGCAGATTGAAGCGTATTTACCGGAAGGGCCTCAGTTCTATCCGAGCGATCAGGTGACTGACCATCCTGAGCGGTTCATTATTTCTGAACTGATCAGGGAAAAGGTGCTCCATCTGACAAGGGAAGAAGTGCCGCACAGCATCGCTGTCGCCATCGAGTCCATTAAAGGGCAGGAAAACGGCTCCGTCCATGTCGCCGCCACCATTGTGGTCGAGCGGGATTCTCAAAAAGGCATTGTCATCGGCAAAAAAGGAGCGCTTCTGAAAGAAGTCGGCAAAAGAGCGCGGGCTGATATTGAAGCTCTTTTGGGCTCACGCGTTTACCTGGAATTATGGGTGAAGGTGCAGAAGGACTGGCGGAATAAAATGTCTCAGCTGCGTGATTTCGGCTTTAAAGAGGATGAATATTAATTCATCTAAGGCGCATGCCTGAGGTGTGAGATTACCTCACAGAAGCAGGGATTCGTTAGCAAAATTTGTTTAACATGAAAAGGAGGACATCAGGTCAAGATAAGGGTAAGAATTTGGATTGCAAAGCTAGTTTAATGATGAAAGGTGGGTTTTTTGTGTTGAATTTTACCTGGAACGTATTTTCTCAAACAGGAAGTGTTGATACGTACCTTCTTTTTAAAGAACTGGAAAAAGAGAACCTGGAAAGACCCGAAGAACCGGAAGATGAGCTAGCCCGAATTGATTTTCCAATTTTGTAAACCTCTTGGCCCCTCCCGTTGTTGGAAGGTGCGGAAATGCTGACTAAATGTGAAGGAATCGTGCTCCGTACGAATGACTACGGGGAGACGAATAAAATCGTGACATTGCTGACGAGGGAACACGGCAAAATCGGCGTCATGGCAAGGGGCGCCAGGAAGTCAGCCAGCCGGCTGTCAGCAGTCAGCCAGCCGTTTTTGTACGGGTCATTTTTAATGCAAAGAACATCCGGACTCGGCACGCTCCAGCAGGGTGAAATGATTCTCAGCATGAGAACGATCAGAGAAGATTTATTTTTGACGGCGTATGCCGCTTTTATCGCTGAACTCACTGACAAAGGAACGGAAGAGAAGAAACCGAACCCCTATTTATTCGAATTGATTCTCGAATCCTTTAAGAGGCTGAATGACGGGACTGACCCGGACGTGATCACCTTCATCGTGCAGATGAAAATGCTCGGCGTCATGGGGCTGTATCCGGAGCTGAATCATTGTGTCCACTGCAAAAGCGGGGAAGGGACGTTTCATTTTTCGATAAGAGATAACGGGTTTATCTGCCACCGCTGCTTTGAAAAGGATCCGTACAGAGTTCCGATTTCGCCGCAAACGGCAAGGCTGCTAAGGCTTTTTTATTACTTTGATATCGGAAGGCTCGGCAGCGTCTCGTTAAAACAGGAAACCAAAAACGAAATTAAACGGGTCATTGATCTGTATTACGAGGAATATTCAGGACTTTATTTAAAGTCAAAGCGGTTTTTAGACCAGATGGAAAGCATGAAGAACCTTTTGGATGAAAACAAAAGTTGACATTCTGCCCATCTTTTTATATGATCATTTATTATAAAATATGTTGCAGTGACAGAAAGAAGTACTTGCGTCCAACTCATACAAGCGACCTTAGGGCAGTGTAAGCTAAGGATGAGCGCGCAACGAAAGGCATTCTCGAGCAACCCTTTAAAAAGAGGCTGAGTGATTCACATCCTCAGCAACTAGGGTGGAACCGCGGGAGAACTCTCGTCCCTATGTTTGCGGCCGGCAAGCATAGAGACGGGAGTTTTTTGGTTGCCGCCGCACTTGTAAAAGAATGGAGAAAGTGGAGGTGCTTGAAATGAACATTCAAGATATGATTTTAACCTTGCAGAAGCACTGGTCGAATGAAGGCTGTGTGCTCATGCAGTCGTATGATGTGGAGAAAGGCGCAGGCACAATGAGCCCATATACATTTTTACGAAGCATTGGGCCGGAACCGTGGAGAGTGGCTTACGTTGAGCCGTCCAGACGGCCTGCGGACGGACGGTACGGTGAAAACCCGAACAGGCTCTATCAGCATCACCAATTCCAAGTCATTATCAAGCCGTCGCCTGATAACATTCAAGAGCTTTACCTTGATTCATTGCGTGCGCTCGGCATTGACCCGCTTGAACATGATATCCGTTTCGTAGAAGACAACTGGGAAAACCCGTCTTTAGGCTGTGCAGGTCTCGGCTGGGAAGTATGGCTTGACGGGATGGAAATTACTCAGTTTACATACTTCCAGCAGGTGGGCGGAATTGAATGTAAACCGGTATCCGTTGAGATCACATATGGTATTGAACGTCTCGCGTCATATATTCAGGATAAAGAAAACGTCTTTGATCTTGAATGGACGTCAGGATTTACTGTGAAAGATTTATTTATGATGGCTGAATATGAGCATTCCGTTTATACTTTTGAAACATCTGACGTGGATATGCTTTTCCATTTGTTCAGCACCTATGAAAAAGAAGCGATCAGACAAATGGATAACGGGCTCGTGCATCCGGCCTATGATTATGTGCTGAAATGCTCTCACACATTTAATCTGCTCGATGCAAAAGGCGCGATCTCGGTGACAGAGCGGACGGGTTATATCGGCCGTGTCCGCAACTTAGCGAGAAAAGTGGCAAAAACGTATTATGAAGAACGGGAAAAATTAGGGTTCCCAATGCTTAAAGAGGAGGGCTCTTCCCATGAGTAAACAAGACTTGCTTTTAGAGATCGGACTCGAGGAAATGCCGGCGCGGTTTTTACATGACAGCATGGTGCAGCTCGGTGAAAAGCTGACCGGGTGGCTGGCTGAAAAAAATATCGCCCACGGCGAAGTGAAACTTTTTAATACGCCGAGACGTCTGGCAGTATATATAAAAGACGTAGCAGAAAAACAGGCTGATATTCAGGAAGAAGCAAAAGGCCCGGCGAAAAAAATCGCTCAGGATGCTGACGGAAACTGGACAAAAGCCGCTATCGGATTTTCAAAAGGCCAAGGCGCCGAAGTGGATGACCTGTATATAAAAGATGTAAACGGCACGGAATATGTCTTCGTTCAAAAATTCCAGGCGGGACAAGAAACGAAGACACTTTTACCGCAGCTGAAAAATTTGATTGCCGGATTGCATTTTCCGAAAAACATGCGCTGGGGCACGCAGGATCTGCGCTATATCCGTCCGATCAAATGGATTGCCGCCCTCTTTGGAAAAGACGTCATTCCGTTTGAAATCACAAATGTCGAGACGGGCCGGAACACGCAGGGACACCGCTTTCTCGGCCAAGAAGTATCTGTTGATGCGCCGTCATCATACGAAAAGCTGCTGAAAGAACAAAGCGTCATTGCTGACCCGAAAGAACGCAAACAAATGATCCAAACCCAGCTGGACGCACTTGCGGCCGAGAAGAAATGGAATATTCCGATCGATGAGGACCTGCTGAACGAAGTCAACCATCTGGTGGAATACCCGACAGCGCTTTACGGATCTTTTGAATCCGAATTTCTTTCTATCCCTGAAGAAGTGCTCGTGACAACAATGAAAGAGCATCAGCGCTACTTCCCGGTAAAAGATAAAAACGGGAATCTGCTGCCTCATTTTATTACGGTAAGAAACGGGAACAGCCATGCAATTGAAAATGTTGCCCGCGGAAACGAGAAAGTGCTGAGAGCAAGGCTTTCAGATGCTGCGTTCTTCTACAAAGAAGACCAAAAGCTGAACATTGATGAAAACGTGAAGAAACTGGAAAATATCGTTTTCCATGAAGAGCTCGGCTCCCTTGGAGATAAAGTAAGAAGAGTGGCCGCCATTGCGGGCAAACTTGCCGTCCGCCTGAAAGCGGATGAACAGACGCAAAAACTTGTGAAGCGCGCCGCAGAAATTTCTAAATTTGACCTGGTTACACATATGATCTATGAGTTCCCTGAGCTTCAGGGCGTAATGGGAGAAAAATATGCGCGCATGCTCGGTGAAGATGATGCCGTCGCTGCCGCTGTCAATGAGCACTATATGCCGAGAGCAGCCGGGGGAGAAGTGCCTTCAACCTTTACCGGCGCGGTTGTGGCTTTAGCTGATAAACTGGACACGATTGCTTCCTTCTTCAGCATTGACGTAATTCCGACAGGTTCTCAGGATCCGTACGGATTGCGCCGTCAGGCAAGCGGCATCGTTTCCATTCTGATCGACCGCAATTGGGGCATTTCGTTTAAAGAGCTGCTGTCATTGACAGAAACGGAAAAAGAAAATGAGCTCCTCGATTTCTTTACACAGCGTCTGAAATACGTCTTAAACGCTGAAGACATCCGTCATGACGTTATTGAAGCCGTTCTGGACAGCACAGAGCTTGAGCCGTATGCAGCCGTTCATAAGGCAAGAGTGCTTGAGAAGCACCTCGGCACACCCGGCTTTAAAGAAACGGCTGAATCACTCGGCCGGGTCATCTCCATCAGCAAAAAAGGCGAGAGCCGCGATGTCAAGCCGGATCTGTTTGGAAATGAACAGGAGAAAAAGCTGTATGACGCTTATCAAAAAACAAAAGACAGTGTCGCGGAAAGCTTTGCCTCCAAAAACTATGAACAGGCGCTTGCTGTGCTCAGCGGATTAAAGGAGCCGATCGAAGACTACTTTAATCACACGATGGTAAATGCTGAAGATGAAGCATTAAAAACCAACCGTTTAGCGCAAATGACCGCTCTTGCAGATGTGATCAAGTCTTTTGCTAATATGAATCATCTTATTGTAAAATAAAGAAAAAGACGGTTGCTGTGTGATCGGCAATCGTCTTTTCCCCTTTTACATAAACATCACAGAATGAAAACATAGATAAAGAAACCCTTCCATAAAGGTGGTGAGTACGATCGAATTAAATAAACGGCAAGAACAAATTTTACAGATTGTAAAGGAAAACGGCCCGATTACCGGAGAGCATATCGCAGAACAGCTCAATTTAACGAGGGCCACGCTGCGCCCGGACTTGGCCATACTCACCATGTCAGGCTTCTTAGAGGCCCGTCCGCGGGTCGGTTATTTTTATACGGGGAAAACGGGAAATCAGCTGCTTGCGGATAAACTGAAAAAGCTGCAAGTGAAAGATTTTCAATCGATCCCTGTTGTCATCAATGAGAATGTCTCGGTATACGATGCCATCTGCACCATGTTTTTAGAAGATGTCGGCACGTTATTTGTCGTAGATCGTGATGCTGTCTTAGTCGGTGTGCTTTCACGCAAAGATTTGCTGCGGGCGAGCATCGGCCAGCAGGAACTTGCCTCAATACCGGTTCATATTATCATGACAAGAATGCCGAATATCGCCGTCTGCCGGCGTGACGATTATGTGATGGACATCGCCAAGTATTTAATTGATAAACAGATCGATGCCCTGCCCGTTATTAAAGATACGGATAAAGGCTTTGAGGTCATCGGCCGGTTTACCAAAACGAATATGACTAAGATACTTGTCAGTTTATCAGAAAATGAAATCATATAAGCTTGAAAACTAACGGGGGGATAACATGGACAATCGCATCATTTATGTAGTATCAGACTCAGTCGGAGAAACCGCCGAACTCGTTGTAAAAGCCTCGCTCAGCCAGTTTAACGGCTCAGCCGATGATACGCATATCAGAAGAATACCTTATGTGGAAGATATCGGCACCATTAATGAAGTCGTGTCTCTCGCCAAAGCGGACGGCGGCATTATTTGTTTTACGCTCGTTGTTCCTGAAATGCGCAAATACCTGGTTGAACAAGCGGAAAAAGCGAATGTGCTGTATTACGATATTATCGGTCCGCTCATCGATAAAATGGAATCAGCTTACGGTCTGACCGCCAAATATGAACCGGGCCGCGTCCGCCAGCTTGATGAAGATTATTTCAAAAAGGTCGAGGCGATCGAGTTTGCCGTCAAATATGACGATGGCAGGGATCCAAGAGGCATTTTAAAAGCCGATATCATCCTGCTCGGAGTATCCAGAACGTCTAAAACCCCATTATCACAATATCTTGCCCATAAGCGTCTGAAAGTGGCCAATGTGCCGATCGTTCCTGAAGTCGATCCGCCGGAAGAACTGTTCAGCGTTGATCCGAAAAAATGCATCGGCTTAAAAATCAGCCCTGATAAACTGAACCATATACGAAAAGAACGGTTAAAATCTCTCGGCTTAAATGACAAAGCCATTTACGCCAATATCAACAGAATTAAAGAAGAGCTGGAGTATTTTGAGAAAATCGTGGACCGGATCGGCTGCCAAGTCGTTGACGTTTCGAATAAAGCGGTCGAGGAAACAGCGAACATCATTCATCATCTCAAAACAAAGGGCCGATAACTCAGGACGCTTTATCCTGGGTTTTTGGGTATGCAAATAGGGAATAAACAAAAAGGATGGCATCTTCGCGAAGTTTGTATTATAATAAAAAATTGTGATAAAATGTTTATTTTTAGGTTTAAGCTTCGTGTGATACGAATAAACTATTATGGGTAAGATGTCAAGAATAACTCCCGGAAATTTTTCGACAAAACTCAAAATAGATCCGCAGTCATGGAGCATATGCGATTTCGCTTGTTTTTATGCAGGAGATTGATGGAGGGATGGAGAATTAGTCTTCTAAATGAAAAAGAAAAGACGATTTTTGTCGATGCAGACGCATGCCCCGTAAAAGAGGAAATAATGCTCATTGCATCGCAATACAGCGTTCGGGTTATTTTCGTCGCATCATTTGAACACTACCAGCTTTCCAGAAGCAAAGACGAGAACTGGGTATACGTTGATCCTCATAAAGAAGCGGCAGATTTATATATCGCAAACCATGTGAGATCGGGAGACGTCGTAGTCACGCAGGATATCGGTTTAGCCTCTCTTTTGCTGAACAGAAATATTGCCGTCTTATCGGAAAGGGGCCGTTCTTATACTGAAGACACGATTGACTTCGCTCTGATGAGCCGTCATATGTCAGGCAAAATGAGAAGAAGCGGCATTCATTCCAAAGGACCTAAAAAATTAAATAAAGAAGATCGGAATCGATTTGTTACCCTGCTTAAAAAAATCCTGTCGAATGATGAAGGGATTTCAAATCAAAGCATCGAATAATGTACGACGGAGTGTTATAAGATGGGAAACCGCATACCAGATGAAGTAGTTAATCAGGTGCAGCAGTCAGCAGACATTGTTGAAGTCATAGGTGATTATGTCCAATTGAAAAAGCAAGGCCGCAACTACTTTGGGCTCTGTCCGTTTCACGGGGAAAACACGCCCTCGTTTTCCGTCTCCAGCGATAAGCAGATCTTTCATTGCTTCGGATGCGGTGCGGGCGGGAACGTTTTCTCTTTCTTACGGCAGATGGAAGGCTATTCATTTACGGAAGCTGTTTCTCACCTTGCGGATAAATATCAGATTGATTTCCCTGATGATATAACGATTCACTCTGCATCCAGGCCTGAATCTTCCGGAGAGCAAAAGATGGCGGAAGCCCACGAGCTTCTGAAGAAATTTTACCATCATTTGCTAATAAATACAAAGGAAGGCCAGGAAGCGTTAGATTACCTTTTATCAAGGGGTTTTACGAAAGAGCTCATAGATGAGTTTGAAATCGGCTACGCGCTGGATTCCTGGGATTTCATGACGAAATTCTTGAAAAAGCGCGGTTTTGAGGAAGAACTGATGGAAAAAGCGGGTCTGCTGATCAGAAGGGAAGACGGCAGCGGGTATTTTGACCGTTTCAGAAACAGAATTATGTTTCCCATTCATGATCACCACGGAGCCGTGGCGGCTTTTTCAGGAAGGGCGCTCGGAAGCCAGCAGCCGAAATATATGAACAGCCCGGAAACGCCGCTGTTTCATAAATCTAAGCTGCTGTATAACTTTCATAAGGCGCGCCTGCCGATCAGGAAAGAGGAGAGAGCCGTTCTGTTTGAAGGATTCGCTGACGTCATATCCGCCGTCAGCTCAGGCGTAAAAGAAAGTATCGCCACAATGGGGACGTCGCTCACCGAAGAACATGTGAAAATCCTCAGGAGAAATGTTCAGGAGGTCATTCTCTGCTACGATTCGGATAAAGCCGGGTACGAAGCTACGCTGAAAGCGGCCGGCCTGCTCCAGAAAGCCGATTGTAAGGTAAGAGTAAGCATGCTGCCTGACGGGCTTGATCCTGATGATTATATCAGAACCCGGGGCGGAGAAAAATTCCGGACCGATATCATTGATGCAAGCGTTACGGTCATGGCTTTTAAAATGCAGTATTTCCGCAAAGGGAAAAACTTATCTGACGAAGGAGACCGGCTCGCTTACATGAAAGAAGTGCTGAAAGAAATCAGCGCTCTTTCCGGGTCGCTTGAGCAGGAAATGTATGTGAAACAGCTCGCCTCAGAATTTTCTCTTTCGGTAGAGTCTTTGACGGAACAGCTTTCTATCTACGCCAGACAAAACGCCCCCGGCGACAAAAACGCCGAACCGCAGACAAGACGGGCCCGGGTGACGACAAAAGCGAAACGGCGCCGTCTCCGTCCCGCCTATGAGAACGCGGAAAGACTTCTGCTCGCTCATATGCTGAGAGACCGAAACGTCATAAAGAAAGTGATTGAGCGTGTCGGCTTTGAATTTAACATTGACGGACATCGTGCGCTGGCAGCATACCTGTACGCTGTTTATGAAGAGGGGGCTGACATGACGCCGCAGCATCTTATGGCGAGAATGCAGGATGAGGAAATCAGCCAGCTGCTTTCAGATATAGGGATGCTCCAAGTAAACGAGGAGCTCTCAGAGGCCGAGTTATCCGATTACGTAAAAAAAGTGTTGGATCACCGAAAATGGTCAATGATAAAGGAAAAAGAAGCAGAAAGAGCGGATGCGGAGAGGCAGAAAGACTTCGTGAAAGCTGCGTCTCTGGCTCAAGAAATTGTTGCATTGAACCGATCATTAAAGTAACACCAAAAAGAGGCTTGCGTTCTGATTGGCAATGATTCCTTGCGGAGGAGCAAATAGATCGCTTAACCTCATCATGAATTGTCATTTATTATCCGCAGCCCTGCATGCTGAAAAAGAGAGAAGGCTTCCGGGTCGGATAAGAAACATACCGCTTTTAGAATTCGTTGCAAGCTTTGGAAGGAGGGATCCATAATGGCTGATAAACAAACCCACGAAACAGAAACAGAACTTACATTAGACCAGGTAAAAGAGCAGCTTACTGAAACTGGAAAAAAACGTGGCGTTTTAACATATGAAGAAATTGCTGAACGCATGTCCAGCTTTGAAATTGAATCAGACCAAATGGATGAGTATTATGAATTTTTAGGAGAACAAGGTGTTGAATTAATTAGTGAAAATGAAGAAACGGAAGATCCTAATATTCAACAGCTTGCCAAAGCCGAAGAAGAATTTGACCTTAATGACCTCAGCGTACCGCCTGGTGTAAAGATCAATGATCCAGTCCGCATGTACCTTAAGGAAATCGGACGGGTAAATCTTCTTTCTGCTAAAGAAGAAATCACCTACGCTCAAAAAATTGAAGAGGGTGACGAGGAATCTAAACGCAGACTGGCTGAAGCAAACCTTCGTTTAGTTGTCAGCATTGCTAAACGGTATGTCGGCCGCGGCATGCTTTTCTTAGACTTGATCCAAGAAGGAAACATGGGTCTCATGAAAGCAGTCGAGAAGTTTGACTACCGTAAAGGATATAAATTCAGTACGTATGCGACTTGGTGGATCAGACAGGCGATTACACGCGCCATCGCTGACCAGGCGAGAACAATCCGTATCCCGGTTCACATGGTGGAAACCATCAACAAATTAATCCGGGTGCAGCGTCAGCTTCTTCAGGATCTTGGCAGAGAGCCGACACCGGAAGAGATTGCTGAAGACATGGATCTTACACCTGAAAAAGTCCGTGAAATATTAAAAATTGCTCAAGAGCCTGTTTCTTTAGAAACGCCGATCGGTGAAGAAGACGACTCACATCTCGGTGACTTCATCGAAGACCAGGAAGCGACATCTCCGTCGGATCATGCGGCATATGAGCTTTTAAAAGAACAGCTGGAAGATGTGCTGGATACGTTGACAGATCGTGAAGAAAACGTGCTGCGTCTCCGTTTCGGTCTGGATGACGGACGCACAAGAACTTTGGAAGAAGTCGGCAAAGTGTTTGGAGTAACGAGAGAGCGTATTCGCCAAATTGAAGCAAAAGCGCTTCGCAAATTGAGACATCCGAGCAGAAGCAAACGTCTGAAGGATTTTCTCGAATAGAATGGAACGGGTCTTTTTGATCCGTTCTTTTTTATGTATAAGATATATGGATAATATACCTTTATTTTACTGGATAAGCATATGTTTTGCAAATGAGTTCGGAAAAAATGCGGCATGTCCTGAAAGGGGGAAAATGAGATAAGTTTATTTATATTCTTTATTGTAAGCGTATACAATTCATTATACAATAGAATAAAGATAATTTTGTGATAAGCAAAACAGTTATTTTGCTTTTTGTATAAATTGTGAAATCAATGAAATTGCTGAGCAAGACCATTTACTTTTTGTAAAAATAAGTTAGAATTAGAAGTGTTTACATAGGGGGAGAATGAAAAAGGGGGATGGAGATATGAAGTGGAATCCGCTGATTCCTTTTTTGCTCATTGCAGTGCTGGGAATAGGGCTGACTTTCTTTTTAGCTGTAAAAGGCAATGGAGATGCGCATCAGATCGCAAGCGGCGGTGAAAGCAAAAATGCCGAGAAGGAAACTGCAAACGCTTCACCTGAAGAGATTTATAAAGCGAACTGCATCACATGTCACGGGGAAAACTATGAAGGTGTGTCAGGGCCGAACTTAAAAGGCGTCGGCAAAAGAAAAGATGTCGCTGAGATTAAAACAAAAATTGAAAAAGGCGGCAACGGGATGCCCGCGGGCCTTGTGCCGGCCGAAAAGCTGGATGACATGGCAAAATGGGTTTCTGACATTAAATAAAGCTTTACCGGTCCCTATATAAAAGACATATGAAAAACTCTATCCGCCGCTTGGATTCCGGGCGGTTTTTTTATATGATAGTAAAGGAAAAAGAACCTGAGAAAAGTTGTGATATTGTGAATGAAATGAAGTTATCTAAAAGATTGCAGTCTGTGGCGGAATATATCCCTCCGGGTGCCCTGGTTGCTGATATCGGGTCAGACCACGCGTATCTTCCTTGCTATGCCGTTTTGAATCATTTGGCAAGCCGGGCAATCGCCGGTGAAATTACAGACGGACCGTTTCTATCCGCCAAACAGCAGGTGGAAAAACTGGACTTAAGCACTCTTATCTCCGTAAGGAAAGGTGACGGGCTGAGCGTCCTTGAAAAAGGAGAAGCCGGCGCCATTACAATCGCTGGCATGGGCGGAGCGCTGATCGCTCATATTTTGGAGTCCGGAAAAACGAAATTGACGGGGCGTGAACGGCTGATTCTGCAGCCGAATATTCATGCCGTTCATATAAGAGAGTGGCTGTATCAGGAAGGCTATGAACTGCTTGATGAAGTGATTCTTGAGGAAGACGGAAAGTGTTATGAAATCCTCGTTGCGGAAACTGGCGACCGTGATGCGCCGTATCGGGACGTGCCGATGGCTGCCGGAATGCTTGCGGGTCCGTTTTTATTAAAAGAGAGGAATGAAGTGTTTCTTCGGAAATGGAGCCAGGAACTTAAGCATACTGAACAAATTTATGAACAGATCAGCCGCAGCGCAAAGCATGAAAATCATGAAAAATTAGCTGAATTGAAAGAGCGGATCTCTCTGCTGAAGGAGGTAATCGGACATGCCTAAACATGTAAACGGACAGGAAATCATCCAGCTGTTTGAACAATTTTCACCGAAGGCTTTTGCGGTGGAAGGAGATAAAATCGGCCTGCAGATCGGTACATTGAATAAGCCGGTGAAAAATGTCATGGTGACATTGGATGTTCTGGAACAAACGGTAGATGAAGCCATTGAGAAAAAAGTTGACTTAATTATCGCCCACCACCCGCCGATTTTTCGGCCGCTTAAACAGATCACCACTGATCAGCCTGGCGGAAGACTGATTGAGAAATGTATAAAGCATGATATTGCCGTATATGCGGCTCATACGAATCTTGATGTGGCGGACGGCGGTGTGAACGATCTGCTTGCCGAAGCTCTCGGCCTGACAGACACAGAGGTGCTCGTCCCGACATATTCGGACCCGCTGAAAAAGCTTGCCGTATATGTTCCGAAAGACTATGAAGAAGCTGTAAGAACTGCACTTGGCAACGCCGGAGCGGGACATATCGGCAATTACAGCCATTGCGCGTTCTCCTCTGAGGGAATCGGCAGCTTTAAGCCGCTGGACGGGGCAGAACCGTTTATCGGACAGACGGGAGAACTGGAGCTCGTCCATGAAGTGAGACTTGAGACCGTTTTTCCGGCAAGTATGGAGAGAACCGTCGTAAAAGCGCTGAAAAAAAGCCATCCGTATGAAGAGGTGGCATATGATATTTATCCGGTGGAGCAGTCTCCGCTTGAAAAAGGGCTCGGCCGCATCGGAAAACTTCAGCAAGATATGACGCTTGAAGAGTTTGCGCTGTTTGTGAAAGAAAAGTTTGACGTTAACGGAGTCCGGATGGTCGGAGAGCGAAACAGCAAGGTGAAAAAAGTCGCGGTTCTTGGCGGGGACGGAAATAAATATATTTATCAGGCAAAGCGGAAGGATGCAGATGTTTACGTGACAGGCGATCTTTATTTCCATGTAGCGCATGATGCGATGATGATGGGATTAAACGTCGTGGACCCGGGGCATTATGCTGAAAAGATCATGAGAAAAGGCACGGCTGAGAAGCTTACGGCAATGGCCGGAGAGAAAAACTATGATGTGCGCATTTTCGCTTCCGAAACAGATACAAACCCATTTACCTTCTTATAAAAAAACTGAGGCCTCGGGCCTCAGTTTTTTATTTTTACTTTCGGAAGGATTTTTTTAAGCGGCACACTGTGTTCAAGCTGCCATGTCGATTCATCGTTGTGGTCAAACTGCTCTAAAAAGCGGATGACTTCCTTTGTAATCGGTGTCGGTGTTGATGCGCCTGCGGTAACGGCGACGGTATTGACGTCTTTCAGCCATTCGAGCTTCAGTTCACTGATGTCTCCGATTCGGTAGGCTTTTGTTCCGGCGATTTCTTCTGACACTTGCGCCAGTCTGTTGGAGTTATTGCTTTTCGGATCACCGACAACAATGGTTAAGTCCGCTTTTTTTGCCTGCTCTGATACAGCTTCTTGACGAACCTGTGTGGCCAGGCAGATTTCCTGATGGTATTGCACGTACGGGTACTTTTCTTTGACTGATTCCATAATATCGTGGACGTCCCACTGGGACATTGTCGTTTGGTTTGTAACGATTAATTTCTCAGCCTGAATATCGAGATTTCTCACGTCTTCCTCTGTTTCAACGAGATGAACGATTTCAGGAGCGACGCCGACGGCTCCTTCAGGCTCGGGGTGGCCTTTTTTACCGATGTATATGACGTGATAGCCTTCAGCTTTTACTTTTCGGATTAAGTCATGTGTTTTCGTGACGTCCGGGCATGTGGCGTCAATCGTAACAAGCCCTTTTTCCTCAGCGGCTTTTCTTACTTCCGGAGATACCCCGTGAGCCGTGAAAATAACGGTTCCTTTTTCCACCTGCTTTAAAATCTCCAGACGGTTTGTGCCGTCAAGCGTGTAAATGCCGTCTTCCTCAAACGCATCTGTGACATGCTTATTATGAACAATCATTCCGAGTATATATATAGGCCTTGGCAGTGTTTTATCGAGTGACGCGTTTTTGGCTATGACCATGGCATCAACAACGCCGTAACAGTAGCCGCGCGGCGATATTTTGATAACGTCCAATGTAGATGTCCTCCTATCAAAAGTGAGTGTAGAGGCAATATAAAAAGCCGTAGTTAAACGGCTCAAATCTTGCATTCTTCTGATCTCATTATAGCTAATCTTTCGTGAGATATCAAAGAATGTTAAATATATAATTTCGGCTTTGATCTGCCCGATGTTCTTTTTGGACGCGGCTGTTCCGCTGAGTCTGCCTGTGCGGCGTCTTTTTCTTTTGAAGCGGATGCTTTTTCAGACGTCTTCTTTGATGTTTTGGATGAGGCGTCTGATTTGTTTTCATCTTCTGTTTCATCTGTTTTTTCAGCTTCATCCTTTTTGTCCTGTTCGTCTGTTTCTTTTGTCTCGTCAGATTCATTCTCGTCATCACTGCTGCTTAATTGGCTGTAAAGCTTCATCATGGCGGGCAGACTCCGTACTAAAGGGCCGTACTGCTGGATCATCGGCGTAACCTGCTGCGCCACGCCGAGCACCTTCTGAACGTTGCCGAGCATGCTCGACAGGGATGCCGGACTTGCCAGGTTCTGTATTCCCTGCAGTCCTGCACCTGCTCCTCCGCTGGCCGCCGCCGGTGCCGACGCGGCAGCGCTTCCTCCTCCTGAACCGGGTAAAAAACGGGAAAGCATCCCTTTTAAGCCCCCTCCGCCGCCCGTGCCTGCGTTTCTCAGGCCCGCTCCGGCAATCTGCTGCTGAGGGAAAAGCTGCCGTCCCTGCTGCATCAGCTGCCGGCCCGGCAATGACGGTCTTCCTCCCATCATCATACGCGGATTCATAAACGGCCGTCCCTGCTGCGCCATATTTCTCATCGGCTGCTGTGGAAACATACTTGTACCTCCTTTCTGTCTCTCTGCTATTACAATATGCATCGGAGGGGGCATTTGCTTTTCTGTCTCGAAAACAGGATTCCCCCAAGACATGGTGTTTTTAAGTAAAATCGGTTATAATGTGATGATGGACACAGAATGTGCCGCTTTAAGGAGCTGGGAAAAATGAAAGAAACTAAATTTGATGGATACAACTTAAAACCGTTTATTATAGATGCAGTTCACCGCCTTGGTTTTTATGAACCGACAGATATTCAAAAGCGTCTGATACCTGCCGTACTGAAAAACGAAAGCGTGATCGGGCAGTCCCAGACGGGGACGGGGAAAACCCACGCCTATTTATTGCCAATTTTGAATCGGATTGATCCGGGTTCAGATACGGTACAGGCTGTTATCACGGCGCCGACGAGAGAGCTTGCCAATCAGATTCATCAGGAAGCGCTCAAAATCACACAGGGTGCGGAAGATGAGCCGATCCGGACAAAATGCTTCATCGGCGGGACGGACAAGCAAAAATCAATTGATAAGCTGAAAACACAGCCTCATCTCGTCGTCGGAACGCCGGGCCGGATCGCGGATCTGATTAAGGCGCAGGCATTGAACGTCTATAAAGCGCAGTCTCTCGTCATTGACGAAGCTGATCTGATGCTTGATATGGGCTTTTTAGAAGACGTTGATTACATCGGATCGCGTATGCCGGAAGAACTTCAGATGCTTGTGTTCTCAGCTACGATTCCGGAAAAGCTGAAGCCGTTTTTGAAAAAGTATATGGAAAATCCGAAGTATGCGCATGTTGAGCCGAAAAGAATCACAGCCGAAAAGATTGAACATGTGTTGGTTCCTTCTAAACAGCGTGATAAAGACAAACTGCTTTTTGATATGATGTCTCATCTGAACCCTTATCTGGGCATTGTGTTTGCAAATACAAAAAACACGGCTGACCATATTGCGAAATACCTGACTGAAAAAGGAATGAGGGTCGGTCTTCTGCACGGGGGATTAACGCCGCGTGAGCGCAAAAAGGTAATGAAGCAGATTAATGATCTGGAATTCACTTATGTCATTGCGACAGACCTTGCGGCTAGAGGAATTGACATTAAAGGCGTAAGCCACGTCATCAACTATGAGCTTCCGGACGATTTGGATTTTTATGTTCACCGTGTCGGAAGAACTGCACGCGCCGGTTCATCAGGCCAAGCACTGACCATTTATGAGCTTTCTGACGAAGATGCGCTCGCAAGACTTGAAAAGATGGGCATTGTGTTTGACTATGCGGAGCTTGTAAACGGGGAATGGAAGAAAGGCGATGACCGCCACCGCCGTAAAAATCGCAAAAAGACGGCAAATGAGGCTGACCAAATTGCGAAACGCCTCGTGAAAAAGCCGAAAAAAGTAAAGCCGGGCTATAAAAAGAAAATGAGCTACGAAATGGAAAAAATTAAAAAGAAGCAGAGAAGAAACCAATCTAACAGAGGAAAGTAGGGGGAATCGGGTTGCTGAAAATAGGTTCACACGTCTCAATGAGCGGAAAACATATGCTCCTTGCCGCAAGCAAGGAAGCTGTTTCGTACGGGGCGAATACATTTATGATCTATACGGGCGCTCCCCAAAACACGCGCCGAAAAAAAATTGAAGACTTGAATATCGAAGCGGGCCGCGCCCATTTGAAGGAAAACGGCATCGACGAGATTGTCGTGCATGCGCCGTACATCATTAACATCGGAAATACGACAAATCCGGCAACATTTGAGCTGGGCGTTGATTTTCTGCGTTCTGAAATTGAAAGAACGGCAGCGATCGGCGCGAGACAGATCGTGCTTCATCCAGGAGCGCATGTCGGAGCTGGGGCTGAGACGGGCATCAAAAAAATCATTGAAGGTTTAAACGAAGTGATTGTTCCCGAGCAAAACGTGCAGATTGCGCTGGAGACAATGGCGGGCAAAGGATCAGAATGCGGGAGAAGCTTTGAAGAGCTGGCCGAGATCATTGCGGGAGTCACGCATAATGAACATCTATCCGTCTGCTTTGACACTTGCCACACCCATGACGCCGGGTATGATGTCGCTAATGATTTTGACGGTGTTCTTAACGAGTTTGATAAAATCGTCGGCATCGATCGGATAAAAGTCCTTCATGTTAACGACAGTAAAAATATTAAAGGCGCCCGGAAAGACCGCCATGAAAATATCGGGTTCGGAGAGATCGGTTTTGACGCTCTGCAGTACATCGTTCATCACGAGCAGCTTGCCGATATTCCGAAAATCCTCGAAACACCGTATGTAGGCGAAGACAAGAAAAATAAGAAGCCGCCGTACCGTTTTGAAATCGAAATGCTGAAAGAAAAACAGTTTGATAAGGAGCTTCTTGAAAAAATATCAGCTCAATAAGAAAGAAAGGAGGGGCGGGTGTCCCTCCTTTCTTACCCTGAGAATTGATTGAAAAGTTCGTCAACTTTCCGCGCCGTTTCTTTTGAGGTTATCGTTTCCACTTTTTTCAGCAGGCGCAGCCGCTCCTGTTCATCAAAAATATTAATGTTTTTTCCGTGCATCAGAGCCGCTACCTCAGCCGCTTGACTTCTTGTAATGCTGATTCCGTATTGCTTGGAATATTTCAGCAGATCGTCCGCAGTGACTTGATTGAGCCGCTGCAAAATAATTCTTTGTATTAAAATCATCGATACTTTCACCTCTTTAGACATAATGTATTGAGCAGATCATTAAAATGTTACAGCTTTTAATGGTAAAATAAAGTTGCTTACTGTTTAAAATAGTTATTATAGGAAAGGAGATTTTATGACCCCAAATAAACAGCATAAAAGAGAATCATTTTTACACTTTATCTTCAGGGTCATTATGATTCTGATCGGGGCGGGTTCAGCCGCCGTAAGTATTGAATTGTTTCTGGTCCCTAATAATTTTATCGACGGAGGCATTATCGGTGTTTCATTAATTTTAGACCACCTCTTTATGTCCAATCCCCTCCTCAATTTTGCCTTATTCGTTGTGTTACTCAACATTCCATTTATGATTTTCGGATATAAATATATCGGAAAAACATTTCTCATCTCTACTGTTATCGGAATCGTCGGTTTAGCGCTGATTGAATCCTCCTTGCACCATGTGGAGGCCATTACGACCCAGCCTATTTTGGCGACGGTATTCGGGGGGCTTTTGCTCGGTTTCGGGGTAGGCCTTGTCATCCGAAACGGAGGCTCGATGGACGGTACTGAAATCCTCGGTATCCTTCTCACGAAAAAGCTGCCCTTTTCAGTCGGGGAATTCGTTATGCTCATCAATGTGTTTATTTTCATTTGGGCCGGTTTTGTGTTCGGTCCGGAGCAGGCAATGTATTCTTTCATGACTTATTATATTGCCATGAAAACGATTGACGCGGTCATCCAGGGGCTTGATGAAACAAAAGCGGTCATTATTGTTGCAGAGCAATATGCTGAGATCTCAGATGCAATATTGCACCGGCTTGGACGGGGAACCACCAAGCTTCAGGGAAAAGGCGGATATACGGATGAAACCAAAGAAGTCATTTACGCGGTCGTGACAAGGCTTGAAGTGACTAAATTGAAATCCATTGTGTTTGAAATTGATAAAAACGCCTTTATTACGATCATGAATACCCATGAAACGAGGGGCGGTAAGTTCAAAACCGCGATTCACTAGGCTTTCATTTACTTTTCATCATTTTATAGGTATAATTTGATACATCATAAGAAAATGGCCTGCTGTTCAGACAGCTGCCATTTTCTTTTTGGAGCGATACCGTGTTGTAAAGGGGAGGTCCTCATGAACGTACAAGAAGCGTTGAACCTGCTGAAAGAAAAAGGGTATAAATATACGAGTAAGCGAGAAGACATGCTGCAGCTTTTTGCTGATTCTGATAAATATCTGACCGCCAAAAACGTGCTTGCCGCATTAAATGACGACTATCCGGGTCTGAGCTTTGATACCATATACAGAAATCTTTCGTTATATGAAGAACTCGGCATTTTGGAAACGACGGAGCTTTCCGGAGAAAAACTGTTCCGTTTTACATGCTCTTATACCCATCATCATCACCATTTTATCTGTTTAACCTGCGGGAAAACGAAGGAAATTGAGTCCTGTCCGATGGATAAGCTGCACGATGATTTGGAAGGGTATGACATCAGCGGCCATAAGTTTGAAATTTACGGCACCTGTCCGGCGTGCCGATAAAAAACCTCCTGCTTATACAGGAGGTTTTTTTCAGCTTTTAACATGCTGAAAGCTATGTTTGTTTTTATTAATCCAGGCGACGGCTTCAAGCCAATTCTGCACCCTGATAATATTGGAATCGATGGGGAGCTGATTATATGGGGAGTTAAAAAGGATAACCGGAATGCCTGCTTCTTTTGCGATCATTGTCGCATTGCCGTGGTGATCTTCGAAAAATAAATCAATGCCGTGTTTTTTGACGGCTTCCACTTTGTGATGGCCTCCGACAAGCTCAATGTGATCGTAATGAATTTTCTGGTTTGCAAACCAGTCCAGCGTAACATCTTCTAAGTGGCCGCGTCTTGCCGTAATGTAGATCAGGCGGTGCTCTTCTTTCAGTCCGTCCAGTGCCTGCTTGGCAAATTCCGCGAGTTTCGCTTCTTTATATATGGCTGCTTCATGAACGTTCATCCATTCCCAAAATTCCTCGTCTGTAATGTTCAAAAGCTTCGTCAGATCATAATCAGTCATATCATCCAAGGTAATGGAAAGATGAAATGAGCGGTTTAAATAAGGGACAAATGTATCCTGTGCCGTAACTGTGCCGTCAATATCTATACCTAACCGTAACATGTCCACACTCCTATAAATTCATCCCTTCAAGTGTAACATAAACAATTAACAATACCAGAAAAGTTTAGCAAACATGAATCCGTAAAAAACGCGGAAACTAAAAAAGCTCCTTTCATAAAAGAAAAAGGGGGAATTGAAGGTGGCATACGATTACGAAAATCGAAAAGGCAACGACTACTATGTGGATCATGGATCGGAAGGAACCGATATCACGCGTGATGTTTATTCAGAAGAAACAGCGGCCGAAATCTCAGAGCCATATCGTGCTTCTGACCGGGCAGCAGACCGTGATGATAATCGGGACGGAGTAAGTGAAGGCCGGGGGATAGGGTATGCAGCATTGGCTATTTCTATCATTTCCCTGTTTGTGCTCCCTGTTTTATTAGGGGCATGCGGCATTATCGTCGGCTATATCGCCAGAAGAAGAGGAGCAGGCGCTTTAGGCGGATGGGCGATGGGAATCGGTATTGTTTCCCTTGTGCTCGGCATCTTCATTACACCGTTTTTTTAACACAGCGCAAAAAAAAGCTTGGCGGAATATCCGTCAAGCTTTTTGTGTTTCTTGTTCTGCTTTTGCTTTTTCCGCTTCAAGCTTTGCGTAGTGTTCTTCTGCCAGCTTGTCGATTTCTTTTTTCAGCTCTTCGACCATGGTTTCTTCAGGGACTTTGCGGACGATTTGGCCTTTGCGGAAAAGAAGTCCTTCGCCGCGCGCGCCGGCAATCCCGATATCGGCTTCTCTTGCTTCGCCCGGTCCGTTAACGGCACATCCGAGAACCGCTACTTTAATCGGCGCTTTGACTTTAGAAATGTATTCTTCCACTTCATTTGCGATGCTGATGAGATCAATTTCGATCCGTCCGCATGTCGGGCATGAAATAAGCGTAGCCGCGTTTGAAGCGAGACCGAATGATTTCAGCAGTTCTCTGGCTACTTTTACTTCTTCAACCGGGTCGGCGCTCAGAGAGATCCGGAGCGTGTTTCCGATTCCTTTGCTTAAAATCGCTCCGAGTCCGGCCGCGCTTTTTACCGTTCCGGCAAACAGCGTGCCCGATTCTGTAATTCCGAGGTGGAGCGGATAATCAAATGCTTTTGACGCTTTTTCGTATGCTTCTATGGCGAGATTGACGTCAGACGCTTTCATGCTGACGATGATGTCATGAAAGTCAAGGTCTTCCAGGATTTTGATATGATGAAGCGCACTCTCAACCATTCCGTCAGCAGTCGGATAGCCGTATTTTTCTAAAATGCGCTTTTCCAAAGAACCCGCGTTTACACCGATCCGGATCGGAATACCTTTTTCTTTCGCCGCTTTTACGACGGCTTCCACTTTTTCGCGCCGGCCGATGTTACCCGGGTTGATTCTGATTTTGTCGGCGCCGCCCTCAATTGCTTTTAATGCAAGCTTGTAGTCAAAATGAATATCGACAACGAGAGGGATGGAAATTTGTTTTTTGATGTCGGCAATCGCGTTAGCGGCGCGTTCATCCGGACATGCCACCCGGACAATTTGGCAGCCGGCTTCGGCTAAACGGTTGATTTCCGCAACTGTTGCTTCTACGTCGTGTGTCTTGGTCGTCGTCATACTCTGAATGACGACTTCGTTATTTCCGCCTATTGTTAAAGGTCCCACTTTGACGGGACGCGTTTTTGTACGATGTGTGATTTCACTCACTTGTCAATCGCTCCTTAATTGTAGTTACCGCTTTTGCAGGCTGAGCCTTTTACATGTCAGGCAACTTCTATTTACATGTTATATTGTAACAGTGTATTTGCCGAACTGACAAGAAATTAACGTTTAATTGCGGTAGACGGGGAATTTATAAGCGGTGCCTGCCCGAATGGCGTTTGCTTTCACATTCGGATTCAGCGCTTCAAAATCTTGTGCAATATCATCTGGCGCTTTATGTGCGCCGACTATCGACATCACCGTATCGCCTTTTTTGACCGTAACCGTTCTGTATGAAGCTTCCTGTTTTGCTGGCTGTGCCGCCGCTGCGTATGCTGGAAGGTCTTGAGAAGGGATCGTGCCGATTTTAAGATCGTAAAAGATAATGAATATCACAAATAAACTGCCGAATACAAAAGTAAGCCGCTTCATTCCAACCGCCTCCCGCATACATTTTTACTTCATTGTATGCTTGTCCCATTTTGTTCATGACAAAAAAGAAGACCGCCGGGGGCAGTCTTTGTTACACAGCTGTTTTTCTTGGCGGTATCTCTTTTAAGACGAGGAAAAGGATGATAAAGTTTACAAACCAATTCACTAAAAATTCACTCGGCACCGTAATGACAAGCGCGCGCATGATCGTAAAGAATATGGTCGAAAGTGTAATGGAATAAGCCGAAAGCTTCCAGAGCTGCTGGTAATTCAATGTCTTTCTTTGCGCATTTTTCAATATCAGGCCGATGACGGCGAGAAATGATACTTCAATGAATTTTCCGGCCGCTGTCATGATGAACAGCAAAACGGACAGGACGGTGACGATCATTGTTTTATTTTGGTTTAATGCTGATATGATTTCTTTTTTTGTGATATCAGCAGGCATCAGCGAATAATTCATTTCTGTCGCCTGTCCGTCTACAGCAAGCACCATTTTATTTTTCAAAATGCCGATCGCATTTTGTTTAGCCGCTATTTGTTTCGCGCCGTAAGCATCTGTCGGATCAAACACGATGACAAAGCCGTTCGCTTCCGTTTCCTTAGAGGCGGACGCTTTCGTCTGCAATTCTCCGTTTGAAATGCTGAAATCAGGGAAATCTTTCTTTAACACGGTTTTGAAACCGTTCATTGAGTTTACGGTGCCGGAGCAAAGGTAATAAGCGCTTGGCAGCGTAAAAAGGATAGACAGCAAAAATACATAAAGGATCGCTTTTCCTATCCCCTGAAACCGTGTTTTTGCAATATCCGCCGGAGAGTATGTACTTTTCAATAAAGCCGTAAATATGTTCAACATCTTCACTTCCTAGCCTAAACTGGTATATGTTGCTTATTGTATCGTTCACAGGGGATGAACACAAGTGAGAGTATTTAAAGCGGTGATAAGGAATCATACATAATAAGATAAAGCGGGAAGCTGTGATCGCCCGCAAAACAAAGGAGGGTGTTTTTGTCATGAGTGTTTTGTATTGGCTGATTATCATTGCGGTCTTCGTCATTGCTTTTATCGGGCTTGTATATCCGGTGATTCCAAGCGTTATTTTTATTGTGGCCGGTTTTCTTCTCTACGGATTTTTGTTTTCCTTCAGTCCTTATTCTTACTTATTTTGGCTCATTGAGGCGGTATTTGCGGCCGTTTTATTCGCAGCTGACTATGTGTCAAATTTACTTGGCGTTAAAAGGTACGGAGGAAGCAGGGCGGCAATCTGGGGAAGCACGATCGGATTATTGATCGGGCCCTTCGTTATTCCCGTGGCGGGCATTATATTAGGCCCGTTTATCGGTGCTCTCTGCGCTGAGGTGTTTGTTCATCAAAAGGATATCAAGTCCGCGGCAAAAGTGGGGCTCGGCTCGTTAATCGGCTTTTTAACAAGCGTCGCGGCAAAAGGCGTCATTCAGCTCTTTATGATCGGATACTTCTTATGGACGGTGCTTTAGAAAGGTTTAATTTCGGCCGTGAACGGATAAAGTGTAATATGTCTGCTGGAATCGCCGGATTGTGAGCTTTTTCATTGATTACCACGCTTTCTTTTGTTACATTGAGATTAGAAAAGTTCGCGTTAAGCGGCATTTCAGTACATATATTTAAAGGAGGAAAAAATTATGGCTTACAAACTTCCAGAATTGCCTTACGCTTATGATGCTTTAGAACCGCATATCGATAAGGAAACAATGACGATTCACCATACGAAGCACCATAACACATACGTGACAAACCTCAACAAAGCGATCGAAGGATCAGCGCTTGCAGAGAAATCTGTAGATGAGCTTGTTGCTGATTTGAACGCAGTGCCGGAGGACATCCGCACGGCAGTCCGCAACAATGGCGGCGGACATGCAAACCACTCTTTATTCTGGACTCTTTTATCTCCGAACGGCGGAGGCGAACCGACTGGTGAGCTTGCTGAAGAGATCAAAAGCACGTTCGGCAGCTTCGATCAATTTAAAGAAAAATTCGCCGCAGCAGCTGCAGGCCGTTTCGGTTCAGGCTGGGCTTGGCTCGTTGTAAACAACGGCAAACTTGAAATTACAAGCACGCCAAACCAAGATTCACCGCTTTCAGAGGGTAAAACACCTGTTCTCGGTCTTGATGTTTGGGAGCACGCTTACTACCTGAACTACCAAAACCGCCGTCCTGATTACATTTCAGCTTTCTGGAATGTTGTGAACTGGGATGAAGTTGCCCGTCTTTACAGCGAAGCAAAATAATTGAGTTGAATGATCACAAGGTCTCCCGCGGGAGGCCTTGTTTTTTTATTGACTTTGATTCCTTTTACATATCTCAGTTTGAGTGAGACAAACTAATGTGTAGTAAAGGGGAGTCAATGATGAGCAAAATAAAAAAAATTATCGGCGACATCGAAATAAATAAAGGGCTGCTGCTGCTATTGACGATTGGCGGCCTTTACTCATTGGGCATCGCGCTGTCAAATACATTTGTCAACGTGTATTTGTGGAAGCAGTCGGGAAAATTTATTGATTTGGCCATATACAATTTGTCGGTCGTAACGATGCAGCCGATTACCTTTCTGCTGGCTGGCCGGCTGGCTAAAAAAATTGACAGGGTGTTTATTCTCAGGTTCGGCGTTATCTTTTTGGCCGCTTTTTATTTAAGTGTGCTGCTTGCCGGAGAAACTGCGGCTTCCCGTCTCGTTTTGATAGGGGCCGTGCTTGGAGTTGGATACGGCTTTTACTGGCTGGCTTTTAATGTGCTGACTTTCGAAATCACGGAACCGGAAACGAGAGATTTTTTTAACGGGTTTTTAGGCATTTTGTCTTCATCGGCGGGCATGATCGGCCCGATTGTGGCCGGATATGTCATTTCAAGACTTGAAAACAATACGGGTTATACAATTATTTTCAGCCTGTCGCTCGGCTTATTTGCCCTTGCCGTGGTCATGAGCTTTTTTCTGAAGCGGAGGGAGTCGAAAGGCCGGTTTATGCTGAAAAAAGTTTTTGATGAGCGCCACACGAATCTGAATTGGCGCCGGATTACCAACGCGCACTTTTTTCAAGGCTTGAGAGAAGGGATTTTTGTTTTTTTAATCAGCGTATTTGTATTCATTGCGACAAACAGTGAGCTGGCGCTCGGAACATTCGGCCTCGTCAATTCCGCGGTTTCTTTTTTTGCCTATTATTTTGCATCAAGGCTCATCAAAAAAAGAGCGCGGAAAAAGGCGATTCTTATCGGCGGATTGATCTTGTACGGCGCCCTGTTTCTCATCATTTTTAAAATGAGCTTCACGACGCTCCTTTTGTACGGAGTGTTTATTGCGATCGGCTATCCAGTTCTGCTCGTGCCGTATGTCTCGCTTACATATGATGTGATAGGCCGGGCGCGGCTTGCCAGAAAAGCCAGAATTGAATACATTGTGCTCAGGGAGTTATTTTTAAATGCGGGCCGGATCGTTTCCATCCTTTGTTTCCTTGTAATCGTTACATTATTCAAGGAAAAAGTGGGAATACCGGCGGCGCTCGTGCTGCTCGGAGCCGGCCATCCGCTGATTTATTACTTTATAAAAGACATCAAACTGGATACGGAAACTTCTGATGAAACAGTAGAAGAAGACCGACAAAAACAGGCGGCGGAACCGAATTTTATAAAAGGAGAAAGATAAAAGGGTTATCTGTAGAAAAATATCGAAAAAACCTTTAGAATGAAAAATGGCACCTGGACAGAAGGTGTCATTTCTTTCTGTAAATAAGAAAAGGTGATGTCATGAGGAGAAATAAAAAGAAAATAGCTGTAAACAAAGAAAAGAAAAAATCACTGCCGATCCGGCTTAATTTTTTGTTTTTGGCCGCGTTTCTTATTTTCACTTGGATTATCGTCGAGCTTGGCATCAAGCAGATCGTTCAGGGTGATGATTATAAAAACGCCGCCAATAAGCAGGAGGAGTCTGATGTCAGCACGGCGGTTCCGAGAGGGAAAATATACGACCGGAACCTAAATCCCATCGTAACGAATAAAGCATTAAATGCGATTACATATACACGTTCAGCCTCAACCACCCAGGCACAGCGTTTAAAAATCGCAAAAAAACTGTCGGGTATGATTAAGGTAAGCACCAAAAAGGTGACTGAGCGGGATAAAAAAGACTATTGGATGTTAACGAGGCCTGATGAAGCGAAAAAACTGATTACGGCCGAAGAAAAGCAAAAAGCTGAAGACAAAAAACTGTCTGACGATGATTTATATCAGCTTCAGCTGAAACGCATCACAGACAAACAGCTGAATGAGCTCACTTCAAAAGACATGCAGATCCTTGCGATCAAAAGGCAGATGGATTCAGGCTACTCCCTGACGCCTCAATACATCAAAAATGAAGGCGTGTCGGCAAAAGAAATGGCCGTCGTCAGCGAACATTTAGATGAACTGCCGGGAGTTGACGTGACGTCTGACTGGGAACGGTCTTATCCTTATAAAAGCCTGATCCGGACATTGCTCGGCAGTGTATCCAGTTCGAACGAAGGTCTTCCGTCCAACCTGCTGGATCACTATCTGTCACTCGGCTACAGCCGGAATGACAGGGTTGGAAAAAGCTATTTAGAATATCAATATGAAAGCCTGCTGCAGGGTCAAAAAGAGAAAGTGCAGAACTTAACCGACTCATCCGGAAATGTCACGGGCAGCAAAGTGATTTCAAAAGGACAGGCCGGCAAAGACCTTGTTTTATCCATTGATATGGACCTGCAGAAATCCGTTGAAAAAATCATTGAGAAAAATTTAAGATCGGCAAAAGCGAGACCGAGCACGAAGCTTCTTGATCGGGCCTTCGTCGTCATGATGAACCCGAAAAATGGAGAAGTGCTGACGATGGCCGGCAAACAGATTACGAATGACCATGGAAAGTACAAAATTAATGATTATGCCCTCGGCGCAATGACTTCCTCCTACGCAATGGGATCGGCGGTCAAAGGAGCGACGGTGTTGACCGGACTGCAGACGGGCGCGATTAATTTGAACACCGTTTTTCAGGATGAACCTATGTATTTCAAGGGAAGTAAAAACCCGAAAAAATCATGGACGAATTTAGGTCCCGTAGATATCCAAAAAGCGCTTCAGGAATCATCAAACGTGTTCATGTTCAAAACGGCGATTGCCGTCGGTAAAGGGGAGTACAAAAAAGGCCAGTCCCTGCCGCTTGATATGAAGGCATTCGATACTTTCAGATACTACTTCAATCAGTTCGGACTCGGAGTTAAGACGGGAATTGATCTCCCGAATGAAGCGACCGGGTACCAAGGGTCACAGCGAATTTCCGGTCTTCTGTTAGACTTTGCCATCGGACAGTATGATACGTTTACACCGCTGCAAATGGCGCAGTATGTATCTACAATCGCCAATGGAGGCTATCGTTTGAAGCCTCAGCTTGTAAAAGAGGTCAGGCAGCCTGATTCGAAAAAAGGAATCGGAGCCGTTGTAGAGTCTGTTCAGCCCCAAGTACTGAACAAGATTGATATGAATAATGCAGATATTAAAGAAGTGCAGGCAGGTTTCAGACGCGTCATGACAAAAGGGACAGCCGCAACTGATTTTGCGACTGCGACATACAGTCCTGCCGGTAAAACGGGTACCGCGCAATCTTTCTATGACGGTCCTGACAAATCAGAGACGGGTGAAGCAACATATAACACGACTCTTGTCGCGTATGCACCTGCAGATAATCCGGAAGTGGCTATTTCTGTAGTCGTTCCTTGGGCCTATATTAATTACAGCGATCGCTATTCAATTACGGATGATATAGGAAGAGCAGCTCTGGACAAATACTTTGAGCTGAAAAAGAAACAAGAAGATAATAATACGAAGCAGAAAAACGAAGATAAAATTCAGGAAGACGCTGAAAACGGCAATACAAACAACTAATAGAAAAACGCTCACAATCTGTGAGCGTTTTTTTTATACAAAAAAACATCCGGATTTACAAAACCTTAACACTTGATTTATACGCATTTTACAAGAACCCTTTACTCTAGACCTGTAGGACAAATTACACATTAAATGCAGGGGGAATTCAGGAAATGAAAAAAAACAAATGGATGCTTATGCTTCTGATGGCTGCTGTTATGATTGTTGCTGCAGCATGCGGAAATGCAAAGGAAAGCGGCAAGACAGACAGTCAATCTGCAAGTGAGGATAAAAAAGCATCAGGTTCTTTAACCATTTCTGGTTCATCAGCCATGCAGCCGTTAGTACTGGCAGCGGCGGAAAAGTTTATGGAAAAACATCCGGATGCTGATGTGCAGGTGCAAGCGGGAGGTTCAGGAACAGGTCTTTCGCAAGTGTCTGAAGGGGCAGTGCAAATCGGCAACTCAGATGTCTTTGCTGAAGAAAAAGAAGGCATTGATGCAAAAGCCCTAAAAGACCACCGAGTAGCGGTAGTGGCGATGGCGGCTGCGGTCAACCCCGGTGCGGGCGTAAAGGATATAACCAAAAAACAGCTGACAGACGTCTTTACAGGAAAAATTAAAAACTGGAAAGAGCTTGGCGGTAAAGATCAAAAAATTACACTTGTGAACCGTCCTGATTCATCAGGAACACGCGCTACGTTCGTCAAATACGCGCTTGACGGAGCAGATCCTGCTGAGGGCATTACAGAGGATTCCTCCAATACAGTCAAAAAAATTATTGCGGAAACGCCGGGAGCTATCGGTTATCTGGCATTCTCTTATATAAACGATGACAAAGTAACGCCTTTATCGATCGGAGGCATCAAACCGGAAGAGAAAAACGTCGTCACAGGCGAGTATCCGATTTGGGCTTACGAGCACTCTTATACGAAAGGTGAAGCGTCAAGCCTTACAAAAACGTTTCTTGACTATATGAACAGCGATGAAGTACAGAAAAGTATCGTAAAAGATCAAGGCTACATTCCGATCTCTGATATGAAAGTCACACGTGACGCAAACGGCAAGCAAAGCTGAGGGGAGGGCGGGCTCCCCGCCTCTTCTTCTTTATAGGAGTGTAAACAAATGATAAATCACAGAGAAAAAGAGTCTGTAAGCGAACGCTTAATAAGCTCAAAACAAAACAGGCAATTGGATGAAGTCCGCGGAAGGGTGATTGTGTCTGTGTGTGCCGCGATTATCATTGCGGCATCAGCGGCGATCACAATCTTTCTCGGCATAAAGGGGCTGCAATCTTTTTTTGTAAATGGTGTAAGCCCGATTGAGTTCTTAACAAGTCTGAATTGGAATCCAACCCAGGCAAAACCTGAGTTCGGCGCGCTGCCTTTTATTTTCGGATCATTTGCGGTCACGGTTCTGTCAGCTCTGATCGCAGCGCCCCTCGGTATTGCGGGTGCCGTGTTTATGACGGAAATTGCGCCGACTTGGGGGAAAAAGGTGCTGCAGCCGGTAATTGAGCTGCTTGTCGGCATTCCGTCCGTCGTTTATGGATTCATAGGTCTTACAGTATTGGTTCCGTTTATCGGCTCTTTTAAATCAAGCGGAACGGGTCACAGCCTTCTGGCGGGGACGATCGTACTCTCGGTAATGATTCTGCCGACTGTTACATCGATTTCCGCTGATGCGCTTGCGTCACTTCCGAAACATCTTCGCGACGGTTCATACGCGCTTGGTGCGACGAGGTGGCAGACAATCAGAAAGGTGCTTATCCCGGCGGCGTTTCCGACATTGCTGACCGCCGTCGTGCTCGGGATGGCAAGAGCGTTCGGAGAAGCACTCGCCGTACAGATGGTTATCGGAAATACAAAGCTTCTGCCGGAAAGCCTGCTTGATACGGCGGGAACATTAACGACGATTATCACGTTAAACATGGGCCATACCACATACGGCAGTATTGAAAATAATACGTTATGGTCAATGGGGCTTGTTCTTCTCATCATGTCGTTTCTGTTTATATTGCTCATACGCTACTTGTCATCTAGGAGGAAAGTGTAATGAACCGGAAAATAACGGATAAATTGGCCACCGGTGTATTCGGGTTATGCGCCGCTGTAATCGCGGCGATTTTGGCAGGATTGTTTTTGTACATTCTTATTCACGGCGTCTCTGAAATCTCCTTGCATTTTCTTACGTCAAAATCGAGCGCCATTGCGTCAGGCGGCGGAATACGGGATCAGCTTTTTAACTCCTTTTACATTCTGTTTATCACCATGCTGATCACGATACCGCTTGGTGTGGGGGGCGGCGTCTTTATGGCTGAATATGCGCCCCAAAATAAAATCACCGATTTTATCAGAACGTGTATTGAGGTGCTGTCTTCGCTTCCGTCCATTGTCATCGGGATGTTCGGCATGCTGATGTTTGTGAACCTGACCGGATGGGGCTACACGATTATCGGAGGCGCGCTCGCATTAACGGTCTTTAACCTTCCCGTTATGGTCCGGGTGACAGAAGGCGCGCTCACTGCAGTTCCTAAGGAGCTGAAAGAAGCTTCTCTCGCTTTGGGCGTATCGAGATGGCATACCGTCAAAACGGTGCTGATTCCGAGTGCGATTCCTTCGATTTTAACCGGAGCCATTCTCGCATCAGGAAGAGTATTCGGAGAAGCGGCCGCATTGTTATTTACAGCGGGATTGACAACGCCGCGGCTGAATTTTACCGATTTAAATCCGTTTTCTGAAGCATCTCCTTTCAACATTTTCAGGCCGGCTGAGACGCTGGCGGTTCATATATGGAGTGTCAATACGCAGGGAATCATCCCTGACGCCGAAGCGATTGCAAACGGCGGCTCGGCAGTGCTGGTGATTTCGGTGCTCTTGTTTAACCTTTGTGCAAGATGGCTCGGATCTGTCATTTATAAAAAGCTTACGGCAAATTAATCGGAAAGAGGCGAAAACATGATTGACCACATCATCAGGGAACATGCGGAACAGACAAAGCGTTCGCCGGAGTCTTCAATTTTGGAAGTGAAGCATTTATCAATTTATTACGGTGAAAAACAAGCGGTTAAAGATGTAAACATGGATATTGAAAAACATGCGGTGACGGCTCTGATCGGTCCGTCCGGCTGCGGGAAATCAACATTTTTGAGACAGATTAACAGAATGAACGATGCTATTCCTTCGGCAAGAAGCGAGGGAGAGATTCTTTATGAAGGGCTGAATATTTTGGGGGAAGCGATTAATGTCGTGTCTCTCAGACGGGAGATCGGTATGGTGTTTCAAAAACCGAATCCGTTTCCGAAATCCATTTACAATAACATCACACATGCGCTGAAGTATGCGGGTGAACGCAGGAAAGCCGTTTTGGATGATGCGGTCGAGGAAAGCTTAACGAAGGCTGCGCTTTGGGATGAAGTCAAAGACCGGCTTCATTCATCGGCTCTGTCGTTATCAGGCGGCCAGCAGCAGCGCCTTTGCATCGCCCGTACGCTTGCGATGAAACCTGCCGTACTTCTTTTAGATGAACCCGCTTCAGCTCTGGACCCTATTTCAAACGCCAGAATCGAGACGCTTTTGACAGAACTGAAAAAAGATTATTCGATTATTATCGTTACGCACAACATGCAGCAGGCGCTTAGGGTGTCTGACCGAACGGCTTTCTTTTTAAACGGGGAAGTGGTGGAATACGGGCAGACAGAACAAATTTTTACGAGTCCTAAAGCGCAAAAGACAGATGATTACATTAACGGAAAGTTCGGATAGGGGGAAGGACTGTGAGCCTTGTGAAGGAAGCGGTGCACACACAGAATTTATTTGATATTCACGGCATGAACGTATGGTACGGAGCCCATCAGGCTTTAAAAGACATTACGATCGGTTTTGAGGAGCGGAAGGTAACTGCGATCATCGGTCCGTCCGGCTGCGGGAAATCCACTTTTATTAAAACATTAAACTTAATGCTGCAAATGGCCCCGAATGTCAAAGTGACAGGCGACATGATCTATAACGGGCGCAATCTGCTGAAAGAAAAGACGGATGCGGCAGAGTTAAGAAAACAGATCGGTATGGTGTTTCAAAAAGGCAATCCGTTTCCCCAGTCGATATTTGAGAATGTCGTGTACGGTCCGAGAATTCACGGCGAAAAAAATAAAAAGAAACTGCTTGAAATCGCCGAGGAATCTTTAAAGGCAGCTGCGCTCTGGGATGAAGTGAAAGACCGCCTTCACCAGCAGGCGCTTTCACTGTCAGGCGGTCAGCAGCAGCGGCTGTGCATCGCAAGGGCGCTCGCTACAAAACCGGACGTCCTTCTGATGGATGAACCGACGTCTGCTCTTGATCCCGTGTCCACGCGGAAAATAGAAGAGCTGATTTTGAAATTGAAAGAAAAGTATACAATCGTCATTGTGACGCACAACATGCAGCAGGCTGCGAGGGTCTCTGATCAAACCGCGTTTTTCTATATGGGCGAACTGGTAGAGTGGGGGGATACGGGCAAAATATTTTCTCAGCCGGATCATCAAAAAACACATGATTACATCACCGGAAAATTCGGATGAAAAAACGGGCCCGGCCATTGACCGGGTCCGTTTTATACTGTCTATTAAAAAAGCCTGCCGGCCGTATCCATCTGAATGGACGATGCCTGCAAGCTTTTTTAGCGGGTTAATGTTTTGACGATTTTTTTAAAGCTCATATCTGAGTCGACTTTGAAATGGCCGGCGCGGATTTCTTTATGGTAGCCTGCGTCAATGACGTAATCATTAAAGTCCTTCGCTGAAGGAATAATCCCTTCTTTTTCAAGAATGGATGACACATCAGCAGTGCTCATTCCGTCTTTAATCGTCAGTTTGTATGTTACTTTTTTCTTTTTGGCGTCTGTGTTTTGGTCGTTGTTTAACGATTTTTCTTTAGAATCAAGCAGTTTTTGATAGTCATCCCGGTTGACGGAGACTTTTTGCTGATCGTCGAGGTAGCTGTTTACTTCTTTTTCTGTCAATGCTGTTTTTTCGGTTTTAACGGCGGCTGCCTGGTCATGGTCAGTCAAGTAGAAGACAGCGGCGAGGACGGCCGTCGCTAAAATCATGCCTGCTGCAAAAGCCTGAATGCCCCGTTTTGTCATACGAGCACCTTCTCATTATCTTTAATAATGGTATTGACGTCCTCGACAGACACGTGCTCCGCTTTTGCGATGGCTTCCGCAGACATTCCGTTGTTATATTTTGAAATGATTTGTTTGGCGATTTTTTGATTAATGCCGCTGCTTTTGGCTTTGCGGATCACGAGGTTGGTTTCCAGCAATTCTTCTTCAAGCACCGTCATTTTCTTTTTCAGCTTGTAAATTTCCTGCATGGCGGAAAGCTGAAGCGTTTCAAGCTCCTGTTCTACATCTTTCATCGGATCTCTTTGAGAATATGAGAATGCAATAAGCGCTATACTGACGATAAACAACGCAATAATAGCAATTTCCACGTTTCATCACCTTCTATTATTAATTTGCCCTTCTTTTTTATACCATAAAACGCCGCCATTCTAAAGGAAATAGAGAAAAAAACGGAATTTTGTCGGGAAATCTTTTTTATTCGGGGAGCAAACGGTTATTTCTCTATAGATTTCGCATCAGAAAGCCCTTTTTTGTCCTGTTTCGTCATATTTTCCCTTCATCTGACGCAAGCTCATTCAGAGGATCAGAAGCGTAAACTGATGTTTTCTGCACTTAAACAACATTTCATGTAAATCACTCTAGCATTCCGTCCATTATAGTGGTATTATATATAAGTCTGAATAAGTAAATGATATTTAGTTTGGAGGGAAAATAATGCGCGTTAATATTACTTTGGCTTGCACTGAATGTGGTGAGCGTAACTATATTTCTAAAAAGAACAAACGCAACAATCCGGACCGCGTTGAATTTAAAAAATATTGCCCACGTGATAAAAAATCTACGTTACACCGTGAAACAAAATAAGCTGTTTAAAACAGCGGAAAAAGCTGGAGCTTTCAATAAAGTTCTGGCTTTTTTGTCTTTCAGGGAGGTTTGAGAAACGTGAAAGCACAAATCAGAACCGATATAAAAGCAAAGCTTTCTGACATGACAGAAAGTGAATGGGAGAAAAAATGCCACAGCATGCGTGAAACGCTGTTTTCTTTAAAAGAATGGAAACAGGCCCGCGTGATCGCCGTTACCATCTCGACACGCCTGGAAATTCCGACACGGCCGATTATTGAACAGGCCTGGAAAGAGAAAAAACAAGTCTGTATCCCAAAATGCTTTCCGCAGACGGGAGCGATGGAGTTCCGTACATTTTCTGCGTATGATCAGCTGGAAACCGTATATGCGGGTCTCAGTGAACCGATCGAGAGCCTGACGGAAAAAGCCGCCCAAAATGACATTGACCTTGTGATTGTGCCCGGCGTGGCTTTTGACCGGGAAGGCTTCAGAATCGGATACGGCGGAGGATATTATGATCGGTACCTCTCCGGTTATAAAGGCCGTACCGTGTCGCTTCTCTTTGACTGCCAGCTGACAGACCGCATTCCCCGCATGCCCCACGATATTCCGGTCGATATGATCGTGACTGAATCTGAAACCATCGCTTAATCGCATAAAAAACTTCTTGCACCGGAATAATTCTCGCTGTTTGACAAACGATAGGGGCAGGAGGGATAAGATGAAAAAATTGTTGATCTACTCATTATGCGCCGTATCTGTTTTAGCCGTTTACCAAAACCGCTACCGTCTTATGAACAGCGTGCTCAGCCAGCCGGGGATCAGACGGTCATTCATTCATTTCTTTTTAAAAATACCGTTTATCAGAAACAAATTCATTCAGCAGGCATTTTAAACAAATCCCGTTTTTCAGCGGGATTTTTTGCATAAGAAAACCTGCCGGTAAAAAACGGCAGGTTTTCTCGTATTGTCAGCTTTTTTTCAGGAAACCGAGCAGAATTGAGATCATAGGAGAAATGTACAGAAAAAAGGTAAACGGCAGGTAGTCGATGACGGAAACCCCTAATGCACTTGCCATAAAAGCGCCGCTTACTCCCCAGGGAATCAGCGGGTTGATCAATGTTCCGCCGTCCTCAAGCGACCGCGCAAGGTGAATCCGCTTAATGCTGAGCCTGTCATATAAAGGTTTATAAGATTGACCCGGAATTAAAATCGACAAGTACTGCTCACCTGTCGCAAGGTTTACGCCTATACTTGAGAAGACGGTCGCCATGACAAGACGTCCTTTCGTATGCACGCCTTTTATCAATCCTTGAAGCAGCGCCGCGATCAGGCCCGTTTTTTCCATCAGGCCGCCGAGCGCAAAGGCGATCATGATCAGAGAGACTGATCCCATCATCGATTGGAGTCCGCCTCTGTTGATAATGCTGGCCACAGCCTGGTCGCCGGTTTTAAACGCCGTCCCGCTTTGCAGGGCGGATATAAATCCTTGAATGCTGCTGTCAGGAATAAAAACAGCAGTCAGAAGCCCTGCGGAAATAATACCGGCGGTAAGCACCGGAATCACGGAAACCCGTCTCACAGCTAAAATGATCACCAACAGAGGTGAAAGAAGCGACCAAGGCGTAACGTGCACGGCCTCTTTCATTCCGGAAATGACAGCCTCAATATTTTGCGTTGAAGCGGCATTTATTGAAACCGATGAACCGAGAATATAAAAAAGAACAATCGTGATCAGCAGTGCCGGAACGGTAGTGCCCATCATATGGCGAATATGCTTAAAAATCGGAATTTCGCCGATTCCGGCGGCAAAATTCGTCGTGTCGGACATCGGTGACATTTTATCACCGAAACAAGCCCCGCAAATGACTGCTCCCGCCGTCCATTCGAGCGGAACTCCCGCCGCGCTTGCTACCCCTAACAGCGCGACGCCGATTGTACTGACAGTTGTCAGACTTGAGCCGACAAGCGTGCTGATAATCATGCAGGAAAATAATGCGGTCAAAAGCAGCTGACTCGGCTGTATAATTGACAAAGCGTAAACGGTGACGGTGGGAATGGCGCCGCTGTACATCCAGGCGCCGATCAGCATACCGATCAAAGCGAGCACGATAATCGGCTGCACACCGTTTTTTAGTCCGCTGACAATTCCTTTTTCAAGACTCTCCCACGAGAAACCGAGCCACAAACCTGCCAGAGACAGAATAATGACGCAAAAGAACAGCGGCATATGCGGCTCTGTATGAAAGAAAAACAGGCAGGAAATAATGACTGCTAACATCAAGACAAATAAACTGATGGCTGAGATGAACGTCAGCCTTTTTTCTTGTTTCAAAACAACACCCCATCAAACTTTAATCCTTTTGTGCTTTTGGGCACGAAAGTATTGTAACAGAAAAACGCATAAACGAGTGTTTTTTTACAATTATGAATATACAATTTATGAAAATGGCACAAGGATATTTTCTCCAATCGTTTTTTGCTTGACGCCCGGAACAGTGATGAAATACGCTTATATTAAGAAGAATAGAAATGGTGAAGCAGATGAATTCATTTTATGACGTGCAGCAGCTGTTTAAGTCATTCGGACATATCGTTTATTTCGGTGACAGACAAGCCGAAATTGACTTTATGAAAGATGAATTAAAGGAAATGTACTTGTCAAACGTGATTGAAAGAGAATTATGGCAAAAAGCCGCCGGTGTTCTTCAGAGAGAATCGGAGCGGATCAAAGGCAGATAACAAAGCAGGATTTTAATAAGAAAAGGAGATTATTATGGAAGATACATGGTTTGCGGGGATTGATCTTGGCGGGACAACCATCAAGCTGGCCTTCATCAACATGTACGGTGAAATTCAGCATAAATGGGAAGTTCCGACTGATAAATCAGGAAACACAATTACGGTCACGATCGCCAAAGCGCTTGATCAGAAGCTGGAAGAACTGAACAAGCCGAAACGGATCGTAAAATGGATCGGAATGGGAGCGCCCGGCCCTGTGGAAATGGTGACGGGAATGGTCTATGAGACGACAAATATGGGGTGGAAAAACTATCCGCTGAAAGACCATCTCGAGGCGGAAACGGGTATTCCGGCCGTCATTGAAAACGATGCCAATATCGCGGCGCTCGGAGAAATGTGGAAGGGTGCAGGTGACGGGGCCAAAGATGTCATTTTAGTGACGCTCGGAACCGGAGTCGGCGGAGGCATCATCGTCAACGGAGAAATCGTCCACGGTAAAAACGGGGCCGGCGGAGAAATCGGTCATATTTGCAGTATTCCGGAAGGAGGAGCTCCGTGCAACTGCGGAAAATCCGGCTGCATCGAAACGATTGCGTCCGCAACAGGCATCGTCCGCATCGCGAAAGAAAAGCTTGCGGCGGTTTCCGACTCTTCGCTCTTACAAGTGGATGATCTGACGGCACGTGACGTGTTCGAAGCGGCTAAACAGCAGGATAAGACAGCGCTTGAAGTCGTCGATTATGTCGCAAAACATTTAGGCCTCGTGCTCGGAAATCTGGCAAGCGCCATGAACCCGACGAAAATCGTGCTCGGCGGAGGCGTATCTAAAGCGGGCGAAATCCTGCGGTCAAAAGTGGAAGAGACTTTCAAAATCACCGCGTTCCCGCGTTCTGCGGAAGCGGCCGATATTTCGATTGCGGCACTTGGAAATGACGCCGGAGTCATCGGCGGTGCGTGGATTGCCAAAAATGAATGGCTCAAACATCAAAACTGCTGAAGAAAGTCTGCCTGCCCATATCGCGGGCGGCTTTCTTTTTTTATCTCCCCTGTCATATAGTTTTTAAAAAGGGGGATGAACATGGCGGGAATTCGTGTCAAACCTGAATTGAAACAGCATATGAAAGATATTGCAAAAATACTTTCAATTGATGAAAAACTATTGAAAGCCGCTGACAAAACGGCGGGAAGTGATGAATTGTTTTGTCCCGGCTTTGCCGTGAGCGGGCAGTCAGAGGGTCCGCCGCTTGAGACGCTGAGCGGGCTTTCGCAATACATCCGGCACTGTGAAAGGATTCTTTCCGCTGATCAATGGTTGAATGAAGAAAAGGTGTACGGCTCCCAATCGGTTTATGAAGAAATTGAGAAAATAACGGATGTCTTTCCGTTTGTCACGTGCCGTAAAATCGGCAGTTCCGTATTGGGAAAGCCGCTATATGAGCTGAAAATAGGTGCGGATACGGCTGAAAGAAAAGTCCATGTAAACGCCTCATTTCATGCCAATGAATGGATCACCACCTCGGTCGCGCTTAAATGGTGTAAAGAATATTGCGCGGCATTATGCGAAAATAAAACCGTTTTCGGGCACTCTGCGCTTGATATATTCAGCCGGACATCATTGTCATTCGTTCCGCTCGTAAATCCCGACGGGGTTGATCTCGTACTTTACGGATGTGAAGATTTATCAGAAAAAAATGAATTTCTTAATCAATTAAATGAGCACCGCCCGGATTTCCGCGAATGGAAGGCGAATATAAACGGTGTGGATTTAAATAAACATTTCCCATCCAATTGGGATATTGAACAGAGGCGCAAACCGAAAGCCCCTTCATACCGTGATTTTCCGGGGACGGCGCCGCTTACTGAACCGGAGGCGCAGGCGATGCACCGGCTGATAACGGAACAGCCGCCTGACAGGCTGATCGCGCTTCATACGCAGGGAGAAGAGATTTATTGGGGATACGAAGGATGTGAACCGGAGCAATCATCCCAGATGATTCGGGAGTTTGAAGCGATAAGCGGAAACCGCTATCAAGGCGTTAAAACCATTGACAGCCATGCCGGTTTTAGGGATTGGTTTATACAGCAGTATGGAAAAGAGGGCTATACCATTGAGCTCGGGAAGGGAAAAAACCCTTTGCCTTTTCATCAGTTTGCTGATATTTATCAAGCGACGGAAGGTATTTTGTGGAGGTCGCTTGTTTTTTGAGACATCTGTGAAATTTCTCATTTGTTTACATAAACAAATATGGGACAATAGAAAAGAATGGAGGGAAGGCTGGTGAGATACTTGGTTTGTGTTCTGCTGTCCGCATTCGTTCTGTGTTTAGCGGCCTGTGAACCATCTCATCAGCAGCAAGACACAGGCGTTTCGGCAAAATCGGCAGAACAGAAAATCGTTCCGCTCAGTAAAAAGGAAGCGGAGAAAACGGAAGGATGGCTGGATAACAGAACGATCCTGTATACAGCACATCATCAGCTGATGAAATATGATCTTTTCAGCGGAAAATCCGAACGGCTCTATGAAACAAAGGGCAATATTGTCAATGTAAAGATCAGCCGGAAAAAACAGCTGATTCTCGTACAGGTGACAAGCAGCGGTCAGACTGAGCTTGTGCTTATGAACAAGCAGGGGAAAAGACTTTATCACAAAGCCTTTAACTCTTATGAGCTGGAGACGGCTTGGAATCCGTATGACCCGTATCAACTGATGATTACCGTTTTTACTGAAACATGGGACTTCACAGCCTATACGGCCGATATGAACAACGGCATTTTAAAAAAGAGTCCCGTTCAGGCCCCTTTTGTCCATTGGACCTCAACTGATGAATTCCAATATATCAAGCAAGGAAAAACGGAGGAAGAGGGTCCTTTATATTCTTATGACTTGCAGACAAAAAAAGAAAAAAGAGTGCTTCATCACGTCATCTGGGCCGATTCCCGCCCGGGCATGGCGATTGCCGTCAGACAAACGGAGCAATCGGACGGAGACGGCGAGTTCCTTTTCCAAAAGCCGGCATCCGTGACACACCGATTTCCTCTCCAAGAAAAGTATAAGAGCTTTGCGCCGATGGAATATGATTACGATCAGACACACAAGCGGTTTTACATATTCAAGCCTGAAGGCCGCTCTTACAATCTGATCAGCTTTGACTTAGGAGATGAACGGGAGCGGACGGTGCTCAAAAACACGGAAATGGAGCCGATTCAGATCTCTCCGAACGGGGAATACGCTTTATACGGCTTTACGTATGACCGTCTGATTTCACTGAAAACAGGCATGACAGAACCAATCATAACAAATGAAAAAGGAGTTTGAACCAAATGGCAATTGCAGATGTGACAATCATTCCGATCGGAACAAAAACACCGAGCGTCAGTGAGTATGTAGCGGATGTGCAAAACATTTTGGAGGGTTACAAAGCTGCCGGCAAAATCAAATTTCAGCTCACGCCGATGAACACTTTGATTGAAGGTGAGCTGAGCGACTTATTCGCAGTCATTCAGGACATTCACGAAGCCCCGTTCCAAAAAGGGCTGCACAGAGTGGCGACAAATATCCGCATTGATGACAGACGTGATAAAGAAACGACGCTGGAGAGCAAAATCAAAAGTGTCAGCAAACATTTGCAGCAATAAAAAATAAGCCTGTATCCATTGGATACAGGCTTTTAATGTGCAGTCGGATAGCCGCTAGTTACAACGGTCATTACGGTAAACCAGCCAAACACGCCCAGCGTGGCGGCGGCTAACAAAAATCCCAGGATATTTCTCTGTCTGACAGCCCGCAGGACTCCTAATACAGCTAATAATGCGACAAGGCCGAAGATTACAACAAGTAACATCATGCTCCTCCTTTGTCATTGGAACCTGAAAATCTTTCCATTTCATTTTAACCGTTTTCATTTTGTTTGTCGATAGCGTTTTCCCGGACGCATTCATTGAATCTTCCGCAGAAAACCTTCATAATAAGGGCATATACATAAAGAGGTGATGAAAGTGAAATGGAGACGAATGCCGGCCGGTCCGATTCAGGCAAACGCGTATTTTCTTGTCAGTGAGGATCAGTCCTGTCTTATTTTTGATCCGGGCGGGGAAGCGGACAAAATCAACAATTACATAAAAGAAAACAATCTGAAGCCGCTGGCCATCTTACTGACGCACGCTCATTTTGACCATATCGGCGCGCTTGATGAAGTAAGAGACAGATGGGATGTTCCCGTATATCTTCACAAAAATGAAGAAAAGTGGCTGGAGGACTCTTCCTTAAACGGATCAGGCATATTGCGGGGCATCGCTGTAACGGCACGGTCCGCCGAACGGCTGATTGAAGGCGACGGCATATTGGACATCGGACCTTTCCATTTGGAGACATTGTTTACGCCGGGACATTCACCGGGAAGCGTTTCTTATTATGTGAAGGATGCTGATCTGGTGATTTCAGGTGATGTGCTTTTTCAGGGAGGCATCGGCCGAACTGATTTACACGGCGGAAGTCAGGACGTATTGCTTGATTCCATTCATCAAAAACTGCTCACGCTTCCCGGACATACACTTGTATTAAGCGGGCACGGGCCGGAAACGGATATCCAGACAGAGCAGGAGAGAAACCCGTTTATCAATGGTTTTTCACTGTAAATGAAAAAAGACAGACCATAATCGGTCTGTCTTTTTCTGTCAGTGGGTTCCGCCGCCCGGTGTCATAATAAAAATAGAGTAATATGTAAATCCGGCGAAAAATACGGTTAAGTAAGCTCCGAAAATATAAATATACATCCGCTCAGTCAGATTCAAATAAGAAAGAAATACGAAAAAGATCGTCTGTCCAAAAAACAAAAGAGAAGCGTCTTTCATGCCCCCTAAAAAAAACATGACTGCAAATATCCCCGTCCAAAATCCTAACACCCGGAACATGCGATTCATTCCTTATCCCCTCCCGAGAGTCTATCTGAAGTTTATTATAATAGATCGGCACTCAAAATGTAAACATTTTCATGATTATATTTATTGTGGAATTTATGTCTTTCCCTGTGTTTTATATCTTATGCCGCTCTCTGAAAAAGATCCGAAAAATCTTTTTAAAATATGTTTAATGAAAAAAAGTTCAGGGTACTTATGTTAACAAAGAGACGGATTATCCGAGGGAGGAATTTTTAAAAATGAAAGAACTTATTTTTTATTCATACCCGAGCTGCACATCATGCCGAAAAACGAAACATTGGTTAAAAGCCCACAATGTTGACTTTCAAGAGCGCCATCTATTCAGGGAGACACCGACAATTGATGAATTGAAGCAGATCCTATCATTAACGACCGAAGGAATTGATGAAATATTGGCGACGAGAAGCCAAACATTTAAAAATCTCAACCTGAACATTGAAGAAATGACTGTAAATGAAGTGCTGAAGCTTTTGACTGAGAAGCCGAAACTGCTGCGGCGTCCGATTCTGATCGATCGCAATAAGCTCGTTATCGGATACAATCCAGGAGAACTGATGAAGCTGACGAAGAAAAAAACGGTACATCAATCTGTATCATAAGAGAAAAACGAAGATCCGCTGATCAAAATTTATCAGCTAATCTTCGTTTTTTGCGGTTGCGGGACTGGGCTAGCTGGATTCGAACCAACGATCACGGAGTCAAAGTCCATTGCCTTACCGCTTGGCTATAGCCCATCGGATGTAATTACAGTATGTGCGTCCAGCGCCGATTTATACATACAAAGGAATTTGAATGGAGGAGACCCGTGAAACATTTAAATGAAACATTATCTCGAACCTTAATTGAAGAATCAGGTGAAATCACACGCCAGTGGCTGCTCATACCAAAATCGGGGCGGCCTTCAGATGATCAGAAAGCGGAAATGCAGCACCGTCTGTTAATTGAAATCGTTGCCGGCATTTTATCGGAAAAAGACGGCGGGGAAGAGGAGCTGACAAAGTGGGCGCTTCAGTTCGCAAGGGACCGGGCCGTCCATGAAGTACCGGTCTATGAAAGCGTCACGAGCTTTAAAGAATTCCGGAGATTGGTCTGGAACCGCATACAGACATGCTGTGAAACGATGTCTGAGAAGCCTGGGGCGAATGCGGTATTCCATTGGGGAGAGAAGCTGAACAAAGCAATTGACCATATGATTGAAGTATTTACAGAGGAATATTATAAAGTGACGGTTACACAATTAAACGCCCAAAAAGAAATGATTAACGAACTAAGCGCGCCGATTATGCCGATTGCCGACGGTATTGGAATTTTGCCGCTCGTCGGCGAAATTGACACCTACCGGGCAAAAATGATTTTGGAATCGGTGCTTGATCAATGTTCTTCACTCCGTCTTTCTTATTTATTTTTAGATATATCAGGTGTGCCGATTGTGGATACGATGGTCGCTTATCAGATTTTTAAAGTGATTGACAGCACAAAACTTATTGGCATAGAAACGACAATCTCAGGCATCAGGCCGGAAATCGCGCAGACCGTCGTGAAGCTCGGCATCGATTTTTCTCAGGTGAAAACGGAGCAGAGTCTGGCGAAAGCACTGGCAAAAAACGGATTTATCGTAAAAGAATCATTAAGATGATAAAAAGCTGAATGGCCGGGAGGGATTTCTCCCTCAGCTATTCAGCTTTGTCAGCTTCAATCGTAATGATATGATGGCTGTCGATTTCTTTTACCGTAAATGTGTAGCCTTCAAAATCAATGGTGCTCCCGGGCTTCGCGTCAATATGCTGAGTAAGAAACCAGCCCCCGAGTGTATCGACTTGATCAGCCGTAATCTCTGTTCCGAGTACATCATTGACGTCACTGATCAGCAATTTGGCGTTCAGGAGATAGCGGTTCTCCCCAAGCTTTTGAACGGAAGGTGTTTCGTCCGTATCAAATTCGTCGCGGATTTCGCCGACGATCTCTTCAATGATATCTTCCGCCGTTACTAATCCCGCGGTTCCGCCGTACTCATCAATGAGAATGGCCATATGGGCGTGTTCCCGCTGCATTTTAACGAATAATTGATAAATCGGAATCGTCTCAATCACATGGATCGCCGGCTGGATGTAAGGGCTTAGTTCGTGTTTTGTAAACGCCGCTCCTTCTGACAGGAATCTGAATAAAACTTCTTTTATATTGATGATGCCGACTACATGATCTTTATCTCCTTTTACTACGGGATACCGGGTATATTTATTTGTTTTGATAATGTCCCGGAGCATATGTCCTGATCCGCTGTCTAACGGCAGGCTCACCATTTCATTCCGGGGCACCATAATTTCTTTGGCAGTGCGCTTATCAAATGTAAAAATGTTATTTACGTAATGCAGCTCGCTTTTTTTGATCATGCCGCTTCGATAGCTTTCGGCAAGGAGCACCCGCAATTCCTCTTCCGTATAAGCCATTTCATGTTCGGAAGCAGGCTTCAAGCCGAACATGGCTGTAATCAGGCGGGCGGAATGATTGAGCAGCCAGATGAACGGAAACATTAACTTATAAAACAAAATCATCGGTCTGGCAGACAAAAGTGTAATCCGCTCGGCTTTTTGGATAGCAAAACTTTTCGGGGCGAGTTCGCCGATAACGACATTCACATATGTAACCAGCAGAAAGGCGATGATCAATGACAGTACTTGGGCAACCGCTTCGTGAACTCCGGTCTTTAAAAATAACGGCTGAAGCATTGCTTTGACTGTCGGTTCACCCAGCCAGCCGATTCCCAAAGCGGTGACGGTGATGCCCAATTGGCACGCCGATAAATATTCATCGAGGTGTGTAATGACATGCTTGGCTGCTTTTGCTCCCTTTACATCTTCCTCAATGAGCTGATTAATGCGGGAGCGCCTTGCTTTAACGATTGAAAACTCTATGGCGACAAAACACGCCGTTAATAAAATAAATAGTACGATGGCAGATAGTTTGATGATATACAATGTAACGCCTTCCGCGAAGGAAGGCTTGCACCTCCCTTTTTTCGGAATAATACCACTGTAGAAAGCTGCTCAAACATCGAACCTGGTTTAGCCTGCTTCATTTACGGTAATAAAACAAGAAAGCGATACTGGAGGATGACAAGAGATGAAGGTACATTCGGGAGCGGACTGGCTGTGGTACCAGCTCGGTCCGCATGAAAAAACGGAAGCGAAAAAAATGATCCATCACAATCACTGGCCGCAATGCGAAAAGTGGTTTGAACATGAAAATCATATAAACTTTCTGCGCTCAGATACAAATGATCAGAATAATGAAGCGGTTTTCGGTTCTTTAATCTATCATCAAGGATTAGATGATGAAAAAAACCATACCGTATTTCACTTTTATATTACAAGAGACTTCTTTTTTACAATTAATTTTGATTTTTCGCTGCTGCGCGGTGTAAAAGAAAAGCATGCCACACAGCAGATTCAAACCTGTGAAAATCCGATTGAAGGCTTTTTTGTTCTGCTGGGAGAGCTGATGAATTCCTATCTGATCGGACTGGATGAATTTGAAGTCAAGCAGCGGACGCTGAAATGGCAGATTCATGATGACAACAGCAAAGGAATCTTGGAAAATGTGCATAAACTGCGCCATGAGCTGTTCATTTGGAAAGGCCTTACACTGGGGGCTAAAAAAGTGGAAATGGCTTTAAAAGAAGCTTTTCTTCCGAAAAATGACAGGCAGAAAGATTACCTCAGAGCTCATCAAAAGATGGAAAGAGGAATTACATATATCAATGAGTTTGATCAGGAATTGAGCAATCTGCTGCACGCCGAGGAAGTCATTACCTCCCAAAGAGGAAATGAAATTGTGAAAGCCTTGACGATCTTTACAACTCTCTTTACACCGATGACGGCGCTTGGTGCTCTCTGGGGGATGAACTTTGATAACATGCCGGAGCTTCATTGGAAATATGCGTATATTTGTTCCATCGTGCTCATTATTGTATCAACCCTGCTGATTTATATTTATCTGCGGCAGAAAGGCTGGACAGGGGACATTTTGAGGGAGCATCAAAAAAAATATTTGCGGAAAGAAAAGAAACGCTAAGAAGAGCAGGCAAACGCCTGCTTTTTTTGATGGCTGGCTGAAAATGGCCGAATGGTTCCCGATTTCATTCGGTAAATCAAAGTCAGGGGGCTTATTTTTTATTTTTTTACGTTTTACACACTGTAAAATGCATAATCTCTCCTTTGCCGGCTTTTGTGTATCTGATTTACAATACGTGCGGAAGGAGGGAAGTCTTGTGAAAAATATTGAAACATACAGCAGGAACATCATAAATGAGGCCTATACGGCAAGGGCTTCAGATATACACATTGTGCCGAGAGAAAAGGATGCTTTCATTCATTTTCGCATCGGCCATGCTCTTGTGAAAAAAAGAGTCTTAAAAAAAGAGGAATGCGTAAGGCTTATTTCTCATTTTAAGTTTTTATCGGCTATGGATATAGGAGAAAGACGTAAGCCGCAAAACGGGTCATTGTCTCTGCCGCTTCCGACGGAAACCGTTCATTTGAGAATGTCAACCTTGCCGACAATGAATGATGAAAGTCTTGTCATCAGGCTTTTGCCTAAGCGGCAGATTCCCCCTCTGGATAAATTGTCCTTATTTCGGGGGGCGGGCGCCGCATTATTGTCCTTTCTGAAGCATTCGCACGGCCTGCTTCTGTTTACCGGCCCCACCGGATCTGGAAAAACGACCACTCTTTACTCTCTTGTCAACTATGCAAAAAGGCATTTCAACCGGCGTATTGTCACGCTTGAAGACCCCGTAGAAACAAGAGATGAGGATGTGCTGCAAGTTCAGGTGAATGAAAAAGCCGGAGTCACATATTCCGCCGGTTTAAAAGCGATTTTAAGACATGATCCCGATATGATCATCTTAGGGGAAATCAGGGATGCCGAGACGGCTGAAATCGCAGTCCGCGCGGCCATGACGGGACACCTCGTTCTTTCAAGCCTGCATACAAGAGATGCTAAGGGCGCCATATACAGGCTGCTGGAGTTCGGCGTGAATATGACAGAAATTGAACAAACCGTCATTGCTATTGCCGCTCAGCGTCTGGTTGATTTAACATGTCCGTTCTGCAAAGAGGAAAACTGTTCCGTGTACTGCCGGATGTACAGGGAGACACGCCGTGCGGGCATTTATGAACTGCTCTACGGGAAAAACCTCACCCAATGCTTTCAGGAAGCAAAGGGAGAGCACGCCAATTTTCAATATCAGACGCTCCGCAGGCTGATCAGAAAAGGAATCGCGCTCGGCTATGTCACGACCGACAATTACGATCGGTGGGTGTATCATGAAGCGGATTAAACGAACCTGGCCGTTGAAGGATCAAGCAGCTTTTTTGAAAAGGCTCGGTGAAATGACGGAAAAAGGATACAGTCTTATTGAAGGGCTCAGACTGCTGAAACTCCAGCTGCATAAACGTCAGCTTGCAGAGCTGACGGACGGAATCCGCCGGCTGAGGGAAGGTGATGCGTTTTACCAAGTGCTTGAGGCACTGTCTTTTCATAAAGAAGCCGTCTCTATCTGCTATTTCGCAGAGAAACACGGAGAATTGCCGGGGGCGATGAAACAAAGCGGCGACTTGTTACAGAGAAAGCTCATACAGACGAATCAAATCAAAAAAATGCTCCGGTATCCGATGTTTTTAATATCTTCCGTCTGTGTCATGTTTTATATCCTGCAAAGTTTAATTATTCCGCAGTTTTCTGGGATTTATCAATCAATGAATATGAATACATCCGGTGCGACTGCTTTCATCTTTGCGTTTTTTCGGCATTTTCATGAAGCCTGCGCACTTGCGCTGTCCGCCGCTTTCTGCTTGTTTTTGTACGTTTGGTTCTTATGTAAGAAAAAATCCCCGCAAGATAAAATGCTCATTGTTGTAAAAATACCCCTCTTAGGGAAAGCGGCCGTTCTTTTTAACAGCTACTTTTTCTCTTTACAGCTCAGCAGTCTTCTGAAATCTGGCCTTTCTATCTATGACAGCTTAACAGCTTTTAAAGAACAATCTTTTCTGCCTTTTTATCGTGAAGAAGCAGAGATGCTCATTACACGTCTGAAAGCCGGAGAAACCATAGAATCCGCTCTTTCCGGGCATCCGTGTTATGAAAAAGACCTTGCGGCTGCAGTCAGCCACGGACAGGCAAACGGCCGGCTTCACCGCGAACTTTATACGTACAGCCAGTTTATGATGGAGCGTCTTGAACAAAACGCGGCGAAGTATACCGGCATTCTCCAGCCTGTCATTTATGGTGTTGTGGCCGGTATGATTTTAATTGTCTACATGTCAATGCTGATGCCGATGTACCAGATGATGAACCAAATGTAAGGGAGTGCTTCGTCTGAAAAATCAAGATGGATTTACTTTAATTGAAATGCTGATTGTTTTATTTATCGTTTCCATTCTGCTTTTAATTACCATTCCTAACGTTACAAAACATAATCAAAGCATTCAGCATAAAGGCTGTGAAGGACTGCAGAATATGGTGAAAGCCCAAGTGACGGCGTACGAAATCGATCATGAAGGTAAAATGCCGGATATGAACGATTTACAATCAGAGGGGTATATCAAAAAGAATACAGCCTGCCCGAATGGTAAACAGATCTTAATTAGTGGCGGAGAAGTTACAGTTGAACAATAACAGGCGGACAGAAAATGGGTTTACCCTTCTTGAAAGCCTGATTGTGTTAAGCCTGGCGTCCGTCCTGCTGACGGTTTTGTTCACGACGGTTCCGCCGGTCTGCACCCACCTTGCCGTGCGGCAAAAAACAGAACAGCTCCAAAAAGATATTCAGCTTGCTCAGGAAACGGCTATCGCAGAACATAAAAGAACAAAAATCACTTTTCTTCCAAAAGAGCATAAATACAAACTGCAGTCAGGCGGAAGGATTGTCGAGCGTTCTTTTGATTCGCTTCATATTACACTTGTGACTTTACCGGAGAGCCTTGAATTTAACGAAAAAGGCCATCCGAATTCGGGAGGAAAGATTCAATTGAAGAGCGCCGGGTTCACCTATGAGATAACAGTTTACTTAGGGAGCGGAAATGTCCATGCTAAACGGAAATAAGGGGTTCTCTACTATTGAAACACTATCAGCAATGGCCATTTGGCTGTTCCTTATGACGTCTATCATTCCGGTCTGGACGGACATGCTGACAGATGGTCTGAAAATAGAAGATCGCCAGGAAGCGTACCAGCTTCTTCAGAAACATATCAGCACTTATATGATGACCGGAAAAAAGCCGCCGTCTCCCGATGTGAAGTGGAAGGAGGATGGTGAGTATTACAAAGTGTGTGCGGCTGACCGCGGTGAAAAAGAAATGTGCCTCAGTATTCTCAAAACAGACCGGCTTTACGCTTCTTAATGTTTTGTTCTCCTTAGCAGTCTGTCTTTTCCTATCAGGAACCCTGGGCCCGATTTTACATCTGTTTTTATCAAACCGGGCCGATAACGGCGGATTAGACAGCCGGGAGCATCAAATTGCCGTTCAGCAGATCATGAACGAATGTAAACAGGCTGAGACTGTGAAGCCGGCGGACGGCGGACGGGCGTTAGCATGCCGAAAAACAGGAGGCGAAGAAGTGCGTTTTGAAATTTATCATAAGATGATAAGGAAAAGAGTAAACGGAAAAGGCCACGTGCCGATCCTGCAAAACGCGGCATCATTAATGGCTGATGTGAAAAACGGCCTGATCTTATTAGAGATCTCAAGCGTTGCAGGTAAAAAGAATCAGGCGGTCATTCCGGTTTACAGCTCTTTGAAAGGTGATTAAATGTACAAATCTGACGGTTTTATATATCCCGCGGTTCTGTTTGTTTCTGCCGCAGTTTTACTTGTCATCAGCTATACTTCATCTGATTTCATCACCCGAAAAACATTTGAAAAAGAGGCCGGGGAGTACTGGATCGGAGAGAACCTGCTCCAAAACGGCGCACTGCTGTCAAGCCGTCATATGACACAGGGACAAAAGGCCCGAACTGGTACACAGCGTTTTCCGTATGGCACCGTTTCTTTTCACATCAACGGGAGTGATCGCCGGGAAACGGTTCAGGTTACAATTCAGGCGGAAACCACGACAGGCACGAGACGGGAGGCTCACCTTTTGTTCGATCAGAAGAAGAAACAGCTGATTCAATGGACGGAAGTATAAAAAAGAGGCGGCGGGACAACACTTCATAGTAAAGACAGCACTATGAGGTGAGAGCCGTGAAAACAAATGATTATGTAAAATATATGACTGAGCAATTCGTTAAATATTTCGATACGCCGAAACAGGAACGGAGAGAGCGAAAAGAAGTGCGGAAAGAAAAGAAAGTGCCGGCTTCTCAGCACTGGTTCGGAATATTGCCGTACAGTTTTAAGCTGTGGATGCAGCGGAAAAAATAAAGTTGAATCACACGAAAGGTCCTCCTGATACAGGAGGGCCTTATTGGTATTCCTCAATGACGGCAATTTTATTTACCTTTTGGCTGTAGGGATTAAAAGAAATCGTAACAAACACGCCAAATTCTTTTGCGCCATCCCGCAATGTCAAGTGGTATTGCTTGACTGCTTCGTCCGTTCTTTTCCGATCCCACACCTTTTGAATAAATAACGTTTGGGCGAGCGGATATCTTTTTTTAGTTTCTTTTTCTGCTAACTTTTCCCATTTTGATTGATGGTGAACAGCATAATAAGGCACCGTTTCCGCCTGAGCTGTTCCCGAAACCCCGAAAACAAGAAGAGAAAGGCAAATCAGACTTTGTTTGATCATCATTCTTCGTCCTTTCGCTGTATATACTTTCCATTTTGTTCTGAGCACCTCGTTATTTTCTCACGTTTTATTAGAAAAAATTCCAAAAAGGTGTGTAATTTGAAGCAAAACGATGTTTTTGAAAGATACCATTCTTAAAAACGAACAATTTGACCGATTTTGACATTTTTCAAGACGATAATCCTTGATTATACTTTGTTCATGCAGTTCTTTAAAGAGAACGGTTGTCATATTTATTAACAGTTTTACAGGGGGTAAGGCATGTTCCGATTGTTGCGAATGGAAAAAAAGGGCAAGGTGAGATGGCGGATGATGCTATTTTTACGGCTTTCGTTCATTTTTTGCCTGTCCGTGACGATATGTGCTCAGTTCACAGGTGATACAAGTTCCTCCTTCAATGATGTGAAAAGCTTCAGTCTCCCGGTTCAAACGTGCGGAGATTTTCAATATACGGATGACGATTGCCGTTATGACGAACGCTGGGATCAAAGTGATTTACATATAACAAATCAAACTGATACGTCAGGCACCGTGTGTGCGCCGCTTCAGCTCTATGCCGAGCTAGAGAATAAGGGAAAAGAGCGGACTGTTTCTGACTGGAAATGGGAGCTCCATAAAATCGCTTCTCAGCAGCAGCCTTTACGAAACGGCAATGTTGTGGATAAAGGGCTTATTACTGATAAAAAAAGCAAAACGATTTATAAAATTGAGTCAAAGCGGTCTTTGAAGCCGGGCATATACGCATTCAAGGTTTACAAGCCTGAAGGGTATCCGGCGGACGAAGAAAAATTTGAGTGGTCAAAACCAATGAAACTCGTCAAATGCCGGGAACAGGCGACCGTTTCCGACCTAAAGAAAACGGAGAAAGAGCCGGCAGAGCCGGTAAAAGAAAGCGGGGAAGAACATGAAAAAAACGCTGAAACTGATCAGTAATATTTTGTATGCCGTCATCTTCAGTTTGATTATTGTGCTGACGTTAACGGTGATTTCGACCCGGGCTTCCGGGGGTGAGCCGGCCATCTTCGGCTACACGCTGAAATCCGTGCTGTCGGGTTCAATGGACCCGGAATTTAAGACGGGTTCGCTCATATCGGTAAAGAAAATTTCTGACGTGAATGACTTAAAAAAAGGGGATGTGATCACCTTTACGCAAGATGACGGAACAGCCGTCACACACAGAATAATCGGGATCACAAAAAAGGACGGGAACCTGCTGTTTGAGACAAAAGGGGATCATAATGCCGCCCCGGATGCCGCACCCGTTCAAGCTGAAAAAGTGGCGGCCCAGTATACGGGATATCAGCTTCCGTATGCCGGATATGTCATCCATTTGGCCAGCCAGCCGATCGGAACGGCGATTCTGTTAATCGTTCCCGGCGTCATGCTTTTGATTTACTCCATAACAGTCATTGTCAGCGCCCTCCGCGATATTGAGCGGAAAACGAAAGCGCTGGAAGAACATGCGAAAAAGGGAACCATCTCCACATGAATACGGTTGCAACCTGGCGACAGGATTTGATAACAAAACTAAAAAGTAAGGGGAGAGTACAAACATGGGTATGAAAAAGAAATTAAGCTTGGGCGTTGCCTCAGCCGCACTCGGTTTAGCATTAGTAGGAGGAGGCACATGGGCCGCATTTAATGATGTGAAGTCGACAGACGCTACATTTGCGTCAGGAACACTTGATTTATCGGCTAAAGAACAATCAGCCAATGTCAATTTGTCAAACTTAAAACCAGGCGATAAATTGACGAAAGATTTCGAATTCAGAAACAACGGTTCACTTGCCATTAAAGAAGTGCTGATGGCTTTGAATTTTACTGACTTTAAAGGAGCAAAGAAAGGAAATGAATCTGCGGAGGATTTCCTCAGCCAGTTTGAAATTACGGTTCTGACAGTCGGTAAAGAAGGGGGCAACGGCTATCCTAAAAATATCATTTTGAAGGCGGCCAGCCTGAAAGACTTATACTTAATGTCAACAAAACAGGATAAAGCAGCTGCCGAAGCGATCAGCAAGCACATTGATCCGAAATTCCTGAGTGAGAGCGGAAAAGTCAATGTAGCAACCATTAACGGCAAAACAGCTCCTGAGTACGACGGAGTTCCGAAAACGCCTGCTGATTATGACCAGGTGAGAATGGAAATCCAATTTAAAAATGAGACCGCTAAAACTGCGGACGGATTAAGTGTGCAAAACAAGTTCCAAGGCAATGCGATTTCTCTTCAATTCTCTTTTGAAGCAACGCAATGGAACGGCTTGACCATTACGAAAGATCATACGGATAAAGACGGTTACGTCAAGGAAAATGAAAAGGCTCACAGTGAGGATAAAAACTAATCCGAAAGTCGGACAGTTAAAAGAGGAGTTGTGCACATATGGCGGCACTACTCCTCTTTTTGCGCTTTTCTCCATTTTTGATAATCTAAAAATTCACGAAATTGTTTTTTTGATACCCCGGATGTCATTGCATCGCGAACTAATTTCTCCCATTCACTATCTAATTGACCATCGTATTCGGTTTCATGTTTTTCATCAAGTAAAGTATGAACCGAGACGTCCAGAACAGCGGAGACTTTTTCGAGAAATTGAATGGAGGGGTTCGTCTGTAAATTTCGTTCTATTGAGCTTAAATAAGACTTCGCTACCCCAGCTTTTTCAGCTAGTTCTGATAGTGAGTAGCCTTTTTCTTTTCGGTATTGTTTAATACGCTGGCCAATCAATGTCATCACCTTCCTTGTGATATTATAGCACATTCAGAAAGGATTTACGGTATGACTTCTGGCTGCCTGGATATGTTGAGAAGACTTTTTATTCGAAAGCAGGTATTTGCGTATTTCTTCTAGGCTGATATTTGCTTTTTGGGCTTCTAATATCAGCTCAACCCATTCCTTATCTAATTGCGAAAATTCCATTTTTGCATTTTTCATGCATTTTCTCCTCCTAAAATACTTGTTTATGTATTTCAGCCAATCCGCCCATGACCTTATCTTTACATGTCTGGAAGTGATTCATCGCATGCGAAACGCCAGAAATTTTTTCTATATACTTTTATTATAATATAGAATTTCCAGAAAAAACGGGAAAGGTGTCGAATGGATAACGCTTATCCAGAAAAATTACTTTGCAGGAAAAATAAACCGCCGTTTTCGATCTGAATGTGAATTTTCGGCTGATATAAGGCTTTCAGCGCTTGTTTTTCCAAATGGTATTCCTCAGGTTTTTCCTCTGTCTGCTCATAAAACTGATCGAGCAGCCTGAGATCCTTTTTCCATCTGGCGATCGCGCTGTCAGCCCAGGCTGACGGCTCTTTGGCGGCAGCGTCTTTTAAGTAATGCTCCATCCTTTTAATCCCGCTTTCCGGCTTAATCATCGGCGATATGGTAAAGCAATAGTCTGATATTTGCGAGGTCAGCGGAAGCGGTGCAAGCTTCTGCTGAAACCCTTCTATAATGGTTCCAGAAACAAGATGCAGGCCTAAAGACAAAAGTCTGTCTTTTTTCATGTCGGATTGGTATGAAATCACTACATTTAATCCAAGCCAGGGCTGAAGCGGAACTCTGGCTCCGGCTGATACAATTTTCTCATATATTCTTGTAAATCTCCCATTTTGTTTAACTGCTTGAAAGATTTGAAAGAGGCGCGGGGCTCCAAAGTAAATAAATTCGCCGTCCATATCCTCCGGAGCCGTTTCTTTATCAGTGATGAACGTAATCTTCATCGGGTTCGGTTCGCCGCCCGTTTTTTCACGCCAATGCCAATAAAACGGGCGGTTCATAATTTGTTTGTCCATCTCGACCGTCAACTGAACCGTCATAAAACCCGGCCCGTGTTCTGTAATCGGACAGTGGTTCGCTTCAAAAAATCGCAGTAAAAATTCGTGAACCTCCTGCTGTCTCATGTCGCGCTTCCTCCTTTTAGATTAAGATCCTTTTTTTCTGGCGGGCTTGTCCGTACCGTACGACAGAAAAGAGGTGAGATTGTCCATTTTGATTCTCATTTCTTCCTCTGTCAGCGAATGGCATAAAATATCATGCAAATGGTCTTCAAAATTGCTCACTTTGATTTTTGTTAAAATGTCATCTAATTCTCCGACGACATTTTCAAATAAATGAATTTTGTCATACAGAAGTTTTAAGATATGCTCTTCCACCGTATGTTTTGTCGCCATATTGTAGATATGGACATCTCTTTCCTGACCGAGTCTGTGAATCCTTCCGATTCTTTGTTCAAGCCGCATCGGGTTCCAGGGGAGGTCATAATTGATAATATGGTTGCAGAATTGCAGGTTGATCCCTTCACCTCCGGCTTCTGTAGCGATCAGCACCTGCACTTTGCCGCGGAAGAGGTCCTTCATCCAGTCTTTTTTTCCGCGTTTAAATCCGCCTCTGAACGGAACGGAGCTTATGCCGTTCTGCTGAAGGAACCATTGCAGGTAAATCTGTGTCGCCCTGTATTCAGTGAAAATAATGACTTTATCATTAATCTTTTGGATCAAGTCAACAACTTGAATCGCTTTTGAGTTTTGCGTGACTTGATTAATGCGGTCCATTAAATTAGCGATTGTCTGATCATCGAATGCGGGCGCTTGTTTGTCTTTTTGGTCAAGCATTTTTTTAAGCGTCATATACACAGCTTCCCTGCTTGAACAGCACTCTCTTTGCAGCGTCATAATGGAAAATGCGCTTGCGGGCTTTTCCGTGCCGTTTTTCAGTGCGACGATGTCATCGTAAAGCGCCTGTTCCGTCGGTGAAAAGGTGATCGGCACTGTTTCCACGTGGCGCTTCGTCCATGTAAGGCCGGTGTCGCTCCGCGTGTTGCGGATCATCACCTTATTGACGAGCTCTTTCAAATGCTCATGAGCGTCAATCCCGTCCTTCCGATTGAAGGTTTCTTGAAATCCGCTTTCGTTTCCTAAATGGCCGGGCTTTAACAGTGACACTAAATTGAAGATTTCTTCGATCCGGTTTTGAATCGGCGTCGCCGTCAGAAGCAGGCAGTATTTCTTCACAAGACTTCTCGCAAATTCATAATTTTTCGTTTTGCTGTTTTTGAGCTTGTGCGCCTCGTCAATAATGACGAGATCATACGGAATAGAAAGGACAATGTCTTTGTGAGGCGAGCGTTTGGCCGTATCAATAGAAGAAACGACGATATCGCACTGTTCCCACACATAGCTTTTCTTCTGTTCAACAGCGGGTATTAAAAACTTCTCCTGAAGCTCTTTCACCCACTGGGAAACGAGTGATGCCGGCACAAGAATCAGGATTTTTTTGGCCAGCCCGCGAATCATGTATTCTTTTAAAATCAGGCCCGCTTCCACCGTTTTTCCGAGCCCCACTTCATCAGCTAAAATCGCCTTGCCGTTCATTTTTTCAACGACTTTCTGCGCGACCTCAAGCTGATGGGGAAGCGGAGTGAAATCGGGAAGGTATAAAGGAGCCCTCAATCCTTCAAATTCAGGAATGGCAAGGGTCTGCTGGACTTCAGCCGATAGTTTGTACATCTCCCAATTTGACCAGGGACCGTCCGTTTTCAGCCGCTCAGAAAACTCTCCCGGCCAGTTTGCATCAAATATGATCTCTGCTGTCATATGTAACAAAACCGCCTTTCTTTTAAAAAACTGATTTATCATAATTTTTGTTGCCGGACGTAAGTGAGGGTGGTAGGATATAAGTAATGATTTCACTAAAAGATATTGCATTAGTATGTCCATAAAATTGGTAAATATGAGCGGATGACAGCAAGGGGAGAGACTCGGACGAAAGATGGGCGTCCGGGCGCCGAAGGAGCAAACTGCGGAGTGAATCTCTCAGGCAAAAGAACTCTTGCTCGACGCAACTCTGGAGAGTGTCTGCACTTAGAAGAAGCAGGCCACCAAAGGGGACGTCTTTATGATATGTTCATAAAGTAAACTTTCAGGTGCCGGGACAGAGAAACCTTCATTTTCATGAGGTGTTTCTCTGTCCTTTTTTATATGTTTTTACAATGCGCCAATGACTGAAGGGGGAAGATGATGCTGAAACGAACACCGCTTTATGACGTGTATAAAGAATACGGCGGAAAAACAATTGATTTTGGAGGATGGGAGCTGCCGGTTCAATTTTCTTCTATTAAAGAGGAGCATGAAGCCGTCCGCACAAAAGCGGGCCTGTTTGATGTGTCCCATATGGGGGAAGTCGAAGTATCCGGTAAAGACGCCCTGTCTTTTCTCCAAAAAATGATGACAAATGACGTTGCCGATTTAAAGCCGGGAAACGCGCTCTATACCGCCATGTGTTATCCTGACGGCGGTACGGTCGATGACTTGCTGATCTATCAGAAAAGCGAGAGCTGCTATCTGCTCGTGATTAACGCGTCTAATATTGAAAAAGACATCGCTTGGCTGACGGAACATGCGGAAGGAGATGTCACGCTGACGAATCATTCTGACGGGATTTCACTGCTTGCTGTTCAGGGGCCGAATGCTCAGTCGGTTCTTGCGAAGCTGACTGAATGTGATTTGTCCTCCTTAAAGCCGTTTACATTTATTGACGAGGCGGACGTTGCCGGACGTCAAGTCCTGCTTTCAAGAACAGGCTATACCGGTGAAGACGGATTTGAGTTATATTGCCGCAATGAAGATGCGGTTCATCTATTTAAGGAGATACTTGCAGCGGGAGAGCATGAAGGCCTCGTTCCGTGCGGCCTCGGCGCCCGTGATACGCTGAGATTTGAAGCGAAGCTTGCTTTATACGGTCAGGAATTGACGAAAGATATTACACCGATTGAAGCCGGAATCGGATTTGCCGTGAAACACAAGAAAGATTCCGATTTTTTCGGGAAGTCTGTATTGCGCGAACAGAAAGAAAAAGGAGCCCCGCGAAAGCTGGTCGGACTTGAGATGATTGAAAAAGGGATTCCGAGACACGGGTACGCCGTGAAAAAAGACGGTGTTCCGATCGGTGAAGTCACGACAGGCACGCAATCTCCGACTTTAAAGAAAAATATCGGCCTTGCCCTAATCAAAACGGAATTCAGTGAAGTCGGAACGGAAGTAGAAGTGGAAATCCGTAAAAAAACGGTAAAAGCGAAGATTGTCCGCACACCGTTTTATAAACGTCCAAAACAGAGCTGAAAAAGGAGAGTCATATGAAGCATCGATATTTGCCCGCGACAGAACAAGATAAAAAAGAAATGCTGAAAGCCATCGGCGCAGAAACAATTGATGAACTGTTTGCCGATATTCCGGAAAATGTACGGTTTCAAAAAGACTACCGCATTAAACAAGCAAAGTCAGAAACTGAGCTGACGAGAGAGCTGACGAAGCTTGCGGCGAAAAATAAAGACGCTGTTACATATGCATCTTTTCTGGGGGCAGGAGTGTACGATCACTACCAGCCGGTTATCGTCGATCATGTGATATCCCGATCAGAGTTTTACACGGCATATACGCCTTACCAGCCTGAAATCTCACAAGGAGAGCTGCAGGCGATTTTTGAATTTCAAACGATGATCTGTGAATTAACGGGAATGGATATCGCAAACTCCTCTATGTACGACGGGGGAACGGCGCTGGCGGAAGCGGCGATGCTTGCGTCGGGACATACGAAAAAGAAAAAAATCGTCATTTCCGCAGCCGTTCATCCGGAATCACGGGATGTTTTGAAAACATACGCAAAGGGCCAATATATTGAGGTTGTAGAGGTGCCCGCGAAAAACGGCGTCACAGATCTTGAGGCATTGGAACATGCCGTTTGTGATGAAACGGCCGCCGTGATCGTCCAGTATCCGAACTTCTTCGGACAAATCGAGCCGTTAAAGGACATTGAGCCGCTCGCACATAAAGGAAACAGCCAGCTGATTGTTTCTTCAAACCCGCTCGCGCTCGGTATTTTGAGACCCCCCGGGGCATACGGAGCTGATATCGTCGTCGGGGACGCGCAGCCTTTCGGCATACCTGCGGTGTTCGGCGGCCCGCACTGCGGCTATTTTGCAGTAACGAAAAAACTGATGAGAAAGGTGCCGGGCCGGCTTGTCGGCCAAACGGAGGATGAAAACGGGCGAAGAGGTTTTGTTCTCACTCTTCAGGCGCGCGAGCAGCATATCAGAAGAGACAAAGCTACGTCTAACATTTGTTCAAATCAGGCGCTGAATGCTTTAGCGGCTTCAGTCGCGATGACGGCGCTCGGAAAAAACGGCGTCAAAGACATGGCCCGCCAAAATATATTGAAAGCTGATTACGCGAGACGCCAAGCGGAAAAAGCCGGCTTACACGTAGCATTTGATGGCCCGATATTTAATGAATTTGCCGTCAGGCTGAATCTTTCCGTCAAGGAAGCAAACCGGCGGCTCCTGCAAGACGGCATCATCGGCGGATATGACTTAGGCCTTGCGTATCCGGAACTGAATCAGCATATGCTCATTGCCGTCACAGAGCTGAGAACAAAAGAAGAGATCGATTCGCTTATTGCGGGATTGGGGGATCAACATGAATAATCAAGATCAGGCGCTTATTTTTGAAATGTCCCGCGAAGGGCGTGTCGGTTACAGCCTTCCGGAGCTTGATGTGCCGGAAACAGAGCTTGAAAGCCTTCTTCCCGGTGACTATATCCGCGATGAAGACGCAAAGCTGCCGGAAGTATCAGAGCTCGATATTATGCGGCATTATACCGCTCTTTCTAGGAGAAACCACGGAGTTGATTCAGGCTTTTATCCGCTCGGCTCCTGTACGATGAAATACAATCCGAAATTAAATGAAAAAATCGCCCGGTTCGCAGGTTTTTCCGCGATTCATCCGCTTCAGGACGAGGATACTGTTCAGGGGGCGCTTGAGCTTTTATACGATTTAAGCGGACACTTGGAGGAGATTACGGGCATGGACGAGGTGACGCTGCAGCCTGCGGCGGGCGCTCACGGCGAATGGACCGGCCTGATGATGATCCGCGCCTATCACGAAGCGCGGGGAGACTTCGGACGGACGAAGGTGATTGTCCCTGATTCAGCCCACGGTACGAATCCGGCATCCGCCACGGTCGCCGGTTTTGAAACGATTACCGTCAAGTCAAATGAGCACGGACTGGTTGACATTGAAGATTTGAAAAGAGCCGTAAACGAAGAAACAGCGGCGCTGATGCTGACGAATCCGAACACCCTCGGGTTATTTGAGGAAAACATTACGGAAATGGCTGAAATCGTCCATCAGGCCGGCGGAAAGCTTTATTATGACGGAGCGAATTTAAATGCCGTTTTAAGTAAAGCAAGACCGGGAGATATGGGATTTGACGTCGTTCACCTTAATCTGCATAAAACATTTACCGGGCCGCACGGCGGGGGAGGACCTGGCTCTGGGCCGGTCGGCGTGAAAAAAGAATTCATTCCGTATCTGCCGAAACCCGTTCTCACGAAAAAAGAGGGCCGTTTGACTTTTGACTATGACCGGCCGCAGTCGATCGGGCGCGTAAAACCTTATTACGGCAACTTCGGCATTAATGTCAGAGCCTACACGTATATCCGTTCCATGGGGCCTGACGGCTTAAAAGCTGTGACCGAAAACGCGGTTTTAAATGCAAATTATATGATGAGAAGACTCGCGCCTTATTATGATCTCCCGTATGACCGTCATTGCAAGCATGAATTTGTGTTATCGGGAAGAAGGCAGAAAAAGCTCGGCGTACGAACGCTTGATATTGCCAAACGGCTTTTAGACTTCGGCTATCATCCGCCGACTGTGTATTTTCCTCTCAATGTTGAAGAAAGCATCATGATCGAACCGACGGAAACGGAATCGAAGGAAACGCTTGATGCGTTTATAGATGCCATGATTCAAATTGCGCGGGAAGCGGAGGAATCGCCTGAAATCGTTCAGGAGGCGCCGCATACAACAGTTGTCAAAAGAATGGATGAAACCAAGGCGGCAAGAAAGCCGGTTTTAAAGTACGAACATACACCTGACGTCAGCCGCTGACACGGTGTAAAAAAAGAGCTTCCGTATAAAACGGACAGCTCTTTTTTATGATTAGTTTTTTGCTTTAATTTTTCCGCCCCATTTTTTAAATCCGCCTTTCAGGTTGTAAATGTCTTTACAGCCGTGTTTGCGGAGCGTCTGTGCCGCGCGTCCGCTGCGGACATTGTTTTGGCAGTACAGATAAACGGGTTTATCAGGACGGATTTCACTTTTGCGCTGTTTCAGCTGTGACAGCGGAATGTTGCGCGCGCCGAGAATATGGCCGCCTTCAAATTCATTCGGTTCACGGACGTCAATCAGCTGCGCTTTTCTGTAGCCCGCGCGGAATTCCTCTTCCGTAAGTGTTTTCATTAAACGCTGCTGGTAAAAATACGACACGATCATATAAACGATAAACGCCGCAACAATAATTAAAGCAATCATATTAGACAATGCGATTCTACTCCTTTAGCTTATAAAATAAAACCCTGCTTCCTGAAAACAAGGCTTACCGGACGTTTTGGGACAAATACTATTATAGTAAAGCATGAAGCGATTGTCATCCTTAATGAAACGAAATATTTTTCATTTTCAAGGCAGTTTGTTAAACTGATTTTATTAAAACGATAAAGAAGGGTTCAGTGTATGGAAAAAGAAACATGGCGGTTTATTGACTCAGGGAATGAAAGCCCGGCATTTAACATGGCGCTGGATGAAGCGCTTTTATATTGGCACAGCCAAAAAAAAATTCCTCCGGTGATCCGTTTTTACGGCTGGAATCCGGCAACTTTGTCTGTCGGGTATTTTCAAAATATTAAGAAGGAAATTAACTTTGACGCAGTACATAAACACGGCCTCGGGTTTGTCAGAAGACCGACAGGCGGACGGGGTGTTCTGCATGATAAAGAATTGACATACAGCGTAATCGTTTCAGAGGATCACCCGGAAATGCCGGCCACGGTGACAGAGGCGTACCGGGTGATTTCAGAAGGTATTCTGCAGGGATTCAGAAACCTTGGACTTGATGCCTGCTTTGCGATTCCGCGAACGGAGAAAGAAAAAGAAAGCTTGAAAAATCCGCGCTCGTCCGTCTGCTTTGATGCGCCTTCGTGGTATGAACTGGTCGTCGAAGGACGGAAAGTTGCCGGAAGCGCACAGACACGCCAAAAAGGCGTCATTCTTCAGCACGGTTCCATCCTGCTTGACATTGATGAGGATAAGCTGTTTGATCTGTTTTTATATCCGAGCGACAGAGTCCGTGAGCGCATGCAGCGGAATTTCAAAAACAAAGCGGTAGCCATCAACGCCTTAGCGCCGAAACGGGTAACGATGGATGAGGCCAGAATCGCTTTTAAAGCCGGTTTTGAGGAAGGGCTGAACATTCATCTTGAGCCTTACACACTCACGTCTGAAGAGCTTGCATTTGTCAATGAGCTGGCTGAGACGAAATACGCGTCTGATGAATGGAATTATAAGCGCTGATAAGGCTTGACAGACCGGAAGCATCCTTGTTTTTTCATGACCGTTAGTGTAAACTTGTAATGGTTTATAAAGTTAAGGTGCTTTTTGGGAGGGTTACTTATGACAACACCAAGTATGGAAGATTATATTGAACAGATTTATATGCTGATAGAAGAAAAAGGATATGCAAGGGTTTCTGATATCGCGGAAGCTTTGGCAGTCCACCCCTCCTCTGTAACGAAAATGGTTCAAAAACTAGATAAAGACGAGTATTTGATTTATGAAAAATATCGCGGGCTTGTATTGACGTCAAAAGGCAAAAAGATCGGCAAACGGCTCGTATACAGACACGAATTGCTTGAGCAGTTTTTAAGAATCATTGGTGTTGATGAAGAGAAGATTTACAATGATGTTGAAGGAATCGAACATCATCTGAGCTGGAACAGCATTGACCGTATCGGCGACCTCGTTCAGTATTTTGAAGATGACGAAAGCCGGAAAAAAGAATTGAAATCCGTACAGAAAAAAACCGAAAATCCCGGTGAATAAAGGGCAGCCCGAAATGGGGCGCCCTTTTTTTAATGTCTTCATTCTTTGGTCTATTTCGCCCAGCCGTTTCTTAAAATAATAATACACCTTGAGATGGAAGGGAGAGGGCGCGCTATGCAGATTGACGGCGTATTTTCGGGCGGGGGGATAAAAGGGGTGGCGCTTGCCGGCGCTTATGAAGCGCTGGAAGAAAAGGGCTTTCGCTTTGAAAGGCTCGCCGGAACAAGCGCCGGCGCAATTATTGCCGCATTTATCGCTGCGGGCTATACGAGCAGAGAGGTTCATTCCATCATAGATGAGGTGGACGGAAGGCAATTGCTTGATCAGAGATACTCATTCCTCCCGCTGAAAATCCTGCGGTGGGTGTCGATATATTGGCGCCTCGGACTATACAGAGGCGATATGCTGGAAAAATGGATTGCGGATAAATTAAAAGCGAAGGGCATCATCGCGTTCGGCGATTTGAAAAAAGGCTCGCTCCGTCTCATCGCTTCAGATCTGACGAACGGAACGATGATCGTGCTTCCTGACGATCTTCCCCGCTACGGATTAAATCCGGAGATGTTCCCGGTTGCCAGAGCCGTCAGAATGAGCTGCAGCATTCCTTATTTTTTTGAACCGATAAAACTGAAGACCGAAAAAGGCACCTCGACGGTCGTTGACGGCGGCGTGTTAAGCAATTTCCCGATTTGGCTGTATTCAAAAGAACGCAAACGGCCGGTCATCGGAATTTCGCTTTCGCCCAACGAAAAAGAGCGCCCGAAAAAATCAATCCGCAACGCTTTTGAGCTGTTCGGGGCTTTGTTTGAAACGATGAAAGACGCTCATGATGCCAGGCATATCGCGACAAAGTACGAACAGAATATTATTTTTATTCCGGTGGAACATGTGATGGCGACGGAGTTTCATCTCACACCGCAAAAAAAACTAGCTCTCATTGAGCTAGGAAAAAGCAGAACAGAGCAATTTTTGAAGCAATGGAGCTATTAAAAAAGCGCTCTGTTTTTCTTTTTATTCTTTTTACCTTCTATGACGGTAAGCTGGGTCTGGCTTTTTTTCTTAAGAATCATCGGCTTCGGTCTGCTGCTGCTCGGCACGCTCCGCAAATGGCTGACCCGGCCTCTGTGTCCGGCGCGGTGCTTCGCTTTTTGCTCCTTCATTCGGAGCCGCGATTGTCTGGCCGCTTTTCTGAAAGCGGTTCCGTCACGGCCGGTGCGGCGGTTCAGGACCGTCCTCACGATAAAATAAATAATGATGCCTGCGATAATAACGGTGATCGCTCTTGAAATCATCTGCCCGGGGTTGGTTACCGCCGCATAAATGAAACCGAATGCGCCAAGCGCTATCAATACAGCAAAAAAAGGTTGTACACGATGATTCATAACTGCCCACCTCCAAAATAATAACGGTAACGGTTCAGATTACGTTGTGAGACGGCTTTTCGCTCTGTTCTGAAATGTCTTCCAGTCTGAGAAGCTCGTTAAAGCTTTCTATGGCAACCTCGACCTGGTCATCCGCCGGTTCCTTTGTCGTTAAAAGCTGCAGCCACAGGCCGGGATAACCGAGCACTTTCAAAACGGGGATATTCCGCACTCTGTTCGTCAGCTGGAGCACTTCAAAGGAGATGCCGAGAACGACCGGTATAAGCGCAATCCTGTCTAAAATCCGCACCCAAAGCGGATCTGTCGGAACGAGTAAATAGACGAACATGCCGACAATGATCGTAAATAAAATAAAGCTTGAACCGCAACGGTAATGAAGCCGTGACTGTTTCTGAACATTTTCTATTGTAATTGGCAAATTCTGTTCATAACAGTTTATGACCTTATGTTCGGCTCCATGATATTGAAACACTCTTTTAATTAACGGCGTCATTGATAAAAAATAAATGTAGCCGAGAAGCAGAATAAGCTTAAACAGACTTTCGATTCCGATCTGTGCGGCGTCTGAGGAAAATACGGGCCTTACAAGCTCCGCTAAGAAGACCGGGACGAGCGTAAAAACGAATTTGCTGAACAAAAACGACAGAACGCCGATCACCGCCAAGCTGAAAAACATCGATAAGCCAGAACCCTTCTTATCTTCCTGCTCCAGCTTGGCGTCATCTTGAGGATCAAGCCCGTATCGTTCGCTGGAAAAGTTTAAATGCTTTGTGCCGTTGGCGCTCGCCTCAATGATGGCGACGATTCCCCGCAAAAAAGGAATCTTTTTTAAAGCCGAAAGCTTGGCGTTCGGCACTCTCGGAAGCTTGAAAAAATCAATGCTTCCGTCATTCCTGCGGATGGCGGTAACATAGTTTTTTCTGCCGCCGAACATGACCCCTTCAACGACAGCCTGCCCGCCGTATGCAGGGGGCGTTTTTTGTTTGGACATTGTTTATCAACCTGCCTGTTTTCTTAGGATTTACTAACCATTTCCTTTCACTCTATTGTACAGGAAACCGCGGTAAACCTCTAGTTAGACAGCCGGAAAATCAATGCTTTTTCTACAGGCAGTATACCCCGTTTCTTTAGATTTTACTCATTGAATGAAAATATGGCGCAGCTTTTTATGACTTTTCAATTTTGGGGCAGTCTATGACTGGAGGTGCCATGATGACAAGCGAAAAACATTCAGAACAGGAAGAAAAAAAGAAGCAGGATGATGATCAGCAGCCTGTTTCATTTACCGGCAGAATTTGCGGTATCGGATTTGCCGGCGGTGTATTTTGGAGTTTGATCGGCTATCTCGGGTATGTCTTTCATTTTTCAGAGATCAGCCCCAACATGATTCTTCAGCCGTTTATGATCGGAGAATGGAAAAAACAATGGCTCGGCACGATGGTCAGCATCGTTGTCATCGGGTTGATTTCAATTGCCGGAGCGTTCATTTATTTCGTGTGCCTGAAGCGTTTTAAAACCATGTGGCCGGGGATGGTGTACGGCGTCATTTTATGGTGTGCGGTTTTTTTCTTATTCAATCCGATTTTCGAAGATGTGAAATCCGTCACTGAATTGAAATCAGATACAATCGTGACGACGCTTTGCCTTTACATTCTGTACGGTTTGTTTGTCGGCTACTCAATTTCCTTCAACTACAATGAACTTACGTCAGACAAGCTTGCAAGGGCGCTCGGCAACAAGTGAATAAGTGTATAATCCCTGTCCGGTATGGTAAAATGTTCACGAGAAGTGAACATTTTTTATGCTGAAAACCGGGCGGGGATGCTCCCGCGTTGTCAGGCGGCAGTCAAGAATCGGCGAGGAGGAGAAAGGGAATGAAACTTGAGAAATTGCGAAATCTTTTCGGTCAGCTGGATATAGACGGAATGTTGGTGACAAGCTCCGCCAATCTGCAGTATATGACGGGATTTACGGGTTCGTCAGGCCTTGCGGTCATATCAAAAGAACGTGCGGCATTTATCACGGATTTCCGTTACACCGAGCAGGCGAAGACGCAAGTGAAGGGTTTTGACATTATCGAGCACGGCGGAAGCTTAATCCAAACGGCTGCGGATACGATTCTTGAGTACGGCATTAAAAAACTCGGCTTCGAGCAAAACAGCATGACGTACGGAACATATGCATCCTACCAAGCGGTGCTGCAGGAAGCGGAGATGGTTCCCGTCGCGGATTCCGTTGAAAAGTTGCGCTTGATTAAGTCAAGTGAAGAGATTAAGATATTAGAGGAAGCTGCGAAGATTGCGGATGATGCGTTTGAACATATTCTGACGTTTATCAAACCGGGCATCTCAGAGATTTCAGTTGCAAACGAGCTTGAATTTTATATGAGACGTCAAGGAGCAGACGGCTCTTCCTTTGATATGATCGTCGCCTCGGGAGTCAGATCCAGCCTTCCCCACGGAGTGGCAAGCGGCAAATTGATTGAAAAGGGAGACTTGGTCACGCTCGATTTCGGCGCTTATTATAAAGGCTATTGTTCTGATATCACACGCACCGTCGCGGTCGGAGAGCCAAGTGATAAACTGAAAGAGATTTATCAGGTCGTATACGATGCCCAAGCGCTTGGTGTCCTGCATATTAAACCCGGCATGACGGGAAAAGAAGCGGACGCCCTGACGAGGGATCACATCACCGCAAAAGGCTACGGACAGTATTTCGGCCATTCGACAGGACACGGGTTCGGAATGGAAGTCCATGAATCACCGGGGCTGTCTTTCAGGTCATCGGCCGTTCTTGAGCCGGGCATGGCGGTAACGGTCGAGCCGGGCATATACATACCGGATGTTGGGGGCGCAAGAATCGAAGATGATATCATCATCACTGAGGACGGCAACCGGACAATTACGCATTCCCCAAAAGAATTAATTATTTTGTGATCGGAATATAGGAGGACATCAAACATGATTTCAGTTAACGATTTTCGTACAGGACTAACGATTGAAGTAGACGGCGGCATTTGGCGCGTCGTTGACTTCCAGCACGTAAAGCCGGGAAAAGGAGCGGCATTTGTCCGTTCTAAATTGCGTAACCTGCGCACGGGCGCTATTCAGGAGAAAACATTCCGTGCAGGTGAAAAAGTCGCGAAAGCGCAAATCGAAACAAAAACGATGCAGTATCTTTATGCCAACGGCGATCAGCACGTGTTCATGGATACAAGCTCATATGAACAGCTTGAATTGAACGAAAACCAAATCGAAGAAGAATTAAAATATCTTCTGGAAAATATGTCTGTGCACATCATGATGTATCAGTCTGAAACGCTCGGTATTGAACTGCCTAACACAGTTGAACTGAAAGTTGTTGAAACAGAGCCGGGAATTAAAGGCGACACGGCGTCAGGCGGCACAAAACCTGCCAAAACGGAAACAGGTCTTGTCGTAAACGTACCGTTCTTCGTGAACGAAGGCGATACGCTTGTTGTAAATACATCAGACGGCTCTTACGTGTCAAGAGCGTAGTCAAAGACATTCGGAGTCTGCTCCTTTTACGGGGCAGGCTTTTTTTGCGTTCTGTCTCAGAATCTTTCTTCTATATGAAAATAGTGAGACTACTTCCGTCAGCTAGAGCATATAGTGTAACAAAATGCTTGAAGTTGGGGGATTGCAATGAAATTTTTGTTTGGTTCAATCAATTCTACTGTTTTAACGATGGCCGGTTTACGAGTTTTGTCCTCGCTCATTGAATTATCGGCCGCTATTATCATGCTTTTGACAAACGACATCAGAAAAGCGGTTGTGGTGAATAGTATTTTGGCAATCGTCGGCCCTCTGATCTTTATCATCACGATGACGATCGGCATTTATCAGATTGCCGGACAGCTCTCATATGCAAAATTAATATTGATTTTTGCGGGAGTGGTGCTGATTTTGGCCGGTGTGCATAAATAGAGGGCCGGGGTGTCATAAAGTCTGTCCCGGATCATACATTTTAAAGAAGCCAATCGGTAAAAAAGGAGGAGACTCTATTGAATGAAATTACAGAGGTTCTCCCTGAATTATTGAGACATGCCATCTCCGCCGTGCCCGAAGAAGCGAGGCGGGATACAGAAGAAATCAGAATCCGCGTCGACAGGCCGGTTGAACTGGTCCAAAAAGGACAACCTTTGTATTTGTCATATGTCTGTACGGCCGGCGACGCACAGCTGATCCTCAGCCGGCTCAGCAATTACAGTATGTACACGCTGGAAGAAGAGCTGAAAAAAGGATACATCACAATCAGAGGAGGCCACCGTGTGGGGCTGGCCGGAAGAGTCATCGTCGAAAACGGAGCCGTCAAAGGACTCCGGGATATTACTTCTTTTAATATCCGAATCGCCCGGGAGAAGCTGGGGATCGCAGAACCGCTCATTCCTTTCTTATGGAAAGAAAACTGGCTGAACACGTTGATCATCGGTCCTCCGCAAACAGGGAAAACGACCTTGCTTCGTGATTTGGCCCGGCTTTCCAGCACCGGATCAAAACGCATCCCGGCAAAAAAGACAGGTATCGTAGATGAACGTTCGGAAATTGCCGGCTGCCTGCGGGGCATTCCCCAGCACAGTTTCGGCCGCAGAATCGATGTCCTTGATGCCTGTCCGAAGGCGGAAGGGCTGATGATGATGATCCGCTCTATGAGTCCTGATGTCATAATTGTGGATGAAATCGGGAGAATGGAAGACTCACAAGCGCTGCTGGAGGCGCTCCATGCGGGCGTATCCGTTATCGTATCTGCGCACGGGTGGAATATGAAAGACTTGGTAAAGAGGCCGTCGCTGAAAATGCTTTGGGAGGAAAACGTGTTTGACCGGTATGTTGAACTGTCAAGGCGCCGCGGTCCGGGAACGATCAGCAGGATGTACGGAAAGGACGGGGAACCTGTTCCGCATGCTGAAAGCGTGATGACATGCTGAAGCTTTTGGGTGCCGTGTTTATTCTGACAGCGACGACATGGACGGGATTTGAGATCGCCAAAATGTATATTGAAAGGCCGAGGCAGATCCGCCAGCTGCGCGCGGCGCTCCAATCGCTAGAAGCGGAAATCATGTTCGGGCATACACCGCTGCATACCGCCTCTGAACAAATTGCCGCACAGCTTTCCAAACCTGTATCGTTATTGTTTCAAGCTTTCAGCAGAAGGCTTGAGCAGGGAAGCGATTCCGCCAAAAAGGCTTGGGAACAGAGTTTGAAACATAATTGGTCTTCCATGGCGATGAAAAAAAGCGAATATGATGTGCTGAAGCAATTCGGAGAGACGCTCGGGCTCCATGACCGTGTTTCTCAGCAGAAACATATCAAGCTTGCGCTTACACATTTGGAAGCGGCGGAAGCGGATGCCGGACGGGCGCAGGCGAAAAATGAAAAAATGGTGAAAAGCTTAGGATTTTTAGCCGGACTGTTACTCATTCTTCTATTGATGTAAACATGAGGGGAGCAAACATAAAATGGGAGTCGACGTAAATGTCATTTTTCAAATCGCCGGAGTCGGTATCGTGGTTGCGTTTCTGCACACCATACTTGATCAAATGGGAAAAAAAGAATACGCCCAGTGGGTGACGCTGCTTGGCTTTATCTATATTTTATTTATGGTGGCGACGATTGTCGATGACCTGTTCAAAAAGATCAAAGCTGTGTTTCTATTCCAAGGATAGGGGGGCTTACAGATTGAGATTGTTCAAATTGTAGGTTTAGGCCTGATCGCCACATTTCTCTCCCTGATCGTAAAAGAACAGAAACCGACTTTCGCGTTTATGATTGTCGTCTTCAGCGGCTGCGTGATCTTTCTTTATCTCATCGACCAGATTTACGACATTATCAGAATGATAGAAAAAATAGCCGTCAATGCAAATGTCAATATGGTCTATGTGGAAACCATTTTAAAAATTATCGGCATCGCCTACATCGCTGAATTCGGAGCGCAGCTTACAAAGGATGCGGGCCAGGGAGCGATTGCTTCGAAAATAGAGCTGGCCGGAAAAATTTTGATACTGGTAATGGCCGTGCCGATACTCACCGTCATTATTGAAACGATTCTCGGACTTATTCCTTCTTGATCATAAATAAAATGGAAAGGGGGCACAAAAAATGAAGCGCTTTCGGTGGGCGGGAGCTTTTTTGTTTATCCTCTTATTTTTTCAGACTGAATGTGTACAAGCTGCCGGAACAGACGGTGCGTCGCAGGAAACCGCAGTTCACCAAGAATCCGCTAATGAAGTGGCGAAAAAGCAGGCCGAAGCGCTGAAAACAGAAGGCATCGGAAAGTTTTGGGACGACATCATGACAGAATACGGCGGTCTTCTGCCTGAAAGCCAAAAGGGAAGCATCATCGACTTTATTAACGGTGAAAAAACGTTCTCACCGGAGGCATGGCTGAAGGCTTTATTTTCATACTTGTTTCATGAAGTGCTCGCAAACGGAAAGCTTCTGGGAACTTTGATTCTTCTCACCATTTTTTGTGTCATTCTGCAGCTCCTGCAAAATGCGTTCCAGCAGAGCACCGTCAGCAAAGTGGCTTATGCAATCGTCTACATGGTGCTGATTATTCTCGCTTTAAACAGCTTTCATGTTGCCGTTAATTATGCCAGTGAAGCGATCCAGACGATGACAAGCTTCATTCTCGCGCTCATCCCGCTTTTACTTGCGCTTTTGGCGTCTTCCGGGGGAGCCGTTTCCGCAGCTTTTTTTCACCCCGTTATTTTATTTCTGATGAATACGAGCGGCCTTCTCATTCAAAACATCGTCATGCCGCTTATCTTCCTGTCAGCGATTTTAAGCATCGTCAGTACGATGACGGATCAATATAAAGTCACGCAGCTTGCCAATCTGCTCAGAAATATCGCGATCGGCGCGCTTGCCGTATTTCTCACCGTGTTTCTCGGCGTCATCTCCGTACAGGGGGCTTCGGCTGCCGTGACGGACGGGATTACGCTCAGGACTGCAAAATTTATAACAGGCAATTTTATTCCCGTGCTCGGCCGGATGTTTACGGATGCGACGGATACGGTCATCAGCGCCTCGCTCCTATTAAAAAATACTGTGGGAATCCTCGGAGTCGGAATTTTGATCTGCATCTCCGCGTTTCCGGCGATCAAAGTGCTCTCGCTCGCTTTTATTTATAAGCTCGCGGCCGCTATTTTGCAGCCGCTCGGAGGCGGGCCCGTCATTACGTGTCTCGGTGTCATCAGCAGAAGCGTACTGTATATTTTCGCGGCGCTCGCCATTGTCTCTCTCATGTTTTTCCTCAGCATCACAGTCATTATTACAGCAGGCAACCTCACCATGATGATGAAATAAAGGAGGCCCATTGGATATGAGCTTTTTAACAGAATGGCTGACAAGCATTATTTTATTTATCTTATTCGCCATCGTCATCGACATGCTGCTGCCCAGCTCCAGTATGCAAAAATACGCAAAGATGGTTGTCAGCCTGCTGTTAATCATTGTCATGCTCAACCCGATATTCAAACTTTTCAAAACAGACCCGGAAATCATCTTCGATTATTTGACAAAACAAGAGCAATCTCAATCCGCTGATATAAAAAATCAAATCAAATCAGAAAAAAAAGAAATACAAGCATCAAACCGCGCATATGTTTTAGAAGAAATGGCTGTCCAACTAAAAAAGAAAGCGGAGGAGATGTTCAGTCATGACGAATACAAAATAGACGACATCCGCCTTACAGCGGAAGAACAGGTTCGTTCAGAAGAAGATGTAAAAACGATCAGCGTGTATATGGCCCCATCTTCTGAAAAAACCGTGCAAACCGTCGCACCGATCGACATCCGCACAGACCGCAAATACGAACCGGAAGGCGCAGCCGACAAAAAAGAGGCCGCAGACATCAAAGAAAAACTTGCGGATATATGGGAAATCGGCAGTGAGAAAATTACGGTTTATATGGAAGGCGGGGAGAAAAACGGCCATGAATAAAAACGGACTATGGACCATACTCAAAAAACAGCTGATGATCGGACAGGCGAAAGACGGAGAAAAACCAAAACTGACAAAATATCATTACTTTCTGTTCGTGTTTGTGCTCGGGGTATCTTTTATGCTGGTCAGCCAGCTGTTCTCTTCACCGGAGGAAACAGGGAAGGACCAAACGGCGCAGACCGTCATGTCCGGCCAAACGGAAGACAAAAGCGGGCAAAAAAGCGCACCTGTTTTTAAGGCATCGAAAGACAGCAGCGCCAAAACCACGATCGATGATTACGAAAGAGACTATGAAAACCAGCTGAAAGAAATCCTTGAAACGATTATCGGCGTGGAGGATGTCTCAATTGTCGTAAACGTAGACGCAACATCTTTGAAAGTGTTTGAGAAAAACAAAACGAAAAAAGACACCACCACTGAAGAAACCGATAAAGAAGGCGGCAAAAGAAGCGTAACCGATCAAACCTCTGAAGAACAAATTGTCATGATTCGAAACGGGGACCAGGAAACCCCGGTCGTCGTCCAGACGAAAAAGCCCGATATCCGCGGTGTACTCGTTGTCGCTCAGGGAGTGGACAACGTTCAAATAAAAAAAACCATCATTGATGCCGTCACAAGGGTGCTTGATGTTCCGAGCTACCGTGTAGCGGTTGCCCCTAAAAAAATCAAGGAGGATTCATAAATCATGCTGAAAAAACAAACGGTTTGGCTTTTAACAATGCTCAGTCTCGTCGTGGTATTAAGTGTTTATTATATTATGTCGCCGGAAAGCAAAAATGCCGTGCAGATGAAAAGCGAAAAAAGCAGCGGAGAAGTCGCCACTGAAAAAACGCCGGCTCCTGAAACGAAAGATAAGAGCGGAAGCGGCACGGAAAAAGAAGACGGAACAAAAGGAACGAAAGATTCTAAAGGCACAAAAGAGGATAAAGAAACATCAGCCGAAGCATCGGACAAAGACGGATCGGTCGCCACAGAAACAGCTGATGAAAACTTATTTACCGCATACCGTATGGAACTTGAAGACGCGAGAAGCAAAGAAAGGGAACAGTTAAACAGCATTGTTTCAAGCGATGATGCGACCGCAAAGGAAAAAAGCGAAGCCTACGATAAAATGACGGCGCTGAGCAATGCTGAAGGGACGGAAAAACAGCTGGAAACGCTGATTAAAACACAAGGCTACAAAGATGCGCTCGTGGATGCTGAAGGAGACAAAATCAACATTACCGTCATGTCTGACAAACATTCAAACGCAAAAGCTTCCGCTATCATTGACCTGGTGGAAAAAGAAATCAAGACGATGAAAGACGTCGCCGTCACGTTTGAACCGACAAAGTAAGAGACCTGAACCGCCCGCACCCGCTGCGGGCTTTTCTGATGTCATTTTAGATCAGTGTTGAATTTACACAAGCGCTCCTGTAAGATAAACATAGTATGTACTTTTAGTAGCAACCCATAAATTTCTATTTTTTATACATAGGAGTGGAAACTGATGTTAAAAATCAACGAAATTCACGAACTGATAAAAAGAATCGATGAATCTTCCATCGACGAATTTGTTTACGAAATTGAAGGCGTAAGCCTCAAACTGAAAAAAAATGAAGCGCCGGCAGTGAATGTAACGGGACAAGCCCAAGCCGTTCCCGCCGCTTACGCACCTGCTCCGCAGGCTGCAAAACCGGAAGCGCGTGAAGCCGCTCCTGCTCAGGAAGCGCCGAAACAAGACGAAAACCTGCACAAAATTACGTCTCCGATGGTCGGAACGTTTTATGCTTCTTCATCGCCGGAAGCCGGCCCTTACGTAAACCAAGGTTCAAAAGTGAGCGAAAATACAGTTGTTTGTATCGTAGAAGCAATGAAACTCTTTAACGAGATTGAAGCCGAAGTAAAAGGAGAAATCGTTGAAGTGTTAGTTGAAAACGGCCAGCTGGTCGAATACGGACAACCTCTATTTCTTGTAAAAGCTGAGTAAGGAGACCTGCTATTATGATTAAAAAGCTATTGATCGCCAACCGAGGAGAAATCGCCGTCAGAATCATCCGGGCCTGCAAAGAGATGGGCATTGAAACTGTAGCCGTTTATTCTGAGGCAGATAAAGACGCCCTGCATGTCCAAATGGCCGATGAGGCTTTTTGTATCGGGCCGAAAACATCGAAAGAGAGCTATTTAAATGTAACGAACATCGTCAGCGTCGCAAAGCTGACCGGCACGGATGCGATTCATCCGGGATACGGGTTTTTAGCTGAAAACGCCGACTTTGCCGAGCTGTGCGAGGAATTAAACGTAACGTTTGTCGGCCCTACGGCTGACGCCATTTCAAAAATGGGAACAAAAGATATCGCGCGCGACACGATGCAGCTGGCGGGCGTGCCGATTGTGCCCGGTTCAAAAGGAATCATAAAAAATACGGAAGAAGCGGTTTCGCTTGCAGGTGAAATTGGGTATCCTGTCATTATAAAAGCCACTGCGGGCGGAGGCGGAAAAGGCATCCGGGTCGCACGCACAGAAGAAGAACTGATCAAAGGCATTGAGATTACCCAGCAGGAAGCCGCTACGGCATTCGGAAATCCGGGTGTGTACATCGAGAAGTACATAGAAGATTTCCGCCATGTTGAAATTCAGGTGCTTGCGGATAATTACGGAAACACGATCCATCTCGGAGAGCGTGACTGTTCTATCCAAAGACGTCTGCAAAAACTTCTTGAAGAGTCACCGTCACCTGCGCTTGATTCTGAAATCAGGGAGCAGATGGGCGAAGCAGCGGTAAAAGCAGCGAAGGCCGTCGGTTACACGGGAGCCGGCACAGTAGAATTCATCTATGACTACAGAGAACAGCGCTACTACTTCATGGAAATGAACACGCGTATTCAAGTAGAGCACCCTGTCACAGAAATGGTGACGGGAACGGATCTGATCAAAGAACAGATCAAAGTGGCATCCGGACAGGAGCTTTCGCTCAGACAGGAAGACGTTGAATTTAACGGCTGGGCGATTGAATGCCGCATCAACGCTGAAAATCCTGCGAAAAACTTCATGCCTTCACCCGGTAAAATTAACATGTACCTGCCGCCGGGCGGACTCGGTGTACGCGTGGATTCAGCCGCATATCCCGGCTACTCGATCCCGCCGTACTATGACAGTATGATTGCTAAAGTCATTACATACGGAACAACGCGTGATGAGGCAGTCGCACGGATGAAACGCGCGCTGAGCGAATTCGTGATTGAAGGTATTGAAACGACGATTCCGTTCCATTTGAAACTGCTTGAACACGAAACATTTGTCAGCGGAGAGTTTAATACAAAGTTTTTAGAAACATATGATGTAATGGGCTCATAATTTTTGCGGGAGGTGAATTGAATGGAAGACAACAGTGTGCTTAAAATGGATCATGATGAGGCTCATTTAGGCAAGGTTGAAATTGCTCCTGAGGTCATTGAAGTCATTGCCGGCATCGCCGCTTCCGAAGTTGAAGGAGTTGCTGAAATGCGCGGCAATTTCGCCACGGGCGTCGTAGAACGCTTCGGCAAAATCAATCACGGCAAAGGCGTAAAGGTCGATTTAGCCGATGACGGGATTACCATAGACGTCTATTGCGTCGTTCAATTCGGGATCTCGATCCCGAAAGTGGCGGCAAGCGTTCAGGAGAATATCCGCCAAACCTTATTAAACATGACGTCTCTGACCATTAATGAAATCAATATTCATATCGTCGGCATTCAATTTGACACGAAAGCCCAAGAAGTCGAAATCGACGAAGAAATGTAATGAGCGTATAAAAACCAAGGGGATGGGCAGCCCTTTGGTTTTTTATACGTTTCCCGTCATTTCAGGCATGAAGAAAGCCGGCTACAAACGGCAGCCGAGTTTCTTCATGCTGTGAAAACCGAATGAAATTAATACGATATGTGAAAATATTCGGCATTAGGGTGAAAAAACCTAAATTTCGACATGCGATTGAGAAAAAAATATGTTATGATCTCTTTAAGCTTAACGACAAGCGGATAAAGCGGATCTGAAGGAGAAAGAAAATGAAAAGAAGAACAGCTAGAGAAAAAGCTTTGCAGGCACTTTTTCAGATTGATGTCAGCGATATTGCACCGAACGATGCCATTGAGCACGCGCTTGATGGTGAAAAAACAGATGCCTTCTTTGAACAGCTGGTGTACGGAGTGATCGAACATCAGGTTCAGCTTGATGAAATGATTTCCGGCCATCTCGTCAATTGGAAGCTTGACCGGATTGCAAACGTAGACCGCGCGATCCTGCGTCTGGCGGTGTATGAAATGGTTTATTCTGACGACATTCCTGCTAACGTGTCATTAAACGAAGCGATCGAGCTGGCAAAACGGTTCGGCGACGATAAAGCTGCAAAATTCGTGAACGGGGTTCTTTCTAACATTAAAACTGATATCGAATCATAGGAGGAAAGAAAATGACTGCAACAATCATCGACGGAAAAGAAACGGCTAAAGAAAAACGCGAACAATTGGCAAAAGAAGTAGAAGAGCTGAAAGCACAAGGCGTAGTGCCTGGCTTGGCGGTCATTTTAATCGGAGACGATCCCGCTTCTGTTTCATATGTGACAGGCAAGAAAAAAGCCGCTGAAACAATGGGAATGAAATTTAAGCTTGACCGCTTTGACTCAAGCTTAACCGAGGCGGAGCTTTTAACAGTGATTGATCAGTATAATCAAAATCCGGAATTCCACGGCATTCTCGTCCAGCTGCCGCTCCCGGATCATATTTCTGAAAAAGCCGTAATCGAGCGGATCTCCCCTGATAAGGATGTTGACGGTTTCCACCCTCTCAACGTCGGGAAAATGCTGCTTGGCGAAGATACATTTCTTCCATGCACGCCGCACGGAATTGTCGAGTTATTGAAAAAGACGAACGTAGATCTTTCCGGCAAAGAAGTTGTTGTAGTCGGACGAAGCAATATTGTCGGTAAACCGGTCGGCCAGCTGCTGCTGAACGAAAACGCGACCGTCACATATTGCCATTCCCGCACGAAAAATATGTCTGAGCATACGAAAAAAGCAGATATTCTTGTGGTAGCGGTCGGTAAAGCGAATTTCATCAAAGCCGATCAAATCAAAGAGGGCGCCATTGTCATTGATGTCGGCGTCAACCGTCTCGAAAGCGGAAAACTCTGCGGAGACGTTCAGTTTGATGAAGCGAAAGAAAAAGCATCTTTCATTACGCCGGTGCCGGGCGGAGTAGGTCCGATGACCATCACAATGCTTGCGCATAATACTGTTAAATCTGCCAGACGTACGTTATCATAGATAACCGGAGACAGTCACAAAAAGTGTGACAATGAGCACGATACCCGCTTCTTAAGGCTCCTTTCAGCCAGAGCGGGTTTTCTTAGTTTAGGGCAAAAAGCCTTTATGAAAGGAGTGCAGGATGTGAGTGAAGCGGCATATGTCACGGTTTCCGCGCTGACAAAATACATTAAACGAAAATTCGATGTGGACCCTCATCTTGAAGACATTTGGATTAAGGGTGAGCTCTCCAATGTTAAAATCCATACGAGAGGCCACATTTATTTTACATTAAAAGATGAGCATGCCCGCATGCAGGCCGTCATGTTTCAGAGGCAAAGTTCGAGGCTTGCGTTTAAGCCCGAAGACGGAATGAAGGTCATCGTAAGAGGCGGCATCTCCGTCTATGAACCGAGCGGAAGTTATCAGCTGTACGCGAAAGAAATGCAGCCGGACGGTGTGGGGGCGCTCTACTTAGCATATGAAGAATTAAAGAAAAAACTTGCCGGCGAAGGGTTGTTTGATGACCGGCATAAGCAGGCCATCCCCGCTTTTCCGGCCACGATCGGGGTCGTCACGTCACCGACGGGAGCAGCCGTCAGAGACGTCATTACCACACTCAAAAGAAGATACCCCCTTGTGAAAGTCATTGTGCTTCCCGCGCTCGTTCAAGGTGAAAATGCCAGCAGATCGATTGTGAAGCGCATTGAAGAAGCCAATGCACAAAAAATGTGTGACGTCCTGATCGTCGGAAGGGGAGGGGGTTCGATCGAAGAATTGTGGGCATTTAACGAAGAAATCGTGGCCCGGGCGATTTTTGCTTCCGCCATTCCGATTATATCAGCCGTCGGACATGAAACAGATTTTACAATCAGTGATTTTGTCGCGGATATCCGGGCGGCAACGCCGACAGGAGCGGCAGAAATCGCCGTCCCCCACACGACGGACTTAATGGAACGGACAAAAACGGCGGAAGTCCGTCTGACAAGAGCGATGCAGCAGCATATCAGCAAGAAAAAAGAACGGGTTCAATCGCTCCAGTCATCCTACGCGTTCCGTTTTCCGAAACGATTGTATACCCAAAAAGAACAGCAGTTTGACCTTTTGTATCAGCAGTTCCAATCACAGCTCACAGGGCTTACGGACATGAAACAAAGGCAGCTGGAGCGGAATACGTACAGATTAACGGCGCTCCACCCTGAAACCCAGCTGAAACAGGCGAAAAAACGGCACGAGGAGCGCTCAAATCAGCTCGCCCGAAGCATGAATGTCCAGCTGAAGCAGCTTCATTCGCAGTTTCAGACGGTTCTTGGTAAACTGAATGCATTAAGTCCCCTTCAGGTGATGGAGAGAGGATACAGTCTGGCCTATAAAGACAAAGAGCTGATCAAAAGCGTTGATCAAGTGGAACAAAATGATACGCTTGAAGTAAAGATGACAGACGGCGTTCTGACATGTGAAGTATTGCAAAAGAGAGGCGAACGAAAATGACAGAAACCAAAAAAAGTGAAGAGCTGACATTTGAAGAGGCGATGAAAGGCCTTGAAGGCATTGTGGCAAAGCTTGAAGAAGGAGACGTGCCGCTGGAGCAGGCGATTAATTATTTTCAGGAAGGGATGGCCCTTTCAAAAATGTGCCATGAAAAGCTTCAGCATGTCGAAAAGCAAATGGACTTTATTTTAAAAGATAACGGCGAACTTGCACCTTTCAGCGTTCAGGAGGAAGACGAAGGTGACAAATAAACTGGACGCATTTTTAGCATCGCGCAAACAACTGATTGAACAGCAGCTTTCTTTGTATACAGAACGGCTTGCGATGCCTGAAACCCTCAAAAAATCTATGCTGTATTCTTTGGAAGCGGGCGGAAAGAGGCTGCGCCCCCTCGTCGTCTTAGCCGTTCTGAATGCTTACGGAAAAGATGAAAAAGACGGGATTCCGGTCGGATGCGCTGTCGAAATGATTCATACGTATTCTTTAATCCATGATGATCTGCCTTGCATGGACGATGATGATCTGCGCCGGGGAAAGCCCACAAACCATAAAGTCTTCGGAGAAGCCGCGGCCGTATTGGCCGGAGACGGGCTTCTGACAGAAAGCTTTAAATTGATCACATCTCATGTGTCTGAGGCGGTTTCAGCAGAAAAACGGCTCCGTCTCGTCGATGAGCTGATCAGCGCGGCGGGAACGGAAGGAATGGTCGGCGGACAGGCTGCCGACATGGAAGCGGAACAAAAGCGGATAACGCTTGAGGAGCTGGAATCCATCCACGAGCGGAAAACGGCCAAGCTCCTCGGTTTTTCCGTGACGGCGGGCGCCATTTTGGCAGATGCGCCGGAGGATGAAGTCGAAAAGCTCCGTTTGTTCAGCAGCCATATCGGCATCGGATTTCAAATCAGAGACGACATCCTTGATATTGAAGGGCATGAGGAGAGGATCGGCAAACCGGTCGGCTCAGACACGTCGAATGAAAAATCAACGTATCCGTCGCTTTTAACGCTTGAAGGCGCGAAAGAAAAGCTTGCGTATCATATCAGCGAGGCGAAACAGATCATCAGCGGCCTTTCTCTTCAGAAAGAATTGCTGCATGACCTCTGTGATTTAATCGCGGCGAGAGATCATTAAAAACGGTCCTGATTTGAAGGGGCTGCCGCTCCTATGGTAAAATGTAAGCAGTTTCGATGAAAATACAAAGGGAGTCTTTTTCTCTTTTCAAAAAGACACTGTTTAATTTGCAGAAATTCATGCTGAAAGTGAGTTGATCCGCTTTGGATCTTTTATCAATACAGGACCCGTCATTTCTTAAAAAGATGTCAATTGAACAGCTGGAAGAGCTGAGTGAGGAGATCCGCAATTTCCTCATCACATCGCTGTCTGCCTCTGGCGGCCATATCGGGCCGAACCTCGGGGTTGTCGAGCTGACAATTGCGCTTCACAAAGAATTTGACAGTCCGAAAGATAAATTTTTATGGGATGTCGGACATCAGTCCTATGTTCATAAACTGTTAACCGGACGCGGCAAGGAGTTTGAAACCTTGCGCCAATATAAAGGGCTTTGCGGTTTCCCGAAACGCAGCGAAAGCGAACATGACGTATGGGAAACAGGTCACAGCTCAACTTCGCTCTCAGGCGCGATGGGAATGGCTGCCGCCCGTGATATTAAAGGATCGAAAGAATATATCATCCCGATTATCGGAGACGGCGCTTTAACCGGAGGAATGGCGCTTGAAGCGCTGAACCATATCGGTGATGAGAAAAAAGACATGATCGTCATCCTGAATGATAATGAGATGAGCATTGCGCCGAATGTCGGGGCGATTCATTCTATGCTGGGACGGCTTCGCACGGCTGGCAAATATCAATGGGTAAAAGATGAGCTTGAATATTTATTTAAGCGCATCCCGGCCGTCGGCGGAAAATTGGCCGCCACAGCTGAACGGATAAAAGACAGTTTGAAATATATGCTTGTGTCAGGCATGTTTTTTGAAGAGCTGGGCTTTACGTATTTAGGCCCGGTTGACGGTCATTCCTACCACGAACTGTTTGAAAACCTGCAATACGCCAAAAAAACGAAAGGCCCTGTCCTTTTACACGTCATTACGAAAAAGGGCAAAGGCTATAAACCGGCTGAGACTGACACAATCGGCACATGGCACGGAACGGGGCCGTATAAAATCAATACGGGTGATTTCGTCAAGCCGAAAGCCGCGGCGCCTTCATGGAGCGGACTTGTCAGCGGCACCGTGCAGGAGCTGGCGCGTGAGGATGACAGAATTGTCGCCATTACACCGGCCATGCCGGTCGGCTCCAAACTGGAAGGGTTTGCGAAAGAATTCCCTGAACGCATGTTTGACGTTGGAATCGCAGAACAGCATGCGGCGACGATGGCGGCTGGAATGGCGCTCCAAGGCATGAAGCCGTTTCTTGCGATTTATTCGACCTTTTTGCAGCGGGCGTACGATCAGGTCGTCCATGACATCTGCCGTCAAAACGCGAATGTATTTATCGGCATTGACCGCGCCGGTTTGGTCGGCGCTGACGGGGAGACGCATCAAGGCGTTTTTGACATCGCCTTTTTGCGGCATATACCGAACCTCGTTTTAATGATGCCGAAGGATGAAAATGAAGGCCGCCATATGGTCAATACAGCCCTTTCCTACGAGGAAGGTCCGATTGCGATGCGCTTCCCGCGCGGAAACGGACTCGGCGTAAAGATGGATAAAGAGCTGAAAACCATTCCGATCGGAACATGGGAAGTGCTCCGTCCCGGAAAAGACGCGGTCATTTTAACATTCGGTACGACCATTGAAATGGCGCTGGAAGCGGCTGAAGAACTGCAAAAAGAAGGCCTGTCCGTGCGTGTCGTGAATGCGCGGTTCATAAAACCGATTGATCAACAAATGATGAAGGCCATTCTTAATGAAGGCCTGCCGATTTTAACGATAGAAGAAGCCGTGCTTGAAGGCGGATTCGGCAGCACGATTCTCGAATTCGCTCATGACCTCGGCATGTATCATACACCGATTGACAGAATGGGCATCCCAGACCGGTTTATTGAGCACGGCAGCGTAACCGCCCTGCTTGAAGAAATCGGTCTCACGAAGGCTGAGGTTATGAACCGGATAAAACTGCTGATGCCCCCGAAGACACATAAAGGAATTGGATCATGACAGCAAAAAAAGAACGATTAGATGTACTTCTTGTAGAAAAAGGCCTTGCGGAAACGCGGGAAAAAGCGAAACGCGCCATTATGGCGGGCATCGTATACTCAAATGAAAACCGATTGGACAAACCGGGTGAAAAAATCGCCCGGGATCTTCCGTTAACGGTAAAAGGAAACCCTCTTAAATACGTCAGCAGAGGCGGATTAAAGCTTGAAAAAGCCTTGGAAGTGTTTCCTGTCTCGGTAAAAGGCAAAACGATGATTGACATCGGCTCGTCTACAGGGGGATTCACGGATTGCGCCCTCCAAAACGGAGCCGAGCGGTCCTACGCAGTGGATGTCGGCTATAATCAGCTTGCTTGGAAGCTCAGACAGGACGAGAGGGTCGTCGTCATGGAACGGACGAATTTCCGCTATTCCGAGCCTTCCGATTTCACAGAGGGTTTGCCGGAATTTGCGACAATCGATGTTTCTTTCATCTCACTCCGCCTCATTCTGCCGGTTTTAAAAACGCTGCTTGTACCGGGGAGCGATTGTATTGCACTGGTAAAGCCGCAATTTGAAGCCGGACGGGAATCCGTCGGAAAAAAAGGCATTGTCAGAGATCCCGGCGTTCATACTGACGTTCTCCGCCGCATGAATCAATTTGCCGCTTCTGAAGGATATACAGTAAAAGGACTGTCCTTCTCACCGATTACAGGGGGGGACGGCAATATTGAGTTTCTGCTTCATTTGGAATGGGGCGGAGAAGACGGAAACGGCGCTGAACTGCCGGAAGAAGACATTCTCCGTACCGTCCGCGAAGCACATGAGACATTAAAAGCCAAAAAGACAGATGTACCGGAATAATAGGGGGCTATTATTCCTTTTTTCTGCCATCATGTACTTTTTATCAAGAAGCGGTTAACATAATGACAAGAACAGCTTGAAAACAGAGGTGCTTACATGACAAAAGGCCAAAGGCATATAAAAATCAGAGAGCTTATTACAAGCCATGAGATTGAAACGCAGGATGACTTAGTTGACATGCTGAGAGAAGAAGGATATAAGGTAACCCAGGCGACTGTCTCCAGAGACATTAAAGAGCTGCATCTCGTAAAGGTGCCGACGAACAACGGCTCCTACAAATACAGCCTGCCGGCGGATCAGCGGTTCAATCCGCTGTCAAAACTGAAGCGTTCATTAATGGATGCGTTCGTAAAAATTGACTCAGCAAGCCATATGATCGTATTAAAAACGATGCCGGGGAATGCTCAGGCAATCGGCGCTCTGATGGATAATCTCGAATGGGAAGAAATCATGGGCACGATCTGCGGAGATGACACGATCTTAATCATCTGCAGGACGCCTGAAGATACGGAAGGCGTACAAAGCCGTCTTTTGGAGCTGCTGTAGCGTAATTATCAGATAAAAGGTGGAATGCTGTTTGTTAGCTGAACTATCAATAAAAAACTTTGCCATTATAGAGGAACTGACGATTTCGTTTGAACGGGGGCTCACCGTCCTGACGGGAGAAACAGGGGCCGGCAAGTCAATTATTATAGACGCCGTTTCCCTATTAGTCGGCGGCCGCGGCTCGTCTGAATTTGTCCGTTACGGTGAAACAAAGGCCGAGCTTGAAGGACTGTTTCTATTAGACAGCGGTCATCCCGTGTTTGAAGTATGCCGTGAGCAGGGAATAGACGCATCTGACGATATGATTGTCATGAGAAGGGACATCAATGCCGGAGGAAAAAGCGTCTGCCGTGTCAACGGAAAATTAGTGACGATTGCGGCTTTAAGGGAAATCGGCAGACTTTTATTAGATATTCACGGACAGCATGATAACCAGCTGTTAATGGAAGATGACAAACACTTGGAGCTTTTGGACAGGTTTGCAGGCGCTGAGGCCGAATCCGCGCTTCAGGCTTACCATGAAGGCTATGAGCGTTATATGAGGCTGCTCAAAAAAGTGAAGAAGCTGTCAGAAAGCGAACAGGAAATGGCGCATCGGTTAGACCTGATTCAATTTCAGCTTGAAGAAATCGAGTCGGCGAAGCTTGAATTGAATGAAGACGAACTTCTTCAGGAAGAGCGGAAGCAGATATCCAACTTTGAAAAAATTTATGAATCATTGCAAAACGCCTATAATGCGCTCCGCAGCGAGCAGGGGGGGCTTGACTGGGTCGGAATGGCCTCTGCCCAGCTTGAAGATATTTCGGATATCAATGAACCGCTGCAAAAGCTGTCTGAAAGTGTGTCAAGTTCTTATTATCTGCTGGAGGATGCAACCTTTCAGATGCGCAATCTGTTAGATGATCTGGAATATGACCCGGAACGGCTGAATTTTATTGAAACCCGTTTAAATGAGATCAAACAGCTGAAGCGCAAATACGGAGCGACGGTAGAAGACATTTTGGAATACGGCTCCAAAATAGAAGAGGAAATCGATCAAATCGAGAACCGCGACAGCCACCTTGAAGCGCTGAAGAAGGAATTGGAGTCTGTCGGCAAAGATGTGGCCGTAGAAGCCGCCAATTTATCAAAAATCAGAAAAGCTTGGGCTAAGAAACTGGCGGAAGCGATTCATCAGGAATTAAAAAGTCTGTATATGGGCAAATCAACGTTTGATACGGAATTTCTCGTGAAAACCGATCCGTCAGCCAGTGAAGCACCGGTTGTTAACGGGCAGCCCGTGCAGCTTACCCAAAAGGGGATTGACCTTGTGAAGTTTTTAATTTCAACAAACACCGGTGAACCTTTAAAACCGCTGTCAAAGGTCGCTTCCGGAGGCGAGCTTTCAAGGGTGATGCTGGCGATGAAGAGTATTTTTTCTTCCCAGCAGGATGTCACCTCCATCATCTTTGACGAAGTGGACACCGGTGTAAGCGGGCGGGTTGCCCAAGCCATCGCGGAAAAAATCCATAAAGTATCGAACGGTTCACAGGTGCTCTGCATTACACACCTGCCGCAGGTTGCTGCCATGGCGGATACGCACCTTCTGATCGCAAAAGAATTCAAAGACGGCCGGACGACAACGCATGTCACGCCGCTTTCCAAACAGGACAAGGTAGCGGAAATCGGCCGCATGATTGCGGGCGTTGAAGTGACCGATCTGACAAAACGTCATGCACAAGAGCTTCTAAAACAGGCCGGACAGGTAAAAACGACAGGATAAGCTGCTGATACAGGCAGCTTATTTTTTTGTTCCATTTCTCTAACAGTGTATCCAATGTTTTTCTTCGTATGCCGGTTATAAATCAAGCGCAGGAAGGCAAAAGTATAGATGTAGCAGAAAAAGAAAGTGGTGTGGGATAGGAGCGAGGAGAGTGAAGGAATGAATGCACGATAACATGAGGAAAGCAATAGGTGTAATTCTCCTTGTTTCTTTACTAAGTGTAGGCTTTTTTAAGCCGTTTAAAGAATATTTACTGATACCGTCAGAAATGAGCGTCTTTGAAAACCAGACACAGGCCGTTCCGGTCAATGCATCAATAAGCGCTGAAAAGGGCGAATTATCAGAAGCCTTTACGCTGAAAGAAGAGCACGGCCATGCAAACATAACAGGGCAAACACAAGGCCGGTCAGAAGTAGTATATGATCTTGCCGGGTTTCCCATTAAAAAAACAAAAGTGCGTGTCCTTCCAGAATTGAAGGTCATTCCGGGCGGACAGTCCATCGGTGTAAAACTGCATTCAGTCGGTGTTTTGGTCGTCGGCTTTCACCAGGTGATGACAAAGGATGGGAAAAAGTCTCCGGGAGAACAAGCGGGAATTGAATCTGGCGACATCATTATTAAAATGAACGGACATAAAATTGAAAAAATGAGCGACATCGCTCCGTTTATTCAAAAAGCGGGCAAAACCGGTGAATCTTTGGACTTATTGGTGAAACGCGATAAGCAAAAAATCAAAACAAAGCTGATTCCGACAAAGGACGAAGCCGAGGGGAAATATCGAATCGGCCTTTATATCCGCGATTCGGCAGCCGGCATCGGCACCATGACATTTTTTGAACCAAAAACAAAAAAATACGGCGCATTGGGCCACGTCATCTCTGATATGGATACAAAAAAACCGATTGTTGTAGAAGACGGAGAAATCGTCCGTTCAACTGTAACATCGATTGAAAAAGGAAAAGGCGGCAATCCCGGCGAAAAACTGGCAAGGTTTTCGTCAGAACGGAAAACGATCGGCGATATTAACCGCAACAGCCCGTTCGGCATTTTCGGGACACTGCATCAGCCGATTAAAAACAACATTTCCGACAAAGCGCTTCCGATTGCTTTGTCAAATGAAGTAAAAAAAGGACCTGCGCAAATGCTGACGGTTATCGAAAACGATAAAGTAGAGAAATTTGATATTGAAATCGTCAGCACCACGCCGCAAAAATTCCCGGCGACAAAGGGAATGGTGTTGAAAGTGACAGATCCGAAACTGCTGAAAAGAACCGGCGGAATCGTTCAGGGGATGAGCGGAAGCCCGATCATCCAGAACGGAAAGGTCGTCGGAGCCGTAACCCACGTATTTGTCAATGATCCGACAAGCGGCTACGGCGTTCATATCGAATGGATGCTGTCTGAAGCGGGTGTTGATGTTTACGGGAAAGACAAAGCAAGCTGACTGCCGGATGATCCGGCAGTTTTTTTATGTGATGCGTTCTTCACTTCTTTCCTGGATTCATGTAAAATAAGACATGAAGATTTTTCGACAAATTCACGTTTCCTGATTTGTCAAACTTAATTTTTAGTCGAAAAACCTAGAAAATGCTAGAAAAACAAAGATATACCACTATTATTGGTAAATATGGATTTTTTAAAAGGGGAAGTAGTGGTTTTGTCGAATGTAACATGTAGCAGTCAAATGGGTTGCGTCCTGTTAATACATTGGGGGAGGAAGAAACGTGGAGAAAATTAAAGTTTGTGTTGCTGATGATAATCGAGAGCTTGTAAGCCTGTTGAGTGAATATATAGAGGGACAGGATGATATGGAAGTGATCGGCGTTGCTTATAACGGACAGGAATGCCTTTCTTTGTTTAAAGATAAGAATCCCGATGTGCTCGTTTTAGACATTATCATGCCGCATTTGGACGGACTTGCGGTTTTGGAGCGTCTGCGGGAATCAGAGCTCGAGAAGCAGCCGAACGTCATCATGCTGACGGCATTCGGTCAGGAAGACGTTACGAAAAAAGCCGTCGATTTAGGCGCGTCCTATTTTATCCTGAAGCCGTTTGATATGGAAAACCTTGTCGGCCATATCCGCCAGGTAAGCGGAAATGTCAGCAGTGTCACACACCGTGCGCCGTCTGCGCAAAGCAGCATTATCCGCAGCCAGCCGGAGCCGAAGCGGAAAAATCTCGATGCCAGCATTACAAGCATTATCCATGAGATCGGTGTGCCTGCCCATATCAAAGGCTATCTTTATTTGCGTGAAGCCATTTCCATGGTGTATAACGATATTGAACTCCTCGGCAGCATCACAAAAGTCCTTTATCCCGACATTGCCAAAAAATTCAACACGACCGCAAGCCGTGTAGAACGGGCCATCCGCCACGCCATTGAAGTCGCATGGAGCAGGGGAAATATTGATTCCATTTCTTCACTGTTCGGATATACGGTAAGCATGACAAAAGCAAAACCAACCAATTCAGAATTCATCGCGATGGTTGCTGACAAGCTGAGATTGGAGCATAAAGCTTCGTAACGCAAGCTTTTGGCTAGATGTCTTTTTCGCGCCTTCTATTCCGTGCATGAACGCGGAATAGAAGGCGTTTTGAAATTTTGCTGACGAAAACAATGGAAATCACTCACGCCGTTACTTGTTCTATACATAAATGCGGGATCTATGACGTCTACACGTATAATACCGGTGCTGATATTTTAATGATTTTGCCGTCTCTGAAATAAAAGCGGGGGACGCGGCGGCTTAACACAGATAAGACTTCGTAGCTGATCGTACCGAGCATTTCGGCAATTTCATCAACGGAAATCTCGGCTCCTTGTTGTTTACCGTAGATGACGACTTCTTCTCCTTGTTTGCCCTCATTCTCACCTAAACTGACCATGATCATATCCATTGTCACTCTCCCCGCCACCGGCACCCGTCTGCCGCGGTGCAGAATAAACCCGCGGTTGGACAGGGCGCGGGAGTAACCGTCAGCATAGCCGATCGGAATCGTCGCGATGATTTCACCCGGTTCGGCGATATATGTGGCACCATAACTGACGGTCCGGGGATCTGTCACCATAGCTTTCACATAAGCGATACGCGCCTTTAAACTTAGTGCGGGTGTGAGATCCACGAGGTTCAGTTCCTTTATCGAGGCGGACGGATATAAACCATATAAACCAATGCCTAAACGGATCATGTCGGCGCTGAATTCCGGGAATGCGATAGCGGCGGCTGTGTTGCACATATGCACGGTAGGCAGCGTAATGTCTTGATTTTTTAAAAAGCTGAGAAAGCTGATAAACTTTTCGTGCTGCAGCATGGTCAGCTCAGTGTCCGGTTCATCCGCTGTTGAAAAATGTGTAAAGATGCCATCCCATGACAGGTATGTACTCGACTTGAGCGCTTTCACCACTGCTAAAAGATCTTCTTCCGTACGCACACCCAGCCGGCCCATTCCGGTATCCACATTGATATGAATGGACAGCCGTTTCGACTCTGCTTCTTTTTCCAATATCCGATTCGCTTTTTTGATCCAGCTGACCTGAAACGCTGATAATGTTATGTTCCAAACGGCAGATTTTTTCACACAGCTGAGAGCTGTGAAGCCGAGCACGAGAATAGGTGCTGTAATTCCCGCTCTCCGTAACACAATTCCCTCTTCGACACTTGCGACAGCGAGCTCGCTCGCCCCGCTTTCCAGTGCCTGCCGCGCTACTTCCACAGAGCCGTGGCCATAAGCGTTCGCTTTTACGACGGCCATAATTTTAGACGTATTCGGAATATGGCGGCGGATCGCCCGTACGTTCTTTTTTATCGCATCAAGGTCGACTTCAATCCAAACTTCCCGGCAAAGTTTTTTCATCACGATTCCTTCTTTCCTTAATGAGTTTCAGTACTCATGCTTTCAATCTGCATTCTATTCACCTTGAACTGAAATCATTCAAAACAAGGGAAGGTGATCGCTGATGTTTAAAGGTCAAGGTTTCAGGAAATCAGTGCGCCTGCTTTATTTATGCTGAAAGGGCTGCATGGCAGCCCTTAAATTGACTTTACAATATTCTGATCTGAAAATTGATGTTCAAACATTTTGGCGTGGCTCACAGCATTGTTTTGAATGACAATGCCGATATTTCCCCCTCCGGCACCGAAAACGGTTTTTGATGCAGTCAGCGGACTGATGGATATGGCGCCGCCAACATTGACAACTCCGTTTCCTGATACGTTGTTTATCGTAATCGGGCAACCGCTCATTCTATTTTTTCTCCTTTCTCTCACAGTCTACTAACTATATGTACGCTGTAATATGGAATAAGATTAAACAAAACGGCAAAAAGAATCCGGCTGCTGCCAGCCGGAAAGGGAGGGAAATACGGATGTCATAATGTTTTCGTTACATTTTGATCAGAGTATTGAGAGCTTGAAGATTGAGATGTACTGGATTGATTCATTTGCAGGACCATCCCTGTATTTCCCCCACCTGAGCCGTAGACGGTTTTTGATACGGTTAAAGGACTTATCGAAAACGCACCGCCGACATTGACAACCCCGTTTCCGGAAAGACTGTTAATCGTAATAGGAAAACCAGCCATCATATACGGTCTCCTTTCTATTAATCTATTTACTATATGTACGCTGTGTGTTAGAAATAGGAGTAAACAAAGCGGTAAAAACTTGTGAATCAAAAAAACTGCCGGACATCCGGCAGTTTTTTTAGTCTACTTTTCAAACGGCACCCAGCCGCCTGTATTCTGAATCATTTCCCATAACGGTTCAGGAAGTCGGTATTTCTCAATTTCAGATGCTTGAATGGCTTTTTCGATTTCCTGTTCGCGGCCTTCTTTGACCAGCACCGCCCATTCGGGGTTAATCAAAATGACACGTCCCAGAGCCACCAGCGGAATTCCGCTTTCTAATACAGCAAGCGCTTCGTCCGCGGTATAGATGGAACCGACGGCCATCAGCGGCACTTTATGGCCGACGCGTTCGTTTAATAAATCCATCCGCGTCCGTGAAGTATCCGCCCCGCGGCGGGCTTTGGAATTGACATCCATCAGTGAAATATGCAGATAATCCAAGTTCTCTTCCGCAAGCGCGTCGGCGAGCATGAATGTTTCTTTCATTGTAAGCCCCGGTGTTTCCGGCTCTTCCGGTGACAGGCGGTAGCCGAGAACGAATGGATTTTCAGCGTGTGTATCAATTGCCTGTTTGACAGCGTCAACGACTGCAAGCGGGAACGCAAGGCGCTTTTCATCGCTTCCGCCCCAGCGGTCTGTGCGCCGGTTTGTTTTCGGTGAATAAAATTGGTGAATCAGGTACCCGTTTGCCCCGTGAATTTCAACACCGTCAAAGCCGGCTTCAATCGCTCTGCGTGTCGCTTCGCCGAATGCTTTCACGATGTGCTCAATTTCTTGTTCGGTGAGAGCCCGGGACGTTTGTCTCCCATCTTCTTCTGAGCCGCTCGGACTGACGACATCGTTGTTTGGCACGAGTTCAGGAGGGCATTCCAATCCTCCGTGGTGAATCTGCACAATGGCTTTCGCTCCTTGAGACTGGATCGCCTGAGCGAGTTTTTTCAAGCCGGGAATGTGAGAATCATCATAGATCCCGGGCTGGCCTGGAAACGCTTTGCCGTCTGGCGTTACGTTTGCGCATGCCGTAATGACCATGCCCATTTCTTTTGAACGGGGAGTAATGTAGCTTAATTCACGGTCGGAAATCGTTCCGTCATCATTTGATGAATAGTGTGTCATCGGCGCGACTGAAATACGGTTTGGTATGGTGACGCCGCTTTCGAACGTAAAAGGTTCAAACAGCGGTTTATAAGTTTGCTTCATCATTTCGCCTTCTTCCTTAGGAGTTTAACTCGTCCGTATTCTAGCTTATGTTTTAATTGTGTGCAATTATTTTGCTTGTTCTTCTTCCTGAGGTTATGACCGGCTGAACCATTTAAACGAATGAAACGGTTTTCTCCGTTCCTTTTCAGGATCTTTATATCCTCCTGAAATTTGATGGCCGATCGAGCTGAATATGACAGCGGCGGCGAAGAGGAGAATGATTTTTTTCATATGCATATCTTCTTTCTTATCTTTTACAAGGTTATTTATAAGCATACGCTTGTGCGAAAAAACCGTCAATTTGTTTTTATTTATTCTTTTTTCCACTTTCCTGCGGCGAATATCGTTCCGATCTGAATCACAACACTTAACAGAGCGCACACTGCCACAACTGTGTTGCTGTCCATAGAAGACACCCTCCTTTTTGTTAGGTTGATGTATCATATGACAGCTGTCTCTGTTTTGACAAAACCGTAATGCGGTGTTTCATATTTTTCAACACAAAAAGGGCGCTTTTTTAAGCGCCTTTACTTTTTTTTCAGCCGGTTCAAAGCGATTTGAACGGCGATGGCATCATCCAGGTAGCCGATCGGAAACATGTAATCCGGAATGACGTCGGTCGCTAAAATATAATACAGCAGCGCGCTCCCGAGAATCGCGCGGTCTTCAGCCGGTGTTGATTCATCCATATACTGATGATGCATGTTTTTCAAATGATCAATAAAAGGGCCGACGCTTTCTTCATTGTCCATTTTCTTTTGAAACTCATCGCAAATCAGGCGATGGCCCTGCTGGGTTTTGGCATATTGTTCATATCTGGTCAGTTCACGCTCAATTTGCTCCCGGGAAAAAGGCTGATCAAACATCTCGGCCATATTCAGCATATCCTGAATCGCGTGCATCGGGTCTTGCGGCGCAGCTTCTTTTTCATGGCCGATGTCTATGCCTGACGCCTCAAGCAATTCCTCCAGCGGAGTGCGGAGATGTTTTGAAAATTCCTGAAGATGCTTTAAATTGGCCTTCTGCTTGCCGTTTATAATCCGGGAGATGGTGGCCGTATCAATGTTTGTTAAGGCGCCGAGTTTTCTCATGGAGAGCGAGTGCTTATCAAGCAGTGATTTTAAAAGGGGCCCCAGTGTCTTATTTTTATTTTCTGTCAAGGGTGTCACCTCGTTTCCGCCGGAATGATGATCATTAATCAATAATTTTTGCAGAAAAGGTACCTTTTCTGTGCGGCTGAATAGGATAGTGTAGATTCAACGGCACAACATGTTGAAAAGACATCAAAGAATGGAGAGAAACGAACATGGCTTGGTTATTGATTTTAGGTTTGGCAGTGTCCTCGAGCATTGATAATTTAGGAGTGGGGATGTCATACGGCATCAGAAAAATCAAAATATCGCATGCGTCGAATATGATGATCGCTTTTATCTGTTTTGTATTCAGTTATATCGGAATTTATTTCGGCAAATGGATTTCAGCCGTTTTACCGGGCTTTCTTCCTGTATTGCTGGCGGCGTTTATTTTATCTGTCATCGGTATCCGCATCATTCTGCTTGCTGTGCCGAGAAAAACAGCGCGTGTTGGCGCGTCAGGAAAAAAAGGCCGTTTTGCCGGTCTGCTGCAAAATCCGGAGGCAGCGGATGCCGACGGTTCGGGAGAAATCGGTATATTGGAATCCATGGTTCTCGGGGTGGCCGTATCCGCAAATGCGCTGACCAACGGATTAAGCGCGGGTTTGATCGGGCTTTCTCCCGCTGCCATTTCCATTACTGCGGCGGTCGGAAGCTTTTTGACCATATGGATCGGCTGCTCGCTTGGAAAAAAAGCCGCGTCATTGCGCATCGGTTCTTTTCACGTCGGACAGTTCAGCACGGTGCTGAGCGGAGTGATTATTCTCATCATCGCCGCCAATACGCTGCTCTTTTAAGTTGTCCCGTTCATTTTATGAAAAGCTCAAAATAAATATGAATGTTTCTATTCGGGAGAGCGCATGACGCGGCTCTCTTTTTTTTGCCGATCTGATATTTTTTCAAAATGAACAGAAAGTCGTCCGTTTCCGTTAAATTCTGCATATTCGGCCTTCAGACAGAACCTTTTTCATAGACTGATCAGCTTGTTTTCTTTCTAAGTTCAGGTAAACAGCAGGTCAGATAGCCTTCATTCCAAATATGGAAAAGCGATGGAGGAATGGTGGCTCCCTTTACAAATCGGCCATTCTGTTCAAAGATAAAGCCGAATGAGAAAACGTGAGGTGATCTGTGTGAAGTCTGTCATACTTCTGATCTTCACCGCATGGCTGTTATCAGGCTGCGAGTATACCGCGGAGGCTGATGCGGCGCCGTCATTTACACAGGAAGGAACATTTATAAAAGCGGCCGGAAACGATACGATCGCGGTCGAAATTGACGGAGAAAGGCAAGAGGTGAAGGTGCCGTTCGCTAAGCGGTTTGAATGTCAGTACCTGCCTGAACATACGGCGGTGCAAATCACCTATAAAAAAGAGAGCAACGGACAATTACGGCTTGAGGAACTGAAAAAAGAAACAGATATGTGAAAACGGGGAGGAAAAAACGTGGGTTTACTGACAAAAAGCGCTGCTGCCTTCGGTGCCGCTCTGCTTCTGCTTGCGCCGTCTGCTTATGCAGCTGAACCTTTGCAAGGGAAAACCATTTATATCGATGCCGGACATGGCGGAGAAGACAGCGGGGCCGGCGGAAATGGATTGCTTGAGAAAAACATCAATTTAGCGGTGTCAAACAAGGTGATCGCCAAATTGGAGACAGAAGGCGCAAAACCTGTTGCTTCAAGGACTGACGATACATTTTTACGTTTGGACGAGCGGGTGGCGAAAGCAAGCGCCAGCCAATCTGATTTATTCGTCAGCCTCCATACGAATTCAGCCGTCTCAACGGCATCGGGCACGGAAACGTATTTTAATTCGACATATGAAGGAGCAGACAGCGAAAGGCTTGCTTCCGACATCCAGCAGCAGCTTGTCACGTCTTTAGGGATGAGGGACAGAGGCGTAAAAGAAGCTCCTTTTTATGTCATTACATATTCAAAGATGCCGAGTGTGCTGGCTGAATTAGGTTTTATCACAAATCCTCAAGATGCGGACAAGCTGAAAAGCGATAACGGCCAAGAGCACGCCGCGGACGCCGTTGTAAACGGAATCGAAACTTATTACAGCGGACGGTAATTATAAAATATGTGTAAATAGCGCCCTCCTTATGTGCATAACGATTATAATAGAGAAAACCGATGACAAACACCTGAGGTGACACATATGACGAATATTTTTGCCCACCGGGGGGCGTCGGGCGACTGCCCTGAAAATACGATGCCTGCATTCAAAAAAGCAATTGAGGACGGGGCTGACGGAATCGAACTTGATGTACAGATGACAAAAGACGGCCGGATCGTGGTCATTCACGACGAAACCCTCGACCGCACGACGTCTTTGAAAGGATTTGTGAAAGATACGGCGTATGACAAAATCAGAACCGCCGATGCCGCCGGAAAATGGAAAGATACTTTTAAAGGTGTCAGAGTTCCGCTTTTGTCAGATGTGCTGCGTTTTGCGGAACGTGCTGATTTTCTGATAAACATTGAGCTGAAAAACAGTGTATTCCGTTACGAAGGAATGGAAGAAGAAGTGATTAAAAAAGTCAGATATTACGGACTGGAAAAACGCGTTATTTTTTCTTCATTTAATCATGAGAGTCTCGCGGTTTGCCACGCCCTGGCGCCTGAAATTGAACGGGCGGTGCTGACAATGGATGTGCTGTACCGGCCTGAACGGTATCTTGCAGCCATTCCCGCTTCGGGTTATCATCCGAAGCTCGGTACGCCGGCGGTCAGCGCTGAAGTGATTAAACATCTTGCAAAACACCAAGCGGCGCTCCGTCCGTTCACCGTCAATCGTCCTGAGGATATGAAGCAGATGATGAAAGCGGGAGCAGACGCAATTTTTACCGATTATCCAAAGCTGGCTGTTTCTATAAAAGAAGAATGCCGCAGCTGAGAAGACTGTTCAGACAGTCTTCTTTTTTTATGGGCGGGAAAAAGGCGGTGCACTCATAACTCGGTCAGCCGGTTCATATATTGTAACAGGGCGTTTTGTGTAAGCGTTATCTTTTATCTTATTGAAAGTGAGGCAAAATTGTGGGAAAAACGGTTATCGTCAGTGCGGCAAGAACGCCGTTCGGAAAATTTGGCGGCGCATTAAAAGAGGTAAAGGCAGCCGAGCTTGGCGGCATTGCCATAAAAGAAGCAATCAAGCGCGCCGCTATCAGTGAAAGCGAAGCGGAAGGAGCGGTGATGGGAATGGTCGTCCAGGCGGGTGCCGGGCAGATTCCGGCACGGCAGGCTGCAAGATATGCCGGGCTTCCGTGGTCCGTTCCGGCTGAAACCATTAATAAGGTCTGTGCATCAGGGCTCAGGGCCGTTACCATCTGTGATCAAATGATCCGGGCGAAAGATGCGGACGTGCTGATTGCAGGCGGAATGGAAAGCATGAGCAACATTCCGTACGCCATTCCGGCCGGCCGCTGGGGTGTGAGGATGGGGGACGGGGTGTTTCAGGATTTAATGGTTCATGACGGGCTGACCTGTGCGTTCGACCAGGTGCATATGGCTGTCCACGGAAGCACTGCGGCCAAAAAGTACGGCATTTCCCGGGATGAACAGGATCATTACGCTCTTTTGAGCCAGAAACGTGCGGCAGAGGCGGCTGAAGCGGGCAAATTGCGTGAAGAAATCGTTCCCGTCACCTGGACCGGCAAAAAGGGCAAACAGCATACTGTTGAAGCGGATGAGGGGCTGCGTCCTGATACGAGCCTTGAGCAGCTTGCAGCGCTCAAGCCAATTTTTTCAGCCGACGGAACGGTTACAGCCGGAAACGCTCCCGGTGTAAATGACGGGGCCGGAGCATTTGTGCTGATGTCAGAGGAAAAAGCTGCAAAGCAGCATGTCAGGCCGCTCGCAGCGATACTTGGCTTTGCGTCAGTCGGACTGGAAGCGTCCGAGCTGGCAAGCGCGCCGGGAGAGGCCATCAGCCGGCTCTTGACAAAAACCGGACTGTCCGTTGACGATATTGATTTGTTTGAAGTAAATGAAGCATTTGCGTCCGTCGTGCTCGTGAGTGAAAAAATAGCCGGGTTCAGCCGGGAAAAAGTGAATGTAAACGGAGGGGCAATCGCGTTCGGCCACCCGATCGGCGCAAGCGGAGCGAGAATCATCATGAGTTTAATATACGAATTAAAGCGTCGCGGAGGGGGTTTAGGCGTAGCTGCTATATGCAGCGGAGCGGCTCAAGGAGATGCCGTCCTGCTTGAGGTGTACTGATCAAAGGAGGGAGCGCCGGATGAAGATGAAAACAATCATGGTCGCAGGTGCGGGTCAAATGGGAGCAGGCATCGCGCAGACGGCTGCAGAAGCCGGGTTTGCCGTCAAGTTATACGATTGGGAACCGGAAACGGTAACAAAAGGTCTTCACCGCATAAAGACAAACCTGGAGAAAGAGCAGGCAAAAGGACGGAAGTCACAGCAGGAGACAGATGCCGTTTTCAGCCGTATTTCCCCGGCAGAACTCACAGAAGCGGGAGATGCTGATTTTATAATTGAAGCCATTGCCGAAAACAAAAAAGCAAAAGCGGAATTGTTTGACACACTTGATAAAATCTGTCCCCCTCATGCCGTATTGGCAAGCAATACGTCTTCTCTTCCCATTACAGAGCTTGCCGCGGCCACAAAAAGGCCTGAAAAAGTAATCGGCATGCATTTTATGAATCCGGTTCCTGTCATGGAGCTTGTCGAAGTCATCAGAGGACTCGCCACATCGGAAGAAACGGCGGAAACAGTAAAGAAGCTTGCCGTCCGGATGAATAAAACCCCTGTCGAAGTCAATGACTTCCCGGGCTTTATATCTAATCGCATATTAATGCCGATGATTAACGAAGCCGTTTATTGCCTTTACGAAGGAGCAGCTTCAAAGGAAGCGATTGATGCGGTGATGAAGCTCGGCATGCGGCACCCGATGGGTCCTTTAACATTAGCTGACTTCATCGGGCTGGATACGTGCCTTTCCATTATGGAGGTTCTCTATGCGGGGCTGGGAGATCCGAAATACCGCCCATGCCCTCTGCTCAGAAAATATGTCAGCGCCGGCTGGCTCGGCAAAAAAAGCGGGCGCGGTTTTTATGAGTACGGCAGATGACGTAAAGATCATGAGGGGAGACGGCAGCCATGCATTTTACAGAAGAGCACATCATGATGAGAAAAATGGTGCGTGATTTTGCCCGCAAGGAAATCGCGCCGGTGGTTGAGCTCATGGAATCAACAGATGAATTTCCGGAGCGGCTTATTAAAAAAATGGGCGAAGCGGGATTGATGGGCATTCCCGTCCCGGAAGCTTACGGCGGGGCGGGTGCTGATACAACATCTTACATTTTAGCGATTCATGAAATATCAAAAGTCAGCGCGGCCGTCGGCGTCATTTTATCCGTCCACACATCGGTAGGGACAATCCCGATTTTGCATTTCGGGACAGAAGCCCAAAAACAAACGTATATTCCGAAGCTGGCAGCGGGCGAATATATTGGGGCTTTTGCGCTTACTGAGCCTCAATCCGGATCTGATGCGGGAAGCCTGAAAACAAGAGCCGTGCGAAAAGGCGATTCATATATTCTGAACGGTTCAAAAATCTTTATTACAAACGGCGGAGCGGCAGATCTGTATCTGACATTCGCCATAACCGATCCGGGTAAGGGGAGAAAGGGGATTTCAGCGTTTATCGTTGAAAAAAACACACCCGGTTTTTCTATCGGAAAAAAAGAAAAAAAGCTCGGATTGTTAGGTTCCAATACTGTCGAATTGCAGTTTGACCAAGCGGAAATTCCGATTGAAAACCGGCTCGGCGAAGAGGGCGAAGGCTTTTCAATCGCCATGAAAAACCTTGAAGTCGGACGGATCGGCATAGCGGCTCAGGCGCTCGGGATTATCGAAGCGGCGCTCGGCTGCTCGGTGGAGTATGCCAAAACCCGCAGCCAGTTCGGCAGACCCATCGCTTCGAATCAGGCCGTTTCATTTAAATTATCTGACATGGCGACGAATGCGGAAGCTGCCAAATTATTGGTCTATCATGCTGCTGATCTGTATCAGCGAGGGTTTCCGTGCGGAAAAGAAGCATCTATGGCGAAGCAATTCGCGTCCGATGCGGCGATGAAAGCGGCGGTGGAGGCTGTGCAGATTCACGGCGGCTACGGCTATATGAAAGAGTATCCCGCGGAGCGTTTATTTCGGGATGCGAAAGTTACGCAAATCTATGAAGGAACCAATGAGATTCAAAGGCTGATTATTTCTAAGTATCTTCTTCAATAAAAAGTGCGCAAAGGAGCGAAACCATGGAATCTTATTCTCCCGGTTTAGATGGCGTCATTGCGGTGGAAACGGGGATTTCTTTCCTGGATACACAGCAGGGCAGTATTTTAATCAAAGGCCACGATCTGATTGAGCTTTCTAAAACGGCCGGCTATATGGACATTGTTCATCTCTTATTGGAAGACAGACTTCCTGATGCGAAAGAGAAGGCGGCGCTTGAAGAAGACGTTCGGCGCGGCGGACACCTTCCCGAGGAAATCTTGCACATATGCCGTCTGCTGCCCGAACATACTCACCCGATGGACGGACTGAGGACGGGTTTGTCCGCGCTTGGAGGCTTTGACAAGGACATCGATGACCGTTCATCTTCCGTAAATCAGCACCGCGTACGCGGACTGATAGGCAAAATGCCGAATCTGACAGTCAACAGCTATCGAGTCATCAACGGGCTGGAGCCTTTGGCGCCGGTCGGAACCTTATCATACAGCGCAAACTTTTTATATATGATTACCGGAAAAACGCCGTCATCTTTGGAAGAAGAAATCTTCGACAGGTCGCTTCTTTTATACAGTGAGCATGAATTGCCGAACTCAACGTTTACGGCCCGTGTCATTGCTTCGACGCAATCGGATATTTACGGCGCGCTGACCGGAGCCGTCGCCTCGCTTAAGGGAAATCTTCACGGCGGCGCGAACGAAGCGGTTATGTACATGCTTGAGGAAGCGAAGGATACAGACGGGTTTACACAATTATTAACTCAAAAACTCGCAAACAAAGAAAAAATCATGGGCTTCGGCCACCGTGTCTACATGAAAAAAATGGACCCGAGGGCGCTTATGATGAAAGAAGCGTTAAAAAAGCTGTCTGATCTTTCAGGTGATTTCCGTCTTTATAATATGTGTGAAGCCGGCGAAACCGTCATGAGGGAGAAAAAAGGCCTTTATCCGAATTTAGATTACTACGCAGCGCCGGTCTATTACATGCTCGGCATCCCGATACCGCTGTACACGCCTATATTCTTCAGCGCACGCACGGTCGGCCTGTGTGCCCACGTCATTGAACAGCACAGCCGAAACCGGCTTTTCCGCCCGCGTGTCCGCTATACCGGAGCGCGCCTGTAAACAGATGAGAAAGGAAGATGAAAACATGACAGAACCCCGCCGAATGGACGCTGTAATCGAAGAGATTTCTGACTACGTGCTCCATCAGGAGATTGACAGTTCAGAAGCTTTCGCTACGGCAGGACATGTGCTTCTTGATACGATAGGCTGCGGAATTTTGGCGCTCAGCTATCCCGAATGTACAAAGCTGCTCGGCCCGATTGTCCCGGGAACCTCCGTGCCCAACGGCAGCAGAGTCCCGGGCACGCCTTTTGTTTTAGATCCGGTCACGGCTGCTTTTAATATCGGCTGTATCAACAGGTGGCTCGATTATAATGATACGTGGCTTGCGGCGGAATGGGGTCATCCGTCTGACAATCTCGGAGGCATATTGGCTTGTGCGGATTATATATCCAGAGTGCGGATTTCAGAAGGGAAAGAACCGCTTACCGTGCGCGATGTGCTTTGCGCAATGATCAAAGCGCACGAAATTCAAGGGATTCTCGCTTTGGAAAACAGCTTAAACAGAGTGGGGCTTGACCATGTGCTGTTTGTGAAAGTGGCGACTGCGGCTGTTTGCGCGCAAATGCTGGGCGGCTCAAAAGAGGAAATCAATAACGCCGTATCTCATGCCTGGATTGATAATTCAAGCCTCAGAACGTACCGTCATGCGCCGAATACCGGATCACGCAAATCATGGGCGGCCGGCGACGCGACGAGCAGAGGGGTATATTTGGCCCTTATGGCGCACAAAGGTGAAATGGGGTACCCGACGGCTCTGACCGCATCTGGGTGGGGATTTCAAGACGTATTATTTAACCGGCAGGAAATAAAGCTTGCCCGCCCGCTTGGGTCCTATGTGATGGAGAATGTTTTGTTTAAAGTATCCTACCCGGCTGAATTTCACGCCCAGACAGCGGCGGAATGCGCGGTCCGGCTTCATCCGGAGGTGAAAGACCGCATCGAAGACATTGATAGGATCACGATTATGACCCATGAGTCGGCAATCCGGATTATCGATAAAAAAGGGCCGCTTCACAATCCGGCTGACCGGGATCACTGCCTCCAGTATATTACGGCAATCGGGCTGCTTTTCGGAGATATCACGGCCGATCATTATGAAGAGGAAACGGCGTCTGACCCGCGAATTGATACATTGCGGAGCAAAATGGAGGTGACGGAACACAAAGCGTACTCAAAAGATTACTTAGACCCGAATAAGCGATCCATATCAAATGCCGTACAGGTGCATTTTACAGACGGCACGGCTACGGGACGGATTGAATGTGAATACCCGCTCGGGCACCGGTTCCGCAGAAAAGAAGCCGTTCCGAAGATTCTTGCCAAGTTTTCAGCAAACATCAGCACTCATTTTGCATTGAAGCAGCAGCGTAAAATCGAAGAGGCCTGCGAACATAGCGGCCGAATGCAGAAGCTCAGCGTCAGTGAATTTATGGACTTATTTCTCGTATAAAATAGGAGGGTGACAAACATGACGTGGATCGTCAGCAAGCAGTCGTCTCAAGAGGAGCTTGCAGAGCGGTTCCGTACGCTGATGGCAGCGCCGGATCTATTGCAGATCCCCGGCGCTCACGATGCGATGGCCGCTCTTATCGCCAAAAAAACGGGGTTTTCGGCTCTTTATTTATCAGGCGCGGCTTACACGGCGAGCAGAGGGCTGCCCGATTTAGGGATCATCACGTCGGCGGAAATGGCTGAACGGGTTAAAGATCTGGTCCGCTCGTCTGATCTGCCCGTCCTTGTCGATATTGACACGGGTTTCGGAGGAGTGCTGAATGCCGCCCGGACGGCGAAAGAAATGTATGAAGTGCGCGCGGCCGCCGTCCAGATGGAGGACCAGCGCCTGCCGAAAAAATGCGGACATCTGAATGGGAAGCAGCTCGTGCCGATTGAAGAAATGGCGCAAAAAATCCAAGCGGTCAAGCGGGCCGCGCCGACTCTTCTTGTTGTTGCGAGAACAGACGCCAGACAGCAGGAAGGACTGGAGGGGGCATTAAAAAGGGCGTCCGCTTATATAAAAGCGGGTGCTGACGCTGTTTTTCCGGAAGCGCTCCAATCCGAAAGTGAATTCAGAGCGTTTTCCAAACAAATCAGTGTGCCGATTCTCGCAAACATGACTGAATTCGGAAAAACGCCGTATTACAGTGCTGATGAATTTTCCGATATGGGCTGTCAGATGGTCATTTACCCGGTCACGTCACTCAGAACGGCGGCCAAGGCTTTTGAGCGTATTTTCCGCCTTCTGAAAGAAGAAGGCTCGCAAAAAGAGGGGCTTTCGGATATGCAGACGAGAAAAGAATTATATGAAACGATCGCTTACGATGACTATGAAGAACTGGATCAATCCATTGCCAAAACAATACTGCCGGACGACTGAAAAAGCCCTTTTTTTGCAAGGGCTTTTTTTACAGCTTTTTTTTCCTGAACCGCGGGCTGACTTGATTGCGTTTCCGATCTCTGTACAGAATAAACCCGGCCAGAACATAAAGGCCGAACAAAAAAAACGCCAATCCGGCCGCCCCCTGAAGAAAAAGGGACGGAAACGGGGAAAACGCATGCCCGAATAATGCATCTCTCATCAGCTTAATGCCGAGCGCCGCGACAGCGCCGGGGAGGACCAGAATCAAAAGAGCAACAAGCCGGCTCATATTCAGAAAACCCCTTTACGATATGATTTCCTTTATTGTCCAATCGAAAAAATATTTTGTCAAGAGATCAAAACGTGGTAACATAGGGGTTGTGCAAATTATTGCAACGGGAAATACAGGTGTGCAAATTTTTTCATATAAAGGGGTATCGGGATGCAGAAGGTGCTGATTATAGGTGCTGGTAAAGGAGGCACGGCGCTCCTACAGATTTTGATGAAAACAAAGCTGATCCGGATTATTGCGGTGGTTGATCAAGATCCGGAGGCGCAAGGGCTGCAAGAAGCCCGGAGATATGGAATTGCAACCTCATCAGATTGGAAACCCTACATAACTGAAGATATAGATATTATCATCCATACAACAGGCGATAAAGCGGTCATGGATGAGCTGCTCCATGAGAAAAAAGAACAAACCATCGTCATGCCGGGAAAATTGGCGTACATGGTGTTTCAGCTGATGGAGGAAAAACAGCAGCTTATCCAAATGCTGAAGTCGCAGACGTATAAGCATGACCGGATTTTTAATTCAACGCACGACGGCATGATATTTATAGACGTCAACGAAACGATCATTTTATTTAATCAGATGGCAGAAAAAATGGTCGGCCGAAAACGGGAGGATGTCATCGGCCGCCAAATTAAAGATGTAGTGCCGAACACAAAGCTGCCGCGGATTCTGGAAACGAGAGAGCCGGAATATAACCAGAAGCAGCTTCTCGGAAAGCACCTGCAGATTGTCACGACAAGACTGCCGATCATTGATGAAGGCGGAAAACTTCTCGGCGCGTTATGCGTGTTTAAAGACATCACCGACGCAGTTGAACTGGCGGAAGAGGTCACGAACTTAAAACAAATCCGCACCATGCTTGAAGCGATTATACAATCATCAGACGAGGCCATTTCTGTCGTTGATGAAAACGGCATCGGAATGTTAATCAACAAAGCGTATACAAAAATGACCGGGCTGTCAGAAAGCGAAGTCATCGGAAAACCCGCTTCCACCGATATCTCAGAAGGGGAAAGCATGCACCTGAAAGTATTGGGGACAAGGCGGCCCGTGCGGGGTGTGAGGATGAAGGTCGGCCCCAATAAAAAGGATGTTATCGTAAATGTTGCCCCCGTTATTGTGGACGGTATTTTAAAAGGCAGCGTCGGCGTCATTCACGATGTGTCAGAAATAAAAACGCTGACTGCTGAGCTGAATCGGGCGCGTCAGATCATCCGCACGCTTGAAGCGAAATACACGTTTGACGACATTATCGGCACGAGTGAACAAATGCTGGTCGCCCTTGAACAGGCGAAGCTCGGGGCGAAAACGCCGGCGACGATTCTGCTGCGGGGAGAATCCGGCACAGGAAAAGAACTTTTCGCCCACGCCATCCATAATGAAAGCGACCGAAAATACAATAAGTTCATTCGGGTCAATTGTGCGGCCCTGTCTGAATCCCTGCTAGAATCCGAGCTTTTCGGCTATGAGGAAGGCGCGTTTACGGGCGCGAGGCGCGGGGGCAAAAAAGGACTTTTTGAAGAAGCGAATAACGGCAGCATTTTCTTAGATGAAATCGGAGAGTTGACCCAAAGCACCCAGGCAAAGCTGCTCAGAGTTCTGCAAGAAAAAGAAATTATCAGAGTCGGCGGCGCTAAAGCGATTTCTGTCAATGTCAGAATTATCGCAGCGACAAACGTCAACATCGAAAAGGCCATGGCGGAAGGCGCGTTCCGTGAAGACCTGTATTACCGGATTAACCGCTATCCGATCTCAATCCCGCCGCTTCGGCAGCGCAAAGAAGATATTGAAGCGCTGAGCATTCGGCTCATTGAAAAAATCAATCAGGATTACGGCCGCAATGTAAAGGGGCTCACGCCTAACGCGCTGCGAGCTTTATCAGCCTACAGCTGGCCGGGAAACGTCCGGGAGCTTGAAAATGTTCTCGGACGGGCAATGATATTTTTAGAGCCGCACATGGAACGGATCGAACAGCAGCATCTGCCTGTTTTTGAATCAGAGCTGAATGAAAAAAACGGCACCCAAAGTGATTTTCCGGATGTGGAAGGGGAAAAGCTGTCTCAGGCTGTTGAAAAATTTGAAGCGCACGTCATTCAAAAAACGCTTGAAAAGCATAAATTCAACCGAACCAAAACGGCAAAAGCGCTTGGCGTCAGCATTCGGAACCTGTACTACAAAATGGACAAGTACGGCCTTGCAAATGACGGCATGCAATAAATTGCAGAGAAAGCGCAAACAGCTGCATGTTTTCTTGAAAAAAGCCGGAATAAACCCTCCCGCATATTTGGCACGGAACTTGCATTGTTAAAAGCGGATTCGCACAAGGAAGGTGGTACAAAATGAAGCTGAGAGACCTAGTTGAAAAAGCCGCGGCAAAAAACGCAAAAACCATTGCAGTGGCCCACGCAGCAGATAAAGAAGTGATCCAGGCCGTCAAAATGGCGGCAGAACACTTGTCGGCACGATTTTTACTGACGGGTGACAGCGGAAAGCTGAAAGAGCTTCTGGCAAATGAGCCGAAGTTCAATGTTGAAATCATCCACGCCGATTCACCCGAAGAATCTGCGGCAAAAGCAGTGCGCGCAGTGCGTGAACAAGAGGCGGACGTTTTGATGAAAGGGAATCTCCCGAGCTCAACTCTTCTGAAATCGGTTTTAAACCGCCATGAAGGGCTTCGTTCAAAAAGGGTGTTGTCACATGTAGCCGTTTTTGAGGTGCCGGACTATGACCGGCTGATGTATGTGACTGATTCAGCGCTGAACATTGCCCCGTCTCTTGAAGAGCTCGGGCATATTCTGCAAAATGCGGTTCACGTTGCACATTCAGTAGGGAACCCTATGCCGAAAGCCGCAGTCCTTGCCGCTATTGAAACGGTTAATCCGAAAATGGAGGCGACCCTGAACGCGGCTGCGATCGTCCAAATGTGCAACAGAGGACAGATTACCGGCTGCATTGCGGACGGACCGCTTGCTTTGGATAATGCCGTATCCCAAGCGGCTGCGCTGCAAAAAGGGATTTCCGGAAGCGTAGCGGGTCAGGCGGATATTCTCTTGGTTCCTTCAATCGAGGCCGGAAATATGCTTTATAAGTCAATGATTTATTTTGCGAAAGCAAATGTTGCTGCCGTCATCGCCGGTGCAAAAGCGCCGATCGCATTAACGAGCAGAGCGGATACCGCAGAAAATAAACTGTATTCAATTGCGCTTGCGATTTGCGCATCACAAGAACAGTAGGAGGAACGAACCTATGGAAATTTTTAAATATATGGAGACTTATGATTACGAACAATTGGTATTCTGCCAAGATGAACAATCCGGATTAAAAGCGATCATCGCGATTCATGATACGACGCTCGGCCCAGCACTCGGCGGAACAAGAATGTGGACATATGACAGTGAAGAAGCGGCGATTGAAGATGCACTAAGACTCGCAAAAGGCATGACTTATAAAAATGCGGCTGCCGGTTTAAACTTAGGCGGCGGGAAAACCGTTATTATCGGAGACCCGCGCAAAGATAAAAATGAAGAAATGTTCCGCGCGTTCGGGCGCTACATCCAAGGCTTAAACGGAAGGTATATTACGGCGGAAGACGTCGGCACCACCGTTGAAGATATGGACATCATTCATGATGAAACAGACTATGTAACCGGAATTTCTCCGGCATTCGGTTCATCAGGAAATCCGTCCCCGGTTACGGCGTACGGCGTCTACAAAGGGATGAAAGCTGCAGCGAAAGCGGCGTTTGGCACTGATTCACTGGAAGGTAAAACAATTGCCGTGCAAGGCGTGGGAAATGTGGCTTACAATCTATGCCGCCACCTTCACGAAGAAGGCGCTTCTTTAATCGTAACGGATATCAATAAAGAATCTGTTAAACGTGCCGTTGAGGACTTCGGCGCCCGCGCAGTTGATCCTGACGACATTTACTCACAGGCGTGCGATATTTATGCCCCATGTGCTCTCGGCGCCGTCATTAACGATGACACGATTAAACAGCTGAAGGCGAAAGTCATTGCGGGAGCAGCCAATAACCAGCTGAAAGAAACACGTCACGGCGATACCATTCATGAAATGGGGATCGTGTACGCTCCGGATTATGTCATCAATGCAGGCGGCGTCATCAATGTGGCCGATGAGCTTTACGGCTACAATGCTGAGCGGGCTTTGAAAAAGGTTGAAGGCATCTATGCAAATATTGAGCGGGTGCTCGATATTTCCGCGCGTGACGGCATTCCGACATACTTAGCGGCTGACCGTCTGGCTGAGGAACGAATTGAGCGCATGCGCCGTTCAAGAAGCCAGTTTTTGCAAAACGGCCAAAGTATATTAAGCAGACGATAGGAATTTGATCTGGAGGTATGAAAATGTTCGAAAAGGAAAAACGCATTCTCATTCTGAATCCAGGCTCAACATCAACGAAAATCGGTGTCTTTCACAATGAACGCTGTATCTTTGAAAAGACGCTGCGGCATCCCGAAGAAGAGCTGAAAGCATTTAACAGCATTATCGACCAATACGAATTTCGAAAAATAAGCATTCTTGAGTCTTTGCACGAACAGGGCATCAACATTTCAAAGTTCGATGCCGTTTGTGCCAGGGGCGGCCTGCTCAGACCGATTGAGGGCGGCACATATGAAGTGAATGACGCCATGATCACTGATTTGAAAAACGGCTACAACGGCCAGCATGCTTCTAATCTGGGCGGAATTATTGCCAGGGAAATAGCTGACGGATTAAATATACCCGCGTATATCGTCGATCCAGTCGTGGTGGATGAGATGACTCCGCTCGCTAAAGTATCAGGAATGCCTGAAATCAAGCGGAAAAGCATTTTCCATGCTTTGAACCAAAAAGCTGTTGCCCGTCAGGCGGCGGCGTCCCTCGGCAAACGGTATGAACAGATGAAGATGATCGTCACTCATATGGGCGGCGGCACCACAGTCGGTGTCCATGATTGCGGACGGGTGACGGATGTCAACAACGGGCTTCACGGAGAAGGACCCTTCAGCCCGGAGCGCGCGGGAACTGTTCCGGCGGGTGATTTGGTGGAAATGTGTTTTTCCGGCAAGTATTCAAAAGCCGATATGATGAAAAAACTTGTCGGCACGGGCGGACTCTCCGGCTACCTGGGGACAACGGACGCGGTGAAGGTGGAAAAACGCATTCAGGCCGGAGATGAAAATGCGCGTCTCATTTATGACGCAATGGCTTATCAAGTAGCAAAAGAAATCGGGGCGGCAAGCGCCGTTTTAAAAGGAAAAGTAGACATCATCGTCCTGACGGGCGGATTGGCGTACGGGAAAAGTTTCGTATCCGCCATCAGATCGTACATAGATTGGATTTCGGATGTACTGGTGTACCCGGGAGAAAATGAACTGCAATCTCTCGCGCAAGGCGCGCTTCGGGTTTTAGCCGGTGAGGAGCAGTCAAAGCAATATCAGATCGGCGAAGGAGTGAAAACAAATGGCGACTGAGTATGATGTGGTCATTCTGGGCGGCGGCACAGGCGGTTATGTAGCCGCCATCAGAGCGGCCCAGCTCGGCTTAAAAACGGCCGTTGTAGAAAAAGAAAAGCTCGGCGGAACATGCCTGCATAAAGGATGTATCCCGAGTAAAGCGCTGTTAAGAAGCGCGGAAGTGTACCGAACCGCAAAGGAAGCGGCAGCATTCGGCATTGAAACGGAAGGTGTCTCCCTCCGCTTTGACAGCGTGCAAAAACGAAAGCAGGGAATCGTTGACCGGCTGGCCGGCGGTGTCGCCCACTTGATGAAAAAGGGGAAGATTGATGTATTCAACGGGTACGGACGTATGCTCGGCCCTTCCATCTTCTCACCTCTTCCCGGTACGGTTTCCGTCGAATACGCAAATGGTGAAGAAAACGACATGCTGATACCGAAACAATTGATTATCGCAACCGGATCAAGGCCGAAAATGCTGCCGGGTTTAGAAGCAGACGGTACATATATTCTGACATCAGATGAAGCGTTAGAGCTTGAACGTCTGCCCCAATCCATGATGATCGTCGGCGGCGGTGTCATCGGAATTGAATGGGCATCCATGCTGAACGATTTCGGCGTCAATATCACTGTGATTGAATATGCGGACCGCATTTTGCCGACGGAAGACCGTGATATTTCAAACGAGATGGAAAAACTGTTAACGAAAAAAGGAATTAAGATCGTGACGGGTGCGAAAGTGCTTCCGGATACATTGGAAAAAGCGGACGGCGTTTCAATTGCCGCTGAAAAGAATGGAAAAAAAGAAATGTATCACGCGGAACAAATGCTTGTTTCCATCGGCCGCCAGCCGAACATTGAAGGGATCGGGCTTGAAAACACGGATATTGAAGCGGAAAACGGTTCTATCATCGTGAACGAAGCCGGGCAGACGAAGGAATCGCACATTTATGCGATCGGTGATGTTGTCGGCGGGCTGCAGCTTGCGCATGTGGCCTCCCGTGAAGGCATCATTGCCGTTGAGCATATGGCGGGTCTTAATCCGGCTCCGCTTGATGCCGCTCTTGTGCCGAAATGTATTTATTCAAATCCGGAAGCGGCGAGCGTCGGTCTGACAGAAGAGGAAGCTCTTCGAAAAGGGCATGAACTGAAGATCGGGAAGTTTCCGTTCATGGCGATCGGAAAGGCTCTTGTATACGGAGAAAGCGACGGCTTTGTCAAAATCGTCGCCGATCGGAATACAGATGATATTCTCGGTGTTCATATGATCGGCCCGCACGTCACCGATATGATCTCTGAAGCGGGGCTTGCCAAGGTGCTTGACGCGACGCCTTGGGAAATCGGCCAATCCATACATCCGCATCCGTCGCTGTCAGAAGCGATTGGAGAAGCTGCGTTAGCCGCAGACGGAAACGCGATTCATTTTTAAAAGGAAAGAAGGAGGGGTTTGAATGACTACAAACCGCCATCAAGCATTAGGGCTCTCTGACGAAGAAGCCGTTGAAATGTATAGAACTATGCTGTTAGCCAGAAAAATCGACGAAAGAATGTGGCTCTTAAACCGCTCGGGCAAAATTCCGTTCGTTGTTTCATGTCAAGGACAGGAAGCGGCACAAGTAGGCGCGGCCTATGCCTTAAACCGTGATACCGACTATGTGCTTCCGTACTACAGAGATATAGGGGTTGTGCTTGCATTTGGTATGACTGCAAAGGATTTGATGATGTCGGGCTTTGCGAAAGCAGCTGACCCGAACTCAGGCGGAAGGCAGATGCCGGGCCACTTCGGGCAAAAGGAAAACAGAATCGTAACGGGCTCATCCCCTGTTACGACGCAGGTGCCTCATGCGGTCGGAATCGCGCTTGCGGGACGCATGGATAAAAAGGATATTGTCTCTTTTGTTACCTTTGGAGAAGGATCTTCCAACCAGGGGGATTTTCACGAAGGGGCAAACTTTGCCGCCGTGTATAAACTGCCGGTCATTTTCATGTGTGAAAACAATAAGTATGCCATTTCTGTCCCGTATGACAAACAGGTGGCGTGCGAGAAAATATCCGACCGGGCGGCAGGCTACGGCATGCCGGGAGTCACTGTTGACGGAAACGACCTGCTGGAAGTTTACCGGGCCGTAAAAGAAGCGCGCGAACGGGCGTCTAAAGGCGAAGGCCCTACATTAATAGAAACGGTTTCCTACCGTTTGACACCGCATTCCAGTGATGACGACGACAGCAGCTACAGAGAACGCGAAGAAGTAGAAGAAGCAAAGAAAAAAGATCCGCTTCTTTTATACAAAGCATACTTGCAAGAAGCCGGGCTTCTAGGTGAAGAAGAAGAAAAGACCATGCTGGATGACATCATGGCTATCGTAAACGAAGCGACAGACGAAGCGGAGAAAGCGCCATACGCATTTCCTGAATCAACGCTTGATCACGTTTATGCGAAGTAGGGAGGAATACTTATGTCTGTAATGTCTTATATTGACAGTATTAATGCAGCAATGAAAGAAGAAATGGAAAGAGATCCGCGCGTGTTTGTTCTCGGGGAAGACGTCGGGAGAAAAGGCGGCGTGTTTAAAGCCACGGCGGGTCTCTATGAACAGTTCGGAGAAGAGCGGGTGATGGATACGCCGCTTGCTGAATCAGCGATTGCCGGTGTCGGGATCGGCGCCGCGATGTACGGCATGCGCCCGATTGCCGAGATGCAGTTTGCTGATTTCATTCTGCCTGCGGTCAATCAAATCATTTCAGAAGCGGCAAAAATACGCTACCGTTCAAACAATGATTGGAGCTGTCCGATGGTCATCAGAGCGCCTTACGGCGGCGGCGTGCACGGCGCGTTGTATCATTCCCAATCTGTGGAGGCCATTTTTGCCAACCAGCCGGGCCTTAAAATTGTCATGCCTTCAACTCCTTATGACGCAAAAGGGCTGTTGAAAGCTGCAGTCCGTGACGAAGATCCGGTGCTGTTTTTCGAACATAAGAGGGCGTACCGCCTGATTAAAGGCGAAGTCCCTGCGGATGATTACGTCCTTCCGATCGGAAAGGCGGATGTAAAACGCGAAGGCAGCGACATTACTGTCATTACGTACGGATTATGCGTCCATTTTGCTCTGCAGGCTGCCGAGCGTCTTGAAAAAGACGGAATTTCTGCACACGTATTAGACTTGCGTACGGTTTATCCGTTAGATAAAGAAGCCATCATTGAAGCTGCTTCTAAAACGGGAAAAGTATTGCTGATCACAGAAGATACGAAAGAAGGCGGCATTATGAGCGAGGTCGCCGCCATTATTTCTGAAAACTGCTTATTTGATTTAGACGCGCCGATCAAGCGGCTTGCAGGTCCTGATGTTCCGGCAATGCCTTATGCGCCGACAATGGAAAAATACTTCATGATGAATCCTGACAAAGCAGAAGCCGCGATGAGAGAATTAGCGGAGTTTTAAAGACGTAAGGAGGTTTTTGACATGGCGATTGAAAAAATGGCTATGCCTCAGCTCGGAGAGAGCGTGACGGAAGGGACGATCAGCAAGTGGCTGGTATCTCCCGGTGATCAAGTGAATAAATATGACCCCATCGCGGAGGTCATGACGGATAAAGTGAATGCGGAGGTGCCGTCTTCTTTTACCGGTACGATTAGAGAACTTGTAGGAGAAGAAGGCCGGACTCTTGCAGTCGGCGAGATCATCTGCAAAATTGAAACAGAAGAAACGGAAACGGAAGAGGCGCCGAAGCGGGAAGAAGAGCAGAATACCCCTTCAGACACTGATGCAAACCGTCAAGGTAAAGATCAGTCGAATAAAGCGCGTTATTCGCCGGCCGTGCTCAGATTAGCGGGAGAACACGGCATTCAGCTTGAAGAAGTTGAAGGAACGGGTGCAGGCGGAAGAATTACGCGAAAAGACATTCAAAAGATCATTGATTCGGGAATGCAGCAGAAGTCGGAAGCACCGGCGCCGGCTGCCGTTCAAACAACGCAACAAGCGCCGAAACAACAGCAAAAACAAGCGCCGGCACCAGCTCTGTCAGCCGGTGATATTGAAATTCCGGTTACAGGAGTCAGAAAAGCCATCGCCGCCAATATGCATAAAAGCAAAACAGAAATTCCGCATGCCTGGACGATGATGGAAGTCGACGTCACGAACATGACGGCGTACAGAAACAGCATTAAAGACTCATTTAAACAAAAAGAAGGCTTTAATTTAACATTTTTCGCTTTCTTTGTAAAAGCGGCGGCGCAGGCTCTCAAAGAGTTCCCGCAGATGAACAGCATGTGGGCGGGAGACAAAATCGTCCAAAAGAAAGACATCAACATCTCCATTGCCGTTGCCACGGAAGATTCGCTGTTTGTTCCGGTTATTAAGCATGCTGATGAAAAAACGATTAAAGGCATAGCCAGAGAAATAACGGACCTTGCGAAAAAAGTGAGAAACGGAAAACTTACCGCGGAAGATATGCAGGGCGGCACATTTACCGTCAATAACACGGGATCTTTCGGCTCAGTTCAATCTATGGGCATTATCAACCATCCGCAGGCGGCGATTCTTCAGGTAGAATCTATCGTCAAACGTCCGGTTGTCATGAATAACGGGATGATCGCCGTTCGTGATATGGTTAATCTTTGCCTGTCTTTAGATCACAGGGTGCTCGACGGGCTCGTGTGCGGCCGATTCCTCGGACGCGTCAAAGAGATCTTAGAAAACATTGATGAACATACTTCCGTCTATTAAAAAAAAACTCCTTTTGCCCGGGCGGCAAAAGGAGTTTTTTTATTTTTATTGTGAATCCTCGGGAACAAGCATAGTGAGATGATGTTTTTTCACTTCGATCGTACAAGGTGTTGTTCCGTATACCTCGCCATCTGTATCCGCGTCCATTTCACGTCCGGTTTCGATTTCAATTCTGGAGGCCTGAATATAGGACAGCTCCCCTTTGAAATCATCAAATGAACCCTGCTCCATCGTCATCAGCTCCCGCAGCGCGGCAAGGCTTGTGTTGCGGCAGATTAACACATCGGCTAAGCCGTCCTGGAGGCTGGCATCAGGCAGGGGAACTCTGTTTGTCCCGATATAATGCCCGTTCATGACAAGCACCATTACGGCTTCGTCTTCTTTCACCTCGCCGTCAATCGTCAATTTGACAGGAAACGGGTTTGCGCTTGTCATCGTCCGCAAGGCGCTCGTGAAGTAGCTGATTTTACCAAGCCATGCTTTTTCAGTTTCATTGATATGGCTTGATGCTTCGGTGATCAGTCCGATGCCCCAGAAGTTCAGAAAATAGCCGTCATCCGTTTTACATACGTCAATCATCCGTTTATGTCCGGCCGCGAGCGCTTCAGCGGCCTTTTGGAGGTTTTGCGGGATGCCGAGCGCCCGGGAGAAATCGTTGCACGTTCCTCCCGGCAAAATGCCGACAGCGGGTCTGTGATCAAGCTTGCTGATGCTGTTGATGCATTGATGCACAGTGCCGTCTCCGCCTAAAATATATAAATGGTCAACTGAACTGTCGAGATTTTCACAATACTGACGGGCATCATCCTGATGTTTGGTCGGTTTAATCAAAAGTTCATCAGCTGATTGGGCCAAAATGGGGACGACCGTGCCGAGCGTTTTATCAATCTGTTTTTGACCGGCGTTTCCGTTATAAATTAAAACTGCTTTCCGTTGGCTCATATGACTGCTCCTTTATTTCAGACAATCTCCTTATCAAGTTTCCCGTTTTTAAAGGGTCATAAACTTACATCGGGAACATAAAAGGGACAAAAAACAATTGGATATGAGCGGTGTTATTTGCCGATAGGGAGGTTCCTTGCTATCATAAGAAGAGATGATCAAAAAGGAGAGGTCCCAGTTGAATATGGATTTTAATTTATTTATGAATGATGTCGTGCGTCAAGCCCGCCAGGAAATCACGGCTGCCGGGTATACAGAGCTGAAAACCGCTGAGGAAGTGGACGATGCGCTTTCGAAAAAAGGAACGACACTCGTTATGGTCAACTCTGTGTGCGGATGCGCAGGCGGTATTGCACGGCCTGCCGCGTACCATTCCGTACATTACGATAAACGCCCGGATCAGCTTGTGACGGTATTTGCCGGACAGGATAAAGAAGCGACAGCCAAAGCGAGAGAATACTTTGAAGGCTATCCGCCGTCCTCTCCGTCATTTGCCATTTTAAAAGACGGGAAAATCATGAAAATGGTGGAACGCCATGAAATTGAAGGCCATGAGCCGATGGCCGTCGTCACAAAACTGCAGGAAGCATTTGAAGAATATTGTGAAGAAGTATAAGTGAAAGAAAAACCCCGGAGCCAAGCGCTTGCGGGGGTTTTTTATATGGAATCTGTATAAATATAAATATTTATACATCGGCGTTCAGCTGTCACTAATCTGAAAAACAATGACTATAATAAACACAGAAAGGAAAATATATTTTTCAAAAATAGTATTGCATCACACTTAAAAAGTGTTTAAAATACAAGTTAACGAATAAATATTCAATTTTAAGAGATCAGTAGATATGGGGGAAATGAATCATGAAGAAATGGCTGTTGGTATTAGCTGCCGCATGTATCACCTTTGCGCTGTCCGCCTGCGGATCAGGCAATTCAGGATCAGAGGGCGGAAAGAACAAGCTGATTATGGGTACATCGGCTGACTATAAACCATTTGAATATAAAGACGGCGATCAGATCACCGGGTTTGACGTTGATCTGGCGAAAGCTCTGGGCAAAAAGACCGGCTATGACGTTGAGGTGCAGGACATGGACTTCAACAGCCTGATTACAGCCTTGAAGTCCAAGCAGGTAGATATGATTTTATCTGGAATGACACCTACGCCGGAACGGAAAAAGCAAGTTGATTTTTCTGATATTTATTATACTGCTAACAATATGATCGTTACGAAAAAGGGAAGCAGCATTAAATCCCTGAATGATCTGAAAGGCAAAACCGTCGGTGTTCAGCTCGGCTCCATTCAAGAGGAAAAAGGCAAGAAGCTCGCTTCGAAATACGGTTTTCAGCTCGAAGACCGCAACCGGATCTCAGACTTAACCGAAGAGATCAAATCCGGGCGTTTTGATGCCGCGATTATCGAAGACATCGTAGCACAAGGCTATTTCAGTTCAAATAACGATCTGCAGGGCTTTGCGTCAGCAGATGCGAAATCAGACGAATCGGGCTCCGCGATTGCGTTCCGCAAAGACAGTGATCTGACAGCGAAGTTCAACAAAGCGCTGAAAGAAATGGAGAAAAACGGAGAAATCGAAAAACTGAAGAAAAAATGGTTCACCAACGAGAAATAAAAGAAAGCTCAACTTTTCGTTGAGCTTTTTATCTTGAATAAAGACAAAGGAGATCACACGTATGAATTTGGATTTCTCAGCGACAATCCCCCAAATTCCTTTTATATTGGAAGGCCTTGCGGTCACTTTGAAAATTGTGCTCGTTTCGGCGGTCATCGGTCTTGTATTAGGCATCGTGCTCAGCTTATTTAAAATCAGCACGATCAGTCCGCTGAAATGGATTGCGGATTTTTATACTTCGATATTCCGCGGCACGCCGCTCGTGCTGCAGCTGATGATCATTTATTTCGGTATGCCGCAGCTCCTCGGCTTTCAGATCGATCAATTTTGGGCGGCGGTCACCGCATTATCGCTCAATTCAGCCGCTTACGTCTCTGAAATTATCAGAGCGGGAATCAACGCAATTGACAAAGGACAAAAAGAAGCTGCCGTCGCTCTCGGCGTGCCATACGGAAAAATGATGAAAGATCTGCTGCTGCCGCAGGCGTTTAAAAACATTTCTCCGGCTATTATTAATGAATTAATCACCTTAACGAAAGAATCGGCGATCGTCACAGTTATCGGTCTTGGCGACATTATGAGACGGGCCTACCAGTCCGGCGCCGCAACATACAACTATTTAGAACCTCTTATTGTGGCGGGCTTAATCTATTACGTGCTCGTTTTGATCTTAGCATTCATCGGAAAAGGCGTAGAAAGGAAGCTGAAAGCCAATGATTAAGGTCGACAACCTGTCAAAATCATTCGGGAAACACGAAGTACTGAAAAACATTTCAACACAGATCGAAGAAGGGGAAGTCGTTGCTGTCATCGGCCCTTCCGGTTCCGGCAAATCAACGTTTCTGCGCTGCTTAAATCTGCTGGAAACCCCGAGCGGCGGAACGATTGCCATTAAAGAAAACGAAATTACCGCAGCTAAAACGAATAAACTGAAAGTGCGGGAAAATATCGGCATGGTATTTCAGCATTTTCATTTGTTTCCTCATAAAACGGTGCTTGAAAATATCACATACGCGCCGGTCAGCGTGAAGAAAGAGTCTAAAAAGGAGGCGGAGGAAAAGGCGTGCGCTCTCCTTGAAAAAGTCGGACTGCTTGACAAACGGAACGACTATCCGAACCGTTTGTCAGGCGGACAGAAGCAGCGGGTCGCCATCGCGCGTGCGCTTGCCATGAATCCTGACATCATGCTGTTTGATGAACCGACCTCGGCTCTTGACCCGGAAATGGTCAAAGAAGTTCTTGAGGTAATGAAAGAGCTTGCGCAGACGGGCATGACGATGGTGATCGTAACGCACGAAATGGGGTTTGCCAAAGAAGTCGCAGACCGCGTATTATTTATGGATGAAGGGACGATCGTGGAAGACGGGCAGCCGGAAGAATTTTTTCTTTCTCCGAAGTCAAAAAGAGCACAGGACTTTTTAGAAAAAATATTATAAAATATAACTGGAAGAAAAGAAGAAGAATGCTCTTCTTCTTTTTTTTGAGAAAGAAACAAACAGAATGGAGCAAGCAATGTTTAAAATCGGTTACCGGACACTAAAGACCGCACTTGGAACGGCGCTGGCCATTTATTTAGCCCAGCTGTTGCATCTGCAAAACTTCGCATCCGCAGGAATCATCACCATATTGTGCATCCAGATTACGCAAAAGCGGTCGCTTCAGGCCTCGTGGGCCCGATTTGCCGCCTGTTTATTGGCGATCGTCTTCTCATATGTCTTTTTCGGACTGATCGGCTATTATCCGTTTGCGATCGGAATATTGCTGGTGCTGTTCATTCCGACTACAGTCGTTTTAAAAATAAACGAAGGGATCGTCACCAGCTCAGTAATCATTCTTCATTTATATATGTCCGGCGGCATTACGATGGCGTTTATCTGGAATGAGTTCCAGCTGATTACCGTAGGTATCGGCGTCGCGCTGTTAATGAATCTGTATATGCCGAGCCTCGACAGAAAACTCGCGGCGTACCGGAAAAAAATCGAGGACAACTTTTCCGTCATCTTCGCCGAAATCGAACGGTATTTGTTAACTGGTGAGCAAGATTGGTCGGGGAAGGAAATACCGGAGACGCATCAGATGATTCAAGAGGCGAAAAACCTCGCCTATCGGGACGTGCAGAATCATATTTTGCGCCATGAAAATCTTTACTATCATTATTTTAAGATGAGACAGAAACAATTTGAAATCATTGAACGGCTGCTGCCGAAGATTACCTCTATTTCAATAACGGTGGAGCAGGGCAAAATAATCGCCCATTTCATCCGTGAATTAAGGGAAGCCATTCATCCCGGCAATACCGCTCATAAATTTTTAAAAAGACTTGCAGAAATGAGAACGGAATTTGAAGAAATGCCGCTCCCGGCAACGCGCGAGGAGTTTGAAGCGCGGGCGGCTTTGTTCCACCTCCTCGGTGAGATGGAACAATATCTCGTGATTAAAAGTTATTTCAAAGGCATCAAGCTGTAAAAAACATATGGATCAATCGCATGAGTCCTCCTTTCATTGGTCATTCTAATGAAAAAAGGAGGGGAGCCCATGCGATTTTTTTTATTGTCAGCCGCCCTGCTGATGTCTCCGCTTTGGCCGCTTGGCGTAAACCCTTTGCCGGGTGACCCTTATATTATCGTCAATAAAGCCACAAATGCGCTTGCTGTTGTGAAGGATAACCGAATAGAAGGCATTTATCAGGTGGCGACGGGAAAAACGGATGATTTGACGCCTGAAGGAGAATTTACGGTAACGGTCAAAGCCGTCAACCCGTATTACCGGAAGAAAAATGTAGAGGGAGGCGCGCCGGAAAACCCGCTCGGTGTCCGCTGGATCGGTTTTGACGCGAAAGGAACCGACGGCAGGATATACGGCATTCACGGAACAAACAGAGAAGAGCTGATCGGGGGGTTTGTATCAAACGGCTGCATCCGTATGAAAAACCGGGATGTCATCCGTATTTTCCGGATTATCCCTCCCGGAACGAAAGTATTGATTACAAAAGAAAACCGCTCATTCGAGGACATTGCAATAGAGCGGAAAGCCCTCATAAAAAAGCAGGAAACCCCCTTGCAATGAGGCGCCTGCTTTTTTACCGCAAATACATCATAATGCCTGAGAGGAGGGTTGAAAGTATAAATACGCCCAAAATGACGATGACGGCGCTTTTCATAAATTTTTGAGACATTGTTTCACTCCTTAAGATTACTGTCTATCATTTTAACGTGTTTTGCTTGTATGAACAAGCCATATCCTATGGCGGAAAGCAGGTGGCCGCGCTATGAAAAAACTTGATCATGTCGGCATTGCCGTCAGCTCTATTGAAGCTGCGAGAGGATTTTACGAACGGACGCTCGGGCTTACGTATATGGGAGACGAGCTGGTAAAAGGCCAAAATGTGAGAGTTGCTTTTTTAGAAGCGGGAGGCACAAAGCTTGAGCTGATTGAGCCGCTGTCGGACGCGTCTCCCGTCAGCTCTTTTTTACAGAAAAGAGGCGAAGGGCTGCATCATTTGGCATTTCGCTGCGCCGATATGAAGGAAACGATCAAGGAGCTTGAAGCATGCCGCATGACTTTGATCCATCATGAACCGCAAAACGGAGCGGGCGGGAAGAAGATCGCATTTCTCTCTCCAAAAGAGGCGAACGGGGTCCTGATTGAGCTTTGTGAAACAATTGAAAAAGGAGAAACTCAAGATGAGCATGAGTGATCATATCAGACACTTAAACGAAAGACGTTCCTTTTTAACAAACGGCGGCGGAGCGGAAAAAAATGAAAAACAGCACAAAAAAGGCAAGCTGACGGCAAGAGAAAGAATTGATTATTTATTGGACGAAGACAGTTTTTCAGAGCTGCAGCCGTTTGCCAAAAGCCGCATGCCCGGGTCCCGAAATGCTCCGGGAGACGGAGTCGTTACCGGATACGGCACAATTGAGGGACGGCCCGTGTATTTGTTTGCCCATGACTTTACCGTACTCGGCGGGACGCTCGGCGAGACACATGCGGAAAAAATCGCGGCGGTAATGGATCTGGCGGCGAAAAATAAAACTCCGATTATCGGGCTGAACGACTCAGGTGGTGCGAGAATTCAAGAGGGTGTGGTATCATTAAATGGATACGGTCATATCTTTAGGCGCAACGTCCTTTACTCGGGAGTGATTCCGCAAATTTCTGTCATCCTTGGGCCGTGTGCCGGCGGTGCTGTTTATTCACCCGCATTGACGGATTTTGTGATTATGGCGGAACATACGTCGCACATGTTTATTACAGGCCCGAAAGTCATTGAACAGGTTACGGGTGAACAGATTGACGCGGAAAGTTTAGGCGGTGCGGGAATACATAATGTGATAAGCGGAAATGCCCACTATTCCGCACGAACGGAAAAAGAGGCTCTTTCCGCTGTGAAAACCCTGCTTTCTTATCTCCCGCACGGCGAACAGACGGCATCACCCGTTAAAAAGGAAGACGCCAGACCGTTATTAAACACCCTCGTTCCCGCGGACAGTTCGAAACCTTACGATGTGTTACAGGTAATAAAAGAGCTGGCGGATGACGGAACGTTTTTTGACATTCAGCCGTATTTTTCCAAAAACATTGCTGTCGGTTTTCTGAAACTCGGACGGCGTACAGTCGGTGTTGTCGCAAACCAGCCGAAACACTTGGCGGGGAGCCTCACGATTGATGCCGCTGACAAAGCGTCGAGATTCATCCGTTTTTGCGACGCGTTTCATATTCCGTTATTGACGATCGCTGATGTTCCGGGCTTTCTCCCGGGCCTTCAGCAGGAACATGCGGGAATCATCCGTCACGGAGCAAAATTGCTGTATGCTTTTGCCGAAGCGACGGTGCCGAAAGTGACGCTCATCATCAGAAAAGCCTACGGAGGCGCCTATGTCGCCATGAATTCGAAAGGGCTCGGGGCAGATCTTGTATTCGCCTGGCCCAATGCGGAAATCGCCGTGATGGGAGCGGAAGGCGCGGCATCGATTTTATACAGCAGAGACATACAGGCTTCTGACGACCCGGAGAAAACGAAGCGCGAAAAAAAAGCCATATACGAAAAGGAAAACGCCGGTCCGTATAAAGCGGCGGCCTGCGGAATGGTGGATGATATCATCCGGCCGGAAGACTCGAGGAAAAAATTGATTCTGGCATTTGACATGCTTGCGCATAAGGAAGAGGAAAGACCGAAAAAAAAGCACGGTAATATACCGCTTTAAACGGAGGGAACTGAAAATGGTAAACGAAAAACGTCTGCTTGAAGAATTTCTTGAACTCGTTCAAATTGATTCAGAGACAAAACATGAAGCGGAAATCAGCAAGGTGCTCAAACAAAAATTCACTGATTTAGGATTGAGCGTAAAAGAAGATGATACAAAAGAAGTGACGGGGCATGGCGCCGGCAACTTAATCTGTACGTTAAAGGGCACAAAAGATGCGGATACGATTTATTTCACATCGCACATGGACACGGTTGTCCCGGGCAAAGGCGTTAAGCCGATTGTGGAAGACGGCTATGTAAAAACCGACGGCACGACGATTCTCGGCGCTGATGATAAGACGGGTCTTGCCGCAATGTTTGAAGCCATTAAAGTGCTGAAAGAACAAAACATCGAGCACGGCACCATTGAATTCATTATCACGGCCGGAGAAGAATCGGGATTAGTCGGGGCAAAAGCAATGGATCGTTCAGACATTACCGCGAAATACGGTTTTGCGCTTGATTCAGACGGAAAAGTCGGCAACATTATTGTAGCCGCGCCGACACAAGCGAAAGTGAGAGCAACCATTTTCGGGAAAACGGCTCATGCGGGGGTAGAACCGGAAAAAGGCATCTCCGCGATTACAATCGCGTCAAAAGCTATCTCAAAAATGCCGCTCGGCCGTATTGATAAAGAAACAACGGCTAATATCGGACGTTTCGAAGGCGGCACGCAAACCAATATCGTCTGCGACCAGGTTGATATTCTGGCTGAAGCGCGTTCATTAGTGCCTGAAAAAATGGAAGCGCAAGTACAGAAAATGAAAGAAGCTTTCGAATCTGCGGCAGCTGAGATGGGAGGCCGCGCGGAAGTGGACATCGCGGTCATGTATCCGGGTTTCAAATATCAGGACGGCGATCAGGTTGTGGAAGTCGCGAAAAAAGCGGCGGCAAAAATCGGCCGGCCGAGCGAACTTCAGACAAGCGGCGGCGGAAGTGACGCAAACGTCATTGCCGGCCACGGCATTCCGACAGTCAACCTGTCAGTAGGCTATGAACAAATTCATACGAAAAATGAAAAAATGCCGATTGAAGAGCTCGTCAAAACGGCGGAAATGGTCGTTGCCATTATCGAAACAGCGGCCAACTAAAAACGAAGCACCCAGTTGAATGGGTGCTTTTTTCATTCTTCATGATAATTGGCTTAAAGCTTTGCAGATACAAGAAAAAAACCCTGCCGGATAGGTTCCGGCAGGGTTTCAGTATTATGATTTGGCGGGCTCCGCCTGAGCCGCAGCTTGTTTCTTTTTATGATGCGTCTGCTGTAAAAGTACATTCTGCACTGTCAAAAACAGTCCGCTTGTAAACCAGTAAAGCGGCAGCGCAGCCGGTACGTTAAGTGAAAAAATGGTCATCATGACAGGGAAAATAAAGACCATGATTTTTGCTGACTGCATGGCGGCCGGATTTTGAGCAGCCGGTGAATATTTCTCGTTTAATTTTTGGGAAATATATGCCTGTAAGAAATACATGGCCCCCGCGCACAGTGATACAAGAATATCAGAATGCCCTAAGCTGAACCACAGAAATGAGTGTGAAGCGATTTCCGGCGTTGAGCGGATGGCGTAATAAAAACCGATCAAAATCGGGAATTGCACCAGCATCGGAAGACATCCCATTGCCATCGGATTCAGATTGTGCTCACGGTAAAGCTTCATCATTTCCATTTGCAGTTCTTTTTGTTTTTCCGCATCTTTCGTTTGTTTTATTTTAGCCTGGATGCTGTCGACCTGCGGTTTGATCACAGCCATTTTTTCCTGGAACACCCGCTGTTTCTTAAATTGGTTCACAAACAAAGGCAATACAACAATCCGGACGATAATCGTCACCAGAATAATCGACAGTCCGTACTCACCGTGGAACAGGCCCGCCACACCTTTTAAAAGTGCCGAAAACGGCTCGATCAGGTAATCGTGGAAAAAACCGATATTCCCGAGGCCTCCCGTCTGAGTCTGAGATGTCGCCGCAAAAGCCGAGCGGCCTGTGCCCAGTATGATAAAAAACAATCCGAATACAATCCATTTTTGATATGTTTTAGACAATTATGTCTCCTCCTTTTTATCTTCACTTGCCGTTATAAAAGGAGGAAGCTGACATCTTCATCATCATTCGCCGGTGCATTCATGCGGATGACTTTACGTATCCAAGTTGTAATGCGATGATATATAATAATAAGAAAGTCTGTTCGGTTCAGCTGAACGACTGCTTGATGTTCATCTATTCGTTTCGTTCTCCAATGCTCGCCTGCGCGGCGCTCACGCAAAAGAAAAGCGATGCCGATCGCGGTCAGAGCGGGAAGAATAATTGTGAAAAAATCGACTAAAAATAAAAAGTCATTCATTGACTCAAGAATCATTTTATCACATCCATTCAGCTCTTATTTTACTACATATATATAAGGTTGTCTATGAAAGGAAAGGAGGCGCCGGGAGTGGCCGGAAAAGGGAGAATTATATTTCATATCGATATGAACAGTTTTTATGCCTCCGTAGAAATGGCGTATGATCCGTCTTTAAGAGGAAAACCTATCGCCGTTGCCGGAAACGTGAAGGAACGGAAAGGAATCATCGTCACCTGCAGCTACGAAGCGAGAGCGCGGGGCGTAAAGACCACCATGCCGGTGTGGCGGGCAAAACGCCTCTGTCCGGAACTCATCGTTGTGCCTCCGAATTTTGACCGCTACCGGAGTTCATCAAAAGAAATGTTCAGCATTCTGAGGGAGTATACGGATTTAGTCGAGCCTGTTTCTATTGATGAAGGATACATGGATATTACGGACACACCGCACAGACACAGGGCGTATGAGACAGCCGAAGACATTCAGGCGAGACTGCAAAAAGAGCTTTTGCTTCCGTCAAGCATCGGCATCGCCCCGAATAAATTTCTCGCCAAAATGGCGTCTGACATGAAAAAACCGCTCGGCATCACCATTTTAAGAAAAAGAGAGCTGCCGGACGTCTTATGGCCTCTTCCGATTGAAGAGATGCACGGTATAGGAACGAAAACTGCGGAAAAAATAAAAACGCTCGGCATCAAAACGATCGGTGATTTGGCAAAAGGAGATGAACATGCGCTGAAAACGCTTCTCGGCATAAACGGCCCGAGGCTGAAGGATAAAGCGAACGGCATCCATCCTGCAGAAGTCAATCCCGAGCGGATTTATGAATTTAAAAGCGTCGGCAACTCATCCACCCTGTCGCATGATTCGGCTGACTGGGATGAATTAATGGGCGTGTTTGACCGGCTCGCGCTGTCTGTGAGCGAACGGCTCCAGCGTAAGGAGGTCATGGCCTGCCGGCTGTTCATCATGATTCGGTATGCGGATTGGAAAACAGTCACAAGAAGCATGACCCTCAGCAATCCGGCTGATCAGAAAAAAGACATCATGAAAGCGGCGATGGAACTGTTTGACAAGCACTGGAACCAAAACCCGGTAAGGCTTCTCGGCATCACCGGAACGGAACTGGTTGAAAAACAGCAGGCGTATAAACAGCTTGATCTGTTTTCATTCAAGGAGGACGCAAAGGATGAGCCGATTTTTCAGATGATGAACGAGCTGAATGAAAAGTACGGCCAAAACCTGATCAGAAAAGGCGCCGTTATAAAAAAAGAAGAAAGCAAAACAAGGGGAACGAGCTTTAACAGAGACTTTTTCCAGGATGAAAAGAAAAGGTGAATAACTTGAAAAAAGGGGTTATGTATGATAATTTCTTTAGTATAAATATCATTTTATTTTAATTTAAATTTTAAAATGGTTAAACGTTTGAAGAAGGGACGTTAGAATATGTCAAAACAACAAATCGGAGTTATCGGTCTTGCGGTAATGGGTAAAAATCTGGCTCTTAACATCGAAAGCCGGGGATTTTCTGTGTCTGTATACAACAGATCAAGCAGCAAAACGGAAGAGTTTTTAGAAGAGGCAAAAGGCAAAAATGTTGTCGGTACATACAGCATTGAGGAGTTTGTCCAGTCTCTTGAAACACCCCGTAAAATTTTATTAATGGTTAAAGCGGGAACTGCAACGGATGCGACGATTCAATCTCTTCTTCCTCATCTGGAAAAAGACGATATTTTGATTGACGGCGGAAATACATACTATAAAGATACACAGCGCCGGAACAAAGAGCTTGCCGAAAGCGGCATTCACTTTATCGGAACGGGTGTATCAGGCGGTGAAGAGGGAGCGCTGAAAGGGCCTTCTATTATGCCGGGCGGCCAAAAGGAAGCGCACGAACTCGTGAAACCGATTCTAGAAGCCATTTCTGCTAAAGTGGACGGAGAAGCTTGTACGACATACATCGGCCCGGACGGAGCGGGGCACTATGTGAAAATGGTGCACAACGGTATCGAATACGGTGACATGCAGCTGATCTCTGAGTCATATTTCATTTTGAAACAGGTGCTCGGATTGTCTGCCGAAGAGCTTCACGAAGTATTCGCTGAGTGGAACAAAGGAGAGCTTGACAGCTATCTGATCGAAATCACGGCTGACATTTTCACTAAAAAAGATGAAGAAACGGGCAAACCGCTTGTTGACGTCATCCTTGATAAAGCAGGCCAAAAAGGAACGGGTAAATGGACAAGCCAAAGTGCTCTTGACTTAGGCGTGCCGCTACCGATTATCACTGAATCTGTTTTTGCGCGTTTCATTTCCGCAATGAAAGAAGAGCGTGTGAAAGCAAGCAGCCTTCTGTCCGGGCCAGACGTTAAGCCGGTCACTGAAAATAAAGAAGAGCTGATTGAAGCGGTCAGAAAAGCGCTCTTCATGAGTAAAATCTGTTCTTACGCACAAGGCTTCGCCCAAATGAAAGCCGCGTCTGAAGAATATAACTGGGATCTGAAATACGGTGAAATCGCGATGATCTTCCGCGGCGGCTGTATCATCCGCGCGGCGTTCCTGCAAAAGATCAAAGACGCATATGACCGTGAACCGGAGCTTGACAACCTGCTGTTAGACAGCTACTTCAAAAACATTGCAGAAAGCTACCAAGGCGCCCTTCGCCAAGTGATTTCACTTGCCGTAGCCCAAGGTGTGCCGGTACCTTCGTTCTCAAGCGCACTTGCGTATTACGACAGCTACCGTACGGCAGTGCTTCCTGCAAACTTGATTCAAGCGCAGCGTGATTACTTCGGCGCGCATACGTATGAACGCACAGATAAAGAAGGCATTTTCCATACTGAATGGATGAAGTAATGAAGAAGCCCCCGCAGTTATTGCGGGGGCTTTTCTGATATCAAAAACCGCGGGCCGTCATGAACGGCGCCGCGGTTTTTTGATGTTTTCTTATATATTCCACCAGTGGAGACCGTCTTTTTCAAGAAGATCGTCCGAAGCTTTCGGTCCCATTGACCCGGCTTCATAATTCGGAGAAAGGGTTTTGTCGGCTGCCCACGTTTCGGAAATCGCATCGACGAAATTCCAGGAAAGCGCCACTTCGTCCCAATGGGCAAAGTTTGTCGCATCACCGAGCAGACAGTCATGGATTAATTTTTCATAGGCTTCCGGTGTGTTCATTTCATCACTGCAGTTGCTGCAGTAATCCAGCTTAATCGGCTGAGCATGAGCGGCTCCGCCTAATTTTTTAGCGTTCAGATATAAAGTGATGCCTTCATCCGGCTGAATATGGATGACAAGCAGGTTCGGATTTACATTCGTTTCATTGCCGTAATAAAGGTTCATCGGAATGTCTTTAAATTGAACGACGATTTTCGTTGATTTTTCTTTCATCCGTTTCCCTGTGCGGATATAAAACGGAACGCCGGCCCAGCGGAAGTTATCGATTAACAGCTTTCCGGACACGAATGTTTCCGTATTGGAATCCGGTGCTACATTTTGCTCATCTGTATAGCTCGGTACAGCGTTTCCGTCAATCGTTCCCGCTTGGTATTGTCCGCGGACGAAGTAGTCGCTCACTTCGTTTGGAGCGACAGGGCGGAGAGCCCTCAGCACCTTCACTTTTTCGCTGCGGATTTCTTCCGTGTTCAGTTTAATCGGCGGTTCCATCGCCAAGAGAGCGACCATTTGTAAAATATGATTTTGAACCATATCACGGAGTGCGCCTGATTTCTCGTAATATCTCGCACGATCCTCAACGCCGAGATCCTCACTTGACGTAATCTGGATGTTTGAGATGTAGCGGTTATTCCACAGCGGCTCAAACAGCGCATTCGCAAACCGGATGACTTCGATATTTTGAACCATTTGTTTGCCTAAGTAATGGTCGATCCGATAAATTTGATCTTCCGTGAAAGCTTCGCGTATTTCTTTGTTAAGCTCTTTCGCACTCGGCAGGTCATGGCCGAACGGTTTTTCAATTACGAGACGGGACCAGCCATTTGTCGATGTGACACCTTCGTTTTTAAGTGATTTTGCGATAGTGCCGAAAAACTCAGGAGCCATCGCCAAGTAAAACATTCTGTTGTTCGGGATTTCATATGTATGTTCAAGCTGATCAAGCAGGACATTCAGCTCCTGATAGGAACCCGGATTCGTTACATCAAACGGATGGTAATAAAAATGAGATGTGAAATCGTCTATGTCTTTTTGCCCGGCAGAAGAAACAGACGTTTTAACGGTTTCCCGGAGGTCCTCGTTTGACCAAGGTCTTCTTCCAACACCTACAACTGCAAACTCTTCACCAATTTGACCATTTTTATATAAACGGTGAATGGATGGGTAAAGTTTTCGTTTTGCCAAATCCCCTGTGGCACCAAATATTACAATTACTGCTTTTGGTTTGTCGTTTGTTTTCACTTAGAGTACCTCACTTTATCTGAAGCATGGTTTAAAACCCCGCATATTTCCTTCATTTTAAATCTAAAATTCGTTGAAAGCAAACATTTCAGCCTGTTTTTTGCGGTTTGCGGAAAAAAATTAATCAGGTCGGAGAAGGCCCGGGTGAATTCACATTTTCAGCCTGATCCTGTATCCTTAGTAGTACAAAGATCTAGGAGGAAGCATTGTGGAATTATTATTTTTAGGGACGGGGGCCGGCATGCCGGCAAAGACGAGAAACGTAACGTCCGTCGCGCTGAAGCTTCTTGAAGAAAGGCGTTCCGTATGGCTGTTTGATTGCGGAGAAGCCACTCAGCATCAGATATTACATACAACAATCAAACCGAGGAAAATTGAGAAGATTTTCATCACCCACCTTCACGGCGACCATGTTTACGGTCTTCCGGGTCTGTTGGGGAGCCGTTCATTTCAGGGCGGTGAAGAAGAGCTGACGATTTACGGGCCAAAAGGCATTAAAGCCTTTATCGAAACAAGCCTGAACGTGACGGCGACTCATCTGACGTATCCTCTTACCGTACATGAAATCGAAGAGGGGACGGTTTTTGAAGATGAGCAATTCATTGTTACCGCAGCATCCGTCATTCACGGCGTGGAAGCGTTCGGCTACCGGGTTCAGGAAAAGGATATTCCCGGCGCATTGCAGGCCGGCAGATTAAAAGAAATGAATATCCGGCCCGGACCCGTCTATCAGAAAATCAAAAAAGGCGAAACGGTCACCCTTGACGATGGCAGAATCATTAACGGGCGGGATTTTTTGGAACCCCCGAAAAAGGGGAGAATCGTCGCTTTTTCCGGGGATACGAGGGCATCAGAGCGGGTAACGGAGCTGGCGCGCAATGCGGATGTGCTTGTTCATGAAGCGACGTTTGCCAAGGAAGATGCAAAGCTCGCACATAATTATTATCACGCGACGACAGAACAGGCTGCGCAAACGGCAAAAAAAGCAGGCGCCAAACAGCTGATCTTAACTCATATCAGCGCAAGGTATCAGGGGGAATCACCGATAGAGCGTCTCGAACATGAGGCGAAAGCGGTATTTGAAAACAGTAAGATCGCATTTGACTTCATGGAGGTCACTGTGGAGCGGTCTTAAAAAATGGACGCTTGACATTTTTTTCTGTTGAGATATAATAAAACGTAATAATTACGATTTATATAAGGGTGAAAATGATGCGTGTAAATGTTACATTGGCCTGTACAGAGACAGGGGACAGAAATTATATTACGACGAAGAACAAACGGACGAATCCGGACCGGTTAGAAATGAAAAAGTATTCCCCCCGGTTGAAAAAGTATACGTTGCATCGTGAGACAAAATAGATCACGATAACAAAAGCCATTGTGCCGTTGCACAATGGCTTTTGTTTTATCAGTTTACCGCCTGATAGGCAGGAGCATTCATTTGCTGGCGCACCGCGCACCAAACATCATAAATGGCAAGGTGGACGATATGCGGTTCATCGTGGTGAATGGCATGAGAACTGTTTTTGGCCTGAATCCATCCGCTTTGATAAGAGACATCAAGCATGCTTCTGTGCAGTTTCACCCATTGTTCATGAGCGTGCTTTAAGCGCTCATCCCGCTCTCCCGATGATAAAATCAACAGCGGCATATCGCCGAAATGAATCTGCTGATGCTTGATCTGACGAAGGCTCGTCAAAAATTCCGCGTGTGATCCTTCCAATACGAACTGTTTCAAATAGGCAGCTTTCATTTCTTCGGGAAGAAGCGGAAGCACTTTCGTCTCCTGATCCTCAGAAACCGGATCAAGCATCACCATCCCGAGAATATCCCGGCGGTTCCGGCTCGCCCAAAGTCTGCTGATAATCGCGCCGTATGAATGCGAGACGACAAGATAAGGAGGCTTGACGCCGGCCTTCAGAAGAAGAGTGTTTAATTCCTGTACCATGTGGTCCGCCGTTCTCTTGTTTCGGCTTTGTCCGCTTTTGCCGATTCCGGCTCTGTCATATGTGAAAACCCCAAATTCTTCATCTATGTCAGCGAGTAATGATGTCCATGTTTCAGAAGAAGTGCCGTAGCCGGCTTCAAAGACGATCGTCACTTCGCCGGCGCCTTTACGGTGTTTCGTATAAAACGGACACCCGTCAATCAGATATGTCCTTTCCATCCATGCTGCTTTCATTGGAGTCATCCCCTCTAATTGGTTCTATAGGGAAGACGGAGAAGCTTCGGCAATCGTTTCTCAAAAAATAAAAAAAGAGACAGCCGGATCGAAAAACTCCGGCTGTCATTTCATCACCAAGCTCTGTCGTATTGAACCGGTGACGGTATTTCAGTATTCAGCTGCTTCGCTGCACTCCTTGCAAAGTGCGGATCGCGCAGAAGTTCTCTCGCGACAAAAATAAGGTCAGCGCGGTTGTTTTGCAGAATTTCTTCCGCCATTGTTCCCGTCGTTATCAAACCGACGGCGCCTGTTGCGATTTCGGCCTGTTCACGGATTTTCTCCGCGAAGCTCACTTGGTAGCCTGGGAAGACGTTAATATCAGCTTGAACAAGTGCGCCTGAGCTGCAATCAATGAGGTCGACTCCCTGTTCTTTCATCCACTTCGCAAAACCGATATGATCCGCAATGTCCAGCCCTTTGTCTGTATAATCCGATGCAGAAATACGGACAAATAACGGGCCGTCCCAGACTTCCTTGACGGCTTCAATGGTCTCGCCTAAGAAGCGGTAGCGATTTTCATGTGAGCCTCCGTATTCGTCTGTACGGTGATTGGACAGAGGGGACAAAAATTCGTGCATTAAGTAGCCGTGTGCCGCATGAAGTTCAATAATGTCAAAGCCGGCTTCTTTCGCGCGCGCCGCTGCCTGTTTGAATTCCTGAATGGTTTCTTTAATTTGTTCTGTCGTCATTTCAGCCGGTGTTTTGGACTGCTCGTCGAACGGAATAGCTGACGGAGCGTAAATGTCTCCCTCAAGCTCAGCTTTACGTCCGGCGTGCGCAAGCTGAATGCCGATTTTAGATCCTTGTGCTTTCACTTGTTCCGTCAGTTTGGCAAAACCTTCGATATGATCATCGCTCCAAATGCCTAAATCCTGATCGGAAATGCGCCCCTGCGGATTAACGGCTGTCGCTTCAACGATAATCAGGCCGACCTGGCCGATTGCACGCGATATATAGTGCGCCATATGAAAAGGCTGCAGTTTTCCGTCCTTCTCATGTGAGGAATACATGCACATCGGTGCCATAACAATACGGTTTTTGATCGTTACATCTTTAACGGTCCATGGTGTGAATAATTTTCTGGCCATTTATTTCGCCTCCCGGAATGTTTTAGACATTGATTATAACAATTCATGATCATTCAGTCATATAAACTGCTCACGACTGAGCGCATTGTTATTATTGTTCTGGAAGGGCATTTTTTTATACACATCGGTGCCGTATCTTCATAACAGGCATTTACAGCCGATCATATAGCAAATATAGATGAGAAACGCACCGATGACTGCGTGGCCACCTTTGAACCAGTTTGTCAGGATGAAAATACTGCTGATGAAGATCACTGCACCGAAGGCACCGAATATTCCGTTTTTTTGAGCGGCTCTGAAATCGTCGGGGCTCATATTTTTCAGCTGCAAGTAAATATTCAGTAGCGTCATGATTGGCAGCAATGTGATAACGCCTGATAAAAATAAGTATTTCGATTTGCTTAAATACGCGGCGGTCACCATAACGGTGCCGCCGATAAAAAACTGAATGAGAAAACTCATGCTGAAACGCTCACCTTCTGTTTGTTATCAAGTATAATGATGGAGACATTGCCATTTTATTTTTGATTGATGTATAAGTAAACTAAATATAACTAATGCATTGGATAATAAAGAATGATATCTGGGAGATGAAGCCGGTTGGATTTAAAGAAGCATTTAGCCTTTATTAAAACGGTTGAAAGCGGCAGTCTGACCCAAGCCGCTGCCATATTGAATTATACACAGCCGAACATCAGCCAAATGATCAGTAAATTAGAGGAAGAGTACGGTTTTCCGCTTTTGATCAGACAGCGGCATGGAGTGAGGCCCACCGCAAATGGCTTGAAAGTGTTACATATTATGAAGGAAATTCAAAAAAACTATGAAAAACTGTCTGAAACCGTTGATAATATTAATGGGTTAGAAAGAGGGGAAGTCCGGCTCGGAACTGTTACGAGCGTGGCGGTAAAATGGCTGCCGAAAATTTTGAGGGAATTTCATGAGCTGTATCCTTCCATTAAGGTGCATTTGTTTGAAGGAAATTCTACTGAACTGGAAGAATGGCTGAAAGATGACCGGATTGATGCGGCGATCGGGACATCCCACAGCGAGAAGTGGCATTTTTACCCGTTGGCCGAGGATCCGATTGTAGCGGTGATGAGCCCGCAGCATGAATTGGCGCAATGTGAAACGGTTCCGTTACATGTCATGGAGTCCGTCAAATGTATCGTGCCTTATCCGGAGACACATTTTGATGTGCTGAAAGTGCTGAAGGAAGAAAAGATTACGCCGCGGGTCGCTTATCAAATCAGAGGGGATGAAGCGATTATTGCAATGGTGCGGAACAATCTGGGGATCAGCATCTTGCCGCAGCTTTTGGTGAATGATTGTGATGTGCTCATCAAACAGTTCGACCGGTATGTCTCCAGGCAGCTCGGCATTTTGACAGCTCATGCAAAGGAGACGCAGACGCCTTCTGTCCAGAAACTGATTCAATGCATACAAGAATGGGTTGCGGTCCATCAGGCTTCTGTCTGAAGAAGCCTGATATGCGTTTAAGGCGGTTCAGGATAATAGACCAGCATAAAATATGTCACCGATTCATCCGAGGAATTAAAATAACTGTGCGGCATCGCCCGAAGTCAGCACATGTTTTTCGTCATGAAGCTCAACCGTCAATTCACAGCTCTTGATTAAAATGTATTCTTTCCCTAAATGTGATTTTGCCTCATGGGCGCAGCACGGCTTCAGGTCAACTATGCCTTGAAAACAAAAATTTGACCGTGACGGTGGTGAGCGGGGTTATTTTGGTGTCGGGCTTTCGTCTGTTTATATAAAAAGGGCATCAACGGCACATGCTGTTGATGCTTTTTTTGAAATGCTAGGGTTTGGAGAGCACTTCAATTCCGACGTTGACCATTTTGTCCAGTCCCATAAAAGACAGGCAGATTTTGGCGCGTCTTTTTCTTTTATCGATCTTTTTAATAATGCCTTCCATTCCTTTAAGAGGCCCTGAGGCAACGGTTACTTTTGAATTTTCAATATAGACTTTTGAATAATCTACAATGTCTCCTTCTCCGATCAGCCTGATAATAGGGAGGATTTCTTCATCCTTAATTGTCGTGAAATAGGTTTTACGCTCTTTGGAATAATATGCGCCGTTATTCACGATTCTGCATGAAATGGGGAGTTCTTTGATTTTATGAAATGTCCGCTCTGTCATCTTCGTTTTAAACAGAACATATCCCGGAAACATCTTTTTGAGTGCCTCGTATTTGATTCCGGCTTTTCGTTCTGTGACTTTTTTCTTGGGTATGATTGAGTAGAGAGCCTGCTCATCAAACTGCAGACGCAGAAATTTTTGCACTGCTTCTTCTTTTCCCGACTCTACAAAAAGTGCGTACCATTTCATGACTGGATCCTCCTTAGAATAATAAGAAATTATTATACAAAGAAAGTATTTAATGGATAGTATTTAAAGTGATTAAAAATTTTTCTAATTCGTCTTTTTTTTACATAATATATGAAAATGAAAAATAAGTATAGACCCAATTGACAGAGAAGCGATGAAATTTTCTTTGACATGAAAAGGGTTCAGGGAATTATCTGACATTTATCCCGAAACAATTATGCCGACTGTCCACCGAATATAAAACTGTGGAATAAATGTCAGAAAATAACGAAATAAAGCCTTGACATTATTATCTATAAATTGATATTATTCTCTTTAAATAGCAACTATTTGTTAAATTTATTAAATTGATGTAAAGCACCTATTAAAATTCAATCGCTGTTTCGGCACGTTGAAGAGGAAATAGGGATTATAAAAATGATTGTAGTGTATATATCTACATATACATGATAAGGGAGAAGTGTGCCGTCATGGCTGTTTTCGGGCATATTGGCACTGCAGCTTGTCATGAGAAACATTCAGTAAACAAGTAATATGTTTTAATATAAATTATGTTAGAAAAGGAAAACACAATGCGTTTGCGATTTTTAAACCTGTGCTGAATCGCAAACGCGTTTGTGTTTTTATTTTTATGCCGGTGTTTACACCAGTCAATATATGAAATAAGAGACGTTTTTGTATGGAGAACCACATGTGATGTACAAAATTGGCGATGCGGAAAGGATGAGGATAAGATGCTTACGTTTGTGTTCCCGGGGCAGGGTTCTCAATTTAAAGGAATGGGAGCCGGACTGTTTGATGAATTTCAAGATCTGACACGTCAGGCTGATGACATATTAGGCTACTCTATAGAAGAATTGTGTCTGGAGGATCCGAATCACCAGCTGGGGAAAACGCAATTTACCCAGCCGGCGTTATATACGGTGAGTGCACTCAGTTATTTAAAGAAAATGAAAGAGTCCGGCAGAGAGCCTGATTACGCCGCAGGGCACAGTTTAGGAGAATATAATGCGTTATTTGCGGCCGGCTGCTTTGATTTTGAGACCGGTTTGCAGCTTGTGAAAAAAAGAGGGGAGCTCATGAGCAAGGCAGCTCCCGGAGGCATGGCGGCGGTTTTGGGGTTTACGGCTGAACAAGTAAAAGAGGTTCTATCCGATTATCATCTGACCGGCATTGATATCGCTAACCACAATTCACCTTCGCAAATTGTGATCGCCGGAACGAAACAAGACATTGAAAAAGCGGGCCCCGTCTTTGAAAAAGCCGGCGTGAGAATGTACCTTCCTTTAAATGTGAGCGGCGCCTTCCATTCCCGCTATATGAAAGATGCTGAAAAAGAGTTTGCAGATTACTTAGAAGAAACGGCGTTTTTGCCTCTTCGTTTTCCGGTGATCTCAAATCTTCATGCCGCACCTTATAAGAATGATGAAATCAAAACTAATCTGACTTTGCAAATGACCAATCAGGTAAAGTGGACGGACACGATACGCCGTCTGATGGGACTTGAAAATAATGAAATTGCAGAAGTCGGGCCCGGGGAAGTGCTGACAAAACTGACGCGTCAGATTAAAAAAGATGCCGGCCCATTACCTATGCCGAAAGAAGAGTCTGATACTGCTGATGTCAAAGCATCGGCAGCTGATCCGCAAAAAACGGCGGGAATGAGATTAGGGAACGAAGATTTTAAAAAAGATTATAACATCCAATATGCTTACATGACGGGCTCCATGTACAGGGGAATTGCTTCGGAACAGATGGTCATTAAAGCGGCAAAAGCGGGAATGCTGGGCTTTTTCGGAACGGGCGGATTGAGTATCGAACGGATCGGACAGGCCATCGGAACCATCCGGTCTGCACTGCGGCAAGGGGAAACATTCGGAATGAATCTTCTTCATCATATGATGTCACCTGACAAGGAAGTCAGAATGATAGATTTATATTTAAAAAACGGCATTCATCTTATTGAAGCATCGGCATTTATGGGCATAACCCCCGCTCTCGTTATATACAGGGCAAAGGGATTAAGCAGGAATCATGACGGATCGGTGTCAGTTCAAAACAGAATCATCGCGAAAGTATCCCGGCCTGAAGTCGCTGAGGCCTTTCTGAATCCGGCTCCGGCTCATGTGCTGGAAAGACTTGTGTCTGATAATCGGCTGACAGTCGGGGAAGCGGCGCTTGCAAAAGAAATTCCGATGGCTGATGACATTTGCGTTGAAGCGGATTCAGGAGGGCATACCGACCAAGGGATTCCGTATACATTAATGCCTGCCATGATCAGACTCAGAGACCGCATGATGGAGAAGCACGGTTATGCGAAAAAAGTAAGAATCGGCGCAGCCGGGGGCATTGGCACTCCGGAAGCGGCTGCTGCCGCGTTTCTGCTCGGCGCCGAATTTATCGGAACCGGTTCTATTAATCAATGCACGGTCGAAGCCGGGACAAGTGATTCAGTGAAAGATCTGCTTCAGGAAGCGAACGTGCAGGATACGTCATACGCTCCCGCGGGAGATATGTTTGAAGCGGGAGCAAGGGTGCAGGTGCTGAAAAAAGGCCTGTTTTTCCCGGCAAGAGCCAATAAACTCTTTGACTTGTACAGACAATACAATTCTTTAGATGAAATAGATGAAAAAACGAAAACATTAATTGAAGATAAGTATTTCCAGCGCGGTTTTGAAGAGGTGTATGAGCAGTTGAAACGTGATAAATCTCCTGAGCAGATCGCCAAAGCCGAACAGAATCCGAAACACAAAATGGCGATGGTATTTAAATGGTATTTTTCTCATACGACAAGGCTCGCTCTGGAAGGGAAAAGCGAAAGTAAAATAGATTACCAAATTCATTGCGGCCCTGCGCTCGGCGCATTTAATCAATGGGTGAAAGGAACCCCGCTTGAAAATTGGAGAAACAGGCATGTCGATCTGATCGGCAAACAGCTCATGGAAGAAACAGCCGGCCTTCTTGCGCAAAGGCTGGTATCGATTACAGGCTGAGTATGACCAGCCATTACATTTTTTCTACGGAGGACAGACCATGCTGATTGAAAATCATGAATTAACGATGAGCCATGTCGGGTTAGGGAATTTGAATGAGTACGCGCTGCTGCTGTTATTCGGCAACGCACACAGTCACCATTTAACGGACGGAACGGGATTCCGGCCTGATCAGATGGCCGATCACCAAGGGCTGATTTTGTATCCGGCTTATTTTATGACACATCTTAAAGTTCCTTCAGATCAGCCTCTTGATCAGTACCGATTATGGGACGAGGTTTCCGTCGGAGTCGATATCTCCCGGTTTGGAGAAACCATATTAGAATCTGATTATTTGTTCGGGCCGAAAGGAGCGATCAGCTCTGATAAAGGCGAGTGGGACCTGGGACGTTTTCCTTCTATGAAAGCCAATAGTTTAATTGTCGTCGACGTCACACAAACAGAAGGTTCGACCCGCAAAGTCTCAGCGCCTAAGGCTGAATGCATTGCGGAACTTTCTAAGCTAGCCAAGCCGCCTTACGCGCTGATGCGGTCAAAGAAAATCAGAACGGACGCCTTCGGTATGAAGCCGGGCAATCTCAAAACAGCAGACCCCGTTTTATATCGGGTTCCTGTTGATCAGGATGCTGCGCCCGGGCATGCCATGGTGTTTGCGAAATTCAGCAAGATAATGGATGCGGCGGAATTTGAATGGATGACGCGCCGGTCGAAGCCGGGTTTTCCGGTTTCAATCGCGCGGCATTTATTTTTGCTCGAAAGAGAGACGTATTATTACGGAAATTGTTTTGCAGATGAAGAGCTTGATATTTATATGACGGGACACATTGAAGAATGCGATCCCGACTTTCACGGTGAGTCCCTTGGTATGATCTCAGTGGCGAAAATCAGCTATCAGATTGAAGTCTATATGAAAAGAAATCATACATTGCTGGCCATTTCCAAGGTGGATAAGCTGCTGGCGGTGCCGACCTCTTCACAAGATCATATTCCGGATTATAAACGGGTCATCAGAAGTTTATAAAATGAAGAATGGAGCTGAAAGCAAATGGAACAAACCAAGGAAATGAAGCAGATCATCGCTCAAATCATTCAGGACATTCAAGAACAGCAGTCATATCGGGCCGTCGAAGCGGGAGATGATGTGAGAGTCATAGAGGATCTGGGCTTCTCATCACTGGATATCGCTCAATTAGTCGCACAGATGGAGATGGAAACCGGAGTAGATCCTTTTTCCCAAGGAGAAACGATTTCCAGCATTACAACCGTCGGCAGCATTTGTGATATTTATCAAAAATATATGGACAGTGCACAATCATGAAAACAGAAAGCAGGGGAGATATCAGCTGGGTGACTGATAAGCTTAGGGAAACGCAAGACAGTGAGTTTCTCATTTTTAAAGGGCAGACTTTTACGTATGATGATTTGCTGGCACGAATCAGCTTTTTTCAGAAAGAACTTGAACAAAACGGAATACGTGAAGGAGAATGTGTGGCGCTTATCGGGGATTATTCCCCGAACGCCATTTTTTTGCTGATGGCGCTTTTGTTAAACCGAAATATCGTTGTCCCTCTCAGCAATGAATCAAGGGAAAAGCATCTCGATATGTTTGAAGACGCGAAAGTGAATCAAATCATTGAAATAAATGAAAATGACAGCTGGACGCTTCGTGAAGGTTCTAAAAGCGCCTCTCACCCTCTGCTTGATGACCTGCGCGAGAGAGGGGAATCAGGCATTATTATTTTCACATCGGGAACCTCCGGCAAAAGCAAAGCATCCGTGTTAAGCGCCGGCCGGCTGCTTGAAAAATATAAAACGGCGAAGAGAAAACCGCTGCGTACGCTCATTTTTCTGAAATTAGATCATATCGGCGGCATTAATACGCTGTTTGCGATTCTGTTTAACGGGGGAACGATCGTCACATCAGACAGCAGAACGCCGGAGTCCGTTTATCAGGCGGTCGACAAACATGCTGTCCAAGTGCTCCCCGCCACCCCGACCTTTTTAAACATGCTGCTGATGTCCAAGGCGGATGCCGGCTATAACCTCTCTTCACTCCGGCTGATCACTTACGGCACAGAGCCGATGCCCCAATCAACGCTGCGCGGCATCCACCGGATGTTTCCGGATGTACGGCTGAAACAAACATACGGATTAACTGAACTGGGGATTTTCTCAACGAAATCAAAAGACAGCCAATCCACTTGGATGAAAGTGGGCGGCGCCGGAACTGAGACCAAAATTACCGGCGGCACGCTGTGGGTTCGTTCTGACTCGGCGATGCTCGGCTATTTAAACGCACCGTCACCCTTCGATGAAGACGGCTGGTATGACACCGGTGACCAGGTGGAAACAGACGGCGAATATATAAGAATTCTCGGAAGAAAGAGTGAAATCATTAATGTGGGCGGAGAGAAAGTGTTTCCGGCAGAGGTGGAAAGCGTCTTTCTGGAGATACCGAATGTCCGGGATGTTCTTATAACGGGCAGAAAAAATCCGATTACGGGCGAGATTGTTGCGGCAGTGGCCGTGCTTGAAAAAGAGGAAGATATCAAATCTTTCAGAAAGCGGGCCGTAGCTCATTGCAAACAGAAGCTGCAGCCATATCAGATACCGCAGATCATCTCTGTTACAGATCGGAAACTGTCTAATGATCGATTTAAAAAAATAAGAAACGTGTAAAACAGGAGGCAAATATGAATAACGGAAAAGTAGCGGTCGTCAGCGGAGGAAGCCGGGGGCTGGGAAAAGCGATTGTACAGACGCTTTTGGATGAGGATTACAAAGTAGCTGCTTTCAGCCGCAGTGAATCTGATTTTATTAACACATTGAGAGAGAGTGAAAAGTACCGCGGCCGCTTTTATTGGGAAGCGGCGGATGCGGCGGATGATGCCGCCATGAAACAGTTTGTTCTTCAAGTATACCGCAAGTTTTCCAGAATAGACGGCTTGGTCAATAACGCCGGTTTGAACCTTGATCAGCTGCTGCCCCTGACCAATGATGAAGACATTGACCGCATACTCAATCTGAATATCGGTTCAGTCATCAAGCTGACCCGAAACGTTTCCCGTGTCATGCTGAAACAAAATTCCGGATCAATCGTTAACATAAGCTCCATTATCGGCTCAAGAGGATTTAAAGGCACTTCAGTCTACAGCGCATCCAAAGCGGCTCTTGACGGCTTGACGCGAAGCCTGGCCAGGGAGCTCGGGTCGAAAGGAATCCGTGTCAATTCACTTGCGCCCGGTTTTGTGGACACCGATATGACGAAAAATATGCCGGAAAAACAAAAATCGCAGATTATCAGAAGGACGCCGATGGGACGTTTAGGCGAAACAGACGATATGACCGGACTCGTTCGTTTCCTGCTTTCTCCTGAATCGTCCTTTATGACCGGACAGACAATGGCCATAGACGGCGGATTAACTTGTTAAAGCACAGAAAAATTCTTTTGTACAAGGGATGGTATCCTCATGAAATGTATTAACGAATTTTTAAGAACGGTAATAGCGCAAAAGCTGGGTGCCGAGGTGACCGAAGCGGAAGATAAAACCGCTTTTTTTACTCTTGGTGTGACGTCTCTCATCAGTGAAGAAATCATGACCATATTGCATAAAGAATTTACCGGCCTTTCTGAAACGCTGCTGTTTGAATATCCGAATATTGAGAAATTGAGTGAGTTTTTAAGTGCGCAGAAACGAAATCCCGAAAGCGTTCTTGAATTCACAGAAACGGAGCCTGATACGGGAAGCCGGCAGGAAGAAGAATTGCTTCCTGTACAGGCGGCTGAAAAGGTGCCTGAACCGGCAACGGACGGGAGCTCTGATATTGCGGTTATCGGAATGAGCGGGATGTTTCCGAAAGCGGAAAACCAGCATGATTTTTGGGACAATTTAATGGAAAATAAAGATTGTGTCTCCGAAATCCCAGAGGACAGATGGGACAGCTCTTATTACTCGGAAGAGAAAACGGCAGAATACGCGTCATACAGTAAATGGGGAGGTTTTATTGATCATCCGGATCAATTTGACCCGCTGTTTTTTTCTGTTTCCCCGTGGGAAGCCGATTTAATGGACCCTCAGCAAAAATTGTATGTCACGTGCTGCTGGGAAGCGATGGAGGATGCCGGTTACGGGAACCCGGCGGCGAGGCCGACGGATCAAATCGGGGTATTCGCCGGAGTGACCTGGAATGAATATTCATTAATTGCACACGAAGAAGGTTTCCTCAAAGATCAGTACAAAGGCCCCGGCTCCTTATATTGGGGCATTCCGAACCGGGTTTCTTATTTCCTTGATCTCCATGGCCCGAGCATTGCTGTTGATACGGCGTGTTCTTCATCGCTTGTCGCCGTCCATCAGGCTTGTCAGGCCATTATGTCGGGCGACTGTGAAATGGCGCTTGCCGGAGGCGTCAACCTCAGCTTACATCCGCAAAAATACATGTTTTTAAGCCAATCGCATTTTCTGTCTTCTGAAGGAAAATGCCGCAGTTTCGGTGAAGGCGGAGACGGTTACGTGCCCGGCGAAGGCGCGGGAGCCGTTTTGTTAAAACCATTGAAAAAAGCGATTGCGGACAAAGACCACATCTACGGTGTCATTAAGGGGTCCGCCACTAATCACGGCGGCAAAACGGCCGGGTATACGGTGCCGAATCCGGAAGCGCACCGGGACCTGATTTTATCCGCTCTAAACAGAGCCGCGGTAAGTCCGGCGGATATCAGCTACATTGAAGCTCACGGAACCGGCACGGCGCTCGGCGATCCGATTGAGATACGCGGCCTTTCTATGGCATTTGATAAACAGACCGATGAGAAAAATGACTGCGGAATCGGCTCGGTGAAATCCAATATCGGACATTTGGAAGCGGCTGCAGGGATCGCCGGTTTAATCAAGGTGCTTTTAAGCATGAAACATGAAATGCTTCCCGCCAGTCTGCACTCCGAGGAACTGAACCGCAAGATTTCTTTTTCTGATTCGCCATTTTATGTCGTCCGAAACAACCGGACGTGGCCGGCTGAAGGAGATAAACCGAGAATCGCCGCAATCAGTTCATTCGGCGCAGGAGGCTCTAATGCCCATCTGATCGTAGGTGCTTATCAGCCAAAACTGCAAGCGGACGGGAATACTGAGCAAAAACCTCATGCCGTCGTATTAAGCGCACATTCCGAACAGCAGCTGAAAGAATATGCCGGGAAATTGAGCTTCTTTCTTGCCCGATTGGAAAACTCGCCTTCTGCCGGCGGATACAGTCTGGAAAATATCGCTGCCACCTTATTGTCAGGCAGAGAGCCTTTCTCCTTCCGGCTTGCTGTCATTGCATCATCGCTTTCTGAGCTGAAACAGCGATTGGACGAATTTGTAAGCGGTCACAGCGACGGCAGGCATATGTACTTCGGAAAAGCGTCACCCGGGCGGCCGGACGTTTCAGGTCAGTCCGTTTCAGATCCTGAGAAATTTGCCGCGCTGTGGGTGAAAGGCCTTCAAGGTTGCAAAAAGCCGGAAACGCCGTATCAGAAAGTTCCGCTTCCTACGTATCCGTTTTTAAAGGAAACGTCCTGGCTGACTGATCAAAAAAAGCGGTATACAAAAAAGCCCCAAAATACCAAAAGGCGTGAAGCGCTTCATCCTCTGCTTGATGAGAATATTTCATCCGCCCGGAAAGGAACGTTTCAAAAGATATTTTCCAAGGATGAATATTTCTTTAAAGATCATTTAGTGAACGAAAAATATGTGCTTCCCGGAGTCTGTCATCTGGAAATGGCGGCATACGGCGCGGGATTGTGGGGAGAACGCCCGGCCGTCTCTCTTCAAAGTGTGTGGTACATGGAGCCGATTGTGACAGGGACAGACCCAAGATCCGTCATGATAGAGTTTGAAGCAGAAAAAGAGCGTATAAGCTATGTCATTAAAGAAAAAGGAGCGGACGGCGCTCTCTTTTCGCAAGGAGAAGTGATTTGTAAAGAAAAAGGAGTGTCTTTTGAGGCCCCGGTCTTTCAGCTCCCGGCGCCATTTGCGCAGAGAACGGAGCCGAAAGACATCTATCACTCGTTCTCTGAGGCGGGAATCGTGCAAAAGGACAGTTTTCAGGTCATCCGCGAATTCTCTTATACAGAAAGGAAAGCACTGGCCAAATTAACGCTCCCGTCACACTTGGAAGCCGATTTTAAACAGTACATCCTACATCCGTCCTTAATGGATGGCGCTGTTCAAACTGCAATGGCGCATGTGCTGCAATTTCAAAAAGAGCCTGCGCTTATCGTACCGTTTTCCTTCGGAGAAATACAGCTGCTTGAACCGTTAGCGAAAACCGTATTTGTGCATGCGGAGGTAAAAGCGGCCTCCGTTCACCAATTTGATCTGCATATTTGTGATGAGCGCGGGGTGCTGTTGGCGGCAGTGAAAGATTTTATCATAAAAGAGGTGCAGGAAAGCGCCGGGTTTAACCAAAAAGCCGGCGTCACGCCGAAGAAAAGCCGTGAAACGGAATTGCTTATGACACCGGTTTGGAACACCGTCACCATTCCGGAAACCGGCATGCCTTTCATGCGTGAAGAAAAAATAATCGTCATCGGGGCCGGGCCGGATTTTCAACAGGCTTTGAAAGAGATGTATTCCGATGTCCGTTTTCCGGACATCACTTCTTTGGACAGCGCGGAACAAATGGCTGAAACACTGAAAACGCAAGGCTCTTTTCAACACATGATATGGGCGGCGCCGGATCATCCCATTCCATCCGTTTATGATGCGGATACGGCCGACGAACAGGAGCACGGGGTCATGCAGCTTTTCCGGCTGATAAAAGCGCTTCTGCTTCTGAATTTTGACACGGCACAACTATCATTGACAATCTGCACGTTTCAAGCACAGCCGATTCATGAACATGATGAGGTCAATCCGAGTCATGCAAGCATACACGGATTAGCGGGGTCGCTCGCAAAAGAATACACCAATTGGAGCATCCGGCTTCTTGATTTGGAATCTCAAAGGGGAGACCGGCATCTTCCCGATGTCTTCTCTTTACCGGCGGACCCCGAGGGAAATCCGTGGGTCTTTCGTGCAGGTCAGTGGCACCGCCAGCAATTGGCCGTCTGCCGGCCTCAGGCAGATGAGCCTTCATTATACCGGCACGGCGGGGTTTATGTGATTATCGGCGGAGCAGGCGGAATAGGAGAAGTATGGACTGAATATATGATTCAGACCTATCAGGCGAAAATTGTCTGGATCGGGAGAAGGAAAAAAGATACACAGATTGAAAGAAAGCTGAAAAGACTCGCAGCTTTAGGTCCCGCACCGCAATATTTCAGCGCGGATGCTGCGGATTATGACTCTCTCAAACGGGCGTATGACACCATTGTGAAGGAAAATGGAAAGGTCCGCGGAATCATTCATTCCGCCATCGTGTTATCAGACCGAAGTTTTGCCAATATGGAAGAGGATCAATTCCGCGCTTCACTTTCTGCAAAAACTGATGTCAGCTTGCAGATTGCCCGGGTAGCTGAAGGGGAACCCTTGGATTTCTTGCTGTTTTTCTCTTCGATGATGTCGTTTCAAAAAGCGCCGGGACAGAGCAATTATGCCGCCGGGTGCACGTTTAAAGACGCTTTTGCTAAGCGGATCTCACAGAAAGCGCCGTATGCTGTAAAAGTTGTCAATTGGGGCTTTTGGGGAAGTGTCGGCGTCGTGGCCTCAGAACAATACCGGAAACGGATGGAGCGGGACGGAATCGCTTCTATTGAGGCGCCCGAAGCGATGAAAACGCTGGAAACCCTGCTTTCCGGACCTCATGACCAGCTGGCGCTGATCAAAACGACAGATCCGGTTTTTATGAAAGACGATCTGAAAGAACAAGTAACGGTTTATCCGGTAAAGATTCCTTCCGCACTCGGACAATTAGCGGTTAACATCACGCACAATGACGAAGCTGAGCGGTTAAAAGCATCAAGTGTCATGAGCTGCATGAGAGAGATGGAATCCCTTATTGAAAAAATGCTTGTATCAACCCTTTATGAGATGGGAGCCGGTCTTGATCAGGCTTTGCCGTTATTTCAATCGGCTGCCGGCATAACGGAACAATACAGCAGATGGCTGAAAGAGAGCTTTGTCCTCCTGACTGAATTAGCGCTTGCTCCGGAAAAAACGGATCTAGGGCAGGTGTGGGAGGAATGGGAGCGGAAAAAAGAGACTTGGCTGCGCCAGAAAGACATGAGGGCGCATGTCAAATTGGCAGAAGAGACATTGCGTGTGCTTCCAGACATTTTAACCGGTAAGCTTCCGGCAACGGAAGTGATGTTCCCTGACTCCTCCTTCCGTCTTGTGGAAGGCATTTACCGCAATAATATCATTTCTGATTTTTTCAATGACAAGCTAGCTGACACATTGATTGCAGTTTTGCGGGAACGTCTGGAAAAAGACCCGCAGGCGAAAATCCGCATTTTAGAAATCGGAGCCGGAACGGGCGGGACGAGCGCCGCGGTCATGAGAAAATTGAAACCGTATGAAGCGCATATTGCCGAATATTGTTTCACGGATATTTCTAAAGCATTTCTTTTACATGCGGAAGACATATTCGGTCCGGAATATCCTTATGTCACTTATAAAATATTCAACGCTGAGCAGCCGGTATCAACAGAAGCGCAGGACATCGGCACGTATGACGCAGTGATCGCGACCAATGTGCTTCATGCGACAAAAAATATCCGCTCTGCGTTGCGCCATGCGAAAGCAATGCTGCAAAAAAACGGCCAGCTGTTTTTAAATGAGATCAATAGCCGCACCATATTCAACCATGTGACGTTCGGCCTTCTTGAAGGCTGGTGGCTGTATGAGGATCATGATTTACGGATTCCGGGCTGTCCGGGGGTTGAGCCGGCCGGCTGGGCGGAAGCGCTTTCGCTTGAAGGGTTCGTCCATCCTCTGTTTCCGGCTGAAGCCGCACACGACTTAGGCCAGCAGATTATAGCGGCTGAAAGTGACGGAACGGTCAGGCTTGCCCTCCCGCAGGCGTCAGAAGAGAAGCCGGAGCGCCGTCCGTATGACGCAGATGGTCTTTCGGATGATACTTTGCATTTCAGCCTGAGAGAAAAAAGCGTTGAACTGATGAAGAAGGTCATCGGTGAAGCGCTTAAAGTGCCGGCGCATCGTCTTTTATCCCATGAACCTTTAACCGCATACGGATTGGATTCCATACTGGTCGTCAGACTGACCAACGTGTTAAAAGACGTCTTCGGTTCTGTCAGCAGCACTTTGTTTTTTGAATATCAAACCATTGATGAGCTTGCTGATTACTTTCTGTCTTCCCGTAAAGAAGCGCTCGAGCGGCAATTCGGGAATGGACCGGCTCATCCCGAAAACGCCGGACGGGTGCAGGCTCCCGCAGAAAGCGCCGCGCCGATTCCAAACGTAAGGGAACGGGGCATCACATATCTGACGGAATTAATAGGAAAAACGCTGAAGATTCCGAGCGGGAGAATGGATCCGTCGGTTTCCTTAACCGCATACGGTTTGGATTCTATTCTGGTCGTCAGGCTCACGAATGCTTTTCGTAACGTGTTTGAGCAAATGACCAGCACCCTCTTTTTTGAATATCAGACGATAGAAGAAATCGCGGATTACCTGCTTCTTTCTCAGCGGGGAGCATTTATGAAAGCGATGGGTGTGCGTGAGGAGCAGCTGTCTGATCACACAGATAACCTGAATGTAAAACAAAACAAAATTCCTCAAAACGAGGAAGGCAGCAGGACGAACGGAGATCCCTCTATCCAGGATATCGCTGTCATCGGTCTGTCAGGCCGGTATCCGGGCGCCGATCACGTTGATGAGCTGTGGGAAAATGTAAAAGCCGGCAGGCATTCTATTACTGAAGTGCCGAAAGATCGCTGGGACTGGAAAACGTTTTATAACGAGGAACGCGGAAAATGGGGGTCCATTTATTCAAAATGGGGCGGTTTTCTCGATGACATTGATAAATTTGATCCGCTGTTTTTCCGTATATCTCCCGCGGAAGCTGAAAGGATGGATCCGCAGGAAAGGTTGTTTCTGCAGACTGCTTATTCAAGCATTGAAGATGCGGGGTACACCCCGGCCACGCTTTGTGACAGCCGGAAAATCGGAGTCTTTGTCGGTGTGATGAACAGCAATTACCCGACAGTTCCCAGCGACTGGTCTATCGCAAACAGAGTATCGTTTTTGTTCAATTTCCAAGGGCCGAGTATGGCTGTGGATACAGCATGCTCTTCTTCTTTAACAGCTGTCCATCTCGCCGCAGAAAGCCTGCGGAGCGGAATGAGTGAAACAGCGATTGCCGGCGGAGTCAATCTTATCGTTGATCCGGCCCACTATGAGCGGCTGTCCGCTTTTTCAATGCTGTCTCCCGGTGATAAATGCAAATCTTTCGGAGACAATGCGGACGGTTTTGTTGACGGTGAAGGAGTAGGGGCGATTGTGTTAAAGCCGCTTGCTCAAGCGGAGAAAGACGGCGATCATATTTACGGCGTTATTAAAGGGAGCATGCTGAATGCAGCAGGCAGGACAAACGCTTATATGGTGCCGAATCCGAAAGCGCAGTTTGATCTGATCGCAGAGACGTTGAAACGAACAGACATTCACCCGAGAACGGTCAGTTACTTGGAAGCCCACGGAACGGGCACTGCGCTCGGTGATCCGATTGAAATCGACGGTTTAACGAAAGCTTTTCGCCTGACAACAGAAGACCGGCAGTTTTGTTCCATCGGTTCCATTAAATCAAATATCGGACATTTAGAAAGTGCTGCGGGAATTGCGGGGATCACCAAACTGCTTCTGCAATTGAAACATAAGAGGATTGCCCCTTCATTGCATGCGGCGGAATTGAATCCGAATATTGAGTTTGAGCACACTCCGTTTTTCGTACAGCAAAAAGAAACGGAATGGAAACGACCTGTCTTGAATATCACGGGTGAAATGAAGGAATATCCGAGAATTGCCGGCATTTCCTCGTTTGGAGCAGGAGGTTCAAACGCGCATGTCATCATTCAGGAATATGTGCCGTCTGAGAGCCTGAAACCAATGGGAAACGCGTCTGTTTCTCCGCAAAAACCGGCTGTTATTATTTTATCAGCGCGAAATGAGCAGCAATTGACAGAGCGCGCCCGCCAGCTTCTGGATGATGTCATAAGAAAAAAACGTTCTGATGGGGATTTAGCCAAGATCGCCTACACGCTTCAGACGGGAAGAGAACCGATGGCTGAGCGGCTTGCATTTACGGCCGAGTCGATAGAAGAACTGAAAATGAAGCTTATGAGTTTCTCAAACGATCATAATATCGAACATGCTCATATCTGGCGGGGCAGGACAGCTAAACATCATTCATTGGCGGCTTCGCTCACTTCTGATGAAGATATGGCGCTTACCATAAATGCCTGGCTGAAAAAAGGGAAATACGGAAAGCTGCTTGACCTTTGGGTTAAAGGACTTGACGTCGATTGGTCAGCTCTTTATCAGCGCAACCCGGGCCGCATCAGTCTCCCGGCCTACCCTTTTGCCAAAGACCGATATTGGGTGACAAAAGCTGATGTGTCACTTGACAAAACAGGCTCAGCGGAAAGTAAGAAAGCAGCCAGACTTCACCCGCTGCTCCACGCGAATACATCGACCTTTACCGCCCAGCGCTTTACTTCTGTTTTTTCTGGACATGAACCGTTTTTTGCCGATCATATCGTCAATGAAAAACGGGTGCTTCCGGGCGCGGCTGCTTTAGAAATGGCCCGGGCCGCCGTTACGCTTGCCGCTGAAGACCTGCCGGGCGGGAAAACGGGTGTCCGGCTCAAACAGATCGTTTGGCTCCGGCCGGTGACGGCGCTTTCTGAGGGAGTGACGCTTCATGTAAGACTTCAGCCGGAAGAAAACGGAGACATCGCTTTTGAAGCGTATGCCGAAGGAGAAGAGCCGCTTGTCTTTTTCCAGGGAAAGGCCGTGCTCGAAGAGACGGAGCGTGCTCCTGTTCTCAATGTGGAAGCGGTTCAGGCGCGCTGCGGCGACCGTCACTTGTCAAAGGCTGAGTGCTATGAAGCGTTCGACAGCCTCGGCATCACCTACGGACCGTCTCATCAGGCGCTTGACGCCGTCTATACCGGAAGCGGAGAAGTGCTCGCAAAGCTCACTCTTCCGCCGTCCGCCCGCGAGGAAAAGGAGCCGTTCATCCTGCATCCAAGCATGCTGGACGCCGCCCTTCAGGCTTCTATCGGCCTCGTGCTCTCAGACGGTTCCGCGTCCGGACGGCCGTTTCTGCCGTTTGCCCTCCAGGATATGCAGGTGTTTTCTGCGTGCCGTGAGACGATGTGGGCGGTGCTTTCCTCAGCGGACGGCGCCTATCATATTGAGCTGTGTGATGAAAACGGTGCGGTATGTGTCCGATTGACGGGGCTCACCGCCCGTTTTCTGGAAGAGGAAACGGAGGGAAAACCGCTCTTGCTTCAGCCAAAGTGGCAGGAATCACCGCCGGGTGAAGGCGGCGGACAAGAAGAGTCTTTCAGATACGTGACGCTGTATGGCGGAATGAACGCTGAGGACATAAGCGGCGCCGTATGTGCGGCTGACGGCGAAGGTCCGATTGAAGACCGTTATGACGCCTGCGCGGCGGCGCTGTCAGCGATCGTCACGCGTCTTATCAAAGAAAAACAGAAGAAAAAAACGCTGATCCAGCTTCTTGTCCCCGACAGGGGGGAAGACAATGTATTGGCGGGGCTGGCCGCTTTTCTGAAAACGGCTCACCTTGAACATCCGAAGCTGTACGGCCAAGTCATCCAAGCCGATCCGGACGAGTCAGCATCAGCGCTTCTTGCCAAGCTGAAAGAAAACCGGGCGCATCCTGAACAAGCGGAAATCCGTTATGAAGACGGCAAACGTCTCGTCAGAAACTGGCGTCATCTGCCGGCGCCTCAAAGCGGCGCCGTTCCGTGGAAAGACGAAGGGGTCTACCTCCTCACCGGGGGAGCGGGCGGCATCGGCCTGATTTTCGCTGAAGAAATAGCCTCCCGCGTCAAAAACGCCGTCCTCGTATTAACGGGGAGGGCGGAAGTGCTTGATGAAGAGCGCTCCGCCCGCTTACGGCGCTTGGAAGCGTCGGGTGCCCGCGTATTTTATCAACCGGTTGACGTGACAGACAGGGCGGCGGTCATCGCCCTCGTCCGCGGCATACAGGAGGAGCACGGAACACTCGACGGGATCATTCACGGCGCAGGCGTGATCGCTGACAACTACATTCTGAACCAGACAGAAAACGAACGGAAGACCGTCATGGCGCCGAAGGTGAAAGGGCTTATCAATCTTGATGAAGCAGCGAAAGATGTGCGGCTGGACTTTTTCATTCTGTTTTCTTCCTTGGCGGGAGGCATGGGAAATCCGGGGCAGGCCGGTTATGCGGCAGCCAACGCATTTATGGATGTATATGCAGCCCGCCGGAACCGTCTCGTGCGGGACAACAAGCGGAGCGGGCAGACCCTGTCCGTCAACTGGCCGCTTTGGGAAGAAGGCGGTATGCGTGTGGACAAAGAGACCGAACGGATGATGTATGAACAGACCGGGATGAAAGCCATGCGATCGGCTTCAGGCATCCAGGCGCTTTATGCGGCTTTTGCCTCCGGAGAACACCAGGTCATGGTGGCAGAAGGCGACGAAAAACGGATTCGAAAAAACCTGATGCCTGAAGCGCCGGAACCGTCCAATAGCATTCATGTGTCAAGGAAGACGCACGTCCATCTGCCAAATAAAGTACAAGCGGAACTCAAACATATGATATCAGGCATTCTGAAGGTGAAAGAAGACGAGATAGATGCTGAATCAGAGATGAGAGATTATGGCTTTGATTCGGTTTCATTCACGCAGTTTGCAAATGAACTAAATAAAACGTATGGGCTTGAACTGACACCGGCCGTATTTTTTGAATACCCGACAGTCTTTAGTTTTGCCCAATACTTGCTGACGGAACATCCGGATACATTCGGCTCACAGGCAGAAACAGAAACGGAGAAACCGGTTGTGCATAAAAAAATGAAGACGGAGCCATTCTTGATTCCGTCCCGTCTTCCTAAAACAAAAACCGCAGCTGCACCTGAGCCCGTGGCGATAATCGGAATCAGCTGTGCATTTCCAATGGCTGAAAATCCGGAAATGTTTTGGGAGAATTTAGCCGGAGAAAAGGACTGCATTTCTGAAATACCGCCGGAGCGCTGGGACTGGAGACAGTATTACGGAGATCCGCAGAAAGATAAAAATGCGAGCAATGTAAAGTGGGGCGGCTTCATTGATGAAACCGCTCAATTTGATCCTTTATTTTTCGGTATTTCTCCGCATGAAGCCGAAATGATGGATCCTCAGCAAAGACTTTTAATGATGCATGTATGGAAAGCGATTGAAGATGCCGGCTGCTCTGCCAAAAGCCTGTCAGGTACAAATACAGGCATCTTTGCAGGCACGACAAACAGCGGTTACGCCCAGGAAGCTTCAAAGTTCCATATAGAGATTGAGGGTTCTTCCGCCGCCGGAACGGTTCCGTCAATCGGTCCGAACCGCATGAGCTATTTTCTGAATATACATGGGCCGAGCGAACCGATTGAAACCGCCTGTTCAAGCTCATTGGTCGCTGTTCACCGTGCGGTCAGGGCAATTCAGGCCGGAGACTGCGGCATCGCGATTGCAGGAGGCGTCAATGCTATTGTATCGCCGGATATGCATATCAGCTTTAATAAAGCGGGAATGCTCAGTGAAGACGGGCGCTGCAAAACATTTTCCGATCAAGCGGACGGGTATGTCAGAGCTGAAGGTGCCGGCATGATTGTTTTGAAAACATTATCCGATGCGGAACGTGACGGCGACCGTATTTATGCCGTTATTCGCGGAACGGCGGAAAATCATGGCGGAAGGGCGGCTTCCCTTACATCGCCGAATCCGAAAGCACAGACAGAAGTCATGATAAAAGCGTATCAGCAAGCGAACATCGACCCCCGTACAGTGAGTTATATTGAAGCCCACGGCACGGGAACGGCGCTCGGAGATCCGATAGAAATCAACGGGCTCAAAGCGGCTTTTGCAGCGCTTTATCAGAAAGCCGGAGTAACGGCACCCGATCAGCCTCATTGCGGCCTCGGTTCCGTCAAAACGAATATCGGCCACACAGAGCTTGCCGCCGGCATGGCCGGGCTTTTAAAAATTATTTTGCAGATGCAGCACAAAACGCTCGTTAAAAGTCTGCATTGTGAAACCGTTAATCCGTATATCAGCCTCGACGGCAGCCCGTTTTATTTCGTCCGCGACACTCAGCCGTGGAAAGCGGCGACTGATGATAGCGGAAATGAACTGCCGCGGAGAGCGGGTGTCAGCTCGTTCGGATTTGGCGGTGTCAACGCTCATGTCGTGCTCGAAGAATATGTTTCTCCTGTTGAAGAGAAACAATGGACGGCCGGTGAACTTCAGCCGTCCTTATTCATTCTCTCGGCAAAGACGGCGGAACAGCTGAAGGAACGTGCGGAACAGCTGCGCAGACATTTGGAAAAGTCACATTCAGCTGACGGAACTTTTGAGGGTATCGCTTATACGCTTCAGCTTGGCCGGGATGAAATGGAAGAGCGCCTTGCCGTCATTGCTGAAACAAAAGAAGAGCTTACGAACGCGCTGAATGATTTCCTCAGCGGCAAGGAGACGGGGCAGAATTTCTTTACAGGCCGGAACAAAGCGATGAAACAGCTGTTTACAGAGATGACGGACAATGCAGAAATGAGCGGGACCGTAGATCAATGGATTGAAGCAGGAAAGTATGCGATGCTTGCAAAATTATGGGTGCAAGGCTTGCATGTCGACTGGAATAAATTATATCCGGACGAAAGGCCAAAAAAAGTCAGCCTGCCCGTCTATCCTTTTGCGAAAACACATTGCTGGATACCGCACAGAGCGCAGCATATAAGGCACCGGGAGACTTATGAGACTGATATGTCCCCGCTTGAGACTTATGAACACCTGCTTGATGAATTGGAGAGAAACGAAATAAGCATAGAAGCCGCTGTAAAAAGAACGATCGGTTTTTACAGGGATTAGCGTAATGGAGGAAACCATATGAAAGAGTTTCTGCACCGGGTTTTTTCTGACGTCAAAAATAAAAAAATGACAAAACAGGATGCGATCGGCATTTTGCGCGATTATGATATGCGGATGGGACTTCGCCAAGCGAATTCCCTTCATCCGCTTGCTCAGCAGCATATTTCCGATGAAACGGGACTGGGATTCTCGGCAGCTTTCAGCGGCCGGGAATTTTTTCTCGCTGATGTTTCTTTACAGCGTAAAAAGCTTATGCCCGGAGAACTTCTTTTGGAAATGGCGAGAGCTGCGGCTGTTTTGACAGTAAAGGAGACTGAGGCTGTCCGGCTGACACATATCGTGTGGTCAAAGCCCATTCTGACAGAGGCTGAACCGTTCCATATCGAAATCAGGCTGATACCCGCAGAGGGTGAAGCCAAAAGGTTTGAGATTTATAATCCATTTTCTGCCGATTTCAGTCATCATGATGTGTACAGCCAAGGGACGATTCAGCCAGTTGATGCTGCGCCTGGCATGCTGGATATCAGCCGCTTGAAGGAAAACAGCGGTTCCCTGATGGATCAGCAGCAAATTGAAGCCATCACTCAGAACGATACCGTTCAATACAGTGAGCACATGAAAGGAATTGAGCGTATTTACGCCTCAGCAGGACGGATGCTGGCAGACATATCAATTCCATTGACAGACCAAAAAGAATCCGCCCGATTCGGCCTCCCTCCCTGTGTGATGCAAAGTGTGACAGAGGCATGCGCGCTGCTTGGCGGCAAAGAATATAAAACGCTCGCCCCGGTTTCATTGGACGAGCTTTTGTTTTATGAACCTTGTCCTGACAAGGGATGGGCCGAGATACAAGAGAAGGCGGGGAGCTTTTATATTGATTTATGTGACAAAAAAGGAAAAATATGGGCTTCCCTATCAGGGTTGAAGCTGCAGCCTGTCATCAAGACGGGCGCTCCCGGAAAAACCAATGCCGAACACCACAGTGAACGTTTGTATGAACAAACGCTTCTTCAGCTCAAAACGCTGTTTGCCCTGACTACAAAAATTGCTGTTTCCAACATAGACACTGAAGAGCCGCTGGAAACCTACGGAATCGACTCAGTCACTGTGACGAAATTGAACCGGGAATTGTCTCTGCTTTTCGGTGACCTTTCCAAAACGGTTTTTTACGAATATAAGACACTGGGCTCCCTGGCAGCTCACTTTGTCACGGATTATCCAAAAGAATGCCGAAAGTGGACAAATGATGATGACCACCGTTCAGGCATATCAGAACAGGTTTTGGCAAATGAAGATTTTCCGGTGCTTCCGTCGTTCATCAAGCGAAAGAAACGGCCTTCTTTATCCAATGAGAACCAGATAAAAGAAGGGATTGCGATTATCGGAGTCAGCGGACGTTATCCGCAAGCTGAAACACTTGAAGCGTACTGGGATAACTTAGCTGCCGGAAAAGACTGTGTGACGGAAATTCCCGAAGAGCGCTGGGAAAAGGACAAATACTACAACCCTGATCCTGAAACGGCCGTGAAAGAAGGGAAAAGTTACAGTAAGCGGGGCGCATTTCTGAAAGATGCCGCTTTCTTTGATCCGCTGTTTTTTCAAATTTCACCCCGTGATGCTTTGAATATGGACCCGCAGGAGCGTCTCTTTATTGAAATGTGCTGGCAGGTGCTGGAGGATGCCGGTTATACGAAGGAACAGCTTGAGAATCTGTATAACGGCCGGGTCGGCGTTTTTGCGGGCATTACGAAAAACGGGTACGGAATGTACTGGAAAAACGGCGGCACCCTGCAGCCGAAAACGTCGTTCAGTTCAGCGGCGAACAGAGTTTCCTATTTTCTTAATCTGAAAGGGCCGAGCATGCCGGTCGACACGATGTGCTCATCTTCGCTGACTGCAATCCATGAAGCGTGTGAAAACATCCTTCGCGGCGAATGCGACATGGCGATTGCCGGCGGTGTGAATGTGTATACGCATCCTTCGGCTTATTCGGAGCTCAGCGCCTATCGAATGCTGTCAAAAGTCGGAACGTGCAAAAGTTTCGGTGAAGGCGGGGACGGATTTGTTCCCGGTGAAGGCGTCGGGGCCGTGCTGTTAAAGCCGCTGTCAAAAGCGATGGCTGATAAGGACCATATTTACGGTGTGATTCGCGGCACTCATATCAATCACGGAGGCAGAACAAACGGGTATACAGTGCCGAGTCCGAGCGCCCAGGCTGACGTGATTTCCGGCGCGCTTGATAAATCAGGAATACATCCGCGGATGATCAGCTGTATCGAAGCCCACGGCACGGGCACTGAACTCGGAGATCCGATCGAGATTGACGGTTTGACCCGCGCATTTCAAACGAAAACGTCAGATAAAGGTTTTTGCGCCATCAGCTCAGTTAAATCCAATATCGGGCATTTGGAAGCCGCGGCAGGCATTGCCGGTGTAACGAAACTGCTGCTTCAGTTTCAAAAACGAAAGCTGGCCCCCTCATTACATTGCCGGAAATTGAATCCGAATATTGTATTCGACCGGACGCCGTTTGTGGTGCAGCGTGAATTGGCAGACTGGAAACGGCCGGTCATTGAGGAAAACGGAGCGCAAAAGGAGATTCCGAGAATCGCGGGAATCTCTTCTTTTGGCGCGGGCGGGGCAAATGCCCACATATTGATAGAAGAATATATTGAACCTGATAGGGAGATTTCTGAGCCATTCACAGATGAAGATCCCGCAGTCATTTTATTATCCGCTAAACAGGAGTCCAGCCTGAAGCAGCGGGCGCAGCAGCTTCTTCAAGCGATCAGAAAAAATGACGTCACAGACCGCAGTCTCCGGGATGCGGCTTACACCCTTCAAACCGGAAGAGAAGCGATGGAAGAACGTGCGGCGTTTATCGTGACGTCGACAGAGCAGTTAGCGGAAAAACTGCAGCGTTTTATTGACGGCGGGACAGACGGCTGCTTCAGGGGAAAAAGCAAACAGTATAAAGACATTCTAGCTGTTTTTAAGGATGAAGATATGCAGGACGCCGTCCGTAAATGGATGAAACGAAAAAAATTCGCGAAGCTTCTGGAACTTTGGGTAAAAGGGCTGAAGATTGATTGGTCAGAGCTTTATAACGGCAGCCTGCCGCACCGCATCAGCCTTCCCGGTTATCCATTTATAAAGGATCGGTATTGGCCGGACGATGCAGCGCCGGACAATGTTCGCGGTGCTGAAACATTGCGTGAAACCCGATTTTTACAGAAAAGCTGGGCAGAAAGCAGCAGTGTTCCGGTTAAAGAAGTGCCGGGCGTCATCGGAATAGCCGCCGATCACCAGACAGGAAATTTGGCCGTTGAGCTGTCCCGTTATTTCCCCGAGTCTGAAATCATTGACGCTGCGTCATCGGAAATATCCGGGGACGCGTCCCGGTTTGGCGGTCTGATTGATGTGACCGGATGCGGAACGGAAACCAATCATGATGACGGCTGGATTCATCGTCTGCAGTCTCTGATTGACAACAGAAACCGCGGCCGAAAGCTTCAGCTGCTTTGTGTGACAAAGGGGCTTGAACCTTTTGCAAATGAAACGATAAATCTCTCAGGTGCAAAAAAGGCCGGATTGTACCGGATGCTCCAAAGTGAGTATAAGGATATCCGCTCGCGGCATATGGATGCAGAACGGACTGCCGAAGATCCTGAGCTGGCAAACCAGATCGCAGAGGAGTTTTTTCGCGATTCTGAAGACATCGAAGTGTGTTACAGAAACGGTGTGCGCTATCACGCGCGGTTAAAAGAAACAAACAGCTTAGCTGAAAAAGAATTTTCATTTCCGAAAGACCATGTGCTCTGGATCACCGGAGGGACCCGGGGACTCGGATATTTATTCGCCCGGCATTTTGCCGAACGATACGGAGTCACGAAACTCGTGCTTACAGGAAAAGAAACCATGCCGCCGAAAGCGGAGTGGGATGATCATATCAAACGGAATTCCCCGTTTTCTGAAAAAGTGAGAAGAATCAGAGAGCTCGAACAAAAAGGTGTCCGAACGGAAGTGCTGTCTGTATCTTCCGGCCCTGAATATGAGCAGGCCGTCAGCCGTGTGAAAGATCAAATGGGGCCGATAGGAGGCGTGATACACGCAGCGGGAGCCGTAGATCTCGATCATCCCGCCTTTATCCGCAAAACAAGAGAACAGATGATGACCGTGCTTGAGCCTAAAACAGATGGACTGGACCTGTTGTATCAAGCGCTGCACAAGGAGCCTCTCCGGTTTTTTGCGCTGTTTTCTTCAGTGTCCGGCGTGATGCCTGAATTAGGAGCGGGACAAAGCGATTATGCCATGGCTAACGCCTATATGGATTATTTTGCGGCCGCAAAAGGTTTTCCGGTGCTGAGCATTCAATGGCCGAGCTGGAAAGAAACGGGTATGGGCGAATCAAAAAGCCGGGCCTATCAGAAAAGCGGTTTAAAGAGCATCACTGACAGAGAAGGGCTGAGCCTGTTTGATGCCATTATGGCAGGCGATTGCGGATCTGTTATTATGCCGGCCGTCATTCACCCGGAAAAATGGGAGCCTGACCGTCTGCTGCTTTCATCCGGCCTTACCGAAACAAAGCAGCAGGAACAGGCCGATACAGAAAGTGTTGAGGAGTGGCTGACGGGCATTTGCTGCCGGGAATTAAGACTGGAGCCGTCAAGATTTGAATCTGATACACCGTTTCAAGATTACGGAGCCGATTCCATCATGCTTGCCCAAGTGTCCAGAGCGATCGGAAAGAGGATCAAAGCTGACCTTGACCCGGCGGTGCTGTATGAATACCCTACGGTTGCTGTGCTGGCCGGATGGCTTAAAACAGCATATCCGGAAATCAAAGCTGCCGTTTCAAAACCGGTTCAGCCTGTAATCCCAGACGTTCCGAAACAAACAGCATCCGCTGTTATTCAGCCTTCTGGCGCTAGAGCGGCGCAAGACATCGCTGTTGTCGGAATGTCCTGCCGTTTTCCGGGAGCTGAATCAATTGAAGCTTATTGGAAGCTGCTGTCTGAAGGAACGTCAGCCATTCAAAGGGTGCCGAAAGAGCGCTGGAAAACGGAGAAGGCGGATTATGCGGGCCTTTTAAAAAATGTAACGCATTTTGACCCGGAGTTTTTCCTTATTCCCGAAGAAGACATCAAGGCAATGGATATCCAGTCCTTTCTTATATTAGAAGAGGCGCTTCATCTGTTCAGAGACAGCGGTTACTCTTTACAAGAAATGAAAGGCAGGTCAGCCGGTGTCTATTTAGGAGGACGCGGCGGCAGTATGCCTGACGAAAACCGTCTGAAGCATGCAAAAAATCCGATAGTCGCCGCCGGTCCGAATTACTTAGCGGCCAATCTTTCTCAATTCTTTGATTTGAAGGGGCCGAGTCTCGTTTTGGATACGGCCTGTTCTTCAGCGCTTGTCGGTATGAATATGGCGATACAGGCGCTTTCTTGCGGTGAAATCGACTCAGCGGTGGTCGGGGGAGTCAGTCTGCTGGAATCCGGTCAAACCCACCGGATGTTCGAACTTCGCAATCTGTTAAGCGAAGAGCCTGCGTTTCATATTTTTGATCGCCGCACCGGCGGCATCGTATTGGGAGAAGGCGTCGGAATGGTGTATTTAAAAACAGCGGCCCAGGCTGTAAAAGACGGGGACCGGATTCATGCGGTCATTAAAGGCATTTCCGTAAACAATGACGGCAGAACCGCGGGGCCTGCCACACCGAATATACAGGCGCAGAAAGAAGTGATGGCCAAGGCGCTTGCCAAAAGCGGCAGAAAAGCAGAGGATATCAGCTACATTGAAGCAAACGGTTCTGGCTCTGAAGTAACGGATCTTTTGGAACTGAGGGCGATTGAAGCGGTGTACCGTATGCAAAACAGCGCGCCTTGCGAATTGGGGTCGATGAAGCCGAATATCGGACACCCGTTATGCGCTGAAGGGATTGCCGGATTTATTAAAACAGTGCTTATGCTCTCGCGCCGAATGCGTGTGCCTTTCCTTTCCGGCAAAGAGCCGATGACGCATTACGATCTGTCCGCCTCGCCGTTTTATTTTTCGCACGCGCTGCGTGAATGGACGGATTCACCGCGGATTGCCGCCGTCAGCAGTTTCGCTGACGGAGGGACGAATGCCCATGTCATAGTGGAAGCCTGGGAGCAAGAGGCGTATACCCCGGTTAGAAAGCCTTTGCCGAGACAGGAATTAAAACGCCGGCCTATTCGTTCGGACAAAGCCGAAAGCCTGCATGAAAACGCACATAAGTCCCGTCCGAATACGTTTTGGAAACAAATGAAGACTTACTGATTGCGCTGAAAATTGAACGTCGATATGGAGGAAGTTCATATGCAAGAGCAGCTTCTTATTAACAATCAGCATCCCGTTCTGAAACATCATAAAGCCTATGGAAAGGAACTGCTGCCGGGTCTGGCTTATATTGACCTGATCTATCAGACTTTCAGAGAAAACGGTTTTTTTCATGCCGGCCTTGAACTCAGGCACTTATCGATTTTTCACCCTTTAGCTCCTGAACAGGGAGAATCAATCCTGCTTTCCGTTGATTGTACAGAGAACGGCGAAGGGCAGTGGAAGGTGGAGGTGAAAGGGCAAAAACAAGGTGACGAAGCAGCAGAGACAAAGGTATATGCCGCGGCGCAAATGCATTCCGTCAAGCCCGCCGGCTTCCAAGAGAGCGTCCGGATGGATGCCGTAAAACAAACGGCGGCAGAAATACCGCTTGAGGACATTTACGCGGAATGCAGGGATCAAGAACTGGTTCATTCAGGAATGATGAAAGGCTGCGGAAGCGTCTACCAAACTGAAAAAGAGATTTATATTGATCTGTCGGTGCAAAAGGATCAGCTGGAACATGCAGAAGAGACGATGTTTCATCCCGCATTGATAGATGCGAGCAGCATCGGCTCCAATGTATATCTCGCTCCTTTGACGAGGGAGGAGGGGCAATTATTTCTGCCGCTGTTTTATGAATCGTTTTATTGCGCCGAATTGCTGCAGACGACATGTATCACCAAGATAAAAAAAGAATCCGTCACCCGTAAGAAAGATCTCGTTTACGTGACAATGGAGTTTTTCAATGAGGAAGGCAGAAAAGTCGGCGAACTGAAAAACTTCGCCAATAAACTGGTGAGGGACCCGGAACTGATCAATCAGAAACGGCAAAAGAAAGAACCTGACGGGCGGAATGCCGTCCCGGCTCCGCAAGCGGAACCGGCGCCTTCTGAGCCCCGCCATGCGGAGGCTTCCGCCGGCCTTACTGAACAGTGCATCCTTTATTTAAAAGAATTGCTTGCCGCCCGATTGAACAAACCTGTGAAAGAGATTGACCCGGATATCGGCTACTATGAAATGGGGCTGGATTCTCCGGGGCTGTTGGACATGGTAAAGGAAATTGAACAAAAAACCGGAACGCAGCTTCTGCCGACACTGTTCTTTGAATACACGACAATCGCGGAATTGGCGGGATATTTGTGCGAACATTACGGAGCCGGTTTCGGCCATGCTCAAAGCGGGCATTCAAGTGCTGAGCCTTTGCACCGGGAAAAAAAGAGGACGACCCAAATCCGCGTGAAAAAATCAGCGTCAGCCGGAACGCAGAATGGAGATATTGCGATTGTCGGGATGGCGGGACGGTACCCCGGCGCCAAAAATCTTCGTGAATTTTGGACAAATTTAAAAAATGGAGAAAACAGCGTAACGGAAGTGCCTCGTTCCCGCTGGGATACGAGGACATATGAGCATTTGCGATCGCCGTCCGGCAAGCCGATTTCCAAATGGGGCGGTTTTATAGACGATCCGGATTGTTTTGACGCGAAATTTTTCCGGATTTCTCCGCGGGAGGCAGAAGCTAAAGATCCGCAAGAACGATTATTTTTAGAAACATGCTGGGAAACGATTGAGGATGCGGGCTACACCCCGGAAACAATCGTTCAGCCGAACGGGCCGAATAAGAGAATGAACGTCGGTGTGTTTGCCGGGGTGATGCATATGGATTATTCTCTCGCCGGCGCTGAAGCTGCGGCCAAAGGGCTGGTCTTTCCTTATCCCTTGAACTATGCGCCGATCGCAAACCGGGTTTCATATTTTTGCAATTTTCACGGGCCGAGCATGGCGGTTGACACGGTGTGTTCGTCATCTCTGACGGCCGTCCATATGGCGGCGGAAAGTCTGAGACGCGGTGAATGTGAAGCAGCTCTTGCCGGAGGCGTCAATTTATCATTGCACCCGACAAAATATATCACATACGGCTTGATGGATATGCATTCGAGTGACGGGCTGTGCCGCACGTTCGGCGAAGGAGGCACAGGCTATGTCTCAGCTGACGGCATCGGTGCCGTGCTGCTGAAGCCGCTTCACAAAGCCGAAGAAGATAAGGATCATATTTATGCGGTGATTAAAGGCAGCGCCGTCAATCACGTGGGGACCGTCAGCGGGATTACCGTGCCGAGCCCCGTGGCGCAGGGGGATATGATAGCTGAATGCCTTGAAAAGACGGAGATCGATCCCCGGACGATTTCTTATGTGGAAGCGCACGGAACCGGAACTTCTTTAGGAGATCCGATTGAAATACAAGGTCTTGTTAAAGCTTACCGCACGTTTACGGAGGATCGGCAATTTTGCGCGATCGGTTCCGTTAAATCGAATATCGGACATGCGGAATCAGCCGCCGGGATCAGCGGGCTTCATAAAACGGTTTTGCAGCTGTTTCACAAAACGCTTGTCCCTTCTTTGCACTCAGAGACGATTAATCCGTATCTCCGTTTAGAGGACTCGCCATTTTACGTGCAGCAAAAAACCGAGTCATGGAAAAAGCCGGCGTATACAGAGAACGGCATTGAACATTCCTGTCCGAGACGCGCAGGCATCAGTTCATTCGGGGCGACGGGGTCAAACGTTCATCTCATTTTAGAAGAGTACAGGCCCAAAAGCCCCGGCATTACGGAGAATCAAGAGAGACCGTATATCGTGCCTCTGTCAGCGAAAAATCCGGAGCGGCTGAAAGAATACGCTGCCCGCCTGCTGATGTTTCTCAAAGATGAAGCGCCTGAAGGAAGCGGGCCGCTTCATGACAAAAGAGATACAATGCAAAATCAGCTGGAAAATGCGTTACGCAGCGTTCTGGCGGATGTTCTGCATGTAGAGGCCGGCTCGGTAGTTGATGAACAGGATTGGAAGGAATTCGGCTTGGATGTCATGCAGCTGACACAGTTTTCTGAGCTGATGACGGATCAATACGGGCTGGCAATAGACATGACTGATCTCATACAGCATACTTCCGTCCGGACTTTAGCAGAATGTCTTACAAACGATGAGAAACATAAGAATATTCTTTCCGGTCTTTTCGGTCAGTCCGGCTTAGATAAGCAGCCTGATGAACCTTTTTCCCTGCGGTCACTGGCGTATACGCTGCAAACGGGACGGCTGGCAATGGAAGAACGGCTTGTTTTTTTAGTGAACGATCAAGCAGACCTGATCAGGAAATTAACTGAATTTACAGTACAAAAACGGCAGATTGACGGCTGCTTTCAAGGGCGGTCTGATAGCGGAACGGAAATCAGGGGTTTCCTGAATGATGATCAGGATACGGAGGAGCTGATCCGAAAATGGATGGACAGCGGTACTTACAAAAAACTTGCGGAGCTGTGGTCAAAAGGATTTGAGATAGACTGGACGCGGCTGTATCAGGAGGAGAAACCGCGCAGGATGAGTCTGCCGACGTACCCGTTTGCAAAGGAACGATATTGGATACCGGAGCCCGATCATCCCGTCACTTCCGTAAATACAGAAAGCAGGCTTCACCCGCTGCTTCACCGCAATACATCAGATTTGCTAGAACAAAAATTCAGTACGATACTGAACGGAGATGAATTCTTCTTAGCCGATCATATCGTCCGAAACAAGCGTGTTCTCCCCGGGGCGGCTTATCTTGAAATGGCGAGAGCTGCGGCTGAACTGGCTGCCGCGCCGTTAGCCGCTGAATACACGGCTGAAACCGGCATTTCGCTGCGGTATATCAGCTGGATACGCCAGGCCGTTCATAAAAAAGAGCCGCTGCGTATGACGACAGGGCTTTCCTTGGAGGATAACGGCAATGTTTCATTTCAAGTGTACAGCAATGAAAATGATTCAGACATTTATTGTGAAGGCAGTGCTGTGATTGAGCCGCTGTCTGAGGCGCCGGTTTTGCATATTGAACAGCTGAAAGCGCGATGCCGCAAAAAAGTGCTGTCAAAAGAAGACTGCTATGCGGCGTTTGCAAAGGCGGAAATTGTATACGGACCTTCACATCAAGGAATTGATCACATTTATTGCGGGGAGAAAGAAGCCTTGGCTAAATTGGTGCTCCCTGCTTCCGTTTCTGATGAAGCCGAACAGTTTGTGCTCCATCCGAGTCTGATTGATTCCGCTTTTCAGGCGGCCATCGGCGTTATGAATGAAGATCAAGCGGGTTATCCGGAGCAGCCGTTAATGCCTTTTGAATTGCATGAACTGACCGTTTTTCATCCGTGCAGTCCAAACATGTGGGCGGCCGTATTTGTGACGCATGAAACACCGGCCGTACGAAGAATGGACATTGATATATGTGATGAACGCGGCAATGTGTGTGTAAGGATAAAAGGATTTTCTGCCCGGATGGCCGAAAGTGCGCCGGCCGTAACCGATAATAAGCAATACGATCTGACGGGTAACCTTACCGGAGCCGTCAAACTGATGCAGGTATGGGACGAGGAACCGATAGACAACCAAACCGGCTTCCCCATTTCTGAAGCAAAAGCTGTCATCATGGGCGGTACAGACGGGCAGGCGGACGCGGTTTTACGATTGTTTCCTAAAGCTGTGCGATTTGATAGCAGCCAAAGTGCTTCCGTTGAAGTGATATCTGATCGGCTCCGCCGTCTCGGTGAGATTCAGCATATGATCTGGTTTGCCCCTCAGCCGGCTGATTCTGACAGCCATGATCAAAAAAGCGGGGTGCTGCAAATTTTCAGAGCGGCCAAAGCTCTTATCGGTCTCGGGTATGGAAAAGAGCAGCTCGGGATGACGGTGATTACGCACCAAGCACAGCCTATCACCCAATATGATGAGGTGCGTCCCGCTCATTCCAGTGTGCACGGTTTTGTCGGGTCTCTCGCTAAAGAACATCCGAGCTGGCACATCCGTCTGGCCGATCTTGAAGACGGGGGGGATTTCCCCGCAGAAGACATATTCAGCCTGCCCCGCGACCGTACGGGTAAAGCATGGGTGCGCAGACATCAGGAATGGTACCGGCCTCAATTGCTTCCGGTCCAAAGCGGGCCGTCTGAAAGTGTTCCTTACCGCTATGGAGGCGTATATGTCATCATCGGCGGTGCGGGAGGTATCGGCGAGGTTTGGACAGATTATATGGTGACGACGTATAAAGCCCGAGTCGTCTGGATCGGGAGGCGGCCGCTGGACAGCCGGATACGCCAAAAAATAGACCGGTACCGGTCATCAGGCCCGGCTCCCGAATATATAGCCGCAGATGCTTCTGATCTTCCATCGCTTCAGCGCGCCTATGAACAGATTAAAAACACATACGGCACCATCAGCGGCGTCGTTCATTCAGCGATGGTATTTGCGAATGAAAGCGTAAAAGATATGGAAGAATCACAGTTTCACGCCGGCCTTGCGGCGAAAGTGGATATTTCCGTCAACATTGCCGAAGTATTTGCGAAAGAGTCTTTAGACTTTATTCTCTTTTTCTCTTCGGTTATTTCATATATTAAGAATCCGAACCAAAGTCATTATGCGGCGGGGTGCGCATTTAAAGACGCATTTGCCCATGAGCTTTCCGGACGGCTGTCATGCCGGGTCAAAGTGATGAACTGGGGTTATTGGGAGCGGGCTGACAATCACATTTCTGAAGAGTTTGACAGACTGAGTGCAATCGGTCTCGGGCTGATCAGCCGTGCGGAAGGGATGCAGGCGCTGGAAACTCTGCTGACGCAGCCGATCTCCCGTATGGGGCTGATGAAGCTGACCAAGCCGATTCCGATCGAGGGAATGAACCCTCATGAATTTGTGACTATCTGATTGCCTGTCAAAATGACGGAGCAAATTTAATTTTCTTAGGAGGATAAGGTTTTGGGTAAGGGAGACAAACAAAAAGACCGTACACAGTTATCCTTAAGAACAGAAATAAGCAATCAAATGAAAGAATTGAATCGGCTTTTGCTGCAAGTACTGCGGGTGACGCTGCGTTCAATGGGTCTGACCGGCGAAGCGCCGGCGGCTTCCTGTCTGCCTTTATATGAGCGCTGGCTGGAAGAAAGCATCCGTCTTTTAGACAGCGATTTTAAAAGCGGTGAAACGGCCGCGGTTTGGGAAGAGTGGCATAAGAAGAAAAACGAATGGCTGAAAGATCCGGATATGAAAGCGCAGGCTCTGCTGGCGGATACCGTCATTCAAGCTTTGCCTGACATTTTAACAGGCAAAATAAAAGCCACTGACGTGATGTTTCCCGATTCTTCAATGGAGCTTGTTGAAGGAATCTATAAGCATAACATTCTCGCTGATTATTACAACGATGTGCTGGCAAATGAAGCGTGTATTTATGTGGAAAATGTAATGAAAAACAATCCTGATGCAAACATCCGTCTGCTGGAGATCGGAGCGGGCACCGGCGGAACGAGCAGCACACTGTTTAAAAAGCTCCGCCCCTATCAAAACCATATTCAGGAATACTGTTATACCGACTTGTCAAAAGCTTTTTTAATGCATGCCGAAAAGGAATACGGCGCGGACAATCCGTATTTGACGTATCAGCTGTTTAATGTGGAGCAGCCTGCGGCGGGCCAGGGATTACATCTGAGAACCTACGATATCGCTATTGCCGCAAACGTGCTGCATGCCACCAAAAATATCCGGAAAACATTACGGACGGCAAAAGCCGTATTGAAAAAGGACGGTTTGCTGCTTGTTAATGAACTGGGCGGGCATACGCCGTTTACACATGTTACATTCGGCTTATTAGAGGGCTGGTGGCTGTACGAAGACGAGGCGCTGCGGATTCCGGGGTGCCCCGGTCTTTATCCGGAAACATGGAAATCCGTTTTCATGGCTGAAGGTTTTCATTCCATTCAATTTCCGGCTGAAAACGAACGTCTGCACACCCAGCAGATTATCACGGCGAAAAGCAACGGAGTCATCAGGCAGAGCAGGGAAGCTTACACCGCGCAAAAGCGCCAATCAAACGTACCGCAAACATCCTCTGATCGTCAGCTCCCCATCAAACAAGCGGGAGAGGGGCTTTCGGAAAAGACAGCGGCTTTTCTGATAAGGGCTGCGGCAAAAGTATTAAAAATGCCGGCAGAAGAGATAAATCCGCTGGCTCCTCTGGATGAATACGGCATTGACTCTATTCTGATCGTTCAGCTGACGAATGAGCTGCGGGATCTCGTCCCTGATATCAGCAGCACGCTGTTTTTTGAATACCGGACGATAGAAGAGCTTGCCGCATACTTGGCTGAAACGAAGGAGCGCGAACTGCATGCGCGATTTTCTGAAGAAGTCCGTCATACTGAAGCGGCATCATCCGGCTCTTTGCTTGAAAAAAGCACAGAGTATCTGAAACAGATCGTCAGCGCCATCTTAAAGATGCCGATTGAGGACGTTCAAGTCCATACGCCCCTTGAAGAATACGGGATCGATTCCATCTTAATCGTACAGCTGACCAACCGCGTGCGGGAAGACGTCCCTGATATAAGCAGCACTTTGTTCTTCGAGTATCCGACAATCGGCGGATTAGCGGAATATCTCGTCAGCTCAAGACAGGATGATATGGCTGGGATTTTCAAGACAAATAAAGAAGCCGAAAAGGCGCCGCACACATTACAGAAAAAGCAAAGCCGCAAAAAAAGCGCCGGATTGACGAAGCGCCAAGCGGCATCTTTTTCTGAAAAAGCGCCGCCCGCTTCCGAACCGCCGTCAAAACACCTTGAAGTGGCAATTGTCGGTCTTGCCGGACGGTATCCCGGAGCTGAAAATGTTAATGAGTTCTGGGAACGGTTAAAGACCGGTGAACACGGAATCACCGAAATTCCGAAAAACCGCTGGGATTGGCGGGACTACTATGATGAGACAAAAGGTAAGGAAGGCCGGATGTATACAAAGTGGGGCGGCTTTTTAACAGATATTGATAAATTTGATCCGCTGTTTTTTAAAATCTCCCCGAAAGAAGCGGAGCGCATGGACCCACAGGAGAGACTGTTTCTGGAAACCGCTTATGCGGCCCTTGAGGATGCCGGATATACCCCTGATTCACTATGCGCAGGTAAAAAGGTTGGTGTCTTTGCGGGTGTCATGAACGGCAACTATCCGACAGGGGCCCACTACCACTTTATCCCGAACCGCGTATCCTATGTGTTTGATTTTCACGGTCCGAGCATCGCGGTCGATACCGCATGCTCCTCATCCTTAACCGCCATTCATCTCGCCGCAGAAAGCATCAGAACAGGTGCATCTGAATGCGCGATTGCCGGCGGCGTAAACCTGATTACAGATCCGGTTCATTATATCGGACTTTCTTCTATGAGAATGCTGTCACCGTCAAACGCGTGCAAAGCGTTCGGTGATAAGGCTGACGGGTTTGTTGACGGAGAGGGCGTAGGCTGTATCGTGTTAAAGCCGTTGAAGAAGGCTGTTGAAGATCATGATCATATATACGGTGTCATTAAAGGAAGCGCTCTGAACGCCGGCGGCAAAACGAACGGGTTCACCGTTCCGAATCCGAATGCACAAGGAGAAGTGATCGCAGAGGCGATGGAGCGGGCAGGGATTGATCCAAGAGCAATCAGCTATCTGGAAGCCCACGGCACCGGCACTTCCTTGGGAGATCCGATTGAAATCGCAGGGTTAACCAAGGCTTTCCGACGCTATACGGATGCAAAGCAATTTTGTTCCATCGGTTCTGTTAAATCCAATATCGGACACCTGGAAAGTGCGGCGGGCATTGCTGCGGTCACCAAAATTCTTCTTCAGATGAAACACGGATATCTGGTGCCGTCGCTGCATTCAAAGCAGCTGAACCCGGAAATTGATTTTGAAACTTCTCCTTTTATCGTGCAGCAGAAAACGGCGGAATGGAGACGGCCGGTCATAGAATCTGAAGGAGTAACACGGGAATATCCGAGAATCGCGGGTACATCTTCTTTCGGAGCGGGCGGTGCAAATGCCCACCTGCTGATAGAAGAGTATGAACCGGCTGAAATGAGTTCGGCAGACACCGGCCGTCCGGCGCTTTTTGTTTTATCGGCAAAAGATAAAGACCGCTTGCGCGAGCGGGCTCTGTTGCTGGCGGATGCCGCCGGAAACGGAACAATTACAGATGCGAACCTGCTTGACGCGGCATTTACCCTTCAAGTCGGCAGGGTCCCGATGGAAGAACGGCTGGCGATGGCAGCGGACTCTGTTTCTGAATTGGAACAGAAGCTGACTGCTTTTCTGAATAATGCTCGTTCTGTAAGCGGGGTGTTTACAGGCCGGGGTGATAGTGCTGTCACGGAGACGGAAGGCACAGTCAGTGATTGGACGGAAAAACGTCAATTTGACAGTCTTTTGAATGCCTGGGTTCACGGGATGCCCGTCGATTGGCCATCTTTATATAAAGGGGCGCTGCCGCATCGTATCAGTCTGCCGTCTTATCCATTTGCAAAAGAAAGCTACTGGATGAAGCGGGAAGAACCAAAAACAGGAACAACTGAATATGTGCATCCTTTCCTGCATGAAAATACATCAACCTTGGCGGAGCAAAGCTATCATACATCTTTTACAGGCCGGGAACACGTTTTCCAGAATGTGAGAGGGGAGCGGGTTCTGTCGGCAGCCGTTTATTTAGAAATGGCGCTTGCGGCTTATCATCATGCGGCAGACAGCTCTGAAGAAAAAGAGATATGGATCCGAACGGCGGCATGGACTAACCCGATTACCAGCGGACATCACGGTGCGGGCGTCAATCTCTCCCTTCTGTCTGAAGACGAGGAAGGCATCCATTATGAAATATACAGTGACGAAGAGAAGCTGCATCATTATGGAATCATCGGACAAGGGAACATACAGCCATCCCGCGTGCTGGATATTGCCTCCTTACAAAAAGACTGCCGCCCGCTGTCATTCGATTATGAAACACCAGGCACGTCAGGTGTAACGATCAGTAAGGAGTTCCGCACCGTTGAAAAGCTTTATGCGGGAGAAAATGCGGTTTGGGCGAAGCTTGCTCTTATAGATGAAAGCGGCTGTAATCCGGGATATCATCTGCCGCCGAAATTTGTTGACGCAGCTTTTCATGTCCTGGCAAAAACGGAGCCGTCAGTCCATATCGTGCCTGAAGCGGTTGAAGAACTGCGCGTCATGCGTCCGTGCTCATCCGGCATGTGGATGTATATTAATAAAAAGAATCAAACCGGCTGTGACATTCAATTTTGTGACGAAACCGGCATTGTCTGCGCAGAAATCAAAGGGATAAGAATGAGACAGCGGTCTCAGCAGGATCACGGGCAAGAGGAACAATCCGAGATGATGATATTTGAAGAAATGTGGACGCAGCAGCCTCTGAAGAAATCCATTCATGAAGAGCTGAAAACGGTCATCTGTTTTCTTACGGGAGAAGCTGCCAGAAAGCATGCTTATCAGTCTTTACAATCCCTTTATCCGGGAGCCGGCGTGTTTTTTATTTCACAGGGTGAGGAAACTCAAAAGCTTTCAAACACGCATTATCAAATTAAAATCACTGACGGACAAGCATATCAAGAAACGTTTCGGCATATTGAAACGGCTGCAGGCAAAGCGGATGCCGTTTTATATGGATGGCCGCTTGAAGATAAAAAGGTCGTGAAAGACTATTCCATTCTGTATCATGTGATCCGCGCAGCTGCTTCTTTGCATTTTAAACCGAGGCGAATCCTTCTTTCCGCTCAGTGCGGGACCGATACCGATATCAGTTACGCCGAGTCATGGATCGGGCTGGAACGGTCGCTGAAACTGATCTTGCCGGAGACGGATACGGCCGCGGTTTATTTTGGACAAAAAGGACCGTTAGAAAAACTGATTCATAACGTATGTGAAGAACTTCACAGCGAGTCGTTCCGCAGTGTCATGTACAGTGGGGAAATTCGTCACGTCATGGAAATGAAGCAGACGGATATTGCCCCTGTTGAGAAGCGTGTGATAAAAAGCGGGAAAACGTACTTGATTACCGGCGGATGCGGAGGATTAGGCTTGTTATTTGCCGGATATTTCGCTGGAAAAGGACCGGTTACGCTCATTTTGACGGGGAGATCAGCGGCAGGCGGCCCGGTGCTGAACAAGATAAAGAGATTGGAAGAATCAGGCGCCAAGGTGTTTTACGTGCAGGCGGATGCCGCAGATCAGGCTCAGATGGAGAAAGGTTTGCAAGAAGCGAAAGAGAAAGGATGCGGGCCGATTCACGGTGTCATTCACGCTGCAGGTCTTCAAGGCACTGAAAGCATTCTGGAGAAAGATCTGCAAACCTTTCAGCAAGTCTTATCGCCAAAAGCGGACGGCACCGCAGTGTTAGATCAGGTTCTGTCACGGGAGCCGCTTGACTTCTTCTGTTGTTTCTCTTCTTCTTCAGCGATTTTAGGAGACTTCGGTTCTTGTGACTATGCGATGGGGAACCGCTTCCAAATGGCTTTTGTCCGTCACCGGGATAAACTTGTGAGCCTCGGACTCAGAAGCGGCAAGTCACTTGCAATCAATTGGCCGCTTTGGAAAGAAGGGGGGATGCATGTCGGCACGGCAGAAAGCACCGATATGTATTTAAAATCAAGCGGACAGCGTTATTTATACACAGAGGAAGGACTCGAAGCTTTTGAGACATTATTAGTCCAGCCGTCCAGCCAGTATCTCGTCCTGGCCGGTTTTCCGTCGAGGGCCAAACGCTTCCTGCAGATAGATCAAGGCGAACGGCCGATTTCGGGTTCTGTAAACAGGAACGTCCCGTTTTCAGGAAGGCGGAGTGAAATGAAAGGCTTTACACTGGAAGAATGCGTAAGCTGGGATGTGAAAGAACTGGCGGCGGGGCTTTTGAAAATAGACAAGAACAGACTGACGGACGCTGACAATCTGGCTGATTTCGGCTTTGATTCTATCAGTTTGGCGGAATTCGCCTCTTCTTTGTCCGCTCATTACGGAATTGAAGTGACACCGGCCCTGTTTTTCGGACATTCCACACTGGAGAAGGTCGTCCGCTATTTTCTGACGGAACACAAGTCCGTCATGGAGCATGTCTATGAAGAAAAGAAACTTGAATCCGCAGATCAATCTGTCTTTGAAAAGGCAGGAACGGAAAAGCGAAAGAAGCAGAGGGGAAGAAATAAGCTGAACGCCGGAACCGAGGGCAGTCAGGCAGCTGATTCCATTGCCATTATTGGCATGAGCGGCCGATTTCCTCAGGCGCGCACGGCGGACGAGCTGTGGGACATTCTGTTTCAGGAAAAGGACGTTGTCGCACCGGTCGCAAAAAAAGGCTTCACAAGTTCAAAATGGAAACTCGGCGCTTTACCGGGGGCGGACGAATTCGACCCTTTATTTTTTGAAATATCGCCGAGGGAAGCTGAAACGATGGATCCGAAACAGCGGCTGCTTCTTCAGGAAGCGTGGAGGGCCCTTGAGGACGCCGGCTACGGCGCCGGTCACATCAGGCAGCAGACGATCGGTATGTTTGTGGGGGCGGAAGAAGGAGATTATCACCTTTTAACACGGGACAAAGGCAATGTCACGTCTCATCATAACGGTATTTTGGCGGCGCGGCTGGCTTATCACTTGAATTTATCAGGTCCTGTGATGGCGATAAATACAGCATGTTCTTCGGGACTCGTTTCTGTCCATCAGGCGGTATTAAGCCTGCAGAATAAAGAGTGCACAACAGCTGTTGCGGCCGGGGTGAATATCATGAATACCCCGGACTTTTTTGAAACGATAGATAAAGCGGGAATGCTGTCGGAAAACGGGAAATGCTTCGCGTTTGATAAAAGGGCTGACGGCATGGTTCCGGGGGAAGCGGCCGCGGCGGTTGTTCTGAAGCCGCTGAGAGAGGCGGAAGCGGATGGTGATCCGATTTACGGGGTGATTCGGGCGAGCGGCATCAATTATGATGGGAAAACAAACGGAATTACCGCTCCGAGCGGCGTCGCGCAGACCCGGCTGCTTACTTCCGTTTATGGCCGGGGCCGTATCAACCCTGAAGATATCGAATATATCGTCACACACGGCACAGGTACAAAACTCGGTGATCCGGTGGAAATTAACGCGCTTTATGATGCATTTTCTGCCTATACAAACGAAGAAGCATTTTGCGCGCTCACATCAATTAAAACCAATATCGGCCACACGTTTGCCGCATCAGGCATTGTCAGTCTGATCAGTCTTTTACAGGCGTTCTCCCGTGAAATGATTCCCGCCAGTCTGCATTGCAGCGGGGAAAACCGCTATATCAACTGGGAGAAGAGTCCTTTTTATGTGAATAAAACGGGTAAAGCGTGGCCTTCTCTGCCGGGTAAAAACCGAATGGGGGCAGTCAGCGCATTCGGGATGAGCGGAACAAATGCCCATGTCGTTATGGAAAGCTATAAGCGCAGCGCTTCACCTCATCCGGATGCCCCTGCATATTTATTGACTTTATCAGCAAAAACAAAGGAGGCCCTTCAGGAAAAAATCGAAGATATGATCACTTGGGCGGAAAATGGCGGGCTGAAAGAAAATGATCTGGCCCAGCTCAGCTATACGTTGTTAAAAGGACGGCATCACTTTAACCATCGCGCCGCCATCGTAGTGCAAGATGCTGATGACGCAGTGTATGTATGGAAGCAGGCAAAGCTTAATGAACATCATCCTTATGTGTTTTCGGGAAAAGTACCGCAGCACTTTGCAGGCCGTCAGCATATTCAGGAGCACATAATAGAAGTGCTCGGCAAGTGCAGCGCCTCATATTCTGACCATAGAAAGTATCAGGAGCTGTTATGCGTGCTGGCAGATTTTTATTGTCAAGGTTATGAAATCGAAGGGGACTTGCTTTATGGCGGACCTTTGCCGCGAATCGGCAATCTGCCGGGCTACCCGTTTGCCAGGCAGACGTATTGGGCATCCGATCGTCTTCAGAGAGAGCTTGGAAGCCGGAATTCAGCTGAACGTGAAAAGCTTCACCCGCTGCTCCACGCGAATACATCGACCTTTACCGCCCAGCGTTTTACTTCTGTTTTTTCAGGGCATGAACCGTTTTTTGCGGATCATATCGTCAATGGAAAACCGGTGCTTCCGGGCGCGGCTGCTTTAGAAATGGCCCGGGCCGCCGTTACGCTGGCTGCTGAAGACTTGCCCGGCGGGAAAACGGGTGTCCGGCTCAAACAGATCGTTTGGCTCCGGCCGGTGACGGCGCTTTCTGAAGGAGTGGCGCTTCATGTAAAGCTTCAGCCGGAAGAAAACGGAGACATCGCTTTTGAAGCGTATGCCGAAGGGGAAGAGCCGCTTGTCTTTTTCCAGGGAAAGGCCGTGCTCGAAGAGACGGAGCGTGCTCCTGTACTCGATGTGGAAGCGGTTCAGGCGCGCTGCGGCGGTCGGCGCATGTCAAAGGCTGAGTGCTATGAAGCGTTCGACAGCCTCGGCATCACCTACGGACCGTCTCATCAGGCGCTTGACGCCGTCTATGCCGGAAGCGGAGAAGTGCTCGCAAAGCTCATTCTCCCGCCGTCCGCCCGCGAGGAAAAGGAGCCGTTCATCCTGCATCCGAGCATGCTGGACGCCGCCCTTCAGGCTTCTATCGGCCTCGTGCTCTCAGACGGTTCCGCGTCCGGACGGCCGTTTCTGCCGTTTGCCCTCCAGGATATGCAGGTGTTTTCTGCGTGCCGTGAGACGATGTGGGCGGTGCTTTCCTCAGCGGACGGCGCCTATCATATTGAGCTGTGTGATGAAAACGGTGCGGTATGTGTCCGATTGACGGGGCTCACCGCCCGTTTTCTGGAAGAGGAAACGGAGGGAAAACCGCTCTTGCTTCAGCCAAAGTGGCAGGAATCACCGCCGGGTGAAGGCGGCGGACAAGAAGAGTCTTTCAGATACGTGACGCTGTATGGCGGAATGAACGCTGAGGACATAAGCGGCGCCGTATGTGCGGCTGACGGCGAAGGTCCGATTGAAGACCGTTATGACGCCTGCGCGGCGGCGCTGTCAGCGATCGTCACGCGTCTTATCAAAGAAAAACAGAAGAAAAAAACGCTGATCCAGCTTCTTGTCCCCGACAGGGGGGAAGACAATGTATTGGCGGGGCTGGCCGCTTTTCTGAAAACGGCTCACCTTGAACATCCGAAGCTGTACGGCCAAGTCATCCAAGCCGATCCGGACGAGTCAGCATCAGCGCTTCTTGCCAAGCTGAAAGAAAACCGGGCGCATCCTGAACAAGCGGAAATCCGTTATGAAGACGGCAAACGTCTCGTCAGAAACTGGCGTCATCTGCCGGCGCCTCAAAGCGGCGCCGTTCCGTGGAAAGACGAAGGGGTCTACCTCCTCACCGGGGGAGCGGGCGGCATCGGCCTGATTTTCGCTGAAGAAATAGCCTCCCGCGTCAAAAACGCCGTCCTCGTTTTAACGGGGAGGGCAGAAGTGCTTGATGAAGAGCGCTCCGCCCGCTTACGGCGCTTGGAAGCGTCGGGTGCCCGCGTATTTTATCAACCGGTTGACGTGACAGACAGGGCGGCGGTCATCGCCCTCGTCCGCGGCATACAGGAGGAGCACGGAACACTCGACGGGATCATTCACGGCGCAGGCGTGATCGCTGACAACTACATTCTGAACCAGACAGAAAACGAACGGAAGGCCGTCATGGCGCCGAAAGTGAAAGGGCTTATCAATCTTGATGAAGCAGCGAAAGATGTGCGGCTGGACTTTTTCATTCTGTTTTCTTCCTTGGCGGGAGGCATGGGAAATCCGGGGCAGGCCGGTTATGCGGCAGCCAACGCATTTTTGGATGTTTATGCAGCCCGCCGGAACCGTCTCGTGCGGGACAACGAGCGGAGCGGGCAGACCCTGTCCGTCAACTGGCCGCTTTGGGAAGAGGGCGGTATGCGTGTGGACAAAGAGACCGAACGACTGATGTATGAACAGACCGGAATGAAAGCCATGCGATCGGCCTCAGGCATCCAGGCGCTGTACGCCGCTTTTGCCTCCGGAGAACACCAGGTCATGGTGGCAGAAGGCGACGAAAAACGGATCCGCAGCCATATTTTCGATCTGGGCGAAGAACAAAGCGCCGCCGGAAAAGCTCCTGCAGAGACAGATGCAAGAGATCTGAAAGATCGGGTTCAAGAGAAACTAAAGCGGCATGTATCAGATCTTTTAAAGGTAAGCATGAAAGATATTGAGGCTGACAGCGAACTGACGGAATACGGATTTGATTCGATCATTTTCACTGAATTTACAAATCTATTAAATCGGTCTTATCAGCTTGAGCTCAGCCCGACTATCTTCTTTGAATTTCCGACATTGCGCAAACTGAGCGGCCATTTGATATCTGAATGGAAAGAAGCATTCAGCGGCTTAGAAAGAGAGAGTTTAAAAACCGCTCCAAAAGCCGGGAAAAGAAAAGCTGAAACTCCGGCGGCCGTTCATGTCAAGCGGGAAACGCCCGTATCCGTAAAAGGAAAATCAGAAGAAAAAACCGAACCGATAGCCATTATCGGAATCAGCGGTATTTTTCCGCAGGCGAAAGACATAGATGAATTCTGGACACGTTTACAAAAAGGGGAGCATTGCATCACAGAAATTCCCCGAGATCGCTGGGATTGGCGCGAATATTACGGCGATCCGGCAGCGGATGCAAATAAAACGTCAATTAAATGGGGCGGTTTTATAGATGGAATCGCCGGGTTTGACCCGCTGTTTTTCGGGATATCTCCGAAAGAAGCTGAAATGATGGATCCTCAGCAGCGTCTATTAATGATGTATGTGTGGAAAGCCATTGAAGACGCGGGGTACTCAGCAAAACGGATTGCCGGAACAAAAACCGGCATTTTCACCGGCACATTGGGAAGCGGATATCAAACCTTAATCAATAAGGCGGGTCTTCCTGTCGAGGGGTATACGATGACCGGAATCGTGCCGTCCGTCGGGCCGAACCGGATGAGTTATTTTCTTGATATCCACGGGCCGAGCGAGCCGGTAGAAACCGCTTGTTCAAGCTCTTTAGTCGCCATTCACCGCGCGGTAAAAGCCATTGAAACGGGAGATTGTGATATGGCGGTCGCAGGGGGCGTCAACACGATCGTCACGCCTGAAGGGCATATCGGTTTTCAAAAAGCAGGCATGCTCAGTGAAGACGGGCGCTGCAAAACATTTTCCGATCAGGCTGACGGTTATGTCAGAGGAGAAGGTGCCGGCATGATTGTCTTGAAAAAGCTTTCAGAGGCTGAGCGTGACAGGGATCACATCTACGGCCTCATCCGCGGTACAGCGGAAAATCACGGCGGACGCTCAGCGTCACTTACCGCGCCGAATCCGCAGGCTCAGACGGATGTGCTGAAAAGCGCTTATCAAAAAGCCGGTATTCACCCGTCAACCATCACTTATATAGAAGCGCACGGAACAGGGACGGCACTCGGCGATCCGATTGAAATCAATGCATTGAAAAAAGCTTTCCAAACAGACGGGGCTCCGGGCGGATATTGCGGGATAGGCTCAGTGAAGACAAATATCGGACATTTGGAGCTCGCAGCAGGTATTGCGGGCGTTATCAAAGTATTGATGCAGCTGAAACATCGGACGCTCGCCAAAAGTCTGTATTGCGAGAACATCAATCCCCATATCAAATTGAAGGACAGCCCGTTTTACATTGTGACAGAAACAAAGGAGTGGGAAGCGCTGCGTGATGAAAACGGCCGGGTCCTGCCCCGCCGGGCGGGTGTAAGCTCATTCGGTTTCGGAGGTGTCAATGCGCATATCGTTATTGAAGAATACATGGGCAAAAGTGAGACGGAACAGCAGGAAACCCCTGAGAAAGCGTCATCTCTTTTTGTTTTGTCGGCTAAAAATGAAGAGCGGCTGAAAGAAAGAGCGCGTCTCCTTCGCGATTTTATCCAAAACGGATCATCCCGCCATATCGATCTTGCAGATGCCGCATACACACTGCAGACCGGACGGGATGCGATGGAAGCGAGGCTGGGAATCATCGCAGGCTCCGCAGAGGAACTGACTGAAAAACTGAACGCGTTTCTGTTGGGAAAAAACAGCGAAGATATCATCAGCGGCCGTAAAAAACGCGAGAATAACACGATCTCCATGTTCTCAGACGATGAAGACGCTGCTGACCTCGTCAGCGCCTGGCTTGAGAAAAAGAAATACAGGAAAGTGCTGCGGCTCTGGGCAAACGGATTTGACACGGATTGGGAGCAGCTGTATACGGACAGTAAGCCGCGCCGCATCAGCCTGCCCTCCTATCCGTTCAGAGCAGACCGCTATTGGGTGCCGAAACGGGAGCAGCTGCCGCTTTCGAATCAAAAAACATTATTATTGCAAAAAACATGGAAACCGTGCGAGGCAGTGTCTTCATCCGAGCCGTTCAACAGCAAAATAGCGCTCATCGTCTCCGAGGATACAAAAGACCTTGCCGCCGAGGTGAAAAAACAGCTGAATGATGCTGACATTGTGCAGGAAAATCAGCTCATCTCTTTCTTACAGGATCCGAATGCGGCCATCTATTCGGGGTTTATTGACTTCACCGGCTGCGGCTCCCGACAAAAGCGGCAGGACATCAGCTGGGTGGCATCGCTGCAGCAGCTGATTGAATACGGCCGCGGACAAGAAAACATGAAAATGCTTTATCTTACAAAAGGGCTTGAATCCTTCAAAAATAAGGCGGCCGCTATGCATGGTATTGAAAAAGCGGGGCTTTATCGCATGCTGCGGCATGAATACAGCCATATTCTCACCTGTCACGCCGATATTGATCCTGAAGAGCCGCTGGAGCAGACAGCCGCTTTTATTAAACAAGAAATTGAATCAGACTTAACGGAATCTGCTGTTTGCTGCAGGGACGGCATGCGCTTCAGCTATGTTCTTCGGCAGACTGATCAGATTGAACCAGAAGCCGTGCAAACAGACCGGACTGTGTTTCCAAAAGACGCCGTCCTGATGATAACCGGAGGAACGCGCGGACTCGGCGCTTTATGCGCCAAGCACTTCGTTTCCGCATACGGTGTGAAGAAACTGCTTTTGACAGGCAGAAAGGAGCTGCCGCCGAAAACCGAGTGGGATCTTGAGCAGACAGACCCTGTCGTTTCGGAAAAAATACAGCTTATCCGGCAGCTGGAATCACAAGGCGTAGAAGTGTGCGTCTCAGCAGTTGATCTGACGGATAAGCAGGCAGTCGGACGGCTTATAAAAGAGGTAACCTCAACGCTCGGACCTGTCGGAGGCATTCTGCATTGCGCGGGAATTGCGGACCGTGAAAATCCTGCTTTTCTCCGCAAATCCAAAGACAGTATTGCCCGGGTGCTCGCCCCGAAAGCAGACGGCCTTCACAGTCTGTATGAGAGTGTAAAGGATGATGCGCCGGCATTTTTCGTCCTGTTTTCATCTGTCTCGGCAGCCGTCCCGATTCTTGCGGCGGGTCAGAGCGATTATGCGATGGCAAATTCTTATATGGACTATTTTGCAGAAAACAATGAGAGCGGCATCATCAGCATACAATGGCCGGCATGGGATGAGACGGGCATGAGCAGGGATACAAAAAGCGGGATATATCAGCAAACGGGATTGCTGCGGCATTCTGACGCGGAAGGTCTCAAGATGCTTGATTACATTTTAAGAGAAAGACCCGGAGCTGTCGTGCTGCCGGCACAAGTGAAACATGATTGGGACATCAAAGCGCTGGAAAACGCCAAGCCAGCCGCCCATAAAGAAATGAGAACAGCTTCCAAACCTCCTGAAACAAAAAAACGGGACCATAACCGGATTGATATTCAATCTTGGCTGAGGTCGCTTTTGGCAAAAGAGCTGAGTATCGATGAAACGCATATGGATATCGATGTGCCTTTTCAGGAATACGGAATGGATTCTATCTTTCTGGCACAAGTGCTGACAAAGATTGATCAAAAACTGCCGTCCGTTTCAATTGATCCGACTGTCCTTCTGGAACACCCTACCATAGAACAGCTCGCGGATTATTTAGCCGCACATTGTCCGGAAGCTTTTTCGGCAGATGCAGCGGTTCCCGCGGAGAAGTTCCCTTTGCAGAAGACGCCGAAACGGAGCAAAAAAACGGCAGATAAGCCTGAGAAACGGGGAAAGGTTGCGATCATCGGCATGGCCTGTCATTTTCCGAAAGCGGGGGATATAAAAGAATTTTGGAAGAATCTCCGCAGCGGAACGGATGCCGTCACTGAAGTTCCGCCGGACAGATGGAACGCCGGGGAACACTATCAGCCGGGTGAATATCAAGAGGGAAAAAGCATCAGTAAATGGGGCGGTTTTATTCACGATATTGATCAATTTGACCCGGAGTATTTTAATATTTCAGAAACGCTGGCACCGATGATAGACCCGCTGCAAAGGCAGTGGCTCGAAGTGAGCGCGGAAGCTTTGGCCGATGCCGGTTATCAAAAAGAGGATCTGTGGGGCCGCCGTATCGGCGTTTTTGCCGGTGCAAGGGCAGGTGCGTTTCATCAGAAATTTCAATATTTGCAAAAAGACGCGATTATTGGCGCGGGACAAAATTTTATTACCGCACATATGGCGCACATTTATAACTTTACAGGGCCCAACCTGGTCGTAGATACGGCCTGCTCCAGTTCGCTAACGGCAATTCATTTGGCCGTGCAGGCTATTCAAAATGGAGAAGCGGAAGCGGCCTTTGCGGGCGGGGTTGACATTTTGCTTGATGAAAAACCTTTTCTCACAATGAGCGCGGCGAGAATCTTATCGCCAAACGGCCGTTCAAAATCTTTCGATGCCGATGCGGACGGAACAGGAATCGGAGAGGGCTGCGGTGTGCTGATGCTGAAGCCGCTCGAAAAAGCGATAGAAGACGAAGATAAAATATACGGCGTTATTGACGGCTCTGCGATAAATAATGACGGCAGCACAATGGGCGTGACGACGCCGAATCCCCGGGCGCAACAGGACTTGATTGAGCAGGCGGTTCAATCAGCGGAAATCGAGCCGGACACCATGACATACGTAGAGACGCACGGAACCGGTACATTGATCGGCGACCCGATTGAATTAAAGGGATTAACCAATGTCTTGTCTGCTTATTCCGATGAAAAACAATTTTGCGGTGTAGGAAGCGTCAAAAGCAATATCGGCCACTTGCTGAGTGCGGCGGGCGCGGCGGGAATCATCAAAGTTTTGCTGGCGATTGCCAATGAAGAATTGCCGCCGACTTTGCATTGCCATAAACCGAACCCCCGCTTTCAATTTAATGATTCGCCGCTTTATCCTGTGCTTGAGCTGAAGCGGTGGGACGGAAAAAAAGAGATACTCAGGGCCGGGGTCAGCGCGTTCGGTTTGGGCGGGAATAACGCCCATATCATTGTCAGCAACGAAGGAATTCCGAAAGAGCGAAAAGCGACCATGGAACCGAAAGGCGTCCAGACAGTATACCGAAAACAGCGGTATTGGCCTGAAAAAGCACAGTTGCCCGAAGCGGAAGAAAATGAGGCGGGCACAGAAGCAATGTTTGAAATAAGCGAGGTGTGATAGATTGGCAGTTGCCACCGATCAAGTCAAAACGTTCCTGCAGAAAATCAGCCATACGAATTATATCGTCCGGGATCATCGCGTTCATCAAATCCGCGTCCTCCCGGGCGTGACTTTAATAGATATGCTGTATCGGCTCGCCGCCGGGTACCTCGGTGAACGGCCTATAGAATTAAGACAGATTATTTTTAAGCAGCCTGTTGTAACATCTGAAGAGTTTGATAAACACCTGTATGTCACCTTTACGCCGGCGCGTGACAGCTGGAAAGTTGAGATCACGAGCGAAAAAGCAAAAAACGGCACACCGCTTGGCGGAAACCGGGATGAGAATATGGAATGCCAGCTTTATTTGCAAGAAGACACGCCCCGGGCAAAAGAACTGAATATTGAAGCGTTCATGAAAAACGCAAGCCGAAAATGGGACATGCATGACATTTACGGAATTGCAAGAAGAAGCCATATTGAACATGGCGAGTTTATGAAAAATGAAGGGGCCGTTTATCAGCTTCAGGATAAAGAAGAATTAATGGAGCTCACTCTGAGTGATTTGGCTGAAGGGTTCCGGGAGAAATTTAAGGCGCATCCGGCTTTTTTAGATGCGTCCACCCTTGCCGGCTCTTCCTTTGCATTGTCGGCCCAAAAGCAAAATGACACACCTTATATTCCTTTTATGATCAATCGTTTTTGCATGTATCAGCCGTTTCCGAAAACGATTTACACTTATTCTGCGAAAAACAGCCGCACTGGAAGCGGCGTATCAGACAGCGAACCTGATGTTTATTCGGCCGACTTCACGATTTACGACAGGGCAGGGAACGTATTGGCCGAATGTGAGAAACTGACAGTAAAAAGGGTCAGACAAGCGAATATGATTACCCATCTGATAGACAAAGAGAAGCCGCCTCAGCAGAACAGAAGCGGCCGTGGAGAGCCCGAAAGTCCTGTGGCCGCAGAAGACGTGCCTGAACAGCAAACGCCGGAACAAAACATGGTGACTTACATAAAGTCGGAAATCGCCAGGCTGATCAATCGTCCGGCACAGGATATTGATGTGCGGAAAGGCTTTTATGATATGGGGCTTGACTCGGCGCATTTGCTGAAGCTTGTAAAGATATTAGAGCAGACTTTTCAGCAGCAGTTTTATCCGACACTGCTTTTTGAATATTCATCTGTCCGCCGCCTTGCGGATTACCTTATCAATGAAGCGGGCTGTGTGCTGAAAGATTCGGCCGAAGAACGGCATACATCAGATGCTGACATCGCTGATGAGGTTCTGTTTTTTGAACCCGCCTGGAAAGATCAGCCGCTGGAAACGGCGGTGCAGAACGGGCAAAAACACACCCGTCATCTCATTATCGCTGCCGATGCAGGACCCCGTCTCACCGGTGAACTCGGCACATATTGCCCGGAAGCGGAAGTGATAGAACTGAAAAGGGAGCATGAGGATGCAGATGAGCAGTTTGAAGCAGATGCCGAGCGCATATTTCGTATGCTCAAACGGGAACTGACAGACCATCCGAAAGAACATACATTGATTCAGCTTGTATGCGCCGTTGAGAATGGAGCGGCATTGTCTTCCGCTCTCGGGGCTATGCTGAAAACGGCACATCTGGAAAATCCGGATCTTCGCACTCAGGTGATCACCTTCTGTGACAAGAATGAGAGATTGCCAAGTGAGACGGCCGCAATCATTAGAACAGAAGCAGACTGCTCTTATGCAGGCTGCACAGACATTCGGTATAAAGACAATATGCGGCAGATCAGATTGTTCGAACGTATTGAGAAACTGGACGGGCAGACACAGTCTCCTTGGAAACAAAACGGCGTATATGTCATTACAGGAGGCCTCGGCGGTCTTGGATTTCTGCTTGCTTGTCACCTTGCAGAAAAAGAAAAAGTGAAGCTCGCACTCATCGGCCGTTCGCCGGAACAGTCTGAGAAGATCAGCAGACTGAAAGCATTGGGCGCAGAAGTTCTTTACGTTCAAGCGGACATCGGCAATAAAGCCGAAACAGAGCGGGCATTTGCTCAGATTACAGAAACCTTCGGCCGGCTGACGGGCATTTTTCATTGCGCCGGTGTTTTAAAAGATCAATTTATCATCCAAAAAGACAGTTCTGACTTGAAGCAGGTGTTCCTGCCGAAAATCAGCGGCCTGATTCATACGGACGAAGCTTCACGGCATGAACCGCTTGAATTTTTCGCCGTATTTTCTTCATTCTCGGCGTTGGCCGGAAATGCGGGCCAGACAGATTATGCCGCAGCGAACGCTTTTATGGATGAATATATGAAATATCGCGATTGCAAAGCGGAAAAAGGCGAACGGACCGGGGCTTCTATGACGATCAACTGGCCGCTTTGGGAAGATGGCGGCATGCAGGTTGACAGCTTGATGAAAGAGATCATGAATGATGCAACCGGCACCAGCCCGCTTCCGGCCGGGGAAGGGATGGCTTCACTTGAATATATGCTGCGACTCGGCAAGCTGCAATCCGTTATTTTATACGGGAAGGAGCCGGCTGTAACTGAAAGCATGTCCCGATTGGTTCCGATGGCAGACAAAAACCGCTCTTCATTATCCCATGCAGCTGTCAAGAGAAGGAGCCGAAAACAAGGGAGACACATAGAAGAGCACGATATTGCGGTAATCGGATTGGCGGGAAGATATCCGCAGGCGGGAAGCATCAACGAATTTTACCAAAATCTGCGCTCAGGTAAAGACTGCATCACAACAATGCCGAAGGACAGATGGAAAGGTTATCCTTTCTCATATGAAGCAGATCAGTTCTACCGTTACGGAGGATTTTTAGATCGCATAGACAGCTTTGATCCGCTGTTTTTCAATCTGACTCCGCGCCAGGCTGAAATGATGGACCCGCAGGCGCGGCTGTTTTTAGAGACGGCTTGGGAAGCTTGTGAAGATGCCGGTTTTTATCAGGACAGAACGGCGCGCGGGCCATCTTCACAAAAGAGAAAACGCGTCGGGGTATTCGCAGGTGTGTTTTGGAGCCATTATGAGCTGTTCGGCGCTGAAATTACACAGCGGGGCACACCGCTGTCTATGGGCGTGACGCCTGCTTCTGTTCCGAATATCGTGTCTCACTGCCTGAACTTTACAGGGCCGTCAATGGCTGTTGATACGATGTGCTCTTCTTCGCTCACATCCATACATTTGGCATGTGAAAGCATAAAAAGGGGGGAGTGCGAATTTGCCCTTGCCGGCGGTGTGAATGCGGTCACACACCCGCATAAATATGCGTTTTTGGCGAATGCCGGATTTCTGTCTTCAGAAGGCGTCTGCAAAAGTTTCGCCGAGGGCGGTGACGGTTATGTGCCGGGAGAAGGCGTCGGCGCGGTGTTACTGACAACCGTTCAAGGAGCGGAAAGAATGGGCTGTCCGATATATGGCGTCATAAAAGGCTCCGCTTTAAACCATGTCGGAAAAACATCCGGTTTGACCGTGCCTGATCCGGCATCACAGGCGGAAGTCATTACAGATTCTTTTCAGAGTGCCGGCATTGATCCGGAGACACTGAGCTATATTGAAGCCCACGGAACAGGCACGTCTCTGGGTGATCCGATTGAAATTGAAGGGCTGAGCCGCGCATTCCGCAAATGGACAAACAAGAAGCGGTTTTGCGCCATCGGCTCTGCCAAATCAAATATCGGCCATTTAGAAGGAGCCGCCGGGATCGCCGGATTAACAAAGGTGCTTTTGCAGCTGAAGCATGGAGAAATCTTTCCGTCATTGCACACGGACACGCTGAATCCCCATATTCCGTTTCCGGACACGCCGTTTTATGTGGCGGACCGGCTGGAAGAATGGGAACGGCCGTCACATTCTGACCAGCCGAGAAGAGCGGGTTTAAGTTCTTTTGGCGCCAGCGGGAGCAATGCCCATTTTGTCATAGAAGAATATCTGCCGCCGCAGGCTGAAAAGAAATCGGTAAATATACGGGAAGACGAGCCGGTTCTGTTTCTGCTTTCGGCAAAAAATGAAGAACGCCTATTAGAATATGTCAAACGGTATGACCGCTTTTTACGGGAAAAAGAAGTCAACCTTAAAGACCTAGCCTACACGCTTCAAGCTGGCAGAGAAGCGATGCCTGAACGGCTGGCATTGATCGTTACATCCGTTTGCGGCCTGCAAGCGAAACTGAAGGATGTGCTTGAACGGAAAACAGAAATTGAAGGATGTTTCCGCGGACGTGCTCAAGATGATATTTCATCAAGTGGAATGGCCGGGCTGCTGAAAAACAAGCAATATTCCAGATTGCTCACTGAGTGGGCAAAAGGAGCCGCCGTTGACTGGAGCCTGTTATACGAAGGAGAGAAGCCGAAACGGGTCAGCCTTCCTGTATATCCGTTCGCGAAGGAGCGGTATTGGGTGCCTGTGCCCGCGGATATCCGGAAACAGACAGACGAACCGGCGGAAAACCAAAAGATCATTCTTCAAAAAGACTGGAAGCAGCAAGATCCGGCGGAATCTGAAGCATTACCAGGAACAGTAATGATACTTGCAACTGATAAGACAAGCCGATTGGCCGATGCTCTTTTTAAAGGAAACGGCCATATTGAAACGATCTGCTTCATCCATCAGGCAAAAGACGGCGCCGATTATTACGCCGCCGCATCGGGGCGAAACCTTTACGGCAGAGTGCGGGAGTCTCTTCAAAACAAACAGATACTCGGGGTCGTCGACATAACCGCATATGACGCGGAATATGAACGGCAGGAAGAGATAGAACACGGAAAGCTTGCCTTTTTACAGCAGGCTCTTGAATCATTCCGTCATAGCGGCGCTGTGTTCAGCCAAGTGACACACCGCCTTCAGCCTTTCAAGGAAAGTAAACCTCTGATGCAAGGGGCGAAAACGGCGGGGCTGTACCGGATGCTGGGCGCTGAGTATGCTAACATTCATTCTGTTACGATAGATAGCGATTGTGAGATTGAGCATACAGAAGAATTAAGCAGACAGATTGAGACTGAATTTTTACAGCCGCGGGCCAAAAGCGTCAGTGAATGCTGCTACAGGCTGAATCGCCGTTATGTGCCGTTTCTGAAGCAGGGTGTGAATGTTTCGGCGGCGCCTGAGCTTTCCTATTCGTCTGATGATGTGCTGTTAATAACGGGCGGATCGCGCGGGATCGGCGCAATTGCGGCGGAGCATGCCGTTTCACGCGGATGCAGGAAACTGGTCATCATGGGGCGGGAGCCGCTTCCCGATTCCTCAGAGTGGGCAGACATGAAAAAGGACGGCATTCTCCCGGAAAAAGCCGAGCGGATGCAGAGGTTAGCCGAGCGGGGCGCGGAGATCCGCTATTACAGCGTTTCTCTTACGGATCAAAAGGGGCTCCGGAACATGATGGACAGCATCCGCGGCACGATGGGATCGATTACCGGCGTTTTTCATTGCGCGGGTGCAATGGGAGAACACCCCGCTTTTTATAACAAAACCGAAACTGAAATCAAAAGCGTTTGCACGCCGAAAGTAACAGGGCTTAGCTGTCTCTATGAAGCTGTTCAGAATGAGCCGCTGTCGTTTTTTATTTTGTTCTCATCCGTTTCGGGTCTGATCCCTTCGCTTGCTGCGGGGCAAAGTGACTACGCGATGGCTAATTCGTTTATGGACTCTTTTGCAAATCATCAAGCAGGTAAAGGGAACGTGTTTGTTAAAGCCGTTCAATGGCCCGTCTGGAAAGAAACCGGCATGGCTGAAGGCCTGCCGGAAACACCTGCTTATCAAAAATCAGGACTTTCCAGGCTGTCTGCCAAAGACGGACTGAAGTTTTTAGATTACATCATTTTAAACGGACAAAGCTGCGGAATTCCTTGTGTTCCAGAAGACAGTGAGGCTGATTTTGGTGATCTTCTGAAGGTGAAGAAATCTGAAGCTCCCGTGAAAAAAAGCACTGCCGGTGACCAAAAGGTGAAGGATATGATTCGTCAATGGGTGCGCACCGTCTTCAGTGAAGAACTGAAAATGACGGATGAGCAGATAAAAGATGATATGCCGTTTGATGAATATGGGATTGACTCAATACTCTTTGCGGAATTGGTTCAATCATTGCAAAAACGGATCAGCATAAAGTTAACACCGTCCTTAATGCTTCAATATCAAACGATTACAGAAATGGTTGACTATTTCGCAGCGCATCATGAAGCCGATTTTGTGACAAAAGAAAATGGTTTCGTTCAAGACAGGGACGTCCAGCCTGATTTAACCGCCGCCGCTGAAGAGAGAACATTCATGAAGCCGAAAGCGGATACCGAAGACGATATTGCCGTCGTCGGCATGTCCTGCCGTTTTCCGGGGGCGGGCGGAACGGATGCTTTTTGGGAGCTGCTGATGAAAGGAAACACTGCCATTCGGCCTGTCCCCGCATCGCGCTGGCATGCAACAGCAAATGCAAAGGATTATGCGGGGTGGATTGATGATATCGACATGTTTGATGCGGGATTTTTCGGCATCTCTGAAAAAGACGCGGCAATTATGGACCCGCAGGCGCGGATCATATTAGAAGAAGCGGTTCATTCCGTTTATGATGCCGGGTACGGCCAAAAGGATTTATCGGGCCGGAAAGTCGGCGTGTACATCGGCGGCAGGGCGCAGCCTTCAGCCGGTATGGAACATATCCTGCAGGCGCCTAACCCGATTTTGGGGGCGGGGCAAAACTATTTGGCGGCCAACATTTCACGATTTTTAAATGTCACAGGACCGAGCCTTGTCGTGGATACAGCATGTTCCTCAGGGCTGATCGGGCTGTCCTTTGCAAAAGACGCCCTTTTGGCCGGAAGGATTGACGCGGCCTTAGTCGGTTCGGTGAGTCTGCTCTTATCTCCGTCCGCGCACCGGTTATTCGGAGCACGCCATATTTTAAATGAGAACGGCGTGTTTCATATATTCGACCGTGAATCAGCGGGAGAAGTGCTCGGAGAAGGAGCGGGGGCGGTTTTTATCAAACGATTGAGCGATGCGGTGCGGGACGGAGACCGTATTTACGGCGTCATAAAAGCCGTCTCGGTAAACAATGACGGCCGGACGCTCGGTCCCGGTTCACCGAATATAAGAGCGCAGAGAGACGCCATTCAAACTGCGCTTGACATGGCGGAAAAGTCGCCCGAAGACATTGGATATATAGAAGTGAACGGAGGCGGTTCTCCAATCGTTGATTCGGTGGAAATCAAGGCGCTCTCAGATGTCTATCAGCTGAACCGGAAAACGCTTCTGCCCTGCCGGATCGGATCGGTGAAACCGAATGTAGGGCATCTGCTTCTGTCTTCAGGTCTTGCGGGCTTCATCCGATGTGTGCTGAGCGTCTATCATAAGCGGATTCCGCCTTTCTTATCAGCGCGTGAGCCATTTGAACATTATGACTTTGAAGCGTCGCGTATTCATTTTAATCGTGAACCCGTTGATTGGCATTCAGAGAAGAAACCCCGCGTCGCAGCTCAGAGTTCATTTCCTGACGGCGGGACAAATGCTCATATCCTCGTTGAAGAATACAGAGGTGAAAGGCAGCGGGAACATCACCGGGCGCCTCAGCCGCCGGAATTCAGAAAAAAACACTACCCCCTTTTGGGCGGCTGGAACAGCACGGAGAATGAAGCGGAAAAAACAAGTAATGAAAAAACAGACATTGCGGATCTTTTAAAGAAATATGAGAAAAAAGCAGAGACAAGCACTGCACCTGCAGACTCGTTTTGGCAGGTGACAACGTGACGTTTTTAAAAGGGGACTAACCATGAAAAAAACAGTGAATCTGCGCCTGACGGCAGAACATCCCATTATGAAAAACCATCTTGTTCACGGCGAATCTGTCATGCCTGGTCTGGCCTATATTGATATGCTGTATCAGCTGGCAAAGCAAAGCCTTGATCTTTCATTCCGTTCCACCTGTCTGAAACGGGTGACCATTTATCATCCTTTATCAGTGAAACGGTCAGAGCGGCTTGATGTGAGTGTCATATTCAGTAAAGAAAAGGAGTTCTGGACTGCCTCGATTTGCGGGGCGGATTCCGGGACGGTTTTCTTATCAGCGGAGGTGCATGAAGGGGTTTTCTCATCAGATAGGCGCCTTGACGCAGGGGAGAAAAAACAACAAGCCGCACTTCCATCAGTCTCTTTGCATACGGTTTACGAAGACGCGAGAAGCCGCGGACTGTCGCATGACGGGCTGATGAAGCCGGAGGGAGAGATCTATGCAAATGAAGAGGAATGTTTCCTTGATATTCGGCAGTCTGATTCATGCCAGGAAAATCTCCCCGGCGCTCTCTTTCACCCCGCGCTGATGGACGGTGCCGCCATGGCCTCCGGCGTATTGCAGACAGCTGCAGGCGCCGGTTTGTTTTTACCGATTTATTATGATTCGTTTATTGCCGCTGAAACCGTTACGGAGCGCTGTTACGCGGTGATTTCAAAAAAGTCCGGCACGCCGTCTGAAATGGTGAAAATGGATATTGACTTTTACAACCCCAGCGGTGCGCATATTGCTTCACTGCTCGGCCTGACAGCCAAAAAGGTGCGGACAGATCGGCAGCTGATACCAGGCATTCAGCAGATGGAGGAAACCTTATACCGCATTTTCTCAACATACGTAGGCCGTCCTGTCACAAGAAATGATGCGCACACCGTGTTTTTTGAATTAGGTCTTGAATCGTCACAGCTTCTGGCCATTATTAAAGACATCGAAGAGGCGTTTGATCTGCGGCTGAATCCGACTCTTTTATTTGAATGCAGCAGTATATCCGAGCTGCTTGAAGACATAAAAACAAAAGGAACAGATGAATCTTCCGGCCTTGTTGCGAATGCAGCACCGGTTTCTGAAACGCAATCAGGCAGTCAGACATTTACTTTCTATGAACATGAAGCATTCCTTCAGGATCATCTGGTTTTCGGCAAACCGGCACTGATGGGTGTAGTGTATCCGTGTCTGGTGCTTGAAGCATCCGGAACGTCTCATTCCGTCACGTATCCCGCCGAGCTGAAAGATATACGTTTTACGGGCGGGCCCGTCACGCTGGAGCCGGGAGAGGCCGCACATATTGACATTTCATTTGCAGCAGAGAAGAGTGCCGAACGCTTTACCGCAAGCTGCTCTGTTTCAGGTAAAGAAAGCCGGAAGACGTGTGCCGAAGGAGAAATAAGCAGAGGTATAGAGGCACCCGTGAAAAAATCATATGACGTTGAACAAATGAAGGCGCATGCACAAAAGGTGGCGCCGGATGTCATTTCCCGTCTGTACGATTCGGTTGCCGGCTTCACGATAGGCCCGATGCTGAAAACGGTAACGGCGGGATACAAAATGAGTGAGAGCTCCTTTTTATTGCAGCTGGACTTATCAGGAAAAAAAGAAAAAGGCGATCTGCATCACTTTGCATTTGACCCGCTTATATTGAATTCTTGTTATATGTCGCTCGGTGAAGAAGAGTTGCAGCTGAAAAAGCGGATTCACATTCCGCTCATGATTGAGAGGCTGACGCTTTACGGACCTGTCATGTCTGATACCGTCTATGTGGTGAATACAATCAGACATAAAAAAGACGGATTTCTCTCATTTGACGCCGCAGTCCTCAGCCATACCGGAGAACAGCTGGCGGAATTGAAAAACGCAACTGTGAAAGAAGTGCTTCAGCCAAATCGGCTTGAAAATGCGTCTTTTGCCCCGTCCGGGAATCAAAGCCGTCAAACGAAAGGAAACCCGCTGGATATTGCCATTGTCGGAATTTCCGGCAAGTATCCGCAGGCCGAAGATATCAATGTGTTTTGGGAAAATCTCAAACAAGGAAAGGATTGTATTACCGAAATTCCGAAAGACCGCTGGAAATGGGAACATTACTTTTCCGAGGACCGGACGGCGCCGGGAGCGATCTACAGCAAATGGGGCGGATTCATTGATGGGATCGCCGATTTTGATCCTGAGTTCTTTAAGATTTCCCCCCGTGAAGCGGAACACCTTGATCCTCAGGAACGGCTGTTTTTAATGCATGCGTGGATGGCGATGGAGGATGCGGGATATACGAGGACATCACCTGAACTGGGTCGTCAGGTAGGTGTGTATGCCGGTGTCATGTATCAGGAATACCCGCTATTCGCGGCTGAAGCGGGAGTGAAAGGACGGCATATCGGGCTCCCCGGCGGGATTTCATCCATTGCTAACCGTGTCTCCTATTTTTGTGATTTTCAAGGGCCGAGCATTTCGGTCGATACGATGTGTTCGGGTTCTCTGACTTCATTGTACATGGCGTGCCGGGATCTGCGGGATCATCGAATTCGCGCGGCGCTTGCCGGCGGAGTAAATCTCACCGTTCATCCTAACAAGTACTTCATGCTGAGCCAGGGGCAGTTCATCTCATCTAAAGGACACTGCGGGAGTTTCGGCGCCGGGGGTGACGGCTATATTCCGGCAGAAGGAGTCGGGGTGCTGCTTCTTAAACGTTTAGAAGACGCCGTACAAGACGGAGATCGGATTTACGGCGTCATTAAAGGAGCTGCCATTAATCACGGCGGAAGAGCGAGCGGTTACACCGTACCGAACCCCAAGGCGCAAAGCGAAGTCATTTCTCAAGCTTTACAGGAAGCGGGGGTATCTCCGGGCCAGATCAGCTATGTGGAAGCGCACGGGACAGGGACAAAATTAGGCGATCCGATTGAAATCCGGGCTTTAACCGATGCATTCGGTGATGTTCCTGAAACATGTCTCATCGGGTCTGTCAAATCAAATATCGGACATGGGGAATCGGCAGCAGGCATCGCCGCTGTCACAAAAGTGCTGCTGCAGATGAAGCACAAACAAATCGCCCCATCTTTGCATGCGGATGTTTTAAATCCGAATATCCAATTTGACGAAGGGCCGTTTTCCGTCTGCCGGGAATTAACAGATTGGAAACGGATTGCTGCAGACGGAGAAGAACAGCCGCTCAGGGCGGGGATCAGCAGCTTTGGTGCGGGCGGTTCTAACGCGCATATCATTATTGAAGAATATGAGGCTCCGGTAAAACAAGCAATCAGCAGCCAAGAGCCGGCTGTCATTCTGCTGTCTGCGAAAAATGGGGAGCGTCTGACAGAATATGCGGAGCGCCTTCTTGCTTTTCTTCAAAAGAAGCATACGGATAAGCCGGACTTATTTGATGTCGCATACACTTTACAAGCGGGGCGGGAAGCGATGGATGAGCGGCTGGCTCTCATTGCGGACTCCCTTAAGGAGCTGGAGGACAAGCTCAGATCGTACTTGGAAAATGAAAACGCACCGCATCTTTACAGGGGGCGGGCGAAGCGAAATCATGAGACAGTTGCTGTGTTTGAATCTGATGAAGATTTGCAGGAAGCCATGGTCAAATGGCTGAAAAAGAGAAAGTACGGTCATTTGCTGAACATGTGGGTGCAGGGAGTCGATGTGGACTGGAACTTGTTATATTCGGGACAAAAACCCCGGAGAATCAGCCTTCCCGCCTATCCGTTTGCAAAGGTCAGATGCTGGATTCAAGATGAAGCCGAGGCGGTTTCAAAAAGGGATGACGGCAAAACGGTGATCCATCCGCTGCTTCATGAAAACACATCCGATCTGTGGGAGCTGAAATTCACCTCTGTTTTTACAGGACGGGAATTCTTTTTCACTGACCACACAGTTAATGGGGAGAAGGTGCTCCCGGGAGCCGCCGTGATCGAAATGGCCAGGGCGGCCGTTGAGCGTGCCGCATACGATGTGCCGGACGGACGTAAAGGAATGTATTTGAAAGATCTCATATGGATGAGGCCTGTCGTTCATAAGGGGACGGATGTAGAAGTCCATATCAGCCTTATCCTTAAGGAAAATGAAGACATTGAATTTACGATTTACAGCCTATCGGAAGAACCCGGGGGAGAACGGATTTTATACAGTAAAGGCACCGCGGTATCAGGAGAGATAGCAGCGGTTCCGTCAGTTCACTTAGAGGGCTGGCTGTCCGGCTGCAGCCAATCGGTTATGACGTCTGATGAGGTTTATCAGGCTTTCCGGCATGCGGGTATGATATACGGGCCGAGCCATCAAGGAATTGATCAGCTGATGATCGGAGAGAGGGGCGCTGCAGCCCGGCTGTCGCTGCCGGAATCGGCAGACAGTACCGCCGATCAGTTTGTCATCCACCCGAGTCTTTTAGATGCCGCGTTTCAGGCGTCATTGGGTGCCGGTTCAGATACTGCCGGAGATACTCCGATGCTGCCGTTTTCCCTGAGGCAGGCAGAAATATTTCAGCCGACTCAGAAAACGATGTGGGCGCTTGTCCGCAAACAGAGCGATCGGTCAGATAACGGAGCGCTGACGCTGGATATTGATTTATGTGATGAAAACGGCGCTGTTTGTATGAGATTAACAGGATTTTCCTGCCGGGCGGTCCGGCAGACAAACCAAACCGAAAGCAAACGGCAGGAAGTACAGACGGCGATGCTTGCCCCTGTTTGGGACAAAACTTTCTTTTCCCTGGAAGAAAATCGAGCGGTTGATCAGGAACAATTGCTGATCATCGGAAAGCCGGGAAATACCATAAAGGCTGCGGCAAAAATGTGGCCCCGCGCCCATCTGGCGGAGACGCCGGATCATTCAAGCGAGCAAACATTACGTGAATTGACAGCCGGGTATCAAGATATCCGCCATTTCTTATGGATTGCGCCGGATCGTTTCGCACCCGCATCCGTCAGTCAGGAAATGCTTGATGAGCAGGAGAATGGGGTGATTCAATGTTTCCGTTTCATCAAAGCGCTGCTGTCACTCGGATATGGAAACCGAAACATCAGCTTTACGGCGGTCACCCGGCAGACACAGTGCGTGTATCCGGGTGATCTGCCGCAGCCTGAGCATGCAGGCGTACACGGTTTGATCGGTTCATTGGCAAAAGAATATCCGAACTGGGACATCAGGCTGATTGATGCAGAAGAAGACAGTGATTCGTCTGAAATGAAAGACATCTGGCGCCTCCCTCCAGATCCGGACGGAAATGCTGCCGCGTACCGTAACGGAGCTTGGCACAAGCAAAAAACAGTCCGGGTGCTGACAAGTTCCGCTCCGCGTATGTCGTACAGAGAAGGCGGCGTTTATGCTGTCATCGGCGGAGCGGGCGGCATCGGGGAAGCATGGAGCAAATACATGATCACCCGTTATAAGGCACGGATGATATGGATCGGCAGGCGGCCGAAGGATCAGGAGATTCAGAGCAAAATAGACAGGCTGGCGCTATCAGGCCCCGCGCCGCATTATATACAGGCTGATGCTCAAGATGCCGCAGCGCTTAAGGCTGCCGTCCGTTCCGTAAGAGAGCAATACGGCAATATAACGGGAGTCATCCATTCCGCGATAACGCTTGCCGACAAAAGTATGGCGAATATGGATGAAGCTTCTTTCAGAAACGCTTTTTCAGCTAAGGTGAATACGAGCGTCCGAATGATCGAAGCTTTTAAGGGAGAACCGCTTGATTTTGTACTGTTTTTCTCATCCGTTAATTCTTTCACAAAAAATGCCGGGCAAAGCAACTATGCGGCAGGGTGTACATTTCAAGACGCCTTTGCCCGCCATATCGCTTCCTTGCTTGATTGTGAAGTGAAAGTCATGAATTGGGGATATTGGGGCAGTCTGGGCGTTGTATCAGACCCGTCTTACAGAAAACGGATGGAGGCGTCAGGGATCGGTTCTATTGAACCCGATGAAGCAATGGAGGCGCTGGAAGTCTTACTATCAGAGCCGTTCAGCCAAGCGGCATTCATTAAAGCTGCTCCGCACGGCTTAGCCGCACTGACGGATCAAGATGCAATATCGGTTGTATCCGGACCGAAGCCTTCATTTATGGAAAGCGTCAAGCGGCAAAATCCGGATCGGAATGAACGGCTTGAGACTTTAAAACGAGAAATGGAGTTGCGCATATGAACAGCCTTCTTTGCAAACTGCTCTTTTACCAATTACAGTCAATCGGGTTTTTCAGCGAGCCTGTCACTACACCTGCAGCATCCATGCGGAACGCCGGCATGATCGGCACATACGGCAGATGGCTGGAAGAAAGCCTGAATCTATTAAAAGAAAACGGATATATCGCGTATGACGGATACACGATCACCCTCCTCACGGATCAGCATCCGGACGGCCGCACAGTCTGGAATGAGTGGAATGCCCATAAACGCCTGCTTCCCAATGGGGAGCTTGCGCAAGCTGAATTGGCTGAGGAGACGATAAAAGCGATGCCTTCCATTTTAAAAGGGGAACGTCCGGCTACGGATATCGTATTTCCCGATTCATCAATGCGGCTCGTTGAAGGTGTTTATAAACATAATCCTGTCGCGGATTATTTTAATGAAGTGTTAGCAGATTCCGCGGCCGCTTACCTGAAAGCCTATCTTACAGAACACCCCGATGCCCGCATCAGGCTGATAGAAGTAGGGGCCGGGACGGGCGGAACGAGCGCCATGCTGTTTACAAAACTGCAACCATTCGCAAAACAGATTGCGGAATATTGTTATACGGACGTTTCTAAAGCTTTTTTAATGCATGCCGAACAGGAATACGGACCTGATGTGCCGTATTTGACAACGGCCTTGTTTAATGCGGAGGAGCCTTGCGAATCACAAAATATCAAAACGGGTGTTTACGATATTGTCATCGCCGCCAATGTGCTTCACGCCACAAAAAATATCGGTTTGACACTGCGCCGGCTGAAAGCGCTCCTGAAATACAACGGGATGATTCTGATAAACGAAATCAGCGATCGTTCTGTTTTTACCCATTTAACCTTCGGGCTGCTTGACGGCTGGTGGTCCTATGAGGATGCTGAGCTTCGGATTCCGGGAAGTCCCGGCTTATATCCAAAATCGTGGGAGCGTGTGCTGCATTCGGAAGGATACAGAGCGGTTTGTTTCCCTGCTGAAACGGCTCATGATTTAGGTCAGCAGATTATCGCAGCTGAGAGTAACGGACTCGTCCGGATGCAAGGGATCAGAGACGGCAGAAAGCCATACGCCGCCCCGGCCGAAGTTTTCCGAAAGCCCGCACAGCCTGTTTCCCGCAGCCGCGGGCCAGAGGAGCATCAAGCTGTTAAGGCTGATGGGGAATCGGTCGCTTCCCATGTCCGCTCAGTCATCAAAACAAGTATTGCCGATGTATTAAAAATGAAAGAAGAGGATATTCAGGAAGAACTGAATTTCTCTGAATACGGCATTGATTCCATTTTGGCCGTCAATGTGATTAATGAGATTAATAAGCGTTTGAATCTTACACTGCAGACAACGATTTTATTTGATTACTATCATGTGAAACTGCTGACCGGTTATATCTCGGAAGAATATGAAACCATCATAGCCTCATCTCTGGAGACCGAAAGAGCGAAAATCCGCCCGGCGCTTCAGGAAGAACGGCCTGCTGAAAAACCTCTGCAGACGGAAAGAAAGGAAAACGGTTATCAGAAACCGAAACAAGAACGTATGCCGCCTTCTTTCGCAAAGTCCGATGACTCGGGAATGTTCCGGGTTGTGATTGACCGTCCGGGCGGCATTGAAGATCTGACGATTGCCCGCAGTGAAGTGCCCGAGACAAAAGATGACGAGGTTCAAATAGCCGTCCGCGCCTTTTCTTTAAACTTCGGAGACTTGCTTTGTGTCAGAGGGCTGTACCCGACGATGCCGCCTTATCCGTTCACTCCGGGATTTGAAGCAAGCGGCGTCGTGATCAAGACAGGGAGGCATGTAACATCTGTCATTCCAGGTGATGAAGTGATTGTCGGCATGGGAGAGGAATTTGGATCTCAAGCGAATCTCATCACATGTAAAGAACATCAAGTCTATCATAAACCGGCCCGGCTGACCTTTGAAGAAGCATGCGCTCTTCCCACCGTGGCGGTGACAATGATAGACGCCTTCCGGAAAGCCGGACTTAAAAAAGGCGAAAAAATATTAATTCAGACCGCGACGGGAGGAACGGGGCTGATCGCGGTGCAAATGGCCCGGCATATCGGCGCGGAAATATATGCCACGGCCGGATCACAGAAAAAAATTGAGTATTTGCATTCGCTCGGGGTCCACAATACCATTTGCTATTTAGAAGAAGATTTTGAAACGGAAATCATGCGAATGACCGGCGGCCGGGGGGTGGATGTTGTCATTAATACCCTGGCCGGTGATGCCATGCAAAAAGGAATGAATTGCCTGGCCCCGGGCGGAAGATATATCGAAATTGCCATGACTGCGCTGAAATCCGCTAAATCAGTCGACTTGTCCGTCCTTCATAACAATCAATCGTTTCACAGCGTGGATTTGCGGAAGCTGTCCCTTCAAAATCCGGATCAGGTCAAGGATTATCAATTGGAACTGCAGCGGCTGGCGGAAGAGGGAGTCATTCAGCCTGTCATCTCAAAAATCTTTTCCTTTGAAGACATAAAAGAAGCGTATCACTGTCTGGATGACCGCGGAAATATCGGGAAAATCGTCATCAGCGTTTCTGAGCCGTATCAAATGACGTACCGCCCCGAACAAAAGGATCCGGCCGATACAGTAAAATCAGCAGCTGTGTTACCTGAAAAAGAACCGATCGCGATTATCGGGATGAGCGGGCGGTTTGCTGAATCGGAGAATCTCCAAGAGTTTTGGGAACACTTAGCCGCCGGACGGGATCTGATTAAAAAAGCAGACAGATGGGATGTCTCTGACAGCCAATGCCAGTATGGCAGTTTTATAGAGGACATTGAATGTTTTGACCCCGTTTTCTTTCATATATCGGGACGTGAAGCGACCTATATGGACCCGCAGCAGAGGCTGTTTTTGGAAGAATCATGGAAAGCGCTTGAAGATGCGGGATATGCGGGAGACTCGGTAAGAGGCCGGGAATGCGGCGTGTATGCCGGCTCCTGCGGCGGAGATTACCAGGCCATTTTTAAACAGCAGGGGCCCGCGCAGGCTTTTTGGGGCAATCATAATTCCGTCACTCCGGCTAGGATCGCCTATCACCTTAATTTACAAGGTCCGGCGATCACTGTTGATACGGCATGTTCCAGTTCGCTGACAGCCATTCATTTGGCATGTCAGGGGCTTTGGACGAAAGAAACGGAAATGGCGGTGGCGGGCGGGGTTTTCATTCAATCCACTCCCGCTTTTTATCAGTCGTCAAATAAGGCGAATATGCTGTCACCGACCGGGCGCTGCCATACGTTTGATCAAAGCGCGGACGGGTTCGTGCCGGGGGAAGGCGTGGGAGCGGTGATGCTGAAACGTCTTAGCGACGCCGTTAGTGACGGAGATCATGTGTACGGCGTCATAAAAGGCTCTGCAATGAATCAGGACGGCGCTACAAACGGAATCACCGCTCCAAGCGCGCTTTCTCAAGAACGATTGGAACGGCATGTCTATGACACCTTTCACATTGATCCGGAAACCATTCAAATGGTGGAAGCTCACGGAACGGGCACTGCACTGGGCGACCCGATCGAATTCGGCGCCTTAACGCGCGCTTTCCGCCGCTATACGGATAAAAAAGGATATTGCGCCATCGGCTCTGTAAAAACCAATCTCGGACATGCCGCTGCGGCCGCGGGGATGGCCGGCCTGTTTAAAATCCTGCTGTCGCTGAAGCATCGGCAGATTCCGGCTTCCCTGCATTTTCATCAAGCCAATCAGCATATTCAATTTGCGGACAGCCCGTTTTTTGTGAATGAAAAGCTGATACCGTGGGAACGGAATCCGAATGCACCGCGCAGAGCCGCCATCAGTTCATTCGGATTCAGCGGAACAAATGCCCATCTTGTGATTGAAGAGGCGCCGCAAACCGTGCGCCGGTCACCGGCAAAACCGGCCTGCCTCATTCCTTTATCTGCGCGGACGGAGCGTCAGCTGGAAATTCAGGCAGAACGCCTGCTGGATTCACTCAGCAAGAACAAAGACAGCGATCTGGGAAATATAAGTTATACGCTCCTGCTCGGCAGAAAGCATTTACATCACCGGTTTGCCTGTATCGTAAGCAGTGCGGGCGAACTGAAGCGGGTATTATCGGAGTGGCTTGTAAAAAGAGAGCTTCCGGGTGTGTTTGTGTCCAATTTGAAGGATCAGAAGCCGGCAGAAGAAGCCGGAATGAAAACATTCGGAATGGAATGCATTGAACAGTGCCGCTCGGCGGCTTCGCCCGCACAGTACAGAGAAAGCCTGGCACATATCGCTGACCTTTTTTGCAGAGGGTATAATCTTCCTTTTACACGGCTTTTTGACGGAGGGCAATATTATAAAACGCCGCTGCCTGCCTACCCGTTTTTAAAAGAAAGGTATTGGGCGGCTGATGTAAACAGTTCTTTACCAGGTCAAGCCATGAAAAAGTCTGAAACGCAAACCGTTCTCCCGTCTTCGCCGCAGCCTGAACATGAAGGGCTGATTTCTCTGACTCCTTTAACTGAGATCGAAATGAGAGCGTTTGAACCGGAGATATTGCAAAAACCGATCGTGTTACAGCCTTTGGATGGTACTGTTTCTGTCCAGCAGCCAGAAAAAGCCGTTTTCGAAGACAATAGAACATTGCTTGAAGAATTGAGGATAAGCCTGGCAGATATTTTATTTTTGTCACCGGAAGATATTGATGCTGATGAGCCTTTCATCGACATGGGGCTTGACTCCATTATCGGGGTTGAATGGATACAAACAGTAAATAAAACGCACCACACTGAGATTACTGCCAATAAGGTGTATGAACACCCGACGCTTAAGGAGCTTGCGGAATATATAGCGGGGCAAATAAAGAAACCCGAGTATGCTGAAGCGGAGGAAACAGCGGTACGTCCGCAAATCCCGGAAGCAGAAACTCCCCTTGCCGGCATCTCTGATGGCACTTTGCGCAAAGAGCTCAAAGAAAGCCTTGCGGACATCCTGTTTCTGAAGCCGGAAGATATTGATGAGCATGAGGCATTCATTGATATGGGGCTGGATTCTATTATCGGTGTGGAATGGGTTCAGTCCATTAATAAAGCCTATCAAGCGTCTATTACGGCAAATCTGGTCTATGAATATCCGACAATCGCAAAATTAGCCGGGTATCTGACCGGTTCTGTCCAAAAAGACACTGAGGAAGTACATGGGGAACATACGAAACAAAACGATATATCAGAAGAGACAGATGATCAAGAACCGCCCGAGCTGATCTGTCTTAACCCGGGGGGAAAGGGGAGACCGATTTTCTGGTTTCATTCCGCGCTGGGGGCAGTGGAGCTGTACCAGCCTGTTGCCGAACGGACCGGGCGTCCTTTTTACGGAATTCAGGCAAGAGGATGGATGACAGAACGGGAACCGATCCGCGGCATTAAAAACATGGCCGAGTATTACGTTAAGCTCATACGTACCGTGCAGCCCCGGGGTCCTTACGATGTAGGCGGCTATTCATTAGGGGGCATGCTCGCTTATGAAGTCACACGGCAATTGCAGCTGGCTGGAGAAACCGTTGAGTCAATCGTCATGCTCGACTCCTTTGACTCAGCGGGTGCGAGGGAAATAAACATTCCTGATGAATTATTTGATAAAAATATGATGCTGCAGACGGTGAACATGGCTTTATTTGCACCGATCTATCAACATCCGGAACGCATATCTGAAACCTTGATTCATCGTGATGAACTGAATGCCGATCTTCATGAAGACATATTTTTAGAGCAATTAATAGCAAAAGCCAAACAGCGGGGGTTAACGAAGACGGACGCGTTGGTGAAAAATCTGATCAGGCAGAATATAAATGTTCAGGACGCTTACGAAATCACTGATTACGAACTCCTGCCGCTTCCGGATCCGAACGGGGTGACATGCTATTATTTCCGAAATAAAAACGGTATTTTCTTGGGTGAGCTTGATCCGTATTTTACGATCAGGGCCGATATTTTATCTGCTGATTTCGTCAACTACTGGAGCCAGTGGGAAGAGCATATGACAAACATTGCCATCATGGATGTGGCGGTATCCAACCATATGACGTTATTGGCTGAAGACAGCGCAGCCGAAACGATTTCTGAATTTTGCGGCGTTTTATATTCGGCAGACGGAATGACAGAACACAGCTTCCTGCAGCTGCAGGAAAAGATACTGAACGTGCATGGTGAGATGCTGAAGCAGCCCGCCAAAACAAGACCGTAAATTCACATATCCGCCCGCCGGGTTTACTCGTAAGCTTCGGCGGGTCATTTCAAATCTTGATCACATCTTGGAGGAATGAAAATGACCAGTTTAACAAAAATCAGACAGCAGCAGCCGTACAAGTGGTACCAAACGATGAGAGAAACCTCTCCCGTTCATTACAATGAAAAGGAAGATTGCTGGGAAATCTTCACCTATGATGAAGTGAAGCGGGTGATTTCTGACTACAGTCATTTTTCTTCCGATCATAAATACTTAAGCGCGGACAAACAGGAAAAAATGATTCGGCATATTAACAAAGACAGCCTTTTGAAAATGGACCCGCCTGAACACACCGTCTTCAGAAAATTGGTCAATCAGCCATTCATGCCGAAATCGGTTGAGACTCTTGCACCGCGTATAGCCGCTATCGCTGATGACCTGCTTCAGGCCGTCCGTTCAAAAGGCAGGATGGACATTATTGAAGATTACGCATTTCCGCTTCCGATTATCGTGATCGCAGAGCTTCTAGGATTTCCTCCGAAAGACAGAGATATCTTTAAAAGCTGGGTCGACCAAAGCCAGAATGTAAAAGATGAAAAGAAAATGAATGAAGTGCAAAAGCAGATGATCGGATACTTCATGCAGTTTATTTTACAGCGGAGAAAACAGCCGCAAAATGATTTAATCAGCCATTTAATTTCAGCTGATTTAGACGGAGAGCCGCTGTCAGACAAGCAATTAATCGGTTTTTGCGGCTTGTTGATTGTCGCGGGGCACGTAACGACGGAAAATGTGATCGGAAATTCATTTCTCAGTCTCAAGGAGTTCCCGCACATTCTGCCCCGGCTGCTTGAAAATAAGGCGCTCCTTCCTGACTTTATTGAGGAAGTCATCCGCCTCAGACCTTCCATTCAGCGGGTAACCCGCTACACCGCGGTTGAGAGCGAGATTGGCGGAAAAACGATTCCGGCCGGAGAAAAAGTGTATGCGTGGATTGGATCGGCGAACAGAGATGAAAAGAAGTTTGAAAATGCCGATCAGATTGACTTGGGACGAAAGCCGAATCAGCATCTGTCATTCGGTCAGGGCAGCCATTATTGTTTAGGAGCGCCGCTGGCCCGGCTTGAAGCGAAAATCGCGCTTTCCCACTTTTTTGAACAGATGCCCGCATGGCGTTTTACTGAGGATCAAGAGCCGAATCTGGTTCCGAGCCCTGTATTTCACGGCGTTGACAGGCTGCTTGTTGAATTTTGAACGGAAAAATAAAAGAGGCTTCCACAGGAAGCCTCTTTACTCTGGGGGCTTGGAGAAATGAATGTAGGAATCGAAGCAATGAACGTGTTTGGCGGAACCGCGTATGTAGACGTCATGGAGCTTGCGGAACATCGGAACTTGGATAAAAAAAGGTTTGAGAACCTGCTGATGAAAGAAAAAGTGGTGGCGCTTCCATTTGAAGATCCGATTACGTTCGCCGTAAATGCCGCAAAACCGATTATCGACTCTCTGTCAGAAGAGGAACGGAATCAGATTGAAATGGTCATCACCTGTACGGAATCCGGGATTGATTTTGGCAAATCCATCAGTACATACGTCCATGATTATTTGCAGCTGAAGCGGAATTGCCGGTTATTTGAGGTGAAACAGGCTTGCTATTCTTTAACGGCCGGGTTTCAAATGGGCGTGAATTTCATCTTATCGCAAACATCGCCGGGAGCGAAAGCGCTTATCATCGGAACGGATATTTCCCGCTTTTTAGTGGCTGAAGGCGGTGACGCGTTGACGGAGGAATGGTCCTATGCCGAACCGAGTGCGGGAGCGGGAGCTGTGGCGCTTTTAGTCAGCAGCACCCCTCATGTCTTTTTGCTTGATCAAGGCGCAAGCGGGTATTACGGGTATGAAGTCATGGATACCTGCCGCCCGATTCCGGATAGTGAAGCGGGGGATGCTGATCTGTCGCTCATGTCTTATTTGGACTGCTGTGAAAAATCATTTCAGGAATACGGAAAGCGTGTGAGCGGGGCGGATTATAAGAATACATTTCAATACCTTTCTTTTCATACTCCGTTTGGCGGAATGGTAAAAGGAGCGCATCGGACGATGATGAGAAAATTGGCAAAGGCTAAGCCGCAAGACATTGAAGCGGATTTTCAGCAACGCGTGCTGCCTGGGATTCAATACTGTCAGCGCGTCGGCAACATCATGGGGGCCACCGTATTTTTATCTCTTGCCAGCACGATTGATAACGGCTCTTTTGAAACGCCGAAACGTGTCGGCTGTTTTTCATACGGTTCGGGCTGCTGCTCTGAATTTTACAGCGGTGTCGTTATGCCGCAAAGCCGTACGCGGCAGAATCAATTTCAGATCAGCCGGCATTTGGATGAACGCGTCCGTTTATCGATGGCTGATTATGACCGGCTGCTCCAAGACAGCGGCATCGTAAAATTCGGCACAAGAAATGCCGCGCCCGCAGCAGACATCCCGAATGCGTATCAAGGAAAAACACGATTGGTGCTGACTGAAATAAAAGAGTTTCACAGAAAGTATGAATGGACGACTTAATATCAGAAACATTCAGAGCCGGAAAGGCTTGAGTATTTTTAAAGAAACGGAGAATAAACATGAATCCAATGATTGATGTACAGGAAACAGAACCGGGCATTGTGCAGGTCACAATGCAGGATACGGCCGGGAAAAACGGGCTGTCAGAAGAGTTTGTCAGAGAGCTGCACCGGGTATTCCAAGACATCAATGCCCATCCGTCCTATAAAGCCGTCCTTCTGACGGGTTACGGAAATTATTTCTGCACGGGAGGAACGCAGGAGGGGCTTTTGACCATTCAGAGCGGAAAGCTCCAATTTACAGATTTAAAGCTTCACAGTATTTTATTGGATTGCAGGATTCCCGTGATTTCCGTCATGCAGGGGCATGCGATCGGAGCCGGCTTTACGATCGGTCTGAGCTCGGATTTTGTGATTTTAAGCAGAGAGAGTTTTTATTCTTGTAATTATATGAAGTACGGATTTACACCGGGAATGGGCGCGACGTATATTGTGCCTGAAAAACTGGGAATTGTCCTCGGGGAAGAAATGCTGTTTACGGCCGCGAACTTCAGCGGCGCCGCTCTGGAAAAACGGGGAGTTCCGTTTGAAGTGCTGCCGAAAAAAGACGCCCTTCAAAGAGGCCGCGAATTAGCCCGGCTGCTGGCGGATAAACCGAGAGCCTCACTGGTTGCGCTGAAAACCAATGTGACCGCACGGATCAAAAGAGAGCTGACAAAAGCGGTTGAGGAAGAGGTGAACATGCATGAAGCCACGTTCCATCTTCCTGAAGTAAAAGAGAGAATCAGCCGCTTATACGGCAGTTAAACAGAATGAAAAAAGCATGGGAAGCCCCATGCTTTATCACTGGTCCGTCTTTTGCAGAACGGAGCTTGCGAATTGTTCTTTAATTTCGGCGCTCCGGGCTGCGGTTTCTGCGATGCAGTGCATGATCGCTTCTTCAAAGCGGCGCTCGTCTAATGCGCGAAGGCCTGCTTCAGTCGTGCCGCCCGGGCTTGTGATTTCCTTGCGCAGGCGTTCAGGCCGTTTGCTGCTTGTTCTGAGCATTTCCGTCGCCCCGGCCATGGTTTGTAAAATCAGCTCTTTTGCCGTTTCTTCCGGCAGGCCGGCTTGAAGGGCGGCCTTTTCCATTGCTTCGACATACCGGTACACATAGGCGGGACCGCTTCCGGCAATGGCTGTGACGGCATCAAGGTGTTTTTCTTCAAAGCGCGTCGCTTCTCCGATTGTTTCCAGAAGCTCTTTTGCCGTCCGGATTTCAGCCTCACTCGCCTCGGAGCTTGCGGAAAAACCGGTCGCCGATTGCTGAATGGCCGCGGATGTATTCGGCATCGCCCGGATGATGGTGAGCTTTCTGCCGAAATATTGCTGAATCGTGTGAATCGTCAGCCCTGCGATGACAGAAATCACAAGCTGATCTTTCACGTATTCGCGAATGTTCTCAATGCTTTCTGCCGCATCTTTCGGTTTAAAGGCGAGAACGATAATGTCGGTATTGCTGAAAAACTCTTCTTTATCCCGGCACGGTTTCACTCCGTACGTTTTTTGGAGCTCTTCAAGCCGGCTGTCATTTGACCGGTTTGTCATATATATATGTCCGGGGGCTGTCATTCCGCTTTGCAGCAGTCCGTTCACCATTGCTTCCGCCATTGATCCGGCCCCGATAAAACCGATTTTCTTCATATAAATCCTCCTTCTTCTCAAAACACAAAAAAACCTTCCCGTCAAAAAGGACGAAAAGGTTTCGCGGTACCACCTTACATTAGCACGAATCAGCCGTGCTCAGCTCAAATCCCGTAACGAGGGGATACGTTTAGGTTTTCCTAACCGCTCTGAGGGCAGGTTCTGTAAACAAGAGGGCCGCAATGTCTTTCAGCCGGGGACATTGCTCTCTGCTGCCGTTGTTTATATACTAGTTCCTCGTCATCGCGTTCCGTGTTTTCTAGTTTGTTGTTCATTATGCTATGCGCAAGAGCGGGATGTCAATCTTTTTTTCCGATATGCGGCAATAATGACACAGTGAAAAGAAAACGCTAAAATATGATTATTCAGGAATGAAAAGAACGAAGGAGCGTAAACATGGCAGCGAGAAAGATCATTCCGATACGTGTGCCGACTCCGTTTGCAGTCGGCGACGTTATCGTTTATTTAGTAAAAGATGAAGCCTTAACCCTTATTGATTGCGGCCCGAATACAAAGGAAGCGGCTGAATCGCTCTCATTGCAGCTTAAGGAACACGGGGTTTCTGCGGCGGATATAGAACAGGTGGTACTCACTCATCATCACGCAGATCATTCAGGTCTGCTGCACCTTTTTTCTGAGGATACGGAAGTGATCGGGCATCCGCTGAATGACAGGTACATTACTCAGGATCAGTCGTATATCGCCCGGCAGGAGGACTTTTTTCTGTCGCTTATGACCGAAATGGACGTTCCCCTGACGCCTGAAGACATACATAAAACAGTTAAGCTATCATACTTATTTTCTGCAAACCGTCCGTTAACGAAAACAGTGAGGGAAGGCGGGAAAATTGATGGGCTTAACGGCTGGACGGTGCTCGAAATCCCGGGTCATGCCGCTTCTCACATTGCGCTCTACCATGAAAAAAGCGGTGAAATGTTCAGCGGTGATTTGCTTTTGTCCAACAGCTCCACCAATCCGATTCTGGAAGCTCCGGAAAAGGGGGGCGTGCGCGCGGCCCCGATGCTCGACTACTTGAACTCAATGAAGCGGCTGTATGACGTAAACCCGTCCTTTTTATATCCGGGACACGGCGATCTGCTGACAGACGTAAAGCCTGCTTTTGACAGGCGGCTTGAAAAACAGAGAAACCGGTCGGAATATGTGCTGCGCCTGTTGTCAGAGGAAACGCTGACGGCTTTCCAGGTATGCCGGCGGCTGTTTCCGGCTGTGTATGAAAATGAATTGTTTTTAACGATGTCAGAAACGATCGGCCATCTTGACGTGCTGGCCGCCGAAGGGAAGGCTGTATCCTTTCAGTCGGGGAACACTCTGAAGTTTAAAGCTGTGAAGGGGTGAAGGAAATGGGCAGATTAACGGATAAGCGGATTTGGATCACCGGAGCATCCGGCGGACTCGGAGAACGGCTTGCATATTCCTGCGCGGCAGAAGGGGCTCATGTTTTTTTATCCGCCAGGCGGGAGGACCGCTTGCAGGAAGTGAAAAAGACGATTACCGCGCGCGGCGGACAGTGTGATGTCATCCCGTTTGACGTCCGGCATGCAGAAGAGGCTGAAAACGTAAGGCGTTTGATCGGTCATGTTGACGTATTAATCAACAACGCCGGCTTCGGCATTTTTGAAACGGCCGCTGATTCATCTTTGGATGATATGAAGGCAATGTTTGAAGTCAACGTCTTCGGATTAATCGCCTGTACGAAGGCCTGTCTTCCTGTGATGCTTCATGCGAAAAGCGGCCATATTATCAATATCGCCTCACAGGCCGGAAAATTGGCGACGCCGAAATCAAGCCTTTATTCCGCAACGAAGCACGCCGTGTTAGGGTATTCCAACGCGCTGCGGCTTGAGCTGGCCGGTACGGGTGTAGCCGTGACAACGGTTAATCCTGGTCCGATCAAAACAGACTTCTTTACAATTGCAGATAAAGAGGGCGGTTATGTGAAAAGCGTCGGCAGATGGATGCTTGATGCCGACCATGTGGCAGAGCGCATTACATCCGTGATTCTGACGGATAAACGGGAAATGAATCTTCCGCGATGGATGAGCCTCGGGACGAAGCTGTATCAGCTTTTCCCATCGTTTACAGAAAAACTGGCCGGCCGCGCATTAAAGAAAAAGTAACAAGGGGGAAAAAGGAATGTCCGACCGGGATATACACAAGGCATTGATGGCAGAGCCTTTAGTCAGGCAAATGGCGGAGGCGCGTGAAGTATTTTGGATTAATCCGCATAAAACCGATGATCCAGTAAAACATGGCGCTGAATGGAAAAAGGAGATTGCCGAAGCGGAAGAAAGGCTGCGCCGGTTTGCGCCTTATATCGCGTCGGCTTTTCCGGAGACGGGAGCGGAGGAAGGCCTCATTGAATCTCCGCTTGTCTTGATTAATGAAATGAAGAAGCATCTGGAACACAGCGCTGCTCAGGCTTTCCCTGGGCGTTTGCTTTTGAAATGCGACGACGAACTTCCGATTTCCGGTTCTATTAAAGCGCGCGGCGGGATTTACGAAGTGCTGAAGCATGCCGAAGATCTCGCGGTAAAAGCGGGAATGCTCTCAGCAGACGACGATTACAGTATATTGACTGAAGAACGGTTTACCGCTTTTTTCTCAAAATACTCTATAGCTGTCGGCTCTACGGGCAATTTAGGTCTGAGTATCGGCATAATCGGCGCGAAGCTCGGCTTTTGTGTGACCGTTCATATGTCCAGTGACGCAAAGCAGTGGAAAAAGGAGCTGCTTCGGGAAAAGGGGGTTCGCGTCATCGAATATGAAGCAGACTACAGTCTGGCTGTCAAAGAGGGGCGCATGCAGGCGAAGCAGGACCCTTATTGTTATTTTATTGATGATGAGCATTCCCGGGATCTGTTTTTGGGGTATGCCGTAGCGGGAAGCCGTGTGAAAAAGCAGCTCGATCAAATGAACATAAAGCCTGATGCAGATGAACCGCTTTTCGTTTATTTGCCGTGCGGGGTCGGAGGAGGCCCGGGCGGCGTCGCGCTTGCGCTAAAGCTGATCTATGGCGAGCATGTCCATATTTTTTTCGGTGAGCCGACGCATTCACCGTGTATGCTGTTAGGACTGTTTTCCGGCTTGCATGACGGAATCAGCGTGCAGGATATCGGTCTTGATAATCAAACGGCCGCCGACGGACTCGCGGTGGGAAGGCCGTCCGGACTGGCCGGCCCTCTGATGGAACCTATACTCAGCGGCTGTTATACCGCCGATGACGGCACGCTTTTTTCGCTGCTTTATCAATTAAGAGCGGCCGAGAATAAGAGCCTTGAACCCTCTGCACTCGCCGGACTGGCCGGAGCCGTCAAGGTCGTTCAGACCGAAGCCGGAAACCGTTATATAAAAGAGCGGGGGCTTGAGATGGAAAATGCCGTGCACCTTGTGTGGAGCACCGGCGGAAGCATGGTTCCGGAGGAGGAAATGGAAGAGTACAGCCGGATCGGTTCCTCATTTTTGAAAAAAATGGGCAGACAGTGAAGCGGTTTTCCGTTACAATCTTTGTAAGCGTTTGTTTTTTTATCGGAAAGCCATACAGAGAGATTGGTGTGAATTGTGAAAAGTAAAGAATTGAACTTACATACATTGTATACGCAGCACAGCCGCGAGTCGTGGGCCGGATTCGGCGGCCATCTTTCCATTGCCGTTTCAGAGGAAGAAGCCAAGGCCGTAGAAGGGCTGAATGACTACCTGTCGGTGGAAGAAGTAGAAACGATTTACATTCCGCTTGTGCGCCTGCTCCATCTTCATGTCACGTCTGCCGCAAGACGGAATCAGCATGTCAATGTATTTCTGAAGCATCCGCATTCAGCGAAAATCCCGTTTATCATCGGAATCGCGGGCAGCGTCGCCGTCGGCAAAAGCACGACGGCGAGAATTTTGCAAAAGCTTCTTTCCCGTCTGCCGGACAGGCCGAAGGTGAGCCTGGTGACAACCGACGGTTTTTTGTATCCGACAGCGGAATTAAAAAGGAAAAACCTTCTGTCCAGAAAGGGATTCCCGGAAAGCTACGACGTGAAAGCGCTGCTTGAATTTCTGAACGATATAAAGTCAGGGAAAGAGAGAGTGGAGGCGCCCGTATATTCCCATCTTACCTATGACAGGGAAGAGGGCGCCGTCGAGGTTGTCGAAGGTGCGGATATCGTTATTATCGAAGGAATCAATGTCCTGCAGTCGCCGACCTTAGAGGACGACAGGGAAGATCCGCGGATTTTTGTATCGGATTTCTTTGATTTTTCGATCTATGTGGATGCCGAAGAAAGCCGGATTTTCACGTGGTATTTGGAGCGTTTCCGCCTCTTAAGAGAAACCGCTTTTCAGGATCCGGCTTCTTATTTTCATAAATTTAAGGATTTGTCTGATGCAGAAGCGGATACCATGGCCGCCTCCATTTGGGAGAGCGTCAACCGTCCGAATCTGTATGAAAATATCCTGCCGACAAAATTCAGATCCGATTTGATTTTGAGAAAAGGTGACGGCCATAAAGTTGAAGAGGTGCTGGTAAGGCGGGTGTGATGTGAGGAGGAAGCGAATATTATGATGCATCATATTGAATTGTATGTATCTGACTTGAAAGCCTCCGCCCGGTTTTGGGGATGGTTTTTAGGTGAGCTCGGTTATAGGGAATTTCAAAATTGGGACTCCGGCATCAGCTGGAAAAACGCAGGATTTTATGTTGTGCTTGTACAGACAGAGGAGCGTTTTTTAACACCGGAGTACCACAGATGCCGGGTCGGGCTGAACCATCTGGCTTTTCATGCTGCATCAAGAGAGCAGGTTGACGAGATGACAGAAAAGCTGCTTGCCAGAGGATGCCCCGTGCTTTACAGGGACCGCCATCCATATGCAGGCGGAAGCACGCATTACGCCGTATACACGGAGGACCCGGATCGGATAAAAGTGGAGCTCGTTGCTTCTGCTTCTGAATGAACTATAACTTTTCGTTTTTTTCTTCGCGCAGCGCGTCGAGTTTCTTTTCGATTCTGTCCAATTGTATGCGGCGCTGCTTCAAGCTTCTGAATACGTATATCACGGCAAACAGGAAAACCGCGGCCGCAATAAATGAAATCAATTGAAAAATGACATCACCGATGTTCATCTTTTTTACCTCCGTGTGCGGCGGGCTTCTTCAGCCCGCCGTTTTTTCATTTTGACCGATGTGAAGACATGGGGGATGAATCATTTTTCATTTCTCTCTTAGCTTTGTTTTTTTCTGAGAATGAATAGTTTCTGCATGTGGCTTATGACCACTTTTGCGGCCGCATATCCCGGAATGGCCAGCAGCATCCCGGCAATTCCTGAGAATTTGCCGGCGGCAAGCAGAAGAAAAATAATGGTCAGCGGGTGAATGTCCAGCTTCCGTCCCATAATTTGCGGGGAAATCAGCTGGCTTTCAAGCTGCTGGACAATGACGACGACCGTAATCACCAGCACCGCCTCGGTCGGTGAATCGAACAATCCGACAATGACTCCGGGAAATGTGCCGATCCAAGGCCCGATAAACGGAATCAGGTTTGTCACCATGGCGAACGCGCCCAGAACGAGCGGATAATCGAGCCCGATTATAAAATAGCCGATTGTGACGAGTACGCCGACACAAAAACTGACGAGCAGCTGTCCTTGTATGTATGAACTGAGAGCTTCATCCATGTCCCGAAGGATTCGTTTTCCTTCTTTTTGATGTTTTTCCGGAAGAAGCCGCAGCAGTCGCCGGGGGGCTTTGTTTCCTTCTTTTAACATGTAATACAGCGCAAACGGAATAATGGCGGCGGTGATGGCGGCATTGGCAGCCGTACCGGCCAGGCTGCTGAGAGAATCAGCGATTGAACCGGAATAATTTGCGGCTTTGTCCGCTAATTTTTTAAAGGAATCCCCATGCTGAAGCCGGGAAAACCATTTGCTGTCCTGAAGATGCCCGATCCAATTTTCAGCTTTTGCGGAAAGCTCCGGAATATGATCTGTGAAGGCTGTAAACTGTTTTTGAACGGCGGGGCCCGCCGTATAAAGGAAGAGGACAAAAAGGCCGGCTGTTCCCGCATAAATCGCTAAAATCGCGATTCCTTCGGGCAGCTTTAATTTCGCATGCAGCAGTCTGACGAGCGGGCGGCACAAATAGTAAAGGACGCCCGATAATACAATAGGCGGAAACAAGGTTTTAACCGTAATCACAACAGGCTGGAACAAAAAGTCTATTAATGTTCCGAGATAAATGATGAGAAATAACAGAAGAACGGCATAGCCGATCCTGAAATAAGGCCCGACAGGCATATCCTGCACCACGCAATCTTTAAGGGTTTACTCTCGGACGTTTCCCTTATCGCCCGGTGCATAAACGTCCGTGTCAGGAAAACTGCCCCTGATTGGTGACGTAATCGTAGATAATATCTTCTACATGGGCATGGAGATCCTCATCGGGTTCTTCATTCCTTCTTTCTTCTAAAGCTTTTTTTAAACTCTGTTTTTCATAGGGGCTCAGCGGATCTGTCGACACATTCCGTCCATACTGGCGGAGGGCTTGTCCCAGCATTTTTTCTATAAATTGATCCATCGTATATTCTCCTATTCTTGTCATTCATCTTTATTCTACTAAATATCATGTGATCCTCCCACTCTTCTATCATATTTTCTGTCAGGCCGGGGCAGGATTTTTATTCCAATTCAGCTGAGAGAATACGATGAAACGGCAGCGTTAACGCATCTTCATCGTTTATGATTTTTAAACGTTTTTCGTCATGCCTCACTTGTTTTACCCATCCCCAAAAGCGGCGGGGGCCGTGTGCTGAAGCATAGGTGACCGAGATGGCCCTGTCTTCTTCAATTGACGCCGCAATGATGCGGTTCATGTCGTTCAGTTGCTCTTCGCTCAGTTCCGGAGGCCGGAATTCCCGTTCTTTTCGTTTTTTTGCAAGCAGCTGCTCCCGATGTTCGGGCAGCATCATCCGGCTTGATTCCCACATGACATTATACCCGGGTGTTAATTTGTTCGGATTCATGTATATCACCTCAAATTATTTGTAGTGCCCGCCGATTTTTTCAGCCCGGTGAAAGGCTTGGCCGGCCTCTGTCAGTGAAGCGGCATGGAGGAGCGACGCAGGGCCGTACCGCTCATGAATATCATCCAATACTTTGCCGAGACTGATCTTTTTTTCCTGAGCATCGAACAGGCTCAGCTGAACATAATCACAAGGCTCCAGCTGGGAAAGGGAGACGCCGGCGCTGCGGACGGGCTCACCGTTCCAATGCTCTTTGAAGAGCTTGACCGCCGCTTTAAAAATATCCATTCCGAAATTAGTCGGAGAGATCAGCTTTCTCTGTCTGTGAAAACCTGAAGGGAATTCAAAATCAGCGCCTCTGATGCTGACCGAAACCGTATGGCCGATGTATTGTTTGAAACGGGCGCGGCGGGCCACTTCTTCGCTTAACTCCAGCAGCACGACTTTGATATCCTCAAAGCGGCTGTAGTCTTTCGGGAGGGTCATGTTATGGCCGATCGCTTTTTGCCGGCTGTGCGTGTTGACGGTGACCGGAGAGGGATCGATGCCGCGGGCTGTCCGCTGAAGCAATTCGCCGTTAATGCCCCAGCGTTTTTTCAGCAGTTCGGCTGGGTGCCCGGCAAGCCCGCCGATTGTGCTGATGCCCATCCGTCTTAAATGATGCTCCATCCGTTTTCCGATGCCGAATAATTTTCCGACCGGCAGCGGCCACAGATCCTGCCTGATATTTGACATATCCAATCTGTGAATGCCGGATGCGTTTTTTTTGGCAAAATGGTCGCAAGCCATTTTCGCGAGCGCCTTATTCGGCCCGATGCCGACACGGGCATAAATTCCGAATTCACGCATAATCGCTTGTTGAATGCTTCTGGCAATTGTAAAAGGATCACCGAACAGCCGCCTGCTTCCGGTCACGTCGAGAAACTGCTCATCGATGGAGTAGGGTTCTACAAGATCGGTATACCGTTCAAACAGTTCGGTAATCATGACGGATACATCAATATACCGCTGCATCCGCGGACGGACAATAACGGCGTCGGGACATTTGGCCTGCGCTTCCCACAGCCGTTCGGCATTTTTTACGCCGTATCGTTTGGCGAGCGGACAAGCCGCAAGCACGACGCCGCTGCGTCTTTCGGGATCTCCCGAGACAATCACGGGCCGGCTTTTGAGATGAGGCGCTTCCGCTTTTTCCACAGACGCATAAAACGATTGCATATCAACAAGAAGAATATCAGCCATAAAAAAACCTCCGGGAACGTTTGTTCTGTTTTTCATTGTACCCGAACAATGATCACGTTTATACTGGTAAATCATTCCCCGGCTGGAAGACGTGCTGATTCGTTTGCTTGAAAAGAAATCATTTACAATTGCAAACAACCCACATATAATTTTTTATATTCCAATGAGAAGAGCTGACATTCATTTTGCCGGACGAAAAGGAGAGTCAATCGATAATGGATATTCGAACAATTACCTCTGAAGACTATGAAATGGTTACGTCTGTTTTGAATGAATGGTGGGGCGGCAGGCAGATGAAAGACAAACTGCCGCGCTTGTTTTTTGAACATTTTCAGGACACAAGCTTTATCACGTACGGGCCGGAGGGAATGACCGGTTTTTTAATCGGTTTTCAGTCACAATCAGACCCTGAGACAGCCTACATTCATTTTTCGGGTGTGCATCCGGATTTCAGAAAAATGCAAATTGGAAAACAGCTCTACGACCGATTTATGGAGACGGTGAAGAAAAGGGGCTGCACAAAAGTCAATTGCGTGACGGCACCTGTCAATAAAGTATCAATCGCTTATCATACAAAATTAGGCTTTGAAGTTGAAAAAGGAACCAAAACCGTAAACGGAATCCCTGTTTTTGCGAATTATGACGGTCCGGGAGAAGACCGGATTCTGTTTGTGAAATACATATGAGGGGGATGAATATGGGTTTTTTAGCTGACACGCCCAAACCGCCCTATTATGCGGTCATTTTTTCATCAATAAAGGGAAAATATGATAAGGAATATGAACATACGGCAGAGCGCATGATGAATTTGGCAGGCGGACAGCCGGGCTTTTTAGGCGCGGAAAGCGTTCGGGAGGAAAACGGCTGCGGCATCACGGTTTCCTACTGGGACAGCCTGGAGGCGATTAAAAGGTGGAAAGATCATACTGATCACCAGGCGGCAAAACAAAAAGGAAAAAGCGCCTGGTATGAAGCGTACGCGGTCCGCATTACGAAGACGGAGTCACAGCGGATGTTTGCGTCAAAAGGGGCGGAAGATTGATTACATTTTTACAGCATACACAAGAACAGACCGCGCGGGAAATTGCGGCGGTTCAGCGCTGCTCTTATCAAAAAGAAGCAGAGCTGATCGGCTTTTTCGGCATTCCCGCCCTGCATGAAACACCTGATGATATACAGCGGTCACGGGAGACGTTTGCCGGTTTCAAGGAAAAAGATCAGCTTGCAGGCGTCATTTCGTATGAAAAAAAGGGATATGACCTTGTCATATGCAGGCTGACGGTGCATCCTTCAGGCTTTCGGAAAGGAATCGGACGGGCGCTTCTTCAATTTGTGATAGACGAGAACCGGGACGCCCAAAAAATAGAGGCGGCTACCGCCAGCCAAAACGTTCCGGCAGTCTCTCTCTATTTAAAAACCGGGTTCACGGAAGCCGGACAGATAGAGACGCCGGAAGGGCTGACCCTCTCGTTTTTTCATCTTTATCCGAAGAGGAAAGCGGAAGTTGTTCCGTACAAGCCGGAATGGAAAGAAATGTTTGAAAGAGAGAAGACGGACTTGATCCGAATCTTCGGCCCAGCACTTCATTCTGTCAGCCACATCGGCAGCACCTCCATCCCGCAGATGGCCGCCAAACCCGTCATCGATATACTGGCGGAGGTCAAAGATATTTCGGACGCTGACCGATTCAGTCCGCAGCTGGAAGCACTCGGCTATGAGGCGAAAGGGGAAAATGGGATAGAGGGCCGGCGTTTCTTTCAAAAAGGCGGCAGCAAGCGCACACACCACGTCCACATATACGAAACAGGCCATCCGGACGTGAAGCGTCATCTGCTGTTCCGGGATTACCTCACCGCAAAGCCTGAAAAAGCGGCTCAATACATGGAACTGAAACAGCACCTCGCTGAGACATACCCATACGATATGGCAAAGTATAGTGAAGGGAAAAATGACTGGATCAAGGCGGCAGAACAAGAGGCAAAGGACTGGGAGAGCGGGCTGTTGTAAAGAAAGCAGAAACAATGCATACAGCGGCTCGGTATGCTACAATGGCGAAAATGAAAAACGGAGGATCATCTATGCAAATACATGTGACGGATGCGGCGAAACACACACTTCAGCAGGCGATGGACGCCAACCCGGGGAAAAAAGCGCAGCTCCGCTATGACGCAGAAGGTTGCGGGTGCGCGGTGAGCGGCGTGCCGACCATCTGGCTGGCGGACGAATTAACGGGACAATGCGAAGCCATTGAAACCAACGGACTTCCGCTTTACATCCAGACCTCACAAAAAGTGTTTTTTGACGAGGAAATGACAATCGATTACAATGAAAAGGCAAAAACGCTCGTCTTAAAAAGCCCGGCAGAGATGCTGAGCCCGAGAATGAGCATATTAGTAAAGCAGGGAGAAACGGAAAGTGAATCAAAAGCTGAAAGCCATTAAACAGACGGCACAGCATAAAACGTGGGTATCCTTTCTGAACAACAACCACCCGTACAGTCTGCTGCACTGGTCTATTGGAGGCGCAGAATCCGTTCAGAAGGATGTCTGGCTGCTTCAGGATGAGATGACCTTCAAAGCGCAGGAGTTTACGACAATCGACCTCGCCATTGACTGGATCGGAGAAAATATGGACGGGATTACCGACGTTTTATGACGGGAAAGCGAAAGAACCAGCATACGTTCTTTCGCTTTTTTACGTTTGCGTCATGGTATCTAAAAAGGTTTGAACGGCTTTACGGTAGCTCTCCGGATTTTTGGTGTACGACATGGCATGCCCGCCCGATTCGGCCAGATAGAACATCTTAGGGCCGCGTTTTCTGCGGTGCAGCAATTCGGAAGAAGCGGAAGGTATATAATCATCTTCCTTACTGTGAATAAACAGCACGGGCTGCCGGATTCGGCTGATAACCGATAGAGGCGATACATCACGGATACGGTATCCTTCTCTCATCCGCAAAAAGAAATCAGCCAAAGGCAGAAGCGGCCACGGAGGCAGCCGGAACTCCCGCTTCAGTCTGTAGGCGAGCTGATCGCGAAAGCTTGCGAACGGACAGTCCGCAATATAAAAATCAGCGCCGTTTTCATCCTGATGCCCGCCCGCGTATAATAAGGCCCTCACCGCTCCCATCGATTCGCCGTGTATGCCGATTTGACCGACGTCTCCGGTTTTGTGTCTCACCCAATTCACGGCTTCTTCCAAATCATCTTTTTCAAAATAGCCGTAGCTCGTCGTTCTGCCGCCGCTTTTTCCGTGCCCGCGGTGGTCATATACGAGCACATTCCAGCCTAAATCTAAAAATAAATCCATGTATTTCAATGAATTGAACGAATTTACGGTAACGCCGTGACAAATAATCATGGAGTTTGCCGTATGATGCGGGGCGACGTAAAAGCCTTTGATCTCATACCCGTGGCGTGACAGGATGACGGCCTCTTCTTTTTCCATGGCCTGGAAGGAATCAAATCTGTCATGCCCGTCCGCCGTTTCTTTTTTCATGATATCTTCATCCGTCTTTTTCTTCATAAACATAATCAGATTCGTAAAAGCGAATCCGGCAGCCAAAAAGACTGCGCAAGCCGAACCGAACACCGCCAGCCATTTTTTCACACAGGCACCCTCCTTTAATATGAAAAATCCTTCCTCCGGCTTTTCAGGACCGTGAACGTTGCCGGCCTCCGGCGCTCCGTGGTACACTTGCTTCACCATATTCAGATACGGGGGGCGTAATGATGAAAAAGCAGCTGCCTAAAGAAAAACACAGCTTAAAAGACGATCTGGAGGAAGATCTGAAGGCCAGGCTTTTGCAAATGAAAAGTGAGCTGAAGGAAGAAGACGAGAAAAAACAGGCGCAGCAAAAGGCGGAACAAATCAGAAAACGAAAAGAAGAAGAAAAACATAAAAGCTTTGAAGAGCTGCTGAATGAAAGCAGTCTCGATTGGCATAAATATAAATAAACCGGCATCTGAAAAGGTGCCGGTTTTATTGTTTAAGAACGATGGGCTTCGTATATGTCCCGTTTTGTATGGTATTGCAGGGCTTTGATTTCCTGGCTGCTTAAACGACGGGCCTCTGCAGCCGAACAGTTTTCTCTCAGCTGCTCAAGTGAGCTGGCTCCGGTGATGACAGAAGCGACGGCCGGCTGTGACAGCAAGTATTGAAGAGAAAGCTCCGTCATGCTCAAGTCAGGTGCGGCAGCGCTGATCGCTTTTTTGGTTTCTGCCAGTTCTGCAAAAGAATATGTTAAATAGCCGTTCTCTTTTACGCTTGCGGCCGCTTGATCAAGCGGTTTTTCCGTAAGAAGCCCTTTAGCGACAGGCCCTCTTGCGACTACGCTGATTCCGTTCTCCTCTAAAAGGGGGAGCCACTCCTCGGGACGCCGGTCCAGCAGGCTGTATTGCATCATAACGCTAGTGATATTTGATTTTTTCACATATTCTTTAATAACATTCGGACGAATCGAGGAAATGCCGTAATACCGGATGACACCTTCCTGTTTTAAGTCCTCAAAAGCTTCGATCGTTTCGTCAATATGATCTTCCATCGTGCCGCCATGCAGCTGATAAAGGTCGATATAGTCCGTTTTCAGCCGGCGCAGGCTGTTTTTGACCGCTTCTTTTATGTATCCTTTGGAAGCGTCCCAATGCCAGCCGTCTTTATCATCATTCCAGCGGTTTCCGGCTTTCGTGGCTAAAATGATGTCGTGCCTGCGGTTTTTGACGGCCTCCCCGACAATTTCCTCATTTCTGCCGAAATCATAAAGATCAGCGGTATCTAAATAATTGATTCCAAGCTCGATCGCTTCATCCAAAATAGACAGCGCTTTAGCTTTATCCGTGCCCAGCGACATACAGCCGAGCCCGATTTCGCTTATTTCTAAATCAGAATGTCCCAGTGTGCGTTTTCTCATCGTTTCGCTCCTTTTTATAGTCTTTTATTGACCGTAATATAAAGGCGCGAAGTTTTCAACTGTTAAGGCCCGGTGATCCAATCTCCGACATAGCGGAATGTCCGTCCGTATTCTTTCAGTTTAGCCCGCACTTCCCACGCCTTTCCGACCAATACGATACTCTTATCCTTCCGGTACACCTTCAATCGAAAAGCACCTCCCTCTCATGCATGTATGATAAAATATATGAGGCATAATAGAGAGACAGAATGGGAGATGACATGATGAAACATTTAGAAGAAAAAACACTTGCGAAAAAAAAGCTGTATGACGGGAAAGTCATAGATCTTTACTTAGAGGATGTAGAGCTCCCGAACGGAAAAACAAGCAAGCGGGAAATCGTCAAACATCCGGGAGCGGTGGCCGTACTTGCGGTGACTGAGGAAGGAAAAATCATTTTGGTGAACCAGTTCAGAAAGCCGCTGGAACGGACAATCGTTGAAATTCCGGCCGGGAAGCTTGAAAAGGGGGAAGAGCCGGAACATACGGCGTTAAGAGAGCTCGAGGAAGAAACGGGATATACGGCGGAAACCTTGACGAAAATCACCGCTTTTTATACATCACCCGGGTTTGCTGATGAAATCGTGCATCTCTTTCTTGCGGAAGGGCTTTCGCCGCTGGAAGAAAAACGAGAGCTGGATGAGGATGAATTTGTCGAAGTCATGCAGGTCACGCTTGAAGAGGCCGTGAAGCTGATTGAATCCCGCAGGGTGTATGACGCAAAAACGGCGTACGCGATTCAGTATCTCCAGCTGAAAGAAGCGCTGAAGGAAAAATGATGAAAACCATCTATGCGGATCTGCATATTCATATCGGCCGCACCTATACGGGAAAACCGGTCAAAATCACCGGGGCCAAAACGTTGACGCTGCACCGGATTTTAGAAGAAGCCAGTGAGGGGAAGGGAATTGAACTATTGGGCATCATCGACTGCCATTCCCCGGAAGTCATAGAAGAAATCGAGCGCGGAATTGATGAAGGCGGATACCGTGAGCTGAAAGAAGGCGGCATCCGGTATCGGAATACGACGCTTCTGTTGGGCAGTGAGCTTGAAATCTATGATCACACATGCCGCGGGCCGATTCACGTTCTCGTCTTTATGCCGTCTCTTGCCGAAATGAAGATGTTTTCTGAGTGGCTCGCAAAAAGGCTTAAAAATATCCATCTCAGTTCCCAGCGCATTTATGAAACCGGTTTGAATCTTCAAAGGAAAACAAAGGAATTGGGCGGCCTGTTTATTCCCGCCCATATGTTCACCCCGCATAAAAGCCTGTACGGAAAAGGGGTCATATCTTCTTTGACAGAAGTTTTCGACCCGGCGCTCATTGATGCGGCGGAACTCGGATTAAGCTGCGACACCGACATGGCTTCGCGGGTAACAGAACTTGATCCGTATACATTTTTAACAAATTCTGATGCGCATTCCTTAGGAAAAATCGGCAGAGAATATAATGAAATGCTTCTTAAAGAAGCGAATTTCACGGAATTTTCGCTGGCTTTAAAAGGGAAGGACGGAAGAAAAATCACGGCGAATTACGGGCTGAATCCGAAGCTCGGGAAGTATTACCGGACGGCTTGCGACCGATGCGGCAGCCCGGTTGAAAAAGGAGCTTCCGCCTGTCCGGAGTGCGGGGGGAAAACAATGACAAAAGGGGTCAGTGAACGGCTGGAGGAACTGAGCGGACCGAAAAAAAGCCGCGTGCCGCGGCCGCCGTATATTCATCAAATCCCGCTGCAGTTCATTCCCGGGGTCGGGCCGAAAACGTTAGAAAAACTGAAGCGGGCTTTCGGAACGGAGATGGCGATTCTTCATCAGGCGCAAGAAGAGGAATTGGCGCGTGTCGTCCAGCCTAAAATAGCGGCTGTCATTCATAAAGCGCGCACCGGGCAGCTTGTCCTTGAGGCCGGGGGCGGAGGGACGTACGGCAGAATCAAGCCGTAAAAGCCGGTTTTTTAGCGGAGCTCCTCCTGCACCTTCTTTTTCGTGCGGACAAACGCAATCAATTCGATGATTTCATCCTGATTCAGCGGCTGTCCGTCAACGGTCAGTGTGCCGCGGCCTTGTGCGGCGTTTGTTAATTCGATGGTCTGGGTAAACGGCTCCGCCTTTTTTTCAGTGCGCCCCAGTAAATCGTCGCACGTCGTGTCAAACAGATCGGCAAGCGTGCCCAGCGCCTCGAATGACGGACGCCGGTATCCTGATTCATACCCGGCGTACGTGCTTTTGGCGATGCCGAGACGGTCAGCCGTATATTGAAGAGACCAATTTTTCTTTTTTCTCAGTTCAGTTAAACGATCTAAATTCATATTCAAAACCGCTCCTTTTCACTTGAGCAAATTATATCATATCGATATGCAAAAGTGTACGCGAATTGAATAATAATCACTTGATTAATTTCATTCGTCTGTCTATAATTTGATTAAAAGTATGCGAAAAGCGAATGCTTAACACATCTTGAGAAATGGATGAAGAGGTGCAGGGTATGAAAAAATTATTGCTGTTAACAACCGGAGGAACAATCGCCTCAGTCGAAGGAGAAAACGGGCTTGCACCCGGGGTGAAAGCAGACGAATTGTTAACCTACGTATCAAAACTTGATAACGATTACACGATGGAAACCCATTCGTTAATGAACATCGACAGCACAAATATGCAGCCTGAATACTGGGCCGAAATCGCAAATGCTGTCAAAGAAAAATACGACGCTTATGACGGGTTCGTCATTACGCACGGAACAGACACAATGGCTTATACATCAGCGGCACTGTCTTATATGCTTCAGCATGCTGATAAACCGATCGTCATTACGGGTTCGCAAATCCCGATTACATTTCAAAAAACCGATGCCAAAAAAAATATCACGGACGCGATCCGCTTCGCATGTGAAGGGGTGGGCGGCGTATACGTCGTATTTGACGGCAGAGTCATTCAAGGCACACGCGCCATTAAATTGAGAACGAAAAGCTATGATGCATTTGAGAGCATTAACTATCCGTATATCGCGTTTATTACCGAAAACGGAATTGAATACAACAAACAAGTGCACATGCCAAAAGACGATGCTTTTACGGTCAATACTTCACTTTGCACGGACGTGTGCCTGCTCAAGCTCCACCCGGGGCTGAAACCGGAAATGTTTGACGCATTAAAGGGCATGTACAAAGGAATCGTCATTGAAAGCTACGGCAGCGGCGGCGTGCCGTTTGAAGGAAGAGACATTCTCGCCAAAGTCAATGAAATGATTGAAAGCGGCATTGTCGTCGTCATTACGACACAATGTCTTGAAGAAGGAGAGGACATGAGCGTCTATGAAGTCGGCCGAAGAGTCAATCAAGATCTCATTATCCGCTCCAGAAATATGAACACGGAAGCCATCGTGCCGAAATTAATGTGGGCGCTCGGCCAGTCTCACAACTTGGCTGAAGTCAAAAACATTATGGAGACACCGATCGCAGACGACGTTGTACTGTAAAAACATGACTACCACAAAGAGAAAGTAGGGTTTTAGCATGACAAACGCGCAAAAAGAATATCGTCAGGAAAAAGATTTCCTCGGAGAAAAACAAATTGAAGCTGATGTGTATTACGGAATACAAACGCTGCGCGCGAAAGAAAACTTTCCGATTACCGGCTACCGCATCCACGAAGAAATGATTAATGCGCTCGCCATCGTCAAAAAAGCGGCGGCGCTTGCCAACATGGATGTAAAACGGCTGTATGAAGGAATCGGAAATGCGATTGTACAGGCCGCAGATGAAATTCTTGAGGGGAAATGGCATGACCAATTTATCGTCGATCCGATCCAAGGGGGAGCCGGAACGTCCATGAACATGAATGCCAACGAAGTAATCGGCAACAGAGCTCTTGAAATCATGGGCCATAAAAAAGGTGAATACATTCACCTCAGCCCGAACACACACGTCAACATGTCACAATCGACGAACGACGTGTTCCCGACGGCAATCCATATTTCAACCTTGAAACTTTTGGATAAGCTCCTTGATACGATGGCGCATATGCTCAGTGTCTTTAAAGATAAAGCGAAACAATTTGATTCTGTCATTAAAATGGGGCGCACACACCTTCAGGACGCTGTGCCGATCCGTCTCGGACAGGAATTTGAAGCATACAGCCGCGTGCTTGAGCGTGACATAAAGCGAATTAAACAATCCCGCCAGCATCTGTATGAAGTAAACATGGGGGCAACGGCCGTAGGTACGGGACTTAACGCCGATCCGCGCTACATAGAACAGGTTGTGAAGCACCTGGCTGACATCAGCGGACTGCCGCTTGTCGGCGCCGGCCATTTGGTTGACGCCACACAAAACACTGATGCGTATACGGAAGTTTCAGCCGCGTTGAAAGTATGCATGATGAACATGTCTAAAATCGCCAACGATCTGCGCTTAATGGCTTCAGGTCCGCGCGCGGGACTTGCGGAAATTTCACTGCCCGCCCGTCAGCCGGGATCATCCATTATGCCTGGGAAAGTCAACCCTGTAATGGCAGAGCTGATCAACCAAATCGCCTTCCAGGTCATCGGGAATGACAATACGATCTGCCTCGCTTCAGAAGCGGGCCAGCTGGAGCTTAACGTAATGGAGCCGGTACTCGTATTTAACCTGCTTCAATCCATCAGCATCATGAATAATGGGTTCCGTTCATTTACCGATCATTGTCTGGCGGGAATTGAAGCCAACGAAAAACGTCTGAAGCAATACGTGGAAAAAAGCGTCGGCGTCATTACAGCGGTCAATCCGCACCTCGGGTATGAAGCGGCTGCGCGAATTGCCCGTGAAGCAATCATGACGGGGCAATCTGTAAGAGATCTTTGCCTTCAAAATGATGTACTGACAGAAGAAGAATTGGATATCATTTTGAATCCGTATGAAATGACAAAACCGGGGATTGCCGGAAAAGATCTATTAGAAAAATAAATTTTAAAGCAACAACAGCCGCCTTTTCACGTTTTTTAGTGAATAGGCGGTTGCCATACAAAGGGATGAGGCAGTATAGTATAATTTGTTATATCATTTGATGAAAGCGTTTTAGCTTTTTTCTTCTAGGGGGATTTTCTTATGAAAGAGGTCAGATTGCCGAATTTATTGGAAATTATTATCTTATTATTCGGGTTTTTAGCACTTGTCTTATCGTTCACAGTGTTTTTAGACCTGCCGATCCAGCTAGCTCTATTAATATCCTGGTTTTTCGCTATTATTCTCGGAGTCAGGCTGGGATATTCATATAAAGACTTGCAGGATTCGATTGTCACCGGGATATCAAACGGTCTTGAAGCGGTGTTGATTCTTGTTTCGGTCGGTGCGCTCATCGGGACATGGATTGCCGGCGGCGTTGTGCCGACGTTAATTTATTATGGTTTAGAGTTTATTAATCCTCATGTTTTCCTTCTGGCTACACTGGTTATTTGTTCCGTTATGTCCGTTGCGACCGGAACGTCGTGGGGAACCGTGGGAACCGCGGGAATCGCCATGATTGCCATCGGAGAGGGAATGGGTATACCGCTTCCGATCGTAGCGGGAGCCGTTTTGTCCGGCGCTTACTTCGGAGACAAGCTTTCACCGCTGTCTGACAGTACGGTGCTTGCCTCCACGCTTTCTAAGGTGGATGTGCTGTCACACGTCAGAGCGATGATGTATCTGTCAATTCCGTCCTATATTATTACGGCCATTCTATTTACCGTAACGGGATTTATATACGGCGGAAAAAATATTGATCTCGACAAAGTGGAATTTTTAAAATCTTCATTGCAGAAAACGTTTGACATTCATATATGGATGCTCATTCCGGCTGTTGTCGTCGTTGTCCTTCTGATTTTGAAAAAGCCGTCTATGCCCGTTATTATCATCGGTGCTTTGCTTGGCGCAATCTGGGCTTCCGTCTTTCAGGGCATGAATTTTGCCAGTGCCATCGCGACTGCTTATAATGGTTTTTCTATTAAAACGGACGTCGAATTTTTAAACGGCCTGTTAAACCGCGGAGGCATTACCGGTATGCTGGATACGTTAGTCGTTATCCTGTTCGGTCTTGGTTTTGGAGGAATTCTTGAGAAGCTCGGCGTATTAAAAGTGATTGTCTCAACTTTTGAGAAAAAGCTGACCACACCGGGAAATGTAACGCTTTCGACATTGATCGTCGCCCTTTTAGGAAACATTTTCGGCTGTGCGATGTACGTGTCATTGATTCTGACGCCGAAAATCATGGAGAACAGTTATGATAAACTGAAACTTGACAGAAGAGTTTTATCCCGGAACGCAGAGGTGGGCGGCACGCTTACTTCAGGGATGGTGCCGTGGTCTGATAACGGCATCTATATGGCCGGCATTCTCGGCGTATCCACATTTTCTTATCTGCCGTTCATGTGGCTCAGTTTTGTATCTATCGGACTGGCAATATTGTACGGATACACGGGGAAATTCATTTGGTACACGAAAGAAAAATCCTTGCAATCTCAAAAATTGGGTTAGGAGGTTCATTTCATGATTACAAAGCATATGATTCGGACGTTAATGATTGAAACGCCGACTGTTCCCGGAAATCTCGGAAAAGTGGCAACCGCCATCGGAGTGATGGGCGGAGATATCGGGGAAGTTGAAACCGTTAAAGTCGGCCCGAACTACACAATGCGCAACATTACGGTGCAGGCTGAAAACGAAGAGCAGCTGCAGGAAATCATTCAAGCCATTGAAGCTCTCGGTGAAGGCATCCGTCTTCATACAGTCTCAGATGAAGTGCTCTCTGCTCATGAAGGCGGCAAAATTCAGATGAAAAGCAAAATGCCGATCCGGACATTGGCTGAGCTTGGCCGTGTTTATACGCCGGGCGTCGCCGATGTGTGCAGACTGATTGAAAACGAGCCTGAAAAAGCGTCCATCTATACGACAATCAGCAATTCTGTCGCCATTGTCACCGACGGCACGGCGATTCTCGGCCTCGGCAATATCGGCTCTGTCGCCGGAATGCCCGTAATGGAAGGGAAAGCCGCGCTTTTTGACCAGCTGGCGGGTATCAGCGGAATTCCGATTTTGCTCGATACCTCTGATCCGGAAGAAATCATTCGCACGGTAAAACATATTTCTCCGGGGTTCAGCGGAATTCTGCTTGAAGATATCGGTTCGCCTCACTGCTTTGACATTGAAGACCGCCTGAAAGAAGAACTGGACATTCCGGTTATGCACGATGACCAGCACGGCACGGCGGTCGTCACGCTCGCCGCCGCCATTTCCGCTTGTAAAAGCGCCGGTCTTGATTTAAAAGAAGCGAAGGTCGGTCAGATCGGTCTCGGCGCGGCAGGCGTCGCCATCTGCCGCATGTTTATGGCATACGGAGTCAAAGCGGTCTGCGGAACGGACAAATCAGAAGACGCAATGAACCGCCTCGCTCAGTACGGAGGTCAGCCGCTTGGAAGCATCAAAGAATTAATGGACACGTGTGACATTGTGATCAGCACCACAGGAGTTCCGGGTCTCATTAAAAAAGAGGATGTCAGAAAAGGACACGTCATTCTGGCTTTATCTAATCCGAAGCCGGAGATTGAACCGGAAGAGGCATTACAAGCCGGAGCCGCTTATGCAGCTGACGGCCGTTCGGTCAATAATGTTCTCGGCTTCCCGGGGATTTTCCGCGGCGCGCTGAACGCCAAAAGCAAGAAAATCGACCATGAAATGCTTGTGGCGGCCGCAGAAGCCATCGCCTCTTGCACAAAACACGGCGATCTCGTGCCTCAGCCTTTGGATGCGGACGTGCATCAAGCCGTATCAGCAGCCGTAGAACGGGCCGCGGCAGGAAAATAAACAACTCTTACAGTACCGGACATGTGCCGGTGCTGTTTTTTTTATCATGAATAGGAAGCGGAATTCTTAGGCAGGCTAACAGATAGCAAAAGACGGAATAAAGAGGTGTCGATGTGGATTATTTTCCGCTGATCCATACAAATATTTGGGATGCTGTGATCGGGGTGCCGGTCGTCTTATGCGTCACACAGCTGATCAAAGTGTTCTGCCGGGTTCCAGGCATATTCGTTCCCACGATTGCCCTTGCTGCCGGAAATGTTGTGTCTATCGTTTTCGGTCATCATGAACACGTGTATGCGGGGATTTTTATGGGGTTTTTTTACGGATACGCCGCAATGGGGAGCTATTCATCTGCCAAAACGTCTCTGCGCGCTTACCGGTCGAAACATGAGCCGTATTCATGAACACATCTGGATTTTTTTGTTATGATAAAGAAAAGGGAAAAAGGAGCGATTGGCACATGGCGAAGAGCAAAACGAAAAAAATGCGGGAGCATCTCAAAAGAAACGGGATGCGTGACGCAGTCCTGTCAAGGGGGACGTCGCCGTCTTTCAGCACCCATGAAAGAGTGACGAAAACCAAAAAAGACAGGCTTGAAAGAATAAAGCATAAAAAAAGGAACCCCTATGATCACCGGAGTGATGACGGGGGTTCTTTTTTTATGCCCGAATCTCGCGCCTTTCTATGATTTCTCTGTCATGTTTTCTCTTTTCTTTCATACAATCTACTAAATCAAGTCAATAGATTAGCGGGAGGAAAGCGGTATGAGAAAACAATCGTACAAAGAACTGTTTTTTCGCCATGTAAAGGATCATCTGTCACTTTATATATTTGTGTTCGTCTTGTTTTTGATGGGGGTCATTTTCGGGGCGATCATCGTCAACAGCATGACCATCACGCAGAAAGAAGATTTGTATTACTATTTAAGCAAGTTTTTCGGACAGCTGTCTGACGGAAAACATGCCGGCGCTTCAGAAATGTTTTGGCAGGCCGTCTTTCATGATGTGAAATATTTGGGGCTGATGTGGATCCTCGGTATTTCCGTGATCGGTCTTCCGGTTATTTTCATTATGGTGTTTTTGAAAGGAATCGTCGTCGGCTTCACTGTCGGTTTTTTAGTGAATCAGATGGGGATGAACGGGTTTTTCCTGTCATTTATTTCGGTTCTGCCGCAAAACATCGTTCTCATTCCGGCATATCTTATCATGGGGACATGCTCCATCGCTTTTTCACTGAAACTGATCCGGCAGCTGTTTGTCAAACGCAGCCTTCATGACGCGCCGATCCAATGGTTCGGACGCTACGCCTTCGTGCTGATTCTCATCGTTTTCTTCTCGGTCATCGCCTCGCTGCTCGAGGCGTACGTGTCTCCGCTGTTTATGGAAAAGCTGTCATCACGCATATTTTAGAATGATTATCACAAAATAATACTTTTATTTATCAGTTTATAATAATTATAGTTGGAACTCTGCGCGTATTTTGTTATAATGAGTCATGGAATGCGGCGTAGGAGGGAAAGACATGGAAAACCGTATTGATCGAATTAAAAAGCAGCTGCACTCGTCAAGCTACAAGCTTACGCCACAGCGGGAAGCAACGGTAAGAGTGCTGCTTGAAAACGAAGAAGACCATTTAAGCGCAGAAGATGTATACCTCCTCGTAAAAGAGAAATCTCCTGAAATTGGTCTCGCTACAGTATACCGTACATTAGAATTATTAACAGAGCTAAAAGTCGTTGATAAAATTAACTTCGGGGACGGCGTATCCCGCTACGACCTTCGCAAAGAAGGCGCGGCTCACTTTCATCACCATTTGGTGTGCATGGAGTGCGGAGCCGTCGATGAAATTGAAGAAGATCTGCTTGAAGACGTTGAAGAAGTGATTGAACGTGATTGGAAATTTAAAATTAAAGATCATAGATTGACTTTTCACGGAATCTGCCACCGCTGCCGCGGGGATGAAACAGAGTAAAAGCCTACGAACCTTTTCTGCCAGGAAAGGGTTTTTTGCTGTTTTTATGTATAAAAGCCTTTGAAATTGGCATAAGGTGTACTAACAGCCGCCAACAGAAAGGGTCGATCGAAAGATGGGCAGATTCCTAAAAACAGCCGCGGATACGATCAAAGTGTTTATTCTGTTCACAGGTTTTACCGCGCTGTTCTATTATGCTATGATATGGGTGAATTCAGAGTATGAAAACTATCATCGGTACGATAAACCGGAAGGCTCCGCCGTCAAAGTGGCCAAAACGGAACATGAGGAGAAAGACGGCTGGTTCGGCCGATTGATCTTTTTTTACCAAAACGGGGAGTAGATCAAGAGTGAAGGATCAAATTAAGGATTTCATCCATTATGTGAGGGTTGAAAGAGGGCTGTCCCAAAATACGATGATGTCCTATGAGCGTGATCTGAAAAGTTATTCTCTCTTCTTAACTGAAAGCCTTCAGATCACTTCATGGAATGATGTGACCCGTCTTCATATTATTCAATATTTAAAGCATATAAAGGACTCCGGGAAATCCGGCAAGACGTCTGCGAGGCACTTGGCGTCGATCCGGTCTTTTCATCAATTTCTGTTAAGGGAAAAAGCCGCGGATAAAGATCCTTCGGTACATATTGAAACACAAAAAACAGAGCGGACGCTTCCGAAAGTATTGGCGCTTCACGAAGTTGAGCGGTTATTGGACACGCCTAAGCTTGACAGCCCGTTCGGTCTCAGGGATAAAGCCATGCTTGAACTGCTGTACGCAACCGGCATCAGGGTCAGCGAGATGATCGAGCTGAAATTATCCGACGTCCATTTGACGATGGGATTCGTCCGCTGCTTCGGAAAAGGGCGGAAAGAGCGGATTGTGCCGATTGGTGAAGCTGCTTCTCATGCGATAGAAGCATACATTGAAAAAGCCAGAGGGAAATTATTAAAGAAAAACGTAACCGAAGCGCTTTTTCTGAATCATCACGGCAGGCAGATCAGCCGTCAAGGTTTTTGGAAAAACCTGAAAAAAATCGCACTTGAAGCGGGGATTAAAAAAGAGCTGACACCGCACACGCTTAGGCACTCTTTTGCAACGCACCTGCTCGAAAACGGGGCGGATTTGCGCGCCGTGCAGGAGATGCTCGGACATGCCGATATTTCCACGACGCAAATTTATACGCATGTGACGAAAACAAGGCTGAAGGACGTGTACAAACAGTATCATCCGCGCGCTTAGGAGCCGCTGCCAGAGGGGCCGCGGCTTTTTTTGCCGGATTGGCGGAATACAGAGAAGGTTCTAATTATTTGAATCGGCATTGTCAACAAGAATGTAAACGGTTTATACTTGAGTTGTCTGACCTCTGTAAGCTACAATGGACAGATGGAAGAAAAGGAGGTTTTTATGATGTCTGAATACAAATATAACCGGGTATTTTTGATCGTAATGGATTCTGTCGGAATCGGTGAAGCGCCGGACGCCGCCGATTTTAATGATATAGGCGCAAATACGCTCGGACACATCGCAGAGCACATGAACGGCTTACATATGCCCCATATGGCGCAGCTCGGTCTCGGACTGATCGGAGACATTAAGGGCGTGGAAAAAACGGAGCACCCTCTTGCGTACTACGGAAAAATGCAGGAGGCGTCAAACGGGAAAGATACGATGACGGGACACTGGGAGATTATGGGCCTCTACATTGAAAAACCGTTTAAAGTGTTCCCGGAAGGATTTCCGGATGAACTTCTTCAGGAACTTGAGCGGCGTTCAGGACGGAAAATCATCGGCAATAAGCCGGCTTCAGGCACGGCGATTCTGGACGAGCTCGGAAAAGAACATATGGAAACGGGCGCGCTGATCGTTTATACATCAGCAGATTCCGTCCTGCAGATTGCGGCTCACGAAGATGTCGTTCCGCTTGACGAACTGTACAGCATCTGTGAAACGGCCAGAGAACTGACGCTTGATCCGAAATACATGGTCGGCCGGATTATCGCAAGACCGTTCGTCGGAGAACCGGGCAGCTTCAAACGCACGCCGAACCGTCATGATTATGCGCTCAAACCGTTCGGCCGCACGGTAATGAACGGAATGAAAGACAGCGGATTAGACGTCATTTCCATCGGCAAAATTTCTGATATTTATGACGGAGAAGGCATTACATCTTCCCGCCGCACGGTATCTAATATGGATGGCATGGACAAAGTGATTGAAACGCTCGGTGAAGAGTTCACGGGCCTGAGCTTTGCCAATCTCGTTGATTTTGACGCGCTGTACGGACACCGCCGCGATCCGGAAGGGTACGGAAAAGCGCTCGAGGAATTCGACGCGAGGCTTCCGGAAGTGTTTGAAAAAATGAAAGAAGACGATCTGCTTATCATCACTGCGGATCACGGCAATGATCCTGTCCATCACGGCACGGATCACACGAGGGAGTATGTGCCGCTTCTTGTGTACAGCAAAAAGCACAAACACACTGAACAGCTGCCGCTTGCGGATACATTTGCCGATATCGGCGCAACCATTGCGGATAATTTCAAAACAGAAAAGCCGGAATACGGAAAAAGCTTTTTATCAAGATTACAGTAGGGGGGACTTTTTTTGAAACAAAAGATCGAACGTGCTGCTGCATTTATTAAAGAACACGTGAAAGAAACACCAAAGATCGGTCTGATTTTAGGATCAGGGCTCGGCGTATTGGCCGATGAAATTGAAGGAGCTGTCAAGCTTACATATGAAACGATTCCTGATTTTCCGGTCTCAACGGTAGAAGGCCATGCCGGCCAGCTTGTGATGGGAACGCTTGAAGGAGTGCAGGTCATCGCGATGCAAGGCCGCTTTCATTACTATGAAGGCTACTCAATGGATCAGGTCACATTTCCCGTCCGCGTGATGAAGGCGCTCGGCGTTGAATCTCTCGTCGTGACGAATGCAGCCGGCGGTATCAACACTGAATTCCGCGCCGGCGATCTGATGATTATTACAGACCACATCAACTTTACGGGCACCAACCCGTTAATCGGGCCGAACGAAGCTGAATTCGGACCGAGATTCCCGGACATGTCAGAAGCCTATGACAAAGAGCTGTCAAGCTTGGCTGAAAAAACGGCCGATGAGCTGGGCATTCCTGTTCAAAAAGGGGTGTATACAGCTGTTACGGGGCCGTCTTACGAAACGCCTGCTGAGGTTCGGTTTTTAAGAACGATGGGTTCTGACGCTGTCGGCATGTCGACCGTGCCGGAAGTCATCGTCGCCAACCACGCGGGGATGCGCGTGCTCGGCATCTCATGCATTTCCAACGCGGCGGCAGGTATTCTTGACCAGCCGTTATCCCATGAAGAAGTAATGGAAATGACGGAAAAAGTAAAAGGCGGCTTTTTGAAGCTTGTAAAAGCCGTAGTCGCACGTTCTCAAAAATAAGTCAGCATCAGTCAGCTGTTTCTTCGGAAGCAGCTGTTTTTTTTGTGCCCTCAACACGGAATATTTTCCAGATAAGGCGTATAAAACCACCGGATTTGGAAAAAATAAAAAGGATTATGAAATGGAGGGCTTTGGAGATGAAACGTCTTATATCCACTTTGTTGATTGGCATTTTATTAACGGCATCAGCACCGTCCGCTTTTGCAAAGCCGGACGGAAAACATACATCGGAGCTCGCTCATGAAGCCAAAAGCGCCGTGCTGATTGAACGCGATACGGGAAGCATTCTTTATAACAAGAACAGCCGGGAGCGTCTGGCGCCGGCAAGCATGACAAAAATCATGACCATGCTTTTAATCATGGAAGCGCTTGACAAAGGGAAAATAAAGATGAGCGATAAAGTCAGGACGAGTGAACATGCTGCGTCCATGGGCGGATCACAGATTTTCCTTGAACCCGGAGAAGAAATGACGGTAAAAGAAATGCTCAAAGGAATTGCGATAGCTTCCGGAAATGACGCATCCGTCGCAATGGCGGAGTATATCGCCGGTTCGGAAGAGGATTTCGTCAGCCGGATGAACAAAAAAGCAAAAGAATTGGGATTGAAAGATACCTCCTTCAAAAACCCGACGGGACTGCCCGAAAAAGACCATTACAGCTCTGCTTATGATATGGCGAAAATGGCGAAGGAATTATTAAAGTATGATAAAATCACTCAATTTACGGGAACGTATGAGGATTATTTAAGAGAAAATACAGACAAAAAGTTCTGGCTCGTCAATACAAACCGGCTGATCAAATTTTATCCGGGTGTAGACGGCGTGAAGACGGGCTTTACAGGCGAAGCAAAGTATTGTTTAACCGCCACCGCTAAAAAAGGAAATATGAGGGTCATTGCTGTCGTTTTCGGAGCCAGCACTCCGAAAGAAAGAAATGCCCAAGTGACCAAAATGCTTGATTACGCCTTCAGCCAGTTCAAAACACACCCGCTGTACAAACGGGATCAAATCGTCGGAACGGTAAAAGTGAAAAAAGGAAAAAAGAAACTGATCAAGCTGACCACATCTGAGCCGATTTCTCTTCTGGCCAAAAAGGGAGAGAACATGGACAAAGTAAAAAAAGAAGTGAAAATCAACGGCAATGTAACGGCTCCGGTTAAAAAAGGAGAGGTGCTCGGCAGCCTCGTTCTGAAAAAAGACGGAAAGGTGCTCGTTGAAAGCCCGGTCACGGCAAAAGACGACATGGAAAAAGCGGGTTTTCTCACTTTTCTGAAGCGGACGATGGGAGATTGGACAAAATTTAAATAATCGTGGCGAACGGGCACTAGTTTTGTCATAGTGAAGGAATTGCTTTCCCGAAAATCGAAACACTCATTATCCGATCATATCAAGGAGGAATGAGCATGAGCCTTGGAATTGACTTTCATGTCAAAGAATCCGTGCTTTGTATTCGATTAACAGGTGAACTCGACCATCATACGGCAGAATCATTAAAACAAAAGGTTACTGAATCGCTGGAGGCTGACGGCATCCGTCACATCGTGCTGAACCTTGAAGATCTTACCTTCATGGACAGCTCCGGCCTCGGCGTGATTTTAGGGCGTTATAAACAAATTAAACAGCTCGGCGGAGAAATGGTCGTGTGCGCGATTTCGCCCGCGGTGAGACGTCTGTTTGACATGTCCGGCCTGTTTAAAATCATCAGGTTCGAACAATCAGAACAAAAAGCGCTTTTAACGTTGGGGGTGGCATCATGAAAAACGAGATGCATCTTGAATTTTCAGCCCTCAGTCAGAACGAATCGTTTGCGCGCGTAACAGTTGCTTCTTTTATCGCACAGCTCGACCCGACGATGGATGAGCTGACGGAAATCAAGACCGTCGTATCAGAAGCGGTAACAAACGCAATCATCCACGGCTATGAAGAAAACTGCGACGGAAAGGTGTACATCTCCGTTACGCTAGAGGATCATGTCGTCTATCTGACCATACGTGATGAAGGCCTCGGGATCACGGATCTTGAGGAAGCGCGCCAGCCGCTCTTTACGACAAAACCCGAGCTTGAGCGCTCCGGAATGGGCTTTACCATTATGGAAAACTTCATGGATGATGTCACGATTGATTCCTCGCCGGAGATGGGAACGACGATACGCTTAACAAAACACCTATCAAAAAGCAAAGCGCTTTGTAATTAAGGAGATTTGTTATGGATGTGGAGGTTAAGAAAAACAGCAAAAACGCGCAGCTCAAGGACCATGAAGTCAAAGAATTAATCAAAAAGAGCCAAGAGGGCGACCAGCAGGCAAGAGACCTCCTCATAGAAAAAAACATGCGTCTTGTGTGGTCCGTCGTTCAAAGGTTCTTAAACAGAGGCTATGAGCCGGACGATCTGTTTCAGATCGGCTGTATCGGATTGTTAAAATCCGTTGATAAATTCGATTTGTCCTATGATGTCCGTTTTTCAACTTATGCCGTGCCGATGATTATCGGAGAAATCCAGCGCTTCATCCGCGATGACGGAACCGTCAAAGTATCAAGATCTTTAAAAGAGCTCGGCAATAAAATACGCCGGGCGAAAGATGAACTGTCAAAAACATACGGAAGAGTGCCGACCGTCCAGGAAATCGCGGATCATTTAGAAATTGATGCGGAGGATGTGGTGCTTGCGCAGGAAGCGGTGCGGGCGCCTTCATCCATTCATGAGACCGTGTATGAAAATGACGGAGACCCGATCACCCTGCTTGATCAGATCGCCGATCATTCAGAAGAGAAGTGGTTTGACAAAATCGCCCTCAAGGAAGCGATCAATGATTTGGAAGAACGGGAAAAACTCATTGTCTATCTGAGATATTATAAAGATCAGACACAGTCGGAAGTAGCCGAACGGCTCGGGATTTCCCAAGTCCAGGTATCGAGGCTGGAGAAAAAAATATTAAAGCAGATTAAAGTGCAGATGGATCATACGGAAAGCTGACCTTTTACGGGCCGGCTTTTTTTATTTGTGCATCGGTGGTAATTTATGGTCTTTTGCCGCTGATGAATGAGAACAAAAGTGAACCACATACTACATATATAACCACCCGAAAGATGGTGATGCAAGATGGAAAGACGAATATTTCTCAGACTTCGCCACCGCGTGAAGGCTCATACCGGAGATATCATCACAGTCGGCGACGCCGCACAGATCGCGGGACAGCAAAAGCTGAAAAAAAAACTGTCGGCACTACCGCTGTATAAGGTCACGAAAAAAGACAAAAATATCGTCGTGCTGGACATCATAAAAGTGCTGAAAACCATTCATACCGCTTTTCCCGCGCTTGATGTACAGACCGTCGGCGGCGCTGAAACGATAGTGGAAATCCATTACCAAAAAAAGCAGCTGTCAGCCGTTTTATTCGTCGGTGTCTGGCTCCTGCTTTTTATCGGTTCATGTCTTGCCATTATGAATTTTCATGAAGATGTCAGTATGAGAGAAGTTCATATCGCCTTATATGAAATCATAACGGGCGAACGGAATGAATATCCGTATCTGCTTCAGATTCCATACAGCATCGGCCTCGGTCTCGGTATGATCGTCTTTTTTAATCACATCTTCAAAAAACGCCTGAATGAAGAGCCAAGCCCGCTGGAAGTCGAGATGTTTAATTATCAGCTTGATCTCGATCACTATGTCGCAATGCACGAAAATGAAGAGACGATGAAAGATCTGCATGATCGTTAGCATTCTTTTCGTTATATTTGTCGGGCTTGGCGGAGGGCTGACCGTGGGTGCGGGCTTTGTGGCTTTTTTAACCGTTATGGGAATCGTCCCCCGCCTTATGCAGCTGACAAAAACAATGCGCTTTGTACAGGCCTACGAAGGAGCTGTTATTTCAGGAGCTGTGTTCGGCGGCTGGGAAACCTTAAATATGAATCATTTTTTTTTATCTGAATGGCTGGCCGTTCCGGTCGGGCTTTTGGCCGGCATGTTTGTCGGCATGCTGGCCGCCGCGCTTACAGAAGTGCTGAATGTGCTTCCCATTCTTGCCAAACGGATCGGCTTCGGCAGCAAAATCATCATATTGCTGATGGCCATTGTGTTCGGCAAAATAGCCGGCTCTTTATTTCATTGGCTGTATTTTATCCATCATTCATAAGGAGGAACCGACGTGACAAACTTAAAAGAAAATTACAAAACAAAAGTGAAAGACTATCAGCCGAAACCGCCATATGTTTGGAATTGCGTCAAAGCCTTTCTGATTGGCGGTTTGATCTGTCTGATCGGGCAGGCTCTTCAAGACTTTTACATCCACTTTTTTAATTTTAATGAAAAAACAGCGGGCAACCCGACGTCCGCCACTCTTATTTTAATTTCCGCCCTTTTGACCGGATTCGGTATTTATGACAGACTCGGGCAGTTTGCCGGAGCGGGTTCAGCCGTGCCGGTGACAGGTTTTGCAAACAGTATGACAAGCGCCGCTCTGGAACACAGAAGTGAAGGACTCGTGCTCGGGGTAGCGACAAACATGTTTAAATTGGCGGGAAACGTCATTGTATTCGGCGTCGTGGCAGCCTATATCGTAGGTCTGATACGGTTTGCTTGTGAAAAACTGTTTTCGTAGGAGGAGAAAAAATGAAATTGACCGGAAAGCAAACCTGGGTATTTGAAAACCCGTTATTTGTAAATTCGACGGGGACGGCAGCCGGACCGAAAGAAAAAGACGGCCCGCTCGGTTCGCTGTTTGATAAGACATACGATGAAATGCACTGCAATCAGAAAAACTGGGAAATGGCGGAACGTCAGTTAATGGAAGATGCCATCAACTCCGCTTTGCAAAAACAGAATTTGAAAAAGAGCGATATTGATTTGTTACTCGCGGGGGATCTTTTAAATCAAAATGTGACCGCCAACTACGTCGCCAGACATCTGAAAATTCCGTTCCTCTGTCTGTTCGGCGCCTGTTCGACTTCAATGGAAACGATTGCCGTCGCATCCGCGCTCATTGACGGCGGTTTTGCGAACCGGGCGATCGCAGCCACGAGCAGCCATAACGCGACGGCAGAACGGCAATTCCGCAATCCGACGGAGTATGGCGGGCAAAAACCGGATACCGCCACTTCAACGGTCACGGGGGGCGGGGCGGTCATCATCAGCCAAAACCCTTCTGATATCAAGATTACAAGCGCAACAGTGGGAAAAGTAAGCGATCTCGGAATAACAGATCCGTTTGATATGGGATCCGCCATGGCGCCCGCTGCCGCCGACACAATCAAACAGCACCTGCAGGACTTAAACCGCACGGCGGATGATTATGATCTGATTTTAACGGGTGACCTTTCAGGTGTCGGCTCGCCGATCGTGAAAGATTTGCTCAAAGAAGAAGGCTATCCTGTGGGAACGAAACACGATGACTGCGGTCTTCTCATCTATACGCCGGACCAGCAGGTGTTTGCGGGCGGAAGCGGCTGCGCCTGCTCTGCGCTTGTTACGTACACACATATTTTTAATCAATTAAAAGCAGGGACTCTAAACAGGGTACTCGTTGTCGCGACAGGAGCGCTTTTAAGTCCGACAATGATCCAGCAGAAGGAAACCATTCCGACCATCGCGCACGGTGTGGTATTTGAGCGGGCGGGAGGTGCATCATAAATGGAATATCTGTTGGCTTTTGTTTGCGGGGGAATCATCTGCATTATCGGTCAGCTGCTGCTTGACATTTTTAAACTGACACCCGCCCATGTGATGACAACTTTTGTCGTCATCGGCGCCTTGTTAGATGGGTTCGGAATATATGATAAATTTATCGAATTCGCAGGTGCGGGCGCGACGGTTCCCATCGTCAGCTTCGGTCACAGCTTATTGCACGGCGCCATGCATCAAGCTCACGAGCATGGATTTATCGGGATCGCCATGGGGATTTTTGAACTTACTTCCGCCGGTATATCTTCAGCGATTTTATTCGCATTTCTTGTAGCCGTTATTTTTAAACCGAAAGGATAATGCCTGATGACGAAACGGAAGGTCATTCTTGTGACAGACGGGGACGTATACGCCGCCAAAACAATTGAATATGCCGCGGAAAAAGCAGGCGGTCGGTGTATTTCCCAATCAAAGGGCAATCCGTCAACGAGAAGCGGGCCCGAACTTGTTCAGCTGATTAAAGCCGCGCCGAATGACCCGGTGTTTGTCATGTTTGACGATTCAGGCCTGCAAGGGGAAGGTCCGGGCGAAACGGCACTGAAATATGTCGCCTCACATCAGGACGTTGAAGTGCTGGGGGTGATTGCGGTCGCTTCTAAGACCCATCAGGCTGAATGGACGAAAGTAGATGTCTCCATTGACCGTGATGGAGAAGTGACGGAGTTTGGCGTCGATAAAACCGGAATGAGAGAAATGGACGAGCACAGAATGAACGGAGATACGGTGTATTGTCTGGATAAATTGGACGTTCCCCTCATTGTGGGCATCGGCGACATAGGAAAGATGGGGAGAAAAGATGACATATCCAAAGGCTCGCCGATCACGATGAAGGCGGTCGAATTCATTTTAGAAAGGAGCGAAAGCCATGCCGGAAAAACCGGAAAACATGATCAAGGTGTACCGGGATCCTAGAAAAAATGAACAATTTTTTAAAGACCGCGTCGGTATGGGAACGAGCTATGATGTCGGCGTCCGCAAAGTTCGAGTATTAGACCGGGAAGTTCAGATTTACTTTGTCAACGGATTAACCGATACTTTGTTTATCGTTCATTTAATGGAACAGCTCGTCGACATCAATAATTATGACGAGAATGCGGATGAAGCGATTGACGTTGTTGAAAACAGGCTTGTCAATCAGCAGGTCCAAAAAGTCAAAACGCTCGACGAAGTAACGGATCAGGTGCTTTCCGGACTTGTCGCCGTTATCGTTGAAGACGCGGGCTTCGCCTTTATCGTTGACGTCAGAAGTTACCCCGGACGCACACCTGAAGAACCGGATACGGAAAAGGTCGTCCGCGGAGCAAGAGACGGTTTTATCGAAAATATCGTCATTAATACAGCATTGATCAGAAGACGAATCAGGGACGAAAGGCTCCGCGTCAAAATTACGAAAGTCGGCGAGCGCTCTAAGACCGATCTTGCCATTGTGTATATAGAGGACATCGCGGATCCGGATCTTGTCAGCATCGTCGAAAACGAAGTGAATGCGATTGACATTGACGGATTGACGATGGCTGATAAAACGGTGGAAGAATTCATCGTCAAACAGGGCTACAATCCGTTTCCGATGGTCAGATACACGGAGCGGCCGGATGTGGCCGCCAATCACATTTTGGAAGGGCACGTCATCATCGTCGTTGATACGTCACCGAGCGTGATCATAACGCCGACAACGATTTTTCACCATGTTCAGCATGCGGAAGAATACAGGCAGGCGCCTTCAGTGGGAACATTTTTAAGATGGATCAGGTTCTTCGGTATTATCGCTTCAACGGTCCTGCTTCCGATCTGGTTCCTCTTTGTTCTTGAACCGTCTCTTCTGCCTGAAAGATTGGATTTTATCGGTTTAAATAAAAATACGCATATCCCGATCATTCTGCAAATCTTTTTGGCTGATTTGGGGATTGAGTTTCTCAGGATGGCCGCGATCCATACGCCGACCGCTTTATCCACCGCCATGGGTCTGATTGCGGCGGTGCTGATCGGTCAAATCGCCATAGCGGTGGGGCTGTTTTCAGCAGAAGTGATTCTGTACGTATCGATCGCCGCCATCGGATCATTTACCACGCCGAGCTATGAGCTCAGCCTCGCCAATAAAATGATACGCCTCATCTTAATGGTGCTCGTGGCCATTTTCCAAGTGAAAGGCTTTGTGATAGGTTTTACATTGCTGCTGATCATAATGGCGAATATCCGCTCGTTTCATACGCCGTATTTATGGCCGTTTTTACCGTTTAACGGCAAGGCGCTGTGGCAGGTGCTCGTCCGGACGACAGTGCCGGGAGCGAAAGTCAGACCGAGCATTGTTCACCCGAAAGACCGTCAAAGACAGCCAAGCGGTTCATAATCGCATTGAAACCGACAGAAGATTATGATATTGTATGTCTTAACTTATACGGGACTTGTATAAGGACAGCTCAAAAGAAGCTGTCCTTTTCACCCATATGCGGATCAGAAAGAGGGAATGAGCATTGTTCTTACATGGCACAAGCAGACAAAACAAACTAGGTCATTTGGAAATCGGAGGTGTGGACGCGCTGTATTTAGCGGAGCATTACGGCACGCCTCTTTATGTTTACGATGTGGCTTTAATACGTGAGCGCGCTAAAAGCTTTAAACAGGCATTCATTGATGCGGAATTAAAGGCGCAGGTCGCGTACGCGAGCAAGGCGTTTTCTTCCGTTGCGATGATACAGCTCGCTGAGCAGGAGGGGCTCTCATTGGACGTTGTATCAGGCGGAGAGCTGTTTACGGCGGTTGCGGCTGGTTTTCCGGCTGACCGGATTCATTTTCACGGCAATAACAAAAGCAAAGAAGAGCTGAAAATGGCGCTTGATCATCAAATCGGCTGCATCGTCGTTGATAATTTTCATGAAATATCCTTACTTGCGGAACTGTGCCGCAAATCAGGGCGCACAATGGATGTGCTTCTGCGGATCACTCCGGGGGTAGAGGCGCATACGCATGATTATATTACGACGGGACAGGAAGATTCCAAATTCGGTTTTGATCTGCATAACGGGCAAATAGAAAAGGCGATTGAACAAGTATTACAGTCAGACCATATCCGCCTTCTCGGCGTTCACTGCCACATCGGATCACAAATTTTTGATACGGCGGGCTTTGTGCTGGCCGCAGAAAAAATCTTCGCAAAACTGAATGAATGGAGAGAATCATTCGGCTTTGTCTCTGAAGTGCTGAATTTAGGGGGCGGCTTCGGCATCCGCTACACGGAGGAGGATGAACCTCTTCATCCCGCCGTTTATGTGGAAAAAATTATTGAAGCGGTAAAAGAAAACGCAGCGCTGCACGCTTTTAATATTCCGGAGATCTGGATTGAACCGGGACGCTCGCTCGTCGGTGACGCCGGAACGACGCTTTATACCATCGGTTCGCAAAAAGAAGTGCCCGGCACCCGTAAATATGCAGCGGTTGACGGGGGCATGAGCGATAATATCCGTCCTGCGCTGTATCAGGCGAAATATGAAGCCGTATCGGCAAACAGAATCGGAGAACACCACGACAAAACGGTATCCATCGCGGGTAAGTGCTGTGAAAGCGGTGATATGCTCATTTGGGATATAGATCTTCCGGAAGTGAAAGAAGGCGATCTTCTCGCCGTTTTCTGCACGGGAGCGTACGGATACAGCATGGCTAACAACTACAACCGCATTCCGCGTCCCGCCGTCGTTTTTGTGGAAGACGGCGAAGCGCATCTTGTCATTAGAAGGGAAACTTATGAAGACATTGTAAAACTGGATCTGCCGTTTAAGACGGGGGTCAAACAATAAATGAAAAAGAGACCGGAACAATGGCGTCCGGTCTCTTTTTGCACTCAGCTGTTAGAACTTGATCCGCTGTCTCCTGTAAATACAGACACGATCGCATTCCAAATCGAAGCGAAGAAATCAATGACTTTTTGAACAAAGCTTTTGCCTTCATCGGATTGAATGAACTTCGTGATTTTGTCTTTTGCCTTGTCAAGCTGGCTGCCGACTTGGCCCCAATCAATCTTGGCGTTTTTCATTTTATTAAACAATGAAACGAGCTGGTCTTTTTGAGCGTCAGTCAGTGTAATGTTAAGGTTTGAAGCCGCATCATCGACCTTTTTCTCGATTCCTTCTTTTGTATCGGGCACACCGTTTTTCGCGAAATCATCTTTAATGTTTGCGATGAGCGCGGAGGCGTTTTTATCCCCGATTTTATCCCCGAGATTTGAAGTGGTGACAAGCTCTTGGTTGGCGACCTGTTTTACATCTTCTGAAATCGCTTTGTCTGATGAGACTTCATATGCCTTGATGATTCCCGTTAATGCTGCGGTGCCTGATACCTCAAACGGCGCCGTCACGTATACTTTCGCATCTTTCACGCCTGCTGTCATCAGGGCGTTTAAGTACATTTCATCCGTGATGGAATCGATATTATGGGTCTTAACGTCAAGCCCGGACCCTTTCTTTGCCACCGTGATGGATGATGAAGAGATGGCTCTTGTGCCGATTTGGGCATTCGATATATATTTTCCCAGATATTCATGTTCTTCTTTATTCGTGACCGTCACTTTTGTCGCGTTATCAGGGACATTTAATTCGTCAAGCACTTTCTGACGGTTTTCGTTTGACAGATCCGCCCCCAGTGTGACGATGACATCTCCGACTGCGGCATCGGCCAGGCTGATTTTCGGTATTGTGCACAATACAACGGCCGCCGCCAGCAATCCAATCCACATTTTTTTCAAAGCGGTTAACCTCCTTCTTTTCACAAATGCCGTTTTGAAGCGGTTTGTGAGGGCCTGCGTGAAGCAGTTCCGATACATAGACGGCTGTGAAGCTGTTCTGGTTTCATTTTCTTTCTGCGGAAGCGGGGAGATTCGTTTTCCGGCTGAAGGTGTGGTATAATAGCCGCGAAAAGAAGAGCAGAGGCCTCTTCCTTCAAAAGAATATCAAAAAGAAAGCCGGCTTACAATTGAAATTCATATTGAAGAAGGCTTTGACAAAAAACAATACGGAAGTAGGAATGAGAATGAAAACTGGTTACATCGAAATGGAAAACGGCAGCAGAATCGAATTTGAACTTTATCCGAATGAAGCGCCTAATACAGTCGCTAACTTTGAAAACCTGGCGAATACGGGCTTTTATGACGGCGTTATTTTCCACCGCGTGATTCCGGGCTTTGTCAGCCAAGGCGGAGATCCGACTGGGACAGGCATGGGCGGAAGCGGAAAAACGATCAAATGTGAAACAGAAGGCAATCCGCATAAGCACGAAGCCGGTTCTTTATCGATGGCGCATGCCGGTAAAGACACGGGTTCAAGCCAATTCTTCATCGTACATGAGCCGCAGCCGCATTTAAACGGCGTTCATACTGTATTCGGAAAAGTGACAAGCGGTTTAGAGCATGCGAAAAACATGTCTAACGGGGACAAAATGAAAGAAATCCGTGTAGAAGGATAATGACGGAAAACCCGCCTTTTTCAGGCGGGTTTTTTTATGTATATGAAAATTCTCATGTGTAAATCATGAAAAAATACATATATGAACGATAGCAGTTCCTCTGGTATAGTGATAAAGACCGATTACAACAATGAAAAGAGGTAGAAACGTTGGTTCAATTGGCAACCGTTTTATTTGTCATTATTATTCTCGCACTTATTATTTGGTTCAGGGTGAAAAAGGGAAACAGGCCGATTAAAGGCGGCGGCTTCGGCATCATTCTCCCGCTTTTGATTATCGCCGTCATTTTCACATTCAGCATCAGCCAGCTCATGAATATCCCGGGAAAGCCGTTTCATTTTCCCGCTCTTTGGGAGCTCGCCATCGCCGGACTGTTAGGCGCGGTATTCGGCGTCATCATGCTGTCGCAAACCGCCTATGAAATCCGGGAAGACGGCTTTGTCTACTCCAAGCGGAATAAAAACTTTAAATATGTCATTATCGCGATTATTGCGATCCGTATCGCGCTCAGCCAATATTTCAAAAACATTGACGCGGCGGAATTCGCCGTTTTAACGATGGAACTTGCTTTTGTGTATTTGTGCATTTGGCGGATCGGAAGCTTCGTGAAATACCGTAAAATCAGCAGATCCGGCTTATAAAATGAAAAAAATGGATGAGGTGCGGGGCTTATTTGCCCTCTATGCAGGGATTCATGGTAAAATAAAAACGACCATGGCTAATGGGAGGAAATCACTTGAAATCAGAAAAAGAAAAAACTTCTAAAAAAAGCGCCGTACTTGATTGGGCGAAAGCCATTATCATCGCTGTCGTTCTGGCACTGCTCATCCGAAACTTTTTATTTGCCCCTTATCTCGTTGATGGAAGATCAATGGATCCGACGCTGCATGACCGCGAGAGAATCTTTGTCAATATGACGGTCAAATACATAAGCGACTTCAAACGCGGCCAAATCGTCGTTCTGAACGGAGAAAACGAGCACTATGTCAAACGGATTATCGGACTCCCCGGCGACACGGTGCAAATGAAAAACGATCAGCTGTACATCAACGGCAAAAAAGTGTCCGAACCGTATTTAGCGGCAAACAAGCACAAGGCGAAGCAAGGCGGCTATGACCGGCTGACAGAAGACTTCGGCCCGGTGAAGGTGCCGGACGACAAATATTTCGTCATGGGTGATAATCGCAGAGAATCTATGGACAGCCGCAACGGCCTCGGTCTTTTTACGAAAAAACAAATAGCGGGAACATCAAAATTCGTCTTCTTCCCGTTTAACGAAATTCGCAAGACGAAATAAACCGTACAGGCAGTTTTCTTATAAGAAAACTGCTTTTTTTATATAAATTTATCTTTCCACCCTCAAAAACAGAACATAAATTCGTATATCTATTTAATAGATAGAAAGTTTTACAGATACATGAAACATCTTCCCTTTATGAAACGTTATATGAATAACTCACGCAGGGAAGAACGGTTTTCTATTCATGAACAAAAGGAATATGACATAGTAATGAATAGATTGATACGGGCTGGAGGTAGAAAAATGGGAAGAATTAAAACAAAAGCAGCCATTTTACTTGTACTGCTGCTGTTATTAGCGGGCGGTTATATGGTCATAAACGATATTGAACTGAAAGACGTGCCGACTGCAATCGGACAAACCCTGTCCCAGGAAAAAGAAGAATATACAGTCAAAACATATAAAATTACGAAAATCGAAGGAACTGAGTACCACGGTACGGCAGAAAACGGCACAAAAATTATTTTTAACGGCGACAAGCTGAAGCAGGATCTCTCCGATGTGAAAAAGGGAGATAAGATTAAAGCGTATTTCAGCAAATCAAACCGGATTGACGGCTTATTGAAGGTCGTCAAAGTGAACGAATAAATAAAGGCGCCTTTTATGAGAAAAGGGCGCTTTTTATTTTTCTGAATAATTAGGTGCAAATTCATTGCGCCAGCCGCAAAGGATGTTATAATAGCGGATAAGGACAAAAAAATATTGATTGTATCCTTCGGGGCTGGGTGAAAATCCCGACCGGCGGTAATAAGGCGTTTTGCGCTTTACAGCCCGTGACCCGTATGCATCTGTATACGGTGGATTCAGTGAAAAGCTGAAGCCGACAGTGAAAGTCTGGATGGGAGAAGGATGAGAGAAGCTATGCAAAAAATAAACTTACTGTATAGTCTTATTTCCTATGGATTAAAACTGGCGAAGCCCCGAACTGTGTAAACATTCGGGGCTTTTTTGACGCCAAATTGCGTGGAAGAAGGGAGGGATAACGATGGAAGAATATTATATGAATACGGCAATAGAACTTGCCAGACGCGGTGAAGGACAGACACAGTCCAATCCTCTTGTCGGCGCTGTCGTCGTCAAAAACGGACAGATCGTCGGAATGGGCGCCCATTTGCAATACGGAGAAGCGCATGCCGAGGTTCACGCGATTAATATGGCCGGCAGACACGCAAAAGGCGCCGATTTGTATGTGACGCTGGAGCCTTGCAGCCATTATGGAAAAACACCGCCATGCGCCGAACTGATAATAAAGTCGGGGATAAAAAGGGTGTTCATCGCGGTGAAAGATCCGAATCCGCTTGTAGCCGGAAAAGGCATCGGAATGCTGGAAGCAGCGGGCATCGAAGTGAAAACCGGACTTCTCAGGCAGCAGGCAGAAGAGCTGAATAAAATGTTTCTTCACTTCATGCGGACCGGACTTCCGTATGTCACCTTGAAAGCGGCCGCGAGCCTTGACGGGAAAACAGCGACTGAAACCGGTGACAGCAAATGGATTACATCAGAGGCGGCAAGGCTTGATGCCCAGCAATACAGGAAATCGCATCAAAGCATTCTTGTCGGAGCAGGCACAGTCAAAGCCGATAATCCGAGCCTGACCTGCAGGCTTCCTGATGCGGTGAAGCAGCCGGTCAGAGTGATTCTCGATACAAAGCTGACCATTCCTGAAACGGCAAATGTGCTCACTGACGGCGCTGCGCCGACATGGATATTTACGGCCAAAGGTGCAGACGTGCAAAAGAAAGACCGGCTGACCGCACTCGGAATAAAAGTTATTCCGCTGGAAACAGACCGCATTCACGTCCCTGAGGTGCTCAGCATTCTTGCTGAAAACGGCATAATGTCCGTTTATGTGGAAGGCGGAGCATCCGTACACGGAAGTTTTGTCAAGGAAGGCTGTTTCCAAGAGCTTCATTTCTATTTCGCCCCTAAATTAATCGGAGGAACGCTTGCTCCCAGCTTGATCTCCGGTGAAGGTTTTCAATCAATGAAAGATGTCCCCCATTTACAATTCACACAAATCACCCAAATCGGGCCGGATATAAAACTGACGGCCATACCTAAAGATGGAAAGGATGGTGACGATGTTTACAGGAATCGTTGAAGAAACAGGCACGATCCAAGCAATCAAAAAGACAGGCCTTTCCATGGCATTAACCATCGCCGCTTCAAAAGTGACAAGTGATGTGAAACTTGGCGACAGCATTGCGGTAAACGGCATCTGCCTGACCGTAACCGGATTTTCTGACAATCAATTTACGGTTGATGTCATGCCGGAAACAGTGAAAGCCACTTCGCTGAACGGCTTGTCAAAAGGCAGTAAAGTAAACCTGGAAAGAGCGATGTCCGCCAACGGACGGTTCGGCGGCCACTTTGTATCAGGGCATGTGGACGGAACGGCGGAAATTACGCGGATCGAGAAAAAAAGCAACGCGGTCTATTACGATTTAAAACTTTCGCCGGAATTGACAAAAACGCTCGTATTGAAAGGTTCAATTACGGTAGACGGCGTGAGCCTGACGATTTTCGGCTTATCAGACGAAAGCGTAACGGTATCCATCATTCCGCATACCATCTCAGAAACGATTTTTCAGACGAAAACAGTCGGATCGACCGTAAATATTGAGTGTGACATGATCGGCAAATACTTATACCGCTTTTTGCACAAAACAGAACAAACGAAAAGCAATCAAACTATCACGGAAGCCTTTTTAAGCGAGAACGGCTTTTAGAAAGGAAGATCGATATGTTTCATCCGATAGAAGAGGCGTTAGAGGCGCTGAAAAAAGGTGAAGTCATCATTGTTGTCGATGATGAAGACAGAGAAAACGAAGGAGATTTCGTAGCGCTGGCTGAGCATGCCACGCCGGAAGTGGTTAATTTTATGGCGACCCATGGGAGAGGCCTGATCTGCACGCCGCTGTCTGAAGACATCGCCGGCCGGCTGGATCTTCACCCGATGGTTGATCATAATACGGACTCACATGAGACCGCGTTTACGGTCAGTATTGACCACAGGCTGACAAAAACGGGCATCAGCGCGCAGGAACGATCCTTTACCATTCAGGCGCTGTTGAACGAAGAATCTGTGTCTGACGATTTTCAGCGTCCGGGCCACATTTTCCCCTTAATCGCAAAAAAAGGAGGCGTCCTGAAGCGGGCCGGCCATACGGAAGCAGCCGTTGATCTTGCAAAAGCCTGCGGATCTCAGGGAGCGGGCGTCATTTGTGAAATTATGAATGAAGACGGCACAATGGCCAGAGTGCCGGAGTTAGCCGAAATCGCCGAACGCCACCAGCTGAAAATGATTACGATAAAAGACTTAATAGAGTACCGTTACAATATTACGGCACTTGTGAACAGAGAAGTTGATATTACGCTGCCGACTGACTTCGGCACGTTTAGAGTTTACGGATATACAAACGAGGTTGACGGAAAAGAACATCTCGCCTTTGTCATGGGGGATGTCCCGTTTAACAGCGAACCCGTTCTTGTCAGAGTGCACTCAGAATGCCTGACGGGCGATGTGTTTGCATCCCATCGCTGTGATTGCGGACCTCAGCTTCATGCCGCGCTTGCGCAAATTGCTGAAGAAGGCCGCGGCGTTCTATTGTATTTGCGCCAGGAAGGCAGAGGGATCGGTTTAATCAATAAGCTGAAGGCGTACCGATTGCAGGAACAAGGGTATGACACGGTTGAAGCGAACGAAGCGCTCGGCTTTCTGCCTGATCTGCGCAACTACGGCATCGGCGCCCAGATTCTCCGCGACTTAGGGGTTCAGCATATGAAACTTTTAACCAATAACCCCCGGAAAATCGCCGGCCTCGAAGGATACGGTCTCAGCATTTCAGAACGGGTGCCGCTTCAAATGGAAGCGAGTGAGCATAACAAGCAATATTTACAGACCAAAATGAAAAAACTTGGACATCTGCTTCATTTCTAAAAACAAATCTCACAAAAAAGGATGGATAACATATGAATATCATACAAGGAAACCTAGTAGGAACAGGTCTTAAAATCGGAATCGTCGTCGGCAGATTTAATGAATTTATAACGAGCAAGCTGTTAAGCGGAGCGGAAGACACGTTGCTTCGCCACGGTGTAGAATCAAACGACATTGACGTCGCTTGGGTGCCGGGAGCGTTTGAAATCCCGTTTGCGGCAAAGAAAATGGCGGAAACGAAAAAATACGATGCCGTCATTACGCTCGGCACGGTTATCAGAGGAGCGACAACGCATTATGACTATGTCTGCAATGAAGCGGCAAAAGGCATTGCCCAGGCGGGAACGGCGACGGGCGTCCCGGTTATCTTCGGCATCGTGACGACTGAAACCATTGAGCAGGCCATCGAACGAGCCGGAACAAAAGCAGGAAATAAGGGAGCGGATTGCGCGGTATCTGCCATTGAAATGGCAAACTTAAACCGTTCATTTGAATAATTTGTTGAAAAGCGTTTAAAACAGCGGCGAAAATGATATAATGTGAGGAAACGGATCGCCTTTATGTATCCGTTTGATAGGACATGAATGGACATTTTGGATATAGAGGGGTTTTTATGTTAATTCGTTATAAAAAATCGTTTGAAAAGATTGCGATGGGTCTTCTGTCATTTATGCCGAATGAAAAAGATCTCAAGCAGCTTCAGCAGACAATAAAGGACTATGAAACGGATACTGGCCGCCAGCTCTTTCTTTGGAAAGAGGATGAAGATATCGTCGGAGCGATCGGAGTCGAAAAAAAGGACTCAGAAGTTGAAATCCGGCATATCAGCGTGAATCCTTCTCACCGCCATCAAGGAATCGGAAAGCAGATGATGGACGCCTTAAAACGTCTGTTCAAAACGGAGGCACTCGTTCCGAATGAATTAACGCAAAGCTTTTTTGAACGCTGTCAACATCAAAAAGATCAGGATATCTCATATAATAACTGACAAAAGCTCCCGGAATCTTCACGGTTTCGGGAGCTGTTTTGATATAGAAAAAGCAGGGCTGACCGTCAGCCTCTGCTTTTTTTTCTTCTCTCAATTTCCCGTTCGCGTTCCTTAATGACATCCGTCCTGTCCCGCAGGCGGTGTTTATGAATAAGAAAGGTATCTGATACGCCGTCTTGCCCCCATGTATAGCCCTTTCGGCGGCATTCGGCAAGACATGCTTCTTTCAGGGCTTCATCTGTAATCGGCAGCATAACACTTTTATAAGGCAGGCCCGCTTCTATATCGTCTGCCAGCGTTTCTATCAGCTCAATCAGCTTCGGATGGCTGAGACCGAGAGAACAGACCGCCTGCTTTTCAGACCGGAGAATACGTAAGCTGTTGGCAATCAGCCGTTTCGCCCCGGCTTCATTTCCCCTGCGCTGGTGATACAGAGCGACGGCAAGCTGAATCAGGCCGACCCAATGAATGCTCCGCTTTTCAGCAGGGCTTTCTTTCCAATATTCCTCTAACAGTTCATGACACTCAAAATAATCTCTTGATGCGTGAAATTCGGCCAAAAAGCCGATATAAGCTTTAGGATACAAGCCGCTTCCTCCTTTTATGCTAAAACCAGTGTACCACAGCGCTATGAAAAGGAAAAAAGAGCGGCTTGGTGCCTGAAGCCTGAGGAACTAGCAGATGTAAGATGCTCCTACGACAACGAGCAAAATAAACAGAACGACAATTAATGCAAAACCTCCGCCGAAACAAGCTCCGCTCATGTGAAATCAGCCTCCCTTTGTTTCAAGTTTACACGGCTATCATATGTGCATCCGCCTTTAAAGGTATAGGCGTATATCTTCTTTTTCAGTATTTTCTAAATAACGGAGGACGTGTATAAAAGTATTGGACGAGAGCATTTCGGTGGATTATACTAAAGGGTAGCCAGTTTTTCCGGCAATGAGAGTGATATTGAAAATGGTGAGATAATGGTAGAATATCAAGTGAAAATTGATACGTTTGAAGGCCCATTGGACCTGCTGCTTCATCTGATTAACCGTCTTGAAATCGACATATACGACATACCCGTGGCAACCATTACTGAACAATATTTATTATATGTACATACAATGCAAGAGCTTGAACTTGATGTCGCCAGTGAATATCTGGTCATGGCGGCGACGCTTCTCAGCATTAAAAGCAGAATGCTGCTTCCGAAACAAGAGGAAGAGCTGTTTGAAGACGAAATGCTTGAAGAAGAAGACCCTCGGGACGAGCTGATTGAAAAGCTGATTGAGTATAGAAAGTATAAAACCGCTGCGAAGGATTTAAAAGAGCGGGAAGAAGAAAGACAAAAGTCATTTACAAAGCCGCCGAGTGATTTAAGTGAGTATGCAAAAGAAATCAAACAGACCGAGCAGAAACTGTCGGTGACCGTTTATGACATGATCGGCGCGTTTCAAAAGGTGCTTCAGCGTAAAAAAATCACGCGGCCGAAAGAAACGACCATTACAAGACAGGAAATACCGATTGAAGACAGAATGAACGAAATCGTAAAAAGCTTAAAAACGGCGGGGAGAAGAATAAACTTCACGGAGCTTTTTCCTTCTCGGCAAAAGGACCATCTCGTCGTGACGTTTTTAGCAGTCCTGGAACTGATGAAAAATCAGCAGATTATCATTGAACAGGAAGAAAACTTTTCAGATATATACATTACGGGGAGTGAATCCATTCATGGCGCTTGATATCGTGAATTGGAAAGCGATTGTGGAAGCCTTGCTGTATGCGGCGGGTGATGAAGGGCTGACCAAAAAGCAATTGGTGACGGTGCTTGAAATAGAAGAAGCGGAACTGGCCGGAATCATGGAAGAAGTGGCCGCTCAGTACAAGGAAGACGACAGAGGCATCGAGCTTACCGAATATGCGGATACGTATATGCTTGGAACGAAAAAAGAATTCGTGCCTTATTTGAAAAAACTAATCGAAGTGCCGTCAAAAGGGCTGTCACAGGCTTCTTTGGAAGTGCTGGCGATCGTTTCGTACAAGCAGCCGATCACACGGGCGGAAATTGAAGATATCCGGGGCGTGAAGTCTGAACGGATTCTGCACAGCCTCGTGTCAAAAGCGCTGCTGTGTGAGGTGGGCCGCGCCGACGGTCCCGGCCGGGCGATTTTATACGGCACGACACCGGTATTTCTTGAACAATTCGGCTTAAAAACATTGGAGGAGCTCCCGCCGCTTCCTGAAAATGCGGAGGAAGACGTTCTCCAGGAGGAAGCCGATTTATTCTTTGAAAACTTCAATCAAACTTTTGAGGATATTAAATAATAATCGTTTTTCATCATACGATAGTAGGGAAAGGCCATTGATGAATGACGCAAATGACGACGTACAAGAGAGGAAGGAAACGGACGGAAATGGGAAATTCGATTGTGAGGGCCCATACTGAAGAAACTGGTGAATTTTTAGCCGAGGTTGTCACGATGGTCAGCAGCTATTTAAATCATACAACATTGCCGGAGATGCGGGCTCAAGGAGAGGCGGATGAGGCATACTGCCGCGACGTGCTCAGTGTGCTGAGGAGGATGACCGTCTTTTGCGAAGGCGCCCAGGAAGCCTGCAGGCGGCTTTTAATGCAGGAGCCGTTTCATGAGGTGAGAGCGGAAAAAACGCTGTATAAAGTGTATCATCAGTGCGTGGAAGAGTTTTTCATGCCGAAAAAGGATACATGGTACGAAAACAGCCGCGCCGCTTATACAGGCCAAAGCGCGATTGAATTCTACCAGCAAGTGCCGGACTCGCTGCGGAGCCTTCTGCTTTCGCTCAGCAGTGAATTTCTGCGCATGCGGGAAGAATTAGCGCAATATGAAGCATCAGGCTCAAATATGGCATCAGTCAGATAAAAACTCTTCCTTTTGGGAGAGTTTTTTTATGTGAAAGTGACGCAATTGGTATTCATAAGTCATGGACATGCGCATAAACTTGTACAAACCCACAACAAGGACGTGAGCATTCATGCGCTTTCTCAAAAAAGCTGCCGTATTTCTTTTGACTTTTGTTATTCTTTTTTCCATTACAGACGGCAATACGGCACATGCCCAAATACATGTCAGCGCAAAAAGCGCGATTATAATCGACGGAGCATCTGGCAGGGTGTTATTCGCCAAGGATGAACATCATAAGCGGCGGATTGCAAGCATTACGAAAATCATGACGGCGGTGCTGGCGATTGAATCAGGGAAGATGGAAGAGACCGTGACGGTTTCCCCGAATGCCGTAAAAACGGAAGGCTCAGCCATTTATCTTCAGCCGGGACAAAAAGTGAAGCTGAAAGATCTCGTATACGGGCTTATGCTGAGATCAGGAAATGACGCCGCTGCAGCAATAGCTGAATATGTCGGCGGAAGCCTTGACGGTTTTGTATTTATGATGAACAAAAAAGCCGAGCAAATCGGGATGGAAAATACAAAATTTCAAAATCCGCACGGACTGGACGACCATGAAAATTTATATTCAACGGCGTATGACATGGCGCTTTTGACTAAATACGCGATGAAAATCAAGGAATACCGGACCGTTTCAGGCACAAAAGTGTATAAGGCGGAAACGATGGACCGGGTATGGAAAAATAAAAACAAGCTTCTCACAGGGCTCTACCGTTACAGCACAGGCGGAAAAACAGGTTACACAAAAATCGCGAAACGGACGCTCGTCTCGACGGCCTCAAAAGACGGTACGGATCTCATCGCGGTCACCATAAATGATCCGGATGATTGGGATGATCATATGAATATGTTTAATTATGTCTTTGATCACTATAAAACCTATGTCGTCGCCAAAAAAGGCGGCATTCCGAAGCTGAAAAAGACGTTTTACGGAAAGCGCGCTTTTATTGCCCGGGATGTAAAATATTTGTTAAAAGAGGATGAAATCGACGATGTAAAAATCCGCACAACCTTAATAAAACCGAAAAAAGCCTGGAAAAAGGACGCCTCTCTCATTCCTGATGTCGTCGGCCGAATGACTGTTATGCATGATGGGAAAGTGATCGCCAGGATCCCCGTCTATTATGAAAACGAGCGCCATAAAAAACCGAAAAAGCATTTCATTGAGACGTTTACGAGCCTGTTTATGAGCGCGGCGGGCGGTTCGTCATGGTCAATTTAATCTGGGTATGTCTGACGGTAATCGGACTTGTCTTTGCGATGTTTAACGGTACCTTGCAGGATGTGAATGAAGCCGTTTTTAAAGGAGCGAAAGAAGCGGTTACGATCTCGTTCGGATTAATGAGCGTTCTCGTGTTCTGGCTCGGCCTGATGAAAATAGCCGAGCAGTCCGGCCTTTTGGATATATTCAGCAGAATGTGCCGCCCGTTTATTTCTAAGCTGTTTCCCGATATTCCCCCTGATCATCCGGCGATGGGATACATCTTATCAAATCTCATGGCAAACTTTTTCGGACTGGGAAATGCGGCGACACCGCTCGGCATTAAAGCCATGGAGCAGATGAAAAAGCTGAATGGAGGTAAGTCTGAGGCCAGCCGTTCCATGATTACCTTTTTGGCGGTAAATACTTCGAGTATTACATTGATACCGACAACCGTCATTGCCGTGCGCATGGCTTACTCGGCGAAATCACCGACCGATATCGTCGGGCCGACCATCTTAGCGACTTTAATTTCGGGAATCGGCGCGATTTTCATTGACCGCTACTTCTGGTACCGCCGCAAAAGAAAAGGGAGGTAAGCGAATGGAAATGGTGAATTGGCTGTCTTTAGCCATGATTCCGATTATTATCGCCGGTATATTGATATACGGCACGATCAAAAAAGTGCCGACGTATGAATCATTCGTTGAAGGCGGAAAAGAAGGAATTGAGATTGCGTTTTCCATCATTCCCTATTTGGTCGGGATGCTGGTGGCGATTACCGTATTCCGGGCCTCGGGCGCGCTGGATTTTGTCATGGGGCTGTGCAAGCCTTTCTTTACAGCGCTCGGCATTCCCGCAGAAGTCGTGCCGCTTGCTCTGATCCGCCCGATTTCGGGGACGGCGGCGCTCGGCATGACGACAGATCTGATCGCCGTGTACGGGCCTGATTCATTTATCGGCAGGCTGGCTTCGGTCATGCAGGGATCGACTGACACGACGCTGTATGTCCTGACGGTGTATTTCGGGGCGGTCGGCATCAAAAAAATGGGGGATGCTTTAAAGGTTGGTCTTCTTGCTGATTTGATCGGGGTGGTTGCATCAATCATCATAGTTACGTTATTATTTGGAAGCGCCTGAAATCAGGCGCTTTTTATATATCAAAATAACTCTCCTTGAAAAAGCTTGTTTGTTCAAGGGGAAAAAAGTAAGATTATACTTGAGGTGAACGACATGGAAAGACTGCAAAAAGTTATTGCTCATGCCGGCGTGGCATCACGCAGAAAGGCGGAAGAGCTGATAAAAGAAGGAAAAGTAAAGGTGAATGGAAAAGTAATAACAGAGCTCGGCGTAAAAGTGACCGGTTCTGATCAGATTGAAGTAAACGGATTAAAGGTGGAGCGGGAAGAACCCGTGTACTTTCTGCTTTATAAACCGAGAGGAGTGATCTCAGCAGCTGATGACGACAAAGGGCGGAAAGTGGTGACCGACTTTTTCAAAGAAGTGCCGCAGCGCATTTATCCGATCGGCAGGCTTGATTATGATACGAGCGGTCTTTTATTGCTGACAAATGACGGCGAGTTTGCCAACAAACTCATGCATCCGAAATACGAAATTGATAAGACGTACGTCGCCAAAGTGAAGGGGATTCCTTCCAAGGAACTTCTGAGAAAGCTTGAGCGCGGCATTCAGCTTGAAGAAGGAAAGACGGCGCCGGCCAGAGCGAAAATGCTTTCCTTGGACAAAAGAAAGCAGACGAGCATCATTCAGCTGACGATTCATGAAGGACGGAACAGACAGGTCCGCCGCATGTTCGAGGCGATCGGTCATGACGTGCTGAAACTAAAACGTGAAGAATACGCATTTTTAGATTTAAGAGGCCTGCGAACAGGAGATGCAAGAGAATTGTCGCCGCATGAGGTGAAAAGGCTGCGGGCTTTAGCTGAACACGGTAAAAACGCTTTCTAATTTTCACATAACCTTCAAAAATTACAAAACGTGTTGATGATATAATTGAATGGATTTGCAGGCAGGGGAGGGGAGCAGTGTACAATGAACAAAAAACGGCGGCGTTTATTCATTCGGACCGGCATCCTTCTCATCTTACTCTGCGCGCTCGGATATACCATCTATAATGCTGTTTACACAAACGGCGAGCGTATATCTGAGGGGTCCAAAGCCCCGAATTTCGCGCTGAAAGATACAGAGGGCAGACTCATAGAACTGAGTCAGTTAAAAGGAAAAGGCGTTTTTCTGAATTTCTGGGGAACGTGGTGCGAGCCGTGCAAGCAGGAATTTCCCTACATGGAGAATCAATACAAGCATTTTAAAGACCTCGGTGTCGAGGTGGTTGCGGTAAATGTCGGCGAATCAAAAATTGCAGTACATAACTTTATGAAAACATACGGCGTCAATTTCCCGGTTGCGCTCGATACTGACCGGCAAGTGCTGGACGCGTACGGCGTATCACCTATTCCGACGACATTTTTGATCAATCCCGACGGAAAAGTCTTGAAAGTGGTGACCGGCACGATGACAGAACGCATGGTTCATGACTATATGAATTTAATTAAGCCGGAGGCGTCTTCATGAAAAAGGTCAAATGTGAATGCGGGCACGTGAATCCAGCCGGGACGGTTTTGTGCGAGTCGTGCGGGAAGCCGCTTGATGATCAAAAATCGCTGCTTGCGGATATGCGGTACGACGGCAGCGCAAGGCGTTCGCAAACATATAACAAAACAATCGTAGATAAGGTATGGAACTTCTTTTCTTCCGTAAAAGTCGGAATATGGCTGATCGTCATTACTCTGGCGGCGTCTGCTTTCGGCACGGTTTTTCCGCAGGAAGCTTATCTGCCGCCGGGCGCCCAGCCGGATACATATTATGAACAGCAGTATGGCATAATCGGTCAACTGTACTATCTGCTGGGATTTCATCACCTGTACGGCTCATGGTGGTATATGATCCTGATCGCATCCATTGGCATATCACTGGTCATCTGCAGCCTGGATCGGGTGATTCCTTTGTACAGAGCGCTTAAAAATCAAGGAGTTCGGCGGAATCCGATCTTTTTGAAGAGGCAGCGTCTATACAGCCGGACAGAAACCGAGCTGAGCGGGGATGCGGCTGATAGCCTCAGAACACGATTGAAAAAAAAGCATTATAGAGTGCGAGAACAAGAGGGAAGCATTCTGGCGGAAAAAGGCCGTTTTTCAAGGTGGGGGCCCTACGTCAATCATATCGGTCTGATCATTTTTCTGATCGGAGCCATGCTGAGATTTGTACCCGGTATGTATGTCGATGAAACGCTCTGGGTCCGTGAAGGCGAAACCGCTCAGATCCCCGGCACTGACGGCAAGTATTACTTAAAAAACAACCGGTTCACGATGCAGACATATAACAAAGACACTGAGAAAAAAGTATTCGCCGACGCCATTGACAGAGCCGGAAACGGCAAAGTCGCCAAATCCTTCATAACGGACGCGGTTTTGTACAAGAGGGAAGGCGACATTGTATTCGGCGAAAAGCCGAAGCTTAAAAGAGTCAAAGAAAACAATATCCGCGTCAATGAACCGCTGCGTTTTGACTCCTATTCTGTGTATCAGGTGGACTATAAAGAAAACCAGCTCGATCAGATGGTATTTCAGCTGATCGACCAAAAAACAAAACAGTCATTCGGCAAACTGAAGATCAATCTTCTTGATCCCGACACGGACTATGATCTTGGTAACGGTTACAAAGTGCAGATCGCCAGTTATCTTCCTGATTTTTATTTTAACAAGGACGGAGAACCGAGCACGAAAACGAAGGTTCCTAACAATCCGGCTTTTGTCTTTAAAATCACGGCTCCTGACAAGCCGAAAGGGGAGAAAAGTTTTGTTGCGATTCAGCAGACTGTTGAAGGTTCCGAAAGTAACAAGTACAAATTAAAATTCGACCATGTGGAAACGAAAAACATTACAGGACTCACCGTCAGAAAAGACTTAACCTTATGGGTGCTTGCCGTCGGCGGCGCGATCTTTATGATCGGCGTCATTCAAGGAATGTACTGGCAGCACAGAAGGATCTGGATCAAAACAGGTGATCATGAAGTGCTTGTGGCGGGACATACGAACAAAAACTGGTTCGGTCTGAAAAAAGATATCGAATTTGTTCTTAGCGGGACCGGGATTCAAGAGCCGGCCGATCAAAAAGAATTGGCCAAAAATCAGGCCTAGTGAAAAAGGAGTGGTGTCATGGCGGAGCTGAGCGCAAATTTTCTTTATGCTGCCTTTTTGATTTATTTAATTGCCGTCCCGGTTTTCGGCGGCGCCATCCGGGGAACAAAAGGTGCTAAGGACGGTAAGGGCCGCTGGTCGGCTATCGGAATCACGTTAACCATTTTCGGATTTCTTTGTCATCTCGGCTACTTCATTGCGAGATGGTCGGCAAGCGGACATGCGCCTGTCAGCAATATGTTTGAATTTACGACGTCATTCGGCATGATGCTTGTTCTCGCTTTTATTATTATTTACTTTATTTACAGACTGCCTTCATTAGGCATGTTCACATTGTCTATCGCGCTTTTGCTTATCGCATATGCAAGCATGTTTCCGACAGACATTACACCGCTTATTCCGTCACTGCAGAGCAATTGGCTGTACATTCACGTCACGACGGCGGCGCTCGGGCAGGCGATTCTTGCGATCAGTTTTGTAGCCGGCGTCATTTTCCTGTTAAAGCATGTCGACCAATCCAGACCGGGCAAAAAAACGTTCTGGCTTGAAGTCATCATGTTTATACTCGTGACGACCGTGGCATTTATCGCCGTCACGTCGGCATTCCGGCTGGCGGACTACAAAGCTGAATTTAATTGGGTGGATAAAAAAGAAGCCAAAAGCGTCATGATATATGATATGCCTGCGCTTGTCGGCCCGCATGAGGGAGAACTGCTTACGGAAGGCGCAATGAAGCCGCTTATTGAGCTTCCGGCCATTTTTTCAGGCAGAAAGGTCAATACGGTGATCTGGTCGTTTGGCGCAGGTCTCGTTTTATACGGTGCGCTCAGGCTGATATTCAGAAAGAGAATCAGCGCTCTTATCAGCCCGCTCGTCAAAAATGTGAATCTGGACTTGGTCGATGAAGTCGGCTACCGCGCTGTTTCCATCGGTTTTCCGGTATTCACACTCGGCGCGCTTGTGTTTGCGATGATTTGGGCGCAGCTTGCATGGACGCGTTTTTGGGGCTGGGACCCGAAGGAAGTATGGGCGCTGATCACCTTTTTATTTTACGCAGCGTATTTGCACTTGCGGCTGTCAAGAGGCTGGCATGGCGAAAAGTCCGCGTGGCTTGCCGTCATCGGCTTCGCCATTATTATGTTTAACTTAATTTTTGTGAATCTCGTGCTTGCCGGACTTCATTCGTACGCATAGATGCAAAAAGCCGATACAGTTCTCAAGCTGCCGCACAGTTTGTTAAAATGAAAGTAACAGAAGGAAAGCAGGGGGAAAACGATGGATCAAACAAATGAAACTAAAATATTAGTAGTAGATGATGAAGCCAGAATTCGACGCCTTTTAAGAATGTACCTTGAACGGGAAAACTATGTAATTGAAGAAGCGGAAAACGGCGACGAGGCCATTAAAATGGGGCTGGCATCAGATTATGATCTGGTGCTCTTGGATTTAATGATGCCGGGAACGGACGGAATCGAAGTATGCCGGCAGCTCAGAGAAAAAAAAGCGACGCCGATTATCATGCTGACGGCAAAAGGGGAAGAAGCCAACCGCGTCCAGGGGTTTGAAGCGGGTACGGACGATTATATCGTCAAGCCTTTCAGCCCGAGGGAAGTGGTGCTTCGGGTAAAGGCGCTTTTAAGAAGGGCTTCCCAAACATCTTATCTCACAGCCAATACCCCGACAAAAAATGTGCTCGTCTTTTCGCATCTATCCATTGATCACGATGCTCACAGGGTGACTGCGGACGGCACGGAGGTGAGCCTGACGCCGAAGGAATATGAACTGCTGTACTTCCTCGCGAAAACACCGGACAAAGTGTACGACAGGGAAAAGCTTTTAAAAGAAGTGTGGCAGTATGAATTTTTCGGAGACCTCAGAACGGTGGACACCCATGTCAAACGGCTCCGTGAAAAATTAAATAAAGTGTCCCCGGGAGCGGCGAAAAAAATCGTCACCGTATGGGGAGTCGGATACAAATTTGAGGTAGGCGCTGAATGAAGTTTTGGAAAAGCGTAGTAGGAAAGCTTTGGTTTACCATTCTTTCACTCGTGTTAATTGTTTTATTTATTTTAACGGTGCTGCTTCTGGAATTTATAGAAAATTACCACGTTGAAGAAGCGGAAAAAGATTTAACGCAGCTTGCCGATAAAATTGCGGTCATAATAGAAAATCATGAAGACCAGCCGCTTGCCAGATCCATCACGTGGGAACTGGCGGACAATTTAACGAGCATCGCGATCATTCAGGATGATAAGCATGTCTGGTATTCGCCCAATGACGATAATCATTTATCCTCTATTACATTAGAGCAGATCAAACATGACCGGGATCTGCACAAGGCGCTGACAGACCGCAAAAAAGTAAGCAAACGTGCGGTCCCCAACAATGCCGGTTCGGATAACGAACGGCTGATCGTCGGAGTGCCGTATGAAAAAGACGGCAAAAAAGGCATGGTCTTTTTATCCCAATCGCTGCTTGCCGTCAAAGATACGACGAAACATACAACACGCTATATTTTTCTTGCGGCGGGCATTGCCATCGTCTTGACAACGTTTTTCGCGTTCTTTTTATCCAGCAGGGTGACATATCCCCTTCGGAAAATGCGGGAAGGCGCCCAAGACTTGGCGAAAGGAAAGTTTGATACAAAAATTCCGATTCTGACCCAAGATGAAATCGGGGAACTGGCCATTGCCTTTAATCAGATGGGACGGCAGCTCAATTTCCATATTAACGCGCTGAATCAGGAAAAAGAACAGCTGTCCAATATTTTAAGCAGTATGGCAGACGGGGTCATCACCATTAATATCGACGGCACCATTTTGGTGACCAACCCGCCGGCCGAACGTTTTCTGCAGGCATGGTATTATGAGCAGAACATGAACATTAAAGAAGGAGATAACCTTCCCCCTGAAGCAAAAGAGCTATTTCAAAATGCAGTGAACACAGAAAAAGAGCAAATGATTGAAATGACGCTTCAAGGAAGGTCATGGGTTTTATTGATGTCGCCTCTTTATGCGGAATCACACGTCCGCGGCGCCGTGGCCGTGCTCCGTGATATGACCGAAGAGCGCAGGCTCGATAAATTGCGTGAAGACTTCATTGCCAATGTCAGTCATGAGCTCAGAACTCCGATTTCTATGCTGCAGGGATACAGTGAAGCAATAGTGGACGACATTGCAAGCACCGAAGAGGAGAAAAAAGAAATCGCACAGATCATTTATGATGAATCTCTTCGCATGGGCCGGCTCGTCAATGATTTGCTGGATTTGGCCAGAATGGAATCCGGACATACGGGCCTGCACTATGAAACGGTAAACCTGCATGAATTTCTGGAGAAGATCTCCCGCAAATTTTCCGGGGTAGCGAAGGAAAAAGGCGTTTCGCTCACAGAAGACATCTCGGTGTCTCAGCCGGAGTGTGTCTTTGACGAAGATAAAATGGAACAGGTGTTTACCAACCTTATAGATAATGCGCTGCGCCACACGGAGTCAGGCGGAAGCGTTCATATCGCGGCTCAGACCGTAAAAGACGGACTGAAAATCGATATCAAAGATTCCGGCTCGGGAATACCGGAAGAGGACCTGCCTTTTATTTTTGAACGTTTTTATAAAGCGGACAAAGCAAGAACAAGAGGCAGGGCGGGAACCGGACTCGGACTCGCCATCGTAAAAAATATCGTGGAAGCCCACGGCGGCTCAATTGCGGTTCATAGCAGCATCGACAAAGGGACGACGTTTACATTTTATATTCCGACAAAAGTGCAGGATGACGTCTGAAATTGACGAACAATCTTGTTCCATACGAAACACCCGCATGTTCTGCGGGTGTTTTTTATTTGTTTCTCCTTTAAAAATTTAAGAATATGTTAATATAAATTCCCTTCCAAATTCCAGTTTCTCGTAATATAGTTGTAATGTAACTTTTCAACGCATTTTTACGACAAAAAAGTGAACGGAGGGGTTTCCCATGGAAGAAACCTTTCAGATATTATATGATGCATACCATCAAGATTTATATCAATTTTTATTTTATATGGTAAAAGATAAGTCGCAGGCTGAAGATTTGACGCAGGAAGTGTATATCCGCGTCTTGAATTCCTATCATACATTTGAAGGAAGAAGCAGTGAAAAAACATGGCTGTTATCCATCGCACGCCATGTGGCGATTGACTGGTTCCGCAAGCAGCAGACGATCAGACAGCGTATTATGGGTACGTTTGATTGGGATACACAAGATGTCAGAGATCAGCATTTGCTTCCGGACGAACTCGCCGTACAGCATGAAAACGTCCGGGAAATTTATACCGCGCTTGATCATTGCACCATTGATCAAAGAGCTGTTATTATCTTGAGATTTATTCAGGGATATTCCATTCAGGAAACAGCCGCCGCTCTCCGCTTCTCGGAAAGCAAAGTCAAAACGACCCAACACAGAGGGCTCAAAATACTTCGGAAACAGATGGAGCTTTTGAGGGAGGAGCTAATGGATGATGAAGTCATATTGGAACGAAGAAAGAGTAGAGGAGTTGTTAAGACAACTTCCGGCGGTTAGAGATCATCGTTCACCCGAGGCCATTTACCGGAATATTGAAACAGGTAAACCGTACAGGAAAAAACCGGCCCGAAGCTGGATCGGCCCCGCCGCAGCCGGCATCTGCGCATTGTGCATCGCTCTGATTATATCTCCTCATCTGATGACAAACAAATCTTCCGGTGATCTTACCGCTGACAGCCGCCAGACTGAAAAAGCGAGTCAGTCAGCTTCTGTCAAGCCGCCGGATCAGAAGACGTTCGTCGTCTCAAACCAAAACAAAAACAATTACATTACTTTGGCATTTGCCGATTCAGAAACATCTGCCGTCATTCCGGTCAGTTTTGAAAAAAAGAAGCCGGATGAATCGGTTTCAGAGGCTTTATCCGAAGCGGAAAACCTAGAAGTGCCCGAATCCTTCCTGTCTGTGCCGAACCTTTTGGACGGTGTGCAGGTAACGGCGGATAAGAAGGACTTGCTTGTGCAGGTAAACGGACGGTTCTCTATCGAATCAGTTGCCGATGCTGACTTATTGAAAAAGATGCTGAAAGAGACTTTGACATGGAGTCCTTACGAGCGGATTAAATTGAAAAAGGTTCAAAACGGAGCCGGACAGGATTTTTATAAACCTTACGGCATTTCCGCTGAGATGTCCGTACATAAACAGACAAACCGGGCGTATTTTTCTTACAGCGACAGTCTGGGACAAGAGTATCTCATCCCGTCTGAACAAACCTATTATTCAGTATATCAGGCTATTGACGGGATGAAGACAACAGACGGAGGCTCACAGACCGCGAGCATTATAGAAGCAGATGCGATTGCATCGGTATCGGAAAGGGAAGACGGCGATCAGCTGCGGATTCAATTGTCCGAAAAACATAAGGTTGAAGATTCGCTGGAAGGGATTTTAATGATCGAAGGGCTTCTGTTAACCGCGAAGGAATTCGGTTATTCTGAGGTGCAGTTCACACATGCGCATACAAAGAAAATCGGTAATTATGATGTGACAAAACCTATCGCTGTGCCTGCCGCGCCTAATCCGCTTCCAAGCCATTAAACGTAAAAAAACCCAAAACATATGAATGTTTTGGGTTTTTTGTTGGTTACGGAAGGTCAATCAGTTTAACGGAAACAATATCCTGAATTGAAGTCAGCTCATTGACGACTTTATCATCTAAATGTTTATCAAAAGAAAGCATCATAATGGCTTCTCCGCCTTTTTCTTTACGGCCTACCTGCATGGTAGCGATATTGATATCGTTATCGCCGAGGATGCGTCCGACGCGTCCGATTACACCAGTCGTATCCTGGTGCTGAATATAAACGAGGTGGCCGGCAGGATTTAAGTCAATATTAAAGCCGTTCAGTTCAACGATTCGTTCACCGAAGTGAGGGATATACGTAGCCGTTAACGTAAATGTACTCCGGTCTCCGGTTACTTTTACGCTGATGCAGTTATCATATCCTGATTCATTGGAGGAAATCTTCTCGCTGAAGCTGATTCCGCGTTCTTTTGCTACACCGCCGGCGTTCACTTCATTGACCGTTGAGTCTACACGCGGTTTTAAGAAACCGGACAGCAGGCTTTTTGTAATAAATGATGTTTCAAGTTTGGCGATGGTGCCTTCATATTGAATCGCAACATCTTTGACGGGTTCCTTCATACATTGTGATACGAGACTTCCGATTTTATCAGCAATTTGGTGATAAGGCTGGATTTTTTTGAATTCATCTTTTGTCATCGCAGGCAGATTGATCGCTGACATGACAGGCAGACCTTTTGCAAACTGCAGCACTTCTTCAGAAACCTGTGCCGCGACATTCAGCTGTGCTTCTTTCGTTGAAGCGCCTAAGTGAGGTGTGGCGATCACCAGCGGATGGTCGGGAAGCTTTGATTCAACTGGCGGTTCCACTTCAAACACGTCAAGGGCAGCGCCTGCGACATGGCCGCTTTCCAGCGCTTCCAAAAGCGCCGCTTCATCAATAATGCCGCCTCTTGCGCAGTTGATAAGACGGACGCCTTTTTTCGTTTTTGCAATGGTTTCTCTGTTAAGCAGTCCTTTTGTTTCCTTTGTTAAAGGCGTGTGGACGGTAATGATATCCGCGCTTTCAAGCACTTCTTCGAATGTCCGGCTGTTTACGCCGATTTTGCCGGCTCTCTCTTCGGTTAAGAAAGGATCGAATACATGAACCGTCATACCGAACGCTCTGGCGCGCTGGGCAATCTCGCTTCCGATCCGGCCCAGACCGACAATGCCTAAAGTCTTTCCGTAGAGCTCCGCCCCGACAAAAGCCGTCCGGTTCCATTCTCTAGATTTTACTGAGATATTGGCTTGCGGAATGTGTCTCATTAATGAAGAAATCATCGCGAATGTATGCTCTGCCGTTGAAATGGTGTTTCCATTCGGCGCGTTTATCACGATAACCCCATGTTTTGTGGCCTCATCGATGTCGATGTTGTCTACGCCGACACCGGCTCTGCCGACGATTTTTAAAGAGGTCATTTTTTTAAACAATTCTTCGGTTACTTTCGTGGCACTGCGGACTAATAGGGCATCAAAGGTATGTAATTCATCTTCTGCATCCGCGACGTTTTTTTGAACAATTTCTATAAAGTCTGATTCCATCAGCGGCTTTAAGCCGTCATTGCTCATCTTATCTGAGACCAAAACTCGAAACATTGTTAGATTTCCTCCTAGTTTAGCTGACTAAATATCTGATAATTTATCATATTCTCAATAGAGTGTCAATGTGTATTGACGCAGTAAAGGAGAAAAGGAAACCGCTGAATCAGCTTAAATTGGGCTTCCCCAATATTTTATTTAAATTTGAGCAGTTCTCTATACAATTGCAATTTGATCATATATAATGTGAATAAATTCATAAGATCAATCTTCGGGGCAGGGTGAAATTCCCTACCGGCGGTGATGAGCATCATGCTCTAAGCCCGCGAGCTGCTTCGGCGGCAGGATCCGGTGAGATTCCGGAGCCGACAGTACAGTCTGGATGGGAGAAGATGGAGGTTCAGCAGACGTTTTGATGCTTATATCAAACGTTTCTTTGCCAAGCCTTAGTAAGCTCCCGCTTTTTAACAAAAGCGGTTTTTTTATTGGGGCGCAAAAGAACCTTTCCTCTTTTCGAGAGATTTGATCGAAAAGGAGAGAGCATTGTGAAAGTAAAAAAATTAGTTGTCATCAGTATGCTTAGCAGTATTGCTTTTGTGCTTATGCTGTTAAATTTCCCGTTTCCGGGTCTGCCGGATTATTTGAAAATTGATTTCAGTGACGTTCCTGCAATTATCGCCATTTTGGTTTACGGGCCTGCGGCGGGGATTGCGGTTGAAGCGATTAAAAATATTCTGCAGTATATCATTCAAGGAAGCATGGCCGGCGTGCCTGTCGGGCAGGCAGCCAATTTTATCGCGGGAACGCTGTTTATTCTGCCGACGGCGTTTATGTTTAAAAAGCTTAATTCTGCAAAAGGTCTTGCGGTGAGCCTGCTGGCCGGAACCGCGGCGATGACCGTGCTGATGAGTATTTTGAACTATATTCTTATCCTGCCCGCGTATACTTGGTTTTTACATTCACCGGCACTGTCAAACAGCCAGTTAAAAACGGCGGTTGTCGCAGGAATTCTGCCGTTTAACATTGTAAAAGGCATTATCATCACCATCGTCTTTACGTTCATCTTTACGAAGCTGAAACCTTGGATTGAACAAAAACGCAGCATCCAAACACAATAAGGATTGAAAGCGTCCGCTCTGTGAAAACAGCCGGACGCTTTTTTGTTTGTGCTGATCGGCAAAAAATAAGACTCCGGCCGATAACAGCCGGAGTCTTATTCAGGACGAAAAAGCTCCTCTCACGGGGAGGGCTTTTTTATTCGTATTTCAGCGGGTCGCCTTCGAACGGTTCATCCGCAACTTTGATTGAATCAGTAGGGCATCCTTCAAATGCGTCAATCATATCTTCTTCCAGAACTTCCGGAACTTCGACGACGCCTTTATTTTCGTCAAGCGTAACGAACGCAATGCCTTCATCATCATAATCATAAATGTCTGGTGCCGCAGCTCCGCAGGCGCCGCATGCAATACACGTATCTTTATCTACAATTGTGTACTTTGCCATGAATAAAACCTCCCAGATTGTTCGTGTTGGAACAAATGGTTTACCTTATATATTTTTAAATATAACACCTATTCCTCTTACTTATTGTAATGATGTTAGTGTCAAATTTCAACAGAAAAATGATTGAGAATGCTTATCACATAAGGGATTCTCTTTAGCACTTCCCCCTAAAAGATGACTTTAAACGTCAAATTTATATGAAAATCTGTTAAAATAAAAAGAACCAAAAAACGAAACTTGTCACAGAAGAAATGTAGGTGTGTTTAGATTGGCGATAAACTACTTTGATACCGTGGTTCTCGACTGTCTGGACAAAATAGACGGCGAACGGACTCCGAGTGCTGTGTTTCATTTATTAAAAGGAAAAAAGTCGTCTCAAACCATTCAGGATGCCGGCTTATTTCAGATCGCTAAATATTTCGGCATGGCTTCACAGTGTGAACGCGGCGATATTGCGGCTTCTTTGCATAAACTCACCGAGAGCTCATACATCACAGCCGGAAAAGAAGAGGGAACGTGGAAAGTGACTGCGCGCGGCGTTCAAAGGCTTGAACGGGCGTTTGCCGAGCGGCCTTGGCCGAAGCACTGCCACGGCGCGAATTATCAAACGCCTGCTGTCACCCTGTGGAGGCGGCTTTCCCTGCTCATTCAAGTCCTGTCAAACAAAGAGCATCAATGCAGTCAATATATCCCGGTTACCAACGATGTGCAGACGCTGAGATGGGTCAAACGATTCATGCGGAAAAACAGAGATGCTAAAGAGCTTTCCGTCCAAATGCATGACGCGCTGTTTCAGCTTCTGCAAGGCGTAAGTGAACGGCAGGCGCTTATTTTTGTCTATTCTTTAACTTCATTCAACAGAATCGGCAAAACGAATAAGCAGCTTGCTCTCCAGCTGAACGAAGATGAATGGTATGTGTCCGTCCAGTTTTGGGGAGCGGTACATTATGTTATTCAATCGCTTCCGCAATGTGCATATCCCGCTCTGCGCGAGCTGTTGTCCGATCTGCAGGCGGAAAGTGCGCTGACACAGTCTGCCAGAAAAACCTTTGAGCTGTTGGAAAAAGGGTTTCCGATTGAACGGATCGCCGCGGTCAGAAATTTAAAAACCGCCACAATCGAAGATCATATCGTAGAAATATCATTGCATCAGCCTGCATTTTTTATAGAACAGTATCTTTCTGAAGAGGAACAGCGTATGATAACGGCATTTGCAAAACAGCATCAAACGAATAAAATTAAACGGATTCGCGAAGGAATGCAGATGCGCTTCAGCTATTTCCAGATCAGGCTGGCGCTGGCAAAGACGGTGAATCAGCATGACTGAGCTGCATAAAGCTTTATCCAAGTATTTTGGTTTGCATTCCTTTAAAAAAGGGCAGGAAGAGATTATGACTAGCGTGCTCCAAAAAAAGGATACGATCGCCATGCTTCCGACCGGCGGGGGAAAATCATTATGCTATCAGCTCCCGGGTTACATGATGGACGGGCTGGTGCTGATTATTTCGCCGCTCCTTTCTCTAATGGAAGATCAGGTGCAGCAGCTGAAAGCGAAAGGAGAAAAGCGGGTTGCTGCATTAAACAGCATGCTGAATTCCGCAGAGCGGCATTTTATTCTCAGCAACATCAGCAGGTATAAATTTCTCTATATGTCCCCCGAAGCCCTTTCTTCACCTTATGTACTGAACCGTTTGAAAAACGTTCTGGTCAGTTTATTTGTTATTGATGAGGCTCATTGCATATCAGAATGGGGACATGATTTCAGGCCTGATTACTCGAAGCTCGGGCCTTTCAGGCAGGCACTCGGAAAGCCGCCTGTATTGGCGCTGACCGCAACAGCGACAAAAGAAACGCTCAGAGACGTGACGGATGTGCTCGGACTTGAGCATGCGGTGCGTCATCTTTATTCAGTCAACCGGCCGAATATTCTCCTGGCGGCAGAACATTTGGCGGATAATGCCGAGAAAATAAGCAGGCTCACGGAGCTTGCCGAAAAGCTTGAAGGCCCGGGTATCATATATTGTCCGACCAGAAAATGGGCGGAAGAGCTTGCGGCTGAGCTGAATGAAAAAACGGGAAAGCGGACGGATTATTATCACGGCGGAATGGATACAGGGGACAGAATCTTAATCCAGCAGCAATTTATCCATAACCAGCTTGATTGCATCTGCTGTACCAATGCGTTCGGCATGGGTGTGGATAAGTCAGATATCCGCTTTGTCATTCACTTTTATCCTCCCCAAACGGCTGAGGCCTTTATGCAGGAAATCGGCAGAGCGGGACGCGACGGCAGCCCGAGTGTCAGTATTTTGCTGAGGGCGCCCGGCGATACCGAGCTTCAGCAGCAGATTATTCAGACAGAAAGCCTGTCTGATTATGATCTGGAAGGCATTCTGGCCGTCATACGGGATGCCGGTACGGGTGATGAACGAAAGCTTCGGGACGTTCTGATCAATAAGGGCGTCCAGGAAACACAGGCGAGAACGGCTGTCCATCTGTATCTGCAAGGAAAAACCACAAAAGAGCAGCTGCAGGAAGAACTGACATACCGCGTGGAAAAGAAGCTGCGTAAAATGAATCGTTTTTCGGCGTTATTAGAGCGGAAAGAATGTATAAGAGAAGCGCTGCTGTCTTATTTTGATGAATCGTATGAGCCTGAAGGTCAAACCGGACAATGCTGCAGCAGCTGCGGACTTGATCTGGCTCCGTACGAGCAAAAAGGAGAACGTAAAAATATGGAACGGTTTGAAGATTGGAAGCTGGAATTAGGCCGGATTTTCGGTTCAGAGTCTGCGGGTGAGTTCAGCTGAGACGGCAAAGCGAATTGATCCGGCAGCTCTCAGACCGGGAGATTGTGATGCAGCTGTATGCCACCCAATTGCTCATATTGGCGGTTTCAGCTGTTATCGGCTTTTTCTTTTTTACCGACATTCACGATTTTTTAAAGCTGTGGCATATACGTGACGATAATATCATATGGTACGGTGTAACTCTTGCTGTCCTTGTCATTTTTGCCGATCTTGCGGTGATGAAATGGTGTCCTTCGCATTTATATGATGACGGCGGCATTAATGTATTGCTTTTTAAGAACAGGCCGGTTTTGCACATTTTGTTTTTGACGCTTCTCATTTCGTTCAGCGAAGAGATTTTGTTCAGAGGCGTTCTGCAGACACATATCGGCTTATGGGCCGCCAGCTTCATTTTTACGGTGCTTCATTTCAGATACTTGGCGAAGTGGCTTCTGTTTATGATGGTTGCGGGCATCAGTCTTTTGCTGGGGCTTATCTATGAATGGACCGGCAATTTATTCGTTCCGGTTACAGCGCATTTTATTATTGATGCGGTATTTGCCTGTCAGATCCGTTTTCAATATGTTAGGAGGGGTTTGCATGACGGAAATGTCAAGAGTTGAAAGAAGAAAAGCTCAGCTGCGTGCCGAGCAGCAGATTGCCGCGGCCGCGGATGAACAAATTGAATATCTTGAAGACAGCCTCCCGACAAGACAATCTGTAAAAGAGGAGCGTAAAAAAAAGGAAGAGCAGGTGAAGGAAAAAACCAAAACAAAAACGCCGCTGTTCACTTTTCTGACCGTCCTGTTTATTATCGTAACAATCGGTGTCTTTTTCGGTCTTCTTTATATGACGAACAGCAGCAGATTTGACCCGAAGGACTATGAAGATGTCTTCATAGACCACAGTGAAAGTGCTCCTGCCGTTATTCCGAAAGGCGCTCAGAAAGAAACGTCAGAAACCGCTCTTTTAGAACAACCGAAAAAAAAGTCTGACGACAAAGATAAGAAAGAAGCGGCTGCATCTGAAAAAACGAAAGAAAAACCAAGTGAAAAAACACCTGAAAAAACGGAAACGCCCTCAGAAAAACAAGTAAAGCCGACAGACACCGAATACGCGGAGACAAAACAGCAGTCTCCGCCGGCTGTCCGTGAAAAAGCGGCTCCGACTGCCGCGAGTGATCAAGCCGGGACTGTCCCGAAAAATGTGCGGACCGTACAGCATACTGTACAGCCGAAAGAAACGCTTTACCGCATTTCAATGAAATATTATAAAAGCCGGGCGGGCGAAGAAAAAATCCGCAGCTACAACGGATTAAACGGAAACGACGTGTACACCGGCCAGGTTCTGAACATTCCGCTGTCTGATTAAAATAAATGCATGTTTTCACCGCGTTTTTCATATAGTGTACCAATGAAAACGGACAAGGTGTGAAGCGCATGGATTCTTTATGGAAGCAATTAGACCGATTTGCTGACGGACCGACGAAACAAATGCTTCAGGCGCTGGTGAAACGGAAATTAAAATACGAAAATTATGCCGCGCAATGCCGAAGATGGCAGTGGGCGTCCCTCGTTTGTTTTTCCCTGATGTGCATACTGCTGATGTTTAAAAGCTTTAATGCCCCCCAAGCCTCTCCGCAGCTGATTCTGCAGGAAATATTAGGCCATACGGTTTACTTGTGCTGGATTATGGCTTCCGCTTTTGCGTATTGCACTTCTTATTATTTTAAAAAAAAGGAAGAAAAAGCTGAGGGTGAATTTCATAAATTGAGATGTGAAATTATCCAAAAAAGCACGGATTTATGGCCCCAGCCTGAAAAATGGAGGGCGAGAGAATCTGTTTTTCACTTGATGAAACATCGGTATGATATCAATCTTTATTTTGAAAGCAAATAAAATGAGGCGTTTTCCGGAAAGGATAGAAACGTCTTTTTTTGTTTGTCCGTCTAATATAAGACAATGACAGAATGGAGAGTGCGTTTATGAAGCTTACAGCGGGAATTCTCGGCTCATTGGCGGGAGCGGCTGCGGTTATGGCGGCCGTTATGTACAAAACGGCAAACGGCAGCCATCTGAAAACACATACATTTACGCTTGATAAAATGAAGGGGATGAAGCCGCTCACCATCTTTTTTATATCTGACGTGCACCGCCGTTTAATTGATGAAAAGCTTCTCCGCGAAGCGGCAGGTTATAAGCCGGATGCCGTTTTGCTCGGCGGTGATTTGGCGGAGGGCGGAGTTCCTTACGCCAGAATTGAAGAAAACATCAAACGTCTGACGGCTCTAGCGCCTGTCATGTATGTGTGGGGGAATAACGATTACGAGGTCAGCCAGCAAAAACTGCTCTCTCTATTACAGGCATATAAAGTGATCCCACTGAGAAATGAATCGGTTCAGTTTGCTTATAAAGGGGAAACCGTTACGATCTGCGGCGTGGATGATATCAGGATGATGATGGATGATTACGATTCTGCAATCAGATATACGGATGCTGACAAAGTAAACCTCCTGCTTTGCCATAACCCCGACATCCATGAGCAGATGAGGGAGTCAGACGGGATTGACGCTGTGTTCAGCGGCCATACGCATGGCGGCCAAATCCGTTTCGGCCGGTTCGGGCCGTACGAATTGGGCGGGACGGGAACGGTAAAAAAAGCGCATTACCTGATCAGCAACGGCTACGGGACGACAAAAGTTCCGCTGAGGCTCGGGGCGAAACCGGAGACGCATATGATTACGCTGTGCGGACCGGATGAGCCGTCTTCCTGAAACAAACCCGGCCGCTGTGATAAAAAACGGCATTCTGCTTGTCTTCCCGCTGTACACGGTGTAAACTGATAACAAATTAAGAACCTATGACTCATTTATTCATATACTGTGTTATATGATTTGTGTGCAAGAAGAGGCAGGAGGGAACATTATGCGGCTTGAGCGTCTGAACTATAATAAGATTAAAATCTTTTTAACCCTCGACGATCTGACTGATCGGGGACTGACAAAAGAAGACCTCTGGAAGGACTCGTTTAAAGTCCACCAGTTATTTAAAGATATGATGAATGAAGCAAATACAGAGCTCGGCTTTGAAGCGAATGGTCCGATCGCGGTGGAAGTATATTCTCTTCAGGCACAAGGCATGGTTGTGATTGTAACGAAAAATCATGACACGGACGCAGAAGATGACGAATATGACGATGATTATATCGAGATGCAGGTCAAACTTGACGAAAGCCCGGATATTATTTATCAGTTCCATTCGTTTGAAGATATCATTCAGCTTGCCGGAAGCCTTCACCGAATCGGGATTACCGGCGGCACCGTCTACCACTATGAGAACCAATACTATGTAAGCCTTGAAGACCTCGGCTCCCGTTCCGCCGAAGGCGTCATCGCGGTGCTGGCTGAATACGGACACCCGGCGACGATTACGATTTACAGGCTCCATGAGTACGGAAAACTCATCATGGACGGCAATGCTGTGGAGACCATCCAGAAACATTTTTCATAAAAAAGATTTGAAACGGCAGCTGTTTTCAGCGGCCGTCTTTTTTTAAGCGAAATAATGGAAAAATCATTGTCTTTCTTCTATGCACGGAGATATTGAAGGTGTATACTAGTCACTGAAAGGGAGCATGAGAGAAACAGAAGATTTTAGGAGGTTAACTCAAATGGCAGCCGATCGATTCACCGGTCATAATGAAGAAGACAAACATGATGTATTAAAATCAACCCAAACCGTAATACATAAAGCTCTGGAAAAATTGGGGTATCCAGAAGAAGTGTATGAACTGCTGAAAGAGCCGCTCAGATTATTAACGGTTAAAATTCCTGTTCGGATGGATGACGGGTCTGTGAAAATATTCACAGGCTATCGTGCGCAGCACAATGATTCCGTAGGTCCGACAAAAGGCGGCATTCGTTTTCACCCGAATGTAACTGAAAAAGAGGTGAAAGCACTTTCCATCTGGATGAGTTTAAAATGCGGAATTATTGATCTTCCTTATGGCGGTGGTAAAGGCGGAATTGTTTGTGATCCGAGAAATATGTCATTCAGAGAGCTTGAAAGACTAAGCAGGGGATATGTCAGAGCAATCAGTCAGATTGTCGGACCGACTAAAGACGTCCCGGCACCTGACGTATTTACAAACTCACAGATTATGGCTTGGATGATGGATGAATATTCAAGAATTGATGAATTTAACTCACCCGGCTTTATTACGGGAAAACCGCTTGTACTCGGCGGATCCCACGGCAGGGAATCAGCGACGGCAAAAGGCGTCACCATCTGCATAAAAGAAGCGGCCAAGAAAAAAGGTCTCGATATTCAGAACGCGCGCGTCGTCGTACAAGGATTCGGAAACGCGGGCAGCTATCTGGCCAAGTTTATGCATGACGCCGGCGCGAAAGTTGTCGGAATTTCTGACGCGTACGGAGGTCTTTACGATCCGGACGGTCTTGATATTGATTATCTGCTTGACCGCAGAGACAGCTTCGGAACGGTGACGAAACTTTTCAATGACACCATTACGAATCAGGAGCTGCTTGAGCTGGACTGTGATATACTTGTCCCGGCGGCGATTGAAAACCAAATTACAGAAGAAAACGCTGACCGCATCAAAGCGAAAATCGTTGTAGAAGCGGCAAACGGACCGACGACACTGGAAGGAACGAAAATCCTGACAGACAAAGGAACGCTGCTGGTTCCCGATGTTCTGGCGAGCGCCGGCGGTGTAACGGTTTCTTATTTCGAATGGGTTCAAAATAACCAGGGCTTCTACTGGAGTGAAGAAGAAGTCGAGGAAAAACTGGAAAATATGATGATAAAATCGTTTAATAATATTTATGAAATGTCCCAAAACCGCCGGATTGACATGAGGCTTGCGGCTTACATGGTCGGCGTGCGGAAAATGGCTGAGGCTTCGCGTTTCAGAGGCTGGATATAAACCAATCGTTTGCATAAACAAAAAAAATCTCCTATGATAATATAGGAGATTTTTTATATGAGTGGAAACTTATGATGGAAATGCCAATCGCAGGAGTTGAAGGACATGACAGAAGAAAAAGCAATTATAATAGGCGGAGGTCCTTGCGGATTATCGGCGGCTATACATCTGAAGCAAATTGGCGTGAACGCGCTTGTGATCGAAAAAGGGAATGTCGTAAACAGCATTTATAACTATCCGACCCACCAAACTTTTTTCAGTTCAAGTGAAAAATTGGAGATCGGCGATGTCGCCTTTATTACGGAAAACAGAAAACCGGTCCGAATACAGGCTCTCTCTTACTACAGAGAGGTTGTCAGAAGAAAAGAGCTGCGCGTAAACGCCTTTGAAACGGTGGAGCGCGTAACGAAACAGGAAGACGGCCGTTTTCTTGTAGAAACATCAAAAGACCGCTACCTCACTCCGTTTTGTATCATTGCGACAGGATATTATGATCATCCGAATTATATGAACATACCGGGTGAAGAGCTTCCTAAGGTATTTCATTACTTTAAAGAAGGCCATCCTTATTTTGATAAAGATGTTGCTGTGATCGGCGGGAAAAACTCAAGTGTGGACGCGGCTTTGGAACTGGTGAAGTCCGGTGCGCGCGTCACGGTGCTCTACAGAGGACATGAGTACTCCCCGAGCATCAAGCCGTGGATTCTGCCTGAGTTTGAGGCCCTCGTCAGAAACGGCACAATCCGGATGGAATTCGGCGCTTGTCTTGAAGAAGTGACGGAAGATGAAATCATTTTCCGCTCCGGCCGAAATGAGACGGTCCGGCTGAAAAACGATTTCGTATTTGCCATGACGGGATACCATCCCGATCACGGTTTCCTCGAAAAAATCGGTGTGCGGATTGATGCGGAATCAGGCCGGCCGTTTTTCCGGGAAGAAACGATGGAAACAAATGTTGACGGTGTTTTTATCGCCGGAGTCATTGCGGCTGGAAATAACGCCAACGAAATTTTTATCGAGAACGGCCGTTTTCACGGCGGCTTGATCGCAAATGAAATATCAAAACGGCTGGGTAGAGAGAGCATATGATCATTCATATGCTCTTTTTTAAAAAAATTGAAAGATGTAAAAAAATGAACAACATGGTACGATAGATATAGGAATATAAAGGAAAGAGGTTGCCTGATGTTTGCAATCATCTCTGCAGGAATTGCTCCCGGCATTGCGCTGTTAAGCTATTTTTATTTAAAAGATCAGTATGACAATGAACCCGTACATATGGTGCTGAGGTCTTTTTTTCTCGGGGTTGTCCTTGTGTTTCCGACCATGTTTATCCAATATGTTCTTGAAAAAGAGCATGTGGGGGGAGGAAGCTTTTTCGTTTCGTTTTTGTCTTCGGGATTTCTGGAAGAATCGGTGAAATGGTTCGTTCTGATGATCAGTGTGTATCCGCATGCTCATTTTGATGAGCATTATGACGGAATCGTTTACGGGGCCAGTGTGTCTTTAGGATTTGCCACGCTTGAAAATATTCTGTATTTGTTCGGCCACGGCGTTGAGCATGCTTTCATAAGGGCGCTTCTGCCGGTCTCCTGCCATGCGCTGATCGGAGTGATTATGGGATTTTATCTCGGAAAAGCCCGCTTTTCGCAGAAAAAAGCCCGTGTCAAATGGCTTGTGATTTCGCTGACTGTGCCTTCATGTCTGCACGGTTCTTACGATTTTATTCTTACCGCCCTCAATCATTGGGTATATTATATGCTGCCGTTTATGCTGTTTTTATGGTGGTTCGGGCTGCGAAAGGCAAAAAAAGCACGCTCCGTCAATATGATCCAAGTGTGAAGAAACCGCGCGTCGCGTGCGGTTTCTTTTTTTATGCCTTGACGAGGGATAAGAAGGAAACGTGCATAAAAATAACCTCGTGACAGACAATACGGGTACACTTTAAATTTTGCAGTAGGAGGCTTGAAGAGATGAAGTGCAAAGGAGCCTTTATGGCATGTCTCATTCTATTTTCTTTCGCCGCCGCTTTCTTCGATCATCATGAAACGGTTCATGCGTTTTCAAATCAAGTGATTCAAAGAGGCGCGACGGGTGATGATGTTATAGAATTGCAGGCCCGTCTTCAATATAACGGATTTTATAACGGGAAAATCGATGGTGTTTACGGCTGGACCACATACTGGGCCGTGAGGAATTTTCAGGAGAAATTCGGCATGAAGCCGGTTGACGGCCTCGTCGGCGCGAAAACCAAACAGGTGCTGATCTCTAAATCAAAATATTACCGTGAATATGTAATGGAGCAGATCCAAAAAGGGAATACGTTCACTCATTATGGCAACGTCCCATTGGAAAACCAAACAAAACCGAGAGCCGGAACGCAGAAGCCGGCTGCGGGAACGAATAAGCCTGCTCAAAAGCCGCAAAACAATACAGGTGGTCAGTCAAATCAAAAGCAAAATACGACAGCGGCCAATATGCCTGGCGGTTTCTCAAACAACGACATCAATCTTTTGGCGCAGGCTGTGTACGGGGAAGCACGCGGTGAGCCGTTTGAAGGACAGGTTGCCATCGCCGCGGTTATTTTAAACCGTATTAAAAGCCCGTTATTTCCGAATACGGTGGCCGGCGTCATTTTCGAACCGCTCGCGTTTACCGCCGTTGCCGACGGCCAAATATACATGCAGCCGAATGAAAGAGCAAAAGAAGCGGTTCTTGATGCGATCAACGGCTGGGACCCTTCTGAAAACGCGATTTATTATTTCAATCCTGATACGGCGACAAGCAAATGGATTTGGGGACGTCCGCAGATAAAAAGAATCGGAAAACACATTTTCTGTGAGTAAAAGTACGCAAAATGAGGTGTTAACATGATTAGAGGAATCATTATCGCTGTTCTCGGTGTCGCGATCGCCGCAACCGGATATTGGGGATATAAAGAGCATCAGGAAAAAGATGCGGTCCTTCTGCACGCGGAAAATAATTATCAGAGGGCTTTTCATGAATTGACGTACCATGTAGATCAGCTTCACGACAAAATCGGGACGACGCTTGCGATGAACAGTAAAAAATCTCTGTCTCCGGCGCTCATTGATGTATGGAGAATAACATCTGAAGCTCATAACAATGTGAGCCAGCTGCCCCTGACTCTCATGCCTTTTAATAAGACGGAGGAGTTTTTATCCAACATAGGAGATTTCAGCTATAAAACATCCGTCCGGGATTTGGACCAAAAACCGCTTGATAAGAAAGAATATACAACACTGAACAGCCTGTACAAACAGGCGGAGAACATTCAAAACCAGCTCCGCAGCGTTCAGCATCTCGTCATGAGCAAAAATTTACGATGGATGGATGTTGAGATGGCGCTCGCCTCTGACAAAAAACAAAGCGATAATACGATCGTTGACAGCTTTAAAACAGTCGAAAAAAATGTAGGCGCTTTTTCTGAAGACAGCATCAGCCCTACGTTTACAAGCGCAAATACAGAACGAAAAGGTTTTACGCATCTGAAAGGAAAACAAATTACGGAAAAAGAAGCGGTCAAAATCGCGCAACGGTTTGCGCCTGATCATAATTATTCAATTAAAGTGGTCAAAAGCGGCAGGAAGACGAATCGGGACGTATACAGCATCCGCATGAAAGACGCCGACAACAAGTCTTTTATCTATATGGATATCACCCAAAAAGGCGGACATCCGGTCTATTTGATTCAAAAACGGGCCGTGAAGAAACAAAAGATCAGCCTCAATGAAGCATCTAACCGGGCCGTCGCGTTTTTAAAGAAAAATGGATATGAAACAAAAGGCCTCGAAATTGATGAAAGCGCGCAATATAATAACATCGGCGTCTTTTCTTTTATCCCCGTGGAGAAAAATGTCCGCATTTATCCGGAAGCCATCCGAATGAAAGTGGCGCTGGATGATGGTGAAGTCGTCGGTTTTTCCGCGCGTGATTACCTGGCGGCGCACCGCACGAGAACGATTCCGGCTCCCGCTTTGTCAGCTGATGAAGCGAAAGCGAAGCTGAATAAAAATGTTGAAGTGCGGGAGACGCGGCAGGCGCTGATCACGAATGAGCTCGGTCAGGAAGTGCTTTGCTACGAAATGCTCGGGACGATCGGGAAAGACACATATCAAATGTTCATTAATGCGGACGACGGAAAAGAGGAAAAAATAGAAAAGTTAAAAAGCGCAGAACCTATATATAAAGACCTATAAAAATAAAGGAGGAAAGGACTAAAAGTCTTTTCCTTTTTTTCGTTACATGCTTTAATAAAAGCATAAATAATGAAAGAGTGAAGGCCCATGATAGCTGTCGGAGATTATATTTGGATTGAATACATAGAGAACAATGAACCCAAAAAAACGAGGAGCAAAGCAGTAAGCGTTGAAAACGGCGAACTGCACATCTCATATCCCGTCGATCTGGATTCGGGACGGACGGTCTTTTTGCATAAAGGATTGGAAATAACAGCGGAATTTATGGGGAATGGCCAAGTGCCGTATCAATTTAAAAGCATAATCAAAGGAAAGAAAAAAGACCCCATCCCGATGATCGGATTGGACATCCCCCCTCAGGAGGAAATGAAGCGGATTCAAAGACGCCGATACGTTCGTGCAGACGCAGTATTGGATGTATCCGTCAAAATGGAAGCGAAAAAAACCGCTTTCCAAACGGTTTCCTCTAATATCAGCGCCGGCGGAATCGCTGTTGTGATGCCTGAGCATATTTCCGCGGAACCAGGTGAAAAGCTGTATGTCTCATTTTCTCTTCCCGGCAAGGAAAATACGGCGGATATTACTGCTGAGGCTATTACCCAGCGGATTTTTTATGATGAAAAGGCAGATAAACAAAAAATGACGCTTGAATTTACAGAAATCGGCCCCGCAGCGCAGCAGCTTTTACTCCAATATTGCATGCGCGCGCAGCTGCAGCAGAGAAGAAACAGTCTGTCGGAATAAACAGCAGCGCACTTTTCCATACTAATCCTAATGGAGGTGCGCGTGTATGAAAACGTTTGAACGTCTGCTGGTCAAATTGGTCTGCATTCAGCTTATCATTTTGGGCGCGGTGCAGTTTTTGCTTCATTATCAGCCTATTGAACCTTATATTTCGAAAGCTGTGAAATATGAGGGAGTTGATAAAATGGAGAAAAAAGAATGGATTGAAACGGTAAAGCGGTAAATCAGCTCAATTTTTTCGCCCCTTTTCCGGCAGTTCATGATACAATCCATAGAGGAGTAAAGAGCAAGGAGAGAGATTATGGACAAGAAATTATCAATTGCGATCGACGGGCCGGCCGCTGCCGGAAAAAGCACCGTTGCTAAAATAGTGGCTGAGAGAAAATCATATGTGTACATTGATACAGGAGCGATGTATCGTGCCATTACATATACGGCGCTCAAGCAGAATGCCGATTTAACTGATGAAGCCGTGCTTACAGAGCTGCTGAAGCGTACGGAAATTGAGCTTGTATCCGCTCCGGAAGGACAAATCGTTCTAGTAAACGGAGAAGATGTGACAGAAGAAATCCGAAAAGACGAAGTCAGCAACCAAGTATCAATCGCCGCCAAGCATAAAGGCGTCAGAGAAGAAATGGTCAAAAGACAGCAGCAGCTCGGACAAAAAGGCGGTGTCGTCATGGACGGCCGTGATATCGGTACTCACGTGCTGCCTGACGCCGAAGTGAAAATTTTTCTGCTCGCGTCCGTAGAGGAAAGAGCGAAGCGCCGATATGAAGAGAATAAGAAAAAAGGCTATGACGTGAATTACGAGACGCTCATTGAAGAAATTGCCAGACGCGACAAACTCGATTCAGAGAGGGAAGTTTCCCCGCTGCGCAAAGCGGAAGACGCGATTGAAATCGATACGACGTCACTCAGCATTGCCGAAGTCGCAGGAAAAATTCTGGAGATCGTCGAACAGAAATCACGTTAACTTCGGGCGGAGCGCTTTATAATTTTTTTCGAAAGACAAGATGTTATTGCTTGACAAACCAGTCCATTTATTAGAAGTTAATACTAATAAAACTTTTTATTGATCATTCAAAATCTTTTTTGGATGATTCTTTAATACATATTCGGCTGAAAAGCGGACATTCACATGTTCAGCTTTCAAACCGTATTAATTAAGCTGTGTAGGTTTGGACCAAGGAGGTTATTCAAATGACAGAGGAAATGAATCAAATTGATGTTCAAGTGCCAGAGGTTGGAGATGTAGTAAAAGGGATTGTGACAAAGGTAGAGGACAAGCATGTAGATGTCGAAATTGTCAATGTCAAACAGTCCGGAATCATTCCAATCAGTGAATTATCAAGTCTTCATGTAGAGAAAGCATCGGATGTCGTAAAAGTTGACGACGAGCTTGACCTGAAAGTAACAAAAGTGGAAGACGATGCTTTGATTTTATCTAAACGTGCCGTTGATGCTGACCGCGCTTGGGAAGACCTTGAAAAAAAATTCGACACAAAAGAAGTGTTTGAAGCTGAAGTGAAAGATGTGGTGAAAGGCGGCCTCGTCGTTGATATCGGTGTTCGCGGCTTCATTCCCGCATCACTTGTCGAAGCTCATTTCGTCGAGGATTTCACTGACTATAAAGGGAAAACCCTCTCTCTTATCGTCGTTGAACTCGACCGTGATAAAAACCGGGTGATTCTGTCACACCGGGCTGTAGTGGAAAAAGAACAGACAGCCAAAAAGCATGATTTTCTCCAAACGCTTGAGGTTGGAAGCGTGCTTGAAGGAAAAGTGCAGCGTCTGACTGATTTCGGCGCATTTGTCGACATCGGCGGAATTGACGGGCTTGTTCATATTTCGCAGCTGTCTCATTCACACGTCGAAAAACCGTCTGACGTGGTGGAAGAAGGTCAGGACGTAAAAGTGAAAGTACTGTCCGTAGACCGCGATAACGAGCGTATTTCTTTATCTATTAAAGAAACGCTGCCGGGACCTTGGAGCCAGGTCGGCGAAAAGGTAAAACAGGGAGATGTGCTTGAAGGAAAAGTGCAGCGCCTTGTAAGCTTCGGCGCCTTCGTTGAAATTCTTCCGGGCGTGGAAGGACTTGTGCACATTTCGCAAATTTCCAATAAACATATCGGAACGCCGCATGAAGTGCTTGAAGAAGGACAGACTGTTAAAGTGAAAGTGCTTGACGTGAACGAAAGCGAAGAGCGCATTTCCTTAAGCATGCGTGAGCTTGAAGAAGCGCCGAAAGCCGATCAGGAGGACTTCCGCCAATACCAGGCGAAAGAAGAGCCGAGCACCGGCTTCCAGCTTGGCGATTTAATCGGAGACAAGCTTAATAAATTAAAATAAATTGGTGATAAAACGTGACACGAGCAGAACGAAAAAGAGAACATATAAATCATGCGCTGTCTACCGGCCAAAACCGGGAAACGGGGCTTGATGATATTACGTTTGTTCATGTCAGCCTACCGAACCTAGCATTGGAAAAAGTGGATATATCAACGAAAATCGGCGGACTCACAAGCAGTTCGCCGATTTTTATCAATGCGATGACAGGCGGCGGCGGACAGCTTACATACGAAATTAACAGATCGCTGGCAAGAGCCGCGCGCAAAGCCGGCATGCCGCTGGCTGTCGGTTCGCAAATGTCAGCTTTAAAAGATCCCTCCGAACGGTGTTCTTACGAGATCGTCAGAAAAGAGAATCCGGACGGGCTGATATTTGCCAATTTAGGCAGCGAGGCGGATGCCGAGCAGGCGAAAAGGGCAGTTGATATGATTCAAGCAGATGCCCTCCAGATACATTTAAATGTGATTCAGGAGATCGTCATGCCAGAGGGTGACAGAAGCTTTACTGGCGCTCTCGGCCGTATTGAGCGGATTGCGGCGGAAGCGGGAGTGCCCGTTTTTGTCAAAGAAGTCGGCTTCGGAATGAGCAGGGAATCGGCACGGCAGTTATTTGATGCTGGCGCAGCAGCAGTTGATGCCGGCGGATACGGAGGTACGAATTTCTCTAAGATTGAAAATATGCGCAGAGAGAAGGCGCTTCAATTTTTTAATACGTGGGGAATTTCCACTGCCGCAAGCTTAGCGGAAATCCATTCGCTCTCCGCTGATCAATCAATTATCGCATCCGGCGGGCTGCAAAGTGCCCTGGATGTCGCCAAATCGATTGCTCTCGGCGCTTCCAGCGCGGGAATGGCGGGCACTTTCCTGAAAGCTCTCACCTCTAAAGGAGAAGAGGGCCTGTTTGACGAGATGACGGCGCTTTTGCAAGAGCTGAAAATGATTATGACCGCCCTCGGATGCCAATCGGTTTCCCAATTGCAAAAGGCGCCTTTGGTCATAAAAGGTGACACACATCACTGGCTTTCTGAACGGGGAATTGACACGTCCCGTTTCAGCAGACGTTAAAAGGCATGCGGACCCGCATGCCTTTTTCTGTTTTTTACGATTTTCTTTTTCGGAATTCCCCGTTTTGCTCAAGGCTTGTCGCTCCTTTATGGTGAATCGAATCATCGCGATCAGATTCCACCCGGCGGGAGGCTTTCAGTTTTTTCTCCTGTCTGTCTTTTCCCATCCTTATCCGCTCCTTTCAGGTATATTGGTTTAAAAAATGTGTTCCCGCTCCATACTGATCAGAGGAGGAGCGATTATGGAACCGTTTTATTATTACTGGTCAATGTGGTTTTTATGGATACTTGCGACTTTTATTTTTGCTAAAACAAAAAGCCGTTTTTACGTATCAGTCTTTATTTTGACTAATATGATGGCAAGCATACATCAGATTACGGCTTATTTTACGCTGAATGCGGCATATGTCATGTTTTTTGCTGCGGCATTTGTTTATGCGGGAAGCCTCGGCATGCATAAACGGCTCCGTAATATTGTGATTCATCTGACGGCGGCTGCGGCGTACGGCTTTATTTTTCTTTTTGCATTATATGACCCTGTTTGGTTTATCATAAAACCTGAATGGGCGGCGGTTATACTGCTTACCGTTATTACGCTTTCCGTTGAGGGGCGGTTCCCTGAGAGGCTTTGTCTTTTTGTTCTCGGCATGTGCCAGGGGGAGCTATTGTATGCTGCGGTCATCCGTAATATTGCGGGTGCGGCAGCCGTCGGGGATTATAAATGGCTTTCAGGCTGTTCGGCGGGAGTGATTCTTCTCGTCGGGCTGACTACATATGAACAGCTTGCGGCGCGCATCAGCCAAAAAAGCAAAAAGCAGGGCAAAGGAGCGACAAAAATGTCTTGAAAACAGACGGAGACTGTTACATGAATGCGAAACATTTTGAAGAATACATTGTGATCTCAGTGAAAACTGATATAATAAATGAGTTAAGCCCTTCTGTTTGAAGGGTTCTTTTCATAGCGAAGATGATTTTTAATAACCGGTTGAACAATTTTTTGTGAAAATGTAAGCGGCTGGATTGAAAGGAAGGGTACTATGGGTAAACCTGTCGTAGCCATTGTCGGAAGACCGAATGTGGGAAAATCCACAATCTTTAACCGGATTGCGGGTGAAAGAATTTCAATAGTAGAAGATACCCCCGGAGTGACGCGGGACCGGATATACAGTTCGGCGGAATGGCTGAATTATGATTTTAACCTGATTGATACGGGCGGAATTGATATCGGAGACGAACCGTTTCTGACACAGATCCGCCAGCAGGCTGAAATCGCCATGGACGAGGCTGATGTGATCATCTTTATGGTGAACGGCCGCGAAGGTGTGACGTCTGCGGATGAAGAGGTGGCAAAAATACTGTACCGGACGAAAAAACCGGTCGTATTAGCCGTTAATAAATTAGATAATACCGAAATGAGAGCGAACATCTATGACTTTTATGCGCTCGGCTTTGGAGAACCGTATCCGATTTCGGGCACACACGGCTTAGGATTGGGAGATTTGCTCGATGCTTGTGCTGAGCATTTTAAAAACATTCCGGAGACGAAGTACAGTGATGATGTCGTTCAATTCTGCCTGATCGGCCGCCCGAATGTCGGAAAATCATCCCTTGTCAATGCGATGCTCGGCGAAGAGCGGGTTATCGTGAGCAACGTAGCCGGAACGACTAGAGACGCAGTGGATACGGCGTTCACCTACAATCAGCAGGAATTTGTAATCGTTGACACGGCGGGAATGAGAAAAAAGGGTAAAGTATATGAAACAACAGAAAAATACAGTGTGCTGCGGGCGTTAAAAGCCATTGACCGCTCAGACGTCGTCGGCGTTGTGCTGAATGCAGAAGAAGGCATCCTTGAGCAGGACAAGCGGATCGCCGGATACGCCCATGAAGCCGGGAAAGCCGTCGTCATTATCGTAAACAAATGGGATGCTGTTGATAAAGACGAGCGCACGATGAAAGAATTTGAACAGAATATTCGGGAACATTTCCAATTTCTCGATTATGCGCCGGTGCTGTTTATGTCGGCACTGACGACAAAGCGGATTCATACACTCATGCCTGCGATTATTAAAGCGAGTGAAAACCACTCTCTCCGCGTGCAGACAAATGTCTTAAATGATGTCATCATGGATGCGGTCGCCATGAATCCGACTCCGACGCACAACGGCTCCCGTCTGAAAATTTACTATGCGACTCAAGTCGCTGTTAAGCCGCCGAGCTTCGTTGTTTTTGTCAACGATCCGGAGCTGATGCATTTTTCTTATGAACGCTTTTTAGAAAACCGAATCCGGGACGCTTTCGGATTTGAAGGTACGCCAATTAAAATATTTGCAAGAGCAAGAAAATAAAAAGGTGTGATACAGAGATGAAAAAAGTGGCAATGCTTGGAGCGGGAAGCTGGGGCACTGCACTTTCTTTAGTGCTGGCTGATAACGGACATCAAGTCATGATGTGGGGACATCGTGCCGAATTGATCGATCAAATCAACGAACTGCATGAAAACAAAGATTATCTGCCGGGGGTGGAGCTATCAAGTTCTATCATCGGTACAGCTGATTTAAGCGAGGCTTTAAAAGGAGCTGACTTCATCATTGTGGCAGTCCCGACAAAAGCCATTCGGGAAGTGCTGAAAAAGGCTCTGCCGTACATCCCGAAACAATCGATTTTTGTTCATGTCAGCAAGGGAATTGAGCCGGATTCGCTTCTCCGCATTTCAGAATTAATGGAAGAGGAGCTGCCTGAGGAGTACAGAAAAGACATCGTCGTGCTTTCAGGGCCGAGCCACGCTGAGGAAGTCGGATTAAGACACCCGACGACTGTTACATCATCTTCAAAAAATATCAAGGCTGCAGAAGCGGTTCAGGATTTATTCATGAACCAGCATTTTCGCGTCTATACCAATCCGGATATGATCGGTGTTGAAATAGGGGGAGCGTTAAAGAATATCATCGCTCTTGCAGCGGGGATTACAGACGGATTGGGATATGGAGATAATGCAAAAGCGGCCTTAATCACCCGAGGTCTTGCTGAAATTGCCAGACTCGGCACAAAGATGGGCGGAAATCCGCTCACCTTTTCCGGCCTGACCGGCGTAGGCGATTTAATCGTGACGTGTACAAGCGTTCATTCCCGAAACTGGCGCGCCGGCAACCTGCTCGGCAAAGGATATAAGCTGGAAGCTGTCCTGGATAAGATGGGGATGGTTGTTGAAGGCGTGCGGACGACGAAAGCTGCGTATCAGCTGTCTCAAAAATACCAAGTGAAAATGCCGATCACAGAGGCGCTTCACCAAGTATTATTTAACGGGCAGAAGGTAGAAACAGCCGTAGAATCCTTAATGGCCAGAGTGAAAACCCATGAGATGGAAGACTTGGTCAACACATTCGAAAACCGGGTGAAGTGACAATACCATGCCGTCAGCATATTCTGAAGTGACGAAAGTCCAAAACGCAGAACTCTCCGGCTGAAATCGCTTAAAACATTTGCTGATTTAGGCAGAAGAGGATGCAGACGTACGCATCTACGCATACTATAGCATCGAAGTCCAAGAGAGTGTATCTCAGACGTACAGGTGAATATAGTCAACTTGACTGAAGCAAAGTCCCCCTCTTTGCTTCAGTTTTTTTGTTTTTTCAATAGATGGAAAACCTGTTGATCTTTTCAACATTTGTATATTAAAATGAAATATAACGCTTACAATGATGGGACGGGGGGCACGAACATGAGTGTGGCATTGATGAAAATGTGGTTTGCGCTTGGTGCTATGGGATTAATGTTTGTTGCAGTGGCCTCTATTTATGTCAGCAGGTACAAAGTGAAAAACAAACTGATAAAAGCAGCGGTTTCTTCACTCGCTTATGCCTGCATGGTCATCTCGGGATTGATCGTGTTAATGGTCGTTTTCAGCGGGCCTGTCAATGAATAAAGCAAAAAGGGGGCGCGGAATGCATAAGTTAAAAATGGCCGTCATAACGGCAATGGCGGTGCTTCTGCTGTCCGGCTGTCTGTACCCTGAAGCAAAAAAAACTGAAAATAAAGTATCTTACAAACATCAGCTTCAGCAGGTGCAAGCGGCAGTGGATGAATTTAAAAAGGCGAACGGCGGACTTCTGCCGATTCAGACAAAAGATATGAAAACACCGCTCTATCAAAAATATCCGATAGATTTTAAGCGGCTCGCGCCCAGATACATAGAGGAGCCGCCGGCCTCAGCTTATGAAAGCGGAGGAATGTACCAATACGTGCTTGTTGATGTGGAACATAAGCCGACCGTCAAGCTGGTCGATCTCCAAATGGCGGAAGCAATCCGCGACATGAAGCTGCGTGTCAAAATGTATCAGGAAAAGCATACATATCCTCCCTATGAGGACGCCGTTTCAAAAGGGCTGTTCACTTTAAATAAAAAAAAGCTCGGCATGAAGGACTCTCCTTCAGTCAAAAGTCCGGTTTCAGGCACGTCTCTGCCGCTTTTAATCGGCGCTGACGGAGAAATCTATGCCGACTATCGCGTCGATCTCGCCCGCTGCCTGAAGGAAAACAAAAAGAAAATCAAACCGGGCGCGGAAATTCAAGATATTTTATGGAAAGAGACTCCTTTCGTCCCGGCCTTTTCAGTCACATACACCGTAAATGAAAAACAGGAACCCGTTTTTTTAGAAAGTCAAACGAAACAGGAATGAACCTTTTTCCCGCGCATACAAATAGGGAGAAAGGTTTTTTTTGATTTTGATAGAAAAGACTGCCTGAAAATTTTCTAAAGATGTCATATTGAAATAGGACAACGTCATACACATATAGTGTCCTGTATTTGATTGGAGAATGGTGAATGAAAAATGATAAGGATAGGAAGTCCGGGAGGGGATCACTTGGAAAAGGTCGATATTTTCAAGGATATCGCTGAACGAACAGGGGGCGATATATACTTAGGAGTCGTTGGCGCTGTCCGTACAGGGAAATCTACATTCATTAAAAAATTTATGGAGCTCGTGGTGCTCCCGAATATCAGCAATGAGGCCGATCGAGCGCGGGCGCAGGATGAGCTTCCGCAAAGCGCAGCAGGAAAAACGATAATGACCACAGAACCAAAATTTGTCCCGAATCAAGCCATGTCCGTTCATGTCGCGGAAGGACTTGATGTCAACATCCGTCTTGTGGATTGTGTGGGATATACGGTTCCCGGGGCGAAGGGATATGAGGATGAAAACGGCCCGAGAATGATCAATACACCTTGGTACGAAGAACCGATTCCCTTTCATGAGGCAGCGGAAATCGGTACGAGAAAAGTCATCCAGGAACACTCCACAATCGGGGTCGTCATTACGACAGACGGCTCAATCGGCGATATTGCGCGGGGCGATTACGTGGAAGCGGAAGAAAGAGTCATCGACGAGCTGAAGGAAGTCGGCAAACCGTTTATTATGGTCATCAACTCGGTAAAACCGTACCACCCGGAAACAGAAGCGCTCAGAGCTGAATTAAGCGCGAAATATGATATTCCCGTCCTGGCCATGAGTGTTGAAAGCATGCGGGAAACAGATGTGTTAAGCGTCCTCAGAGAAGCGCTTTACGAGTTCCCTGTGCTGGAAGTCAATGTCAACCTTCCGAGCTGGGTCATGGTGCTGAAAGAAAATCACTGGCTCAGAGAGAGCTACCAGGAATCAGTGAAAGAAACCGTAAAAGATATTAAACGCCTGCGCGATGTCGACCGGGTTGTCGGCCACTTCAGTGAATTTGAGTTTATTGAAAGCGCCGGTCTGGCCGGAATCGAACTTGGCCAGGGTGTCGCAGAAATTGATTTGTATGCGCCGGATCATTTATATGACCAGATTTTAAAAGAAGTTGTCGGTGTTGAAATCCGCGGGAAAGACCACCTGCTTGAATTAATGCAGGACTTCGCCCACGCGAAAAAAGAATATGATCAGGTATCAGATGCGCTGAAAATGGTGAAACAGACCGGCTACGGCATTGCCGCCCCGGCCTTAGCCGATATGAGCCTTGATGAACCGGAAATCATCAGACAGGGATCAAGGTTCGGAGTAAGGCTCAAAGCGGTCGCTCCGTCCATTCATATGATCAAAGTGGATGTGGAAAGTGAATTCGCGCCGATCATCGGGACGGAAAAACAAAGTGAAGAGCTTGTCCGCTACTTAATGCAGGACTTTGAAGATGATCCGCTTTCTATCTGGAACTCCGATATTTTCGGCAGATCATTGAGCTCTATCGTAAGAGAAGGAATCTCCGCAAAACTGTCACTCATGCCGGAAAATGCGAGATATAAACTGAAAGAAACGCTGGAGAGAATTATTAACGAAGGCTCAGGCGGCCTGATCGCCATTATTTTGTAAGCTGAAGGACCTCTTCCTGAAACGGGGGGTCTTTTTTTATTCTTTTTAGATACTGGAAATCAATCAAGGATTAGGAGGAAAAAAGCAAAAAAAGGAATATTTGTTCGGTAAAACACGTGAAAACCTTGACGAGCAAGGGATTGAGGCTTTAAAATGCTTGATATGGCTTTTTATATGTGTTACTCTACATACAGAAAATCTTCACTTTGTTGGACAAACATTCCTCAAAGTGTCTGTTTTCTTTTGAAAAGCCGTTTACTTGTCTGTTCTTCCCTGCTTTGATTTTTTATCAGACAGGTTTAGAATCAGGCTGAACTGTGAAGAAATGATAATAAACTGCTGATTTGATACCCTTTTGGGAGGAGGTGAAAGGCATGAACAAGACAGAACTAATCAATGCGGTTGCTGAAGCAAGCGAATTGTCTAAAAAAGACGCTACAAAAGCAGTTGATTCTGTTTTTGATACGATTTTAGATGCACTTAAAAACGGTGATAAAATCCAACTGATCGGTTTCGGTAACTTTGAGGTGCGCGAGCGCTCTGCACGTAAAGGACGTAACCCGCAAACAGGTGAAGAAATCGAAATCCCTGCAAGCAAGGTACCTGCTTTCAAACCAGGTAAAGCTCTTAAAGACGCTGTTGCAGGAAAATAATTGTGAATATAGATCGTGTATGCATCTGATACATACACTTTGTTTCTTCACAGAAAAGCCCCTTGATAAAGGGGCTTTTCATATTTAAGCAGCCTCGGTCACCGGGCAGGACTTTCGTTTTGCTTTTGGCGCGGCAAATGTGCTAGAATCGAAATTAAATGTATTCAATGGTGGAGGACACAGACAATGAAAGAAGTTAATAAAGAACAGATTGAACAGGCGGTTCGCCAGATTTTAGAGGCGATTGGAGAAGACCCGGACCGGGAAGGGCTTTTAGATACGCCGAAACGCGTGGCAAAAATGTACGCGGAAGTATTCTCGGGATTAAATGAAGACCCGAAAGAACACTTTAAAACCGTTTTCGGAGAAGACCATGAGGAGCTTGTTCTTGTAAAAGATATCGCGTTTCATTCCATGTGTGAACATCACCTTGTTCCTTTTTACGGAAAAGCGCATATTGCCTACATTCCGCGCGGCGGCAAAGTGACGGGCCTGAGTAAATTGGCGCGGGCGGTGGAAGCCGTCTCAAAACGCCCGCAGCTGCAGGAGCGCATCACTTCAACGATTGCAGAAAGCATCGTAGAGACCTTAGATCCCCACGGCGTCATGGTTGTCGTCGAAGCTGAGCATATGTGCATGACGATGAGGGGCGTAAGAAAGCCGGGCGCAAAAACAGTGACTTCAGCTGTAAGAGGTATTTTTAAAGATGACGCAGCGGCGCGTTCCGAAGTGTTAGAACATATTAAACGTGCGGATTAATAATGATAGAGGGTGCAGATATGAATTCAAAGCATTCAAGTGATTTTGTCGTCATTAAAGCGGTCGAGGACGGCGTGAACGTCATCGGTTTAACGAGAGGAACGGATACGAAATTTCACCATTCCGAAAAACTGGACAAAGGCGAAGTGATTATCGCTCAGTTTACTGAGCATACCTCTGCCATCAAAGTGAGAGGCAACGCCCTCATCCAGACCGCTTACGGAGAAATGAACAGCGAAAAAAAATAAGCCGGCTGTTTCCCGCTTTTGCCAAATGCCCGCAAACGGCGGGAGAATACAGCCAATTTCTTTTTTTTATGCTATAATGATACCTGCGTATAATAATGACGAGTAAATCTCATACATATTAGAATAAATGTGAATTTGGGGACAAGGGTGATATTTTTGCAAGACATCTACGGAACTTTAGCGAATCTAAATACGAAATTAAAACAAAAGCTGTCTCATCCTTATTTAGCGAAACATATTTCTGCGCCTAAAATCGATGAGGATAAGCTTCTTCTTTTTCACGCTTTGTTTGAAGAGGCGGACATTAAGAACAACGACAGAGAAAATTACATAGTAACTGCGATGCTTGTCCAAAGCGCCCTTGATACCCACGATGAAGTGACAACAGCCAGAGCGTTAAAGCGAGACGAAAATAAAAACCGGCAGCTCACCGTGCTTGCCGGCGACTATTTCAGCGGACTGTATTATTCGCTGTTATCTGAAATGAAGGATATCTATATGATTCGGACGCTCGCTACGGCAATTAAAGAAATCAATGAGCATAAAATCCGTCTGTACGATCGGTCTGTCAATGACTTGAATCAATTGATCGAAAGCATGGCGATTGTGGAAGCGGCCCTGTTTCACAGAGTGTCAGACCACTTTAATCTTCCGCGCTGGAAAGAGCTGGCGAGTGATTTTTTTGTATATAAGCGGCTGATGAACGGCAATGCTATATTTCTCGATGTCATCGGCAATATTGTAAAGTCAGGGAAATCAAAGGCTGACATAATGGAAGATGGCTTCCGAAAGGCAAAGCAAAGCATTGAAACGCTGCTGCCGCTCAATTCACCAATCCAAAACCTCATGCTGAACCGGCTTAAAGCGATCAGCCAGGACAAAACATATCATCAGAAAGTGGAAGAAGGGTAATCAACATGCAGGAGTCAAAAGAACAGCGCGTACACGGCGTGTTTGAAAAAATCTATAAAAATTATGACCAAATGAACTCTGTTATCAGTTTTCAGCAGCATAAAAAGTGGCGCGATAAAACGATGCAGATCATGAATGTAAAAGAAGGCGCAAAAGCGCTTGATGTCTGCTGCGGAACGGCTGACTGGACGATTGCCCTCGCAGAAGCGGCCGGAAAAAGCGGCGAAATCAAAGGACTGGATTTCAGCAAAAATATGCTGAGCATCGGTGAGAAAAAAGTGAAAGAGGGCGGTTACAGCCAAATTGAGCTTTTGCACGGAAATGCGATGGAGCTTCCTTTCGCTGATGATTCTTTTGATTTTGTCACCATCGGCTTCGGGCTGCGAAACGTTCCCGACTATCTGACCGTGCTGAAAGAAATGCGGCGGGTCGTCAAACCGGGCGGGCAGGTCGTATGTCTGGAAACATCCCAGCCGGAAATGTTCGGATTCAGACAGGCATATTTTCTTTATTTTAAATACATCATGCCTTTCTTCGGAAAAATGTTTGCGAAGAGCTATAAAGAATATTCTTGGCTTCAAGAATCGGCAAGAGAATTTCCCGGTATGAAAGAACTTGCGCGTCTGTTTGAAGAAGCGGGCCTGACGAATGTCAAATACCATTCGTTTACCGGCGGAGTGGCCGCTACGCATATCGGTTGGAAATGATGAATATACAGATGTTTGGGTGAATGATATGAAATTTAAAATGGCCTATTCTTTTTTAAATGACGATATTGATGTGATCGAAAGGGAGCTTGAGCAAACGGTGCGGTCAGACTATCCCTTGCTGAGTGAAGCCGGGCTCCACCTGCTCCAGGCGGGCGGCAAGCGGATCCGCCCTGTTTTCGTATTGCTTTCCGGCATGTTCGGCGACTATGACATTAATAAAATAAAATATGTTGCGGTGACGCTGGAAATGATTCATATGGCGTCCCTCGTGCATGACGACGTCATTGATGACGCCGAGCTGCGGAGGGGAAAACCGACCATCAAAGCCAAGTGGGACAACCGCATCGCCATGTATACCGGTGATTATATGCTTGCGGGCTCACTTGAGATGATGACGAGATTAGATGAGCCGAAAGCCCACCGGATCCTGTCCAAAACCATCGTAGAAGTATGCCTCGGAGAAATTGAACAGATCAGAGATAAATACAATATGGAGCAAAACCTCAGAACCTATTTGCGCCGCATCAAACGGAAAACGGCTCTTCTCATTGCCGTCAGCTGTCAGCTCGGCGCCATCGCTTCGGGAGCTGATGAGAAGATTCACAAAGCATTATATTGGTTCGGTTATTACGTGGGCATGTCCTATCAGATTATTGACGACATTCTTGATTTCACTTCAACGGAAGAGGAACTGGGAAAACCGGTCGGAGGGGATCTGCTGCAAGGAAATGTCACTCTGCCCGTTTTGTACGCGCTACGTCAGCCTGAATTGAAAAATCAGCTGAAATTAATTAACAGTGAAACAACACAGGAGCAGCTCGCCCCCATTATTGAAAATATTAAACGCACAGACGCGATTGAAAAATCAATGGCCGTCAGTGACAGGTACTTAAAAAAAGCGTTTGAAAAACTGAATACACTGCCGAGAGGACGTGCGCGCTCATCATTGGCCGCCATCGCCAAATATATCGGCAAACGGAAATTTTAAATTCCTTTTACGAACAAGATGTGAACATTCTCCGCCCTGGATTGATTAATTGTCAGAAAGATGTTACGATTTCGGTGTGCAACTTGAAAGCCTATACATAATGATGGGGTGGAGAATCTTATGGAAAAAACTTTTATCATGGTAAAACCGGACGGCGTACAGCGCCAGCTGATCGGAGAGATTTTATCCAGATTTGAGCGTAAGGGCTTACAATTGGCAGGAGCCAAGCTAATGCAAGTTTCAGAACAGATGGCTGAAAACCATTATGCTGAACATAAAGGGAAGCCGTTTTTCGGCGAGCTTGTGGAATTCATTACATCAGGACCCGTATTTGCAATGGTATGGGAAGGGGAAAATGTAGTAGAGATCACAAGACAGCTGATCGGAAAAACGAACCCGAAAGATGCACTGCCCGGCACAATCCGCGGTGACTACGGCATGTTTGTCGGCAAAAATATCATTCACGGTTCAGACTCCTTAGAAAGCGCTGAGAGGGAAATTCACATTTTCTTTAAACAGGAAGAGCTTGTACCGTATCAAAAATTAATGGCCGACTGGGTGTACTAAACCGTCAGCCTTTCTTTTTCTCGTATTATGAAAAGGTTTACATCATTTAAAAAAGACAGAGGCTGCGTTGCCCTGTCTTTTCGTTTCTCACAAATCAGCCTGCGGGCTGATTTTTTTATTGAAATCGTACAAATTAGAAAGAAAACAGGCTATACTAGGACAAAAGACAGCGAGATTGGGAGAGAAGCAATGGAGCCTTACGAAATTTTTATCACCAAGTGGAAACAAATAACCGGCGTTGATTTATCTTTATACAAAGAAGCACAGATGAAAAGGCGGCTGACGTCCCTTTATGAAAAGAAGGGGTTCAGAGATTTTCAGGAATTTGCCGCCGCTTTGGAAGAGGACAAGCTTTTATTAAACGAAACATTGGACAGAATGACGATCAATGTTTCTGAATTTTACCGAAATTATAAACGGTGGGAAGTTCTTGAAACTTCAATTCTTCCGTTAATAAAGCATAACAAACCGTTAAAAATATGGAGTGCGGCCTGTTCAACGGGAGAGGAGCCTTATACTTTGGCTATGATTCTCAATCAGCAGACGGGACTGGCCGGATTTGATATATTGGCGACAGATATTGATGAAAAGGCGCTAAGCAAAGCCAAGCGGGGCATCTATCAGGAACGCTCGCTGCAAGAGGTGCCGGCTTCCGTGAAAAGCCGTTATTTCACCAAGCAGGCTGACAACAGTTATCAAGTAAAACAAGAGATTCAGAACAACATCCGGTTTAAGCGGCACAACCTGCTTGCCGACAGCTATGAACAGGATTTTGATCTGATCGTCTGCCGCAACGTCTTTATTTATTTTACTGAAAAAGCAAAAGAAGAGCTGTATGTGAAAATGGCGGGCAGTCTGAAAAAGGACGGAATTCTGTTTGTCGGCAGTACAGAACAAATTTTCAGCCCGGAAAAATTCGGCCTTGAGAGCACTGATACATTTTTTTATCAAAAAAGATAGAAGACATTTAATGAAAACTTGTGGTATAGTTTTACTTAAAAGCGTTAATGCGATGAAGGGAGAAGAAAGAAATGAGATACTTAACAGCCGGAGAATCACACGGTCCGCAGCTGACGACAATTATAGAAGGTGTGCCTGCGGGGCTTAATATAACTGAAGAAGACATTAATTTTGAGCTTGCCAGACGTCAAAAAGGGCACGGCCGCGGACGCCGCATGCAGATTGAAACGGACAGAGCGAAGATCACAAGCGGCGTGCGGCATGCCCGGACACTCGGTTCACCCATCGCGCTCGTTGTAGAAAATAAAGATTGGACTCACTGGACAAAAATCATGGGCGCCGCACCGATTACAGAAGAAGAAGAAAGTGAAATGAAACGCCAGATTTCAAGACCGAGACCCGGACACGCAGATTTGAACGGTGCTATTAAGTATAATCACCGTGATATGAGAAATGTGTTAGAACGATCTTCCGCGCGTGAGACAACGGTTCGCGTGGCTGCCGGAGCCGTCGCTAAAAAGATTTTAGCGGAGCTTGGCATTAAAGTCGCCGGGCATGTCCTGCAAATCGGCAGCGTAAAAGCAGAGAAAACCGATTACACATCCATTGAGGATCTCAAACGGGTAACGGAAGAATCACCGGTCAGATGCTACGATGAAGAAGCAGGCCGTCAAATGATGGCAGCCATTGATGAAGCGAAGGCAAACGGCGACTCGATCGGCGGAATCGTTGAAGTGATCGTCGAAGGCATGCCGGTCGGTGTCGGAAGCTATGTCCACTATGACCGTAAGCTGGACAGCAAGCTCGCTGCTGCCGTTCTGTCGATTAACGCGTTTAAAGGCGTAGAGTTCGGCATCGGTTTTGAAGCGGCCGGCAAAAACGGCAGTGAAGTTCATGATGAAATCGTATGGGATGAAGAGAAAGGCTATACACGCGCCACAAACAGGCTCGGAGGATTAGAAGGCGGTATGACGACGGGAATGCCGATTGTCGTCCGCGGCGTTATGAAACCGATCCCTACTTTGTACAAGCCGCTGAAAAGCGTCGACATTGAAACGAAAGAACCGTTTACAGCGAGCATTGAACGTTCAGACAGCTGCGCGGTTCCGGCAGCAAGCGTAGTGGCTGAAGCAGCAGTGGCCTGGGAAATCGCAAATGCCGTCGTCGAACAATTCGGGCTTGACCAGATGGACCGCATTAAAGAAAATGTTGAAAACATGAAAAAATTATCGAGGGAATTCTGATGAAAGAGCTTGAGGTTCGGACAGCTTCCTCCGCATATCCCGTATATATCGGTGAAGGCATAAGGAAACAGGCCGCTGCCCTTTTGTCTTCACTGAACAGGCCGCTGACAAAGATCCTTCTCATCATCGATGCTGAAGTTGACCGGCTTTACGGTGATGAGATGTTCCGGCTTTTAAACGAAACATGGCCCGTGAAAAAAGTGATCGTTCCAAGCGGAGAAGAAGCGAAGTCTCTAAAAGAGTATGAACGGATTCAAACGGAAGCGATCGCTTTCCATATGGACCGCTCCTCATGTATGATCGCCTTCGGAGGCGGCGTGACGGGTGATTTGGCCGGCTTTTGCGCAGCAACTTTTATGCGCGGAATTGATTTCATTCAAATGCCGACGACACTGCTTGCCCATGACAGCGCGGTCGGCGGCAAGGTGGCCGTCAACCATAAACTCGGAAAGAACTTAATCGGCGCGTTTTATCAGCCGAAAGCGGTGATTTACGATACGGAGCTACTGAAAACCCTGCCGGAACAAGAGCTGAGATCGGGTATGGCTGAAGTGATCAAACACGCATTTATTGCCGATCATGCTTTTTTAGAAAAACTTCTCACGTTTGACACGTTGCAAGGACTGACAAGCGCTGAGCTGAATGAAATGATTTATAAAGGAATTTCAATCAAATCGGCCGTCGTGCGTGAGGACGAAAAGGAAGAGGGGATAAGAGCTTTTCTGAATTTCGGCCATACGCTCGGCCATGCCGTTGAGGCGGAATACGGCTACGGCCGGATTACACATGGAGATGCGGTCGCCCTCGGCATGCAGTTTGCCCTTTACGTGAGTGAACAGATTGCGGGTTGCAAGATGAACAGGAAAGAACTCACACAATGGCTGATTGGGCTCGGCTACCCGGGAAGCATCAGACAAGATATTGAAACGCCGGTTCTCTCCGCCCGGATGATGAATGATAAAAAAACACGCGGAGGCATGACACAGTTCATCGTGTTAAAAGAATTAGGCGAAGCGCGGGACTGCATGCTTTCAAAAGATGAGCTCGAAAATTTGCTGAACAAATGGCGAATGGAGGAAACAGCATGATGATACGCGGCATTCGCGGAGCAACAACGGTGGAACAAGACACCGAACAAGAAATTTTAGAAAAAACACAGCAGCTGCTTGAAAAAATCATTGAACAAAATGGATGCAAGCCGGAAGACGTTGTACAGATCCTGTTATCCGCCACGCCTGATATCCATTCCGTATTTCCGGCAAAAGCGGTCCGCCGCCTTTCCGGGTGGCAGTACGTCCCGGTGACGTGCATGCAGGAAATGGATGTCACCGGCGCTCTGCAAAAGTGTATCCGTGTCCTGATGACGGTTCAGACGGATACGCCTCAGGATGAAATCAAGCATGTCTATTTAGAAAAAGCCGTTGTGTTAAGGCCGGATTTATCATTGACAAAAAATACTGACATGTAATACGATAAACAAAGCTTAGAAATACACAAGAGTGTGTATAGAGCTGGTAAGTAAGATATTGAACAGTTGAGTTTAGAATAGGGTAGCAGAGAATGAGTTTAGCTGAGCTGAGATAAACACGTTTTTATTCTGCCCAAAAGAAGCCTTTCTTTTGGGTTTATTTCTTATACGCAAGACTCCTCTCACTCTTCATCTCATTCTCCTTACCGTAAGGAGGAGAATCATGAATTTACAATCGGATGTTTCTTTATTTTTAAAGGACAGTCTGACACACCGCACCATTCCAATCGCAGAGACTTTTACGGTCGACACGATCACACCCATTCAGATGGTTGAAAAACTGGACAGAAACATTACGTATTTTTTAGAAAGCAAGGATGAGTCGTCAAGCTGGTCGAGATACTCTTTTATCGGCCTCGATCCTTTTATCACGATTAAAGAGAGTCATAACATATTCACTGCCGCTGATCCAAACGGGCATACGCTTTTTGAAGGCGGAGAATTAAAAGCCGTGCTTGACTGGATGAATGAGAGCTTCCGCATTAAAACACCCGAGCTTGATATCCCATTTGCGGGAGGGGCGGTCGGTTATCTGAGCTATGACATGATTCCTTTGATTGAGCCTTCCGTGCCAAGCCACGCGAAAGTAACAGATTTCGAAAAATGCATGCTGTTTGTCTGCCGGAAAATCATCGCGTACGACCACGAAACGAAACAAGTGCATTTCATTCAGTATGCGGAGCTTAACGGCCGGGAGACGGAGGAAGAAAAGCGGGCCGTTTTTAAAGAGAATTGCGCGGAGCTTCGTAAGCTTATCGGTATTTTGACAGAATCGAAAGATATGAAAGAGCCGTTTTTTTCCAAAGAAACGTTTGACACGCCAAGTTTTGCCGATGTGACATCCAATTATACGAAAGAAGAGTTTATGGCCGGTGTTAATAAACTGAAAGAATATATAAAAGCGGGAGACATTTTTCAAGGGGTGCTTTCGCAAAAGTTTGACATTCCGGTATCCAGGCATTCATTTGAGCTGTACAGGGTGCTCCGCATCATCAATCCTTCACCCTATATGTACTATATCAAACTGCCTGACAGAGACATTGTCGGGAGTTCGCCTGAACGTCTGATCCGCGTGCATGACAGGCACCTGGAAATTCATCCGATTGCCGGAACGAGAAGAAGGGGCGCCGGAAAAGAAGAGGACGAACGCCTGAAAAAAGAGCTGATGAATGACGAAAAAGAAAAAGCTGAACATTACATGCTCGTCGATCTTGCGCGCAATGACATCGGCAGAGTTGCGGAGTACGGTTCCGTAGCCGTTCCGGAATTCACAAAGGTCGTTTCTTTTTCACATGTGATGCACATCATCTCTGTTGTAACCGGCCGTTTAAAGCAGGGCGTCCATCCCGTTGACGCGCTGATGTCGGCATTCCCGGCAGGAACACTCACGGGCGCTCCGAAAATCCGCGCGATGCAGCTTTTAAATGAATTAGAACCGACTTCCAGAGAAACCTATGGCGGATGTATCGCTTATATCGGATTTGACGGGTCAATTGATTCGTGTATTACCATCCGCACCATGAGTGTCAAAAACGGTACGGCATCGGTGCAGGCGGGCGCGGGAATAGTCGCCGATTCCGTCCCGGAAGCCGAATATGAAGAGAGCTGTAACAAAGCGGGGGCGCTTTTAAAAACGATTCAAATCGCAGAAGACATCTTTTCTGGCGGGGAGGAGAAGACGGATGAACAAATTTCTGCAATCGTGCGTTAATGGCCGTACGCTGAAAACCGGAGAAGCCGAAAAGCTGATGGAAATGATGATGAACGGGGACATGTCGCAGTCTGAGATCGGCGGGATTTTATCGGTATTAGCCCACCGAGGTGAAACGGCGGAGGAGCTTGCCGGATTTGTAAAAGTGATGCGGGCGCGGGCACAGACATCAGGTGGCTTGACGGATGTCGTTGATACGTGCGGAACAGGCGGAGACGGGATTTCTACGTTCAACATATCCACGGCAGCGGCAATTACAGCTTCTGCCGCCGGAGCTAAAGTTGCCAAGCACGGAAATCGCTCCGTTTCGTCTAAAAGCGGCAGCGCGGATGTGCTGGAAAAGCTGGGGGTTTCCATTCAAGCCACTCCAGACAGCGTCAAACGCAGCATTGAAATGAAACAAATGGGGTTTTTGTTTGCGCCGCTGTTTCATTCGTCAATGAAGCACGTCGCCGCCGCAAGAAAAGAGCTTGGCTTCCGAACCGTATTTAATCTGCTGGGCCCGCTCAGCAACCCGCTGCAGGTGAAGCGGCAGGTGATCGGCGTCTATTCATTTGATAAAGCGCGCCTGATGGCAAGCGCTCTGGAACAATTTGATGTCAGACATGTCATGCTTGTGTCGGCCCGTGACGGGTTAGATGAACTGTCCATCACAGCACCGACCGATATCATTGAACTGAAAAACGGTGAACGTCTGGAATATTCCGTTTCACCTGAACAATTCGGTTTTACAGAAGGTTCACTAAAGGACATTCAAGTGAGTTCATCGGAAGAAAGCGCGCTCCTCATTCAGAATATTTTTGCAAATAGAGCTCCGTCATCCGCTCTGTATATTACCGCCTTAAATGCGGGCGCGGCCATTTATACGGCAGGTCTTGCAAACGATCTGAAAGAAGGAACGAAAACCGCCTTAGAAGCGATTCAAAACGGAGATGCCAAAAGGCAGCTCGAACGTCTGAAACAGAAAGAGGAAGAAATGTATGCTTGATCAAATCATTCAGCAGAAAAAAGAAGAAATCAAATCCATCGTGCTGCCGGAAACCTGTCAAATTGAACGGAGGTCTTTTAAAAAAGCGCTCCTGAACCCGAACCGTTTTATCGGGCTGATTGCCGAAGTGAAAAAAGCTTCGCCGTCTAAAGGATTGATTAAAGAGCATTTTGTTCCGGAAACGATTGCGGCGGATTATGAAGCGGCTAAAGCCGACGCCCTTTCGGTTCTCACGGATACCCGTTTTTTTCAGGGGAGAAATCAATTTCTGACAGATGTTAAACAAACCGTGTCTCTTCCCGTGCTGAGAAAAGATTTTATTATTGATTCCCTTCAGGTGGAGGAATCGTTCAGGATCGGCGCCGATGCCATTTTGCTGATCGGGGAAGCGCTGGAACCTTCAGAGCTTCATGAGCTTTATCTGGAAGCCCGCGAGAAGGGCATGGACGTTCTCGTTGAAGTCCATGATGAAACTGTGCTTGAACGGATTTTACAAGTGTTTCAGCCGGACATTCTCGGCATAAACAACCGGGACTTAAAAACGTTCCGTACTTCTGTTTCGCAAACGGAAAAAATAGCGCAGCTTGTACCGGACGGCTGCCTGCTGGTCAGCGAAAGCGGCATCGGTTCTTTGGCTGACCTGCAATTCGTCAACAAGCACGGGGCGCAGGCTGTATTGGTCGGAGAATCCTTAATGAGAGAGGATTCGCAGCAAAAGGCGATCCGCGGACTGTTCGGGGAGTGACGATATGAAAAAGCCTGAGTTAAAGTACTGCGGAATACGATCGAAGCGTGATTATGAACTTGCGGCAGCTTCAGAAGCGGATTATCTGGGATTTATTTTTGCCGCAAGCAAACGGAGAGTAACGCCGGATGAGGTCCGGAAATGGAAAGAGCAGGTTCGGACAGACAAGAAACATGTCGGAGTATTTGTAAATGAAACGATAGAAAACATCGCGCAAATCGCCTCTGATCTGGCACTTGACGTCATCCAGCTTCACGGTGATGAATCGCCTGAGGATGCCCGCCGCCTCCGTCCGCTTGTGCGCTCGGAAATATGGAAAGCGCTCCATCACGGGGAAGGGACGCTTCGTCAGATGACTCAATTTGCACCTGCTGTCGACGGCTATGTCATTGATTCTTCAGTAAAAGGAATGAGAGGCGGCACGGGAATCGCGTTTTCATGGGCCCGTGTCCCCTTGTACCGAAAGCAGGCTCAAAATGCAAACAAGCGCTGTTTTATCGCGGGCGGCGTTAATCCTGGAACGATTACCGGCTTACTGAGATCGCGTCCGTGCGGTATAGATCTTGCCAGCGGAATTGAAAAAAACGGACAAAAGGATCAAACACTGATCCGGCTTTTAGAAGAAAGGATGAATCACTATGTATCCATATCCAAATGAAATCGGAAGATACGGCGAATTCGGCGGCAAATTTGTCCCTGAAACATTGATGCGGCCCCTTGAGGAAATCGAAACGGCTTTCAAAGAATTAAAGAATGATCCCGTTTTTCATGCCGAATATAAAAAACTACTGTTAGATTACTCCGGAAGACCGACCGCATTAACGTTCGCAGACAGGGTGTCAGAGTATTTGGGAGGGGCGAAAATCTATCTGAAAAGAGAAGATTTAAACCATACCGGCTCTCATAAAATTAACAACGCGTTAGGCCAGATTCTGCTTGCCAAAAAGATGGGCAAAACGAAAATCATCGCCGAAACCGGTGCGGGACAGCACGGTGTGGCTGCCGCGACAGCCGCCGCAAAATTCGGCTTTAAGTGTACGGTTTTTATGGGTGAAGAAGACGTTGCGCGCCAGTCGCTGAACGTATTCCGGATGAAACTGCTCGGCGCGGAAGTGGTGCCGGTCACAAGCGGAAACGGCACGCTGAAAGATGCGACGAATGAGGCAATCAGGTATTGGGTCCAGCATTGTGAAGATCATTTCTATCTTATCGGTTCTGTAGTGGGTCCGCACCCATATCCGTATATCGTTCGCGAATTTCAGAAAATCATCGGCGAGGAAGCGAAAGAACAGCTCCGACGGGTTGAAGGAACACTCCCGGACAAGGTTGTTGCATGTGTCGGCGGCGGAAGCAATGCGATGGGCATATTTCAGGCCTTTTTAGACGAAGATATTGAGCTGATCGGCGCCGAGGCTGCCGGAAAAGGAATTGATACGCCGCTGCATGCGGCAACGATAGCAAAAGGGACGCTCGGGGTGATTCACGGTTCAATGACCTATTTAATACAAGATGAATACGGGCAGATTATCGAACCGTATTCCATTTCAGCAGGCCTTGATTACCCGGGGATCGGCCCTGAGCACGCCTATCTGCATAAAAGCGGCCGTGTAACGTACGAAAGCGTGACAGACGATGAAGCGATTGCCGCGTTACGTCTGCTTTCTGAAACAGAAGGTATTCTTCCGGCTATTGAATCTGCCCACGCTCTGGCAAAAGCGTTTGAAATGGCAAAAGACATGGATAAAGACAAAATCATTCTCGTCAGTTTGTCGGGAAGAGGAGATAAAGATGTTCATACGCTGATGAATGTTTTGGAAAACGGGGTGGAGACACATGTTTAATCTGCGAGATTCTGAAAAATTATTTATCCCTTTTATTACAGCTGGCGATCCGCTTCCTGACATTTCTGTTGAGCTGGCAATATCATTGCAGAATGCAGGCGCTTCTGCCCTTGAAATCGGCGTTCCTTACACAGATCCGCTTGCGGACGGACCCGTCATACAACGGGCTTCAAAACGGGCTCTGGAAAACGGAATGAATATCGTAAAAGCAATTGAACTTGGCGGCAAAATGAAAAAAAACGGCGTTCATATTCCAATTATCCTCTTTACGTATTATAATCCTGTGTTACAATTAGAAAAAGAATACTTTTTCGCTTTACTGCGGGAAAACGACATAGACGGTCTGCTTGTACCCGACCTTCCATTAGAGGAAAGCGCCCTTTTGCAAATGACATGCAAAAAGGAGAACATCGCTTATATCTCACTGGTTGCGCCGACAAGTGAAGACCGTTTGAAAATAATTACTGAACAGGCCTGCGGCTTTGTGTATTGTGTATCCTCTTTAGGAGTGACGGGGGTACGCAGCGAATTCGATCCGTCTGTATACTCTTTCATTCGTAAGGTGAAAGAATTCAGCTCTGTTCCGGTGGCGGTCGGTTTTGGCATTTCAAACCGCAAACAGGTTGACGGGATGAATGAAATATCTGACGGTGTCGTTGTCGGCAGCGCGCTTGTCAAAAAAGTTGAAGAGCTTAAAACAAAGCTTGTGAATCCCGGAACAAGAGCTGATGCGCTTCTTGAATTTGAAGAATACGCAAAGACGTTCGGGCGACTGTACAGTGTAAAATGAGGTGACTGGATTTGCAGATTAAAGAACAGCTGCGGCAGCTGAAACCGTATCAGCCGGGCAAACCAATAGAAGAAGTGAAAATGGAATACGGGCTTGAGAAAGTAGTAAAACTCGCTTCTAACGAAAATCCGTTCGGCTGTTCACAGGCCGCTAAAGATGCGCTGCATCAGGAGATTGAGCAGCTTGCGCTGTATCCCGACGGTTACAGTGCCGCTTTGAGAACGCGGCTCAGTGAGCATCTGCAGGTCAGTGAATCTTCTATCATTTTTGGCAACGGCTCTGATGAGCTTGTGCAGATTATCTGCCGTTCTTTATTAAATGATCAGGCAAACACGATTACCGCCGCCCCGACTTTCCCGCAATACAGACACAATGCGGTGATTGAAGGCGCTGAGGTGCGCGAGGTGCCGCTCCGCAGTGACGGCGCTCATGATTTGGACCGGATGCTGGAAGCAATTGACGGCAAGACGAAAGTCATATGGGTATGCAACCCCAATAATCCGACGGGGACATATACTTCTGAGCAAGAGCTAATTGCCTTTTTAAACAGAGTTCCCGAGCATATACTCGTTGTACTTGATGAAGCGTACTACGAGTATGTCACGGCGGAAGATTACCCAGAAAGCATTCCGCTTTTAAAGCAATATGCGAATGTCATGATCCTCCGCACCTTCTCTAAAGCGTACGGACTTGCCGCGCTGCGCGTCGGATACGGCATTGCGGACGAAGCGCTGATCCGCCAGATTGAACCGGCGAGAGAGCCGTTCAATACGAGCAGAATCGGTCAGGCTTCGGCACTGGCAGCGCTTGATGACCAGACATTTATTCAGGAATGCGTCGAGAAAAATAAAGCAGGCCTTAAGCAGTATTATGATTTTGCAGAAACTCACGGATTAACTTGTTATCCTTCACAAACCAACTTTGTGCTCATTGATTTTAACCGCCCGGCGGATGAACTGTTCCAAGCCCTGTTGGAAAAAGGATATATCGTCCGCTCAGGACAGGCGCTCGGATTTCCGACAGCGTTAAGGATTACGGTCGGTACGAAAGAGCAGAATGAGGAAATTCTCACAATTTTAGCTGAAATATTATAAGAGGTGATCAAGCATCACCTCTTTGCTCTATTAAAATAGTTGAAAAAGGAAATGAGTGAAATGAAGGATACTATATTGCTTGCGGGGATCGGGCTGATCGGCGGATCGATCGCATTGGCCATCAAAAAGGAGCATCCGCATAAACGGATTATCGGTGTGGATATTTCGGAAGAACAGCTCACTGCCGCGCTGAAGCTCGGAATTATTGACGAACGGGCCGGTTCATTTACGGAAGGGGCGCAGCAAGCATCTGTTGTCATTATCGCCACGCCTGTCGCCCAAACGCTGAAAATGCTCGATGTGCTGGCCGCATCAGACATCACCCATGAACTCCTGATTACGGATGTGGGCAGCACGAAACAGAAAGTCGTCAGCTACGCCGACAAAGTGCTTCCGGCTCACTATCAATTTGTCGGCGGCCATCCGATGGCGGGATCTCATAAATCCGGGGCCGCTGCCGCGAAAGAATTTTTATTCGAAAATGCGTTTTACATTTTAACACCCGGAAAATCAACTTCTAAAGAGTCAGTAATGCATCTGAAGGAACTCTTGAAAGCGGCAAACGCCCACTTTGTGGAGATGACCCCAGAGGAGCATGACGGCGTTACGAGCGTCATCAGCCATTTCCCTCATATCGTTGCTGCAAGCCTCGTACATCAGGCTCATCATGCTGAAGAAGATTATCCGTATTTGAAACGTTTCGCAGCCGGCGGTTTTCGGGACATCACCAGGATCGCCTCAAGCAGTCCGGCGATGTGGAGGGACATACTTCTTCATAACAAAGATAAACTGCTTGACCGCTTCAAAGAATGGAAGCGGGAGATTGACACGATCGAATCTTATGTAGAAAATGAAGATGCGGACAGCCTGTTCGGATATTTTAAAAAAGCGAAAGATTATCGCGACGGTCTGCCGCTCCGTCAAAAAGGAGCGATCCCGTCCTTTTATGACCTTTATGTCGATGTTCCCGATCATCCGGGGGTCATTTCGGAAATTACGGCGATATTGGCAGAAGAAAAAATCAGTATCACCAACATCCGCATTATCGAAACAAGAGAAGATATTAACGGAATTCTCAGAATCAGTTTCCAGACTGATGATGACCGGAAACGCGCGGAAACCTGCATTCAATCCCGCGCCAAATATGACACATTTTACGCTGACTGAGGTGGAAAACATTGAAAAGAGAAAAAGTGACGTCTTTAAACGGTGAAATTCATATTCCGGGGGATAAATCCATCTCCCACCGTTCTGTTATGTTCGGAGCGCTCGCGGAAGGAACGACAACGGTAAAAAACTTTTTGCCCGGAGCCGATTGTCTGAGCACCATTGCCTGCTTCAGAAAAATGGGTGTCTCCATTGAACAAAACGGAAGTGATGTAACGATATACGGGAAGGGCATTGACGCACTTTGTGAGCCTGACAGCCTTCTTGATGTCGGTAATTCCGGCACGACCATCCGCCTGATGCTCGGCATTTTAGCCGGACGCCCATTTCACAGTACGGTAGCGGGCGACGAAAGTATTGCAAAGCGCCCGATGAAGAGGGTGACGGAGCCTTTAAAACAGATGGGAGCCGGGATTGACGGAAGAGCGGACGGAGGATTTACGCCTTTATCCGTAAGAGGCGGACAATTGAAAGGCATTGATTACGTCTCCCCTGTTGCAAGCGCGCAGATCAAATCCGCCGTGCTGCTTGCCGGATTGCAGGCTGAAGGGACGACGACCGTCACTGAGCCTCATAAATCAAGAGACCATACGGAACGGATGCTGAACGCTTTTGGCGCCGAGCTTGCGGAAACGGAGACAAGCGCTTCCGTAACGGGCGGTCAGAAGCTCCGGGGAGCTGATATTTTCGTGCCCGGCGATATTTCTTCAGCGGCCTTTTTCCTCGCGGCAGGCGCTGTCGTTCCAGGAAGCCGGATTGTGCTGAAAAATGTCGGCCTGAACCCGACACGCACGGGAATGATTGATGTCTTAAAGCAAATGGGGGCTTCACTTGAAGTGATTCCTTCAGAAGCGGACAGCGCGGAGCCTTACGGAGACCTTGTTATTGAAACTTCAGATCTGAAAGCGGCAGAAATCGGCGGAGAAATCATTCCCCGTTTAATTGACGAGATCCCGATTATCGCCCTTTTGGCAACGCAGGCTGAAGGCACAACTGTCATTAAAGACGCTGCGGAGCTGAAGGTGAAGGAAACGAACCGGATCGACACCGTCGTATCAGAGCTCCGGAAAATCGGCGCAGACATTGAACCGACTGAAGACGGCATGAAAATACACGGCAAAAAAACGCTTGCAGGCGGAGCCGATGTGTCAAGCCACGGCGACCACCGCATCGGCATGATGCTCGGAATCGCTTCATGCCTGACAGAAGAGCCGATTGACATCCGTGATACTGAGGCGATCCACGTCTCATATCCGACATTTTTTAAGCATTTAGATCAATTAGCCAAAAAAGCCTGAAGACGATTCTTCGGGCTTTTTTCTTCATGTGTCATAAAATTTTGGGCATTGACATAGCTTGTCTTAAACAGAAAATAACAGAAAGGGGGAATGCGTTTTCGTTACAGAAACAGCCGGAACAAATTGTGCTGTCTGCGTATAAAGATGCCGTCCCCTTTTTTGCCGTTTTCCTCTTAACCATTTTCTGATAAACTATAATGCCGGGTGAAGCATCTTATTTGCGGGCAGGCCCTGTCTGAATTATGATAAGAATAACCCGAATAAAAACCCTTTTCATTGGTTGATGAGGTTTAGGAAAAGAAAGGACCGGTCTGATTTGAATACATTGATTCAAGAAGCCATAAAATTAGTTGAAGCAGGTGAAACCGAAAAGGGACTCAAAGCGCTTTCAAAAGCTGAAACGCAGCTTCATGACGAAGACAAAGCCATTGCAGCCCAGCTCTACTATGAATGGGGAAACGCCGAAAAAGCGTTAGCGCTGATCAGTGATCTGCATGACCTTTATCCGGATGAGTCTGAGCTGACGAATTTTTACGCCGAATTGTTAATAGATATTGATGAAGAAGAAAAAGCTCTTGAGGTGCTGGAGACGATTTCTCCGGAAGACCCGTCTTACGCGGAAAGCCTTCTTTTAATGGCTGATCTGTATCAGATGCAGGGCTTATTTGAAGTAAGTGAGCAAAAGCTGTTACAGGCGAAAGCGATGTTACAAGATGAACCTGTTATTGATTTCGCTCTGGGGGAATTATACTTCACTCAGGGATCATACGCAAAAGCCGTTCCTTACTATGAAGAGACGGCAAAAGAACGGCACGAAATCGGCGGCGTAAATGTTCATCAGAGGCTGGCTGAGTCATTGAGCGCGGCGGGTGAATTTGAGGAAGCGATTTCATGGTATGAAAAAGCGGCGGCAGAACATACAGAACCGAATACGATTTTCGGGTACGGGTTCACAGCCTATCAGGCGGGAATGGTCAAAACAGCCATCAAGCAGCTGTCTGATTTAAAAGGGCTTGATCCTTCCTATTCATCGCTTTATATGCCGCTTGCAAAAAGCTACGAGGCAGAAGGCATGTATGAAGATGCATTAAAAACCGCTAAAGAAGGTATTACTTACGATGAATACAATAAAGAGCTTTTTCTCTATGCGGCGAAAATGGCGTTAAAGCTCGGCAACGCAGAAGAAGGCAAAAAGCTTCTTCAGGAAGCGCTGGCGCTCGATCCGGGTTACGTAGAAGCGCTCCATACGCTTTTAGCCGTCTATCATAAAGAAGAAAGCTTTGAAGAGATTATTGATCTGATTCAGGAAGTCCGCGGCTACGGAGAAGAAGATCCGAAATACAATTGGTATTTGGCGGGTGCCTATACAGGCCTTGAGCAATACGCTGAAGCGAAAAAAAGCTTCGAAGCTGCGTATCTCCATTATCAGGATGATCGGGATTTCTTATATGAATACGCTCACTTCTTATTGGAAGAGGGTCTCCAGAAAGAAGCGCTGCCTCTTTTAAAACAAGTGCTTTCAATGGATGGAACAAACGAAGAGCTTGAAGAAACAATCTTACGGATAGAGGATGAATTTTTAAGATAAGCAGGATTTTGGACCATGCTTGCTGAATGTATAAGTGATGTCAGATTATACGATCGATAGAGGAGGGAATTACATGCAGACCCCTGTTTCTGTCAATGAAAAAAAGGATTTTATCCGTTGGTTTTTAAATCATTATCAGCTTAAACGCCGGGAGTGCGTCTGGATTTTAAATTATTTAATGAGTCATGATTCATTAATGGAAAAAGTCCATTTTGTAGAACAAGCTGAATTTTGCCCGCGAGGCATTATCATGTCTACTCATTGCGTTGATGAGGTGCCGTTTAGGTTTTACAAAGAAAATGTCATGACTACGGACGCGGAAAAATCTTTTCACGACATCCGGTTAAATAAACAGCAGGATTTATTTATCCAGCTGAATTTCCGTTCGGCCTACAGCTCACCGGAATATGCCGCTGTTCTTGAATCAAATCCGCATCTGCCGAAAGACCTGTTTGAAAATAAACAGGATCAGGGGATGGCCGAAAAAATATTAGAACATGCCATTTCCACTTTCCAGCGGGAAAAGCTGCTTAAAGATATCGACGAGGCGCTGGACCGCCACGACAAAGAAACATTTGAAAAGCTTTCCCGCCAATTGAATCAGCTCACATAAATGACAGCCTTGCAGAATATGCAAGGCTTGTTGCGTAAAGAGGAGGAACGAGACATGAGATGGAGGGCCGCTGATGCCGATGCCTATTTACAATCTGCGGATTACATTGATACCGCTATCATTCCGTTAATTTCCATAATGTCTTCAGGAGGCTTAAAAGAGGCCGTTGAACAGGGGGAAAGCACCCAATTGCTTTCTGAAGAGCTTGAGCGCCAATTGAAGGGACGGGTATATTTATTCCCCTCTTATACATATGTTGATATAGACCAATCACAAATCGCCCTGCTTCAAAAACTCAAAGAAGAGGTGATGACCAACTTTCGCCACGCCTTGTTCCTGACGGCAGACGAAAAATGGAAGGATTCTGAAATAGGGTCTGATGTCATATACATACCTGCCGTTCCGTTTGAACATATGAAAGACTCTTTAAAGAGAAAAATAGCGGATGACAAGTGCGGAGAAATTTTGAACGTTTTGTTACAGAAGTGGAACAATTCTTAAAAACTCCATACATCCCGCAAAACACCCGTTTTGCCTCTGTTGACCTTGCTGAAAGATTCATATATTATGAGGGTGTCAAATCTCTGAATTATTTTCTATTTTAGTTAATTTTTGGTCAATCTTTAGGGGGGGGAAGAGATGGGCGGAAAACAAGATATATCGAGAAGACAATTTTTAAACTATGCGCTCACCGGCGTGGGGGGATTTATGGCCGCCAGTGCGCTTATGCCCATGGTCCGTTTTGCGCTGGACCCGGTATTAAAACCGACGGGAGATCAAAAAATGGTGCAGGTTGTCAGTGTGGATGAGCTGACGAAGGAGCCGAAGCGATTTGACTTTAAAATTCATCAAGTCGACGCCTGGTACGAATCGGAAGAATCCAGGTCAGCCTGGGTTTACAAGCATGGGGATGAAATTATAGCGCTTTCTCCGATCTGTAAACATTTGGGCTGCACCGTAAACTGGAACAATGATCCTAAAAATCCGAACAAGTTCTTTTGTCCCTGCCATTACGGGCTGTATGAAAAAGACGGCACGAACGTTCCGGGCACGCCGCCGCTCGCGCCTCTTGACCGTTATGAGCAAAAAGTAAAGGACGGCTTTTTGTATCTTGGAAAAGCAAAGCCTAGGGGGGAAGGGTGACATGCTGAATAAAATTTATGACTGGGTGGATGAACGTCTCGATATTACGCCGATGTGGCGGGATATCGCCGACCATGAAGTGCCGGAACATGTAAATCCCGCTCACCATTTCTCGGCTTTTGTCTATTGTTTCGGCGGTTTGACGTTTTTTGTAACCGTTATCCAAGTGCTGTCCGGGATGTTTTTAACGATGTATTATGTGCCGGATATAAAAAACGCGTGGGAATCTGTGTATTATTTGCAGAATGAAGTCGCTTTCGGGCAGATTGTAAGGGGTATGCACCATTGGGGCGCAAGTTTAGTCATTGTGATGATGTTTTTACATACGCTGCGGGTTTTCTTTCAGGGAGCTTATAAAAAGCCTCGGGAATTGAACTGGATCGTCGGTGTTCTGATCTTTTTTGTGATGCTCGGTCTCGGTTTTACAGGGTATCTGCTTCCATGGGATATGAAGGCGCTGTTTGCGACAAAGGTAGGTCTTCAGATTGCGGAGGCGACGCCATTGATCGGAGCGCAGGTGAAAACTCTTCTTGCCGGCCACCACGATATTGTCGGCGCCCAAACGCTGACGAGATTTTTTGCGATTCACGTATTTTTTCTCCCTGCCGCTTTGTTTGCGCTCATGGGCGCCCACTTTGTCATGATCCGCAAGCAGGGAATTTCAGGACCGCTTTAATACAAATCTGATATAAAAGGGAGGGGATGACATGCACCGGGGGAAAGGAATGAAGTTTGTAGGAGATTCAAGGATACCGGCTGAAAAAAAACCGAATATACCGAAAGACTATTCAGAGTATCCTGGAAAGACAGAGGCGTTTTGGCCGAACTTCCTGCTGAAAGAATGGATGGTCGGGGCCGTTTTTCTCGTCGGATTTCTCGTTTTAACGATTGTGCACGAGCCGCCCTTGGAACGGGTGGCGGACCCGACGGATACAGGGTATATTCCGCTGCCGGATTGGTATTTTCTATTTTTATACCAGCTATTAAAATATGAATATGCCGCAGGGAGCTACACCGTTATCGGCGCGATGATTATACCGGGTCTTGCCTTCGGATCGCTGCTTTTGGCTCCGTTTCTCGACAGGGGGTCTGAAAGAAGGCCGTGGAAGCGTCCGGTTGCGGTCGGCATGATGCTTTTGGCGCTTTGCGCTACGGTCTTTTTAACGTGGCAGTCAGTCGCGACGCATGACTGGGCGAAGGCGGAGGAGCAAGGGAAAATCAAAAAAGAAGCCGCCATTGATACTGAATCAGACGGTTATAAGGTATTTAAAGAACAAGGCTGTATTTCCTGTCACGGGGATAATCTTCAAGGCGGAAGCGCCGGACCGTCCCTGGTCGATAACGGGCTGAGCCCGGAAGAAATTAAAAAAATCGCCGTCAAAGGGAAAGGGCAGATGCCAGCCGGTATTTTTAAAGGAAATGACAAACAGCTTGATCAGCTGGCGAAGTTCATTTCTGAAACGACAGCGAAATAACGTATTGTGAAGTAGACAATAGCAGGATATACTTTTATGAAAAGAGCTGACCGGATGTCAGCTTTTTTTGCATGATACATACTTTTTACGGACTGAGAGTTGATGGTATGAGGTGGATTTCTTATCTTTTAGGGTTGCGCGGCATGCTTCTGCTTGTTCTTGCCGTTAATTTTATCGGTACGGTGTACGGCTATTATTGGTATGTGCCGCAGCTTGCGGACACGCCGTTCCGATTTCTGATATTTGTGCCTGACAGCCCGACGGCGACGTTTTTTTTCCTGTTCGTGCTTCTGGCATTTCTCATGGGAAGAAACGCGCCGCTGTTTGAAGCGCTGGCTCTTGTAACCCTTGTAAAATACGGGCTGTGGGCGGTCGGAATGAATGTCTTTGTGCTGGTCAAAATGGGGCAGATGCCTTGGGAAGGGTACATGCTGATTGCTTCACATTTCGCCATGGCCGTTCAAGGCGTTTTATACAGTCCGTATTTTCGGTTCCGGTTATGGCATCTTGCCGTTGCCGCTGTTTGGACGCTTCATAATGATGTCATTGATTATCTTTTCGGCATGATGCCCCGCTACTCAATGCTCAATGACTATATGCAAGTAATCGGCTATGCTACATTCTGGCTGAGCATATTTTCACTCGGCCTTGCATACTATTTGGTGATTTCCAAAAGACGGATAAAGCTTGACTTACACTGATAGAATCTTGGTCTAACCTTGTCCCGCTCCTCATATTCTGTAAAGAGAAGGAGTGGGAGGGACCTCTATGAAACGAAAGCTGACGATCTGTCTTTTACTTGCTCTTATGTGTTTCATCACAACTGCCAAAGCTGAAGATGAGGGCGGTCTCAAGGAACTGAACGACCTTTCGGATACCGTTTTCCAAATGACGCGGCATTCGCAGTATGATGAGGCTCTGCAAGTGCTTGGCTACTTTAAGAAAAAAATGACACACGTAAACTCACTGAGCGGCGCCGAAGTCAGGCAGGTGACTCTGGGTTTCAATGATTTAGTGCGCGTTCTGAAACAGGCAGACGCCTCAGATACCGAAAAAATCCGGGCAGCCGCCCAGTTCAGGTTGGTAATGGATGCGATGGAAGACCACTCCGATCCGCTGTGGGGTTCGCTTGAAAGACCGATTATGGCGACATTCAGCGCCTTAAAAGAAGATGTCAGCGGAAACGGAAGTGAAAATTTCAATGAAAAGTGGAATGAATTTATATCATTATATGATTTAATTTATCCCAGCCTGACAATGGATGTGTCGGCCGGCCAGCTTGATACGGTGGCGAAACATATCGAGGTGATTGAGCAGGACGGGTTTCAGCAGATGACAAAAGGAACAAAGCTTGAGCGTCTGACGCTCCTGCAGCAGGATTTAAAGCGGGTTTTTGACAAGGTGGAGCGGGATGACGCTGACCCTTCGCTGCTCTGGGTCATTCTGACAACAGGCGGTATCATTATTACTGCGCTGACATATGTCGGCTACCGAAAATACAGAGCGGAAAAAAAGAAAGAGAAAAAGCGTGAGTATCCTAAGTCTAAATAAACAGAAATTGCTGTAAAGGAGCTAAGTCAGTGAAAAAACTCATCCAGCAATTGGCTTCAAAACACCTCCCGCAGCCGATCAGAGGCAGAAAAGGGGCGACTGACGAAGGACCGCGAAACCTCGCGCGTGACTTCCAGAATCCTGACATGCTCGTTCCGCCCTCAACGGATGCAGGAACGGTTCAAAACTTGAAATTCTCATTTTCTGATACGCATATGAGGCTTGAAGACGGCGGATGGTCCAGAGAGGTGACGGTCAGGGAACTGCCGGTATCCAAAAACATCGCGGCGGTGAACATGAGACTGAAACCGGGAGCTGTGCGGGAGCTTCATTGGCATAAAGAAGCCGAATGGGGATATGTGATTAACGGAGAAGTCCGTTTAACTGCGGTTGATCAAAATGGGCGGAATTTTATTGATAACGTAAGTGAAGGGGATCTGTGGTATTTTCCTTCCGGCATTCCTCATTCCATTCAAGGGATGGAACGGGGCAGTGAGTTTTTGCTTGTCTTTGATGACGGCTCTTTTTCAGAAAACAGCACCTTTTCAGTAACGGACTGGTTTGCCCACACCCCGCGCAGCGTGCTGGAGGCGAACTTCGGTGTTCCCGGATATGACTTGGCCTACATTCACAAGAAAGAGCGTTACATGTTCCAGCTGGAACCGCCTCCCCCGATTGAACAGGCAGCAGTTTCTTCCCCGGAAGGCACCGTTTTGGAGCCGTTCAGCTACAAGCTTTCCCGGCAGGAGCCCCTTGTTACCAGCGGGGGAAGAGTAAAGATTGTCGATTCAAAAACGTTTAAGGTGTCAAAAACGATTGCCGCAGCTCTTGTGGAGGTCGAACCCGGAGGCATGAGAGAATTGCATTGGCATCCGAATACGGACGAGTGGCAGTATTATCTTTCAGGAGAAGCGAAAATGACGGTGTTTGCGGCGGAGGGAAGAGCGCGGACATTTAACTATCAAGCGGGTGACGTAGGATATGTTCCTTTTGCAATGGGACATTATGTTCAGAATACCGGTGACACCGTGCTTCGATTTCTGGAAATCTTCAAAAGCGACCGTTTCGAAGACGTCTCTTTAAATCAATGGCTGGCACTGACGCCGCAGCGCTTCGTCGAGCAGACGCTCAATGTCAGTCCGGCATTCGTCCGCCGATTGAAAAAGAAAAAATCACCGGTTGTCAAATGGAAACACGAACAGTAAAGGCGGCAAAAGCCGCCTTTTTATTATCGTCTGATCGGATTTTTATTTTCGTCAAGCGTAAATCCTTCGCCGAGCACATCATGGACGTCGCTTACTGCAACAAAGGCGTGCGGGTCAACGGAAGTGATGACGCTTTTCAAAAGCACAATTTCGTTTTTCGGAACGACGCAGTAAAGAACGTCCCTGTCTTCTTTTGTATATGATCCCTGTCCTTTTAAAACGGTGACGCCGCGCTCCATCTCTTCAATGATTTTTTGCTGAATCAAATCGTTTTTCGAAGAAATAATCGTTGCCCCTTTTGCGGCATAGCCGCCTTCCTGGATAAAATCAATCAATCTCGCAGCGACAAAAACGGCTACAAGCGTGTACATCGCTTCCTTGTAAGAAAGATACGTAAACAAAGAAAGCAAAATGACACAGGCGTCAAAGGCAAACATCGTCCGGCCCATCGGGATTCCGAAAAATTTGTTGATCAGCCTGGCGATGATATCGACCCCGCCCGTCGTGCCGCCGTATTTAAAAATAATGCCGAGACCCGCGCCGATAAATACACCGGCGAATAAGGCAGCTAGCGCTAAATCATGGGACAGCGGCATATGAATTTCGTAGCGCTGAAAAACACTCAGAAAAACAGAAAGAGAGACGGTGCCGATCAGGGTATAGACAAACATCGTCCGGCCGAGCATACGCCAGCCGATGAAAAAGATAGGAATGTTCAATACCAGGTTGGAAATAGAAGGGCTGATGTGGAATAACGCATATAAAAGCAGCGTAATGCCGGTAAATCCGCCTTCCGCCAAATTGTTCTGCATATTAAAGTGAACCAGTCCGAATGAAAAAACAGCGGCGCCGATTAAAATAAAGCAAATGTTTTTGATTCTGATTTCTCCAAGCATTGCATCAAACCCCTTTTCCTTCCATAAGATTGCGTAAATATTATAGTGGATACAAAAGAAAACAGCAAACTGCCGTTTTTAACATTTGTCAAATGTACTTGAATTAGCTAACATGGAAGAGATGACAGGAGGTATTCGCACAGTGAGTGACAAAACGATGAAAGACTTACAAGCTGAGGTCGATGAATATATCGGCCAATTCAAAGAAGGCTATTTCAGCCCGCTTGCCATGATGGCCCGTCTCACGGAAGAACTGGGCGAACTTGCAAGAGAAGTCAACCATTATTATGGGGAAAAGCCGAAGAAAACGACGGAAAATGAGAAAAGCATGGAAGAGGAAATGGGCGATGTGCTGTTCGTCCTGATCTGCCTCGCCAACTCCCTTGATATTTCATTGGAGGAAGCTCATAACCGCGTCATGCATAAATTTAATACACGTGATAAAGACCGCTGGACTAGAAAAGAAGAAGGAAAGTAGGAGAAACCATGTCAAATGAAACCATTAAAGTCGTCATTGCCGGACCGAGAGGCAGAATGGGCCAGGAGGCCGTAAAACTTGCTGTCCGCACGCCTCATTTTGAGCTTGTCGGCGCCATTGACCATACATACGATCAGCAAACATTGCGGGAAGTGATGTCGGCTGATTCAGACGCTCTTATTTATACGGATATCCGCGCATGTTTCCAACAAACAAAACCGGATGTGCTGATCGATTTGACAACGCCTGAAATCGGCAAAAAACATACGAAAGCCGCTCTTGAACACGGCGTCCGCCCCGTTGTGGGAACGACCGGATTTTCTGAAGCGGATTTAGAGGAGCTTCAAGCCTTGACTGAAGAAAAAGGAATCGGCGCCATCATCGCTCCGAACTTTGCATTGGGCGCGGTGCTGATGATGAAGTTCTCACAAATGGCCGCCAACTATTTTGAAGATGTAGAAATCATTGAGCTTCATCATGATCAAAAGCTGGATGCCCCGAGCGGAACGGCGCTGAAAACAGCGGAAATGATCTCAAGCGTCCGTACAGAAAAGCAGCAGGGCCATCCTGATGAAAAAGAAATTCTGCCGGGCGCCCGCGGTGCTGAATTAAACGGCATCCGCCTTCACAGCGTGCGTCTTCCGGGTCTTATCGCCCACCAGGAAGTCATGTTCGGCATGGACGGCCAGACGCTGAAACTGCGCCATGACTCCTATAACCGGGCTTCCTTTATGTCAGGAGTGAAGCTGTCAGTGGAGCAAGTGATGAAAATCGACCAGCTTGTATACGGACTCGAAAATATTATCGACTGAATCGGCAAGGGGGAGAACATCAAATGAAAATCGCTTTGATTGCTCACGATAAAAAAAAGCAGGATATGGTTCAGTTTACGACCGCATATAAAGATATACTGAGCCATCATGAGTTATACGCGACAGGTACGACAGGCCTGAAAATCCAGGAAGCGACCGGATTGTCCGTTGAACGTTTTCAATCCGGCCCGCTCGGCGGAGATCAGCAAATCGGCGCATTGATTGCGGCAAATGCCCTGGATCTCGTCATTTTTCTGCGCGATCCATTAACTGCGCAGCCTCACGAACCGGATGTCTCGGCGCTGATCCGGCTGTGTGACGTATACGCGATCCCGCTCGCCACAAATATGGGAACAGCGGAAATCCTCGTCCGGACGCTGGACGGCGGGGCATTTGATTTCCGCAATCTTGTGCGCGGAGGAGAGCCGAATGTCTGAACACGTTGATATTCTGGCGTTCGGCGCCCATAGTGATGATGTCGAGATCGGTATGGGCGGCACGATCGCAAAATTTACGGCTCAAGGAAAAACCGCGGTGATATGCGATTTGACCGAGGCCGAACTATCATCCAACGGAACGGTAGGGATAAGAAAAGAAGAAGCGGCAGAGGCGGCACGAATTCTCGGCGTAAAAGAGAGAATCCAGCTTACGCTTCCCGACCGCGGGCTTTTGAAAAGTGAGGACGGCATCCGCCGGATTGTCAGTGTCATCAGAGCCTGCCGGCCGAAAACCGTTTTCATGCCTTATCCGAAAGACCGCCATCCTGACCACGGCAATGCGGCGGCTTTGGTCGAAGAGGCGGTGTTCTCGGCGGGAATTCATAAATACAGAGATCATCAGGAACTGCCGGCTCATAAGGCTCAGCGCGTATACTATTATATGATCAACGGGTTTCACCGTCCGGACTTTGTAATCGACATAACGGAAACCATCGATCTGAAAAAAGAAAGCCTGCACGCCTATCAAAGCCAGTTTATTCCTACGGCGCAGTCAGTGAACACACCGCTGACCAACGGTTATATTGAAATGGTGGAAGCGCGGGAAAGACTGTATGGCAAAGAAGCCGGGACGGGGTATGCCGAGGGTTTCTTTTCAAAACAGCTTCCCGTTTTGAATGATGATGTTTTTGGGGGCGGACAATGAGACCATTAAAAATAGGGATTACATGCTACCCGAGTGTCGGAGGCTCGGGTATTATTGCGACGGAACTCGGCAAGCTGCTTGCAGAAAAAGGGCACCAGGTTCATTTCATCACATCAAGCATCCCGTTCAGATTAAATACATATCATCCGAATATTCATTTTCATGAGGTGGAAGTCAACCAATACGCGGTATTTAAATATCCGCCTTATGACCTTACGCTGGCGAGCAAAATCGCCGAGGTTGCCGCAAGGGAAAATCTTGATATCATCCACGCGCATTATGCGCTGCCGCATGCGGTATGCGCTTATCTTGCCAAGCAGATGCTCAAGCGCGACATCGGCATCGTGACGACGCTTCACGGTACGGACATCACCGTTTTAGGATATGATCCGTCATTAAAAGATTTAATCCGTTTTGCCATCGAAGCGTCCGACAGAGTGACGGCGGTATCAACCGCGCTTGCCGGAGAAACATATGACTTAATCAAGCCGGATAAAAAAATTGAGACCATCTACAACTTTATTGATGAACGTGTTTATCTTAAGAAAAATACAGAGAGTATAAAAGAGAAACATGGCATTTTGCCGGATGAAAAAGTCGTCATCCATGTTTCGAACTTCAGAAAAGTAAAACGTGTTAAAGATGTCATCCGCGTTTTCCGTAATATCGCAGCCAAAACAAAGGCGAAGCTCCTGCTTGTCGGCGACGGGCCGGAAAAGTGCGTCGCTTGGCAGCTTGTCGAAAAATACGGACTGCAGGATCAAGTGCTGCTCCTCGGAAATCAGGACAGGGTGGAAGAGCTGTATTCCATCAGCGACCTTAAGCTTCTTCTGTCTGAAAAAGAAAGTTTCGGACTCGTCCTCCTTGAGGCGATGGCCTGCGGCGTGCCGTGCATCGGAACAAATATCGGCGGAATCCCGGAAGTGATTAAAGATCAAGTAAGCGGTTTTCTGGTGGAAGTCGGCGATATTCAGGCGGCATCTGAAAAAGCGCTTGCCGTTTTAGAAGATAAACAGCTCAGCAAACGATTGACTGATCATGCGCTGAAAATGGCGGAGACCGCCTTTTCTTCGCAAAGAATCGTCAGTCAGTATGAACGGATTTATGACGAATTGGCAGGACCGGAGTGATCTTATGGAACAGGAATTTGTCAAAGCCCTCCCCATCCTTCATCATCTGATGAAGGCGGGCCATCAGGCGTACTTTGTCGGGGGAGCCGTCAGAGACAGCTATATGAAACGAAAAATAGGTGATGTGGACATCGCAACCAGCGCTTCGCCGAATGAGGTGGAGCGTCTCTTTAAGCGGACTGTCGATGTAGGAAAAGAGCACGGCACCGTCATCGTCCTGTGGGAAGATGAAACCTATGAAGTCACCACTTTTCGTGCCGAATCAGAATATAAGGATTACCGGCGCCCTGAAGCTGTGCGGTTCATCACTTCTTTATCAGAAGACTTAAAGCGGAGAGACTTAACGATTAATGCGATGGCGATGTCTGCCGAAGGAGAGCTGCTTGATTATTTCGGAGGCGCACATGATATCGGACAAAAGCTGATCCGAACGGTAGGTAACCCTGAAGACCGTTTTCGGGAAGACGCTCTGCGGATGATGAGAGCCGTCCGCTTTATGAGTCAGCTCGGCTTTCTGTTAGAAAAAGAAACAAGAGAGGCCATCATAAAAGACAGGGAGCTTTTGGCACATGTATCAGTAGAACGAAAGACCGTCGAGTTTGAAAAGCTGCTGCAGGGCGCTTTCTCACAGGATGCAATTCAAACGATGGTGCATACAGGTTTGATACAAGAGCTGCCCGGCCTTTCCGGTTATGAGCAGCAAATGCTTGAAGCGAGCGGATTTCCGTTTTCTTCTTTAGATGCACGCGAAGAACGCTGGGCAGCGCTGTTATTGTTTCTCGGTCTTTGTCCGAAAAGCGCCGAGGCGTTTTTAAAACAATGGAAACTGCCGGGAAAAGTCATAAAAAAAGCGGTGCAGATCATAAGCGTTTATCCGGTGCAGCTGGAAGCGGAAGCGATGTACCGGGCGGGAGAGGCGCTGTTTTCAGCCGTTAAAATCGGGATGCTGAAAAAGCATAAGACGATTGATGAACAAAAGCTGAAAGAGGTTCAGAGCCTGTATGAGCAGCTGCCGATCAAAAGCCTTCGAGACCTCGACATTTCAGGCGCTGATCTGATGGAGCTCAGAAACCGCCGCGCGGGTAAATGGGTGGCCGAAGAACTTCGCCGGATTGAAGAAGCGGTATTGGCAGGGAAGCTCCCTAACCGAAAACATGACATAAAGGAGTGGCTCGCATCATGGGATCAACATTAAGAACCCGATTAATTGATTTATTTTCTGAGGCGGGTGACGGCTTTATCTCCGGGCAGAAAATTAGTGACGCGCTCGGCTGCTCGAGAACCGCCGTTTGGAAACATATAGAGGAACTCCGCAAAGAGGGCTATGAGGTTGAGGCGGTCAGACGAAAAGGGTACAGGCTCATTAAAAAACCGGGGAAACTCAGTGAATCAGAAATCCGTTTCGGGCTGAAAACAGAGGTTTTGGGCAAACAGCTTCATTATCGGGACGTCCTGCCATCCACCCAAAAAACCGCTCATGAACTTGCCAATGACGGCGCGCCGGAAGGAACGCTCGTAGTCGCCGATAAACAAACGGCAGGCAGAGGAAGAATGGCCAGAGTATGGCATTCACAGGAGGGAAACGGGATTTGGATGAGCCTCATTCTGAGACCCGACGTTCCTTTGCAAAAAACGCCGCAGCTCACCCTGTTATCTGCCGTTGCGGTCGTACAGGCCATCGAGGCTTTTACAGGTGTACAGCCCGCCATTAAATGGCCGAATGATTTAATGATTCACGGCAAAAAAGCCGTCGGGATTTTAACTGAGCTGCAGGCGGAAGAAGACCGTGTCCGTTCGGTTATTCTCGGGATCGGCATCAACGTGAACCAGCAGGAAACCGATTTTCCCGGCGAGCTTCAGGACATTGCGACGAGCCTCAGGATGGAAGCCGGCGAAAAAATTGACAGAGCGGGTCTGATACAAGAGATTTTGCTGACTTTTGAAAAACGCTATCAGGATTATTTGAAGCACGGCTTTACACCGATCAAGCTGTTATGGGAAAGCTATGCGGTCGGACTGGGGAACGAGCTCAGAGCGAGAACGCTGCAAGGGACGTTTTACGGGAAATCGCTCGGCATTGATGATGAGGGAGTTCTTCTCTTGGAAACGAAAGACGGTATAAAGAAGATATATTCTGCTGATATTGAGCTCAATTAATCTTAGTTGGTACAAGCCTCGTGAATTTGGTATACTTCCTATGGGCAGTATCATAATGAACTGCACCTGATCAGCAGAACAGAGATTACGAAAAGTCTGCCTTGATCCAAAAAAGGACTGGGACAGAGGGATGACATTCGCCGAACGTTAAACAAGTGGGGATCCTTCTTATTTTACAGAAGGCTTTTTTGCTTGCGAAGAATTGGCGGCTCATCTCCTCACCGTTTAGAGGAGGAGAAACAGAATGAAAACAAAACTGGATTTCATGAAAATGAAGGAAAATGGAGAGCCGATCGTGATGCTGACCGCTTACGATTATCCGCAGGCAAAGCTTGCGGAACAGGCGGGAGTCGACATGATTTTAGTCGGGGATTCGCTCGGAATGGTCGTGCTCGGACTCGATTCAACAGTCGGCGTAACGGTCAGTGACATGATTCACCATACAAAAGCGGTAAAACGCGGTGCGAAAAATACGTTTATCGTAACTGACATGCCGTTTATGTCTTACCACCTTTCAAAAGAAGATACAATGAAAAACGCCGCGGCCATTATTCAGGAAAGCGGCGCGGACGCGTTAAAGCTTGAAGGCGGAGACGGCGTTTTCGAATCCATCCGCGCGCTGACTCTCGGCGGAATTCCCGTCGTCAGCCATTTAGGCCTCACACCGCAGTCTGTCGGCGTATTAGGCGGATATAAAGTGCAGGGGAAAGATGAGCAAAGCGCGAAAAAGCTCATTGAAGACAGCATCAAATGCGAGCAGGCGGGAGCGATGATGCTCGTGCTTGAATGCGTGCCTGCTGAACTGACTGCTAAAATAAAAGAAGAAGTATCCATTCCTGTCATCGGAATCGGAGCCGGTTCAAAAGCGGACGGCCAAGTCCTTGTCTATCATGACGTTGTCGGCCACGGCGTGGACAGAACACCGAAGTTCGTGAAGCAATACGCCAAAATCGACGGCACGATTGAGTCGGCCCTCAGCGATTACGTCCGTGATGTGAAAGAACGGGTTTTCCCGGAAGAAAAGCATTCCTTTCAGATAAACCAAACTGTGCTGCAAGGCTTGTACGGAGGAAAGTAAGCGATGAAACAACTGACAGAAACTCAACAGCTGAAAGAATTGATTGCACAATACCGCTCAGAAGGCCGGACGATCGGATTCGTCCCGACGATGGGTTTTCTTCATGAAGGACATCTGACGCTGGTTGAAAAAGCAAGCAAAGAAAACGATATTGTCGTGATGAGCATCTTTGTCAATCCGACTCAATTCGGACCGGGCGAGGATTACGAAGCATATCCGCGAGATTTAAAGCGCGATGCCCGGCTTGCAGAACAGGCGGGGGCAGATGTTTTGTTTACGCCGTCTCCAAGTGATATGTATAAAGGCGAGCAAAATGTTGCCGTGCAAGTGAAAAGGAGAACTGACGTGTTGTGCGGCGCCTCCCGCGTCGGCCATTTTGACGGAGTGGCCACTGTGCTGACGAAGTTTTTCAATCTCGTTAAACCGACCCGCGCCTACTTCGGCCTGAAAGATGCCCAGCAGGCAGCGGTTGTGGACGGATTGATTAAGGATTTCTTTATGGATATCGAATTGGTCGCAGTGGACACGGTCAGAGAAGAAGAAGGACTTGCCAAAAGCTCTCGCAACGTCTATCTGACTGAGCAGGAACGCAAAGAAGCGCCGATGATCTATAAAGCATTGCAGCAAGGTGCCGAACTGATCAGAGACGGTGAAAGAAATCCGGAAACCGTTATAAAAACCGTCACCGATATCATCGAAAACACAAGCGGCGTCATTGATTATGCCGAACTGTACGCTTATCCGGAGCTGACTCCGCTTAAAACATTAAACGGCAAGGTCATTCTGGCCTGCGCCGTCCAATTTTCTAAAGCCAGACTGATTGATAATATCATTATTGATATTGATGAATGGGAGAGATCATAATATGTACCGCACTATGATGGCCGGAAAACTGCACCGCGCTACCGTGACGGAAGCCAATTTAAACTATGTCGGCAGCATTACGATTGATGAAGATCTTTTAGATGCCGTCGGAATGCTCGCTAATGAAAAAGTTCAAATTGTGAATAATAATAACGGAGCGAGACTTGAAACGTATATTATTCCCGGTAAGCGGGGGAGCGGCGTCATCTGTTTAAACGGAGCAGCCGCCCGTCTCGTCCAAGAAGGAGATAAAGTCATTATTATTTCTTATCAAATGATGTCTGATCAGGAAGCAAAAAGCCATCAGCCGAAGGTGGCTGTTCTGGATGATCAGAATAAAATCGAGCAGATGCTGGGCCAGGAGCCGGCACACACGATTTTGTAAAAGAGCCCCCTTCATGGGGGTTTTCTTTTAAGATTTAGGGGCAAAAGCTGTTTTTCCGCTCCATTTCTCAACAAAACGTGTTACACTTTTCTCGTATGCAGGAATTGAGGTGTCCATTTTAATGAACAAACAACGGTTCGTTGTCATAGATGTCGAAACAACAGGAAATTCGCCGAAAAAGGGCGATAAAATCATTCAAATCGCAGCGGTTGTCATTGAAAATGGACAAATAACTGAGCGGTTTTCAAAATATATCAATCCGAATCAGGTCATTCCGCCGTTTATTGAACAGCTGACCGGAATTTCGTCCGGAATGGTTGAAAATGAACTGCCGTTTGAAGCGGTCGCAGAGGAGATTTTTCATCTGCTTGACGGCGCGTATTTTGTTGCCCACAATATTCATTTCGACCTCGGATTTGTCCGGCATGAACTGAGCGAAGCGGGCTATGAGCTGCCGGATTGTGAAGTGCTTGATACGGTTGAGCTTTCGCGTATTGTTTTCCCGGGGTTTGAAGGATATAAGCTCGGTGAGTTGTGCGCGGAGCTGAATATTGTTCATGACCGCCCTCACCGCGCAGACAGCGATGCGGAGGTTACGGGACTGGTCTTTTTAGACATTTTACATAAACTGAAACATTTGCCTTTACCGACATTAAAGCAGCTTAGAAGGCTTTCACAGCATTTTATCAGCGATTTGACGCTGCTTTTGGATTCTTTTATACATGAAAGCAGGCCGTCGGGAGAAAAGAGCTGCATTCCATACGCCTCTTTTTCAATTAAAGAGCCCGATCACATTCCGGTTTCCCGTCCGGTGAATGCGGCCATTGACCTTGAAAAGTGGAACGAAGAAAAAGAACAGATCTTATCCGGCATCCTCCCCCGCTATGAAAAGCGGAAAGGGCAGCTTTCGATGATGGATGAAGTGCTTGGCGCCTTCCGCAATCGGGAGCATGCGCTGATTGAAGCGGCACCCGGCATCGGAAAAACGATCGGTTATCTCGTTCCGGCTGTTTTATTTGCCAAAGCGGAGCAGACTCCCGTGATTATCAGCACGTACTCTACTCTTTTGCAGCAGCAGATCATGTCTAAAGATCTCCCGCTTTTGGAGCGTATGTTTCCTTGGACGGTCAAAGCTGCTATTTTAAAAGGGAAATCACATTATCTGTGCCTGCCTAAGTTTGAACATATTCTGCATGAGGAAGATGACAACTATGATGCGGTTTTGACGAAAGCGCAGCTTCTCGTCTGGCTGACGGAGACTGAAACAGGCGACGCCGCTGAGCTGAATCTTCCATCAGGCGGCAGATTGCTGTGGGAGCGCATGGCTTACGATGAGAATTCTTTTTTTAAAAAAGGGAAGGACTCGGCTGCCGGGTTTTATGAACGGGCTAAAGAAAAAGCACAGGCCGCAGATCTGATTATCACAAACCATGCTTTGCTGTTTTCAGATCAAAGCAGTGAAACGAAAAAACTGCCTGCAAGCGGAACAATCATCATTGATGAAGCGCATCATTTCGAACGCGCCGCCAGCGAGCACCTGGGGAAGAGAGCTTCATACATCGGACTGCACACAAAGCTCAGCCGAATCGGAACCTTAAAGGAACACGGACTGTTAAAGCGGATGAGAAAACTGTTTTATACGTATGAACTGCCGGCGGAAAGTTTTTTTGACGCCGATGAGTGGATGAAGCATATTCAATCGGAAAGCGACGCATTTTTCAGTTCAGTGCATTCTTTTGTCAAACGAAGAAAACCTAAAGACGATCTGAACCGTCTCGTCTATAGTCTCAATCATAAAAGCCAGGATAAAGGGTTTCACATGATAACGGACGGAGCGGAGCGGCTTTGTGCGATGCTGGATCAGCTGCTTGACATGTTTTCAGTACAGGAGAAACTGTTACATCAAAAGCTTGAACAGATGAAAAGCGGAGCGGCTTTTTTAGCGGCCGAATATGTAAAGTGTATCAGGGGGCTGAAAGAATATCGTGATACGTTCAGCAGGCTGCTGTTTGAAAATGATGAGAAAGAAGCCGTTTGGGTTGAAATAGATGCGAAGGGCGCAAAAAATGCCGTCAGCATCTATGCGCAGCCTTTGGAGCCCGGTGAAATGCTTGCAGACCAGTTTTTCGCCCGCAAAAAAAGCGTTGTGCTCACATCAGCGACCTTAATGGTGGAGCAGTCTTTTCAATTTATGATTGAAAGGCTCGGACTTGCGGATTTTTATCCGCGCACCAAAAGCATCCCGTCTCCTTTTTCTTACGATGATCAGATGAACGTCATCATTCCGAAAGAGATGAAATCCGTTAAATATGACGGAGAGCGGGAAGTCATTGAGCATATTGCCAAGTATGCAGAAATCATGTCAAAGGGAAAACAGCCGAAGATCCTTGTCCTGTTTACGTCTCATGATATGCTGAAAAAAGTGTATCAGGAACTGAAACTCAGTATGGAGATATCAGGCATTCAGCTTCTCGCCCAAGGTATTTCGGGCGGGAGTCCCGGTAAATTAATGAAAACCTTTAAAACGGCAAGCCGGGCGATTTTGCTCGGGACGAATCATTTCTGGGAAGGCGTTGATTTTCCGGGGGATGAATTGTCAACCGTCATGATCGCAAGACTTCCTTTCAGGGCGCCTGATAATCCGCTTCACGCCGCAAAATGCGAATTTGCCAAGAAACAGGGGAAAAATCCGTTTCAGACGATTTCCCTGCCTGAGGCCGTGTTAACGTTCAGACAGGGGATCGGGCGCCTGCTCCGTACGGCGGGAGACAAGGGAACAATCGTTCTTTTAGATCAGCGTGTAAAAACGGCGGGATACGGACGGCTGTTTCTTGAAGCGCTCCCGACTTCATCTCTTTTGGAACTGACGGATGCCGAAATGGCGGCTTATGTCAGCCAAACGGAATAAAAGCCGCATAAACGCGGCTTTCGTGGTGTGGGATGAGGAATTGTTTTTATAGTAAAAGCGGGTTCATGCCGCCTTGTGATTTTATTATGCCGCGGGCGCATCCCGTTATGACTAACAAAATTTGTTCGACCGATGGAGGGTATAAAAATGGAAAGCAAAATTGAAATTCTGTCAACGATTAATGTGGAGCATTCAGATGATTTATATAAAATCGTCGATACATTAAACCGGACTTTGAAACGGGACAATCTGATGTTCGGCCTTGCGCTAGACGAAGAAAATCAAAATGAAGCGGTCTTCACCATTTATCGCACATAGGTGAAAAAGATGAGAAAAAAAGCATTAATATTTACAGCCGTATTTGGTATTATTTTTTTAGCAGTTCTTTTATTTTCGGCCAGCATTTTTAAATCTGCAATGGCTCAAAAAGAAGAAGGCCACGAAACAGCTGCCGCAGCCGCTAAAGAAAAAACGCAGCTGACAGATGCTGAGAAAGTGGAGACCTTTGTCGGCAAACAGAAATATTATGTTGTTACCGGAACGGATAAACATGGAAAAGATATGTATGTATGGGTTCCGGCCGACAAAAAAGCAAAAATTCTCTCAAAAAAAGCCAGTGACGGCATTTCAAGCGGCAAGGCTGCCAAGATCGTTCGGGACGAAGGGCTTGTTTCCAAGCTGAATGGCGTTCACCCGGCGAGAGAAAACAATGTTCCGTTATGGGAAGTGACCTATATCAACAAAAGCGGGCAATATAGCTTCAGCTATGTGGACTTTACAAGCGGCAAGATTCTCAAAAACATCACACCGTGAGACGTATTAGGGGGAGTTCAAGTTGAAATTGGCAAAAAGAGTATCCGCATTAACACCGTCTGCAACACTAGCAATTACTGCAAAAGCGAAAGAGCTGAAAGCAGAAGGCCATGATGTCATCGGCCTCGGAGCAGGAGAACCGGATTTTAATACGCCTCAGCACATTATAGATGCCGCGGTGCGTTCCATGAATGAAGGCCATACGAAATATACGCCTTCAGGCGGTCTGCCGGCGCTGAAAGACAGTATCGCAAAAAAATTCAAAAACGACCAGGGGATTGAATATAAGCCGTCAGAAATCATTGTCTGCACCGGAGCGAAACACGCTCTGTATACATTATTTCAGGTCATTCTCGATGAAGGGGACGAAGTGATTATACCGACTCCTTACTGGGTCAGCTACCCTGAGCAGGTGAAACTGGCAGGGGGGCGTCCCGTCTATGCAGAAGGGCTGGAATCCAATCAGTTTAAAATTTCACCGGAGCAGCTGAAGCAGGCTATCACCGAGAAAACAAAAGCGCTCATTATCAATTCACCGAGCAACCCGACAGGTGTTATGTATACGAAAGAAGAGCTTGCGGAACTCGGAAAAGTGTGTCTGGAGCACGGCATTCTGATCGTTTCTGACGAGATTTATGAGAAGCTTACATACGGAGGAAAAAAACACGTCTCAATCGCACAGCTTTCAGATGAATTGAAAGAGCAGACGATCATCATTAACGGCGTGTCGAAATCTCACAGCATGACGGGCTGGAGGATCGGCTATGCGGCGGGTTCGGAGACGATTATTAAAGCGATGACGAGCCTTGCGAGCCACAGCACATCAAATCCGACGTCTATCGCTCAATACGGCGCCATTGCGGCCTATAACGGTCCGGCTGAGCCGCTGGAAGAGATGAGACAGGCATTTGAGCACAGACTGAACACCATTTACGCTCAGCTCAGTGAGATTCCCGGATTCACCTGTGTCAAGCCTGAAGGGGCGTTTTACTTGTTCCCTAACGCCAAAGCGGCCGCAGAAAACTGCGGATTCAAAGATGTCGATGAATACGTCAAGGCGCTTCTGGAAGAAGAAAAAGTCGCCATCGTGCCGGGCTCGGGTTTCGGTTCACCGGACAACGTCCGCTTATCTTACGCAACGTCACTCGATCTTTTAGAAGAAGCGGTCGAAAGAATCCGCCGCTTCACGGAAAAACACAGCTGATTCTGAAAAAGCGGCTTTTAAAGCCGCTTTTCACTTGCATTGACCCCGTTAGAGTAGAACGGGTATAATAAAGTGATGAAAAAAGAGATTCAGGCAGATTCCTGAATGTCTTTCTTGTTCTGGAGGGAAAGAGTTTGAAAACAACAATCAACCAAGTGTATAAACACACAGGCGAGGAAGTAACGATTGGAGCTTGGGTCGCTAATAAACGCTCAAGCGGTAAAATCGCATTTTTACAGCTGAGAGACGGTACCGGCTTCATTCAGGGAGTTGTCGTCAAAGCTGAAGTAGAAGAAGACATCTTCCAAATCGCGAAATCAGTGACGCAGGAAACGTCGCTTTATGTAAAAGGAATTGTGAAAGAGGACGAGCGTTCACCGCTTGGCTATGAGCTTGCTGTTACATCCATTGAAGTCATTCACGAAGCGACTGATTATCCGATTACGCCTAAAGAGCACGGTACGGAATTCTTAATGGATCACAGACATTTATGGCTCCGTTCGAAACGCCAGCACGCAATTATGAAAATCCGCAACGAAATCATCCGTGCGACTTATGAATTTTTCAATAAAGAAGGCTTCGTGAAAGTTGATCCGCCGATTTTGACGGGAAGCGCTCCCGAAGGCACGACTGAGCTGTTCGCGACGAAATATTTTGATGAAGACGCCTTCCTGTCTCAAAGCGGCCAGCTGTATATGGAAGCAGCTGCAATGGCGCTCGGAAAAGTATTCTCTTTCGGACCGACGTTCAGAGCGGAAAAATCGAAAACGAAACGCCATCTCATCGAATTCTGGATGATTGAGCCTGAAATGGCATTTGTTGAATTTGAAGAAAACCTTGAAGTTCAGGAGAATTATGTTGCATACATCGTACAAAGTGTGCTGGAACATTGTAAGATCGAGCTGAACACATTAGGAAGAGACACATCGAAGCTTGAACAAATCAAAGCGCCATTCCCGCGCATTACGTACGATAAAGCGATTGAATTCCTGAAAGAAAAAGGCTTTGACGATATTGAGTGGGGAGATGACTTCGGTGCGCCGCATGAAACAGCGATCGCAGAAAGCTATGACAAACCGGTGTTTATCACTCATTACCCGACGTCATTAAAACCGTTTTATATGCAGCCTGCCAAAGATCGTGAAGATGTCGTGTTATGTGCCGACTTAATTGCTCCGGAAGGCTACGGGGAAATCATCGGCGGTTCAGAACGCGTTCATGATATGGATTTATTGGAAGAAAGATTAAAAGAACACGGTCTGGATTCAGATGCTTACAAATGGTATGCTGAACTCAGACAATACGGTTCTGTTCCGCACTCCGGCTTCGGCCTTGGACTTGAGCGGACAGTGGCTTGGATCAGCGGAGCGCCTCACGTGCGTGAAACGATTCCGTTCCCGAGACTTCTGAACCGTCTGTATCCGTAATAGTTTTAAAAAACGAAGTCTCCTGCAAGGGAGACTTTTTCTAAGTAAAGGGGAAAGCTCCCGGAGATAACCTTTTACAGTAAGAGGTGTAAGGATGAAAAAACAGCAATTTATAGATATGCAGGAACTCGGCATTTCAAGCATTCCCAACCTGCTGCTGACACATTACCGGCAGCTCGGGCTGAATGAAACCGAATTGATCCTGCTTTTGAAGATTAAAATGCATTTGGAAAAGGGCTCTTATTTTCCGACGCCGTTTGAACTTCAATCAGGCATGTCCATCTCTGCTGAAGAATGTACAAGCTGCCTGAGAATGTTTATTCAAAAAGGTTTTCTGTTTATTGAAGAATGTGAAGACCATAACGGCATAAAGTTTGAAAAATATTCTCTGCAGCCGTTATGGGCGAAGCTGTATGATTACATGCAGCATTCTCAAAATGAAACGCAGGAAAGAACGTCAGAAAGAGAACAAAAAAGCCTGTATACCATCTTTGAAGAAGAGTTCGGAAGACCGCTGTCGCCCCTTGAATGCGAGACGCTGGCCATATGGCAGGATCAGGATCAGCATGATGCGATTCTGATTAAACACGCCTTAAAAGAAGCCGTTTTATCGGGAAAACTCAGTTTTCGCTATATTGACCGGATTTTATTTGAATGGAAAAAGAACGGCTTCAAAACGGTTGAGCAGGCGAAGGCGCACAGCCAAAAATTCAGGCGTGTTCAAACGAAACAAAATGATCCGCAAAAAGAGTATACGAGGCAGGTGCCTTTTTACAATTGGCTGGAACAATAACATGAGAAGGGGAGAAACGTGTTAAATTTAAAGCAGATTGAATATTGTCTTGAAAAAATCGGCGATATGTTTCCGCACGCAGAATGTGAACTTGTCCATTCAAATCCTTTCGAATTGGTTGTGGCAGTCGCATTATCCGCGCAATGTACGGACGCTCTCGTCAACAGAGTGACAAAAACGCTATTTCAAAAATATAAACGGCCCGAAGATTATCTTGCCGTATCGCTGGAAGAACTCCAGCAGGATATTAAATCAATCGGCCTGTACCGTAATAAAGCCAAAAATATTCAAAAGCTGAGCAAAATGATCATCGAAGAGTACGGCGGAGAAGTGCCGAAAGACCGGGATGAGCTTGTGAATCTGCCGGGTGTCGGACGGAAAACGGCAAATGTAGTCGTGTCTGTTGCTTTCGGCGTACCTGCGATTGCAGTAGACACTCATGTGGAGCGGGTCTCTAAACGGCTCGGTATCTGCCGCTGGAAGGACTCTGTTTTGGAGGTAGAGAAAACATTAATGAAAAAAGTGCCGAAAGAGGATTGGTCTGTTACGCACCACAGATTAATATTTTTCGGCAGGTATCATTGTAAAGCGCAATCTCCCCGCTGTGCGGAATGTCCTTTGCTTCCGCTATGCAGAGAAGGGCAGAAGCGTGACAAAAAAGGGCTGGTGAAACGGTGACGGCGATTGACATTCTGGCAGGCTATGAAACATACCTGCGCAGCCTTACGGACTTGGAAAGCCTTGAGATCAAAACGGCGCTGCGCCGCCATCCGCTGTATATGGATTTCAGCGGTCAGCCAACCGTGCAGCCATGGAGGGAAAGAGGCGAATATGTCCCGTTTCTATTTCAGATTTGGAACGAAACGAAAGAAACGCTGCTTCCCGTTTTTCAAACAAGAAAATCGAGATGTGATCAAAATGACATGCTGAAGGGAATTGCCTGTCTGATTGCCGCTTTTCACTGGACGGCAGGGGAGCGGGTCACATCACTTGATTGGTCTGTGCTTGAAACAAAGCATTTTCCCGCCGAACCGATCAATTGGGCGGAGCGAATGGCGTTTATTTTAACAAAACCGACTCAATATCACTCGTTTATTCAGCTTGATGAATTGATGACGGAGATGAAGAAACAATATCATAAATATGAAGCCATGAACAAATGTTAAAAACCTCCTTTTCTGATAAGGAGGTTTTTTTGTATGAAAAAAATCCTTCACCTGTTTGAGGTGAAGGATTTCGTCCGCTAATGAGCGGGGTTTGACTGGATGGTTGACGAATTGGACTGCCCGTTGATATTTGAAGATGAGTCTTTGTTTTTGTCCGTTTGACCGCTGTCAGGTTTATTTGAGCCGTCTGAACCGGAATCGGAATCATTATCAGAGCCGTTATCTTGCTGTCCGTTGTTATCGGTCCCGTTACCGGGCTGATTCTGATTGTTGTTATCTGTTTGATCCTTATCGGATTGATCCTGATTTTTATCCGGGTCATCAGTTGGTGTTTGATCCGATCCGTCAGACGTATCTGTCTGATTGTCATCTGTGTTTGAATCATCAGTTTGCGTCTTGTCCTTATCTTTATCTTCATCAGTCTTCTGTTCATCGTCAGTCGCTTTATCTTTATCCGCATCGTCTTCTTCATCTTTCGGGACTTTGAAAGATGCTGATGCCGTATCGCTTTTTCCGTCATCGTTTTCCGCTGTCACCTGGAAGCTGTATGTGGAGCCTGGTGTGACATCTGGGACGACGGCTTCTTTTGCCGAACTGTTTTGAATGTCACTGTAGCTTCCGCCGTCAACGGATTGTTTGACATTGAATGTTGCATCACCGTCATAATTCCAGCTTAAGGTTAATGATTTTTTATCTTTGTCGTATTTCACTTGCAATCCTGTCGGTTTATCGGCTTTTTCTTTCGTGTACGTTTTAGAAACGGCAGTTGGCTGCGTTCCTTTCACGAAGTACTCCGTCACTTTTTTATCATCCGGCGTATTCGGTCCGGCTAAAGCGGCAGGATTCGAGCCTTTCTCAACTGTTTCTTTGACGACGCTGTCAGGCTGCTTGAAGCTTCCTTTACCGTCATCAACGTAAGAGATCAGCTTTTGGAAAATCCGTTTTGCGACTTGCTGGTCAGCAGAAGACAGTGATTTCTTACCTGCTTTGTTGCCAGACTCAACTCCGGTCCAAACCGCCGCTGTATATTGAGGGGTATAGCCGACAAACCATGAGTCTGGGACTCCGCCTTGAGCAATATTATATTTTTGAATATCCTCTTTAGTAAAGTTGGTCGTACCCGTTTTACCGGCCACTTCCACGTTCGGTACTTGGGCCAGTTTACCTGTTCCAGATTCGACAGCTGATTTGAGCATATCTGTAACCATGAACGCCGTGTAGTCGCTCATAGCACTTTTCGGTTTCGGTGTTAAATCAAGCTTAGTACCGTCATTAAATTCAATCGATGTGACCGCGTGCGGTTCGTTGTACGTTCCGTTATTTCCGAAAGCACTGTAGGCGCCTGCCATGGTCATAGTAGATACACCGCGGTTACCCTCACCAAATCCCCCGATAGAATAGGGTTCATATACTTGATCTTTGTTTAATCCCAATCCTAAGTCGTTTGCGAAGTCGACGGCATTATCTTTTCCTGCTGCTTGGTATGCTTTTAAAGCAGGAATATTACGTGAGTCTGCGAGGGCCTCTCGCATAGATATCTGACCTCTGTATTTATTGTCCCAATCATGAATCGGTGTGCCGTCAGAGTACGTATAAGCCGAATCGTCAATCTGCTCATACGTCGACCATTTTTTATTTTCAATGACCGGTCCGTAATCAAGAATCGGTTTTATCGTTGAACCGGGCTGGGTTTTACCTTGCGTTGCATAATTGAATCCCCCGACAGTTCTGTTGCGTCCCGGTCCGATGGCGCGGATTTCCCCGTTTGTCGTATCAAGGAGGGTGACGCCGCCCTGCATGCCTTCCGAAAAGCCGACCGTGTCTCCGTTCATCAATTGATCAAGATAATCTTGTGCTTTCGTATCAAGAGTCGTGTAAATTTTCAGTCCGTCAGTTGAAATATCGACGTCTTTCTTTTCTTTTGTCTCGATTTCTTTCATAACTTCTTCGACAAAAGCGCTGTATTTATTTGTGTCCTTTTTATCGTATTCCTTTTGGCTGACGACGCCTTCATCTTTCATGGAAACTTTCTTTGCTTTCTGGTATTCAGAATTTGAAATGAATCCTTGTTTTTCCATTAAGCTGAGAACAATGTTTCGGCGTTTCTCGGAAGCCTTCGGGTTTTTAACCGGGTTATATCCGGTCGGGCTTTGCGGCATTCCGGCAAGCGTCGCCGCCTGTTCAACCGTAAGCTTGCTCAAATCTTTCACGCCGAAGAATTCTTCAGCCGCTTTACCGACGCCATAGGCACGCGGTGAGAAATAAATTCTGTTTAAATACATTTCTAAGATTTCATCTTTAGAATAATGGCGCTCCAGCTGCAGTGAAAGCCACACTTCCTGTGCTTTCCGTTTAATCGTTTTTTGATGGGTCAAAAGCGAGTTTTTCACAACCTGCTGGGTGATTGTGCTTCCACCCTCTGAACCGAATCCATCCGTAAAGTTGGCGACCAAGGCGCCTCCGATCCGGATCGGGTCTATACCGTGATGCTTATAAAAACGGGCGTCTTCAGTTGCGATAAATGCTTCTTTCACAACATCGGGTATATCCTTAATCGGGACGTAGGTTCGTTTTTCACCGCCCACTTCCGCGATTTCTTTGCCGTTTTTATCGTAAATCGTTGAAGAGTAAGGCGTTTTCAGCTTGGCTTCGTCCAAAGACGGCGCGCCGGAAACCAAAACGGCAAATGCCGCCGCTCCGCCGACTATGCCAAGGACAAACAGAATAACCAAGGACAGCACAATTTTTTTGAATAAACCGCCTTTACGCTGTTTCTTGCCTTTTTTCGGTGAAGAGGGCTTAGTGCTTTTCGTCTGCCTTGCCTTACGGCGTTCTTCACGACTCGTAAATTGATCTGACATAACATCTCAACCTTTCGTTTATCAACCTTTCGCTCAGTCTACTGTTCCTGCGAAAAATAAAGCTGTTCAATAATACTAATATAATCAATTCTCGGTGAGTATCCAAGGGAAATCGGAAAGGAAGCATCTTCTAATTCGTCTTTGCGAATTGATTTTCTGCCATTGTTCTCCTTTCTCTCCCAAAAGACAAACAGCTTGTCGGCTTCGAGGAAATAAACCTTTCCGAAAGCGGATATAATAACAAAACAAATGCCGTCTTGTTTGACCACCTGCTTCATATGTTCAATCTGATGATCATGAAAATTCTGCAGGGGAAATGCCGTTTTGTTTTTTGTTTCTTTTGCCTCAAAATCAATGTAGCGTCCTTTATAAATGCCGTTGTAGTCGGTTGTGGAAGACTGTTTAAAATAAGCTTCCTTAATGACTGCGGCGCTTCTTTTCGGATAGTGGACGTTTACAATCTGGACGGGTGTCGGCTTTTTGTGAATGACAGCAATTTGGTTAGCCAGATAATACTTATTCGTTTCATTCAGATCGTCTTCGAGGGTCATGCCGCGATTACTGTATGAATGAGACCGTTTCTGGCTGTTTTGGGATGAAACCGTTTTGTTCGGCTGAAAAGTTTTTCCATTCGGGTACCGAATCACTTTTTCCATCCTCCTTATCAAACTAATAGTGACGGAAGTGAATGAACGTGCATAAACGACAGACCGTAACCGCCATTCTTCGCCTGATCGAAAAAGAGACGAAAATAAAAAATGCCGATAATATTTCCCGGACGAATGCCTATAAAGCATATTATGACCGCCATCCTGAGATCAAGTGGCCGCTTTTGGCATCCTTTGTGTCCCGTAATGCGGGCTGGTCGATGACTGATTTAAGAGGCGTCCTTTATCAGGAGGGCCTTGACAGCAGTCAGAAAAACTGGTTTTTCCTTTCGTATGAAAGGGCGAATTGGCTGATTTTTTCTGATGCCTATCCTCAGCTTCTGGTCTACCAGTGGTCAAAACAAATCGGCGAACCTCTATTCCGTCATCTTCCTTATTTCCGCGTCTCGGCTTTTATGCAGGAAGAATGGTTCCGCTTTTGGCGTGACGGAGATACGGAACGGCTCATGTATGCTCTTATTATAAATGAACAAAACACTATCCAAGCACCTATTATACAAAATCCTTCGTTTAAAAAGAATGTTTTTGGCACGATTCCTTTTTATTTAAGTGATTGGTTTCACTTTAATACGGTGATATTCCCTTCATTTAACGGACATTTATACGGAATTTCCGTTAAACGGTTTTCAAAAACCGAAGAGAGAATTACGCTCGGAAAACAGCTGGCCCGCCTTCTGTTCAGCCCTGATCTTCACGCTTCTTTTTACCTTTTTCTTGATACCGTTCCTCATACCGGTTCACGCTTTGATATGGAGAAAATGATCGGCATCAAAAAAAGAACATCACCGATGCTGAGGACAACCTATCCCATTGTTGCCCACCCATTAGACGGCGAAAGGGAGGATTGGTTTCAAAAAAGGTTAAGAAAAGGGGCTTTCTTACAGGAGAAAATGCCGAAACAGCTTGAACTGACGGACTGGTACTTCCAGAAAAGACGGGAGCTCCATGCGCTCTTCGCGGTTAAAGAGTGGCTGAAGAAATGAAAAAGCCCGAAACCGTTCGCTGGGGTTTCGGGCTGCTGATGTGTTACGTGGAAGGGCGGTTTGGGCCGCCTAATTTTTTATCAAGCGTATCAGTCGTTTTTGCTTCGGTTTTTTGCTGTTTACCTGCATTTTTCGGTCTCGTTTTCATACGGCACCTCCTCAACTGTATCGTTTGCATTAACGTGCCGGTTCATACAAAGTTTGCGGCACTTTTTTGTCGAAAGGCACGCCTTTTAGGATAATCTCTGTTTGTTTGCCGAACTGCTTCTAGTTTTGTCATGTGCAGAGGAGAGCGGTAGGAAAACGAGAATTATATTCTAAAGAGACGCAAGTGATAAAAGGGAGGAACATGAATGTCTGTTTACACGAGCAAGGCTGATATTCTCCGTCTGCTTTCTGATATCGAAATCCGGATTTCTGCTGCTGAAAAGACGCTTACCCAAGCAGTCAGATCCTGTCAGGCGGAAGCTGAAGAAATCAGGCAGGAGAAACTTTGCCGCCTTGAGGAAGAGGCGCGGGAGCTTCATGTTTGTATTGATGACCTGTTTTTGGCTGACCGGCGTAAAAAGGATTTGCCGAGAGCCTGCCGGATCAGCTGATTTTATGCAAAAACTTTGGTACCATATGTACTGAGGTGAGTCCGTTTGCAGACACAATCGTTATTGGAGCTGACAGAACAAATGATAGAGGCGGTTCTGGAAGCCGAAAAAAGGTATCAGGATGGAAAAGAGTCAGGCCGTTCATATGATTTTTTTGAGATTATTAAACCCGATGTTGGAAAAAGAGACCGGCTTTGCGCGCTTTGGACAGAAGCAGCGCTTGCGTTTATTCAGGAAAACCGTCCGAAATACGTTCATCACGCACAAATTCAGGCCGTTACAGAAAATTTCGGAGAGCTGATGCTCCAATCATATGTTCATCATATTCATAAAAAAAGATACAGGGATTTAACTGAATCTGTTTTATATACGCTTCGTATATTAAGGGATGAAATTGAAAAAGAAGGCAGCTGAAAACGGCTGCCTTCTTTTATATAAAGGGGTCGGGTATGTTATTCATACGCCGGGTTTTCTGCTCCACTTGCTTCGAGAACCTTCATACTGTTTCGAAATTCGGTTGCGGTGAGATGGCCTTGAATATAGAGGAATTTTGCAAAGTCCATCAGTTTATCTGCACAATCTGTTTCATATTTTTTCACTTCAGCAAAACGCTTTCTTAAGTATGATACGTTCATAATGGTGCATCCCCTCTCATGTGTGTTGAGATTATGGTAACATAACGATTCGACTTTTTTCTGTTTTTAAAAAATTAAGACTTTCGACAGCATTTGACAAAGATCAGAATCTCCGAAAGCACATAACCAAGGCGGAATTCATACATATATAGCAGAAACTTATTGAGAGACAAGGGGGAATGTCATATGCAATGGAGAGCGCAGCCATATCAAAATATGTACCAGCAGCCGGCGGGATATTTCTACCCGCAGCAGATACAGCCATTACAGCAGCCGAGTCCGCAGCAGATACAGCCATTACAGCAGCCGTATCCGCAGCAGATACAGCCATTGCAGCAGCCGCCATATCATCAGCAAGGGCAGTACCCGCAGCAATTTTACCCGAATCAGGAATACGGTCATGTGCAGCAGCCGTTTGCTCCCCCTCCTCCTCAGGCAGGCATGCCCGGGGGACAGCCGGGGTTTGTGAATCCTTACCCCGTTCCCAGACCGAATCAGCAGCAGTCTTCCCAATTCTCAGGCATACTCTCCCAGTTTAAAAAAACGAACGGACAGTTTGACTTTAATAAAATGATGGATACAACGGGGCAGATGGTAAGCGCCGTAAATCAGGTCGGATCGCTGGTGAAAGGCCTCACCAGTATCTTCAAATAAAAAGCATGAATGATATCCATCATTCATGCTTATTTTTTAGGGAAAAAGAGGGTAAGCGTCTGTTCATTCCAGGATGTTTCCATATCTTCTTCACTCACCTTATACGGGAGGACAACGGTTCTTGTCATGCTTGAAGACACATGGGATGAATGAGCCTGTTTATGATCGTAGCGGATTGTAACGTGAAGGTAGCACCCTTTCGTTTCCACCAGCATATCCCCGTCACGGAACGTCTCGGGGACGCCGATATCAACCGCGAGGCCCGTCGGCTCTTCTCTGACGTCAATCGTCACTTGCGCTTCAGTAAAAGCCGAATTGACAAGGTGCTGAAAACCCTGCATCAATTCTGCGAAAGGACCTGAGTGAAAAAATTGGTCCATCGCATGGCTGATGATGTCCTCATTTCTTTGCGGATCAAGTTTATCGTTTTGTGATTGATCCATATGACCACCGCCTTTTTACAAACAGACTATGCGATGTTATGCCGTATGGTTAAGAATTGAAGGAAAAAAGAAAGTATGGTTAAATAGTGGAGAATAAACTGGTAACGGATTCACATTTAGGAAGGGGAGCACAACACATTGCTGAAAAAATTATTCGGATTGGGAGACAGCCGGAAAAAGCCGGCCGAGGAAGTGATTTTTTCTCCGGCTGACGGAGCGGTGATGGATTTGGCTTCAGTGCCGGATCCCGTATTTTCACAAAAAATGATGGGGGACGGGATCGCCGTCGAGCCTGCAAACGGAGACATTGTTTCACCGGTTGAGGGAGAAGTGATTCAGCTGTTCCATACAAAACATGCTGTCGGCATCCGCACCCTTTCCGGAGCGGAACTTTTGATACATGTCGGTTTGGATACCGTCAATATGAACGGTGAAGGCTTTGAAGCGCATGTAAAAGAAGGAGACAAAGTGAAAACAGGCGATCTGCTTTTAACGTGCCGGCTGGATTTAATAAAAGAAAAAGCAAGCAGCACCGTCATCCCTATGGTGATTATGAATGGCGATGCCGCAGAACCTTTGCAATTTGCAGGCGCAATTGAAGCGAAAAAAGGACAAACAGAGCTTTTTACGATAAAAATGAAGTAGGCAGGGGCTGATTCCCTGCTTTTTTTCTTGTGCAGGATTTTCATCTAGCCAGGCAAACAAATATTCGGTAAACTGTACCTCATAAAGAGGTGTGAACGATGAAGAAAAAATCACTGAGCGAACTGATTCAGGAATTAAAAAATCATGAAAATATTGTGCATTGGCATGAAGAGGAACCGCGGGAGGCGAAAACCATGCCGATGCCGGAGCAAGTAGATCCGAACATTCGGACGGCTCTCGAAAAAAGGGGGATCGAGCGGCTCTTTACACATCAATACTCCGCTTTTCAGACGGTTCAAAACGGAGAAAGCATTGTGGCCGTCACACCGACGGCCTCCGGAAAAACACTGTGCTATAATCTTCCGGTTCTTCAGTCTATCGCGGAAGATGCCTCAAGCCGCGCGCTTTATTTATTTCCGACAAAGGCGCTCGCGCAGGATCAAAAAAGCGAGCTGAACGAAATCATAGACGAGACGGGCATGGACATTAAAAGCTTCACCTATGACGGAGATACGTCTCCGGCCATCAGGCAGAAAGTCAGAAAGGCCGGGCATATTGTGATTACAAACCCTGATATGCTTCATTCAGCCATTCTTCCCCACCATACAAAATGGGTGAGTCTGTTTGAAAACCTGAAATATATCGTCATTGATGAATTACATACGTACCGGGGCGTATTCGGCAGCCATGTGGCGAACGTCATCCGCCGTTTAATGAGAATCTGCGCTTTTTACGGAAGCACGCCGTCATTTATCTGTACATCCGCCACAATCGCCAATCCGAGGGAATTGGCGGAGCAGCTGACGGGAAAATCAGTGCGCCTGATTGACGACAACGGCGCCCCGGCCGGAAGAAAGCACTTTGCTTTTTACAATCCTCCGATTGTAAATAAACCGCTGCATATTCGAAAAAGCGCCACCGTGGAAGTGAACGAACTTGCCAAAACTTTTTTGAAAAATAAGATCCAGACGATTGTTTTTGCAAGGAGCCGTGTGCGGGTTGAAATTATTTTAAGCCACATTCAGGAGATCGTAAAAAAAGAAATCGGCGCGAAGTCTGTCAGAGGCTATCGCGGCGGATATCTTCCGAAAGAAAGAAGAGAAATAGAGCGGGGGTTAAGAGATGGCAGCATTCTCGGGGTTGTCAGCACAAACGCGTTGGAGCTCGGCGTTGATATCGGCCAGCTTCAGGTCTGCGTGATGACGGGGTACCCGGGCAGTGTCGCGAGCGCATGGCAGCAGGCGGGCCGGGCCGGACGGCGGCAGGGAGAGGCGCTTATCGTGATGGTGGCGAACTCTGATCCGATTGACCAATATATTGTGCGCCATCCTGATTATTTCTTTAAACGCTCGCCTGAATCTGCAAGGATTAATCCCGATAATCTCATTATACTGGTCGATCACCTGAAATGCGCCGCGTATGAGCTGCCTTTCAGAGCCGATGAAACATTCGGAGAAAATGATGCAAGAGACATTCTTGAGTATTTAGAGGAAGAAGGGGTGCTTCACGAAAACCGCGAACGCTATCACTGGGCGAGCGAATCTTTTCCCGCCTCCAACATCAGTCTCCGTTCGGCGTCACAGGAAAACGTGGTCATCGTTGACCGGTCAGAGACGGCTGATGTAAAAATCATCGGAGAAATGGACCGCTTCAGCGCGATGACGCTTCTTCATGATGAAGCGATTTATCTTCATGAAGGGGTGCAGTACCAGGTTGAAAAGCTTGATTGGGATCATAAAAAAGCGTACGTGCGAAAGGTCGATGTCGAATATTATACAGATGCCAATTTAGCGGTGCAGCTGAAAGTGCTGGACATTGACAGAACGGACAGCAGAAAGAAAACGGCCTTACATTTCGGCGATGTAACCGTGAACGCACTTCCGACAATATTTAAAAAAATTAAAATGACGACATTTGAAAATATAGGATCAGGGCCGATTCATCTTCCAGAAGAAGAACTGCATACCAGTGCTGCGTGGCTTGAATTGAAAGAGACGGATTCGGAGATCGGCGAAAAAACGCTTGAACAGCTGCTTTTAGGCATTGCCCACGTCCTGCAGCATATCGTGCCTGTATACGTCATGTGCGACCGAAATGACGTGCATGTCGTGCCGCAAATCAAAGCCGCACATACCGGACTTCCGACAATCTTTCTGTATGATCATTATCCGGGCGGAATCGGACTTGCTGATGAAGTATATAAGCGATTTGATGAAATCACTGAAGGGGCTGAGCGCCTGATCAGACAATGTCCATGTCAAGACGGATGTCCTTCCTGCATCGGTTCCGAAATAGAAGGAATAGATGCAAAGAAAGCGATACTCCGGCTCTTGAATTACGTGTAAAAGAAAAGGGGGACGAAAGATGTCCTTGAAAAATAAATTAAAGCGGATGAGAAACCACCTGAATGTGCCGGAAGCTGAAAAAAAGCCGGCAGCTTCACAACTTTCGGTCCCGGATATTCAAGTCCCATTTAGAGAAGAATGGGAGGCATTCGGAGTGAAGCCTTTCTTTTTTGAGGATGAATACTGTCTTATCCGCGAAACCGTCTATCCGCTTTCGCACCGCCACGGACGGTACAGCTTCAGTGAACTTGATGACGTCATGGCATTATGGAATAAAGGCGGTTTGACACATACTTTATCAGCAGAAGGATACGAAAAAAGCCAGCTGTTCTTCTTTGATACTGAAACGACCGGCCTCGGCGGCGGGGCCGGCAATATGATCTTTTTGCTCGGCCATGCAAGAGTGTATGAAGACCGTGTCGCGGTTAAACAGTATCTGCTTCCTAAACCGGGAAACGAGACGGCTCTTTACAAAAGCTTTTTAAGTGAGGTTGACATTACGTCGCTTGTTACGTATAACGGAAAAGCCTTTGACTGGCCGCAGGTAAAAACTAGGCATACATTGCTGCGGGACAGGCTTCCGAAACTTCCTGACTTCGGTCACTTTGATCTTCTGCATGGGGCGAGACGGCTTTGGAAACATAAATTAGAGCGTGTATCGCTTTCGGCGGTTGAAAATGAAGAGCTTGCTTTTAAAAGGGACGAAGACACACCTGGTTATTTGGCGCCGATGCTGTATTTTCAATTTTTAAAGGCAGAGGACCCGGCTCTTTTAAAGGGAGTGCTCTCGCATAATGAACAAGATGTGCTTTCCCTCATCGCTCTTTACATCCATATGTCAAAAAAGATTTTTGCATCTTCTGATCAGACGTCAGAACATCAGGAAGCATACGCCATGGCGAAATGGTTTATCGCTCATAAAGAAACCGATCGGGCTGTTTCACAGCTGGAAGCGCTGCAAGGCAAAGCCTTTGAAGATTCGGATCGGGCCCTTTTTGACTTAGCAATGCTTTATAAAAAACAAAACCGCAGGCAAGACGCCGTGCCCCTTTGGGAGAAACTGACGGGCTCTGCTCTTCACATATGCAGACACCAATCAGCGGTAGAGCTGGCGATCTATTTTGAGCATCACGCAAAAGATTACAAAAAAGCGCTGCAGGTCGCGCAGCAGGCGGCAGAAGACAGGGAAATATCGGAAAAAGAAGCCGAGAAGCTCCATGTGAGAATTGCCCGGCTCAAGAGGAAATATTCCTCTTGAAATATTGCCCGGGAAAGCGCAAAAGCCGAGCTGTTTCGCCAAAAATATTTTTTTCTGAATCCGCATCGATTTTGTTGTAGAATGGTGCCGCATCTTGTAAAATAGCGTTAGTTATTTATAGGGGAGAGTTGGTATGTATAAAGGTGTTTTTTACTTGTTCTTTGTCGTGGTTTTTTTGATTGCGTTTGTATTTTCGAATTTTAAAGACAGTTTGCTGACGCACTTTTAAATTGGGTGATTGAATTAGAACATGCACCCTCTTTTCTTCATAACCTAACAGTGTAATAAAAGTTAATGGAGAGGGGATTTAGCATGTTTCATCATCATTGTTGCAGACCAAACGTGATGCCGCCGATTGTCCATCCGACTCATTGCTGTGAACACCATTGCTTTTCTAACACGGTTGTGCCGCATATTCATCCGCAACATACAACTAACGTAAATCACCACAACTTTGAGCACGTTCATTACTATCCGCACACTTTTTCAAATGTTGACCCGACAACTCACCAGCATTTTCAGTGCGGAAGCCCTTGCTGCGATCATTAAGTATTGAACGCTTAAGCAAGATCGGTTAGGATATCAGCAAATCAAAATGGGGCCCGATGGGGAGCCCCATTTTTTAAGCAGGTGATCAATTGAAAGTATTAGCCGTAACAGGATACAAGCCGTTTGAACTCGGGATTTTTAAACAGGATGACCGGGCGCTTGTTTATATAAAAAAGGCGATAGAAACCAGACTCAGAAGCTTTATTGACGAAGGCTTGGAATGGATTCTCATATCCGGACAGCTGGGGACTGAGCTTTGGGCGGCAGAAACGGCGTACGATCTCAGAGAAGAGTATCCGGAATTAAAGGTTGCCGTTATCACACCTTTCTACGGCCAGGAGGAAAAGTGGAAGGAGCCGAATAAAGAAATGTATGAAGCGGTGCTTGCTCAGGCAGATTATGAGGAGAGCCTGACGCATCGGCCGTACGAAAGTCCGCTCCAATTCCGGCAGAAAAACGCGTTCTTTATTGAAAAGTCAGATGCGCTTTTGCTTTTATATGATCCTGAAATGGAAGGATCGCCGAAATATATGCTGCAGCAGGCAGAAAAACGCCGTGAAACAGACGGATATCCGATTTATTCTATTACGATGGATGATCTCCGTGCCGCCGTTGAAGAAGAAGATTTCTTTACATAACACGTCAGAGAATATTTGACAACGGGACGTGTTTCTGAATAAAATATAACATGATGATTCACGATATGAGGTGAAAAAGATGCTTGCTGATAAAGTAAAGCTTTCTGCGAAAGACATTTTGGAAAAAGAATTTAAAACAGGCGTTAGAGGTTACAGACAAGAAGACGTTGACAAATTTTTAGATATGATTATTAAGGATTATGAAACCTTTCATCAAGAAATTGAAGAACTGCAGCAAGAAAATCTGCAGCTAAAAAAACAGCTTGAAGAAGCAAGCAAAAAACAGCCGGTGCAGTCCAATACAACCAACTTTGACATTCTGAAAAGGCTGTCCAACCTTGAGAAACATGTATTCGGCAGCAAACTTTATGACGAATAAGGCAGAAGCACTTGTCAAATGAGACAAGTTGCTTTATAATGAACAAGTGTTCTTAACGTTCGGGTAATCGCTGCAGATCTTTGAATCTGTAGAGGAAAGTCCATGCTCGCACGGTGCTGAGATGCCCGTAGTGTTCGTGCCTAGCGAAGAAATAAGCTAGGGCAGCCTTGATAGGCTGACGGCAGGAAAAAAGCCTACGTCTCCGGATATGGCTGAGTATCCTTGAAAGTGCCACAGTGACGAAGTCTCATCAGAAATGGTGAGAGTGGAACGCGGTAAACCCCTCGAGCGAGAAACCCAAATTTTGGTAGGGGAACCTTCTTGAAGGAATTGAACAGATAGAAGGACAGAATGCTTTCTGTAGATAGATGATTGCCGCCTGAGTACGAGGTGATGAGCCGATTGCAGTACGACGGAACAAAACATGGCTTACAGAACGTTAAACATTATTGATATGACAAATTAGAGCTCTCCTTTAAAGGGGAGCTTTTATCTTGAATGAAACGAAAGCTTAAAAAGAGACAGGGTGATACGATGAAGAAGTACACACTAATAGCGACGGCGCCGATGGGAATCGAAGCGATCGTCGCCAAAGAAGTGCGTGATTTAGGTTATGAATGCAAAGTAGACAACGGAAAAGTCATTTTTGAAGGAGATGCGCTTGCGATCTGCCGCGCTAACTTATGGCTGCGGACGGCTGACCGCATCAAGGTACAGGTCGCCGAGTTTCAGGCGAAAACGTTTGATGAGCTGTTTGAAAAAACAAAAGCGATTGACTGGCGCGCGTACATTCCGGAAAACGCAAAGTTCCCCGTTACCGGAAAGTCCGTGAAATCAGTGCTTGCCAGTGTGCCTGACTGCCAGCGGATCGTCAAAAAGGCGATAGCGGAAAAGCTGAAACTGCAATCAGGAAAACAAAATGAATGGATTGAAGAAACGGGCCCTGAGTATAAGGTGGAAATTTCCCTTTTAAAAGATAAAGCCGTACTTACACTGGATTCATCAGGAACAGGCCTTCACAAAAGAGGATACAGGGTTGATCAGGGAGGAGCTCCGATTAAAGAGACGCTCGCTGCCGCGTTAATTCAGTTGACCAACTGGACGCCTGACCGTCCGTTCGTTGATCCGTTCTGCGGTTCCGGCACGATCGCCATCGAAGCCGCTTTAATCGGGCAAAACATTGCTCCCGGTTTTAACCGTGATTTTGTTTCAGAAGACTGGGAATGGATCGGAAAAGAACTGTGGGACAAGGCGCGTCTTGAAGTGGAAGAAAAGGCGAACTATGATCAGCCGCTGCAGATTTTTGCCAGTGACGTGGATCACCGGATGGTAAACATCGCCAAAGAAAACGCAGAAGAAGCGGGACTTGGGGATCTGATCGAATGCAAGCAAATGCGGGTGCAGGATTTTACGACGAAACTCGAATACGGCGTAATCGTCGGAAACCCTCCGTACGGCGAACGGCTCGGCGAAAAAAGGGAAGTCGAGCAGATGTATAAAGAAATGGGCCGGGCATTTGAATCTCTTGATACATGGTCTGTCTACATGTTAACGTCAAATGAACAATTTGAAGAGGTCTACGGAAGAAAAGCAACCAAAAAACGGAAGCTCTTTAACGGTTTTATCAAAACGGATTATTATCAGTACTGGGCTAAAGTGCGGCCGCAGCGGAAAAAGCCGCAACAAAGAGAAGACGCCTGAAACAGCGTCTTCTCTGGCATCTTTACGTTTTATTCTGCCATTACCAGCGGTGCGCTTTTGCGTTGCTCCGTAAAATAATGTTGGTCTGGGACATTTCGGTGTGGCCGTTCACTTGCGATTTAGAGCGTTTCGGCCGCGTCCAATTGTGATGAAACAATTCAGAATGCTGATCTAATCGATCTTTATAACTCATGTAACCATCACTCCCGGATAGAATAATTTTGTGAAGATGGATATTCGATCGAATATCTGTTGTAGTTTGTGCAGGTCAGGTGCGGATCATTCAGAATGGCATGTATAGAAAGTGAAGCATCGGCATAGAATGATGATTATTTCTATTTGAGAGGTGATCTTATTTTATGCTGAACAGCGAGCACTTCAGTAAAATACAAAAGGCGTTAGACGCAACTGCTTTCCGGCTGGAGGAAGCCGGAGCGGAGTTCGGTCCTTCCGCCATGACACACGCACAGGAAGAACTTGAAAATGCGGTAAAACATACACATTCAACAGACCATCCGTTCCTATGTACACATATCATTAACCGGAAATGATAATGGCAAAAACTTGGCGAGGCCAAGTTTTTTTGTTGTATTGAAAAGGGTTAAATGATATTATAGATGGTCTGAATGCCGAATAGTTAGGGGTTGGAGTTGGGTGACAACATCACGTTTGCCTTTTGCTTTAACAAAAGAAAAGAATTTTTACGAAGAATTGAACAATTGGATTGGTGACGTGTTTTACGATATCCTTCCCGAGAAAGGCTTTGACCTTCGGGATGAGCAGGTATTTATGGCGTTTCAGCTTGAACGGGCATTTAAAGAGAAAAAGGTCATGTTCGCTGAGGCAGGAGTCGGTACGGGGAAAACGCTGGTGTATCTGCTGTTTGCCATCAGCTATGCCAGATATACGGGTAAACCGGCCATTATCGCATGCGCCGATGAAACGTTAATTGAACAGCTTGTCAAAAAAGAAGGCGACATTTCCAAGCTGACAGAACATTTGGATCTGCAGATTGATACACGGCTGTCCAAATCCCATGAGCAGTATCTGTGTCTGAAAAAGCTTGAGAAAACGATGCAGCGTTCTGATGATGAAAAGTGGCTGGATCTTTATGAGTCGCTGCCTTCATTCGTACACGAATCACAAGCGATGCAGCGCTTTTATCCGTACGGCGACCGCAAACAGTACGCTGATTTGACGAATGAAGAGTGGGCAGGCGTCAGCTATGATTCCTTCCAAGATTGTTTAACATGTGATATGAGACATAGATGCGGTTTAACACTTTCAAGAGATCATTACAGAAAATCAACGGATCTGATTGTTTGCTCCCATGATTTCTACATGGAACATGTATGGACGGAAGAATCACGCAAAAGGGAAGGACAGCTGCCGCTTTTGCCGGATCACAGCGCCGTCGTGTTTGATGAAGGACATCTGCTGGAATTCGCCGCGCAAAAAGCGTTAACCTATCGCGTGAAGCAGTCGACGCTTGAGCTGTTTTTAGAGCGTCTGCTTCAAAATGACATCAGAGAGGAATTCGCCGAACTGATTGAAGATGCCCTTGCCGCAAACGATGAGTTTTTCTATGTGCTGTCAGAGGAGTCGAAGGAAATCGCCGGCTCTCACCGATTGGACATCCAAAACGATCAGCGTGTTAAGCGTGCAGCTGACGAACTATGCCGTCTGCTCGATAAAATCGGCGAGGCGCTCGTATTTGAATCGGAAATGTATACGATCGATAAGTACGAGCTGTCAGTCGTAGAAGAATACGTCGAACAAATGGCATATTCGCTGTCGCTGTATCAAAAGGATGCCATCAGCTGGCTTGAAACGCGGGATACAGACTCAACGTTTGTCGTTATGCCGAGAACAGTAGCCGAAGTTTTGGGAGAAAAGGTCTTTTCTAAAAAGATCCCTTATATTTTCTCATCGGCCACTCTTTCTGAGGGCGGTTCATTTGATTATATCGCTGACAGCCTCGGAATCCGTGATTCTTTATCATTCACCGTTGAATCTCCGTACGATTACGAGGAGCAAATGTCTGTTGCGCTTCACGGTGATATGACGTCTGAGCAGAAAACAGCCGAAACGATTGAAACCATTAAGAAGAATAAAGGACGCACCCTCGTTCTTTTCCCTTCATTTGAAGACATGAAGGAATTTAAAGAACAGGCTGCCGCGTGGGAGCTGCCGTATCCGATATACTACGAAGGTGACGAAGAGATCAGCAGTCTGGTCGAAAAATTCCAGCGGGATGAAGAATCCGTGCTTTGTTCCGTCCACTTATGGGAAGGTCTTGACATTCCCGGTGACTCGCTCCGGAATGTGACCATTTGGGCATTGCCGTATCCGCCTCATGATCCCGTGTTTACCGCAAAGCGGAACGGAGCGAAAAAAGATCCGTTTGAGGAAGTTGATCTGCCGTACATGCTCTTGAGAGTCCGGCAGGGAATCGGCCGCCTCATCCGTTCTAATCAGGACAGCGGAACCATATCCATTTATGCGGGCGGAGAAAGTGAACGGGTATTGGCCGAAGTCAAAAAGATATTGCCTGTTACACCGAAAATCGTATAAAACACAAAAGCTGCAGGATTCTTATCCTGCGGCTTTTTTAAATCCGGGAAGTTGACTTTGTCACGGCGTTCCATTAGCCTGTAATTGATAGTGAAAAGGGAGGGGAATGGATATGGATTTACATACATATGAAAAAGAGTTTTTTGATCTGTTAAAAAGAGTGTCCCACTATGAAGAAGCCATTGCGCTTATGCACTGGGACTTAAGAACGGGAGCCCCGAAAAAAGGCTCTGATGACCGGGCGGAAAGCATCGGACAGCTGTCGGCTGACGTTTTTCAAATCCAGACATCCGACCGGATGAAAGAGCTGATCGACATCCTTCTCGCGCATGCAGAAGAGCTGCCTGAAGATACAGTGAAAGCGGCGGAACTTGCGAAAAAAGATTATGATCATAATAAAAAAATTCCTGAAGATGAGTATAAAGAATATGTCATTTTAACATCGAAAGCGGAAACGGCTTGGGAGGATGCAAAGGCTGCCTCTGATTTCTCTATGTTTGCTCCGTACCTTGAGAAGCTGATTGATTTTAATAAGCGGTTTATTTCGTATTGGGGCTATGAAGATCATCCATACAATGCATTGCTCGATATTTTCGAACCGGGTGTTACGGTAAAGGTGCTGGATCAGCTGTTTTCTGAATTGAAGGAAGCGATCATTCCGCTTATCAAAAAAGTGACGGAATCCGGCAATAAACCGGACACTTCCTTTATAACGAAAACGTTTCCGAAAGAACAGCAAAGAGACCTCTCCTTGTATTTCTTAAAAGAGTTCGGGTATGATTTTGACGGCGGCCGCCTGGACGAGACGGTGCATCCGTTTGCGACGACAATCAACCGGGGCGATGTACGGGTGACGACCAGATATGACGAAAACGATTTCCGCACGGCGATTTTCGGAACGATTCATGAATGCGGGCATGCGATCTACGAGCAGAATATTGACGAAGCGCTGAGCGGAACGAACTTATCTGACGGTGCATCCATGGGAATTCATGAATCCCAATCGTTATTTTATGAAAACTTTATCGCCAGAAATCAACATTTCTGGACCGCCTATTATGAAAAAATGGTTGAGGCTTCGCCTGATCAATTTCAAGATGTGAAAAGAGAAGATTTTGTACGCGCTGTCAACGAGGCGAAACCGACCTTTATCCGAATTGAAGCCGATGAGCTGACGTATCCGCTTCACATTATTATCCGTTATGAAATTGAAAAAGCGATTTTCAGCAATGAAGTGACAGTGGAAGAACTGCCTGCATTGTGGAATCAAAAATATCATGATTATTTAGGCATTACGCCGCCATCTGACGCAAAAGGCATTTTGCAGGACGTACATTGGGCGGGCGGCGATTTCGGCTATTTCCCTTCCTATGCGCTCGGATATATGTATGCGGCACAGCTGAAGCATACCATGCTTGACGATCTGCCTGAATTTGACCAATTAATAGAACGGGGCGATTTTGAGCCGATTAAACAATGGCTGACAGAAAAGGTTCATCAGCACGGAAGACGCAAAATGCCGCTTGACATCATAAAAGATGCAACGGGAGAAGAGCTGAACGTTCAATATCTCATTGAGTATCTCGTCGGCAAATATTCAAATTTATATTTATAAACGAAACGCCCGGCATACACCGGGCGTTTTTCTAAAAATTCTAAAAACACGAATAATCGAAACCGATTCTTTGTAAAAGTTCGGAAATATTCAAATTTCACTATGCAAAAGAAGTGTATCTTGTTATAATTTGATTAATATCATACGAACACTCATATAATCGCGTGGATATGGCACGCAAGTTTCTACCGGTCACCGTAAATGTCCGACTATGAGTGAGCAATGGGACGGCTTTATTCGGCCGTTACGTGTAGATCATTCGGCATTGCTTGCTCTTTTTTTGGAGAGTGGGCAATGCTTTTTTTATTTTTTATAAGCGGGGGTAGTCATTGTGGAAGCATTAAAACGAAAAATAGCAGAAGACGGAATTGTTCTTTCTGATCAAGTGCTGAAAGTGGATTCTTTTTTAAACCATCAAATTGATCCGGTTCTCATGCAGCAGATCGGCCGGGAATTTGCGCGCCGTTTTGAAAAAGACGAGATAACCAAAATCGTCACAATTGAATCTTCGGGTATCGCCCCTGCGGTGATGGCCGGTCTTGAACTCGGCGTTCCCGTCATCTTTGCGAGAAAAAGGAAGTCTCTCACATTAACGGATGATCTGCTGACGGCATCCGTCTATTCTTTCACGAAAAAAACAGAAAGTCAGATTGCAATCTCCGGAAATCATCTGTCGAAAGATGACCGCGTGTTAATCATTGACGACTTTTTAGCGAACGGACAGGCGGCAGAAGGACTTTTATCCATCGTAAAACAAGCAGGCGCAGCGGTTTGCGGGATCGGAATCGTCATTGAAAAGTCATTTCAGCCGGGAAGAGATGAGTTGGTGAAAAAAGGATGCCGGGTCGAATCACTGGCGAGAATTCAATCGCTTGAAGATGGAAAAGTGACATTTGTACAGGGGGTCCGTTCATGAAAAACGGCTATGCCAAAACACTTTCCCTCGGTATCCAGCACGTGCTTGCCATGTATGCCGGCGCCGTCGTCGTTCCTTTAATTGTAGGAGCTGCATTGGGACTGAACGCAGAACAGCTGACATATCTCGTATCAATTGATATTTTTATGTGCGGGGCGGCTACGCTGCTTCAAGTATGGAGGAATAAATTTTTCGGCATCGGCTTGCCTGTTGTGCTCGGCTGTACGTTCACCGCGGTAGCGCCGATTATTTCGATCGGTAAGGAGTATGGGATTTCAGCCATTTACGGAAGCATTTTGGCATCGGGTCTGCTTGTCATTCTGCTGTCGTTTTTCTTTGGTAAGCTCGTATCCTTTTTCCCGCCTGTCGTAACCGGATCTGTCGTGACGATTATCGGGATGACCTTAATGCCGGTCGCGATGAATCATATTGCCGGCGGGGAAGGCAGCAAGGATTTCGGTGATCCGGCTAACCTTGCCCTCGGATTTACGGTGCTCGTCATCATCGTGCTGCTTTATCGGTTTACAAAAGGATTTTTGAAATCCATTTCGATTTTAATCGGCATTGTCATCGGGACGGCCATCGCATATTTTATGGGAAAAGTGCAATTTGACAATGTGGCGAATGCTGATGCAATTCAAATGATTAAACCGTTTTACTTCGGGACGCCGACATTTCATGCGGCACCGATTATTACGATGTCCATCGTTGCCATTGTCAGCCTTGTTGAGTCAACCGGCGTCTATTTCGCTCTCGGTGACCTGACAAACCGGCGCCTGTCTGAACGTGATTTAGCAAAAGGCTACCGTGCGGAAGGCCTGGCGGTATTCATCAGCGGCATTTTCAATGCTTTTCCGTACACGGCTTATTCCCAAAACGTTGGCCTCGTGCAGCTGACGGGAATTAAGAAAAATGCGGTTATCGGTGTCACGGGCGCACTTTTAATGCTCTTCGGCCTTTTTCCGAAAATCGCAGCCTTCACGACCATCATCCCGTCTTCGGTACTGGGAGGCGCGATGGTGGCCATGTTCGGCATGGTCATTTCCTACGGCATTAAAATGCTCAGTCAAATTGACTTTAAAAAGCAGGAAAACCTTCTGATCGTCGCGTGTTCGGTCGGATTGGGACTCGGTGTAACCGTCGTTCCCGATATGTTTAAGCACCTGCCGTCTTACTTAAATCTGCTGACCACAAACGGAATCGTCGCCGGAAGCTTTACCGCCGTCCTTTTGAATATTATTTATAATATGATTCCTAAAGCGAAAAAAACCCTTGATGTGACAAGGGTTCAAGAGGGTTAGTCACCCGTTTTTCTTGAAAAAATAACATTTTAATAACATTTCTTTATGAAATCCCGAGATCGAGGATGCTTCCGAAAGTTTGCTGAACTTTTTGTGAGGCATCTTCTTTTTTTATTAGTTTCATTGTTTGAAAAGAAACAAATTGAGTGATGCGGCATCCGTCTTATTTCGCCGAAAAACCGTCCCGGACTATATGTACGTGCACGAGTATCTTGTGCACGAATTCTTACAAAAAAGAGTAAAAGAAGGGAAAGCCCCTTCTTTTAATTAATCCATCCTTCAAAAGTTGCGCGATAGAACCCTTCGATTATCTCTACTTTCTTAAGGTAATATGTAACACCATTTTTAACAGTTGTATTTGGAATATCCCATCTATGAAGGTAATCCATTGTAAAAGAATCTTTGGTCGCTTGTGTCGAAATTTTTGTTTGAGTTGAGTCGATATTTGTATTACCAGGGCTAGATGCAAAAGCAGGGGCAGCGGAAACGAGTAAAGCGAGAGACAAGGCAGAACCAGTTAAAACTTTTTTTAATTTCATTTTTAACACTCCTTTGTTTTTTTTGATACACTTGTATTATCACGTGCAATACAAAAATAACCAAGGGTTTTTTTGTTAATATTTTGTGAGCGTGAATTGAGTTAGGGGCAATCCTTTCATTCACTGTTGCGGCTTATTTCAGGATATTGATAAGTATATAGAGAAAAAGAGTTGAATATTGCTGGCCTCTGGTGAACTTTAGATATTTCAATGCTTTTCCAACGGGGAAGATGTGATAGTAACTTAATCAATTGTACAAAAGTAAAAACTTTATTTAAAATGTTATAAATACGAAATTTAATATAGGAGGTTATCTGATGGCAGAAAAGAAAAAAGCTTTAATCATTGTGGATGTACAAAAAGCCTTTGATGATAAAAAGTGGGGAGAACGAAATAACGTAAAGGCGGAAGAAAATATCAGCAAAATACTGAAATTATGGAGAGAAAAAGGATGGACAGTCATATACATACAACATACTTCTGATAAACCTGGTTCTTTATTTTATCCAAAAAATGAGGGGGTTGCTATAAAGGAAATCGTTAAACCTATGGATAAAGAAGTCATTATAACCAAAAAAGTAAACAGCAGCTTTATTGGGACTAATCTAGAAGAGCTTTTAAAAGCAAATGATATAACAACTGTCGTAATCACTGGCTTGACTACGCCGCACTGTGTTTCAACAACCACAAGGATGAGCGGTAATTTAGGATTTGATACATACCTGATTTCAGATGCAACAGCAGCCTTCGGAATGAGAGATCAAAATGATACATATTATGATGCAGAGACTATTCACAATATATCTCTGGCAACATTGCATGATGAATTTGCCACAATATTAACGACTGATCAATTAATCAATGATTTTATAAAAACAAACTGATTAACATTATGGCTAAGGCCGGCGGTAGGGACAGGCGGCTGAAAAGCATATTCAGGCGCATACAAGGACCTCGTCGGAAAATACGGGGATTACCGACTCTTTTCATCGTCGCAATATCGATTGAAAAAGGCATCTGCTTCAGATGCTTTTTTTGTTTCTTGTAAACCGGTTTCGGTAAAAAATGATCGGCGGTTAACGGTCTGATTCGGCGAATAACAAAAGGCTTTACTAATCAGCGAATTATTCAAGATTTTTTGGCTTGTGCTGGGTCTGGTGACTTTTGATTTCCTCGAATATATTGGCTTGATCATCTTTTTGAGGCTGAGGCTCTTTGTTAAGACATTTTGGATCGATCACATTTTTAAGATCTTTGATGGTTAAAGGCTTACAGTCATCTTTTAATTCGTAGCCTAATTGTCCATTAGCTTCTAAAGTGGCATATTTAATTGTATTTATATTTGAAATGCCAAGAAGCCTTAAACGCATTTCGAGTTGATCTGCTGTCAGTCTCAGCTTCTTTAAGTTTTCTATATTGAGTTGGCCGTCTTCTATAACGAATTTAGATTTTCCGGTTAAAAAAGATTCAATCCAGTTTACTTTTACTTGAAACCACTCCATTAAAATCAAAGCGCTAAAAAGGATAGACGCAGCGATTAATGTTTTCAATAAACTGGTTTCTAAAATGGGGTGAACGATAATCGTACCGATTGAAATCATCACCATTGTCTGTGCAATGGTCATTTGTGCAATGGATTTTCTCCCTGAAATTCTCAGTAAAATCATTCCGAATGCAATTATAATTAATTCTTCCCAAGCAAATTTCATGTTATCACCCTGGATTGTGTTTTATCAAAAATAAAAGAGCAAGTAAGAGGTTTTATGGGGTACTTGCTCACGAAGAATTATTGCCCTTACATTTAATTTTATTCATTTTAGGTGTTTTCCTAACTGGAGAAACTATTCTGCGAGGGTGAATTCATTTCGGAATCTCCAATACAAGAGGCGGCGGTGAATATTGGTGGCTGAAAAGCACACCAAGGAGTATAAGGAGTGCGTAAGGCATGAAATAGAAGAACCTTGCCAAGAAATACGAGTTGTCAATTAACACAATTAAGTCATAGGAAAAGCGGCATGGTTGGGAACAAAAAAGGATGCATACTGAGACACCCTGCTAAAATGCATTGAGGAACAACGGTCTGCTGCTGAGACAGAGCTTGAAATACGGTTGCTTGGGATCGCCGCACAACGCTCTTCGTTGATCATGGTTTTTAGGAGGTTAGTAGGGAAAACAACTATGAAAAAAAGGGATGAGAGAAAAATCTCTTATCCCTTAGATAATCTTAAAACCAACCTTGGTATTCACCAGTCCATGTACCATCACTGTTCTGCTTTGCATCTTTTAAATAGTATTTAACTCCAGCAAATACTGTTACATTAAGAAGTTCTCCACGTGTATTAGCATTGATGTATATAGTTTTTAACACTGCCTGAGGAGCTGCAGTTTTATGACTCCCGCCATCTGCAGTCGGGCTTGCTGCAAAAGCAGGAGCAGCAGAAACAAGTAAAGCAAGTGATAGAGCTGAACCGGTTAAAACTTTTTTAAATTTCATTTAAAACACTCCCTTTTTTTATTTGATACAACTGTATTATATAACTGTATGTAAAATTTGTCCATATAAACTTATGTTAACTTTTTGTGAATATAAGAAAGTATTTTCCCCCATGAGTTTTATTAACTCGTACCATCTTATTTTAAGCCTCCAGAGTAAGGCATCATCATATGGCCTCAAAACTGTTGTATGATACTAGGGAAATCATTTTTAGTCGAAATGAGGAGTTGCATGACATTTACGGAACGGGCGGTAGCCATTATCAAACAGATTCCTGAAGGAAAAGTGATGACGTATGGTCAAATTGCCGATCTTGCGGGAAGTCCGCGGGGAGCGAGGCAGGTTGTGAGGATTCTTCACTCCATGAGTAAAAAGCATCGTCTTCCTTGGCACAGGGTCATCAATGCAAAGGGCGAAATCGGATTGAGAGACGAAGAGATGTTTTCTGTACAGAAGCTGTCTCTTGAAGCTGAGGGGGTAGCGGTCACGTCAGACGGACGGATCGATCTCAATTTATACGTCCATGATCCGAATATGTAAAAAAACCTGCCGTATATCGGCAGGTTTTTCAGTTATATGCTGCGAGCCGGCCAGAAAGGTTTTGCCGGATATAAGGCCATTCCTCCCGAAGGATGGAGTAGTAGGCGGTATCTCTGAGGCCGCCGTCGACAGCTTGAATGTGTGCGCGGCGGATTCCTTCAAATTGGGCACCGATCCGCAAAATCGCAGTTCGTGAGCGCTGGTTGCGAACATCGGTTTTCAGCGTAACCCTGACAGCTTGCCACGCGTCAAACGCATGGGTCAGCAACAGAAGTTTACATTCCGTATTGACACCGGTCCGCTGCACGACAGAGGCATACCATGTGCTGCCAATCTCACACACTTCCGGGGCTGCGTCCGCCGGCCGCGTAAACACTTCCGCCTCCATAAACCGCGTGCTTCCGACGATTCGGTCTGTTTCAAGACTCCGTACTGCAAATGGCAATGCAAGTCCTTTTTCATAATCGGAAAGCGCGCGCTCAATATAACGCTTTGTTTCTTCGATTCCGTCAGGAACATGGGTGTAAGCGTAAGTCGTCCTATTTTCTGAAGCAGCGTCACAGAGTGCCTGAGTGTGATCAATCGCCAGCGGCTCTAACTGAACGAGTGACCCTTTAAGAATGACAGGCTTCAGCATTCTTATCACAACCTTTTTTTATGAATGGATCAAGTATAGTCGAAGGGTTTCTTATTCAAAAGGGCCAATTTCCTATTAAAATGGCGGGTCAGGCAAATGACCAGCCCGAATTTATGCATACATTCAGGAAAAATGCGGAAACTTTTATTAAAGAGGTGATGGGCATTGGCATATGTGTTATCTGTCGGAACGAGCATTCCGAAGTATCATGTCTCGCAAGAAACGGCGGCGGATTTTGCGAGAGGGATGTTTGCCGATTCATTTAAGGATATTGACCGGCTGTTAAAAGCCTTTCAAAACGGCGAAATTGAATCAAGGCAGTTTGTCCGGCCGATTGAATGGTATAAAACGGCACGGGGTTTTTCGGAAAAAAACCGGCTGTATAGGGAAGAAACCGTCAAGCATAGTGCGGATGCGGCACTTGATTGTTTAACAAACCCGGATTGTTTAACAAATCCCTTTCCATATGAAAAAGTGGATGCGATCTTTTTTATTTCCAGCACCGGTCTTTCGACACCCAGCATTGAAGCGAAAGTGATGAATCAGCTTCCGTTTTCTGCGAAAACAAAACGGATACCGATCTGGGGTTTAGGATGCGCGGGCGGAGCGGCCGGCCTGTCCAGGGCGTACGAATACTGCCGCGCGTATCCTGAAGCATACGTGCTTGTCATCGCGGCTGAACTCTGCAGCTTAACGTTTCAGCCGAACGACAAGTCAAAAAGCAACTTAATCGGAACTTCCCTGTTTGCGGACGGAATTGCCGCAGTACTAATCGGAGGAGAAAAGGCGAACCGAAACGACGTCAAACAGCCGCTTCTTCCGCGGATATTCGCCACTCAATCGGTGATGATGCCGGATGCGGAAGATGTGATGGGCTGGGAATTCACCGACAGCGGTTTTCAAGTCATTTTTGCAAGAGATATTCCCACCCTGGTTTCACAGTGGCTGAAGGACAATGTTGATGAATTTTTATTTGAATATGGCGTCAGTCCTCACGACATTAAAACCTTTCTTGCCCATCCAGGCGGGAAAAAGGTCATCGACGCCTATTTAACGAGTCTTTCAATGGACACCGGTCAGCTTGCGGCATCTCGGAAGGTGCTGCAAAAACACGGGAACATGTCTTCCGCAACTATTTTTCATGTGATAAAAGAACAGTTGCTCCACGGGCGGCAGAAAGAAAACGAAAAAGGGCTGATCGGCGCTCTCGGGCCGGGATTTTCGTCTGAGCTTTTGCTGTTCAGCTGGGAAAAGGGGGCTTCTTAATGTTTTGGCTGTTTATCATGCTGCTTGCGGCCCAGCGGATTGCGGAGATGATCGTGGCCCGGCGTAATGAGCAAAAGGTGAAAAAGCAAGGCGCAGTCGAATACGGAGAAGGACATTATCCCTTTCTCGTCCTGATGCACGTGCTCTTTTTTGTCTCTCTTACAGCTGAGGTGGCGGCGTTTCAAAAAACGCTTTCTCCAAGGTGGGCCGCCATTATATGTATTATTTTATTTGTACAGGGGATCAGGTATTGGGCGCTATTATCATTAGGGCGGTATTGGAATACGAAAATCCTTGTCGTGCCGGATGCGGAGCTTGTCAGAAAGGGGCCGTACAGGTGGATGAAGCACCCGAACTACGCGGTCGTCATCTTAGAATTTATTTTTCTGCCGCTGTTATACGGAGCCTATTGGACACTGTTTCTCTTTTCGATTCTCAATGCCTGCATGCTCACCGTGAGGATTCGCGCCGAAGAGAAAGCGCTAGAAGAAAACACCGCAAAATAGAGATTGAAAATCATTCTCACTCATGATAAGATGTAAATATGAAAATGATTCTCATTCAAGGTGGTGCCGAAAATGACAATGTTATTTTTATTTGCAGCCGTTTGTACATACAGTGTTTTAATTGGTTTCGTATTGAAAAAAGTTTCGAATAAATCGATGTCTTCTTAAACATCTGCGGTTTTTCCTGCCGCGGGTGTTTTTTCTTTATCAGCTGCCGATATCGGCGGCTTTTTTGCGTTTCCTGAAGAAAAGTGAGCCATTCTTGTGTAAAATGGGGGAGAGGTTTTTTTCAGAGCTTTCTAAAAATGAAAACGTCATTTGATGCGACAGACACAAAGGGGTAAAGACACATGACAGAAGAAGAACGCCATAACAGGGAGATTTTCAGCAGAACGGGTGCCTTATACGCACAATTTTTGGATCATCAGGATAAAAAACGGGCCGATCAGCTCGCGGCCATTATGAAAAAAGCGGCTGATGAAGAGGTTTATATCGCGTTTACCGGGCATTATTCGGCCGGAAAGTCCTCTTTATTAAACACATTGCTCGGTGAAGACATACTGCCGACAAGCCCGATTCCTACAAGCGCCAACCTCGTTGTCATCCGGCACGGTGAAGATAAAGTCGTGCTTCATACGACGGACGGGGCTTATGCAGAGATCAAAGGAAGTTACGATAAAGAACAAGTGCAGCAACTCTGTAAGGATGGTGAGCAAATTGAGACGGTGGAAGTCTATGCCGGCTTTAAGGAGTCAGAGCCTTATGCGGCCTACATCGACACACCGGGAATTGATTCGACGGACGAAGCGCATTTTTTATCTGCGGCTTCGGTTCTCCATCAGGCTGACGCTTTATTTTACGTCGTTCATTATAATCACGTTCATTCAGAAGAAAATATGCTGTTTCTCAGCTCCATCAAAGACCGTATTCCAAATTTATTTCTGATCGTCAACCAAATTGACAGACATGATGAAACTGAAACGAAGTTTGAAGAGTACCGCAGGCAGGTGGAAGACATGCTTGAAAGCGCGGGAATACCGAAAGAATCGCTTTTCTTTACGTCTGTCACTGAGCCTGACCATCCTTTAAACGGCATGGAACAGCTGAAAAAACATCTGCAAAAGCTGAAACAGCAGGCAAAAACAAATTTATGGTCCTTAACGGAGAGAAAAGTTGCACACTTAGTCAAAGAGCATACAGAGATGCTCGTAAAAGATGATAAAAACGGCAGCGGAGAGCAGTTTGACAAACAAGAAGCACTTGTCCGTTCTGTTGAAAATGAGCTTAAAAAAGCCGTTCAACAGGCTGATACAGCAGAGAAAGACATCAGAAAAGACGTGCAGAACATATTGCAAAACGCTAATCTGACACCCTTTGAGATGAGGGAGCTTGCATCTGCTTATATTGAATCACAGCAGCCCTCATTTAAAACCGGATTATTCTTTTCAAAAGCGAAAACGGCTCAGGAGAAAGAAAGAAGGCATGCTGAATTTTTTGCCGATATTAAAAAAAGAACGGAAGGGGAAGCGGATTGGCATATTATCGACACATTTACGAAAGCGGCCAAGCGGTATGAAGCGGATTCGGACGAACTGATCAAGAAAATCCAGGCGTACCGCACACCGCTTTCTGATGATATCATCGCTCAGGCCCTTAAGCAGGGAGCGGCCTTTTCATCTGAATACGTATTAACTTATACGAAAGACCTCGCTGAAATGATCAGAAGGGAAGCCAAAAGACAGACAACGGAACTCATTGAGGAGCTGACCGCTTATGTTCAGACAAAAAACGGACCGCTCATTGAGAACTTGAAAAACCGGCTCGAAAAAGAAAAGAAAATAAGGGATGAGCTCGCGCAATCGGCAAAAGAAGAACGCAATGCCTCGGAAAAAGCAGCCCGAGTCCGCGCTTTGTGGGAAGAAGAATTGACCTGTGATACGGGAAGCGGCGACTGGTATACGCGAAAAAAACGCCTTGCAAAAGCGCCCGTCCAAAAGAAACCAAAAGAGGCTGTACAGCATAAAGTAAGCAAGCCCGAAAAAAATGCGATGAAGGAACTTCCTATAAAAGAGCAGACTGATCGGTTCTATGAGCTTGCCGGGATTCTTGAATCCTCGAGCATATTAGGAAAACAGGCAGAAGCCTTTCGAAGCAGGATTGAGCGGCTTGAAAACCGCCAGTTTACCTTGGCGTTATTCGGCGGATTCAGTTCCGGTAAATCATCATTTGCAAATGCGCTTGTCGGTGAATACGTGCTTCCGTCATCACCGACGCCCACAACGGCTACGATCAACAAAATAACGAAACCGCAAGACGGCAAACCGCATAAATCTGCGGAGATCGTTTTTAAAACGGAGGAGGAGCTGGACGCTGAAATGCTTCAGCTGACTGAGCTGAAAGATGCTGATTTAAAAGGGCGTTCACTGAAAGAGAGATGGAATTATGCCATTAAAAAGGGAAAAGTTCCGGATGAACTTATCCCGGTGATTCAGACGATGCTGCAGGCGTTTGATACGTACGAAGAACAGATCCGTCAAAGGCTGACACTGACGGTGCCGGTTGAAGATTTAAAACCGTATGCAGCCGAAGAAAAAACGGCCTGCTGCGTAAAAGAAGTCACCGTGTATTATGATTCGCCTCTCACGCAAAAAGGCATCACCATTGTTGATACGCCGGGAGCAAGCAGTATAAACAAGCGCCATACGGAACTTGCCTTTCAATATATAAAAGATGCTGACGCGTTCTTTTATATGACGTACTATCAGCATTCTTTTTCAAAAGGAGACAGGTCTTTTCTGAAGAAACTCGGCCTAGTCAAAGAATCATTCGGCATGGATAAAATGTTTTTTGTCATTAACGCCGCCGATCTGGCCAAAACCGAAAGCGAGCTGGAAACCGTCAAAGACTATGTCCGCTCAGAACTCTCAAAAGAGGGAATTAACCGGCCGAAATTATATCATGTCTCAAGTAAAGAAGAGCTTGCGGGTAAAAAAGCAGCTTTTTATAACAGGTTCTCTGATGTAAGAACCGGACTTGAGCACTTTATTGAGGAAGATGTAATGAGGGCCAGCTGCGCCCAGCTGAAAACAGAGGCGGACAAATTGTGCGATATGGTGGAACAGCTTCACGAATCTCTTCACCAGTCGGCAGAAGAAAAAGAGAAAAAGAAACAGCGTCTGGAGTCTTCCTATGAAAAAGCTCTCGCTGACATTTCAAAGCGCCGTACGTCTGAGGTCATCATTCGAAAAGTGATGAAAGATACGGAAGAACAGCTCTATCACATTAAACATCGCCTGACGTTTTATGCGAATGATATGCTGAAAACCGCCTTCCATCCGGGCCTTCAAAACGGCGATTGGAAACAAAATATAGCAGCGGCGCTGAATGAGGCGCTCAAGGAATTCCGTTTTGAATATATTCAAGAGCTGAAAACGCTCGATATCCGGATGACCGGTTTTATTGAGCGCCATATGACTGAGGAATGGATGGAAAACTGTCAGAAGAAGCTTATGGAAGACGGAGATTTCTCCATTTATGTGAGCGCCGAAAACGAATTTGCGGTTCAGCTGAAAGAAGTCGCTCCGGTCATTGACGTCTCGGCATTCACACATCACATAAAAGAAGTTAAATCGCCGAAGCAGTTTTTTGAACAGAACGGAAAAGCAGCGTTTGTAGAAGGGCTCAGGCTCAGCCTGCAAAAAGTGACAGAAAAGTGGCTTGAGCAGGAGAAAGAAAGCCTTTCAGAGCGATATACTGAGCAGGTGCGCCGTCTGCAAGAAGACATGGCGGATAAAAGCCTGTCCCAGATCCGCGAGCAGCGGGACACTTATTTACAAGGCCTTGCGGAAAATACGAGTGCAAGGGAAATTGAACACCTTTACGAAGCCGAAAAAGCATGGAAAAAGAAAGATGAAATGCTGAAAATTTAAAAATCCGGTTGGCGGGCAGATAACAGTCGTGGTAGACTAAAATGAAAAAAGCGAGATGAAACCTTTTATGTCAGAAGTCCATAAAGCAATTTCAGCACATTCCGCAAAACAGCATCAGCACGTCAAAACATTTGTACAGCTTGACTATCAGCGTGAACAGGCCATTGAAGAAGCCATTGTAAAATGCAGACAGAATGAACCGTTCACGACAGATGCCATCAATGGCATTACCGCAAAAATGAACCAGCTGGCGAAAAAGGGCATCGTGCCGCAAAGACGATTCGTAAGTGAAGAGATGGTGAAAGAATTCGTCAGCAGACAGTAATGGATGAACCTGCCGCGTGTGTCATCAGCGCTTGCTGTACATACTATCCTTATCTTCTCTAAAGGGGGATATGACCATGGGCAGAACAAAACTGGGAAACAGAAATGCTCAGCAGAATAACAATGCCAAAAAGAAAAACGGCTTCGGACAGAAATTTGATTCTTATGCCGGCCGTGAAGCTGAAAAGCTGATGGCAAGCAATAAAAGACACGGTGAGTAAACGTGACGGCAGCATCTTCCAAATGGGGGGATGCTGTTTTTTTACCGCCTTCTTTGGTAAAATAGGAACATTGAATAAAAAGGAGTTTCGATATATGAATAATAAATTACTGCTCGTTGACGGCATGGCGCTTTTGTTCCGCTCGTTTTTCGCGACGGCCGTTCATCGCAATTTTATGATAAATGAAAACGGAATCCCGACAAACGGCGTCAACGGTTTTTTAAAGCATCTCATTACGGCGGTTGATACGTTTCAGCCCACACATGTCGTCTGCTGCTGGGATATGGGAAGCAAAACGTACCGCAATGATTTGTTTCAAGATTATAAGGCCAACAGAAGCGAACCGCCGCTTGAGCTGATTCCGCAATTTGATTTAGCGAAAGAAGCAGCGCGAGAGCTCGGTTTTTTAAACATCGGCATAAAAGGCTATGAGGCGGATGACTGTATCGGTACGCTTTCTGCCCTATTTTCCGGAGAAGCGGAAATTACGATTGTAACGGGTGATAAAGATCTGCTTCAATTGCTGAATCATCAAGTTCAAGTAGCGCTGCTGCAAAAGGGTATCGGCAATTATAAGGTATATACAGATGAGATATTCAGAGAAGAAACGGGAGTTCCGCCAAAAGCGCTGATTGACATTAAGGCGCTGATGGGAGACACGAGCGATAACTATCCCGGCGTTAAAGGGATCGGGGAAAAAACGGCGTACAAGTTGATCCGTGAATATCAAAACATAGACCGCTTATTAGAAAGCCTCGCTCTCTTGCCGAAGGGCCAGCAAACGAAAATTCAGCAAAGCTTGAAAGAATTGGAGCTGTCAAGGCAGCTTGCTGAAATACATTGCGAGGTGCCGTTAGTCTGTACGCTTGAAGAAGCGCTTTTTTCATTGAAGATGGAAGAGGCGGCATTCATGCTCAGACGTCATCAGATAAAAGGAATTGAAAGGATGCTCGAAAAGCTGAACGCCAGAGAGATCAGCTGATCCCTCTAGCGTTTTGTATTGCTTTTTTTTGCGTTGTTTTCAAGGGCTGATTTCGGGTCTTTGTGCGCATTTCCTTCCATATTTCCCTGAGGATTCACGCTCCCGGTCAGCCGGCCTTTATTTTCTTTTCTCATAGCTGTTCACCTCATTTGTAGGATGAACAGTGAGACGCAATTTCATTCCGGTTATTTATTCAGCCGAATCGCTTTTTTTGCGAGCTGATCGGCTGTTTGGTTTTGTCTGCCGGGAATCCACTTAATGAAAAACAATGGAAATCCGGCCTTTAAGCGGATGATTTCGTCAACAAACGGCTGGAAAGCCTTGTTTTTAACCGCTTCAAGATCTGCGGCCCGCTCCACGATATCCGAATCCGTCCGGAATGACACGGACTCAAATCCGCGGGCGGCACACAGCTTCATTCCTTCAATTAAAGCGAGAAATTCAGCTTCCTGATTTGAATGGTCGCCGATCGGAATTGAGAAAGATTCTGTTTTCCCGTCATGTTTAATAAAAATACCGATACCGGACGGGCCCGGGTTTCCGGCGCTTGCACCGTCTACATAAATTTCAGCGGGCATCATCCGTCACTCTCCATTCGGTGTCATTCGTTTTGCCGCATACGCATAAGGGACAGAAATGAGTGATACCGCAAATTTAATCAGGTAAGTTGAAATGAAGATGCTGAACCATACTCCCGCGGAATAAACGCCGATAAAGGCCACGGCAGTGAAGATAAATGTATCCAGCAGTTGGCTGAGCGCCGTGCTTCCGCTGTTTCTGAGCCAAAGAAGCCTGTCTGAAGGAAAGATTCTCCGAATGGCTGAATATACATAAACATCTATCGTTTGGCTGAAAATAAAAGCCAAGAGGCTTCCGAGCGCAACACGCGGCAGAAAACCGAAAATCGTCTCAAGGGCCGGCTGTGCGATATCTGACGCAGCCGGTTTATATAAAAGAGCCCCCTGCATGGCGCATGTCAAAGCGAGCAGAGTGGAAAACCCGAGCCAGACGGCTTTGCGCGCTTCCCTGGGACCGTATTTTTCATTCAGCACATCCGTTGCGAAGAAAACGGTGCCGTACATGATATTTCCCAGTGTCGCCGTAAGCCCGAACAGCTCGACTGTTTTGACAACCTGCAAGTTGGCGCACACCGTGGCGAAACCGATCCATACGAATAGGCCCGTTTTGCCAAATCCTTTATAAAACAGAAGAACAATGATAAAATGAATGACCGCAAATAATATCCATAACACATCGTTAAACAAAACCTGCTGACTTCCTTTCAATTTGAGAATGGTTTGATTATAGCACACGCCCGTCAACTAATGAATGGTAAGGTGATTTCAATGAATCTTAAGCCGTATATCGAAATAGAAGCAAAAGGAACAGGCCCTGTCGCGTTTTTTTCCGAAGATTGGCTGACCGTTCCGAAAGCGCGCATGCTTGCAAGAGAAGTCAGCCGCTTTCCTTATATAAAAGACATTTATTTTGAGGATGAAAAAGGCGCGAGCTGGACGCTTAAAGAATTAGAAAAGCTTACTGAAGAGCTTGCGCACGAACCTGACGACATTACAGTGTATTTCGACGGCGGCTTTGACAAAACAAGCGGACGCGCCGGACTCGGAATTGTCGTGTATTATTCTCTCGGCGGCAAGCGGCACCGCATACGGAAAAACAAAAGCTTAACGCTTCAGACGAACAATGAGGCGGAATATGCCGCTTTGTACGAAGCCCTTAAGGAAGTGCAGGAACTTGGCGCAAGCAGAAATTCAATCACGATAAGAGGGGATTCCCTCGTCGTTTTGCATCAGCTTGACGGCAGCTGGCCGTGTTATGATGAAACGCAAAACGAATGGCTGGATAAAATTGAAGCGCTGGTCGAATCCTTAAAGCTGACACCGACATATGAAGCCGTAAACCGAAAGGAAAATCAAGAAGCGGATGACCTTGCCAGAAAAATTCTCTCGGACCGGCAGATTGAAAGCCGCATAACATTAGAAGGTAACGGAGATGACTGATATTGGATAAAAAAAGCATTTATAAAGAATTGACTGAGCTTCAGGATGAATATTGCAAAGACTGTTTCGTAAAAAAGCATTTTCGCAAAGAGTTTGGAAAAACGCACGCTCATTCTTTCTGCATCAACCAATGCACGGTGGGGGAGAAGCTGAAAGCCTACGGCAAGGTGCTGACAAATCAATAAAAAATAAAACCGCAGTTTCTGCGGTTTTATTTTTCGAATTCATCGAGCTGATGCTGGCAATCGTCGAGAAGCATTCGCTGCTTTTGCAGAAAATCCTGGTCGAGAGCTTGCAGTTCACTGGATTGTGACATCGTTCTGGCATCCTGAATCGCCTGGTAAGCAGATTCCACCAAAGTTGAATTTTGGCCCCGGGTAGCCGCTCCCGTTGTTTTCTGGGCCGTTTCTACCGCTAATTCAAGCTGGCGTTTATCCGTCAGTCCGTTTGGAAAAAATTCAGAGTCCATTAAAAAACACCTCCGCAAATAGTTTGGAGATTTTTTTTAGAAATATGTACGGAAAATAGAAAAAATATATAAAATGAGCCGATATAACTATTGAACCTGATTAATTAGGGCTTAATTACTATTATTCAGGGTATCTTGGGAGAGAAGGGAAAAACCAGCCGTGAATGATAATGATTTAAAAACAATCCTTCAGCAGACATTTAAAGAAATATACGGTGATTTGGGAAGTTTAGCGGAAATGGCGAAAAAAGGAATGCCGTCAATGGAGAAACAAATTGAAGAAATCGAGCAGCGCTGCAAGCAGAATCTTGTCGCAATTGAGATTCAGACGGCAATCAAATAGGAGAGGCATACGCCTCTCCTCTATTTGTGTCATCTGATCAACATGTATTGAGTTTAGAGTTTTACAACATTAGAAGCTTGAGGTCCACGATTACCTTCGACAATTTCAAAAGAAACTTCTTGTCCTTCTTCTAATGATTTGTATCCGTCTCCTTCGATAGCAGTGAAGTGAACAAATACGTCGTCTCCGCCTTCAACTTCGATGAAGCCGAATCCTTTTTCGTTATTGAACCATTTTACTTTACCGTTTTGCATATTGCTTAATTCCTCCTAGTACTGTAGCACCTTCGTGCTAAAAAAAATTTTGTCATCATTCAACCGTACGTATGTTTACGTTGTTAAATGATGGTTCAACTATACACCATATGGGAGCGGGCGTCAAGCGGCCGCTCTCTATTTTTTATCTTTATTTTTCCAGTGACAAAGCTTATCCGGAAAAAAACAAAAAGCACACGAATCGTCCGTGTGCTTTTCTCTTACGATAATGCCATATCCGCCTTTTCGGCCATTAGTTCAGATTCTTTTATAATGTCCTGCAAAATGACTTCAGAGGAGTTAGGGAGGTGAAGGCTTTTAATATTGTCCTTCATCCGGTTCAGCTTCTCCTCATCCGCAAGAAGGGAGGTGACAGACTCTAAAATTTCTTCGTGGCGGTTGACCACGACAGCCGCACCGCGATCTTCAAAGAAAATGGCGTTTTCCTTTTCCTGTCCGGGAACCGGTTTGTACAAAATAACGGGTACTCCGATCGCCGTCGCTTCCGTCAGTGTGATGCCGCCCGGTTTCGTGATCATGCAGTCCGTAATACGGAACAGCTCGTCAATTCTTTCTACATAGCCCAGCACTTTCAGCCGGTCGGTATTGTCACCTTCCAAGCTGCTGAGGGATTCTTTCAGCGAGCTGTTTTTGCCGCATACCACCACAACCTGCACCTGATCGTCATGAACGAGATTTTCGCACAGTTCTTTTACGTTTTTCAGCACACCATGCGCTCCCGCCATAATAAGAAGAACTTTTTTGTCGGGAGAGAGATTGTATTTTTTATAAATCGGCTCTTTCGGCATCGATTCCTCGAATTGAGGCCTGATGGGAATGCCCGTGATCTTTACGTTGTTCGGGTGAGTGCCGATTTCAATCAGTTTTTCCTTCACGTAATCTGTGGCGACATAATATTTATCAACATTTTCATGAACCCAGATTTTGTGAAGGCAGAAATCGGTCATAACGTTGAACGTCGGGATCACTTTTCCGGTTCTCCGTCTGTATTCCGGTACGACAATCATCGGAAATGTATTGATAATAATGTCCGGCTTATGCTCTTCGACGAGCTGGCCTAAACGTTTATTTCCCATTTTAAAATAAATATTGAATTTGCGTTTATTATAGATTTTGTCAACTCCGTAATAAAACAAACGATAAAACTGTTTCCCGATTGAGAAGCTTTTTAAATAAAGGTATTGAGTAACCTCTGAAACAATCGGATTTGACTCTTGATACAAATTGGAAACCGTCACATCTAAGCCGAGACGCAGACACTGTTCGTAGAGCGTTTTGGCCACTTGAACATGCCCGTTTCCGTAATTTGCAGTCAAAATTAATACTTTTTTATTGGTATTCAAGTAAATTCACCTCAATGTAATCAACAACAAGCAAGCTTCATGCATCGTAAGGAGTTATTGTCTATAGATAAACATAACACAAGTGCATCATTTTATAATAAGCGCGGCAACATATTTAAACTAAATTTAATTGATATGTTCCATTATTTTAAAGTTTTGTTATACGCATACTGAATCAAGAGTATTTTATCATATTTTTGTCACCGTATCACTCAAAACAAAAATTAATCCCATTCATACGGGGTTTCCTGATATACGTAATAATTCAGCCAATTCATAAACAATAACGTTGCATGAGCTTTCCAGCGGTTAACAGGTTCTTTCCCGCCGGGTGCAAAATAGTGCTTAGGAGCTTCTACGTTTGAAAGATTTCTCTCTATGTCTCTCTCATACTCCTGAAGTAGCGTATCGGTATCATATTCCGGATGACCCGTTAAGAAAATCTGTTTTTCGTCTTTTGAAACGATTAAACAGACCCCCGCTTCCTCTGAAACGCTGAGCACATCCAGATCCGAAGCCGATTGCAGCTGCTCCGTATTAATATCTGTATGCCGTGAGTGGGGCACATAGTATAGCTCGTCAAATCCTCTTACCAATCTCTCATGTTTTTTAAGAACGGTATGCTCAAACACACCGAAGATTTTTTTCGGCAGCTCCACTTTCTCAATGCCGTAATGATAGTATAAACCGGCTTGAGCGCCCCAGCAGATATGGAGGGTTGAAGTGACGTTCGTCTTGCTCCATTCCATGATTTCCTTCAATTCTTCCCAGTAAGAAACATCTTCAAACGGCAGGTGCTCAATCGGAGCCCCGGTAATAATCATTCCGTCGAACCGTTTGTGGCGGATGCTGGAAAAATCCGTATAAAATTCATCCAGATGCTGCCTTGCCGTATTTTTTGGAGTATGTGTGCTCGGAATTAAGAACGTAAAGTGAACTTGTAAAGGTGAATTCCCAAGCATCCTGAGGAGCTGGGTTTCCGTTTGGATTTTTTTCGGCATCAGATTTAAAATCACGATCTTCTGCGGCCGGATATCCTGATGAAAAGCCCGGCTTTCATCCATTACAAAGATGTGTTCACTTTCAAGCACCTGCTTAGCGGGCAGGTGATTTGGTATATTAATAGGCAACATGCCACCTCCGTTATTCCCCGTTAATTTTCTTCATTATAGAAATTTTTAAGCCATTTTTCAATCCATCCCGGCGTAATAAACCGCATTTAACGCATAATGACAGGGATAAAAGCGGCAAATGGGCATAAATTCGGAGCGGCTCTTTATTATGACGGGTAAACAGCCGTTTGGTTCCTCGAAAAAAACGTTTTCCGTTAAGTGGAAGGAAAAAGCGGTTACCGTTTGTTTTGCAGTGTAAAACAGGTAAAATAAATGAAGAATGTAAAAAGGAGGGCCGCAGATGACAATTTACGATATAAACGTACGGGCCATAACAGGCGAAGACATGACGCTATCGGCTTACAGAGGTAAGGTGATGATCATTGTGAATACAGCAAGCAAATGCGGGTTCACATCCCAGCTCAAGCAGCTTCAGGAGCTCTATGATACATATCGGGAGGAAGGTCTTGAAATATTGGGATTTCCCTGCAACCAATTCATGAACCAAGAACCTGGAAACGAAGCGGAAATTCAAGAGTTCTGTGTGAAAAACTACGGAGTCACATTCCCGATGTTTGCAAAAGTCGATGTCAATGGAGCAGACGCTCATCCTCTCTTCACATATCTGACGGAACAGGCGAAGGGGATGCTCGGTACAAAAGCGGTCAAATGGAATTTCACTAAGTTTATCGTGGACCGAAACGGTGAAGTCACCGGGCGTTTTTCACCGAACGTCAACCCAAAAGAGCTTGAAGATACGGTGCAGAGGCTTTTGGCCCGATAAGAGGTGATACGGTGAACGAAAAAGAGCAGCTGGAAAGCGTCAGGAATTGGGTCAGAGAAAAGCTTATCAATGAACGAACGGGCCATGACTGGCTTCATATTTCCCGGGTCGCAACACTTTCTGTTTATATGGCAAAAGAAGAAGGCGCCGACTTATTTATCACTGAGACGGCCGCGCTGGTTCATGATCTGATTGACGCCAAGCTCGAAAAAAGCGAAAGGCTGACGGCAGGCGAAGTGACAGAACGGCTGGCTGCTTTCAACATCGCGGCTGGCTCCATTCAGGAGATCACGGATATTATCACGAGAATGTCATTCAGACACAGGGAACTGCTGAAAAAGCGGCCGCTTTCATTGGAGGGGAAAGTTGTTCAGGATGCAGACATGCTTGATGCGATCGGCGCAGCGGGCATCGGCAGGGCTTTTATGTTTGCCGGGGCGAAGGGTCATCCGATGTACGGAACTCAAACAAGTGTGCTGGCCCATATAGAGGATAAATTAATCAAGCTTAAAGGCTTAATGAATACAAAAGCGGGGGCCGGTTTAGCAGAGGAGCGGCATCAATTTCTTTTGCAGTTCGCCGCCCGTATCCAAAAAGAGGCCGGGATTTGCAAAAGCTAAGCGGCGCAATAGAACGCTTGTGCCGACTATGTTAGAATAAGTGTCAGATTGCGCATAGGAGGACCAATATGAAGATTAAATCAATAGAACCGACGCCGAGTCCGAACACGATGAAAGTGATTTTGACTGAAGAGCTTTCGGCAGGGAAAAGCAACAATTACAAGCCCGATCAGGCAGATAATGCTCCGGCTGTCGTACGTGATATTTTAAACATTGAAGGAGTAAAGGGCGTTTATCACGTTGCCGATTTCCTGGCTGTGGAGAGAAACGCCCGTTTTGACTGGAAGGAAATTCTGCCTCAGGTCCGTTCCGCCTTCGGAATGGAACATACGGAGCAGTCTGAGAGCCGTTCTGAACAGGAATCGTTCGGTGAAGTGAAGGTTTTCGTACAAATGTTCAGCGGAATCCCGATGCAGGTCAAATTGACGGACGGCGAACGTGAAGAGCGCTTCGGCCTTCCGGAACGTTTCCAAGAAGCCATCTTAAAGCTGCGTTCCGAAGCTTCAAATGTTGTATTTGAGCGGGCTTGGAAAGAACAAGGCGTGCGCTTCGGGGATTTTACCGAAATCGGACACGATGTCACAGAAGAGCTTCAGGCCGCCTACAGTGATGAGCGGCTCAAACGTCTGACAGAAGCAGCCGCACAGCAAAAGGGTGAGGCCAAACCGGCAGTGCAGCGGAAAGCTTATAAAGTGACATTGGAGATGCTTGATGATGAAGACTGGAAACAGCGCTATGCCCATCTTGAGCAAATGGATCCGGATGAAGACGATTTACCAGTATTGGAAAAGGCGCTGCATGATCCGAAGACTTCGATCAGAAGACAAGCCGTCGTTTATTTGGGAATGATCGAAAAACCGTCTGTGCTTCCGCTGTTATACAAAGCGCTTGAAGACAAAACGGTGACGGTCAGAAGGACGGCGGGTGACTGTCTGTCGGATCTCGGCGATGCGAGCGCCATCCCGGCCATGATGAAATCGCTCAGTGACTCAAGTAAGCTTGTGCGCTGGCGCGCGGCCATGTTTTTATATGAAGTCGGCGATGAAAGCGCGCTGGAAGCATTAAAAGCGGCGGAAGACGATCCGGAATTCGAAGTCAGCCTGCAAGTCAAAATGGCGATTGAACGGATTGAGCACGGAGAAGAGGCGAAAGGTTCAGTCTGGAAACAGATGACTGAAAGCAGAAAAAAAGAACAGTTATAACAAAAAGGTGCGCCATGCACCTTTTTTATTTGAATTCACTTTTTATAAAAATTATTTAGAATATTGTTGAAAAATGATTCAAAACTCTATATAGTAAGTACAATATTAATTGTTGGAGGGTTTTTATCGAAATACAGAAAGAATAGAAAAGCGAGACAGGGCAAAGACACTGTAAAATTTGCAGAACACGCCCTAGAATAAACTGAAAATTTTAAAAATAATGCACAGTCTAAAAACAGTAGGGGGATCACCATGGCAGAATTACGCAGCAACATGATCACACAGGGAATTGACAGAGCGCCGCACCGCAGCCTTCTTCGCGCTGCCGGCGTAAAAGAAGAAGACTTCGGCAAACCGTTTATCGCGGTCTGTAATTCATACATCGATATCGTTCCCGGGCATGTTCACCTGCAGGAATTTGGAAAAATCGTAAAAGAAGCAATCAGGGAAGCGGGCGGTGTGCCTTTTGAATTTAACACGATCGGAGTAGATGACGGAATCGCGATGGGGCATATCGGCATGAGATATTCGCTGCCGAGCCGCGAAATCATTGCCGATTCAGTTGAAACGGTCGTCTCGGCGCACTGGTTTGACGGAATGGTCTGCATTCCGAACTGCGACAAAATTACGCCGGGAATGCTGATGGCGGCTATGCGGATTAATATTCCGACCATTTTTGTCAGCGGGGGGCCGATGGCAGCCGGCCGCACAAGCGACGGCCGCAAAATTTCGCTTTCTTCAGTATTTGAAGGCGTCGGCGCATATCAAGCCGGGAAAATCGGTGAAAGCGACCTGCAGGAGCTGGAACAGTTCGGCTGCCCGACGTGCGGATCTTGTTCGGGCATGTTTACGGCAAACTCCATGAACTGTCTGTCTGAAGCGCTCGGCCTGGCGCTTCCGGGCAACGGAACAATTCTAGCAACTTCACCGGAGAGAAGAGAGTTTGTGAGAAAATCAGCGGCCCAATTAATGGAGACCATCAAAAAAGACATTAAGCCGCGCGATATCGTCACCGAAAAAGCGATTGACAACGCATTTGCGTTAGACATGGCTCTCGGCGGCTCAACCAACACAGTGCTTCATACGCTTGCGCTTGCCAATGAAGCTGGGGTTGAGTACTCTTTAGAACGCATTAACGAAGTGGCTGAACGAGTGCCTCACATATCGAAATTGGCGCCGGCCTCGGACGTCTTCATTGAGGATCTGCACGAAGCGGGCGGAGTCTCGGCGGCCCTTAATGAATTGGCGAAAAAAGAAGGAGCGCTTCATCTTGACGCGCTGACTGTAACAGGCCGCACACTCGGAGAAACAATTGAGGGTCATGAAGTAAAGGATTATGACGTGATTCATCCGATTGACAATCCGTTTACCGAAAAAGGCGGTTTGGCCGTCCTATTTGGGAATCTGGCTCCGGACGGCGCCATTATCAAAACAGGCGGCGTACAGGACGGGATTACAAGACATGAAGGGCCCGCTGTCGTCTTTGATTCCCAGGAAGCCGCGCTTGAAGGCATTATAAACCGCAAAGTAAAAGAAGGAGATGTTGTCATTATCCGTTATGAAGGGCCAAAGGGCGGCCCGGGCATGCCGGAAATGCTTGCTCCGACGTCTCAGATTGTCGGAATGGGGCTTGGCCCGAAAGTGGCGCTTATTACAGACGGGCGTTTTTCAGGAGCGTCCCGGGGTCTTTCAATCGGGCACGTATCGCCTGAAGCGGCTGAAGGCGGCCCGCTCGCATTCGTAGAAAACGGCGACCATGTCATCGTTGACATAGAAAAACGGATTTTGGACGTACAAGTGCCTGAAGAAGAATGGGAAAAACGCAAGGCCGAATGGAAAGGCTTCGAGCCGAAAGTAAAAACAGGATATCTAGCCCGGTATTCCAAACTCGTAACAAGCGCCAATACAGGCGGAATCATGAAAATATAAAACAGAGGCCTGAACAATTGAATTCCGGCCCCCTCTATAGTATCCTTGACTTCATATAAGGATTTTAGAGGGGGCTTTTTTATGTCAATGGCTTATGAAGAATATATGCGCCAGCTGGTCGTGCCGATGCGCCGTGAGCTGACGGGTGCGGGTTTTCAGGAATTAACGACTGCTGAAGAAGTAGAAAGCTTTATGGAACAGGCAGAGGGCACGACATTGGTCGTTGTCAACTCCGTGTGCGGCTGTGCTGCCGGTCTTGCCCGTCCGGCTGCGACTCAGGCTGTTTTACAGCATGAAAAAGCGCCTGATCATACGGTTACCGTATTTGCCGGTCAAGATAAAGACGCAACTGCAAAAATGCGTGAATATTTTACGGGGCAGGAACCTTCCTCGCCTTCAATGGCGCTGTTAAAAGGGAAAGAGGTCGTTCATTTTATTCCCCGCCACGAAATCGAAGGGCATGACATGGAGGAAATTATGAAAAATCTGACGGATGCCTTCGATGCGCACTGCTGAAATGCCCGAATTCCGGGCATTTTCTTTTTGGAGAAAAAAATGATCACAACGAGTTACAGACCAAGCGAATATACGATACACACAGCGCAGTCACTCAGTGTCAAGCTGGGTGACACTTACTGCAGCCGCAATAAACAGCCCATTGAAAAAATGCTGGAACGAGCGGCTGGCGATCTTTTAGTCATCGGAAAGGAACGGTTCGAACTTTACACGAAGCAAGGGGAGAAGTTCTTTTTTCACCCGAATACAGCGATGTTCCGCGCAAAGCGGTTTTTGAGAGGTGAAGCCGAGCCGTTGTTAAAAGCAGCCGGATTACGCGAAGGGGATTCCTTTTTAGATTGTACGCTCGGCCTGGCATCCGATGCGATTTTGGCAAGCCTGGCAGTCGGAAAAAGCGGACAAGTCATCGGCCTGGAGAAAAACAAGCTTGTCTCATTGCTTGTAGAAACAGGACTTCAAACGTGGGAAACCGGAATGGAGCAGCTCCAAACCGCCATGAAACGCATTCAGGTCAAACATGCCGACTGCGCCGATTATTTGCGGGAGCTTCCTGATTCATCGGTAGATGTCATTTATTTTGACCCGATGTTTCACGAACCTGTTGAAACGTCAGACGGCATTGCACCGCTCCGCGCGCTGGCAGAAGAGGGTTTTAACGAAGAGTGCATCACGCAAGCCGTCCGGGCGGCGAAAAAATGCGTAGTGCTTAAAGACCATTGGAAAAGCCCGCGGTTTGAACGATACGGCTTCAAGGTGCTGAAAAGAAAGACGGCGCTTTTCCACTTTGGTGTCATCCATGTGAGCTCATGATATCATGGGCTTCTTTTTCGTTAATCAGTGATTTCCATAACGACAAAATAAAGCAGCGTGAGAAGTGATACAGTCGCAAATAAAGCGTTAATCATCTCATCCCCTCCTTTTTCTCCTTCTTATTGTAAGCGGTTTATCCGCTCGGTCACAGTTACCAATTTCCCATATTGCATGATAATACGCTGCCGGACATGACGCCGCGCTTTCATCTATGCTAAAATAAAGGAAAAGAGGACAATAAAACAGAGGGGAACAATCTGTCATGAAATTGTGGATGAAAAAGACCCTTGTGGTTCTGTTTACCATTGTAACGTTCGGACTCGTGTCTCCTCCGGCTGCTTTGATGACAGACAAGCCTTCAGGACAGTCGAGCAGTCTTGAGCAGAATGATTACACCGCTTTTTATGATGAACACGCCCTGCCGGGAGAAGATAAGGCAGGGCGGGAGCCTGAATTACTGTTTCAATCGTATCAGCAGCAGCTTCTCGGTGATGCTGAAAATCAATCATTTTTAAAATTCGGCAGCAAAATCTCTCCGGTCATTGAAGATGATTACAGAAGTGAAATTCTGCCGAAAATCGAAGATGTGATCACAGGACATTTGGCCAAGTTTCAAGATGATGAAGCGTATCAGGATGTGGTTATTTCCAGCAAACCGTCGGCCGGAAAAACTGAAAAAATTTTTCATGTGTATAACAGGCTGACGGGTGAAGATCTTTTAAGGTTCCACGTCCGCCGGGATCATCCTCCGCAAGACGGCTACTGGTTTAATTTTCATTACCATACCGCTGAAGACGGATTTCAATCACATCATGAGCTCGGCAGCATTTACTGGGACCGCAATACGCCGCCTGACTGGATGAGCGTGTAATAGAGAGAAGAAATAAAAAAATCATTTCTGAGAAATTTTGCAGAAATGATTTTTTATTGTGTTACACTACTAAAAGACTACTTTAAAAGGATGAAAAAAATGAAACAATATAAAGATTTGTGCCGTCATGTGTTAGAAAACGGAGAAAAAAAAGGAGACCGTACGGGAACGGGTACGATCAGCACGTTCGGCTACCAAATGCGGTTTAACCTTCAGGAAGGTTTCCCGATGCTTACGACGAAAAAGCTCCATTTTAAATCCATCGCGCATGAGCTGCTTTGGTTTTTAAAAGGAGATACGAATGTCCGCTACCTTCAGGAAAACGGAGTCCGCATCTGGAACGAATGGGCGGATGAAAACGGAGAACTCGGACCGGTTTACGGCTCTCAATGGCGTTCATGGCGCGGAGCGGACGGCGAGACCATTGATCAAATCTCCCGGCTGATTCATGACATCAAGACAAACCCGAATTCCAGACGTTTAATCGTCAGCGCCTGGAATGTCGGCGAAATTGATCATATGGCGCTTCCGCCTTGCCACTGCCTGTTTCAGTTTTATGTCGCGGACGGAAAACTGTCGTGCCAGCTTTATCAGCGCTCAGCGGATGTCTTTCTCGGCGTGCCGTTTAATATTGCGTCTTATGCGCTTTTAACAATGATGATCGCGCATGTGACGGGGCTTGAACCGGGTGAGTTTGTTCATACATTCGGAGACGTCCACATTTACCAAAACCATGTGGAGCAGGTGAATTTGCAGCTGACAAGGGATGTCCGTCCGCTGCCGAAACTGCGGTTTGCGCGAAATGTTGATTCTATTTTTGATTTTGCGTTTGAAGACTTTATCATTGAGGATTATGACCCGCATCCGCACATAAAAGGAGCTGTCAGCGTATGATTTCGTTTATTTTTGCGATGGATGAAAACCGGCTGATCGGAAAAGATAACGATCTGCCTTGGCACCTTCCCGATGATCTCGCATATTTCAAAAAAGTGACGACGGGTCACACCATTGTAATGGGGCGGAAAACGTTTGAATCAATCGGACGCCCGCTTCCGAACCGGCGTAACATCGTTGTAACCTCACGGGACGAATCTTTATTCCCGGGCTGTATTACTGCCGACTCGGCTGAGGAAGTGCTCAAGCTGATCCCGGCAGATGAAGAATGCTTTGTGATCGGCGGCGCCCAGCTGTACAGTGCGCTCTTTCCTTATGCGGACAGACTCTACATGACAAAAATTCACCATGTCTTTGAAGGAGACCGTTTTTTTCCGGAATTTAATGAAGCTGAATGGGAATTGACATCCCGCAAACAGGGAGTAAAAGATGAAAAAAACCCTTACGATTATGAGTACCTTGTATACGAGAAAAAGAATTGATTTAAGCAGGGGGACAAGAATTGATTCGTTACGGCTGCCTTGTGATGTACGTTGTATTTATGTTCATGAAAAATATTCAGGAATATATCAATCAAAAAGAGCTTGACCCGCGGCTTTCTTTTCAAAAACAGATGAGGCTGGTGTATGAGAGGCCGAAAGCCTTTATGAGAGGCTGCATTGACGTGTCGGGATCGGCAATCGGCATTCATCATGATCAGCCGATACCGGACGGCCCCGTATTGTATGTGCATCCCAGATTGCGCCCGGCTGATCTTCTGCTGCTTGCGGGACATCTTGAAGAGCCGGCTGGTTTTATCGCTGGCGAGAAAGCTTTCCGGGTGCCGTTTCTCGGAAATTGGCTGCGGCTGATGGGTGTGATTTGTGACGGAGACAGCCGGGACGCCGTGTTTCAGGAGGCGGAAGTCCGTCTGCAAAAAGGGCAAAGTCTGATTCTGTCTGAAGACGGCAAAATCAATCCGGAGGAAATGGCACTTCGTTTCGATCTCCCGATTGTGCCCGTCAGCACTTCGGGAACAGACCGGCTGCTGCGGGGCAGATTACTGAAACGGCTGAAGCCGGCTGACATTGAATTACATATAAAGCCCGCTTATTATCCGGCCGGTCAGAAACGGCTCCGTGCATAAAAAAAGCACAGTCTCTATAGAGAGGCTGTGCTTTTTTATTTCAGATAAAGGGAACTTTGACGCAATAAAACAAAATACAGAAAAACATCGAGGCGCTGCCGCCTAAAACAAAACTGTGCCAAATGGCGTGATGATACGGAACCTTTCTCCAAATATAAAATATTGTGCCGGCGGAATACAATAAGCCGCCGAAAAGAAGAAGGCCGAAACCGGGGCCTGACAGCGAAGCGTACAGCGGTTTAATGGCGACGATGATCAGCCAGCCCATCAATAAATAGACAAGCGTTGAAAAAATGATAAACCGCTTCACGAAAAAGATTTTAAACACGATGCCTCCGATGGCAAGCGACCAAACAATAATTAAAAGGGTCAGACCGAGTGCCCCTTTAAGGGGTCCTAATAAAAATGGCGTATATGTTCCGGCTATTAATACGTATATCGCGGAATGATCCACAATTTCAAGAATGTCTTTTGTTTTTTTATGCTGAATGCTGTGCAAAAGAGTCGAGCTGAGATACAGCAGCAGCATTGAAGCGCCAAAGATTGAAAAGCTGACGATGTCTGTCGGCGAGCCGTATTTCACCGCGAAGATAATGAGAAAAATAAGCGCCGGAATCGACAGCAATACACCGATTCCGTGTGTGACGGCATTTGCGATTTCTTCTTTTATTGTGAACAATCAAATGTCCTCCTTTTTAAAGGATTTGTTTTTGCAGTGACTGCAAAAAGCTTAACCCTTCTAATGTAATTTTTGTTCCTGCGCGTCCTCGGCCTTTTGTCACATAGTTCATCTTTTCTAAGTAATCAAGCCTGTTTCTGACCTGCTGGGGCGATAATGTCATTGTGCTGTTTTCGCTTAATTCGGATATGCTCCGTCTGCTGGCGGGTTCGCCCTTTGTATTTAAGTCTTTAATTGATTCCAAAATAAACAAAAACTCTTCTTTCTCCATCAATGTCAGCCGTTTTTCTTTTTTCTTAGCTGTTTTCGCTTTCTGGCTGTTTTTGATATACAGCGGGACATCATCGGGATAAATCGTGCTGCCGGATGCTGCCGCGGCCATATAGTACGCCGCATTTTGAAGTTCTCTGATGTTGCCGTTAAAGGTGTGCCGCTCAAACAGCGGATAAACGGACGGATCGATATGAACATGCTGCCCCGTGGCTGTCAGCATATGCTGCAAAAGAAGCGGTATATCGCTTTTTCGTTCAGATAAAGCAGGGAGCGGAAGGCATAACACGTGAAGCCTGTAAAATAAATCTTGGCTGAACGTATTTTCTGCGCCGGTATCGCCAAGATCCGCCGTGCTGCTTGCAATGATGCGGGCGGAAATCCCGGCGTCCAGCTCGGAAAGAAGGCGGGTCTGTACCGAGAGCGGCATGTCTCCGATTTCATATAAGAATAATGTTCCGCGGCGGGCCCTGTTTAATGCACCTTCAGCGCTGAACAGTTCATATTCGAGCCGATCTTCGTTTTGGCTGCAGTGAACGGTAATAAATAGCTCGCTGTTTCTGCGGGATTTATGATGGATCGCTCTGGCCATTTGTTTTTTTCCGGTTCCGACTTCACCTGTTATGAAGACCGGCAAATCAGATAAGGCAAATTGCGAGGCCAATCGTTTCGCTTCTAAAAAGGTTTGATGTTCGCCGGCCAGCTGATAAAAAGGATCAGTTTGTTCAATTACATTCATTAATTGGCTCCTTTTGGTTCTAATTGGTTTAAGTATAACACGTTTATGCGATCGAAAATATCTTTTTCTCTTGTATCGGTTCATTTATTTTTATTTACAAAATTAAAATAATTATCTTATTATTTGAATATTCATGTTATAATGGCATATTAAATAGGGATTTAAATAAGAAAGGACTCTGTAAATGAAACCGTTGCTTAAAGAAGACTCTCTCATCCAGGTAAAAGACATTTTAAAAGCGCACCAAAATGTAAAGGACGTTGTGATACATACGCCTTTGCAGAGGAATGACAGACTTTCTGAGAGGTATGGCTGCAATATCTATTTGAAAAGAGAAGACCTGCAGGTGGTCAGATCATTTAAGCTCAGAGGGGCTTATAATAAAATGAGGCAGCTCTCAAAAGAGCAGACTGAAAACGGAATTGTATGCGCAAGTGCGGGAAACCATGCGCAGGGGGTTGCGTTTTCATGCAAACACCTCGGCATTCACGGCAAGATTTTTATGCCGTCAACCACACCGAGACAGAAAGTATCCCAAGTGGAACTGTTCGGAAAAGAATTTGTTGAAATCATATTGACGGGTGACACTTTCGATGATGCGTATAAGAGTTCTGCGGAATGCTGTGAAAAAGAAAACCGCACGTTTATTCATCCGTTTGACGATCCCGATGTCATGGCCGGACAGGGAACGGCTGCCATCGAAATTTTAAATGACATTGACGTTGAACCGCATTTTCTTTTTGCAAGCGTAGGGGGAGGAGGACTCCTGTCCGGGCTCGGCACGTACATGAAAAACATCTCGCCGGATACAAAAATCATAGCGGTAGAGCCGAAGGGCGCAGCCTCCTATTTTGAATCGAAAAAAGCCGGACAAGTGGTTGAACTTGAGAAAATTGATAAATTTGTCGATGGGGCGGCCGTAAAAAAAATCGGCGCCGAAACCTTTCAAACGCTCGAAACCGTCGTCGATGACGTTGTGCTTGTCCCGGAAGGAAAAGTGTGCAGCACGATTCTCGAATTATATAATCAATGCGCCATAGTGGCGGAGCCGGCGGGTGCATTGTCCGTGTCAGCACTTGATCTGTACAAGGAAGAGATTAAAGGGAAAAACGTCATCTGCATGGTCAGCGGAGGGAATAATGACATCGGCAGAATGCAGGAGATGAAGGAACGCTCCATGATTTACGAGGGGCTGCAGCATTATTTTATCGTTAATTTCCCGCAAAGGGCGGGAGCGCTTCGCGAATACCTTGATGAAGTGCTCGGGCCTGATGATGACATCACCCGGTTTGAATACACGAAAAAAAATAACAAAAGCAGCGGTCCCGCATTGGTCGGCATTGAGCTCAAGCATCGGGAAGATTACGGCGCGCTCATTGCCCGGATGAATCAAAAAGGATTTCATTACGTAGAGGTGAATAAAGATCAGGATCTGTTCCACCTGTTAATCTGACTTTTTTTAGAACGGCCGCGCAAAATGACAGACACGCTTTCTCAGATTGTATATAATAAAAAGAAAACAATCGAAAAAGAAGGATTGATATCTTGTTACTCAAAAGCCTAGAGTTCAAACGACAGGACGGGATTCAGGTAAAAGTGACAGAAATACCGGTTGTCACAGAAGGTGAACATTATTTTTTTCAAATTCATCAGCACCTTGAGCTTTATTTGAGAGAGGTTTTTGCTTCACAAAGTGTGAGAACAGTGTATTCATTCCGACAATATGTCAAGCGCCGTATGAAGTGGAAAGATTACGAGGCCGTTTTCAACCAAGAGATTTTAAAACATAACGCATAACGGTGCATATTCCTTAGCGCCTTCCTTTTGATAAGGGAGGGTGCGGGAATTTTTTTATGATGAATGCTGTAAGCGTTTTATCCATGGGGGGAATGGAAATGAAAAAAATGAAAATCTTCGCTGCCGTCTTTTGTTTGCTGCTCTTGTGCGCCTGCGGGGGGAAAACGATAAAAGACCCGCTGAACTATCAGATTGAACCGTTTTCATATCAGAACCAAGACGGAAAAACAGTGTCACTGAAAAGCCTGAAGGGGCATGTCTGGATTGCCGACTTTATGTTTACAAATTGTAATACAGTCTGTCCGCCGATGACGGCCCACATGACCGAACTGCAAAAAAAACTGAAGGCTGAGAACCTGGACGTGCGGATTGTGTCGTTCAGTGTAGATCCTGAAAATGATAAGCCGAAACAGCTGAAAGCATTTGCTTCCAAATATCCGCTTTCGCTTCGCAACTGGGATTTTCTGACCGGTTACAGCCAAAAGGACATTGAAGATTTTGCGCTGAACAGCTTTAAAGCAATCGTCAAAAAGCCGGAGGGAGAGGACCAGGTCATACATCAAACCTCTTTTTATTTAGTCGGACCTGACGGCAAGGTGCTTAAAGATTATGACGGTGTGCAGAAGGTTCCGTATGATGATATCCTCTCAGATGTCAAAGCGGCTGAGGAGCTCAAGTAAACTGGCAGATTAGACATTTTCAAATCTGAAAAAACATGTTACACTTTCCACTAGTAGACGGGGAAGGAGCAACCAGATTGAAGCTGCGAATGTTCTCATTGATCGCCGGACTGGCTTTGCTTTTATCAGCATGTTCTGTCCAGCGCACCGGTTCTGACGCTGAAGAACCGAAAACGAAAGATCATATTGTCATAGCTGCGGTCGGTGATTCATTGACTGAAGGAGTAGGAGATCCTGACGGTTCAGGATACGTCGGCAGGGCAGCGGAGTCCCTTAAGAAAAAGGGACATGTGAAAACGGTAGATATTAAAAATTATGCGGTGCAGGGCGACAAAACGTCGGACCTGCTGGAAAAGCTTGATAATAAAAAAGTTCAGAAATCATTAAAGAGCGCCGACTATATCTTTTTTACCATCGGCGGCAATGACTTAATGAAGGTGCTCCGCCAGAATATGATGCAGCTGACGGTTCAGCCGTTCCAAAAGGAAGAGAAACCTTTTGAAAAACGATTCAAGGCGATCGTTTCAAAAATCCGCAAATATAATGAAAACGCAGAGCTGGTGTATGTCAGCATGTATAATCCATTCACGTTTACGCTGCCTGAATTAAAAGAAATTAATGGGGTTGTGACGGATTGGAACAAGATCGCCGCAAAGGAGCTGGAAAAAGATCCCCACGCCGCCGCGGTGAATGTTGAAGACTTGTTCAGTCAAAAAAGCGGCAGCAGACGGATTTCAAAGGATGATGATTTTCATCCGAACGCAAAAGGATATGCACTCATCGCCGATCGATTATACGGCATCATTGAAAAACAAGGGTTACCAGCAGAATAGGGTGAAATGATGAAAAAGTGGAAATCGCTGTTTTTTGTTCTTCTCGCACTCAATGTGATTGCCGCCGCGGTAATTGTGACATTATTGGTTATGCCGGGAGAGCAGGCGAAAATACAAGATCAGACAAAAAGTGAGTACGGCTTTCATATCACAAGCTCCAAAGAATCTCTTGCCAGGTTTGTGAATGCATACTTAAAAGAGAAGGCATCGAATCAGCTTGACTACAAAGTGGACATCAATAACGATGTGCACGTGGCAGGTAAAATCAAAGCATTCTCAACCTCCATTAATGCGGTTGTCACATTTGAACCGTCCGTACAGGAGAACGGAGATGTGGTTTTGAAAGTGACGAAGTTTTCATTAGGCGAATTAAGCCTGCCGATCAGCTTTGTGCTGAATTATATGGACAGCTTTTATGAACTCCCGTCATTTGTGCACGTTCATTCCGGGGATAAAAGCATCGAGATCCGTCTGTCAGAAATGCCTTTAGACAACGGCATGTATGTAAAAGCGGATAAAATCAATCTTGACACGGATGAAATTGAATTTTCCTATTATCATCCGAAACAATAAGTTTTCATAAAAAAAACACAGATCCTTTCAGGGATTTGTGTTTTTTCGTGTCAGCGTTTTTTGTCTAGTTTGCTGAACAGTTTGATTAACGTTGCAAGCTCTTCATCAGAGTAGCAGTCAAACCGTTTAAAAAAGTATTCTGTTTTTTTCTGGTTGAAATGATCGACAATTTTCTCCCCGGCTTCCGTAATATGGATTCTGATAATTCGCCTGTCCTCTTTAGAACGGATGCGGGTGATCCATTCCTTTTCTACTAAAGCGTCGGTCACTGCGGTAATGTGGCTTGCGGAGACCTCAAGAATAGGGGCGAATTCCGTTACTTTTTTAGGTCCTTGTTCACTGAGAATCCGCAAAATGGTGAATTCGTTCCTGGACAGCTCTTTATCTAGAATTTCATTAACTTCATTTCTGATTTGTTTAAACACTTTTCGAAGCAAAGCTTCCATATCATACATCATTTGTGTCCTTACTTTCAAATCATGAACCTCCAATATGTAGTCAGCGTGGCATTCGTTTAGCTTCCCCTGAAAGCAGAATTATTTTTATTCTGTTTATACATGCTATAATATAATAATACCACGTATGAACAAAGGAGGGCACCCGTATGTCAGAAAAAAAAGAAATCGCCACATTTGCAGGCGGCTGTTTTTGGTGCATGGTGAAGCCGTTTGACGAACAGCCCGGAATTGAAAAGGTGGTGTCCGGCTATACAGGAGGTCATACTGAGAATCCGACTTACGAAGAAGTGTGCAGTGAAACGACCGGACACAGAGAAGCCGTTCAAATCACATTTCAACCTGACATTTATCCGTATGAAAAGCTTGTCGAGCTGTTTTGGCAGCAGATCGACCCGACTGATGCAGGCGGCCAGTTTGCAGACCGCGGAAGTTCATATCGGGCGGCGATATATTACCATAATGATGAACAAAAACAAATCGCTGAAGCCTCAAAAAAACAGCTTGAAGAAAGCGGCATATTTAAAAAGCCGATCGTGACAGACATCTTGAAGGCTGAGACTTTTTATGAAGCGGAAGGCTATCATCAGCACTTTTATAAGAAAAATCCTGATCACTACGGGCGCTACCGTGTAGGTTCCGGACGTCAAGGCTTTCTGGATGAGCATTGGAGGGACAGATAAGATGGCTTTTAATAAAGAAGAAAAAATCAAATCATTAAACCGCATGCAATATGAAGTCACACAAAATAACGGAACGGAGCCGCCGTTTCAAAATGAATTCTGGGATCACAAAGAAGAGGGGCTGTATGTTGATATCGTATCGGGAAAGCCCTTGTTTACTTCTCTGGATAAATTCGATTCTCATTGCGGCTGGCCCAGTTTTACAAAACCGATTGAGGAAGAAGAGGTTGACGAAAAACTGGACACAAGCCACGGGATGATCCGGACGGAAGTGAGAAGCAAAACAGCGGATTCCCACTTAGGCCACGTATTTAATGACGGCCCGGGGCCAAGCGGTCTCCGTTATTGCATTAACTCTGCGGCACTCCGGTTTATTCCGAAAGACAAGCTGAAGGAAGAGGGCTATGAAGCCTGCCTGCATTTATTTGAAAAATAGAGCTCAGCAATGAGGCCTGCCTATCAGACAGGCCTTTTTTCTATGTTTTTTTTTCTTCATGTAATCGTTCAATAATCTTTACGATTGTGTCTTTTGTGATGAGCGGCGCCTGATCGGATTGATATCTGGGGAGATTGACCTTCCGAAATTCCGGATGTTTGGCGGGGTCGGGCAATATCGCGTAAAGGTTGCCCCATTCATATAAAGATTCCGTCTCATGAGGAGAGGTCAGTTCTTCATGAAGTTTCTCACCGGGACGTTTTCCCACTTCAACAGCGGCGGGGCGCGGCAGCCCGTGCCGGGACGCATATTCCTCAAACCCGTGAAGCAGTTCTTCGAGCCTCAGGGACTCCATTTTAAAAATAAACGTTTCTCCGCCCTTTGTAATCGCCGCAGATTGCAGGGTGAGCGATGCGGCATCATCAATCGACATAAAAAACCTTGTCATGTTTTTATCCGTAATGGTGAGCGGACCGCCTGCCATCAACTGCTCAAATAAAATAGGAATAACGGAACCGCGTGAACCTAGCACATTGCCGAAGCGGACCGAACAAAATACCGTACCGCGGTTTTGAACATGATGATTCGCCTGATGAAACAGCTTCTCGGACAACAGCTTCGTAGCTCCCATTGTGTTTACCGGGGAAACGGCTTTATCGGTTTTTTAAGGTATTTACTGTATTGTGAGGGACTATCAGTGACGGTGAGATCGAAAGCGAAAAATTAAACCTCAGGATAGGGGTGATTTCAAACTGAGCCGGAATTGGCCCTTTTCTTTTTTGTGTCATCGTAACGATAACTTCTTTGAAGACTATTCTTAATAGCGCGTTCTTTTTCTCTGTGCTTGTTTCAATGTGATATTGATCAATTATCTTATTTATGTTGTTTCTGACTGTATTACTGTCTATTTCTGATTTCGCTTCTTGGGTTCCATTGAGCTCATGCTTAGCAATCTGGAGTTCTTTAAATTCTTCATCTAAAACAGCTTTTCTCTTCAAAAAAAGTTCATCAGTGTAAATGCCGCTCTCATATTTCTCAAAGATAAAATTCTCTTTGTTTTTTAACTCTTGTTCTTTTTGTGAAAGATGTTCAGACATTTGCTTTTTTGTTTTCACATTACTATTTACGTCTTCGTATTTAGAAATCATTGAAGTGATATGTTTTGTTAAAGTCTTATTATCTAAGTTGCTTAAAGAAGAGAGGTAATCCAGAATGGCATTTTCAACATCGTTATATCTCACATAAGTGCATTTATTCTTTTTGCAAGTGAGTGATTTAACGTGATATACACTTTCCGTGCCGTTTTTGTTTTCTCGCGTTCGCCTAGTTTCGTATTTAGATAATGGTTCACCGCACTTAGAACAAGTGCATACGCCTGCCAATTCACTTAATTCCAATGCGTTTTTATTAGGCAGCAGGGGAACTTTGTTTGCAATTTTCTCTTGTGATTGTTGAAATTGTTCTTGATCTATTATAGGGGCATGTGCATCCGATACTACAATTTGTTCCTTTTCAGGTCTAATTGTTCGTTTACCGTCTTTTGTTTTTTCTCTAACCTTATATTTAACAGTTCCGATATACGCTTCGTTTTGCAGAATTGCTTTAATTGTGTATTGATTCCAGCGCTTTTTTCCTGATGGAGTCGGTATTTGTAATTTTGTTAAGTGAGAAGCAATCGCTGTATAACTATAATCTTTTCCATTCAACCCATTTAAAAAGAGGTTAAAGATGAATTGAACGACTTTTGCTTTTTCTTCGACTGGGACTAGTTTGGATGTTTTTTTGTTTAACCGGTATCCATAAGGCGCTAGTCCGGAAATCCATTTCCCTTGTGCCGCATATGTGTATTTAGCGCCTGTCATACGCTCTCTGGTCATTTCAAATTCTTCTCTGGCCATAAACAATTCAAAACGAATCTGACGCATGTCTGCAGGATTTCGAGGGTCATAAACTTTATATGGTGTAATGATAATCAATCGCTTGCTTTGAAGAAGGTTAACAATTTGTCCCGCATCACTGTAGCTCCCGCGGCTGAGTCTTGTTATTTCTTTAACAGCAATTGCCTGGTACTTGCCTTCCTCGAGGTCTTTAAGACATTCTTTAAAAACAGGGCGACCCTCAATGCTTTCTCCTGACCCGATTTCCATTTTTAATTCATAGGGGATTTCAATCGACTTCAGTATTTTATTCATGAGTTCATTTTGTTCTGTTAGCGTATCTTCGCCTGTTCTTTTTTCTCGCTCCATATCCTGACGAGAGCGTCTAAGATAACCCAAAATATTTGTAATGTTGTAAGAATGAACGATGTTTTTTAACTCCAAAAAATCAGCACCTCCTCTTTATTGTATTTACTGTAAAAACAGAAGTATTCGTACAATATTCTGTCTGACATTGAATACGAAAATAACGTAATATATTGTAAGGATTGTATTGTTTGAATATCTATTCTAATCGTGTTCATTTTTTAATTAAACGCCGCTGTAATTAACAGGGTTTTTATTTTGTTCATTTCTTGAAATGTCAACGCAATTCATTAGTGGCAGATAAGAATTTGCAACAATTTTTCAAATCAGTTTCATCTGAATGTCCTGATATTAAACAGTGAAACGGGGGCCGCAGAGCTCCCTCACATGCTAAGAAAATACCCAAATAAAAAAGAAGCCTCAGAGGACTTCAAAATAATTAATTCTTCTCACATGCAAAGTTGTCATTATCGCGATCCATTTTAGATGTATAAGCAGGGTGAGTGCTTGGTACACCATGCGGATATTTCTTTCTCAGCTCTGTGCAGTTTGCAAAGTGTTCTGTTCCTCCAGCAGAAGGGGAGGCTTGTGCAGAGTTAGAAGAGCTGCTTGATGCTGAACTGCTCGAGTTCGATTTATGTGTCTCGGATTGGTGTGTTGTAACTGACTTTTGAGCCGGCTTAGATACACTTACTGATTTCTTCGGTTTCGTTACGCAGCCATTAAATCCTTTATCAGTCGCATATCCATTCTTACTCCAAATCTTCAAGTCTTTATCTTTCGCAGCTTGCTCATCTTTCTTATACGTGTCTAAATACTTCGTGTTTGGCTCATATACATAAGCTACTCGTGCTAATCCTTCTTTAAGCAGTGTTTCTTGTACTGATTTGCCATCTGCATAAACGTAAGCCAGCATTCTCCCATACTTGTCTGTACGATCTCCTTTATCAAACTCCAGTTGAAGTTTTCCCTTGTTAACCAGCTGTTTGTTTCTTGCTGAAGCATCCTCACCATATGGTTGTACGCAAGAGTTTGGGTTCTTAGTTTTAGGCGTGTCAACAAGTAAATAACGAACAGTTTTGACTCCGCCTTTATAGTTAACTTTAATCGTATTCCCATCAACTGTTCTGTTAAGTGTTACATCGACCAGCTTTTTCTTTTTGTCAGACGCCTTTTTATCCGACGAATCCTTCTTTGAAGCATTTTCGGCTTTTTCATTTTTGTCATTATTGCTTTTGTCGTTTGATTGAGTGTCTGCCTTTGTCTCTTTTGCATCCTTTTCTTCTTGCTGCGTTGTTTTAGCTTTATCTGAATCTGTTTTATCTGTAGAAGCAGAATCAGATCCACACGCAGCCAAAGAAAAGCTTAGAGATAATGCGCCAATACCTAACAGCCATTTCTTCAATGTAATTCCCCCAATTTGTTTGTTCTGTCTCTATATCGGACAAACCTTCCTTATTATAAATATAAAACCAAAGATTGTAAATTCCGTTTGGCATTTTAGGACACTCAAATACAGTTGTGTGGTAAAATTTAGTGACCTAAACACCTTAAAGGAGGGAAATTTAAATGGAAGAAGGAAAGTTAATTCGCATGACTCTTGATGGGATAAAGGAAGCTGTTTCTAAATACGGAACTTTTCCTATGCTCCAACATGGAGGGCATGTCATGGAAGATGCTGCTTTTCAATTCAGAGACCCAGCCAGTCCTCAAGAAATTAATAGTTTAGAAAAGATGTTAGGGGTAACTTTGCCTGATGATTATAAAGAGTTCCTATTCAATCACAATGGAATGGAAATGTTTAATGGTATTGAGCTTCTAAGCACAGAAGGGATAATTGAATTTAATGCAGTTCAAGACTTCCCTAAGGGATATGTCCTAATTGGGTATCATTATGATGGCAGGTATGTTATTGATGTAAACACAAATCAAATAAGGGATTAGGATATATGTTGTATCTGGATTCAATTGATAATATTGAAGATACGGTATATTTAGACTCTAACTTTGAGATATGGTTTGACATGTTGGTGTCATCAAACGGAACTAAATACTGGGAAGTAAAGCCGAAAATTAAAGAATATTATAAATATGTTTCAGAATAGAGAGTTTAGATAAGATCAAGTGGAAAGGAGACGTAAATGAAAGTATTTGAAGCAGCCTCGTTCATTTCAGCCGCAGAAAAGCGGGCGAAACAATACGATCAGATTAGAGAACAATTTATCAATCTCAGAAAAGCGTTTCAGGGAATGGCTGACTTAGACGACAGTGAGTTTTCAGGCAAAGGCGCAGACAACATTAAAGCATTCTTTCAAGATCACGCTGGTGTCACAGACAGCTGGCTTGATCTGATGGATATGAAGATTGCGTTTCTTAACAGTATTTCAGGAAAAGTAGCTGATGCCGGATTAGCCAATTCGTTTGTGGAAGAGTCATTTTTAGAACACGAGCTGATTCATACGAAGAATAAATCACAAGCCATCATGCAGGAGCAGCGCAATGAAATGAAAGGTATCCTTGATGAAATCAGTGATATCATTCATCTAGAAGTTTTCTCTACAGAAGATGTCGATCAAAAGCTGGATTCAGCAGATAAAAAACGGGATGAGACCATACATAAGCTCGGAAAGCTTGATCACAATCTAACGAAAGAATACGCAGAAACCGAGGCAAATGAACATTTCATTCAGGCAGATTTTCAACAGCTCCAAAACGCTACGGGAAAAGGGAAAAACGCCACTCCACTTCACTATAACGCCAAGGCATACAGAGAAAGTGACATACATAAGAAAAAAGGCGAGATTACAAGACACTCAGATGCTTATTTGACGATTAAGAAGGAAGAAGCGAAAGAGCGGGAAATCAAGGATCTGAAGAAAAAACTCGCTGACGGTTTGACCGATCCGGAGGAATACTTGGAAATTGCGAAGAAGATCGGTTACGAGAACCTTGAACCTTCCCAGCAGCAATATGTCATTCAGCTTGAACAAGCAAAACAGCTGGAAGAAGCCGGAGAAGTGACTTGGGATATTTTAAAAGGAGCTGGCGTTGGTTTATATGATGTCGGGAAAGACACGGTAACCGGTTTATGGGACTTCATAACCGATCCGGGGGAAACACTGTCAGCACTGGGGAATGCAGTACTTCATCCTGTTAAAACATATGATGCTGTTTCAGCAGCAATCGAGGAATCGTATCAAAAAGATATGGTGAACGGAGATGCTTACTCCAGATCAAGATGGGTGACATATGCAATTGGTTCAGCAGCTGTGGCTGTCGTCGGAACGAAAGGCGCAGGAGCCGTTAACAAAGCTGATGCGGCGGGGAAGGTCATAAACAGGGCAGGACAGGCAGGGAAGAAAATGAAGGATGTTAAAATTCCGGATTTGCTGCCATATAATCCAAAGTATGATCTTGCTCTGACAGGGGACGTGCCATACAATGTAGTGGATGGAGCAAACTTGAAAAATCAACTAATGAGTTTTGCTAAAAGGTCAGATAAAGAAGTAAAACCTTTCGATGTTGTTGACTATAGACCGAGTAACAGTCCCTTAGAGAATCATCACGGTGTAATGGACGTATGGGCTAAACACAATGTTCCGAATTATGTGAGTAGAGGGAGTAACACACCAACAGTAGCTTTAACTAAGGAACAACACAACGCTACCAAGAAAGTATATAGAGAATGGTTGTTCGAAAAAACAGGGAAGAAAGTTGGCAGCAAAGTAAACTGGAAAGAAGTATCCCCCAGAGAAATACAAGAACTTACTGAGAAGATGTTTGATGCTGCTAATGTTCCTAAAGAAGCGAGACAGCAATATTATAACTCATTTAATCAATACAATTTTAGAAAGTAGGTGTGGACTTGAGTATTCATATGTTAATCAAGAAGATTGCTTCTACATCAGACTGCCGGCTGTTTGAAGCTGATGGTCTCCCGACAATAGACGAGAAGCATCAACTACCAAGAGATGTTAGTGAATTTTATGAGCAATGTGGCGGAGCAGTTTTATTTGAAAATGCAGATTATCCAATATATATAATAAGTCCACAAGAGTTTAAATTGGCTAATCCCGTTATTGTTGGGGAACTTTGTGAAGAAGATATTTCATCCGAGTGGTATATTGTTTGCACGGATGGAAAAGGAGAATACATAACAATTGACTTAAACGAGGAGCGAAAAGGAAAATGCTATGACAGCTTTTATGATCGACATGGAATAGTCGGCGAAACACAGGTGATAGCAAGTTCATTTACAGATTTAGTACAGCGACTGCTTGAGAATAAGGGTAAACATTGGTATTGGTTAAGAGATGATTATATATCACTAGGCGATGCGTATGATGGCGTAGAAATTGAATAATCTATTAAACAAAAGTATTGCAATTGTTCAGTGCTAAAAATGTGCAATGCGGAGGGGATTATATGAGCTTCTATAATATCAAACAAAAGTTGAAAGATTTTTCAATTTATGCAAAAAACAGATCCTAGCAATAATACAAATGAACAACTCAAAGAAATTGAAAGAAATATAGGTAATCAATTGCCTTCCGACTATAAGGATTTTTTGAAGGGATATGGAGGCTGTTATTTAGAAAGTAAAAAAACAACAGATGAAGTTGAGTATGACGTTTGCTACAAACCTATAGAGAAAGATCCTTGGATGGGTAAGGAAGATGATACACAATTACTAGAGAGCTTCTATGGTTTAGCTAACGATCATAACAGTCTCCAAGAAGCAATTAATACTTATTCTGATCGCTTTCCTAGGAATATTATTCCTATAGCAAGCTCGGCAGGTGGTAATGAAATATGTATGGACATCGACAATGAAAAAGTTTTGTTTTGGGATCACGAATTAAGTCAGCCTGATAAAGACTTTTTCCTAATTGCCAATTCGTTTGAGGAGTTTATCCTAAGTTTAGTAGACGAACCAATTGAAACTGATGATAATGACATTGATGTGGAAATTGAGATTTTAGACAATGACTTTGGAAAATTGCTCTTTGGTAAGGACAATTAGCTTTTATTTTTAGGAAAAGTATTGCAAAGTTAAGCTCTCAGAAAGAGAGCTTTTTATTTTCGATAGAAACTAAATATAAAAAGGGAGAGAGGTTATGGATTCGTACCAAATAAAGAAATTAAAACCCGAAGAGAATTAAATAAGTGTAATAATATTTGGGACATGGAAAAGAAAAAGAAAATGGCTAAGGTGTTTTATGACGAATTAGTAAGCGGAAACAGAATTACTTTTATTTACATCAGTGAATGACGAGTTTATAGGAGAAGGATCGTTAGTTTTTCAAAACAATGACCCAGATTATACCATTCCGGATAAACGCATTTATCTATCTCGTATGATTGTTAAAGAAGGATATCGAAATTGTGGGATAGGTGGTATTATTGTTGATTATTTGATTGATTATGCTAAACAACTTGGATATGAGGAAATAACACTCGGTGCAGATACAGATAACTTAAACGCAAGGTATCTATATGAAAAGAAGGGTTTTACAACCGTATTATTTCTTGGTGAAGATGAATATGGTGAATATGTAAAACTCCTAAAAGTATTAAAATAAAATTCCCGAGATTATGGTGAATGTGTGGGAGGTTACTTTCACAAACGATGATAGACGGTAACTTAATCTAATCTAATTAGATCGTTATTAAGATGCGGATTAGCATTTATCCTCTCAAAACCAACCCGTACTGAACTAGGATACTGTTGGCTGAGTAATTTTTTTCATGTATTGTATTTTATGGTATTCTCGAAATGAAAGGAGGAGACAATGAAAAAGAAATTAATTGGGGTCTTGATCATTGTTTGTTTCTCTGTGTTCATGTATGGCGCAGTTACACATTCTTTTAAAAATCAAAAATCCACTGAGGAAGTATTAGAAAGTGCATGGGATGAATTTGGCTTATTTAGCTTTGGAATTGGAGAAACAGACCCAGTCATATCAATTGGTATGGATAAAACAAAAAATGAAGAAGAATTACGGCGCTATCTAAACGACAATTTATCTGAGGAAGCTAAAGAAAAATATAAAGTTAAAATCATTAAAAAGGATATCAATCTTTTAGAAGAACAACATGAAAAGTATTTAGAAAGTGTTGAAGCACATTGATACATTAAAGCTTCTTATCGGCTCTAAATAAAATAACGATGATATCCAATAAACAAAATTTTTGTAAACATTCCAATTATTTCATTTAATCTGTTATAATCAAACTGTGAAATACAAACTGGTTATATTACTATTTCTTTAATAAGAAATGCTGCATAAAATAAAAAGACCAGGGTGTTGGTAGCACCCCGGCTCTGTACAAAAAGCTGCCCATCAAAGGGCTTGCTCGATGTAGTTTCATGATAGACCTAACCCTTCAGGTTTCCAGCTCAAGGGAGGTCTATTTCTTATTGAACTTTTTATCATTTACTTTCAGTTCATTTCCATTGGTGTCGACATTATAGGCTTTTACGTTCCTCTCCTAGATACCAAAAAGCAAATGGATTTGACAATTGATGATCCTTAATGGTGTTGTTATTTAATGTGTAATAATATGGTTCATGTTCAGCTAACAAGACGATATCGTCTGAAGAAGGGGTTTTTTTCTGGATATATGGTATATCCGGTACTTTAAAGTATCGTTTATTGAATTTTTCTCCTTGGGATGTGGATATGAGTACGCTTTTCTTGATGAGTGGATTTGAATAGATAAAAAAGATTTTATCTTCGGCTGAATTAATTTTAGAAGTACGTACAGAGTGTTCACTTTTATTTATAAAGATTGCATAGATCAACAATATAACTATTGCACCAATTAGAACTCCTGAAATCCCATATAAAACATAAGACTTTTTCATATAACGCTCCCTATCTTTTATATAAAATAAAAAGACACTTGCAGAATAAATCTGCAAAGCAAATGATTAGGAGCAGACAGTTTTTAATGAGCGGTCAATATCTGCAGGTGTGACAAGTGCGCCTCCATTACTGTCTAGGTCGGTTCCTTTTGTATTTTTGTATGATTGCCACACAAGTTTAGAGCAATACTATTTATTTGTGCTTTTTTTGGTTGCAGCCACTGAATAAGGCTTACCTGTTTTACTACTAGCATATCTCTGGGCCTTTACCTTATCATAGATATCTGCGCCCTTAACATACTGTTTCTTTTTGCTTTTGAATCGCTTACCCCAGTTGTTCTGATAATTCCTTACCACTTTCATGCGTCCATAATTTTGTTATGGATGATAAGAAATAAATACGGATTAAAAGCGATCTTACGAGTTGTTTCTTATACACCTGGAGGCACAGCTTTGCATAGAGCAGGTTTGACAGGTGGCCACAAATTATAAAATAAAAAGCCCACTCATATGAGTAGGGCTAAATTAATTTTTAACCTCCGACTGGCCTTTCAGCTACCTGGATGTTAGATGGTGAATCTGTACTCAATTGCGTTAAAGCTACCCCACTTAAAATTACAGTTAAAATAGATACGCAAAGCACAATTTTTTTCATAAGATTCCCTCCACCTGATTCATTTTCTGTTCAGCCCAAATTTTTTCATTGAAAAAGCTTGTTGCTTCTTCAAAAGCACCTATTGATTCAAACCTTTTTGCAGCTATGTAGGACAATTCATCTACACTTTCAAGGTCATTTTGTTGTTTTAAAAACTCAATGTAACGGATGCAATTATTGAAGTTGTTTTTTAATTCACCACAATATAGGTTGTATAGGGTGCTAATTTTGGCTTCGTATACCTTATTCTCCATTAATATGAGTCTTTCCTGTGCTTTATTGTAAAAATTAATGGCTTTCATTTTTTCGTCAATTTTAAATAGCTCCTTAATCATCATGAATAAAGAATTTATATAATAATTTGAATTCATCCAAGATTCATTTCCAATAGCTTTTTCGAGAGATTTAATGCACTTATCAGGTTTGTCCCAATCAGAATACACGATACTAAGGTTGTGATATAACTGAGCTTCCAAATATTCATCCTTTGTTTCTTGTGCAATGTCTATTGCTTCTAAATAATATGTTTCTGACTCCTCAAACCGTTTCATATCGGAATAGTTTGCAGCCGCAATCATTGTTGAAGTTGCCAGTTTGCATTTATAGTCAGGGTGTCGCTTATATATTGCAATTGCATTCTTGATATAGTGTTGTGCCACAATGCTTTGTTTAACAAGAGTGTATAAGTAGGAGACCTTGGAGTAGAATTCAGCTGCTTCAATTTCATCCGGAATTTCTGCAAGCTTTTTCTCAGCTAATCCATATAAGTTAATTGCTCGATCATAATTTTTGTTGTATGCCTCGTACATTGCTTCGAATAAATAAAAGTTATATTCCAATTTATCGTTCGTTCTTTTTATGAAATTTTCATTCTCTTCAGTGAAATAAGTGTGCTTTTGTAAAGGCTCTCCGCGTGAAGAGTGTAGCAACATTTTGTGTCTTTCTTCTAATAAACTGTAATATGCAAGAACTTCTTGATCCTCTTCCATATCATCGAACAGACTTTTAATCTCTGAGTAATATTTTATTGACTCATGTACCTTTTGTTTCTTTATAGCAATGTACCAATCATTCAGTGTAGTAGCAACAACTTCTGAAGCGATCTTGCTCATCCAAACCCCTCTTTCTGAAAATTTCAAAAATCCTTTGGGAATAATCATAACATAGTCATTGAAAAAATTGTAAAAGGATGTAGAGATTTTGGGATTTTCTAATTTGAAAAAACGAAAAAAATACCCTCCTCGTTAGAGAAGGGTACGTGTTCAGTTTGCTGTTGCTTTTAGTGAGGCAAGCCATTCATCTAATGTTCCTGAGAAACCTTGTTGAACGGTTAATTCATATGCTGATTTTCCATCTTTACCAGCAGCACCAGTAGCTCCTTTAGCTCCAGTACTGCCTTTTTCACCTTTTAATAAAGCTAACCATTCAAAAGTGATGAATATTCAAGGCGGGAGTAAGGGAAATTAACAAAAAAATGTGAGGGAATGTAGATGAAACGATTTATCTTGGTTATACCTTTATTGGCTGCTGTTATTGCCTCTCCAACTCAAATGAAAGCAAGTCCAATGCCTTGTAGTGCAGTACTCGAACCGGTGAATCAAAAACTGAAAAATGCGAAGGGTGCGGCACTAATCTATAAAGTGCAGTTTTATCCGCCAAGTGCTGCAAGAACGAATATGAGTATTCTTGCTGTCCACCTTCCTCAACCATCTTCTTATGGAAGCTACGACAGTTATGAAGGATTTGCCGCCAAAACAGGGGAGATCAGTTGGCGATTTAAACTATATCCGACTCCCGAGGGAGAGAGTCCTAATTGGGCTGGAAGGATTGATTCCATATCAGCTGAAATGACAAATGTTAAAGTGCAAGTACGCCTTTCAAATTCTAAGACACAAAAGTTGGGGCCGAGTGTATTAACAAACAATATTCAATCTTGCTATTAGAAATGTAGAGTTCTTATCAAAGAGAGCAATGCGACTGGATCTTTTGTAAATTGTCAAAAAGGTAATTGATCGAGAAATTCTGGTGAAAAATGAAGAAGAGTCCATTAAGATGGAATGTCTGGAGTCAATTCATCATTTGACAGAAGAGAGCCGGCAAAAGTCGATATTGCGTTTGATTTTGTACATAGAAAGACGGCATAAAAAGAAATGGTTAGCTAAAAAAAGGCAAAGAGTCAACGCTCTTTACCATCAGGTGTTTTCCTTAAGCGGTCTGCAATATGCTTAATTAAATTCAGCGCAGCAGTCACTAATCCAATAACTAAAACAATTTCAAGTAAGAGGATAAATCCAAAATTTAAACCGCGACTTTCAAAGTAATCATCGGTAAAAAAGAGAAATTGATAAATTCCAAGCATTAGCACAATAAAGGAAGCGCCTATAATCGCCAGAGACTTTTTAGAGAACTCCTTAGTATGGTTAAAATTATAAACCAATAAGAACAAGAATAGACAAGCCATGGCGATCTTATGAGTCAATGAATCACTTGCTGAGAACCCTTGCACAAGTAAGGAGATAATTAATCCGGTCATTCCGATTATTTTATTCAATATATCACCTGCTTTGTATAAGTATGACCTTAGATGTCAGCTTACCAATTAAAGGTGATATTCTCAACATAATGCAGTTTAAACTTAACTTAAAATCGTAATTTTAAGAACAAATTTAGAGTGGATCATGACATGCTGTTTATTATGCTGTAAACAAACGCAACAATAAATAATGGATAAGAGATAACAGCAATTAGTTTTGAAGATTTGCTCTTTTTTTCAAATGTGTATATTAGTGCAAATCCTAAAAGAAATATTGTGACAAACCAAGAAGAATAGGATGGATACAATGCAATAAGTAAGACAATAAGAGTGGATAACGCAAAAGAAGAGTCAAGTGTTATTTTCTGATCGTTTTTCAAATAAACCGCCTCCTTACACATATTCCCCCATATAAAAACACTTAAACATTATATTAAGTCAGCATGATTAAATGATAAACATTTTAAGTAAAGAACAAGATAAAGCAATCCGGCATTTCAAGGACAAGCTGAACATGTCTGAAAAACTGTACATACCCTTAGTTAATGTAAACTGCTTATAGATAAGCAAAATGATTAAGCGGAAAGGTGTATAGACTTATAGGACCTTATAATATAAACATTAGATCGCTTAAAGAAGGTGATGTGGTTGATCAGTCAATTGAATATTTCATGATGCAATTTGTGCGGTTCTATAATGGTGAAGACCTCACCGTGTTCCATTTGTCTAGGAGGAATTTGTTTAAATTCATAAACATGAGGCGTTTTAGTCTGTCATTTCCTAAAACGGTGTTTTATTCTTGTTACAAATATGCAAGAAGGGCGGTTTTAACTTGTATAGAGTGTTTATAATGCTATTAATTTTGTTATGTATAACATTAGGGTGTCAAAACCAACATAACAAACATTTTATGGAGGCTGAGCAAACTATGGTCGGCTATGTCATTTTAAAAAGAGAGAATCAAGCAATTCTCATACCTAATGAAAAAGCTGATGTTAAAGACTATGAAAATCTTAGTGAAAAAGAGATTATTGAAAAGTATAGATCGGATATAGTTTTACTGGGGCTTAGTCAACTTAACAATAAAGATGACTTGAGCAAAGGACAAAAAATTCGTATTTGGTATAAAAAATTAAATGAATCTTCACCTCCAAAAACAAACATCTCAAAGTTTGAAAGTATTTAGTACATCTCTTTAATTCCTAGGAATACCGCTGCAAAACTGAAGCGGCATATTAAACAGAAATAATGTCTTCAAACCTCATCTCATTCTTTATTCGCGGTGGCTTATTCCTGCCCCGAGATTTATTTGACGATTGTTGACTCAGGTGCAGAGAAGGCATATGTCAAGAACACATTTTGAATTACTGGGCACCTTGAATAAAGCCAGCATTCCCATATTCATATGCGAAGAGATCGGTACTGAACGCTGGATAAAGAAAAAAGTTAACCATACATATTATTTGAACAAGCTTTCCGAGGCTTTGATAAAGAAAGAACAGTCAAGAGACGAACCATTACATACATATAATACTCCTGTGAAAGCGGGGGTGTAGTTTTGGAACCTTACCAACGTTATGAGGAATTAAAGAAGAAAACAATAAAGGTTGTCCATAAAGATAATTACAGTATCCGTTATATAGATCAGGATGAAGCGAGTAATGACTTAGATGAATTTTATAAACAATTTGCTCAGCATTTATTGGAGGCTGCTTTGGAAAGGAGTGCAGAGTAAGCTTCTTTTTTTGATTTGTTTGTGGTAAGTATCTTAATAAACGGCTTTATCGGTACTGATATTAATCACATGCGTCACTTCTTGCAGCAAAGCGGCTTCTGCGACATTTTGTCCGCCGATAAGGTTGGTTTGAATGGCTTCAAAGGGATTATCCTCACATGTCGGAACCTGCTTCAGCGCAGCTGTGTGAAAGACAATATCAACACCTTTCATCACTTGGTTGACTCTTCTGTAGTCACGAACATCGCCGAGCACAAACGACAGTCTTTGTTCATCGGCGTATTTTTGTTTCATCACATATTGTTTGCTGTCATCTTTGCTGAACACAATGATTTCTTTAGGGGTTAAGAGCAAAAGGCGTTTTACAATTTGGCTTCCGATTGATCCTGTCCCGCCTGTGACGAGAACAGTTTTATCGTGAAAAAACGGTTGTAGCTCTACTGCTTGCTGTTTAGGCATGGCTTATCCTCCAACTCTCGTTTCTCTACCATGCATCATATGTTGAACAATTTCAGCGAGTTAATGAAAGAAACCAATAAATCAAAAATTAGAGAAAAACATTAATCTGATGCGCTTTCATATCGCTTTACCCGGTTAATAGAATAGAACTTACAAATAAAACAATGTACTAAATATTCATCGAGAATATTTGCTCACGTCAATTTTTTCTCTTCATAAATTCTCACATGCGGACAATCTTCACAAAAACTTAACACTGAACTTCCTGTATGTATTTTACAATTAAAGTGCATTTTCATAAAAGGAGGAAGGAAAATGAATCATTCAAAAACACTTTTGTTAACCGCGGCAGCCGGATTGATGCTCACATGCGGTGCGGTTTCTTCCCAGGCCAAGCATAAACTGTCTGATCCTTATCATTTTACAGTGAATGCGGCGGCGGAAACGGAACCGGTTGATACAGCCGGTGATGCAGCTGATGATCCTGCGATTTGGCTGGACTCCAAGAATCCTCAGAACAGCAAATTGATCACAACCAATAAAAAATCAGGCTTAGTCGTGTACAGCCTAGAGGGAAAGATGCTTCATTCCTATCATACCGGGAAGCTGAACAATGTTGATATCCGCTATGATTTTCCGTTGAACGGAAAAAAAGTCGATATTGCGGCGGCATCCAATCGGTCTGAAGGAAAGAATACCATTGAGATTTACGCCATTGACGGGAAAAACGGCACATTACAAAGCATTACGAACCCAGACCGCCCGATTGCGTCAGCAATTGATGAAGTATACGGTTTCAGCTTGTACCATAGTCAAAAAACAGGAAAATATTACGCGATGGTGACTGGGAAAGAAGGCGAATTTGAACAATACGAATTAAATGCGGATAAAAATGGATACATATCCGGCAAAAAGGTAAGGGCGTTTAAAATGAATTCTCAGACAGAAGGGATGGCAGCAGACGATGAATACGGCAGTCTTTATATCGCAGAAGAAGATGAGGCCATCTGGAAGTTCAGCGCTGAGCCGGACGGCGGCAGTAACGGAACGGTGATCGATCGTGCCGACGGCAGGCATTTAACCCCTGATATTGAAGGACTGACGATTTACTACGCTGCTGACGGGAAAGGTTATTTGCTTGCATCAAGCCAGGGTAACAGCAGCTACGCGATTTATGAAAGACAGGGACAGAACAAATATGTTGCGGACTTTCAGATAACAGACGGGCCTGAAACAGACGGCACAAGCGATACAGACGGAATTGACGTTCTGGGTTTCGGGCTGGGGCCTGAATATCCGTTCGGCCTTTTTGTCGCACAGGACGGAGAAAATATAGATCACGGCCAAAAGGCCAATCAAAATTTTAAAATGGTGCCATGGGAAAGAATCGCTGATAAAATCGGCTTTCACCCGCAGGTCAATAAACAGGTTGACCCGAGAAAACTGACTGACAGAAGCGGAAAATAAACATGAAAAAAGCAGCTTATCCAAGCTGCTTTTTGATGTGAAGAGCGTTTCATGAGAAAGTCTTGGAACGGATAGCCGTAAGCACAGCCGGCAGCAGGTCATACGTGTACGCCGGTACTGTCTCTTGATAGTTAAGCGCCGCGATTTGTTTACGTTCACCCGGGTTTGTCATATAAAAATGGATCTTATCCGCAAAATCCGCAAGCCCGCTGTAAGAAACAAATGATGAAAACGGGGGCGCGGGAGAAAGGTCTGTCAGCTGAAAGGCCTGACAAGCCGCAATGTCTAAGCTTCTCGTATTTAAACTGATATTTTCGATGCCGCGTCCGTTCTGATTGAGCGCAAACCGATAAGAACGGTGAGGGTTTAAGACCACGTCTGCGCTGTTGTAATATAATGCGGCACGTTCGGGTGCAATCCATTCATCCATTACGAGCACATTTTGCTGCCTGGCGATTTTTTTAGGCAGATGTCTGCGCCATCCCTTCCCGATGATACGAAGCGTATACGGAAGCTTTGCCGCTGCTTTCACCAGTTCAACGCGGTTCGGATACGGGTATCCGATCAGAAGCAGATTTGTGTGAAGAGAGGCTTCAGCAGGTTGTTTCTTAAAAAGCCGCTGATTAACGGGGATCGGGACATAATATACGTGCTGTAAGCCCATTTGCCGGTAAGCATCAAGCGCGTTTTGTTCTATCGTCAAAACGGCATCGGCGAAAGGGGCGATTGTCATGCTCACATCGAAATAAAAAGGATCCTCCGTCATCCATAGATAAACGGGAATCTGTTCTGTCTTCAGCCATTGAAGCCATTCAGACGGAATACGGTCTCCCGTCATCATCAGACTGATGTCTGGTTTGAATGCCCGTATACTGCGAATGGTATCTTCCTCAAACTCAGAAACAGAAAAAAAGCGGACGGAAGACTGTAAAAAGCCTTCCTCGATCCAGCGGTCAAAATACGTGTATATGCCTTTATATCCTGAACGGATATATAAAACGTTCATATGCTGTTACGAAGTGAACGTGACACTTTCAACTTTGTCGACGTCAAGCAATGTTGTAGCAGAGCCTGCCGGTGTAACGGAATTTTCCTGCGTAACAAAAACGATTCCGTGAATTTCGTCAAAGGCAACAAATTGAACCGGGCCGATCATGTCTCCTGAATCCATCACAATGCTGATGACAGTGCCGGGCTGAATTCTTGCAAAAATCCATCTCGCCGCTAATGAAATACCGCTTCCCAATACAGATTGTGCGCTGAGACTGTCTTTCGCCGCTGCTTCATCTACTTTTGCATCAATTGCCGATTCCAATAATTCTTTTACGCTGTTTTTCACGTTATCTCCTCCATCTGTACCGCCAGATAAAGCGCTGTTGTCAAATACAGGGGCTAAAAGAGTCTTCAATAAGTTCTTTTTAAGCTCCAAACGATCCTCGCTCATGCGGACATACACCTCCTTTAACAATTTCAACCTCACGTTTATTCATATTCCTGATTGAAGAGATTGGTATAAGTCGAATGCCGTTTTGCTTGTGTTTTTTTCAATATTTAATCAAACAGCTGAATTTTCGAATCAGGCTTTGTTTGCCTATGCGGATTGTAAGAGTATGACATACGTTGTATAGATTAAAAAATGAAGGAGAGGAATATTTTGGATTCAGGAGAAACTGTAAAACACGGGGGTTTTGAGGAGGAATTTCAGCTCGTACTGCTTCTTCTTCTTTTGTTATCCCGTCAGCCGTCCGGAGATCATTCAGATTTGCGGCGTCAGCTTGTAATGGCAAAAGAGCTTGGGGTTCCTGTATCGTGCGTCAATCTGATTAACGGCAGCACACTGCAAAACGTAATTGTCAAAGAAGTGCTGTCAGATTTGGCCGTTTTTCAAAATCCGCTCAATAATACGAGATCAAACGTCGCGATTTCAAGCATCGTCAGCTGGGGTGCTTTTTAATAACGGATATCAGGCTCTGTCTCTTTCGGAGCCGTTTTTTACGTTTTACAGAAGGGGTGATGGGATGGAAAAGAAGATCTCAATTATCTTAACGAGTTACAACAAACCGGATCTTGTGAAACAGGCGATTGAAAGTGTTTTGCATCAGACCTACAGCAATTGGGAGCTGTTTGTGATGGATGATCATTCAAATGAAGAAACCTCGGCTGCCATCAGCACGTATATAAAAGATCCTCGCATATATTATGACAACAGTTTTATCAATCCTGCCGAACGGCTGAAGTCGACCCGGTATGCCGTTTTGATTAATGATGCGCTTTCACGGGCTAAAGGCGAATACATCACTTATTTGACAGACGACACCGTATTTCATCCGGATAGGCTCAGCCGCATGGCGGAAGCGCTTAATCAATGCAGCGAGTTTGATGCCGTCTATTCCAGCCAGAAGGTGATACATGTAAACGGACGCGGAACAGAACAATTCCACTTCTATCGTTTTGCTGAAGAGGTGCTTGATCAGGCCGCTTTTCTCGTTGATCACTGTTCAGTGATGCACCGGAGATCATTGCTTGAGCGTGTGAAAGAGAAGTTCGACAGCTTTTGGGACGAAGATGTTATGCATTGGAATCACGGAGACTCTGTTTTTTGGAGCAGGCTCAACACATTTACATCATTTCTGCCGATAAAAGAAGTGTTGGATACGACCTATAAAACACCTCACTCATTTCAGAACACATATCAATCGCTTCCGTCTGTCTTGATCGATGGGTCTTTTGTAAAAGGGACGGACCAGAAAGTATATCAGCTTGACCGAAATAAAAGGAAGCCTGTAAACGAGCGCTGGCACACGTTATATGAAGGGCGAACCGTCGTCATTCCGGATCCGTTTTTATTTCAATATGAGGAAGAGAACTCCGTCAGTATTCCGAATTTTCAGCTCGTCAGGGATCAGTTTCATGTTTATTTTATAGAAGACGGGGAGAAAAGGCTGGTTGATCATAGCGCATTTCGCTTTTACCGATTTAAACGGCATGACATCCCGGCTTTAGAACGGGACGAATTACAAGCGCTTCCGGACGGTCCGCCGATCAGCCGGGGGACATCGGGCTGTATTCAACATCTGCCCGGGAGAATGCTGTTTCGCATTGAACGGGAATTTTATGTTTATTTGAGAGGGGTTCTCCATCCGATCAGTCATGACGTAGCGAAACGCTTTTTTGCGAATCAGAAGGCGATACCCATTTCCTTTCAGCAAATTAAACAATTACCAATTGGAATGCCGTTCTATCCGGTGTACGATGAAATTATGAGAAATCTCAATATAACAAAAGGTTGAGAGATGCAGTTGGATGTGTAAGGAAAAGGAGAGCTTTTATGACCGATCAATTTGATAAAACCGAGAAGCAGTATATAGAGCTTACTTCCGGCATTCAGAGGTTCGAGCATTTCAGTGTATATACGGACCCTTTTTTGCCGCAGATTTTTTCGCATAACTTTGTTCAGCTGCACCGTACATTTCCGTTAGACAAACTTCTGCCGTTTTTTTCGTCCGTTCCGGGCATGCTTCAAGCCAATTATATTCATGTGAAAGCGGCTCCGGAGCACGCGTTTCCGCTTCTTCTGAAACAAACTCTGGTAAAGCAGGGCTGCGTAGTGGAAGATGAGCTGTTTTTTGCAAGGAAACTGGAAAATGGGGACCGGCAGGCCGGACACCCGCTCACTGCTTGGGGGACGGAAAAAAGCCTCGCCGACGGGTCGTCTATTATGAACATCTATGATGCCCTTTACATTGGCGAGGCGGCGGCCGAACAAAAGCTTGAGCGGAAATATCCTTTGTATAAGGACGGAACGGTTATGCTTGTCGTGTGCTACAGCGACGCCTCGCAAACGATTCCGATCGGCTGCGGAGAGCTTTTCATCAACAAAGCAGATAAAACCGCAAAAATAGAAGAAGTCGCAATTCTGGATCAATTCCAACGAAAAGGCTACGGATCGATATTGATGAATGAGCTGATGGCGGCGGCAAAGCTGAACGGCATGGAAACCGTATACCTTGTGACGTCCGGGATGGACGGTGTAAACCGCTTTTATGAAAAACTCGGCTTCAAAAGATTTCGGCGCGTGCATACAATTTTTCATTATTTTCTTACATAGTTGGGCATTCGCATAAACCAATTGGGAGTTGGCCCGCATACAATGCCGTATATCGTAAGAAGAAAGGATGATTTACGTATGTACGGATATGGCTACGGTTGCGGCAGTTTTGGCTATGGTTACGGGCACGGCGGCTGCGGAGGCGGAACCAGCACTTTTGTGCTGATCGTGGTATTGTTTATTTTATTAATCATCGTCGGTGCGGCTTTTATTTGTTAGACTGAAAAAAATCCAATAATGAAAATCAGCCTGCAGAGAACATCACTTTCTGCAGGCTTTTTGTTATTTCCATGCTGAAAAAATCAGCTTGAAAAACATTTTAATACATATTACCTTCTGGAGAAGGGGGCGAAAATGTGAACATAACGATTGAAGAATTACCTGAATCAAGAATTGCTTATTTCCGAAACATCGGAGAGTATGGCGGAAAGCAAAACAAAGAACTGATGGAGTCATTTAAAAACTGGGCGCAATTGAATGGTCTGCTTGATCATTCTGTCATTTTAGGAATTCCGCAAGACCATCCGAATCGTACTCCTAAAGAGAAATGCCGTTATGATGTTTGTCTTGTTATCAATCAAGACCATGTGCCTGAACCAGCCCGGATCGGTACATTTTCCGGAGGGAAGTACGCTGTCTTCTTGCTTGATCATACAAAAGAGGCAGTCAGTGGATTTTGGAATACTGTTTTTTCTGAGATCGAAAAAAATAATTTATCAATCAGAGAACAGCCCATTATCGAAAGGTATACTTTACAAAAGGTGAATCATCATTTGTGTGAAATATTGATTCCCATACAGTAAAGAAGACGGGGATTTTCCGCCTTCTGCTTATACTGATTCAGATCAAAAATGATGTGATGATGAACTGAGCAAAGAATAAAATCAACAATAGAAATAGAATTTCCAGAACGCTCTTCAGGCTGTCGGGACATCTCCGGCAGCCTGTTTTACGGAAAGGTATTTTCTGCAAAAAACTTTCTGAAGGATAAGAATGCGGTTATTCATCTGTTCATACAATGAAGCAAATGGGTTTTTGAGGTGGAAAGATATGGGGAGCTATTTAATCAAACCGGAGCTTGACGCAAATTATCCGTCAGTCAGTCATGGAAAGGGATCATATGTGTATGATCAGGAGGGGAACAAGTATCTTGACGGAGCATCGGGGGCGGTCACTTGCAATATCGGCCACGGCACGGAGGATATTATACAAGCTTTAAAAGAGCAGCTTGACTCCGTTTCGTTTGTGTATCGCTCGCAATTCACCAGTACTCCGGCAGAAGAACTGGCTTTATTTCTGGCTGATCATCTGCCGGGCGGGCTGAATTGGTCATTTTTTGTAAACAGCGGCTCAGAGGCAGTCGAAACAGCGATGAAAATGGCCGTTCAATATTGGCAGGAAAAAGGGCAATACCAAAAATCCGTCTTCCTATCAAGATGGGGCAGTTACCACGGCATTACTTTGGGAGCGCTTTCATTATCGGGGTTCTACGAACGGAGATATCGCTTCACCCAGCTGCTCGAACGGTTTCCGGCCGTTTCAGCACCTAATATGTATCGTTCTGAGCTGCAGGGAGAGGAATTTGTGAAAGCTGCGGCGGCTGAACTGGAAACGGCTGTTCAGCGGATCGGTTCCTCATTTATCGCGGGATTTGTCGCAGAACCGATTGTCGGAGCAGCCGGAGCAGCCATCACTCCGCCGGCAGGTTATTATGAAGCGCTTGAGGAGGTCTGCCGCCGGCACGGTATTTTGTTTATCGCGGATGAAGTCATGACGGGGCTCGGGAGAACAGGGCGGATGCTTGCTTCTGAGCATTGGGGGATCGCACCTGATATCGCGGTGCTCGGAAAAGGGTTAGGCGCCGGTTACGCTCCGATAGCGGCAGCCGTTGCGTCTGATGACATCATTGAAACGATCAAGCGGGGCTCCGGGGTCATTATGAGCGGACATACGTACAGTGCCAACCCATACTGTGCAAGAGCGGCGCTTGAAGTGCTTCGCTATGTTAAGAAACACGAGTTGCTCCGGCAGTCAGAGGAAAAAGGCGTAACGCTGAAGCGGAAATTAGAAGAAATCAAAGAGCGCAGCGGGGTGATCGGGGATGTCCGCGGTAAAGGCCTCCTGATCGGGGTTGAATTCGTTAAGGATAAAACGACGAAGGACATTTTTTCGAAAAAACAGGCCTTCACCGAAAAAATCATTAAAGCGGCAAAAAAACGGGGCCTGCTTATCTACCCTGCAAAGCCCGGCATTGACAGCGGAGAAGGAGACGCCGTCATCATTGCCCCGCCGTTCACGATTTCATATGCCGAGCTGGATGAGCTGTCAGATCTATTTTCCCAGTCCGCAGAAGAAGTTGAAAAAATGATGAAGAAGGATTGAGCTGATATGTCTATTTTTCATAAAAAAATCGATATTCATGAAGCAATTGCCGATGTCAAGGACGAATCTGTCATTATGTTCGGCGGTTTTGGGGGAGTGGGTTCACCTCCGTCATTAATCGAAGCGATTTTGGAAAGCGGCGTTAAAGAGCTGACCGTCATCTGCAATGATGCCGGATTTCCGGAAATCGGCATCGGCCCGCTTATCGTTCATAAGCGGGTGAAAAGGCTGATCGCTTCCCATATCGGCTCCAATCCTGTCGCGGGCAGACAAATGACTGACGGAGCGCTTGAGGTGGAATTTTCGCCGCAAGGGACGCTTGCTGAACGGATTCGCGCAGGCGGAGCGGGGCTAGGCGGTATTTTAACTGATATCGGCATTGATAACGCAACCGTTTGTGAAAACAAAGAAACCGTAACGATTGACGGAAAGTCCTATTTAGTTGAAAAAGCGCTGACTGCTGATTTCGCTTTTGTGTCCGCACATATTGCTGATGAATTCGGAAATCTGACGTTTGACAAAACGGCGCGCAACATGAACCCGCTGATGGCTGCTGCGGCCGAAAGAACATTTGCTGAGGCGGCAGAGATTGTGCCTGCCGGCGAACTTGACAGCGAGCATATTGTAACGCCGGGCGTTTTCGTAGAGGGTGTCGTGCAAAGTGAAGGAGTGAAGTGGAGATGGGCTTGGGAATAGCGGAAAGAGAGAGTATCGCGAGGCGGGCCGCCAGTGAAATTACCTCAGGTATGATTGTCAACCTGGGGATCGGCATTCCTTCTTTAGTGCCGAACTTTCTGCCGGCCGGCATGGAGGTAATGCTGCAGGCGGAAAACGGCGTCCTTGGGATCGGCGGTAGTCCGGAGCGCGGAGAGGAGGATGAGCTTTTATGCAATGCGGCCGGATTTCCTGTCAGTACAGTTAAGGGTGCTTCCTATTTTGATTCAGCTCTGTCTTTTGCCATGATCAGAAAAGGGCTGATAGATATTACCATTTTAGGCGCGCTCCAAGTCAGCAGAACAGGTGATCTCGCCAATTGGCTCGTGCCGGGGAAAAAAGTGCCCGGAATGGGCGGGGCGATGGAGCTTGCCCAAGGCGCGAAAAAAGTGGTTGTCGTCATGAGCCACACCGATCAGAAAGGCCGGCCGAAGCTGGTCGAAAGCTGTTCATTGCCGCTTACAGCAGCTGGCTGTGCAGATCTCATCATTACAGAGAAAGCCGTCATCAGCATAGATGATGGGGCTTTTGTTCTTGAGGAACTGCTGAATGGCACGACCATAGACGATGTCATTCAAACAACGGATGCCGAAATCAGATTGGGAGAATGTTTTCTTAAAAGGGGGTCTGTCCATGGATCAATTAGAAAAGAAAGTCACTGAGTGGGCGGAAGAAAACACAGCAAAAGCGGTAAGCCTGCTGAAACGGCTGATCGGGGAAAAAAGCACGTTCGGCCATGAATTTAACGCACAGGCAGTCGTTTTAGAAAAACTGAGACAGTTTGACATGGATATTGATGTATGGGAGCCGAGTGTCAAACATTTGAAAGAGCATGCTTATTTTGTATCGGAACGCGAAGCCTTCCATGAAAGCCCGAATATCACAGCCGTAAAGAAAGGGGCCGGGGGCGGAAGATCACTGATACTGAACGGACATATTGATGTTGTCCCGGAAGGAAATCCCGCCGCATGGACGTATGAACCGTTTACCGCTGTTGAAAAGGACGGCAAAGTTTACGGCCGCGGGTCAACGGATATGAAAGGCGGCAATACAGCCCTCTTGTTTGCGTTAGAAGCGCTTGAAGCCTGCGGGATTATGTTAAAAGGAGATGTTCTGTTTCAAAGTGTCGTAGATGAAGAGTGCGGCGGCGCGGGAACACTGGCGGCTGTTATGAGGGGCTACAAGGCTGACGGGGCGCTTATTCCCGAACCGACTAATTTAAAGCTGTTTGTTAAGCAGCAAGGGTCTATGTGGTTCCGCATTACGGTAAGGGGATTGTCCGCACACGGCGGCACCCGCTATGAAGGGGTGAGCGCCATTGAAAAAAGCCTGCATGTCATCACAGCCCTTAAAGAGCTTGAACACGTCCGCAACGCCCGTATCACAGACCCGCTTTATCGGGACGTTCCTATTCCGGTTCCCATTAATATCGGCACCGTCCAAGGGGGAACGTGGCCATCATCGGTAGCTGACCGTGTGGTGATAGAAGGCAGGTGCGGAATAGCTCCGGATGAAACGCCCGAAGCAGTAAAAGAAGAGCTCGCAAGCTGGCTGAAAGATTTGGAGTACCGGGATGAATGGTTTAAACACCACCCGGCGGAAATAGAATGGTTTGGGGCTCAGTGGCTTCCGAATGATCTCCCGGATGAGCATCCGCTGATTTCCGCTCTGGAATCTTCTTTTGAGAAAATGAAAGGGGCAAAACCGGTTCGTGAAGCGTCCCCGTGGGGAACGGACGGAGGGCTTTTGCAGCACGCGGGACAGACGCCGGTCATCGTCTTCGGTCCTGGAGAAGTCAAGGCGGCGCATCAGGCGAATGAATACATTGAAATCCGGGCGTTAATCGATGCCGTCAAAATCATTTCTCTTTTTATCATGGAATGGTGCGGGGTGGCAGATGGGGGTGACGGAGCTGATAAAGGAACTGAGGGCTGAAAAGGGAGCGGCCGAGATTGATGCAGACCGTTTCAATGAGCGGCTCAGAGTCATTCGTTATGAAGGACAGATCACGGCGCTTATTCCGGCCGTTTTGGCAGAAGCAAAGCAAGAAGGAGCCCAAAAGGTAATTTTCTTTGCCAAGCGCGGCGATGAGCCGGAATTTGTCAAGCATCTTTTTATTGTTGAGGGTGTCATAGACGGGTATTACAACGGGGATGAGGCTGTTGTGATGGTGCGCTATTTAGCAGAGGAACGGAGACGGTCAGATTCATATGTATCAGAAGATTCGACTGTTGACCGTTTATATGAGACACCGCGGCGGGGACTGACTCAGACAGAGAGCACGCTGATGTTCAGAAAAGCGGACGAAGATGATGCAGACCGTTTAACGCACTTATATAAACATGTTTTTCTTACCTATCCGACTCCTGTCTTTAATCCCCTTTATATTAAAAAAACAATGAGAGAAAACACCATCTATTATGCCGCATTTGATCGGGATCGTCTCATTGGGGCGGCAAGCGCAGATATCAATCCGGTATTGGGGCACGCTGAAATGACCGATTGTGCGGTTCTGTCAGATTACAGGGGGAACTCCGTAACGGCAAACCTGTTTAAAGCGTTGGAGCAGGAACTCGCTGGCCGGGGAATCATCCATCTTTTTTCCTTGGCCCGTGCAGCGTCTTACGGGATGAATGCCGTTTTGTACCATGCGGGATACGGCTACAGAGGCAGGCTTGTGAACAACTGCCGCATTTCAGAAGGGCTCGAAAATATGAATATATGGTGTAAGACTTTACGTTTGGCCATTCATAAGGAGGAATTCGTTTGACAAACAAATGGTTTCAGCCGAAGCGTCATTGGAAGGAGATTGAATTGTGGAAAGATGTGCCGGAAGACAAGTGGAATGATTGGCTGTGGCAGCTCACCCATACTGTAAGAACCGTCGATGACCTGAAAAAAGTCATTCATTTGACCGAAGAGGAAGAAGAAGGCGTCAGGATGTCTGTAAAAACCATTCCCCTGAACATTACGCCTTATTATGCTTCTTTAATGGATCCCGATAACCCGAGATGTCCGATCCGCATGCAGTCCGTGCCGCTGTCAGAAGAAATGCACAAAACGAAATATGACCTTGAAGATCCGCTGTTTGAAGATGAAGATTCACCGGTTCCCGGTCTTACGCACCGCTATCCCGACCGCGTTCTTTTTCTGGTGACAAATCAATGCTCGATGTATTGCCGATATTGCACCAGAAGGCGTTTTTCCGGACAGATCGGAATGGGGGTGCCGAAAAAACAGCTTGATGCGGCCATCGCTTACATCCGGGAGACGCCGGAGATCCGTGACTGCCTGATTTCCGGCGGAGACGGGCTTTTAATCAACGATCAGATTCTGGAATATATTTTGAAAAACCTGCGTGACATTCCCCACCTTGAAATTATCCGGATCGGAACGAGAGCGCCCGTCGTATTTCCGCAGCGGATAACGGATAACCTTTGTGAGATTTTGAAAAAATATCATCCGGTCTGGCTGAACACTCATTTTAATACGAGCATCGAACTGACGGAAGAATCGGTTGCGGCGTGTGAAAAGCTCGTTAACGCAGGTGTTCCGGTCGGTAACCAGGCCGTTATTTTAGCAGGCATTAACGATTCGGTGCCGATTATGAAAAAACTCATGCATGATTTAGTGAAAATCCGCGTGCGTCCGTATTATATTTATCAATGTGATTTGTCAGAGGGAATCGGCCATTTCAGAGCGCCTGTGTCAAAAGGATTGGAAATCATTGAAGGACTGAGGGGCCACACAACGGGCTTTGCCGTGCCGACCTTTGTCGTCGACGCCCCGGGCGGAGGCGGTAAAATCGCCCTGCAGCCGAACTACTTGCTCTCCCAAAGTCCGGAGAAAGTTGTGATCAGAAACTTCGAAGGGGTGATTACATCTTATCCCGAGCCGGAAAACTATATCCCGAATCAAGCCGATGACTATTTTGAATCTGTTTTTCCGGGAACGATGGCCAAACACGAGCCGGTCGGACTGAGCGCCATTTTCGCGGACAAAGAGGTTTCGTTCACACCGGAAAATGTATCGAGGATCGACAGGAGGAAAACGTTTACATCAAACCCTGATCATGAAACACTGAAAGACCGCAGGGAAAAGAGAGATGAATTGAAAGAAAAGAAATTTATTGCACAGCAAAAGAAAGAGCAAAAAGCAGGATCGGAAGTCGGAGGTGAGTCGCCGTGAAGCCATGCGAGTGGTGCGGCAATCAGAAGGCGTCAGCTAGTCAGGCGGCTGTGTACTGGGAGCTTCCTGACGGTACGAGGGCCATAGAAATTACAGAAACACCCGCATTCGCCTGTTCCTCCTGCGGCATGACTTATCAGGAGGAAGCGGTCATAGCGGAAATCGAAAATCAGCTTTTTTTAGTCGATGCAAAAAAATTACCGGAAACACTCACATATCAAGAGCTGATGGAGACAGAACGGATCTTGAAACGAAATTATTTTGACTTCTCCTAGTCTTCTTTTGTTGTAATTTCACACTTGAATTGTATAATAGTACAACAAAAGACAGTCATCAGGAGGGGAAACCCATGAAATCCTTTTATCACTATTTGATGAAATACAGGCATCCCAAGCCGCAGGACGCAATCAGCCAGTTTGCAAATCAGGCATACGAAGATCACGGCTTTCCGAAAACGTCAAGCGATTATCACGAGCTCAGTTCTTATTTAGAACTGAGCGCCGACTATTTAGAAACGATGGCGACATTTGATGAAGCTTGGGAAAAATATGAGACCGAGGTGCATCACGCCTGAAGAAAAACCGCACATTGTGCGGTTTTTTTCTGTTGAAATCACTCGCTTATGAGGTACCATATGAGCAAATTCCGCAACGCCGTCCGTTTTGATCAGCACGTAAACAAATCTTCCTGACGGCACGTATCATAAGGCAGTAGAATGTATAGCTGCAGAGTTCACCGGATCAGCCTGCTGCCGGCGGGTCCCGGGTAAGGAGCCTCTTTTCACGGAGAAATAATCAAACATTTAAATGAAGTGAGGGGAATCAAATGATCCATTAGGTAAGACTGATGAGGCAATGACGTTTGGAAAAGGGGATTTTATGTGACAAGGTTGAAGCGGATTGAAGTTGTGCCTTCATTGAAAGCCGAATGCCTTGGGGCCGGGTATTTTCCTTTGCGTCATAGAGAAAAAACAAAAACTCATAAAAAATAGAAGCTTTTTGTTTCAGCATTGTTACTGCTCGGTCGATCGAGAGCGGAATGTCATCGGACGCTTCTGTTACGGTAAGTGAAAAAACGACAAGCATATTGCGGTTTTTGACATTTTGAACAGGTACAGAAATAGATATTTCCTGTGGTTTTCATGCCCATGCGAAATTATGGCGGCCGGCATACGATAGCGTATGATAGTCCGCGGCAAGGGGGAGACAGCATGAAGCCAGATAAACCGAAATTTCAAGTGGGAGACATCGTGGTCGTCGTGATGTACGGAACCGTCGGCACCATTACGAAGGTTCATCAAATTGATAAACATTATCTTTACGAAGTCAATCATAATGAAGTGCTTTATTTTGAATCGTCCATCCAGCTTTATAAAGATTATGAGGGCGTGATCGTCGATATGGAGAAATTGGATATTGAATATGAATTTCTGATCGGCGACGTCGTATATGTAAAGGACTACGGAAAGGAATTATTCCGTGTCATCGGTCACAGAACTGAAATATGGAGATATTTAGAGGATGGCTGGGAGGATATTATTTATGAGCTGACTCGGCTGAAAGACGGAGAGTGGCTTGAAACGGAGGAAGAGGATCTCACGCTGGTTCTGAGAAAATATGAAATGGATCAGTTTGTGCATCAGCTGCTGTTTGTCCACTATGTTGGGGAAGCATCTCATGAGATCGGCGAGGATACCGTCGCGTCTGCTCTTCTTCAGTTTGAAGGCGATGCTGATGATCCCGATGCCCTGCATGTGCTGGCGGTATCGATTGTAGATGAGCTGCTTGATATTTATAACGATTATAAGATTCTTTATCATTTGTTCGGTGACGAAGAATATAAAGATATGATGAATTTTGTGCTGGAAAGCCTGCGGGAGCATTTCAGCTAGCCGGCAAAAAAACGGACGGTGACATATAAAAACCAGGGCAGACAGCCGGCAAAGATTACAAACGACATTCCTTTCAGCACTTTTTCCAATACGATATCAAATCCATCTCCGTCCAATAAAGCCATCATTTTCGTCATCATCTTTTCTCCCTCCGGGGCTTGTTTTTTAAAAGTATATGAGCGGACAAAACGTTTAGAACTTTCGGGTATAATTTGAACGGTTTTTTCATAAAACATAAAAAAGGAGGCGGTGTTTGCATGAAAGAAATAGATCTTGTGATTGACACAGAAGAAATAGCTGATTATTTTTACAGTCAGCTTGCTATGCGCGGGTACATACCGAGTGAAGAGGAAATCTTCGAAATAGCCGACATCACCTTTGATTATTTATTAGAAAAATGTATGATAGACGAAGAGCTTGATGAAGACTGAAACTGCGGAACCGAAGTGAAAAAGCTTCGGTTTTTTCAATCAGCTCGGGAGAATGAAACTTGGGGGGAAAACGTTGTACAAGCCAGCAAGTCTTTTCGCATTGTTTATTCTGCTCGCAGCAGCGATCCGGATAGAAGCCGTCCGGGTTTTTGATGAGCGTGTGATAGAAGCGGCTGTCAGGATCAGGGCTGCCTGGCTGAATGAATTGATGTTATGGATAACGGAGCTCGGCACGACCGCGGTGCTTTTGCCGCTTCTTCTTTTGACAGGCGCGGCTCTGTATATGTACAAAAAAATGCCGGATGTTGTTTTTTTGCCGCTTCTCTTTCTCATTGAACGGATTGTAAACATAAAAATAAAAGAATTGATTGAAAGGGCCAGACCCGCTTTTGAACCGCTCGTGCATGAAACCTCATACAGTTTTCCGAGCGGCCACTCCATGAATTCGGCAGTGGTGTATCCCGTCATCGCTTACTTTTTGATCAAGCATGTTCCGTTTTTTACGAAAAGAAAGCGGACCGTCACCGTCTTTACCGGAGTTCTCGTCATTCTGATCGGACTCAGCAGAATTTATTTGGGCGCGCATTTTCCGACGGATGTCCTTGCCGGATTCAGTCTCGGGCTTTGCCTCGTTTCGATTTTTGCGCTCTTTGACGAAAAGTATCATCCGTTTCGACAAAAATAGAGACAGGAGAAATGAGAAAAAACGCTAATACTATTAAGAAATAAGAGGGAGGGATCTTGATGCTGTTATCGCTGCCCGTGTTTAAAAAAAAGACTTGTGCCTATGATGTGACGATTTTTCAAACACCCCGCTACGGCGAGAAAAAGGGATACAGGGTCGTCTATCGGACAGAGCTGGCCGCTGACAATCATCAAGACGCACTGGAAAGGGCATTTTCTGTTTTTAATGTGCCTGATACGGTCCCAAACGACTATCAAGCCAGATTCATAGCGACCGGAGATGTCATACTCATAGACGAAGGAAGAAAAGGAAAGACCTATTACAGGCTTAACCCTGCGGGATGGAGCAAAATTAACCGGCTGCTCGTCCAGCCGAGGTAAGACGGGGCCGGCTGAATCTTCAGCCGGCTTCCGTATTGTCTGGGAAAGACAGTGTTAAGGCTTCCGTTTAGCGGCGGAATGCTCTTTTCCATGCGCTTCATCAGCTGCAATGACGTCTGAAACGGGCACGTGATTGTTCTTTTTCTGGCCGGTCACCCGGTTGCGCTGTTTTTTGCCCATTATGTTCACTCCTTTTTCTTTAGGCTTGTCATCCCGCATATTCTGCCCAAGATCGCCCTGATCATGCTGATGATTGTCTCTTACCGTTATTCAGTGTACAATGGGTGGGAGTTTGAATAGGCAGGAGGAATAGGAAATGAGTGTACATATAAACGCAGAAAAAGGCCAAATTGCGGATACAGTGCTTTTGCCGGGAGATCCGCTCCGAGCGAAATTTATTGCGGAAACTTATCTTGAAAATGTGGAATGCTATAATGAAGTCAGAGGAATGTACGGGTTTACGGGTACATATAACGGCAAAAAAGTATCAGTCCAAGGCACCGGCATGGGTGTTCCGTCTATCTCTATTTATGTGAATGAACTGATTCAAAGCTATGATGTTCAAAACTTAATCAGAGTCGGCTCATGCGGAGCCATCCGTAATGACGTGAAGGTGCGTGACGTGATTTTGGCTATGACGTCTTCAACGGATTCACAGATGAACCGTGTCGCCTTCGGCAGTGTAGATTATGCTCCTTGCGCAGACTTCGAACTGCTTCATAAAGCGTACCAGGAAGCGCAAAAAAACAATCTTCCCGTAGCGGTCGGAAGCGTATTCACCGCCGATCAGTTTTACAATGAAGACTCCCAAATCGAAAAGCTTGCCAGATACGGCGTTCTCGGCGTAGAGATGGAAACGACTGCTTTATATACGCTTGCCGCTAAATACGGCAAAAAAGCGCTGTCTATCCTGACTGTAAGCGATCACGTGTTAACGGGAGAAGAAACAACGGCAGAAGAGCGTCAAACGACTTTTCATGATATGATTAAACTGGCGCTGCATACTGTATCGTAAACTTGAGATGAGGGTTATGCTGATTAAAGCAGCCCTCTTCTTTATGCATCGCCCTGATTCAAAAAAAGAAAGGTAAGTGTAAAATGAAGAAATCCACTAAATGGTTTTCGCTCGCTGCCGCTCTCAGCGTAACCGCAATCGTGGGAACCGGCTGCAGCATTTCAGGCGGCGACAGCCACAAGGACACAAAAACAGCAGCTGAAACAAAACAATCAGATGACACATCAAGCAAAAAAACAACGAAGGCAGAAAACAGCGATTTTGTATTGGAGAGCAAATATTTTAATGATATTAAAGAAGTGAACGGGCTTGAGACCATTCAAAACCCGACAAATACCCTTGCGCTCGTGAATAAGACATACACGCTGCCGGGAGATTATAAACCGAATGATCTCGTGATCCCGAAAGTCGAATTTTCTTTTACTGAGAAAATCGAGAAACGATATATCCGCAAACCTGCCGCCGATGCTTTGGCGGAACTATTCAGCGCAGGGAAAAAAGAAGGTTATGACCTGGTTGCCGTTTCGGGATACCGCTCTTATGACAGACAGAAAGTTATTTTCGATAATGAAGTCAGTCTGAAAGGTGAAAAAAAGGCGAAAGAAGCCGTCGCATACCCAGGGCAAAGCGAACACCAGACGGGGCTGGCCATGGACATTTCCAGCAAAAGCAACGGATATGAGCTGAATGAAGCGTTCGGAAACACGGCAGACGGCAAATGGGTGAAAGACCATGCGTATGAATACGGCTTTATCATCCGCTATCCTAAAGGCAAAGAAAATGTCACAAAGTATGAGTATGAACCATGGCATTTACGCTATGTAGGCAAAAAAGCGGCAAAAGCCATCCATGACCATCAATTAACGCTTGAAGAATATTTTAATGAAGTAAAGAAAGTGTAATAAGAAGAAGCCCGCTTGAACAATAGAAAGCGGGCTTTCTTTATTACCAGAAGAGTAAACCTCCAAGCGCAAATCCGGTAATCAAACCAAGGCCGATACCGTAGGCTGCTCCCCAGCCTCCCCAGCCTCCCCAATAGCCGAACCCGTATCCTCTGTGACGGCCGCCGACAGGGGCGATATACACTTTGCTGTTAGTCACCCGTACGATTCTTCCGACGTGGACTCTGCCGTTTCGTTCTGTAATTCTTGCTACTTTTCCCTGGTGCTGCCGGCAAAGATGATAATAGTTTTGCATCTTTTCTCCTCCTATCCAACCTATCTTTCTATGTCAGCTTATGATAGAGTGCGGTAAAAAGGTTGGACGAAAACAGGAGGACAATCGCCGTTTTACTTGTAAGCGACAAAAGCGCAGTGTCCCATATATTCACGATACGTCTGCATAAGCTCGTAATGAGCCGTCAGCGTATCGTAGTGAACCGGCTGAATAACGGGCGATAAATCCATTTCTGTAGTCGGCTCCTGCGCGTTGTTTTCATAGAGAGCGGGAATGAAATCCGCTTTCTGAAAGCCTTGCTGAAGCAATCTCTGTTTCCATGCCATTTCATCTTGCAATACGGTAAAACCGTAGAAGTCTTTTATCTGCGTGATGGCGTTTTCCGGCATGGGCTTTTGTAAAGCAGCTTCAATGCCGATCAGCATACCCCCGGGTTTAAGGACCCGCAGGATTTCAGACAGCGATGAATCAAGATTTGAAAAGGTGAGAACTGATTCGGAAAGAACGGCGGAAAATTGATTTTCAGCAAACGGAAGCCGCTCAAGCTCCGCCAAATAGCCCGGAATGGTTAAGCCTTCAGCGGCAAATCGCTTTGCTGCTTTTTCAAGCATAAGGGGATCCTTATCAACACAGGTGACGGGGTACAGCAGGTGGCCGAGATAAGCGGCCGTCTGTCCCGTTCCGCAGCCGGCGTCAAGAATCGGTTCGCCAGGAGGAGGAGCCGCTTTTGTGAGAACGGCTTTGGAAAAAGCGAGCCCGCCGGGGTGAGCCCCTCCGACTCCGAATAAGGACAGCATTTCTAAATATTTGCTCAAAGGCCGAATCCTCCTTTTTTCCTCAGCATATGTTGAGAGAAAAGCATAGGTTTGGGTAAACGGGAAAGAAGGGCGCCTCACGTTTGAAGTTGACGAATGAGCGTTCGTCTATGATAATAATGTAAGAATAAAAAGGTGGTGTTTTCTTGAAGCGGCAATTTAAACTGTTTTTTATTATATTGATCACTGCGGTCGCAGCCTCGGCGCTTACGTTGTTTATCACGGGCAATACGACCATTTTCGGACAAGGCTCGGCTGCTTTGACGAACAGCAAATTTGAGAAATTCAATAAAGCCTACGAGCAGATTAAAAGTGATTACTATCAAAAAACAGATGACAGCAAATTAGTAGACGGAGCGATAAAAGGCATGATCAGTTCCCTGGATGATCCATATTCTTCTTATATGGACCCGCAGGAAGGAAAGTCTTTTGAAGAAACAATTTCCGCTTCGTTTGAAGGCATCGGCGCACAAGTGGAAGAAAAGGACGGAAGCATCCTGATCGTATCGCCGATTAAAGGGTCACCCGCAGAAAAAGCGGGGGTTAAACCGAATGACCAGATCTTGAAGGTCAACGGCAAAAGCGTTAAAGGCCTTAATGTAAACGAAGCCGTCGCATTAATCCGCGGCAAAAAGGGAACAAACGTCAAGCTTGTGCTGCACAGAGCGGGTGTCGGCGATCTGAACCTGTCGATCAAACGTGACACAATCCCGGTTGAAACGGTGTACTCTGAAATGAAAAAAGGAGACATCGGCGAAATCCAAATCACATCCTTCTCCGAATCGACGGCAAAAGAGCTGAATTCAGCCATTGACAGCCTCGAAAAACAAGGAGCGAAAGGATACATTCTCGATTTAAGGGGCAACCCGGGCGGACTGATGGATGAAGCCATCAAAATGAGCAACATGTTTATCGATAAAGGGAAAAATATCATGCAGGTCGAATACAAAGACGGCACGAAAGAGGTCATGAAAGCGACGAAAGAGCGCAAAGTGACAAAACCGACAGTCGTCCTCGTCAATGACGGCACCGCGAGCGCCGCGGAAATCATGTCGGCTGCGCTGCATGAATCATCGGGCATTCCGCTGATCGGCGAGAAAACGTTCGGAAAAGGAACCGTGCAGACGGCAAAAGATTACAGCGACGGTTCTACCGTTAAACTGACAATCGCAAAATGGCTGACAGCGGACGGAGAGTGGATTCATAAAAAAGGAATCAAACCGCAATATCAGGTTAAGCTTCCTGAATATGCGAACCTGCCGTATTTAGATGCGAAAAAAACATACAAATACGGGGATTCCGGAACGACCGTCACAAATGCGCAAAAAATGCTGAAAGCGCTGGGGTACAGCGTGAAAGTAAACGGCACGTATGATAAAGCATTTGAACAAGCCGTTAAACAATTCCAAGCAAAAGAGAAACTGAAACAAACAGGCATTGTAACGGGAGACACAACGGCAAAATTGATGACGGATCTGCAAAAACAGCTTGCGGACAACGATACACAAATGAAAAAAGCCGTTGAAACATTAAATAAGAATATGAAATAGTAAAAAACACCCGATGCGTCGCTCACGCATTGGGTGTTTTCTGTTTGCGAAAAGCCCGTCTTATGTCGTTTCCTGTTCAAAAAGGTGGCTGTTCGCCTGAATGAAAAACTGTGATTGCTCATAGTGATAGGTGACTTTTGAGTAGTCAAACGGCTGGCCGTTGGTTAAATGAAAAATCGTTTCAACGCAAAGCTTAGGCGCTCCTGTAAACAGCCCTAAGTACTCCGCTTCTTCCTCATTTAACATCCCCGCGTACAGATATAAATCTGAAAAACCGCGCTTTAACCTGAGACCTTCTCGAATATAATCAAATATTGATTCTGCCACGATCTCTTTATTCAAATACGTAATAATCGATTTGTTGTAAAATGACTCTTCGATACACAATGTCAGCCCGTCAATATATCGGATTCGCTTGACATAATACACGTCGCCGTCAGGCGGCATATTCAGATTTTGGGCAGCCTCAGGCGTGGGTTTTCTCACTTCCAGCGCTAATAATTTGGAAGTGACATTAAAATCTTCAAGTGATTCTTTAAATCCCTGATTAGAAAGCAGACTGATATACCCTTTTCTTTTATTCCGTCTGACAAAAATGCCGCTTCCTCTGACTTGAAACACAATTCCCTTTTTTTCTAATAAATCTAAGGACTTGGTGATCGTGCTTTTGCTCACGTTAAACCGGGTCATTAAGGTTTGCAGCACAGGCAGTTTATCCCCCTGCTGCAGCTGATGTTCTTCTATGTATTTTTCAATATCTATCGCGATTTGCTGGTATTTTAACATATACATTCCTCATTCATTTATTGTTCCGCTTCTTTCAGAATTATAGCATAATCGTTTTTAAAAGCCATTTCGTAAATTAACTATAATTGTTTATGTATTGATAAATTATACCGGTACAATTATAATATAAACGTATAATATGAAAATAAAGGCAGGATTTCTTCTACACTTGCGAAGCGGATGCTTGAAGCTGCTGCAGTGCATTTATTCGGCATGCAAGCGGCAGTCAAATAAAGGAGGATATAAACGATGGGGACATTGCCAAAAGATTTTTTATGGGGAGGCGCTCTCGCCGCCCACCAATTTGAAGGGGGATGGAATAAAGGCGGAAAGGGGCCGAGTGTAGTGGACGTCATGACGGCAGGCGCGCATGGTGTGCCTCGGAAAATAACAGATACAATTGAAGAGCGGGAATTTTATCCGAATCATGAAGCGATCGATTTTTATCATCGTTATAAAGAGGACATCGCATTATTCAGCGAGCTGGGTCTGAAATGTTTAAGAACGTCCATCGGCTGGAGCAGAATTTTTCCTAAAGGTGATGAAGCCGAGCCTAATGAGGAAGGATTGGCTTTTTACGACCGGGTGTTTGATGAATTGCTGAAACATGGGATTGAACCGGTAATCACGCTGTCACATTTTGAGATGCCGCTGCATTTGGCGAGGGAATACGGCGGTTTCAGAAACAGAAAAACAGTCGGATTTTTTGTAAAATTCGCTGAAGTGTGTTTTGAACGCTATAAACATAAGGTGAAGTATTGGATGACGTTTAACGAAATCAATAATAAGATGGATGTGAATAATCCGATCTTTTTATGGACGAACTCAGGCGTCGCCGTCAAAGAAAACGAAAACGCAAAAGAAGTCATGTATCAGGCCGGCCATCACGAACTGCTGGCAAGCGCATTGGCTGTTTCGAAGGGAAGGAAAATCAATCCCGAGTTCAGGATCGGCGCCATGGTATCACATGTTCCGATTTACCCGTACTCATCTCATCCCGATGATGTGATGCTGGCTGAAGAAACGATGAGACAGCGTTTTTTCTTCCCGGACGTGCAGGTTCGCGGATATTATCCAAGCTATGCGTTAAAAGAATTTGAAAGAGAGGGCTATCAGATACACTTTGAAGACGGTGATGAAGAGATTTTGAAAAACGGCCGAGTGGACTACCTCGGATTCAGCTATTACATGTCTACAACCGTAAAAAGTGATGTATCAAACGATAATACCGGGGATGTCGTGAACGGAGGATTGCCAAACGGCGTGGACAATCCTTATATTACAGCGAGTGATTGGGGCTGGGCGATTGACCCGACCGGTTTACGGTACACATTAAACCGCTTATACGACCGCTACCAGATTCCATTATTTATCGTGGAAAACGGATTCGGCGCCATCGACACATTAGAAGAGGACGATACAATTCATGACACTTCAAGAATTGAATATTTATCGTCACATATAAAAGCTTTGAAAAAAGCAATCACATATGATGGTGTAGATGTAATGGGCTATACACCATGGGGAATTATTGATATCGTGTCATTTACAACCGGAGAAATGAAAAAACGCTATGGCATGATTTATGTTGATCGGGATAATGAAGGCAACGGTTCAATGAGGCGGCTTAAGAAAGACTCATTTGAATGGTATAAAAAAGTGATTGAAACAAACGGTTCATATGTATCCTAAAGGTGTAAAAAGGGAAGGCTTCACCGTTGTGTGAAGCCGGCTTTTTATCAGTAATTTTGAAAGCGCATTCATTTAAGCGGGAAGGAGGTGACTGTCCGGCTTTTCATTTAGAATCGCTTATAAAAATAAGGAAAGGGATGGTGGTTCATGTTTTTTAAAAAAGGTCTGCACATGACGCTGGTTTTTCTTATGTTTTTCTTTTTCATATCAAGCAGCATGGAAACCGAAGTGTATGCGGCTGATCGGAAGGCTTCAGACAAAAACAAAGTAAGGGTATGGTTCAGTTCTGAAAAAGATCCGGCTTCCCGTACGTGGTATGACGGGCCGCTGGAAGTGAAATACGCCTTAGACGAACAAACACCGCTTACATTGACAAAAAAGAAGGCTTCTGACTCCGCCGCTGTGTATATTGATCCGTCGCGCCGCTATCAAAGTGTGTTAGGTGTAGGATCGTCCCTGGAAGAATCCACAATCCATAATTTATCAAAAATGACACCCGCAAAAAGAAAGGAAGTGCTGAAAAAACTGGTTGATCCCAAAGATGGTATCGGAATGGACGTTATGCGCATAACGATCGGGACATCTGATTTTACGGCACAGGAATTTTATACGTATGATGATATGCCTGAAGGCCAAACAGATCCTAAGCTCCGTCATTTCTCGATCCAAAAGGATATTGATTTACACATTACAGCAACCATCAAGGAAGCGCTGGCGATAAATCCGGAACTTAAAATCATTGCCTCGCCGTGGAGCCCGCCGGCTTGGATGAAAACGAATGAAAACCTCAAGCGGGGAAAGCTGAAAGATAAATATATCGGCGCACTGGCCGTTTACTTCCGCAAATTTATTGAGGCGTACGAAAAGCAAGGAATTCCGATTTATGCCATGACCCTTCAAAATGAACCTTTGCTGGAAATCGACTATCCGAGCATGTATATGCCGCCGTCTCAGCAGCGTAAACTGGCACTGGCCTTAAAAAAAGAAATGAAAAAACACGTAATTGACACGAAAATTTGGATTTATGATCACAATGCGAGCGGGGCGTGGAACTATATTCCGCCGATTTTAGATGATAAAAAAGGAAACCGGGCGGCAGACGGCATCGCTTTTCACGATTATGACGGTGACCTTTCCGTCATGTCGGAAATCGGAAAGAGATATCCTGATCAATCTATTCACTTAACGGAGCGGTCTGTCTGGGGGACGGCAGGGGCGGACCGGATCGCGCAGTATTTCCGCAACGGCGCGTCGAGCTACAATGCGTGGGTGACGATGCTCGACAGTCAAATCAAGACGCATCATTGGATAGGCACCCCAGACCCGACGCTGTTTATTCAGGATGCCAAAAACCCTGACCGCTATTGGAATATCCCGATCTTTCATATGACAGGCAACTTTTCAAAATTTATCGACCGGGGAGCAAAGCGGATAGAAAGTAATTACGGCTCCAAAAACACAGTCTCGAATGTATCGTTCCTTAATCCTGATCAATCCATTGTGACAGTCGTAATCAACCAGACATCCGCCGATCAAAAATTCCATGTCGTTTCAGAAAATCGGCAGTTTGAAGCTGTCATTCCGGCTAAAACTGTGGCTACCTACAAATGGAAGTGAAAAAGGTAAAAAACCGGCACATTTACGTGCCGGCTTCTTTCTGTTAAGCGCCTTTTTGGTTCAGTTGATCAGAAGGCGCTTTATTGAATAAACCGTCTTTGACGGCGTTTGAAGCCGCTTTTTTTACAAAAAACGGGTTAAGGATAATAACGGCTGCCATGTTAGCGGTCAAACCCCAAAAGCCTTCATATATACCGTGGGCGGATTGGGTGATATTTACCGTGAATGTCACGATAAGACCGACGAGAAGACCGATAATTGTTGCTTCTTTCGTTTGATTCTTCCAAAACAGACTGACGGCGATAGCCGGAAAGATCTGAACCATGCCGGAAACACCGAGAAGCTGAAGGGTAACGAGCGCAGTCGGGAACAGCATGCCGAATAAAAGTGCGAGCCCGATGACGACAAATACCATTGAACGGGTGATCATCGTCAGCTTGCTTGGTGACACATTCGGGTGAATCAAATCCCGATATAAGTTATTGGCAAATAAGTTTGATGCTCCGATGGCCATGATAGAGCAGGGAATCAATGACGCAAGGGCAATCGTGGAGTAAGCAAAGCCCTGCGCGACTCCGCCGTAAGACGTTTGAATCAGCTTCAATAAAGCGAGCCGCGGATTGGTATCTTCCGGCAGGACAAGAAACGCGATAAAGCCGAGAAAAATAACAAGAATCAAAACAATATTATAAAGCGGCAGAAACATGCTGTTTTTGCGGACGGCATCTGCGCTTTTTGCCGTAAATACGCCGGTTGCCGCATGCGCCCACATAAAGAGCGCCAGCGCAGATACGATGGAAGCTGTGATAAACCAAGGAATTCCTTTCGGCCCCGAATCCGGGATCGTCAGCATTTGCGGCGCCTTTTCAGCCAGAGTGTGAATCATCGGCGTCCAGCCGTGAAAATGGATCAGCGGGAGTGAGACGACCATAAAAAGCATAATCACCCACACCAGAATGTCTTTAATAATCGCAGTAAAGGTCGGCCCTTTTATTCCGCTGAAAAAAGTATACAGCGCTACAAGAATAAAAGAGATGATGACGACCATATTGACATTAATGACACCCGTTCCGGCCACCTGAAGCGTATCTTGAATTCCGCTCAGCTGGAGACAAATATAAGGAATAAGCATAAGAACGCCGACAATGGCGACAAGACTGGCCAAAAGTTTACTGTCAAAACGCTCACGGGCATAATCGGCAAGCGTCGTTAATTTGTGTATTTTTGCCACTTTCCACAGCTTCGGCAGAAAGAAATAAGCGATAAAATACGCCAAAACAGAATACGGGATTGCAAAAAAAGCAACGCTTCCCCCTGTGTAGGCTGTGCTTGTTAAGCCTAAAAACGTATAAGCCGTATAAAGATCCGCGCCGACTAAAAACCAGACGAGGAGCCCCCCGAACCGTCTGCCGCCGACAGACCATTCCTCAACAGAAGTGCGAGATGATTTGTCTCTCCCGGCTATAAAGCCGATGCAGACAACGGTTAAAACGATGATGGCTGTAATGATCAATGCTGTTATATTTGCGGGCATCAGTCCAGTCCTCCTTGTTTCTTCTGCAGCCTATAAATAAGAAACGAACATAATGGAGTGACTGCGATCCATAAAAGCAGCCAGAAATGAAAAAAAGGCAGCCCGATAATGATCGGATGAACCCGATTAGCGGCTGACAGCAGGGCCAGCTGGCTGAAAGGGATTAAGATGAGAACGAAAATTAGTGCTTTTCTGACCATTTACTTTCCTCCTGAAACTTGATAATGCTCCTTATCATAGCAGGTGTCAGATAAGATCACAAGATATTTTTCAGAAAAAAAAGAATTCTATTACTTTTTTAACTGAAACACTTTAGTTGCATCTTCATTCATATTAAATTAGAATAGTTAATATCTCGAAATCAAGATATTTAGGAGTGAATACGTTGGATACACAAGGATTGCACCATGTTACCGCATTTGCAAAAGATCCTGCTGAAAATCTTCGGTTTTATACTGAAGTGCTGGGTTTGCGGCTCGTTAAAAAAACCGTTAATTTTGACGACCCGGCCACTTATCACTTTTATTTCGGCAACCAAAACGGAGAGCCGGGCACGATTATTACATTTTTCCCTTTTCAGGGAAGCCGCCCGGGAACCGTGGGAAAAGGGCAGGCCGGAAGAATTTATTTCTCCGTGCCGAAAGGAGCACTCGCGTTTTGGAAGCGTCGGCTTGAAGAAAACGGCTTGTCTGTAAAAAAACAGATCATGCTGTCTGAACAAGTGCTTCTCTTTAATGATACAGAAGACCTGCCGCTTGCCATAATGGAAGATGAAAGAAGCGGACAGAGTGAATGGACTCCTGCGGATATTACTGAAAAAGAAGCGATCACAGGCATGAGAGGTGTTCTTCTGTACTCGTACCGTCCTGAAGCAACCATTCAATTTCTCATAGAACGCTTCGGTTATTCAAAGACAGGAGAAGAACATCAGATTGTCAGGCTGCAATCGGAGGCGCGGATCGGACATATTATAGATGTTGACCTTGCGCCGAAAGAAACAGGTATCGGCGGTTACGGGACAGTTCATCATGTCGCTTTCCGCACTAGTGAAAAAGAGCAGGCGGAGTGGAAGGATATTCTTGCTGATTCTCATCTTGCTTCATCTGACATTCTTGACAGGTCTTACTTCACATCAATTTATTTCAGGGAAAGCGGCGGCATTTTATTTGAAATGGCAACCGATGAACCGGGCTTTATGACGGATGAATCCTTTGAAAATCTCGGAACAGAGCTGAAGCTTCCGGAATGGCTGGAAGAGCATCGCAGCCAGATTACAGCTGTTCTGCCCAAAATGGAGAAAGGAGAATGATGATGAAACATGTGTTTGAACAGGGAACGTCAGAAAATGTTCTGCTGCTTTTGCACGGAACGGGAGGAAATGAACATGATCTTCTGTCACTCGGACGTTTTATCGATCCGAACGCAAGTCTGCTCGGGGTCAGAGGATCAGTGTCGGAAAACGGCATGCCCCGTTTTTTTAAGCGGCTGAAAGAAGGCGTATTTGACGAGAAAGATTTAATTGAACGGACGGAAGAATTAAAGAATTTTATTGAGGAAGCGGCGCAAATGTACGGATTCAGCAGAGAAAACGTGATTGCTGCCGGCTATTCAAACGGCGCCAATATTGCAGCAAGTCTTTTGTTTCATTATAAAGATGTACTGAAAGGAGCGGTTCTGCATCATCCGATGGTGCCGATACGCGGAGTGAAGCTGCCTGATATGAAAGGGCTGCCTGTGTTTATCGGTGCGGGAAAACGCGATCCCCTATGTACAAAAGAAGAATCGGAGGAGCTTTATCAGTATCTGACAGATGCTCATGCATCCGTTGCTCTTGAGTGGCAGGAGGGCGGTCATCAGCTCACACAGCAGGAAGCAGAGCAGGCACGAACCTGGTACAGTGAGCGATTCCTATAAAAAACCCTTAGTCTGCTTAAGCGGACTAAGGGTTTCTTTCATCTTACAGCCAAGTTGACACTTTAGATACAGGCAGCCGGTTGCTTTTATGCGCCGGCTTAACGGCTTTACCGATTGAAATCAGCATGACGGGCACGAAACGCTCGCTCACGTCGAATTCCTTAACGAATTGCTCTTTATTGAATCCGCCGATCGCGCAAGTGTCGTAGCCTTTTGCTTTAGCGGCAAGCATCAGCTGCATCGCTGCTAAAGAAGCGTTTAAAAATGCTGAATCACGGGCAAACTGATCATTTTGGTATGCACCGTTAATCTGGCCTAAAAGCGTTTGTTTAATCTCTTCTGTGATATTGCCTTGCTCAGCCAGTTCAGCATAAACGTCTTCACCATTTTCATTTGCTTTTAAGTCGCCTAATACGGCAATAACTGCTGATGAATCAATAATCTGTTTTTGATTAAAAGCAACCGGAAGCAGGGCAGCTTTTGCTTCATCACTGTGAAAGACTTGAAAATGCCAATGCTGAAGGTTCCAGGCGGAAGGCGCTTGCGTTGTGATTTCAAGGAGTTCTGTTAACTCCTCTTTTGTAATGACCGCGTCTTTATCGTATTCTTTAACAGATGCGCGTTCTTTTAAAACGTCTAATACGGATGTCATCATGTTTCCTCCTTCGGATAAACGTGTTATCATAATAGAAAAGTTAGAAGCTTACTAAATGTAACTTGGAAACTAATTTTAATGGATCACAAAAAACTTGTCAATTCATAGATGAAGGGATGAACTCACGTGGGATATACAATGTGTCCTAAAATGGAATCCGCTTTTTCCCTTTTGGGAAAGCGCTGGAACGGCCTCATTATCCATGTACTGATGGACGGGCCGAAACGATTTAAAGATATGACCGAAACGATACCGACAATCAGCCAAAAAATGCTCGCGGAGCGGCTCAAAGAGCTGGAACAAAATGAAATCGTCGAGCGTCAGGTGCTGCCTGAAACACCTGTCAAAGTCATTTATAAACTGACTGATAAAGGCATGGCCCTGCAAGCCGTTTTTCAGGAAATGCAAAAATGGGCAGACAGTTTTTGCGAGCCCGGGGGATCTGCCAACGACACATGTGATGAATAACAAAGGCTGCCCAAGGCAGCCTTTTCTTAATGATAATGTTTACTCGTCATAAAAACCATTAATATCAAAATTGTTCAGATTGAAATTCAAGCCTTTTAATTGCTTTAATAAAGCATCGAATGTAAGGAAATGATCTTTTTTACATTCCGCCGGAACATCATTTGGAGAAAATAATTTCATTCCTCCTTCAATCCACTGTTTCCGGTATAACTGAAATGCCGATTCAATTAAATGATCAGGCGTTACAATAAACCCTAAGCTTACGTCATGGTCTTCGCTGTAGCCGAATTCAAACCCGCAGCAGGGGCAAATATCAAATGTTTTTTGATATTCGCCGTTATAAACGGGACTTGTCTCTAATCCTTTAAATCTGCATATCAAACAAGGGTACAACTTACTAACCAACATACATCCCTCTTTTATTCAGTTTGCAATCATTCAGAACAAGCGGGGAGGCCTTTTACAGTTTCCCGGTTAAAAACTGAGCCTCACCAAGCCCGAAGCTCCAATCGGCGTTCCCGTTTTCCGTAATGGAAATCATGACGTCCTCGGGTGATATGCCGCATTCTGTTTCAAGCTGATCAGCCATCAGTTGATATAACGTTTCTTTTTGATGTTCGGTGCGCGCTTTGCTGACAATGCTGATGATGACAAGATCTTTGCTTCTTTTGAAACCGAGCCCGGTATCTTCAATGATAAGCTCATGAGGCCGATGCTGGTGAACGATCTGATAACGGTCCGTTACAGGGACGTCAAAAGCTTTAACCATGGCGTAATGGGCGGTATCCAGTAATTTTTTTAATGCTGCGTCATCCCGGCCTTCAATAACGTCAAAACGAAGTAATGGCATATTTTATTCCCCCTGATGGTTTTTTATCATGTCGCAACTTGTAAAAAAGTATAACAATTAATCAAAATGTAATCAAATTCTAACCAAAATATTTATACATTAATGCAATATCAGAGAGAGGCACATGTTGTTACAATCGCCCAATCAATTTCCTCATTTTATGAATACGCTTAAGAATAGGCAGACATAAAGGAGGAAAAACATGTACCCTCGTCATGCATTGTATCGCGGGAATTTCGGTCCTGCCGGATTTCCGGCGAGAAGTCCTTTTTTGTTCGGCGCTCCTTTATTCGGCGGATTTTTAGGCGGTCTTCTCGGAGGCGTGATTGCCACAGGTTTTACAAGACCCCGCTATCCGTACGGGTTCGCCGGTTACGGATACGGAGGCGTCCCATACGGCGGTTTCGGGCCGGGAGTCGGCGGTTATCCGCCATTTTATTAAAGAAAAAACGGCCTGCATCGCGCGGGCCGTTTTTTTATCTTAAAATCTCCACTTCCGATAGATTGTAGTCTTCCTGTTTTGAAAACATAACTTCAATCATCCCGTCTTTATAGACTGCTTTTGTTCCTTTTCGTTTGACGAGGCTCGGAAGGACGATTTCTTTTTTTCCTTCTCCCAGACTGCTGTTCTCTACAACGAGACTGTGTGACGTATGCTTAATCCTGATACGGTCGAGTTCCTCTTGTTCTGCGGGAATTTTCGCAAAAACATGATCGGATGTTTCAAACAGGTCAATTTCCGGCTTGGGCGGTTCCGCTTCGACCGGATCGGCCTTTTTGGACATTGGGTCGCGAAAAGGGAACTGTCCGGCATAACCGGCGCCGAATACGCTTTCCATCACTCGGTTGACATATGTCTCGACATCTTTCGGATCAGCATTTTTAAACGTTTCTTTAGAGAACTGATTTTGGAAGGGAAAATATTTGTTCCAATCAAACACGGCATCTCACCCTTTCTTAACGGACAACATAGTATATGCCCGCCGGAAGCTTCCCGTGATATAATATAATCTGTTTACAGAAAGGTAGGGGAAGGCCGTGCAAGGGAATAACGCAAGAAAAGGAATCATTTATACCGCTTGTTCTTTCGCCATGTGGGGGCTGTTTCCGGTCTATTGGAAACTTCTTGAACAAATACCCGCATTGGACATTTTAGCTCACCGGATTTTATGGTCATTTGTTTTCATGTGTGTGCTTTTAACTGTGCTTAAGAAGTGGAAAACCGGATGGCGTGAACTGCGTCTTTTGAAATCGGAAGGGGGCCTGCTGGCGCTTTTTTTCGCTTCCGTTTTAATTTCCGTTAATTGGTTTGTGTACATATGGGCCGTCAATCACGGCTTTTTGCTTGAAGCAAGTCTCGGGTATTACATTAATCCGCTCGTTTCCGTTCTTTTGGGCATCCTATTCTTAAAAGAAAAGCTTAACAAGATGCAAACAGCAGCCGTTTCTATTGCCGGGGCGGCCGTGATCATATCTGCGTTTCAATATGGCGCGGTTCCTTATATCGCATTGCTGCTTGCATTCAGCTTCGGCCTGTACGGCTTATGCAAAAAAAGAACCCGCATGTCCAGCACGATGGGACTGACGCTGGAGACGCTTTTGATTACCCCGGCTGCACTTATTTATTTAGGATATACAGCTGACGGGAGCACTTCCGGGTCCTTGGGGGCAGGAACATGGGCGCTCCTATTTTTCGCAGGCGTATTTACGGCCCTGCCGCTGTTGCTGTTTGCAGAGGGGGCAAAGCGTCTGCCGCTGTATCAAGTCGGCATTTTGCAATATATAGCGCCGACCATTACCCTTATGCTCGGCGTATTTGTGTATCATGAACCGTTTTCCGGGCAAAAAGCGTTTACCTTCATTTGTATATGGGCAGCATTGCTTTTGTTTACCTTTTCACAGATAAAATGGAAGCGGCCGATAAAAAGCCGCTAAGCCTTTCGCTTTCCAGCGATAGCTTAAATTATGTATAATCATTACGAGTATGTAAAGGAGCTGTACAATGGGCACTGATAAAGACATAGCAAAAGCCTATCAGGCACTGTGGAATAACCGCACTCTCCCGGCTTCAACCCTTGAAGAAGCGGAGAAGGCAATTGATCTTGAACTGCTTGATCAAAGAACACATCCGAGGCTCCGGAAGACACCCGAGGAAAAGTTTGCTCTGGCGGTGCAGCGAATTGTAGATTCCCGGCTGCGGCCGATTGAGAAATATGAATTGGTTGAACTACATACGAAGCGTTTGCAATTTTTAAAAGAAGAAAGAGGGGAGCAGCTATGAAAGCGATCATAAAAGAAGATGTGCAAACTTCTTTAGAGCGATATGCCGATCGTCCTGTATATATCCATTTGGAAACAACGACCGGTTCTTATTCAGCGCATCTGAATGAGAAAAACATGACGGTTGTAGCCTATATACGCAATGCAAAAGTGACGTACCATCAGGCGAAAATCAAAGGAAACGGCCCGTACCGCGTCGGTTTGAAAACAGAAGAGGGCTGGATTTACGCAGAAGGTTTGACTGAGTATACAGTAGATGACGAAGACCGTCTGTTAATGGCAGGGCATCTGCCGGGCGGAAAATTGGCGATTTCGCTTCAAATCAGCGAAAAGCCGTTTACAGTTTAAAGAAAAGGGTGAAAATCATGAAAGAACATGTACTCGTCATCCTGCCTCACCCTGATGATGAATCATATGGAGTGGCAGGGCTGATTGCTTTACACAGACAAAAAGATATTCCCGTTACGTATGCATGCGCAACACTTGGCGAAATGGGCCGGAACATGGGAGATCCTTTTTTCGCGAACCGTGAAACACTGCCGCTGTTAAGAAAGCAAGAGCTGATTGACGCATGCAAAGCAATGGACGTTACTGACCTGAGAATGCTCGGGCTTCGTGATAAAACACTTGAATTTGAAGATGACGAGTGGCTCGCGGATATGATGGAAGAGATTATCGACGATGTAAAACCGAGTCTGATTGTTACATTCTATCCGGAGCACGGCGTCCATCCGGATCATGATGCATGCGGCGAAGCGGTTATCAGAGCGCTTTACAGAAAGAAAAAAGAGGACCGCCCGCGCACGCTTTGCATGGCAATCACCCGCAACAGGGAGGAAGCCGTCGGCAAGCCTGATGTCATTCTTGATATTAAAGAGGTTGCCGATATTAAAATGAATGCCTTAAAAGCGCACCGCACCCAAACGGAAGGCATGCTGAGAGAGCTGGAAGAAAAAATAAAAAATAACGAGCCGGTTCTTCAGACATGGTTTGAAGAAGAAGTGTATTGGACATATCCGTGGAAAGACTGATAAAAAAAGGGATAAGGCTGAAATGCCTTATCCCTTTTTTTGTGTCAGATCGGAGGCGATCGCTTCCGCAAGCGAAGACCGTATTGATAAATTTGAAAAACTCAGTCCGAGCTGCACCGCGGTTTGGGCGATTTCAGGACGGATTCCGGATAATGTCGCTTTCACGCCGAGCATTCCGAGTGATTCAATTAAGGTGAAAAGCTGTTGGGCAACCATCGTATCGATCATGGCTACGCCCGATAAATCAATGTACAGCTGCGTGATGCGCTTCTCTGAACACTGGTGCAGCGTATTCTCTAAAATCATTTTGGCTCTTGCCGTGTCAATATCCCCGATCAGCGGCAGCAGTCCGACATTATCAAAAAGCACAATTACCGGCGAGCTCAGCTCGGTGATCAATTCTTTTTGCGCTTCAAGCTGAATGTTTGTGTTTTTATACATTTCCTCTATGAAAATATGAATCACCACATCAAACGATTTAATCAGCGTATGGAATATATCTTCGGCATCTTCTTCTGTCAAGGTGTCTGAATGAAGTCTGGTAAACTGCTTGACATGGCCGACATACAAATCACGAACTCTGATAAACTCGCGAATAATATAATGGATGGGCGTTTTTAAATGTTCTTCATCCCGTGCGGCTTCAAACGCCCACTTTTCCAATGCCGCTGTATATACTTCCTTCTCTTCAGAAAAAATCCGATTGAGCTGATAATTAAACGCCAGATTTTGTTTTTTCAGATTCGTGAGTACAGCCGGGTCAGTAGAAGCATAAACAGAATCAGGATCCGTATCATGAAGGGTATCAAACCATGTCTGACTGATGTCCTCCGCCCGTTCAGTTAAATAATCGTACAGCAGTTTATGTTTTGGCATTGCTGCTCCTCCTTTATGAAATCATCATTTTTTTCACATAATGCTTTTGCAGTTTCATCAGTCTGAAGAATAAACCGACAGCTCCTGCGGCAAGTCCTGCAATTAACCCGATCCAGTAGCCGTATGCCCCGAGGCCCGTATAAGTGCCGACTGCGTAACCGACCGGAAGCCCGATAATCCAATACGACACAAAAGCCGCGCCGAGTGTATAGTTGACATCCTTATATCCTCTCAGAGCGCCTTGTATCGGAGCTGCTACGGCATCAGAAAGCTGGAAAAACAGCGCATAGATTAAAAAGTGCTGCGTCAACATGAGCACCTCCGGATCTGATGTATACATTCCGGCGATTTGCGGCCTGAACAGTAAAATGAAAGCCGCCGTGCATAAAGAAAAACTAAGCGCCATCACGATCCCGATATAGCTGTATGAGCGGGCATCTCTATAGCGATTTGCGCCTGCTTCAAAGCCGACCAAAATGGTCATGGCCATGGATACGCTGAGCGGCAGCATATACAAGAGGGAAGCAAAATTCATTGCCGCTTGGTGGGCTGCAATCGTCACCGTCTGAAAATGGCTCATAAGCAGTGTGACAGCCGCAAAAATGCTCGTTTCAAAAAATACGGCAAAACCGATAGGCAAACCGATTTTCAAAAGCTTTCTGCATTCAGACGGAGAAAAACGGTACAGTTTCCGAAATACAGAGTACCCGGCAAACGGCTCAAATCTGCAGACGATAAAAAAGCTGATGGCGCAAATACACCAGTAAGTCAGGGCGGAAGCGAGCCCCGCACCGACTCCGCCCAATGCCGGCATGTTGAATTTCCCGAAAATAAATACATAATTTAAAACAAAATTAATAGGCAATGAGCAAAGCGTAATAAGCATTGTGACTCGCGTTTTGCCGAGTGCATCAATAAACGAGCGCAAAACGGCGTACACAAACAAAGGAAAAATACCGAGGGATAAAAACCCTAAAAAGTGTTTGGCGATTGTCCGGACACGAGGTTCCAGGCCCAAATGTCCCAAGATCATATCAACGGTGAAAAAGCCGATCAGGATAACCGCCGCACTGAGGACGGCCGCTACATAAACGGCCTGGATGACGGAAAACGGCACTTCCTTTTGTCTGCCGGCTCCAAACAGCTGCGAAACAACGGGCGTAACGGCCATTAATATTCCTGCAAGGCCCGTATAAACCGGCGTCCACAGGCTTGAACCGATTGCAACCCCGGCTAAATCGGCGGCGCTCACTTTCCCTGACATCACCGTATCCAAAAAGGTGATCAGGGAAAGGCCCGCCTGTGTGATTAAAATCGGAATGAAGATATGTAACAGCTGTCTGACCTTTTGGCCGATCGTGTTCGTTTCTCTCAAGTTAGGTTCCCCGTTTCTTTATTTTAACGAGAGAAATTATAACATTTTATGTATAAAAAGCAATGAAAGCCGGCCTACTCTTTTTTATCCGGTTTCGGCTTTTTAAACATCTTGGCATAAATGAATGAAAGTGAAATGACCCCTAAAAAGGTGCAGACATATTGCATCAGCCGTGCGAATTCCATATGATGTGCGCCTCCTTTCATGATTATGGTGCACACAGTGGCGCATATCCATGCGCGCGATGCAGAAAATAAGGGAAAGGAGCTGATGTGACATGCGCCACACTCAAATGACGGAAAGCGCGTTTACCGCTGCCGTTCAAACGTATTTGAAACAAATTACAGAGGATGCCGGAATGATACTGCGGACATTGGATGAAAAAGACCAATGCCTTCTTTGCGAATTAGATGAACTGGGACATACGTTTCAGGAAATGCAGGCTGTCGCTTCGTCGTTTTACCTGCAGACATATATCGAACATTTTACGCCTTCCTATACAGAGCTGGCGAGGGCCGTGCAGCATCTGGCGGAAGAAAAACACGGAGCGCTGATTGTGATTGAACGTGCAGATCCGTTGGACGGAATAATACAAAAAGGGACCAGCCTGCATGCCGAGATCAGTGCAGCTTTAATTGAGAGTATTTTTTATCCCGGCAATCCGCTTCACGACGGAGCCGTATTGGTCAGAGAAAACCGGGTTGTATCAGCAGCCAATGTCCTTCCGCTCACAACAAAACATGTCGATCTCAAATACGGGACGCGCCACAGGGCCGCGATGGGACTTTCGGCCGTGACTGATGCGCTCGTGCTCGTTGTTTCAGAAGAAACGGGAAAAATGTCCTTTGCTAAAGACGGCGGACTGTATCCGCTTGTTTCTCCGCGGGCGCTTCATGCGAAATAATAAGAAAATGGGAATATTGTACCCATTTAATATTAATAAGGTGAACTTCTTTACCTTTTTCTGTATTGATGTTATCGTTTAAATATACATAAAATTTAAAAGAATAGGGAGTGGAAAGATGGCAAATGTATTGATGATCGGCTTTCCGGGAGAAGGCCATATCAATCCGTCTTTAGGCGTCGTAAAAGAACTGAAGGCAAAAGGGGAACATGTCGTATATTACGGCGTGAAGGAATATGAGAACAAAATCGCGTCAAGCGGAGCGGAATTCCGTGAATATGAAGATTTCCGAAAAGATGAATTCGGAAAAAACGCAACGGGTGATGAACAGCGGGACGCTACCGAGTTTTTGCTATTAATGATTGAGACTTCCAAAAAAGCCGCACTCCGTATTCTTGAGGAAGTAAAAGATGAATCCTACGACTACATCCTGTATGATCATCATTTTCTGGCAGGAAGGCTCGTGAGAAACCAGCTGAAACTGCCGGCATATTCACTTTGTACGACATTTGCAATGAATGAAGCATTTATTAAAGAAGTGTTTTCAAATACAAACCTTGTATCAGAGGAATCATCTCATTATCCGGCTTATACCGAAGCGGTCAGCCGGCTCAATGAAGAATTCAGCGCAGACATTAAAACGCCGTATGATATTTTCTCAAATGACGGCAGAAAAACCATCGTATTTACTTCAAGAGCGTTTCAGCCGAAAGAAGAAGAGTTTGGCGATTCTTATCTCTTTGTCGGTCCGTCCATAACTGAAAGGGCGGCGGCTCAAGATTTCCCGTTTGAACAGCTTGAAGGAGAAAACGTCCTGTTTATTTCCATGGGCACGATTTTTAACAATCAGAAGGAATTGTTTAATAAATGCTTAAAAGCGGTCAGAAACTTTAACGGAAAAGCCGTCATGTCAATCGGCAAACATCTTGATCCGGCGGAGCTTGATGAAATTCCTGAGAATGTCATTGTCAAGCCTTATGTTCCGCAGCTTGAGATCCTGAAGAGAGCGGACTTATTTATCACTCACGGCGGAATGAACAGTACGAGCGAAGGGCTTTACTACAAAACCCCGATGATCGTCATTCCGATGGGCGCAGATCAGTTCGCCGTCGGAAGCCAAGTGGAAAACACGGGCGCGGGCAAGATGTTTAAAAAAGAAGATGTAACAGCGGAACTGCTCACTGAAGCAATAAAAGAATTGAGCGAAAATCCTGAATATCAGACAAAAGCTTCTGAAATCGGAGAATCCCTGAAAGCGGCCGGCGGAGCACAGCGTGCAGCGGAATTGATAGCAGAAGACGTGAAAACTGCCGAGACCCGGGTTCTGTAATCAGCCGTCACCCGCTTCCTAAAGGAAGCGGGCTTTTTTTGATTGTTTTTCGGGAGGATTTTTCACGCCGTAAAGAGAATTGTATGAAAAACAGACAAGAAAGGTGGAATGTCGCGGAAAAAAGCCATGTTATGAAAATGATTCCAAAGTCTTTTGTGAAATGTTCTCAATTTATGTAAAATGTGTGGCATTGGTGATGATCTAAGGCCAAATGAATCGGAATTAATGTCGACTTCTGAATGAATCCTGCATAACAGGCGGCGTCAAAGAAAAGGAACGTCCCTTTCAGCAATGATAAATAGGAGGTTTTTCGTTATATGAAGAAAAAAATCGCAGCCGGTCTGGCTGTATCTGCAGTAATGACTTCAACCTTCGCCGTGCATCCCGCTGAAGCAAAAACCATTCAAGTAAAAAGCGGCGACTCTCTTTGGAAGCTTTCCCGGCAATATCATACAAGTATTTCAGCCCTGCAGGCGGAAAATAAACTCAAATCAACGATACTCCACCCCGGACAGCGGCTGAACATTCCCGACGGCAGCGGCACACATAAAACGGGTCAAAAAGGAAAACGAAGCACGGGTGCTTACACAGTTACATACGGAGACTCACTATGGGTGATCGCAAAAAAATACAAAATGAGCGTTTCTGAGCTGAGAAGCCTGAACCGTTTGAGTTCAGATGTCATCTACCCGGGCCAAAAACTGAAAATTAAAGGGTCTGCCGGCGGCACGGACGGAGGCGGCAGACAGACAAAGCCTGATAAAGGCGCATCAGGGACTTACACTGTGAAGCCGGGTGACTCGCTGTGGAAAATTGCCAATCAAACCGGCATCACCATCGCCGAACTGAAAAAGCTGAATCAATTATCATCAGACATGCTGTATCCGAATCAAGTGTTAAAGATTAAAGGTTCTTCACATAACGGAAACAGCGGCACAACACCGCCATCTCATTCAAACCCTTCTGAGAAGCCATCCACTTACAAAGTAAAAGCAGGCGACTCCCTCTGGAAAATTGCTAATCGGTTCGGCATCACTGCTCAGCTTATCAGAGAAAAAAATAAATTGACAACTGATGTGCTTCAAATCGGACAAGTTCTGGTGATTAACGGAACGGGAAAAACAGAAGATCCTGCGCGGCAGCCGGATAACAAACCGGCAAAGCCAAACAAGCCGAATACCCCCGAACCTCCGGTGACAGGATCAAAGATTGACAGAATGATAGGCGAGGCGAAAAAACATGTCGGCGTTCCTTACCGCTGGGGAGGCAATACGCCTGCGGGCTTCGATTGCAGCGGTTACATCTATTACCTTTTAAATAAGGTAAGCTCTGTTTCCCGTCTGAGCACGGCCGGATATTGGAATACGATGAAACATATCAGCCAGCCGTCAGCAGGCGACTTTGTCTTCTTTACGACATATAAAGCGGGTCCTTCTCATATGGGAATGTATTTAGGCGGAGGAAATTTTATTCACGCAAGCTCCTCCGGGGTTGAAATTTCAAACTTAAGCAATCCGTATTGGAAAAAAGCGTATTTAGGAGCACGCAGTTATTTTTAAAAAAAGCCTTTCGGGGCTTTTTTTGTTTACCATTTTCACGTTTTGACAAGACTGATGGGTAAAAAAATAAGGGGGAGGAAGCATGAATCGTCTCTTGCTTTTTCTCATGCTCGCATCAATTACGCTTTGCGGCTGCGGGGGGAGACCCGCTCCTGTTCCGCCCAAAAAACATGGGGAAAGCCGCGCATTGGAAGCATCTGCATACCGTGAGCATGCCGGACTCATCAATCAAAACGGAAAAACGATCGGATATATTGAAGTGAGGGAATCTGATGATGAAGGGTCAGACATTCATATATCAGCGGGGCATCTGCCGCCCGGCACTTCTCTCGGATTTCATATTTATGAAAAAGGGACTTGTCAGGCACCTGATTTCGAATCAGCCGGGGGACCGTTCAACCCTTTGAACAAAGAACACGGCTTCAACAATCCGATGGGTCATCACGCCGGGGATCTCCCCAATCTTGAAGTGGGGGCCGACGGTAAAGTGGATGTCATTATGAACGCGCCGCAAACTTCATTAAAAGAAGGGAGCAGACTCAGCCTGCTCGACCGGGACGGAAGCGCGTTCGTCATTCATGAACATACGGACGATTATTTAACAAACCCGAGCGGAAATTCCGGAGCCAGACTCGCCTGTGCTCCCCTGACAAAAAGCGCCCGCAGGGAATGAGCCCTTTTGTATTGAGTATACAAGGGCTTTTTTAGTATACTCGGTTATGGAATACAAATGGAAAGGAAACATCACCTATGACTTCAGAATTACAGCACCTATCACTTCCGGAAGATATACAAAACAAACTGCAGGCTTATCAAAATCATCCCGTTTCCCAAGAATTCCGGGATTTAATCGGATCATCAGGCTATGAGGCCGAAGATAAAGCGATTGTATTCGATGCAGTCATTGCTTTGACAATGGGAAAAAATATCTTATTAAAAGGACCGACGGGTTCAGGGAAAACAAAATTGGCGGAAACGCTTTCGAACTATTTTCATAAACCGATGCACAGCGTCAACTGCTCCGTAGACCTCGATGCAGAAGCGCTTGTCGGCTATAAAACGATTGAAAATGAACAGGGACAGGCGACAATTGAATTCGTTCCCGGACCTGTAACAACCGCAATGAACGAGGGACATTTTTTATACATTGACGAAATCAATATGGCAAAGCCTGAAACCCTTCCGATTCTAAACGGCGTGCTAGATTACAGAAAAATGATGACAAATCCCTTTACAGGGGAAGTGATTAAGGCAAGCGAAGGATTCGGTGTTATCGCCGCGATTAATGAAGGCTACGTCGGCACAGTTCCGCTGAACGAAGCCCTTAAAAACCGTTTTGTCATCATTGATGTTCCGTATATTAAAGGAAGCCTCCTGAAACAGGTGCTGACCTCTCAGTCTGTCTTAAAAGATGAGAAATTAATTGAACGCTTTATGACGCTGTCTTCTGATTTAATCGCACAAGCGCATAACGGACAAGTGTCAGAAGAAGCCGCGTCCATCAGGGCTCTCATTGATACGTGCGACTTGGCTGCGTACATTCCGCCGAAACGGGCGATTGAAAGAGGCATCGTGGAAAAACTTGACGACGACAGGGAAAAAGCCGCTGTCAGAAATATTGCAGAAACGCTGTTCGAATGAGGGACATACAATGAAGTTTATCAAATTTAATGACAGCACGATTGATTCGTTTTTGTTCATGATGCTGACTGACCTGGCCAAAACACTGACCAGAAGCAGTGAAGTTGAAGTGGAATATGGCGTGCAGTCTTACTACAATCCCTTTGAAAAGAAGATTTACATGAGCCACTTTTGGAAAGACCGATCAGCCGGGGATATGGAAGCCGGCCTGAAAAGCGATGTCTATTTACGCGCTGTCGGAACACGCAGCAACTCATTTCGGGAATTTGCGGGGTTTTTAAATGACGTTCACCGGCACTTCACCCGCCAAAGCTTTGCCAAGCAGCTGTTTATGCTGCTTGAGGATATCAGAATTGAAGAGCTGATCAAAAAAGAACGGCCGGGAACGAAACGTGTTTTTCAGAAGCGGAGGGAGATGTACAGGAAATATTTCACGACGCAGCTGACATTGAATTTAGAACGGAGCATTTTCACCGACGCTTTGTATTGCGCGATGTTTGTCAAGCTGACGGCTGAGTCTCCGCTTGAAGGCATTCCTTCCATGCATGAACATATTGATATGATGATACCGTATATTGAACGTCAGCTCATTCGGGTGTATGAGGCGGATTCTACGGAACAGATTGCAAGAATAACGGAAGACCTCATGGAAGGCCTTGATGAAGTGCTTGAGAAAGATATGCTGAACACGTACTTTTTTCTGCCGGAACTTGATTACGAAAAAGCGGCTGAAGAGCCTTTATTCGAAAGCGTAAAAAAAGCGCCTTCGTTAAGTGATGATCTCACGCTCCCTGAGTCTTCCGACGGAGATGAAGAAATCCTTGAAGAGAAAATGAATACGTGGCACCGGGAAACCGAAGCGCCGGCAAAAAGTTTCCTTCAATTTGATATTGAGCACGGCGCGAAATCAGATCTTGGGAAAGACGCGGCCAGAGAAGGCGATGACGGTGACCAGGCGCTCGGCTCCGTTCAAGGTTCCGCACGTCAGACGAAAAGAGAGGATTACTCCAAACTGGAAGCGCTTGAATCCATTCAGGATCAACATGAGGGCGCGGGGCTGGCTGACGGAAAAGAAAACAAATTTGCCTTCCCGGTTTATCAAACGCCTCATAAAGCGTCTCCTGAAGAGGAGCAGTCTTATAATGAACAGGCAAAAACGATAGAATCATATCAAAAACGCCTGAAGCAGATGATACAAAAAACACTTGAGCACAAAAAAACGCTCCCGCGGACCGACCTTCACGCAGGCCGGCTGAATCGCAAACTGATCCGCTATTTTACGGAGCGGAACCCGCGCCTTTTCTATAAAAAGCAGGACCCGTCTTCAGACATTGACGCCGTTTTCACATTGCTTGTCGATTGTTCGGCCAGCATGTTCGACAAAATGGATGAAACCAAAAGAGGGATCGTTCTTTTTCATGAAGCCTTGAAATCCGTGTCCGTACCGCACCAGATTGTCGGGTTTTGGGAGGATACGAACGAAGCGACCGAAACGAGCCAGCCGAATTTCTTCAATACCGTCATTCCGTTTGAAGAGTCGCTGCTGCAGGCGGCGGGTCCGCTGATCATGCAGCTTGCGCCTGAAGAAGATAACAGAGACGGGTATGCCATCAGACAAATGACGAAACAGCTGATGCGGCGGAGTGAGGCGCAAAAATTTTTAATCGTGTTTTCAGACGGAGAGCCGGCAGCATTCGGATACGAACAAAACGGCATCGTCGATACGAGCGAGGCTGTCATCGAAGCGAGAAAAAAAGGGATAGAAGTCATAAATGTTTTTCTGTCCAATACTGCGATAGAAGAATCACAGATGAAAACCATTCAGAATATGTACGGAAAGTACAGTATTTTTGTTCCGGATGTCGATCAGCTGCCCGATGTGCTGTATCCGCTCTTGAAAAAACTGCTTCATAAAAGCATAGGATAGGCTTTTTCCTATGCTTTTTCGCTTTTTATTTTAAAATGATTTAATTTTTTCGGTATTGATCTGTTTTTTTTACTATTTTGTGAACAATCAAGGTAGAATCCAAACGCAAACAGTGGTAAAATATCCTTGGAAGCGTTTTTATTACATAATTTTGGGCACAGCGTTCAAAAGTTATTTCAAGATAGTGAATTGATCACTTGATTATCTAGGTTGGGGGTAATATTCAAATGTTTCAAAATAATATGAAACAAAGAATGAATTGGGAAGATTTTTACGGACCGAACCTCGGCTATGCACTGGAGCTGTACGACCAATATGCTGAAGATCCAGACAGCATTGATCCGGATCTGAAAGACATGTTTGACGAACTCGGCGCTCCGCCAAGCCAAATAAAAGAGGCATCGGGAACAAAGGAACAGGGACGCGTCACCGCAGATCTGATTCAAAAGATCGCAGCAGCAGTTAAACTTGCAGAAGATATTCGAACCTATGGCCATCTGAACGCTTCCGTCAATCCGCTCAGAAAGGATCCGAAAAAGAGCGAGCTCTTTCCGTTATCCGAGTATGGGCTTACAGAAGAAGAAATGAAAGCAATACCCGCGTCTGTCATCTGTAAAGACGCACCTGCCAATATAACAAACGGCTTAGAAGCCATCCAGCATTTACGCAATACCTATAAAAGAACCATCTCCTTCGAGTTTGACCATGTGCATGATTTCGAAGAGCGCGCATGGATTACAAAAATGGTCGAATCCGGAGAACTGTTCCGGAAAAATTCACCGGAAAAACTGTCAGCCGTTTTAGAAAGACTGACGGAAGTAGAAGGATTTGAACAATTTTTACACCGGACATTCGTCGGTCAGAAGCGTTTCTCAATTGAGGGGTTAGACGCGCTTGTGCCGGTTCTTGACGACATTATCGCCCAGTCTGTGAAAGCGGGCACAACCAATGTCAATATCGGGATGGCGCACAGAGGCCGTTTAAATGTGCTTGCGCATGTGCTCGGCAAACCGTATGAGATTATTTTCTCGGAATTCCAGCACGCGCCGAATAAAGACCTTGTGCCGTCTGAAGGATCGACCGGCATCAGCTACGGCTGGACGGGCGATGTAAAATACCACCTCGGTGCAGACAGACAGCTTCAGGATGCTGAAACCAAAAGTGCGCGGATTACGCTTGCAAATAACCCGAGCCACTTGGAATTTATCAATCCGATTGTTGAAGGAAGCACGCGGGCGGCACAGGAAACAAGAACGCAAAAGGGGTACCCGGTTCAAGACGAAACAAAATCGCTCGCCATTTTAATTCACGGTGACGCAGCGTTTCCGGGAGAAGGCATTGTCGCCGAGACGCTGAACTTAAGCTCTCTGAAAGGCTATCAGGTCGGCGGGGCCATTCATATCATCGCCAATAATATGATCGGCTTTACAACTGAAAGCGATGAATCACGATCCACGAAATATGCCAGTGATTTGGCGAAGGGCTATGAAATTCCGATCGTTCACGTCAACGCGGATGATCCGGAAGCATGCCTGTCAGCCGTTAAATTTGCGGTTGAATACCGGAAGCGGTTCAATAAAGATTTCTTAATCGATTTAATCGGGTACAGACGGTACGGCCACAATGAAATGGATGAGCCGTCAACGACACAGCCGATGCTGTATGACGCCGTCAGAAAACACCCGACTGTCAAGCGGATCTTTGCGGAAAAACTCGTAAGTGAAGGTCTGATCAGCGAGGAAAAAGCGCAAAACATCGAAACGGCAGTGACAAAACGAATTGAAGACGCCTATAAAAAGGTGCCCGCCAAAAAAGAAGACGCCGTACGGGAAATTGAATTGCCAGAACCGGTGTCCAACGGTTTTCCAGACGTTGACACAGCCATTGATTTTGATATTCTCCGCAAGCTGAACGGCGAACTTATCAACTGGCCGGAATCTTTTAACGTGTTCGGCAAGCTGAAAAGAATCCTGGAAAGACGTGCAAAAGCGTTTGATGATGACCGTAAAGTTGAATGGTCATTGGCTGAATCGCTTGCGTTTGCTTCCATTTTGAAAGACGGTACGCCGATCCGGCTGACCGGACAGGATTCAGAGCGCGGAACGTTCGCTCAAAGAAACCTTGTGCTGCATGACAGCGAAACAGGAGAAGAATTTGTTGCCCTCCATCACTTAGACGACTGCGCTGCTTCATTTACGGTGCATAACAGCCCGCTCTCTGAAGGATCGGTTCTCGGCTTTGAATATGGATACAACGTGTATTCGCCTGAAACGCTTGTGATGTGGGAGGCGCAATACGGGGACTTTGCCAATGCGGCTCAAGTCTATTTTGATCAATTCATATCTGCAGGACGGGCAAAATGGGGACAAAAATCAGGACTGGTCATGCTGCTGCCTCACGGTTACGAAGGGCAGGGCCCTGAACACTCCAGCGGTCGCGTCGAGCGGTTCCTGCAGCTGGCGGCAGAAAACAACTGGACGGTGGCCAACCTGACAAGTGCGGCTCAGTATTTCCACATTTTAAGAAGACAAGCGAAAATGCTGCTTCGTGAGGAAATCCGCCCGCTTGTGATCATGACGCCGAAGAGCCTGCTGCGCAACCCGAATACGGTATCTGAAGTGCAGGAACTGAGCGAAAGCCGATTCAAGCCTGTCTATGAGCAGTCCGGTCTTTCCCATGCTTACGAAAAAGTGACTCGCGTCGTATTATCAAGCGGAAAAGTGTCAATTGATATCAGCGATCACTTTAACAAAATGGAAGGCGATGAGGATTGGCTTCATATTGCCAGAATCGAACAGCTGTATCCGTTCCCGGCAAAAGATACGAAGGAGCTTTTCGCCAAACTGCCGAACCTGCAAGAGATCGTTTGGGTTCAGGAAGAGCCGCAGAATATGGGGGCATGGAGTTATATCAGCCCGTATCTGACGGAAATCGCGCCAAAAGGAGTAAATGTCCAATACATCGGCCGAAGAAGACGATCCAGTCCCGCAGAAGGAGATCCGACAGTCCACAAAAAAGAACAGGAACGCATTGTATCTGATAGCTTGACTCGCAAAAACTAAGGGGGAAATGAAAAAATGGCGGAAATTAAGGTACCTGAATTAGCAGAATCAATCTCAGAAGGAACGATAGCCCAATGGTTAAAGCAGCCCGGTGATTATGTAGAACAGGGTGAGTACTTGCTTGAACTGGAGACGGACAAAGTAAATGTTGAATTGACAGCAGAAGAATCGGGTGTTCTAAAAGAGGTATTGAAAGATTCGGGTGATACCGTCCAAGTAGGAGAAATTATCGGTACCATTACAGAAGGCGCTGGCGAAAGTTCTGCACCCGCCCCTTCAGAAAGTGCTCCAGCCAATGAACAAACGAAAGAGGAAGCAAAAGCTGAACCTGCTGCACAAGAAGTCAGCCAGGAAGCACAATCAGAAGCGAAATCCAGAACGGTAGCGTCTCCGGCTGCACGCAAGCTGGCAAGGGAAAAAGGGATTGATCTATCACAAATTCCGACGGGAGACCCGCTCGGCCGCGTGCGCAAGCAAGATGTGGAAGCTTATGAAAAACCGGCTTCAAAACCTGCGGCACAGCCGAAACAGCAGGCTCAAAAAACACAGCAAAGCTTTGACAAACCTGTCGAAGTGCAAAAAATGTCCCGCCGCAGACAGACGATCGCGAAACGATTGGTTGAAGTGCAGCAGACATCTGCGATGCTGACTACATTTAACGAAGTTGACATGACGGCCGTTATGAATCTAAGAAAACGCCGTAAAGACCAATTCCTTGAGCAAAACGATGTAAAACTCGGTTTCATGTCGTTCTTTACAAAAGCCGTCGTGGCTGCATTGAAAAAATTCCCGCTCCTTAACGCTGAAATTCAAGGCGATGAGCTGATCGTGAAAAAATTCTATGACATCGGTATCGCTGTCGCGGCTGAAGAAGGGCTTGTCGTCCCAGTCGTGCGTGACGCTGACCGCCTGACGTTTGCCGGCATTGAAAGAGAGATCGGCGAACTTGCGAAAAAAGCGCGAAACAATAAATTAACATTAGGTGAGCTGCAAGGAGGCTCCTTCACGATCACAAACGGAGGTACATTCGGATCGCTTATGTCCACACCGATCCTAAACAGCCCTCAGGTTGGGATCTTAGGTATGCACAAAATTCAGCTGCGCCCAGTAGCGATTGATGCGGAGCGCTCTGAAAACCGTCCGATGATGTACATCGCTTTATCATACGATCACAGAATCGTAGATGGTAAAGAAGCGGTCGGATTCCTTGTCACCATTAAAAACCTGCTTGAAGATCCGGAACAGCTGTTGCTGGAAGGATAATTTGAGACAGACAAAAAGTACACTGCCCTTACAAGCAGTGTACTTTTTTATTGAGAGAAGAGGAGAATTTATATGAAAAGCTGTTATCCGCTTGAGATCGAATTTGAATATAATGAAGAATTGCATTCTATCACTCCGGTTCTTCTGCAAGACGAACATGACACGATATTAATAGACTGCGGATATCCCGGTTTTACAAACCATCTTCAACATGCTGCTGCCCGGCATGGAATGTCGCTTCATTCATTGACAAAAATCATTGTAACGCATCACGACATAGACCATATCGGCTCACTCGCTGCATTATACCGTTTGCATCCGGATGTCAGCGTGACAGTACATGAGCGTGAAGCGCCGTATATTGACGGCTCTAAAAAATCTTTACGGCTTGAGCAGGCTGAATCAATGTTTTGTTCATTGCCGGAGGATGCAAAGCCTTATGCAAAACAGTTCATCCGCTCGCTTCAATCAGTCGAATCGGCTCCAGTTCACCGGACAGTTACTGACGGCGAGCTGCTGCCTTGGTGCGGAGGCATTCGCGTTGTAGCCACGCCGGGTCATACACCCGGCCATATCAGTCTTTATCTGCCTGCCGAAAAAACAATGGTCACAGGTGATGCGGTCGTCATTGAAGGCGGAAAGCTGAACCTTGCTAATCCCGGCTATACGTTACATATGGATGATGCGGTCCGTTCTGTGCAGCGGCTGCTCGATTACGATATCCGTCAATTGATTTGTTATCATGGAGGTTTATTTCAGGGGGATGTAAAAAAAGCGCTTTTGCGTCTGTTTCGTGATCTGCAGAATAAACAAGGATAGGAGCGGCAGCATCCTATCCTATCCTTGTTCAGTTATGAAAACGGAATCTTTGCCGTTTCTTCTTCTTCGGCGCTGTTTTTCTCTTTTTTCTTAGACCAGTAGGTGGCAAGAACAGACCCCGACAGATTGTGCCATATGCTGAAAATTGCGCTCGGCACGGCTGACAAAGGAGAAAAATGCGCTGTCGCAAGCGCTGCGCCCAGTCCGGAGTTTTGCATTCCGACTTCGATCGCAATCGCTTTTTGTGAAGCATAATCCATTTTGAACAGCTTTGCAGTCAGGAATCCTAACAAATATCCGATTCCGTTATGTAAGATGACGACAGACACAATCAGCAGTCCTGATTGAAGCAGATGCTCACGATTTACGCTGACGACAGAGGATACAATCGCTACGATGCCGATTACCGACACGAGAGGAAGCGCGTGCACGGCTTGTCCGACCTGTTTTTTGAAGAACAGCTTCACAATCACCCCGAGGACGATCGGCAAAAGCACGGCTTGCATTATGGAAACAAACAGTGAACCGAAAGAAACGGGGAGCCACTCTTTCGCAAACAGCATAATAAGTGCCGGCGTTACAATAGGAGCAAGCAATGTTGAGATCGTGGTGACCGCAACAGAAAGCGCAGTATTGCCTTTCGCCAAAAACGTCATGACGTTTGATGCCGTACCGCCCGGACAGCATCCGACCAGAATGACGCCCGCGGCGATTTCTGCGGGGAGGCGGAGCCCGATTGATAAACAGAAAGCCGTAAGCGGCATAATCGTAAACTGGCAAGCGACTCCGATCACGACATGCCAAGGCTTTCTGATTAATTCTTTAAAATCGTCTGCTTGAAGAGTTAGCCCCATCCCAAACATAATAATACCAAGGAAAATCGTCATATAAGAACTGATCCAAGAAAACAAATCAGGGTAGGCGAATCCTAAACCGGCAAAGACGATAACCCACAAGCCAAAGGTTTGGCCCGCAAACCCGCTTATTTTTTTCAGCCATTCCATAAACACAGCTCCTTTTACATTCAATCAATCAGTCAGAAAATATGACTGACTTTTCTGTATTCCATTATAAATAATTTTCTGAATAATTCAATATTAAATATAAGTTTTCGATAAAATTATTATGTAAACTAACATCTTCTTGACTATTCAGACATATATTCTTACAATTGATTTTTATACTGAAATGAATTGGGAGTGCTGAAGTGAAAGAAGCTAATCAATGGTCATCTAAGCTGGGATTTATTTTAGCTACGGCCGGCTCTGCAATCGGGCTCGGCGCAATATGGAAGTTCCCTTACGTAGCGGGAACCAGCGGAGGCGGCGCTTTTCTGCTTGTTTTTATTTTATTTACTGTTTTAATCGGACTGCCGCTTTTACTTGCTGAATTTATTATCGGCAGAAAAACACAAAAAAACGCCGTTGAATCCTATAAGGCGCTCGCGCCGGGGAAAAAGTGGCACTGGATCGGATATCTCGGAATCATTACGTGTTTTATTCTATTATCCTTCTACAGCGTAGTGGGGGGATGGATATTAATCTACATTATAAAAGGCTTTACAGGCGGCTTATCGCTTTCTTCGGGATTTGATACGTTATTTATCGACACCATTTCAAATCCTTATGCAGCCGTTTTCGGCCAGCTGCTGTTTATCGTGCTGACGATTTTAGTTGTGGCAAAAGGGGTGAGCAGCGGAATCGAAAAGGTAAGCCAGGTGCTGATGCCGGCTCTGTTTATTCTGTTTATTCTCTTAATGATCCGCTCCGTTACGCTGCATGATGCAGCGAAGGGATTAAAATTCTTCTTCATGCCTGATTTTGGCGCGATGGATGCCAATACCATTTTATATGCGATGGGACAATCATTTTTCTCGTTAAGCGTCGGAGTGTCCGTAATGGTTACATACAGCGCATATTTAGAAAAAGAAGAAAATATTGTTCAATCCGCCGTATCGGTGACGGTATTAAATGTCCTTGTTGCTGTGATGGCGGGAGTGGCGATTTTTCCGGCGGTGTTTGCATTCGGCCTCAAGCCGGATCAAGGCCCGCAGCTTTTATTTAACGTGCTGCCGACCGTCTTTAACCAAATGCCGTTGGGCATCGTGTTTTTACTCGCCTTCTTGCTGCTGTTTTTATTTGCGACGCTGACATCGGCTTTTTCAATGCTTGAAATTTTAGTTGCTGTTTTGTCAAAAGGCGATTCGGCAAAACGGAAGCGGTATGCATGGATCGGGGGACTTGCTATATTTATTGTCGGGGTCCCTTCGGCGCTGTCGTACGGAATTTTGAGTGATGTTTCTATTTTTCACCGCAGTATTTTTGACGCTGCGGATTTTCTGGTCAGCAATGTCTTAATGCCGCTGGGCGCGCTTTTAATTGCCGTTTTCGTACCGCTGAAAATTCCGAAACAGATGCTGTTTGACGAACTGAAAAGCGGTTCCGGTATAAAACGAAAATGGTTTGCAGTCTGGCTCCTATTAATCCGTTATGTGGCTCCTGTAGCCATTATTATCGTTTTTCTGCACGTGCTTGGTATTTTTTAAACCAAAAGAAGCAGGCCCCCGTTCAAGACGGGGGCTTTTTTAATAAAGCGGCCATATCACGCGGTGCGCTTGTTCGAACCGTTTCTCCGCCTCCCGCCAATCAACGACATTCCACCATTGATCCACGTAAGCCGCGCGGTCGTTTTTATATTGTAAATAATAAGCGTGTTCCCACACATCCAGCGGAAGCAAAGGAATGACGTCCCACTGGCTGTAGAGCTGATGCTTCTCAGCGGCCAAAATCTCCAGCCGCCCGGCGCGCGGCGCCCAGACTAGGATAGCCCAGCCGACTCCTTCGACTTTTTTCGCCGCTTGAGAAAATTGCTCTTTAAAAGCGGAATAGCTTCCGAATGACACATCAATCATTTGAAAGAGCGCACCCGTCGGCCGTCTTTTTCCGTTTGGATTCATCGAAAACCAGAAAATACTGTGCAAATAATGGCCCGCGCCGTGAAACGCCAATTGCCGCTCCCAATGCGCCACTAAGTCGTACTGTTTCGTCTGTCTCGCTTTTTTGAGCTCCAGTTCTGCTTTATTCAGACCGTCAACATAGCTCTGATGGTGTTTGGTATGGTGGAGTTTCATAATCTCTCTTGAAATATACGGTTCCAGTGCGGAATAACTGTAAGGCAGTTTAGGGAGGACATGCTTGCCGATCGGCACATAAGCTCTGCGCTCATCCGGCTCTTCGGGTTCAGTAATGTCCCGGTAAAGTGCCGATGCCTGTTCGTACCATTCCGCCTCCGTTAATCCATCATCCTGAAGGGTGTGGAAAATCCGGTCGATTTGTGCCGCGAAGCGATCGAACCGTCCTTGCTGAATGACTTGTTCCTTCAATGTTTCACACCAATTCAGCATCTCGGTTTGATAAGCGTGCCGTTTCATTTTTCTTCCTCCTTTTCACTCACTTTCATAAAAGTGCTGAGCGCAAGCAAAGAAAACACATACGGGTAGCTGTGATACCTGATGTAAAACTGCTTCGGCAGGCCGATTCCGGTCGGATAGCTGAAAGCGGCGCCTTCGTAATGCCGGTTTTCAATAAGAAAAGATATGCCTTTTGTGACGGCTTGATGATGAGTTTTTTCGTATTGCAGCAAAGCTTCGACCGCCCAAGCCGTCTGTACAAGCGTCCCGTAAGAAAGCGGAACATAGGTTTTGACTTCTGCGCTTTTACAGGATTCTCCCCAGCTTCCGTCCTCGTTTTGAATGGATTTCAGCCAGCGGATCGCTTTTTTCACGGCCGGGTGGTTTTGGCTCACGCCGCAAGCCTTCATCCCTGTCAGCGCCGCCCATGTGCCGTAAATATAGCAGACACCCCATCTGCCGTACCACGATCCGTCCTCTTCTTGATGGCGGATCAGCCATTGGACGGCTTTTTCAATCTGAGGGTGATCAGAAGAAAGCCCCGCTTCTCCTAAACAGTGCAGCACCCGTCCGGTTAAGTCGCTTGTTGAAGGATCGATGGCAGCTTCCTCAGCCGATTCCAGCGGCAGCAGGCGGACCAGCGGATGATTGACATTTTTCTCAAAAGCAGAGAAGCCGCCGTCACTGTTTTGCATGGACAAAAGCCAGCTCAGTCCGCGTTCCCATGAGGCGGGATAAAGTTTTCGCGGAATGGCTTTGAGCACTGCGGCTGTGTCATCACAATCAGGATTATTTGTATTGATGTTTGAAAAACCCCATCCTCCCGGTTCAGCATGCGGGTTGTGAACGGCCCAATCAGCGACTTTCGTCTGCTGCCGTTCACGCAGAAACCGAGAGGCGCTGGTTATCATCTGATCGTTATCTGAGATGCCGCTTTTCATAAGCGCATAGTTGAGAAGCGCCGTATCCCAAACGGTCGACGTTGAATTTTCCAGGTACGGTATATTGCCGCAAGACGTGAGCAAAGCTTTCGTGCCGGCAAGTGCTTTTCTGATAACGGGGGAGTGGCGCGATACACCGAGAGCGAGCAGGCCGTACACCATAAAAATAGTGGCACTCGCATAGCTGTATAATGTGCCGTCTTCTTCAATCCGGTCAAGCATATACGTTTTGGCCGTACGCAGACCGAGCTGGTGAAAAGCGGCAGGAATCTGCAAAAGCCGTTTCCAGTGCGCGAAAAGAGAAGAGAGGTCTCTGTTCTCATCCTGATCGGAACGAAGCCATGTAAACGGATTTTTAGTCATATGCCGATCTAAATGCGCGAGAGACGGAACATTGGGATTTTTCAGCGAAAATCTTTTGTTAAGCGTCACGGCCATCGGTACAAAATGAATACGGGCGTATGTACTGAACTGGTAAAAATGCAGCGGGAAGGATGGGGGAATGACTAAGAAAGATAATGGCAGATGCAGCGCGGGCCATGGATAAAGGCCGTTTGCCGCAAGCATCCACTTTGTCATAAAGTGTACGTTGCGCAAGCCGCCATTTGAGATGATAAAGCGTTCGGCCTGAATCATATGCGCCTCAGAACGGCTATATAAACCGGAAGCCAGCAAGCCGGCATAGCCCTGTACAGTAGCGGTCACATTTCCTTTCCGGTCATCAGGATAGTTGGCAAAAGTTCCGTCCGGGCGCTGTTTAGCGCGAATGCCTTCTGCAAGCTCAGCGATCAGTTCTTTATCATTGTCTCCAAGAGAAGTGAGAAGGAGGATCAGAAAGGCGTTTGTCAAAATCGGTCCTTCAAAACAAAATGACCATGAGCCGTCCGCATTTTGCGTTTCTCTTAAAAGGGAGATGGTTTTCTTTTGGCGGCTTCTGACGTTTTCATGAATTGTGCTCACACTCGCTCAACTCCTTCAGAAGCATATATATTCATATGTAAAAGGCGGCATGACAAAAGAAAGAAACTGCTGACAGGCAGCAGTTTCTTGTTTGATTTAATCTTCCAGATTGATCCAGACGCTTTTTACTTCTGTATAATTATTCAGCGCGTAAGAGCCCATTTCCCGCCCGAGGCCGGATTGCTTATAGCCGCCGAAAGGAGATGCCGCATCGAAAACATTGTAGCAGTTGACCCAAATGGTGCCGGCTTGGAGACGGTCAGCAATGTAATGGGCGTTTTTCACATTCTCAGTCCAAAGTCCGGCTGCAAGGCCGTATTCCGAGCGGTTCGCCCGCTCAATGACTTCATCTACCGTATCATACGGAATGGCGGCTAAAACAGGGCCGAAAATTTCTTCTTTTGCGATGGTCATGCTGTCATCCACATCCGCAAATACAGTCGGGGAGACAAAATACCCTTCTTCAAACGGGCAGCTGCCGCCCGCAACAGCTTTGGCTCCTTCCGCTTTTCCTTTTTCAATATATGAAAGCACGCGCTCGTGCTGTTCCTGACTGACGAGCGGGCCGATTTGTGTATCTTGGTGAAGGCCGGCGCCTTGCTGAAGCGATTTCGCATATGAAACCATTTCGCTGACGACCTCATCATATTTGTCTTTGTGAATGAAGACACGGGAGCCTGCGCAGCATACCTGCCCCTGATTAAACATGACCCCGTTTAAAGCGCCGGGAATCGCTTTCTTCAAATTGGCGTCAGGCAAAATGATGTTAGGTGACTTTCCGCCAAGCTCCAGTGTCACGCGTTTAATTTTTTTTGCGGCTTTTTCCATGATTTTTTTGCCGATTTCTGTAGAACCGGTAAAAGCGAGTTTATCGACATCGTCATGGTTGGTCAGCGCTTCCCCGGCCGTCTCGCCGAACCCTGGGACAATATTGATGACGCCGTCAGGGAAGCCCGCCTGATCTATTAACTCCGCTAAATAGAGGGCGGTCAGCGGTGTCTGTTCCGCCGGTTTCAAAACGATTGTGCAGCCTGTAGCAAGGGCGGCGCCCATTTTCCACATCGCCATAAGGAGCGGGAAGTTCCAAGGGATGATCTGCCCCACGACGCCGACAGGCTCATGGCGGGTGTAATTAAAATATGAGCCGGCGACCGGAATCGTTTGTCCGGTTATCTTTGTAGACCACCCGGCATAATAACGCATATGCTCAATTGCGAGTGGGATATCTCCATTTGTCGTTTCATTAATCGGTTTTCCGTTATCAAGTGTTTCAAGCTGTGCGAGTTCCGTTTTGTGCTCTTCCATTAAATCGGCAAGCTTATACATCAGCCTGCTTCTGGAAGCGGCCGGCATAGTGCGCCATTCGCCGTGATCAAAGGCTTTGCGTGCCGCTTTCACTGCACTGTCAATGTCTTCTGACTGTGCCTCGTAAAGCGTCATCAGCGTTTCTCCGGTTGCCGGATTCGGTGTGACAAATGTTGATCCTGAAGCGCTCGGAACAAATTTTCCGTCAATATAAAGTTTCTTCGTACCCTGTAAAAATGTTTCCAGCCTTTTTGTGATCTGCATCGTTAAAGAACTCATTCGTAACAAACCTCCCGAAATTTTTTATGGTCTGTTTTGAGCATCTTGATGTCCGCGCGAAGTAAGCGCATACAGTCATTTTATAATAACACCTCCGGTAAAATCAATCGATAACCGTTATTGCAATTCACAAGAAAAAACAGCTACAATAAGCTTATCGATTAAGAAAAGGAGTTTTATAAATGATTCATAATAATTGGCAGACAAAAGAAAGCGTCAAAAAGGTCAAATGCGTACATACAGATGCGAAAAAATACATTGTCAAAAATGTGCTGACGCCGGGTAAAGAGTATGAAGTCAAAAATGAAACAGAAGAATTCATTTTTGTTGTAGACAATACAAACAAAGTCGGAGGCTTCTACAAAGAGTATTTTGAAGAAGTTTAAAGCTGAATGAATTTATTTTGCCTGAGCCATACTAAAAAAGACTACATATAAAGGGTGGCTGCAAAATGAAAAAAACAGAGCAAGACAAACAAAATAAAACATCAGATCAGCTTCAGCAAGTGCAACCTGAAGAAGGCACCGACACGACGATGGAACAAATTTCAGATACCTATAAAGAAGGAACAATTGAAGATACGGATCGTTGATGTTTTGTTAAAACCGCGGCATTGGAGAAGCCGCGGTTTTTTATGGCGAAAATAAAAAACTGACTTTTCGAAAAAAATACCGTTTTCTTGAAACCTTTTCTTTCGCTGAACCGTACTACTTCATAACAGCGGCACCTTTCGCGAAGGGCTTTTTTGATGAACGTTCTAAAAATGTAATCTGTTCGTAATGGTTTAAATGCCGTCTATGTCGTATTCTTATATAGGGATAAAGAACTTATTTTTTTATGATTGTAATAAAACAATAGTATAGAAGCAGAAAGTGGGGTTCTTCATTGGGAATTTTTTCTGTCAGCAGATCAACCGACACAAAAAAGCTGGAGGCTTTGCTCGTTGAGGGAGAACGGATCGAAACGATTTATAAACTGCGGGTTGACCAAATATGCTTTACGAATAAACGAGTGATTTTCTTTGATAATAAAATGTTCTCCAAAAAGAAAGTGCGCGTATTTCTTCCATATAAAACAATTGAAAGCTTCGCCATTCAAGAAGCGGGGATGTTTGATCCCGATACCGGGCTTGTATTAATGACAAGAGGAAAAACTTTCGAATTGGAATTTGCAAAAGAAACGGACTTGACTGAGGTTCAAGCCATCTTAACAAAATACTTATGCAGTTAAATATCACATAAAAGCCATCCGAATGCATGCGGATGGCCTTTTTATTATATAATGCTTGTTTTTCCGGAGTTCGAATCAATGAGATCCGGATCAGCAATAGAACTGATGGGGATATAAATCGGCGCCAAATCACCATTTTCTTCACCGAATCCGTAGTTGATCTTATTGGATAAAAAATAATCGATTTGCTGATACGGGCCGATCGTAATGGAAGAACCGCGGTCGACTGCATTTACTTTAAAGCCTCCTACATTTACCAAAACCGGCGAAAACATCATAATGGGCCTCCTTTTCCGGCAGGAATTTTATCGCATGCAGACTCAAAGGTAGATGGAGAATCAATTTGATCCCGGTCATCCACTTTGCCGTTCGTGCCGATGAAGCCGCTTGCATCTCCGAAGTTCTGTCCGTATCCCTGATTCTTTTTATCAGAATTCTGCCATTCCGCCAGTAAATTTTGTCCGACATTCACCGCTGAAGCATTTTCAAAGGAATTAATTTTCAACATGAAAATATTAATATTGATATATGGAGTTGGTTGAACCACAGGCAAACCTCCTTTAATACAGGTGTATGCCGGCTGTTATGACCGTATGCTTAGACAGGGGGCGATAAAAATGGATTTCGATAAGATGAAGCAGTGGATGGAAATGGCGCAAAACATGTCCGGCGGCGACTTTTGGAAAAACGTTTTTGATGATGAACAACTGAAATCATTTCAAAACGGCCATTCTCATTTTCCCTTTCAACAGGGAGATGGGCAAATGAGAAGAAATGAGGATGCTTTTCCTCTTATAGATATTGTGGAAACCCATGATGAGCTCCAATTTTTGCTGTATCTGCCCGGCTACCGGAAACAAGATGTTCAGCTGCTGTCCTACGGAGAATATATCGTCGTAAAAGGCACGAGAAAATCCTTTTTTAATGAACAGGATTTTAAACAGAAGACCGGAAAATACGGCGATTTTGAAAAAAAACTCGACCTTCCGCATTCCGCTCAGGGAACGAAGGGAATGCAGGCGGTATTCAAAGACGGGATTTTATATATATCGATTGCTAAACATCTGGGGGATGCAAGCCAGATCATTATCGAAGGCTGATCTTGTTTGCTGTGCCGTCTATCAGATCTGAATCATCGATACTCATGATAGGGATGACGACAACGGTGCAATCACCGTTTTGTTCACCGTACCCTTCATTTCTTTTATTGGCTGCTGTGTTTCTCACCATAACGGAAGAGCCGGTGTTAAAAGCTGCTCCGCCGCTGATTCCGTTCATTTTTATATACTCAAAGTTGATAACGGATGGAAAAAACATCATGATTCGCCTCCTTTTTGTATATCATGTTTATATATTCGCAATGCGGGACGCATAGAACTTTCCAAGAGTGACGGGGAAAGAAGTGATTTTCTTTGAAAAAAATAATGAAAGAGATTTTCAAAAAAGTGTGTGAAGAAGAATTAGACCGGCTTAAGAAAGTGGAACAACAGCTTGATGAGCTTCAGGATAAGTGTCATTTTGAGCCGCAGACGGTGGAAGGGGAAAAAACATATGTCCATATTGAGCACGTCAAAGTGGACAAGGTTGAGTACAATATTGATTTTGAAAAGCTGAGTATAGAAGAGCTGAGCGGTATGCTGAATATCGGCGCCACTTACCATACACCGGCGCACAGGCTCAAACAAGCCTGCGCTGAAGAATTTCGGGACAACCGGCAAAATGATGCTGCGAAAGAAAAAAGACAGACAAAGCAGCAGACACCCAATGTCACCATCAGGGGGAGAAAGCATTGACCTCCATTGTTTCATCCTCCTTTTTCGAGGGTATGTATTAACAGATACAGCGAAGAATACAGACGAAAAAGGAGATGATGAATATGTCATTATCAAAAGAACAGCAGGACAGCCTTTATCATAAATTAATCGATTTAAAGGAAAGTCTTCAGGGAGAATCAAAAGAAAATCATTCAATGAGAGAAGACACAGGAGAACTGTCGAACGGAGTAGATAATCATTTAGCTGATCACGGAAGCATTTATTTGGACAGGGTCACGAATCAGACGCTGGACGGTGTCGATCAGAATCTTTTAGATGAGGTGAACGCCGCGCTTGAACGAATGGAAAAAGGAACATACGGGATTTGCGAGAAAACAGGAAAAGAAATTCCTTATGAAAGACTTGAAGCCGTACCGTATGCCAGAATGACCGTCGAAGCGCAGCGAGAAACAGAAGGGGATGTGAAAACAGACGCTCCGTCATATGAAAGGGAATTTCACGAGCAGGTGAAAGACCTCTCAAATAAAGAAACCGTTGATCAAAAAAGCTCACAAACTTACGAAATCCTGGATCGCGAGCAGGATTCACAATAATAGCAGCAGGTACATTCATATGTACCTGTTTTTTTATTCCATAAAAAATCTCAGAATCGAAATAAAATCATTGACTTTATATAAAAAAGAAAGTAACATACTATTTGTAAGTAAATATTAAAAGATTACCGGGAGGAATTTAGAATGTCTCAAGTATTATTTGTAAAATCAAGTGATCGTACGGCTGAAGAAGGCGTATCCGTAAAATTATACGAAGCGTTTCTGGCTGCTTATAAAGAAAACAATCCGAATGATGAAGTGATCGAACTTGATCTTCATAAAGAAAACCTTCCTTACCTCGGAAGAGATATGATTAACGGAACATTCAAAGCTTCAAAAGGAATTGAAATGACAGACGAAGAGAAAAAACAAGCGTCAACTGCTGACATTTACTTAAATCAATTTGTCAAAGCTGACAAAGTCGTGTTTGCATTCCCGCTTTGGAACTTCACAGTGCCTGCTGTGCTTCATACTTATGTTGATTACCTGTCTCGCGCAGGAGTTACTTTCACATACACGCCTGAAGGACCAAAAGGTCTGATGGGAGATAAAAAAGTAGCGCTCTTAAACGCACGCGGCGGCGTATATTCTGAAGGACCGATGGCATCTCTAGAAATGTCATTAAACTTCATGAAAACCGTTCTCGGTTTCTGGGGTGTCCAAGATCTTCACACTGTTGTCGTTGAAGGCCATAATGCTGCACCGGATAACGCTCAAGCGATCATTGAAAAAGGACTGCAAGAAGCGAAAGATCTGGCTGCAAAATTCTAATTTCCATTAACTCTTGCGCCCATACAGGGTGTGAGAGTTTTTTCTATTATAGAAGAAACTGGCGGAAGCTTTCGATCTGATCTTATATTGATATATTGATATTTTGTCGAAAAAACAATTTTTATGTAGAATAAAGCATTTTTCACAAAGAAAAAAGGTTTTCTGTAAAAGAATTAACCCTCTTGCCAAAATACGACTGATGGTGTAGGATATAAGAGAAGCTACATTGTTCGTATTGTTAATTAAGTTTTAACCTTTAAGCTGTAATAGGGAGTTTTATATCGAAGCCGGAATGTCATGCCTCCATTGCAGAGGACGACAGGAACGCTTCTGCAAACACCCACTTTGAGGAGTGGTGGTTTAAAACTTTCTTACTTGCGTACGGCATACGTAGCGAAAGCCATTTCCCTTGCGGAGATGGCTTTTTATTTTGCATTGCCCTTGAGCAGCGTACTTTATCAGTATGATAAAATAAAAGAATCAAAGACAAAGTGAGGTTTTACAACATATGCTGGATAAAGCCCAATCCCTTCTGGCGCATTATTTTGGCTACGACAGTCTTCGCGCGGGCCAAAAGCAGGCGATACAATCAGTTACAGAGGAGAGAAAAAACACGGTCTGCATTATGCCGACGGGGGGCGGAAAATCAATCTGCTATCAGATTCCCGCACTGCTGTTTGAAGGAACCACAATCGTTATTTCCCCTCTTATTTCCTTAATGAAAGACCAAGTCGACGCGCTTGAAGAAGCGGGTATCGCGGCAGCTTATATTAACAGCACCCAGACAAGCCGTGACATTCATGAGCGCCTGACCGGTTTGAAACAAGGGGCTTACCGGCTCTTTTACATCACACCGGAGCGTTTGACTTCTTCTGAATTCATTCACATCCTGCAGAATATTACGGTTCCTCTTGTCGCCATTGACGAAGCTCACTGTATATCGCAATGGGGACATGATTTCAGGCCGAGTTACCGGAATATCGAAATCCTTTTTAATGAATTAAAAGAACCGCCCGTCATCATCGCATTAACGGCGACGGCTACGCCTGAGGTTCATGATGACATCTGCAAGCAGCTTCATATTAAGAAAGAACAAACTGTATATACCGGTTTTGCCAGAGAGAATTTAACGTTTAAAGTAGTAAAGGGCGAAAACAAAGACCGGTTTATCGAGCGGTATCTGGAAAAAAATAAACACGAAGCCGGCATTATATATACAGCGACAAGAAAAGAAACCGACCGTTTATATGAGAAATTAAAACGCAGCGGCATCAATGCCGGCCGTTATCACGGCGGATTGGCGGATGATGACAGAAAAGACCAGCAGGAGCGGTTTCTTAACGATCAGATACAAGTGATGGTAGCTACGTCCGCTTTCGGAATGGGAATCGATAAGAGCAACATCAGATTCGTTTTACACGCGCAGATTCCGAAAGATATGGAGAGCTATTACCAGGAAGCCGGACGGGCCGGGCGCGATGGTCTTAACAGCGAGTGTGTGCTCTTGTTTTCGCCGCAGGATATTATGGTGCAGCGTTTTTTAATAGACCAATCGGCCGCCGGAGAAGAAAAACAAAAGCAGGATCTCAAAAAACTGAGACAGATGGTGGATTACTGTCATACGGAAGATTGCCTGCAGCGGTTTATTCTGAAGTATTTCGGTGAGAATGAGGCGGAAGCTTGCGAAGCATGCGGCAATTGCACTGATACAAGGACCGCCCATGACGTCACAAAAGAAGCGCAGATGGTATTATCATGCATCATCAGAATGAATGAGCGTTTCGGAAAAACGATGGTGGCGCAGGTGCTTAGCGGGTCAAAAAATAAAAAAGTGCTGGAAAACGGCTTCAGCAGCCTGTCCACTTATGGCATTATGAAGCATCAATCCGCAGCGGAAATCAGTGATTTTATCGAATTCCTTATTTCAGATGAATATATCAGAATGGCGGACGGCACATTTCCGACGCTTATGGTCACCCAAAAAGGCAGGGACGTTCTGCTTGGAAAAAGCGCAGTCGCGAGAAAAGAAGCCTTACAGGCCGCCGCCGTTACCGAAAATGATGAATTATTTGAGCTTCTCCGGCGTCTCCGCAAAGAGATCGCAGCTGAACAGGGTGTGCCTCCATTTGTCGTGTTCTCAGATCAGACGTTAAAAGAAATGTCGGCGAAACTTCCGAAAACGGATCAGGATCTTCTTTCCGTAAAAGGGGTCGGGGAACAAAAAAGATTGAAATACGGAGCGGTTTTTTTAGAAGAAATCCGAAATTATGTAAGAGAAACAGAGTGAAAAAAAGTTTTTTTAGAAATTTGCACATTGTGTTTTTCATTGGCGCCGGAAAAATCAGAAGCTTGAAAACCCTTGCTGTATCAAGGTTTCAGCAAGACTTACCAAGCGAGAGAAATGTTTCATGTAAAGGAACTGTAATCTAATTCAAATCGTTTTGTTATTGAACTGACATTTTCATATGTTACGATATCACCTGTTAGCCGCCAATAAAAAGCTAACAAGGGAGGATTTACTTATGAAGAAGACGATTATGTCCTTTGTCGCAGTTGCAGCAATTTCAACAACTGCATTTGGAGCTCACGCTTCTGCTAAAGAAATCACGGTGCAAAAGGGTGACACGCTCTGGGGGATCTCGCAAAAAAACGGAGTGAACCTAAAGGACTTAAAAGAATGGAATCAGTTATCTTCTGATTTAATCATTGAAGGAGAGAAACTGACTATTTCTTCAGTAGAAACAACCACAACTGGGCAGTACACAGTGAAGCAGGGCGACAGCCTCTGGAAAATTGCTCAGAAATTCGGAACATCAGTCGGCAATCTGAAAAGCTTGAATAACTTGCAATCAGATATAATTTACGCAGGCACAACGTTAAATGTGAAAGGTCAGGCTCAGGCTGCACAGCCGGCTCAAGAAGCCAGCCAGCCGCAAACTGAACAAAAACCAGCTGCCGAGACAGAACAGCCTAAACAAGAAGCTGTCAAAAACGAGCAGCCTAAACAAGAACCTGTTCAAGAACAACAACCTAAACAAGAAGCGAAGGCTGTCGAAGCAAAACAGCAGCCTGTTCAATCAAATACAAACCAACAAGAGCCTAAAAAGCAGCTGACAATGACTGCAACTGCTTACTCTGCTAACGACGGCGGCATTTCCGGTGTAACGGCAACCGGTGTTGACTTAAACAAAAACCCTGATGCAAAAGTCATCGCGGTAGACCCTAGTGTCATTCCGCTTGGCTCTAAGGTTTATGTTGAAGGTTACGGAGTGGCAACAGCAGCAGATACAGGCGGCGCAATTAAAGGAAATAAAATTGACGTATTTGTTGCAAAGAAAAGTGACGCTAACAACTGGGGCGTCAGAACAGTAAATGTTAAAGTATTAGACTAGTTTCATATAGAGATGAAGAACACAAGGCGAAATGCTTTGTGTTCTTTTTTTCTTCCCTTTTTTGACTGTATATAATCGTTATATGCGGAAAAAGAAAAAGCGTTTCTCTAATATAATAAGGAATGGATGTGAAAACGGAATCTGAAGGGATGTATGAAACTGATGGAGCCGGAATTTATATGTTTATGGAATACCTTCACAGAAACACCGGTGTTTCAAGCAGGTATATGCACTGCTTTCGCCATTGTGCTCGTTATCGGACTGTCTATGCCTGCTGTCAGGCTGTTTCAGGCGCTTGACAGAGGGAGAGGAAGGCCAGCCGTTATTGAAAAGGTGAGACGTACTGGCGTGATGAAGAATGGCAGGCACGAGCTTGTGCTTATTTTAAACGTAAAAAACCAAGACGGAACGCATGATAAACGTGAACTGACACACGCCGTATATAATGAAGAGATCAGCCGTTTTTATGAAGGAGCTTCCGTATGGGTAACGGCAGCGGCTGGCGGACGAATTATGATCGCTCCGCGCACGCTGCGGCATAAGGCGTCAAAATAAAAAGACGGGGCGGTTTTCCCGTCTTTATGTATTAATGCCGATCGATCCATATCCGTCCGCCTTCTGAGCCGGCTTCTATCCTGCATGTTCCTCCGATCGGGAATGTCATCAAAGGGGAGGTATGGCCGAAATCAGCATTTGCGATAACAGGCATGGATGACAGTTCTTCTTTTGTACGGATGACGGCACGCAGAGCCTCCTCAGACACATTTGAAGCATGCTGGAAACGTCCGATGACAATTCCCTTCACGGCTGAAAAAGCGGGAAGATGGATGAGTGACTGCAAATCCCGGTCAAACATATGAATGTCAGACATATGATCATCTTCTATAAACAGAATCACTTGTTCCATCTCCGGAAAATATTCGGTGCCCTGCAGAAGATTCAGCGTGCATAGATTTCCTCCGATCAGTGTTCCTTCCGCATATCCGGATTGAATAACGAGCGGTCCCGGATTCCGATAAAAACGTCTGTCCTCCTGGTTCAAATACCATTTATCATCACTCCACTCGGATGAAGGCTTTACCTCATACGGGTTGTCAGAAGCACAGCAGGCCAAGAAAGAGTTAATCGTATAGTCCAGCCCTTTTTTCATGGCAAATGAAGAAAAATGGGGACCGGAATATGTAATAAGGCCGGTTTTTTGATATATGGCATGGCCGAGAGCGGTAATATCTGAATAGCCGCAAAGGATTTTCGGATGCCGCTTGATGTTTTCATAATCAAGATAGCGGAGCAGCTGATTTGATTGGAACCCGCCGAGTGTCGTCAAAATCGCTTTGATGTCAGGATCAGCGAAAGCCTCGTGCAGATCCCGTACACGCGATTCAATGGATGATGAATCAAATTCATTTATTTCTTTCGCATTCTCTGAAAAAGAGACACAAAAGCCCAGCTCCTCCAATTTTGTCTTCGCGGCATTTATATTTTCATCTGACATAACGGACATGCTTGTGGCTGGAGACACAATACGAATGCCGTCACCTTTTTTCAATTTTTCCGGATACAAAAAAAAACCCTCCTTAAATGGTTTAATCTATTACACCATATTAACGAGGGTTTATCTATCATTTTTTACAGGTCGACCCATTTAATGCCGCCTGATTGCGTATCATTGTCAATCCAGACATCAAAGTGATGCTTTTCATAAAAATGAATGAGTCTGTCGACATGATCCCAATCACGCTTAGCGATGTCGCCCGTCACTTTCGGGATATTCTGCTCTCTGGCGATATGTTTTAAAAATTTCATGCAGATCGAGCCGTAGCCGTGGTTCGGCGGGCCTTTAATGTCCCCGATATGAATGGCATTGTCATAATAAGAGGCGATCAGTGAAAAACAGCCTCTTCCCCGGTAGGCTGACTCACAGTCAGTCAGCATAATCTTACATGTTTGGCCATCATCAATCGAGGAAACAATGATCCAATCGTCATTGTTCGATTGATCAATACCAAGCACTCGCGCGTCTTTTGATACATCTATCAGATTTTCCCGCATTCTGAAAATCTGAAATTCAAGTTTATGAAGCTCTTTTTCCAGCTCTTTCTGATCTCTTTCTTCTGCAGTAAACAAAATCATACTCCTTTCACAGCGTAAAAGTCTTAGTCAAACACAAGTATCCATTGTAGTAAATGATGTCTTGGTTTGTAAATAGGTTTTGCAAAAACTTTTTTAGAAAAGTCTGCCGTTTATATGTGGATTAACGTTTTTAAGGCGGTGCGGATAGGGAAAGGAACAGTGAGCAGCGGAAAAAGGAGGAATCTATAATGGCAATTGACTCACTCATCGGCAAATTGAAGTACGTAATGACGGAATCTCCTGATAAAATGCTTTCCTTATATGTAAATACGGATATGAGAAATCCGGATCAGCAGGGGGGAGAGTGGAAAATCGCCTTGAAAACCGGTTTTCGGAGATTAAAAGAGTATCTGTCTGTAAGTGATCCGGAAGAAGAAAAATCTCTCGTCCGCATCATGGAACGTGTCTATCAATATATCGATGGGCTTGGTAAAGAGATGCCGCGTAGTCTCGTGTTTTTTGCATCGGGAGAAGGCGGTATCTGGGAGACGATTGAATTGCAGGTGCCTGTCGAAACACGATTTTATTGGGAAGAAACGGCTGTCCTTGATCAATTAGAACTTCTCCGTGAACAATTTCCGAGCACGGCTTTTATTCTCACCCAGCAGAATGAAGTGAAGATCATAGAAACCGTACTCGGAAAAATTGAAGGGGTGGAGCATTATCAATACGACGTCATCAATGAATCGTGGAAACCGCAGGATGTAAGCGGAAACTCCGCATCGATGGACGAGGACGCCGCCAAAGCCCACGTCGAAGAAAACCAAAACAGGCTGTATAAACGATTGGCTTCGAACCTTGATCAGAAGGCCGCTTCACACCAATGGGAGCGTCTCGTAATCGCAGGGGACAAAGAAACAGCCGATATTCTCGATCAGCACATGAATAAACCGATTGATCGGATCATTCCAAAAAATCTGTTGAATGAAAACGAACATAAGGTGATAGAAGAACTGTTGAAGGAAGCATGATATGACGAAAGGCCGGGTCTCAAACACCCGGTCTTTTTAGGGCTTAAGTTTGTCTAAATTCTGACGAAGCGGGCGAAACCGTTGACATCAAAGCTGAATTCTCATACCATTTGGATAGTCAGTAAAATTGAGAGAGGTCATAAGATGAATCAGACAGAAAACAAACCTAAAAGTTATACCGGTATCGTGCTGACATTGACCGTTCTGATCAACGGGTTAATTGCGGTGCTGTTTTTTATGCCGAAGTCGGGACAGGTCAGCATTGCCAATATTCATATTCTGCCGATGTTAAATGCCATTTTTAACAGCTTTACTTTTATCTTTTTGCTGGCAGCGCTCTTTATGATTAAGCAAAAAAATATTCAAGCGCATAAACGCTTTATTTTGGCGGCGTTTACGACGACTTTGCTGTTTTTGATCTGCTATGTCGTGTACCACTCGATAGCTGAGAATACTTTATTCGGCGGCCACGGCATCATGCGCGGGATTTACTTCTTTATTTTAATTACGCATATTTGCCTTTCCTTCATCATCGTGCCGCTTGCGCTGTTTACGCTGATCAGAGGATTCAGCATGCAAGTGGAACGCCACAAAAAAATCGCGAGATGGACGATGCCGCTCTGGCTGTATGTCAGTCTGACGGGTGTCATTGTATACTTAATGATCTCACCGTATTATTAAAAAAAGCCGTGCTCTGCGCGGCTTTTTTTCTGTTGATTGAAAAAAGGCGCCTCATACAGGGCGCCTTTTACTCTTCAAGCGTTTCAAGTGTTGTTACATTTAAGGATTGTTCAACGGTTTTTGTTTTTGCTTTTACTTTTTCTGCGTACGTGTAATCACCATAGCAGTAGGGATAACGGAAATTGTCTTTGTTCCCTCCGCAAGTGTAAAGTTTCGGATTCTTTTTGACCTGCTGCTCGGAGTATTGTTTTGCCAGTTCCTCAGTATGTGATCCTCCATGTTCAGCCACAAAATCAATATAGCCGGCCCCCATGTTGTAGCTTTGTATAATCGTATCCAAGTCTACGCCTTTTTTCTTGCCTGTTTGGTACATGAGAGTGAATTGTTTGATTCCCTGTTTGATACTGGTTTGAGGGTTTTTAATCTCATTTCGCTTTAAACCCAGAGATTCTGAAGACTGCATGGGATCATTTCCTCTTCCTTTTGACTCCTGATATATCATGCCGAGTACAAGCGATGTATATTTGGTGAGTCCTTTTTCATCCAGCTCGTCTTCAACAAGCGGTTTGTAATCTGTCAGCCGTTCAAGCACGATCGGCTTGACATCAAACGGAAGACTTTTGAGCCATTCATTATTTGAAAATAACAGAATGAGGAAGAAGGAAACCATGACAAAAACACATATCATCATAAGACCCGCGGCAGCGAAACAGCCTTTTTTCTTTTTCTCCACTGTGTTTCACCCTCAATTTCAGGAGCATTATGACTTTTTCATTATGACACAGATGAATGCGCGAAACCAAGCGGAAACCCGTATTTGAAACATAAATTTAAAATAACGGTTCTTTTGTCAGGCGCAGGATGTATCTGCATCAATTGACATTTGGTATAATTGGGCTACTTGAGAAAAGAAGGGTGAGGTATATGACTGAATTTCACGAATCCGGAAACACAAATGACCCCGCTGTCGATTTAGATGAGGAAACTTTATTTTTGGTTGCCCAGACTTTTAAGGCGCTGTCTGATCCGACCAGAATCAGAATTCTCCATTTGCTGTCACAGGGTGAGCACGCGGTAAATGATATCGCAGAAAAGCTGAATTTGCTGCAGTCTACCGTTTCTCATCAGCTGCGTTTTCTTAAAAATCTGCGCCTCGTCAAATCACGCAGAGAAGGAACATCCATCTATTATTCTCCTGAGGATGAACATGTGTTAGATGTGCTTCAGCAAATGATTCACCATACGCGGCACGATTAAAAACATCCCTGCTTTTGAGACAGGGATGTCAGCCGTACTGACTGTTATTGGTTTGGTCTCTGCTCGTTTTTAAAACATAAAAAGAGAAGCCGCTGTAATACACTGCGATGAAATAAAAGATACTGATGGTCAGCGGATCGGCCCCGACCGTTTGGCTGTATGCTTCCGGATGGGTAAAGTCCGCTGTGACCCGGTAAATTTCAATAACGCGATAAACAAATCTCGATAGGAATAACGTTAATAGAATAAGTTCAATCCACAGGTGAGTGCGAAAATACATTTTTCCGCGGCGTTCTTCAAAAGAAATGTTCCGTTTAGCAAACAGGACCAGAAGCCAGCCGCAAAAAGTGCCGAATATAAGATGGCCGTATAAAGCCGGGTGTGTGATGCTGAAAAACGCCAGAGCTGCGGCCAGCAATGAAAACAAAATCATTCTTGTATAAAGCCAGCGGGGTTTCAAAGGCTGAAAGCCGACGGACCGTTTCACCTTTTTATACAGAAAAAAGGCAATCATTAAGACAGGGCAGATGCTTTGAAGTGTGATATGCATGGTGTGGAACTCCCCCTCCGTTGAGTAGTGTATGCTTATCCGGCTGGTTTTAGTAGTGTGATTTATTCGCAGGCTGAAAGCATCTTTTATCACATTATGCACGTTTCTTTTTTTGGCATAAGAGAATCGCCCGCGCCTTTTTCAGGATTTAAACAGAAAACTCTTGAAAAACTAACGCTATTAGTTATAATGAAACTAACACTATTAGTTTTTAGGGGGATGTTGATGAGAATCTTACAATACGGAAGTGTTTGGCAGCTGACTTTTTTTCCAGCGCTTTTCCCGGTGAATTGTTATTTGGTTGAAGAAGAAGAAGGAGTAACCCTGATTGACGCCGGACTGCCTAACAGTCATAAAGGAATCAAACAAGCATTGCGGCAGCTTGGGAAGCCGCTGAATGACATATTACTCACCCACGCGCACGGGGATCACATCGGTTCGCTTGACTCATTAGCTGCGGAATTTCCGAATGCTTCGGTCTGTATTTCTGAGCGGGATTCTTTCTTGCTGAAAGGTGACACTTCATTATTTGAGCATGAAGCACAAACGCCGATAAAGGGGGGAGTGCCGAAAAATGTTCAGACCGAACCTGATCGCCTGCTGAAAGGCGGCGAGCGGATCGGATCTTTACTTGTTATTCCCGCTCCCGGTCATACGCCGGGAAGCCTCGCTTTTAAAGATATGAGAAATGATATGCTGATCGTCGGAGATGCCTTTCAAGTACGGGGCGGCCTTGCTGTTTCAGGGAAGCTGAAATGGAAATTTCCGTTTCCGGCTTTTGCTACGTGGAATAAAGAAGAAGCTGTAAAAACAGCAAGAACGCTTATCGCTCATCAACCAAGCAGTCTGGCCGCCGGACATGGAAATGTTCTCTGCAATCCCGTTGAAATGATGGCTGAGGCTGCTGAGGAAGCCGAACGAAGCCTGCCGGGAGGCCGATCATAATGTCACCGAGAGTCGGAATGAGCCTTGACATGATATTGAGAGCCGCAGCAGGCATCGCTGACGAAAAAGGGCTGAACGAAGTGACGCTTGCGGCTGTTGCAAAGTCCTTAAACGTAAAACCGCCTTCCCTTTACAATTTTGTCAATGGCCTTCAAGGAATTAAAACAGAGCTGGCTGTCTCCGGTTTAACTATGTTATATGAAAGAATGGCGGCCTCTGCAGAAGGACTGACGGGCGAAACGGCTTTGCTCAGTATTGCCGATGCCTATATCAATTTCGCCGAAGCCAATCCCGGATTATATGACGCAACATTTCAAAAGATAAAAGACGGCCGGATTGAGAATCTGTCAAGCCTGCTTGTAGAGCTTGTTGTCAGGCAGCTGACAGCTAACGGTTATGCACAGTCTGACACTGCGATTCATGCTGCGAGAGGACTGAGGAGCCTTCTTCACGGATTTGCCGTGTTGAGAAAACAGAGTGCATTTGAATTAACCGAATCAATTAAGGAAAGCCGGAAGTTTGCAGTTGTTGCTTTTCTAAGAGGTTTGCAGAATAGGGGACAATAATATTATTATGTAAACTAAATAAAAGACGCATCATGTAAAAAGGAGGGACAAATGGATTCATTACAACATATCATTTGTGAGCGGCGCACCTATTCACATATTTTTGATTCTCATGCACACACATACTGCCAAATGCTCTTTCCGCTCGAAGGACAGCTGGACCTGGAGACAGAAAGACGTAAAATCAGATTAAAACCTGATCAAATGCTGTATATTCCGCCCGGGCATGAACATCGGTTCCGTTCTTTGGAGCGAAATGAATGTCTCGTTCTCGACATACCGGCATATTTTTTCAAAGGTTCATTTGACCCCGGCGTTCTGAATAAGCTTGATCCCTTTTGGACATCGATTCGGTTTCTGCTGACAGAAGAGACAAAGCAGCAGTCGGCTCATTCATTGAGTCTGCTTGCAGAATATATTACTGAAAAGATACAAGAAAACCGTACGAATGATTCAATTGCGTATATCCGCCGAAATCTATCAAAGGCTTTTACAATTAAAGAGCTCGCCGCAATGGAACATTACCACCCGGCGTATTATTCCGACTGGTTTAAAAAACAGACGGGAAAAAGCCCGCAAGCTTATATTGCTGAGCTCCGTATGAAGAAAGCGGAACAAATGCTTATTGAAACAAAATGCCGGCTGACAGACATCAGCCAGGAGGTCGGCTTTCAAAATTTGTCTTCCTTTACCAGATGGTTTGTCAGACATAAGGGAATAACGCCGCGCGTCTTCCGAAACACCTTTCAATCTGATAAATAATCCTGAAAATCGGTTAAATAAACTGCTTCTTTTTTTGGTATCATGATTGTAAAAAAGGAGTTTTTGATATGGCAGTCATCGAAGATTTTATCAAGCTTGATCTTAGAATAGGAACGGTCGTAAAAGCGGAAGTATTCCCGGAAGCAAAGGTGCCGGCCATTAAGATGACAATAGATTTCGGCGAAGAGATCGGCATGAAACAATCAAGCGCCCAGATTACAAAACGGTACGAACCGGGTGATCTGACGGGCAGACAGGTTACCGCTATTGTCAACTTTCCGCCGCGGCGGATCGCCGGATTTAAGTCAGAAGTTCTCGTTCTCGGCGGCATCCCGGAAAAAGGAGACGTTGTCCTGCTTACGCCAGAGCAGACAGTACCGAACGGAACGAAAATCGGATAATAAAAAAAGACGTTTGCAGAAGCAAACGTCTTTTGCGTATTGAGGCGATACACCACACGCCACATTCGTGTGTGCCGCAAGGGCATGTGCATCGACTTACACAATTCAGCTCATCGCTATATCAATATAGCATGGCGGGTGCGGAAATGCAAGAGATTTTTTAATATATGTTATATCTGGCTTTGTTTTGCCGATCCCCGATCTTTCGTGTAAGGTTTTGTTTGAAATTTATGATCTTGAATAAAGCAGTTCGACAAATGCAAGAGATTCATCTAATCTTATATCATATGGTAAAATTTAGGTATAAAGAAGCGGAAAGGAGACATAAATGAAAGTATTTGAAGCAGTCTCGTTTATTTCAGCAGCGGAAAAGCGGGCGAAAGAATACGATCAGGTTAGGAAACAATTTATCAATCTCAGAAAAGCGTTTCAGGGAATGGCTGACTTAGACGACAGTGAGTTTTCAGGCAAAGGCGCAGACAACATTAAAGCATTCTTTCAAGATCACGCTGGTGTCACAGACAGCTGGCTTGATTTGATCGATATGAAAATTGCTTTTCTTAACAGTATTTCTGGAAAAGTAGCTGATGCCGGATTGGCCGATTCGTTTGTGGAAGAGTCATTTTTAGAACACGAGCTGATTCATGCGAAGAATAAATCACAAGCTATCATGCAGGAGCAGCGCAATGAAATGAAAGGTATCCTTGATGAAATCAGTGATATCATTCATCTAGAAGTTTTCTCCACAGAAGATGTCGATCAAAAGCTGGATTCAGCAGATGAAAAAAGGAACGATACCATACATAAGCTCGGAAAGCTTGATCACAATCTAACGAAAGAATACGCAGAAACCGAGGCAAATGAACATTTCATTCAGGCTGACTTTCAGCAGCTCCAAAACGCAACAGGCCAAGGAAAAAACGCCACTCCGCTTCACTATAACGCCAAGGCATACAGGGAAAGTGACATCCATAAGAAAAAAGGTGAGATTGCAAGACAATCGGATGCTTATTTGACGATTAAGAAGGAAGAAGCGAAAGAACGTGAAATTAAGGATTTGAAGAAAAAACTCGCTGACGGTGTGACCGATCCGGATGAATACTTGAAGATTGCGAAGAAGATCGGATATGAAAACCTTGAATCTTCCCAGCGGCAGTATGTGACGCAGCTTGAACAAGCAAAACAGCTGGAAGAAGCCGGAGAAGTGACTTGGGATATTATAAAAGGAGCAGGCGTTGGCCTCTATGATGTCGGGAAAGACACAGTAACAGGATTATGGCAGCTGATCAGTAAGCCTGATGAAGTTGTTGAAGGTATCATAGGGGCAGTTGCTCATCCAATTAACACGTATAATGCCATTTCAACAGCAATCGAGGAATCGTATCAAAAAGATATGGTAAATGGAGATGCGTATTCCCGATCAAGATGGGTGACATATGCGGTCGGTTCAGTGGCTGTGGCTGTCGTCGGAACGAAAGGCGCAGGAGCCGTTAACAAAGCTGATGCGGCGGGGAAGGTCATAAACAAGGCAGGACAGGCAGGGAAGAAAATTAAAGATGTTAAGATTGCAGATTTGCTTCCTTATAACTCTAAGTATGATCTTGCTCTGACAGGTGACGTACCATACAATGTGGTTGACAGCCAAAACCTTAAAAATGAACTTTTGACCAATGCAAAGAAAATTCCGGATGGAACGAGAAAGCCGTTTACTGGTCAAGAAATAAACCTTCCTTGGTTAAATAAAGAAAAGTATGGTGCTGTTGAAATAGACGGCAAAGTAAAAGTTAAAGGACAAATTAGAGATGTAAGCCGTAGAGTCTATACCTTAAAGGACGTTGATATTAATCAAAAAACTCCAAAAGGAAAAACCAACCTGGAATTAATGAAAGATGGTAAGTCTCCTTATGCTAAAGACGGAACACAGATTAACTTACATCACCTCATACAAGAAGAAAGTGGACCGTTGCTTGAGATACCTAATAGTTTACATACAAAGTATAGCGACGTAATCCATGGCCTTAAAGGTAATGGAGAAAGCTTCCGGAATGATGTTTACCTGGAGAAACAGTACAATAACTTTAAGACAAGGTATTGGAAGTGGAGAGCAAAACAATATGAGAAAGAATAAGGGGTTATAAACCATGGATTTTTATTTGAAAGTAAAAGAATTCATAGCTGATAATGCAAAAGAAAAAGATTTTACGGGTGGGATTGGAGAAGATAAAATTTTAAAAATTGAGCAAGATCTTCAAGTCACGCTGCCAGGTAGCTACAAGTGGTTTCTTAGAAACTATGGTTCTGGCGGGGTTTATGGAATCGATTTATTAGGCTATGATTTTGGCGGTGCTTCAGTTGTAGAAACAACCAGGGAATATCATGAATATAGGGGATTGCCAAGTGGCTTAGTAGTCATAGAACATGTTGATTTTTTTGGGTATTGTTTAGATACCAATAAAATCAACAGTGAAGGAGAATGTCCAGTTGTTATTTGGAGTGAATTCGGTGGCTATAAAGAACTTAATTCTGCCCATTTTATAAAGTTCTTTTATGAAAGACTTCATGAGATGAAAGAAAACTGGGAAGAAGATGAAGACTGGGACGATTAATAAAAGAAAGCTCTCTTTTAGAGAGCTTTTTTTAGGTTTTCAATTTTTAACAGGCTTTATAATGAGCAAACAAGCATTACTCAAAATACTCGCCGCGCCTATCCAAAGCAGCCATTGTGTTGCGGTCAGCCATGAGGCAGTTAGGATAAAGAGTCCAATGGCAATTGATATATAATTGCCGGCTCGGTCCAGTTTGCGTTTGCGATGAAATTTATATTTAGCATGAGAAATAAATTGATCAATTTTATCTTTCAGCTCATAGCATTTTTCCTTCATTTTATCCTCTGTTTCTTTTACTTTTCGATAAAGCATATTATTCATCGTCTGCACTCCCATATCGCCGTTTTGAAAATTCAGCCATGATTTTTTCTTCATAGTCATCTGAGATGAATTGTGCCTGATCTTCAACTTTCAAATGTGCTTTTTCTTCAAAACCATCCTGTTCTTCACCATCAAAACGATAAAGTTTTTGCAATAGCCACCAGAATGTTTCAATTTCATCAGTTGTGAATTCATGAAACATATCCGCTAAAAAATAGGTGGATTTTTCTGAACAGGAAATTAACGCTTTTTTTCCTTCAGGGGTAATCTCAATATTGATTGCACGTTTATCCAGTTTGCTTGGCACAGTGTGAACATATCCTTTTTTCGCGAGGCTTGAAATTAATTTGTTAGCGGTTTGTTTTGTTGTGCCCAGCTTTTTAGCGATATTCATAAGTGTGGTATCTTCCGTTGGTAAATGGGCAATAGCAATAAGAGTCATGTGCTGTCGGGAAGTCAGCATTTCTAAGTATTCGTCCCCCCGAGCCTGCACTTTATTGACAACTGAAAATAATGATGCGTAACTTTGCTGCATAACATGCAGTTCCTTCATTAGTAATTTAATATCCATAAGTTATCTCCCATCTGAATCATCACCATGTTGACAATTACAATATACATCCAAATGGAAAATGAGTCAACATGGTGACTAATAGCAGCGGGTTACAGCTGTTTTAAAAATGTCACAGGCAGTCGGAGTGTTTACAGAAGGGGAAATAAGTATAATAAATGCGAAAAGGGCATTAATCTAAAGTGGGAAGGTGTTTGACATGCAGAAAGTGAACTGGTCAGAACAGTATGAATGGTTCAATAAACAAGATGAAAAAGACGGGCGTTTAATGGCGCTCCTTCGTCATGAGCTTACATATGAGGAAGTCATACGGTTATATATGAAAGGGTTTTATTTGAAATCAAAAGAAGGGGATGTTTCGTTAAGTAAGAACGATATCCTTCGTATGTTTAGGGGTGAAGAGAGGCAGGGCGGCAAATCTTAATGAACGGGAAGAGAAAAACTCTTCCCGCTTTTCATGGCAGCTGTTATTCTTTTTCCAGCATGGAAGTCAGCCATTCTCTTAATGTATTCTTCTGCACATACCGCTTTCCGTTTCTCGTGATATGCGGAATGTCAGAGGTGTCGGGCACGATTTGTTTTGCTTCTTCCTTCGTAACTCCTAAATGATAACCAATATAGAAGTGCAGATCTTTTTCTTTAATGAGAATGTGGTCAGTGTGTTCATGAGGATCAGGTGATTTAAAGTTTTTCAATCCGTCTCCGATGAAATATCCGGCTAAAGCGATTCCAATGCCGGTAATATATCCAAACCTCTAATAAACGTTATCATTTTTTATATGGTGAAGCCGGCCGAAGGATTCAGCCTTCAGCAAAACCGCCGGGCGTTTATTGCGGACGGTTTTGATTGCTGAGCTTTTCCACCTGCACCTTTCCGGAGAAGAAAACAGCGCCTCCGCCCATATCCGCCAGCCGATCGGGCGTGAGCGAATTGACGAGCTGTTTTTTATCATCCATATCGGCCCAAAGACCTTGGCTGACTGCAACGCCGGGAAGCACCTGTTCGCCGACCGAAGCTGTTAATTCACACTCGCCGCGGTGATTCCAAACTCTAACGGTTTCCCCGTCTTCTATGTTCCGGCGTACAGCATCCTCTGTATGAATAAAAAGCTTTGGCGCTTTTTCCAGTTTTACGTGTTTTTCGTTATTCGAAAATGTCGAGTTTAAAAAATTATGATTCGGTCCCGGGACAAATAAAAGCGGAAAATCGTCATCGCTTTCAAGAGGGATATGTGTCGGCAGCGCCGGATAACCGTCCTGTTTCATCTTTTCCGAATATAATTCAATTCTTCCGCTCGGTGTCTTGAGCTTTCCCGGAAAAAGCGGTTTTTTCCGTTTGGCTTTCATGAAGGAATGGCGTGAGAGCGCTTCGTAATCAATATCCTCGATATACGGATTGTCGGGAAAGTCCAGCGCCTGTCTGATCAATTCTTCATCGGAATCCTGAAGCTCCTGCTCGGTAAATCCCATTGCTCCGGCAAGCAAACGGAACACTTCCGTATTCGATTTGCTGTCCCCGTAGGGCTCGATCACCGGTTTTTGCAGCTGAATAAAATGATGCCAGTAAGACGTGTAAAAATCCGTGTTTTCAAAAGCGGATGCAGCAGGGAGCACGATATCCGCATATTTGGCGGTTTCCGTTAAAAACAGATCGTGAACGACTGTAAATAAATCCTCACGCAGCAGGCCTTTTCTGACTTTATTCGCTTCCGGCGCAACCACTGCGGGATTCGTACCGTAAATAAACAGGGAGCGCACGGGCGGTTTTGTTTCTAAAAGAACGCTTCCTAGCCTGTTCATATTAAATGATCGTGGCTTCCTGCCGTAAAGCAGATCAGGCCGCTGAAGCGCTTGTCTGTTATAGTTTAATACCGCGCTGTTGTGCTTGATTGCGCCTCCTCCGGTGTTGAGCCACTGTCCTGTAACAGCCGGTAGACAGGCAACTGTGCGGACGATCATTCCGCCATTGTCATGGTGCTGAATGCCGTTTCCGATCCTGATAAGGGAAGGGGAGGTTTCTCCGTACATTCTCGCAAGGCGTCTGATATCGTCGGCTTTAACGCCTGTAATAGCAGAAACTGTTTCCGGATCATAGTGTTGAACATGCGCTTTTAATTCGTCACTGCCTTCGGTGTATTCTGTGAGAAATGCTTCATCGTGAAGGTTTCCGTCGAATAAGACATGCATGATACCGAGGGCGAGTGCGGCATCTGTGCCGGGCCGAATGGGAATAAACCAATCGGCAAGCCGGCCGGTTTGGTTCTTATGTACATCGATAACGACAATTTTAGCCCCTTTTTTCCGGGCTTTTTGGGCAATCATGACTTGGTGCATATTCGTGCTGACGGCATTGATCCCCCAAAAAATAAAGAGCTTCGCATGTATGGTCTCCTCCGGATCAGTACCCGCTCCTTCACCCATTGTATAGTTATAGCCTTCAGATCCGGCTTTGCTGCAAATCGTCCGTTCGAGATGACTCGCTCCGAGACGATGGAAAAAACGGCGGTCCATTCCCTCTGCCGCCAGTTTTCCCATGTTGCCGTAAAAGCTGTACGGAAGAATGCTTTCCGCTCCTTCTTCGGCAATAAGCTCTTTCCAGCGCGCACTGATCGTATTGATCGCTTCCTCCCAGGAAATAGGCGCAAACGCGGCTTCACCTTTTTTACCGATCCGTTTTAACGGAACGGTTACGCGCTTCTCATCATAAATACGCTCAGCCATGTGTCTGACTTTGTTGCAAATATTCCCTGATGTGACCGGGTGATCGGGGTCTCCCTGAATGTTAACGATTTTTCCGTCTTTTTTTGTCACAAGCAAGCCGCATTGGTCAGGACAGTCTAGTGAGCATACCGACTTAAAGACCCCGTTCGGCTGTGTTGCAGCAGAATTCATAGCCCATTTCTCCTCTTTGTTTATATTGTAAGCATTATAACATTTCAAAATCGAACGTCAATTCAGAAAAAAAGTGTTGACATCACGGAAAGACTTTTCTATGATGAGTTTATTCTTTTAAACAGCCTGACAATTTCATCATTTTATTTTCTATCCAGAGAGGTGGAGGGACTGGCCCTACGAAACCTCGGCAACATTTATTGTGCCAATTCCAGCAAGCGTATGCTTGAAAGATAGGAAAGAATGATCTATACATATTTGTGCGCTTCAAGCGCATAAAGACGGTATATGAATCTCTTTCCTTCTTTGGGGAAAGAGATTTTTTTATGAAAAAATTTATGTGAAAAGGATGTTTTGCACCATGACGGTTTTAATTACCGCGCCATATCACGACGAGGGGCTGAAGGAGCTGACTGAGCTGTTCGGCCGGACTGTGCACCGGCCGTGGAAGAAGCACGGCCGGGCCTATCGGGAAGATGAATTAATCCGAATGATTCAAGAGACAAACGCGTCGGGGCTTATTACTGAACTTGATGAGGTGTCTGAGCGTGTTATTGACATATTGCCCGATTCCGCTTTTATCGGTGTCTGCAGAGGAACGCCGTCTAATGTGAATATTGCGGCGGCGACTAAAAGAAAAATCCCCGTTTTCTTTACACCGGCCCGCAATGCCCAGGCTGTTGCTGAAATGTTTATCGGAAATGTGATTTCATTCTTGCGTCATACGTATTCTTCCCATCAGTGGCTGAAGGACGGGAAGTGGAATGGTGATTATTTGCAGGCTTACGTCAAATTCAGAGGAAATGAGCTGACGGGGAAAACAGTCGGCCTTATCGGTTTCGGAGCTGTCGGACAGAGAATCGCCCGGCTATTGGCCGCTTTTGACTGCAAGGTGCTTTACTATGACCCATTTGCCCGTCATGAAAACCGGGAGTATGAAAAAACGACGATTGAACGGGTATTTTCTGAAAGTGATATTGTTTCCGTTCACTTGCCGCGCACAGAAGAAACCATCGGCCTTATCGGCGCCCGGCACTTTCAATTGATGAAACAGGAAGCTGTTTTTGTCAATACGTCAAGAGCGGCGGTTACAGACAGGGAAGAGCTGCTGCGGGTGCTGAAAGAACGGCGGATTAAGGGAGCGATCCTTGACGTGTTTTATCACGAACCGCCTGAATCTTCTGATTATGAATTGATCTCTTTGCCGAATGTGTTAGCGACTCCCCATTTAGCGGGCGCAACATTTGAAGTGGAAGATCATCATGTGAAGATTTTAAATGAAGCGCTTTTCAAATGGAAACAAGATCAAACCTGCTCAATACGTGAACTTTATAACAAAAGAGAACTTGAAACGGAAGGAGGAGGCTGTAATGGCTGAACAAAAAGGCTACCTTGTATTTGACATCGGGACGGGGAATGCGCGAGTCGCGGTTGTGACTGCCGGCGGCGAAGTGACCGCGCTTGAAAGGGAAGACATTGAATATGTGACGGATCCGCTTTATCCGGACGGACGATATTTCTCACCGGAAGGGTTATGGAAGCAAATCAGCGCTATGGCAAGGAAGGTTATTGGCAAAAGCCCTCATATTACATTAATCGGAATCACCTCAACAAGCCAGAGGCAGGGAATTGTTCTGATCAATAAAGATAAAAAGGCATTTATCGGTCTGCCCAACATTGATAACAGAGGGCGTGAATGGGAAGACGGGATTGAGGCAAAAGAAGAAGTGCATCAGCAAACCGGACGTCTTCCGAGCGCTTTATTTTCCGCCATGAAACTTGTCGGATTAAAAGCTAGACAGCCGTCTTTATGGAAAGAAGTGAAGTACATCACAAGCATCAGTGACTGGGTGACATTTGAGCTGAGCGGTATTTTAAGCTATGAACCGTCACAGGCTGCTGAAACACTGCTGTTTGACGTAAGGAAAAAGGCGTGGTCAGAGAAATTATGCAACATCTTCGGTGTGCCTTCTGCCATTCTTCCTTCACTCGTCCGATCTGGGACGGTTGTCGGAATGTTAACGTTTAAGAAAACGGCGGTTCTCGGTCTTTCTGAAAGAGTGCCTGTGATTGCAGGCGGGGGAGACACACAGCTTGCCATCAAAAGTGCAGATGCAAAGCCGGGAGATATCGTCATCGTATCCGGCACGACGACGCCGATTATAAAGATAACAGCTGAGACCGGAACCGAAAGCTTAAAGAATGCATGGCTGAATTGCCATACAGAAGAAGGTCAATGGCTCCTTGAAACGAATCCGGGTGTAACAGGACTCAATTATCAAAAATTAAAATCCATTTTTTATCCGAATGAATCCTACGGCGTCATGGAACGGGAAATCGCAAGTCTGCCGAAACATGATCATGCTTGTATTTCTGCGTTAGGCTCCTATTTATCACCTGAGAAAAACGCACTGGCAAAAGGCGGATTTATTTTTGACGCTCCGCTGTCCCAAAACTTAAGCAGAGCCCATTTTGTCAAAGCCGCACTGCTGGAAATCGCTTTTTCAATCAAATGGAACTATGAGGCGTTAACAGAGGTGGCTTCCTTTTCACAAGATTATGTGAAGGTGTGCGGCGGCGGTTTCCAAAGTGATGCTTTGACGCAGTTTCTTGCTAACCTTCTCCAAAAGAAAATCTATAAGAGAGAGGGGTTCAGCCAGGCATCCGCAATGGGAGCGGCGATGATTTGCAACGAAGCTCTCGGTGTGAAAGCAGAGCTTTCGAGCCGCACAAAGGTAATTGAGCCGGAAGCGGATCAGACGGATCTCTTCCTATATGAAGAATGGAAATATACGCAAAAATTATTTACTCATTTTCAGCCGGCGGTGAAAGCCTGACTTGGGGATGGGATGACAACATGAAAGATTGCTGAGGAGGAACAAAAATGCTTAATAAGATAGGAATTCCGAAACAGCTCGCCTGGGGATTTTTGGGAGTTGTGCTGTTTATGATGGGGGACGGCCTTGAACAAGGCTGGCTCAGCCCGTTTTTAGTTGAAAACGGCTTGACGGTACAGCAATCAGCATCCCTGTTTACGGTTTACGGTATTTCTCTCGCTGTGGCGTCTTGGTTTTCAGGGGTCTGCCTCGAAGCCTTCGGCGCAAAGCGGACGATGTTTATGGGGCTGTTGTTTTACGTTATCGGAACAGCCGCGTTTATCGCATACGGATTTGAAAATCTTAATTTGCCGGTGATGTATGTCACGTATTTTATTAAAGGGCTGGGTTATCCGCTGTTTGCCTATTCATTTTTGACATGGGTGATTTACCGGTCGCCGAAAAACAGGCTCAGTACGGCGGTCGGCTGGTTCTGGATTGCATATTGCTGCGGGATGTTTGTATTCGGTGCTTGGTATTCAAGCTGGGCCATCAAATCCTTCGGCTATTTGAATACACTGTGGAGTTCAATTTTCTGGGTCTGCCTCGGCGCGTTTTTTGCTTTGATTTTAAATAGGGACCGCTTTGAAAAGAAAAAGGCAGATAAGCGGGAAAAGGCGCAGGAATTAATGAAGGGAATCACCATCCTTGCTGAAAATCCGCGCGTGCTCTCTGGGGGGATCATTCGGATCATTAACAGCATTGGTACATACGGATTTCCGGTATTTCTTCCGATGCATATGGCGCAACACGGCATTTCTACAAATGTATGGCTTCAAATTTGGGGAACGATCTTTCTCGGAAATATCGTTTTTAACTTAATCTTCGGCGCAGTCGGTGATGCCTTCGGCTGGAAAAAGACTGTCATGTGGTTCGGAGGAGTAGGCTGCGGCATTTTTACTCTTTTATTATATTATGCTCCTGTTGTATCACATGGGAACTTGCTTTTCGTCAGCATTGTCGGTTTTATATGGGGAGGGCTCCTCGCCGGGTTCGTTCCGATCGGGGCTATCGTGCCGACGGCGGCCGGCAGCGATAAAGGTGCTGCCATGTCTGTGTTAAATCTAGCTGCGGGCCTGTCGGCATTTGTCGGCCCCGCGCTTGCCTGGGCGTTCATCGGGCTTGTCGGCGCACAAGGCGTTGTATGGATTTTCGCAGCGCTCTATTTCTTAAGTGCAATCTTGACAAATCAAATCAAAATACCTGAAGAGAAAATGGCAAAACACAATAAAGCATTGCCTGAATACGCTTCTTAACAGCAGCGCCCCGAAAATTCGGGGCGTTTTTTTACAGCTGCTGAAGAACCCCGGCAAAGCGCTGAATTTGTTCACGTAACGATTGTTTGTTTTCGTGAAATTGTTTGAAACGATGTCCGTTTGCTCCGGACGGATGCGGGAAGCCTTCCAGAATGAACGCCTGACCCATTCTGCCGTTCTTCTTCAGCATGCGGCAGGCTGATTCTGCTGCTTTGCCGAGAGGGATAAGCAGAATGTCCATTTCCATCATTTCTATTTCATCCGGAAAACATTTCAGCGCGTAACGGCTGAGAAGAGCTGATCTGCTGATTGCCGGCCGATGTCCCGTATAGTTTTTCTGTTTATAAAAAACAGGGTGTTTGATAACGGACGTTGTATGAAGAAGCTCCCGTTTTGAATCAAATAACCGGGATGAATCCTCAACGTGAAGCGCGGCCGGCAGACCGCATTCATTAAGCATTTCGATGATGTTCTGTCTCATTGAACCGGAAAGTCCGGCCGCTTTTTTTGTTTCATACGCTATCGTTTCAAGCGTTTCGCCATCTTTTAAAAGCTGTGCCGCTTTTTTGTAAGCCAGCTGCATTTGAAAAAAACCGGGTGTGATTCCGGAAATGGCAACGACTGCATGAGGGTTAATATATTCATTATGAGGCGAATAATACAAATCCAGATCTCCGTCCTTGGCTAAATGGAAAGCCGGAGTCAGCAAATCCGATTTTGTAAACCCTCCCGAATATGATAGTGCTTTAAGCTGCTGCAAAAAATGCGCAAGCCGCTCACGATCGCAAATCATGTTATGCCTCCTTGAATCCGCCAGTTTCTCTTAGTGTCATCAAAAACGTCAGATGACATGCAGGCTTATACATCACTTTTACCGGCGTTCCAGAGCATCTTCAGGACGTAAGGCGTTCCTTTAACTTCAGCCGCAGTCGTTTGCACGGCTGTTTTTTTAGTGAGAAAATCTTCCTGCAGTTCTTTCTGCTTTTGCGATAACAGAACGGTTTCTGTTTTGATTGCAACAACGGCCGTCTGCATGGACGCTGTCGCGGCGTTAATCTTCTTTATATCAGGCGCTGTGTTTCTTTTAAAATGCACGGCGGATACGGCTGCATAAATGAATGCGGCAGCCGCAACGGCAGCACTGATATACAAAATGATGATCATCTGCTTTTCACTCCTTTTTTTCAGTTGATACCCTTTACGGATCGTGTTGAATCATTTTATTTGCTAATTGTTTTTTTTCTGCTTATAATGTGAAATCGTACATAAGGACATTCAGAAAGGGTGAAAGACGTGGAAAGCTTACAAAACAAAACGGCTCTTATCACGGGTGCGGGCAGAGGAATCGGCCGCGCCGCCGCTATCGCTTTAGCCAAAGAAGGAGTCAATATCGGTTTAATCGGCCGCACAGAAGCAAATGTCGAAAAGGTTGCGGAAGAAGTGAAAGCCCTTGGTGTAAAGGCATCATTCGCTGCTGCCGATGTAAAAAACCAAAAAGAGGTTGAACAAGCCGTCTCCTCTATTAAAGAAGAACTCGGTGAGATTGACATCTTGATTAACAATGCCGGAATCAGCAAATTCGGCGGATTTTTGGATCTTACGCCTGAAGAGTGGGAAGACATCATACAAGTTAATGTAATGGGTGTATACCACGTGACACGCGCCGTTCTTCCTGAAATGATTGAGAGAAAATCAGGAGATATCATTAATATTTCTTCTACGGCGGGCCAAAGAGGCGCCGCGGCGACAAGTGCGTACAGCGCTTCTAAATTTGCCGTTCTCGGTCTGACTGAATCTCTCATGCAGGAAGTCAGAAAACACAATATCCGTGTCAGCGCAATGACTCCGAGCACGGTTGCCAGCGACATGTCTATTGAATTAAATCTGACAGACGGCAATCCGGAAAAAGTCATGCAGCCTGAGGATCTTGCAGAATATATGGTTGCTCAATTGAGATTACATCCGCGCATTTTCATCAAAACTGCCGGTTTGTGGTCAACTAATCCTTAAACAAAAGGGGACCTGTCTTCACGACGGGTCTTTTTTGTTTCCGCAAATCCGAATAAATAGGCATAAAAATCCGTTTTTACAGAAAAAAGAGTGAAAAAGAAACCGATATCAGCTATAATTAAACTAAATAAACTATGTACCAAATGTTCATTGAGATTACTTTTCCCCGCCTCCAAAAAACAAATCTATACAAACCAAACTGTCCGAACGATAAAAGGGAAAACGGGATATAAAGAGAATATTTAGTACATGGAATAATTTGTTAGAAGGAAGGATGTGCACATATTGAAAGAAGAAAAAAGAAGTTCAACCGGTTTTTTAGTGAAACAAAGAGCTTTTTTAAAGCTTTACATGATTACAATGACAGAGCAGGAACGGCTTTACGGACTGAAGCTTCTCGAGGTGCTGCGTTCGGAATTTAAACCCATCGGTTTTAAGCCGAACCATACTGAGGTGTACCGTTCACTTCACGAACTTTTGGATGACGGGATTTTAAAGCAAGTAAAAGTGAAAAAAGAGGGAGCCAAACTCCAGGAAGTCGTTCTCTATCAATTTAAAGACTATGAAGCTGCGAAGCTTTACAAAAAACAGCTGAAGACAGAGCTTGACCGCTGCAAAAAGCTGATTGAAAAAGCCATTTCAGATAATTTTTAAATCCGGCCGGAACGCACCCGGCCTCCCGGGCTCAAAAGGTTTGTAAGGTATGTTCTGTGATTCATTATACATAATAGCAGGCTCGGAACAATACATATCAATAGAACCTTCAAACTTGACATCGACTCTTGAAGTGGTAACATAAAAAACGTGTGAAAAATACGAACAAAATACGAACAAGGGAGATGTTACCGATCTTAGATCAAAAGAAAGTTGCTTTTATCGGAGCAGGATCAATGGCTGAAGGAATGATATCAGGCATGGTCCGCGCAAAAAAAATTCCCAACCAAAACATCTGCGTGACAAACCGCCGCAATACAGAGCGACTTGCTGAATTGGAACATCAATACGGAATTCAGGGCATTGCTTTTGACAGCATGAAAACCGAAGATATTGATGTCTTTATTTTAGCCATGAAGCCGAAGGATGCCGAAATCGCTCTGGCTGCGCTGAAACGGCGTATTCAACCTCATCAAATCATCCTGTCTGTTCTGGCAGGCATAACAACCTCATTTATACAACAATCATTACATGATCGTCAGCCTGTTGTAAGAGTGATGCCGAACACATCCAGCATGATCGGCGAATCGGCAACAGCTGCGGCTTTCGGAGACCATGTCTCTTACGGTTCAGCAAAAACCGCGGTATCCCTTTTGGAATGCCTCGGGGAAGTGTACGTGATCAAAGAAGATCAGATGGACATTTTCACCGGCATCGCAGGCAGCGGACCGGCGTACTTTTATTATTTAATGGAGTTTATTGAAAAAGCAGGTGAAGAAGCCGGCTTAGACAAACGGCTGTCCCGCAAAATCGGCGCGCAAACGTTATTGGGCGCCGCTAAAATGCTGATGGAAACGGGTGAAAAACCGGATGTGCTTCGGGAAAACATCACCTCTCCAAACGGCACGACGGAAGCCGGCCTCGATGCGCTCAGGTCAGAAGGCGGCGGAGAAGCCATTGCCAAAGCCATTAAACACGCGACCGAACGTTCTATTGAGATCAGCAAAACAATTGAAAAAACGGCTGCACTATAATCGTTAAAAAACAGGAGTGATACAGTGACGTCTCGGACGAAGATCAAAAGAGTCGCGGTGAAAATCGGCAGCAGCTCACTGACGAGCCTGCATGGGGAAATCAGCAGAAGAAAGCTGGAAGCATTGGTGGATCAAATCGCACAGCTGAAAGACAGCGGCTATGAAGTGATTTTAGTATCTTCCGGCGCAGTGGCGGCAGGTTATCGGAAGCTCGGATTTATTCAGAAACCGGAAAGCCTCCCTGAAAAACAGGCTTCCGCTTCCATCGGGCAGGGATTATTAATGGAGGCTTATTCAAAGCTGTTTTTAGCGCACGGTTATGTCGCATCACAAATTTTAATTACAAGAAGCGACTTTTCCGATGAATACCGCTACCATAATGTGCGCAATACGATGAACGTCCTTTTGGAACGGGGCATTATTCCGATTATTAATGAAAATGACACGGTCACAGTCAACCGGCTGAAATTCGGAGATAACGATACACTCGCAGCGAAGGTGGCAGGTTTAATTGATGCCGACATGCTTGTGATTTTATCAGACATTGACGGTTTATATGATGATAATCCGCGCAGCAACCCGAAAGCGAAAAGAATCAGACATGTAAGTGACATCACTCCGGAAATAGAAGCAAGCGCGGGAGATGCCGGGAGTGAAATGGGAACCGGCGGAATGCGTTCGAAACTGGATGCTTTTAAAATTGTGATGGCCTCCGGTATTAAAGGCTTTCTCGGGCAGGCTAACATTCCGGACATTCTGCTTCAAGCGGTAGATGAGGCGGCTGAAGGAACTTATTTTGAAGCGGAAGGAACCCTGCCGTTAAACCACAAAGAACAATGGCTTGCATTTAATTCCGGCCCCGAAGGCGAAATTGTGATGGAAAAAGAAAGCAGCCGCGATGTCGCGAACGGAAATATGGAGCTGTCACCGCAGGACATCGAGCAGATTAAGGGCAGATTCAGCAGCGGAGCGGTTGTCAGGCTGCTTGATCAGCAGGGAGAAGAGCTCGGACTCGGCATCGTCAACTATTCCTCAGCCCAGCTGAAGACTTTTAAAGAAACGCCGCCCAAACAGACCGATCAATCAGTCATTGATCCGGAAGCGTTTGTCTGCCACGTTGAACTATCCATTCCGATCGGCTGAGAAAGATTTATAAAAATATGAAAAAGCCCGAGGCTTCGTTTTGAAGCTCGGGTTTGTTTTTTATTGATATTGTTCAAGTTTGGAGAAAAATTGAATGACAAAATGATAGAAATCATTTGCAGACGGAGCCAGTTCCCTTCCTTTTGGTTTAATAATGCCTACGGTACGCTTCACTTGAGGAAATTCAATCGGAATTTTGACCGTGAACCGGGGTGTGGTTTCTGCAAAGGTGCTTTCAGGTAATAAAGTAACGCCCATCCCCGCGGAGACTAATCCTTTAATGGCATCTAAATCCTCGCCTTCCGTCGATACAAGCGGCGCAAAGCCGGCCTGTCTGCAAGCGTCAATCGCCATGTTACGGAGAATAAACCCTTCAGGAAATAAAACAAATTGGTCGCCGCGCAGATCAATTAAATGAATATTTTTCTGTTTGGCAAGCGGGTGGTGCAGCGGAACAAGCGCGTAAATCTTTTCCGTGAATAAGATATTGCCTGTTATGTCGGGGAATTCCGTCGGAACGGGGCCGAGCAGCGCCGCATCTATATCCCTGTTTCTTACGGCTTCAATTAAAAACTTATAAGACCCCTGGCGGAGCAAAAACTCAACGTTCGGGTATTCCTCTTTAAATGCCGAAATCACCGTCGGCAAAAGCTGGCTTGCAAGGCTCGTCGGAAATCCTATTTTGACGGTTCCGCGATTCGGATCAAGATATTCATCAATTTGTTCCTTCGCGTAATCAATTGCTTTCATCGCTGTTTTAACATGTTCTAAAAATTGTTTGCCGATCGGCGTTAATTTAATATTTCTGCCTTCCCGTTCAAATAAAGTGACTTGCAGCTCTTCTTCAAGATTTGCAATCTGCCTGCTGATGGCGGATTGTGCGACATGCAGATGATCAGCCGCTTCTGACACATGTTCCCGTTCTGCTACCTCCATAAAATACCGAAGCTGGCGTAATTCCATTGCGTTCACACCTATCTATCTCATTTTGAGATGTATTTGATCTAAATTATATATTGTTTATATTGTTTTGAAAACTTACAATTAATTTAAAGTTGTCAGATTTTATGACCGATAATTAACGGAAACTGATCGGGGGAGAGGAATTATGACTTACAATCAAATGCCGAAAGCACAAGGTCTCTACCGTCCGGAATTTGAGCACGATGCATGCGGAATCGGCTTGTATGCCCATTTAAAAGGGAAACCTTCACATGACATTGTCAAAAAAGGACTGAAGATGCTTTGCCAGCTGGATCACAGAGGAGGACAGGGCAGTGATCCGAATACGGGTGACGGCGCCGGCCTGATGGTTCAGATCCCTGATGCTTTTTTTAAGAAAGAGTGCGGAGAAATGAGACTGCCGGAAAAAGGCCGTTACGGGGTAGGAATGGTCTTTTTCTCGCAAAATGAAGCGGAAAGAAAAAAGATCGAAAAACAGGTGAATGCATTCATTGAGCAGGAAGGACAGATCGTTCTCGGCTGGAGAACCGTCCCTGTAAATGTCGGAAAAATCGGAACAGTGGCACAAAGTACTTGCCCATATGTGCGTCAAGTATTTATCGGAGCCGCAAACGATTTGAAAGACAGCCTTGCTTTTGAACGCAAACTGTATGTCATCCGGAAGCAGGCGGAAAATTGGGGCGTTCAAGAACAGCTTGATTTTTACTTCGCAAGCTTGTCAAGTCAGACTATTGTTTATAAAGGGTTGTTAACGCCTGAGCAGGTTGACGATTTTTATTTGGATTTGCAGGATGAAACCTTCGTATCTGCATTTTCACTCGTTCATTCAAGATTCAGCACAAATACCTTTCCTACTTGGGAACGTGCCCATCCGAACCGCTATCTGATTCATAACGGAGAAATCAATACGCTCCGGGGCAACATCAATTGGATGAGAGCGAGGGAGCAGCAGTTCGTTTCAGAAAGCTTCGGAGACGATCTTCACAAAGTGCTGCCGATTTTAAATGCTGAGGGCAGTGACTCATCCATTCTTGATAATGCGTTTGAATTTTTCGTGATGGCGGGGCGGAAACCGGCACATACGGCAATGATGCTGATTCCGGAACCATGGACGGAAAACACTCACATGTCTAAAGCGAAACGGGCTTTTTATGAATATCACAGCTCTTTAATGGAGCCGTGGGACGGGCCGACAGCCATTTCGTTTACGGACGGAAAACAAATCGGCGCCATCCTTGACCGTAACGGCCTGCGTCCGGCACGTTACTATGTGACAAAAGATGACCATATTATTTTCTCATCTGAGGTCGGCGTTATTGAAGTTGAGCAGGAGAACATTCTTCATAAAAAACGTCTGGAGCCCGGAAAAATGCTGCTCATTGACTTAGAGGAAGGCCGGATTATTTCAGATGAAGAAGTAAAAACAGAAATCGCCAATGAATTCCCTTATCAAAAATGGCTTGAAGAAGAATTGGTTCAAGTGAATCCTGACCCGGAAATCCGGGAAGAGGAACAATTCGATGATCTTCTCGTCCGTCAAAAAGCGTTTGGCTATACGTATGAAGATATCCAGAAGTATTTAATTCCTGTTATTAAAGAAGGCAAGGACCCGCTCGGCTCTATGGGAAATGATTCGCCGCTCGCCGTTTTATCCGATCGCGCCCAATCACTGTTTCATTACTTTAAACAGCTGTTTGCGCAAGTCACAAACCCGCCGATTGACGCGATCCGCGAGCAGCTTGTGACCTCCACGGTGACATGGCTCGGAGCCGAAGGCGATCTGCTGCATCCGAGTGAAAGAAATGCCCGCCGCATTAAACTGTATACTCCTGTATTATCAAACGAACAGTTTTATGCGCTAAAAACACTTGTGCACCCTGACATTAAGAGCCAGAACATCCGCGCGCTGTTTTCCGATGACCTAGAAAAAGGCCTGAAGGATTTGTTTCAGCAGGCGGAAAAAGCGATCAAGGAAGGCGTATCTCTGTTAATTTTATCTGACAGGGCAATGAGTAAGGAATTGACGCCGATTCCGCCGCTCTTGGCCGTCAGTGCGCTGCATCAGCATTTGATCCGCCAAGGTCTGCGAACAAAAGCAAGCATTATCGTTGAATCCGGGGAAGCGCGTGAAGTTCATCACTTTGCGGCTCTCATCGGGTATGGTGCCGATGCTGTCAATCCGTATTTGACTTACGCTACGTATAAGCAGGAAATCGATGAAGGACGGCTTGATATTCCATATGAAGAAGCTGTCAGCAAATACGGAAAGAGCGTAACAGAAGGCGTCGTGAAAGTGATGTCAAAAATGGGGATTTCAACTGTGCAAAGTTACAGGGGCGCCCAAATTTTTGAAGCGGTCGGCATCGGTGAAGACGTTATCGCCAAATACTTTACCGGTACTGCATCTCAGCTTGGCGGAATCGATATCGAAACGATTGCGCAAGAAGCGAAACAGCGCCATCAAGCGGCGTACAAGGATGATTACAGCCAAACTCTTGAGCCGGGTAGTGAATTCCAATGGCGAAACGGGGGAGAGCACCACGCTTTCAATCCGAAAACCATCCATACCCTGCAATGGGCGTGCCGCAAGAATGATTACAGCTTGTTTAAGCAGTATTCTCATGCAGCGGATGAAGAACGAATCGGATTTTTACGCAATCTGTTCGCCTTCAAAGAAGACCGCAAGCCTTTAAAATTAGAGGAAGTTGAATCAGCTGCGTCCATCGTGAAACGTTTTAAAACAGGAGCGATGTCATTCGGTTCATTAAGCAAGGAAGCCCATGAGGCTTTAGCGATAGCGATGAACAGGCTTGGCGGAAAAAGCAACAGCGGAGAAGGCGGCGAGGACCCGAAACGTTTTGTTCCGGATGAAAATGGCGACGACAGAAGAAGTGCGATTAAACAGATCGCTTCCGGCCGTTTCGGCGTAAAGAGCCATTATCTCGTCAATGCGGATGAATTGCAGATCAAAATGGCGCAAGGGGCGAAGCCGGGAGAAGGCGGTCAGCTTCCGGGCAACAAAGTATATCCTTGGGTCGCGGATGTCCGTGGTTCTACACCAGGTGTAGGGCTGATCTCACCGCCTCCTCACCATGATATTTATTCCATTGAAGACTTGGCGCAGCTGATTCATGATTTGAAAAATGCAAATCGAAGCGCGCGAATCAGCGTCAAGCTCGTGTCAAAAGCCGGTGTCGGCACGATTGCGGCCGGTGTGGCAAAAGGCACTGCGGATGTCATCGTCATCAGCGGCTACGATGGCGGAACGGGCGCGTCGCCGAAAACAAGTATTAAACATACGGGTCTTCCGTGGGAGCTTGGTCTTGCAGAAGCTCACCAAACGCTGATGCTGAACGGTTTACGGGATCGCGTGGTATTGGAAACGGACGGTAAGCTGATGACAGGCCGAGATGTCGTAATGGCCGCCTTGCTCGGTGCGGAGGAATTCGGCTTTGCTACAGCGCCGCTTGTCGTTCTCGGCTGCGTTATGATGCGCGCCTGCCACTTAGATACATGTCCTGTAGGTGTCGCGACGCAAAACCCGGAGCTCCGCAAAAAATTCATGGGCGACCCTGACCATATCGTAAATTACATGCTGTTTGTCGCAGAAGAAGTGCGTGAATATATGGCAGAGTTAGGCTTTAAGACGCTTGATGAAATGATCGGACGGACAGACGTTCTTCATGTCAGTGAACGTGCGAAAGCGCATTGGAAAGCGGGCCAGCTTGATTTATCCACACTGCTGTACCAGCCTGAAGGCGTACGCACTTTCCGTACGGCGCAAAACCATAAAATCGACGAGTCGCTTGATATGACGGTTATTCTTCCGGCGGTGCAGGCTGCAATTGAAGCCGGTCAGGAAGCGGAAGCTGAAATCAAGATTAATAATACAAATCGCGTAGCCGGAACCGTGACGGGAAGTGAAATTTCCAAACGCTACGGAGCGGAAGGCCTGCCGGATGATACGATCAGACTTCATTTTACCGGATCAGCCGGACAGAGTTTCGGAGCATTCGTCCCTAAAGGGATGACGCTTCATTTGAACGGGGATTCAAATGACTACGTAGGCAAAGGGCTTTCAGGCGGAAAAATCATCGTGAAGGCGCCTGATGCCTTCAATTGTGAAACACACGATAACGTTATTATCGGGAACGTCGCATTTTACGGAGCAACAAGCGGGGAAGCGTACATTAACGGGCGCGCCGGTGAACGTTTTGCAGTCCGTAACAGCGGAGTCAATGTCGTTGTAGAAGGTATCGGAGACCACGGCTGTGAATACATGACAGGCGGCCGGGTTGTCGTCCTCGGCGAAGTCGGCAAAAACTTCGGGGCGGGAATGTCAGGCGGTATCGCATACGTCCTGAGTGATGATGCCAAAGCATTTAAACGCAAATGCAACATGGAAATGATTTCATTTGAAAAGCTGACGAATGAGGCGGAGATCAAAGAAGTGCAAGAAATGGTCAAACGGCATGCAGCGCTGACAAACAGCAAAAAAGCCGCAGATCTCCTGGACAATTGGGAAAAAGCCGCAGAAACCTTTATCAAAGTCATTCCGAAAAACTATAAACAAATGCTCCTCAGCATCGAAGAACAAAAAGCGGCGGGTTTATCAGAAGAAGACGCAATTATGTATGCTTTTGAAGCCAATACAAAGGTCCTCCAAACGCCTGCCAAAGATCAAAAACAAGCGGTAGTACAGTAAGAAAGGGGAGAGGAACATGGGGAAACCAACTGGATTCATGGAAGAAAAACGAGAAAAACCGGCTGAGCGGGACCCTCTCACTCGCTTAAAGGATTGGAAAGAGTATTCGGCTCCATTTTCAGATGAAGCGTCAAAACGGCAGGGGGCGCGGTGTATGGATTGCGGCACACCGTTTTGCCAAATCGGCGCTGATATCAACGGTTTTACGTCCGGCTGCCCGATTTATAATCTGATACCGGAGTGGAATGACCTCGTCTATCGGGGGCGCTGGAAAGAAGCCTTGGAGCGCCTTCTGAAAACGAATAACTTTCCTGAATTCACAGGGCGGGTCTGTCCCGCTCCTTGTGAAGGATCTTGTACGCTGGCTATTTCAGATCCGGCTGTTTCAATTAAAAACATCGAGCGGACGATCATTGACAAAGGTTTTGAGAACGGATGGATTCAGCCGAGAATTCCCGCGAAACGCACAGGTAAAAAAGTCGCTGTCGTCGGTTCAGGCCCGGCAGGTCTGGCAAGCGCTGATCAGCTGAATCAAGCCGGTCATTCCGTAACAGTCTATGAGCGTGCCGACAGAGCCGGCGGCCTGCTGATGTACGGCATTCCGAGCATGAAGCTTGAGAAAAATGTCGTCGAACGCCGTATTAAGCTTTTGACGCAGGAAGGTATAGATTTTGTAACAAATACCGAAATCGGCGTTGACATAACGGCAGATGAGCTGAAAGAACAATTTGATGCCGTCATTTTGTGCACAGGCGCCCAAAAGCAGCGCAATCTGCTGATTGAAGGCCGGGAAGCAAAAGGCGTCCATTATGCGATGGACTATTTAACACTGGCGACGAAAAGCTATTTAGATTCCAACTTCAAAGACAAACAATATATAGACGCTAAAGGGAAAGACGTCATCGTAATCGGCGGAGGAGACACAGGGGCTGACTGCGTGGCAACCGCGCTGCGCCAAAAAGCACGCAGCGTGCACCAGTTTGGGAAACATCCTAAACTTCCGCAAACGCGCACGAACGACAATATGTGGCCTGAACAGCCGCACGTCTTTACCCTTGAATATGCCTATGAAGAAGCGCAGGCAAAGTTCGGCAAAGACCCGAGAGAATATTCAATTCAGACGACAAAAATGGTGGCCGATAAGCAGGGCCGCTTACAAGAGATTCACACCATTCAAATGGAAAAAGTCAGAAACGAATTCGGAAAGTATGAATTTCATGAACTGCCCGGGACAGAAAAAGTATGGCCTGCTCAGCTGGTGTTCATCGCCATCGGTTTTGAAGGGACAGAACAGCCATTATTGAAACAGTTCGGTGTCGATTCGGCAAATCATAAAATTCAGGCGGCATATGGGGATTATAAAACGAATGTTGACGGTGTTTTCGCCGCAGGGGATGCGAGAAGGGGCCAAAGCCTGATTGTATGGGCGATTAATGAAGGCCGGGAAGCAGCGCGCGAAGTCGACAGTTATTTAATGGGGAGCACTGTTTTACCGTAAATAAAGGGGTTTATTTATAAAACCGGCTGGGATCAGCCGGTTTTTCGTATTGAAATGAAACCTCCTTCTTCTTTTATTGGTCATATAAGGGTAACGTGGAAGATAACATATGGATTTTTGTTTTACAGAGTGGAGAGATTGTTTTCTTCCGCAGACTGAGACGATTTGCAAGCCTTGAGCCGTTTATTATGACGCCTTCAAAAACGTGACGGGCTCTGTGTGTCTTCAGTCGATTTGCGGGCAGATTTTAATTGATGAAGAAAAACATATTGAATTTCAAGCGGAAGCGCTAATAAACAAATAAGGGAACGGAGGGGTCCGCTCCTCCTTTTTTAAACATCTATACGAAAGCCGATATTGCCGAACTGCCGTCCTTCCCGCATTCTGTTAAAAGCGGCAGCTGCTTCACTGAGAGGGTACATGCGGTCGATAATGGGACGGATGCCGCAGCGGTTTACCAATTCCAGCATATCCGCGAATTCCTCATTGCTTCCCATTGATGTACCGAGTATATGAATCTGCGGAAAAAATAGCGAGCGAATAGGAAATCCGAGCTGATCGCCTGAACTGGCGCCAAATGTTACGATCCGGCCATTCGGTTTAATAATGTCAAGATAGTGTTGAAACAAGGCGGGGCCTATACCGTCAAGTATGATATCTGCTTTTTCGCCATTCAGCGCCTCATTCCAGTCACCGTAGCTGTCAATCGCCCGGTCTGCACCGAATGACAGTGCGGTTTGTTTTTTGTTTTCACTGCGGGAGGTGACGCTGACTGTCGCTCCGATAGCTTTTGCCATTAATAAGGCGTAAGTTGCCACGCCGCTTCCGATGCCCGGAAGGATAAGGCGTTCGCCTTTTTTTAATTGTCCTTTTGTAAATAAGGCGCGATAAGCGGTTAATGCTGATAACGGCAGCACGCCCGCTTCCTCCCAAGTCAGGTGTTCGGGTTTTAAAACGGCGTTTTCCGCAGGAACAATGATATAAGGTGAAAATGTTCCGTCGCTCGGACCGCCTAAAATATCAGGGACGGCTGGTACGTCCTCAACAGTCTTCTAATTCAGCACCGGGTTGATGATGACTTCTGCATGCAGTAAATGAGACCGGACGCCGTGTCCTATTTCGGTTACGATCCCCGCGCCGTCTGAACCGAGAGTGAATTCATGGTTTCCGGTTTCGTGTTTTTTCATTAAAAACAAATCACGATGGTTTAATCCGGCTGTTTTCAGCTTTATTTTTACTTCGCCGTTTCCCGGCCTTTTGTCAGGTGCCTGCCTGAAATCAAAGCCATTTTCGTGTATGATAAGGGCATTCATCATTCTTCTCTCCTTTATGATTGATGAGAAAGATTTTACAGGCTGTATCAGCTGCAGTAAATAAATGAAAATTGATAGCCGGCTATCAATAAAAATCATAGCAAGAAGGTGCCCTTACATGGAAAGCGGAGACTTAAAGATTTTTCAGGCTGTCGCCCGCAAAGGAAGTATTTCAAAGGCGGCAGAAAGCCTGCATTATGTTCAATCAAATGTGACAAACCGGATTCAGCAGCTGGAACGGCAATTGCAAACACAGCTTTTTTACCGCACAAATCGGGGGATGACGCTGACGCCCGCAGGTGAAAACTTATTGAAAGACGCAGACAGAATCCTTCAATTGCTGCATGAGGCGCAAAAAACGGCGCAAGAGGCAGGCGATCTGAACGGCCCGCTTCGAATCGGTTCTCTTGAAACGGCGGCAGCCGTCCATCTCCCTCAATTTTTCACGGAGTATTGCAGCCGCTACCCGAAAGTACAGCTGTCTCTGTCAACGGGTGATACACATACCTTAGTGCAGCGCGTCTTACACTATGAGCTGGACGGCGCTTTTGTTTATGGTCCGGTCGAATACGAAGATCTTGAGCAAGTCGCTGTATTTCAAGAAGAATTGGTCTTGGTTTCAAATAAGCGGGAAGGCAGTTTGCAAGACTTGTTGCGAGATCCGATTCTGTATTTTGCCGCGGGCTGTTCGCACCGCCGTAAAATAAAAAACATACTGAAAGAAGAGGCAGTGCCCGCACATAAAATCATTGAATTCGGTACGTTGGAAGCCATTATTGGGGCGGTGCAGGCGGGGATGGGGGGTTCCTTTCTGCCTGCATCAGCCGTCCGTTATTTTCAAAACAGGAAAAATCTTTTTCTTCATGAGCTTCCTGAACAGTTTCGGGATATGAATATATCATTCATCTACCGGAGTGATTTATTTTTGACATCGGCGTTTGAAGAACTGCTAAATGGATTAAAAGCATTACCGAACGGAAGATGAGAAAACAGGACAGCTGTGTACGCCAATTTTTTTCGTTCTGGTTTTTCTTAAAAAAACTTTCTTTTTCGGAAAATTTATGTATAATAAAAGAAAGTTTTTCGGATAAAGTATCTGCAATGATAAGGACATGAGACATTTTAACCGGCCATACAGAGAGGGAGGGCGCGGCTGAGACCTTCCCGGCACGAAGAATGAGCTTACCGCCTTTTGAGCTGTATCGGTGAACGAAAGCAGCCGATACCGTATAGCCGCGTTACGGCAAAAATGAGCCGTCACTTGAAGTGGCGGGAATTTGGGTGGAACCGCGGGTCTGACACACACTCGTCCCTTCTTTTGGGATGAGTGTGTTTTTTATTTTATTAAAAATAAAGGAGAGATCAGACCGTGAAGAAGCCACACATTGTGATTACTTTTCCTGATGGAAAACAAAAAAAATACCGGAAAGGCGTTACGTTAGAAGAGATCGCTCAATCAATCAGTCCGAGTCTGAAAAAGACGTCTGCCGCCGGAAAGGTAAACGGATCGTTATATGACCTTAGAAGAAGCATTCATAAGGATGCGGCGATTGAACTGTGCAGTTTTCAGTCTGAAGCGGGACTGGAAGTGATGAGACACACAGCAGCACACGTATTGGCGCAAGCGGTAAAACGTCTGTATCCGAAGGTTTGTTTAGGGATCGGACCCGTTATTGACAATGGCTTTTATTATGATTTTGATATGGATGAAACATTTACTGAAAAAGACCTGGCCGTCATTGAAAAAGAGATGAACCGAATCATTTCGGAAAATCCGGAAATTATCAGAGAAGAAATCTCCAGAGAAGAGGCAGAGCAGCTGTTTGCTCATGAACCGCTGAAGCTTGAGCTCTTAGCGGGTATTTCGCAGACTGATACAATCAGTATATACCGCCAGAGCGAATTAATTGATTTATGCCGGGGTCCGCACTTGGCGTCTGCCGGACAGATAAAAGCTTTTTCGCTCACTCATGTATCAGGGGCTTATTGGCGCGGCGACAGCAACCAAAAAATGCTCCAGCGCATCTATGGAAAAGCATTTTCCTCAGAAAAGGAGCTGAACAGACATTTTCAGGTGTTGAAAGAGGCGGAGATGAGAAATCATCGGAAATTGGGAGCGGAGTTACAACTTTTTATGTTTTCGGAAGAAGCGCCGGGTATGCCTTTTTATCTGCCGAACGGTCAGTTTATCCGAAACACGCTTGAATCATTTCTGCGTTCAAAGCAGGATGACTATCATTATCAGGAAGTGCGCACCCCTATGATGATGAACCAGCGTCTTTGGGAGCAATCCGGCCACTGGGATCATTATAAAGAGAATATGTATTTCTCAGAAGCTGATCATCAGCGCTTCGCGTTAAAGCCGATGAACTGCCCCGGTCACATGCTCATATTTAAAGAAAAGCTTCGTTCTTATCGTGATCTTCCGATTCGGATGGCTGAGTTCGGTCAGGTGCACCGTCACGAATTCAGCGGGGGGCTTAATGGCCTGCTCCGCGTCAGATCTTTTTGCCAGGATGACGCACACATTTTTGTAACGCAGGATCAGATCGAGAGTGAGATCGCTTCGGCGCTGCAGCTGATTCACGAGGTGTACACCGCATTTGGTTTTTCCTATGATATTGAGCTGTCAACAAGACCGGAAGATTACATGGGAAGCGAACACTTGTGGGACAGGGCTGAGAGCGCATTAGAAAAAGTATTAAAAGAACAGGGATATCGTTTTCGGTTTAATCGGGGAGATGGTGCATTTTATGGACCGAAAATTGATATTCATATAAAAGATGCGCTGAACCGGAGCCATCAATGCGCCACTGTCCAACTGGATTTTCAAATGCCGGAAAAATTTGATTTAACATATATTGATGAAAAAAACCAAAAAGTCCGTCCTGTTGTCATTCACCGGGCGGTATTCGGATCTCTCGACAGATTTCTCGGAATCATTACAGAACATTTCGGGGGAGCGTTCCCTTTATGGCTTGCACCGGTACAGGCAAAAATCATCCCAGTATCAAACACCGCACACCGGGACTGCGCAGAACAGGTGCACCTGCAAATGAAGAAAGCGGGTATCCGGGCTGAGCTCGATCAGCGCGATGAAAAACTCGGCTATAAAATCAGAGAAGCACAAATGAAAAAAATACCGTATATTGCGGTTGTGGGGGATCAAGAGTGCCGCCATCAATCTGTACATGTACGGCAATACGGGCGGGAAGACACATTTGAAGAGAATGTGAGTGATTTTATTTCCCGGATCATAAGAGAGGCAAAACAAAAAATAGAGATTTAATAAAAACAACATTGACATATCGTAAAATCACGATATAATAAAGCGTATGAAACCTATTGATGTTTTTAAAGCGTTGTCTAATGGGTCACGGCTTGAGATTTTACAATGGCTGAAAGAGCCGGACCGTCACTTCGCACCGCATGATGGCATTGATATGAATGAGATCGGAGTGTGTGTCAGCCAGATCACCGATAAGCTTCAGATGACACAGTCAACGGCTTCTCAATATCTTTCCATCCTTCAGCGGGCGGGCCTTATCCAAACAAAACGGATTGGCAAATACACCTATTATAAAAGAGATGAAGACGCGATAAAGGCGATGGCCGATTATTTTCAGCGCGAAATGTAGGGCTGAATCCTTTAGAAGAGGGATTCAGTTTCTTTTTCCGACTACACATCGACATATTGCGATTTGTTTCTGTTTTTTAACTCTTTATATCGATATATCACAATATATCTTTATATAAATCATCAATGAAGGAGTGTGTCAGGTGCAAAATACCTGGAAGATTTACATTTTGGCAATTATCAGTTTTTTAGTGGGGACGTCTGAATATGTGATATCAGGGATGCTTGATAAAATTGCAGGTTCCTTGGGAGTTACTGTGGCAGCGGCAGGGCAGCTGATTACGATTTTTTCACTTGTTTATGCAATCGGAACGCCTGTCATGATGGCCCTTACAGCAAAACTGGACAGAAGGAAGCTCATGATCTATGCTCTGGGGCTGTTTGTTATCGGGAATATCATTTCTTTCCTTGTGCAGGGATTCGGCTTATTTGCGGGAGCGCGGGTGATCATGGCGCTTGGAGCAGGAACCGTGGTGGTCACCGCGCTTACGATCGCAGCAAAAATCGCTCCCCCGGGAAAACAGGCAAGTTCTCTCGCAACCGTCATTATGGGGTTTACGGCGGCGCTCATTATCGGTGTTCCGATCGGAAGAACCGTGTCTGAAGCTTTCGGCTGGAAAGTGGTTTTCGCCGGAATTGCGGCAATTGGAATCATTGCCATGCTTATTATACGTTTCGCGTTGCCTGAGATAAAAGGAGATAAACCGGTGCCGCTCATTCAGCAATTTTCTCTTTTGAAGAAACGAAAGGTGGCTGTCGGGCTGGCCATTACGTTTTTTTGGCTCGGAGGCTATTCGGTTGCGTATACGTACCTTTCTCCGTATTTACTGAACGTCACTCATATCGGCAGCGGAATACTGAGTACATTGCTGCTTATTTTCGGTATTGCAAGTCTTGCCGGTTCTAAAGCAGGCGGTTTCAGCGCAGACAAATGGGGGACGCGTATGACATTAACCGGCGGAATGGCGCTTCATGCTATCATGCTCATGTTATTGCCGTTTGTGACACATTCTGCTTTCGGAGCGGCGGCAGTACTTATATTTTGGTCTTTCGCCGCCTGGTCATCTGGGCCTGCTCAGCAGTATCATTTGGCAACGATGGAGCCTGAATCATCGGGTGTATTACTCGGCCTCAACCAGTCTGTGATGCAGCTGGCTATGGCGGCCGGGGCGGGCATCGGGGGCATTGTTGTCACTCATCTGTCTCTTGCGTCAGTGACATGGATCGGATCAGCGGGTGTTGTCATCGCGATGTGCGGTGTGCTTTCGCTTGCGTCATTAACGTCTGAAAAAACCTCATCTGAATACAGTGCAGAATAAACAAAAGCCTCGTTTCTCAGCTTGAGAAACGAGGCTTTTTGTCTTGTTATTTTTTATAATTTTTCAAGTTTACGCCGATTGCGGCTCCGTTTCGGCTTGAGTCGGCGACTCCGGTGAAGGTGCCGTTTTCACGGTCGATCAGGATGCTTTGCACATTCCCGATATCAACCGGGCTGCTGCCGAATTTATGCCCCATTTCGTTCAGTTTTGTGCGGGCTTCTTCCGGCACTCCTTTTTCATATCGATAGGATGTCATGCTGTTTGTGTAAATTCTCGGCTCTTCGACCGCCGCTTTCAGATCCATGCCGTACTCAACTTTGTTCAGGATCGTTTGCAGGACGGAAGAAATAATCGTTGCTCCGCCGGGGGAGCCGACAGTCAGGACGGGTTCGTTATTTTTGAATAAAATAGTCGGAGTCATGCTGCTGAGCGGACGTTTATTCGGCTGCACTTCATTTGCGCCGCCAGGCACCGCATCGAAGTCTGTTAACTCATTATTCAACACAACGCCGTATCCGGGAACCATAATGCCGGAACCGAACAGCTGTTCAATTGTTGTCGTATAAGATACGACATTGCCGAAGCGATCAGTTACCGTGAAGTGAGTCGTTTGGCCTTCTTGTTTGTCAGTCGGCTGCTCCACTTGTTTATAGTTTGCAGAACCTTCCTGATAGGCCCAAGGATCGCCAGCTTTCGGTTTTTTATTGACTTTATCAATATCTATCAGCTGTCTGCGGGCATTGATATAATCTGGATTCAAGAGACCTTTGAGAGGGACGTTGACGAATTCTGGGTCCCCGGCAAATGCGGCGCGGTCAGCATAAGCCAAATGCATCGTTTCTGCGAGAAGCTGATATTTTTGCCAAGAACGGATATCATATTGAGAAAGCTTAAAATCATCCAAGAGGTTCAGCATTTGCAACAGGAAAACACCGCCCGAGCTTGGAGGAGGAGCAGTTGCGATATGATAGCCCTGGTAATCTCCCCAGATCGGTTCGTCAATCGTCACATTGAAGTTTTTAATGTCTTTTTCTGTCATTGAGCCGCCGAATTCCTGCACTGTTTCCGCAAGCTTTTTGGAGAATGCACCGTCATAGAATGCTTTTGTGCCTTTGTACTTAATAGCTGTAAATGTTTTGGCTAAGTCTTTTTGGATGAGTGTGTCTCCTTCTTTCAGAGGTTCTCCGTCCGGAAGAAACACGTCTTTTGCAGCAGTGTGTGATAACTTGTCTTTATAATCTGAGATGGCATCAGCTAAAACCGAATCAATCGGAAAGCCTTTTGAGGCAAGTTTAATGGAAGGGGTGATGAGTTGTTTCATGGAGCGTGTGCCCCATTTGTCGAGCGCTTTTTCAAGTCCTTTTAATGTTCCCGGAACACCGACTGCAGTCCCTTTCGTAACGCGTTCGGAGAAAGGAATGGCTTTGCCGTTTTCGTCAAGGAACATATCCGGTGTTGCGCCTGCCGGTGCGCGTTCCCGGCTGTCGATAATGGTGGTGTCTTTCGTCTTCGCGTCATAAACCATCATAAATCCGCCGCCGCCGATTCCCGACATCATAGGTTCAGTTACGTTTAATGCGAATTGAATGGCAACCGCGGCGTCAACTGCATTGCCGCCTTTTTTCAGCACGTCGGCACCGATTTGTGAAGCGAGAGGATGGGCGGTGGCAACCATGCCGTCTTTGCCGACATCTACCTGTTTGTAGTCGTCATAGGAAAACGGGTGTTTCTTAGCCTGAGCGTGATAAGGGATGCTTCCGGCCGCGAGCAAAGTACTGAGCAGAACGATAAAACAGAGATTCATAAACTTTTTCTTTTTCATAGTCTGCCTCCTTTGTTTTCCGCTTACAATTATAGAGTAAGTAAAATGTGCTGTTTTCACAAGTGACAAACGGAATAGTCCGGTGTGCAAAAAGTTGGGGTTTCTGTGTGAATGTAATCAGTCGCAAATAGGCTAAATGGGAAACCGGACTGAAAAAGCTGTGAAACAAGCATAAAGACAAAAAATAAGCTACAATAAACAAAACAGAATTCACTCACATGACATATGAAAGGAACGTGAGCCATGTATTTAACGATCAAAGAGACCGCTGAGTTTACCAGTCTTCCTGAAGAATATGTGCACAATCTTGTTTTGACGAATAAAATAAGAGCCGTCCATGACGGACAGCAATATTTAATCAACAAGGAACAATTTCAAACCCATCTCGAACAGCTGGAAAAATATAAGGAAATGATTCAAGAGTTTTTAAATGAGCCGCTTCCTGAAGACATTGATGTAAAAGATGAAGACTAGGACACAATTTCATATTGTGTCTTTTTTTTCATTTTTTTCGGTTGCTCACAAAAAAACGGATGCTCAGATTTCATTTTAAGGCCGTTGTTTTCATTTTTTAATACCTTAAGTATCAATTTGTTTAAAAGCTTGTCATCTGGCTGAAAATGATGTTTTTGAGGAATTTGTTGAAACTGCGTATCTGATTCACCTTATGTAACACTATGTATATTATGTTACATAAGACTCTTTACCCTTTATCATTCAACGGGTTTCGGCTATAATAGTAACATAACGCTCAATATGTTACTTTACCAATTATAAGGGGTTTTTTGATGCATATCGTACAGCCGATCCGAAGTTTGGAGAAGATCCAGGAAGTCAAACAGTATTTAATGAAGAAAAGTGATCGTGATTATTTTTTATTTATTTTCGGCATGAACAGCGCACTGCGGATTTCTGATGTTCTGCCGCTTCGCGTGAGGGATGTAAGGAACAAAGACCATGTGTGGGCAACCGAAAGCAAAACGAGAAAGAAAAGAAAAATTCTGATACTGGAGTCTTTAAAGGCCGACATATACGCTTATACAAAAGACATGAAAGAGGATGACTATTTGTTTAAATCGAAACGTACGAATAAGCCCATATCCCGGATTCAGGCATACAGAATATTAAAGGAAGCGGCTGCCGCTTGCGGGTTGGAGGAAATCGGGACGCATACGCTTAGAAAGACGTTCGGGTATCATTTTTATCAGAGGACAAAAGACATTGCTGAACTGCAGAGGATTTTGAATCATTCTTCTCCGTCTATTACAATGCGTTATATCGGAATAGATGAAGATACGACGAGAGCCGCCTATAAAGTGTTCGGAGGGCTGTAGACTTGAAAAAAACGGCCGCCAGCGTTACTATAATAGAAGCAGGCTCTAGTAGCACAGCGGATAGTGCAGCAGTTTCCTAAACTGCAGGTCGGGAGTTCGAATCTCTCCTAGAGCGTTTTTTGTATGAGATAGGCGCAGCTTAATAATGCCGGCAAAACAAAACCCCCTTTGTTATACAAGGGGGTTTTGAGTTGAATATCTTGTAAGAATCTCGTGGAAATGATGTGAAAAAAGCCCGCTGTAAGCGGGATTTTTCTTATATGACAGCATCAAATTGATTGACTTTCCAAACGTTGTTTTCTTTTACAAATGTTACATCGCGTTTTGCTGACGGAGAACCGTCAAGAGTCGGTACAGTGAAGCGGTATGTTTGAGCGCTTCCTTTTTTAGAAAGAAGGGTCATTTTCGCTTTTTTCCAATTCAGGAGGTTATCTCCGTCGCCGACAGGAACAGCCAATTTGCCGTCTTTTACAGTGAAGTGGTAATCTTTGAGCCCTTTGTCAATCGCTTGCTTTGTAAAAGCGGGTGTCAGATATTTTACGGCTTTCGCTTTTGTTCCGAGGTCTTTGCACATAAATACATATTGCAGATTTTGATATTCAAACGGTTCAGATGTGCAATTTGCGTTTGATTTAAGCGCACCGCCGCTCATTGTGTTCCAGAAATGTTCTCTCGCTGACAGGGCCAGCTGAAGTGCTTGTTTTTGTGTAAGGTCATTAGGTGAAGTTTTTGCGGTCGCCGCAGTTCCCAATGACAGAATCAATGTAATAGTAGTGAGGAATAATAGCCATTTTTTCATGATATAATCTCTCCTTCAATCAATCTCTTTCTCTTATGTTACAAATGTTACAATAATTACGGTAAGATTACAATACCTTTTCAGAAATATTATCCGGACTTTTTATTTTTATGGTTTATTTCCATGTAAGACGTGAGAAAAAGATAAAGAGTTTCATTGAACAAAAGGTTTTTCCAAGCTGTCTGCTGAATAATAAAATGGAAGAAAATCAAAAAAGGAGTCCTACATATGGAAGTACAAGATCATTTAGAAACAGAGGAAGGCCGCGGCCAGTCTGTCTGGCGATCGATGTCACTGTTTTTAGTGCCGCTGCTTTTAAGCAATGTATTGCAATCTGTCGGCCAATTGGTCGGAATGGTATTTGTCGGAAGGTGGCTCGGAGTCGATGCGCTTGCCGCCGTATCGTCTTTTTTTCCGCTGTTTTTTCTGCTGATCTCCTTTACGATCGGAATCGGTTCGGGAAGTTCCATTCTAATCGGGCAGGCTTACGGCGCGAAAAACGAAGAGAGGATGAAGGCGATTGTCGGCACTACACTGGCTTTTACCTTTATGATCGGTGTTGTTCTGGCAGTTGTCGGCAGTGTGTTTACGCTTGATATTCTGCGGCTGATGGGAACGCCGGAAAACGTAATAGATGTCAGTGTCCGATATGCGCGCATTTTGTTTTGCGCAATGCCGCTGATGTTTTTATATTTTGCGTATACGACATTTTTACGCGGAACGGGAGATTCAAAGACTCCGTTTTATACGTTAATCGTCAGTACAGTCATAAACATCGGGCTCTTGCCCTTATTGATTCTCGGGCTTTTCGGACTTCCGAAGTTCGGCATTTACGGTTCGGCGTATGCAACCGTGATTTCAAACATCGTGACATTTATCGTACTCATGGTTTATTTGCGGAAAAGGAAACATCCATTGGCATTTGACCGGACTGCGCTCCGTTCTCTTAAAATGGACAAAAAGCTGCTTGCGCTTTTACTCCGTCTCGGTATTCCGTCGAGCATCAATATGATTCTCGTGTCACTTTCTGAAATTGCGGTCATTTCATTTGTCAATCATTACGGATCAAACGCGACGGCTGCTTACGGGGTTGTCAACCAAGTAGCGAGTTATGTGCAGATGCCGGCGGTAAGCCTCGGTATCGCCGTTTCAATTTTTGCCGCCCAATCCATAGGAGCTAATCAATTCGGCCGGCTGAAGCAGGTCATCAAAGTCGGCATCGGCCTGAATTATTTGATCGGCGGGGTTTTGATTGTGCTGATTTATACCTTCTCCCGGCAGATACTGGCTTTGTTTTTAACCGATCAGGATACACTCCACATTGCCCGCAATCTGATTATGATTACCCTTTGGAGCTATCTGATTTTCGGTCACGCTCAGATTGTTTCAGCAACAATGCGGGCGAGCGGTACGGTGTTATGGCCGACGATTATCAGCATTTTTGCGATTTGGGGAATTGAAGTGCCTGTGGCCTTTATTCTTTCTCATTATACGAATCTCGGCATTCTCGGCATTTGGGTCGGTTATCCGGCGGCTTTTGTCGTCAGCCTGCTGCTGCAATACGGATATTACCGGTTTGTATGGAAGAAAAAACAGATTACCCGGCTGATTCAATAAGGTTTTACCGCACATCGCTCAGTTCATACGGGCGATGTTTTTTTTAGAGAAGGAAAATGAGTTTAGAAAATGGAATTCCTATACATGCTAGAAAACAAGGAAAGGGCAGGTGCTTATGACGATTGAACATACGACTTATTTAGGGGTTTCAGCCATTAAAGCGGAGACTGATCAGGCTGAATGCATCATTGTGCCGGAGTGGGGATCAAATGTCATATCGCTTCGGGATAAAAGAACCGGTATGCGGCTTCTTAGAGAACCGGAAACTGCGGAGCAATTCCGCGCAAAACCGATGCTGTACGGCATTCCCGTTTTATTCCCGCCGAACCGGATTACGGACGGGACGTTTCGTTTTGACGGCCGCGCGTATCAATTTGAGATAAACGAAGAGGATAAACATAATCATATTCACGGCTTTCTTCACAATCAGCATTGGAAAGCGGCGGCACCGAAAGAAGAGGGGGATGGAATGACAGTCGAAACAGAAATTGATCTTTCAAAGATTCCCCGTGTTCATAAACAATTTCCGCACGATATCATTGTCCGGATGACCTATACATTAAAAGACAATGTGTTTACGCAGCGGGCGCTGATTATCAACAAGGGAACGGAGGCTTTTCCTTGGGGGCTCGGCTATCATTCAACTTTTGTTTTCAATGAAAAGCGATCACGTCTATTTTTGACGGCTGACCGCATGTGGGAATTAAATGAACGTTTCGTACCGACAGGCCGTTTATTGGATGTGCCTGATAAAGAAGCGTTTCGTCAGGGGATGTCTTTGAAAAATAAACAGTTTGACGATGTTTTTCTTTCTTCCGGACGGAATGGCGGCAATAACGAAGCTGTTATTTATCATCCGGATGAGAAATTATCCGTTTTGTATCAAGCAGACATGTCTTTCAAGCATTGGGTGGTATATAACGGTGACGGAAAGCAAGGGTTTGTCAGTCTTGAGCCTTATACTTCCGTTACAGATGCATTTAATTTGAATCAGCCTGCATCACTGACAGGGCTTCAGATTCTGAAACCGGGCGAAGAAGCGGCTGCGTCATCCAGGATCACCATTTTGCATGATGAAGAATAGGAAAGAGGCGGGATAACATTGAAAACATATGTGAAACGCTTGAGCGCGGTGATTCTGCTTTTGATCATTGCCGCAGTTCCTTATATTGATGATGCGGCTAAGGCGGCTGAACAAAAAAATACTTTACAAAAAGAGCTGGAACACATTCTGGATGAAGAACCTGCTTTAAAGGGAGCTTCAGCGGGCGTCAGTGTCCGGTCAGCAAAAACAGGGGAGGTGCTGTTCGGCAGCCAGGAAGATATGCGGCTGAGGCCCGCATCACTGATGAAGCTGCTGACGGCATCTGCGGCGCTTTCCGTTCTCGGAGAAGATTACACCTTTAAGACAGAAGTACGGGCAGACGGCGCCGTGAAAGGAAAACAGCTGCGCGGAAACCTTTATCTCAGGGGAAAAGGCGATCCGACCCTATTGGCTTCTGATTTTGAGAAGATGGCTAAACAGGTCAAAGCCAGAGGCATCCATGTCATTAAAGGAGATCTGATCGGGGATGATTCGTGGTATGACGATACCAGGTATTCAGTTGATCTTCCGTGGAGCGATGAAGGCCAATATTATGGTGCGCAAGTATCAGCTCTTACCGCTTCCCCAAATGAAGATTATGATACCGGAACGGTGATTGCGGAAATCAGCCCGGCGAAACAGCCCGGTAAAAAGCCGCGCATTTCAATTTCTCCCCATACGGACATCGTTCGTGTGAAAAATGAAGTGAAAACCGTCGCTTCTGATGAAAAGAAAGAATTGACGGTTGAACGGGAGCACGGTGGCAATGTGATTACGATAAAGGGAACCATACCTGCCGGCTCGGCAAAGGTAAGAGAATGGGCGGCGGTGTGGGATCCGTCGTCCTATGCTTTAGATTTATGGAAACAAGCGCTTACTAAACAGGGTATAACTGTAAAAGGGAAAATCAGAACAGGGCGAATGCCGCACCGCACCCAGCTTGTCACATCACGGACATCCATGCCTCTTTCAGAATTATTGATCCCGTTTATGAAACTGAGCAACAACGGGCACGCCGAAATTCTGATCAAGGAAATGGGAAAAGTGAAAAAAGGGGAGGGCAGCTGGGAAAAGGGCTTGGACGTGATGAAATCGGAGCTCAAATCGTTCGGGCTGAATCCGGATGAATTGATTGCAAGAGACGGATCCGGCGTTTCTCATATTAACGGCGTATCCGCCGGCCAAATCGGAGAGCTTTTGTATGCGGTTCAGAAAGAAAAGTGGTACCCGTCTTTCCTTCGGTCGCTCCCTGTCGCCGGCGCAAGTGACAGAATGACGGGAGGAACCCTCCGGAATCGGCTGAAGGGCACCCCGGCGGAAGGCAAAATTAAAGCGAAAACCGGGTCACTAACATCAGTCAGTTCGATTGCCGGCTATGCAGACACAAAAACAGGAGATACGCTTATTTTTTCCGTGCTTCAAAACGGGCTGCTTGACGAAGATGACGGAAAAGACATTGAAGACAAAATCGCAGTCGTGCTGGCAAATCAATAAGAAGGGCCGGATCCTTAGAGGATTCGGCTTTTTTTGATGTCTGTAAAACATTATATTGCGATTATGAATCAATCTTTTCAAAAAGTAATATCGGCAATATACTTCCTTTTTTTTACATGATACTTTCTTACTTGTTCACCGATTTTTCATTTTTTAACGTAAAACTTCTTTTCAGGAGGCAAAACCTTTTTAAAAGCGCAATTAATTATACATTTTATTCCTTATTATAGTGTTTAAGAACCAGTTTACAGTGTGCATACATACCGTTTTACATGGTATAAAGATTATAGAAATGAAGAAATGAAGTGAGGAATATATACTATATTCTAAAAAATGTTAGAGAAAATTTAATTTTTTATTGTGATTTCTAAAATATGTTTTAAAATAATGCTTATATGGATGATTTAGTCATATGCTGTCGAAATTTAATTGTAATTATTTCACTTTCTTATCCTCTTAAATTGAAATGGAGGGATTCCATTGAAGAACACTGTTTATTCTTTAACTCACGCCCAAAGAAGAGTCTGGTTTACAGAGCTGCTCGAGCCGGGCACAAGTATCTGCAATCTCGCGGCGTGCGTCAAATTCAGGGGGAATATCGACTTTGACGTATTGCGCCGTGCTTTAGATTTCTCTATCTTGCAAAATGATTCGCTCAGGTTTCAACTGACGGAAGGGGACGGCTCAGAACCCCAGCTGTATCTGGCCGGGCATCGGCCGATTTCTTTAGAGACCGTTGATTTTACTCATTCTGATCAGGCAGAGCGGGACGCATGGATTGACACGCAGACCCGTGTTCCGTTCAAGCTGTTTCATTCACCTCTGTATCACTTTACTCTGCTTGTCATGTCAGACGAAGAAGTTTGGCTTTATTCAAAATTTCACCATATTATCATGGACGGCATCTCGCTCAACCTGCTCGGCAACCAACTCATTGATATCTACCAAAAGATCATGCGGGGCGAGGATTTGGCTGAACATCACAGGCCTTCCTATCTCAGCTACATGGAAAAAGAACAGCAATACTTACAGTCTTCCCGTTTTCAAAAAGACCGTTCATTTTGGACTGAAACATACCGAACCGTTCCGGAACACCTTTCACTGGCGGAACGAACCTCTCATCTTAGACAAAGCACTGCGGCTTCCAGAGATACTATCACTCTTTCTCACTCCTTAGAACAATCTATCCGGCGTTTTTGCAAAGAAAATAATATCAGCATCATCTCTCTGTTTATGGCTTCGTTATACATATGCATCAGCCGTCTGACGGCTAAAAAGGATATTGCCATCGGTACTTATTACGGAAACCGCGGTTCCAAGCTCGAAAAGGATATGCTCGGCATGTTTGTCAGCACGCTGCCGATCAGAATGATGGCAGATCCGGATGCGGAGTTCCTGTCTTTTGTCCGCAGTGTAGGAAAAGAGCAGCTGTCTGTTATGCGGCACCAGAAATATCCTTACAATCTTTTTGTCAATGAATTAAGGCAGATTCATCACGACCTGCAAAATATCATCGGGATTTCGATGCAATACCAGCCTCTCGCGTGGCGTCAGGCAGAAGGTTTCGATTATGAAACGGCGATGTTTTTCAGCGGGCATACGGCAAATGAGCTGTCCATTTTAATTAAGGAGCGGACAGATACGGGATTGATTGAGCTGAATTTTGATTACCAATCCGCTTTATTTACTGAAACATCAATTAAACGCATTCAAACTCATTTGCTGACGATCGTTGAAAATGCCGTTAGAAATCCAGACCGGCTGATTCGGCATATTGATATGGCGGATGAAAAAGAAAAGAAACGGGTGTTAACTGCGTTTAACCGTACAGAAACGGCTGAACCGCCGGCCCCGACGCTTCACGGGCTGTTTACCCGCCGCGCCGCGCTTTCGCCGCATCGTCCGGCGCTCCGTTTTCCGGGCGGTATGCTGACGTACGCCGAGCTTGATCAGTACACGGACAGGCTCGCCGTTCGGCTCCGCCAAAAAGGCATCCGCAAAGAAAGCATGATAGGCGTGCTCGCTGAACGCTCACCGGAGATGGTGGTTTCTGTGATTGCCGTGTTAAAAGCAGGCGGCGCCTATGTGCCGCTTGACCCGGAGTATCCTGAGGACAGGCTGCGCTATATGCTCGATGACTGCGGCGCTTGTCTCCTGCTTGCACAGCCGGGATTATCCGTTTCCGGTTTTTCCGGCGAAACCCTAGAAGTGTCTCTTTCTTCTCTGACAGGCGAGACGGAGACAGGGGCTGTCTCTGAAGAAGCGGATGCTGATTCGCTCGCTTATATCATTTATACGTCCGGTTCGACGGGAACACCGAAGGGAGTAGCTGTTGAACACCGTCAGGCCGCCGCCTTTTTATCAGGGATGCAAGGGCAGTTTCCGTTAACGGAAGAGGATGTTATCGTGCTGAAATCATCCTTTTCTTTCGACGCTTCCATCTGGCAATTGTTTTGGTGGACGATGTCAGGCGCCTCCGTGTATCTGCTTCCTGCCGGATGGGAGAAAGATCCTGTGCGGATGATTGAAGCGTTTGCCTCAGAAAAGGTGACGACCGCGCATTTTATTCCGGCAATGGTCAACAGCTTTTTAGACACGCTGGAAACGGAGCCTGCGGAAACAAGAACACGCCTCGGCAGAACACTGACACGCGTGTTTGCCGGAGGGGAAGCTCTTTCCCCGCTTACGGCTGCCCGGTTTGCCAATCTTCTGCCGGCGACCATGCTTATTCACGGCTATGGACCGACAGAAGCGACGGTTGATGCGGCGTTTTACGTCTATGACCGAAAACGGGACAGCGGACGGACGCGGCTTCCGATTGGTAAACCCGTTCCGGGTGCCCGTCTGTATGTATTAGATAGCGGAGGAACCATCCAGCCTGCGGGCGTGGCAGGAGAGCTGTACATCGCGGGGACAGGGGTGGCCCGCGGCTATCTGAACCGGCCTGAGCTGACGGAGGAGCGCTTTCTCGATGATCCGTTTTATCCGGGAGAACGCATGTATCAGACGGGTGATATCGCACGCTGGACAGAAGACGGCCTAGTCGAATGGCTCGGACGTTCAGACGGACAAGTGAAAGTCCGCGGCTACCGGATTGAACCGGGAGAAATCGAAGCGGCGATCCGGCGCATCGACGGCATTCGTGAGGCGGCGGTCACTGCCCGGACCGAACACGGCGAAACCGCGCTTTACGCCTATATCGAAGGACGGGAAAGCGATGACGTGCGGGCGGAGCTTGCGACACGCCTTCCGGCTTACATGATGCCGGCTCAGTTTATAGAGATGACCGAGTGGCCGGTCACGCCGAGCGGAAAGCTTGACCGCCGCGCGCTGCCGGATCCCGGCGGAGCGGCAGACAGACAGGCGTACACCGCCCCGCGGAACGTCACGGAAATGAAGCTTTGCGCCCTTTGGGAAGAGGTGCTGAAAAACGGCCCTGTCGGCATCCGGGATCACTTTTTTGAGCGGGGCGGCCATTCGTTAAAAGCGACGGCTCTCGTTTCCCGCATCGCCAAAGAGTTCGGTGTTCAGGTGCCGTTACAGGACATCTTCGCCCGGCCGACGGTGGAAGAGCTCGCTTCGGTTATTCAGGACTTGGAAGAGAGCCCGTATGAAGCGATTCAGCCTGCGAAAAAACAGGACACCTATCCGGTGTCTTCGGCGCAGAAACGGATGTATGTGCTCCAGCAGCTTGAAGACGGCGGTGTCGGCTACAATATGCCGGCTGTGCTGGAACTGACGGGCCCGCTTGACCGCAGCCGGCTGGAGGAGACGTTCCGGCAGCTTGTGGAGCGGCATGAGTCGCTCAGAACGTCCTTTGAAACGGGGCCTGACGGCGAACCGGTGCAGCGCATCCATGACAGCGTACCGTTTCAGCTGGATGAGGCCGAGTCAGCTGACGCATTCGTCCGGCCGTTTTGTCTGGAGGAAGCGCCGCTCTTCCGTGCGGCTCTCGTGAAAGAATCGGACGAACGCCATCTTTTATTAACGGATATGCATCATATTATTTCTGACGGTGTGTCCGTCAACACCTTGATTAAAGAATTCGGCGAGCTGTACGCAGGCCGTTCGCTTGCGCCGATGCGTCTTCAATATAAAGACTATGCCGTCTGGCAGCGGTCGTTTCAGGAGAAAGAAAGGTACCAGAAACAGGAAGTCTATTGGCTGAAGCGGCTAGAAGGAGAGCTTCCGGTGCTTGAGCTTCCGGCTGACAAGCCCCGTCCGGCGGTCAGAAGCTTTGCGGGCGGCAGCGTATCGTGCACGCTTGACGCTGAAACGGCATCCGGCCTTCACCGCATCGCCCGGGATCACGGCTCCACTTTGTATATGGTGCTTCTCGCCGCGTACAATACGTTACTCGCGCGCCTGAGCGGGCAGGAAGACATCATCGTCGGATCGCCGATTGCCGGGCGTCCGCACAAAGACCTTGAACCGATTCTCGGCATGTTCGTCAACACGCTGGCCATCAGAACGGAGCCGAAAGGAGACAAACGGTTTACCAATTACTTGGCGGAAGTCCGCCAGGCCGCGCTTGAAGCGTATGAGCATCAGGACTATCCGTTTGAAGAGCTGGTGGAACGGCTCGGGGTGCAGCGGGACATGAGCCGAAATCCGCTGTTTGATGCGATGTTTATTCTTCAGAATATGGAGCGAGAGGAGATAAATCTGGCCGGTCTGAAGGCGTCACGATCAGAGCATACCGAACATGATGTATCAAGTTTTGACCTGACCTTATCAGCGGCTGAATCCGATGGAAACATCCGCTTTGAAATGGAATTCAGCACCGAGCTTTTTAAGAAAGAAACGATTGAACGCTGGATGGGCCACTTACTGAATCTCTTGCGCCATGTTGCCGCCGAACCGGAAGTCACACTATCGAAAACTGACATTTTGAATGAAGAAGAAAAACAAAAGTTACTGATTGAGTTTAATAACACACAAACCGAATTCATGGAAAAACACAAACTGTTTCACCAGTTGTTTGAAGAGAAAGCAGAAGAAACGCCTCATCAGACCGCTGTTATTGAAGGAACACAACAGATCAGCTATTCGCAGCTTAACGAGCGGGCAAATCGGCTTGCGCGAACATTACACAAAAATGGATTCGGTCCGGGAAAAAGAGCAGCTATATTGGCAAACCGTTCGATTGAAGCGATCGTCAGCGTTCTTGCCGTCATGAAATCGGGAGGGGCGTATATACCGGTTGACTCCCATTATCCCGAGGAACGGATTCGCTATTTATTAAAAGACAGCGCGGCATCCGTCTTGATGGTGCAGTCAGAATACAAAGAACTTGCTTCACAGCTGACGGATCACAATTTATTTCTCATTCAGCTCGATCATGAAGATCAATACGATATTTCTGCAAAGAATATTCAGCCGGCAGCGTCTCCGGATGATACTGCATATATCATATATACTTCGGGAACAACGGGAACGCCGAAGGGAGTCGAAGTCAGAAATCTCAGCTTTACGCATGCAGCACTTGCATGGCGGAAAATTTATGAGCTTGATCGTAAACCAGTCCGAGTGCTGCAGATGGCGAGTTTCTCATTTGATGTATTTTCAGGGGATCTTGCACGCGCCCTGCTAAACGGGGGAACGCTTGTCATTTGTCCGGATGACGTCCGGCTTGAGCCACAACAGCTTTATCGGCTCATTGATCAGCACCGTATCACGTTTATGGAGTCGACACCCGCGCTGATTGTTCCGTTTATGGAATATATATATCGCCGGAAGCTCGCGCTGCAAAGTGTAAAAATACTTGTACTGGGTTCAGATATGATCAAGTCGCAGGATTTTTATACGCTTCATGAACGCTTCGGAAAAGAAATGCGGATCATTAACAGCTACGGTGTAACAGAAGCGACAATTGATTCTTCGTATTATGAAGCCGAAATGAGCGAAAAGCCGCGGGAAGATGATGTGCCGATCGGTGTTCCGCTTCCGAATGTAAAAATGTACGTCTTAAACAAAGACAAACAGGTCCAACCGATCGGCGTTTTCGGAGAGCTGTATATCGGGGGCGCCGGCGTCGCCAAAGGATATTGGGGACAGCCTGAGCTGACAGAGGGCGCATTCAGTGACCCGTTACAAACGGGAGAAACGCTTTACAGAACCGGAGATCAGGCTTGCTGGCTGCCGGATGGAACTCTTCGTTTTAAAGGGCGGATCGATAAGCAGGTGAAGATCAGAGGATACAGAATTGAGACGGGAGAAATTGAAAGTGTGCTTTTGAAACACGATCAAGTCAAAGAAGCGGCTGTTACCGTGATGAAAGATGCCGAAGGACAAGCCCGATTAGCGGCATACATCGTTCCTAAAGAGGCCGATATCTCATCACTTCGCCAGTCTCTTATGCAGGAGCTCCCGGCTTATATGATGCCGTCTCATATTATCGGTTTAGACAGCATGCCCCTGACACTGAACGGCAAACTTGATAAATCGGCACTGCCGGCAGAAGAGATACATTCATCACAGGCATTTGTCGCGCCCGGCGATGAAAAACAGGAGATGTTATGCCGGATTTGGGAAGATGTGCTTCATGTTCAGAAAGCGGGAATTCATCACTCTTTCTTTGAGCTTGGGGGAGATTCCATTAAGGCGCTTCAAGTGTCAGCCCGACTCGCCGGAGAAGGCTGGAACATGTCGATCCGCGATTTGTTTCAGTTCCCGACGATTGCAGAACTCGCGAAGCACCTCACGCCGGCTGTTGCAATGGCTGATCAGGGGCCGATAGAAGGAAGCGCTCCGCTGACACCGATCCAGCAGAGATTTTTTGAGGAGCCGGGTGCGTTTGAGCTTCATTATAACCAAGCGGTCATGCTGTGCAGTGAAGACAGCCTCGAAATAGATGCGCTGTATCAGGCGGTTTGCGCGCTGACAGAACATCATGATGCGCTGCGAATGACCTTCACTGAAAATGAGCATGGGGAAACGGTTCAATATAATCGCGGAATCACAAAGCAGTATGAAGAAATCTTTACGCTTAACGTCATAGATATTTCAGAAGAAACGCAGCCCGAAAAACGGATAGCCGCTGAGGAAAAAGAAATACAGCAGGCTATGCGTCTTGATCAGGGGCCTCTGCTTCATCTCGGAGTGTTCAGGCAGAAGGAAGCCGACCATCTGCTTATAACGATTCATCACCTTATCGTGGACGGCGTGTCATGGAGGATATTGCTTGAAGATCTGCAGACAGCTTATCAGCAGGCATTGGACGGCAAACAAATCGACCTGCCGCCGAAAAGCGATTCTTATATAAAGTATGCCGAAGAACTTTTTGACATTTCCAAGAGCAAAGCATTGCTGGAGGAAGCCGCATACTGGGAAAGCGTGATGTCTAGTGAAACAGCGCCGCTTCCGAAAATAACTGATGAAAACGCCGGACGATTGCAGGAAAACGCGCGCACTGCATCGTGGATATTAAGCAGCGAAGTCACGAAGCAGCTGCTGTTGGAAACACAGCAGGCATACGGAACGGATGTTCATGAATTGCTTTTAACGGCGCTTGGAATGGCGCTTCATGAGTGGACGGGTTCTGAACAGATGCTTATCAGCACTGAGGGGCACGGTCGCCAGGGGCATATACCTGACATTGATATGTCAAGAACGGCAGGCTGGTTTACATCTGTTTACCCGGTGCTTTTGGATATGAGAGTGCCGGGCGGCTCAGGCGAAAAAACCGCTCACCGCATAAAGACGGTAAAAGACATGATGCGACGGGTTCCTCACCACGGAACCGGCTACGGGCTGCTGAGATATTCGCGAAACATTCTTTATAAAGACCCAGAAATAAGCTTTAACTATCTCGGTGCGTTTGACGGTCTTGAAGGAACGCTGAAGATGTCACCGTTCAAGCCGCAGCATGATATAGCGGCCGGGCGCATCCGCGAGTTTGATCTGGATATTAACGCGATGGTGGCGGCCGGGCAATTGGAGGTAAAAGCCGTTTATACAGATGTATTTGCACCGGGGGCAATCGAGTTCTTCATGAATCGTTTCCATACTCACCTCGAGGACATCATCGCCCACTGTTCCGGCAAGAAAGAGCGGGAAAAAACATTAACGGATTACAGCCATACAGAATTGACCGCTCAAGCACTATCAAGCATTGAAGATCTCGTAAAAGGACTTTAATTTCATAAAAAGGTGTGTGGCATTCGTGACACAAGCGACAGAAATTCAAGATATTTACCCTTTATCATATATGCAGGAAGGCATGCTGTTTCATTCGCTTCTGGATTCCGGATCAAACGCATATGTCGAGCAGATTTCGTTTACAGTCAGCGGGGATTTATGCATTGATACATTCCAAAAAAGTCTGGATATGCTTGTCAGCCGCTATGATATTTTCAGAACGATTTTCATAAAAGAAGTGCCTGACCTTGAAGGTCCGCAGCAGGTTGTCCTTTCACGCCGTGACACAGCCGTACAGACTGAGAACATTTCAGACTATTCGGAAGAACGGCAGCAAAGCATCATTGAGGAATTCAAGGAAACCGACCGGCATAAGGGGTTTGATCTGCAAAAAGGCCCCTTAATGCGCCTGACTCTTTTTCAAACGGGAGAAAACCGCCATACGTGCGTTTGGACTCACCATCACATTATGATGGACGGCTGGAGCTTGGGCATTGTGCTGAAAGATTTCTTCAGCATGTATTATGCGATCCGGAACGGGCGGCCTGTAAACCTCGGCAGTCCGGCTCCGTACAGCTCTTATATCAAATGGCTCCGAAGCCGGAATAAAGAAGAAACGTCAGCGTTCTGGTCGCGCTGCTTGGAAGATTACGGAGAAGTCGTTTCCGTTCCGCAAACGAAGAATAAGCCGGCGCAAAACGGTTATGCATCTGAGCATTTTCAATTTTCCCTTGAGTCTGAAACCGTACAAAAACTGACAGACATTGCCCGAAGCACCGGGGTCACGCTGAATACTTTATTTACGAGCATTTGGGGGCTGATTCTCCATCGTTACAACGGGACTGAAGATGCGGTCTTCGGTTCGGTTGTTTCCGGCAGGCCGTCTGCTATCAGCGGCATTGAATCCATGGCCGGACTGTTTATCAATACCGTGCCGGTAAGGGTGCGCGCGGCTGGGAATATGACTTTTTCTTCTCTTCTCAAAAAGGTGCAAAAAGAGTCACTCGCTGCGGAAGAGCATAGCTATTATCCGCTTTATGACATTCAAAACGAGAGCGGTCTGCAAAAAGATCTCTTGAACCACATCCTGGTTTTTGAGAATTATCCGGTTCAGATGCAGGCTGCGGTAAACGGCTGGCAGCAAACGGAAAGCAGTGCGCTCTCACTTGAAAACTTTTCGATGGCGGAGGAAACCAATTACGATCTTAACGTCGTCATCGTTCCGGGAGAAGAGTTTTATGTAAAATTCAGCTACAATGCGGGCATCTACGATCGGGAAGACATGAAACGGATCAAAGGGCATATTCTGGAGGTCATCTCCTGTGTAACGGAAGATCCGGACATGCTTTTATCAAGCATCAGTCTCGTGCCTCCGGAGGAAGAAGCCTTGATTCATTCGTTTAACGAAACGAACCGTCCGTACCCTGAGACAACCGTTCATGGGCTGTTTGAAGAACAGGCGGCAAAAACGCCTGACCAAGAGGCGTTGAGATATAACGGGGTATGTTGGAGCTACAAGAAATTAAATCAGCGGGCGAATCAGATTGCGCATGCGTTAAGGGAAAAAGGCGCACGCTCCGATCAGATCACCGCTGTTATGCTGCGCCGATCAATGAGTACGGTTGCCGCTCTGCTCGGAATTTGGAAGTCGGGCAGCGCCTATATGCCGATTGATGCGGAATTTCCGCCTGAACGGATTTCATTTTTACTGAGAGACAGTGAAGCCTCACTGCTCGTGACTGAAAAAGACCTGCTCCCCCTCATTCCGCCGCATTTCAAGGGAAGCGTCGTCATCATGGAGGAAACGGTTTCCCAGCAGACCGCACCGCTTCCGCCGGTATCTGACAGCGGAAATTGGGCGTATGTCATTTACACCTCCGGAACGACAGGCCGGCCGAAAGGGGTGCTTGTACAACACAAAGCGATCAGCAATACATTGCAATGGCGGCGTGAAGAATACGGGATGACAGAAGGGGACGTAGCGCTTCATCTTTTTTCATACGTATTTGACGGGTCATTAACGAGTCTGTTCACTCCGCTTCTGTCGGGCGCCTGTGTATTGTTAACTGATGAAGATGATGCGAAAGACGTCCTTTCAATAAAACAGAAAATCACCCGCCACGGAGTGAGCCATCTTCTGATCGTTCCGTCTCTGTATCGCGTTCTGCTTGATTCGCTGACGAAAAAGGATGCGCAGACGCTTCGGGCAGTGACATTTGCCGGGGAAGCGGCCACTCCTGATATCGTGGAAGCGAGCCGCAACATATGCCCGAATGCCGAGCTGCTGAATGAATACGGCCCGACGGAAAACAGTGTGGCCACGACGATTCTGCGCAACCTGCAAAAAAGCAGCCGGATTACGATCGGGCGCCCGATTGCCAACACTTCTGTCTATATGATGCACGGAGATCGGCTGCAGCCGGTCGGAGCCGTCGGTGAACTGTGTATTTCCGGAAAAGGTCTGGCGGACGGATATTTTCAGCAAAAAGAGCTGACGGACAAAGTCTTTACCCCTCATCCGTCTCGTGAAGGTGAACGGCTGTACAGAACGGGAGATGCAGCCCGATTTTTACCGGATGGAACGATTGAATATATGGGACGCTTTGACGATCAGGTCAAGGTAAGAGGTTACAGAATTGAATTAGGAGAAATCGAAACGGCACTCAGAAGTCTGTCCGGGGTAAAAGAGGCGGCAGTCACCGTGCGCAAAACGGCGGACGGGGAACAGGAGCTTGCAGCTTATGTCGTACTGCAAAACGCGGGTGTGACATTTGACCCTCATGCCGAATTGGCCGGGAGATTACCTGCTTATATGATACCGGGAAGCTTTACGAAATTGACGGAAATGCCGCTGTCTGTGAGCGGAAAACTTGATCGGGCCGCACTTCCTGAGCCGAAAGAAGCTGAGAGAACCGGTGATTATCAAGCTCCGCGCACAATGCTTGAGACCGAGCTGCTGTCTATTTGGCAAGAAGTGCTGAAACGGGAACATATCAGTATGAGAGATGATTTCTTCCAAATCGGCGGACAGTCGCTGAAAGCCGCGTCGCTTGTTTCAAACATACATAAACGGCTCCAAATTGAACTTGCCGTCCGCCATGTTTTTGAACATCCGACTATCGAGAGCATGGCCCGCTTCCTTGAACAGAGGAAAAGAGGAGAATATGCAGAAATCACGCCTGCTGTGGCAAAGGACTTGTACCCGCTATCTTTTGCGCAAAAAAGGCTCTATGCCCTTCATCAGCTTGCAGCGGACAGTACGGGCTATCATATGCCCGCTTGTCTGGAACTGAGCGGCAGACTCAACCGGGATCGGCTGCACGAAGCCTTTTCAGCGCTGTTACAAAGGCATGAAGCGTTACGCACTTCATTTGTTTTACGAAACGGGGAGCCGATGCAGCACATACATTCACATGTCGATCTTGACCTCACAGAGATTCACATGTCATCCGGGAACCTTCTTCAAGAGGTGATGGAAACTTTCGTCAAACCGTTTGACGTGGAAAAAGCGCCGCTTTTGAGAGTGACTTTAGCCAAAGTCACTGAAGAACGTCATTTTCTGCTGCTTGATATGCATCATCTTATCGCAGACGGTGTGTCAATGAGCGTTCTGATTAAAGAATTGACGGATTTATACAGAGGAAAGGAGTTGCGGCCGTTAAAACTCCAGTACAAAGATTTTTCCGTCTGGCAGCATAAGCGGTTTGCCGCTGAAGAATTCAAAAGACATGAGCGTTATTGGCTGGAGACGATCGGGGAAAACATTCCCGTACTTGATCTGCCGCTCGATAAAAAGCGCCCTCAGCTTCCTGATTTCAGCGGGTCCGTTGTTCGAACGCGCCTTCAAAAGGAATCGGCGGAGAATTTGCGCCGGCTCATGGATGAGACAGGTTCGACGCTGTATATGATTCTTTTGGCAAGCTACTCCTTGTTCCTTTCTAAATTGAGCGGGCAGGAAGACATTGTCGTCGGTTCACCTGCGGCCGGCAGAAGCCGCGCTGAGCTTGACGGGGTCATCGGCATGTTTGTAAATACCGTGGCAATGAGAAGCAGGCCGAAAGGGGATAAGACATTCCGCGCTTATTTAGAAGAGGTGAAAATGCTCGCCCTCGGCGCGGCCGAACATCAGGACTTCCCGTTTGAAGAACTTGCCCAAAAGCTTGATACACACCGGGAAGTCAATCGCAATCCGCTGTTTGATGCCATGCTCGTTTTGCAAAACAGTGATGATTTCGAAGTGAACCTTCCGGGCTTATCCGTTTCTTCACATGCAGTGAAGCATGACATTTCAAAATTCGACTTGACGCTTCATGCCGAGGAACGGCCGGATGGCTCACTGGATTTTCATTTTGAATACAGTACCGCGTTGTTTGAAAAAGATACGATCGAACGGTGGGCCGGTCATTTTAAAGAGCTTTTAGGACAAATCGCATCGGATGATGAGCGGAAGCTGTCTGACATTCATTTGCTGGACACAAACGAGCGACAGATGCTTCTTCAAGCGGGAAATCAAACGGCGGAGTATCCGAGGCATGAAACGATCGTCAGTTTATTTGAAGCACAGGCGGAAAAAATGCCGGATCAAATTGCAGCCGTCATGTCTGATGAGCGTCTCACCTACCGCGAGCTCAATGAAAAGGCGGATCGAATCGCCGATATGCTGTCGGAAAACGGCATCCGCTCCGGACAGATTGTCGGAATTATGACCGAACGATCTCCGGATATGCTGATTGGGATTCTCGGTATTTTAAAAGCGGGAGGAGCTTATCTGCCGATCGATCCTGACTATCCTGACGAGCGGATTTCATTTATGCTGACTGACAGCGGCGCGCGTGTTCTGTTGACGCAATCGGGCCTTGGGATATCCGGAATGGACGGGCTGCCGGTTTTATACATCGATAAGCCTGAATCCGTTTCAGCAGACAGAACGAAAGAAATGATAACGCCTGAACAGCCGGCTTACGTGATTTACACATCGGGCACAACAGGAAAACCGAAAGGCGTTATGACGGAACACCGCAATGTCATCAGCCTTATCACACATAAAGGACTGCCGTTTGATTTCGGCTCTGAAGACGTCTGGACGCTGTTCCACTCCTATTGCTTTGATTTTTCTGTATGGGAAATATTCGGCGCGCTCTTATACGGCGGAAAGGTAGTTATCGTGCCGAAAGACACAGCCCGTGATCCGCATTTGTACCGGCAGCTGCTGCAAAGTGAAGGCGTAACGGTGCTGAACCAAACACCGACGGCTTTTTCCGGACTCATTCATGAAGAGGCCGGGCATACGGACAAGCTAAAGCTTCGATATGTCATTTTCGGCGGAGAAGCGCTTCAGCCCGGCATGCTGAAAAGCTGGAAAGAGAAGTACCCGGAGACGGAGCTTGTTAATATGTACGGTATTACGGAAACCACGGTTCACGTCACATGCAAAAAACTGAATATGGATGATATTGAGAGAAACAAAAGCAATATCGGCAGACCGCTGGAAACCCTTTATGCTTTTGTCATGGATGACTATATGAATCCGCAGCCAATCGGAATTCTCGGTGAGCTTTATATCGGCGGGGAAGGCGTCGCGAGGGGATATGTAAACAGGGATGATTTAACCGCCTCCCGTTTCATCACGAATCCGCATGTTTCCGGCATGCGGCTCTACCGGACGGGTGATATCGCCAAAAGGCTCACAAATGGCGAGCTGGAATATGTCGGGCGGAAAGATGCGCAAGTAAAAGTCAGAGGCCACAGAATTGAGCTGGGAGAAATTAAATCAGCGCTGCAAGAGCTTTCCTCCGTGAAAGAGGCCGCCGTGATCACACGTGCTGATCAGCATGGTCAGCACTCCATTTACGCATACGCGGTCTTACACGGAAACGAAAAGATAAAAGAAGCAGAGATTCAGGCCTCTCTCAGAGCTTTTCTGCCGGAATATATGATTCCCGCCCGCTTGATAGAGCTTGATGAACTGCCTTTGACGGCGAATGGGAAGCTGGACGAGAAGGCGCTCCCGCAGCCTGAATTAAATGATAGCCTTGGAGATGATATCAGCCTGAGAAATGAAACTGAAGAAATGATGGCTGACATCTGGGAAGAACTCTTAGGTGTTGAAGGACTCGGCCCCAATGCTCATTTCTTCCATCTCGGCGGGGATTCGATTAAAGCGCTGCAAGTATGTGCGAGGCTGAAACAGCAGGGCTATGAAACGACCGTCCGCGAGCTGTTCGAGCATCAGACACTGGGAGAAGTATCGATGCGGCTCCGGAAAGTCCGCCGCGTGATTGATCAGGCTCCCGTCACGGGAGACGTGCCGCTGACGCCGATCCAGCACTGGTTCTTGTCGCAATCATTGCCGCATGATCATTTTAATCAGTCCGTAATGCTCCGCAGTGCGGACAGAATCAATGAATCTGCTATGAGAAAAGCGCTGGCACAGCTCGCGGTTCATCATGACGCATTACGGATGGTATGCGGCACGCAAAACGGATCGGTGATTCAATATAACAGAGCGGAAAACCTTTCTGAAGAAGAACTCTTTACGTTTGAAACGCATGACGTGAGAGGGAAAGGGTCATTACAAGAGGAGCACGCCGCAATTGAACAGGCGGCCGCCCTTATTCAAACTTCCATTCGGCTGGAGACGGGTCCGCTCGTAGCTGTCGGATTATTTCACGCTAATGATGGCGATCATCTGCTGCTTTCCATTCATCACCTTGTCATTGACGGGGTGTCATGGCGGATTTTATTTGAAGATCTCACCGCATGCTACAGGCAGGCGCTCGAAGGAAAAGAAACCGCGCTTCCGGCAAAAACCGATTCCTATCAGACTTACGCGAAGCAAATCTCTGATTATGCAAAAAGCCGCCGGCTGTTACAGGAAGCAGACTACTGGTCCGAAAGAGAAAAAGCGGCGGTCAAACCGCTTCCGAAAGATGCCCGCATCTCTTCCAATCTTCTGAAAGATACAGATGTGATGACCGTTACATTGACAAAACAGGAGACTGAGCAGCTGTTAACGGAAGCGAACAGAGCATACACAACAGAGACGGCTGAATTATTGCTTGCCGCGTTAAGCCTTGCGCTGAACAGATGGACCGGAAACGAGACATTCAAAATCAGCATGGAAGGCCACGGAAGGGAAGAGCATCTGGAGCATCTTGATATCAGCAGAACCATCGGCTGGTTTACGTCAATTTATCCGGTATTGGTTGACGCAAGTTTTCAAGATCAGACTGATGACGGCGAGCGGCTCGGCTATCACATTAAGCGGACAAAAGACATGATGCGCCGCATTCCGCATAAAGGAGCGGGATACGGGGTGCTGAAGTATATAAGCAAACTCTGGGAAGAGACTGAATCTGATGCTCCTGAAATCAGTTTTAACTATCTGGGGCAGTTCGACCGGGAAATCCGTTCCAGCGGCTTCGGTGTTTCTCCCGTAAAAGCGGGAAATGAAGTCAGCCCGGACTGGGAACGTCCGTACACACTTGATATCAGCGGCTCCGTATCGTCGGAATGTCTCAGCATGCATGTCGTGTACAACCGTTTTCAGTATCAAAAAGAAACGATTGAAGTTTTGACGGGACATTTTCATGCCTTTCTCAAACAGATCATCACGCATTGCACAGGCAAAGAGGAGCGTGAATGGAGCGCCGCTGATTTCAGTGACGAGGAGTTAACGCTGGAAGATCTGAGTGACATTATGGGAGCCGTCAACAAACTATAGAAAAGGAGTGGCGCAATGGGGCAGCAACCGGAAATACAAGATATATATCCTTTATCTTTTATGCAGGAGGGCATGCTTTTTCATTCTCTGTTGGATCATGACTCAAGAGCCTACTTCGAACAAGCGGTGTTTACGATCAGCGGACAGCTTGACCGGGAACGATTCCAAAAAAGTATAGATGCTGTTTTTGAACGATACGATATTTTCCGTACGACATTTATTCATAAGAATGTGGCGAAGCCCCGCCAAGTCGTGTTGAAAAACAGGCCGAGCCGCGTTCAGTTTCATGATATTTCTCATTTGGACGAGAAGGCACAAGACAAATATGCCGACCGGTTCAGAAAAGAAGATAAAGATAAAGGCTTTGATTTGCAATCAGACCCTCTCATGAGAGTCTCCATTTTGAAAAAAGCGCCTGAACGCTATGTTTGTATATGGAGCCATCATCATATCGTCATGGACGGCTGGTGCTTCGGAATTGTCATGAAGGAATTTCTGATGATCTATCAATCTCTCGGAGACGGACGGCTCCCGTCTCTCGAGCCTGTTCAGCCATATGGAAAGTATATTAAATGGCTCATGAAGCAGGATCGTAAAGAAGCCGAGATTTTTTGGAAAACGAGACTTGCCGATCTTGAGCAATCGGCGTCTCTTCCGAAAAAATCCGCGGAACCAAATGGCGAACTTGAGCAGGCGGTTTTCACCATTTCGGAAGAGCAGACAAATGAGCTGAAAAACATTGCGGCAAGGGCGGGAGCAACGCTGAACACAGTGTTCCAGGCACTGTGGGGCATGTTGCTGCAGCGTGTCAGCCGCTGTGATGACACCGTTTTCGGTTCTGTCGTTTCCGGCCGGCCGTCGGATCTCGCAGGCGTGGAAAAAATGGTGGGACTGTTTATCAATACGATTCCCGTGCGGGTGAAAAGCGGTTCATTTTCTTTTCTGGAGCTCGTCAGGCATTTGCAGCAGGAGACGCTGCAAGCAGAAGCGTACAGCTATTATCCGCTGTATGACATTCAGGCGCAAAGCCCTCTGAAGCAAGCGCTGTTTGACCACATTATCGTGTTTGAAAATGTGCCGGCCCAGCGTGAAATTGAAAATGTGAGTCAGGCCGGTTCATTTGATTTTGCGGTAGAAGATTTCACGATGGAGGAAGTCACAAACTACGGATGCAGCATAAAGGTGATTCCGGGAAATTCTCTTTATATCCGCTTAAACTTTGATACCGGTATATACGATCGTGTTTTTATGAAGAATATTGAAACATTTTTACGGCATATGATGAAGTCAGTCATTTCCGACCCTGAAATGAGCGCCTCCGAGATCGCATTGCTTGATGCGTGTGAAGCCAGAAATATGCTGGATGCCTTTAACCGTACAGAAACGGCTGAACCGCCGGCTCCGACGCTTCACGGACTGTTTGCCCGCCGCGCCGCGCTTTCGCCGCATCGTCCGGCGCTCCGTTTTCCGGGCGGTATGCTGACGTACGCCGAGCTTGACCAGTACACAGAAAGACTCGCTGTTCGGCTCCGACAAAAAGGCGTCCGCAAAGAAAGCATGGTCGGCGTACTCGCTGAACGCTCGCCGGAGATGGTGGTTTCTGTGCTTGCCGTGTTAAAAGCGGGCGGCGCCTACGTGCCGCTTGACCCGGAGTATCCTGAGGACAGGCTGCGCTATATGCTCGACGACTGCGGCGCTTGTCTCCTGCTTGCACAGTCGGGATTATCCGTTCCCGGTTTTTCCGGCGAGACGCTTGAAGTGTCTCTTTCTTCTCTGACAGGCGAGACGGAGACAGGGGCTGTCTCTGAAGAAGCGGATGCTGATTCGCTCGCTTATATCATTTATACGTCCGGTTCGACGGGAACACCGAAGGGAGTGGCTGTTGAACACCGTCAGGCCGCCGCCTTTTTATCAGGGATGCAAGGACAGTTCCCGTTGACGGAAGAGGATATTATCGTGATGAAATCATCCTTTTCTTTCGATGCTTCCATCTGGCAATTGTTTTGGTGGACGATGTCCGGCGCCTCCGTGTATCTGCTTCCTGCCGGATGGGAGAAAGATCCTGTGCGGATGATTGAAGCGTTTGCCTCAGAAAAGGTGACGACCGCGCATTTTATTCCGGCAATGGTCAACAGCTTTTTAGACGCGCTGGAAACAGAGCCTGCGGAAACAAGAACACGCCTCGGCAGAACCTTGACACGCGTGTTTGCCGGAGGGGAAGCTCTTTCCCCGCTTACGGCTGCCCGGTTTGCCAATCTTCTGCCGGCGACCATGCTTATTCACGGCTATGGACCGACAGAAGCGACGGTTGATGCGGCGTTTTACGTCTATGACCGAAAACGGGACAGCGGACGGACAAGGCTTCCGATCGGAAAACCCGTTCCGGGTGCCCGTCTGTATGTATTAGATAGCGGAGGAACCATCCAGCCTGCGGGCGTGGCAGGAGAGCTGTACATCGCGGGGACAGGGGTGGCCCGCGGCTATCTGAACCGGCCTGAGCTGACGGAGGAGCGCTTTCTCGATGATCCGTTTTATCCGGGAGAACGCATGTATCAGACGGGTGATATCGCACGCTGGACAGAAGACGGCCTAGTCGAATGGCTCGGACGTTCAGACGGACAAGTGAAAGTCCGCGGCTACCGGATTGAACCGGGAGAAATCGAAGCGGCGATCCGGCGCATCGACGGCATTCGTGAGGCGGCGGTCACTGCCCGGACCGAACACGGCGAAACCGCGCTTTACGCCTATATCGAAGGACGGGAAAGCGATGACGTGCGGGCGGAGCTTGCGACACGCCTTCCGGCTTACATGATGCCGGCTCAGTTTATAGAGATGACCGAGTGGCCGGTCACGCCGAGCGGAAAGCTTGACCGCCGCGCGCTGCCGGATCCCGGCGGAGCGGCAGACAGACAGGCGTACACCGCCCCGCGGAACGTCACGGAAATGAAGCTTTGCGCCCTTTGGGAAGAGGTGCTGAAAAACGGCCCTGTCGGCATCCGGGATCACTTTTTTGAGCGGGGCGGCCATTCGTTAAAAGCGACGGCTCTCGTTTCCCGCATCGCCAAAGAGTTCGGTGTTCAGGTGCCGTTACAGGACATCTTCGCCCGGCCGACGGTGGAAGAGCTCGCTTCGGTTATTCAGGACTTGGAAGAGAGCCCGTATGAAGCGATTCAGCCTGCGAAAAAACAGGACACCTATCCGGTGTCTTCGGCGCAGAAACGGATGTATGTGCTCCAGCAGCTTGAAGACGGCGGTGTCGGCTACAATATGCCGGCTGTGCTGGAACTGACGGGCCCGCTTGACCGCAGCCGGCTGGAGGAGACGTTCCGGCAGCTTGTGGAGCGGCATGAGTCGCTCAGAACGTCCTTTGAAACGGGGCCTGACGGCGAACCGGTGCAGCGCATCCATGACAGCGTACCGTTTCAGCTGGATGAGGCCGAGTCAGCTGACGCATTCGTCCGGCCGTTTTGTCTGGAGGAAGCGCCGCTCTTCCGTGCGGCTCTCGTGAAAGAATCGGACGAACGCCATCTTTTATTAACGGATATGCATCATATTATTTCTGACGGTGTGTCCGTCAACACCTTGATTAAAGAATTCGGCGAGCTGTACGCAGGCCGTTCGCTTGCGCCGATGCGTCTTCAATATAAAGACTATGCCGTCTGGCAGCGGTCGTTTCAGGAGAAAGAAAGGTACCAGAAACAGGAAGTCTATTGGCTGAAGCGGCTAGAAGGAGAGCTTCCGGTGCTTGAGCTTCCGGCTGACAAGCCCCGTCCGGCTGTCAGAAGCTTTGCGGGCGGCAGCGTATCGTGCACGCTTGACGCTGAAACGGCATCCGGCCTTCACCGCATCGCCCGGGATCACGGCTCCACTTTGTATATGGTGCTTCTCGCCGCGTACAATACGTTACTCGCGCGATTGAGCGGGCAGGAAGACATCATCGTCGGCTCGCCGATTGCCGGGCGTCCGCACAAAGACCTTGAACCGATTCTCGGCATGTTTGTCAACACCCTGGCCATCAGAACGGAGCCGAAAGGAGACAAACGGTTCACCGATTACTTGGCGGAAGTCCGCCAGGCGGCGCTTGAAGCGTATGAGCATCAGGATTACCCGTTTGAAGAGCTTGTGGAGCGGCTCGGCGTGCAGCGGGACACAAGCCGCAATCCGCTGTTTGATGTGATGTTTGTGCTCCAAAATATGGAGCGTGAATCCCTGGTGTTAAATAAGCTGCATTTGGCTCAAGCTGCGGATACAAGTCATAAAACCGCAAAGTTTGATGCCACGCTTTACGCGTCAGAAGGGTCTGACGGTTCCATCAGCTTTGATTTTGAATTCAATACAGATATCTATCAAAAACAGACAATTGAAAAATGGCTTTCTTATTTTACCCGTATTCTTACAAAAGTAATTGAAAACCAAGCGATACCCCTTGGTGACATTCACGTACTGGATAATGCTGAAACAAATCGCGTCATTTATCAGTTTAATCAGACGAAAAGCAATTACCCAAGACACGAAACCATCAGCCGTTTATTTGAGCGGCAGGCAAAAGAAACTCCCGATGCCCGGGCAGTTGTATATGATGGACAAATTTTGACATACCATGAGCTGAACGAACGGGCTAACAGAATAGCGGCGGCTCTCCGATCAAATGGCGTCGGTCCGGAAAGCGTTGTCGCCTTATTAACCGGCCGCACAACAGAGCTTGCCTCCGGAATCCTCGGAATATTAAAAGCGGGAGGCGCCTACTTGCCTATCGGTGACGATGTGCCGCGGGAACGGGCTGAATGGATGCTTAAAGACTGTAAAGCTGAGATTCTTCTCCAATCTGATAAACTTGACGGTCTGCCGCTTACAGGAAAACGTTTATTCATAGAGGATATTCAAACAAAGGCCGGATTGAGTTCGGAAAATCCCGAGCCGCTCGGCGGACCTGAATCGTTGGCCTACATGATTTATACGTCCGGGTCAACAGGTGCGCCAAAAGGCGTCATGATTGAACAGCGAAGCGTGATCCGCCTTGTGAAAAACAGCAATTATATTGATTTTACGCCGGAAGATAGACTGTTGTTTACTTCATCATTAGGATTTGACGTTACGACATTTGAAATATTCGGTCCGCTTTTAAACGGCGCTTCTTTATATGTAAGTGACCAGGAAACCTATCTCGACTCTGATGTTCTGGAAACATTTATACAGCAAAACGGCATTACGACACTGTGGCTGACATCGTCTCTGTTCAACCATTTATCAGAACAAAATGAACACGTGTTTTCCGGATTATCCCGATTGATTATCGGCGGGGAAGCACTGTCCCCGAGCCATGTAAACCGGGTTCGGAATGCGCTGCCGCATCTCTCAGTATGGAATGGATACGGACCGACTGAAAACACGACGTTCTCGACTTGCTTTTTGATTGAACAATCATACGATCATTCAATCCCGATCGGGCGCCCTGTCGGAAATTCAACCGCATATATCATAAACGGCAGGGGAACACCGCAGCCGATTGGCGTCATCGGCGAATTATGCACTGGAGGAGACGGTGTGGCAAGAGGATACTTCGGCCGCCCTGAGCTGACGGAAGAAAAATTTGTCCCCAATCCTTTTGTTCCCGGAGAACGGATGTACCGCACCGGAGATTTAGCCCGCTGGCTGCCGGACGGAACGATCGAATATGCCGGGCGGATGGATGATCAAGTGAAAATCCGCGGTTATCGGGTCGAGCTGGGAGAGATTGAAGCCGCACTGAGGAGCCTGGACGGCGTGAAAGAAGCTGCCGTGTCAGTCAGAACCGGGCAGTCCGGCAATAAAGAACTGATCGCATATATGAGTCTGCAGACGGACATGGATACAGAAAAAGTGCGTTCTTCACTGTCTAAGCAACTGCCGAATTACATGGTTCCGGCCTATATGATGGAACTTGAGAAGCTGCCACTTACGCCGAACGGTAAATTGGATCGGAAAAATCTGCCTGAACCGGAGCTCGCGCTTCAAACCGCATACACAGCTCCCCGGAATGAGCTTGAAGAACAGCTTTCTGTGATCTGGCAGGAAGTACTCGGCGCAAAGCAAGTCGGTATTGAGGACTCATTTTTTGAATTGGGCGGTGATTCCATCAAAGCACTGCAAGTTTCCGCCCGGCTCGGACGCTATGGGTGGAAAATGACGGCAAGTGACTTGTTCCGGCACCCGTCCATCAAGGAACTCGCGCCTCTTATCCGGAAAGCAGAAAGAGTCATCGATCAGCAGCCGGTAGAAGGGGACATTCCTTGGACACCCGTTCAGCACTGGTTTTTATCACAGCGGATGGAAAACAGAAATCATTTCAATCAGTCGGTCATGATGTTCAGCTCTGACGCATTGCGTAAACAGCCGCTCGAAGAAGCCCTGCAACATCTCGTCATACATCATGATGCACTCCGGATCACCGTCAGTGAAGAAAACGGAAGTCTCAGACAGATCAATCACGGCATTCAAAAAGAGGAACTGTACAGCTTGGACACGTGGGATCTGTCTGCAACGGATTCATGGGAAAGTGAAATAGAAACTGAAGTGGCTGTGCTTCAACAGCGGATGGATATGAAGAAAGGACCGTTATTAAAAGCCGGCTGGTTCAAAACCCGGTCAGGGGATTATTTATTCATCACCGTTCATCACTTGGCGGTTGACGGAGTGTCATGGCGTATTTTGCTGGAGGATTTGTCTTCCGCTTATACTCAAGCCGTAAAAGGTCAGCCGGTTCAGCTTCCGCCAAAGACTGATTCCTTTAAGCATTACGCTGAAAGGCTTTCAGAATACGCCAAAAGCAGCAAGCTGATGCGCGAGGAAGACTATTGGCGTTTTACTGAAGAAGAAACAGCCGCCGAACTTCCTTATGAAAAACAGCCGAATCAGACGGGAGCCGACAGCATTCGGCAAACGGTAAGCTTTACGCTTTCAGAAGAGGAAACGTCCGTTTTGCTTCAGCAGGTTAACCGAGCCTACCATACCGATACGCAAGATATACTTCTGACTGCGGCAGCCTTGGCTTTACGGGATTGGACAGGAGGAGGCAGACTGCGCATCGCGATGGAAGGGCACGGGAGAGAGCCTATCATGCCGGAGCTTGACATCAGCCGCACCGTAGGCTGGTTTACCTCCATGTATCCGGTGCTCATTGACTTGAACACAGCCGGTTCAGAACTTGGGACGGCGGTAAAGACGGTCAAAGACACACTCGGAAGAATACCGGAGAAAGGAATAGGCTACGGTATTTTAAAATACATGACACCGCCTGAACAAAAAACAATCCGCTTCAGACAAGCGCCTGAAATCAGCTTTAACTATTTAGGGCAATTCAATGATACAGAAGATCAGCACACGTTCAGTCTGTCCGGTCTTGCAAGCGGGCACGACATCACGCCGACATGGCAGCGGGAACAAGCGGTGGAAATGAGCGCGATGGCCGTACAAAACAAACTTCACTTCAGTTTGAGCTATCCGCCGAGCCGCTTCCGCAAAGAAACGATGGAACAGCTGCTGCAAACCTTACAGCAATATTTGCGTGATATTATGGCGCACTGCACAGGCAAAGAGGAAGCAGAAAAAACCGTTAGTGATTTTAGCAGCAAAACGTTAACATCTGATGATTTGGACAGCATAGCGAGTTTTGTCGAGGAACTGTAGAAAAAGGCGACGGGGAGATTATAACATGACAAAAAAGAATGCAATTCAGGATATTTATCCGCTGTCTTATATGCAGGAAGGAATGCTTTTTCATTCCCTCCTGCAAAAGGAATCACAGGCTTACGCCGAGCAGGCCTCCTTTTCAATAACGGGGAAGGTTGACACCCGCGTGTTTGAAGAGAGCGTTCATGCCCTTTTCGAAAGACATGATATTTTCAGAACGATCTTTATCAGCCAGAACGTGTCAGTGCCGCAGCAGGTCGTATTAAAAGAGCGGAACGTCAGCATTATTGAGGAAAATCTCACTAATTTAAATAAGGCTGATCAAATCAAGTATATTGAAGAAGCCAAACGAAGAGACCGTGAGAAAGGGTTTCATCTGCAAAAAGACATGCTGATGCGGGTGACGCTGCTTCAAACCGGTGAATGTGAATATACGTGCATATGGAGTTTCCATCACATCATTATGGATGGCTGGTGTCTCGGAATCGTGCTGAAAGAGTTCTTCCAGATATACGCCTCGCGGCTCCGCCGGACACCGTTAACGCTTGAGCCCGCTGTGCCGTACGGGACCTACATCAAGTGGCTGATGGAGCAAGATAAAGAAAAAGCCGCTTCGTACTGGGAGCGATACCTTGAAGGCTTTGAGCAGCAGACTGTTCTGCCGAAGCAGAAAAAAGCCGGCGAAAGCAGACAAGAGGAAGTGACGTTTTCCTTTTCAAAAGAGGACACGGCTAAGCTGAAAGAGCTGGCCGTGAAAGAAGAGGTCACGCTGAGCACCATTTTCCACACGCTCTGGGGCATTTTGCTTCAGGCGTATAACCAGACAGAAGATGCGGTTTTTGGTTCTGTCATTTCGGGAAGGCCTTCTGAAATCGAAGGCATCGAGCGAATGATCGGCCTGTTTATTAATACCGTGCCTGTCCGGATCAGCGGGGCGGACATCCCGTTTCAAAAGCTGATCAAAAACGTGCAAAGGGACGCTTTGAAAGGACAGGCATACAGCTATCACCCGCTTTATGACATACAGGCGAATTCACAGGTAAAACAAGGCTTAATTGACCACATTCTCGTCTTTGAGAATTATCCGGTTGAACAGGAGCTTGATGTGCTGAACAGCAAGGGAGACACGAAAGACCTTTTTCACATCCATGATTTCAGCATGGAAGACGAAACCAACTACAGTTTTTACCTGATGGTGGCGCCGGGTGACGAGATTCATTTGAAAATGAGATACGATTCAAGCGTGTATGACCGCCAATTTATCGAAAATATCAAAGGCCATTTGGCACACAGCGTCTCCCAGGTTCTCGACAAACCGGACATCACGCCGGACAAGCTTGAAATCATCACCCCAGAGGAAAAAGCGCAGCTGCTTGCGCCGATTTCTGAAGAGACCGAAAAACCTGAATATGACACGGTTCATGCGATGTTTGAAAGGCAGGCCGCAAAAACGCCGAATCAAATCGTGATTCGGTATGAAGGTGAGTCAGTGACGTACAAAGAACTGAACGAATCGGCTAATAAGCTGGCCCGCCTGCTGCAAAAGCGCGGATTAAAGCGGGAGGAGCCGGTAGGCGTCATGCTTGGCCGTTCCCCTTCTTTAGCGGCGGCCGTTCTCGGTATTTTAAAAGCGGGCGGCGCCTTTGTTCCGATAGATCCGGGCAGTCCAAAGGAGCGTATCCGATATGTTATTGAAAACAGCGGCTGCGTCCATGTTGTAACAGAGCGGCAGCAGTCAGTCCCCGCGGAACAAGCGCTGCAAGTTACATACATAGAAGAGGCCGGGACGGAAGCGGACGGAAGCAATGTGCAATCCATTAATACGGCGGACGACCTTCTTTATATGATTTATACATCCGGTACGACAGGGAAACCGAAGGGCGTGCTGATCGAACATAAAAATATGGCCAACCTGCTTTCTGACCAATGGACGAACACAGACATTGATTTTTGCACAAATGTGCTGCAGTACGCATCTTTGGCGTTTGACGTCTGCTATCAGGAGTTATTTTCAGTACTCTTGAGCGGCGGCACCCTCTGTATCGTGCCCGAATCAATTAAACGGGACGTTTCTCAGCTGTTTTCGTTTATTGATCAGCACAACACGGAAGTTGTGTTTTTCCCGACTGCGTTTGTCAAAATGCTTTTCAATGAAGAAGGTTATGCACAGTCTTTTCCCCGCTGTGTGAAGCATGTCATTACGGCCGGGGAGCAGCTGACCGTTTCGCGTTTGTTCAGGCAGACGCTCCGTTCACACGGTATGCATCTGCATAATCATTACGGCCCGTCAGAAACTCATGTGGTTTCAACGTATACGATTTCTGCGGGAGATGACATACCTGAACATCCGCCGATCGGGAAACCGATCCATCATAACAAGATGTATATTCTCAGCAAAAACCGGCAGCTTCAGCCTCTCGGAATTGCGGGAGAATTGTATATTTCCGGAGCGAATACAGGAAGAGGCTATGTGAACAATCCGGCGCTGACCAAAGAGAAATTTTTGCCGGATCCGTTCAGAACGGACGCCGTCATGTACCGGACCGGAGATTTGGCAAGACTGCGTGCGGACGGCCAAATCGAATACATCGGCCGGACAGATGATCAAGTGAAGATCAGAGGGTACCGGATTGAACCGAAGGAAATTGAAACCGTCCTGGCAAATCATCACGCCGTAAAAGAAGCTGCCGTTCTGATTCAAACGAATGAGTCGGGCGAAAATGAATTATGCGCTTACTGCAGCGTCTCACAAGCGACTGATCCTTCTCAGCTGCGGAGAGATTTGGCTAAAGAGCTGCCTGAGTATATGATTCCGGTCAAATGGGCTTTTGTTGACTCAATTCCGCTCACTGCGAACGGAAAAGTCGATCAGCGGGCCCTTCCGGAAGCTTCGGCGTACGCAGCGGGCCGTCGATATACAGCTCCCCGGAATGTGACGGAGCTGAAGCTTACCCGCATATGGGAAGAAGTGCTTCAAACCGGCCCGATCGGCGTTCACGATCACTTTTTCGAGCTTGGCGGCCATTCATTAAAGGCGACGGCACTCGTTGCAAAAATAGCTAAAGAGTGCAGTGTGCAAATCCCGCTGAGCGATGTCTTCAGCCATCCGACTGTAGAAGAACTCGCCAAAATCATCAGTGAAGCAGAAGAGAACCCGTTCGCATCCATAGAAAAGACAGAAATGAAAGAAACATATCCTGTCTCATCCGCCCAAAAACGGATGTACGTCCTTCACCAGCTTGAAAATGGCGGTGTCAGCTATAACATTCCAGCCGTTTTAGAGGTGAAGGGGCCGTTTGACCGAGATAGGATGGAAGCCGTGTTCAAGGAATTGATCGGGCGGCATGAACCGCTTAGAACGTCCTTTGAAGAAAACAACGGCCTGCCCGTGCAGAGGATTCATGACGACGTGCCGTTTGCATTTACAAAAGAACAATCAGCCGAAGCGTTTATCCGGCCGTTCGATCTCGGCAAAGCGCCCCTTTTCCGGGCGGGATTTGTCCAAATAGAAAAAGACCGGCATCTGCTTTTAGCTGACATGCATCATATTATTTCAGACGGCGTATCCGTCAATCTTTTGATACGTGAATTCAGTGAGCTGTATGCTGAGAGAAGTCTGCCGCCGTTACGGATTCAATACAAAGATTATGCCGTCTGGCAGCAATCATTTATGGCGGGCGCCGCATATCGGAAACAAGAGGAGTACTGGCTGAACCGGCTTGCCGGTGAGATTCCCGTGCTTGAATTGCCGGCTGATAAGCCGCGTCCCCCGGTGCGGAGTTTTTCCGGAGACCGGGTGTCATTTGTCATCAATGAAAAACATACAGCTCAGTTGAAAAAGCTGGCGAAAGAAAACAAATGCACACTGTATATGACGCTGCTCGGTGTGTACACAGTTCTGTTAGCCCGTTTAAGCGGACAGGAAGATATGGTTGTCGGGTCTCCGATTGCAGGAAGGCCTCATGCCGACCTTGACGCCGTTCTGGGCATGTTTGTCAATACGCTTGCTTTCAGGACGCGTCCCGACGGAAGCATGACATTCAAAGAATATTTAAAAGAAATTCGCCAAACAGCGCTTGAGGCTTACGAACATCAGGATTACCCGCTAGAAGAGCTCGTCGATAAGCTCGGTGTGCCGCGGGACATGTCCCGAAATCCGCTGTTTGACACAACATTTGCGCTGCAAAATATGGAACAGCAGAAGCTTAGGGCAGCCGGACTTGAACTGCAGCCGGCAGACGTCAGCCTGCCGATTTCTAAATTTGACTTATCACTGTACATCTCTGAAAACGCCGGTGAATTGTACTGCCAGTTTGAATACAGCACCGATTTGTTTAAGAGAAAAACGATTCAAAAATGGGCGGGATTTTTTACGACACTTGCCGAAAACGCCGCGGCTGATCCGGGCTTGGAATTAGACGATATTTCTGTTTTGACAGAAAAAGAAGAAGCGTCTCTGCTTCAAGATTTCAGCCCCGTGCAGAAAACAGCGTTTCCGCTTCATCAGTCTCTTCATGATCTGCTGGAACAGCAGGCGGAAAAAACGCCGGACCGTCCTGCGATTTTAACTGATGACATTTCGATTACGTATCAGGAACTGAACGAAAGGGCAAACGAGCTTGCGCATCAGCTGATCAAGCGCGGCATAAGGCTGGAGGATAAAACTGCCATTATGGGCCGGCGTTCTCCTGACATGCTGATCGGCATTTACGCTGTCTTAAAAGCAGGCGGTGCATATCTGCCGATTGATCCGGATTACCCGGAAGAGCGGATTCGCTTTTTACTGAAAGACAGCGGCGTGAAATTCTTACTGGCAGAACCAGAACTTTTCGCACCAGATCTTTTTGAGGGAGAAATGATCTCTCTGAAAAGCGGACAAACAGGAAACCCTGAAGCTGCGGCCAACCCTAACGTTCCGGTAAAACCTGATTCATTGGCTTATATCATCTATACATCCGGTTCTACGGGACGCCCAAAAGGCGTGCAGGTTGAACATCGGTCAGCCGTAAACTTTTTATACTCGCTGCAAACGCGTTATGGATTAAGTGATTCTGACATCATTTTGCATAAAACATCCTACTCTTTCGACGCTTCGATTTGGGAGCTGTTTTGGTGGCCGATCGCGGGAGCTTCTGTTTTCCTCCTTCCGCAAGGCGGCGAGAAAGACCCTGAAATGATACTGAACGCTTTGGAGAATAACCGCATAACGGCGGCCCATTTTGTGCCATCCATGCTTCATGCTTTCTTGGAATATATAAATTCCAGAAAACAGCCGATCAAAAAGATCTGCTTAAAAAGGGTTTTTGCCGGCGGTGAACAATTGGGCCCGCACTTGGTTTCCCGTTTTTATGACCTTCTGCCTGGAACGGAATTGACAAATTCCTACGGTCCGACGGAAGCGACGGTAGAAGCGGCGTACTTTGATTTGCCGCAAGGAAAAGAATTTCACAATGTTCCGATCGGCATTTCCGGGCATAACATGCGGCTGTATATTTTAAATCAAAAGAAACAGCTTCTGCCGCCGGGCTGTATCGGAGAGCTGTACATCGCGGGGACAGGGGTGGCCCGGGGCTATCTGAACCGGCCTGAGCTGACGGAGGAGCGCTTTCTCAATGATCCGTTTTATCCGGGAGAACGCATGTATCAGACGGGTGATATCGCACGCTGGACAGAAGATGGCCTTGTCGAATGGCTCGGCCGTTCAGACGGACAGGTGAAAGTCCGCGGCTACCGGATTGAACCGGGAGAAATCGAAGCGGCGATCCGGCGCATCGACGGCATTCGTGAGGCGGCGGTCACCGCCCGGACCGAACACGGCGAAACCGCGCTTTACGCCTATATCGAAGGACGGGAAAGCGATGACGTGCGGGCGGAGCTTGCGACACGCCTTCCGGCTTACATGATGCCGGCTCAGTTCATAAAGATGACCGAATGGCCGGTCACGCCGAGCGGAAAGCTTGACCGCCGCGCGCTGCCGGCTCCCGGCGGAGCGGCAGACAGACAGGCGTACACCGCCCCGCGGAACGTCACGGAAATGAAGCTTTGCGCCCTTTGGGAAGAGGTGCTGAAAAACGGCCCCGTCGGCATCCGGGATCACTTTTTTGAGCGGGGAGGCCATTCGTTAAAAGCGACAGCTCTTGTCTCCCGCATCGCCAAAGAGTTCGGTGTTCAGGTGCCGTTACAGGACATCTTCGCCCGGCCGACGGTGGAAGAGCTCGCTTCGGTTATTAAGGACTTGGAAGAAAGCTCGTATGAAGCGATTCAGCCTGCGAAAAAACAGGACACCTATCCGGTGTCTTCGGCGCAGAAACGGATGTATGTGCTCCAACAGCTTGAAGACGGCGGTGTCGGCTACAATATGCCGGCTGTGCTGGAACTGACGGGCCCGCTTGACCGCAGCCGGCTGGAGGAGACGTTCCGGCAGCTTGTGGAGCGGCATGAGTCGCTCAGAACGTCCTTTGAAACGGGGCCTGACGGCGAACCGGTGCAGCGCATCCATGACAGCGTGCCGTTTCAACTGGATGAGGCCGAGTCAGCTGACGCATTCGTCCGGCCGTTTTGTCTGGAGGAAGCGCCGCTCTTCCGCGCGGCTCTCGTGAAAGAATCGGATGAACGCCATCTTTTATTAACGGATATGCATCATATTATTTCTGACGGTGTGTCCGTCAACACCTTGATTAAAGAATTCGGCGAGCTGTACGCAGGCCGTTCGCTTGCGCCGATGCGCCTTCAATATAAAGACTATGCCGTCTGGCAGCGGTCGTTTCAGGAGAAAGAAGGATATCAGAAGCAGGAAGCGTATTGGCTGAAGCGGCTTGAAGGAGAGCTTCCGGTGCTTGAGCTTCCGGCTGACAAGCCCCGTCCGGCGGTCAGAAGCTTTGCGGGCGGCAGCGTATCGTGCACGCTTGACGCTGAAACGGCATCCGGCCTTCACCGCATCGCCCGGGATCACGGCTCCACTTTGTATATGGTGCTTCTCGCCGCGTACAATACGTTACTCGCGAGATTGAGCGGGCAGGAAGACATCATCGTCGGCTCACCGATTGCCGGGCGTCCGCACAAAGACCTTGAACCGATTCTCGGCATGTTCGTCAACACGCTCGCCATCAGAACGGAGCCGAAAGGAGACAAACGGTTCACCGATTATTTGGCGGAAGTCCGCCAGGCGGCGCTTGAGGCGTATGAGCATCAAGACTATCCGTTTGAAGAGCTTGTGGAACGGCTCGGCGTGCAGCGGGACACAAGCCGCAATCCGATGTTTGACGCCATGCTTGTCGTCCAGAATATAGAGCATGAGGAACTGCTGTTGGACGGTTTGCATATTCAGCCTGCGGATGTGTCCCGTCCGGTTTCCAAATTTGATGTCACTTTACAGGCTTCTGAAGGCGGGGGACAGATTCATTTTCTGTTTGAATATGCGGCGTCTTTATTCCGGAGAGAAACGATGCAGCGCTGGGCTTCGCACTTTATGACGATGCTTGAACACATTGTCCGTGAACCGGAAACTTCTTTACAAACGATCAGCATGCTGACTGCTCCGGAACGGAACCGGATTCTTTCGGACTTTAACGGCATGACGGATCAACAGCTGTCTGAAAAAACAGTTCATGAACTGTTCATCACCCAGGCGCGAAAAACACCTGATGCCGCGGCCCTTATCAGCGGGGAAACTTTGGTCACATACAAAGAATTAGATGACTGGTCGAATAAAATCGCCAGAGCTCTGCAAAAACGGCAGATCGGACCTGATGCAGCCGTCGGCATTGTGATACCAAGATCGCCGGAACAAGTAGCGGCAGTCTTCGGGGTTTGGAAAGCCGGAGGAGCCTACGTCCCGATAGATCCTGAATATCCGGAGGAACGCAAGCAATATATCATCTCAGACAGCGGCACAGCGCTTCTCCTTACCGCACACGGTGCGATAGAACAAGTGCCTGATCGTTTTAACGGTGAAGTGCTCGCACTGGAGGATATCCAAGAACAGGATGCTTCGCCGGTCCAGTCATTATCAACACCGGAAGATTTGGCTTACATCATTTATACATCGGGAACGACAGGCAGGCCGAAAGGGGTTATGGTCGAACATCGATCCGTCAGCCAAACTCTTCAATGGCGGAGCGGATTTTATGATCTGAATGAGAAAGATACGATTCTTCAGCTCTTTTCATTTTCATTTGACGGTTTTGTAACAAGCATGTTCACACCGCTGATTTCCGGTGCGAAAGCGGCCGTTTTAGCCGAAGATGAAGCAAGAGATATTCTTGCTATTAAACACTATCTTGCATCTTACCGCATCACTCACATGATCATTGTTCCCGTACTGTACCGTACACTGCTTGACGTACTGGAGCCGGGGGATGCAGAGTCTCTCAGAATTGTCACATTAGCTGGAGAAGCCGCCGACCAAAACATTATCAGCCGCAGTTTATCAGTTTGTCCACACACTGAGCTTGCCAATGAGTACGGACCGACGGAAAACAGCGTCGCCACTACAGCGGCAAGACATATAGAACAAAGTGAGAACATCACGATCGGCCGTCCGATTGAGCATTCACACGTTTATATTTTAAACGGGGATCACCCGCAGCCGATCGGTGTAACGGGAGAACTTTGCATCTCGGGTTCCGGCCTTGCAAGAGGGTACCGCAATCTTCCTCAGCAAACGGCCCAAGCCTTTGTCCAAGACCCGTTCCGGAAGAACCGGCGCATGTACCGCACGGGCGACCTGGCAAAATGGCTGCCGGACGGCACGCTGCAATATATCGGCCGAATGGACGAGCAAGTCAAAATCAGAGGCTACCGGGTGGAACTGAAAGAAATTGAATCCGCCTTAACAGGCATAAAAGGTGTCAAAGAAGCAGCTGTTACCGCTCATACCGCATCAGCAGGCCAAACGGAACTATGCGCTTATATCGTGACAGAAGAAGGAACAGAAAGTGCAACCGTGCAGCAAGCACTCAGAAATGAAATGCCCGCTTATATGGTGCCGGCGTTCTTTGAAACACTTGAAGCCCTGCCTGTCACACCGAACGGGAAGCTTGACCGCCGCGCGCTTCCTGAGCCGCGGAAAAAAGCGCACACCGGACGGGCATTTACCGAGCCTGAAAGCGACATGGAAAAAGAGCTGTCCGCGATTTGGAGCGAAGTGCTCGGAACTGAAAACATTGCCGCGGATCAATCATTTTTTGAACTGGGCGGCGATTCCATCAAAGCCCTGCAAGTATCAGCCCGATTACATCAGGCAGGAAAACAGATCGCCGTAAAAGATATTTTCAGCCGGCCGACAATTAGGGAGCTGGCGCCTTATGTCCGTACAGAGCGGCAGCCGGTCAGCCAAGCTCCTGCAGAAGGAGAAGTGAAGTGGTCGCCGGTTCACAAATGGTTCTTCACACAAGACATGAAGGAAGCAAACCATTTTAACCAGTCCATCATGCTGACGAGAACAAATTCAATAGATGAAGAGGCCCTGAGGAAAACGTTAAAAGCCATTACCGTTCATCATGATGCCTTGCGCCTTGTCTGCAAAAAAGACGAAGAGAAAGGTCTTCTCCTCTTCAACAGACCGGCTGACCTCGCAGATGAGCAGCTTTACAGCCTGACCATATTAGAAACGGAAGACGATGAGCATGAGAAGGAACGTTTTGTAAAACGCCGCGTCGCCGAGCTTCAGAGAAACATGAATTTGGAGAACGGGCCGCTGGTACAGGCGGGGCTGTTCCGCTCTGAAGCAGAAGATTACTTGTTTCTGACGGTCCATCATCTCGCTGTCGACGGGATATCATGGCGGATTTTATTGGAAGACTTGGCTTCTGCTTATGAGCAGGCCGTCTCTGGACAGGAAATCAAACTCCCTCCGAAAACCATGTCATTCAAAACATATACGGAGCAGCTGGCCGATTATGCCGAAAGCAGACAGCTTCTTCAGCAGGCGGAGTATTGGCGGGAGATTGAACACTATCAAACAGAAAGTCTTCCTTACGAGCAGGCAGATTTATCTCAAACTTCTGCAAAAAACCGGAACACGGTATCCTTCACTCTGACAGAAAGTGAAACGGACGCCCTGTTGAAAGATGTGCACAGCGCCTACAATACGGATACGCAAGATGTGCTTTTGGCTTCCGCCGTGCTCGCTGTTCAGAAATGGTCGCCGCGGCACGCTTTGAAAATCGCCCTTGAAGGACACGGACGCCAATCGGAGCAGGCAGGGTCGGACATCAGCAGGACGGTGGGGTGGTTCACTTCCATTTACCCGGTGCTTTTCCGGAGCGGAGTTTATGAACCTCATGAAGAATATGAAATTCGCACATTGAAAACCGTCAAAGACACATTGCGGCGCATTCCGGATAAAGGGAACGGATACGGCGTCCTCAAATATTTAACACCGCCGAAGCTTGCCGGGATGACTTTCGGGAAAGCACCGGAGATCAGCTTTAACTATCTCGGACAATTCGATGCGCCCGGCGGGAATCCGGCAGAAACGGAACAGCCAGACGCGTTTCAGTTTTCTCCTTTGGGAGGCGGAGATGATGTGACAGATACATGGAAACGGGAGCAGTCACTTGAAATCAGCGCGATTGCGGCAAAAGGCCGGATGACCGTCAGCATTTCCTATGAAACGGAGCGCTTCCGGCAAGATACGATCGAACGGCTGTCCGAAAGCTGCCGGTATTATCTCCTGAAACTGTCGGAACACTGCCTCAGCAAAACCGATACGGAGAAGACCGTCAGTGACTTTGATGATCGGGAGCTGACTGAGGAAGCCTTGCAGGATATTGCCGACTTACTCAGCTTCCACTAAAATCGAGCGGGAGGAACACATGGACAAAACGAAAAATATCCAAAACATTTATCCCCTCAGCCGAATGCAGGAAGGAATGCTTTTTCATTCCTTTCTGCAAAAGGAGGGGGCTGCATATATCGAGCAATCCGTCTTCACCATAAAAGGCCGGCTTCGTCCGGAATTGTTTGAGCAAAGCGTACAGTCTGTCATCAGCCGCCACGATATTTTCAGAACGGTTTTTTTACCTCATATCGCTCAGCTGAACGGCCCCCGCCAAGTTGTGCTGCGTGAGCGGGAATTCCGGCTGCACCGCGAAGATCTTACACATTTGGACGAAGCGGAACAGAGCATCTATTTACAGCGATTTAAGGAACGTGACCGCTTAAAAGGCTTTGACTTGCAAAAGGATATGCTGATGCGTGTTTCTTTGTTTAAAACGGGTGACGAAAAATATGTATGCGTCTGGAGCCACCATCACATTCTTATGGACGGCTGGTGCCTCGGCATCGTCCTTCAGGAATTCATGCATATGTACCGGGCGATTGAATCAGGCTCACCCGTCACACTGGCGCCCGCAAAGCCTTACAGCACTTATATTACATGGCTGACTGATCAGGACAAAGACGCGGCTTCTGAATATTGGAAAGGATATTTAGCAGGCTGCGAGACACCCACAGGACTCCCGAAAATATCGGCCCGTCCCCAGGAAAAAGGCTACCGTAAGAAAGAGCTCCTGTTTTCTTTAGATCAAAACCTGACAGACAGGCTGAAAACCATCGCCAAAGAAGAGGGGGCTACGCTCGCGGTTCTTATGCAGACTGTATGGGGCCTGATGCTGCAGCGCTACAACCGGACGGACGATGCCGTATTCGGTGCCGTCGTATCAGGGCGCCCTTCGGTCATTGACGGCGTGGAAAGCATGATCGGGCTGTTTATCAATACCGTGCCGGTACGCATTAAAACGGGTGACGAAAGCTTTAGAGAACTGCTGGGGCGCTTGCAGAAAGAAATGCTTGACTCAGAGGCGTTCAGTTATCATCCGCTTGCTGACATCCAATCTCAGACTGAGCTGAAACAGGATTTAATCGACCACATCATCGTGTTTGAAAATTATCCGATTCAGCAGCAGATGAAAGACGCGGAAAAGGAATCGGATGCACCGTTCCGGATCGGGAATGTCAACGTGTCGGAACAATCGGGCTACGATTTTAACCTCATCATAGCGCCTGGCGATGAGCTGCTCATCAAATTCAGCTACAATGCGAACGTTTATGACGAAGTATGGATAGAGAGCGTAAAAGGACATTTGGAAGAAGCTCTGCGTGGCGCCGCCTTCAATCCCGATGTTCCCGCTGATCGGCTTCCGATGCTCGGACAAAAGGAAAAATCAAGAATAATCGGCGAATTTAATGACACGAAAACAACTTATGAAAGAGACGAAAGCATCATCAGCCTGTTCAGCCGACAGGTGAAGAAAACCCCGGACCATCAGGCGCTTCACGCCGGCGGGCTGACGATGACGTACCGGGAGCTCGATGAACGGTCAACTGCATTCGCCCGCACCCTGCTGGAAAACGGTTTGGCGCCAAAGGGAATTGCCGGGATTCTGGCCGAACGCTCACCGGAATTTATCATCGCTGTTCTCGCTGTATTGAAAGCGGGAGGGACGTACCTTCCTCTTGATGCAGAACTGCCATCCGACAGGATCGCCGATATGCTCACTGAGAGCGGAGCACAGCTGTTAACGGTACAAAAAGGGATTGAGACTGATATTGACTTTTCTCACATCATCTCTATCCCGGCTGCAGCTGAAAAACAAACAGCTGATGCGGGAAAGCTGAATACCGATACAGCACCTGATGACCTTGCCTATATTATGTATACATCCGGTTCAACAGGAAAACCGAAGGGCGTGATGATTTCCAACCGAAACGTCGTATCGCTCGTGTCAAACAGCAATTACACGGCGGCCGGTGTGACGGATCGTCTCATTCTGACAGGGTCCATCGGTTTTGATGCAGTGACATTTGAAATCTTCGGAGCGCTTTTGAACGGAGCATGTCTTCATGTGGTTGACCGCTCGACAATGCTTGCCCCTGAGAGGTTCGGCAATTATCTTTCTTCCAACCGGATTACGATTCTGTTTTTGACGACGGCGCTCTTTAACCAGTTTGCCCAGGCAGATCCGGAGATGTTTTCTGGGTTGCACACCTTATATGTCGGCGGAGAAGCATTGTCCCCGGCGCTCATCAATAAGGTCAGACACCGCTGTCCGAATCTCAGCCTTTATAACATATACGGACCGACGGAAAATACGACATTTTCTACCTTTTACGAAATCAGGCACGATTTTTCTCAGCCGATCCCAATCGGAAAACCGATCAGCAATTCAACCGCGTATATCATTGATAAAAACGGCGGACTTGCGCCGATCGGCGTGCCCGGTGAGCTTTGTGTCGGCGGTGACGGGGTTGCCAAAGGCTATTTAAACAGGCCTGACTTAACAAGTGAAGCATTTGTCAGCCATCCGGTTCATCCTGAAGAAAAGATCTACAAAACAGGCGACTTGGCACACTGGCTGCCTGATGGAAGCATCGGATACATCAGCCGTATCGACCGCCAATTCAAGATTCGCGGGAAGCGGATTGAGCCGGCCGAAATTGAAGCACGCTTGACTGAAATAGATGGAATCAGGGAATCGGCAGTCATCGCAGCAAAAGAAGGACAAGAAGCAATCCTTTGTGCGTATTATACAGGAGCACATGCTGAAGAAAGAGCCATTCGATCCCTGTTGGCCAGGTCGCTTCCCGACTATATGATTCCGCAGTATGTGATTAAGCTTGACCGTATGCCGCTTACCGCAAACGGCAAAGTGGACCGCCGCCGGCTGCCTGCGCCGGAACGGAAAAAAACGTCATCAAAAGCCGTTCCGCCACGAAACTGGGTAGAGCGTGAGCTGATCGACATTTGGACGCCGATCCTCGGCTGCGGGGAGCTGGGCATACAGGATGACTTCTTTGAGCTGGGCGGCCATTCTTTGAAAGCATTGCAAGTGATTCATCAGCTGAAGACCAGGCAGCAGATGGATGTGCCGATTGAAATGATATTTGAATATCCGACAATTGAACAATTGGCTGAAAAGCTGTATTCCAGCACACTGTCGGAAGCTGCCGAACAGCATATCAGCAGACTGAATCAGCCGAAAGGCCGCAACCTATTCTGTTTTCCGCCTATCTCAGGTTTCGGGATTTTCTTTAAAGATCTTGCGGCGGCATTAAACGGACGGGCTGCTGTGTACGGTTTTAACTTTATTGAAGAAGACAGCAGAATGGAACAATACATTGATAAAATGCTGGAAATCCAGCCGGAAGGCCCTTATATCCTCTTCGGATATTCAGCGGGCGGCAATACGGCATTCGAGGCGGCAAAAGCGATGGAAAAGCGCGGCTTAGAAATCAGCGACGTCATTATCGCAGACGCGTACAGAAAGCTTGACGCACTGCCGCCGCAGCCAACAAACGCAACAGCCGAAAATGTCCCGGAAGCCGTCAGGGAAGCGGTCATCAGAAAAACAGAGCGCTATCAAACGTACTGGGCGGAACTGATAAATGATGGCCAAATTGCGGCAAACCTCCATTTTATCGAGGCCGGTATAAAGGAAGAGCACAGTGATAAGACCGAGCCGATGAAGTGGGAAGGCGCCACAACGGGACTCTATCAGGAATATCAAGGCGGGGGCGCCCATAAAGATATGTTTGAACCCGCCTATGCACAGCAAAATGCTGAGGTCATACTGGACATCATTGCAAACAGCGGAAGACGCTTGGCGCGGAATCTGTAACATCCGGCAGAATGGCTGAAGAAGACAAAGGGCAAGATAGGGGAATCAAACTCAGTTTTTTTGGAGGCTTTGACATGACGAACCTATCTTGGCTTACGTATGTAATGATCATTCTTGCCAGCTACCGGCTGACCCATTTGATCGTATTTGATAAGATTACGGAATTCATAAGAAAACCCTTTATAAAGCAAGAAAAAACCGTCGATCAAAACGGGCGCGCCGTCCAAAAAAAAGTCCCTTCCTCCGCATTCGGTTATATGCTGCAATGTTATTGGTGTGCGGGTGTCTGGTGCGCCATATTGATCGGCATCTGCTACTTGGTCTGGCCCCGCTATGCACATCCGGTTATTTTCATTTTATCCATCGCCGGAGCGCAGGCCATTCTTGAAACATGTGTCGGCGTCGGAACAAAAGTCATTGACGTGCTCGCCGCCATAAAACATAAAAAGTCCTGAAGCGTTTTATTCGCTTTAGGACTTTTTTCTTTCCCTTTTAGGCTGAGAGGAGCAAAGCAGGCTTTCTGATTCACCGCCCGGAATGCTTCGGAATACCGTAAAGCAGAGAGGGGGAAAAACATGAAAAGCTGCCGTTTTAGCATGATATGGTTTTTGACCGTTGTACTGACAGCCGGTATCTTTACATTCTCAGCATCCGCACAAGCAAGCGGCACTCAGCCGGAGAGAGAAATGAGAGCCGTATGGATCGCGTCTGTCACCAATATCGACTGGCCCTCTAAAAAAGGGCTGTCACCGGAAGAGCAAAAAAGAGAATACAGCAAGCTGCTGGATGACGTTCAGGAGATGGGAATGAACGCCGTTATCGTCCAAATTAAGCCTGCGGCTGATGCTTTTTATCCATCAGATTACGGGCCTTGGTCAGAGTATCTGACAGGAACACAAGGCAAAAATCCCGGCTACGATCCGCTTGCTTTTTTAGTTGAAGAGACACATAAACGGAATCTTGAATTTCACGCTTGGTTCAATCCTTACCGGATCACGATGAATCACACAAATTTGAATGCGCTTTCATATGATCATCCCGCGCGTTCCCATCCGGACTGGGTCGCTGCATACGGAAAACAGCTGTACTATAATCCGGGCATTCCGGAAGTAAGACAATTTATAACGGATGGAATCAAAGAAGTGGTCAGCCGTTATGACATTGATGCGGTTCATATGGATGATTATTTTTATCCTTATAAAATTGCCGGACAGGAATTCCCCGATCAGGCGGAATACGAACGGTACGGAAAAGCTCACTTTGCATCAGTTGATGACTGGCGCAGGGATAACGTCAACCGGCTTGTAAAAGAAATCAACCAAACCATCAAACGAGAAAAACCTTATGTCAAATTCGGAATCAGCCCGTTCGGCGTATGGAGAAATGCCGCAGATGACCCGACAGGCTCCGAAACGGCCGCCGGGGTGCGGAACTATGATGATTTATATGCTGATACGAGAGAATGGATCCAAAAAGGATACATTGATTACATCGCACCGCAAATTTACTGGAGCATCGGATTTAAAGCGGCGGCATATGACGTCTTAGCGGATTGGTGGGGAAAAGAAGTGAACAATCGGCCGGTGCATTTATATATCGGGCAGGCAGCTTATAAAATCAACAACAATGCTGACCCGGCCTGGGCCGACCCGGGGGAATACGGAAGACAGATTACTCTAAACAGGGGATCAGCTTGGATTAAAGGAAGCATGCATTTCAGTTTAAAGGATTTAAACCGTAATCCGCTCGATGTGAAAAACCGTTTGATCAAAGACATGTACAGCCGGCCCGCATTAATTCCCGAGATGCCTTGGCTCGGACATTCCGCTTTAAAAAAACCGTCTGTCAAACGGGCGGAGAAGAATGCTTCAGGCCATACACTCTTAATTGAAGATGCGAAATCCAACGGTAAAAAAACGGCTTATTACGCCATTTACCGCGCAGAAAAGGGAAAGCAGCCTTATTTAGTGGATACAGTCAGAAAAACATCGTCACGGACGCAGACATTTTCAGATACTGATACTCGGGCGAAAGGAGTCTGCACCTATATCGTTACTTCCGTTGACAGGCTTCACCATGAGAGCCGTCCCTCCGCAAAACGGACGGTTAAATAGCATTATTAATAAAACTGACAGTTGCGGCGCTGTCAGTTTTTTTGCAGCGGATGAGTCCGAATGTTCAGACTTCATTTGGATGGAATGAATAAAGACCCCCATTAATAAAATGTAGAAAGCAGCAGAAGGAGGAAGGTTAATGAATTTTCAACTGACAAAAGAACAGCAGATGGTACGCGAAATGGTCAGAGATTTCGCCAAAAATGAAATTGCCCCGAAAGCCCATGAGGTTGATCAATCAGCCGTCTTCCCGATAGACACATTTAAAAAAATAGGCGAACTCGGGCTGCTCGGAATTCCGTTTCCGGAAGAATACGGCGGGGCGGGCGGTGACACCATTTCATATGCGGCAGCGGTCGAAGAAATCGGAAAAGCCTGCGGCAGCACTGGGCTGAGCTACGCGGCAGCCGTGTCACTCGGCGCAAGCCCATTATACTATTTCGGTACTGAACAGCAAAAGCAAGAACATCTTATTCCGCTTGCTTCGGGAAAAGCGCTCGGATCATTCGGGCTGACAGAGCCGAATGCAGGTTCCGATGCCGGCGGAACCCAGACAAAAGCCGAGAAAAAGGGCGATGACTATGTGATAAACGGAGAGAAATGCTGGATCACAAACGCAAATTACGCCCGAACGGTCATTGTCACCGCCGTTACGGGAAAGAACTCCTCCGGAAAACCGATCATTTCAGCTCTGATCGTCCCGACAGACACACCGGGATTTACGATCACAAATCCGTACGACAAGATGGGTGTGAGAGGGTCGGATACGGCCGAGCTTGTGCTGGAGGATGTCAGGGTGCCTGCCGATAACCTGCTCGGTGATCCTGAAAAAGGTTTTAAACAATTTTTATATACATTAGACGGCGGGCGGATCTCGATTGCGGCACTGGCTGTCGGTATCGCTCAAGGCGCGCTGGAGGCGTCGCTGTCATATGCGAAGGAACGCAAGCAGTTCGGCAGTCCGATATCGTCATTTCAAGCCATTCAATTTAAGCTGGCCGATATGGCGATGGAAATTGACCTTGCCAGACAGATGGTGCTTAAAGCGGCATGGCTGAAGGATCAAAACCTGCCATTTACGAAAGAAGCGGCATTCGCCAAGCTTTATGCATCTGAAATGGCCGTCAGAACATGCCTTCAGGCCATCCAAATTCATGGCGGTTCCGGTTATATGAAGGAATGCGGTGTCGAACGTATGCTTCGTGACGCAAAGCTGATGGAGATTGGCGAAGGAACGTCAGAAATTCAAAGAATGGTCATCGCAAGACAGCTTTTGAAGTGAAATGAAAACGTTTACTAAGACAGGGATGGAAAGGGGCAGGTCATATGGCTGAACTTATCCATTTAACAGCCGGAAAGCTGCTTGAGCGGACCGCGGAGCTTTTTCCGGATCGTGAAGCGGTTGTTTATCCTGAGCGCGGCCTTCGTTATACGTATGCCGAGTTTGACCGGTTATGCCGGCAAACCGCAAAAGGGCTGATGAAGCTGGGAGTTGAAAAAGGAGATCATGTGGCCATATGGGCATCCAACATTCCGGAATGGCTCGCGGCGCAATTTGCAACGGCGAAAATCGGCGCCGTTCTGGTCACCATTAATACCAATTTTCAAATCGCAGAGCTTGATTATCTGCTGGCACATTCAGACGTCTCGGCCCTGATAATCATGGATTCCTACCGGCAGACATCTTATGTTGAAATCGTGAATAAGCTGATTCCGGAGCTGAAAACGTGTGAGCGCGGCAGGCTGCGTTCGAAACGTTATCCCTTTTTACGGACGGTGTTATATATCGGTGATAAAAGCCCGCCCGGGGTGCACCGTTGGGATTCTTTGCTGAAGGATGCTGAGTCTGTAACGGATGCAGAGCTTGACGGAAGGATGGACAGCCTGAAAAAGGATGATTGCATTCATATGCAATATACATCAGGTACGACCGGATTTCCGAAAGGCGTCATGCTCTCACATTTTAATATCGTAAATAACGCGGCAAATATCGCAGAATGCATGAAGCTTACTTCAAGTGACCGTTTATGTATTCCCGTGCCGTTTTTCCACTGCTTTGGGTGTGTGCTCGGCGTGCTGGCATGTGTTTCCGCGGGTGCGGCGATGATTCCGATCGAACAGTTTTCTCCGCCGGCCGTTCTGAAAACGGTGGAGCAAGAAGCCTGCACGGCTCTGCACGGTGTACCGACGATGTTTATCGCCCTCCTTCATGACAGCCGTTTTTCTGAATATGATCTTTCCCACGTCCGAACCGGTATTATGGCAGGCTCGCCATGCCCGGCGGAAGTCATGAGAGAAGTGATCGGCAAAATGGGGATGACTGACATTACAATTGCCTACGGACAGACCGAAGCATCACCTGTCATTACGCAGACAAGAACGGATGATTCATTTAAAAGAAGAGTGGAAACAGCGGGGCGCGCGCTTCCCCATATCGAATTCAGAATCGTTCGGCCCGGAACATCCCAAGAAGCCGACCGGGGCGAACAAGGAGAGCTCTGCACCCGCGGATATCATGTCATGAAAGGCTATTATAAAAATCAAGAAGCGACCGAAGAAGCGATAGACAAAGACGGCTGGCTGCATACCGGTGATTTGGCGGTCATGGACGAGGACGGGTACTGCAAAATCACGGGCCGTCTGAAAGACATGCTGATCAGGGGCGGCGAAAATATCTATCCGCGTGAGATTGAGGAAATGTTATATCGGCATCCCGCGGTAGCAGACGTTCAGGTCGTCGGCGTGCCTGATCCGAAATACGGAGAAGAGGCCGCGGCATGGGTCAGGCTCAAAGACGGACAAACCGCTTCCGCAGAAGACATCAGAACCTTTTGCAAAGAACATATCGCCCGCTATAAAGTCCCCAGGTATGTTTTGTTTACAGATGAATATCCAATGACAGCCTCAGGAAAAATTCAGAAATTCAAGCTGCGGGAAAAAACGATTGAAGAGCTCAAGTTAACTTAATGAAAAAGGAGTGCTTCACATTTGTTTAAAAAAGTCCTGATTGCCAACAGAGGAGAAATCGCCTTAAGAATTATCCGCACCTGCAAACGTCTCGGCATCCCCTCGACAGCTGTCTATTCAGAAGCCGACCGGGACGCCCTGCACGTAAAAGCGGCTGATGAGGCCTATCCAATCGGAAAATCGAGAGTAAATGAAAGCTATTTACATATCGACAGAATCATAGAAGCCGCCAAATCCGCCGGAGCGGACGCCATTCATCCGGGCTACGGGCTTCTGTCAGAAAACAGCCTGTTCGCCGAACGCTGCCGGAAGGAACAAATCACATTTATCGGTCCGCCCGGTGATATCATCGCCAAGATGGGCAGCAAGATAGAAGCCCGAAAAACGATGCAAAAAGCAAAAGTCCCGATCGTTCCTGGTGTTTCAGAGCCATTGCCCGATGTTCACTCCGCCTTAGCCGAAGCCCGTGCCATCGGTTTTCCGGTCATGCTGAAAGCGTCCGCAGGAGGAGGCGGAATCGGCATGCAGATCGTACATTCAGAAGAAGAGCTGGCCAAAGCGTTTGAAGGCAATCAAAAGCGGGCCGCCTCCTTTTTTGGAGACGGCGCAATGTACATGGAAAAGGTCATTGAAAATGCCCGTCATATTGAAATTCAGATACTCGCAGATTCTTTCGGCAACACCGTTCATCTGTTTGAACGTGACTGTTCAGTCCAAAGGCGCCACCAAAAAGTGATAGAAGAAGCGCCGTCGCCGTTTGTTGACGATGAATTAAGACAAAGACTCGGTGAAACCGCCGTTAAAGCCGCTAAATCGATCGGCTACCAAAATGCAGGCACAATAGAATTTCTCGTCGACCAAAAGAAACAAATCTATTTTTTAGAGATGAACACAAGACTGCAGGTGGAGCATCCGGTGACAGAAGAAATTACAGGACTGGATCTTGTGGAAGAACAGCTGAAAATTGCCGCTGGGCAGGCGCTGACTTTCTCGCAGAAAGATATCAACCACCGCGGTCATGCGATTGAAGTGCGGATCTATGCGGAAGATCCGGTCACCTTTTACCCGTCACCCGGTACCATCTCGTCTTTTTCCGTTTTAAGACACCCGTCAGTGCGACACGAATGCGCCGTCGAAAAGGGAAGCGTCATTTCTCCGTTTTACGATCCGATGATTGCCAAAATGATCGTCACGGCGAATACGAGAAAACAAGCCATTGAACAACTGAAAACCGCCCTTGGCGAATATCATGTAGAAGGGATTAAAACCAACATTCCGCTGCTGACAAAAATTGCTCATTCAGAAGTGTTTGAAAAGGGCGAGGCAACAACCGGTTTTTTACAAAGAATGAACGAGGGGGCGTCAAAATGAGCGTCATAAAAATTCAGATGGCGGGAAACCTGTGGAAAATTCATGTGAAGCCGGGCGATGTCATTGAAGAAGGACAGGAAGTGGCCATCTTGGAATCTATGAAAATGGAAATTCCGATTATCGCTGATGCAGCGGGTACGGTGAAAGAAGTGAAAAAATCAGAAGGTGATTTCACTGATGAAGGAGAGGTCCTGATTGAACTTCAATAAAACGGGAGGTGCAGCATGAACTGTCCGAAACATGTCCGCATCAATGAAGTAGGACCGCGTGACGGCTTGCAGAATGAATCAGCGTGGGTGGATACAGAAGATAAGATTGAGTGGATCAATATGCTGTCAAAAACAGGCCTTCCCTATATCGAAGTGACATCATTCGTGCATCCGAAATGGATTCCGGCTCTTCGTGACAGCCTGGACGTCGCAAAAGGCATTGCCAGATCTGAACATACGGTCTACGCGGCTCTCGTTCCGAACCTCATCGGACTGGAGCATGCGGCAGAAGGCGGAATCGATCAGGCATGTGTATTTTTATCTGCAAGCGAAACCCATAACCAAAAAAACGTAAACAAACCGATTGACCGGACCGTTCAAGAGCTCAGGCGGGTTATTACTGAAGCAAAAGCTGAAAAAATGGCGACGAGAGCTTATCTGTCCACTGTGTTCGGCTGTCCGTACGAACAGAACGTGCCGGTCGAACAAGTCATCCGCCTGTCAGACACCCTGCTCGAAATGGGTGTTGATGAAATATCGCTCGGCGACACGATCGGCGCGGCAAACCCCTTGCAGGTCATAGCCGTGCTTGAAGCCCTTTTGCCGAGAATTCCCGCCTCAAAAATCGCACTCCATTTCCATGATACAAGAGGAACGGCTCTAGCGAATATCATTCCCGCTCTTGATATGGGCATCACATCCTTTGATACTTCCTCAGGCGGGCTTGGCGGCTGCCCGTACGCCCCTGGATCAGCAGGAAACGCTGCCACAGAAGACGTCATTTATATGCTCGAACAAATGGGGATTGATACCGGGACGGACATGAATAAACTTCTTTATGCCGCCGGCTGGATCGCGGATAAAATAGGCAAAGACCTGCCAAGCAGAAACCTGCAGGCATTCAGAACGAAATGAGAAAGGAGAAGCCATGGAAGATTGCGTCTTGTATTCCGTCTGTCAAGAAACGATCGGTCTGATCACGCTGAACCGCCCGCATGCGGCCAACTCGCTGTCTTCAGAAATGATTGATCATTTGCAGCGTGTGATTGAAGACATCAAAAACTCGCCATTCATTCGTTGTGTCATTCTCACCGGCACCGGGAACACATTTTGCGCCGGTGCTGATTTAAAAGAAAGAGCGGGGATGAATCATGAACAAGTCAGACAAAGCGTCAGGCGTATCGGTGAAACGGCCGCATCCATTGAAGCTCTCCCGCAGCCGGTCATTGCAGCGCTGAACGGAACCGCTGTCGGAGGAGGCCTTGAACTCGCTCTCGCCTGCGATATCAGAACAGCCGTCAGCCGGGCGGGCCTCGGCCTTCCTGAAACAGGGCTTGCGATCATTCCCGGGGCGGGCGGAACGCAGAGACTGCCCCGGCTTATCGGCCCTGGCGCGGCAAAAGAATTGATCTATACCGGCCGAAGACTTTCTGCAGAAGAGGGAAAAGACATGAAGCTGATCGAGCATGTTTATGAAGCCGATGAACTTATGGAAAAAGCAAAAGCACTGGCCGGCCGAATCGCCGCTAATGGGCCGATCGCCGTCAGACAAGCAAAATCCGCGATAAACAAGGGTCTGGAGACAGATCTCAATACAGGACTCGAAATCGAACGAAAAGCATATGAACAAGTCATCCCCACACTTGACAGAGAAGAGGGCCTGCGCGCTTTTAAAGAAAAAAGACCCCCTGAATACAAAGGAAAATAAAACATGGAGGGACTCGGATGGATTACGAAAAAGAACGGCAGACACGCAGCAAAATGATAGAAAAGGGAGGAGCCGCGAAATATCACGCAAGCAACGAAAAGAAGGGAAAACTTTTTGTAAGAGACAGGCTGAAGCTTTTATTCGATGACGGCATATCCGTTGAAGACGCTTTTTTCGCCGAGTGCATGTCAGACGGACTGCCGGCTGACGGGGTCGTTACCGGGATCGGAACCATCGGCGGCAGAACCGTTTGTGTGATGGCAAACGACTCAACCGTAAAGGCGGGCTCGTGGGGCGCGAAAACGGTGGAAAAAATCATCCGCATTCAGGAGACGGCGGAAAAGCTTCAGTGTCCGCTCTTGTACTTAGTCGATTCCGCAGGTGCGAGAATTACGGATCAGGTCGACATGTTCCCGGGCAGAAGGGGAGCCGGCCGCATCTTTTATAATCAAGTAAAGCTGTCGGGCCGCATTCCGCAAATCTGTTTATTGTTCGGCCCTTCCGCTGCGGGCGGCGCTTACATTCCGGCCTTTTGCGACATTGTCATTATGGTCGAGGGCAATGCATCCATGTACTTAGGTTCCCCGCGTATGGCAGAAATGGTGATTGGCGAGAAAGTATCGCTTGAAGAAATGGGCGGCGCCCGTATGCATTGTTCCGTATCAGGCTGCGGTGATCTCCTCGCCCGGACGGAACAGGAAGCAATCATGATGGCGCAGACATATCTCAGCTACTTTCCGGCAAATTATACTGAAAAAGCGCCCGTCAACAAATCTAAGAACCCGAAAGCTTTTGAAAAACCGCTCTCAGATGTCATCCCGGCACATCAAAACGCACCGTTCAACATGATGGATTTACTTGAACGTGTCATCGATGAAGACTCATTTTTTGAGATTAAACCGTTATTTGCGCAGGAATTAATAACGGGGCTTGCGCGGATTCACGGACAGCCGGTCGGCATTATCGCCAATCAGCCGCGTGTCAAAGGCGGGGTTTTATTTCTCGATTCGGCGGATAAAGCCGCAAAATTTATCGCTTTGTGCGACGCATTCCATATTCCGCTTCTGTTTTTAGCAGACATTCCCGGATTCATGATCGGAACGAAGGTTGAGCAGGCGGGCATCATCAGGCATGGCGCAAAAATGATCTCCGCAATGGCGGAAGCGACTGTTCCGAAGCTTTCCGTTATCGTCAGAAAAGCCTACGGTGCCGGATTATACGCGATGGCGGGGCCTGCTTTTGAACCGGACTGCTGTTTAGCGCTTCCGACTGCGCAAATTGCCGTAATGGGTCCTGAAGCAGCGGTGAATGCGGTCTACGCAAACAAAATCAGCGAGCTCACACCTGAAGAAAGGCCGGCTTTTATTCAAGAAAAGCGTGATGAATATAAGGAAGACATTAACCTTTACCGGCTTGCCTCTGAAATGGTGATTGACGGCATTGTTCCTGCTGATTCCTTGCGGGAAGAACTCAATAAACGCCTCACTGCTTACATGTCCAAACAACTGACATTCACACACCGGAAACACCCCGTATACCCGGTATAAATAAAAAAAAGACTGCATAGATCCGGCTCACAGCCGTTCTTATGCAGTCTTTTTTCACAGTCTTGATCTCATTTTCTTCACAACAAAATAAACAACAATAAATACGAGAGCCAATATAATGATCGGAGTTGTATACATTCCGGCATAGCTGTCTACGTCTTTCCACTGTCCCCCGAGCTGATACCCGAGATAAACGAAAATGACAGACCACGGAATAATGGCAAGCGTCGTCAATATGACAAACTTGGAAAGAGGCATTTTCGCAAGGCCGGCCGGGATGGAAATCGCATGTCTGACGACCGGGATAAACCGCGCCGAGAACACAACGCCGGCGCCGTAACGGCGAAACCAGTTTTCCGCAACATCAACATGATGCTTTTTCAGAAGTAAGTACTTGCCGTACTTGTCCAAAAACGGCCGTCCCCCATAACGGGCGATCCAGTAAATAAAGCACTGCGCGATCGTTCCCCCGATCACACCGGCGACAATGGCGCCGATAAAGCTGATCGTGCCTTCTGACACCATATAGCCTCCGTAAGCCAGAACGATTTCACTCGGAATGATTTCGATCATTAATCCGAGCGCAATCCCTAAATAGCCCATACTTGTCAGCCAGGATAATATTTCACTAATAAAATTGCCCACACTGTTCACAACCTCTTTATCTTTTTACCCAATTATATGACTGATTGACAAGCAAAATGGTTACAAATTATTTTTTAACGCACGATTTCTTCAGATTCTCTTTTTAACACCTCTTCTAAATAAGCTAAAAGTTTCGGTCTCATTTCTTCCCGCAGAAGCCCTATCTCCGTGCCGGCCTTAAAACAGCCGAACTTATCTCCTATATCAAACCGGCTTCCTTCAAGCTCCCGCGCGTAAATGCTTCGGGTGCGGCACACTTCGCGCAGCGCGTCTGTCAATTGGATTTCGTTGCCCGCGCCTCTTCCGATCGTCTTCAGCGTTTTAAAAATAGCAGGGGTTAATATGTAGCGGCCCATCACGGCAATATGAGAGGGCGCCTTTTCAACAGCCGGTTTCTCAATCAGATCCTCAACCTGGTACACATGACCGCTCTGCCGCCCCGTCTGTATAATACCATATTTGCTGACATCAGCAGGATCGACGGGCTGTACGCCGACCGTTTCTGTACCGTGTTTGTTATAGACGTCTATGAGCTGTGAGAGAGCGGGAGTATCAGATACCATAATATCATCACCTAAGAGAACGGCAAAAGGCTCATCTCCGATAAAATGCTCCGCACACAGCACCGCATGTCCTAATCCGAGAGGTTCTTTCTGACGGATGTAATGAATATTGGCCAAATCGGCAATCCGCTGCATTTCCTTCAGCGTCTCCGTCTTGCCTTTTTCCTCAAGATTGAATTCCAATTCCGCCGACCGGTCAAAATGATCTTCAATCGAGCGTTTGTTTCTCCCTGTAATAATCAATATATCTTCAATTCCTGACGCTGCGGCCTCTTCGACAATATATTGGATGGCCGGTTTGTCGACAATCGGCAGCATTTCTTTCGGCTGCGCCTTTGTCGCCGGCAGAAATCTCGTTCCTAAACCTGCTGCGGGAATGACCGCTTTTCTCACTTTTTTTCTCATTCATCTTCCCTCCTGATCCTGTATGTTTTTCAGCGAATCTCCAAATACCCAGATTCGGTTTCCGATAAAATTCATCATCATTCCGCCGATAGTGGCAGCGAACTTACTCACCAATAGCGAACAGCCGCCTTTTTGAAACGCGTAAAGCAGCAAAAAGGTGATTCCCGACGCGGCAAGATTAATCATGAGAAACCGCATGATCTCTTTCCCGTCAGCCTTGCGTTTTACACGAAACGTCCACTTCCGGTTCCATACATAGCTGTTGATGATCCCTGCCGAATAGGAGCAGATCTGCGCCGGAAGATAGGGGACATGACAAGCGGCGAGAAGAAAGAAGACACCAAAATCGATCAGCGTATTGCCGACGCCTACAGTGCAAAAACGGCCTGCTGTCTTTACTTTTTCTTTCAGCATAGCGGTGACCTCCCCTCATAATAAGATGCAGTTCGCTGTCCTATTTGTTGATATGGATTACTTTAGCGGACAGTGTTGAATAAACAATTACTAAAATATGAACAAAACATGAAAACGTAATGAGGCTTTGCAAAACTCATTAAGTTAACAGTTTTATAGTTTAGGTTGACATATTCCGCGAGGGGCACTAATATTCTGTATAAGTGTTAACCTTTTATTATTTTGGTTAACATTAAATTTCAAAGTGAAAGAAAGGAGGGAGATTTAATGCAGGAAGAGACCTATTACAGCGTCAGAATGAGAGCTTCCCGAAACGCCCCCCATGAGCAGGGCGGAAAACACATTTCCGGCGGAGAACGGCTCATCACTTACAGCGGTTTACAGGAAGCGGTAGATGGCTTATTACATAAAGGCTTCTCGCACTCAAGAGGGATACCTGATTTTATGCAGATTCAGCTTGAAAGCATTAATGAACCGATCGAAACGATCCGCCCTTTGCCGGTTGCTTTCCATCAAACAGACACGCCGGAAAAAGGACAAGCAATCGCCCGCAAGCTTCTGCAAAAGGCGGGGATTTCCCCGTACATGATAGAGAAAGCGGATGAAAACATTGCGGAATATGCAGAAGCAAGAGGAGCGGTTCTGTTTGATATCCGGGCAGGAGAACGCATTGACGGCAGAGGAAATAGAGGTGTGCGGGTATCCCGAGTGGATTGGCCGTCACATGATTTTCAAAAATGGGCTTTTACTCACAACATGCCGGAAAATTCACGAATAAAAGAAGCACATGCCATCGCGGCAAAAGTTTGCGCATATCCGGGGATTATTGCTGAATTGTGCTGGTCGGATGACCCTGATTACATAACAGGCTACGTTGCCGCAAAGAAGCTGGGATATCAGCGGATTGCCAAGATGAAAAATGGCGGAGATGAATGCGGCTGCCGGATTTTCTTTACAGATGGCTCCATAGATACGGAGAGCTGTATCCATTTTTTAGAGAAGCAGCCTGTATTCATTCAGCGGGAGGAGAAATGATGAAACAATCAATGATTGAAAAAAGCAAAAAGCATCTTTGGCTGCCTTTCACACAAATGAAAGATTACGATGAAGATCCGTTAATCATTGAAAGCGGAAACGGGATCATGCTGAAAGACATCAGCGGCAAAGAATATTATGACGGCTTTTCTTCAGTATGGCTCAATGTACACGGCCACCGCAAAAAAGAAATGGATGAAGCGATTCAAAAACAGCTTGAAAAAATCGCTCATTCAACCTTGCTGGGTATGACGAACGTTCCCGCAACAGAACTTGCCGAGATGCTGACAGGCATCGCACCGGAAAAGCTGACACGCGTTTTTTACTCCGACAGCGGAGCGGAAGCAATGGAAATCGCTCTGAAAATGGCCTTTCAATACTGGAAAAACATAGGGAGACCCGAGAAACAGACATTTATTTCTATGCAGAACGGCTATCACGGCGATACGATCGGAGCCGTCAGCGTCGGCTCCATTGAACTCTTCCACCATGTGTACGGCCCGCTGATGTTTGAAAGCTACAAAGCCCCGATTCCGTATGTATACAGATCTGAAAGCGGCGACCCTGTACAATGCCGGGATGAATGCCTTCACGCGCTCGAACAGCTGCTTGCAAAGCACCACGAAGAGATTGCCGCACTTACGATCGAATCGATGGTGCAAGGCGCATCCGGGATGATCGTCATGCCTGAAGGCTTTCTGGCAGGCGTACGAAAGCTGTGTACGGCATATGATGTGTTAATGATCGTTGACGAAGTGGCGACGGGGTTCGGCCGCACCGGAAAAATGTTTGCCTGTGAGCATGAAAATGTCCAGCCGGACTTGATGGCGGCAGGGAAAGGCATTACGGGAGGCTATTTGCCGATCGCTGTGACGTTTGCCACAGAAGCCATTTATGAAGCCTTCTACGATGACTACGACAAAATGAAAACATTTTTCCACGGCCATTCCTATACAGGGAATCAGCTTGGCTGTGCCGCGGCAATTGAAAATCTGCGTTTATTCGAATCAGAGCGCATCGTTGAACAAGTCGCCGAAAAATCAAAAACGGCAGCGAAATTTCTTCATGATCTGAAGCAGCTTCCCCATGTCGGCGATGTCCGCCAGCTCGGTTTCATGTGCGGCATAGAGCTTGTGCAGGATAAGGGGACAAAACAGCCTTATCCACCTGAAAAGCGGATGGGATACAAGGTGTCCTTGAAAATGAGAGAGCTTGGTATGCTGACACGGCCGCTCGGAGACGTCATCGCCTTTCTGCCGCCGCTTGCCAGCACAACCGATCAGTTACAAGCCATGATCTCCATTATGAAAGAAGCGATAGCCGAGGTGACCGGCCGTGGATTTTGACGGATGGCTCCTCGGAAGGCTCGATGCGGTGAAAAGAGACGGGCTGTATCGGACGCTGCGAACACAGGAAACCGCTCTCAAAACCAAAGGGCAAAAGCGGCAGACCTGGGCGTCCAATGACTATTTAGGCCTGTCAAAAGATGAGCGGCTGATCACAGCCGCGCAAACGGCGCTGAGCCGATTCGGAGCGGGAAGCGGCGGCTCACGGTTAACGACAGGAAATACTGTGTGGCACGAAAAACTTGAACACACAATCGCGGACTTTAAACAGACGGAAGCGGCTTTATTATTTTCAAGCGGTTACTTGGCAAATATCGGCGTCCTTGCCTCACTGCCTCAAAAAGGCGATGTCATTTTAAGCGATCAACTGAACCATGCGAGCATTGTTGACGGCTGCCGTTTATCAAAAGCGGAAACCATCGTGTACCGCCATATTGATATGGCTGATCTTGAGAAAAAACTTGCCTCCGTCCAGGCTCGGAACCGCCGCTTTATCGTCACAGACAGCGTCTTCAGCATGGACGGCACCATCGCGCCTCTTGACCGCATAATGGCGCTTGCAAAGCAGTACCAGGCATTTGTGATAGCAGATGACGCGCATGCAACCGGTGTACTCGGGGAAAACGGCGGGGGAACCAGTGACTATTTCGGTGTTTGTCCTGATGTTGTCATCGGCACATTAAGCAAAGCTGTAGGAACGGAAGGCGGTTTTGCTGCGGGATCAAACATTTTCATTGATTTTTTGCTGAATCAGGCGCGGACGTTTATTTTTCAGACGGCCCTCCCGCCGTCAATTTGTGCGGCTTCACATACGGCATTTGACATTATATCAGATATGCACAATACGCGCCGTGAGCTGCAATCATCTGTCAAAACGATAAAAACGCGTCTGGCCGATATGGGCTTTACCGTAAGAGGCGGAGATACACCGATTATCCCCGTTATCATCGGTGATGCAAAAACAGCGGTTTCAGCCGCTGCGCTGCTGGAGAAAAAGGGAATCTGCGCCCCGGCCATCCGCCCGCCCGCCGTTCCGGAAGGCGAAAGCAGAATCAGACTGACCGTTACGGCGGATCGCAGCTTACAGGACATAGACGAGCTGACAGAAGCATTTGATTCCACCAGAAAAGAGCTGAATATAAACAAATGAGAAGTTTTTTTGTTACAGGAACAGATACCGGCGTCGGAAAAACCATCGTTTCTTGCGGACTTGCTGCGGCATTCCGGCAGAAACAGGCGGATATCGGAGTGTTTAAGCCGTTTTTAAGCGGTGTGCCGCGGACTCATCCGGAAAGTGACACCTCGCTCTTGAAAGACATGTCACAAACCGCACTGTCTCATGAAGAAATCACGCCATTTGAATGGAAAGAGCCGCTTGCGCCATACACGGCCGCCATGCTTGAGGGGAAATACGTGAGCATGGCGGATGTCATGGCCCACTGGAGAAAGATCAAAAATCTTCATGAGTGTTTCATCGTTGAGGGGGCAGGCGGCATTTCCGTCCCGCTTGGTGAAAATTACTTAGTCAGTGATCTGATAAAAGCCATGGAATTGCCGGCAGTGATTGTCACCAGGCCTGATCTCGGAACCATCAACCACACATATTTAACCGTTGAATATGCGAAAAACATGGGGATAGAGGTTCTCGGCATTATTATCAACGGCATAAAGAGCAACCCGGGGCTGGACGAAAAGACAAACCCGAGCATGATTGAAACATTATGCAAAGTTCCGATTTTGGGAATCACACCGAAGCTGGATCACGTTTCATCGGAAAACATTCAACACATGATTGAGAAACATATAGATGTTACCTCTTTCATGAATCTGACACAAATGGGGAGATAAACATGAATCAATGGATGAATCTTGCAGAGAGAGTGCTGGACGGGGCGGAAGTAACGAATCAAGAAGCGCTGGCCATTTTAAATTGTCCTGATGAGGATCTTTTATTGCTGATGCATGCCGCTTTTCATATCAGAAAACGATTTTACGGAAAAAAAGTAAAGCTGAATATGATTATGAATGCAAAATCAGGCCTGTGTCCGGAAAATTGCGGGTACTGTTCACAATCTTCAATATCAAAAGCGCCGATCGAGTCTTATCGGATGGTGGATAAGCATATATTGCTAAAGGGGGCAAAACGCGCCCACGACCTGAATATAGGGACATACTGCATCGTTGCCAGCGGGCGGGGACCGTCAAACAGAGAAGTAGATCAAGTTGTTGATGCTGTCAAAGAAATTAAAGAAACGTACGGTTTAAAAATCTGCGCATGCCTCGGTCTGCTGAAGCCGGAACAGGCAGAGCGCCTGAAACAGGCAGGAGTAGACCGGTACAATCATAACATCAATACATCACAAAGGAATCATTCAAACATTACGACCTCCCACACGTATGACGACAGGGTCAATACAGTGGAAACGGCGAAACAATCGGGGATGTCGCCTTGTTCGGGTGTCATCGTCGGCATGAAAGAAACGAAACAGGACGTTATTGATATGGCGAACAGCTTAAAAGCGCTTGACGCCGACAGCATCCCGGTTAATTTTCTGCATGCGATTGACGGAACTCCGTTAGAAGGGGTAAGCGAATTACATCCGGTGTATTGCCTGAAAGTGCTCGCCTTGTTCCGTTTTATCAATCCGTCAAAAGAAATCCGTATCTCAGGAGGCCGGGAAGTCAACCTTCGTTCGCTGCAGCCGCTGGGACTTTATGCCGCAAATTCGATTTTCGTCGGAGATTACTTAACGACAGCAGGGCAGCATGAAACAGAGGATCATCAAATGCTCCATGATTTAGGTTTTGAAGTCGAATCCGTTGAAGAAATGAAAGCCGGCCTGCAATCCGCCTGCAATACGGAGGTATGAGATGACGGCAGGCCTATCGATTGCACATCCATCTCTCCATGCGGATTCGGATTTTTGGAATGACCCTTACCCGTTTTATGACAAACTGCGATCCATTGATCCTGTTTATAAAGGAACCGTATTAAAATATCCGGGCTGGTATGTCACCGGGTACAAAGAAGCGGCAGCGATTCTGAAAGACACCCGATTTAAAAACCGCATTCCTCTTCCGGAAGCTTCAACGAAATATCAAAATCTATCGCATATCCAGCACGATATGCTGTTATTTAAAAATCAATCAGACCATAAGCGGATGCGGATGCTTATCGGTAAAGAATTTACCGCAAAGACGGCGGAATCACTTCGCCCCTGTATAAAAGAAACGGTTCATGACTTGTTGGATCAAGTCCAAATCAAAAAAAACGCGGACCTTGTTTCAGAGTTTGCCTTTCCATTGGCAAGCCTTATCATTGCGGAGATACTCGGAGTGCCGAAAGAGGAGAGATATCAATTCAGACAATGGACGGCAGACGTCATTCAGGCCATTGATCTTACCCGATCAAGAAAGACGTTAGTCAGAGCAAGCGACACCGCAGGCAGGCTCACGTCATATTTCAGAGATTTGATTCACAAGCGGAAAACTCACCCTCAGCAAGACTTGATCAGCAGGTTTATTATGGAGGAACAGCTTTCAAAAGAGGAAGTGCTCGCGACATGTATCTTACTTGTCATAGCCGGACACGAGACGACGGTAAACCTCATGAGCAACGGTGTGTTTACTTTATTGAAACACCCTGAACAGCTTAGCGCACTGAGAGAAAACCCCTCGCTTATTGAAACTGCAGTTGAGGAGTGTCTGCGCTACGACAGCCCCGCGCAGCTGACGGCACGCACCGCCTCAGAAGACTGCGAAATAAATGGGAAGACCATAAAAAAAGGAGAGCAGGTATATATCCTTTTAGGTGCAGCCAATCGCGATCCAAGCATATTCGATCAGCCTCACAAAATGGATATCCAAAGAAAACCGAATCCGCATCTTGCATTCGGAAAGAACGCCCATTTTTGCATAGGCTCCTCATTAGCGCGCATCGAAGCACAAATTGCAATTCTCACACTGTTTGAGCGGATGCCTAAACTTCGGCTGGCCGCACACCGCCTTGAATACCGCAAGCTCATTGGTTTTAGGTCGCTCAAAGAGCTTCCGGTTGTTATTGGCTGAATGACCATGCAGGAGGGCCGGATTTTATCGGTTCCTCTTGCAGGAAATAAATGAAAGAAAAAAGAATACATATTTATAAAGCAAAAATCCTCTCTGATCCATCTCACTATCCCTAAAAAAACTCACTGCTCAGCCAATCAATATAATGCAGCAAGGGTCTCCTTTTCTTTCGCCAAAACGGAGAATTCACCATGATGCACATTTTTTCAGCCTCAAAAACTGTGCAAAACCGGCATGTTTTTGCTTTATTTTCTCGATATTTGTAAGCGCTTACTAACATTGAGCAGAAAAGAGGGGGATTTGTGGACATTGTTATTATTTTATTGGCATTAGGCATGCTGATGTTTGCGGCTTACCGGGGCTTTTCAGTCATTTTATTCGCCCCGATTTGTGCGCTGTTTGCTGTGCTCCTGACAGATCCAAGCTTCGTACTTCCTTTCTTCTCGAATATATTTATGGAGAAGATGGTAGGATTTATTAAGCTGTATTTTCCCGTATTTCTTTTAGGGGCCGTTTTTGGCAAGGTTGTTGAAATATCCGGGCTCGCTGAGTCGATTGCAAAAACAATCGTCAAGCTTGTGGGAGCAAAAAGAGCCATTCTCGCCATCGTCTTAATGGGTGCGATTTTAACGTACAGCGGCGTCAGTCTCTTCGTAGCGGTGTTTGCCATTTATCCGTTTGCTAAAAACCTATTTATGAAAGCTGATATTCCCAAGCGTCTGATACCCGGTACGATTGCATTAGGCGCCTTTACATTTACAATGGATGCGCTTCCCGGCACACCGCAAATCCAAAATGTCATTCCGACCGCTTTTTTTAAAACAAACATTTATGCCGCTCCCTGGCTCGGACTGATTGGTGCAGCATTTGTGCTTACGGCCGGAATGATTTATTTAGAATCCCGGCGCAAAAAAGGGGCCAATGCCGGAGAAGGCTATGCTGGATTTCAATCTGAAGTTTCCGCTGCAGAGGAATCCTCAGGTCTGGCTAATGAAAAACATACGCCTGTTTTACCGCAGGAGGCAGAACCCAGCCCTGCGCGGCAAGTGCTCGCCTTTGTTCCGCTTATCCTTGTGGGGGTCATGAACAAATGCTTCACGATGTGGCTCCCGCATTGGTACCCTGACGGATTTGATTTTGCGCCGCTCGGCTTAGAAGCGTTCGGGAAGATTGACCTTTCCTCCGTCACTGCGATCTGGTCAGTAGAACTCGCACTATTCATCGGAATCATGACAACGATTTTGTTCGATTGGAAAAAAGTCCTCTTCAATTTGAAAGAAGGACTGAATGAGGGCATCGGGGGCGCCTTGCTAGCGTCGATGAATACAGGAGCCGAATACGGATTTGGCGGCATCATTGCGGCTCTTCCCGGCTTTAAAATGGTCAGCAGCGGTATATCGCAGACGTTTACTGATCCGCTCGTCAACGGAGCGGTGACGACCACTGCGCTTGCAGGGATTACAGGCTCGGCATCAGGAGGAATGGGCATCGCTTTAAGCACGATGTCAGCAGCGTATACAGAAGCAATCAATACATTCCACATCCCGCCGGAGGTCATGCACAGGGTGATTTCGATGGCCTCCGGCGGGATGGACACTCTTCCGCATAATGGCGCCGTCATTACGCTGCTCGCGGTCACCGGGTTGACCCACCGCCAATCCTACAGGGATATCTTTGCCATTACCGTCATTAAAACAGCCGCTGTGTTTGTCATCATCGCCATTTACAGTCTGACGGGCCTTGTGTAGCCAAAACAGAAAGGGGAAACGGATATGGGAATAGGAAAAGTGATGGACTCTTATCAAGATGCTGCTGCACTGATCAAGGACGGAGACACCCTCATCGCAGGAGGCTTCGGCCTGTGCGGCATTCCGGAACAATTAATTCTCGCGATCAGGGACAGCGGCGTTAAAAATTTGACCGTTGTCAGTAATAACTGCGGTGTTGATGATTGGGGCTTAGGCCTCTTGCTTGCAAACCGGCAGATCAAAAAAATGGTCGCATCCTATGTGGGAGAAAACAAAACCTTTGAACGGCAGTTTTTAAGCGGGGAGCTGGAAGTCGAATTGGTGCCCCAAGGAACGCTCGCAGAAAGAATTCGCGCGGGAGGGGCGGGCATTCCGGCGTTTTATACACCTGCGGGCGTCGGAACATCAGTAGCCGAGGGCAAAGAACATAAGACATTTGACGGGCGCACCTACCTTCTGGAGAAAGGGATTACAGGGAACGCCGCCATCGTAAAGGCCTGGAAAGCCGATCCTCTGGGCAACCTGATGTTCAGAAAGACGGCGAGAAATTTCAATCCGCTCGCTGCAATGGCAGGCAAAGTGACGATTGCAGAGGCTGAAGAAATCGTCGATGCCGGAGAGCTTGATCCGGATCAAATTCATACGCCGGGTATTTTTGTGCAGCACGTGCTGCACGGCGGGATTCATGAAAAACGGATTGAACGCCGCACCGTCCGGCAAGCATGATAAAGGAGGCTGACAGAATGAGAGATAGCAGAAAACGAATGATCAAACGGGCTGTAAAGGAAATAAAGGACGGAATGAATGTGAACTTGGGGATAGGGATGCCGACGCTTGTAGCCAATGAGATACCGAATGATTATAACGTCCTGCTTCAGTCTGAAAACGGCTTGCTCGGGATCGGGCCTTATCCGGCGGAAGGAACGGAGGACCCCGATCTGATCAATGCGGGAAAAGAAACCATTACCGAGGTAAAGGGAGCCTCGTATTTTGACAGTGCCGAATCTTTTGCCATGATTCGCGGCGGCCACATTGATGTAGCGATTCTCGGCGGGATGGAAGTTTCCGAACGGGGAGATTTGGCGAACTGGATGATCCCCGGAAAAATGATCAAAGGAATGGGCGGCGCCATGGACTTGGTCCACGGAGCAAAACGGATTATTGTCATTATGGAGCATGTTAATAAATATGGGGAATCTAAAGTAAGAACGGAATGTACGCTGCCTTTAACCGGCAGGCAGGTGGTCGATCGGCTGATCACAGATTTGGCTGTATTCGATTTTCATGATGGCCGTATGACGCTCACCGAACTGCAGGAAGGTGTAACAATGGAGGAGGTCTTTGAGAAAACAGAAGGTCATTTTACTGTCAGCCAGTCGTTAAAAAACGGGGTCAGACCAAAATGAGGAGGTGCCGCCATGCATTCATTGCTTATTGAAAAAACAGCCGTTGTAACAGGAGCAGCCGGAGGAATCGGGCTTGAAATCGCAAAAGAATTCGCCCGTGAAGGAGCAGCCGTCATCATCTCTGATGTAAACGAACAAGCGGGGAAAGAAGCGGCGGCAAGACTGACAGATGAAGGCTGTGAAGCAGTCAGCATCACATGCGATGTAACAAATGAAAAGCAAGTGGCCGACATGCTGCAGACGGTCGAGAAACAATTCGGACGTCTTGATATCCTTGTGAATAATGCCGGCATTCAGCATGTCGCGCCCATCGAGGAATTTCCCACCGAACAGTTTGAACGGCTCATTCGTCTCATGCTGACCGCGCCATTTATCGCAATGAAGCATGCATTTCCCATGATGAAAAAACAGCAATTCGGTCGAATCATTAATATGGCATCTGTCAACGGACTGATCGGTTTTCACGGGAAAGCAGCATATAACAGCGCCAAGCACGGCGTCATCGGTTTAACGAAAGTCGGCGCACTTGAAGGCGCGGCTGACGGTATTACCGTCAATGCGCTTTGTCCGGGATATGTGGACACTCAGCTTGTCCGCAATCAGTTAAAGGACATTTCCGCAACAAGGAATGTACCGTACGAGCGGGTGCTTGAGGACGTCATCTTTCCGCTCGTTCCCCAAAAACGGCTGCTGTCAGTGAAGGAAATCGCTGATTACGCCGTATTTTTGGCCAGCGACAAAGCAAAAGGGGTCACAGGTCAGGCCGTAGTCATGGATGGCGGGTATACCGCTCAATAGTTCTTATACTTTTTTAAAAAACAGCCGCTCTGAACGGCTGTTTTTTTATGCCTGAAAACCTTGTTCACTCAATAGGCCGATTACTGCGTCAATCGGTATCCAGTCTGGGTCATTCACATGTTCTGCGGCGTATTTCGCCCTTGCGGATTTTCCCCATCCAGATCCATCTCTTGCACCGCATTTATAATCAAGCGCAATCAGTTTACAATCCTTCACAGATATACAAATGAATTTTTACAATAAACTGAAAATATGTAATTTCTGACACAATAATGCCAATAGCCCTAAAACATATGAAACATGAAGAGCGCGTCCTAAGTGAAGAAGAGCCGGTAACAGGCTCCACACCGGCTTTCATCATCTCTCTTTAAGACTGATTCTCGGGGAAACCCCCATGTTTTATTTTATGAATAAATATATCTAATTCGTTTGTGAAAACGAACAATAACTCCTCCGAAAGTATTCTATACACATTTGTTATAATCATGCTAGGATGTTAGATAAAGGGATATTTTGTAGGATATTGTATCCCCTGTTCAATATGATCGGAGGAATCTCATGAACAATCTTGCCTTTTTATTTCCTGGACAAGGGTCTCAATTTGTAGGAATGGGCAAACAATTTTGGAATGATTTTGTGCTCGCAAAGAGATTGTTTGAAGAAGCGAGCGATGCGATCTCCTTGGATGTAAAAAAACTGTGTTTTAACGGAGATATGAATGAATTGACAAAGACAATGAACGCGCAGCCCGCTATTTTAACGGTCAGTGTTATTGCTTTTCAAGTGTATATGCAGGAAATAGGGGTGAAGCCCCGCTTCCTGGCAGGCCATAGCTTAGGCGAATATTCAGCGCTTGTCTGTGCCGGCGCCCTTTCTTTTCAGGATGCCGTTACACTTGTAAGGGAGCGGGGAATTCTTATGCAAAATGCGGATCCTCAGCAGCAGGGGGCGATGGCCGCCGTGACTCACCTCTCTCTCCAAACCTTGCAGGAAATATGTTCGAAAGTGTCGACGGAAGACTTTCCGGCAGGAGTAGCCTGCATGAATTCAGAACAGCAGCATGTGATTTCCGGACACCGGCAAGCTGTGGAACGTGTCATCAAGATGGCGGAGGAAAAGGGTGCGGCATACACTTATTTGAATGTCAGTGCGCCTTTTCACAGTTCGATGATACGATCAGCCTCCGAACAATTCCAGACTGTATTACACCAGTATTCCTTCCGGGATGCCGCATGGCCGATCATTTCAAATGTCACCGCACGCCCTTACAGCAGCGGAAATTCGATCAGCGAACATCTCAAGCAGCACATGACGATGCCGGTTAGATGGACAGAATCGATGCATTACTTGCTTTTACATGGGGTCACAGAAGTCATCGAAATGGGTCCGAACAATGTCTTAGCCGGTCTGCTGAGAAAAACAACGAATCACATTGTACCTTATCCCTTAGGACAGACATCTGATGTTCCCCCGCTTTCCAATTCAGCGGAAAGAAAGAAACATATTGTCCATTTACGCAAAAAACAACTGAATAAATTGATGATTCAATCCGTCATTGCGCGAAATTACAACAAGGATTCAGCGGCTTATTCCAATATGACGACGCCATTATTTACGCAAATCCAAGAGCTGAAAGAGAGAATGAAAAGGCATGAAGACGTGCTTTCAGAACAAGAACTCGAACATTCGATCCATTTATGCAAATTAATTTGTGAAGCTAAACAGCTTCCGGCTTGGGAAGAATTGCGGATTTTAAAATAAAGCGCCCAGGAGGGGACCTATGTATACCAGTCAATTCCAAACCTTAGTAGATGTCATTCGGGAAAGAAGCAATATCTCTGATCGCGGGATCCGTTTTATCGAATCTGATAAAAACGAGACGGTTGTCTCTTACCGCCAATTGTTTGCAGAGGCGCAAGGGTATCTTGGCTATTTACAGCATCTCGGCATTAAGCCGAAGCAGGAAATTGTATTTCAAATCCAAGAAAACAAATCATTTGTCGTTGCTTTCTGGGCTTGTATATTAGGAGGAATGATCCCGGTGCCGGTCAGTATCGGAGAAGATGATGACCATAAGCTGAAGGTCTGGCGCATTTGGAATATATTAAATCATCCGTTTCTGATTGCCTCTGAAAAAGTATTGGACAAAATAAAGAAATACGCTGCAGAACACGATTTACAGGATTTCCATCATCAATTAAACGAAAAATCTGACATCATTCAAGATCAAACCTACGATTACCCCGCTTCGTTTTATAAACCTGATGCGGATGAACTCGCCTTTATCCAATTTTCTTCAGGATCGACAGGAGATCCAAAAGGAGTCATGTTAACGCATCACAACTTAATACATAACACGTGTGCCATTGGGAATGCCCTAGCCGTTCATTCGAAAGACTCTTTCTTATCATGGATGCCTTTAACGCATGATATGGGGCTCATCGCCTGCCACCTTGTTCCCTTCATAACCGGAATCAATCAAAATCTGATGCCTACAGAATTATTTATTCGCAGACCTATTCTTTGGATGAAAAAAGCTCATGAACATAAAGCCAGTATTCTATCCTCTCCTAATTTCGGATACAACTACTTCCTTAAATTTCTGAAAAACGAACCAGACTGGGATTTATCCCACATCAAGGTCATCGCAAACGGTGCAGAACCGATATTGCCGGAGCTGTGTGACGAATTTTTGAAAAGATGCGCACCATTCAATCTGAAAAGATCCGCCATTTTGAATGTTTACGGTTTAGCGGAAGCGTCGGTCGGCGCAGCATTCTCTAAATTAGGTGAAGAATTCGTTCCCGTTTATTTGCATCGCGATCATTTAAATCTCGGTGAAAGAGCTGTAAAAGTCAGCAAAGAGGACCAAAATTGCGCTTCATTCGTCGAAGTGGGACAACCTATTGACTATTGTCAGCTTCGGATCTCCGATGAAACAAATGAAAGAGTAGAAGATGGAATCATCGGCCATATCCACATCAAAGGAGACAACGTGACGCAAGGGTATTATAACAACCCCGAGAGTACGGAAAAAGCGCTGACTTCTGACGGCTGGGTAAAAACGGGAGACCTCGGATTCATTAGTGAAAGTGGTAACTTAGTCGTAACCGGAAGAGAAAAGGACATTATTTTCGTGAACGGAAAAAATATCTACCCGCACGATATTGAACGGGTCGCGATTGAAATGGAAGAGGTTGACTTAGGAAGGGTTGCCGCCTGCGGTGTATATGATCAAAAGACGCAAAGCGGAGAAATCGTGCTCTTTGTTGTTTACAAAAAATCACCTGAAAAATTTGCACCGCTTGTCAAAGAGATAAAAAAACATTTGTACAAGCGGGGCGGCTGGAGCATAAAAGAAGTCCTTCCGATCCGAAAACTCCCTAAAACAACCAGCGGAAAGGTTAAACGCTACGAACTTGCCCGACAGTATGAGGCAGGGAATTTTTCAACAGAGTCTGCCGCCATCAATGAATGTTTGGAGAGCAGCCCGGAAACATCCGGACAGACACCCATTCATGAGATAGAAACGGAATTGCTGTCTATCTTTTCCGAAGTGCTCGATGGAAAAAAGGTTCACCTCGCTGACAGTTATTTTGATATGGGAGCAAATTCATTACAGTTATCGCAGATTGCCGAGCGCATAGAACAGAAATTCGGACGCGAGCTTGCCGTTTCAGATCTCTTTACGTATCCTTCTATCACTGATTTAGCGGCATATCTGTCTGAAAGCCGGGCTGAAATCAAGCAGGACGCGGCAGCGAAACCAAGCCATGTGACACCGAAAGATATCGCCATTATCGGGATGTCACTCAATGTCCCGGGAGCGTCAACGAAAAGTGATTTTTGGAATCTGCTTGAAAAAGGTGAGCACAGCATTCGAGAATACCCCGAATCCCGGCTGAAAGATGCGGCTGATTATTTAAAGTCCATCCAAAGCGAGTTCAATGAGAGTCAGTTTGTGAAGGGCGGCTATTTAGATGAAATCGACCGCTTTGACTATTCGTTCTTCGGTTTAGCTCCTAAAGCGGCTCAGTTTATGGACCCTAACCAAAGACTGTTTTTGCAGTCTGCATGGCATGCGATTGAAGATGCGGGCTATGCCGGCGGCAGCATGAACGGGAGCCGTGTTGGGGTATATGCGGGGTACTCGAAGGTGGGCTACGATTATGAACGTCTTCTTTCTGCGAATTATCCGGAGGAACTTCATCAATATATCGTGGGCAATCTCCCTTCCGTGCTAGCCAGCCGAATCGCTTATTTCTTAAATTTAAAAGGGCCGGCGGTCACAGTGGATACGGCATGCTCCTCATCGCTTGCCGCCGTTCATATGGCATGTAAATCTTTAATGTCCGGCGATTGTGAAATGGCTCTTGCCGGCGGTATCCGGACATCGCTCTTGCCGATCTGTATCGGACTTGATATGGAATCTTCGGACGGGTACACGAAAACGTTCAGTAAAGATTCAGACGGCACGGGCACAGGTGAAGGCGCGGCCGCAGTCCTGCTAAAACCTTTGCAGGATGCTGTTCGCGACGGAGACCATATTTACGGCGTAATCAAGGGAAGCGCGCTGAATCAAGACGGAACAACCGCCGGGATTACAGCACCGAATCCGGCAGCTCAGACTGAGGTCATTGAGACGGCTTGGAAAGACGCGGGCATTGCCCCTGAAACACTGTCTTTCATCGAAGCGCATGGCACCGGAACGAAGCTCGGCGATCCGGTTGAATTTAACGGGCTTTGTAAAGCGTTTGAAAAGTATACGGCAAAAAAACAATTTTGTGCGATTGGTTCAGTTAAATCGAACATCGGTCATTTGTTTGAAGCGGCAGGCATCGTCGGGCTGATCAAATCTGTCCTCATGCTGAATCACAAGAAAAATCCGCCGTTAGCGCACTTTAATGAACCTAATCCGCTCATTCATTTTCACTCATCACCATTTTATGTGAATCAGGAAGTTTCGGAGTTCACATCGGGTGATGAGCCGCTGCGAGGCGGAGTCAGCTCATTTGGCTTTAGCGGAACGAACGCTCATGTGGTATTGGAAGAATATATTTCTCAAAGTGAGTATGCACCCGAGGATGAACATGAGCCGCACCTATTTGTTTTATCCGCTCATACTGAAAAATCACTCTATGAACTCGCACAGCAGTACCGGCAATATGTATCGGATGACAGCCAAGCTTCATTAAAGTCCATTTGCTATACAGCCAGTACGGGCAGGGCTCATTTGGATCATGGCATTGCCATGATTGTATCCGGTAAGCAAGAATTATCGGATAAGCTGACCCGCCTGATTCAGGGAGACAGAAATCTTCCCGGTGTATACATCGGTTACAAGAATATGAAGGAAATGCTGCCTGCTCATAAAGAAGAGCTGAATCAACAAGCAGCCGCTCTGATTAAGCAGCGTTTACGTACGCAAGATGAACGGATCACATGGCTGAATCGCGCAGCCGAATTATTTGTGCAAGGAGCCGTTATCGATTGGCGCGCGCTGTATTCCGGTGAAACTGTACAAAAGACGCCATTGCCCCTGTATCCGTTTGAACGGAGCCGATGTTGGGCTGAAGCTGATCAGTTGCGCTTAAACGAGGGCGAAAAGAGAGGAGAAGCGGCATTGAATATCAATCAATCGAAGGCGCATATTGAATCCTTCCTGAAAACTGTAATCAGCAATGCTTCGGGGATCAGGGGAGAGGAACTCGATCTGAATGCTCATTTTATCGGGCTCGGAATGGATTCTATCATGCTGTCACAGGTCAAAAAAGCCATCGCGGACGAATTTGGGGTAGATATCCCGATGGATCGTTTTTTTGATACGTTGACCAACCTTCAAAGTGTCATAGATTACTTGGCTGATACCGTTCCATCGTCCTTTGCATCCGCTCCGCCTCAAGAGAATGTTCCGGCGCAGGAAAAACAGGTCATTTCAGAAGCGCAGCCTGAATCGGATCGCAGAGATGGTCATCAAGAGCATACGCTCGAAAAAATAATCGCATCTCAAAATCAATTAATTCAGGATGCCTTGCAAGCTCAATTAAATAGCTTTAATTTGTTGAGAAACAGCGGACATCATTCCGACGAGAAAGAATACGCTAAAGCGCAAGAGAAATCAATTCCTTCTGTCAAGCAGGGGCCTCCGACCGTCAATGCAGAACAGAAAGCGGCTCAAGAAGCGAAACCCTATGTTCCTTTCCAGCCTCAGAACCTGAATGATCAGGGACACTATACCGCACGGCAAAAACAATACTTAGAAGATTTCATCAAGAAATACGCAGGTAAAACGAAAGGTTCCAAACAATATACGGACAACACCCGATTTGCTCATGCAAACAACCGCAATTTGTCCAGCTTCCGTTCGTATTGGAAGGAAATCGTATACCCGATTATCGCCGAACGTTCTGACGGTTCTAAAATGTGGGATATTGACGGAAATGAATATATCGATATCACCATGGGATTCGGGGTTAACCTTTTCGGGCATCATCCTTCCTTTATTACACAGGTTATCGATGATTCAACCCGTTCATCATTGCCTCCGTTGGGCCCGATGTCAGATGTCGCCGGTGAAGTTGCCGACCGGATCCGCACATGTACCGGAGTGGAAAGGGTCGCTTTCTATAATTCCGGAACAGAGGCCGTCATGGTTGCCCTGCGTTTGGCGCGGGCGGCAACAGGAAGAAAGAAAGTCGTGGCGTTCTCAGGATCTTATCACGGGACGTTTGACGGCGTATTAGGGGTTGCCGGCACAAAAGGCGGGGCTGCGTCTGCGAATCCGCTGGCTCCGGGCATATTGCAGAGCTTTATGGATGATTTGATTATTTTACATTACAACAATCCCGATTCGCTGGATGTGATCCGCAGTCTTGGTGATGAATTGGCAGCCGTACTGGTGGAACCGGTACAAAGCCGCAGACCGGATTTGCAGCCGCAGGCATTTTTGAAAGAATTGCGGGCGATCACGCAGCAATCCGGAACAGCTCTGATTATGGATGAAATTATTACCGGATTTCGGATCGGTCTTGGCGGCGCACAGGAATGGTTCGGCATTCAGGCTGATTTAGTGACCTACGGAAAAATCATCGGCGGCGGACAGCCGTTAGGGGTAGTTGCCGGAAAAGCTGAGTTCATGAATGCGATCGACGGGGGTACCTGGCAGTATGGGGACGATTCCTACCCGCAAGACGAGGCGAAACGCACGTTTGTGGCCGGCACCTTCAATACTCACCCGCTTACCATGAGGATGTCATTAGCCGTCCTTCGCCATTTACAAACCGAGGGAGAACATCTGTATGAGCAGCTTAATCAAAAAACAGCCTACCTGGTCGATGAGCTGAACCACTGCTTCGAACAAGCGCAAGTGCCTATCCGCATGGTTCGATTCGGTTCTTTATTCCGGTTTGTCTCATCGCTTGATAATGACTTGTTCTTTTACCATCTCAACTATAAAGGGGTCTATGTATGGGAGGGACGCAACTGCTTCTTGTCTGTGGCGCATACCGCGGATGATATCGAAAATATTATTCAAGCGGTGAAAGACACGGTGGAGGATCTTCGCCGAGGCGGATTTATTCCGGAAGGCCCGGATTCCCCTGATGGCGGAGGTCGTAAAAAGTCCGGGACGCGCGAGCTTTCACCTGAACAAAAGCAGTTGGTTATGGCATCCCATTACGGGAATGAAGCTTCCGCCGCTTTAAACCAGTCCATTATGCTGAAAGTGAAAGGCGAACTGCAGTATACATCATTAAAACAAGCCGTCCGGCATATCGTTGACCGTCATGAAGCTTTACGTACGGTGATTCATCCCGATGACGAGGTACAGCAAGTGCAGGAACGGATGAATATAGAAATACCTGTCATTGATTTTACCGGTCTCCCGCATGAACATCGGGAGCCGGAAATCCAAAAATGGCTGACAGAAGATGCCAAGCGGCCGTTTCATTTCCATGAACAAAAGCCTTTGTTTAGAATCCATGTGCTTACATCGGCTCACAATGAACATCTGATTGTGCTCACGTTCCATCATATCATTGCCGATGGATGGTCAATCGCCGTTTTTGTTCAAGAACTGGAGAGCAACTACGCGGCAATAGTACAAGGAAAATCGATTTCACCGAAAGAGGCAGATGTTTCGTTTCGCCAATACTTAGACTGGCAGCAGGCACAGATTGACAGCGGCCAGTATGAAGAAGGGGTCCGTTATTGGCGGCGTCATTTCTCTGAACCGATACAGCAGCCAATTCTGCCAAGCGCAGATTCTGTCCGTTATCCGAACGGGTATGAGGGAGACCGGTGTACCGTCAGGCTTGGACGGCCATTGAGCGAGGCTTTAAGATCATTAAGCATTCAGATGAAAAATAGCGTATTTGTGACGATGCTGGGCGCATTTCATCTTTTTCTGCACCGGCTTACCAAACAGTCAGGCCTTGTGATCGGGATCCCCGCTGCAGGTCAATCGCATATGAAACAGCATGATCTGATTGGAAATTGCGTCAATATGATTCCGGTGAAGAACACATCTTCTTCAGAAAGCACTTTATCCGGTTATCTTGGCAGCATGAAAGAAAGCGTGAATCTTGCAATGCGGCACCAAGCCGTCCCGATGACACTGGTGGCCAGAGAGCTTCCGCACGATCAAGTGCCGGATATGCGTATTATCTTTAATTTAGACAGACCTTTTCGAAAGCTGCATTTCGGAAAGGCGGAGGCGGAGCCCGTAGCATACCCGGTAAAATGCACCCTGTACGATTTATTTCTTAACATAACAGACGCGCATCAAGAATATGTTCTTGATTTCGACTTTAATACGAACGTCATCAGTCCGGAAATCATGAAAAAGTGGGGAGCGGGTTTTACAAAATTGCTGCAAAAAATGGTTGAGGGAGATTCAATCCCTCTTGACGCCATGATGATGTTTTCCGATGAAGAACAGCAAGATTTACAAGCACTTTACGCCGAACACCAGAAGCGGGTCTCTTCAATAGCAAGCAATACGGCAAATTTTACTGAAGCCTACGAGGCGCCGGTAAATGAAACGGAGCGGCAGCTGGCACGGATTTGGGAGGAGCTTTTCGGCCTTGAACGGGTCGGCAGATCAGATCGCTTTCTGGCTCTGGGGGGAAACTCACTCCAGGCGACGCTTATGCTTTCCAAAGTTCAGAAGACATTTCATCAAAAGGTTTCCATCGGACAATTTTTCAATCACCAGACTGTTAAGGAATTAGCACGTTTCATTCAGAACGAAACGAAAGTCGTACACCTCCCGATGAAGACTGCTGAGAAAAAAGCGTATTACCCGACATCGCCGGCACAGCAAAGAGTATATTTCCTGCACCAACTGGAACCGGATCAGCTGGCGCAAAATATGTTCGGCCACATATCAATAACAGGGAAGTACGATGAGCAAGCCCTGATCTCATCTCTTCAACAAGTGATGCAGCGGCACGAAGCGTTTCGCACGTATTTCGACATTATAGATGGCGATATCGTTCAGAAACTTGAAAACGAAGTTGATTTTAACGTTCATGTCCGGACAATGAGCCGGGATGAATTTGATGCCTATTCAGACCGGTTTGTAAAACCGTTCCGCCTGGACCAAGCTCCGTTAGTTCGTGCGGAGCTGATCAAGATTGAAAACGAGCAGGCCGAACTGCTCATCGATATGCATCATATCATTTCGGACGGTTATTCCGTCAACATCCTTACAAATGAATTGCTGGCTTTATATCATCAGAAACCATTACCGGACATTGAATTTGAATATAAAGATTTCGCAGAATGGCAAAACCAACGGCTGAATGACGATGCCATGAAGCGGCAGGCGACATATTGGCTGGAACAATTTCAAGACGAAATTCCCATCCTTGACCTGCCGACAGACGGTTCAAAAGCGGCAGAACGGTCTTCTGAGGGACAGCGTGTGACATGCTCCTTACAGCCGGATGTCATCCGTTCGCTTCAAGACTTGGCACAAAAGGCGGAAACCACTCTCTATACGGTGCTTCTGGCCGCCTATAATGTGCTGCTTCATAAATATACGGGACAAGAAGACATTGTCGTTGGCACGCCTGCTTCAGGAAGAAATCATCCGGATATCGAAAGGATCATCGGTATTTTCATACAAACCATTGGAATCCGGACGAAGCCGCACGCCAATAGAACGTTTACGGATTATCTGGAAGAAGTAAAGCGGCAGACGCTTGACGCTTTCGAAAACCAAGACTATCCATTCGACCGGCTTGTGGAGAAATTAAATGTACAGCGGGAAACAACCGGAAAGTCTCTGTTTAACACGATGTTTGTGTTTCAAAACATTGAATTTCATGAAATCCGGCACAATGAATGTACATTTAAAGTGAAAGAACGAAATCCAGGGGTCTCTTTATATGATTTGATGCTCACGATCGAAGATGCCGGTCAACAGATAGAGATGCATTTTGATTATAAACCTGGACGATTCACAAAAGACACCATTGAACAGATCACCAGACACTATACCGCCATTTTAAACAGCCTTGCTGAGCAGCCGGAGATGACATTGTCTTCCGTTCCTATGCTGTCTGAAACCGAACGTCATCAACTGCTGACGGAGTGTAATGGCACAAAGACGCCGTATCCGCATAAGGAAACGGTATATCGGTGGTTTGAAATGCAGGCGGAACAGAGTCCCGATCATGAAGCCGTTATTTTTGGCAATGAGCGGTATACGTACAGACAGCTCAATGAACGGGCGAACCGATTGGCGCGGACGTTACGGACAAAAGGCGTACAAGCGGATCAATTCATTGCCATCATCAGCCCGCATCGGATCGAGCTGATTGTCGGAATTTTGGCTGTTCTGAAAGCCGGCGGCGCATACGTGCCCATTGATCCTGAATATCCCGAAGATCGGATTCAATATATGCTGAGAGATTCAAGAGCGGAGGTTGTGTTGACACAGCGCAGCCTGCTGGATCAATTACCGTATGATGGTGACATTGTGCTTTTGGATGAGGAAAACTCATACCATGAGGATCACTCGAATCTTGAATCGGACAGCGATGCGCATGATTTGGCCTACATGATCTATACGTCAGGTTCCACGGGAAATCCAAAAGGTGTACTCATTGAGCACCAGGGGCTGGCCAATTATATTTGGTGGGCGAAAGAGGTTTATGTAAGAGGTGAGAAAACCAACTTCCCATTATACTCTTCCATCTCTTTCGATCTGACTGTGACCTCGATATTTACACCGCTGGTTACGGGAAATACCATCATTGTCTTTGACGGCGAAGACAAAAGCGCTGTGCTTTCTGAGATTATGCGGGACTCAAGAATAGACATGATCAAATTGACCCCGGCACATCTGCACGTTATCAAGGAGATGAATATCGCTGGCGGCACCGCAATACGGAAAATGATTGTCGGCGGAGAAAATTTAAGCACCCGTCTGGCCAAAAGTGTCAGCGAGCAGTTTAAAGGCCGGCTGGACATTTTCAATGAATACGGACCGACGGAAGCTGTCGTCGGATGTATGATTTATCACTTCGACGCAGAACGGGACAAGCGGGAATTTGTACCGATCGGCACCCCGGCTGCCAACACGGATATTTATGTGGCCGATGCAAGCAGAAACCTGGTTCCGTTCGGGGTAATCGGCGAAATATATATCAGCGGACCGGGTGTTGCCAGAGGGTATTGGAACCGCCCGGATTTAACGGCAGAGAAATTTGTTGAAAACCCGTATGTCCCGGGAGCGAAGATGTACAAATCAGGGGATTTGGCTAAGCGATTGAAGGACGGAAATCTTTTATATATTGGGCGCGTTGATGAACAAGTCAAAATCAGGGGACACCGAATCGAGCTTGGTGAAATTGAAGCAGCAATGCATAACGCGGAAGCGGTGCAAAAAGCCGCGGTTACAGTGAAAGAAGAAGAAGACGGCTTAAAACAATTATGCGCGTATTACGTAAGCGACAAGCCTATAGCGGCTGCGCAGCTTAGGGAACAATTGTCATCGGGGCTTCCGGACTACATGGTTCCGACCTATTTTGTCCATCTGGAGCATATGCCGTTAACATCCAACGGGAAAATAAACCGTAAGGCACTGCCTGCACCGGAAGCGAGCCTGCAGCAGACAGCTGAATATGTTCCGCCGGGTAATGAGACGGAGTCCAAACTGACAGATTTATGGAAGGAAGTGCTCGGAATAAGCCATGCGGGGATCAAACATAATTTCTTTGATCTCGGAGGCAACTCCATCCGAGCGGCTGCCTTAGCCGCCAGAATTCACAAAGAGCTGGATGTGAATCTGTCTCTCAAAGACATATTCAAGTTTCCTACCATTGAACAATTGGCTGACAAGGCGTTACACATGGACAAAAATCGATATGTACCGATTCCGGCTGCAAAGGAAATGCCATATTATCCGGTTTCTTCAGCTCAGAGGCGGATGTATTTGTTAAGTCACACAGAAGGCGGCGAGCTGACTTACAATATGACGGGTGCCATGAATGTGGAAGGGACGATCGATCCCGAACGGTTAAACGCCGCTTTCCGAAAATTAATCGCGCGTCATGAAGCGTTGCGTACCAGCTTTGATTTATATGAAGGCGAGCCGGCACAGCGTATTCATCAGAACGTCGACTTTACGATAGAACGAATTCAAGCTAGCGAAGAAGAGGCGGAAGACCGTGTGCTTGATTTCATCAAAGCGTTTGACTTAGCCAAACCGCCGCTGATGCGGGCCGGACTGATTGAAATTGAACCTGCGCGGCACGTGCTTGTGGTTGATATGCATCATATCATTTCTGACGGCGTGTCCGTCAATATTCTGATGAAAGATTTAAGCCGAATCTACGAGGGGAACGAACCAGACCCGCTCTCTATTCAATATAAAGACTTTGCAGTTTGGCAGCAATCGGACATTCAGAAACGGATCATCAAGAGCCAGGAAGCGTATTGGCTGGATCAGTTTCACGGTGATATTCCTGTACTGGATATGCCTGCGGATTATGAGCGGCCTGCCATACGCGATTACGAAGGCGAATCATTTGAATTTCTTATACCCGAACACTTGAAACAGCGTTTAAGCCAAATGGAAGAAGACACAGGAGCAACACTGTATATGATTTTATTGGCAGCCTATACGATTCTTTTATCCAAGTACAGCGGACAAGAAGATATTATCGTAGGAACGCCGTCTGCCGGGCGGACTCATTTAGATGTAGAGCCGGTCGTGGGAATGTTCGTCAATACGTTAGTCATTCGCAATCACCCGGCGGGCCGTAAAACATTTGATGCCTACTTAAACGAAGTAAAAGAAAACATGCTGAACGCCTATAAAAATCAAGACTATCCATTGGAAGAATTAATTCAGCATCTGCATCTCCCAAAAGATTCAAGCCGCAATCCTTTATTCGATACGATGTTTGTGCTGCAGAATCTCGATCATGCTGAATTGACTTTCGATTCCCTTCAAATCAAGCCGTATCCATTTCATCATCCGGTTGCCAAATTTGATTTGACCTTGTCGATTCAGGCGGACCGTGACAACTATCACGGACTGTTTGAATATACGAAAAAACTGTTTAAGAAAAGCAGAATCGAGATTTTATCAAACGACTACTTACACATCCTATCGGCGATTTTGGAACAGCCAAGCATTCTAATCGAACATATCGGATTGAGCGGCAGCAATGAGGAAGAAGAGAACGCGCTTGATTCTATTCAATTGAACTTTTAGGGAAAAGCATTATTTCTTTAAATTATATAAAATGAGGTGCTCCAATGTCGGTATTTAAAAACCAAGAAACGTACTGGGAAAACCTGTTTGATGAAGAAGACGGCCTAAGCGCATTCCCTTACTTTAAAGCAGCGGATAAAGCGTCGTTGGCCCGTACCGGCTACCAGGAAAAATGCATCAGCCGTTCCTTATCTCCGGAAGTATCTCAAAGAATCATGACAATGGCGAATCATTCCGATATGGCGGCCTATCTGATTTTATTGGCGGGTATTGAATGCTTGTTGTATAAATATACGGATCAAACGAGCCTGATTCTTGGCATTCCAACGGTATCGAAGCAAAAAGCCGGCCAGTCAGCCGTTAACAACATTGTTCTCTTTAAAAATACGCTTTCAAACAAGAGCACATTTAAAACCGTATTCGGGCAGCTGAAAGAAGCCGTTAATGATTCTCTGAAAAATCAAAACCTGCCGTTTAGAAAAATGGTCCGGCATCTGAGCGTGCAATACAATGACGAGCATATGCCTTTGATTCATACCGTCGTTTCGCTTAACGAAATTCATTCCTTGCAATTTAAAGAAGATACTGCAACCGATACGCTGTTTCACTTTGACTTGGAGAACAACGGGATTCATTTGAAGCTTTTTTATAACGGCAATCTGTACGATGAGCGCTATATCAATCAAATTGTATCCCATTTGGATCAGCTGCTGTCTGTGATCCTGTTTCAGCCTCAAGCCGCGATCCATACGGCAGAGATCTTACCGGAAGCGGAAAAACAGAAGCTATTGTTTGATTTTAACGACACCGGCGCAGATTTCTCCGGGAGCAGAACAGTCTATCAATTATTTGAAGAGCAGGCAGAAAGAACGCCTGAACATGCGGCCGTCAAGTTTAAAAACGACCATTTGACGTACAGGGAACTGAATGAGAAGGCGAGCCGTTTGGCAAGAACATTGCGTAATTGCGGGGTTCAACCCGATACGTTAGTCGCCATTCTCGCTGATCGTTCTTTAGAGATGATCGTATCCATTATAGCCGTTTGGAAGGCAGGGGGCGCTTATGTGCCCCTGGATCCTGAATATCCAAAAGAGCGGCTTCAATATTTGCTTCATGATGCGGATGCAGACGTTCTCCTTGTTCAGCATCATTTAAAAAACAGTCTCGCCTTTGACGGCCCGGTGATCGATTTGAATGATGAAACATCATACCATGCCGATTGCTCATTGTTATCACCAGTAGCGGGACACAGCCATTTAGCCTATGTCATTTATACGTCGGGTACAACAGGAAAGCCGAAAGGAGTCATGGTTGAACACAGCGGCATTGTGAATTCGCTCCAATGGAAGAAGGCGTTTTTCAAGCATTCCCCGGCGGATCGCGTGCTTGTCTTGTACCCGTATGTTTTTGATGCGTTCATTTTAAACTTCTTCGGCCCGCTCATCTCAGGAGCAACTTTGCACCTTTTGCCTAATGAAGAGAATAAAGAAACTTTCGCCATTCAAAATGCCATAAAACAAGAAAGAATTACCCATTTCTCAACTTCTCCCCGTCTTCTGAAAACGATGATCGAACAGATGAACAGAGAGGACTTCATCCATGTTCAGCATGTTGTTGTAGGCGGTGAGCAGCTGGAAACAGATACAGTTGAGAAGCTGCATTCTCTGCAGCCTCGCATTCGGATCAATAATGAATACGGACCGACAGAAAACAGCGTGGTATCTACATTTCACCCTGTTCAGTCCGCTGATGAACAGATCACAATCGGCAGCCCGGTGGCCAACCATCAAGCTTATATTTTAGGAGCGCACCATCAAATCCAGCCGATCGGCGTACCGGGAGAACTGTATGTCGGAGGAGCGGGAGTGGCCCGCGGCTACCTCAATCGGCCTGAATTGACGGAGGAAAAATTTGTGGAGCATCTGCATGTCCCTGGTCAAAAGATGTATAAGACAGGGGATCTCGCCAGATGGCTGCCAGATGGACGGATTGAATATTTAGGGCGGATTGATCATCAAGTGAAAATTCGCGGCTACCGGATTGAGATCGGCGAGGTAGAGGCAGCCATGTTCAATCTGGAAAACGTTCGTGAAGCCGCAGTCGTCGCGCGGGAAGACGCAGACGGGGCCAAACAATTGTATGCCTATTATGTCGGCGAGCCTTCTTTGACCGCTGCGCAGTTCAGAGAAGACTTATCCCGGGAACTGCCGAATTATATGATTCCCTCCCGCTTTATCCCTTTGGAACGCATTCCGCTCACTTCCAATGGGAAGATTGATCTGAAAGCTTTGCCTGCTGCTGACGAAAATACGCGGGCGGAAAACGAATACATAGCCCCGCGGAATACAATAGAAGAACTGCTGGCGTCCATCTGGCAAGAAGTATTAGGAGCAGAACGTATAGGAATTCTGGATAATTTCTTTGATTTTGGCGGAGATTCGATTAAATCAATTCAGGTGTCATCCAGATTGTATCAAGCCGGATACAAGGTTGATATGAAGCATTTGTTTAAACACCCCTCGATTGCTGAACTTAGTCAGTTTGTAGCGCCGGTCAGCAGGGTGGCTGATCAAGGAGAAGTGAATGGCGGAACCAAGCTGACCCCGATACAGCATTGGTTTTTTGATCAAAAAATGCCGCATGCACACCATTACAATCAGGCCGTCATGTTATATTCGGCGGAAGGCTTTAAAGAGGGCCCGCTTCGCCGGACGATGGAACGGATCGCGTCGCATCACGATGCCTTGAGGATGATTTTTGAAAAAACGCCGGATGGATATGCTCCGCGAATTACAGGAACAGATGAAAGTGAACTATACCATCTGGAAGTGATGAATTATAAAGGGGAAACCGATCCGGCTCAAGCGATTGCCGATAAAGCGAATGAGATTCAAAGCAGCATGGTATTAGACAAAGGGCCATTGATGAAGCTCGGTTTGTTCCAATGTCCGGACGGAGATCATTTGCTGATTGCAATTCATCATTTGCTGATTGACGGAGTATCCTGGCGTATTTTACTCGAAGATTTTGCAAGCGGATATGAGCAGGCAGAACGCGGACAAACGATCCAGCTCCCGCAAAAAACAGACTCGTTTCCATTCTGGGCCGATCAATTGTCCAAATATGCGGCGGAAACCGATATGGAAGAGGAGATTGCGTATTGGACTGAGCTTTCAAGTATAAAGCCTCAGCCATTGCCTAAGGACACTATCAGCGAAGGATCGTTATTAAGAGACAGCGAAGAAGTGACGATTCAATGGACAAAAGAGGAAACGGAGCAATTATTAAAACAAGCGAACCGCGCCTACAACACGGATATCAACGATCTGCTGCTGACTTCATTAGGGCTGGCTGTTCACAAGTGGACAGGCACGGAAGACATTGTCGTGAATTTGGAAGGCCACGGGAGAGAACCAATTATTCCGGATGCTGACATTTCCCGCACGATAGGATGGTTCACAAGCCAGTACCCTGTCGTCCTGAGAATGGAAGCCGGAAAAAACCTGTCGCAGCGGATCAAGATCGTAAAAGAAGGGCTGCGCCGCATCCCTGACAAAGGAATGAATTACAGCATCATCAAATATATATCCGGGTATCCGGAAGCCGACAGCCTGCAGCTGAATCCGGAGATATCGTTTAACTATTTGGGACAATTTGACCAAGACCTGAAGCATCAGGCTTTGCGCATCTCGCCTTTTTCCACAGGGTTATCAATGAACGAAAACCAAGAGAGAACGGCCGTGCTTGATTTGAACGGCATGATTGCCGAAGGGACATTATCACTGACACTGAGCTACAGCAGCAAACAATACGAAAGATCTACTATGGCGCAATTTGCCCGGGGGTTGAAAGAAAGTCTGCAAGAAGTCATTGCGCATTGCGTAAGCCGGCAGCAGACTTCTCTCACACCAAGTGACATCCTGTTAAAAGATATCTCAATCGACGAACTGGAACAGCTTTTGGAGCAGACGCGTGAATTAGGCGAAGCGGAAAATATTTATCCATTAACGCCGATGCAGAAGGGCATGCTGTTTCACAGCTTATTTGATCCGAATTCAGGTGCTTATTTTCAGCAAACGATGTTTGATCTGCATGGAGATCTGGAGATTGATTCATTTTCAAAAAGCTTGGACGGCTTATCGCAAAAATATGATATTTTCCGCACGAATTTTTACAGAGGCTGGAAGGATCAGCCCCTCCAAATCATATTCAAAACGAAAAAAATCGGTTTTCAATTCAATGACATACGAGAGATGAAGGAATCACAAAAAGAAGCGATGATTCAGGAATATGCCAGAGAAGATAAGATGCGGGGGTTCGACTTAGAAAAAGGCGCGTTAATGCGGTTATTCATCCTTCGTACGGATGAAAAGACATACCGTTTTATCTGGAGTTTCCACCATATTTTGATGGACGGCTGGTGCCTGCCGCTGATTACAAAAGAAATATTCGAGAATTACTTTGCCTTGCTTCAGCAAAAGCAGCCTGAACAATCATCAATTACTCCGTACAGTCAATATATTGAATGGCTCGGCCGGCAAGATGCGAAAGAGGCCGCGGCTTATTGGGATCAGTACTTGGAGGGATATGAGGAGCAAACCAGCCTTCCTAAGGATCACCATGCAGCGGAAAACGGACGATACGTTCCTGAAAAAGTGACGTGTGACATAAGCTCCGATCTCACTTCGAAAATGAAGCGGACGGCAGGCAAGCATCATGTCACGCTGAACACGCTGCTGCAGACGGCATGGGCGGTTTTGCTGCAGAAATATAACCGTAGCCGGGACGTTGTGTTTGGAAGTGTTGTATCCGGAAGACCTGCTGGAATTCCAAACGTGGAAACCATGATCGGCTTATTCATTAACACCATCCCCGTCCGGTTCCGGTGTGAAGCCGGGACAACGTTTGCTGAGCTTATGAAAGAGGCGCAGGAAAGGGCTGTAGCGTCTCAACAATTTGAGACGCACCCGCTGTACGATATTCAAGCGCGTACAACGCAAAAGCAAGATTTAATTACACATTTAATGATATTCGAAAATTATCCGGTTGATCAGTATATGGAAAGTATAGGCCGTCAGAACGGAACATCCATCAAAATTTCCAACGTACAAATGGAAGAACAGACCAACTACGATTTTAATTTGACCGTTATACCGGGCGACGAGATGAACATCTCTTTTGAATACAATGCAAATGTGTATGATCGGGCAAGCATAGAGCGGGTTCGGGAACATTTCATGCAAATCCTGCATCAAGTCGTGACAAATGCGGATATCCGGGTGGATCAAGCGGAATTGTTAACGGAAGGCGAAAGAAGAACCCTTCTGCAGACGCTGAACGACACGGCCGCGCCGTTTCCGCAGACGCCGGTTCATCAATTATTTGAAGAGCAATCGCAGCGTACGCCCGATCAAGCAGCCGTCATTGATAAGGACAGGCAGCTCACGTACGGAGAGCTCAATAAGCGGGCCAACCGACTGGCGCGAACGTTAAGAGCGAAAGGAGTGCAGACGGATCAGCCTGTAGCCATCATCACAAGAAACAGCATCGAATCGGTGGTCGGAATCCTTGCCGTTTTAAAATCAGGCGGAGCCTATGTCCCTATAGATCCGGAATATCCGCAAGACCGCATCCGGTATATGCTGGATGACTCCCAAGCCGGAATCGTTTTAATGCAGCGGGACGTCAGGAAACAGCTTGCCTATGAAGGCGTCACGGTTTTACTTGATGATGAAAGTTCTTATCACCAAGATGGCTCTGACCTTGCTCCGATAAATGATGTGAGCCATTTGGCATATGTCATTTATACGTCAGGTTCCACAGGCCGGCCAAAAGGCGTATTAATCGAGCACGGAGGCTTGACCAATTATATTTGGTGGGCGAAAGAAGTTTATGTAAAAGGCGAGAAAGCCAACTTCCCATTGTATTCGTCAATTTCTTTTGATCTGACGGTGACTTCTATTTTCACGCCGCTTGTCACAGGCAATGCAATCATCGTCTATGACGGAGAGGATAAAACAGCTCTGCTTGAATCGATTGTGCGTGACCCGAGGGTGGATATCATTAAATTGACCCCGGCCCATTTGCAGGTCTTGAAAGAAATGAACATTGCCGATCAAACGGCTGTCAGAAGAATGATTGTGGGAGGGGAAAACTTAAGCACCCGGTTAGCCCGCAGCATTCATGAACAGTTCGAAGGCCGGATTGAAATATGCAATGAGTACGGACCGACGGAAACCGTTGTCGGCTGCATGATTTACCGTTACGATGCCGCAAAGGACAGACGGGAATCGGTACCGATCGGAACCGCTGCGGCAAACACGAGCATTTACGTTCTTGATGAGAATATGAAACCCGCACCGATCGGAGTGCCGGGAGAGATCTATATCAGCGGCGCCGGTGTGGCAAGAGGATATTTGAACCGTCCCGAATTAACAGCAGAGAAATTTGTCGATGACCCGTTTGAACCCGGAGCGAAGATGTATAAGACCGGAGATTTGGCGAAGTGGCTGGCGGACGGAAACATTGAATATGCGGGCAGAATAGATGAACAAGTGAAAATCAGAGGCTATCGTATCGAATTAGGCGAGATCGAGGCGGCACTGCTTCAAGAAGAAGCGATCAAGGAAGCTGTCGTTACAGCCAGAGAGGACGTCCACGGGTTTAAACAATTGTGTGCATATTACGTGAGCGGCGGGCAAACAACGGCAGCCCGGCTCCGGAAACAATTGTCTCATACCCTTGCAAGTTATATGGTTCCGGCTTATTTTATTGAGCTTGATGAAATGCCTTTAACTTCTAACGGAAAAATAAACAAAAAAGGGCTGCCGGCTCCGAATTTCGAGCTGCAGGACAGAGCAGAGTATAAAGCTCCCCGAACAAAAGCGGAAGAAATATTAGTTTCTGCCTGGGAATCGGTATTAGGCGCTGAAAACGTCAGTATTCTTGATAATTTCTTTGATCTTGGCGGAGATTCTATTAAATCCATTCAAGTATCCTCCAGATTAAATCAGCAAGGATACAAAATGGAAATCAAAGACTTGTTTCAATATGCAACAATTGCAGAATTGAGTCCGCATATCAAGCAGAATCTGCGTATAGCCGATCAAGGTGAGGTCAAAGGAAAAGTCAGCCTGACTCCTATTCAGCATTGGTTTTTCGAACAAACAACAACAGATCAGCATTATTATAATCAAGCCGTCATGCTGCATGCGCCGGAAGGTTTTCAGGAAACGCAGCTTCGTCAAACCCTGCAAAAGCTTGCTGAACATCACGATGCGCTCCGCATGACGTTCCGGACTACGGAAAATGGCTGTGAGGCACAGAATGAAGAAATCGCCCAAAGCGGACTGTACTACTTAGAAGTCCTGAATCTGAAAGAAGATCCCGATCCGGGCCGTACAATTGAAGCCAAGGCTGATGAGATACAAAGCAGTATGCGTTTAAGTGATGGGCCGTTAATGAAAGCCGGGTTGTTTCAATGCGCAAATGGAGATCATCTGCTCATTGCCATCCATCATTTGATTATAGACGGGATTTCATGGCGCATTTTACTGGAAGATATCGTTAGCGGCTACAAGCAAGCCGAGAACGGGCGAGTAATTCAACTGCCGCAAAAAACAAACTCTTTCCAATTATGGGCTAAGAGACTTTCAGAATACGCGCAAAGTGAAACCATAAAACAAGAACAGGAATATTGGACAAAGATCGAACAAACCGAAGTCAAACCGCTGCCTAAAGATTTTCATGAAACCCCTACAACTGCAAAAGACAGTGAAACAGCAACTGTGGAATGGACGAAAGAGGAAACGGATCTGCTATTAAAACAAGCGAATCGCGCTTATAACACGGAAATAAACGATTTGCTTTTAACTTCTCTCGGTCTTTCCATATCGCATTGGTCAGGACTGGCACAAATTCCGATTCATTTAGAGGGACACGGCAGAGAACAGATTATACAAGATATAGATATCTCCCGCACGGTCGGGTGGTTTACAAGTCTGTATCCGGTTGTGCTGCACGCGCAGCCGGGCAAAGAAATCTCTGATTATATCAAGACGACCAAAGAAGGATTGCGCCAAATTCCGCATAAAGGGATCGGATATGGAATAGCAAGGTACTTAAGCGGCGGAATGCCATCGGAACTCAATCCTGAGATCAGCTTTAACTACCTTGGACAGTTTGACCAAGATTTACAGCAGCATGGGGTTCAATTATCTTCTTATTCTTGCGGTTCAGACTCAAGCGGAAATCAAGAAAGACCGTATGTATTGAATATAAACGGAATGATCACCGAGGGCCGGCTGAAGCTTACGATCAGCTACAGCAGCAAACAGTACGCAAAAGAAACGATCATGCGGTTATCGGAAACGATTCAAAGCCGCCTGCGGACCATCATTACGCATTGCGTTCATAAAGAACAATCGGAACTGACGCCAAGCGATATTTTGTTAAAAGGCATGTCCATTGACGAATTGGATCAGCTCCTCATTCAACTGCCGCATGCAGGTGAGGTTGAAAACGTGTATCCGCTCACTCCGATGCAGAAAGGAATGCTCTTCCACAGCCTGCTGGACGAGGCCTCAAGTTCTTATTTTGAACAAGCATCGTTTGATTTGCAGGGAGAGTTAAAGATTGATTGGTTTAAAGCAAGCCTTGAACGATTATTTGAAACATACGCCGTGCTCAGAACCCGTTTTTACAGCGGCTGGAACGATACGCCTTTACAAATTGTCTATAAAACGCAAACACTGCAAATTCATTTTACAGATTTGCGTGATATAGAGGAGCACCTGAGAGAGGATGCAATCGCAGCCTATCAAAGAGAAGATAAGGCAAAAGGATTTGACTTGGCTCGGGATCCGCTGATGCGCATAGCGATTTTCCGGATGGAAGACCGCAAATATCATTTGATTTGGAGCTTCCATCATATTGTGATGGATGGCTGGTGCCTGTCTCTTATCACGAAGGAAGTGTTTGATCATTATAGCGCCTTACAGGAAGGCAGGGAACCAGAACCGCCATCGGCAGCTCCTTACAGCGACTATATCGAGTGGCTTGGCCGCCAAGATCAGGAAGCGGCAAAGCGGTACTGGAGCGGGTATCTTGAAGGATATAAAGGTGAAACCACGCTTCTTCATAAAATAGCGCAGCATGAACAAAAAGAATACGCCTATGCCAATGTGATCTGCCGATTTGATCACGAACAGACAAAACAATTACAGCAGATCGCAAATCAGCATCAGGTTACGTTAAATACGTTGATCCAAACGTTATGGGGAATTTTATTACAGAAATACAGCGGGTCCGCAGACGTTGTCTTCGGCAGTGTCGTGTCGGGAAGGCCGGCGGAAATTCCTGATGTGGAACAGATGATCGGCCTGTTCATCAATACGATTCCGGTTCGCATCCGCTGCGATGAGGACAGCACTTTTGCTGATACGATGCAAATGGTTCAACAAAAAGCGTTGGCTTCCCAAGCATATGATACTTATCCTTTATACGAAATTCAGGCCCAAACGGAACAAAAGCAAAACTTAATTGATCATATCATGATCTTTGAAAATTATCCGATAGGGCAGCAAGTTGAAGAGGGCCATGATGCTGCGGATTTAAATATCGTGAATTTCCATATAGAAGAACACACTCATTACGATTTTAATGTAGTTGTCATCCCTGGCGAACAACTCACCGTTCATTTTAGTTTTAACCGAAATGAATATGAACAATCAGAGGCAGAGCGGATTCGCGGACATTTTGAACAGCTTATGCAGCAAGTATTGCAGCTGCCGTCTGTCAAAATAGAAGAAATGGAACTTCTGACGCAGCAGGAAAAAGAACAGCTGCTCACTCCGCTTTCCGGGGGAACAGAGAAGCCTGAATACGAAACGATTCATACTATGTTTGAACGCCAGGCGGCACAAACGCCGCAAGAAATCGCAATTCAATACGAAGGGGCGGAGATTTCTTACAAAGAGCTGAACGAAACGGCCAATAAACTGGCGCGGCTTCTCCGTAAGCGAGGTGTGAAGCATCAGGAGCCGGTGGCTGTGATCGCCGGGCGTTCACCATCATTAGCCGTTGCAGTTTTAGGCATTTTAAAAGCGGGCGGTGCCATTGTTCCGATTGATCCGAGCCATCCTGCCGAACGAATCCGCTATATCATTGAAAACAGCAGCTGCACTCATCTTGTGACAGAGAAAGACCGGTCAGTCCCCGAGGCAGCAACGCAGATTGTCACATTCATAGAAGAAGCGGAGACAGAACCGGACGGGAGCAATGTGCAGACGATAAACACGGCGGAGGATCTGCTTTACGTTATTTATACATCAGGAACGACGGGGAAACCGAAGGGTGTGCTGCTTGAACATAGAAATATGGCCAATTTGCTGTATGACCAATTTACAAACTCAGGCATCGATTTCAAAACCAATGTGCTTCAATACGCATCTCCGGCATTTGACGTCTGCTATCAAGAGCTGTTTTCAGCCCTGCTCAGCGGCGGCACACTCCACATCGTGCCTGAATCAATAAAGCGGGACGCGGCTCAGCTGTTTTCGTTTATTAATAAACATCAGACGGACATCGTCTTTTTCCCGACTGCTTTTGCCAAAATGCTTTTTAACGAAGAGAGCTATGCATATTCATTTCCGCGCTGTGTGAAGCATTTGATTACAGCAGGAGAACAATTGACAGTGTCCCGTTTATTTCAGCAAGTGCTCCGCACACACGGCTTGCATTTGCACAATCATTACGGTCCGTCAGAAACCCATGTAGTGTCGACGTATACCATTCAACCGGGAGATGATATTCCTGAATATCCGCCGATCGGCAAACCGATATGCCATAACAATATGTATGTCATCAACAAGAACAAACAGCTTCAGCCCTTGGGCATTGCGGGAGAACTGTATATTTCCGGAGCAAATACCGGGAGAGGCTATGTGAATAACCCGGCTTTAACGGGAGAGAAATTTTTGCCTGATCTGTTCAGAGAGGGAGCCGTTATGTACCGCACCGGAGATTTGGCAAGGCTGCGTGAGGACGGGCAAATCGAATACCTCGGCCGCATTGATGATCAGGCGAAAATAAGGGGCTACCGGATCGAACCGAAAGAAGTTGAGGTCATATTGGCCAATCACCCGGCGGTGAGAGAAGCAGCGGTCCTTATTCAAAAAAACGCTTTGGGTGAAAATGAATTGTGCGCGTACTGCAGCGTCTCAAAAGCGACTGATCCTTCAGCATTACGGAAAGATCTGGCCAAAAACCTTCCTGACTATATGATTCCCGTGAAATGGGCTTTTGTTGAATCGATTCCGCTCACGGCAAACGGAAAAGTCGACCGCAAAGCATTGCCAGAACCAGAAGGAGGCGTGCAAACGGGGGGCGAATACGTTGCTCCCCGTACAGCGGCGGAAGCGCAGGTGGCGCATATCTGGAAAGAGGTGCTTGGACTTCCGCGTATCGGCGTGAAAGACAACTTCTTCGACATCGGCGGTCACTCGCTGCGGGCAACGACTCTGACAGCGAAACTGCACAAAGAGATGGGGGTCAGCCTGCCGCTGCGGGAAGTGTTCCGATCGCCAACAATTGAAGAAATGGCAGAAACGATTACCGGAATGAAACACACAGCATATACATCTATCCCGACCGTTGACGCAAAAGAATACTATGCCGTCTCCTCGGCGCAAAAACGGCTGTACATTTTGAATCAGCTGAAAGGCGGAGAACTGAGCTACAACATGCCGAGTGTCATGAGAGCCGATGGAGCTCTGGATCGGGAACTTGTCGAGAAGGCGATCCGCAAGCTGATTCAGCGCCATGAAACGCTGCGTACCGGCTTTGAACTGATAGATGGAGAACCGGTGCAGCGGATTTATGACGACGTCCCATTTGCAGTGGAATTCACTCAGGCGAAAGAAGAACAGGCGGAAGCCCTCGTTCATGGGTTTGTGCGGGCATTTGACTTGGAGAAAGCACCGCTGCTGCGGGTAGGACTGATCGAGCTTGCAAAAGACCGCCATTTGCTGCTGTTTGACATGCATCATATCATTTCAGACGGCGTATCTATCAAGAATTTGATTGAAGAGTTCGTTTCATTATATGAAGGAAAAGAATTGCCGCCATTAAGGGTTCAGTATAAAGATTATGCGGCGTGGCAGCTGTCGGATATGCAAAGCGAACGGATGAAGAAACAGGAAGCGTACTGGCTGGATGTGTTCAGCGGAGAGGTTCTAGTGCTGGATATGCCAACCGACTACGGAAGACCGGCTGCGCGGAGCTTTGAAGGAGGACAAATCGAGTTTGTTATCGGACCGGAGTTGACGGAACAGCTGAAAGGCTTGGCGGTGAAGAGCGAAAGCACGCTGTACATGGTGCTGCTGGCTGCTTATACGACCATGCTTGCCAAATACAGCGGGCAAGAAGACATCGTAGTAGGCAGCCCGATTGCCGGAAGAACCCATTCGGATTTGGAAAGCTTAATCGGCATGTTCGTGGGCACGCTGGCGATACGAACGAATCCGGTCGGGGAAAAAACATTCCGGGAATACGTGCAGGAAGTCAAAGAGCATACATTAAAAGCGTACGAAAACCAGGAGTATCCATTCGACGAACTGGTGGACAAGCTGAATGTGTCCCGGGATTTCAGCCGCCATCCGCTGTTTGACACGATGTTCATATGGCAAAACACAGAACGGGGAGAATTGAACCTCGATGATGTGCGTTTTACCCCTTATCCGGACAACCATGCGATGGCGAAGTTCGACCTGACGTTCCAAGCGGCAGAAGAAGAAGACGGAATTACAGGTATGATCAGTTACGCGTCAGCGCTGTACAAGCAGGAAACTGCGGAACGCATGGCAAAGCACTTCATCCAATTGATCGAGGAGATTGCGAATGACCCGCAGGCGCCGCTTTCATCGCTGGAGATGATCACCGCGAAGGAGAAAGAGCAGATTGTGGAGAGATGGGGCCAACCGGCGATAGACTGCCCAAGGGACAAAACAATTCACCAATTGTTCGAGGAGCAGGCGGAGCGCACGCCGGAACATACGGCCGCAGTTTACGAGAAAAGCAGATTCACATACCGTGAGCTGAATGAGCGGGCCAACCGCCTGGCGCGGATTTTAAGAAGCGAAGGCGTGCAGCCTGACCAGCCTGTGGGGATTCTGGCAGAACGTTCTCTGGAAATGATCGTGGGGATTATAGCGATCCTGAAAGCCGGGGGTGCGTATGTGCCGATGGATCCGGACAGCCCGCAGGAACGCATCCGCTATATTCTGGAGGATTCAGGAGCAAAGGTTCTGCTGGCACAGACCCATTTACAAGATCGTGTATCCTTTGCCGGAGAGATTTTACTGCTGAATGACGAACGAATGAACAGCGGGGATAGCTCGAATCTGGTGACGGCAGCCGGACCGGATCACTTGGCGTATGTGATTTACACATCAGGCACAACCGGCAAGCCAAAAGGCACGCTGATTGAGCATCGCCAGGTCCTTCATTTGATGGAGGGGCTCCGCGGACAAGTGTACGGTGCTTATGATTCGGGATTGCGTGTGTCTTTGTTGGCACCATACTATTTCGACGCATCGGTCAAGCAAATTTTCGCGTCACTGTTAGGGGGACATGCACTGTATATCGTCCCTAAAGCATCAGTATCAGACGGTTATGCCTTGTCAAACTATTATCGCACCCACCGCATTGACGTAACAGACGGAACACCGTCACATTTGCAATTGCTTATCGCTGCAGACAGCCTTCATGGGGTAACGATCCGGCACATGCTTATTGGAGGAGAGGCGCTCCCGCAGGCGACGGTGGCGCAATTGCTTGAATTGTTCGCTTCGAACGGGTCATCAATGCCGCTCATAACCAATGTATACGGTCCGACGGAAACCTGCGTGGATGCATCGGTCTTTCATATCGTACCGGAGACATTGGCATCCGCTGACGACGGCGGTTACGTGCCGATCGGCAAGCCGCTGGGCAACAACCGTGTGTATATTGTTGATTCCCATGATCGGATGCTGCCTATAGGTGTAAAGGGTGAGCTGTGCATCGCCGGAGACGGAGTAGGACGAGGGTATCTGAACTTGCCTGAATTAACGGGTGAAAAGTTTGTGGCCGATCCGTTTGTAATCGGAGAGCGGATGTATAAAACAGGCGACCTTGCCCGTTACCTGCCGGATGGAAACATTGAATATGCCGGAAGAAAGGATCATCAGGTTAAAATTCGCGGTTACCGGATCGAACTTGGCGAGGTGGAAGCCGCTCTTCTCAACATCGAGCATGTACAAGAAGCGGTGATCCTGGCCAGAGAAAATGCAGAGGGGCAAAGCGATTTGTATGCCTATTTTACAGGGGAGAAGTCACTGCCGATCAATCAGCTTAAAGAAAAACTCTCCGATCAAATACCAGGCTACATGGTTCCTCCATACCTGATGCAACTGGAGCAAATGCCGTTAACCTCCAATGGAAAAGTGAATCGCAGCGCGTTACCGCTGCCTGAAGCAGGCTTGCAGACCGGGATTGACTATGTTGCTCCAAGGACAAAGCCGGAAGAGCAGCTGGTTCACATCTGGAAAGAAGTATTGAAGGTAGAACAAGTCGGCGTCAAAGATAACTTTTTCGATCTCGGCGGGCATTCGTTACGGGGGATGACGCTCGTTACCAAGATCCATAAGCAATTCGACAAAAGCATTTCATTGAGAGAAGTATTTCAATACCCGACGATTGAAGAAATGGCGAGGGTCATTGCAGGTGCGGAAACCAGCGGACCGGATGAAATCCCTGTTGCAGAAGCCAAAGATGTTTATCCTGTATCTTCTGTGCAAAAGATGGTTTACCTGTCTACACAAATTGAAGGCGGAGAACTAAGTTACAACATGCCGGGGATTTTGACATTGGAAGGCAGGATCGACATGAATCGTTTACAATCTGCGTTCCAAAGTCTGATCCAGCGCCATGAATCGCTACGAACCGGATTTGAAATGGTCCGCGGAGAGCTGGTGCAGGTGATCAAGCCGCAAACGGATTTCTCTATAGAAAGGTACAAAGCAGCTGATGAAGAGGTCGAGGAGCTGTTCCGCAATTTTGTGCGGCCTTTCGATCTCAGTCAGGCTCCATTGCTTCGGGCCGGACTCATTGAATTAGAACAGGACAGACATGTTTTCATGTTTGACATGCATCATATCGTTTCAGACGGCGCTTCTATGAATATTTTTGTTGAAGAACTGATTCAATTGTATGACGGCAAAGAATTAACCCCGCTCCGAATTCAATACAAAGATTACACTGTATGGCAGCAGCAGGCGGAGCAGAGGGAACGCATCAAGAGGCAGGAGAACTATTGGCTGAATGTATTTCATGAGGAACTCCCGCCATTTGAGCTGCCGAAAGATTTTACCAGACCGCGAATTCGAAGCTTTGAAGGCAAACGATACAATTTCGCTCTCGATGAGACCGTGGTCCAGGGTATAAAACAGATGGAAGAATTGACCGGATCGACCGCTTACATGATCTTGCTGTCAGCCTATAACATACTGCTGGCCAAATACAGCGGTCAGGAAGATATCGTCGTCGGTACGCCTATTGCGGGAAGAATGCATGAAGATTTACAGCATATTATCGGGATGTTTGTGAATACGCTGGCCATCCGTACGGCCCCGGCTGGAGAAAAGACCTTTATGGACTATGTAACGGAAACAAAAGAAACGATGCTGAAAGCTTATGAAAATCAAGAATATCCTTTTGAAGAATTAGTTGAGAAACTGGGAGTGAAACGGGACTTAAGCCGTAATCCGTTATTCGATACGATGTTTGTTCTGCAAAATACGGAACAAACGGATATCGAATTGGACTCTCTCGCGGTCAGACCATATGAACAAACAAATACGGCGGCCAAATTTGATTTGCAGCTGACCTTCGTGATGAATCCGCACGAGATACAAGGAAGCTTTGAGTACTGCACGAAGCTGTTTAAACAGAAAACCATCGCTACGCTGAGCAAGGATTACGCCATGATTCTGTCGGCGATCATAAAAGACCCATCGATTCCTTTAAAAGAAATTCAATTAAGTGAGAAAGTAAACAAAAGTGAACACTTTGCAAGCGAAATCGAATTGAATTTCTAAAAACGGCCGGTACCGGCTGTCCCCGCATGATGTTTTTACGGGGACAGCGGTCAGCCGGCTAAAACTTACTGGAGGGATATTAATGTCAGAATTTAAGCAACAGGAGTTGTTCTGGAGCAGCATGTTCGATGCGGAAGATCGTCCCAGTGCAATCCCTTCGTTTCAAATGTCGGACTCAACAATAGAGCATGATGCGTCGAGTGCACCCAACCGTATTCACAGTTCATTGAGCTCCGATGTATCCCTGCGCATCATGAAGATGACGAATAAATCGCCAATGGCCGTTTATATGGTTCTCCTGGTCGGAATCGAGTGTCTTTTGTACAAATATACGGGGGAAGAGGGCGTTATTGTAGGTGTACCGACCTTTGAAGACGAAACCGATGAAGACCTTCGTTTAGACCAAGTCATGTTAATCAAACAAAACATAAATGCGGACAGCACGTTTAAATCCATATTTAATGAATTCAAACACAAGCTGAACGGAGCCATCTTACATCAGCACGTTCCTTTCGATAAAATGGCCGGTCCATTAAATCTGAACTACGATTCAAATCATTTGCCAATGATCCATACGATCGTATCACTAGATCAGCTTCACCCCATTCGTTTTATAGAAACGGCTGCTGCTGATACATTATTTCAGTTTTCCATAGAAAATGATTCGATTCATTTAAAGTTAACTTATAATGAACACGCTTATGATCGCCAGTATATGATGCAAGTGATCGAACATGTAAACCGGATTTTTTCGATATTGTTATTCCAACCCGACCTTATGATCCGCCAGCTTAATATTCTGTCAGACTCAGAGACAAATCAACTCATCGCCTATAATCAAACGGCTGCAGAGTATCCAAGAGAAAAAACGATTCATCAATTTTTGGAGGAACAAGCGGAACGTACCCCTGATCAAACGGCTGTTGTATACGAGGATAGCCGTCTGACGTACCGTGAATTGAATGAAAGGGCGAATCAACTCGCTCGGACACTGCAATTTGAAGGCGTGCAGCCGGATCAGCCGGTCGGGATTATGGCCGAACGCTCCCTGGATATGATTGTAGGGATCTTCGGGATTTTGAAAGCCGGCGGGGCGTATGTACCGATTGACCCGGGCTATCCCGAGGAACGGGTTCGATACATATTGGAGGATTCGGATACGAAGTTGTTACTCGTGCAGAATCAATCGCAAGAGAGAGTACCTTTTACGGGAAAAGTGCTGGATATGAAAAATCCGCAAAACTTTTGTGAAGACGGGTCGAATGTAGAGCCGGCTGCTGGTCCGGATCATCTGGCCTATGTTATTTATACATCGGGTTCAACGGGCAAGCCGAAAGGGGTTATGGTTGAGCACCGGTCGGTCATCAATCGGCTGGTGTGGATGCAGGAAAAATACCCTCTTGATGAGCGTGATGCGATTCTGCAAAAAACTGCGATCACCTTTGATGTATCAGTGTGGGAACTGTTCTGGTGGACGATATCAGGTTCCAGATTGGTTCTGCTGCCAAACGGAGGAGAAAAGAATCCCGAGCTGATTTTAGATACAATTGCACAAAAAGGCGTCAGCACAATGCATTTTGTACCGGCGATGCTGCATGCCTTCCTGGAATCCATGGATCAGAAGCCAAGCGGGATGTTGAAACAAAAATTAGCGTCATTAAGACATGTGTTTGCAAGCGGCGAGGCTTTGAAGCCTGTACATGTCGCAGGCTTCAAACACATCATCACATCGGTGAGCCAGGCTCAAATCATCAACTTGTACGGACCGACTGAGGCAACAATTGATGTATCATACTTTGATTGCCAGACGGAAGAAACATATGCATCGATTCCGATAGGCAAACCGATTTCCAACATTCAATTGTATATATTACATGCTGATTTGGAACATATGCAGCCGATCGGTGTGGCGGGAGAACTGTGCATAGCGGGCGATGGGCTTGCAAGGGGCTACTTGAATCGTCCCGAACTGACGGCCGAGAAGTTTGTAAACCATCCGATTGCATCAGGAGAACGGATATACCGGACGGGAGACTTGGCAAGATGGCTGCCGGACGGCAATATCGAGTATTTGGGCCGGATTGATCACCAGGTGAAAATCCGCGGTTACCGCATTGAAATCGGCGAAGTCGAAGGCGCTTTTTTTCAGCTGCCGGTGATCAAAGAAGCCATCGTTATCGCCCGGGAAATCGATGGGGAAACATCCTTGTGCGCCTATTATACCGCACAACATGCTTTAACTGCAGGCGAGCTCCGTGAAGAGCTGTCCCGGCAGCTTCCATCCTATATGATACCTGCGTATTTCGTTCAGCTGGAAGAGATGCCGCTTACTTTCAACGGGAAAATAGACCGTAAATCCCTTCCTTCTCCAAGAGAGAATCTTACAGGCATGAACTATGAAGCTCCTCAAACAGAACTGGAAAAAATACTGGCCGCGGTGTGGGAGTCGGTCTTAGGCTTAGAACGGGTCGGAATCTCAGATCATTTCTTCGAATTGGGGGGCGATTCCATTAAGTCGATTCAAGTGTCCTCAAGATTATACCAAGCCGGGTATAAGTTTGAAATCAAACACTTGTTTAAATACCCAACGATCTCCGAGCTTGTTCCATACGTAGAGCCGGTAACCCGAATCGCAGAACAAGGAGAAATCAAAGGCCGGGCGCTGCTGACACCGATTCAGCATTGGTTTTTTGACCAGAAATACCCGGAATTACACCATTATAATCAAGCGGTTATGCTTTATTGGAAAGAGGGACTGGATGAATCAAAGCTTCGGGACGTCATGAAGAAGATCACAGAGCATCACGATGCTTTGCGCATGGTCTATGTTCCGACAGAAGATGGATATGAAGCCCGAAATCGCGGGATCGATGAAGGTGATCTGTTCAGCCTTGAAGTGATCTCATTACGCGAAGAAAAAAATGTGTCCAAGACGATAGAAACCATTTCCAATGAGATTCAGCAATCCATTCATTTAGCTGAAGGACCGCTCATGAAACTGGGATTGTTCCGGTGTCAAGAGGGAGATCATTTGCTGATTGCGGTTCATCATCTGGTCATCGACGGCGTATCGTGGAGGATTTTACTTGAGGATATAGCGGCAGCTTATGAGCAGCTCCAAAACGGCGAAGCGATCCGGCTTCCGAAGAAAACGGACTCTTACCTGTTATGGGCTGAACAGTTGAATCGTTATGCAGAAAGTCAGGAATTCGAAGCGGAAAATCAATACTGGTTCAGACAGAAACATAATCCGCAGCATACATTGCCAAAGGACAATGAACAGGAGACCGGTCTGGCCAAAGACCGGGAAACGGTCATCGTTCAATGGACCGTTGAGGAAACCGAACGTTTATTAAAAAACGCTCACCGGGCTTATTCGACCGATATGAACGATTTATTACTGACCGGTCTGGGAACTGCTATTCATCGTTGGACCGGATATGAAGACATTCTCATTGATCTTGAAGGACACGGCAGAGAGTCTATCATTCCGGATCTCGATATTTCGCGTACGGTGGGATGGTTCACAAGCCTATATCCGGTTTCGCTTCAAATCAAAGCTGATCAGGATATCACCGGGCGGATTAAAACAGTGAAAGAAAATTTGCGTCAGATCCCCCAAAAGGGAATAGGTTACGGCCTGATCAAATATTTATCCGATCACCCGAAGGCACATGAATGGACCGGACATCCGGAAATACGTTTCAATTATTTGGGTCAATTTGATCAAGATGTCCGGAACGGCAAGATGGAGGTATCCCCTTACTCAAGCGGGAAAACAGCCAGTGACAATCGTCCCTTGACCTATACACTTGATATCAACGGCATGATTTCAGACGGCCGATTGTCGCTGGCCATCAGCTATTGCGGTAAACAATATCAAAGAGAAACAATGGAAGCTTGTGCCGATCTCTTAAAAAACAGCCTGCAGCAAGTCATCGCACATTGTGATGCTCAAGATCAAATTCACCTGACGCCAAGCGATATTTCGTTAAAAGGTATAACGATCGGTGAATTAGATCAATTTGTGCAGCAAACGAGTCATCTCGGTGACATTGAAAATATATACCCATTAACCCCGATGCAGAAAGGAATGTTGTTCCACAGCTTGATCGATTCGGCTTCCGAAGCTTACTTTGAACAAGCCGCTTTTGATCTGAAAGGTTTCTTGGATATCGATGCATTCAGGATGAGTTTGGCGCATCTGGCCGAAAAATATGACATTCTTCGGACTCTTTTTTATACAGAATGGAAAGATCAGCCTTTGCAGATTGTATTCCGGCAAAAGCCGATTGAAACGGCCGTTGAAGATATTCGCAGCATGAACAGTCATCAGCGCAGCGAGTTTATTGCCGATTTTGCAAGAAGAGATAAGGCGCGGGGATTCAATCTCACCCGGGATGCTTTAATGCGCGTATCGATCCTGCGGACAGAGGAAGACCAAGCGCGGTTGATATGGAGCTTTCATCATATTTTAATGGATGGCTGGTGTTTGCCTCTTGTTACGAAAGAAGTGTTTGAAACCTATTATGCAATACTTGAGCAAAGGCAGCCGAAGCGGGGAGCCGTCACCCCATACAGCCGATATATCGAATGGCTGGATCAACAAGATCACAAGCAGGCGTCAGCCTATTGGCGCAACTATTTAGAAGGTTATGAAGGGCAGACTGTTTTGTTACAAGAACAATCTTCCGACCGGGCGAAAGGATACGAAAAAGGTGAGCATGAGTTTCGTTTAGGAAAGCGGCTCACAGACGAAATCAAACGGGCCGCAAGCCGCCAGCAAGTCACCGTCAATACATGGATACAAACCGCATGGGGCTTATTGCTGCAAAGATACAACGGGAGTCAGGATGTCGTCTTCGGCACGGTCGTATCCGGCAGACCGGCAGAAATTCCGGGAATTGAAACCATGGTCGGTTTATTTATCAATACCATTCCCGTACGTATTCATACGCAGCCTGAAATGACAGCTGCACAAGTATTGAAAATGAACCAGGAGCGGGCACTGGCTTCTCAAAAATATGATACATTTCCGTTGTATGACATTCAGGCTCAAACTGAGCAAAAGCAGCAGTTGATCAATCATATTATGGTATTTGAGAATTACCCAGTTGAGAAACAAATAGAACATATGAAGCAGGATGACAACGCATTAGACATTCTCGATTTTCATATGGAAGAACATACTCATTACGATTTTACTTTTATAGTGATGCCGGATGGAGAAATTGACATTCGTTTTGTATACAATCGCGATGTTTATGACCAAGCAAGTGTCGAACGGATGCAGACGCATTTCATGCAAATCATGAAGCAAATGGCGGACGATCAAGAAATTCGCGTTCAAGACCTCGATATCGTAACAGCGGATGAGCGATCGCTCCTGATAGACAAGTTCAACGATACGGCGGCTGAGTATCCAAAGGAAAAGACGATTCATCAATTGTTTGAAGAACAAGCGGAGCGAACGCCGGAGCAAGCGGCGATTGTTTTTGAAGATAAGAAGCTGACGTATCAGGTAGTAAATGAACGCGCCAATCAGCTGGCCCGAACCTTGGTTGCCAAAGGACTTCAGGCCGAGGAGCTTGTCGGCATTATGGCGGAACGTTCACCGGAGATGGTGATAGGCATCCTTGCTATTTTGAAAGCCGGGGGCGTTTACGTACCGATCGATCCGGATTATCCGAAAGAACGCATCCATTATATGCTTGAGGATTCTAACGTCTCTATCTTATTATTGCAGCATCATCTTCTGGAAGGTACCGATTATCAAAGTCATACTGTCTTCCTTGACGATCCGTCATCATACGGCGCCGAAACATCTAATCTCAATCTGAACGTAATGCCAAATCAATTAGCCTACGTTATTTATACATCAGGAACAACGGGGAATCCGAAAGGCACGCTCATTGAACATAAAAACGTGGTTCGTCTGTTATTTAACAACAAAAATGTTTTTGATTTTAATGCATCGGACACATGGACTTTGTTTCATTCCTTCTGCTTTGATTTTTCAGTATGGGAAATGTACGGAGCGCTGCTGTATGGGGGCAAATTAGTGATTGTTCCGAAACAAATAGCAAAAAACCCGGAAAGGTATTTGCAATTGTTAAAATCGGAAGCTGTGACTATTTTAAATCAAACGCCGAGTTATTTCTATCAACTGATGCAGGAGGAGAGAGCAGATCCCGAATCCAATTTAAACATCCGAAAAATCATATTTGGCGGAGAGGCGTTAAATCCATCCTTCTTGAAAGACTGGAAGCTTAAATATCCTTTAACCCAATTAATCAATATGTACGGCATCACCGAAACCACCGTTCATGTCACATATAAAGAAATCACGGAACGGGAAATCGACGAGGGCAGAAGCAACATCGGACAACCTATTCCTACCCTGCAAGCGTATATTTTGGACGAATATCAGCACATTCAGGTAATGGGCATACCGGGCGAACTCTATGTGGCAGGAGAGGGACTGGCCAGAGGATATTTGAACCGCCCGGAATTAACGGCTGAGAAATTTGTTGAACACCCGTTTGCCGCGGGCGAAAAAATGTACAAAACGGGAGATGTCGCCCGGTGGCTGCCTGACGGCAATATCGAGTATTTGGGAAGAATTGATCATCAGGTGAAAATCCGGGGCTACCGGATTGAAATTGGCGAGGTCGAAGCGGCTTTATTGCAATCGGAATCTGTCAAAGAAGCGGTCGTCATCGCAATTGAAGAAGAGGGCTCCAAGCAGCTGTGCGCCTACTTGTCAGGAGACGATTCATTAAATACGGCGCAGCTGAAGCGCCATTTGCTGAATAAACTGCCCGCTTATATGATACCGGCTTACTTTGTCCAAATGGAGAAGATGCCGATAACCGCAAATGGAAAAATCGATCGAAAAGCTTTGCCGGCTCCTGAGGGAAATAGGCTTACCGGAACCGAATACGAAGCGCCCGGAACGTTAATTGAAAAGCAGCTGGCCGAGATATGGAAGAACATTTTAGCTCTCAGTGACCCGGGAATTAAAGATAACTTCTTTGACGTTGGCGGCCATTCGCTCAAAGTATTGCAAGTTATTCATCAAATCAACGACCGTATGGGAATCAAAATGCATTATCAGGCCGTATACGATTTTCCTACCATTGAAACAATGGCACGCGCCATTCAAGCAGCAGTTTTCGAGTCCAAGACGGATAACGTATTCGTCAAGATGAATCAGAACGGTTCAATCCCTGTGTTCTGTTTCCCGCCTTTAATCGGATACGGGCTGGTCTATAATGAAATGGCGAAAAGACTTGCCGGCCGCTGCACCGTCTATGCCGCTGATTTCCTAGAAGAGCCGTCTTACGAGCAAGAGATCGTTGACCGGTATGCAGAAAGCATGATAGGCATTCAGGAACAAGGGCCCTTTGTTTTACTTGGTTACTCCTCGGGGTCGAATTTGGCTTTTGAGGTTGCCAAAGCCTTGGAGAAGCGCGGACGCATCGTATCGGACATTATGATGCTTGATTCTAAAAGAGCCGTATCGGTGAATTATTTTTCGGAAAAGGAAACCGAAGAGATCATTCATCGGAATCTGGATATCATTCCGGATTATTATAGAGAATTATTAACCATTCCTTCCATTAAGGATAAAATCAGAAGCTATCTCACATATCACAATAAACTGATCAATTCCGGCGCGGTGAACGCCAACATTCATCATTTTCTATGCGGCGAGTTGACCGATAGAGGATGGAAGCAATCAACCGCACAGCATTACTTTGAGTATAAATTAAAAGGAGACCATGTGACGATCTTTGACCCTCACAATATTGAAGAAAATACGGATACAATTCGATCTATTATCAAAAGGATTGAAGAACGGCATCATCACGGACTTGTTCTTGAAGAACAACTGTCAATGGGATCGTTTGCGGGGGACGCAAAGTTTGACAAAATGTAAATGATCAAGTGTAAAACGCCGCTGGCCTGGCACTCAGCGGCGTTTTTATTAAAAAGGCGAGAGTCATACTCCTGTGTTCGCAAGGTTTACTCCAGAGCCGTTCTCCATGACCAGTTGTCATGGTAAAAAAATCATCATACATTTTAAGGAAAAAGGAGGATGTCAAGTTATTAGAAAAAAGTGTAGCGTATGTTTATAGGTACTAGCTCTATTATTGAGTTGCTTAACTGCGGAGTCTGCTTTTTACTGCCGGTACTGCAATTTGTTCTCAAATGGCAAAAGTTCCCTAAATTTAAAGAAAAAGGAGGAGCGTTAAGTTATGTGTAAAAAATGTTGCGTATGCCTATGGGTCCTTGCTTTATTATTAAGTTGCTTCACTGGGAAGTCTGCGTATGCTGCCAGCACTCCAATTGCAAAACATGTTGGGAATTCAAATCCGCTTATAGACCATCATTTGGGAGCAGATCCGTTTGCGCTGACCTATAACGGAAGAGTCTACATCTATATGTCAAGCGATGACTATGAATATAATAGCGACGGAACGATTAAGGATAATTCATTTGCCAATTTGAATAAAATATCCGTCATATCTTCAGCGGATATGGTGAACTGGACAGATCACGGAGCGATTCCCGCAGCGGGTGCCAATGGGGCGAATGGCGGCCGGGGGATTGCCAAATGGGCAGGAGCATCATGGGCCCCGTCAGCCGCGGTGAAAAAGATCAATGGTAAGGATAAATTTTTCCTTTATTTCGCAAACGGCGGCGGAGGTATCGGGGTTCTCACCGCAGACAGCCCGACCGGCCCATGGACAGATCCGATCGGAAAAGCGGTGGTAACGCCAAATACGCCAGGAATGTCCGGTGTTGTATGGCTTTTTGATCCGGCAGTATTCGTAGATGATGACGGTACCGGTTACCTATATGCCGGCGGAGGCGTTCCGGGCGGTTCAAATCCAACGCAGGGGCAATGGGCCAATCCTAAAACAGCAAGAGTCATGAAATTAGGTCCTGATATGACCAGTGTTGCTGGAAGTGCATCGACGATTGATGCGCCTTTTATGTTTGAAGATTCGGGAATGCATAAGTATAACGGAAAATATTACTATTCCTATTGTATCAATTTCGGGGGCGCGCACCCCGCCGATAAACCTCCAGGTGAGATCGGCTATATGACCAGCTCAAGTCCCATGGGTTTCTTTTCGTATAGAGGGCACTTTCTGAAAAATCCGGGAGCATTTTTCGGAGGCGGCGGGAACAATCACCATGCTGTTTTCAATTTTAGAAACGAGTGGTATGTGGTGTATCATACTCAAACTGTCAGCTCCGCTCTTTACGGGGCCGGCAAAGGATACCGTTCTCCCCATATTAATAAGCTTGTGCATAATCCAGATGGCTCCCTGCAAGAAGTAGCGGCAAATTTTGCAGGTGTCAAACAGCTATCCAACTTGAATCCATATAACCGGGTAGAAGCGGAAACGTTTGCCTGGAACGGACGGATTTTGACAGAGGCATCCTCAGCACCCGGCGGGCCGGTCAATAATCAACATGTCACAAACATTCATAACGGAGACTGGATTGCTGTTGGAAATGCAGACTTCGGCTCAGGCGGCGCCAGGACGTTTAAAGCAAATGTAGCGTCCGCTCTTGGCGGGAAAATAGAAGTGCGGCTAGACAGTGCAAACGGTAAGCTTGTCGGAACCTTGAATGTCCCTTCCACAGGCGGAACGCAATCCTGGAGAGAAATAGAAACTGCGATAAGCGGCGCAACAGGTGTTCACAACGTATTCTTTGTATTTACGGGAACTGGTACAGGAAACTTGTTTAACGTTGATTACTGGCAGTTTACACAAAGATAAGCAAAGATACGTTTTCTAAGTCCATAAAAGACATATGAAAGAGAGGAAAAAATGATGTCGAGCGTAAAAAAAACAATTTGTGTATTATTGGTATGTTTCACAATGATGTCCGTCATGCTCTTAGGACCGGGAGTTACTGAAGTTTCAGCAGCGAGTGATGCAAAAGTTAATATATCTGCAGATAGACAAGTGATTCGCGGTTTTGGAGGAATGAACCACCCGGCTTGGATTGGAGACTTGACTGCAGCCCAACGGGAGACCGCTTTTGGCAATGGACAGAATCAGTTAGGTTTTTCGGTCTTAAGAATTCATGTAGATGAAAATAGAAACAATTGGTACAAGGAAGTGGAGACTGCAAAAAGTGCGATCAAACATGGAGCAATCGTTTTTGCTTCCCCTTGGAATCCGCCAAACGATATGGTTGAGACTTTCAATCATAATGGTGACACATCAGCTAAGCGGCTGAGATACGATAAGTACGCCGCATACGCGCAGCATCTTAACGATTTCGTTAATTTCATGAAGAGTAATGGTGTGAATCTGTATGCGATTTCTATGCAAAACGAGCCAGATTACGCTCACGAATGGACATGGTGGACGCCCCAAGAAATCCTGCGTTTCATGAGAGAGAATGCCGGTTCCATCAATGCCCGTGTGATTGCGCCGGAATCATTTCAATACCTGAAAAATATATCGGACCCCATTTTGAACGATCCGCAGGCGCTTAGGAATATGGATATCCTCGGAACCCACCTGTACGGCACTCAGGTCAGTCAGTTTCCTTATCCTCTTTTCAAACAAAAAGGAGGAGGGAAAGAGCTATGGATGACGGAGGTATACTATCCGAATAGTGACAACAATTCAGCGGATCGCTGGCCTGAGGCTTTAGGTGTTTCAGAGCATATTCACCATTCAATGGTGGAGGGAGATTTTCAAGCTTATGTATGGTGGTACATCCGCAGATCATACGGCCCTATGAAAGAAGATGGGATGATCAGCAAACGCGGATACAATATGGCTCATTTCTCAAAATTTGTGCGCCCTGGCTATGTAAGGATTGATGCAACGAAAAATCCTGAACCGAATGTTTACGTGTCAGCCTATAAAGGAGACAATAAAGTCGTGATTGTTGCCATTAATAAAAATAACACAGGGGTCAACCAAAACTTTGTGTTGCAGAATGGAACTGCTTCGCAAGTATCCAGATGGATCACGAGCAGCAGCAGCAATCTTCAGCCTGGAACGGATCTCAAAGTAACGGACAATCATTTTTGGGCCCATCTTCCGGCTCAAAGCGTGACAACATTTGTTGTAAAGCGTTAAAGGCATCAGCATCGCAATAAGCCAATTTTCTTACTTGAAAAAGAAAATTGGCTTATTTTCTGTGGGATAGAAGTGTTGATTTTTTTAAAGATACACAGACATTGGGTATAATAATGACAATGACTTCAAGGAGTGATCAATATATGTCACGGCTTCACAGCAAAGTATTAATCATAGACGACGAAAAAGAAATTTTGGAACTGATCAAAACCGTATTAATAAGAGAAGGCATTGATCGCGTGATCACCGCTTCGACTGCCCGTGACGGATTGGCTCAATTTCATCAAGAAAATCCCGATCTTGTGATATTGGATATCATGCTGCCAGACGGTGAAGGCTATGATATCTGCAAACAAATAAGAGACATTTCACACGTTCCGATTATCTTTTTGTCTGCAAAGGGGGAGGAAACGGATAAAATTGTAGGACTTGCCATCGGCGGGGACGACTACATTACAAAACCTTTCAGCCCTAAGGAAGTTGCATATCGGGTCAAAGCGCAGCTGAGACGGGTCTCTTACTTACAGCCTTCTCAAACCGGAACCGTGATAAAAAAAGGACCATTTGAATTAAACCAACAACAAGCCGAGCTCACCAAAAATGGAGCGGCTATTGAGTTAACACCTAAAGAACTTATGCTTATGACCTATTTTCTGCAGCATCCCAATCGGGTGATCAGTAAAGAAACACTCTATCAAGCTGTATGGGGAGAAGATTTCTTCGGTTCTGACAACACGGTGATGGTTCATATACGCAGGCTCCGTGAGAAAATAGAAAACACCCCATCAAAACCAGACTTTCTCGTCACTGTGAAAGGGTTAGGCTACAAATTTGCTGTAAAGGATGCGTAAGGATGAATTGGCGATTAACAGGCAGGTATATGGTCTCTGTCATTATCGTGACCATCATTACAGTCTTCATTAATTTATTTATTTTTATGTTTTGGCTCGTTTTCCAGGCGAACAGCCAACATGACGAAGAAAGTACACCGGAAACTTTCACAAGATCATTCCGACAATATGTCACGTTATCGGACAATGGTATCACAGTAAACAAAGAGGGCCAAAAAGCTTTAAAAGAGCAGAATGCATGGATTCAAATATTAGATGAAAACGGACAGGATGTTTATCATGATAGAGAACCTAAAGGACTGAAGAAAAAATATACGCCTATTGAAATTATAAATTTACATAAATATAAGGATGAACAATTATTATCAACCATTTACGCCGGCGGAAAAAAAGTGAACGGCAAGGAGTACAGTTACTTTATAGGGTTTAAAAATCCCTCTCTCGGAAAGTATGTCCTCTCATATGATACCAAGGAATTTGTGACGAAGTTCAATGCAGGGACCATCATATTATTATCAATAGATGCATTGATCGCGTTACTCATTGGCTATCTATTCAGCCGGCAGCTCACAAAACCGCTCGGCCGTGTCATTCAAGGAATCCAGCGGTTAGCTAATGGAGATTATACGATCAAAATGAAATCCAAAGGCATTTATAAAGATGTCTTCTATAATGTCAATCACTTATCGAAACAACTATCTTCAAGCAAAAAAGAAAAAGATAAATTAGAGCAAATGCGTGAAGAGTGGATCAGTCATATTTCTCATGACATTAAAACACCATTAGCATCTATTCAAGGCTATGCAGAAATCATTCAAGATCCAAATTACCATCTCACAGTCGAACAGATCAGAGAGTACGCCCAGATCATTGAGAGTAAATCCCTCTATATGAAAGATGTGATGGAAGATTTAAATTTAACGACAAGGCTGAAAAACAACGATGTGATGTTACATACAGAACGGGTAAACCTTGTATCGCTGCTGCGGGAAACGTTAATTGATATGTTAAACGATTCTAGATATGCGGATAAGTCCATTGAACTTCAAACGAACGTGGAAAAGCTGATGCTGAACCTTGATGCGATATTGATTCGGAGAGCGGTCACGAATCTCATTTTAAATGCCCTCGTTCACAATGATGCTGATGTGAAGATCGTTGTACAGCTTGAACAAAAAGAACGAACTCATGTGACAATTAAGGACAACGGCAAAGGGATAGAAGAAGAGGAGCTGGAGAAAGTGTTTGATCGCTATTACAGGGGGACAAATACAGGAACGACGCATGCAGGCTCTGGTCTTGGAATGGCCATAGCAAAGGATATTATCCAAAAGCACGGAGGGGACATCACCATTCAAAGCACCGCGGGAGAAGGGACAACGATAGATATACAATTATCATAATGGCTATACAAAAAAAGGTTCTGTTGATCAATAACAGAACCTTTTTTTCCTATTGTTCCGAAAACACTTTGATTCCTTTGACAATGTTCCAAATGAAAAAGTAGATCGCCACAAGGAATGTAACAGCATACGTCGCAAGCAGGAAAGGCCCGGCGTGCCTGATGTCATTCATACCAAGTAAACCTGAAGCGATGATGCCCATTACAAAAATCAAATAAGGAATCAGATGCGTCCATAAAGATTTTTTCGCATGATATTTCACATCGTCCTGACCTAAGAAATAGACGATAATCGGAAACAGAAATGGCGCAAAAAATATACTGAAGTAACATAATGAAGACAAAATTTTATTTTCTCTCAAACCTTTTCACCTCTATGATTTATTGAAGGGGGAATTCTTCTGGCTGAATCCCTCACTGAAGTACAATCTTATTGTACAACTCCAACCTTAACCCGTATTAATCCGAACCTTACATCAACCTTAAATTAACAAGGACGGGTAAGGGCTCGTCTTCTTACAGCAATCATAAGATACAATGCCATATTGAGACTCCTCACATTCAGCGTGTCTACGTTGGAAATACATTTAATTTTTCGATTCGATTGAAAAATGACGTGTAAAGTCCCGATTCAGTCCGGTTTTCTTTGTACTATATGTGTCAGGTGTGTCTTATTCAATAGAGATAGAGCAAATTGACAGGCTTTTACACCTCCCAAAAACAAGAAATTAGGTTGATAGACAATCATGAGAAAGATTTTTACAATGAGTTCGAGCTCATAAGAAAGAGCCAAAATGATGCGAAGGAGGAAAAGATCAGATATGAAACGGTCAATTTCTATTTTTATTACGTGTTTATTGATTGCGGTATTGACAATGGGCGGCTTGCTGCATTCGCCGGCATCAGCAGCAGGGACAAAAACGCCAGTAGTCAAGAATGGTCAGCTTAGCATAAAAGGTACACAGCTCGTAAACCGAGACGGCAAAGCGGTACAATTGAAAGGGATCAGTTCACATGGATTGCAATGGTATGGCGATTTCGTCAATAAAGACAGCTTAAAATGGCTGAGAGACGATTGGGGCATCACCGTTTTCCGCGCGGCAATGTATACGGCAGACGGCGGTTATATTGACAACCCGTCTGTGAAGAACAAAGTGAAAGAAGCAGTTGAAACGGCAAAAGAACTTGGGATATATGTCATCATTGACTGGCATATCTTAAATGACGGCAACCCAAACCAAAATAAAGAGAAGGCAAAAGAATTTTTCAAGGAAATGTCAAGTCTTTACGGAAACACGCCAAACGTCATTTATGAAATTGCAAACGAACCAAACGGTGACGTGAACTGGAAGCGTGATATTAAACCGTATGCGGAAGAAGTGATTTCCGTTATCCGCAAAAATGACCCCGACAATCCCATCATTGTCGGAACCGGTACATGGAGCCAGGATGTGAATGATGCTGCCGATGACCAGCTAAAAGATGCAAACGTCATGTACGCGCTTCATTTTTATGCCGGCACACACGGCCAATCTTTACGGGATAAAGCAAACTATGCACTCAGTAAAGGAGCGCCTATTTTCGTGACGGAATGGGGAACAAGCGACGCGTCTGGAAATGGCGGTGTATTCCTTGACCAGTCGCGGGAATGGCTGAATTATCTCGACAGCAAGAAAATCAGCTGGGTGAACTGGAATCTTTCTGATAAGCAGGAATCATCCTCAGCGTTAAAGCCGGGAGCATCTAAAACAGGCGGCTGGCCGCTGTCAGATTTAACTGCTTCAGGAACCTTCGTAAGAGAAAACATTCGCGGCAACAAAGATTCAACGAAGGACGGCCCTGAAACGCCAGCACAAGATAATCCCACACAGGAAAAAGGCGTTTCTGTACAATACAAAGCAGGGGATGGGAGTGTGAACAGCAACCAAATCCGCCCGCAGCTTCACATAAAAAATAACGGGAATACCACGGTTGATTTAAAAGGTGTCACTGCCCGTTACTGGTATAACGCGAAAAACAAAGGCCAAAACTTTGACTGTGACTACACGCAGATTGGATGAGGCAATCTGACCCACAAGTTTGTGACGCTGTATAAACCTAAGCAAGGTGCAGATACCTACCTGGAACTGGGTTTTAAAAAAGGAACGCTGTCACCGGGAGCAAGCACAGGGAATATTCAGCTTCGTCTTCACAACGATGACTGGAGCAATTATGCACAAAGCGGCGATTATTCCTTTTTCCAATCAAATACGTTTAAAACAACGAAAAATCACATTATATCATCAAGGAAAACTGATTTGGGGAACAGAACCCAATTAGTAAGCTTTAAGCGGACATCAGCAACGATGTCCGCTTTTATCAACTTAAACAGCAATACATGGAGGTTTACGTGGCGGATGAAACTCTGAAACAGTATATGGGCCTGTACAAATGTTGTTAGCAATTTCAAGAAAGCCAAGGAGTAGCTATGATTCACTGAACATATGATGTAATGAAAAGCGTTTGTAGCGCAATGTGTGTATTTCACATCCGCCACTTTTATTACTTAAGGGGGAACAAAAGAATGAAAAAGTATGACGCGTTTCCAGAGCCAATTGGCGGCTATACTGTCGGCCGAACCCAGATGGATTTTGAGTACACGGCATCAGATCATACAAAAAGAGAACTGACGGCGTTTGTGTACTATCCGTCCGACAGCAGCGAAGGGAAGACTACATCAACGTACATGTTTCCTGAAGTCTGCGAAATGCTTGATGAGCAGCCGCTTCTCACTGCGTTGAAGGATGCTTACACTATAGATATCAAGACCCAATGTTACGATGGCCTTGCTCTCTCCGGGATGGAAAAACGCTATCCGGTGTTATTTTATGTTTGCGGCGGGGGCGGTTCTCCAGAATGGGGTACAGTGATCTGTACAGACTTGGCAAGCATGGGATATGTTGTGGTAAGCATCGGCCATCAGAACAGCACGATGTATAAGCGTAAAGATGGGCGCCTGTTTAATATATCAAAGGATTTTTCGGATATTATTATGGCGTTTTCTGAAGATCCGGAGATGATGGCGTTGACTGGTAAGATGAAGATGCGTCCTGACGATGAAACTGCCATTGAGATGTGCCAAAACGTGCTTACACTGCCGATACTTGACAAGTTAACAGAGTATAGTGAATTACAGGCAGAAGATGTAAGGTATGTAGCCGATTATCTTGTCAAATTGGACTCTGGAGAGCTGAATTCCATCTTTAAGGGCAGATTGTTGCTTGACATCGGTATGGGCATAGTCGGACATTCTTATGGAGGGGCTACGACGGCGATTGTTTGCCGGGACGACGAACGGTTCGCCTGCGGGATTGGCTTGGATAGCGGAGCGTTCGGCCTTCAGGGCAGCGACCTTAAGAAACCCTTTTTGCTGCTGTTTTCTGAACCGAACTATAACATGAATGCGATCATTGGCGCTAACAATAGCATGGATACCTATTATTTCTCTGTTGATCGCGCTGCGCATTTAGATTACTGCGACATCGTATTTACCAGTGTGAATGAGGAACTTAGAGGCGAACGGGATGCCATGGAGATGCGAAATCTTGTTACAGACTATACGAAGAACTTTTTTGATCATTACATACTGCAGAAGGCTGCAAGTGTGGAAAGTCTGGCATACGATGGCGTGAACTTGATCAAGAAGACCAGCAACAAGTGACATAACCGATTAAAATACTCAAACTGAAAAACCTTTATGACCAATTTAATTTATTAAGGACGTAAAGGTTTTTTAATATTACCTTACAAAAAGGGGATGCTCTTAGAATATGAATCCATTTTTTTATTCTCTTCACAATTTCTAGTTTACATAATATATATTCTAGGAAGTTAAATCTTTAATGGAAATTCTGTCTCGTTATCTTAAGTATACTTAGTTGATGAGACAGAATTAAAAAATAGGATGTATTACGATTTGTATTTATTTCTTACTGCTTTACATAGCATCGATCTTTATAAATTGTTTCACACTTTACTTCTTCCACATCAACTTTGCCATCGGATAATCTTGTGTAAACATAAACCCATTTTTCATTTCCGTTTTTAATAAACATGTCGAATTTAAAAGCGTCAGTATATTTGTCCATGACCCAGATCAATCCCGGAAGAGTTTCTGCTTTTGCTGGCGACACAGAAACCAATAATGCTCCAGCAATTACAGCCGCACCGGCTATTTTTTTAATTTTACTTTTTAACATTAATATTGCCCCCTTGTGATTTATTGCCTGCTGCTTTTTCACTTAGCAGGTAATCTGATTTTACCATCTTGTACAAAGGGAATTTGTCATATTTTGTAGATCAGATACTTATTTTCACTAAAAATACATATATTGTCATGAATTTTATCCGAATAAGATCTCTTCTTTTTTGAAAGCGTACACAAAAATAAAATCATGTCTGGTAATACTCCGACGATTTTTTCGCATCGGCTCCTCACATATGAGCTGAGCAAGTATGACAGCCGCCAGCCCGAGCACTGCCGCGAAATAAAATCCGGCCCTGAGCCCCAGCCAATCGTTAAAAAATCCCTCGACCAAAGGTCCTCCGAAAATACCGAGTGCATAAAGCGCCATCGGGCTGATGGTAAAAGGAATGATAAAAATAAAAACGGCTGCGAGTAAATAAAACAGCTTTAATGTTACCCAGTTTCCGCACCTGCGAACTAACGTTCCTATCACTAGCGGAGCCAGTGCGTGGGGAGTCATAAACGAAAAGACAACAAGCTGATTTCTTTCTCACTGACACCTATACGCAGCGCATATGCCGTTGTGAAGCTAAACATTTTCGTAAAAATCATGTCATGGGCTAAAATGGATAAAAACGAGATTTTCAGCAAGGACATATGCCCGGCTGCCTTCACCATACCGCTCAATGTAACAGGTATCTTTGCGGTCGTTTTCATTTCGCGAATCATGAAAGACAGGCAAAGACTGGCAAGACCGAGGCTGCGTCCTATCCTCATTCACTGACAACATAACCGCTCATGTCATCCCGGACAGCTGAGCTAACACGAGAATAAATGAGATCCAGCGCATGACTCCTTTCGTGTCATCCGCCGCAAAATAGCTCGCAAATAAAATGGTGAATATAACCCATGTAGATGAGAAAAAACCGCCTGATGAACAGACGGCTCTGCAGCTTGTTATTTGCTTCGGTTACCTGCGGAAGCATGAGTGATCCAATAATGCACAGTTAAAAATTTCAGTCCGAACAGCCACATATGATGAACGGCCTTCAGGCTTGTTTCGCTCTGGGCTGAAATAAGAAATGTCTCTGCCAGCGGAAGATGACACGCCCCCCATTTCGTTTGCAGATAAATCCCTTCATCACCCGCTCCGCTTTTTCGCCGTCTGCTTGTCAAAATAAGATTCTGATTACGCGCATAAGGTTTTAAAATGCCCGTCATTTGGCCGTACGGCAGCGGAAGAGAGATATTCATGTATCCTTCCCCTTTTGACCTGTACGCTGAATACAGCGCAGTAAAAACGGTTTCCTGCTTTTCATTTGTTCTGATCCACGCACGGACATTTTTTCTGCCATCTTTGTCAGAGTCAACTCCTAATCAATTGTCTCTTCATAAAAGGAAATAACGGCCGGCGCCAGTTTTTCAGTTGAAAAGTCTTCAGAATGCAGTTCTCTCAGCTGATCCAGAAGGCCGGTATAATGGATGTCATTTGCTGCATGAATATCAGTCAAAAATTCTTTGCCTATCGTTCTCTTCCCGTAAATACGGCTGAACGTTCTTTCACTGCCCTCATCAAACGGTCTCGGATTTTCCAACCTCCACCCCGCCAAAGCCGGCAGGATAACGCCGAATGCATTGACGGCCCCGTGAATCCAAATCATCTGGCTGATCGTGAGCGTTGCCTCCTCGCGGTAGACACCGTACGAATATATCAAAGAAAAAGCAATTGTGATCATTAACACAGCCGAAGAACTCCTGATCAAGACCCTTCCTGTTTTCGTAACAAACGGCCCCGTAAAGACGAGATATGCATTTACATACAGACCCGCCAGATACAGAGCGACAGCAATCACATCAAGTGTCTTTGAAAATGTAATCCCCAAGGCAATAAGGATCGGCGAAATCAAAATAATGACCGTGCTCCACTGGTAAAGTTCGCGTTTCTCCCGTATGATCCTGCCGAGCAATCCGTTAAAGATCGGAATGAGGAAAGCGGAATAGTGAAAGTGCACCGCCGTCAGCAGAACGATAAGCGGGCCGAAATTCATGACGGGAATCTCAAGGACATATGCGAAGAACCAGAATCCGCCCCCGGCCAAATAAATGAAACCCGCCATAACAGATATCTCTTCTGTTCTGTGAATATTTGTTTTCGTCAGCCGCCGGACAGCATACAGTGCCAGCCCAAGCGTATAAATGAGCCACACAAAGGCAAAAAAACTGAAGTCTGTGACAAGCGCAAGCACCGCACATAAAGCGGCAACAGGATAACTCCGTAACCACACATTCTTTAAGGTCTTTGACGGCCGAAAAGCAAAATCGAATACAGCGGGAACGAAAAAAAGTACGGAAAATAAAACAAACGTCTCAGCAGCTGATATATGCGGAGCTTCAGCCGCCGCAAATCCCAAAAAGCAAATCACGCATACCATGAGATGACGCTTCAGCATGTTTCTCCCTCTGTTTCCCGGAAAGTCCCCTGGTAAGAGAAAAGCGTGCCGAGTATCCGGTTTTTCACATGAACCTTTATGCTGAAGCAATTCATTTCTTCATCATAAGCCTCATAAACGGTTGAACTGCCGCACATCCATGCCGGAAGCGGGATTTTCTTTCCGCCTATCAGGAGCCACTGCCTTCCGGATGTAATAACAAGCCCTCCGTCTGAAGACGCTTCTAAATGCAGTTCAGACAGTAGGATGTGAGGTTTTCCGAAGTAATCAAGAATTCTGTTTTCCCGCTCATCATATTCCATGACTGCATCAAAAAAACGCGTTTTGCCTTTAAAGAAAAAGGTACGATTCCATTCCACGCCATTTTGCCTATTTTTGTTTTCGATAGTGAAAGGGATATCGTTTCCCCTCTCTGAGAAAAAACATCTGAAAAAAACACCTGTCTTTAAAAGCATTCTGACAAGAAAAGAACCTCCCTTTATTTCTGACATAACGCCTTCTCCGCAAAACGTGCGTGATTCGTCAAATCTGTACCGTTTCTGCAGCATCGGGTGCAGTGATTGATAATGAGTAATCGCTTTTTCATACATTGAATCCGTCATTTCACTTCTCTCTTTCGTTTTGTATGCCAGGCGCTCGGCAGCTTGAGATTAAGAATCATTGCGGCTATCGTAAGCACTCCTAATGAGATCACGAATCCGCCGCCGGAATATAGCAGTGCCGTTACACAAAAGAAGACTGACTGCCCGGCGTGAATCAGCCACTTTCTCCGCATGGGAATCAGCCATAATACCCCTAACCCTGTCTCCAGCGCTCCCCTCACGATCTCTGCATCGGCACAGCCATCATAAAAGCCTTGAAAAAAACCAATACAGACTGAATACGAGACACATAAAGACATAGACAAACCCGGAACGGACTGATATCTTCGGATGTCTGTTTTGTTCTATCCAAAGCCGCAACGCATCAAAACTCCATGCGGTAGCCCAGCTTAGCAGCGGACGAAATAAAAACCGGTCTATCCAACTTCCCGGCAGACCGCGGGCCGTTACATATTGATATTGAGTCAAAAATGCGGTTTGTCCGTTATCCCGCTCTATATACTTCCAGTAGCCCCTGCCTTCTTTTATAAGTGACAGCGGATGATCAGAGGCAAAAGCGAGCGAAGACACTCTTTCTGACGAGCGAGACCTTATGTCACCTATTGATTCGCCTGTGCCGGATACCTTCAGCCCAAAACCGATTCGTGTTTCATATAGAAATCTCTGCGGTTCATCTGGCAGCCTATGAAGATATGTAATGTCAGAAAAACGCAGATCCCATTCCTTATGAAGATGCGGGTTTTGCGTATATTCCCAAAGCGTTTCTATATCAGATGCAATATTGATTTCGACATATATCGGCTTCTGTTTCATGCCCCCTCCTCTTCCCTTCTTTTGTAAACAACTCCTATATTATCATAGGAACAGATCAAGCGGCAGAACGAAAAGGCCATCCCGTTATCGGCAGGACAGCCTCAGTGGCTTTGATGACTTATGAATAAGGTATCGTGTCTTTTTTATCTTTAGAAGCGGGTTGAATGATAATCGGACGCACGAAACAGATTACCGCAGCCGAGGCCAAAACGGCTAATCCGCCTGCAAGCAAAAACGCCCCGGAGAATGATCCGCTTTTGTCCGCGATAAAGCCGGTTAAAGCAGGCCCGATAATACCGGCCGTGTTTGCAAGAAAATGCATAAAGCCGCCGACTGACCCGACATTCCTTTGATCAACCACATCATGAATCACCGCCCAATAGATAGAGCCCGTTATATATAAAAAGAAAACTGATAAAGCAACGAGAATAACGGCACTTACGGTAGTGGTAACAAGTCCGGCAAATCCGATCAGTACAGCGGAAGCGAACAGACAAGTGACAAGAATGACTTTCCGTGAGAACAAAACCCCTTTTCCGGCGGTTTTTTTGAATACATAATCAGAAATCATTCCGCCTGCCGCCAAACCGATAAATCCAAGAATCCAAGGAATAACAGTCACCACGCTCATAAATTCAACACTTAAACCGCGTTCTTTCACCAGATAGCTCGGAAACCATGTTAAGAAGAAAAATAAGATGTAATTGTAGGCGAAAAAGGCAAAAGCCGTGAAGAGAATCGTTTTTTGTTTCAAATAAAAGGTCATCGGGATATGCTGCTCATGCGACTGAATCTCCGCTTTCATTGCCGGGGCGTCTTCCGTCGGCGCCGGCCGTTCTTTGACAAATTTAAACCAGATGACCGCCCAGACTAAACCGATGATCATGATCAGGACAAAGGAAACCTTCCAGCTGAACGCCACAGCAATCATCCCGACAATCGGGCCGGAAATCGCTCCGCCGAGCGGCGTGCCGCTGTTTGTCAGGCCGATGACCGTGGCGCGCTGAGACGGAGGAAACCAATTGTTGACCATTTTGCTTATGGCAGCCGACAGCGGCCCCTCCCCCATACCGAATAAAACACGGATAATCAAAAGACTTACAAATCCGAAAGCAAGCGCAACCGCTCCGCTGAAAAGAGACCAAACGATCATCGCCGTACACAATGTCAATTTAGCCCCGTACCGGTCAGATGCAACACCGCCGAGAAAGTTAAACACAGCGTATCCGACAGAAAAACTGCTGAAAATCAGCCCCATTTGGGTTGCCGACAATGTGAGATCCTGCTGTATGAACGGCGCTGCAATAGACAGCGCTGAGCGGTCTAAATAGTTAATCACCCCGGCTGAAAATAAAAGAAGAATAATAGGGAATCTATCCTTTGAGAACATAAAATCCCTCCCTCTTATTTCATAACATTCAGACATTTGAATTGCCGGAGTAAACCGGTTTATGCAATGAAACCGGTTATCCGGATTGTCTTGCGAGCAGCGCCGGTTTATAGCGGTGAATCCGTTTTTCACCGCCATCTTTTTCTTGTATCTGGCAAAGAAGAAGGCTTCCCGCTTTTCGCGCCATTTCTGCCGCAGGCTGAACGATCGTCGTAATCGGAGGAGTAAAAAAACCCGCAAAAGGAACTTCATCAATCCCGATGACGGCAGCCTTATCCGGAATTGTCATATCATGCTCCTTCATATACTTCAGCACCTCAACAAGAACGATATCGTTTGCCGCCAATATCGCTTTCGGAGGCTCATCAAGTGAGAACAGCTCTGACAAAACATTGGAAATATCAGCTGCATCGGCTGTTTTGATATATTCGTTCCGCACCATCATTCCGTGGCGGTCAAGCGCCTTCTTATACCCTTCAATCCTTTCTACCCTCGGACTGATTCCCCGTATAATGGACGTCGTAATAATCGCGATTCTCTTAATGCCGCTTTCGATAAACCGGTCAACGGCAAGACCGGCTGCATGATGATTATCAAGCATCACTGTCGGAATCCCGAGTTCTTCAATGGTTCTGTCCATAAACACGACCGGAAACGTATCGCGTTTCATCTTTTCATATAAAGAGAGATTTTCGCCCGTCGGAAAAATAATAATTCCGTCCACCTGCTTGGCCCGCAGCATTTCAATATATTTCTTTTCTTTTTCCGGTTCATCATCCGCATTGCAGACAATAATATGAAATCCTTGTTCATGAAAATAGTCTTCCACCGCCCTGATGACCTGAGTGGAAAAGGTGTGAAGAATATTAGCCACCACCACACCTACCGTAAATGTTGATTTCTGTTTTAAGCTGCGGGCGACGAAATTCGGCTGATAGTTCAGCTCTTGAATAGCCGCTTCTATTTTTTGTTTCGTTTTCTCGCTCATATAGTCATAGCGCTGATTTAAAAATTGAGATACGGTGCTTTTAGATACGTTTGCATATTTCGCCACATCAGAAATTGTAATGGTTTTCATAGACTCATCCCCGTCTGTCTTCATTTTTCACTAGTATAAGTCAGAAGTAAATAGTTTACAATCTGACAGGGACATGGATTCTGTCACACTCCGGAATAAGCCATAAAACCTCCGTCGACGGGAACTGTGACCCCGGTGACAAAGCCTGAGCATGAATCATCCGAAAGCCACAGGAGCGTTCCCAGAATGTCTTCCGGTTTCCCGAAACGTTTCATCGGTGTATGTGCCATAATCTTATTGGATCGGTCTGTCAGACTTCCATCTTCCTGTAATAACAACCCACGGTTTTGCGCAGTCAAAAAGAAACCCGGAGCGATGGCATTCACCCGCAGCCTTTTTTTTGCGAAATGAACAGCCATCCACATCGTAAAATTCTGAATCGCCGCCTTGGCCGCGCTGTAGGCGGGCACCTTTGTCATCGGTGTATACGCACTCATAGAAGAAATATTAATAATCGCGGGACATTCCGCCTTCAAAAGGTCTTTTCCAAACACTTGCGATGCCAGAAATGCACCGGTAAAGTTGGTTGAAAATACGCTTGAAAACCCCGTTTCGTCCATATCAAAAAATGATGTGCCCTGCTCATCCTCTTCATACGTCTCGCTGGCAGTGATCGCATCAGGGTGGTTTCCCCCGGCTCCGTTAATTAAAAGATTGACAGAACCGAACCGGCTGATAATCTCGTCTTTTGCCTTTTCGAGCGAATCACGGGCTGAAACATCAGCCGGTACAGAAACCGCGGTTCCTCCAGCGTCAGCAATCTCGCCCGCCGCACGCTCTGCTTTATCAGCATTCCGGCTGACGATCGCAATTTTCATCCCCTGCCGCGAAAGCTCCTTTGCCATTGCTGAACAGAGAACACCGCTCCCGCCTGTTATGACAGCGGTTCTTCCTGATAAACGTTCATGAATCGGTTTCATCTCTTCACCCCTTTCTCATGAGACGAGAACGCATCCCACAGTCCGTTCAAGTACATAATTCCTAAGGCACGATCATATAAACCATAACCCGGCCGGCATTGTTCGCCCCAGATATGACGGCCGTGATCAGGCCGTACATATCCTTTATAGTCTTGGCCGTGCAATTCTTTTACCACACCGGTAATATCAATGGACCCATCACTGGTAAGATGCGAAGTTTCCGTAAAATCACCGTTATCGCAGATTTTCACATTTCGTATATGGGCAAACGGCGCAGCTCCCGCATAGTGTTTGGCGATCTTCACCATATCATTGGCGGGATCCGCTCCCATCGAACCCGTGCATAACGTAATACAATTGGCGGGTGAATCTGAAATCTCTCGCAGCTTTTCATAACTTTTCTCACCGGTGATAATACGGGGCAGGCCAAAAATTGACCAGGGCGGATCATCCGGATGAATGGCCATTTGAATGCCGTGTTCCTCCGCTACAGGAAGAATTTCATGTAAAAAGAACTCAAGATTGGCCCAAAGCTGTTTTTCACCGACCGTTTGATAGGCCTCAAACAGTTCCTTGATCCGGGCCATTTTCTCCGGCTCCCACCCGGGAAGCGTCAAATCAGAAGATTCTTCAACCGTGCGGATGAGTTCCTCCGGAGGGAGACTTTCCACTTTCGCTTTTTCAAAAAACAAAGCGGTTGACCCATCCTCCAGCGCGCGGAACATATCGGTACGCGTCCAGTCAAATATCGGCATGAAATTGTAACAGATGACTTTCACGCCGAATTCGGACAGATTGCGAATGGTCTGTTTATAGTGCTCAATATATTGTCCGCGTTCTTCATGACCTAGTTTAATGGCTTCATGAACATTCACGCTTTCCACGACCTCTGCATGAAACCCATAGGATTGAATGTATCTGACTTCCGCTTCAATGTCCTCCTTTTCCCATACTTCGCCCGCGGGCTTCTGGTGAAGAGCCCAGACGATGCCTTTGACCCCGGGAATTTGTCTGACATGTTCAAGAGTCACCGTATCATTACCTTGGCCGTACCAGCGAAACGTGATATTCATGTTACACCCCCATATATTCGTTTTTTCGGCAGACGTATTCTTTGCTGAGGGATACGGCAGCTTCATAGCCGCCCTTTTGATATGCTTTTGTCAAGTCGCTCCCCACACCGACCGCGACCGCTCCGGCAGAGAGCCAGTCATTCATGCTGTTTAATGAGATACCCCCAGTCGGCATAATGCGGACATTCGGCAGAGGGCCGTTGACCGACTTGATAAATGAAGGGTCAAACGAATTAGCGGGGAACAGCTTTACCACATCACATCCGGCTTCGAGCGCCAAAGCCATATCAGACACGCTCATGCATCCCGGAAGATACGGTACGCTGTACTGGTTGCATAGAGATGCTATCTCTTTTACAAAATGAGAGCTGACGATAAATGAGGCGCCTGATAAAATGGCGTGTCTCGCCGTTTCTGTATCCATTACAGAGCCGGCTCCAAGAAGAATATTTTGATGCCGGAGTTCCTTAAAGACATCTTCCACTTCAGGAGTTGTGTATGTAAGCTCAATGGCGCTGATACCTCCTGAAATGGCCGCTTTTGAAACTTCAAGCGCCTCTTGGCTGTTTTGTCCCCTTATGACAGCCACCACTTGTGCATGCAGAAGTTTTTCGTAAATGGCGTACTTAGGCAGCATTCTCGCTCCTCCTTTAATCAAACGTAATGATTGCTTTTCCCACCTTGCCCGGGTGCTGTTCGATCAACTGAAATGCTTGATGGACGTCATCTGCAGAAAATGTATGTGTAATAAGACCGCCGTGCGTTAACAAGCCTCTATTCAGTAAGTCTGTAATGTACGGAAACTGATTCGTCTGCAATCTTGAACCGGTTATCGTGACTTCCTTTTTTGTGATCGGAAGCTGAGAAATGCCGGCAGTCCTCTCATCAAAACCAAGCACAACCACATGACCGGCCGGAGAAACCGCGTCAATGGACGTTTCAAACGTTGAGGGGAGACAGACGGCATCAATGACAACATTGGCGCCTTCATTTTCTGTCCATTCGTTCACCCGCAAAACGGGATCTTCTTTTTGCGCGTTGACGGTAACGTCCGCCCCGTTTTTTTCAGCGAATGCCAAGCGTTCATCATTCAAGTCGGTTATCATGACGGAAGCGCCTTTGAACTTTGCCATTTTTAATATGCAGATTCCGATCGGTCCCGCTCCCTGAATCAAAACGGTATCTTCCTTCTCGACACGGCCTCTCCAAACGGCCTGGGCGCCGATCGTATATGGTTCTGCCATGACCGCTTCCTCCCAGGGCAGATCGGGCGAAACGGCATGCAGCTGCTTTTCCGGAACCACGATATATTCCCGCATCCCGCCATCTTCATGAACGCCGAACACCGAAAGCGCTTTGCAGACGTTCGGACGTCCTTTCCGGCAGGCATAGCATGTTCCGCAATAAGATATCGGTTCAACCACTACGCGGTCACCCGGCTTGAAACGCCGGACATGAGAACCTGTCTTTGCGACTTCCCCTGTGACTTCATGTCCGATTACTCTCGGCAGGGACGCTAACGGATTTGTCCCATGATAAATATGCAAATCTGATCCGCAAATTCCGACCCGCTTCACCTTGACAAGAACATCATCCGCGTGGACAACAGACGGTTTCTCACATTCCGTCACCATCAGATCAAATGCTTTCCGTACTTGAACCGCTTTCATTTTCTCACCCGCTTTTTAAGTTGTGCTTGCTACCGTTCAATCACAGTCTCTTTGTTTACAAATGACAGAACCTCTTCTAGATAGGGAAGCCCTTCGTTGTCACCGGAAACTGTGGTGACGAGCGCACCGACCGCATTGGCAAACTCCAGACGTTTTTCCGGTTCAAAACCATGCAGATAACTGTACAGGTAGCCGGCATTAAAGCCGTCACCCGCTCCTACCGTGTCAACAGGCGCAACCGGGAAAGCCTCTTTGTGAATCCACTTATGATCATGATACAGCGCAGAACCTGATTCACCGTCTTTTATGACGAGCTGACTGATTGAATAGGTCTCTGCAAACCGGGCTAATGCTTCATTTTCTCCTATACCTGTCAGCTGTTTCATTTCGTCCCGGCCCGCCAGAAGAATATCAGTATGCGGAAAGATTTGATGAAATGCCGCACGCGCCTCCTCAATCGTCCACAGCTTCAGCCTGATATTCGGATCAAAAGATACGGGAATCCCTCTTGCTTTGGCGATGGAAAGCACTCTTTCAGCAATTTCAAGGTTTTTCTTATCAAGCGCGAGGAACACACCGGTAAGATGAACGATGTGAATGCCGGCAAACATATTCTCTGTTATATCTTCTGGTGCAAGAGTCAGAATTGGTGAACTGAAACGATAATAAAACGTCTTGCCTGAACCGTCATTTCTGATCTCTTTGACATTTAAAGATGTAGGAAAGCCTTCAACATAGGAGACGTCAGTCACATCAATTCCTTCTCCTCTGGCAAACTGATAAATCACTCTGCCGAACTCATCCTTCCCCAGTCTGCTGACCCACTTTGAGTGCAGATTCAATCTGGCGCATGCAATCGCAAAATTCAGTTCAGCTCCTCCTGCTTTTCGTTCAAAATGGGTAACAAAACGCAAAGGCCCTGTGCTTGCGGGATTTAAGGTGATCATCGCATCACCGATCGTAAAAATGCCATAATCAGAAGCCACATCAATACTCCTTTCTTTTAAGACTAAATCGGTTTGGTAAACCGGTTTAGTAAAACTTTATATGAAAACCCTTACACGAGCAAGAGGAAAATACAACAAATTCAAAAAAATCTATTTTCGGTAAAAATAACCCGGTTTTTCACATGAAAAAACCCCTCACAACAAAATGTAAAGGGGTTTTTTGAAAATTGTATGCATGTTTCCTTAGTTAGCAGTCTTACGTTCGGGGCTTGTATCTTCTTCTTCCGCCCATGTTTCAATATGCTTGAGCTCCGGGGTATTCTCCGCTTTGAATACAGGATCAAGACCTTTTTTGCGCTGAGCGGCATAATCCTTATAGATCTTGTAGGCTACATTACTCAGCAGTAAGATTGCCACTAAGTTAATGAGAGCCAACAGTCCCATAAACAAGTTTGCCATGTCCCAGACGATCTGGAAGTCAGCCAAACAGCCGTATACCACCATCACTACAACGAAGACGCGGTAAATATTAAGCCATGTTTTGCTTGTTTTAATAAATTCAATATTCGTTTCACCATAGTAATAGTTGCCGACGACAGAGCTGAATGCGAATAAAAACATCGCAATCGCAATAAATGTCGGGGCCCAGCCGCCGAGGTGGTGCTGCAGTGCGGCTTGTGTCACTTGGATGCCGTCGCCTTTAGGCGTAAAACTGTACAATAAAATGATAAAGGCAGTCGATGTACAAACGATAAATGTATCGAAAAACACGCCGAGCGTCTGAATTAATCCCTGCTTAGCCGGATGCGACACATGTGCAGCCGCTGCGGCATTCGGCGCGCTTCCCATACCCGCTTCGTTTGAAAACAGGCCGCGCTGCGCACCGATAATAATGATGCTTCCTAAGCTCCCGCCGACGATCTGTTCAAGACCAAACGCATTTTTCACAATCGTAACAAACAGCTCAGGTACCGCTGTAATATTTACAATCACGACATACAGCGCGATCAGAATATACATACCCGCCATGACCGGAACGATTAATTGCGAAACGGAAACAACACGTTTCAGACCGCCGAATATAATGAAAGCCGTTAATACAGCTAAAATGATTGCGATAACTGTTTTATTCACATGGAATGCTTCGTCAAACGCGACAGAAATCGTATTTGACTGCACGGCGTTAAAGATAAGTCCGAAAGAAACGGTAATCAATACGGCGAATAAAATACCGAGCCAGCGGGCGCCCAGTCCCTTTGCCATGTAATATGCCGGACCGCCGCGGAATTCGTCACCGGAACGCACTTTATACAGCTGCGCCAAGGTGCTTTCCACAAAGCTGGAAGCCATACCGACAATCGCTACGATCCACATCCAAAATACTGCGCCGGGACCGCCTGTTGCAATCGCCAGCGCGACGCCGGTCAAGTTTCCGGTTCCGACACGAGAAGCGGCTGAGATAAAGAATGCCTGCATTGAAGACACTCCTTTATTTCCTTGCGGCTTCTCCCCGACGATTCTGAACATTTCAATAAAGTATTGGAATTGAATAAAGCGAAAACGGAACGTAAAGTACAATCCGATCCCGACTAAAATATAAACAAGATACTTCCAAATAAAATCATTTGGAACATTTATGATTTCACTGATGAAAGCCTCCATGTTTAACCTCCCTTTTACATATCTTTTACTGTCATTTTTGCTGCATATGTTAGATCTTTTAACACAACGAGTATTATTATATCACAACAACAGTGGTTGAGAAGTTTTTTTAAGAAAATGTTTCGGTTTCTTCATCACGTCTTTTGCTGTCATGTTCCGTGTTTTTTATCTTACAGCCCTGAAAAATGTTGTCACGTCATAAGGAATGCGTGCATATCATAACAAATAGGTCTTTAAGAAAAAAGAGATGAAAAGATGGATGGAATGGTATATACTTAACCAGGATAATAATTTTTTAAATTTAATAAATATGTTTACTTTACATTTAAATTAGGGTATTATAATAAAAATATTCAGACTTATGAAGGGGGGAGAACATTTGAAAAAAATCTTGTTTTTAAAAGCTTCTATTTTATTTTTAGCGATTGCAAGCTTTCATTTGCTCTCCATTCCCCATGCGTTTGATACTGCTCATCATTTTAAAGCGGTAGCCGACCAGCAGGAAATGCACGAAATGAAGGCCGGCCAAAATGCTGATGATGAGAAAAAATCGCTGACGGGCTCATATATCTTGACGGCGCTTTTTGCCGCTTCTGTCTCACTGATCGTGATATCAGACAGGAGACGCCCCGCTTCCCGGAGAAGACAGCGAAAGAAAAGCTTTTTAATCGCTAAATTTTATCAGTCCTCGTATTTCGATGAGCTTCATGTTCAACATCGCCTATCTATGTAACATAAAATGAGGAGGTTGTTAAACATGTTGTTTATCTTACGAATGGTGATTTTAGGGTTGTTTTCATTCACCGCATTGAATTTATTTGTATGGCAGGGAATCGAAGTCATTCACGCTATCACTGACTTATTCGGCAACCATGAAAGCTAAATAGTAAAACCTCCGCTCAATGAGCGGAGGTTTTTTTTATTTTATTTTTACTTTTAAACATCAGACGCGGGTATACGCCATACATCTGTTACCGGCCCTGTCTCATCTTCATCGGTAAAGAAGGAACCGTTGCTGTATCGGTCATTCGCCCGCAAGGACTTCACGGGGATTTCGATTCTCTCGCCTTTTTCTGTTTCCGCAGCGATCATGTCGGCCAAAGCGCACGCGAATACGCCGACAACACGATGCGGGTTCTTTTTAAGCTCACGCAGCATGATGACACCGCGCTTCGCTCTGGATGTTTTTTCGAATTCAGATAGGTTCATCCGCTTGATTGCTCCCCGCTGTGTGACAAGGACAAGCGAATCTGTCTCATGCAGGATTTGTCCTGATACGACGGTATCACCGTCTTTTAAATTTATGCCCTTTACGCCGGCCGCACGGGCACCGACTACATTTACTTCATCTTCACCGAACCATAAACCGTACCCGAGGCGGGTGGCGATAAACAGCTGGCTGCCGCCGTCTGTGACATGAACATCAATCAGCTCGTCGTCCCCTTTAAGGTTAAGGGCAACAAGCGCTTTCGAGTAACGCTGCGCTTTGTAATGCGTCATTTCAGTTCTTTTCACCATGCCGTTTTTCGTCATAAACAATAAATATGAAGATGGATCAAATTCTTTTACCGGTATAGCTTTCACGATGGTTTCATCACGGTCAATCGTGATGATGTTCGTTACGTGCTGCCCCATGTCTTTCCACCTGATATCAGGAAGCTGGTGAACCGGACAATAAACATAGCTTCCCTTATTGGTAAAGAGCAGGAGAACATCCGTTGTATTCATTTCAAATTGGTGAATCAGCCTGTCAGTATCCTTCATACCGAAATCCTGGCCGTTAGAAGCGGCAAATGACCGCTGGCTTGTTCGTTTTACATAGCCGTCTTTTGTGACTGTCACATATACGTCCTCAGAGGCAACCATGACTTCAAGATTGATTTTAATTTCCTCAATTTTCTCTTCAATGACAGACCGTCTGCTGTCAGCATAGGTCTTTTTCAATTTTTTCAGGCTGCTTGTAATGACTTTTAACAGCTTTTTATCATGACTTAAAATGGCTTCGAGCTCCTGAATTTTCTTGCTGAGCTCTTCCGCTTCCTCTTTTAACGCCGTAATATCCGTGTTTGTCAGACGATACAGCTGCAAGGATACGATCGCTTCGGCCTGCGGCTCCGTAAATGCGAATTTAGACATTAAGTTTTGCTTCGCATCTTTCTTGTCGCTGCTTGCCCGGATGACGGCTATGACCTCATCTAACACAGACAGTGCCTTCATCAGTCCTTCAACGATGTGGTGCCGCTCTTTTGCTTTTTGCAATTCAAAGACGGAGCGGTTTGTCACCACTTCCTTCTGATGGGAAATATACGCATCCAGGATGGCCGTAAGACTCATCAGCATCGGCCGGCGGTTATGTATGGCGACCATATTAAAGTTATATGTTGTCTGCAGATCAGTGTTTTTATATAAGAAGTTCAGAATGCCTTTTGCATCGGCTTCTTTCTTTAACTCAACGACCACCCGAAGCCCCGTGCGGTCAGTTTCATCCCGGACTTCAGAAATGCCTTCAACTTTTTTGTCTATGCGGTATTCGTCCATTTTCTTTACAAGATTGGCTTTGTTTACTTCAAACGGAATTTCTGTAATGACGATCTGCTCCCGTCCGCCTCTTACGGATTCCACTTCAGCCTTGCCGCGGATAATAATTTTGCCTTTACCGGTTTCATAAGCCTTCCGAATACCGTCGACTCCTTGAATAATGCCTCCTGTCGGAAAGTCAGGCCCTTTAATCACCTGCATCAAGTCATCGACGGTGCAATCCGGAGATTCAATCCGTTTAATGACAGCATCAATGACCTCACCCAGATGATGAGGGGGAATATCAGTCGCATAGCCCGCCGAAATCCCGGTTGATCCGTTGACAAGCAAGTTAGGGAACATGGCGGGCAAAACAACCGGTTCTTTACTAGTGTCATCAAAGTTCGGAACGAATTCAACCGTATTTTTATCAATATCACGCAAAAGCTCTGACGCGATAGATGATAATCTCGCTTCCGTATAACGCATGGCAGCCGGCGGATCACCGTCAATGCTTCCGTTGTTGCCGTGCATCTCAATCAGCACATTCCGCACTTTCCAATCCTGGCTCATCCGCACCATCGCTTCATAAACGGAACTGTCACCGTGCGGATGATAATTACCGATAACGTTTCCGACCGTTTTCGCCGCTTTACGGAAATTTTTATCGAATGTATTTCCGTCTGCGTGCATGGCGTATAAAATTCTCCGCTGCACCGGCTTTAAACCGTCACGAGCGTCGGGCAGCGCCCTGTCTTGAATAATGTATTTACTGTAGCGTCCGAAACGGTCGCCGATTACTTCTTCTAACGGTAAATCATGAAATAATTCTGGCTGTGCCACTATTAAACCTCCTCAGCGACCGACAAGTTTTCATTTTCTAAAATATTGCTTTCCTCATCTAATCCGAAGGCAACATTCTTTTCAATCCATTTTCTTCTCGGTTCTACTTTGTCTCCCATTAATGTCGTTACGCGGCGCTCTACCCGTGCCGCATCGTCGATCTTGACTCTGACGAGCGTTCGCGATTCGGGATTCATCGTCGTTTCCCAGAGCTGGTCTGCGTTCATTTCTCCCAGACCTTTATAGCGCTGGATGGTATACCCTTTGCCGACTTTCTTTAAAACGCCGTCCATTTCTTCGTCGGACCAAGCATATTCAATAATCTCTTTCTTACCGCTTCCTTTGCTCACTTTGTAAAGAGGCGGAAGGGCGATGAAGACTTTTCCGTGCTCGATTAAAGGTTTCATATAGCGGTAGAAAAACGTTAACAGCAAGACTTGAATGTGTGCGCCGTCGGTATCCGCGTCCGTCATGATAATGATCTTGTCATAGTTGATGTCGTCTATCTCAAAATCTGCGCCGACACCGCCTCCGATCGCATGAATAATCGTATTGATTTCTTCATTTTTGAAGATGTCTGCAAGCTTTGCTTTCTCTGTGTTGATGACCTTTCCGCGAAGGGGCAGCACGGCTTGGAATTTCCGGTCTCTTCCCTGTTTTGCAGAACCTCCCGCAGAGTCTCCTTCCACAAGATACAATTCATTCTTCGCCGGATTTCTGGAACCGGCCGGTGTGAGTTTTCCGCTCAGCGTCGCTTCTGATTTTTTTCGCTTTTTGCCGCTTCTCGCTTCTTCTCTCGCTTTACGGGCCGCTTCACGGGCCTGGCTGGCTTTAATCGCTTTTTTGACAAGCAGGGTCGCCGTATCGCGGTTTTCTTCCAAGAAATAAGCAAGATTCTCGGAAATAACGGCATCCGCGGCGGATCTCGCCTCACTTGTGCCAAGCTTCCCTTTCGTCTGGCCTTCAAATTGCAGCAGTTCCTCCGGGATACGCACGGAAATGATTGCGGACAAACCTTCCCTGATATCGGCGCCTTCAAGGTTCTTGTCTTTCTCTTTTAAAAGGGCGACCTTTCGCGCATACTCGTTAAACGCTCTTGTCATTGCCGTTTTGGCTCCTGATTCGTGGGTGCCGCCGTCCTTTGTTCTGACGTTATTAACGAATGACAGCATATTTTCTGAATACCCGTCATTAAACTGAAACGCGAAATCGACTTCAATGTCATGGTGCTCGCCTTCAAAGGAAACCACTTCGCATAAAGCGTCTTTTTCCTCGTTTAAATAAGCGACAAATGCTTCAATTCCGTTCTCATAATAAAATACTTCTTTTACGCCGTTCCGTTCATCAATTAATTCTATTTTCAAACCTTTTAACAAGAAAGCCGATTCGCGCAGACGTTCTGACAGCGTGTCAAAATTATAAACCGTTGCGCTGAACATTGACGGATCAGGTTTAAAATGGGTAAGCGTTCCCGTTTTTTTGGTCGTTCCGATTTTTTCAAGTGAAGTCACGGGCTTGCCGCCGTTTTCAAACCGCTGTTTATAAACATATCCGTCACGCTCAATAGTAACTGTCAGCCACTCCGATAATGCGTTTACGACAGATGCGCCGACACCATGCAGACCGCCGCTTGTTTTATAGCCGCCCTGTCCGAATTTCCCCCCGGCATGCAGCACGGTGAAAATAACTTCCGGCGTCGGCTTTCCGAGCTTATGCATCCCGGTCGGCATTCCGCGTCCTCTGTCCTGTACAGAGATGCTGTTGTCCTTATGTATCGTTACGATAATATGATCTCCGTAGCCGGCAAGAACTTCATCGACGGAATTGTCGACGATCTCATATACCAGATGGTGCAGGCCGCGTGCGTCCGTCGAACCAATGTACATTCCCGGTCGTTTTCTGACGGCTTCCAGGCCTTCAAGCACCTGTATGGCATCTTCGTTGTAATCAAATTGCTGTTTTCTAGCCAAACGTACAAACCCCTTTCAAAAAACCTGCTCTTAATCATTCTCTTTTTTAAATGTTTTCATGTCTTTGTTTTTCAGTATGCGCAAGCTTCGGTCCAATTCTCCTCGGACTCACAATTATAACCAATATGCTTGATTTCGCAACATATTTAAGCGAATGGCTCGTTTTTTAGGCCGCAAGACATACATTCGAACGGCTTTTCATCTTTTTGGTGCCCTTTTCGGCGGATAAGAACATGAGTTCGCTTTCTATTATATAGCTTTATGCGGGCCATCGCAAACAGACTGTAAACCCCTGTATAAAGGGGTTTCTAAAAAAGCTGTTCATGCTTTATTGTATCTGTTTCATCATCATACGCAAAGAGTATTCTTTCAATAAAAAAGCAAAAACCCCTGATTTGCCAAGGATTTTTGCCTTTTTTGTTCCTATTTTATAACAGCGCGGGCGACTTTTATACATAAATCCATAACAGCCGTCCGTCCTTTGTCTGTAATCATGCGATACGCTTCTTCATTTGCAAGACCCTGCTGCGCCCAAAAAACGGGAGCGTCCGTCTGTAAAAATTCTTCAGCGACGCCGGGAAGCTGCTCAGAGCGTCTGAACACATTCACGATATCAATCGGTCCTTCCACGTCTTTTAATGAAGCGACGGCTTTAACGCCAAGCGCCTCATCAATCGTTGGATTGACGGGAATAATTTCATACCCTTCATCCTGCATCGCTTTGGAAACCATGTAAGAAGTCCGGTCGGGACGGTCTGACAGCCCGACGACTGCGATCCGTTTGCTCCGGTCCAGAATTTCTTTAATCTCTGATTTTGAAGGATTTTGCATCTTTACCATCTCCTTTTGATATATTGTACATGAGCGCGACGCCGGAATCAAAAAAAGCGCTTTGTCAGCTTAATTCTCAAAAAACTTGTCATCAGACGGTAACAACTCGTGTTAAAATAAAGTGAAGGGACATTGAAAAGGAGAAATGTAGATGTTGATTGCTTTATTGATTATTTTGGCCTATGTAATAGGCAGCATCCCGTCAGGTTTAATCGTAGGCAAACTTGCGAAAGGGATCGATATTAGAGAACACGGAAGCGGCAATTTGGGCGCTACAAATGCTTTTCGCACGCTTGGCGTTAAAGCGGGATCTGTCGTCGTCGCAGCCGATATTTTAAAAGGCACCCTGGCCGCGGCGCTCCCATATTTACTGCACGTCCCCATTCATCCTCTTCTCGCAGGGGTGGCAGCAGTGATCGGCCATGTATTCCCCGTGTTCGCAAAGTTTAAAGGAGGCAAAGCCGTAGCCACATCAGGGGGCGTCCTGCTGTTTTATGCTCCGCTGTTATTCGTTACGATGGTTGCAGTATTTTTCGTATTTTTATTCCTTACGAAATTTGTTTCTCTGTCTTCAATGTTAACAGGGATTTATACGATTATTTACTGTCTGTTTGTAAAAGACCCTTATTTATTAATCGTAGTGACGCTCTTGACCGCGTTTGTTATCTACAGACACAGGGCAAACATCAAACGGATTATAAACAAAACAGAACCGAAGATCAAATGGTTTTGATGAAACTTCAATTTTGACATCAAAATGCCATATGCGTTTATAATAGAGATAATTTCTTTATATGAGAAACAAAAAGGGAGTGTTCCGGATGAACATGAAAGTAACGAAAGGCGCGCTGGATTGGTACAAAGAAGAGCTCGATCTGGAAACAGGCGACCATGTCCGTTTCTTTGTCCGTTACGGGGGATGCAGCAACGTTCAGAAAGGCTTTTCTCTCGGCATTTTAAAAGACCGGCCGATGAACATCGGCACCAGCACGGAAGTTGAAGGCATTACCTTTTTTATTGAAGAAAGCGACTTATGGTACTTTGATAATCACGATTTGTCAGTCACATATTCAGATCAGGCAGAAGAGCCGATATTTGATTATGTGTAAAAAAAAAGAACGCAGCGGATGCGTTCTTTTTTTTACAGCCTGAACCTTTTGAGATGATCAGTCAGACGTTCTTTTTCTAATATGCTTCTTTGCGTATCACCGAGCAGGTCAAAGTGGGGAAATTCATTTTTATGGTGAATCCACTCCGGCTTCAGCCCGTACTCCGCTCCCCATCTGATCAGTTTATTGAGATCGCTTGAACCGGCCTTCGTCACGGTCTTAGCCTCCGGAAAGCGGTCGTCCAGCCAGTAATGCGTTAAAAAAGCGATTTTCCCTTCCGATACATCCCGCTTCCACCTTTCCAGTTCCTTACGCGTAATTCCAAATGCCATAACTGCAGCCGCTCCTTATTTTTTTGCCTTTTCGTAAGCGGCATGCCAATCAGGAAAAGCCTTGCGAAACTGAATCGGTTTGAAGCTCTCTTTATCAACGCATATATGAGAGGATGTCGCTTTGATGGCAAGTTCTTGATCCGGATTATAGATGTGGTAGCCGTAAACGGTTTTAAATCCGTTGTATTCTTCAATCCAAGTATGTACGACAGCCGTTTCTCCGTAGCGGAGCGGCTTTTTATAAGAAATGCTGATATCCAATACAGGGGACAGCACTCCTCTATCTTCCATATCCTTGTAAAGGAATCCGAGTTCCTTAATCAGCGCCGTTCTGCCGACCTCCATCCAGACTAAGTAATTGGCATGATAGACGATGCCCATTTGATCTGTTTCCGCATAACGCACTTCTATTTCTTTTTTTGACACATGCAACGTTCTCTGCTCCCTTATTATCAGATTAGCCCCATTTTATCACAACGAGCCGGAAAGAGAAAAAAACCAGGTTTCCCTGGTTTTTATTATGATTGATAGCCGTTTTCTCTTGCAGCCGATTCATCCTGGATTTCACTGCGGAACGATTCAATGCTTTCATTGCGTCTGGCATTCTTCTCTTGAATGCGCTGTTTTTCCTCATCTGTCGCAAATTCCATTGATTCTTTGGCTTCTTCTATATTTTCAATTGTATTCTGGACCATATCCTGCAGCTTTTCAACGTTATCGGAACGGTCATCCGGATTCGGTTTTTGATAATTGTTTGTCATAATGTCTGCTCTCCTTTGATGATGTTATTCGCCTTTCGTCTGCATGACAATCGGATGTCCGTTTGACTTGTCATGAAACTTTTCCCCTTTGTTGCGTTTATATTTAACGGGTTTTGTCCCTAAGTGGCTCGGAGCGTATTGCGGCTGGCCGTCTTTCTTGTTTATGCCCATGTTCATCCCTCCTTAAGAGTATATTTTGCAAAAGGAGGTGCAAACATGACTGCAAATTAAAGGTTATTTTTGTTTGAACCGCTGCTCCAGCTTTTCTTCAAGCTGATTCAAATATTCCGTATTGGTCATCAGCTCACGTTTATTTTCCATAACCAATTCATGAAAAGAACGTTTTCGCATTTTTTTCAATCTTCTCACCTCCGTGTTTTCATTCATTTTTTCCAATTTTTCAAAACCTAAGCCCTTCACAATAAAAAAACTGAACCTCTATTTGAGATCCAGTTTTTCTTTCATTTCTTTTTTTGTCATCGTGCCTACGCGAATGTGCTGAATGGTTCCTTTTTCGTCTAATATGTATGTTGTCGGATAAGAAAGCACGTTGAAATCTCCGTTAATTCCGCTTTTGTCAATCAGAATAGGAAATGTCAGCTGATAATGATCAGCAAATGATTTAACAGCCTGTATATTTTTTTCAGAGGACGTAAAATTAACGGCTACTACCGCAATATCAGGATATTCTTTCTGCAGCTCCTGCATATCGGGCATTTCCATTCGGCACGGCTTGCACCACGTCGCCCAGAAATTGAGGAGCACTTTTTTTCCTTTATAATCAGAAAGGGAGATACTTTTTCCTGACAATGTATCAAGTGTAAAGTCAGGGGCTTTCATCCCTTCTTCTGTCCCTTCTTTCGGACTTTTTTGTACAGAATAAATGTTCCAGCCCGCATACACTAACAACCCGATAAGTAACATTCCGCCCAGCCATTTCGCAAGCATCTCAAGGCCTCCCGCATAAAAAGAGAGAAAGCAGACTGCTTTCTCTCTTTTGTTCATTCTGCTACTGTTTCATTTTATCGCGAAGCACCATTTGTAAAATGCCGCCATGGCGATAGTAATCAATTTCCACTTCACTGTCAAAACGGACAACAACTTCAAATGTTTTTACCGTACCGTCTTCACTGATTGCTCTGACAGTCAGCAAGTCGCGCGGACGTACAGATTCATCAACATCCACCTCGATGACTTCCTTACCGGTTAAGCCGAGTGTATCCGCGTTTTCACCCTGTTTGAACTGGAGCGGCAGCACACCCATGAAGACGAGGTTGCTTCTGTGAATTCTTTCAAAGCTTTCGGCAATGACTGTTCTGATGCCGAGCAGGTTTGTTCCTTTTGCAGCCCAGTCACGTGAAGAGCCCATTCCGTAATCTTTTCCGGCCAGGACGACAAGGCCCGTTTTATCTTCTTTATACCGCATGCAGGCATCATAAATAGATGTCACTTTCCCGGTAGGCCAATGTGTTGTGTATCCGCCTTCTGTACCCGGTGCGATTTGGTTTTTAATGCGGATATTGGCGAATGTTCCTCTCATCATGACTTCATGGTTTCCGCGGCGTGAACCGTAAGAGTTAAAGTCACGAGGAGAAACGCCTTTTTCCTGCAGGTATTTGCCCGCCGGTGTGTCTTTTCCGATCGCTCCGGCCGGAGAAATGTGGTCAGTCGTCACAGAATCGCCGAATTTGCCGACAACGCGAAGTCCTCTTAAAGGCTCAACTTTTCCCGGCTCTACAGACATTTCCTCAAAGAACGGCGGGTTTTGAATGTAAGTGGAATCCTGATCCCACTTGTACAGCGCTTCATCCGTCGTTTCGATTTCGTTCCAGCGCTGGTTGTCGTCAAATACCGTTTCATACTCTTTGCGGAATAATTCCGGCGTAACAGTCTGTTTGACGAGAGAATTGATTTCATCCATGGACGGCCAGATGTCATCGAAATAAACATTTTGTCCGTCATTTCCGACACCGATCGGATCCGTTTTCAGGTTGATATTCACAGTGCCTGCTAATGCGTATGCGACAACAAGCGGAGGTGACGCAAGGTAGTTTCCTTTGACAAGCGGATGGATCCGTCCTTCAAAGTTTCTGTTACCCGACAAGACAGAAGTGATCAAGAGATCATTTTTAGCAACCGCTTCTTCAATCTCTGGAGAAAGCGGGCCGGAGTTCCCGATACATGTCGTACAGCCATACCCTACGAGGTTAAAGCCGAGCTCCTTCATGTAAGGAAGAAGGCCTGAGTTGACTAAGTATCCAGTAACAACCTTAGACCCCGGTGCAAGTGATGTTTTAACATAATTCGGCACTGTCAAGCCTAATTCTACCGCTTTCTTGGCTACCAATCCGGCACCGATTAATACATAAGGGTTTGATGTATTCGTACAGCTTGTAATAGCGGCGATTGCAATCGCCCCTGTTTTCATAACCGCATCTTCACCGCTGTTAAGTTTAAATGAAATTTCTTTGTTCTCTTCAGCAGCATCCGCTCCAAATCCTTGGTTGCCGGCCGGGCTGACAAGATGTTTTTTAAACGTTTCCTGCATAACGGAAAGCGGGATTAAATCCTGCGGACGTTTCGGTCCTGAAAGGTTCGCTTCGATTTTTGACAGATCAATTTCCACAACGTCTGTAAAAATCGGCTCTTCCGCGTCAGGCGTATAGAATAAACCGTTGTTGCGGCAGTATGCTTCCACAATATCGATCTGCTCTTCTTCACGGCCGGTCAGACGCAGGTAAGAAAGTGCTTCCTCGTCAACCGGGAAGAATCCGCAAGTCGCTCCGTATTCCGGCGCCATATTGGCAATAGTCGCACGATCCGCAAGCGGAAGCTCAGCAACACCAGGACCGAAGAATTCAACAAATTTATTGACTACGCCTTTTTCACGCAGCACTTGAGTGACTTTCAGCGCCAAGTCAGTCGCCGTCGTTCCGTTAGGCAATTTTCCGACAAGTTTCGCGCCGATGACCTCAGGAACAGGGAAATATGAAGGCTGGCCGAGCATTCCCGCTTCCGCCTCAATACCGCCGACACCCCAGCCGAGGACGCCGATTCCGTTAATCATTGTTGTATGGGAATCTGTTCCCACCAGAGTATCAGGATATGTCACAAGTTCTCCGTCTTCCTCTTTCGTATGAACGACACTTGCCAAAAACTCAAGGTTTACCTGGTGAACGATACCTGTTGCAGGCGGAACAGCCTGATAATTGTTAAACGCTTTCTTTGCCCAGCTTAAAAATTTATAACGTTCTGCATTTCTTTCGAATTCTAAGTCCATATTAATGGCTAACGCGTCTTCCGTACCGGCTTTGTCGACTTGTACGGAGTGGTCAATGACCAGGTCAACCGGAATTTCAGGATTGATTTTATCAGGGTCTCCGCCGACAGAGGCCATGGCTTTTCTTAAAGATGCCAGGTCAACTACGGCCGGAACGCCGGTAAAGTCCTGTAGAATAACCCGTGACGGTTTAAACGGCACATCGATATCTTTTAATTCAGCAGTACCCCATCTTGCTAAATTTTCAACATGTTCTTTTGTAATGACACGTCCGTCTACCTGACGCAAAACGGATTCCAAAAGAACCTTAATAGAATAAGGAAGTTTTGAAACATTGCCGACCCCTGCGTCTTCCAATGCTTTTAATGAATAGTAGTTGTATGTTTTCCCATTTGAAGAAAATGTTTTTCTTGCTTGGAAAACGTCTTGTGTTGCGACTTTTTGCTGATTTGTCATTCTCCAAAATCCCCCTTCAATGATCAAGATCGTTCTTTAGATGAATGTTCACATTCCATCACAATTTTCTCACAATTTCATCTTAGTATAAAATCATACATAAGTAAATATCAATGTTTTTATTAAATACAATAAGATCGTCTTATCAGCATGATTGTCGGTAAATTTTGTCCGATTTTCCGCCTCATACAACGGGCTGTAAAGAGCCATATTAATGTTGAGGTGATGATCATGGTAAAACGGAAAGCCAATCATGTCATTAACGGCATGAATGATGCGAAAAGCCAAGGCAAAGGCGCGGGCTATATAGAAAATGACCAGCTCGTCCTGACGGAAGAAGAACGGCAGAACAATAAAAAAAGAAAAACAAACCAATAGCCGGAACACCTTAAAAAGGAGGCTTTAACATGACAAATAAAAATACGAGTAAAGATATGCATAAAAATGCTCCGAAGGGCCATAACCCCGGCCAGCCGGAACCGCTGAGCGGAAGCAAAAAAGTGAAAAACCGCAACCATACAAGACAAAAACATAATACAAGCCACGATATGTAAAACAGACCCCGGTGTCTGTTTTTTTTGTGCCATTCACCCATTCAAAGCTTCTGCATACGTTATAGCAAGGCTTTTTAATATGGAGGGATGCTTCCATGAATCACTCAAAAAACGCTGAAGAATTTGATGATACGGAAGAATGGCTGCGGCAATTTTACGAGGACCCGTATGCTTGGTATGACGAGACGCTGCCGATCGATCTATATGAAACAAGCCGTCAATATATCATTGAAGCCGACCTGACGGCGCTGAAGCAGGTGCAAGCGATAACCGTCACTCTTTCGGGGAATGAATTTATGCTCTCTGTTAAAACGCTTGAACGGACGTTAAACAAACAAATGGTGCTTCCTTTTTATCTGTATGACAAACATATTTTCACTGATTTCACCAACCATATTCTGACCGTCTCCATGAACAAGGAGCCAAATGAGACTCCTGCCTCTTTTTCCTTTCAATTTCCTCTATAACATAAAAAAGCCGCTTTCATCCCTCAATGGAAGCGGCTTTTTTGTCCGGTCATATCAGTCATATACCCTCAAAGTGAATCTCCCATGGCCAAATAGCAGAATCACTATACGATAGAATATGTTCTAGCAACCGGAATGACTGGACATCTATCATTTTTTCTATTCTTTTTTTTCATGTGTTCTTCTATTCTGTCTTCGTTTACAATATGGTTAAAGTAAGGAGGAGATAGAACAATGCTGGAAGGCTGGTTTATGTGGTTTATTTTATTTTGGGTCATCGTGATGATCGGATTGCTGTCTATCGGCGGGTTTTTTATGTTTCGAAAATTTTTAAAACGCTTACCGAAAGAAGACGGCCGGTCAGAACTGGATTGGCAGGACTATTATATTGAAAAAAGCAGGCACTTATGGAATGCGGGTGACAAGGCGTTTTTGGATGAATTGGTCGCCCCCGTGCCGGAGCTCTTTCGGGATGCAGCCAAAGCGAAAATCGCCGGAAAAATCGGTGAACTTTCCTTAGCGGAGGAAGCTGAACAAATAAACCGTGATTTAATCATCAGGGGTTACATACTGGCCACTCCTAAGCGTGATCATCAATTTTTAAAAAAGCATCTCCGTGAAAAACAGATTGATCTTACTCCTTATCAAGCCCTGCTCAAATAAAAAACCTTTCCGGCGGACGGAAAGGTTTTAATTCATCTGAATATCAGCGGTCTTCAGTTCATTCGAAAGTTTGCGGTAAGACAAAAACATCGCGATGCGCCACGGGACAATCATTCCGAAAGCAAGAATCCAAAACATTCCGCTTAAAGCTCCGTAATCAATCGTCGTGCTCAAAATGGATTTCATAGCGATTCGGATAACCAGCAAACCAATCAGGATAAACACAAACGCTTTTGACCGTTTTAAATAGATTTCATTATTTTTAATCTCAAATTTAGATGTTTTAATCAGAAAAATAGAGAAGATCACGCCCAGCGTAATGGCCTCCAAAAATTCTTCGCCCGTCACTCTGAAAATCGGAAAAAGGAACATAAGCGCTCCCGTACTCATGAAAATCGGCGGGAGAATTATTTTTTTAGGTGAAGCGGGCTTGTCGGAGGATTTAATCCTGACGATCATCACGGAAATTGCCATGGCCGCTGCAATAACGGATGAAATTATAATCATCATCTTTATCATTCCTTTGCTTGCACGGAGTTTGATACTATATACTATACTCCAAAAACATAAAAAAAACCAATTTGAAAAGAGAACACGTTTACGTTCCCGTTACCCGGCCTACGGCCTCCAGCACTTTAGATGCTTCAAACGGTTTAACGATAAAGTCTTTAGCGCCTAATTCAATCGCTTCCAGAACGATCCGCTGCTGCCGCATGGCGGTGCACATGATGATCCGGGCTTTCGGGTCAAAAGCTAAAATATCCTGCAGCGCCTGTATACCGTTTTTGACCGGCATGGTAATATCCATAGTCACCAGGTCGGGACGGATTTTTTGATATACTGCCAGAGCTTCCTCACCGTCAGCCGCTTCCCCGGCCACTGTGTAATTCGCCGATTCCAGAATCTCTCTGATTTTCACCCTCATGAACTTGGCGTCATCTACAACTAAAACTCGTGTCATATTCCCCTCCACATATTTAACATTAACTAGTCTTATTGTACCAAAAACAAAAGGGTATATAATAGTTCAAAAGTTATTAATCCGTTACAGACCCGTAAATCCTCCGAAAAGATTTGACAGAACGATCAGAATGTAGCTCATCCAGTTAAAAAACAGCATAACTCCGATCAGAATCATAAGAATGCCGCCGATTTTCATGATAAGCAGCTGATGCTTGCGAATCCAATTCATTCTGGTAATAAAAAATGAAAGAACAAGAAAAGGAATCGCAAATCCGAGAACATATAAAAACATATACGGCACTGCTGAAGAAGGATTTGTATTGGCCAGCGAAAACACGGCTCCTAAAATGGGCCCGCTGCACGGCGACCAGCCGGCTGCAAACGCAAGACCGATCAGAACCGAACCGATAAACCCCTCCGGACGGCGCTTAAAGTGAATGCGCCGCTCTTTCATCATGAATTTCGGCTGAAACACACCGGCAGTAATCAGCCCGAAAAGGATCAGCATGATAGCGCCAAACTGGCGGATCGCTTCATGATATTGGGTAAAAAAACTGCCGATAAACGAAGTTCCATATCCCAATGCGATAAAAATCACGGAAAAACCAAGCAAAAAACAAAGTGTATGCACGAGGCCGCGCTTTTGCAGCATCACCTTTTCTGTTTTCACCTCGTCCATACTGACACCAGTTATGTAAGACAAAAAAGCGGGATACAACGGCAGACAGCATGGAGAAATGAAAGACAGAAATCCGGCCCCAAACGTCAGAAAGTAATTAAAACTCACGATGACACACTCCCTTCGAGTTATGACAAAATCATTTCATTTTTTTAACACTTTCCCGAGAAGGATTACTTTTTATAGAAAAAGCTTATATAATTTAATTTGACATCGAGATATTATACTCCTTCTTATTTGAAAAACAGTATAAATGTGGATATAATAATAGCGACTCAGGTGAAAGATTTATGTATGAAAGGATATATCCCTGTGATTAGAGAGCATCTATTAAATGAAATTGAAAAAAAACGGGCAGAGCTGCTTAAAATCGTCATGACAAACGGAATGACATCAAACATTACGATAGAACTCAGCCAGGAGCTTGACCACCTTCTCATACAATACCAAAAAGAACTGCACACCGGCAGTTGGGGTGAAACATGACGCCAAAATAAAAAACCCTCTCCGGGTTTTTTATTTTTATAACCATGTATCTCTATATCATAATCTGTACGTATTATTTCGCTTGATTATTCATGGCTTTCATCATTTGATTAATTTTCTTTTGAGAAGGTTTCATTCCCATTTGCATCATCATCATGCGTAACATTTGTTCATTAATAGGCGGATTCTTTTTCAAATAGCTCATCATATATTTACGAGCAATAAAAAACCCGAGTGCAACACCTATGAGCAATGCGACAACGCCCACTAGGATGCCAACCCATAAAGTCATTTTATTTCCTCCTTCATGTTGTCTAGTTTAAAGTGTACTAAACCAAAGGCTATTATACAACATTTACATCTCTTTTTCCTCGTTTTTAGACAAAATTTCTTTCTCTGACCGGATTTAACCACCCGTAGCGCCGTGTCTTGAAATCCATTGCAAGAAAACAGGGGCTGATTTTACGCAGAATCTCAAAGAAAATCGTTTCCGCCTCATAATCTCCCGAAGCCGCAATCTCAATTAAACTGTCTTTCATCATGAAGGTGGCGCGGCCCTTTTCTCCGGGCAGTGTAAGCCGGTAAATGGAATCCAAACGGCTGTAACTCATTCGGTTTAAATGCAGCTGGAGACGCTGATGCATATGTATCACCGGAATCGGTTCCGTTATATATTGAACTTGCTTTTCTGTCATTTGATATTCCTGGGGTGTCAGGTCTGTCCAATGATAGTCTCGAAACAACTCAAACATAGCCGTTTCCCGCCCGAAGTAGTGGTTCGCAAACTCATCCTTTATCAGGTGTGTATAGTAATGACGTTCCATTTCCTCATCCCCTTTTACAGCGCTTCGTTATTGCTTTCTATTATACAAAAGGAGAAAAGAAAGAATTGTCTATTACTGTTACGCCGCCCCTTCTATTTTTGTCGCATAAACAGGAAAAAGAGGATGATTTGACTCATCCTCTTTTGTCTCGTTATTTGTTTAAAAGTTTTTTCACGCGGTCAACCACGTTTTCTGCAGTAAAACCGTATTCTTTCATAATTGTTTCTCCCGGAGCTGAAGCACCGAAACGGTCAATTGCGAGAACGTCTCCTTCAAGACCGGTAAATTTGCCCCATCCGAAGCTTGAACCCATTTCGATCGCAAGACGTTTCGTCACATTCGGAGGAAGCACGCTGTTTTTGTACTCGGCCGATTGTTTTTCAAAGCGGTCCCAGCTCGGCATGCTGACTACAGATACGTGAATGTTTTCTTCAGCCAGTTTCGCTTGAGCTTCGATCGCAAGTCCGACTTCAGAACCTGTCGCTAAAAGAAGAGCGGCTGGTGATTCCGTTTGGGCTTTGGAAACGATATAAGCCCCTTTTTCCACGCCCGCATACGCTTCTTCAGCCTGCTGATCAATCGTCGGCAGGTTTTGCCGTGTCAATACAAGAGCTGTCGGATGATCTTGGCTTTGAACGGCAACCTTCCATGCAGCTGCGGTTTCATTTCCGTCAGCAGGTCTGATCACAGAAAGGTTAGGAAGTGCGCGTAAAGAAGCAAGCTGCTCAATCGGTTCGTGAGTCGGCCCGTCCTCTCCTACGGCAATACTGTCATGTGTGAATACATAAGTGACGGGAAGACCCATCAATGACGCCAGACGAATGGCAGGTCTTAAATAATCAGAGAACACAAAGAATGTGCCGCCGAATACGCGGAGGCCGCCGTGAAGCGCCATTCCGTTTAATGCAGCGCCCATCGCAAATTCACGGACACCGAACCAGAAGTTTTTCCCGGCGTAGTCTTTGGCCGTGAAGTCTCCTCCATTTTTGATTGTCGTTTTATTTGAACCCGCAAGGTCAGCAGATCCCCCGACAAAGAAAGGAATTTTCTTGGCGATCCCGTTCAGCACCTCACCTGAAGATGCGCGGGAAGCAAGGCTGCTGCCTTTTTCATAAACGGGAACTTCCTGATCCCAGTCTTTAGGAAGCTCGCCTTTCATGCCGAGTGACAGCTGTTCAGCAAGCTCAGGATATTTTTCTTTATAAGCCGCGAACAGTTCATTCCATTCCTGTTCTTTTTTCGAGCCGGCTTCTTTTACAGCTTGATTGAAATGCCCGTATACTTCTTCCGGAACATAAAAATCTTCTTCAAACGTCCAAGCATACGCTTCTTTTGTCAGCTTGCTCTCTTCTAGTCCTAACGGAGCGCCGTGAACGCCGGATGTGCCCGCGCGGTTTGGAGAACCGAAACCGATCGTGGTTTTCACTTCAATCAAAGTCGGTTTTTTATCATTCTGGCGCGCTTTTTCAATTGCAGCCGTCAATTCAGCGATGTTGTTTCCGTCCTCAACATAAAGAACTTCCCAGTTCATTGCTTCAAAACGCTGCTTTACATTTTCAGAGAAAGAACGGTCTAAATCGCCGTCTAAGGAAATGTCATTAGAATCGTATAATACGATCAGGCGGCCTAATTCAAGATGGCCTGCAAGAGAAGCGGCTTCGGAAGAAATGCCTTCCATTAAATCGCCGTCTCCGCAAATACTGTATGTATAATGATCAACTACGTTGAAAGAATCACGGTTATATGTCTCAGCCAGATGGCGTTCTGCAATTGCCATTCCCACTGCCATTGCAATACCCTGTCCAAGCGGCCCGGTCGTTGCGTCTACTCCGGCTGTATGCCCGAACTCCGGATGTCCCGGTGTTTTGCTTCCCCATTGACGGAACTGTTTCAAGTCTTCAATGCTGAGGTCATATCCGCTTAAATGCAGCATGCTGTATAAAAGCATTGAACCGTGGCCTGCTGATAAAACAAAGCGGTCGCGGTTAAACCAGCCCGGATTCTGCGGATTTACATTCATAAATTTCGTCCACAGCGTGTATGCCATCGGAGCAGCTCCCATCGGCATGCCCGGATGTCCGGAATTCGCTTTTTCAATTGCGTCTATAGATAGTGTACGAATGGTGGCAACTGATTTCTTTTCAATTGTATCCATTATAATCCCCTTCCATATTGTTGTACCTTTTCATCATAAAGCGATGCTGACTTTTTCTCAACTCTTTCAGCTTAAATTTGAGATAAACTTGTTGAAAATTGTCGTAAAGCACATCCTGATATTAGTATATACGAAAAAAGAATACGTATTGCCGTATTCTTTCTGTTTAATGAAGATTATTTTTCTGTTGTTCTCTTTTTAATTTTTCAGGGGTGACATCGTTGCCTTCCGGATCAATCACTTTTACGCTCTTTAACGTATTTTTCATTGAGGAGCGGAATCCTTTCAAATACTCCTGGCGAAGCTTTTGCTGTTCAGCTTTTTCCTCATCCGTTATCGTGTTTGATTTAGCTTTTTGAGCCAATTCGTTAATTCTTGCGATTTTTTCTTTAGAAATCATAATAAGCTCCTTTGGTGCGTGTTGATTATATACTACTAAAACGCAGTCTTTTTTACAACTGATGCGCGTCAGCTGCCTTCTGTGTCTGCGATATATTCCTGAAACCGCCGATGAACCGTGGCTTTGGACACATCGTAGCCGAATCCCCTTAAGGTCGCTGCGATTTCTGCAAAGGTAAGCTTGTTGGCTCTCAGCCTGATAATTTCCGAAACCGGAACCTCTTTTTTTTCTTTTCCGCTGTTTTCATGCCTGTTTTTCAGATTCCGTTCAGGTTTGTAGCCGTTTTTCACGGCTCTTTTCATTCCCCGCCGGATTTTCATATTGTGAATTTTCCTTTGATATTCCTCAACAATACTGACGATTTCGAGTACCATCGAATCAGCTTCGGAAAGCTCAAGTTCACCTTTATGAGCCGTCGTATATATTTTTACATTCTCCCTGTAAATACAATGCAAAAGCGCAATCTTGGCGTTTCCTCTTCCCAATCTCGTTTCGTCCTGCACCAATATCGCGTCAATATGTGATTTTTTAATTTCATCAAGCATTTCAAATACTCCGTCGCGGTCCATTTCGTAACCGCTGGCTTTCTCAGAAATGACTTTCACGACTTCCATGCCGTTTGCAGCAGCGATCTCACTGAGCTCCTCTTCCTGTCTTTTTAATGACGTTTGCTGCTGTTCTTTGTTTGTGCTTACGCGGGCATAAATGAGCGCCTTCATTTCTCTCTTTCCTCTCTAATTGACAATGGCCAGCTGATATACGGCCGGATGCTTCTTCTTAACCGGAAGAATAAGTTCGTCTCCGGGCTTTATATCAGCAGTTTGGAGATGATTATTCTCCGTCACCCACTCAATGAAATCTTCTTTATTAATATGTTTCTTTTCTGCTACATGATCCGCAAGTGACCAGAGTGTATCGCCGTCCTGAACCTTTATTTTAACATATTGGCTGAGGGAATGATCATTCCCCGCACATGAGACAAGTAAAATAGCGGCACTTAAAATTGCAGTAAACAGCCCGACAAATATAATAGATTCTTTCGCCATGTAAACAACCTCCGATAAGAATGTTTGTTCGCTTTTTATACCTTTCAGTATATACGAACAAACGTTTCTGTCAATCGTTTTTTTCGAACCTATGTTTGTACTGTCAGGAAAATCATGCTATAATCTACTTAAAATCGACGTTTTGAGGTGCGAAATATGACGAAGCTATCAAAAAGGCAGCTTGATATCCTGCGTTTTATTAAAGAAGAGGTAAAAACGAAAGGATATCCGCCTTCTGTAAGAGAGATAGGAGAAGCAGTAGGACTGGCTTCCAGTTCAACCGTGCACGGCCATTTGGCGCGGCTGGAGACAAAAGGCCTGATCAGACGGGACCCTACTAAACCGAGGGCGATTGAGGTATTGGATGAAGAAGAAGTCCAAATTCCGAAAAGCCAGGTCGTAAACGTTCCGGTCATCGGGAAAGTGACGGCGGGTATTCCGATTACGGCTGTTGAAAATATCGACGAGTATTTTCCGCTTCCTGACCGGATGGTTCCTCCGGGCGAACATGTCTTTATGTTAGAAATCATGGGAGAAAGTATGATCGACGCCGGCATTTTTGACAAAGATTACGTCATTGTCAAACAGCAGAACACGGCCAATAACGGAGAAATCGTCGTAGCTATGACCGAAGATGATGAAGCGACGGTCAAGCGCTTCTATAAAGAAGACAATTATGTGCGGCTGCAGCCGGAAAATCCGACGATGGAGCCGATTATCCTGCAAAACGTAAGCATTTTGGGGAAAGTTATCGGCGTATTCAGAGCTGTACATTAATTCTATTAAACTTCATTTATCGTAAAAAACCCCTCTGCAAGGGGTTTTTTTGCATAAAAAAAGCAGATTCGCCCTGGCTTAAGAAACGAATCTGCTAAGGAGGAAAAACTTACATTCTTATTATCCGACATCACACTTTTGAAGTCAACTAATAATGTTTCCCTCAAGAAACTTTTCATCCATTTTTCAACTTTGTATATTTGTGCGTGATGAAATTGCTTTTGTTTATCTTTTCTTTGAGCGGGTGCATCAAAATTTATATATGAATATTTAGTACATAGTACGATAAGTTATATCTGAATATAAAAAAACCCGCTGCCTTTAGCGAGTATCTATTTTCAATCAAAATGATAATATTCTACACCGTATAACCCTTTAATATAGACGGGGCCACAGACGTTTGAAGAACTTTCAACCAGAATCCTGTATTTGTGATACGGATCAATTGATTTTTTATCCTGGGCACTGAGGTTTAACCAGCTGCCGCTGTAGTTTTTAGAACTTAATGTATAAAAATTTCCGTTCAGCGCCATCCGCTGGAGTTTCATGCTTAAACCGCACGAAGAGTTGTTCATTATGGTGAACTTATATCCTAAAAAGTAATCGTCGGCAGCTACAGCCCCCGGATTTTCAATATGAAACTCTTTTGCATTTCCCTCCAAAGTGAAGCTTGTTTTTGATCCGAATTCAGTGGTAGCCGCTTTAACTGAGTGTATTCCGCTAAAACATAATAAAAAAACAGCAATACATATCCAGTATTTTTTCATTTACATCCCCCTTTTTACATATTTTAACTTGTGAATCCTGTGATGTCTATTCACATTTTATTAAAACGTATACTTTATAACCACTATATACCAGTTTAAAAATTTGCGGATTGCTTACAATGAAGACTAAACGAAATAACGAAGGTGGTTCAAATGAAACACGTAATTGCTTTCGCTTCTAAAACGGCGCTCACACTTGCTTTACTGTACATTGTTCTGGATCTTATGTACCAAGTAACCTTTTTAAACGTTCTGTTTATTACAGTGATCTTAAGTTTAATCACTTATTTTGCGGGTGATTGCATGATTCTGCCGAGAACAAGCAATTTCACAGCCGTTGCAGCTGATTTCGGAATTTCATTCATTATATTATGGATATTCCTTATGAACATTGGCGGATTTAATGTCTCGCCTGCCGCGGCATCGGTTATCTCTGCACTTTGCATTTCTGTTTTTGAGGCATTTTTTCACCGGTATTTGCAGCAATATGTACTTCCCGAAGATTATCAGGACACAACAGAGACGGATAGCACGCTATGGAGCTATCAAACCGAGGCGTCTGAAGAATTAGTGCCGGAAAAAGACCCACAGGAAAAAACATAAAAAGGAGGCAATCGCCTCCTTCTCTTTTTATTTTTGCTTCTGATCGTCCAGCGGCAGCTGCAGCAGTGAGTCTGTGCCTGTCGCTTTCGGCGTTTTTCCGTCCCATTTTTCAATCCATTTATATTTGATCATTTCATCGGACATTGATTTCTTTATGATTTGGTTGTAATCAGCGATCCCTTCCGCTTCAATTTTTTTCTTTTTCGCTTCGGCTTCGGCTATTTTAATTTCAGTTTGTGTCCGTTCAAGTTCCTGTGAAGACTTCACCCTTGCATCGATAGCTTCCTGTGTGGCTTTATCCGGCTTCGGTACGCCAAGCGTCAGATCATCAATTAAAAATCCAAGACTCTTCATATCATCAGCAAATCTCTTTTGAACATCGGCAGCGGCTTCTGCAGATTTTTGCCCGTATGTGTCAATAACCGAGTATTTGCTGATTGATTTTCGCGCCGCATCCCACAGCCTTGTTTTTAAATATGTATTTTCGATCGTTTCAACGTCTACCGCCCCGAATTTGTTAAACAGATCGACTACTTTATCAGGCTGCACGACATAGTTGTAAGCGATATCCATTTCAATATTTTTACCGTCTGAGGTTGCCACTTTTATATTTTCATTATTCACTGTCTGCATACGCACCGGATATTCCGTTACTTTATTAAATAATCCGACTAAGTGCCAGCCTTGGTCCAATGTGTCGGATTTTACCCCGCCATTCGGTGAGTATACAACCCCGACATAACCGTTCGGTATTTTTTCAATGAATAGTGACGCTGTAACGCCCGCAATTAAAAGGGCTGCACCTATAATCACACCGCCGAGAATTTTTTTTGTGTTTCCGCGCTTATTTTCGCTCATGCTGATCTTCTTCCTCCCATGACTTTTTGAATTTTTTGGCTCCGCTTCCCACTTGTTTAAAGATTGGACTAAGCATCAGCCATAAACCGAATCCGATGATGACAAGAAGAATGATAGACCCGATCATCACTTTCATTTGCCCACCTCTTTTCTTTCATCCTGTCAATTATGTATACGATCTTAAGAACTTAAAGTTTCATAAATTTCAAAAGAAAAAGCTCCGCCGGCAAAATAGGCGTGCTTATTAATAATTGTCACTGATAAAATCAGAAATCGTTTTTGTAAATTGATAAAAGGTCCCATTTTGTGTGGATGCTCTGCTTTTCAGCGTAAAAGTGTCAAATAGTGATTTTCTGAAGCCGGTGCTCATTTCGATTTGAATACTCAATCCGGATGAAGATTGATTGGCAAGGTTGTTCGGACTGACGCCTGCATATTTATCATTTATGCCAAGAAGAACGGCAGGATACCCGTGCCGTTTCAGCACATCGGTCAAAAGTTCGGCCCGTTCTCTGTCTGTACCGCCGATTTTTATCTTTTTATCGTCACTGCCGTAACCGTGCAATGAAATGACATTAGAGTGCTCTTTCACCATTTGCACGGCCTTAGGTTCATCGAAATGCGAACTTGTCAAATGCAGAGCCGCATTACCGGCTGGTTTTAACCCTTCAAATAAATATAAACTCCGGTTTTCGGCAATTTCTCTAGATAACTCACTGGTCCCCGGCTCTATGCCTCCGCCGTGTATAGCTAATATGAGGACAGAAGGGTCATGCTCTCGCGTTGAAATGGAAAAATCGGAAGGATCTTCATTCAGCTTTAATTCCTCGAAACCGCCGTAAATATCTGAAGCGGCATTAGCCTGAAAGAACGGCAGGAGCAAAAACGGTAAAATTAAAACTAAAATTCCTTTTTTGGTTATTGATGGCATTTGTATGTTTATGTTACAATACAAATGCTTCAGCCTTTGAAGCGAACGGCAGAACAGGGTGACTTTGGACGGTTTCTTCTGCTCTGCCTCTTTGCCAGCTGCTTTACGCTCTATTCTTCTAACCCTTTTTGCCATAACATCATCCTTTCTTTTGTTTACACTTTTGTCACAATATTATATACGTTGGACAAAACCTCCGTTCATCTTGGAGAATAAAAACATCAAAACAACCTCTATCCTTTAACCTAAAAAAGTCTTTCTGTCAAAGAGACGGAAAGCTTAAATGATAAAAATGAAACCCTTCTCCTTAGTTTTGGAGGAGAGTGAAGACTGCAAGAAATCATTTTATCAATATTTGAGCTGGGCTGGCGTCCGGCTCAAATATTTGCTCCCGGCATAAACGGTTACAGAGTGGCCGAATTTCGAAGTCAAATTTGAACATGACGTATGATTTCCCAATTCAAGAATCACCGAAACAAATTGAATGTAACTGCTGTTTCCATAAAAAAAGACTGCTGTTAAGCAGTCTTTTTTCGTTTTATTTCGTGCCTGTTGATCCCAGTCCGCCGCGGTCATTGTTCCCGAGCTTGTCTACTTCGATCAGCTCTACTTCAGGCATTTTCTTCATGATTCTGAATTGGCAGATCCGCTCCCCCTTGGAAATGTCGGTATCCCGAAGCGCGAATGCAGGAAAAAACCAGAAGTCATTGTCGCCTTTATAAGATTCATCAATGACTCCCATTGAATTTGTCTGAATGATACCGAAATGCTTATATGTACTTGAACGCGGAACGACATGGGCCTCATATCCTTCCGGCAGTTCCATCGCAACTCCAAGCGGGATAAGTTTGAATTCACCTTGTTTGATTGTTATATCTTCAGCTGCCCGCAGATCAATCCAATCGCCCTGTTCAATTTTACTGATTCTCGTTTGCGTATCATCTGAATATTTAATTTTGATTTGTAAAGTCATTTTCGCTGCTCCTTTTGGTTCCCTATTTCAGTCGTATTGATGACCAATCCGTGCCCCATTATACCATTTAACTGATAAGAATGTTGATTTTGGTGTATATGCAGCCGAAGGAGAAGCACTGCAAAGTCAATGAGAATAAACCTAAAATGAGGGCCCCTCCTATCAGTTTTTTCCTCCATTTTCACATGACAGCTTCAATTACAATAATGCAAAGTTTTATATCCGTTGTTTCAACAGAGCTTTTTTTAAATTTCACCTTGGTTTCAAAAGGAATTTCGTTCTGAATAAAGAATTTGAAGAATAAGCGCTTAAAGGGCGCGCGACTCTTTTCTGTCCCCTGCCTCAGGCGCTTATATCAAAAGAAAGAGGTGTCTTTAGAATGGTTCAATTTAAAAACTTTCCTGATCCGTCTTTAAACGCCCCATTGCAGTCTCGCCCTGCACAGCCCTCTGAATTGGAGCATCTCAAAGCAAGGATGCAGAATTTTATTAAGCATTCCGCAACGGATGATAATCTTGAGATCGCAGATGCCCGGGTGACGGCGGAAGGAATGGTCACCTCACTTTTAAAAGAACGGCTTGATACAGAATACGAAATGCTTAAGAATAAAATCACCCGGGAAGTGAATGTGGAGGACTACGGAGCGATCCCTGACGGCCGGGACAATACGGAAGCCTTTCGGAGAGCGATCGGGAACGGCCGGGTCAAAGTAAATGTTCCCGCAGGAGAATTTTTGGTTCAAGGGATAAAACTCCCCTCATGGACTACCATTTCCGGTGAGGGACAAGGGATTACCGTGCTAAAGCTTCATGAGGACACTCCCGCATACGAATGGGTCATTACTAACGATGATTACGAAAATGGAAACCGTAATATTTTTGTCCAGAACATGACTTTAGACTGGAATCCTGATCGTCAATGCGGGGTCAGGAACCCAGGAGGACAGTTTTCCAGCTGTTTAACGTTTGCTAATGTGCAATACGGCTGGATTAAGAATGTTGAAACGGTTAACGCGGGTCTCCATGGTATTGATATTACATCTCCGACTTACGATCATTTGCCTGAAACAGAATGGACGAAAGACGGGTGCCGATATATATGGATTGATAACTGTGTGGCATACGGCGCCGGAGACGACGGCATTACCACCCATTACAGCGAGTATATTTTCATCTCCAACTGCCATTCCGGAAACCCCCGCGGCACAGAGCATGCTGAGGGCAGCGCAAACTCGAACGGCATTGAAATTGACGACGGCTCTAAACATGTATGGCTTTTAAATAACTATACGAGCGGAAATATCCGCGGGATTGAGGTAAAGGCGCACAGCCTGTGGCCGGCTTCTCAAAATGTTCATATTATCGGTCATGTTTCGTATCGTGATGTACGTTCATTTGATATTCGTCATATCGGCCATCATCAGGCCTCAGACCCCGAAAGCACGACGGCTTATGATGTTACTTTAACCGATTGCACCGCGATTGAACCGGTGTTTAATGCTCTCTATGACGGTGTGACCCCGAGGGCGCTGGTCATCTCTGCCTATAAAAACGTTAATGTAAACGGATTCACAGCTATTGGTGATCCCTCATACGACTATGGCGGGAATCCAGTCGTGGCTCTTCAATACCGCAGTCAAAATATTACGATCAACGGCATTAAAATACGCGGCTTTACACAAGCAGGTGTTGACATCAATATATCCGGCGGATCAAATAAAACCGATTATGTTAAAATTTTAAATTTTGATATATACAAGTCTTCTCCTAAAGGCATCTCAATCGGCGGAGGCCAATATAACGTAAATATTATGAACGGTACGATGATCGGAGACGGCGGTTCCGTCGGAATTACGTCCCCTAACAGTCAGGCCGTCATTCTCGGGGTGCAAGCGGAAGGTTACAGCGCAGCCGCATCTATAAAAGGACAGACTTATGAGCAGATCCCCGTCAATTTAAAGGGAGGCGCACAGCTCGCGACCAGCTCTGGTTTTGCATTCAACCCGACAAGCGCCGTTATTGCGGGAACAGGCGATATTACGGCCAGAGGTGACAGAAATGCGATCATCAGCTCTTCCGGAGGTTCAAGTTCTGAAGGTTCAAGGGCATTTATCGCCGCTTCAAACAATGTCCATATTACGGGCAGCAAAGTCTCCAGAACGATTCTGTCATCAGAAAGCATTACATTGGAAGAACCATACACGGTTGCCGGAGGGCATCAGTCCATCAAATGGAAACTGGATTCAGCGGGCGGCCACGGTACGTTCGCCGGAGCTGTCACCTCTTCCTTGTCAGGGTACGGAGAATATTTTGAAAGTGTAACCGGCCAGACAATTCCCGCCGGGACGATTGTCACAGTGAAAGGCGAAAAAATTGAATCGGCTCACGTCGGAGATTACATGCTCGGCGTCATTTCAGAAACAGCCGCTTTTATCTCAGGAGCCGCAAGCTTCGGATGGCAAAGCCGCTTTTTGACAAATGAGTTCGGCGGTTTCATATACGAAAATGTGACTGACGAAGAAACAGGAGAAACGGTACGCGTGCCGAAACAAAACCCGGACTGCAGTCCGGCTCTTGAAGCTGACTATGAAGCACGCGCGGCCAGAGACGAATGGCACATTGTCGGACTCAACGGCCGGCATTACGTACGGGTCGACGGTACGGTCAGCCCGGGAGATTATATCACGGCCCATAACGGAATCGGGACTAAAGCCGCGGAAGGCTGGAAGGTATTGAAACTGACGGCCTTATACAGTTCTGAAAAAGGGTACGGCATTGCAATTGCGGTTATCAAATAGGGTCTCAATATCAGGATCATCTCCTCTCTTTTCTATCGGGCGGGTATGATCCTGTTTTTTATACCGAATGAGATGCCTCTTTTTCAGCATACCGTTTCATTTGTCCAAGCCATCCATGCTTTCTGTCATAGAATACTACCGTCAGATGAAAAAAGGAGGAATATGAGTATGGATATGGGTATGGAAATGGAAATGGATATGGATATGGACATGGATATGAACGGACATTATGATCACCACCCAAAGCAGCCTAAACAAAAAAAGAAGAAACAAGATAAAAAGCATCTTGATTATGATTACATCGTTGTTTATAAAAGAAAATGCAAAAAATGTAAAAAATGCTGCTGACTTGACATATCAACACTTTTTACACCCGGTAAACTCCGGGTGTTTTTCTTATTATGGCGTTTCTCCGGGCTATTTTCACCCAAAATCCGGTCATCCTATCACAATACATAAAAAGACTCTATTATTTTCTTCCCTTTTCGCCTAATTAAAAGTATTTCATTTACAGAAAACAACACAAATAGGATGACATGACTTTTGAGAAAATCTACTCTTTGCTTGGTCAATTTTTCTGCGATACCATGAATTTGCAACAATTTTTAAAAATTTCCTCAGGAGGTCATAGCCATGAAAATCGCCAGAACGGTAGTCGGATCATGCTTAGCTTTATCTCTAACAATTCCTTTCACAGCCAGTGCCTCAGCAGCCAGTCAGTCTGAACACGCAAACGCGCCTCACGTTTCACCCGTTGCAAATCCGTTAGAAAGTAAATTATCCCAAACAGCAGACCAAAACGTAAAAGCAGCAGGTGTTGATGCCGGGCTGAACGTAAACGTAGATGTTCTCGGAATATCAGATCGCATTGCTGAAGCGGTTAAGTCAGATCAAAACCGAACCGGCTGGGTAAAAAATGTTATGGAAACAACATTTTACGCATCAGGACAGAAGTACAACGTCATGGTGTTCAATTTAAATCAAGAATATGAAGACCGCTTTAACGGCGTTCAATTTTACGGATCAGCCGTTTATGACGGTATTACTTACGGAATCTGGGTCTTCGAAGACGGGTCCTTCGATAACAAAGGAGACGGGGGCTGGATCAATTGGGCTTTCAGAGGGTGGTTCGATCGTGATAATCAGCATATTGAATTCCACAGACCTTAATACGGAGAAAACTTGCGGCAGCGCCCGCAAGTTTTTTTAAACTGGACTGCACATTTTTCACCGTTATAACGACTATACTTGAAGTGCGGGCTCCGAACGCAGCCCCGGTAAAGTCTTTCAAAGTGAGGGTAAGCCATGTCAAAGTCTTTAAAAATAATGTTGTGGAGCATATTGGTGTTCATCATCTTGTTAGTGATTATCGGAATCGTTTCTTACAATCAAACTCCGTCTGCAGAAAGCGCAGCAAAAAAATGCTTTATGGCTTCTAATCAATGTTAAGCCTTCATCGGCTTTTTTTATTTACCGCACACTTGAAGTTCTTCTATTTAGATCGTTAACGTTCCCATTCAGAATGGAGTATACGCGTATATCATCAGGCAGTCCGTTTTGATACATGGTTCCGATTATGCCCTTCGCATCTTTTTTCTCTATTCCTCATCACATTCCCTTTTTTCATGCTACTGCTCTTGAAACCAACCAAAAGGTTCCAATCCTAATAGCTTGTTACTTTTCATTTTTTTAAAAACAAGCCACCTGCGCATTCTCTTCGCAACTTCTCAATGTATGAGCCTACCCGGCTCTATTACAGGAAGCAGTACGATGCCTCCTTTTACTCATTTTAACGGATGGTCATGTAAAGAAAATATAGACTAAAAAACCTTTTTTCAAAAAGTAAACTAGCATCCCTATCAAACTTTTCATTTCAGCATAATATGTATTAATCCTCTTTAGGAGGTGAGATTATATGGGATTCTCAGGTGGTTATGGTAGCTCCTTTGCGTTAATCGTGGTGCTATTCATTTTATTAATCATCGTTGGGGCTTCTTTCCTCGGCGGTTATTAAGAATCCTCTTACCTCCGCATCCATGTCAGCAGCACCTCCATGATCGTACGGCGCCATAAATGAAATGTTTATGGCGCTCTGCTGTTTTTCCCCTTTTCATTCACACATTAAAACTAAAAAGATCGGCCGATGTATCAACATGCAGCCGATCAGTAATTCATAGATTATTGTGTAAGGTTTACATCGATGACGTTATAGAAGGCATTGGAAGTATCCGCAACGTCCCATACCCCTAAAATGACATGATACCCGCTTCGATCAGTCGGCACAAAAATCTTATGAGTCAGATTCGTATCTGCCTTGGAACCGTCGTGGTTTACCGTTCCGATTAATTCGAATTCATCTCTTGACAAAGGTTTATTCGGATTCCAGTTTTTCTTGGTGATATAATAGTGCCACTTTGATGTCGCATGAGGGGCCGTGTAGTACCAAGTAAAGGTGTTAAAACCGCCGCGGATGTTTTGTTTTACCCAATAATCTGCAGTCTGCTTGTCTAAACCGAAGTCAATTTGTCCCGATCCTCCATTTGCAGACGCAATTCTTCCATCCGGCGGACCTGCAGCCGGAAATCCTTTCGGCCCTTCTACAGACTGAGGATTATCAATGACGGAGCCATATTTCTGCGCAGCGGCCGTCCAGCCCAATGTTTGTTTCTCTAATGCTCCCATGTACGCTCTGCTGACGGGCTCTTTTATATACCCGTGCGCAGATGCATCACTTGAATAGAAAGCGCCTCCAATACCAAGAGTAACAGTTAAAACTGCAGCTTTGACTAAACCCTTCATTACTGCATCATCCTCCCTCTTTTATTAATAAAAACCTTTCGGTATATACACTTCACGATAGAGGATGAAATGACCTTCCTTTTCTTGATAGGAAAAAGCAATGAGGTTGGCGCTTTCCCCTTTGTTTTTTATAATCATAAAGAAAAAGCCGGGCCGATTTTTTGTCGAATCCGCGATTGACCGGCCCGCCCCTTTTGCTCAGAACTTCATTCGCTGGATTTGCCGGTTTCTTTTCGGATAACCGGTGCTACTTCCTCTGCTAATCGTTCGATGTTTTCCGCGGCTTTTTTAAACGGCATACCTCCTATATCGATTTGCGCGAGAAATCGCTGATGTCCGAATAACTCGTATTGATGCATGATTTTTTCAATGATCTGCTGTGAGCTTCCCACAAATAAAGCTGTTTCTTTTCCGGACGCCCGCTCAAAATCTTCCTTCGTTAAAGGCTCATCGATCCCGTGATAAGAATGAACGTGAGACCAGTAATTTGAATGATACGGATAAAATTCTTGTATTGCCTGTTCATTCGTTTTTGAAATGAACATATGTCCGGTTACCGCAACCTTCACATGTTCCGGAGGATGACCGGCTTTAGAAGCCGCTTCCCGGTATTTGTCAACAAGCGGCTTAGATGACATCGGATCACCGCTCAGTACAGCTAATGCCAAACCCGCGCCTGCACGCCCGGCCCGTTCTGCGCTTTCCGGAGTCCCCGAAACACCTAACCATAGCGGAATGCTTCCGCGAAAAGGCCGAGGAGAAATTTCTGCCTCGCGCAGCGGCGGCCGGTAACGTCCTTTCCAGGTAACCGATTCTTCTCCGGAATTTAATTTTAAAAAAAGGTCAATGTGTTCTTCAAACAGTTCTTTATAATGGCCTACGTTATAACCGAAAAGAGGAAACGAGTCTAAAAACGCGCCCCGTCCCGCAATAATTTCCGCCCGGCCGTCTGAAATCAGATCAAGCGTTGCAAAATCCTCAAATAAACGGACGGGATCTGCGGTGGATAATACAGTCGTGGCACTGGTCAGCTTAATATTTTCAGTGATCTGTGAAATCGCTGATAAGATGGCTGGCGGCGAAGATACCGCATAATCAAGACGATGATGCTCGCCTACACCGAATACATCAAGTCCTGCGTCGTCAGCCAGTTTCGCCAGCTTCATCAATTCATCTATCCGCTGCTTTGCGCTGACTGTTTTCCCTGTCAGAGGATCGGGATATAATTCTGCAAATGAATAAATTCCAATTTCCATACAATCACGGTGTTCAGCCCTCACATTTCTCTCCTCCTGCACTGTGTAAAAAAGCTTTTATGTTATTCTATTCAGCCATTTTACAAATAGGAATTCGTTCAAAATAAATACAGAAGCTTAACATGCAGAAGGTCGGTATGAGAGGAAAAAAAGTTTCTGGCGCCCTTCAATTCTGCCCATTACACTCATGCAGCCCGACTAAGCAAGAAAAAAGCCGGCACAAGCGGATTCGAATTCATGTGTTCATTTTCAGTCCAATTCAATCCAATCGTGATATTGATCATAAAGCTTTCGTATTCTTCCGGCATCAAGAGCAATGACTTCACCCCCTCTGTCATCATACAGAAAGAAAATAATATCTTTTGTCATATTCACAAAAAAAACATCAGGATACCCAACGGAACAGCCACCGAACCTTGGCTTCAGCGGAAAATCTTCGTGGACGGCTGCCTTAAGTAATTGGGGGATACGCAGATCTTTCCGTTTACATAATAAAGAAAACTGCTGCATTTCATATTCTTCTTCGAACGGGCATGGACAGGTCTTCACTTGAATCCGATATAAATCATCCTTACACTTCAGAAACGGCTGATAAACCTTTAATTTTCTCGCGTGATGACCTTGAGATTTGTGCTTATACATGTTGGCAACAAGAAACAAGTCATCGCTATTTTCAAACAGCTCATTGAAAAGTGCAGCGGTTTGATGATGAACAAGCTGAAAATACTCAAGATTCAAAGCACCGCTTTCATTAAATTGATACATATTGCCGCCGAGAGAAAAATGAATTCCCACGTCCCATTGATGATAAATGCCGGGCACTAATTTTAAAGTCGGAAACCTTTCCTTCAGATAATCATTTATTTTCATTCAAACATCTCACTTTCCTTTTCCCGCTCCAGAAGCAGAAGAAGCAGAAGAAGCCGAAAACATTCCGCTTATTTCTTCTTTTTCACCCTTGTAATATTATTCCGATTGGAATACAATGAAATAGAACACTGTGAACCCCATTGATCAGGGTGGATGCTGGTCACATTCATCCTGATCCTTTCTTTTACACAAGATCGCCTCAACTTTGAACCCCTCCGTTTCCAACCCTATTCATTGATATTACATATATTTCAATGGTATTATTTTCTTTTACATAAGCATCAAGAGGTGTCAGCTTTGAACAAGATCAGAAGATTAAGAGCATATTTTCAGTCTCGCCGTAAAATAGGTCTGACTGCAGACTTGCTTACGGCTGTATTGCTTATCTCATTATCCATTCTTTTTTACGAATGCCGGCAGGGAGCTTTTAATGGTTTCTTTATGTATGTCTTAGTAAGTAATTTTATCGGCTCCAATGCCTCTTTTATCGACTTCAGCACATCGAGGAAAAACAGACAAAAATAAAGGCTCTGCGTCAAAAAGAGGGTTATACCGCCCTCTTTTTATTCTGTCAGTCATACCAATGCGTTCTTTTCAGGTTGAATTTTTCTGAATAGGACTCATGATCGGTTTTCCATGCTGCTTCAACAGTGATTTCATGACCGATCACTTCATTTTCCGGCATATATTCAAACGTCTCAATATGGTCTTCTCCCGTTCCGCCGCCTTCTAATTTCTCTCCGGTGTATTCTGAAAGATGATAGTCTTTATCTTCACCATATTTCCGGCCGTCAACAAATAATGTTAATCTCTTAATCACCGTGTTCTTTTCATTCACTTTATTACCTCTGTAATACAAATTCAAGAAATAGTTAGGGCCGATAGAGGTCTTGTCTGATTTTTCAATTGACGCTTCCCACGTCTTGCTTTGGCTATAGCCGATATATTTAACTTTTTCTCCTGAAATTAAAGAAAACAGTGCAAATCCGGCTGCTATTATGAGAACAGTGATAATAACCAGCAATGTTTTAATGACTTTACGTTTTTTCATGACATCCCGCCTTTATCATTTAGAACATATGAATATTAGAATTGTTACATTTAATTTGAAAGAATAATAAAAAGGGATTCTAATCCCAGGAATAAAAAAATACTAAGAAGATCATATTCCCCTTAGTCTCACATCCCAGATTGCCATGCAATAATGATAAAAGTCGTCCAAAAAGTTGTGACTAAAATAAGCATAACGGTTACAATCATTAAAATGAGACAACTTATTGTTAGAATTGAGTCTTTGTTTTTGTTAAGAATCAGAGTAACCATTGATCCTGCAGCAAATAGATACGACAAAATCGCACCGACCCAATACCACAGCATAGAGTCATTGCTCCAGTAAGCCATTGACTGCATATAAATACTGCATATAAATACTGAATATAAATCCTGACAATGCTAATAGAAACGAAACTAAATTTGATTTCAAGTTAGAGTTCCTTTCTTCATAAGTTTTATTTTTAGGAACGGCCATACATCTGATAACACCTTTTATGCGATATGCTTCGCCGCTTTGTCTGCATATTTTAATTCCTATTTCGTTTTTAAATATGTTTACTAAAACAGAAATCATATAAAGTTCACCTGAAACGCCGATTTAAAATTAAATAGATGTTTTATAAGCGTTAATTGCTTGATTTCTCAAAAGCATATTATCTTTCGCAACCATTCCAAGATTGTATGCTTGTTTGATGATATCCAGCACTTGATTATCGGTTTCAGTTACGGCTCGTCCACCCGTTATTCTGGATTTCCAGTAATCGAACTGGTGATTTAATGCTTTTAAGGTTTTGATTATCAACCACTTTTCCGTTCTCGAGCGCATCTTTAAATTCATCAAAATGAATTGAACATTGCTGATTCGAATTACTTCCTGCGCCTTCTGTCGCTAAACTGCAAAATGTCCATAACATTATCCTCTCTCCAATTTTACAACGTTGCTATAATGAATTTCATGTTTTTCCCAACCTTCAAGCTTAATCTTTTTGATCATTACTAATCTAAGTACTTTTTTCAATTACATAATACATTGGTATGATTGGTAACCTAATGAAGTATTTAACTTAAATACAAAAAAACCTGCTTTCAGCAAGGTTTTTTCGACAAAGGGGAGGTTATTTCCCCACAAATTCTATTAACTATGTTTTTGTTTTAACCATTCTTTCTTTAGCAATGCGTATTGGTAAGTGTTTTCATATTTAGGTGTTCCATCCTCGTGTGCAGTAAATGAAATAAATTCAAGAAAATAACCTTCTTTACGCATTCCTAATCTTTCACATAGTTTTTGTGACCTGTAGTTATCATCTTCAACATATGCATAAAGCCTTCTTACTTCTTTTTGCATAAAGAGATACTCAAAGAAAGCGTTCGCACTTTCACTTGCGTATCCCTTCCCTTCAAAACGGGCATTGAAATTCCAACAAACGGAATAGGTATCTGGCTCTTCTTTTAAATAAAATAGTTCTCCGACTAGATCATTACTGTCTTTTAAACAAACTGCAATATAAGAGTCATCTCGGCTTCTTTTTTGAACGTTTACGGCAGCTTCTTCTAACGTAGACATTCTGTCATCAAGAAAGCAATTCACTCTCGGATGTGCCGAATATTCCAACAGACCTTGCGAATCTCTCTCGGTAAAGTTTCTTAAAATTAAGCGGTGGGTTTCAATTTTTTGCATTTGCAGTCTCCTGTTTCATTGTTATCGATCATTGAAAAGAACTTCTTCGTTTGTTGAAGAACTTGTCTCAATCTATTTTTACTATAATGATGGATGCTATCATCTTTGTCAAAAACAATAATTTTCATTTGCCGCCGCGATGTAAAGTACTGAACAATTTTCGTGAAAAACCCTCAGTATCGAATATAGAAACGAGCAATAGTAATTAAAACAAAGTTAAGCCATTAAAAGCTTATTGAGTATTTTTTCAAACTTATTCACACTCATCATCTCATGAGTGAGAAATGTCCCGTTATAAAACACGCTGAAAGTCGTCCAAACTGCCGGGGATTTTTGCGCCATATCCTTTGACGTTATTCGCCGGGCCTGAAAATGAAGTCCTTTCTTTTCAGTCAGTTCCTTTAAGTCCTTTAACAATCCGACTGCAAATGGGCATTGAGCTGTATAAAATATTGTGATTCCCTCATCATTAACGGAATTACTTTTCACCTGTTTTTTAAATACAGGAGGATGTGCATGTTCATTCCACGTCAGTGACATCAACTGAAAATAGGGTTCTGCTTCATCTTGCACAGCAAATCCCATATGTTCAAAGAAATGCTTATCACTTAAATAAGGGAGTTTTTTCTTCCCCACTATATGAACTATCCCATCCATACCGCGGGATTTTGCATCTGACACACATTTTTCTAACAAGTGTTTCGCATGTCCGTTATTCTTATATTTACCTGAGACCCACAGACAATTAATAAACATAAAATGAGGTGCGCTTACCGGAACCCATGCTTCTTCTGCAGGTAAATATTCAATAAAAACTTTTGCCCGTTCGTTTAGGCGATAGAACACCAAGCCATCAATCATTCGATCTTTGAGCCAGCTCTTCTTTTCATTTACCGCATCCTCATATTGTTTCGTACCTAATGCACAGCAAATATGATTGTCATCAATATTGTCCCTAGTCAACTCAATGTATTCCATTTTTCCCTCACCCGCTTTCTTTTGGAAACATCAGCTTTACTTGCAGTGAACATTGTAATTTCTCAGAAATATAGAGGCCCAGAACCAATATATGAACGCAGCAGCAAAGCTCATTATGTAATAAATGAAACTTCTGAAAACTGTGAAATCAATTGACGGATTGCCTATGTGCCAGAACAAGAACACGGCTAAAAAAGCGACTGCTGTATAAATGAAAAGATGAACCAAACTAAACTTTTTAGGCTTCTTTCTTAGCCATAGTTGCACAGGAACAGCAAACAAAAAGTAAGTAATAAATGCATAAAAAGCAATGATAACCACAGTAACCAATGCAAATGGCACAAAACCCGAGTACACAAACATATATAGCCCGAAGATCAAACCATACGACAAACTTGAAAAAGCCAATGTGTAAGTATAGCTTTGCCTTTTGCTCCAAGTCGCCGCTCCCATATATTTCACCTGCTTTATATAAAAATATATTTACCATTTTTTACTATTGTTTAAAATCAGTATATATCCATCACTTTAAAAGATCTATGTTTTTTTGGCAGATCATCAATTCACTATCTTAATATCCAGAAATTTTAATTGCCATTAAAAAAGGTCAAGGAAATACCTTGACTGTGTATCGCTCACCAATCTGCATCCGGCTCATCGTGTTCGAATCCGTAAAAGCCTTTAATCCACACATCTCCGCAGCCGGCTCCTTTTGTGATCAATAAGTAATGATTTCTGTTTGCATCACCATTCACCTTATCAGCCGCGCTCAAGTTCAAATGATTACCCCTGAAATTCTTTTCACTAAGGGTAAAATCATATCCCAGTGTAATTCTCTGCAGTGCAAGTCAAATATCGACAGAAAGATTACGACCACAAATTCAAAGCAAGAAACGACAGCCCCCATGCAGATAGGCCAAACATTACAAAGAACCTAAGCAAAGCTTCGAATTTTGTAAGTCTTCGCTCCCTTTTCGTTTTACCCAATTTCCAATAAATGGCGTAGCAGGAAAACACCAAAATGAGTTGTCCGAGTCGCGACACAGATTCTAAGAATTCTATACCATTCATTGATTTTCACCTCGTTTATTTAAACAGAGAGTCTTTCTTACAGCGTTTATCCAAAGCACTAATTTCTTCGGTTATAAAAACCGCTTGAGGAATTTGTTTGTAAAATGGTTTGCGTGCCGCTTGATAAAAACGGCCCATCCTTACTCCCCCATGTATCAATCAATATGAATTTTATTATCTCAGATGGAAAGACCGTTTCCAACAGTTATGTAAAAATAAGTAACTGCACTATGCTAATTGTATAAGAAAAGTTGTCTTATCCAGCAGAACCATGAGTGCTGAACTTCTACGTTAAAGCGTTAAAGACGGATTATAAAAGAGCCGCTTTTAGGCTCATTCGCGAAGCTTTAATTGTTATGATTTGTATCCTCCTGTCAGTCTTGCTGGAAGAGATTTGTGGGATGGTCAATTTTTTAGCTCGACCAAATCCGCCGCAAGCTCACCCTCGAATCTTCTTGCAGCTTCCCCACAAATCTCATAGCTTTCATCTCTTCCTATTGTGAATCCCTGAGTGAAATCTGACTCTTCCCAAAACTTTTCATTAGCTGAATAACGCTTTATAAGAAGGGGGAAATTCTTGATTTACGCGCTGCACTTCCCGTGCAAATTCACGTTCCTCTTCTGTCACTCTTCTGAGTCTGTCAGCTTTTTCTTGTGTGTCTATGTCGGCACCGGGAGGAACGAACCGATTCGGTGCAATTTGTACACCATTTGTGATAACAGCATTGTATGAAACAAATGATCCTTTTCCTATAATTGCATTGTACACGATTGCCTTAAAACCGATGAACGTGTGATTTCCAAGATAACAAGGGCCATGAATGAGAGCGTCATGCCCGACACTTACATTGTTTCCGATATAAATGGAATATGCCTTATCTTTGACTGTGACAAATTGCTTTAACAAACCATGTAAAATGACTCCGTCTTGAAGATTTGTATTTGAACCAATATAAAAGGGTGTTCCTTCATCTCACGAATAGCAGAATTTGGCGCTACATAAACATTGTCCTTTATTCTCACGTCTCCTATCACGCTGGAAAACGGACTTATGAACGACGTTTTATCGATTTTAGGATATCTTTGAACCGGTTTAAATGATGTAACAGGGTTAGGGCTGATAAAGGGCGCAAACTCAGTGAGCCGATTATCGAATTTATCTTCCGTCAGCTTTCTATCGCTCAAAAAAAGACCTCCTTTGAAAACGTGTCTATTGATGTATACTATGTAAATTCTGTGCATTTGGAGACGACAAATCATCCAAAGGATCTTTCCTGCATAGCTCCCACAAATTTTTGCAGAAACACTTGTCCGTAAAATAATGTAAGGGTTTTCAAAACAAGAGCGATGTGCTAAATTGTAAGATAAGTAACAATTTTCTGCCAATAATAAAAAGGGGTGTATGACGTGAAAGCAGTAGTAGCAACAAAAGACAAAAGTATAGCGATCGTACAAAAAGAATTACGTCCTTTGCGACATGGTGAAGCCAAAGTTAAGATGGAATACTGTGGTGTATGTCATACTGACTTACATGTTAAAAATGCTGATTTCGGTGATGTTACAGGCGTCACTTTAGGTCATGAGGGAATAGGCATTGTAACTGAGATTGGTGAAGGTGTAACAAGTTTGAAAAAGGGCGACCGCGTCTCTATTGCCTGGATGTTTGAAAGCTGCGGCTGCTGTGAATATTGCTTAACTGGCCGTGAAACCTTGTGCCGCGATGTAAAAAATTCCGGCTATACAGTTGACGGCGCAATGGCTGAAGAAGCAATCGTAGCGGTTGATTATGCAATAAAGGTGCCGGAAAATTTAGACCCTGCAGCAGCAAGCAGCATTACTTGTGCAGGTGTAACAACTTATAAAGCCGTTAAAGTCAGTGAAATTAAGCCAGGTCAATGGATCGGTGTATTTGGAGTCGGAGGTTTAGGCAACTTAGCTGTTCAATATGCAAAAAATGTCTTTAACGCTAAAGTAATTGCTTTCGACATTAGCGATGAAAAACTGAATTTTGCTAAGAGCTTAGGCGCTGATGCGGTTGTAAACAGTTTAAACGAAGACCCCGTCGCTAAGGCAAAAGAAGTGACTAACGATTTAGGGCTTGATGCTGTGGTCATCACGGCTGTCTCCAAAACCCCTTTCAACCAAGCGATTGATGTTGTAAAAGCAGGAGCCCGTGTAGTCGCTGTCGGTTTACCGGTGGACAAAATGGATTTAGATATTCCCCGTCTCGTGTTAGATGGAATTCAGGTAGTAGGTTCATTAGTGGGTACCAGAGAAGACCTGAAGGAAGCTTTTCAATTTGCTGCAGACGGTAAAGTTGTACCTAAAGTGACAAAACGCCCGATTGAAGATGTGAATGATATTTTTGAAGAAATGGAGCAAGGCAAAGTGACCGGCCGCATGGTTATCGATTTTACTTCCTAATCATTAAGGCTGCCGGGAATGATACGGCAGCCTTTGATCTCTATTCTTGCTCAGCGCCCCACCCAGACTGAATGAGACTTTGTCATTTAGTTCAGAAAAGAAGCTCTACAGACCATTCAGCGGTTATTCATTTTGCAAGTACTCTCTGAACTAACCCTGATACCAATATAATGCAAGGTCATTCATTGCTGAAGCGTAGCCCTGCTGTCTTAACATAGTTGTTATGCTGCCCCGATGATAAGTTCCGTGATTGGCAACATGGAATAAAATTTCTGAGTAAGCAGTTTCTCTGTAACCTAACCAAGGATTATTTAAGTTCATTTTTTGTTCTAAATCTGTTTGGCTATTCATCCATTCTTCAAACTGTGAAGCCAGTTCTTCATAAGACGCCGCAAATTCATCTGCAGAATATAAATGAGTCCTTTCCGCATAAGCCGCAGAACCTTCCACTGCTTCCTGCATGTCTATTCCTTTAAGTACTTGCAGCCACACAGCATCCACCGCGCAGATGTGACTGAACGTTTGAGCAATTGTAGGATATGAACTGCGAACCTCTTCATAAAGAACATTACTTGGTAATTCCTTTATTCTTTCTAATAATGCTTTATTCGCCCAAACATGGTACTGATACATATTTTTTGCATGGTTCATATAACATCTTCTCCTTTAAAGTTGATACTTATGATTATAAAAAAAGATATATGACAGCACATCGTCATACATCTTGATAAACTTTCATTATTTTTTTGGCTTCAGCGATCAATTTTGATTGCAGCTGCACCGGTTTTATCATTTTAGCTCCGCTGCCAAAGCTTAAGAGAATTGATATAAGCCATCCGGCATGCAGAGGCTGATAAACAGAAATGGTAAACGTCATACTTCTATCACTGTTCATGACTTTAGACGCGTTCTGAAATTGATCTAAAGCTTTGCCAGAGAATTGGGATCAACCCAAATAACAACATCCTCAAACCCTTCCGCATTGGAGTCTGAATAAGATGAATCATCTTTCACTTTGTGACTGCGCAAAAACTCTTCTTGAGTAAGCGTTATATTCATCATACGTGATACTCTAAATTCTCTATCATCTTGACGTTCTCTGCAGAAGCCATATACATACCAATTACGAAACTTATAATGAAGGTGGATAGGTTCTACTTCACGTGATGTAAATTCATTTTTATTACTGACATAATCAAAGCGTACTGCCTTTTTTTCCTGTATAGCTTTTCGCAGCCGGATTAATGAATTCGGTTCTGTTCTAAGGCTTTCCAAGTTAACATACAACGTCCTGCTGTTTTCGCTTGTATCCAGAGATTTTAATCTATCTATCGTGTGTTCAACTTCCTTATCTTCAAAAACACTCGACAAACTGCTTAATACTGTAATTAAATTCAATACATCATGAGAACCGATTAAACTTTTATCAAATTTGTATCCTCTCATTATCCCAAAACCGCCGTTAGCCCCTTGGTATGAAACGACTGGTATTCCAGCTGCACAAATCGCTTCGATGTCTCTATAAATTGTCCGCGTTGATACTTGAAATTCATCAGCTAAACTGGAAGCAGATAAAATTTCATTATGTAAGAGCTTGAATATGATTGATAACAAACGTTCTAATTTCAATTCTCAATTCCTTTCCTTATTAGGGTTGGAAGTGCTCTTTTTGCTCTGACACATTTATGCCGCTCACCTCCTGTCACTTCAAGATACCACGCAGAAAGCTTAATTTTTCCACCCAACCGCATAATACGCGAATTACCATATACTTTGCGACCCCGATAAACCCTTCTATCGCTTCATCTGATATTCAATAAAACGCATGTTGAACCTTTGCTTATGTATACAGCTTCATCTTCACTGAGTAATTTGAGGCCCAATTTAATCTACATAATAGTTCACTGAATCTCTCAACAACTTTAGATAAAAATCTTCTTTTTATAGAGATGTTCGTTCTATCGACATCCTTGTGATAAATATGGTAAAATTCATAAAAACAAGGGAGTGTTGTTACATATGAGTCTTATCATTTTAGCATCCATGCTTTTATGGGGTGCAGTGATCCACGAGCTAAACAAACCTTCAAAAAAACAAAGTAAACGAAAAATGATCCCTTTGGTATCCCTCAGTTCTTTATCTACTTTAATCATCACAATTTCGCTTTTTTCTAATTTAATTGGTTGATATTTGTTATGAGGAAACCCGCCAGAGGTTCCTCATAACACTAAAAACCTACTCACTGCACTTTTTACAGCAGACCTTATCAGAGTGTTTGCTTAACACTTTATCCATTCTCCCCACAGGCATCTTATTCTCACTCGGAAGTGTAAGATAAGCTGTTATCTCATCCCCTGATTTTAATGTTTTTCCGCAGATAGAGCATTTTAACTCAATATTAAAGAAATTTTTCAATCCCATTCAGAAGCCTCCTTATTTACCTTTATAAAGTAATACGTTAATGCTTTATAAAAGTTTCACGTTAAAGAAATACTCCTTGCCTGGGAATATACTTCGTTTCAGTTGATCCGCAGCCGCCCCGGTCATCGTTGCCTACAAATATACCCCACCCAATAGGCCGCTTTTTCATTTTAAGTGAAATCATCTTCATGCTTTGACCAGTTTACTGCAGTGTACGAATTGTAAATTTGTGACATTTATTTGTCCTCTTAAAATTTTTTCTTCTTCTCTAAATTTGAAAAAGAAGGAATTATTTTATAAATATTGTAAATTTACAGCTGTATCACATTCACTATTAAGAGGAGGAATACGAATGAAAAAGAAAGTTATTGCCGGCGCTCTTGCTTTTGGGTTAATTCCATTAATGGGGACTGCAGATGTTTCTGCAAAATCCTTGCCAAATCCAGATAAAGTTATGAAACCTGCTGGTTGGTCATGTGACGCTCCGTATATTGCCTGTCAGCCTTTTTCTGGCGGTACCGGTAAGGTTTCATTCAACTATCAAGGCAGCTCTCCAGGAAAAATCAGAGTTTTTGTTGCGAATGACGGCAGCAAATCTTTCAAATTCACCATTAATTATCCTAATGGAAATACACTCTTATCCTCTACGACATTAAATGCAGGGAAAACGTTCATTCAAGAATTCAGCGTTAACCAAAAAGGAGAATACATCCTGAAATATGATAGCGGCACCGGTGATAGTGTCGATGGTTTCTTTAGATCTGTTGAGATTTAAATTCCGTTAGGAAAGTCGGCAGTTTTGCCGACTTTCTTTTACAAGCCTTCTGCAGGAATAAACGTAAAGTTTCGAATAAACATATGACCTTTTTGAAACGGAAACTTTATCGGCATCACAAACCCGCAAGCAGCCTCCTTGTATCGTACCTTCCGTCCCTTTGTGATTTGTTTTGATTTGTCGTATACTGCGCTTGCCCGGGAAATGATGAATATTTTCGTTAACTATAATTTCCCTGTACCTCTTCGTATGTGGCTCTGCATGATGAAGTAACTTCATGGCTCACCACTTTCATACACAGTTTTATTGCATGTTTAGCCATATCCCTCCTCTTTAAACAGCAAACCGTCCAATCCATTTCTCTCTTTCAGTTAACCTCCCATTATTTTATTGTTTTAGAAGCTCTTCATTTTAGACATAACATCCATTTTTTCTTATTTAGACTTAAATCTATGTCGAAATTTATCTTCCGGCATATTATGTACTATCCTAACAACAGGAGGTGGCAATAATATGGGGAACTACGGTGGAAATTACGGTGGAAGTTCTTTCGTATTGATCGTTGTGCTGTTCATTTTGTTAATCATTGTAGGTGCTGCATTCCTTTTCTAGCACATTGACGATTTATATTCGTCTCCCAAACATTGCATCCCTTAGTTCGGACAGACGCCATAAGAAGTTTTATGGCGTTTTTACTTTTTAAAAAAATCCATCTAAGATAACCATTTTTTATTTTTGCTCTGGTAAGCGGGAGCGTTTCCTCCCCTGCCTGCGCCAATATTGCCGCTATGAAGAATGAGGCGAACAATCCAATTCGGAATAAAAACTTGTTCATGAACAAAACCCCTAAATAGTTGTTAAAAAACTAAGGCGTTTTTAATTCATCAGGATTACAGATGTTGTGAACTTAAAAAGGATATTACTCACCCTTATAAAATTGTCATTCGTTAGATTTAGTCACTGAATCTTATTTGTTTGGTATCTTAGCGGCCTTCCACACTCATTTAAAAAGGGTCCGCCCACAAAATACGGTGTTCACACATTAAGTCATTTTCACATAAAAAAACCGGATTCCTCCTTTAAGAGGTTCCGGTCTTTTTTAGTTAAAATGCGGGAAATATCTGGTGACGTGCTGCACACCCCCGCTATTATAATATTTCAATAGAGCCTTCTGTTCCATGAACGCGTATTCGCTGCCCATCTTTTATCAATTGGGTTGCATTTTCAACTCCGACAACTGCAGGTAAGCCGTATTCACGCGCGATAACCGCTCCATGGGTCATCAGTCCGCCAACTTCAGTGACCAGGCCTTTTATGGATACAAACAATGGTGTCCAGCTGGGATCAGTATAAGGGGTAACTAATATATCCCCATCTTCCAAATCAGCATCTTCCATGTTTAAAATAACCCGTGCCCTCCCCTCTATGACTCCCGAGGAAACGGGCAGCCCTGCAATCGCTCCGTCCGGGAGATTTTCTCGTTTGTACTCGCCTGTAACGATTTCACCGTCAGATGTGATAACACGCGGCGGAGATAGTTTTTCATATACTTGGTACTCGCCTTTTCGTGTGCTGATGATTTGGTAATCCAATTTATGTGTGCGTACGACTTCCTGAAGTTCTTCAAAAGTGAGATAGTATATGTCCTCTTTTTCATGAATAACGCCCGCTTCTGCGAGTTGTTCGGCTTCTTTCAGTAAAGCCTGCTTATAAACGAAGTAGCGGCTGATCATGCCGTATTTTGGATATTCTCTGAACCCGCTGAAGTTCCGGATGATGCGGATCATTCGTTTGGTTTCTTTGGCTTTTTGTTCACCATCCGGTAATTGCTTCAATCGGTCTAATAACTCTTGTTCTTTCTTCAATGCCTCCTGCCGCCCTTGCTCAAATTTCCGCTGGCTGGCATTTGGCTCAAAGTTTTTGAGATTATTAAGAATCATAGGGACAAGTGCAGTTGGTTTTTCGCTCCATCGAGTTCTTGTCATATCAATTTCTCCGGCACATCGCATTCCGTACTTGTTGAGATAAGTATAGATAGCGTCACGGGTTTCCCGCCCGCCTTCAAACGTCACCAGCCCATCCAAAAAGTGATCATCTTTTACATTCTCTAAATAGGCAATTACTTCTGGATAAGGGCGGATCACATCGGCGACGTCCAATAGCGCAAGCCCCATTTCTGAAGTAATATTATGGGATACAGATTGAGAAAGCGTATCTGCTGCGTTTTTTTCACCTAACCACTCGTTCATTTTTTCGTTAATCCATGATGAAGCATCCATTGCAGTTCGAATCAACACCGAACTTTTTGGGTTAAATAAAATCTTCTTTAATTCCTGGATATCTTCCAAAATAAAACGAAATAAATCAGATCCTGATTTCGTCTGGATATTTTGTTTTAACTCTTCTATCGATGCTTGACTGCTCTTAATCAAATCAGAAACAATTGCCGGATCGTTTTCAGCTTGTTCCGGCATATCTGCATTGCCTTTGCCGGTAATCGGTGCCGTTTTATCAGGTATCGGCTTAATGAAATCATCTCGCTCTATTATGGTCATAAGTGCGTCTTTTAAGAGCGGATCGTGCTGCCCCATGCCTTTTAAGAAAACTTCTCTGACATTAGGAGATGCCAGTTGATGTGTGACATCAACGAATAGCCTTCCGCCGGCTTTACGCATGGGTGCAGCAGTCGTCAACAGAAAAAATGACAATCCAAGGGGTTTTATGGGATCCGTCATCATTTGCTGATGACCAACAGAGATATAGACGTGATTTTCTTGATCGTTCGCTTCAGGAACGGGGTATAACGTTGTGATCGGCCGGCTTTGGACAATATAAAAAGTATTGCGGTCCAAACACCATTCGATATCTTGCGGCTGGCCGAAATGAGCTTCGATCTGTCTCCCGATACGTGCCAGCTGTAAAATTTGTTCATCAGTCAGTGTTTGAATCTTTTGCTGATCAAGAGCGATCTCCTGTGTTTCCGTTCCGCCTTCTTTTCGTCCATAGATAGCCAATTTTTTAGTTTCTATTCTCTTATCGACGATTTGCCGGTCCTGTACTTTATAACAATCGGCAGAGACTAAGCCGGAGACAAGTGCTTCACCAAGTCCAAAACCGGCATCGATGGACAGCAGCTTTCGGTTTCCGGTCATCGGATCAGCGGTAAATAAAATCCCCGAAGCCTGAGGGAACACCATCCTTTGAATGATAACGGATAAATAAACTTGGCTGTGATCAAACCCATTTTGCATACGGTAAATGACCGCGCGATCCGTAAATAGGGACGCCCAACATTTACTGATATGCTGCAAGATCGCATCGACCCCGGTAATATTTAAATAGGTGTCTTGTTGACCGGCAAAAGAAGCATGCGGTAAATCCTCAGCTGTCGCACTGGAACGTACGGCATAGGCATGTTCTTCGCCGAACTGGGAGAGATGGCAAGCAACTGCTTTGACTACATCTGAAGGAATTTCTGCTTCCATAATGGTTTGCCGGATTTTTTTGCTGACTACACCAATTTGATCGCGATTCTCCACTTTCAGCATGGTCAGTTGATCCAACAGCGCTTGTAACGTTTCGTTTTGTTCAATGGCTTTTTGATATCCTGCGGTTGTGACACAAAATCCTTCCGGTACTTGTATTCCTTGAATTTTTGATAATTCCCCTAAATGTAACCCTTTTCCTCCAACGAGCAAAGGCTGTGTTTTTTCAATTTCGTGAATGCCGAGAACCAAAGAACTCATTCTATATCTCCCCTTCAAAAAAATTTGACAAGAGCTTTTCAGCATGATATAATCATAATGTAAGATGGATAACTATGACTTTTCACACAGAAAGCGCGCGTGTTCTGATTATATCACCGTGTCTGTTTTTGTGCAATATAAAAAGAACCTGGCCAATTTGGCGAGGTTCTTTCTTTATTTTTGTCTAAAGCTCTTTAAAGCTGTGTTGAGATCTTTTGTGTGAACGTAAATGTTCTTATACAACTCGAATAGTGTTTTATATTTTTGAACATTTTGTTCTTTTGGATAAAATGCAGCTGCTTCATGAATGAACTGCTCTGCGCATTCTTCAAGAGAGTCAAACCACCCGCTTCCGAAGGCAGCTAACATCGCAGCCCCCATGGCGGGACCTTGTTCATTCTCTAACTTAACCACCCTCGTATTGAAAATATCAGCCTGCATTTGAAGCCACGTTTCATTTTTAGCTCCCCCGCCAATAGAGACAACCGTATCAACTGATTTTCCCGCTTCGCGGAATAGCTCAATTGATTCATATAAAGAGAATGTGATGCCTTCCATTATCGCCCTCAAAAAGTGCTCTCTTTTATGGGCTCCGTCCATTCCGATCAAGCTTCCCCGAATAGATGAATCAGCATGCGGCGTTCTTTCACCGACCAAATAAGGAGTGTACAGCAGTCCATTTGCTCCTATCGGAACAGATTCTACTCCCTGCAATAATTGTTCAAACGATTCGTTCGGCGCAAACGTTCTTTTAAACCAGTCCAAGCTGTACCCTGCAGCGAGCGTGACTCCCATCGTATAAAAAGAATCCTTCTTTCCATGATTAAAAAAGTGCACTTTCCCTTTAAAGTCCCTTTCTTTGTCTTCTTCACAGGAAAGTATGACTCCTGACGTCCCGATACTGCATAATGTTTTTCCGGAAGAAAGAATACCGGCTCCGACAGCACCGCAAGCATTGTCTGCTCCCCCGGCGTACACTTTTGTTTTTTCCAACAGCCCAGTCTCCGCCGCAACGCTCGGAAGCAGCGATCCTACACAATCATGGGATTCAACAAGCGGAGGACAAATTTCCGCTGAAATACCAAATTGATTGCAAATCTCATCGCTCCACTCTTTGCGGGTCATATGTAAAAGTAACGTTCCCGCCGCATCGGAGTATTCGGTGTGAATGGCGCCAGTCATGCGGAATCTCACGTAGTCTTTCGGAAGCAAAAAAACAGCGGTTTTGTTAAAAAGTTCAGGCTCATGTTCCTTCACCCATAAACTTTTAGGTAATGTAAACCCTTCAAGGACACGGTTTTTTGTGATATCAAGCAGATGATCGCCAAATGTCTCGGTAATCCTGCTACATTGAGGCGTCGTTCTGGTATCATTCCAAAGAATCGCATGACGCAGCACCCGCCGATCTTGGTCAAGCAGTACTAACCCATGCATTTGTCCCGAATAGCTAATCCCCTCAATATCCCCGGCTTGAACGTTGGATATCGAAACCAATTCAGCCAATGCTTCAATTGTTTGCTGCACCCAGTCTTCAGGATTTTGCTCACTATATCCCGCCTTCTCTTGGATGAGCGGGTAACTTTTGGACGTTTCTGCACAAATCTTGCCGTTTTGATTGACTAAAATGGTTTTAACGGCACTCGTTCCAAGGTCTATTCCAATGACATACTTCATTTTTTCACTCCTTCCTCTCTAATTAGATCCCCATTGGAATTGCCCGCCATAACAGTAACTTCATGACGGGCAATTCCGGGAACTTGGCTGCCTGCATCTTTTCACAGCGGGATCTGGAGCTTCTTTTTTCATTTGTTATACCTCTAAAATGTATTGATTTAATATCGCTTTTAACCGCTCCTGTCTCCCTGATTCATTTTTAATTGGCTGATTGTTCAGCGCATATTGCTCAAGTGTCTTAAAATCAGCTCTTCCTTCTGCAATTTCAAGACCAATCCCTTCAGTAAAGCTGCGGTAACGGTGTTGAATCACATCTTCAAACACACGATCTTCGATTAATTTGTGGGCGGCTTTCAACCCTCTTGCAAATGTATCCATCCCTGCAACATGGGCATATAGTAAATCATCAGGCTCAAAAGAAGATCTCCTGACCTTTGCGTCAAAGTTTAATCCTCCGCTTCCAAGACCGCCATTTTGCAGAATTTCGTACATTGCTAATGTCGCAGAATATAAATCTGTCGGAAATTCATCTGTGTCCCAGCCTAAAAGCGGATCACCCTGATTCGCGTCAACAGAGCCAAGAAGGCCATGCACTCTCGCCAGGCGTAATTCATGTTCGAATGTATGCCCGGCTAATGTGGCATGATTGGCTTCGAGATTTAATTTAAAATGATTGTCTAAGCCATATTGCTTTAAAAAGGCAATTGTTGTTGCTGCGTCCGTATCATATTGATGGGTGGTCGGCTCTTTTGGTTTTGGTTCAATCAAAAACTGCCCTGTATACCCGATTTCCTTCGCATAATCCACTGCCATATGCATAAATCTGGCCATATTATCAAGCTCAAATTTTAAATCGGTATTTAACAAAGTTTCGTACCCTTCACGTCCGCCCCAAAATACATAGTTCTCGGCGCCAAGCTCTTTTGCTGTTTCTAATCCTTTTTTTACTTGGGCTGCGGCATACGCAAATACATCTGCGTTACAAGAAGTCGCCGCACCATGGACGAAACGGGGATTCGTAAACATGTTTGCAGTATTCCATAATAACTTAACGCCGCTGGTTCTCATGTAGTCTTTTATCATGTCCACGATTATATCCAGATTTTGATTTGTCTCTTTTAACGTACTTCCTTCCGGTGCGATATCCCGGTCATGAAAAGCAAAAAATGGCGCATCCAGTTTTTCAAACAGCTCAAATGCTGCATCTACCCTCGCTCTCGCCAGATCCATGCCTTTATAGTGATCCCACGGTCTCTGCATCGTAGCTGCGCCAAAAATATCTGTGCCGTCAGCGGTAAATGTATGCCAATAGGCAATAGAAAATCGCAAATGCTCTTTCATCGTTTTTCCGCCAATTACTTCTTGAGAATTATAGTATTTAAATGCTAAAGGATTCGTGGATTCTTTCCCTTCGTAAATCACTTTGTTTGCGCTTTCAAAATAGTTGACTGAACCGGAATGAGAGTGAGCCATGTGTGATTTCCCCCTTAAAAATAAATTCTAAACATGATCATTCAAATACAAATGCTTTTATGTCATGTTGCACATTAGTTTGTTGCCCAAACAAACTAACTTATTTTCATCTTATATAACCTCATCAGTATTTTCAATATTTTTTTTAGTTTTTTACGAACACATTAGATATAATAAAGGTTGGATTCGCTATGTACTGCGTTTCGCACGATAACACAGAACGTTCAACTTAATTTAAAGATTATACAAATGGAGTGGATGAAGTGGATATCGCTGATCAAGCCTTTGTCAAAAAAGTTAACCAAAAGTTATTACTAAACGAAATACTTAAGAATTCTCCTATTTCAAGAGCAAAATTATCTGAGATGACCGGATTAAATAAATCAACTGTTTCGTCACAGGTAAACACATTAATGAAAGAAAACCTCGTATTTGAAATAGGTCAGGGACAATCAAGCGGCGGCAGAAGACCCGTCATGCTTGTTTTTAATAAAAAAGCAGGATACTCCGTAGGAATAGATGTTGGCGTGGATTATGTTAATGGCATTTTAACAGATCTTGAAGGGACGATCGTCCTTGATCAACACCATCATTTGGAATGCAATTCTCCAGAAATCACTAAAGATATTTTAATTGAGATGATTCATCACTTTATTGCAAATATGCCGCAATCTCCATACGGTCTTATTGGTATAGGGATATGCGCGCCCGGGCTGATTGACAAAAATCAAAAAATTGTTTTCGCTCCGAACTCCAACTGGAGAGATATTGACTTAAAATCTTTCATCCAAAAGAAGTTCAATGTGCCCGTTTTTATTGAAAATGAGGCAAATGCCGGCGCATATGGAGAAAAAGTATTTGGTGCTGCAAAAAATCACGATAACATTATTTATGCAAGTATCGGTACAGGGATAGGGATCGGCGTTATGATCAACAATCATTTATATAGAGGGGTTGGCGGATTCTCTGGAGAAATGGGACATATGACAATAGACTTTAAGGGTCCTAAATGCAGCTGCGGAAACCGAGGCTGCTGGGAATTGTATGCTTCAGAGAAGGCTTTAGTAACATCTCTTCAGACGAAAGAGAAAAAAGTGTCCAGCCAAGATATCATAGACCTCGCCCATCTAAATGATGTTGGAACTTTACAGGCATTACAGAATTTTGGTTTCTATTTAGGAATAGGCCTGACCAATATTTTAAATACATTTAATCCGCAAGCCATCATTTTAAGAAACAGCATCATTGAATCGCATCCTATGGTTTTACATTCAATTAAAAGTGAAGTGTCATCCAGGGTTTATTCCCAACTAGACAATAGCTATGAATTATTACCATCTATCTTAGGAAAAAATGCCCCTGCTCTAGGAATGTCCTCCATTGTTATTGATCATTTTCTCGACATGGTTCATAACTGAAATGTACATACTTCTATGTTTTACGCTCATCTTTAAAGATGGGTTTTTTTATTCTAGAAGTATTTCTGAATCAATACTGACATAGGCACCTTCTAATATGAAAAAGGAGTTCTAAAATAGAAATCTCCTTTTTCATGTGCTAATTATTTTTCTTTATAACGAAAATATCTGAAGTCGGCCGGAATATGATGACCGCTCGTATCTTGGCACTGCATCCCAACAAAAGCTCCTGTAAAGAATCCTCCTCCGCGGATGTAATCATCTGATAATTTTTTCGATTCCAATGCAATGTCGATTTTGTGCCAATCTTCTTTGTTAAATGAATACAAATAATAATATTTTTCGTTTTCAATATTCACTTTTAAATAGACATACTTGACTTCACGAGGAATCACAATTTTATTTTTTAATGGCTGTGAAAAAGAAAAGTTATCACATATCGTTAATTCAAGAATACGGCCAAGTTCTTCATCATACGTGACTTGAAGAGCCGTCCAATTCTCTGTATTGTAATAGTTCACCAAACCAGCGGCTTGCTGAAAATTTTCCGGATAAAACGCAACAGCCGTTTCCGCTTCAAAATGGAGACTTTGCCAGCGTCTGGCTACAAATGCCTGAGTAAATGTCGAAGTTAAGGATTCATGGCCGTATAATCGTAAATGATTTGGCACTTGAGTTAATGATCCTAATTTCTCCGCAAACGGAATTCTTAACGTTTGAAAATTAATATTTAATGTTGTATCCTCAAATTCATCAACTTCCGGATACGTGTCTTCAAACATTGTTTCTGGTATAGAAGGCGCATCCACTTCCAAGCTCCCTTCTTTTCCGCCTGCTACATAAGGCCATTCATCTTTCCAATAGAGCTTTTGAATAGCTGTTTCTCTGCCTAGAGGACAATATCCTCTCTGTTGAAAAATTGAATCATCGTCCGGATGAATGGGACGTCCCGTTAAATGGGCTAAATACCACTCATCTGTATGTGTTTGTACAATGGATGCATGTCCGCATTTTTGCAGCGGATTTTCCGGCGCATGCCATGACGTTAAGATAGGATTATCAGGATGAACTTCATATGGGCCTTCAATATTTGCAGAACGGGCAATTGTAGCAGCGTGTTCGAACCGCGTTCCTCCTTCTGCGGTTAATAAATAATAATAGTTCCCGATACGGTAAAGGTGCGGCGCTTCTGTCAGCTTTCTTTCAGTTCCTTTAAAAATCACTTTCGGTTTGCCGATTAGTTTTTGCTCCTTATCAGAATATTCCTGCATGACAATGCCTCCAAAGGAGTGCCGATCAATACGCTGATCCCATAACATATTTAATAAATATTTTTTCCCATCCGTATCATGGAACAAAGAAGCATCAAATCCCGAGCTGTTTAATGTAATCGGCTCCCCCCACTCACCATTAATCGTGTCACAAGTCACTAAATAATTGTGGCAATCTTTCCAGGCGCCATCTACGACCTTAACATCCGTATAGATCAGCCAAAACTTTCCGTCACTGTAACTTAAACATGGCGCCCAGACCCCGCCTGAGTTAGGGTTTCCTTTCATGTCTAATTGCGATACTCTCTGTAATGGATGTGCAACCAACTGCCAATTGACTAAATCTTTTGAGTGGTGTATCTGGACTCCCGGAAACCACTCAAATGTAGATACAGCGATATAATAATCCTCTCCAACCCTGCAAATACTCGGATCGGGGTTGAATCCTTTAAGTACTGGATTGATAATCTTCATTTTGAACTCCTCCTCAGCTATTTTCTGTTGACTCATCATGTTTTAAGCTTTGAAATCGTCAATATGATCCAAATAAACTTTGTCTCTATTCTCTAATTCTCGAACCATGCTTTTATATTTTTTCTCATCTAAGTTATAGAAATTAATATCAATCATAGCCAGAACCAGTAAGAACACGGGAATAATGGTTGTTGTAATTAAAATTCCCGTCAATGCCTCCGGCGTTTGCACCTGATTTGCCACATATCCAAACTGATCTAGAACCAAACCCGGTACAACCCCTCCCAAGGCCATGCCGAATTTAAAGAAAAATCCGATAATAGCGTATATGAGACCGCCCATTCTTTTCCCGGTCTTATACTCTCCATATTCTATTGTTTCAGGAATAAGCGCCCACATATATCCCCCGGCAGTGAGACTTCCGGCAGCGGCGATTAATCGACAGACAAGTATGAGGTATACATTACTTGGCGGAACAAACAGTAAAGCTAAGAGGCCGATCATATTCAGTAATAATGCATAATTTAGTAATTTCTTCTTCCCTAATAATTGATGAAGCTTTGGAATAAACGGTAAAATGACCAAAGCAGGCAAACTTCCCAACAAACCGTACCACTTCACTAAATCCGCTCTTTCTAAATTATACGTTACGTAATAGATGCCAACCGAATTACTGATTGAATTCACTCCAAAAATAATAATAAAGAAAATACTTAATACAACTAGAGGCCGATTAACACGAAACTGCTCAAATATATCCGAAAATTTAATTTTTTCTTCGGATTTTTGAAGCGTGACACGCTCTTTTGTGCTTTTAAAACAAAAGATTAAAAGACACCCGCCTATAACCCCCATAATACCCATGGTTAGCTGCCAGCCAAGAGATTCGCTGCCGGAAGTATCGCTTAAATAAGCAGCCACTAAGGGAACAAAAAATGCAACGACAAGTCCCCCAAGATTCGCAAATAACATACGGACAGACGTTATACTAACAACTTCTTGATTATTTCTGGTCATAGCAGATGTTAACGCGCCATATGGCACGTTTATCATGGTGTATGTAAGCGATAAGCCGACATAGGTGATATAGGCATATATTAATTTCCCCGTATCCGAAAAATCCGGGGTTGTAAAACAGAGTATTGCCAATATGACAAAGGGAAAAGCTCCGAATAAAAGATACGGTCTAAAGCGGCCAAACCTGCTATTTGTTCTGTCAACTATTGTTCCGATAAAAGGATCAGCGAGAGCGTCGATGATTCTAACCACTAAAAACATCGTACCGGCTGTTGCTGCCGATAAACCAAAAACATCTGTATAGAAGAACAAAAGATACGTAGACACTGTTGCATAAATTAAATTACAAGCAAAATCTCCAGACGCATATCCAACTTTTTCAACCATGCTGATCTTCTTTACATTTTCACTGAGCATGATTTCTCCCCTTTTCGATCCTTTACATAAGGAACATGATGAATGGTATAACATTTTCTTTAAAATTATCGGCCAGTGAGCGGCATATAAAAGCGCTTTCAAAAAATGACAGCGGTTTACTTTCACAGAGCATTTTCAACATCCCAATGGTGATCAGATAGCAGTGAACAGGATAAAAGCTTGGCTTTCGCTTTTTATATACCTCCAATTAAATCGAGCCTCTTATCCCCCTCCCATTTAAAACCTTTACATGATGAACAATTAAAGTGGTTTCATTAGTTTGTTGATCGAACAAACTAACTTGATTTCATATTATAAAATCTTTTCTGCTTTTTCAACTCTTTTTTCAGAGAATTTAAATCGGTCTGAAATAAATTGATTGATTCTCTTCAGCAATTTCACACTGTATTCCCTTTGGATTCAAGCCGTTGAGCTATTCCACTTGTCATACACAATCTCCCCTATGGCCAACAACGGTTTATAATATAGGGCCAGAAGAGCTGAAATCATTCAGTTTAAAACTGAAATCCTAAATTATGAGATAACTGAGGATTGTCATGGCTCACAAAGTTCTTGAAAAAGGAAAATGCAAAGGAAAACCTCTTGACTACGATTAAAACCGAAGCTCTGGAATACTTAAAGATTTGACATGAACAATGTGGATATGACCACGAGTATCTATTTACTACACAGTACATTGGCCAACCAAGACAAATGTCAGAGGGTTAAGCTGACTATTTTTGTTCTGATGTTCTTTCTGATATCCTCGGCCGCCTCATTAACCCCCACCTTTTTAAGGCCTCCTGTATTACTTACCTTCTTGACGTCAAGAAAATTAAGATCGAGCTCGTGAGTAAATATGTTGCACAGCATAATGACGTTTCTACAACAATTAAGCATTACGACCTTCGTGATTTTAAAGAAGAAAAGAATCAAATTTTCTCGTCTCTTCAATCCTCACCAAAGTTCAATTGAGAATATACAACAGCAAATTAATGAATTGTCCTGAAGCTGTTGCTGAATTAACTAGGTTGCTTGATACTAAAGCAGATAAGAATCAATTCGGGTCTAAACAGATTGATGAATCCAAAATCAGTGATGGTAAAGTTCTTGTTTACAACGCAAGTACCGGTAAACTTGAATACGGAAAGATTAAGAAAAGCCTGTTGGGAGACATATCAATTGATTTGCTTTAGGTAGCACTCTTTATGAAATCCCTCTTTTATGCAGAATCAAGATTCCTAAAACAAGAGGGATTTTGATTATTTTTAAAATTCAACAACTCTGATTACTGTCAAAATTAAAAATCGTTTAAGATTGCTTAATATGATATCGAGTCTAAAACACCGTCTTCAAAGTAAAGATACTTGTTTCCTTTGTAAACCCATTGCTCCAATGTCCTTTTTTGATTTATGATCGTCTTAACTCTCAAAGGTCTTCCCCAGCCATTAGTCAAAACCTCTTCAGGTGTCATTCCAATTTTCACATTTTGAGGATCTTCTGTTCGCTCATTGATTTCTTTAATTTTCTCTTCTTTCTCAATTTCATTTTCCCTTTTTTCATCAGCGATTTTCTTTGATTCCTCTAGCGATTTTAATTTTTTTCTATTGCTTTCTTTGACTTTCTTAAAATTCAAACTGTCATGACTTTTAACATAGATCACTTTGTCTAACATAGCGTCAATATAAGAATAAGTATAATAATTGTCAACAGATACTTCTTTGCTTTCTAAGAATTTTATTTTCTTATATGCAGAAGCAATAAAATAATAATCTTTTGTGAAATCATCATTGGAATCTCTAGTTTCTTTTATAACTTGGTCAAATTTGTTACCTTTAATTAAATTTATAAAACGCCAATCTTTATCATTCAAATTATGTTTTTTAATGTTATTATTTTCAGCTAAATTCTTATCTGTTTTTTTAGACTCGGCTTCTTGATTAGAGCATCCGAATAGTAAGCAAATTAAAAGTGCACTTAGTAATAATTTTTTCATTGTAGCCTCCAAACTTTTCCTATACACAGTATAACGTATTAAACATGATTAAAAAACATGATTTCGGTTGAGCTTTTATATGAATTATCTCTTCGTAGGATACAAAAACACTATGATATGAAAGTAAAAGTGCGCTCGCATAATAATTTAAGATTTTTTGTATGTGCCAATTAACCAAATTAAAAGGATATGACCTATATTTGAGTCAAGATTTAAAGATCATTCTCACCCCCAAGCTGATACCTCCTCAAAGACTGTTGAACAGTTAAATCAGCAAATTGAATTTTTAGAGAAAAAGCTAAATTCCCTTAATTAAAAGACCAATATTGATGCCTCTGCTTTATTGACACTTATCAAAAACATCTTAAATCCTTCAATCAAACAGTTAAAGAAACGACAACGGTTACCAGAAATGCTGGTGGTACTGTTAATAAGCAACAAATTAAACACCTATCCCCTTTCTTTTGTTTTGAAGGGGATCCTATCTTATTATTGGTTTACAAAAAATCAAAACAAGAATATGTTACAATTCTTAAGAGGTGAATAGAGTGAAAAAGCTCTTCAAGGTTTTTTTATTTATTTTTATAGGTACTGCTTTTTTAGTTTTTAATGGTTGGCATCTCTTTAATTCCTTTGGCGCTCCGGAATATTATCAAAAAAACAACATTTCTTCTTCTGATATTGCAAAATTTCAAAGAAATTTCAATATACATTTTCCAGATAAAACCCGCTTTATAAAAGCAGAAGAATATCTAACGAGTTTAGGAGGCGATGATTCGATAAAACTTTATATTTCTGTGCCTTCTAATCTAATAAAACAATTATTTGCTGATTATTCTTCCCTACCCATTCATTATAATGATACAAACTTCATTGATTACGGGGTGAATATCACAAAATCCAAGGGCAGCGATACATATATCACACTTCAAACAGCAGATGACAAAGGATATATATTTGATATAAAAAAAGACCCTGAGTGGAGTTATAAGGGCGTCACAGGAACTCAATATCTCACCACTACTATTTTGTATAATGCTCTGTTTATTTTAATCATATATGTCTGTAACAAAATGTATAGAAAACATAAATCTTAATCAATATCCGTATATCAATAACTCTTTAAGTCGAATAAGAAAAAGACCTCTGAATGTTGGAGGTCTTTTTTAAATACTTGATTTTCATTTTTTAATTCTTATGTTCACCTATCAAACCTGGTCCAATGCAATGCAGTGCCTCAGGTGTTTAAGAAACAGCTTGTAAGATCGCTTTTGATCTGTATTATTTCTTGTTCCGTCCATCACAAATTCAAGTTTTCTCCTTTTTTCATTATCTTTTTCAAACAAGCTTAACTGCTGATCAAGCAAGATCGATAAATACCCATCTTTACGATGTGCGTTACCCGCCGCCGGTGTCCGGTATCGTGCGCCACCAGCCTTCTCTTTCTGCTGCTTTACAAGAACAAATTCGAGAATAAACCAATGTTACATGATGACTATAAGCAGGATCAATTTAGAATTCTGCTGTAGAGTTAGATTCATAACTTCAAATTTTTTTGGTCATATTTTGGTCAAGGACCAAAAATATTGTTCTTTAAATCTTATGACCAAAATCAAAAAATCCCCTGACACCAATAGTGCCAAGGGATTGAGAGATTAATATTGAGACATGTATTGTTCGCGCTCCCACGGATGAACCTGTGTGCGGAACATATCCCATTCGATTTCTTTTGCTTCGATGAAGTGTTCGAACAGGTGCTCGCCGAGCGCTGCAACCATGACTTCGTTTGATTTGAATTCGTCGAGAGCTTCCGCCAGTGTCGCCGGAAGGTCTACGATGCCGTTTTCCATGCGCTCTTCTTTGCTCATGACGTAGATGTTGCGGTCAATCGGAGCCGGTGCTTCAAGTTTATTTTTGATTCCGTCAAGGCCTGCTGCAAGCAATACGCTTAACGCCAGGTACGGGTTTGCCGCCGGGTCTACGCTGCGGACTTCAACACGCGTACTGATGCCGCGGGAAGCCGGAATACGGATCAGCGGGCTTCTGTTTTGCGCGCTCCATGCCACGTAGCAAGGTGCTTCATAGCCCGGAACAAGGCGTTTGTAAGAGTTCACTGTCGGGTTTGTGACAGCCGTAAAGCTTGTCGCGTGTTTTACGATACCGGCAATGAAATGTTTTGCTGTTTCACTCAGCTGAAGATCAGCGTCTTTATCAAAGAATGCGTTAACGCTATCTTTAAAGAGTGATAGGTTGCAGTGCATACCGGAACCGTTTACGCCGAACAGCGGTTTTGGCATGAATGTCGCATGCAGACCGTGTTTGCGGGCGATCGTTTTGACAACCAATTTGAAAGTTTGGATGTCGTCACAAGAACGGATGGCACCGGCATATTTAAAATCGATTTCGTGCTGTCCCGGAGCAACTTCATGGTGAGATGCTTCGATTTCAAAGCCCATTTCTTCAAGCTCAAGCACGATATCGCGGCGGCAGTTTTCTCCCAAGTCAGTCGGAGCCAGGTCGAAGTATCCGCCTTTATCGTTCAATTCAAGCGTCGGTTCGCCTTTTTCATCTAATTTAAACAGGAAGAATTCAGGCTCAGGTCCAAGATTGAAATCGCTGAAACCGAGTTCTTTCATTTCTTTCAGAATCCGTTTGAGGTTGTTACGCGGGTCACCTTCGAACGGCGTGCCGTCCGGATTGTAAATGTCACAGATGAAGCGTGCTACTTTACCTTTTTCAGCCGTCCATGGGAAGATTACAAATGTGTTCAGATCAGGATATAAGTACATATCAGACTCTTCGATACGGACGAAACCTTCGATGGAAGAACCGTCGAACATGCATTTATTATCAAGTGCTTTTTCAAGCTGGCTCACAGGAATTTCCACGTTTTTAATCGTTCCGAGAATGTCTGTGAATTGAAGGCGGATATACTTTACGTTTTCCTCATTTACTAATTTTACGATGTCTTCTCTTGTGTACTTTGCCATTTCGTAAAACTCCTCCTCTAAAAGGTAAATGTATATAGCAAAACAGTTGCTAACGGATTAATGAAAGAATCGGGACATGTCACCTTGGCGGAAAGTATTTCCCCGCTGGAAACGGCCTGCCTGCATCAGTTCGTTTTTCAGAAGCTTTCTGAGTTCGTCATCAGACAGATCGTGCTTCATCGGTTTGGCGGTTTTTTCGGATTTTTCTTCCGGTTCGGCAGATGCCTTATCCAGAATTTGTTTGATCCCCGCCATATTGACGCCTTGTTCAATCAGATTTTTGATTTCTAACAGTTTATCTACATCATGGAATGAAAATAATCGTCTATTTCCTTCGCTTCTCGCTGGAAATATCAATCCATTTTCCTCATAATATCGAATTTGCCGGGCAGAAAGTTCTGTTAACTGCATGACAATCCCAATTGGAAATAAAGGCATTGAGCGGCGAATGTTATCACTCATCTCAATTTCCTCCTTTTCTTATCTTAGTCTCATTATAGGTGATGTTATATTTTGTGTCAACACAATGTAAGGAATCTTAACATCGAATTCTTTGAAAATTGCAAACGGCCTAAATCAGCTCTTTTTCCATTAAAGCATTTACGGCGCTGCAAATCGCATTTTTCACGTGCGCGTAGGTTAATCCTCCTTGGACATACGCGACATAAGGCGGTCTGATAGGTCCATCTGCTGATAATTCAATGCTTGCCCCCTGTACGAAAGTGCCCGCTGCCATAATGACATCGTCTTCATATCCCGGCATATAGCTCGGATAAGGCGTCACATGCGCATTAATCGGGGAAGCATATTGTATCGCCTGGCAAAAAGCGATCATCTTATCAGGGTCCTGAAACTCAACTGATTGAATCAGATCCGTTCTCGGCGCATTCCAAGCAGGGTTTGACGTAAAGCCGAGCTTTTCAAGAAAACGGGCGGTAAATACCGCTCCCTTCAAGCTTTGCGCCACTACATGCGGAGCGAGAAAGAAACCTTGATACATTTCCTGCAGCGAATAAAGCGAAGCCCCGGCTTCACTTCCGATTCCCGGGGAGGTCATCCGGTAAGAGCAGGCCTCAATCCACTTGGCTTTCCCTACAAGATAGCCGCCCGTTTTAGCAAGGCCGCCGCCCGGGTTTTTAATCAGGGAGCCGGCCATAAGATCCGCTCCGACGTGGCAGGGTTCCCGCTCTTCTGCAAATTCTCCGTAGCAATTGTCCACAAAAACAATGACATCTTCTTTGATTTCCTTTACGAAACGAATCATCTCTTCAATTTCATTTATTCTGAAAGATGGACGATTCGCATATCCTTTTGAACGCTGGATGCCGATCACTTTTGTATTCGGCCGGATTGCAGCCCGGACCGCTTCAAAGTCCACTCTGCCTTCTGATGTTAAATCGACTGCATTATATCCGATTTGAAATTCCTTCAGCGAGCCTGAATACTCCCCGCCTCTTACTCCGACGATTTCCTCGAGTGTATCGTAAGGCTTGCCTGTTATATAAAGCAATTCGTCCCCGGGTCTCAGCACACCGAAGAGCGCGATTGAAATCGCATGCGTTCCGGAAATGATTTGCGGCCGCACGAGTCCCGCCTCTCCTCCGAACACATCAGCATAGATCTTCTCCAATGTATCTCGTCCGATATCATCATAACCGTATCCGGTTGAAGGCGTAAAATGCGTATCGCTTACTTTATGTTTTCTGTAGCTTTGCAGGACTCTCCATTCATTCCGTTCACTGATTTCTTCTATTCTTTTATGAACGGCGGAGATTTCCGCTTCTGTTTCTTCGGCGGTTTTTTGTAAAAGAGCGCCGTGGGTCAGTGTGTCAAACATGTTGTGTATACCTTCCTTACATGAATTTCTTCAGTTCTCCGAGTATGCTTTGTTCTTCCTGTACATAACCTGAGACTTCGTAGCGTTCATTTTCTTCATTAAAATAAAGGCTGTCGATCATGGTCTCTGATTTGATGCGTGACATCAATTTGCCTTCGGCGGCAGGCACATGAACTTCATACGGCGTCATCAGCTCCCGGCGCAAATAAGCTTCGATTTCCGCTTTTAGTTTTGCTTCATCCCCGGCGATTCTGGCGCTGATCATGATGTGGCCTTCTCCCGCTGTCGGGATGAAGTCAGGAAGTGTCTCATCACGTTTGTTATAAGCGGTCAGCACCGGAATATCATCTGCCTCAAGCTCTTTTAACAGACCGAGGACCGTCTGTTCATGTCCGGCATAATCTTCATTGGATGAATCAATGACATGAATGATCAAGTCTGCTTCCTTCACTTCCTCAAGCGTTGAGCGGAAAGCGGCAATCAGCGTCGTCGGCAGATCCTGAATGAAGCCGACCGTATCAGACAAAAGGACGCTGTAGCCGCTTGGGAGCGCCATCTTTCTCGTCATCGGATCAAGTGTTGCAAACAGCAGATCTTCTTCATAGCTGTCTGAGCTCGTTAATTTATTGAACCATGTTGATTTTCCGGCATTGGTATACCCGACGAGCGCAGCCTGAAGCACGCCGTTCTTTTTTCGTCTCTCCCGATAACGGCTTCTGTGGCGGATAACCGTTGAAAGCTGCACGTTAATTTCGTGTATGCGGTTTCTAATGTGGCGCCGGTCTGTTTCAAGCTTTGTCTCACCGGGCCCTCTCGTCCCGATTCCGCCGCCTTGTCTTGAGAGGTTGATTCCTTGTCCGCTCAGACGCGGCAGCGCGTATTGAAGCTGGGCCAATTCGATCTGAAGCTTTCCTTCTCTCGTCTTCGCCCTTTTTGCGAAAATATCCAAAATAAGCTGCGTGCGGTCGATGATCTTCGCTTCAATTGCAGTGGCGAGTGATTTAAGCTGACTCGGTGACAGTTCATCATTAAAAATGACCAGATCCGCTTCAAGCTCTTCACACAGCGCCTTCAGCTCGTCTACTTTCCCCTTGCCTATATATGTAGCGGCATCCGCTCTGTTCCGTTTTTGCGTAATCCGGGTCAGCACCGTTCCGTCAGCCGTTTTTGTCAATGAAGCAAGCTCTTCCATGGAATGTTCAAAGTGCTCATCTGTCATGTGCGGAAGCTGGCAGCCGACCAAAATGACCGTTTCTTTTTTTCCTTCCTGTTCGTTCAAATGGATGTTCCTTTCTGTGTCGTATTGGGCAGTAGTACTATCATACCAAACCCGCAGGGCGTATACCACACATCCGGCGGGTTTTAAAGAGAGAAATAAAAAAGAGACCCCTCAGACCGGCTGAGAGGTCTATTCGTGAGCTGCCGCCTCATCTTGTATAAGTAAATCCTGGCTCTTGATCGTCATTAAATCGTTTTTTAAATATTGGTCTCCCATTAAAAGTCTCATGGCCTGAGCGCGGATCGATTTTTCAATCACGTTTCTGACAAAGCGCCCGTTGCTGAATTTAATGGGGCTTGTCGTGCTTTTCACTGTCATTAAGTAATCTTTTAACTTCCACTCGGCTTCCTGGCTTAATTGATACTCCCGCTCTGCTATCATGCGCTTTGCGATGTCCATCAGCTGAGTGACAGAGTAATCCGGAAAGTCGATGCTGATAGGGAAACGCGATTGCAGGCCGGGATTTAATGACAGGAAATGTGTCATTTCTCTCGAGTACCCTGCCAGGATCAGAATAAATTCATGCTGTTTGTCTTCCATATGCTTGACAAGCGTATCAATCGCCTCTTTACCGAAATCCTTTTCTCCGCCCCTTGCAAGTGAGTATGCCTCATCAATGAATAAAATGCCCCCGAGCGATTTTTTAATCAGATCTCTCGTTTTTTGCGCCGTGTGTCCGATGTATTCACCGACCAGATCGGCACGTTCCGCTTCGATCAGATGTCCTTTGGAAAGCACGTTCATTTCGAAGAAAAGCTTGCCGATCAGTCTCGCAACGGTGGTTTTCCCGGTGCCGGGGTTCCCTTTGAACATCATATGAAGAGCTTGTTTTCCGACTTTCAGCCCTTGTTCGGCCCGTTTTTGGTTGACGAATATCCACGCGTAAATTTCTTTAATATTGCGTTTCATTTCTTCCATACCCACTAATGTGTTCATTTCTTTTTCAATTTCTTTCAGAATGCTGTGTTTGGCTTCATTTTTTTGCAGGGCGGCCTGATATTCCGCCTCAGCTTCCGCATTTGTCAGCACTTGCTTTTGGCCATTAAGAATGATGTTAATTTGTCCGTTATTTTTATAGGTTACAGCGCGCTCCAACATGCTCACCTCTCTGTTCTCTCTTTATCTTACTCATGATGAAGCGGTTCCGTGACATCCGCCTATCATCATGAGACCCGTTTTCCTCTTTATTTGTCACTTTTTCCGTTCTCTTCGGGAATGATGTTGAATCCTGCGCTTTCCCGAGAAATATTTTTCATTTCTTATTGTATTCAACAGAAACGGGGGGACAAACCATTTATTTTTATTTTCCGGGAAATGTTGGGTGTATTTCTCATTTTTTTCATGAATGACAGCCGTACAAGCACCTTTTGAATATCATCATATGCTGTAATGAGGTGATGGAGAATGGTTAAAATTTTTATAGACCCCGGTCATGGCGGAACTGATTCAGGTGCAACCGGAAACGGACTTCAGGAAAAAGCGGTCACGCTGGAGATCGCGCTGGCTTTGCGCACGATTCTGACGAATGAGTATGAAGGAGTTTCTGTCTTGATGAGCAGGACAAGCGATAAGACGGTCAGCCTGACGGAAAGAACGGATGCCGCCAACAGCTGGGGCGCAGATTATTTTTTATCCATTCATATTAACTCAGGAGGCGGAACCGGATTCGAAAGCTATATTTACCCCGGTGTCGGAGCGCCGACCTCGACTTACCAATCAGCCGTCCACACGCAAGTGATTCAAGCATCGGGTTTTAATGACCGAGGAAAAAAAACAGCCAACTTCCATGTGCTGCGGGAGACAAGTATGCCGGCGATTTTGACGGAGAATGGTTTTGTTGATACGTCAGCTGATGCAAACAAACTGAAAACAGCCAGTTTTATTGAAAGCCTTGCAAGAGGACATGCCAAGGGCTTGGAGCAAGCTTTCGGTCTAAAAAAAAAGGCTGACTTATATAAAGTGCAAATCGGTGCATTCAAAGTGAAAGCAAATGCTGATGCGCTTGCCGCCGATGCGGAGTCTAAAGGTTTTGACGCGATTGTGCTTCCAAAAGGCGGCTTATTTAAAGTGCAGATCGGCGCATTCTCTTCCAGAGATTATGCTGAAGCGTTGGCCGCGCGGGCCGAAAAAGCCGGATTTGATGCCTTCATTGTGCAAGACTAAATGAAAAAACCCCTGCTCTCCCTTTTTTGGGACGAACAGGGGTTTTTTGTTATTGAAGTATATCGGCGACAAACTGAGACCAAGCTTCAAGACGCTGATACACATTTTCCTCTTTCAGTTCGCTCAGTTTCATCCAGCGCCCGGCGATTTGATCTTTTTCTTTCACTTCGACTTGTGCCGCAGACGCTAACTGCAGCGCAGAAAGGATGCCGATATGCACCTTCCCTACATCGTTTTCATCATCATTGATCAGGCCGAGTGTGACAATGTTTTGTTTGTCCTCCTCGCGAATGTACAGTTCTTCTGCCAGCTCCCGGTCGGTATTCTGTTTCAGCACTTCCGAAAATGAAGCCGCCCCTTCCATAGGGTTCATGTGTCCGCCGAAGCCGAGAGAAAGCTTATTATGGAGGCGCGATTCCCCTCCGCCCGCAAGCCGTTCATACACAAACACCTCATCATCGCGGCGGATGACGACATACGGAATCGGCTGTTTAAATCGCGGGTCCTCTTCCGCGTCGCCTCTTCTGATTTCAAAAAAATGCGCCTCAATTTGAGCCATAATTTTTACGATACGTTCATCCTCGCTGTTGACTCCCTGAAATGTCAGCATTTCGTTTTGAAAAACGTCACTCCGCGGTACAGCCAAGATGATTTCATCCATTTTATTCATGCCCGTTCCTCCTGTCTTACCTCTCCACTCAAGCCAAAAGAGCAGATATTATATCTGCTCTTCATCTTGGCCAAAATAAAAATCTTCGTCCTTAATCGGTTCTACCGTCGCCTTTTTGTAGCCGTTCCCTTTCATGGAGAAGAAATCATGTGATTTTGTTTTGGTGTTTAATCCGTTTAATACGATCGGATTAATATCCTCTTCTTCAAAGTAAGGATCGAACCCTAAGTTCATCAAAGCTTTATTGGCGTTATAGCGGATGAATTTCTTTACATCGTGTGAGAGTCCGACTTGATCGTACAAGTCCTCTGTATATTCAAGCTCATTTTCATATAACTGATTCAGAAGGTCAATCGCAAATTCACGAAGCTCTGCTTTTTTCTCTTCTGTCTGTTTATTATAAATTTCCTGAGCAAGGAGACCGACATACACGCCGTGAATCGCTTCGTCACGAAGGATCAGGTTAATGATCTCACCGCTTTGCATCAGTTTTCCTTGTCCGTAGAAATATAACGGATAATAGAAACCGCTGTAGAAAAGGAAGCTTTCCAGATAGACGGAAGCAACCATCGCTTTGAACAGTGAAATTTCATCATCTTTTTGAATGGCTTTGTAAAGCCCGACAATCATTTGCGCTTTTTTCTGCAAATATTTATTTTGTTTAACCCATTCAAATACTTCATTAATCGTTTCAGTCGGAGCAAGCGTCATAAAAATATTTGAATATGATTTTGCGTGCACCGCGTTTTCCATCATCGCCATGAAATTAAGAACCGCTTTTCGCTGATGACCTTCGACGTGCTCGGCCACAATCGGCATGCCCGTGTTCCCCTGCTCTGTATCAAGCAGTGTCAGGCCGGCAAGCACCTTCATGTACGTATCCTGCTCATTTTTACCCAAATACTTCCAAGTGAGAAGATCGCCGTTTAATGCGATCTCTTCCGGAAGCCAAAACTGCTTTACATTTTGGTTGTAAAACATTTGGGTGAAATCATCTTCATGCTTTGACCAGTTTGCTGCGTCATAAATTTTTGTCACTGTAAACTCTCCTTTAATCAAACGACACAAGAAAGACAGCTGTCCTGCCCGGTATCTTTCGTTCTTGCATAGTAAATGGTTTTGATGCCTCTATGGTGGGCATACAGATCAATACGATTCAGATCACGAGTTGTCATCGTATCTTTCAAAAACAGGGTAAAGCTGATTCCCTGATCGATATGCTGCTGGATTGTCGCGATCATATCCACCACTTTGAACATGTCCATATCATAAGCTTCTTTGTAGAAGAACCAGTTATTAGACGCTAACCCCGGCATCGGGTAATACGTTTTTGAATTTCCGTATGTTCTTTCTTCGATCCGTTCCATGATCGGCATAACGGACGCCGTGCTGGATTGGACGTAGGAAATGGAGCCTGTCGGCGCGATGCACAGTCTGTAGCTGTGGTACATGCCGTTTTCAGCGACAAACGCCTTCAGCTCTTTCCAGTCTTCGATTGTCGGAATGTGCATGCCTTCAAAGAGCGCAGCGATTTTTTCGTATGCCGGTGAGAACTCTTTTTCGATGTATTTATTGAAATATTCTCCCGTTGCATAAGTGGAGCCTTCATAATGCTCAAACGTTTCGCCTTTTTCTTTCGCAAGCTCAGCTGAACGCTGAATGGAATAAAAGTTCACCATCATAAAGAACGTATTCGCGAAATCTCTTGCTTCCGGGCTTTCATACGCGATGCCGTTTTGGGCCAGGTAACCGTGAAGGTTCATAGCGCCTAAACCGATGGACTTCATCGCTTTGTTCGCGCGTCTGACTGCCGGCGCGTTGCGGATATCCGTCGTCTCAGATACATGAGTCAGGGAATCCGTCGCGAGTTTCACCGTGCGCTCAATCGATTTATGTTTCATGACATTCAGTATATTTAATGAACCAAGGTTGCAGGAAATGTCCAAGCCGATTTCGTCTTCCTCGTCATAATCTGTGTAAGCCGAAACCTGTGACGCCTGAAGCACTTCAGAGCAAAGGTTCGAGAATTTCACTTTTGATACGTGGTTATTCGCGTGCTCTTTGTTTACGTTATCCTGGAACATAATGTACGGATAACCTGACTCAGAACGGAGAACGGCAAGCTTTTCAAGCAGTTTGCGCGCATTCACTTTTTCTTTTTTGACACGCGGGTTGTCGACAAGCTCTTCATACATCGCCGTCATGTCCATTTCGTCCATATGCTGGCCGTATTCTTTATAAATCGTATGCGGATAGAATACATAAGCCGCTTTATCCTCACGTGCAAGCTCAACGAACTTATCCGGAATGACGACACCGATAGAAAGCGTTTTGACGCGCACATCTTCATCCGCAGAAATCTTTTTCGTATCAAGAAAATCATTGATATCGCGGTGGAAAATATTTAAATACGCCGCGCCTGAGCCTTGTCTTTGGCCCATTTGGTCAGCGTAACGGAACGCATTATCAAGAAGCTTCATGACGCCTACAACACCTTTTGTGGCGTTTTCAACATCTTTAATCGCTTCGCCTTTCGCGCGAAGCTTGGACAGATTAAGAGAAACCCCGCCGCCCAATTTAGACAGCTGCATGGAAATATCGATCGCCCGTGAAATATCGTTTAAGGAATCGTTGACTTCGAGCAAGAAGCAGCTCACCAGTTCTCCGCGGCGTTTTCTGCCGGCATTCAAAAACGTCGGTGTACTCGGCTGATATTCCTGATTGATCATCAGGTTTACATATTCTTTTGCTTTCTCAGTGTCGCCGTTTGCGAAGAACAGCGCAACGATTGAGATTCGGTCCTCATAACGCTCGAGGATTCTTTTCTTGTCATTCGTTTTCAAAGCATAGTCATTATAGAATTTAAACGCACTCATGAAGGAAGGAAAACGAAACTTCTTTGCGTAAGCTGTCTTAAACACTTCTTTAATGTCTTCAAAAGAGTAAAGGCTTAAGAATTCCTCTTCGTAGTATTGGTTTTCAATCAAATAATCCAGCTTCTCTTTTAAATCGTGAAAGTAAACTGTGTTTTGATTGATATAGTCAACAAAATAGCTATGTACAGCCTCTTTATCTTTATCAAACTGGAATTTTCCATCTTGTTGGATCATGATTTCGTTATTTAACTGGATCCATTTTGGCACTTGATTTTGTGACAACTCTTTCTACCTCCTGAGTAAACAATTCAACGTCTTTAGATGTGCCGCTGAGTTCAAATTTGTGCAAGATCGGCACCTGATATTGTCTTGAAATGGTATCGGCGCTTTTTGCAAAGTTATCGCCCCATACTTTGTTGCCGCTCGCAGCGACTCCTAATAAGAGATGGGCGTATTTTTCGAGAAATGATTGTGTTGATGCCGGTACCTGACCGAAGTTTGTCGTGTAGGTGACCAAAACAAACGGAGTGTCCACGTGGTCCGTTTCGTCCACCTTGCGGATCAGCTGAAAGTCTGTTTTATTCACAAAACGCTGAACATTCCCTGTCTTTGAATCAAATATGATTTGAACCATCCTTATCACGACCTATCAAAAATAATGAATCTCTTAACACTATATATAGTATACTAACCTCTCAGAAAAACACAACATATTGAGATCGATTTATAAAAAATTCATATTTTTGAAAGAGCGGACTTTGGCTCTGGCCCGATTAACGCCCAAAAAAGAGAGCAGAACGAGAATCATCTCTCATCCTACTCAAGGTGTCATGTGTAAGCCGATGTCTATCATAACATGAAAAAAAACTGCTTAGTAGTCTAGACTTTTATTCTTATTTTTTGTAAGAATCACATTTTTTTTCGCTTTCAACGGTTTCTTCAATCTCCACATCAGCACCGATTTCTTTCAGTACGGCTTTCAGAGCGCTTGTGATGGAAGCCTCTCTGATCAGTTCTTTGCCGTCAACGATGATGCTGGTTCCATATTCATAGCAGGAATCATCTTCACAAGTTTCTTCCCAATGGTTGATTATCACCTTGTGTTTCAATCGTCTCACCCTCTGCATGATCAATGTCAGTACTTAGTGTAGCTTGTGCGGCCCGCTTTGTAAATTCGAACGCTTGTGAAATTTATTCAAGCTCATCCAGCGCCGTTTCTTTTTTCAGTTCAATTTTATTCGTTTTTTCATCATAGCGGTATATTTTTAAGTATCCGTCCTCAACGATGCCGAAACGATTATGTTCCAGCTGCACCATGCCTTCTGTCTGCGGTTCGGTATCCGTTGAGCCGCCGTCATCATCCGTTACCACCGTCTCATGATTGCTGCAAGCTCCAAACAGCAAAAAAACAGCGATCCAAACGAGCGTAATTCTGATTCTTCTCAGTTCATTTTCACTTTCGAACACGATTTTCCGAACCCCCTTTTATGCTTCCGATATACAGCCTGCAATATACAGATGCGCATAGAAAAAGACCATTGTTCATGGTCTTTTTCAAAAAGTCTATTCAAGCTCAAGCTGGACGTTTTTTTGCGGGGCGAACGTGGAGATGGCATGTTTATAAATAAGCTGCTGCTTCCCCTCCGTTTCGAGCAAAACGGTAAAGTTGTCAAAGCCTTTTACCTGGCCGCGAAGCTGGAAGCCGTTGAGTAAAAACACCGTGACGAACGTATTGTCTTTTCGGATTTGATTCAAAAACTGATCTTGAATATTAATCGGTTTCATGTTTCGTCCTCCTTGGTTCTCAATACAATACTGTTTCGATTAAATTTCCAGTTTTCCTGCTATGCACTCGAAAATTTCCTTTTTTTTCTGCTCAATATCAACAGGCGGCGTCATATCTGTCCATGAAACGGGCATTTTATTGCGAAACCAGGTCAGCTGGCGTTTCGCATATCGCCTAGAATTTTGTTTTAATTGCTCCACAGCCTGAGGGAGCGGCACTTTTCCATCAAGATATTCATACAGCTCTTTATAGCCGATCGCCTGAATCGATTGGCTGTCCCGGATATTCATATCATACAGCCGCTTTACTTCGTCAAGAAGGCCGGTTTCCAGCATCAGGTCAACGCGCTCATTAATCCGGCCGTACAGCACTTCTCTGTCCATTGTAAGACCGATAAGAACCGCATTGTAAAGCAGCTCCCGTTTTTGGGTTTTAAGATGCTCTGACATTGTTTTTCCCGATACATGCAGAATTTCGAGCGCGCGGATGACTCTTCGCGTATTGTTTTGATGAATGGCTGCCGCCGCTTCCGGGTCGGCTGCCGCAAGCTTGGCATGAAGCGCTTCCGCCCCTTCTTCAGCCGCCAGTTTCTCCATGCGCTCCCGGAATACAGGGTCACCGGAGTTTTCCGTGAACGTATAGTCATACAGCACGGACTGAATGTACAGACCCGTTCCCCCGACAATCATCGGCAGCTTTCCTTTATCGGCAATCTCGGTGATTTTTCCCCTTACCATTTTCTGATAATCCGCCGTTGAAAAAGTGTCGGACGGCTCCAAAATATCAATCAGGTGATGCGGCACGCCTTCTGTCTCTTCTTCGGTGACTTTGGCCGTTCCGATGTCCATCCCTTTATATACCTGCATGGAATCTCCGCTGATGATTTCCGCATTCAGCATTTTCGCGAGTCCGATGCTTAGTTTTGTTTTTCCGACTGCCGTCGGTCCGACAAGTATGACGACAGGCTGTTTTTTATTTTTCAATATGTATCACTCTCTTTTATAAATCTCCCCCTAATTATAGCATTCATTTCTTCAGGCACCTATCCATTTTGCCCTTTTTCCTGAGCGCTAAACGTCCACTACCACCCGATCGGCTCGTTTCCGACAACCTCTCTCGTTTTTCCTTTGAGTGTGTGGCGGTGCGTTTTCCGTCCTTCCTCCTGCGGATCGTAAACGACGCCGCCGTGCTGGATCTGAATCGGCTCATTGTAGGCGGCAAAGGTGGTCTCTGAAAGCTCATGGTAATGTGTTCCGTCAACCCTCGGGATGGCAGGGCCAGAAATGCCGTAATACCTATGAAAATGGCCGTTTTCAAACGAGGTGATGCCCGTATAGAAATGTGTATGCTCATCTGTATTGCTGCCGTTCTCCGGCTGCGAAAAGCCTTCAATCAAATGGTAATGCCCCTGCACTACATCCGTAACCGCCCGGTATGCGTGTGTGTGCGGAGGTTTTTTTGACCAATCGGACTGATACAGGCCCACAAAAGCTCACTCCTTTATTTTTTTGATAAACGCCCAATCAAAAATTGGTGGGCTGAATACTCTGTTATCATCTCAAATTTATTCTTGGAGGTACCTTAATTATGAATGAAGAATACACATACGCAGTAGATAGTGATATGAGACAGTTTGGGCGGCCTGGATTTGGGTTCGGACGGCCCGGATTTGGGTTTGGCCGGCCGGGCTTCGGCTTCGGGCGTCCCGGATTCGGATTTGGATTCGGACGGCCGGGTTTTGGATTTGGCCGACCTTGGTTTGGTTATGGATTCGGACGGCCGTTTGGTTTTTACGGCGGACCGTTTTTCGGAGGGCTTGTCGGGGGGCTTGTCGGAAGCGCTTTATTCAATCCGTACTTGTACGGGGGTTACGGCTACGGCTATCCGTATTACTATTGACGAATCAAAAAGGCTCCTCCCCGGGGGCCTTTTTGTATAGGCCTAATGTCTTGACTTGGCGGGCAAAGTTCGGATATTATTTTATTTTACTGCCTTAAACAAAAGGCATAAGGATTATGATGAGAGGGGGATTTGATATGATTCTGGGTTATATCTTCCTCACAATTGCTATTTTATCAGAGTCAATCGGCGCGGCCATGCTGAAGGTCTCCCGCGGATTTACGCGATTTTTGCCGAGCGCGCTTGTAGTGGCAGGCTATTCATTGGCCTTTTATATGCTTTCACTGACACTGAATCTCATTCCGCTCAGCTTATCCTATGCAACATGGAGCGGAGCCGGAACAGTGCTCGCATCCATTATCGGAGCGAAATGGTTTCATGAAAAACTGGACAAGCAGGCCGTCATCGGACTCTTTTTCTTATTGGCCGGTGTCATTTTGATGAATTGGTAGAAAGGAGAGGCATACTGATGAAAGGATTACTTTGCTTGGCATTAGCCATTGTATCAGAAGTGTTCGGGAGCACGATGCTGAAGCTGTCGGACGGTTTTACGCACTTATGGCCCGCTCTCGGCGTCATTGCCGGAATCGGAGCCTCTTTTATGTTTTTGAGCTTCTCATTGAAAAGCCTTGATTTATCCGCCGCATACGCGACATGGTCAGGTGTCGGCACCGCTTTAACGGCAATTGTCGGCTTTTTTGTTTTTAAGGAGGCCATGACAGTCAAAATGATGATCGGGCTTGTTTTGGTCATCACGGGCGTCATCCTGCTGAACCGTTCCAAGTCTCAAAAAGCTAAAAAAAATCAAACGGCCCGGAGCTGACCGTTTGAACTCGTCAAGCGCGGGCAGCTTTTACTTCAACCTCAAGCTCCATCTCCACGTTTCCTTGGACCGCTCGTGAAATCATACACGAGGACTCTGCTTTTTGCGCTAACTTCCTGGCGAGCGTAAAGTCCGTTTCGGCTGCATCCGGCTTTAATAATATAAACGGACGGTGAATGATTTTCTGGTAAGTGAACACACCGTTCGTGACGTCTACAATTCCTTCAGATTCCATATGTAGATCTTCTTTATTCAGGCCGCTTCTTTCCATCATCGCCGCAAGCGTTATAATATAACAGGTAGCGGCCGCTCCAAGCAGCATTTCATCAGGATTTGTGCCTTCTCCGGGTCCGTCCATTTCCTTAGGAATGGACACAGCCGTTTCCAGCCGGCCGCTTTTAATATCGCCGACGTCATTGCGATTTCCGGGCCAATTTGCTTTTAAATAAAAGTGATGTTTTGCCATGGGACAAACCTCCTTTTTTTCAGTTTACTCATCTTTCACTCGTTTGTCTTTTTTTAAGCTCACGAATACTCTTGATTGATCACTCTTTTTATCGTACGGACAAACCGGTAAAATTCCTCCGTTTTTGTGAATTCCCTTTCGCGATAATCAAAATTATCAAAAAACGCTTCCCGCTGTTCTCTGCTGATCTCAAGCTGTATGCTCAGCCCGGTTTGCGCCTGGTTATTGATATTTTCGGTGTTAACCCCGGCCAGACCGGTTTTTGAGGTTGCCAATTCTGCAGAAAATCCGTTTCGTTCGAGAGCTCTCACCAATTTTTTCGCCCGCTTCCGATCGCTTCCTCCGACAAGAGTATTTTTCTCGTCGCCTTTATAACCGTGCACTGCGATAACATAATGGTGCTGCTTAATGCTTTCGACTGCTGAAGGCTCATCGAACTTGGTGCTCGTAATATGAAGAGTCTGGTTATCATGCGGTTTTAATCCCTCAAACAGATAGGTTGAAAAATCATCGCTGAAAGAGCGGACGATCTCGCTCACCCCGCCCTCAATTCTCCCTCCGTGCGGCGACATGATCAATACGGGGCTCCCCTTTCGCTTATTGTACGATATATGATAATCATCGGGGTCTTCATGTTCAGCCAGATCTTTAAAATCTGTGTATGTATCAGAAGAATTCGAGGGATCAGGATCTGACGCATAATGAGCACATCTTATTAGTAAGACCATTGCTACGATAATGATGACATTAAGTAAAATTCTTTTCATCAGCTCTCCTTCTTTGCTCCTTTCTGAAAAATGACATGTTCATTATATGGATTTTTGTCAATAGGTCTTATCTTAACATTCTATTAACATTATCATCAGTGAAAAACTTCCCGGTTTCGAAAAATCAATGGATTGTCACGGTTCAAGCGCTCAAATGCCGGGCATCAGTGAAAAAAGGTTGAGAGAGGGCAAAAAAAAAGGGAGGAACGCCCGAATTTTCAGGGGCGGGAGATTCACGGCCGGAAACGGACGGCATCAAGAATACGCTTTTAAAAATGAATATCCGCCTCCCGAAGCAAATGCACAGGACAGAATGGAGCCCGTCAAAAAAGTTCTCATCTGCCTTTTCGTACAGCAAAATGCCGTTACAGCCCGCTCATCCCCTTTTTTTATAATAATGGTCCGTTTTGAAATGGAGTCGTCTTTTTTCATATATATAATATCAATCGGAAGCTGTTTTTCCAAGGAATGTCTCAATATTATGTTCATGTATATACCTCCTTCCACCGGCTTCATTATAAACGAACAAACGTTCCGTTCCAACTCGATTTCTTCTCCTGAAAAAGCCGCAAGTAACCAGCGCTCCTGAAGGACAAACAAACTGACCGAACATACGGCCTGTTCATATGGTATAGAGAGAATCGCCAGAATGGGAGGAAAAGAATATATGTTTGGTTACTCAATGGTACAAATGGTGCGGTCAAATGCTCATAAGCTGGACTGGCCGCTCAGAGAAAACGTATTACAGTTATATAAACCTTTCAAATGGACACCTTGCTTTTTGCACAAGTTTTTCGAAAAAAAGGTGAAAAACAGAAAGAAAATGTCAGTCATCATTGAATTTGAAGAGGGCTGCCATGAATCCGGTTTTCACAGCACAGGACAGGTCTTATCAAAAGAAAAACGCTGCACCATAAAAAAGCAGTTTCAAACAATCAATTGCTGCAGCGCCGAAGTCACTCCGTCCGCCCTTCACATGCTTCTTTCGCAATGCCGGGATATCCGTAAAATCTATTTAAACCGTGAAGTAAAAGCGCTCCTTGATACGGCAGCTGAATCGTCTCATGCAAAAGAAGTGACCCGTAACGGCACCGTATTAACAGGAAAAGGCGTAACCGTCGCCGTTATTGATACCGGAATCTATCAGCATCCCGATTTAGAAGGCAGAGTTATCGGATTTGCGGACTTTGTCAACCAAAAGACAGAACCGTATGACGACAACGGGCACGGCACCCATTGCGCCGGTGATATCGCAAGCAGCGGCGCTTCATCTTCCGGTAAATATCAGGGGCCGGCGCCGGAAGCCGATCTGATCGGAGTCAAGGTTTTAAACAAATCAGGATCAGGAACCTTGGCTGACATCATTGAGGGTGTGGAATGGTGCATACAATATAATAAAGAACACACAAAGAATCCGATCAGAATCATCAGCATGTCACTGGGCGGAGATGCGCTCAGATATGATAAAGAAACGGACGACCCGCTCGTCAAGGCCGTTGAAGAGGCATGGAATGAAGGAATCGTCGTCTGCGTCGCCGCGGGCAACTCCGGTCCGGAAGCTCAAACGATTTCAAGCCCCGGTGTCAGCGAGAAGGTCATCACGGTAGGCGCCTATGATGACAATGATACGGCCAGCAATGAGGACGATACGGTCGCTTCATTCTCAAGCCGCGGCCCGACGGTGTACGGAAAAGAGAAGCCTGACATTCTTGCGCCCGGGGTCGATATCGTATCTCTCCGTTCTCCGCGTTCATACCTTGACAAATTACAGAAATCAAACCGTGTAGGCTCCTTGTATTTCAGTCTGTCGGGCACGTCCATGGCCACTCCGATCTGTGCTGGCATTGCCGCCTTAATTCTTCAGCAGAACCCGCAGCTTTCGCCTGACGAAGTGAAAACACTGATCAAACAAAGTCCGGATCAATGGACAAATGAAGATCCGAACATTTACGGAGCGGGCGAAGTAAACGCTGAAAACGCCGTGCCGAAAGAGTAATCTTTATATGATGAGTAAACGGGGTCGTCTGCACCGGAAGATGACCCCGTTTTTAGTAAACAATTATAATGAAGAAACTAGTAACTCTTCAAAACCGGCTGTCAGAAAAAAAGATCAATGCAAGGCAGTGTATTTCTAAAAAAATAGGGAATAAGTATGGTGTAGATAAAAGGAGGAATCACAATGGCACTTACAAACACCGAATTGTCTGAATGGCTGCAAAAACAGATCGGACAAACGCTTGATATCAGAAAAGGAGAGCTGACAGACAGCCGAAACGAGATTTCTGATATGGACCAGATCATGCTTCACCTTGATGATGTTCTCGTCCGCCGGACAAATCATCCCGATGACTATGTAGCTGACGAAGAACTCGTCCTAAAAGGACACGGCACAACCTATACGGAGGAAGGAAATGTCCCGCTCCCTCAAGATGCGTATGAAATCCCTTTGCTCGGCGACATTACCATCCAAAAAGAGCAAGACGGATTAAAGGTACATACAGATCGGGCCGTTTATACAATCGGGACCCGGAAAGAGCAATAAAAAGAAAAAACGCCCTGAATCAGCGGCGTTTTTTTATTGGTTTTTTTCTTCAGAATATCCGTGGAACATCGTGAATGCGCAAAGCATAATGCCTAAAATAATGATAATCGGAAGCCAGATCACGGCAAACTTATAATCCGGTTCGGCAAAAGCGCCTATGACCGCCCCAAAACAATACAGCACCAAGGCAAGCGCGCGCAAAACAGCATCTCTCGTAAACTGCTTCCGCTTGTCCGCTTTGTAAAACCTTGCGGTAAGATCTTCAAAAAAATTAGCGAGCGTTCCTGTTAATACGGTCGTGGAAATCCCCGCTACACCAAGTTTTCTCGCGGCTGTCGTCTGCATTCCCATTGCGAAGCTGAGCAGCATAATCAGCACATAAACAGAAATGGCATCTGCAAAAAAGCAAGAGAACAAAGCAAACAGCAGCAAAACAGCTCCTTCAATAGCTAAAGCGGCAGTTACCGCAGGGGGCCAGAATGATTTCTTTTTATTGCCCACAAGCAGGGCCGCGGCAATAACACCGGCAATAAATCCGATTAACGAGGTTAACGATTTGAGTACGGCAAGGTGCCATGAGTTGCCGATCGCCAGGCCGAACAGAACGATGTTCCCCGTCATATTGGCGGTAAAGATATGTCCCAGGCTTAAATAACCGATCACATCCACAATTCCCGCTGTTAAACAAAGAAGTAAAAGTGCAATATTTCGGTATGTAGTCACTGTCAATGTGATCCAATCCTTTCTCATGCTGATTCCAACATATAAGTTTACTCTTTGCCATTTCATATGTCCAGCCGGCGTGCCGCTTTTTCAGAGCATAAAAAAACTCCGGCGAACCGGAGAAGCTACTGAACGATAAATAATACTCTCGTGCCGTCGGAATATCCGCTCATTTGATTTCCAACCCATGAACCGGCCCCGCGGTTATCCGACGGGGTTACATATCTGATATCAGCCCCCGCCCCGCCTTCTGTGCAGACTGCCATGGGCCATTCATCACGGTCAAACCCGGGCTTTGTCGGAATTCCTTTCAATGATTCTTTCCTTCTATTCTCCGCTCCGCCCCTATCAATTGTACAAATCTCAGAATGACCTGCCGAAATGGCGTCTTTTATATGATTTCCCGTCTCCGGATATTTTGACAGCGGGAAATACAGCACCTGATCGTATCGGGATGCGGCACGAGCAGCACTGTCCGAATGGATGCCGGCGCCCGTAAGGCCGAACTGAAGAGAGATCACCAAAAGCAGACTTGCCGCCCATTTCATAAACGCATTCATTCACATCCTCCTTAAGAAGTTGATATGAAGCGTAAATATGTATATTAGCCGGATTTAACACACATGATGAAATGGCAAAAAAAGTTTGCTGTTTTGTTGATAATCAACGAAAATGGCGGCTTTACGATTTGTCTATTGAACCGGCTTCTGTTTCCTTATATATTTTAGACATACTTATGAGCCGTTGTGATCAGTGTCTTCGGCAGATAAAAGGAGGAATGCCGTCCGGTCGGCAGGCACCGGCTGTTTGTTATGTCTTTTCAAAAACATGAAGGCGGGGAAATCCAGATGGAAAAAACAATGTTTCACCCACACTCACCCGAGTTTCACGAAAACCCTTTTGCGGTTTTAAGCAGATTCAGAGAGCAGGACCCCATACATAAATTCGAACTGCAGCGTTTCGGAGGCACCTTTCCGGCTTGGCTCATCACGCGTTATGATGATTGTATGGCGTTTTTAAAAGACGGCAGAATTACGAGAGATGTAAAACGGGTCATGCCGAAGGAGCTGATCGCGAAGCTGAATGTCAGTGAAGATATCGATTTTGTCTCAGAGCATATGCTGGCAAAAGACCCCCCGGATCATTCACGTCTTCGATCTTTGGTGCATCAGGGGTTCACTCCCCGGATGATTGAGCAGCTTCGCACCGGGATAGAGCAGATCACAGAAGAGCTGCTGGATGAAATGGAAACAAAAGCAGACCCTGATATCATGAGAGATTTCGCCGCACCGCTTCCGTTTATCGTCATTTCCGAGCTGCTCGGAATTCCGAAAGAGGACCGCGCCAAATTTCAAGTGTGGACAAACGCAATGGTCGACACGTCAGAAAGCGGACAAGATGCGACCAACCAGGCTCTCAAAGAATTTAAACAATATATGAAAACACTGATCGAAGAAAAAAGAAAACATCCGGGTGAAGACTTGACGAGCAAGCTTATTTACGCTGAAGAGGACGGCCAAAAGCTGAGTGAATCAGAGCTGTATTCCATGCTGTTTTTGTTAGTCGTTGCCGGGCTTGAAACAACGGTTAACCTTCTTGGCTCCGGCACCCTGGCGCTTCTTCTGCACAAAGATCAGATGGAGAAGATAAAGCGGCAGCCCGAAAATATCCAGACGGCGGTCGAAGAGCTTTTGCGTTATACCTCTCCCGTCATCATGATGGCGAATCGATGGGCGATTGAAGATTTCACTTATAAAGATGTTTCTTTTAAAAAAGGTGATATGATATTTATCGGCATCGGTTCAGCCAATCGGGACCCGGAATATTTTGATGATCCTGATACATTAAATATAGCGAGAACACCGAACCGTCATATTTCTTTTGGATTCGGCATTCATTTTTGTCTCGGGGCTCCGCTCGTCCGGATGGAAGCATCCATTGCCTTTACCGCGCTTTTAAAACGGTTTCCGAATATAGAGCTGAAAGGCGCGCCCGAGGATGTAACATGGAGAAAAAATGTGTTTTTGAGAGGGCTTGAAACATTGCCTGTCAGATTTTAATATCGCCCCCCTGTTTATCGGGGGTTTTTTAATGTCTTATAAACAGAAATCAATATGACATTGAAGATTTAGTACATAGTTAATTTAGTTCTATATAAATAAAAAAGCGGCCGGATTGCTCCGGCCGTTCTCTATTACCGTTTTACCAACTCATTTGTTTCGTCCAGCTTTTTTCTGAAAGATTTAAGGAAATTTGCGCTTATCGTTCCTTTGTTTGCGTACAGTTTTTCGCAGAATGCTTTAATGGCGTTTTGCGGCTTTGGTTCCGACAGCATTGTGACATGATTGGAAGAGTGAACGTCCAACAGGTGAAACTGTTTCATCTGGCGTTCCCATTCTTTCCAATACGCATCATGGTCTAACGGAATTTGTTCTTCCTCTGCTGTCAGATAACGTTCAAGATCTCCGAGGAACAAACCGCTTTTATTACGGAAGTAGTAGCATTGCAGCGCTTCCGGATGAGGCAGCGGCTTCATGTCATACTCTTCCATTCCGTAAGCGAGCTGCGTCTTCATCATTTGCTCCAGCTGCATCCGGATCGCTTCTTCGGATTTTGGCAGACCGCGCTTTTTGGCAAGGCCGATCAATTCTTTCAATACCTCTTCTTCCTCAGCCTGGACGGTAATGTCTTCTCTGCTGATTAATGCCTCTTCAAGGTTTTCAGGCTTAAGATATGCTGTAAGCATCGTATTGATCGTTTGCAGCATGACTGACTTAACAGATGGTTTTCTTTCTTTCCATTTTTCACTGTACGGGGTGTCGATCATGACGGCGCTTTTTACCGTATGACCTTCCTCCTGCAAGAGGCGCGCGGTTTCGTATGCAAACATTCCGCCCAAGGAATATCCGCCGAGGTCATAAGGGCCTTTCGGCTGTACCGCTTGGATGATTCTCTTATAAGAAGCGGCCGTCTCTTCGATTCCTTGCAGCGGCTCTTTCCCTGTCAAACCTCTTGCCTGGATGCCGTAAAAAGGTCGCTGACTCTTTTTGGCGAATGGCTGGTATGCTTCAACGCCTCCCGTTCCGCCGTGAAACCAAAAAACAGGACGGCCTTTTTCTCTATCGTTCAGCTTGACGAGTTCGGGAAAATTCCGGCCCGCCTCCTGCGATTGGTTCGTTTTTAACAGCATGCTAATCTCCTGAACAGTGCTGCATTTCTGAAGAGCCTCCAGACTGATGCGGCTGTCTCCGCCCTCAAGTTTTTTCAGCAGCTGAATAGAGGAGATTGAATCGAAACCGTATTCAGTCAGCGGCTTATTTTGATCCATTTCCGCTGGCTCCATCCCCAAAATGTCTGCCACAATGTCAGCTGCGCTCTCGCAGCGGATCTGAGGATTCTGTGAAACCGGTGCAAGGACGATGTCTTCTGGCTGACCGCCGTTCCAATACTTATGGTTTTCAAAAGGATATGTCGGAAGCGGCACTCTTTGAACAGATTTGCCTTGGTGGAGTCTGTCCCACGGTATATCCGCACCTTTCACCCAGCAAAATGCAAGCTTTTCCAGATTGTTTTCAGCCAACAGCGTCTCCGTGACGACTGTACCGAGAGTCCCTTCCAGTAAAACGCCGATATCTCCTGATCCAGTCTGCTGACTGCCTGTAAAGAAGCTTTTCATTCCATTGCTTTCTTCGGAAAATGCTCTGTACTCTTTCAGTTTTTCCAGCAATTCATCTTGATTGCGGGCAACGAGTGCCAGGCGGCAGTTCATCGCCTCACGGCCGGTCTGAAGCGTATAAGCAATATCCCGCAATGACGGAGTATCTCCAGTTTGCACAAAATCGGCCAGCTGACCTGCGGCCGCCTTTAGGCGCCCTTCGCTCTTAGCAGAAAGGACGATAAGCTGCGGTTCATGCACAGATTCTTTGTCTTTATGGCTCGGGCTGTACTGTTCCAAGACGACATGCGCATTCATGCCGCCGAAGCCATAGCTGTTAATTGCGGCCCGGCGCGGGATCGGTCTGCCCGTATGGTCGGTGAGCTGTGTCCATTCCTGATTGTCTTCGGTGAAACGGAAGCGGCTTTTCTGAATGGCCATTTGCTCATTTGCAGCTGTAAATCCGGGAATGCCCGGGATGGTATGATGCTTCATGGCCATCGCCACTTTTATAAGGGCAGCCAGTCCGGAAGCGAGTTCGCCGTGCCCGATGCAAGGTTTCACGGTGCTGATATAACAAGGCGCGCTTTCCTCTTGATTTGCAGACTCTCCGTAACCCGCTTTGATTGCATTAAACTCCAACGCATCTGCCATTTCGGAAGCAATGCCGTGCGCTTCAATATAAGTGACAGTTTGCGGATCAACATCGGTGTCTTCGTACGCTTTTTTCATCGCGGTCTTCATTCCCGCCGGATTCGGCGCGTGAAGCGACATGCCTTTACCGCCGTGAGACACTCCTGTTCCTTTAATGACCATGTGAATATGATCGCCGTCTTCAATTGCCGCCTCAAGCGGTTTGATGATGATCACGCCCGCCCCTTCGCTTCTGACAAAGCCATCGGCATCTTTTTGGAACGATTTCGCCCGGCCGTTTTTGCTTAAATATCCCATTGAGTCAAAACCGATAAAGCCCTTCGGCGATTGCAGAATATTGGCGGCTCCCACGACAGCCTGCTCACATTCGTTATGACGGATTGATTGAACCGCCCTGTGCAATGCCACTAGGGTTGACGTGCAGGCAGCCTCGTAATATTCACTCGGTCCTTGTAAATTCAAGGCATATGATATCCTGTTCGGAATGATGGACGGGATGGCTGTTCCATTGTTCGGATCGCTGTTGCCTGCGGCAACGAAAACGCCTGTCGGTCTGCTTGATAATGCCTTATTTGTCAGGCCCGCATCCTCCATTGCCTTCCATGTATGCATCAAAAGCAGAAACTGCTCCGGCCCCATTTGTGATGCCTCTTTAGGGGAAATTCCGAAAAAGAGCGGGTCAAATTCGCCGACACCGTCAATAAAACCGCCCCATCTGAGACTCGTGTCATTCTCATCACCAGCGTAACGGCGCCAGTCCCAGCGGTCCGCCGGAATTTCGGTAATACAGTGATCCCCGTTTATGATGTGCTCCCAAAAAGACTGGATATCCGGGGATTGCGGAAACTGAGCTGACATACCGATAATCGCGATTCCTTGCTTGATATCGGCGTGATCACAAGGCGTATGCTGTTTCTTCGGTAAAGTGCGCTCTTCTGTTTCCGTGACCCTGGCCTCTTCTGAATGCTTATGATCGGCAAGCAATTGAGAAAACTTGCTCTCATATGCTGACGCGAAGTGGCGGGTCAGCTCCTCCGCGGTCGGATACTCGAAAAACAATGTTGGATTCACATCGATGTCCACCTCTTGGCCGATCTCTTTTGTCAGCCCGATCAGGCTCGCTGAATCAAGTCCCAATTCCATGATATTTGCGTCAGAACGAAGAGATGGCGCGGGTTCATCCATCATCTTGGCGAGCTTGCCAAGGACGTAGCTGCGGATATCATCTGTCAGACTGCCGGCAGAAATCGGTGCTCCCGCATTCTTCACAGCCGTTCGGGCCGGCTGATTTATCTGTTCGGTTTTCGGGCGGAACCGTTTCAGGGCATAGCCTTCAAAACGCATCACCACTTCCGATCGCCTGCTGATGACATCTGCGTTAATCAGAATCATTTCCCCCGTTTGTTTGGCCAGCTTGATGTGCAGCCAGCAATCGGTAAGATCTTCCGGGCTGCTGAAGGTGACGGAATTAATGCCGAACGGCAGATAGCTTTCCGCCTCCGTTTGGTCCAATAAAGAAAGCGAGGCCAAGTAAGCACTGTTGGCGATTAACGGATTTACGGCATAATGATGCGCTTGTTGTGAGTCGCTATTGTTCAGGTTCACTTTCGCTAAAACGGCATCAGAGCCTTGGTACAGGCGGGTGATCGTTTTAAATTCTTCTCCCCACACGACGGTTCCCGTTCCGTCTCCGTATAACTCATCTATCCGGCCCACTTCCCGGTAAGCGCGCTGAATGGCCGCCAGATCCGCGTGCTGCTTTTGAAACGGATACGGGCTGCACTCGGCATACGCCGCTATGCTCCAATCAGGAGACGTGAGGCTGCGGTGCATTATGCTCAGTTCAAATCCATCCCCGTTTTGTTTCGATTCTGTTTTCAGCTCGATGCGATCGCCTTTTTTTACGGTAATGGGGCTCGCGTAATTCAGTTTTTTAATTTGTCCTCCTTCCGCTTCAGGAAAAAGATCACAAAAATGATCGACTGCCAGACTGTTATATGTAGCGCCGACGAGTACCGGCTCTCCGCTGAATTGATGCCCTTTCACGTATGGGTCGTCATCACTGTATACCGCCTGAACGCCGGCAGCGTTTTCTGATTCACCGAATTGAAAAGAAGTCCCGTGGTCAAAAGCGTAGGCCGGCAGATGAACGGCGTGCTCTTGCTGCAACTGATCAAACGCGATACTCTCTCCTTTTTCCCATTGCCGCGCACGCCGGCCAATATCAGAATCGGAGAAATTGAGATTCCGCTGATCCATGCGGTAAGCGGCCAGCTTTTCCAGCAGTTCCTGAACGGAAGCAGCCGTAAATGCCGCCCGATACTCCGAATGATGCGTTCTTTTTTGCAGCGCGGATGCGATGGCTGCCGGATGAAGAGATGGCGTCTTTTCTAAAAAGGCCGCCAGTCTCTCAAGATAGGCTTCAAAACTCCATTTTGTTTTCGCTGACACAGGGAAAATATATTCCTCATCGTCGTGACGGGCCTGATCGGAATTCGGGCTGATATATTCTTCTACGATGAGATTTGCGTATGCCCCGCCTGCTCCGAAGGAATTGATCATGCTTCTCCGCGGTATGATGTCTCCCGTCTCGGCATCCTTCAGACGTTCCCAATACTCGGTTTTTTCCTGCAGGTAAAAAGCCGTTTGTTCAAGGTTGATATTCGGATTTTGCGGTTTTGCGTTAATCGTCGGGACTAATGTTTCCCGCTCCATTTGCAGCAGCACTTTCGCGAGCTGGGACATGCCGGAAGCCGCCTCTAAATGGCCGAGATTTGACTTGACGGATCCAAGCGCGCAAAATCGTTTTTTATCAGTATATTGCGCGAACGCGTTTGTCAGGGCAATGACCTCAATCGGATCTCCCAATACAGAGCCGTTTGCCGCTGATTCAACATAACTGATTGTTTCCGGATTGATTCCGGCCTTGTCGATGGAAGCCGCCATGAGCTTCGCCTGCTGTTTCGGATCCGGAGCCGTGTACATCTGCCTTCCGCCGCTATGGCACAACGCGCTGCTTTTAATGACCCCGTAAATATGGTCTTTGTCGGCAAGCGCTTTGGAGAGCGGCTTCAAGAGCACCGCCCCGACTCCTTCTCCCGGCATCAGGCCCGTGCCGGTTCCGAAGCTTTTGCTCTCACTTCCCTGTTCAAGCAAATTCGCCCGTTCGAGCGCATCATATTTAGACGGTTCAAGCGTGAGATTGACCCCTCCGGCAATCGCCATGGAACAGCTGTTAAGCTTCAGGCTTTCACAGGCGAGATGAATGGCGCTCAGTGAGCTGGAGCATGCGGTCGTAACGCCCATGCTCGGACCCGTTAAATTGAAAAAGTGGGAAATGCGGTTGGCGATATGCCAATCCCCTCCGTTAGAGCTGAGCGCGGCTTTTTCCAATGACGGGATATTCCAGAAATATTGATTGTACATACTGCCCATAAATACACCGATGCCGCTGTCTGATTCCTGCCATTCGTTTACTCTTTCTAACGAGTAACCGCCGTTTTCAAATGTTTCCCATACGGTTTCTAAGCTTAGACGGAGCTCAGGCGTCATCTCCATCACATGGTCTTCCCGCATGTCAAACAAGTGATGGTCAAAAGCGTCAATATGCTGCAGAAATCCGCCGTACCGTGTTTTGCGTTCTTCTTTTCGTGTTTCTTTTGCCATTGTTTTCAGAAGACCGGACTTCCATCTGTTTTCCGGGGCTTCCGTAATACAGCTGTCTCCGGCTTTTAAATGTTCCCACAGCTCATCGAGCGTTTCAGACTCGGGATAGCGGCCGCTGATGCCGATAATGGCAATGTCGTTACGATCAGAACGATTAACGGTGACGGTTTCTGTTTCCGGCTTTGGCGCTTTTGGCTCTTTTTGTTCAGTGATAAATCGCCGCGTTTCCGTGACAAGCGGCACCGGTTCATTCATTGCAGGTTCCGGATGCTCCGTTTCAGGAGACGCTTGTTCGGCTCCGAATGCCTGTTGCAGCTTATCCGGGTAATTTTCCAGCAAATACTCGGCAAGTTCTTTCGTATTCGTGTGTTCAAATAAGACCGTTTTCGGCAGCTCGCCCGTCAATGTTTCCAGTTCGCGGATAAAATTCACCTGCAAAATGGAGTCGATGCCGTATTTTTCAAAGCTGGTTTCCGGCTGAATGCGCTCGGGAGCAAGCTTTATGGACTTGGCTAACGTTTCTTTTATGAATTGCACAGTCCGGTCTGTGACTGAGAAAGACGGTTCTGTGAAATCAGCCGGCTCTTTGGAAGCCGCAGTTTCTTCAACCGCCTGCGCGTCCGGCTGCTTTTGCCTGATAACGCCGTCGCTTTCTGCCGCCACGATCTGCTGGCCGAGGTGATGTGACGATTCCGCCATAAATGTAACGTACCGATATCCCTCGCTTTCCAGCGCAGACTGCCACGCTTCAGGATACAGCCCCGGGCATCCGGGAATGCGCAGTTTGGCGTCTTCATACAGCCACCAGCCTTCCAAAAGGCCGAATGTCAGGTGAGAATAAACCGAATGGCTGCTGATCTCATTTAATAGCAAAATCCCATTCTTTTTAAGCACCGCTTTGGCATTGCGAAGTGTCCGTCGAATATTTTTTGTCGCGTGAAGCACATTTGCCGCAATTACCGCGTCATATGCGCCCGCCTCTATACCCTGCAAAGCCGGGGGCTCTTCCACATTAAACCGCTTATAAGTCAAATACGGATTGTCGGGACCGTATTCTTTTTCAGCATGCATGAAAAAGGCCTTTGACAGATCGGTGTAGCAATATTCTTTCACATGATGTTTGTACTCTTTTAATCTTTTGAAAACGGCCGCGCTCGTCCCGCCCGTCCCCGCTCCGATCTCTAATATCCGGATTTCCGCGTTCGGGTCTTCTTTCAGGCGTTCTTCAATGAAAGCCGTCAATGTGTCAGCGAGCACCTCATTAAAGTAGTCTGCCGTTTCATTGTTTTTATAGATTCCTTCCACCAATTCCATTGAGGAATCAGGAAACAGAACATCAGTGGCAGAAACTCTGCCGGATAAAATATCCGGCAAAGCTCTGAGAGCGGTCTCCACTAAGGTGATCATAGCCTCTTTGCTGCTGTCCTTGAGTAAAGGAGCTTTCTTTTCATCCCATTCTTGCCACAGTACGTCCGCACGCTCTATCGGACCCGTTAACACATACGTACTGCCTGACTGTTTCAAAAAGCCTTTTTGCACCAAGATGGAGATGCTTTCTTCCAGCCACCTGCCGTAAAACCCCTGCATGACAGGCTGCGTTTCGTTTTCCGTAAAAAATCCGACAGATTTCAGCTGGCCTGCCAATAGTTTGTAAAGAAGATCTTCAGTGTTTTGCAAAGCCGTCCCCTCCTTAACTCAATTGTTGTACATGTCTTGTTACTTTAGGCTGATAGCTTCGCAGTTTTTGCATCGCCGAGCCGTGATGTTCAGGGTATACTTCTATCATTTCTTCCGGTTTTTCCTCCGGCTCTTCCGCCTGTTTCATCATGACGAACTGATTCAACGGGCCGCCGAGCAATCGTTCAAGCGCCGCCATTGCTTCCGGCGCTTCAATTGATCCGACTCCCGCCTGTTTCATCCGTTCTTGATAGTCGGCAGATGATACGATTCCGACACTGCCCCAGTAGCTCCAATTCATCACTGCCACCGAATACGGCCGCGTTTTAGCCAAATGAGCGGCAAAGGCATCTTTGAAACTGCATCCGGCAGCATAATTACTTTGTCCGGCCGCTCGTGCAAATGATTGAACAGATGAGAAGAACAAAGCAAAGTCCAGCGGCTCATTTCGGAACACGCGGGCCATATTCACACTGACATTGACTTTTGCAGCGAGCACGCTTTTAAAACGGCTTGCCGGCATATTTGCCAGGCTCTGATCCTCTAAAACAATTGCGGAATGGATGATTCCGTTAATTTGCGGGTGCGTGCGTTTGATCGTTTCATACGCCCGTGTGAGCTCATTCGGATTTGCCGCGTCAGCTTCAATATAAATCGGCGCCGGGCCGAATTGGCTGAGTCTGTCGATTTTTTCCTGGATGGCGCTGTTATGTTTTCGTCTGCCGATCCAAATGACTCGCGCCTGATATGTTTTCACGGCATATTCGCTCCATGCCTCGCCGATGCCCCCCGCGCCGCCGATGACGACATAAACGCCGCCTTTTTGGTAAGCGGGCCGGCTTGACACCGGCTGCTGTACAGGAATAAGGCGCTGTTTGTACCAGTGATTGTTCCGGTACGCCCATGTATTGCCTTGCTCATCAAACGGCGCTGAGAACAGCTCCGCCTTTGAAACATCTTCCGGACATCCGGCATCAATCAGCCTTGTTTGCCAGTTCGGATACTCTTTTGCGAGCGAGCCGACCAAACCATGAATGCCTGCATGAGCCGGATCAATAATGTCCGCCGGCTGTACGGACTGTGTTTTTATTGTGACTGCAGTCAAGCTGATTCGCTTGCCTCCATATCCTAAAGCAAGCATTGCCTTAATCACTCTGTACATCTGGATGACGCCCGCATCTTGAGCTTTCACCATGTCATCAGCGCTGTGAAAAGGAGCGATCCATACGATATGCCCGAAAGACCCTGTTGCTTTCAGTTCAGCCGCAACAGCCTCTATTTCATCCTCCGGGTTGATATGAAGCCGTTTCGCAGAAGGATGATGTAATTGAAAAGCTGCGCTTTCCTCGTCCCCCGCGATAAAGACAACCTCTTCCGTCTTATATGCCGGGCTTTGATCACGGAATTCCGCGAGATCCCACACCGGAGCCAGAAGGTTTGCTCCATTCAATGATGTTTCCGGCGCGGGGCCTTCCATCATTCTGGAAGAAATCCCTTTAATTCTGACACAGACCCGGCCTGTCTCATCGCATAAGTCAATGTCCATACGCTGTATTTTTTCATCCGTTCCCCGGGAGCTGACATACGCCCACATGCTTGTCGTGCACGGGCTGAAAATGTCCAGTTCTTCAAGGGCGAACGGCAGTGACAGCTGGTTATCATCTGCGTGCAGCTTCAGTCCGATTGTCGCTTGCAAAGCTGAATCAAGCATACACGGGTGAAGAACGTATTGATCTGCCGTTTCTTCGAGGAAGGAAGGCAGCCGGAGCTCAGCTAATGCTTGATTGCTTCCGATATGAATCTGCTGAATTCCTTGTTGTCCGGGACCGTAGTCAATGCCGATTTTGCTGAATAAGCCGTAACACTGTTCAGAAGTCAGTATACTGAGGCCGCATTGAGCTTTCAGTGCGCCTATATCACGGTGCGGAGCCTCCCCGGCGCTGAGAATGCCGGCAGCCCCCTGACAGTGTATCTGCCTGCCGCTTGCTTCTGTTTGTGAGTCCGTGTAAATGTCATACACGATTTCACCGTCTTCCCTCGGAATCAGGCTGATCTGCGCTTCAATCGGGCGGTTTCCCGCTTCGATCGGCCGAACCCAAACGATGTTTTTCAGGCGGGTGACAGACGGAACTTCCTTTTGCCCTTTGACTGCCTGAGCAACCGCCGCCCTAGCCATTTCCAAGTAGGCAACGCCCGGCATAACCGGCTTGCCTTTAATAAGATGATCGGTGAAAATCGTCTCTTGTCCCGTAAATTCGGATCGGTACCGCTGCTCTGTTAAATCTGATACATTTTCGTGAAGCAGCGGGTGCAGTACCCGCGACGTCGGCACAGCTTGCGGTTTCTCTGCTTTCGGCCGGTTGTCCGTGATCCAGTACCGCTCTTTCGCAAACGGGTAAGCAGGAAGACTCATCCGTTGGGGCTTGATATCAGAATATAAGCCGTCCCATTTGATATCCGCGCCCTGCACCCATAATTCCGCAAGCTTGTCATTCTCTCGGCGGCTTATCAGCTCTTCGATATCCGCTTCGCCGTTTGCGCCTGCCAGAATGGATTTCAGGGAGGTTTTACCCGCTTTTCCTTTATAAATGCCCGCTATATCATAACGTCCTTTCGCACAGCTCTTTAGCTTGTCCCGAAGTTCTTCGGCCGAAGAAGCGATAATGGCCGCTCTTTCTTCCATCGCATCACGTCCCTGCTGAAGCGTGTAAGCAACATCGGCAAGATCCGCATCCGTAAAAGAAGCTTGCGCCAGCTGCTGCGCCTGTTCCTGCAGACGCTCTTCTTCTTTGGCCGACAGCACAAAGATTTGAGGGTGTGTGAAAACAGCTGTTTTTCTTTCTTCCTTCGGGATATATTCTTCAATGACGACATGGGCGTTTACGCCGCCGATGCCGAAAGAACTGATTCCCGCACGGCGCGGCAGATGATTGCCGTTTTCGTCTTTCAATCCCGTCCATTCTCTTTTTTCCTGTACGATGTAAAACGGACTGTCTTTCAGCTTGATATACGGGTTGATGACCTCGCTGTGGAGGCTTTTTGCAAGTGTTTTATGCTTCATCTGCATCAGCACTTTGATCACACCCGCGACACCGGCTGCCAGTGACAGGTGGCCGATATTGGTTTTAGCCGATCCCAGACCGCAGTGACTCGCGTAAACGGCGGAATCGCCTGTTTTTTCGTACAGCTTTTGAAAGGCGGACTTCAGGCCGTTGATTTCGACCGGATCGCCAAGCTCCGTTCCGGTTCCGTGCGCTTCTATATAAGTGACGGTTCTCGGATCAATGCCTGCTTTGTCATAAGCCGTTCTGACGACTTCCGCCTGGGCTTTCGGGTTCGGTGTCGTCAAGGAGTTCGCGCGTCCGCCGTGGTTGACCGCGCTGCCTTTAATGACGCCGTAAATATGATCGCCCGCTTTTTCCGCTTCTGACAGCTTTTTCAAAAACAGAATTCCGGCACCTTCACTGACGGCAAATCCGTCCGCCCTGTCGGAGAATGTTTTACATTTCCCTTCTTTGCTCAGCGCCCCCGCTTTGTCATAAGCGATGTGGCCTTGCGGTGTGACGACGGTATTCACGCCGCCGGCGATCGCCATATCGCAGTTCCCGTTTTCAATGGCGCATACGGCGTGATGAATCGCGACCAGCGAGCTTGAACAAGCCGTGTCGATCGGTTCACTCGGTCCGTGCAGATTAAGCATATAGCTGACGCGGTTCGGCCCCGCTGACGGACTCATATTTGCGGCTGACGCACCGCCGATATCCAGGTCGGAAAACAGTGAGCCGTATCCGGTATTCCCCGTGCCGATATACAGGCCTGTTTTCGTGCCGGAAAGGCTTTTAGCGGAATATCCCGCATCTTCTATCGCTTTCCACGCATACATCATTAACAAGCGCTGCTGGGGATCCATCTGTTCGGCTTCCAGCGGTGAAATTCCGAAGAACAGCGGATCAAAATCCGCAACTCCGTCAATAAACCCGCCCCACTTTACATTTGTTTTATTGGCTTCATTAAGCGGGTCACCGTAATACTCCCGCCAGTCCCAGCGATCCGCCGGCACCTCTGTTATACAGTCTTTTCCTTCTTCTAAGTTGCGCCAATACTCATCAATATTTGCGGCCTTCGGAAACACCCCGCTCATGCCGACAATGGCGATCGGTTCCGGTTTATGTTCAGCTGCAGTCTGAACAGGCTGTACGGCAGTTTTTACAAATCGTTTGTTCCCTGCCAGTCTGATGCCGCCATCATCTGTCACACCGCTTTGTTTTTCTTCTTTCGGCTGTGTGCTGCCGGTAAATTGTGTTTGATAGTCTTCTGCTAAATGATGCGCCAAGGCTTGAATCGTCGCATATTCAAAAAATACGGTCGGTGTCAGATCAAGCTGATAAGTGTCATTCAGCTTGTTGGCGAATTCCGTCAGCGTAATGGAATCAAATCCGTATTGATTGAACTCCAATTCGATATCGATTTCTTCAATGTTGATTTTCAGAAGCCCGGAAACCTCTTTTGCCAGCAATTCCTGAAGTTTTGCCGTCAGGTCTTTCGGCGCAGGCGTTTCATCCGTTTTCTTAACCGGTGCAAAAGCGGCTGCAGGAGTCTTTTGAAGCAGCTTTTCCCGCATTACGGTGCCGTTTCCTTCCATGACGAGCACGCTTGTTTTCCCCGTGCTCCATGCTTTGTAAAGAGCTTCTATTCCGGTTTCAGTGCGCATCGGCGTTACGCCGGTTCTTTTTTCGGTGAGCTTCGCCATTTCTTCATCGACTTGCATTCCGCCGTCTTTCCAAAGCGGCCAATTGATTGACAATGTGTGACCGTGGCGGTACATTGCGGTAACCAGCGCGTTGCGGTATGCCGCATAGCTGTCCATAAATGCGTTTGCCGCCGCATAATCCGCCTGTCCCGCATTCCCGGTGACGCCGGAAATGGATGAGAAAACGATGAAAAAGTCCAGCGCTAAATGCTCGGTTGCTTCATCAAGGTTGACAAATCCGTCCGTTTTAGGGGCCAGTACACTGTAAAACTCTTCCGTTGTTTTCTTTGCAATATACTGATCTTTCATCACACCCGCGCTATGAATGATGCCGTGAAGGCCGCCATATTCCGTCTCAATTGTTTTGACCAGGTCTGCCGCAGTTTGAGCGTTTGTTACGTCAGCCTGTTTGTATTCCGCTTTTGCTCCGAGTGATTCAAGCGATTGCAGCTGCATCCGCTGATTCTCGCTTAAAGCGGAACGGCCTGTCAAAACCAGTGTCGGCTCTTTGACTTTGCAGGCGATTTCTCTCGCGAAAATAAAGCCTAAGCCCCCGGCTCCTCCGGTAATGAGATAAATGCCTCCGTCGTTCCACGGAATGCGTATTTTGCCGCCGGACACGGCCGTTTCTTTGACATCTGCGCTATATCGGATGCCGTTTTCATATTTGATATGGCTGTCATCAGCCCGTGTTTTATTTTCTCTGATGATGTCTGTGATTCTGCCGTTTTCCGCCGGTTCTATTTCAATCAGCTGGGTTTTCAGTTTTTTATGTTCCAGGCCGGCTGTTTTTAACAGAGCTGAAATGCCTGAGAGCAGCTGATGCTTATCTGTTTTAGAGAGAACCGTCTGGATAAGGACGTCTCCTTCCGTCTCTTCCTTCAGCAGTTTTTGCAGCGTCTCCAATATCCGTCCTGTATAATCACGGAAGCGCGCCGCCGCTTTCCCGTGCGAGGAGGTCATTTCAATACATTCAGCTCCCGCGGCTTCAACGGCTTGTTTTAATCCGGCGTCTGTGTCACAAAGTATTACGATATGCCGGGCAAAAACCGGTTCCGTTTGAGCAGCAGTTTCATCACTTCGGGTCCATACCGGCTCAAGCATGAGCGTTTCCGGAGCTTTTCCTTTTTTCTCAGGTTCTTTTTCAGCCGTTCTGAATGACAAACCTTTCAGCCTTACGCACACCTTGCCGTTTTCATCACAAATATCAAGATCGCGTTTTTCAATCTGGCCGGCTTTGTGGTCTTCAGAAAGTCTGGCGTAAACCCACATCTCGGCAGCGCATGCGCTGAATACTTCAAGCTCCTGAACCGCAAACGGAAGCATCAGTTTTTCATCATTTGTTCCGGTTAATATGCTTGATGCCTGCAATGCAGAGTCCATTAAGCCCGGATGCATGACATACTCCTGTACCGTGTCCGCACAAGCCGCATCAAGTGACAGTCTGCCCAATACGAAATCATCACCTGTATAAATCGCTTTGACACCCCGGAAAGCCGGGCCGTAATCAAAACCGATTTTGCGGTACATATCGTATACTTCATCTGCAGAAAACGGTGTCTCGGCGGATTGTGATCTCAGCTTTTGGAGATCAATGACCGGTGCCTTTGCGTCAGGGCGGACTGATACTGCCCCTTGGCTGTAAACGGACGGCTGATCTGTTTCCTGACCGCTGTAAATGTCGAATTGAACGTCATTTGCCGTTTCAGGAATGAGACGGATGTTGACATGAACCGGCTCGTCTTCAATGGTGATCGGCCGCACCCAAACCGTATTCTTAAGCTTGACGCTTCCTTGTCCGGGCGGAACTTCAGATGCCTGTTCCATTGCTGCGCGCGCCATTTCAAGATGTGCCACCCCCGGTAAAATCGGCACGCCTTTTACAACATGGTCCGCAAGGTAAAATTCTTCTCCTGTATAGATTGAGCTGAACCGCTGTTCTGCAAGGTTTGAAGTATTTCTGTGCAGAAGCGGATGAAGCGCGTCTTGTTTTCCGGCAGACACAGTGCTTGTTTTTTCGTGTTTTCCGGTGCTTTTTGCCGCCCAATAGCGGTCTTTTGCAAAAGGATACGACGGCAGGCTCAAGCGTTTAGGCGGCCGGTCTCCATACAGCTTCGCCCAATCGACGTTCAGCCCTTTGACCCATAATTCAAGCAGCTTCGCGTATTTGCCGCGTGCCATCCATTTTTCAACGGCTTCTTGAATTTCTTCATCTTCCGTCAGCATTTGCAGCGTGCCTTTGTCTATTCTTCCTCTGTACAAATCCGCGTGCTTATCTCCAGTGATAAACTGTGACAGTTTTTCCTGCAGTTCTTCTGCGGATTCGGCAATAACCGCCAGGCGTTCTTCCATGGCGTCCCTTCCGATTTGGAGGGTATAAGCCATAGAAACGAGGCTGGATTGATCGTACCGTTTTTCAGTAAGCGCACGTTTCAGCTGTTTTGCCTGTTCTTTCAGGCGTTTTTCATTTTTGGCGGACAGAACGAAAAGACATGGGTCGATATGAGAATCATCTGCTTCCTCTCTGTCTTCTGGAATGTATTCTTCGATGACGACGTGGGCATTTACGCCTCCGATGCCGAATGAGCTGATGCCCGCGCGGCGCGGCTGTTCGTTTCCGCGTACGTCCGTCTGCGTCTTCCATTCCATCGTCTCCCGCACCAGATAAAACGGGCTGTTTTCAAGCTGAATGTACGGATTTACCGTCTCACAGTGGAGACTTTTTACTAATGTCCGATGCTTCATCTGCAGCAAAATTTTAATAATGCCCGCTGCTCCCGCGGCAAGGGATAAATGGCCGATATTCGTTTTAACCGACCCTAAACCGCAATAGCCGGCCGCTTTCTCTTTTCCGTCTGCAAACGAGCTGAACGCTTGTTTCAGGCCGTTAATTTCAACAGGATCTCCCAGTTCTGTTCCGGTGCCGTGCGCTTCGATATAAGAGACTGTTTTCGGATCAATGCCCGCTTTTTTGTATGCGGCTTTAATGACTTCCGCCTGTTGTTTCGGGTTAGGCGTTGTTAAAGATGCCGCGCGGCCGCCGTGATTCACCGCGCTTCCTTTAATAACGCCGTAAATATGGTCCCCATCCGCCTCAGCGGCTTTCAGCTTTTTGAGGAAAAAGAGCCCTGCCCCTTCACCATGGGCAAAACCGTCAGCCTGATCAGAGAACGTTTTGCATCTTCCTTCTTTACTCAGCGCGCCCGCTTTGTCAAAACTGATATACACATCCGGAAGAACAATCGTATTGATTCCTCCCGCCAAAGCCATGTCGCACGTCCCTTCTTCAATTGAAGAAACGGCATGGTGTATGGCAACGAGCGAGCTTGAGCAGGCGGTATCAATCGGCTCGCTCGGCCCGTGCAGATTGAGCGTATAGCTGACACGGTTCGGTCCGACAGACGGACTTGTATTCGCCGCGGATGACCCTTCAATCTCCGCATCGGCATTGGCTAAAAGAGAACCGTAGCCGGTATTTCCGGTCCCAATAAACACACCTGTTTTTGTGCCTGAGAGACTCTTTGACGCATATCCGGCATCTTCTATCGCTTTCCACGCGTGCGTCAGCAAGAGGCGCTGCTGAGGGTCCATTTGCTGCGCTTCCCGGGGTGAAATCCCGAAAAATAACGGATCAAATTCAGCAATTCCGTCAATAAACCCGCCTTGGTTGACGTTTGTTTTATTGGCTTCTTTTGCGGGATCCCCGTAATAGTCCCGCCAGTCCCAGCGGTCTTTCGGAATCTCGGTCATGCAGTCTTTGCCTTCTTTCAGGTTCTGCCAGAAAGCTTCAATGTCTTCTGCCATCGGGAAAATCCCGCTGATGCCTACGATTGCGATCGGTTCGGGCCCTTGGTCCCGCTGCACTGTCTGCGGAAGTGTCTCAGGCAGAGTGCGGCGTCGCTTAACGGCCGGGCGCGTGATTTGAGTCTCTTTTACCGGTCTTGCCGATTGAACCGTTTTTGTATTTACCGCAAACCGTCCGGCAAATTCCTCTTCGTATTCACTGATTAAATGAACGGCAAATTCATGGATTGTCGGATGATCAAAGAAAATCGTCGGCGTTAACGTAAGCCGGTACGTTTTGTTTAACTGGTTCGTAAACTCAGTCATCGAGATAGAATCCAGCCCGTATTTTGTCATTTCTTCATGAGGATCAATTTTGTCAATGTTTACTTTTAACAGTGAGGCCGTCTGCTGTTTTAACAAATGCTTCACTTTTTCAAGCAGGCTGTCAGCATCAATGTCATGACGTACGCCGGTCTCTGCTTCCGGATGATCATTCTCTTTGCGGAACAGTTTTGCTTTCATGTGTTTCACATCTCCTTCAAGAACCGTCATCCGGGCTGTCCCGCTCATCAAGCCTTGATATAAAGCCTTGATGCCGGCATCTGTGCCGAGCGGTGCGATTCCCGCCTCCTGCATCAGCATATCTTCCGTCTGCTTTCCTGCCTGCATTCCGCCTTCTTTCCATAACGGCCAGCTGACAGAAAGCGTCTTTCCGTATCTTTGTCCTGCGGCTTGTAAAGAACGGCGGTACTCGGCATACATCTCCATAAAGACATTTGCAGACGCATAATCAGCCTGGCCGACGCTTCCAAGCACACCTGATAAGGATGAAAAGACAATAAAGACATCTAATTTCTCATGTTGTGACGCTTCATCAAGATACACAAGGCCCTTCACTTTCGGAGCGAGAACGTGTTGGTATTCCTCTGCCGTCTTCTTCACCATGTAGTTGTCTTTTATGATGCCGGCACTGTGAACAATCCCGTCCAGCTTGCCGTGCCGTTTGCGTATATTGCGGATCAATCGGTATACTTCTGCTTCGTCCGTGACATCGGTCTGCTCGTAGAAAACAGAAGCGCCGGCAGCACGTACTGTTTCCAGCATGTCTTTATGCTTTTCTCTGAGAGCGGACCGGCCGGTTAGTATGATGACGGCGTCTTTTGTACGGTTTGCGATCTCTTTTGCAAAGATCAGACCTAAACCTCCGGCACCTCCTGTAATGAGATAAACGCCTTCGTCTTTCCACGGAATGTCCGGCTCCGCTTGAGAAATATCCATTTCTCCCCAATCAGCGGCAAAGCGCTTGCCGTTTTCATATTTCACATGGACGCTTTCGGCATGCATACGGTTTTCGGACGCTTTTTCCGCTATGCCTTCAGCACTTTCTTTCTCTTCGGCTTCGATCATTTGACAGATCAGCTTGGAATGTTCAAGGCATGCGGTTTTGAAGAGGCCGGTAATGCCTGAGAACACCTGCTGTAAGCCTGCTGACCGCGTAACAGCCTGAAATAGAACGCGGTCCTTCGGCTTGCTTTTCATTATGGTTTTGATATGGTCAAACAGCTGGCCCGCATAAGAATGATACCGCTCTGCAATAGATGCGGGACGATCGTCCAAGATAATGACGCTTGCATGTTCAAGCTTTGCTTCGACAGCTTGTTTTACGGCTTCATCGTACTCACAAAGGAAAATGATATGCTCTTCATACGTTGGCTCGTGATCGGCCGGTTCCTGCTGCTCTTTCCAGACCGGTTCAGCGAGCAATGTGTCCGTACGGCTGCCGGAAACGCCGGCACCCGCGTTTTCTTCCATGATCCGCGTTGAGAAACCTCTCATCCGCACACAAAGCCCGCCGTTATTGTCATATAGATCAATATCGGCTTTTTGGATAGGATCGCCGGCTTTATTGTTCGCACTGAATGTGACGTGCACCCACATATCATCAGCGCACGGATTCAGAACGTCCAGCTCCTCTAAAGCAAACGGCAATGCGGCTTTGAATGGTTCCCCGCTTTCTGCAAGCAGCGCTCTCGTCACGTTTTGCAAATATTCGGCGGCCTGAAGCGCACCGTCCATCATACTCGGATGAAGGATATAATCAGCTTTTGTATGAGAGACGGATTCAGGAAGCTTCAATTTAGCAAGCAGACGGTCTTCGCCTTTGTATACAAGCTGCACCCCTTTGTATCCGGGCCCGTAATCAGCACCGATCATTCCTTTGTAAAACGCTTGAGATTCGATTGTTCCCTGTGTGCACCGGCGCTTCAGCTGCTCAATATCCGCCGCTTCCTCCGGTTCCTTCCGGATGATTTCAGCGATGCCCTGATTATAAAGAGGAGCTTCTTCACCGATAGAATCGTTACCCCCGTACATTCTGTATTGAATCTGTCCGTCCTCTTCTTCATAAAGTCCGATATGGACACGGACAGCCTCCTGATCGGCTATCACCGGGCGGACCCATACAATATTCTTTAAGCGCAAGCCCAGAGAATCCTCTGTTGCCCCGCCGATGCTTTTCTCCGCCGCGGCCCGTGCCATCTCAAGGGTAACGGCAGCCGGCACGATCGCCATTCCTTTAATGATATGCTCGGCAATAAAATACTCTTTTCCCGTGAATTCCGAACTGAACCGCTGCTCTTGCAAGACGGATGTATTCTGATGTACCAGCGGATGCAAAAGCTTGGTATCCGTTTGCTTCACCGTTTCTTCCGGCCAGAAGCGCTCCTCTGCGAACGGGTAGGTCGGCGCACTGATTCTTTGCGGCGCGGAATCCTGATACAATAAGCCCCAATCGACACGCGCTCCTTCAACCCAGAGTGCCGCCAGTGCTTTCAGCTTTTCATCCCGTGTCTGACATGCCGCAAGCTCTTCCATCTCCTGAGCTGACACTTCTCTGCTTCTCACTTTTTCGCCCCGTAAGATGTTTTCTTCATTGCCATTGATGAAATCCTGCAGCTGACGCTTCAAATCGTGACGATCATGACTGATAAAAACGGCTCTCTCTTCCATCGCTTCACGTCCGGTCTGATACGTAAATGCCAGATCATGCAAGGAAACATCGTTTTCGGCTTCATCCAGAAAGCTGGATAAACAGGATGCATAGGCAGTAAGACACTGCTTATTTCTCGCTGACAGCGGAACGATATAAGGCGGCTGTCCGTCCTTTGATCCGCTGATCGTTTTGTTTTCATACTGTTCAAAAATGGCGTGTGCGTTTGTTCCTCCGAGTCCGAATGAGCTTAACGCTGCGCGGTGCGGCGTCTCTCTCTCCGGAAGCGGTTTTCTCTTATCCGCCACATAAAACGGCGAACCGCTGAATTTGATATTCGGATTCGGTGACGTGTAATTAATGGTAGGCGCCAGCTCCCGATGATATAAACTCATGGCGACTTTGATGCACCCGGCCAGACCTGCTGCTGTATCCAAATGTCCGATATTCGTTTTTACGGAGCCGATCCCGCAATACTGCTCCCGGTCTGTGTAACGTTTATACACTTGCTGCAGCGCGGACATTTCAATCGGATCACCCAATGTCGTTCCTGTGCCGTGCGCTTCGATATAGGAAATCGTCTCCGGGTGAATATTCGTGCTGTCTAAAACATGCTGGATGACGTCAGTCTGACCTTTTACACTCGGTGCGTAAAAACCGACTTTATCCGCTCCGTCATTGTTCAGACCGATGCCTCTGAGCATGGCGTATATGTGATCTCCGTCCTGAACGGCTTGTGACGCCTTTTTCAGCAGAATGACGGCCGCTCCTTCTCCGCCCGCCATACCGTCGGCTGAAGCGTCAAATGCCTTGACATGCCCGTCGCTTGAAAAATTCAATCCGTTTTGGTGCACATAGCCGATGCCGGTCGCTGCATGCAGAGTTGCTCCGCCGACGAGCGCGTATTCCGATTCTCCGCTCGTTATGCTTTTGTAGGCTGAATAAAGACCGACTAATGATGATGAGCAATTGGAATGAACGAAATAGCTTGGCCCTTTTAATCCGAGCTTATGGGAAACCATCGTCGGAATCGTGCCGCTCTGCGCTAACACCCATGACACATAGCCGTCGGGAGATTCATGGCCTTCTGTCGTTTTTTCCGGCAAAAGCGACCGATACGAATTATTGCTTGCCGACATATATACGCTTGTCTTCGGAATCTCTTTCGATACATATCCCGCGTCCTCGACGGCTTTCCAAGAATGAAGCAGCAGAAGCCGAAGCTGAGGATCCATAAATTCTGCGTCTTTCGGAGAAATGTGAAAGAACTCAGGGTCAAAGAGATCTTTTCCTTCTATCGTCGATAATGCCGGCACATAGTCGGGATTTTCGATCAAATCTTCAGGCACGCCGGCTTCCCGAAGTTCTTCTTCTGAATAGAACCGGACGCTTTCCTTTCCTTCTCTTAACTGCTTCCAAAACTCATGATGATTTTTCGCGCCGGGGAACTGGCAGGAAATCCCCACTATCGCCACACTGTCTTCAAAGTAAGACGGCATCCCGTTTTGCGGTGTATGTTCTTTTTCTCTTTCATCTTGGCCGGACACCTCTGATTCAGCCGCCTGTTTTGTTTCAACAATAAATCGGCTGATCGCCTGAATGGTAGAGTGTTCGAATAAATCCGTGACGGTAAAATCGCAATCCAGCTCCTGTTTAATGCGTTCTGCCGCCGCAACAGCCAGAAGCGAGTCGCCTCCCACATCGAAAAAGCCGTCTTCGATTTTGATGCCCGCCGTATTCAGCAGGTCTTCCCATATTGCGGTCACTTTCGCTTCCGCTTCTGATAACGGCAGTCTGCCCGTCTTTTCAGACCGGTGAACGATTACCTTGCGCTGTTTTAGGTCTTTGCGGTTCACTTTTCCGCTCGGTGTTAACGGCAGCGCATCCAGACGGATAAAATGGGCAGGCGCCATATAATCCGGCAGGCTTGATAAAAGATGGTTGCGGAGCGCTTTTTCGTCTGCCGTATGACCGGAGCGGGCCGTATAATAAGCAATCAGCTTTTTATGTCCGTTCTTTTCCTGAACCACAACCGCCTGGTCAAGGATATCCGGATGTTCGCTCAATTTCGTTTCAATTGCTCCCAATTCGATGCGGAAGCCGCGAATTTTCACCTGACTGTCAATACGGCCGGCATATTCTATATTTCCGTCAGGCAGCCATCTGGCCAAATCACCTGTCTTATAAAGTTTTTCTCCTTCACTAAACGGATTATCAATAAATGATGCCGCCGTCAGCTCAGGCTGATTGTAATAGCCTCTGGCCAGACCGGCGCCGGCCACGCAAAGCTCCCCGGCCACACCGTCAGGGACGGGGCTGAGCTTTTCATCGACGATATAAAGCCGCGTATTGTGAATCGGTTTCCCGATCGGCGTATTCCTGCTTGTGATTTCCTTTTGGCCGCAGCTGTAGTAAGCGGCATAAATGGATGTTTCCGTCGGGCCGTATATATTTTCAATTCTGGCATGTTTGAAGATGGAAACTGACTTTTTGACTAAATCTTTCGGAAACGCCTCACCGGCCACCATCACATACTTCACAGGGCCGTCTTCTGTAAATGCCGTATGCCGCTTTACCGTTTCAAGAAATACATTAAACACGGCGGGCGCAAAATTCAGATGCGTGACCTGGTGGGTTTGGATATATTCCATGCAAAGCTGCGGATTTTTTTCTGCACCAGGCGGCAAAATGACTAGCCGTCCGTTTCCGATAAACCAGCCGAATAATTCAGAAATCGAAACGTCAAATACGTAATTCGTTTTTAACAGATAGGCATCCTCTTGAGCGACCGGATACTCAGCTTCCAAAAACTGCAGCGTATTCATGATGGCCCTGTGCTCAACCATGACGCCTTTCGGTTTTCCCGTGCTTCCGGACGTATATAGAATATAAGCGAGATGATGCGGTTTTGAACGCGGCGTCAGTTTTGCCCCGCTGACAGAACGTCCGCTGTTTTCAATTTCCACCGTGCTCACACCGCCGATGGCCAACTGTTCAATCATGCCGCGCGTCTTTTCCTGCGTTAATACGATTGTCACGCCGCTGTCAGTCAACACGTGGGCCATCCGTTCATTTGGAAAAGCCGGGTCCAGCGGCACATACGCGCCTCCCGCTTTTAAAATGGCGAGGATGCCGATGACCATCTCAAAAGAACGCTCCGTACAAATGCCGACCGGGCATTCCGGTGTGACGCCCTTTTCTTGCAGGTACACAGCGAGCGCCGTGCTTCGTTCATCTAATTCGCGATATGTAAGACTGTTTTCACCGAATGTGACGGCTTCTCTGTCAGGGTGGCGTCCGGCTTTTTCCGCAAACACTTCATGAATGCAGCGCTCATTCGGCTGATGGGATGAACGGCTTTCATCCCGTTTTTGATTGAGCAGGCCGGAACAGGCTTCAAAAGCGATCTCCGGATCAGAAAGCACCTTCTCCGCCAGTTTCATATAATGCTCCGCCAGCCGTTCGATGAAAGAAGGGCTGTAGACATCCGGGTTGTACAGAAATTGCAGGACGGTTCCCGTTTCCTTTTTATAGACTTCAAGCGCAAGCTCAAATTCGCCTTCCTGATGAATGTCTTCTATCATTTCAATGCCGAGTGATTGATATAGTTCCGCCAGCTTTTCCGCTCCTTCCGTCCGGAAGAAGTTTTGATAGAAAAACGCGGTTTGAAAAACAGGCGACACCGCAGGCGAGCGTTCCGTCTTCAATTCTTTGACAAGCGCGGGAAACGGATATGCGGCATGGTCCAGCCCTTCTGCCAGTGTCAGCTGCAGCTCCTTCAAAAACGACGTAAAAGATTTGGCGCCCGTCTCCCTGCTTCTGACCGCGATCATATTAATAAAGTATCCGATGACAGACTCAAATTGAGCCTCAGAACGCCCCATCGTCGGCATGCCGACGATGACATCTTCCTGATTCGTATATTGATAGAGCAGTCCTTTGAAAATAGCGAGATACACAACGGATTCATTGACATTATGTTTTTGGGCGCAAACTTTAATCTGCCGGTTCAGTTCATCAGGAAGCAAGCGCTGATACGCCTGCCCTTTGCAAGTTTGAACCGATGATCTCGGATAATCCGACGGAAGCTCAAGCACCGGCAGCGGTCCTTCCAGCTGCTTTTTCCAATAAGAGAGATGCGTTTTTCCCGCTTCGCTTTCAAGCAGCTCTTTTTCCCATTTCACAAAGTCATGATAATCTGCGGCCTGCTGAAGCATGACAGGTTCTTTGCCTTCACTTGCTTTTACATAAGCGTCCAGCAGCGCCGACATAAACGTCATAAGAGAGACGCCGTCAAAAATGATATGGTGAATGGTGATTAACACAATCGGCTCCCGCTTCGCCTGTCGGAATACTTGAACACGCAGGAGCGGCCCGGTTTCAAGCGAGAACGGTTCTTTTGCTTTTTCTTTAATAAACGTGAGCGCATCACGCCCGCTTAAGTCAGAAAGATCCATTTCTTCAATCGGAAAATGCCGATCCGTATCTTCTATCTGATACGGAAGGCCGTTTTCCTCTTTTATCACACTGGTCAAAATAGGGTGCTGGCGCTGCACGGACAAAAGGGCGTTTTTGAATGTCTCGATATCCAGCTTTTGAAAACGAAAGCATAACGGAATGTTATATGCGCTCATCTCCGGAAACATTTTCTGAAGCATCCACAAACCTTTCTGGCCTTCTGAAAGCGGACGTTTTGCAGTTGTCCGCTTAGAAGCCTGAAGCTTTTGTTCTACTTCAGCGATGGTGAGCGTTCCTGATCTGTAGGCATCGAGAAGTTCTTTATGATTCATAGGTCTTACTCCCTTCTATGATGTCTTGCACTCTTTTAAAATCTAATGTCCCCTCAGAGACCTGTTTCATCATGGCGATAATCTCCTGATCCGTATACTCCTTGCTTTCCGGAGCGGCGGCTTCTGTTTCGGTTTCTTCCGTTCGGTAAAACGTTTCGATCGTTTCTTTATGTTCTGTCAGGTAATAGCTCATGACGTCTCCGAGCGTGGCATAGCTGTAAAATAACGCCGGAGTGACTTCAATGCCGTAATGACTCGTCAAAAGAGCGGCAAATTTGGCTAAATAGATGGAATCAAATCCGAATTCCGCCCAGTTTTTATGCAGGACGAGTTTATCTTTGGATATTTTCAGCAGACTGTGTATCTGCTCTTTCAAATCCGCTTCGAGCCGTTTTTCCGTGCTTTCTTCCGGGATGCGGCGGCTCACGGTTTCCAAAAGCGCATCCGGTTTTGATGAATCGTCCCGCCGTATGCCTAAAAATCGTTCGGCACGGCTTCTTTTGCCGGCAATGACAAGGCACTGGGTGTTGTCTTGAGAAATGATGCGCTCAAACAGCTCAATGCCTTCATCTGTTTCTAACAGGCGCTGGCCGCTTGATTTCAGGTACATGCCCGTCGTCTCTTCACCGCCGACGGCCATTCCGCCGTTTTTCCAGACCGGCCAGTTTATGACAAAAGCGTTTCCGCTTTCTGATTGTTCGTTTTTATAGTGGGCATACGCCATTTGGAACCTGTTCGCGACCGCGTAATCACAGCAGCCGAAATCCCCTAAAACAGCCGATGTGGATGAAAAGTAGCAGATGAAATCCGGCGTTTCGTTTTTCAGCCACTCGTCAAGAAGCAGGCTTCCGTTTATTTTCGGTTCAAGCGTACTGCGGAAATTCCCGATTTCATTTTCAAAGACGGATGTTCTGCTTTCGATGCCCGCCGCATGAATGACGCCGTGAATGGCTCCGAATCGTTCTTTCGCGCGCTTGATGCAGTCGCCCATTCCGATCGGATCACAAACATCGGCTTCAGCGTAAAGAACACCCGCGCCGAGATTTTCCAGGTCTTTCATTTTTTCTTTCTTTTCTTCATTGATCGGCGACCGCCCCGTGAGAATGACATTTGCCTGGTAGTTCCGGGCGAGATGGCGGGCAAATAAGTAGCCGAGCCCTCCTAATCCGCCTGTAATGAGATATGTTCCGCCGGTTCTGATCCTGCTGTTTTCTTTCGTTAGTCCGGTTGGTTCGGTGTGATAGACATATCGTTTTCCCTCTTCCAAGAAAACGGTATGGTCTGTTTCAGCTTTCAGCTCGTCCCAAATGGTTCTCATCCAGTCCGTTATGGCCGCACCGGCTTTTCTGAAGTGGCCGGTAACACTTGTTTTCGGGAGAACAATGCCGAGCGAACGCTCAAAGCCGATCCATGATTCCAAGTAGCACTTTTCCAGACCGGATGCATATTCCCCCGCCAATAACAGCCTTTCCGGCTGCAGACCGGTCTCAGCCATTGCTTTGAGAATATGGACGATACATGAATAATCTTCGATACAGCTTTTATCTTCAAGCGCCCATAAATACAAAATGGCAGAAGCTTCACCGTACTCTTTTTGAATATCCGCAAAAGCGTTCACATATGATTGCGGATCTTCCCGCACCACTTGGCAGCGGCCGGTGGACAGAGCCTCATACCGGTCTCCCTGAGCGATAAAAATAACGTCAATGTCATTGTCGTACGATTTGATCACAGAGATGGCTTCCTGCTGCTTCTTCTGATCAGATAAGAAAGAAATCACCGTTTTGACTTGCTTTTCTCCGGCTGCCGGCAGAGCCTGTTCTTTAAGAACTTCTCTAAAAGCCATTACTTCAAATTGTTCCGCCGGATCACTTTCATCAGCCGGCGCGTTAACGGGCGCGGCCTTGCTTTGTACAGGCTGCTGATGCCAGAAGCGTTCTTTCGCAAACGGATAAGCAGGCAGGCTGATGCGGGCCGGAGGACGGTCTCCGTATAATTTCGCCCAATCGATGTCCAATCCTTTTACCCAAAGCTCAAGCAGCTTAGAATATTTCCGTTTGCTGATCCAAGCGTCTATGATTGTTTCCATATCATCATCCGCCGAAAATACGGCAAGCATCCGTTTGTTTTCTTCCGTGCCGTCACGGTGCAGTCCGGCGCTGTTTTGTCCGGCGATAAATCCATTCAGTTTTTCCTCAAGTTCATGAAGTGAATGGACGATAAAACCGAGACGCTCTTCCATCGGCACCCGGCCAGTCTGAAGAGTAAAGGCTATGCTCATAAGGTCGCGGCCGCTGTATCTTTTTTCACGGATGGCGTCTCTGAGCTGTTTTGCTTTTTCGGTGAGCCGTTCGCTGTTTTTCGCAGACAGGACGATGATGGCGGGCTGATCTGCCGGCGTCTCATCAGGCTCTTTATCTGCCGTATATTCTTCTATGACGAGGTGGGCGTTTGCTCCTCCCGCGCCGAAGCTGCTTAACCCCGCCCTTCTCGGAAGCTCTCTGCCGCCGATGACGGGACGTTTCCACTCACCGAGCTCCTGCTGAACGGCAAACGGCGTATACGCGAAATCAATATTCGGATTCAGCTGTTCCGCGTGCAGGGACGGCGCAATTTGGCGGTCTTTGAGCTGGAATAGTATTTTTGTCAGACCCGCAATGCCCGCGGCGCTTTCACAATGGCCGATATTTGATTTTGCGGAGCCGATGGCGCAAAACTGTTTGTCTGTTGTATCCTCTTCAAATGCTTTCGTTAATCCGGCGATTTCAATCGGATCTCCTAATGCGGTGCCCGTACCGTGGGCTTCAATATAACTGACGGTGCGCGCCGGGACGTTTGCTCTTTGGAAAGCTTCTTTTATTAAGGCGGCCTGCGCATTCGGATTCGGAACGGTGTATCCGTTCGTTTTGCCTCCGCTGTTAATGGTGCTTCCTTTAATTACACCGTAAATGTGATCGTTATCGGCAATCGCTCGGTCTAACGGCTTTAATACGACCGCTCCTACCCCTTCTCCGTCGACAAAACCATCCGCGCGGTCTCCGAACGATTTGCACGTGTCGCCTGCGGAAAGCATGTTCATGACTGACAGATTCATATAATGGATCGGCTCGGTCACTATGTTTACGCCACCGGCAATCGCGCATTCGCTTGAACCGCTGTATATGCTCTCAAGCGCCAGATGAATGGCCGTCAAAGAAGAGGAGCAGGCTGTATCAACGGCAATGCTCGGCCCTTGGAAATCAAAAAGGTAAGATACCCTGTTGGCAATGGACCAATAGCCGTAGCCTGTCGGGTAGTTTTTGTTCATCGCGCCGGCAAAAACACCGATTTTTCTGCTTTGGCACAGGTTGTCAGGCGTATAGCCGGCATCCTCGATACTCGCATACGCCGTTTCTAAAAATAATCGCTCCTGCGGGTCCATTCGCTCTGCTTCCAAAGGAGAAATCTGAAAGAACAGCGGATCAAACTTGTCCATATCCTCAATGAAGCCGCCCCATTTCGTATAAATAGAGCCTTCTTTACCTTTCTCTTCATCGTAGTAATCCTGCCAGTTCCAGCGTTCCCGCGGGATTTCTTCTATGCAGTTTTTTCCTTTTTTAATGTTAGCCCAAAGCTCAGCCGCTGTTTTTGCCTGCGGGTAGCGTCCTGAAACACCGATGATGGCCACGTCGCGAACCGAACTTTGCCGGACGGTCTCTTTGGCTGCCCGTTTTTCCCTCCGCCGCCAGTCAGTGCGAAGCGGCTTAGCCGGCTGTACAGCCTGCGGTTCTGGTGATGCCTTCCGTTCTTCCTGAACAGGCGTTTGTCCCGTCAGTTTGATCATCGCGTCTTTTTTCGTTTTGATTAAGTGAGCGACGAGCGCCTCAATCGTCTGATATTCAAAAAATAAAGTGCTGCTGACTTGGTCCAATACATTTCGTAACGCGTTTGTCAGCTGTACGACGACGATAGAATCAATTCCGTATTTTTCAAGCGGCGCTTTCGGATCAATTTGAGCCGGCGGAATTTTTAATGTTTCTCCGATTAACGTTTTCAAGTACTCGGTGCTTTTTTCTGTTAAAGACGTGTCGCCTTTTTGCACCGTTGTTTGCGCCTGAAGTTCCGGCGCATGTACTGCTTTTGGCTGAGCGGTCCGTTTTCCGGTCTTTGTTTGAAGCGTTTTTTGGCGAACAATGCCGTTGCTTTTTGCCGCTATAATCTGATGGCTTAATTCATGTGCCGCTTCTGCCGGGAAGAAGACAGAATGCCAGCCTTCACTTTCTAACACGCGCTTCCAGCTTTCCGGATACAAGCCCGGGCACCCCGGAATACGAAGGGCGGAATCTTCATGCAACCACCAGCCTTCAAGCAGTCCGAAAGTAATATGCGGGAACAGGCTGTTTCCCGCCATTTCATTTAAGAGCAGCAAACCGTTGTCTTTTAAAACGGCTTTTGCGTTTCTCAGCGTCTGGCGGATGTCTTTCGTCGCGTGGAGCACATTGGCCGCAACGACGATGTCGTATGCGCCCGGCTCTATGTCCTGGCCGGCAAGCGGCGCTTCTGCATTAAAAAGCTTATACGTCAGATAAGGGTTCCGTTTGCCGTATTCCGTCTCCGCATGCACGAGAAAAGCTTTCGATACATCGGTGTAACAGTATTCTTTTATATGGTTTTGATACGGCCTGAGCTTTTCAAATATGCCTGCGCTTGTGCCGCCTGTGCCCGCTCCGATTTCCAGTATGCGGATCTCGGCTTTTGAATGTTTGCTGATGTTTTCTTTCACATATGCCGTTAATGTATCTGACAGGGCGCTGTTAAAGTAATCCGCGACTTGGTTGCGCTTATAAATTCCTTCAACAAGTTCCATTGAAGAATGCGGGAACATGATATCTGTCGCCGGCACGTCTTCGCGCAGAATGCCCGGCAGTGCTTTAAGCATCGTCTCGGCTAAAACAGTCATCGCTTTTGTATCGGCGTTATTGAGCCATTCCGCCTTTTCCCGCTCCCATTTTTGCCACAGCGCGGCGGTTGTGTTTTCGGCGCGTGCCGACAGTGTAAATGAATCCGCATTCCCTTCCAGATAGCCATGTTCCAGAAGGAAGGCGATCGTTTGCTTGAGCCATTTTTTAAAGTATTCATGCACGGGCTCATACACTTTTAGGCTTTGCGGCGTCAGCAAGTCCGCTTCTTTAAGCTGGGCGATCAAAAGCTGATACAGAAAATCATCGAGCTCCTGATGCTCAGCCTCTCTTACAAGACGTGCGCCGGGCGGAGCGACCTTCGGCTGTTGTGAAAAGACAATCGGCTGAGGCGGATAAACAGAAATCTTTTCTCTTTCACTCATCCCTTCGACTGCGACCGGTTTGGTCGTATGAATGAAGGCTGCTTGATTAACCGGCAGCGTCATAAGGGTTTCAAGCGTCTCCATCGCAGCGTCCGGTTCGATCAATCCCAATCCGATCTGATCCATCAGCTGAATAAAATCGCCGTCTTCAGCCGCTTCGCTGTTGCCCCAATAGCCCCAATTCATCACTTTGACCGGACAATTCCATGTCTGATCAAGTTCTTTCGCAAATGCGTCACTGAAAGCGCATCCTGCGGCATAATGGCTTTGTTTCACGTTATGAATAAATGCCACAAGCGAGGAGAAGAAGAGCGCAAAGTCAAGCGGCTCCCGTCCAAATACCTCCGCCATGGACACACTTACATCGGCTTTTGCCCGCAGCACCGATTTGAACTCTTCTGTCTTCATATTATTTAAGCTTTGCTCAGACAGATCCATTGCCGAGTGGATGATTCCGTTCATTTTTGTGTGGCGCTCTTTTATGAACTGATAAGCCCTCTCTAAGGAAGCACTGTCAGCGGCATCGGCGGAAACATATTCAGGCGCCGGGCCGAATGCGCTGAGCCGGTCGAGTTTCGCCTGTATGGAACCATTCAGTGTGCTTCTTCCGATCCAAATGATGCGTGCTTTGTAGCGGCGGATCATGTATTCACTCCATGCCTCGCCAAGATATCCGGCGCCTCCGATCACGGCATAAACCCCGCCTGTTTGGTACAGCGTGCCGTTTTTCGGCATATTGTCAAGCGGTATCAGCTGCCGCTCAAACAGCTGCTGATTGCGGTACGCCCAAATTTGACCGTTTTTTCCGGCAGAAAGACGAAGCGCCTCTTCGATCGGCCAGCTGCCGTCCGTTTCTGTGTCAATCATGCGGATATTCCAATGCGGATATTCTTTCGCCATTGTTCCGGCAAGTCCGCTGACTGCGGCCTGTGACGGGTCGGCGCTGTCTTGATCGGAAAACGGCTGGGCATTTGCCGTGACGATGAACCAGTCCAAATGTTTTTCTCCGTATCCTAAGGCAAGTAAAGCTTTCATCAGCTTAAACACATGAAGGACGTTCCTTTCCTGTTCCTTGAGGCTGTCCGCACTCTCAGCCTGCGGAGCAAGCCAAATGATTTGCTCCAGTTCTTTTTGTCCTTCAAGCATGTGCGTAAGAGATGTGATATCATCCGTACCTCTGATCGGATAATAGGAAGCGTTCGGCAGATGTTCTTTTATGCGCGTATGTCTCGAATCCGTTCCGCCGAATACTGCCGTCTGCTTATCCACCGCTGCTTCCCCGGCTTTTTCAAGCGCAACAGGCTCCCAAGCCGGAATCAGCATCGTATGGCCGACAGGCGCCTCCGAGGTTTCTTCGCCCGCTGTTTGGCTTGTGTCAAGCGCACGGACGGACGCCCCTTTCATCCGTACATAAACCGTACCGGCATCATCGCACATATCAATGTCAAATTTTCTTACGTTGTCATCTGCTTTGCTGCCTTCTGTGTACCGGATATATGACCAGATATGTTCAGGGCACGGTCCGAACACTTCCACTTCCTGCATCGCAAACGGCAAAGAAAGCCCGTGGCTGTCTGCATCGTCATGTATCGACCGGACAAGCAGACCGACGGATGCGTGAAAAGCGGCGTCCATCATACTCGGGTGAAGCGTATACTGTTCTTTTTTGTCATGTATGGCAGCTGGGAGTGAAATACGTGCCAATAATCGGTCTTCTCCGATCAGCAATTGCTGTACGCCCCTGTATGCCTCTCCGTAATCCAGACCGATCTTTTCAAAAGCTCCGTAACATTCTTCTGCAGTCACGGTTCCTAAATTGCAGGAAGCTTTGACAGACTCGATATCTATCTGCGCGCTGCCCGGTTCGGTAATGACCGCTTCACCCTGGCTGTGAATAACTGGATCTTCGCCGTTTTCTGCCTCACTGTATATTTCATAGGTAATCTCACCATCATCTTCCGGATAAAGGGCAATATGTATTTCCTTCGGTTTGTCTTCAATCATGACCGGCCGGACCCAAACGACCTGTCTGAGTGTGACGCTATGGTCTTTTTCCGTCACGGCAGCGGCCTTTTTGACCGCCTCTGCGGCCATTTCCAAATAGGCGACGCCCGGCAGAATTTTTTGTCCGTTGACGACATGGTCAGATAGGAAAAATTCATCTCCCGTAAAAAGAGACGTGAAGCGCTGCTGTGAAAAATCTGACGTATTTTCTTGTAAAAGCGGGTGCAGCACTGTGCCTGAAAGGCTTTTCTCCTGTTTTTTCTGCTGCGGAATCCAATAGCGTTCTTTTGCAAATGGATACGTCGGAACGCTAGTTTTACGCGGTTTATCCGAACCGTACAGCTTATTCCAATCTATTATTTTCCCTTCTGCCCATAACGCCGCAAGCCGTATCGGATCATCCGTCTCAGGAGCGGCTTCGCTCAGTTCCGGCAGCTCGGCTTGTCCGCGCCAAAAACCGGGGATGTTTTCGTTCCCTTTTACGAAATCATTCAGCTTTTCTTTCAAGTCGCGGGTGTCATTTACAAGGAAGACAGCTCTCTCCTCCATTGCTTCACGTCCCGTCTGAAGAGTATAAGCCAGTTCAGACAGCACCGTCTTTTCTGAAAGCGACCGGGCTAATTTTTCCGCATAGGCCAGAAGCCTGTCTTTATTTCTTGCTGACAGCGGGATGAGTTTTGCTGCATCGCTCTCAGGCGCAGCCGCTTTTTGTTCAGGCTGAATGTATTCTTCTAAAATGATATGGGCGTTCGAACCTGATGCACCGAAGGAACTGAGTCCGGCCCGGCGCGGATAATGTGTGACTTTTCCGTTTTCTTCAGCTTCCGGCTGCTTCCACGGAGCAGTCTGCTGCTGTACGTAAAAAGGAGATCCCTCAAATTTCAGGTAAGGATTTAATTCCGCAGAATGCAGTGATTTGACAAGCGTTTTGTGATGAAGCTGCAGCGCTGCTTTTGTTAACCCGCTGATCCCCGCCGCTGATTCTGCGTGGCCGATATTTGATTTGACTGAACCGATGGAACAAAATTGCTGATCCTGCGTCCCTTGGCTGAACGCTTTTGACAGACCTTCAATTTCAATCGGGTCTCCTAACGAAGTACCCGTGCCATGGGCTTCCACATAGCTGACGGTCCGCGGGCTGATACCTGCTTTTTTCAGACAGGCCTTAATGACTTCTGCCTGTGCAGCAGGACTCGGGACGGTAATTCCGCTTACTTTCCCGACGTGGTTAACGGCGCTTCCTTTAATGACCGCGTAAATGCGGTCGCCGTCTTGTTCGGCTTTTTCCAGCGGCTTGAGCAAGACCGCACCGACTCCTTCTCCGGAAACGTAGCCGTCCCCGCCCTCGCCGAATGTACGGCAGCGGCCGTCACTTGAGTGCATGCCCACGCTCCCGTAGCTGAGATATTTCGCCGGGTGCAGCGACAAGTTCACCCCTCCCGCAAGCGCGGCTTCACATTCGCCGCGGCGGATGCTTTCAATGGCCAGATGAACGGCGGTCAATGATGAGGAACAAACGGTATCCACTGCGATGCTCGGCCCGTGGAAGTCACAATAATAGGACACTCTGTTGGCGATCTGCGCATAATTCAGTGAAACCGGAAAAGGATCAGTTTCAGATAATTGTTCTGCGCCGATTAAGGAATAATCTTTATGCATCACCCCTGCAAATACGCCGATCGGATGCTGTTTCTTCCCTTTATTCCCCAGCGTTTCAGGTGTATACCCCGCATCTTCAATCGTTTCCCAGCATGTTTCTAAAAACAGGCGCTCCTGCGGGTCCATCATTTCCGCCTCACGCGGTGAGATTCTGAAAAACTGCGGATCGAAACAGTCGGCATCGTCAATGAAACCGCCCCATTTTGATACTGTTTTTCCAGACGGGGACGTTACGTTTTGATATGTTTTCCAATCCCATCGGGACTTCGGAACTTCAGTGATGCAATCCGCGCCTGCCTTCAGGTTTTCCCAAAACTCCGCCACACTTTTCGCTTTCGGATAGCGGCCGGCCATTCCGATAATCGCGATGTCTCCGGTGTTTTTATGATGTTCTGGCGCGTCCGGTGCTTCAGCTTCAGGCTGTGTCGGTTCGGCTGTACGTTCCTCACATTCAAATGAAACGGTCTTTTTCAGATAGGCTGCCAGTTCTTTTATATTTGTATATTCAAAGAGAAGAGTGGGCGCGAGGTCCGCACCCGTCTTTTTACTGATATCCTGTACAATCTCAAGCAAAGAAGATGAATCCAGCCCAAGCTCGTAGTAGCCGGCTAGAACGTCCAGCGTCACCCAGGGCTGACCAAGCTTATCAGCCAAAAGCTTCTTTAAAAACAGAATGATGTCTTTTTCATCTGCGCTTTCCGGCTCAGCTGCAGCCTGTTGATTCTGTTCGGCTGTATTCGCGTCTTCTTCGAGCCGAACCGCTTTTCCCGTAATGTTTTTAAGCTCCGCCACCTTTTGTCCGGATCGGCTGAAGTACTCGATTGTCATCGTTGTGAGTTCTTTTTCCTGACGGACGCCGGAAGCGGCGATACGCGCCGTGCACTCTGATTGCAGCCTGTCGGCGGCCGTGAACGATTCATAATATAAAGGCAGATGAAGCCGGTTTGTTTCAGAAAGCAAACCGCTCGCCCCGATTCCGCTCGCATCCAAAAGGGCCGGATGGAATAAAAAGAAATCCTTTCCTTCTTCGCAAGAAAGCTCAGCCAGCATGCCGCCTTCTGTTTCGTACAATCGTCCGTTCGATTTCATCATCCCGGAATGAACCAAGTCATGATCCAGGCAGCGGTTATACATGTCATCAAGATTCAGAGATCTGCCTGACTGCTTCACATCGTCGAAATCAATGGTTTCGTCAAATGTCACAGCGTCTCTTTTCACCATTTCAGCCGTCGCATATTGTATATTGTCTGACAGCTTGTCACCTTGCTGTTTCTGCCCCGAAAGGGAGATGAGCCACTTTCCATCTCCGTTTTCAGAACATTGAATGGTCAGAATGATTGCAGCCGTTTCACTGACGGTTAAAGGCTGATAAATCGTAACGTGCTTCAATTCAAGCTCATTGTATACATAACCGTGTTCCTGAAAAACCTGATAAATCAAATCGATATAAGCAAGACCGGGCAATACCGCTTCACCAAAGACCATATGGCCCTTCATGATGGGATGATCCAGTGAGATATTGATTTTTTCCGATATCATTCCTTCCCACTCCTCTCTCATTTAAATGCTTTCCAGAACATTTTTTTCGCAGGAAGCTCTTGTTTCTCCGCCGGTGCGTCAGGCTCTTTTACCAGAGCCTTACGTCTTAATGACGGTACCGGCAGCGGCTTTCTTTTCATTCGGGTATCTTTTTCTTCCCAAGCTTCCAGAATGACGTGGGCGTTCGTTCCGCCGTCGGCAAAGCAGTTGATGGCTGCTGACGGTCTGGCTGCATCCCATTCGCCGGCTGTTTTATGAAAATGAAAATCTGTCTTTGTTATATCAAAATGCGGCATCGGTTCGTCTCCTGAGAGAAACGGAACCGTTTGTTTATGCTTCAGCATTAATACGACTTTAATGAAGCTTGCGATGCCTTCTGCGCAAAGCGGATGCCCGATGTTCGGCTTGATTGACCCGATGCCGAGCGGAACATGCTGACCTGAGCGGTATACGGATTGAATCGCCTTCAGCTCAAGCAAATCAGTTACCGCGGAACCCGATCCGTTTGCTTCGATATAACTGATGTCTTCCGGCTTTTTGCCGCTTTTGAAAAGCGCGCTTTGCATGACGTCTTTTTGCGCCTGCATATTAGGAGCTGACGGGCCTGCCGTTCTGCCGTCATTGTTCATGGCGGCGGCCTTAATGACTGCGTGTATCGTGTCGCCGTCTTTTTGCGCCTGGCTTACTGTTTTTAACAGCACCATGCCGACGCCTTCACCGAGGACAACACCGCCTGAACGCTTGTCAAATACGTGAAATGCCGGTTTTTCGTTTAACAGCCCGCGCTCTTGGAACATCCGGTGCGCCGCATCCGTGTTCAGCAGGCTGACGCCGCCAACTACCGCCGCTTTGATATCGCCGCTTCTCAGTGCCTGAACGGCCATGTTCATTCCTGTCAAAGCCGATGAACAAGCCGTATCAAGCACGATGCTCGGCCCGCGCAGATCAAAAAATTGCGAAACGTTTGCCGCTAAATAATTCTGCCCGCCCGCAACGATCGGGTTGCGGGTATTCGCAAGACTTTCAGGATCAGGCTGATGCTGGCTGCGGCCTCCGATATACACACCGGCTTCTATGCCCTTGATTTCTTCACGGGTATAGCCGGCATGGCACCAAAGTTTCAAGCTCTCTTCCAACACCGCCAACGCCTGAGGGTCCATCGCTTTCGCGTCGTTTTCCGGAATGAAAAAGAATTCGGAATCAAAGTGATCCATATTGTCAATCAATCCCGCAACGTATTGATTTGCATATCCGAAACGTTCCGCCGGGACGGAGCCGATTGCGGACCTGCCGCTTCTCAGCAAGTCCCAATATTGGTCTAACGATTCCGCTCCCGGAAAACGGCAGCTCATTCCGACGACAGCAATGTCTTCAGTTACGGCATCACGCTTTTGTTCAGTGTGAACCGTTTGTACGGCAGCCGGAACCAACATTTCTGTATCAGGTTCCTCCCTTTCTGTAAGCAGCGGCTGCCCATTGGATACAAGCCATTCGGCAAACGCGTCAATCGTCGGATGTTCATATAAAACAGATGGGTCTAAGTCCTCTTTGAGCGCTTGATTCATTTGCTGTAAAAGCTGCGCTAAAATGATCGAATCAACCCCATAATCCTGAAACGGTTCGTCTGTTTCCAGTTCTTCCGGAGCGATTTTCAGCTCATCGGAAAACAGTTTCACAAGCCACGCCTTCGTATCAAGAAGCAGGTCTCTGTCTGAATGTTTTTCCGCGGCTTTTTGTGTTTTCTCTTGACAGAGCAGCCTGTCAGGATGCCATTCGCTCCGATCAACGATAGCCGGCAGAACGGACGGGCGGATGTTTTCAGATAAAATGCGGTCCAGCAAGTCAAGTCCTTCCGCGTTGGACAGTCCCAGCAGCCCGGTCTGCTTCAGGCTTTCTGTGCGGACTTCACCTAATCCGGTTTCCTTCCAGTTCGGCCATTGAATGCTGACTAACGGATATTGATGCTGATGAGCCGCCGCGAAATAATCCATGTACGCATTTGCCATCGCATAATCCGACTGTCCCGCCGCGAGCGCCGGAACGACTGCAGATACTGAAGAAAATAAGACAAAAAATTGCAAAGGATCATTTGTGAAAAGGCTGCTTAATGTTTGAAGCCCGGCGACTTTCGGTTCAAGCACTTCTTGTATGTCGTCGGCAGTCTTTCTGATAAACGCCGGATTTACTGAATTAACCGATCCCGCACAGTGAATGACGCCGCCGATCGGTCCCATCGTGCGCCGGATCGTTTCAATTTCCGCTGCCGCCGCATCATGATCAGACAATTTCAGACTGATCACCGCCACTTGCACTCCTTTTGCTTCGAGCTCTTCAATCGCCCGGATCTTCTCTTTCAGCCTCGTATTAACGACTGACCGTTCATGACGGGGAGGAATCGGCTCCCTGCCTGTCAGCACTACTTTTTTCACCCCGTGTTTTTCTGTGAAATGGCGGGCGCATAAGAGACCCAGTCCCCTCGTGCCTCCGGTAATGAAAAGCACATGGTCTTCAGGAAACGGTGCGGGCTTCTGTTCTGCTCGCTTCCTGCTTGGAATCTCCCTGAATAAAGCACGGTATCTCTGTCCGTTTCGGCGGCAGATTTCCGGTTCTGTGCTGTCCGCCGAAAATTCATCTGCAATCTGTTTGGCAAGCGTCTGCTGATCCGTATCTGTATCGGCATCCATGTGTCTGGACGTCACGTTTTGATACTCATTTTGAAGCATTCTGTACAGGCCGCTTTTTGCCGCTCCTGCAAGATGAATCGTTTTCTGCTGAAATGGCTCCAAGCCTTTTGTTACATATAGCAGCGTCAGCGGCCGCGCTTGACAGCGGCTTGTATCAATCAGAGTCTGGAGCCTGCTGAGCCCTTCCAGTGAAGGGTCTTCGTCTCCGCATCCCGTCAGATCGATTGCGCCATCTATGTGATTCGAATCGCTAGCTGCAGTGTCAGCGGAATCCACCGGGAGAATGAATGAGTCAGCGAAATGCTTCGCAGTCTCTTCGGCTAGCTCCGCTGTTCTTGCATCAGCCAAAATCATGACCGTCCCCGTCCTGCCGCTTTTCTCACCGGCCGAATCGATCTCAGACGGAACCCATTGCTTTTCTAAAAGCACAGCCTCACGCCGGTCTTCTGTTTCCTGCGGTACGGCTTTCGGCTCAGGCAGCCAGTACGGCTCCTTCGCAAATGGGTAAGCCGGCAGACTGATTCTGCGGGGTTTTTCGCCTTGATAGAGTCTGTCCCAGTCCATCTGAAGCCCTTTGGCCCACAATTCCGCTATTTTGGCGTATTTTTTCTTATCGAACCATGACCTTACGAGCTGCTTCAGGTCATCGTCCGTTTCAAATGCTTTGATTTCTTTTTTAGCCGTTTTGATATGGGCTTCATATATCCCTTCACCCGTATTTCCGTTTACAAAATCGGTTAAACGGCTGATCAGTTCTTCTCTCGAACCGGCTGTAACCGCAAGACGGTAATCCATCGCATCACGCCCGGTTTGAAGCGTGTACGCCATATCTGAAAGATTGATATTCTGATTGGCTTTTGCAAATTCGATCACAGACTCGGCATAGGTTTTTACCTGGGGCGCTTTTTTCGCCGACAGCACAAAAATGTTTGTCTCATCAGGCTTACGGCTTCCCCGGTCTTTCGGCTGATACTCTTCGATAACGAGATGAGCGTTTGTGCCGCTGTAGCCGAATGAGCTGACACAGGCCCGCCGCGGCGCTCCGCCTGTTTCCCAAGGTTTGAGTTCAGTATTGACAAATAAAGGCGAGTCATCGAAATCAAAATGTTCATTCGGCGTGCTGAAATGAAGGGTCGGCACAAGCTGCTGATGCTTCATCGACAGCAGAACCTTCTGGACGCTTGCTACACCTGCTGCTGCCGACGTATGCCCAATATTCGATTTAACCGAACCGATGGCGCAAAATTGTTTGCGATCTGTTTTTTCCTTAAATACAGAAGACAAGGCTTCTAATTCAATCGGATCCCCCTGCTTTGTGCCGGTGCCGTGCATTTCCGCATAGGTGATGCTCTCAGGGTGGATGTTGTGCGCTTCATACACTTGGCGCTCTAAATCCATTTGGCTTTTCGCGCTTGGTGCGGTAATGCCGTTGGTTTTTCCGTCCTGGTTAATTCCAGATCCGATAATGACTCCGTAAATATGGTCTTGATCGGCTTCCGCATCTTTCAGCCTCTTCAAAACGAGCGCCCCCGCGCCCTCGCCGGGCACAAATCCGTTCGCACTGTTATCAAATGCTTTACATTGGCCGTCAGGAGACAGCATTCCGGCTTCACACATGCTGATGTATGATTCAGGCGTTAAATACAAGGTGACACCGCCGACAAGCGCCATGTCAATTTCATGATTCAACAGCGCCTGACGCGCCAAATGAGTCCCGACGAGAGATGAAGAGCATGCCGTATCAATCGGAATGGCCGGCCCTTTCAAATTGAGATAATAAGGCAGGCGGGCCGCCGCGATGCTGAAACTGTTGCCCGTCGCGCTTCCTCCTGTCTGATGTTTGTTTAACATCATGCCATATTCATTGTTCATAATCCCCAAATAAACGCCGCAATTTTTCCCGTTTAATTCTTTTGAGCTGTAACCCGCATCTTCAAAGGCTTTAAAACCTTCCTGTAAAAATATCCGGTGCTGCGGGTCCATAAGTTCCGCTTCAGACGGAGATATATTAAAGAACAGCGGATCAAACTCTTCGATGCCGTCAAGCATACCGATTGATCTGCAGTATACTTTGCCCTTCTTGTTTAAGGCCGGATCATAGTATTTGTTTACATCCCAGCGGGAAAGCGGGATGTCGCGAATGGCGTTTTTCGCACGGGCTAAGTTGTCCCAATACGTCTTTAGGTCCGGCGCATCCGGGTACTTGCCCGACATGCCGACGATGGCTATCGCGTCCGCTATCTCATCTTTAGGCTCCCGTTTGGCCTGCACCGGTTCAGGTTCCTTTTGAACCGTTAATCTCTCAGACTCGTCAGGTGTTTTCTCCTGCAGGGCATGTTGCTGCGTAAGCGGCTTTGGACGTACGGGAACCGCCTGTTTTTTTCTGCCGCGGACGGACGGCTGCGTACGCAGAAAATCGGCAAATTGGCGGATTGTCGGATAATCATACACTTTCGTTACGTTACAGTCCGTGCCGTACCGTTTATTGACGGCCTTTATCCATTCAAGACCGGTAATCGAATCCATACCCAAGTCAATAAAGGCCTCATCAATATCTACTTCATGCCGCTCCATGTACAATACATCAGCCAGTGCTTTTGATAACTCGTCATGCACCGCTTCAATCGGTTCTTCCGGTTCGGCGGAAGCTGCCGTTTCAGACATCGCCTCCAGAATATCCGCTTCTGCTTGTATCACATGCTGCTTATGAGCGTTTAAAGGCTGCAGCATGATGTTTGACGGTTTTTTCACGGCCTCTGTTTTCTGCGGTTCGGTTGCTTCCTCAAGGATCGGTTCTGTTCCGAGCTCTTTTTGCAAGAAGGCCGCAAACTGGCGGATTGTCGGATAATCATATACTCTCGTCACCGTAAGGGACGTGCCGTACGTTTTATTAACAGACTTTATCCATTCAAGACCGGTAATTGAATCCATGCCGATATCAATAAATGTGTCGTCTGCGTCGATATTGTCGGCATCCATATATAAAACGTCTGCCAAACTTTCGGTCAATACGGCACTTACTTTTTCAGCGGAAACCGCCGGACGGGAAACAGACTGTACGATTCTTTTCGGTTTCGCGCCGCTCAAAGGCTGCAATGAAATGTTTGACGGTTTTTCTTTGGCAGTCTCCTCGTGAAGAGTTGTTACTTCAATGACCGGTTCCGGGACGGCCGCCGGTGCGATCGGCGCAGACTGTGTTTCTGTCGGTCTTTTGACAGCTGCATCTGCTGATATGTCGATCCAATAACGGTCTTTTGCAAACGGGTAGGCCGGGAGACTGATTTTTTGCGGTCTGCCCAATTGATACAGCTTATCCCAATTCAGCGGAAGGCCCTTCACCCAAAGCTCTAATACCTTTGCGGCTTTGCCTTTTTCAAGCCACGCCTCAATGGTTTTTTCCATGTCCTCATCAGCCGCAAACAGCGCCATCGTGTCTTTATTCTGTTTGACTTGTCCGCGGTAGAGCTGGTCAATTGACTCCTTGCCGCCCGTAAATTCGTCAAGCTTCTCTTCAAGCTCGCGCAAATTGCTGACAATCATTCCGAGACGCTCTTCCATCGGTTCACGGCCGATTTGAAGTGTATATGCGATCCGGCTCAGATCCGCTTCCCGGTAACGCCCGCTCCGCAGCGCATCAAGAAGACGTTCCGCCCGTTTTTGAAGCCGTTGCTCATTTTTCGCGGAAAGGACGATCATCGACGGATGAGGCGCAGCAAAAGCCGTCTCCTTATCCTCATCAGCGGAATATTCTTCGATGACGATATGAGCGTTGACGCCGCCGGCTCCGAATGAGGAAAGTCCTGCGGTTCTCGGCAATTCCTTATCATTTATGACCGGTCTTTTCCACTCTTCAAGCGTCTGCTGCACTTTAAACGGCGTACTCGGAAAATCAATATTCGGGTTAAGCGTCCGGGAATGCAGTGACGGCGCAAGCTTCTTGTATTTCATTTGCAACAGCACCTTCGTCAGCCCCGCGATGCCCGCCGCGCTTTCACAGTGCCCGATATTGGATTTCGCTGAGCCGATGGCGCAAAACTGTTTATCTTGTGTTTGTTCTGAGAAGACTTTTGTCAGACCCGTGATTTCAATCGGATCGCCGAGTGAAGTCCCGGTGCCATGGGCTTCGATGTAGCTGACCGCCCTCGGATCGGTTCCCGCGTCTTTTAACGCCTGTTTGATCACCGCGGCTTGGGCGTTCGGATTCGGTACGGAATACCCGTTTGTTTTTCCATCATGGTTCACGGCCGTTCCTTTGATCAGGCCGTAAATATGATCACCGTCCGCTTTCGCTTTAGAAAGCGGCTTAAGGAGTACGGCGCCCACTCCTTCACCGGGCACATAACCGTCTCCGCCTTCTCCGAAACTTTCACATCTGCCTTTGCTTGATAAAAATCTGTTCTGGCCGAGCATCAAATATTTATTCGGATGAACGGATACATTGACGCCCCCGGCAAATGCTGCTTCGCATTCCCCGTTCCGCAAGCTTTGGCATGCCAGATGAATGGCTGTTAAAGAAGAAGAGCACATCGTATCCAGAGCCATGCTCGGGCCGTTAAAACCGAATACATAGGAAGCCCTGTTCGCAATTGATGACGGATTTCCGGTCAGCGCAAGCGATTTTCCGCGCGCCTGTTCTTCTGCTCCGTAAAGCTGATATTCCTCATACATGACGCCGACGTAAACACCGACATTGGCGCCAAGCAAATCACCCGATTTTTCCGTGAGCTTTTTGCGCGTGTAACCGGCATCTTCCATCGTTTCGTAGACACATTGCAGGAATAACCGCTCCTGCGGGTCCATCAATTTTGCATCCCGGGGTGAAATAGAGAAGAATTGCGGATCAAATTTGTCCACGTCTTTCAAAAATCCTCCCCATTTTCCGTACGTCTTGCCTGCTTTATCTTTATCAGCGTCGTAATAAAGACTGTGATCCCAGCGATCGTTTGGAATTTCGGTTATGCAGTCAGTGCCTTCACTCAAATTCTTCCAAAATTCCTGAAGATTTTCGGCTTGCGGATATCGTCCTGATATACCGATAATCGCGATATCTTCACGCTCCGTCAGCTGCTGATTTTTCCGCGTGTCTGGACGGACTTGCGCAAAGCCTTCTTTGCCTTCATTCCGTTTGGAAACGGGCTTTACTTTCGCTTTCTCAGACAGCGCCGGTTTGGCTGCAGGGGTTTCTTCTGTTTTCATCCCGGTCACTTCCAGCAGCGTGTCCCGGTGTGCTTTCATAAAATACTGCGCCAGCGATTCGATATTCTGGTACTCGAAAAACAATGTTTTTGACAATGAGCCGAAGCTCTTTTCCAGCCGGCCCGTCAAATGCATAATCATAATCGAATCAATACCGTAATCTTCCATAGGTGCCTTGGCGTCAATTTTGCCGACAGGAAGTTTGGTCACTTCCGAAAGCACTTGTTTCAAGAAATGCTCCGTTTTTTCTGCAAGCATGTTCTCTCCGCCTGCTGTAAGACCTGCCGTTTCTTCCGTTTCGCTGCCCTTATCCGGCTGATCATCCGCTGATTTTTTCAGAAACGCCCGGATTTTTGCGGCGTAGCCTTCCGTCACCATGACTTGGGATGTGTTTGCCGCCCACCCGCGGTACAAAGCCTGAATGCCGTTTCCTGTTTGCATAGGGACCATGCCGCTTTCTTTTGTCAGCATGGCTTCCGTTTCAGCATCAACCGTCATGCCGCCGTCTTTCCAAAGCGGCCAGCAGATTGAAAGGGTGTGTCCATAGCGTTCATTTCGGGCTTTTTTACGGTTTCTTTTTTCACTGAAGGCGTTCATAAACGCATTGGCCATCGCATAATCAGCCTGGCCCGCGCTTCCGGCGCTTCCGGCTCCGGAAGAGAAAAGAATCAGAAAATCAAGCTCAATGTCCTTTGCCGCTTCATCCAGATGAACCAGTCCGGAGACTTTCGGCGCCAGTACATCACGGATTTCATCCTGGTCCTTTTTCAGAATATAGTTGTCTTTTATCGTTCCGGCGCTGTGTATGATACCGTTTAATCCGCCGTACTGCCGGCAGATGTCCGCTGTGAGCGATTGAACTTCTTGTTTTTCCGTTATGTCCGTTTGTTTGTACACGGCTTGCGCGCCGAGATCGGACAGTTCTTGAAGCTGGGCTTTTTTACGGTTATCCAACAGAGAACGCCCCGTTAAAATAAGAACGGCGTCTTTTGCATGCCGGGCGATTTCTTTGGCGAACAAAAATCCGAGAGCGCCCGCCCCGCCAGTGATCAGATAAACACCTTTATCCTTCCACGGCTTTTTGGCGCCGAACTGTTCAAGCCCTGTTTCCTGCCATTGTGCCGTATAGCGCCTGCCGTTTTCATAGCGAATATACTTGTCATCAGGATGAGCGCTGCATTCTTTTACATATCGTGACAGCGTGTCTGCCTTGACGTCCGGCTCCAATTCAATCAGCTGGCCGGTCAGGTTCGGGTTTTCAAGCGCCGCTGTTTTCAAAAGCCCCGTTAAGCCGCAAAGGAGCTGCGTATCCGCTTCTTGAGGCACGACAATCTGAATGAGCTCGCGCCCGCCGGAATTTGAAGCGAGGATTTTCTTCACTTCTTCGAACGCCTGAAGCGCACAAGCTTCAAACCGTTCGTCTTCACTCTTATGCTGATCACGGAGCACATGACAGCTGAAGTCTGTCTGTATGCTGTTCATTTGATCCGTAAACCGGTCAGATATCATCACGTGACGGGCTTTGAAATGGATCGGCGCTTTTTCATGTACAGCGGCCTTCTCTTCCCATACGTGTTCAAAATATAGTGTATCTGTTTTATCCGTTTCAATTTCCCGTGCGGAATAACCAGTTATTTCCACACATACATTGCCTTGTTCGTCACATACATCAATATCCAGCTTCTGCACGGCATCTTCAGGCTTGCTTTCGCCGCTGTACGCAATGGATACCCACATATCGCTTTTACAGCTTTTCAACACTTCAATCTGTTCGAGAGCAAACGGCAGCATCGGGCGTATGTCAGTCCCGTCTCTGTCAAGCATTAACCCGATTGTCGCGTGGAAGGCCGCATCCAAAAGGCTCGGATGGAGGACAAACTGATCTTTTGTATGAGAAATAGATGACGGGAGTGAGAGCTTCGCGAGCACTTTGCTGTCTTTTGCATAGATTTCCGTGACCGCTTTGTGAGCATCCCCGTATTCAATCCCCATCTGTTTGTATGCCTGATAGCAAGCGTCAGGTGTGATCAGACGGCGTGACTCTCTTAATTTGTCAATCTCGATTTTGGCCGGTTCGCCCGCTCGGACAAACGCTGCGCTTCCTTGCGCATAGAGAACGGCCTCTTGTTCCGAGGAAGCCGATTCACTGTAAACCGTAAATCCCATCTCCCCATTTTCTTCGTCATAAAGACGGAGATACAGTTCTGCGGACTCATCCGCCGCTGTAAACGGACGTATCCATACGACATGTTTCAGACGGACTGTTCCTTCTTCCTTCGTTTCTGCCGCGTGTTCAACGGCCGCCCGAACCATTTCCAGATAAGCCGCGCCCGGTAACGTCCGCTCGTTTTTGACGATGTGATCTTGCAGGAAAAATTCTCCGCCGCTAAACGCAGAGCGGAAACGGACGCCTGACATGTTTGATACATTTTCATGCAGGAGCGGGTGCAGCATGCCTGCATTTTTTTGCGGCAGAGATTCTCTATTCTCCGCCTTCGGCACCCAATACCGTGTTTTTTCAAACGGATATGTCGGCAGGCTGATCCGATTCGGTTTGTTTTCACCGTATAAGAGATTCCAATCCATTGTTCCTCCGCCGGCCCACTTTTCGGCAATCATCTCCAGACTCCCGGAAGAAAGCCATTTATGTATCAAGTCTGGAGCAAGCTCTGCCTGTTTGCTTTTATCAGCTCGGTTCCGCCAGCACCCGCTGACCGTTTTACCTGCCAGAAAGCCTTCCAGCCGCTCTTTGAGCTGTGTCATATTCTGAGCGGTGAACGCAACCCGCTCCTCCATCTGTTCACGGCCGATCTGAAGTGTATATGCCGCATCCTCAAGCGGCAGGCCGGGATGAATAAATGCAGACAGCTTCGCAACGTACTCTTTTAGCCGTTCTTCATTCCGGGCTGAAACCGGAAAAATGAATGTCTGTTCTCCTGCCGGTTCAGCATTTGTTCCGAGTGATTCTTCCGGAATAAATTCTTCCAGAATGAGATGCACATTTGAACCTGTCGCCCCGAAAGAACTGATCCCAGCACGCCGGGGATATACGGTTTCGTTTCCGTTTTCCTTCACTGAAGGCTGCTGCCACTCTTCGGTATGATGCTGGACGTAAAACGGTGATTGTTCAAAATCTAAATACGGATTCAGCTCCTCGGAATGAAGAGACGGCACCAAAGTTTTATGGTGAAGCTGCAGGGCAACTTTGCTTAAGCCGCTGATGCCCGCCGCCGATTCCGCATGGCCGATATTGGACTTCACTGATCCGATCGAACAGAACTGTTTGTCCTGTGTGTACTGGCGGAACGCCTTGACAAGGCCTTGAACCTCAATCGGATCGCCGAGAGAAGTTCCCGTCCCGTGCGCCTCAATATAACTGACCGTGCGCGGATCGATGCCCGCTTTGTCCAGGCATTCTTCAATCAAATCGGCCTGCGCGACAGGACTCGGCACGGAAATTCCGCTCACTGTCCCCACGTGATTGACGGCACTGCCCTTTATCACCGCATAAATCCGGTCTCCGTCTTTTACCGCCTCTCGCAGCGGTTTTAATAAAACGGCACCGATTCCTTCAGCCGGTACATAGCCGTCTCCGTCTTTCCCGAATGTATGACAAACCCCGTCTGTTGAAAACATGTCCCATAAACCGTATGTCAGATATTTATTCGGATGCAGCGACAAGTTGACGCCTCCGGCAACCGCCGATTCACATTCCCCGCGCCGAATGCTTTCCGCAGCAAGATGAACCGCAGTCAGCGAAGATGAACAGACCGTATCGACCGCCATGCTCGGCCCGTGAAAATTGCAAAAATATGAAACTCTGTTTGCGATTTGCGCATAATTAAGAGAAAGCGGGAATACATGATCTTCAGAAGAAGCTTCAGCCCCGACCAACGTATAATCCTTATGCATCACCCCTGCGAAGACGCCGACGCGCTGTCTCTTATTCCGTCCGCGCGCCTCTGCGAGCGACTTCGGCGTATATCCGGCATCCTCAATCGTTTCCCAGCATGTTTGTAAAAACAGCCGTTCCTGAGGGTCCATTGTTTCAGCTTCCCGCGGCGTAATCCGGAAAAATTGGGGATCAAAGCAATCCGGATCATCAATAAATCCGCCCCATTTTGAAATGCTCTTCCCGGAAGGCGACTTTACATTTTCAAACCGGCGCCAGTCCCATCGAGACTCCGGAATTTCGGTGACACAGTTTTTTCCTTCTTTCAGGTTTTCCCAGAATTCATGAATATTTTCGGCCTGCGGGTAGCGGCCGGCCATGCCGATAATGGCGATATCTTCATCTTGCGGCACACTGCTTTTCCGCCTTTTTTCTGTTTGCGTCTCAACCGGCTTCTCCATTTTTGCCGGAGACGCGCTGAAATGGCTCCCGTACTGCTCAGTCAGGAAAGCCGCCAACTCTGCTGCCGTCGTATATTCAAACAGCAAAGTCGGAGAAAGGGTTTCGCCGATTTTTTCGCTGATCGTTTCGACGACGTCAAGCAGTCCGGACGATGTCAGCCCCATTTCATAGTAGCCGACTTGAGAATCAATCTGTTCAAGCGGCTTGCCGATTTTTTCCGCCATCAGATTCATGACATACCGCTCTGCTTCTTCATGCGGGTGTCCGCCTTCAAGCGATGCCGCAACTTCCGGTAAACCGGCTTTTTCAGGAGACTTCTCAGCAGTCTTTCGGTCTGTATTGATCAGCTCGGCATCCCGCACGAGCTTGCTTGTGAAATCTTTCAGCTCGGCTACTTTCCGGCCGGATGCGTTAAAAAACTCCAGTGTAATGTAAATAAGCTCCTTTTCCTGCCGAAGCGACGAACGTTTGATTCTCGTGATGCAGCCGGCCTGCAAAGGTTCGGAAGCTGTAAAAGATTCGTAGAAAAGAGGCAGAAACAGCCTCTTTTCCCCATTTAACAGCGATGAGATCAATAGGTTTGCGCCGACGCCGCTTCCGTCAAGAAGAGTCGGATGGAACAAAAACCCTCCGGCCTGTCCCATCGCGTCTTTTCCGAGCGATACATCAAAGGTGACGCCGTCCCGCTCCTCAAACACTTCTCCTTCTGCTTTCATATATCCGCTGTGAACCAATTCCTGGCTTCTGCATTGTGCATACAGCTCATTTAAATCAATGGTGCGTTCCGCCTCGCGTTTGACAGAGTCAAGATCAAGCGTGTCACTGAAAACTGCGGGTGCCGTCTCGTGCATTTCCGCTTTGACGTAAATGCGTTCTTCCGGCTGGACTCGTCCGCCGCTGACCTCAGCCCCTTTTGCGGTAAGTTTCCAGCGCCCTTCTTTTACCTTTGTACATTCAACCGTAAGCTTGACGGCGCTGTCTTCTTTCGCAATAAGCGGCTGATATATGGATAAATGGCGCAGCTGAAGCCCGTCGTATGAATAGCCGCGCTCTTTGAAAATCTGATAAAACATATCAATATAAGCCAATCCCGGAAGGACTTTTTGTCCGTAAACGTCATGATGTAAAATAAACGGATTTTTCAGCGATAAAGTGATTTGCTTATTGAAGTTCTTCACGTTAAACCTCCACTTCATAGGTATCCCAGATGTTTGCCGCAGCTTTTTCGTTCGTTTCTTCTTTGCTGTCCGGCGAAATCAGCCGCTTATTTAATGCAGGCGGTGTTAAAGGATGGCGCTTGATTCGGCGCCCTTCGTCTTCCTGCCACGCTTCCACAATGACGTGGGCGTTTGTTCCGCCGTCGGCAAAGCAGTTAATTCCTGCCGCCGGCATTGGTGACGGCCAGTCTGCCAGAGTGCGGCTGAACTGAATATTGGCCTTTTCTCTATCAAAATGTGTGTTTTCATGCTCGCCTGATAAAAACGGGATAAAGCTCTTTTCTTTCAGCATAAGCACAACTTTTATGAAACTTGCAATTCCTTCCGCGCAAAGCGGGTGCCCGATGTTCGGTTTCACAGATCCGATTCCGAGCGGGCCGGCGTCTTTTGAACGGTAGACGGATTGAATGGCCTTCAGTTCTAACAGATCCGTCACGACCGTGCCTGAACCGTTCGCTTCAATATGAGTAATGTCTTCCGGCTGTTTTCCGCTTTTTTCAAGAGCCGTCTTCATGACGGATTTTTGCGCTTCCAGACTCGGCGTAGCCGGGCCTGCCGTTCTTCCGTCATTATTGACGGATGCCGCCTTCACTACGGCATAAATAGAATCTCCGTCTTCAATCGCCTGCGACACAGTTTTTAAAAGAACCATTCCGACACCCTCGCCCAGCACGACTCCATCGGCGCGTTCGTCAAATACATGGAACGACTGCGCTTTACTTAATATGCCGCGCTGTTCAAATAATTTATGGGTTTCCTCTGATTCAAACAGGCTCACCCCGCCGACGACGGCCGCTTTTATTTCTCCTGTTACAAGAGCCTGCACGGCCATATTCATTCCGACTAAAGCAGAAGAACAAGCTGTATCGAGGACAACGCTCGGGCCGCGCATATCAAAATATTGAGAGAGATTGGCGGCCAAATAATTCTGACCCAGCGCGACGATCGGGTTTTTCGCGTCCAGCAGTTTCTCTTCACCCGGTCTGTGACGGCTGCGTCCGCCGAGATACACACCTATTGCTTCTCCCTTTATCTCATCCGGCGTATAGCCAGCGTGAAACCATAGGTTAAGGCATTCTTCCAGAGCGGCCAAAGCTTGAGGGTCCATTGCCTTTACATCTTCTTCAGCCAGTAAAAAGAAGTCCGGATCAAATTGATGAATTCCATCAAGCACCCCCGCGTAATAAGGCGTCTTCAAACCCCATCGCTCAGCCGGAACAGGACCGATAGCCGAACGGCCTTCAGCCAAAAGCGACCAGTACGCCTCTAAGGAAGCCGCCCCCGGAAACCGGCAGGACATGCCGACGACCGCGATATCTTCCCGGTGAATCTGTTTTCCGGCCGCCTCTTCTTGCACCTTAACGGCTTGTGTTTCAATCACCGGCTCCGCCGGCTTCTTCTTAACAGGCTCCGCCGCCAAATCAAACCGTTCTGACAAAACTTCTGTATATCCTTCGAGAAGCCAATTTGCGAAAGATTGAATCGTCGGATATTCATACAGAATGGACGGGTCAAGCGATGCCGAGAGATTCCGATTGATCCGCTGCAGAAGCTGAGCAAGAATAATGGAATCCACTCCGTAATCTTGGAATAATACGTCTGTCTCAAGCTGGTCCTGGTCAATCCGCAGCTCTTCAGAAAATAATTCTTTCAGCCATTCTTCTGTTTTCCTTGTTAATTGAGCGTTGTCTGCGGCAGCATAAGCGGTTTTTTCCGCCGGTTTTACCATAGCCGGACTCATTGGCTGATCCTGCCTGCTCCGCCGCAGGAATCGCTCCGGCTTCCACAGCTTAGGATTCAGAACGGCCGGCAGCACCGGGCCCCTTGCTGATTCAAGAAGTATTCCGTCAAGGAGCTGTAATCCTTCTGCATTCGTGATGCTGTATAGCCCGCTCTCTTTATAAGCTTTGTTCGTTACTTCGCCCATTCCCGTTTCTTTCCAGTTCGGCCACTGAATGCTTACGATCGGCAGCTGCTCTTTGTATGAGTTTGCAAAATAGTCCATATACGCATTGGCCATGGCATAGTCGGCCTGTCCTGCCGAAAGCGCCGGTATCGCAGCTGACACGGAAGAGAACAAGACGAAAAACTTCAGCGGCTCTTCGCTGAGCACACTGTATAACGCCTGAAGCCCGTCTACTTTCGGCTCGAGCACGCGCTGTATGTCTTCATCGGTTTTTCTGATGAATGCGAGCGTCTCTTTATCGGTCACACCCGCGCAGTGAATCACGCCGCCGATAGGTCCGAGCGTCTGTTTTATCTGACTCAGTTCCTGTCTCAGCCCGGCTTCATCAGCTAACGGGACTGACAAAACCTTCACTTGTACACCTTTGGATTCCAAGTCGAGAACAGCTTCAATTTTCGCTTTTACAGAAGCCGTCACCCCATTCAGTCCGCCCGTCCACTCACTTCGCGGCGGAAGGGTCTCACGGCCTGTAAGCACCAGTTTTTTCACTCCGTAATGTTCGGCAAAATGGCGTGCGCATAAAAGACCGATCCCCCTCGTCCCCCCGGTGATCAGAAGCACATGGTTGTCCGGAAAATCAATTCTCTCGCCTTGCATATTCATATTTTCTGATCCGCTTAATACAGCGCGGTAGCGCAAGCCGTCCCTCCGGCAAACTTCCGCGTCATCAGTGCGGGCATGAAACTCATCGGCAATCTGCTTCGCCAGTTCGTCATCCGAAAGCGCTCCTTCAAGGTCGAGATGCCTTGAAGACAGGTGACCGTACTCGCATGCCAGCATTCTGTACAGACCGGCCCGTTTTGCTCCTGTTGTTTGATTGGCCTCTTTATTTAATGACTCAAGGTCTTTCGTGACACAAAGCAGTGTCATCCCTTCTTTATGCCCATGCTCAATCAATTGCTGAAGCCATTTGATTCCGGCCATGTCTTGAGAATCTTCTTTCGCAGCGCCGAGGAGGTCGATGACTCCGTCAAACGCCTGCCAGTCATATTCACCGGTAAGGTCTGATGATGTGATGATACGGTGATTCGGCATATGCGCTGCGATCTCTTCTGCGAGATTGATCGTGTCCCCGCCTGTCAAAATCGCAACGGAACGTGCGCACGGTTCACGCAGTTCGAGCGGGCTCAGTTCCCATTGTTTCGTCAAAATACGTTTCATCCGTTCCTCTGTATGGACCTTCTTTTTGTCAGGATTCTCAGGCACCCAATATGTGTCTTTTGCGAACGGATAAGACGGAAGACTGAGTAAACGCGGCGTACCCTTTTCATACAGCCGGTTCCAATTCAATACGCCGCCTTTCACCCATACCTCTGCCAGCTTGGCGAATTTGCCTTTTTTAATCCAGGCGTCAATGACGATGTCCATATCTTCATCTGCCGTGAACAAGGCAAACGTATCTTTATTGCGGTGAGACTGGCCGGTATACAGCCCGGCGATGTTTTTCTCATTTTTCGTAAATGCTTCCAGCTTTGTTTCCAATTCCGCCATCGTCGCTGCAAGAATGGCCAAGCGCTCTTCCATTTCGTCCCTTCCGGTTTGCAGCGTATAAGCGACGCCAGCCAAGTCTTGATCTGTATACGGCGTTTGACGGATCGCTTTTTGCAGCTGCTGCGCCTGTTCAAACAGTTTTTCTTTTGATTTGGCGGACAAAAGGATGATTGCCGGATTTTCCGGGCTGTGCTCAGGCTGAGCGGCTGCTTTCGGGACATACTCTTCAATGATGATATGGGCGTTGACCCCGCCGATGCCAAACGAGCTGACCCCGGCCCGGCGCGGAATGGCATTTCCGTTTCTATCTTTTGCTGCCGTCCATTCCTGATTTTCCCGCACGATGTAGAAAGGACTGTCATCGAGCTGAATGTACGGATTGATCGTCTCGCAATGCAGGCTTTTCACCAGCGTTTTGTGCTTCATTTGCAAAAGCACTTTCATCACGCCTGATACCCCCGCGGCAAGCTCTAAATGGCCGATATTGCTTTTGACCGAACCGATGCCGCAGCGGTGACCGGAGACTTCAGGCTCTTGATTTGTTTTCGCCAGCTCGTGAAACGCCGCTTTCAGACCGTTTATTTCAATCGGGTCGCCCAATTCCGTTCCTGTACCGTGCGCTTCAATATACGTGACGGTGCTCGGGTCCACTCCCGCTTTCCGGTATGCTTTCACCAATAAATCAGCCTGCAGTTTCGGATTCGGCGAGGTTAACGTATTCGCCCGGCCGCCGTGGTTTTCAGCCGTACCGCGGATCACGCCGTAAATCGGATTGCCGTCACGTTCTGCATCTGTCAGTTTCTTCAGCATCAGAATTCCCGCGCCTTCTCCTCTGACATACCCGTTGGCATCTTTGGAGAAGGTTTTGCATTTTCCGTCTTTACTGAGCATGCCTGCTTTGCTGTAGCTGATATGCGCTTCTTCCGTCAGAATCGTATTGATTCCCCCGGCAATCGCCATGTCGCATTCTCCGTTTTCTATAGCGGATACCGCCCGGTGAATCGCCACAAGCGAGCTTGAACATGCCGTTTCAATCGGCTCGCTCGGCCCGTGAAGATTTAACAAATAGCTCAAACGGTTCGGACCTATGGAAGGAATCATGCTGCCTGTCGCCGCATGTCCTTCCGGCGCAAGACCTGCCCTTGTGAACAAATCTTTATAACCGGTATTTCCGGTGCCGATAAAGACGCCCGTATTTGTGCCGGAAAGGCTTTCCGGCTTACAGCCCGCATCTTCTATCGCCCGCCATGCATAAGTCAATAACAGCCGCTGCTGCGGATCTAAATATTGGGCTTCCCGCGGTGAAATCCCAAAGAACAGCGGATCAAATTCAGCTATTCCGTCAATAAAGCCGCCCCACTTGATATTCGTTTTGTTCCCTTCAAGATTCGGGTCGCCATCAAACGCTTGCCAATCCCAGCGTTCTTTCGGAATGGTTGTGATCGAATCCTTTCCTTCTTTCAAATTGCGCCAAAATTCCTCTATATCCTTTGCACCCGGGAATCGGCCGCTGATTCCGACAATGGCAACCGGGTCCAAGCGGCGCGGCTTTTGTGTCGCTGCCGCGGCGTTCATTACCGTTGCGAAGCGCTTTTTCCGCTGCATTTTCGGTTTTTGGGCTTTTGGCTGCGCTTTTTTCGGAGACTCTTTCTTCTTTTCGCCGAAACGGCCCGGATGCTCTTTTGCCAAATATCCGGCGAGACCGCTGATCGTTCCGTACTCAAAGAAAATCGTCGGCGCCAGCTCCAGCTGATACGCTTCATTTAATTGATTCGTAAAGACGGTAAACGATACGGAATCAAAACCGTATTCACTCAATTCCGTATCTGTCTCAACGTCCTCACGGTCAACTTTTAAAATGCCGCTTACCATGGCTGTCAAAGCGGTGTGAAGCGTTTGAAGGGATTCTTCTGCATCGTGTTTTTCTTCCGGCTGAGATGGAAGGCCGGCTTCTGCCTCATCCGTCAAATACTCTGCTAAACTGCGGATCGTCCCGTGTTCGAAGAAGATCGTCGGCGCCAGCTCCAGCTGATACGCTTCATTTAATTGATTCGTAAAGACGGTAAACGATACGGAATCAAAACCGTATTCACTCAGGTCCGTATCAATATCGATCTCGTCTTGGCCGACTTTTAAAATTGAACTGACCAATCTGATAAGCGCACCGTGCCATTTGTCTCCCGAAACGGCGGATACAGGCTCTATACTCTGCACCTGCGGCTTTTCAGTTTCAGAAACGGATAGGAACGACTGTTTTAATTTTGCTGCGTGTCCTTCGGCTGCTAAAAGCTGCGGCTTTTCCTGAGCCATCCCTTCATAAAATGCAGCCAGGCCTGACGCCTTTTGAAGCGGAACCATGCCGAAAGCTTTTTTCATCATTCTCTCCGTCTCGTCTCCCGCCTGCATCCCGCCATCTTTCCACAGCGTCCAGTTAAAGGCGACCGTTTTTCCGTGCCGAAGGCCATTCTCCGTAAGGGATTGCCTGTAAGCGGCGTATGCATCCATAAACGCGTTGCCGGCGGCATAATCAGCCTGCCCGACATTGCCGAGAACGCCGGAAACACTGGAGAACAATACGAAAAAGTCAAGATTGCAGTCTTTGCTGGCTTCATCTAAATAAGCGGTTCCGATGACTTTCGGATCAAGCACTTCCCTGAACTCTTCCTTCGTTTTTTGCAGCAGGAAGCGGTCTTGTATCACTCCCGCAGCGTGAATAATTCCGTTAAGCTTTCCGAAATCCGCCGTAATCTCTTTTATCAGCGCTTCATTTTCCCGCCGGTCTGCCGCATTCAGCTTTTTGTAGACGACATTTGCGCCTGAGTGCTGAAGCATAGCAAGCTCACGCTGTTTGGCTTCTGTCAGATTTGAGCGGCCGGTCAGAATGATTTTCGGATGTTTTACGCGACCTGCGATTTCTTTTGCGAACATCAACCCCAGGCTTCCTGCCCCTCCGGTAATCAGATATACGCCTTCGTCCTTCCAGACGATGCCGCCCCCTGCGGGATGCATTTCTTCCCAAGCCTTCACATACCGTTTTTCTCCTTTATAACGGATATGTTTATCATGCGGCCGATGACTGTCGTTTTTCAGTTTTTGAGCGACAGCCGGCATTTCGCCGATTGATTCCATTTCGATGAGCTGACAGTCAAGTTTTCCGTATTCCAGCTCGGCTGTTTTTAACAAACCTGTTAACCCCGCAAACAATTGCTGGCTGCCGTCTGCTGAAATAACAGTCTGAATCAGAATGCGGCCCTGCCTTTTTTCGCTGATGATCTGCCGGATGTGTTCAGCGATTGTCTGCGCAAAGCTTTGGAAGCGTTCAGCGGCTGTTTCACCCTCACCTTCTGCAATCAGCAGTTCGGCGTCTTTCAGGCCGGTTGCCGCTTCATCTTTTATACGGCCGGCATCTTCACAAAGTATGATCAAATGCTCATCAGCATGGACAGAGGCTTTCTCGGATGCGGCGGCTTCTTTCCAGACCGGTGCAAACAAGACCTTTTCCGAGCCTGATGGCGGCTGAGCCGATTCTGCATCGCCTTCAAGCACTCTCGTGGAGAATCCTCTCACCTTCACGCAAAGCGCTCCTGTTTCGTCGAACAAGTCAATGTCGGCTTTCTGCACGGAATCACCGGTTTGATATCCTTCACTGAAGCGTGCATGCGCCCGCATAGTCGGCGTGCATGCTTTGATGACTTCAAGATATTCCAGCGCAAACGGCAGAATCAGCTTTTGTCCGGAAAACTCCTGCATAATGCAGATCGTCGCCGTCTGAATAGCCGAATCAATGATGCTCGGATGAAGCGTAAATTGTCCGTTTGTGTGAGAAACAGAATCCGGAAGCTGTATGTCCGAAAGCACTTCTTTCTCGCCGATAAAGGCGGACTTAATGCCTTGGAAGGCTTTTCCGTGGAACATCCCCCTGCTCCGGCCTTCCCGATAAAAGGCCGCCGGATCAAGAATGTCCGCTGTGCATCTGTTTTGTATGGCAGAAAGGTCTGTCTCAGGATCTTGTTCAGCCTTTATGATTTCGGCCCGTCCTTGGCTGTGCAGCACTTCTTCATCGTCAGCGTTTACGCTGTAAATGTCATATGAGATGATGCCGTCCTCTTCAGGGAACAGCGCAATATGGACCTGGCGCTCTTGTTCATGAACGACGATCGGTTTCATCCAGATGGTATGATGGAGCGTTATTCTGTCTTGGTCTTTTAATAAGCCGCCAAGCGCCCGTTTTACCGCTTCATAAGACATTTCCAAATATGCCGCTCCCGGCAGCACCGCTTTTTCCCTGACCACATGATCCTTCAGGAAAAATTCTGAGCCTGTAAACTGTGAGCTGAACCGCTGAACGGCCAAATCTGACGTATTTTGCTGCACGAGCGGGTGTAAAACTGAGACTCCGTTGTGTGCGGCAGATGTGTTCTTTTCTGCTTTTTTCGGCCAGTACGGCTCCTTTGCAAACGGGTAGACCGGCACGCTGATTCGTTTCGGATGCTTGTCTTTGTAAAGCTTGTGCCAATTGATGGCGACACCTTTACTCCACATTTCACAGAGCCTCGATCCTTTTCCTTTCGCAAGCCATTTCTCAATGAGTTCAGCGCTGTCATCATCATCAGAAAGCCAGGCAATATCTTTCGCCTGCTGTTTTTCTCCTCTGAAGCAGCCTGTTACAGCCGGCTTATCATTGATAAAATCGGCAAGCTGCCGCTTCAGCTCCGCAATGCCGCTTGTGATAAAGGCAGCGCGCTCTTCCATCGCTTCCCTTCCGACTTGGAACGTGTAGGCAAGATCAGCAAGGTCGGCGTCCGTTTTTCTTTCCAGAAAAGCCAGCAGCTGTTTTGCGTACTCCTTCAGACGATCTTTTTTTCTGGCAGACAACGGAATGATGAACGGACCGGCAGCGTCTGCTGCTTCGGATGCATCCGGATATTGTTCAAAAATCGCGTGTGTGTTTGTTCCGCCAAGACCGAAAGAGCTTAAAGCCATGCGGTGCGCTCTGTTCTCACGGGTTAACTCTTTCTTTTCTTCCGCTACGTAAAACGGAGAGTCTTCTAAATGAAGATTCGGGTTCGGCTCTTTGTAATTGATGCTCGGCGCGATTTCCTGATGATATAAGCTCATAACAACCTTGATGCAGCCCGCCATTCCGGCCGCTGTATCCAAATGCCCGAGATTTGTTTTGACTGAACCGATGCCGCAGTATTGTTTTTTATCTGTATATCGGCCGTACACCGATTGAAGTGCAGACAGTTCGATCGGATCGCCGAGTTTTGTTCCCGTGCCGTGAGCTTCGACGTACGCGATCGTTTCAGGATGGATGCCCGTCTGATCAATGACCTTCTGAATGACCTCAGCCTGTCCTTTGACGCTCGGCGCATAAAATCCGACCTTATCCGCTCCGTCGTTATTGACGCCGATTCCGCGCAGCAGCGCATAAATATGGTCGCCGTCCTTAACGGCATCAGACGCTTTTTTCAAGAGCACGGCGCCGGCCCCTTCACCGCCGATCATTCCGTCAGCATCCGCGTCAAACGCTTTAATATGCCCGTCGCTTGAAAAGTTCAGCCCCGGCTGATGAACATATCCGGCGCTTGATTCCGTATGAAGGGTCGCACCGCCGACGAGGGCGTACTTGGCTTCGCCGGACTGCAGGCTTTGAAAAGCCGAATGCAGGCCGATTAACGAAGATGAGCAGTTGGCATGGACAAAATAGCTCGGCCCTTTCAACCCGAGTTTATGAGAAATCATCGTCGGAATCGTACCGCTTTGGGCAAGCACCCATGACACGTAGCCATCCGGCGTTTCCAGCTGTGCTGTCGTCTCCTCCGGCAGCAGGCTGCGGTAAGAGTTCGTGCTGGCAGACATATACACGCTTGTTTCCGGAATTTCTTTGGAGATATATCCCGCATCCTCGATTGCCTTCCATGAATGGAGCAAAAGCATTCTCAGCTGAGGATCCATATATTCCGCATCTTTCGGTGAAAAGCCGAAGAAACCGGGATCAAACATTTCTTTCCCTTCTAAAACTGATTTAGCCGGAACGAAGCCAGGATGATCAGCCAGTTCTTCAGAAATACCGAACCGGCGGAGCTCCTCTTTTGAAAAGAAGGTGATGCTTTCTTTGCCTTCTTTGATGCTATTCCAAAATTCATAATGATCTTTCGCTCCCGGAAACTCACAGGATATACCGATAACCGCAAGGCTGTCCTCGTAATAATCGGGAAATTCTCCCGCCGGATGTTCCCGGTCTTCTGCATTCACTTTCTTTTGCGGTACAGGAGCCCAAACGGCTTCTTTCGGTTTTTGTTCAGCGATATACCGGCTGATGTCTTTTACCGTCGCGTATTCAAACAGCTCCGTTACACTGAATTCACAATCCAATTCCTGTGTCATCCGGTCAGTGACAGTCACGGCAAGAAGCGAATCTCCCCCGGCATCAAAAAAGCGGTCATCAAGCTCTATATCTTTGCTTTTCAATACATCCTGCCAAATCGCCAGTACCGCCTGCTGGATATGAGATGATGAAAATGTTTGTGTGTCCGGCTGCTTTTCCGTCAGATCGCGGGCAGCAAGAAGCTTGCGGTCCACTTTTCCGTTCGGTGTGAGCGGCAGCTCTTCAAGACGGATAAACGAAGCTGGCGTCATATAGGCCGGCAGCGCTTGCTTCAAATGATTGCGCAATTCCTTTGCAGACGGAAGCGGCTCTCCGTTTTTCCGGATATAAAACGCGCAAAGCTTTTCATTTCCGGAGTGATTGTTCACAACCACTACACTTTCCTGTACGGCCGGATGGGCATTCAGCCTGCTCTCAATATCTCCGGGTTCAATGCGGTATCCGCGGATTTTGACTTGGGTATCCATCCGTCCCATGTATTCAATGCGGCCGCCGGGAAGAAAACGCGCCATATCGCCTGTTTTATAAAGCTTTGATCCCAGTTCGAGCCGGTGGCTGACGAAAGCTTTATCTGTCAGCTCAGGCTTGTTGAAATACCCTCTTGCCAATCCGTCTCCCGCAATACAAAGTTCTCCCGGCACCCCTTCTAAAACAGGGTTGAGACCGGAATCCATAATATACACGCGGGTATTGGCGATCGGGCGCCCGATCGTAAGCGCGCTCTCATTTTCCGTAATCCGCTGCACCGCGGACCAGATTGTCGTCTCTGTCGGCCCGAACATATTCCAAGCCTCGCTTTTCGTATCGAGAAACTGCTGCTTCAATTGTTCGCTAAGCGCCTCTCCGCCGCAAAGGATTTTCACATGTTCTTCATTTGACCATCCGGAATGAAAGAGCATTTTCCACGTAAACGGCGTCGCCTGCATGATCGTCGGTTTGTACTCTTGAATCAGCTCTTTCAGCTTCCGTGCGTCTTTTGTGACTTCTGTCTTACAGATGTTGCACTCCGCTCCTTTGATTAAAGGAAGGTAAAGCTCCAGGGCCGCGATGTCAAAGCAATATGTCGTGACGGCAAGCAGTTTATCTTCGGACGAAAGCCCCGGTTCATTCGCCATCGAGAGTAAGAAATTGGTCAGCGCCCGGTGCGGAATCATCACGCCTTTCGGTTTGCCCGTGCTGCCCGACGTGTAAATGACATACGCCAGATCGTCAGGTGTCACTAACCGCTTCAGCGACGTTCTTTCCGCGGCTGTACTTTCAATATGAGACCAATCGCGGTCAATGGCAGTGGTCTGCACGCCTCCCCAGTTCAAAGAGTGCTCTAAATCAGCTGTCGTCAGGCACATTGAAATCCTGCTGTCGGCGATCATATATTCCAATCTGTCAGCGGGATAAGAAGGATCAAGGGGCACATACGCTCCCCCGGCTTTTAAAATACCGAGAAGGCCGACAGCCATATGCAATGATCGGTCTGTATAAATGCCGATGAGATCATCAGGGCCTGCACCGTGCGCCTGCAAATAGAGCGCCAGCTTCGTGCTTTTTTCATCAAGCTCACGGTACGTCAGCTTGTGCTGTTCATACACGACCGCACAAGCGTCCGGCGTTTCTGCCGCCTGACGTTCGAATAATTCATGGAAGCAGGCATCCGGATATTCACGGCTTGTTTCATTCCAAGTCTTAAGAATCATGTGCTCCTCTCTTTTTGTCATGAGAGAAACGTTCTCAAGCGGCGTATCCGGATTCGCCGTCAAAGCTTCAGCAGCCTGTACAAATTGGCTGAAAAGTCTGGCCGCCCCCGCTTCGTCGAATAATTCGGTGCTGTATTTAATCGTAAGATCCATGCCCGATGCTTCTTCCCACATTTCAAATACAAGATCATATTCCCCCTCCTGATGAATGTCTTTTACAAACTCACAGGAGAATTCCTTGTATTCATCAAGCATCGATTGATAGCTTGAATGCTGCAGAAAGTTCTGATAGAAAAAGGCATTGCTGAAAACAGGCGAACCGTTCTGCCGGGGGTTCGCATGCACATCACGCACCATTTTCGGAAACGGATAAAATGAGTGATCCAGTCCGTCCAGAACGGCATCCTGCACCTTTTGAACAAAGTCAGCAAATGTTTCTTTTCGTCCGGCTCTGCTCCGTATGGGAAGCATGTTGAGGAAATGGCCGACCACTCCGTCAAAGCGTTCTTCGGGTCTGACCATTGCAGGCATGCCTGTCACAATATCTTCCTTATCCGTATATTTGCTTAAAAGCACCATGTAACAGCTCAGCATGACGGTAGACAAATGAATCGAACGGGATGCGGCAAACGCCGTTATATTATTCAGCAGCCGTTCGGGAAGACGGCGTGTCATCGTATCTTCTGTAAACTCCGGAACACTGCTGTCCGTGCGCGTCGGCGGAAGCTGAAGGTCAGGCAGATCGCCCCCGAGCTGTTTCATCCAGTAAGCGCGGGCAGTTTTGCTTTCTTCACCCGCTAAATACCGCTTTTCCCAAGCCGCGAAATCGGGATGAATGCCGGGAGCAGCGGCCGCAAACTCTTCTTTTCCCTCCATCAGCGCCTGATAATGACCCAGCAGACTGTGAATAAATGTAATGGATGAAATGCCGTCAAACACGATGTGGTGAATGACCGTCAAAAGATAATGTTCCTCGGCGGATTTTGAAAGCAGCTGCACGCGCAGCAAAGGCCCGCCTTCTTTGACAAACGGCTCTTTCACTTTTTTTCGTATCAGAGCGGATATTTGTGATTCATTGACGTCAGAAATATCTTCTTCCGAGAATACAAAAGGATCTGCCGCTTCTATGAAATATAACCCGCCGTCTGTTTCATTCACGGCGCTTTTGAGCATCGGATGCTGCTTTAATACGAGCTGAAACGCCTGTTTCAGTTTCTCTTTGTCGATTCCGGATGTGAATCGGAAACAGAGCGGGACATGGTATGCAGTCGTTTCAGGCGACATTTTCTGCAATGTCCACAGCCCTTTTTGGACTTCTGAAAGCGCTGGCGCCGTTTGCCGTCTCTCCCGTTCTGCCGGCGGTTCGGCTTTTTGGGGATGATGCTCCGCTGACATGTTTGCCGCTTTTTCAGCAGTATAAGCCGCTAAAGTGCCAATCGTCGGGTTTTTGTGCAGCTCTCTTGTCGTCAGCCGGATGTGATACGTTTTTTCAATTGATCTGGCGAGTTTCATCATCTTGATGGAATTGACGCCAAGACTTTGAAACGGCGTATTTGGATCAACGAGCTCATCCGCGATGGAAAGTTCCTCTTTCAGAAAACGGATAAAATCCCGTTCAATATCTTTCTCGGCAGAAGCGGTTTCTGAATTGCCGCCTTCTTGCCTGCTATTATGTAAAGAATCAAATTGCCCTTGTTCGAATGAATGTTTCAGCTGAGTGCGCTGGATTTTCCCGATCGCCGTCTTAGGAATGTCTTCTTTTGCGACCGGAAGCAGATAATCAGGGGTAACGCCGATTCTCTGTGTCACGTGCTGGTGAATGTGATGAAGAAGCTTCGTCATGCGGTTCTCATCCAACGGAACAGATGTCACAAAGAAAATCGCCAGCTCATCTGTCGTGCTTTGATTCGGCCGGACGGCGCATGCCGCTGTATAAGACGTTTCAATTTCCGGCAATTCCTCAACGGCTGATTCAATGGCATGACTGTAATAATTCACACCGTTAATAATGATGGCATCTTTCGTGCGCCCTGTTATCGTCAGGCGGCCTTCACGCAGAAATCCGAGATCTCCCGTTTCAAACCAGCCGTCTTCTGTAAAGACACTCTCATTTAAGTCCGGGCGCTCATAATATCCGCTCGTTACAGTCAGACCCGACACTTGGAAGCGGCCGATTTCTCCTTCTTCCACCACTTGATTGCGGTCATCCGTAATTCTCATATTAAATCCCGGGATCGGCAGACCGATCTCGACGAAACGATCGTCGTCACTCGTGTTTTCCAGTGTAAACTCATCTGAGAAAATAACGCCTGAAGACGTTTCGGACATTCCCCATGCGGGTCGGATGGCATTAGCCGGCAGACCGTGCGGCTCTAAAAGCTCCATAATTCTGCGTCCGACTTTCGCAACCGCGGCCTCCCCGCCGTTCAGCATGTAACGCATGGAAGATAAGTCCCATTTCCGCGTTTGAATCTCTTCTGCAAAATCGGCAAGCAGTCCAAAGGCAAAATTGGGAGCCCACGTAACCGAAGCGCGGTAATGATCAATCAGGTCGAGCCATTTTAAAGGGTCCATCAAAATGGATTCGCTCGGTATGTTGATTTCCTCACATCCGAGATAAACATCACGCAGATGAAGCATTCCGATGCCGCCGACATGGTCAAAAGGCATCCAGTTAAACGTGACATCCTCACTTGTATAGCCCTGCATCTGAATATTTCCTTTGACCATGCAGACGATGTTTTCATGGCTGAGCATCACGGCTTTCGGCGTGCCCGTGCTTCCCGAGGTCAAAAGCAGCATCGCCAAATCTTCCGGACGGGGATGATGACAGTCCGTATCCATTTCGTGCGCACTGAGATCTTCTGCCGCCAAAGCGCAAAACCCGGAAAGCTCCTGCTCCTCCGCCCATTCAGTCATCTCCGGCAGCACGTCACGGCTTGTGATGACATACGGCCGATTCAACAGCATCCAGGCGTCTTTCAGTTTTTGCGTCCCGCTGTTCATTTCTGTATAAGCCGGAGCGGCCGCAAGCGGAACCGGGATCGCTCCTAAAAAAACACAGCCCCAAAAAGCAGGAATCAGCTGGGAATTGTCACTGAGCTGTAATATGACTTCATCCTGAGCCTTCACTCCTGATTGGCGGAGCCCTTTCACAATCGAAAGAGCGATCTTTTTCAGGCCGCTGTAAGTCTGGTACACTTTGGTGCCGTCAGGCTGTATATATGTGATGCCCTTTTGATCTCCCGCTGCCGCGGCGGTTTTGTGCAGGACTTCAGGAATCGTCATCGGCTGATCCGCTGAAAGCCGCAATGATTTTCCATAGCTGACAGATGGCTTGAGTAACCCGCTTGCCTTCATATCACTTTTCATAGAGCTGCCTCCATTTCATCTGTATGTAAGATGTATGTCTTATACTCCGTACATCGTCGTGATTCGTTTTTTCACTTCATCATCATGAAACGTCTCATCGTGCATGATTAACTCCTTCTCAATGACGGCCGGAAGCTGCTCGCGAAACGGCGTCACCAAGTGCCTTTTCAATGTAATTAAAGAGTTTCTCGGTTTTTCCGCAAGCTCACGGGCCAATTCCTGCGCATAGTCTAATACTTCCTGCCGAGGAAGCACCGGAAAAGGCACTCCTCTTTTCTCCAGGTCACCGCCGCGGTAGTGGCCGCCGTTTAACAGCATTTCATGGCCGAGGCTTGCCCCAAGCTTCTCCGGAACGATAAAGGTAGCGCCCATTCCGGGGGTGAAACCGTATTTCATAAAGTTTGCGGTATACACGCTTTCTTTGCTTAAAATGACAAAATCACTGAAAAGCCCCATGACAAACCCGCCTCCGATTCCGTGGCCCTGCATGGCGGAAATGACGGGGATATCACATTCCAGCGCCAAAGAGTACATGCGGTCTTCCGTAAACTTCGTGATGCCCTGCTGAATCCTGAGCAGGCCTTCCTGTGTGCCTCCGGAAGCAAAGTAATGGCCGTATCCTGTTAAGATCACAGCTTTATAGACTGACGATTTTTTTATACGGGTGAATGCTTCCATCAATCCATCCGTCAGTTCTTTGGAGAAGGCGTTTTTATGGGCTTTATCCTGCATTGTCACTTGGATAATATCCGGTTCAATTTCGAGCAGTTCAACTGCGGCGTTCGGCATGATATCCTCCTAACTGTTCTCCGTTTCCCAAGGAAGCCGCCCCGTTTCTGCATAACGGGTGATGGCTGATTGGTTATCCGGATCTGAAAACATCGCTTGATTTTCGGCTAGAGCAATGGATTTCGAACGATGAACAAGGTCGTTTAAGGAATCCATGTATTTTTTATAGCGGACGACTGCTTTTTTCGACAGCGGGCGGAGGCGCAGCAAATGCTTTCTCAACTCTGTTGCTGAGTCCGGGACGCATACGTCACAAAGTCCCCATTCAAGCGCCTGGCGTGCCGGCACGGGCTTTGTCATGATCGTCATATAATGCGCCTTTTGAAATCCGATTCTTTGAATTAAAAACGGCAGAACGCAGGCTGGATAAAGTCCGAATAACAGTTCAGATAAACTGAACGAAGCACTCTCCTCTGCAATGACGATATCGCAGGCGGCGGCAAAACCGACACCTCCCGCATTTACTTTTCCGCGGACGCGGGCGATTGTGATGTACGGCCCGGATTTTAATGCCAGCCACAAACGGTAAAGCGGCTCCTGCGATTCCGCATGCTGCATTCCCTGCCTCATTTTCCGGTACATCTCATCAAAATCCGCCCCGAAACAAAATACCTCCGGCTGCCCTTCAAGCACTACGGAGGTCACGGAGTCTTCACATTCAGAAAGAACGTGCAGGCATTCCTCCACTAAACACTCATTAATCGTATTGTTGGCTTCAGGCCGATCAAAGGTGATGAAGCAGACATTTTGCTGAAAACGGACGTTTATCGTTTCATAGGTCACGGGATCCACCTGTATTTCCGATGAAATTCCGTGATTTCTTCCAAATACAAACGAGGGCTTCCGGTATGATGGTCTAAAATGTTCGGAATCATATTCACATCCAATTTGACATTCCGGGTTCCAAACTTCACCAAACCGCTGCCTTTAAACAGTTCTTCATATTCTTCCATGGACAGCCTGTATCTGTTGTTCAAGTGCTCTTCTATTTTGAAAGAATGCTGCCGCGTTTGTCCTTCAGGCGTCACAACGCCGCTGTAAAATTCTGAACAGCACCCGGAGCCGTAGGAGAAACAGCCGATCCGCTTAGAAGTGCCGAATGCCCCTTGGTCAATCGTGCTTGCAAGAGCCAGTAAAGAGGCTGCTCCCATAATGTTTCCGACTCTTTGGCAGTAGCGGAGCCCCGGCTCTACTCTGGCTTGAAAATCCTGTTCGATTTCAGCGTTTTTCGCTTTTGCAAGCTTGCGCATCATCGTCCGGTGGGCTCCTTTGACCATGCCGCCAAACGGTGTATGGAAGGCAAGATAGTGAAACGTCTCTTTGTAGTCAGCGCCCGGCACACGGTTTTTGTACTCGCGAAATGTCTGTTCACAGCAATCGAGATAAGACATCAATGACAAGTCGGCGTCACCGGCTTCACTGTCCGGGATCGGACGGCATGTATCCATTACCTCATAGCCGTAATAGCCGTTGGCGCCCGCATCCGCCTGAAATACAATGGGATTTTCACCGATCAATAAGGCGACGGCACCCGCTCCGGCGCTCGGTTCTGCGTAAGACCAATCCTCGCTTAACGCATCGCCGCCTTCGGCAATTAAAAACCGGGAAATATCCGTCGCGACGACAAGCGCCTTCGCTCCGGGGGATGTCTGCGACAAAATAAAATTAAGCGCCATCTGCAAGCCCGCCGTTCCTGAATAACAGGCTTGCTTCAGTTCAAATAAACGGCAGTTCCGGTTGAGGCCTAAGTGATCATGAATATATGTACTGAGTGATTTTCCGAAGTCGATGCCGGACTCCGAGCAGGTAATCAGCAGCTCGATTCTGTCTTTTTCAGCCTCTGTCAATCGGTCGATAATCGGCTTTGCCGCGTTAACGCCGAATGTAACGGGGTCTTCGTACGGAAGCGCCACCGCTTTTTCTTTCATCAGTAAATTCTCAAATCTGGCAGGGTCTAAGTTTCTGTACTCCGCCAGCTGCATGACATCAAGGTATGCTGTCCCGCCAAACACATTTATCGCTTCTATTCCGGCAGCCGCCATGAACTTCGCCTCCAATATGAATTTTGAGTTTCCGATTGTTTCACCGCTTTATCAGACAGCCTGTACCTTTTCATAAAGCTTTTCCGCCAATTCGCCGATGTTTGACACTCCCGTCAGCTCAACACGCGGGATCTGCAGTGATAATTCTTCAAGCATCATCGTGATAATTTCGGCGCGGTCCACTGAATCCGCCCCCAGATCAACTAAACGGTCTTCCGGTGAAAGCTGTTCGCCTTCTAAATCAGGCAAAACCTCGTAGATTGTGTTCTGCAGCAATTCAAAGATTCTTTCTTTACTCATTGTCAGTTCCTCCCTGTTTCATCTTTTATGAATATTCCATGTTTTCAATCTATCATTTCGTCTTGTCAACACGTTTGCAAAAATGAACCTAACTTCTGATTCAAAAGCGAGGCCGTCTCTTCCATAAGCCGCAGGCCGATACCATCGGCATGGCGGTTTTTCCAGGACTCCAGCTCCGTACCTTTCACCCATTGATTGAAGGCGCCTAATGCCGGGCCGCAATGAATCTGGAAGTCTACCTTGGCATCCGGGTCTCCTTTAATCGCCGAAGCAGAACTTTGCCTGAAATACCATTTGAATATGAGCGCCATTTTCTGTTTCGGATTCTGTTCGGCTTTTGAAATGTCTTCATTCGAATAATGAGCCTTCACTTTGTCATAAATACTGCTTACACTTGCCTTAAAATACTTCTCTTCTATTTGTCTGAGTGTCTTTTCATCAATTTCTTCAATTGAGCGGTGACGCTGATACAGTTCATGCAGCTTAGAGGCGCGGGTCGGAAAGAACAGCCCTTTCTTTAATACCTGCACCTTGCTGCCTGATTCAAACATATCGCCGGCCGGCGCGTAGGCCGTGTCCTGTACATTCATCTGCTGCAGGAGGTCCTTTACGAGGCCGCTCGTCGCTGCTTCAACGGTGCATTGGTTAATAGATCCGGTCACAATAAAATCAGCGCCGAGCATAAATGCGGCCATGGCAGCCTCGGGCGTTCCGATTCCCCCTGCGGCTCCGATGCGGACGGTTTTGCCGTATCGGTATTTTTTCATCATGTCATCTCGTAAACGGATGATCGCCGGCATGAGACTATAAGCAACCCCGCCGTCAGTGTGGCCGCCTGAATCAGCCTCTACGCAGATGTCATGCGCAACAGGTATTTCTCTCATCAGACTTGCTTCTTCTGCGGTAATTTTGTTTTCGGCTGCAAGTTTCTGCAGAATGTGATCAGGCGCCGGGCTGAGAAACGCTTCCGCTACTTCCGGACGGGACAGCTTGGCGATAATCCGCTGACGGGCTATTATTTGTCCGCCGGCACCGCGTTTTAACCCCTTAGCGCGAAACCTTACTAAAGCGGGAGTAACCGTTAAAAACGCTGATGCTTCCAAGTTCTGAATCCCATGCTTCAATAAAAGATCAATCATTTTTTCTTCTGAATCTGTATGCTTCATATTATGTACAACATTTATGCCGAAGGAACCGCCGTCACGAAGCTCATGCTGAATTGACAAAATAGCGTCCTCAACGTGCGCGATGTTCAAACCGCCCGTTCCGAAAAAGCCCATCATTCCTTTTTCGGCCAGTTTGACGACCATTTCCTTCGAAGAAATTCCGCGGTACATGCCGCCAGCCAAGTAGGCGTATTTCAATTGATAATCGCGCTTAAACTCTTCATTCCCTAAAGACGCCGCCGTAATTGAGCTTTTTCCAGCCTCGGCCGGGACTTTGATTTCATCTGTTATCGGCTCCGCTTCAGCCGTAATTCTTTGAATCAGCCCCGTCAGCACTTTTCCGGGACCGATTTCCTCAAAGCTCATGTTCTTTCTTCCCATTAAGAAACGGATGCTGTCTGTCCAGTTCACAGATCCCGTTATTTGTCCGGTGAGTGTCTCTTTCAGCTCTCTCTGCTCATAGGGTCTTGCCGTCACATTTGAAATGACCGGGATGGACAGCGGCTTAAAACGGAAAGATTCAATAAAGCGTGAAAACTCTTCCTTCGCTTCCAGCATGTATCTGGAATGAAAGGCGCCGCTGACATTTAAGCGGTGAACCATTTTTACGCCGTTTACGGCTTCAAAAACGGATGCGGCTTTTTCAATATCTTCTTTATATCCGGAAATGACAATTTGCTGCGGTGTGTTCATGTTGGCGATATCAATCATATCCAAGTGATTTTCTCTTAAAACATCCGTCACCTGCTCATGGGTCAGGCCGATCACCGCTGCCATGCCGCCTCCTTTTGCGCGGCTCATCAGTTCGCCCCTTTTTTTGACCAGCTGTAAGCCTTCTTCAAAATCAAAGGCGCCCGAAGCGTATAACGCGTTATATTCGCCCAAACTGTGTCCGGCGGTAAAATCCGGTTTCAAGCCGGTCTCTTCTGTTTTTTTCAAATAACTGAGGGCATTGACGACATAGAGCGCCGGCTGAGTGAATTGAGTCTGATTGAGACGTTCTCCGTCCCGGCACAGCTCCTGAATGGAATATCCGAGAATGTGATCGGCCTTTGCGGTTAATTCAGGATAGCGGCCGAACAGGTTCTCCCCCATCCCTACTTTTTGCGAGCCTTGGCCTGGAAAAACAAAGCTGATCATCTTACAGTCTCCTTCCGGGCGGTGATAAAATGCTGTCTTCTATTTGCTGCAAATGTGTTTGTTCTTTATGAAACGGCGTCATAATGGCACGGATGCGTTCAGCCGATCCTGCAGGAAGAATCTGTTTGGCAAATGCGGCCAATGTTCCGGAAGGCCCGGCATCAATATACAATCCTTTTTGGCGGCTGTCTGCGAATTGAAGCGCTTCGCGGAATCGAATCGGCTTTCTTACGATATCCCAGAAAAAGTCCGCTTGTATATCGGTCTCAGCCTCTCCGGTCGCACTGGAGATGTACGGTATAAACGGAGTCCGGATTGATTTCTGAGCTAAAAAGCGCTTGTACGGCTGTTCCGCCTGATCAACCAGCGCTGAGTGAAACCCGTAAGATACCGGCAATAGCTGATGAGGAATCTGCTTTTCTCTCAGATCGTCCATGATCTTTTTGATATGTTCCCGCTCTCCTGAGATGACAAAGTGAGAATGATAGTTTACAGATGCCAATTCACTATGTTCGCCGAGCAGCGGATCATCTTGATATAAAGCCGGATCACCCAGTATCGCAAGCATGCTGCCGTTACGGCAAGTTTCCGTAACGATTCGGGCCTGTTCCAGCACGCAATCTAAAGCATCCTCGGCGCTCAGCACGCCCGACACAGCGGCCGCTGCATACTCTCCGAGGCTTGCTCCGATCACATAATCGGGACGTATGCCTCTTTGCTCCAAAGTATATGCAAGTGCGTACTCAGCCATAAAAATGGCAGGATGGCTGAAAAGAAGGCGGTCAAATGGATCAGACAGACGATTGCCTGTATGATACATCTCTTTTAGGACAGAGTAACCGAAACGGTTGACTGCAAAATCGTCCAAGTCAAGCATTTTCTGCCGAAAAGCGGCGTTATGTGCAAACAGCTCTTTCCCCATTTGATAGTATTGGGAACCCTGTCCAGAAAACATGAAAACAATTGGCTGGTTCATCTGTTCTCCTTTTTGCTCTTTATTTTTTCAAAATATTGATTTGTGAGTGTTTCGTGATGTCGTGTGCAGGTGAAGTGGTCGTGATGTTGTATGGCTGGGCACTATTGTGTGAGATAAGAATTTTGTCTTGCGTTCCGCTACATGGCGGGTGAAGCTTCAGTTTCTTTTTTGATGCGGTGAATAAGTCCTGTCAGCACCTGGCCCGGGCCGACTTCTTCAAATTCCATCCGCCCTTTGTCCAGCAGATAGCGGATGCTGTCGTTCCATCGCACTGAATGGTCGATCTGATCGGCCAGAACGGAGTGGATTCCGTCTTGCTCATAAGGTCTGGCATGCACATTAGAAATGACAGGAATTGATATAGCAGAAAAATGAAATGACTGTAAAAATTTTTCGAACTCTTGTTTTGCTTCACTCATATATCTCGAGTGAAAAGCGCCGCTTACGTTTAACGGATGAAACATCGTAACGTCTTTTAATCCTTCGAATACGCTTTTGGCTCTTTCAATGTCTTCTTTGCGTCCGGATATGACAACTTGGTGAGGAGAATTCATATTGGCAATATCAATCGTATGTAATCCGTGCGTTTGAAGGGCGTCTGACACTTGAGCTGCAGTTAACCCCATAACAGCGGCCATTTTTCCGTCAGTGGCCATACTCATTAATTCGCCTCTTTTACGGACAAGCTGCAGACCGGTAATAAAATCAAAAGCACCTGCTGCAAACAGCGCATTATATTCTCCCAAACTGTGGCCGGCCACATAATCCGGCTTTATGTCATTGTCTTGGATTTTTTTCAAATAGCTTAACGCGTTTACAACATATAAAGCAGGCTGGGTGAACTGCGTCTTGTGAAGGTTGGAATACGGATTCTCAAGACAAAGCCGTTTCATAGAATATCCGAGTGTTTCATCAGCCTGCTCCGTTAAGTCTTTAAATTCATCAAACAATGAGCTCCCCATTCCCTGCTTTTGAGAACCTTGTCCGGGGAATAAGTATGTGATCATTTTCTCAGCCATCCTTTCTCGGATTCAGATAAGAAGCATGTTCAAGTTGATAGTAACTTCACAAAAATACCATGTCAAGTTAATTTATCCTATGCGAACTCCTGAATAATACCTATTTTTCCCTGTCGGAAGGCGGACTCAGGGCTTTCGGAACAGGCGTAAGCAGAATGTCCCATCCGGCCTGCCCGGCGTTCTCTTCCGCAAACTCCCGTTACTCAGCCATTCATCACCAGAAATCTAGTAATAACTTCCATTCCATTTCAGAAGTTCCTTGCCTCAAAAGAAAAGCTAGTTAGATAGAACTAAATTACACATTACTTAAAATGAAACAGCCCTTTTTGATTTTTTCTGTTGCGGAAATTCACAAAATGTTCTTTTTTTTCAATCTGAAAGTAAATATTGTTTTTCAAAAGACTCTCCATTTTTTGACCCGGCTTCTCCCCGAAGGAGTGCCCCGGATACACACGCACATGCGAGGGAATGGAGGCTTTGATCCTCTGTATACTGTGAAACATATCTTCAGCTGAGCTGCCCCTGTCCTCACATATACCGCACCCTTCTGTAAACACGGTGTCACCGGTAAAAAGATGATCAGATAGCAAATAGCACATTCCCCCGGCCGTATGTCCCGGGGTCAATATACTTCTGATGATAAACCCTCCGGCCGCAAAGGTTTGGCCGTCTTCAAGCGCTATTAAGTTTCTGCACCGGAATTGATAGAAATCGATTTCCGCCGACGACATGTATATATCAGAATGATAGATTTGCTGAAGCGGCTCCGCCAAGTTTACATGGTCATAATGCGAATGTGTTAATAAAATAGCTGATAAATCAACATCCAATTCATGCAGTTTATCGGTTACTTTATCGATTTCCCAGGACGGGTCCACCGCTATCGCAGATTTTTTTGAGCGGTCTGCGATAATATAACAATAGTTGGACCACATCTGGTGATAAGTTTTGATTTGATGCACTTCATATGTATGATCCATTGTCACCATTCCCATTTAAAAGATCCGGGCAGACTGCTGCCGCCGCCCAGCCGACTGTAACCACTTTACCAGATGACACCACGTTTTTCCATGGATTTTCCGGTAAAGTTAAAAAAACTTTCTGCTCCCGCCAAAAGCACCAGTCTGGACCTTTTTTACAAATTGCTATGCTGATATATAAGGAAATTAGAATATTAATTTAGATGAATTCTTTAGGGAATTTTATTCAGAAAATGAAGGATGAATATGGGTTTCAGATAAAAAGAAAACAAATTGAGCTTTTGTTTTGAAAAGCAATTGCCGAAGGGGATAATCAGTTTTTAGAAATGATCCGCAATCAAGATTATTATTTTAATCCTTTTCTTCAAGATAAACGAAACCATACGGGCTCTCGAAATATATCAGAATACCTTAGTTCTTACACCGAATTCAACGTTATGTTGACATTAACATAATTGAACTTAGAAAAGTACGGCGTGATTTACACTCTTTTCAAATCAGCCCTAGCTGCAACAATTCACGAAAGCGCCGCTCAGCTTTTTACTGTGCAAAAACAAAACTAACATAAAATCATTAAGTGTAAAAAGTAAATATTAAACATTAGACAAATAGACTATGTTATATGGGTCGGAGTTTACCGCTCAAGGTAAATTGCCCTGGGATGCAAAAGCACTAAGAGCAGATTGGGATGCAATACCTGCTAAAGTTAAAGCCGCTATGGGCGGAATCGGCGTTTTGAAATAATTCTTAATACGATCGACAATTTTACTGGTGCAGTTGAAGATGCGTGCTATGCGGGTGCTCTAAAAGAACTGGCAACCCAACAGCCGCTTGGTGGATTACTAAAACTCTTAGGCTTCTCATTTAAACGGGGCTATTGTTGGTGTTTAACAAATTTATCCTGTGTTAAGCTTTAAAGTGATTATTTTCTAAAGTGTTAAGATCGGGGGTAACTATGGAAGATAAAAGTAATGCTGAACCGAGCCCAAAAGCCATAAGAATTCTAACTTACATCATTCCTATAGTTTTAATAGGGCTTATCCTTGTTCTTAAGAATATTAATACCGCAGCAGCAGAAATTTCATTTTATATTGTTGCTATCGGTGTGGTTCTCTTAGTGGTTTTCAGTTTGATCAAAAATAGAAAAAACCGCAGGAAGAACTAAATGTAAGGGGGGCTAATTACTAGTCCCCCTTGACTAACTTGCGGATAGTATAACCCGCCAAATTCCAATTTTATTTAAATTCTTCACAAATAACATGAGATTTTTCAGGAACCGTTTTCTCCAATTATTTCACTATTAATGCAGTCAATTGACGATATAGACGGTTACACCAAACACAGGATACTACATCGCCAACCCCAAATACTCTCCAAAAACAATTTTTATATGACAGAAAAGCAGCTGGATGTTAAACAAATCATTTTCATGATTGACGGCATACCGATGCAACAATTATGCCAGAAATTAAAAAACTCAAAAGTTATCTCTGAACGGCTGGGTCATTCAAACTAGTAAGGCTGCTTGTGGGCAAATAACGGTTTAGTCTCACATAAACGTTGTTATTACATCACACGCTTAAACATCTTCTCCATCTCATACGTACTGTGGTGGATAATGATTGGCCGGCCGTGCGGGCATGTGAACGGGTCTGTCGTTCGGCGCAGGTCGTCCAAGAGCGCTTTGATTTCGTCGTTTCGCAAATGGCGGTTCGCTTTGATTGAGCCTTTGCAGCTCATCATAATGGCCGCTTCCTCCCGCAGTTTTTTAATATCGATCTGTTTGGCGTCAAGCACCTGCTGAATGATTTCTTCAATCAGTTCAGCTTCTTCCCCTTTTGGAAACCAGGCCGGATGGCAGCGGACGATGTAGCTGTTCGTGCCGAATGCTTCTAAAAATACTCCGACGCTTTCAAGCTCATGCTGATGCTGGTCAATGATCAGCGCTTCATTTGCCGCGTAATGAAAGGTGAGCGGCACGATCATATCCTGCACTTCAGGCTCGACCTGCCCGACTTTCTCCCGGAAATATTCGTATTTAATCCGTTCTTGGGCCGCATGCTGGTCAATGATATACAAGCCGTTTTCGTTTTGGGCTAAAATATATGTCCCGTGCATTTGGCCGATCGGATACATCACCGGAACTCTTTCTTCACGTGTTTCTTCAGAGACAGCTTCCGGTTCCGGAATATCGGAAACAGGCGCTGCCGTTTCGGGCATACCGATCTCCGGCGGCACTCCGTGATCCGCTTCATTCGGGAGGATCTCTTCTTCTATTATTACCGGCTCAGGCTCTTTTACGACCGAACTCAGCTTCATTGGTGAGTAAGACGGCTCCGGCGTTTTTTCAGGAAGTTTCCGCTCAGGCGCGCTTTCCTCGAATGTCATAAATTGCTGTTCGTTTTTGGCCGGTGCCGGCGCTGATTTTTTCGGGAGCTGGGCGCTCGGAATAAGCCGCTGCTTTTGAAACACTTCCTTTATCCCGTCACGGATCAGCTCATGCAGCTCCGTCTCTTTGCTGAGGCGGACTTCAAGCTTCGACGGATGGACATTGACATCAACCAAAATCGGGTCCATCGTAATTTCGATAAACGTAATCGGATGGCGGCCGATCGGCAGAAGTGTGTGATAGCCCTCATGCACCGCTTTTACAAGCGGGAAATTCTTAATGTATCTTCCGTTAATGACAGATGACATGTAGTTTCTGGATGCACGCGTGATTTCCGGAAGCGCAATGTAGCCCTTGACTTCAAAATCAAGCGAGCTGACATGGAGCGGTATCATTTTTTTCGCAACCGCCGTCCCGTAAATTGCGGCCAGCACATGGCGCACGTCCCCGTTACCGTTTGTCTGCAGCAGATTTTTCCCCTGATGGCGGAGACGGATGGATACTTCCGGATGCGCAAGAGCGATCCGGTTGACAACATCCGTAATATTGCCGAGCTCCGTATGCACGGTTTTCATATATTTCAATCTGGCGGGTGTATTGAAAAACAGGTTGGTAACGATAATCTCCGTTCCTTTTCTGCTGGAGGATTTCTGTTCAGAAATGATATTCCCGCCCTGAAGAATGAGATGGGTGCCCGCTCCCTCGCCGATGCTCGTTTTGATTTCCAGATGAGAAACAGACGCGATACTTGGCAAAGCTTCTCCGCGGAAACCGAGGGTTCTCACCCGGAACAGGTCGTTTTCATCTTTGATTTTACTGGTCGCGTGGCGGCGGAAAGCCCGCTTGCAATCATCGGTTTCCATCCCTTCGCCGTTATCGAGCACCCGAATCGACGAAAGCCCCGCTTCCTCTATGTCGATTTCAATGACTGTGCTGTTTGCGTCGATGGCGTTTTCCACCAATTCTTTAACGACTGAGGCAGGCCGTTCGACCACCTCGCCGGCCGCTATTTTATTTGAAAGTTCATCTGACAGCTGGATGACTTTTGCCAAGTCCGTCACCTCTTTCTATTTTAATTTTTTTTGCAGCTTGTACATTTCATTCATCGCTTCAAGCGGCGTCATATCGAGAATATTGATTGACTTAAAGGCTTCAAGCACTTGTTTTTCTTTATTAGAAACAGCCGGTGCCTTCTGTTCTTTTTCACCGTCAGCAAAAAAGGACAGCTGTGCCGGTTCTTCTCTGACGGCGGACTTTTTCTCAGATACCGCCGGAAGCTCCGGTTTATCTCCCGTCTGCTCAAGCTGTTTCAAAATCTCCTGCGCGCGGCTGATCAGATCGTCCGGAAGCTCGGCAAGCTGGGCGACATGAATGCCGTAACTTTTATCTGCGGCTCCTTCTTTGATTTGATGGAGAAACACGACCGTTCCGTTATATTCCTCTGCGCGCACATGAACGTTTTTCAGCTGAGGAAGCTTATCTTCAAGCACCGTCAGCTCATGATAATGCGTGCTGAACAGTGTTTTAGCGCCGATATGATCATGGACATATTCAATAATCGCCTGTGCCAGCGCCATTCCGTCGTACGTTGATGTCCCGCGGCCGATTTCATCAAACAGAATCAGGCTGTCTTTTGTGGCGTTCACAATCGCGTTTTTGGCTTCCAGCATTTCCACCATAAAGGTGCTTTGTCCGGAAATCAAATCATCCGCTGCCCCGATTCTCGTGAAGATTTGATCAAAAATCGGCAGAACCGCTTCTTTTGCGGGCACAAAACAGCCGATCTGGGCCATGATCGATAGAAGTGCGATCTGTCTCATGTACGTGCTTTTACCTGACATATTCGGACCCGTAATCAGGAGCATTTCCCGCGAATCGCCCATCAGGCAGTTGTTCGGGACGTATTCTTGACTGTCCATCACCTTTTCAACGACGGGGTGTCTCCCTTCAATGACTTTTACTTCATTATCAGAAAAGACGGGCTTTGTGTAATGCCTGTTTTCACTGATCGTAGCAAAGCATTGCAGTGCGTCCAGCTCACTCATTTGTTTGGCAAGACGCTGCAGACGCGGAATAAATTGTTTCACCTTTTCACGCAGTCCGGCAAAAAGCTCATATTCCAGCTCGCAGATGTTGTTTTCCGCTTCTAAAATAAGCGCTTCTTTTTCCTTCAATTCCGGCGTAATGTACCGTTCGGCGTTTGTGAGGGTCTGCTTCCGCTCATACCGTCCGTCTTCAAGCAGATGAAGATTTGCTTTTGTGACTTCAATATAATAGCCGAACACTTTATTGAAACCGACCTTTAATGAACGGATGCCCGTATAAGCGCGTTCCTGCTGCTCCAGTCTGGCAATCCAGTCTTTACCGTTTTTGCTGGCGTCACGGTACTCATCGAGCTTCTGATGATAGCCGTCTTTAATTAAATTGCCTTCTTTTAACGATAACGGTGGGTTTTCATGAAGGGCTTCTTCTAACAGGTCAAGCAAATCTCCGCACGGATCAATCAAGCCGGCGCGTTCTTTTGCTTTTTTATGGTTAAGAGACCCTACAAGCTCTTTGATGCTCGGCACTTGTTTTAAAGATTCTTTCAGCTGGATTAAATCCCTTGCGTTGACGTTTCCGAATGCGACCCGGCCCGCCAGACGTTCTAAATCGTATACTTCCTTCAGACGCTCTCGCAGATCTTCACGCTCAAACAGATGATTGATCAGCGTCTCGACCATTTCCTGGCGTTCTTCGATTTGGGATGCCCTGATCAGCGGGCGGTCAATCCATTGTTTGAGAAGCCGGCCGCCCATCGCTGTTTTCGTCTCGTCTAAAAGCCAGAGCAATGACCCTTTTTTGCTTTTCGAACGGATCGTTTCCGTCAGCTCAAGATTCCGTTTTGAATACAGGTCAATTTTCATCGCTTCTTCCAATTCATATACTTGAACCGGCTGCAGGTGATCCAGGCTCCGTTTTTGCGTTTTCTGCAAATACGTATATAAACGCATAAACGTCTCTGTCAGCTCTTCGCCCGGCAAGTGCTTTGCGATTTCAATGCGTTCTGTTATTTCCCCGTCTTCGATGGAAATCGTTGCGCCGCACCGTTCTTTCAGCTGAGCAGCTGTATGTTCGTTAAACTTGCTCGATACGACAATTTCCTTTGCGCCGACTGAGTAAATTTCTGACATGACATCTTCAATCCGCTCAATAAATACGGCCAGGTTTTCTCCAGTCGTTAAGTCTGATAAAGCGAGACCGTATCCGTCACGGAATTCGGAAACGGAAGCGATAAAGTTGTTTTCCGATTCATGAATGCCTTTTCCATCCATCACGGTTCCCGGTGTGATCAGCTGGACGACTTCCCTTTTCACAACGCCTTTAGCCGCCTTCGGATCTTCCGTCTGTTCACAGATCGCCACTTTATAGCCCTTTTTAATCAGCTGTTCAATATAAGCCGCGGCGGAATGATACGGCACGCCGCACATCGGAATTTTATCAGCCGAACCTCCGTCTCTGCTTGTCAGTGTAATTTCAAGCTCTTGTGACGCTTTTTTTGCATCTTCAAAAAACATTTCATAAAAGTCACCAAGCCGAAAAAATAAAAAGGCATCTTGGTGCTCTGCCTTTATCTTCAAGTATTGCTGTATCATAGGCGTGTAACTAGCCATCATTTAATCCCTCACTATGTATCTTCTCTTATCCGAATCCCATTATAACATAAACAAAAGAGTGATATCTTTATATATAAAAAAGAGACTTGGGGTGTTAAACTCCCCTAGCCTCAACTTATTCTTCAGGATCTCCGACTAAAAATTCAGGGTTAATGTCCTCTAATTCTTCATCAAGATCGTCTTCCCAATCATCATCATCGTCTTCTTCCCAGTCAGGATTGACTTCGACGACGACTTTCGTTTCACCGACCACTTCTGCTAAAAATTCTCTCTCTGCCTGAACCACGATTTTATTTCCGTTAGGAGAAATGGTGACTTCAAGACAATTCGGCTGCTGCAGCACTTTGGCAATGACTTCGTGTTCGTCATCTAAGTAATTTGTGTCTCTGTATCTGAGTTTAATCACATCGACATACTTTACTCTCTCGGTTACAACTTCCGTTTTTGTATTATCGGCGTAAGAGTACCAGACGTTTATATCATAATACCCTTCAATTTCTACAGTCTTCCCGATCTTTTCGGCATCGTACTTGTGGTTGATAATCCAGCCGCCCAATATACTTGACGGTTTTTCTCCAGGTGAGATCGTGTTGGTGCATTGGGTGAATTTTCTTCCTTTCGCAACTACCGCTTTCGTAATAATTTCCCTGTATTCAGACATTCCGGCAGGCCTCCTTGTTCTTCTTCGTGTTATCTTATGCTGGGCATTTGTCTCATGTGCATTTTTATAATAAAAATATAAAAATACAAAGTTTCTGTTTCATTGTATGCAGCCCTGCCCAGAAACTTTACTTTTAAGTATGATAAAACTTTCCAGTAAAATGGGACAAAACGGTGATCTGATGAAAATTTAGTACATATTACAATTAGTTCTCAAACAGCAAAAAAACACGGGCCGACGAAGGCCCCGTGTTTAAATAGAACAGCTGTTATTCGAATGTTTTACTTTTGAACCGGTTTCTCCCGTCAGCAGGTTGCCTCCGGTAGATGTAATGATTTCGTTTGTCACCTGATTTGAGATCGTATGTGCGACAAGCTGAAGAAGGTCATTGACCTCAATCTGGGAATCTCTGAATTCCTGAATGATCGGAATCCCTTCAAGCTCTTCCTGCAGGGCGTCAATTTTACTTTCCACTTGTTTCAGTGCTTCAAGCTTTTCGTAGTGCTTCAGGTTAACGGCTTGCTTTTGCAGGGTTTTAATCTGATTAATAATCGCAGAGACTTTTTCATTTTCGTTAATCTGCGCCTCGGCGCGTTTGAAAAAATCAACTTCTTCTGTTTCAGAAATCATTTTCGCAAGGTTCCTAGCCTGCTGTACAATGTCTTTCTTAGAGTAAAGCGTCATTATTATTTCACCTCGATTGCTTCTCCTGCCATCACACCGTCAAGCGACCATGTTTTCGCCTGTTCGATTTTGACGCGTACAATCTTGCCGATGGCGTCTTTCGGCCCTTTGAAGTTGACGAGCTTGCTTTTTTCCGTATAGCCGGCAAGAATGTCAGGGTTATTTTTGCTTTCTCCCTCAACTAATACTTCGACAGTCCTGCCTTCATATTCCTTCATTTTTTTGGCTGAAATTTCTTTCACCAAATCATTGAGGCGCTGAAGACGTTCTTTCTTGACCCTCATCGGAACATTGTCTTTCATCTTCGCTGCCGGCGTGCCTTCACGAGGAGAGTAAATAAACGTATATGCGCTGTCAAATTCCACTTCGCGATATAACGAAAGCGTTTCTTCAAATTGTTCATCGGTTTCATTCGGAAAACCGACAATAATATCGGTCGTCAGTGAAGCGTTCGGCATCGCCGCTTTAATTTTTCCGACAAGCTCCAGATAGCGTTCTCTGTCATATTTGCGCGCCATCATTTTTAACATCGCTGAGCTTCCTGATTGAACCGGAAGATGGATATGGTCAAGAAGGTTGCCGCCTTTGGCGAGCACCTCGATCAGATGATCATCAAAGTCACGCGGATGACTCGTCGTGAATCGGATTCTCGGAATATCAATTTTACGCAGTTCGTCCATTAAATCACCGAGACCGTACGTTATATCCTCAAAATCTTTTCCGTAAGCATTCACGTTTTGACCGAGCAACGTGATTTCTTTATAGCCTTCGCTTGCAAGTCTTCTGACTTCCTGGATAATTTCCTCAGGACGGCGGCTTCGTTCTTTTCCGCGGGTATACGGTACGATGCAGTATGTGCAGAACTTGTCACAGCCGTACATAATGTTGACCCAGCCTTTAATTTTTCCGTTGCGGACTTTCGGAAGGTTTTCAATGACATCCCCTTCCTTCGACCACACTTCAATAACCATCTCTTTTGATAAATATGCCTCTGATAACAGTTCCGGCAGACGGTGAATGTTGTGCGTGCCGAAAATCATATCGACAAACGGGTGCTTCTTAAGGATGCGGTTTACGACTGATTCTTCCTGTGACATGCAGCCGCAGACGCCGAGAATCAGGTCCGGGTTATTTTTTTTGAGCGCCTTTAAATGGCCGAGCTCTCCGAACACTTTGTTTTCAGCATTTTCCCGGATAGCGCAAGTGTTTAATAAAATAACGTTCGCGTCATCAACCGAATTTGTCGCTTCATAACCGAGCGCCATAAAAATACCCGCCATGACTTCCGTATCATGCTCGTTCATTTGGCATCCGTACGTGCGAATATAAAATTTCCTGCCTTCACCGAGGCCTTTAAATTCTTCTGAGATTTTAAAATCGTTATGATATTGAACGGATTCTTTGCCCCGTTTTTTCGCATCTTTTAAAGAAGGCGGAATATATACGGCTTCAAAATACTTGCTGTAATCCTTTTCGGATTTTTTGTCCGCCGGATTCACTTGTCCGCTTTCCTGCTTTTGCTTTTCATTCATGTTCGAATGTCTCCTTTCAACCGAAACTTCCACCCTCAAGTATACTGGTTAAAAGCGTTTGGCACAACCGCCAGCCTATTATTGTACACCTTATTGAGAATAAGAATCAATAAGAAATAAAAAAGAGGGAATCATTTCCCCCTTACACAAGCTGAAGCTCTTTTGCGGCTGAACGGATTACTTCCAGGGCCCGGTCAAGCTCCTCTTTTGTATGCTCTGCCGTAATAATGGTGCGGATTCTCGCTTTTCCTTGGGCGACCGTCGGATACACGATGCTTTGTGCAAAGACGCCGCGGGTCAATAAAAGGTCTGATAATGCCTGGGCTTTTTCTTCCTCCCCTATTAATATCGGCACGATCGGTGTTTCGCTTTTTGTGAGGGTCAGCCCCATTTGAACCAGTTTGTCTTTGAAATACGCCGTGTTCTCCCATAGCTTTTCCATATGCTCCGGCTCTTCCAGCAGGACGTCAATGGCTTCTATGCATGCGGCCGTTACCGCAGGCGGATGAGAAGTGCTGAATAAGAAAGGACGCCCTTTATGGCGCAGGTAATCGATCAGAACCTGCGATCCCGCGGCGTAACCGCCAAGCACTCCGATGGCTTTGCTTAATGTGCCCACCTGAATGTGGACTCTTCCGTCAAGCCCGAAGTGATTAACCGTTCCCCTTCCGTTTTTTCCGAGTACGCCGGAAGCATGCGCGTCGTCGACCATCACAAAGGCATCGTACGCCTCTGCAAGTTTGACGATGTCAGGCAAAGGAGCGATGTTGCCGTCCATTGAGAATACGCCGTCGGTGACGATCAGGCGCATGCGGTAATTCATTGATTTTTTCAGCACCCTTTCCAAATCGTCCATATCAACATGGCGGTACACCTTTTTATCTGCTTTCGTCAGCCTGATCCCGTCAATAATGGAAGCATGGTTCAGTTCGTCAGAGATCACGATATCCTCTTTTGTAAGAATGCTTGATAAGACGCCCTGATTCGTTGTGAACCCCGATTGAAAAACAAGTGCCGCTTCTGTTTTTTTAAAGTTTGCCAATTTCTTCTCAAGCTCATTGTGCATTGTGAATGTTCCGGCGATTGTCCGGACGGACCCGGTACCCGCTCCGAATTCTTCCGCGGCGCGTTTGGCCGCTTCGACAAGTCTTGGATGCGACGTCAAACCGAGATAATTGTTCGATGAAAGCTGTATCACGTTTTCCCCTTTGACTTCCACCGACGGACCCTGCTTCGTTTCAATTTGTTTCATTTGCTGCCACGTTTTATTTTCTTTCATTTTATCAAGCTCTGCTTTTAGAAATTCAAATTCTTTCATTATTGAACCCTCCCCTTATGGAATCAAAATGACTTTGCCGCACTGGCCCTTTCTCATCAGGTCAAACCCTTTTTCAAAGTCTTCAAGCGGAAACTGATGCGTGATCACCGGCGTCAGATCAACAAGGCCGGATTCAAGCAGGTGCGATACCTGCCGCCATGTTTCAAACATTTTTCTGCCTGTGATGCCTTGGACGGTAAGTCCTTTAAACACCACGTCATTTGTCAGGTCAACCGTCACCGGACGTTCCGGCAGACTCAGCATATGGAACCTTCCCCCGTTGGCCGCCATCTTTAATCCTTGTGCGATAGCTGCCGGGTGGCCTGACATTTCGCAGACAAGGTCGATCCCTTCTCCGCCTGTTAAGGTATCGATCACCTCAAGCGGATCTTCCTTATCAGCTGAAATGGTGATCGTGGCTCCCAATTTCTTTGCAAGAGCCAGCCTGTAATCATTTTTATCAATGGCCGCAATACGGGATGCACCGGCCGCTTTAGCCACTGCCACCGCCATCAGCCCGATCGGTCCGCAGCCGATAATTGCAGCGGAACCGCCCGCAAGCCGGCTGCTTTCCAGCACCGTATGCACCGCGTTGCCAAGCGGCTCTTGAACAGAAGCGACGGCGGGGTCCATATCAGCGGGATTTTTCCAAACATTTCGAGCCGGCACTTTGACATATTCAGCGAAGGAACCGGCTGTATCTACGCCGAGGATCTTTGTATGGGTGCACACATGATGTTTTCCTGTTAAACAAGGGACACAAGTACCGCAGACGAAGTGGGTTTCAGCCGAAACATAGTCACCTATTTTGACATTTGTGACGTGCTTGCCCGTTTCCGCTACGATACCGCTGAATTCATGTCCGAATACTTGAGGTGTTTTGATTCGTTTCTGCGCCCATTGATCCCAATTGTAAATATGCACATCTGTACCGCATATAGATGCGGCCTGTACTTTAATAAGAACTTCATTCTCATTTATGGAAGGTATGGGAATTTCTTTCAGAGTTGCTCCGAAAGCGTTTTCATTTTTGACGATAGCTTTCATCTTTCCTCCCAACATGTACACTCCTCCTCGAAAAAACACTGTAATAACTGGATTGTAACATGAGATAAAAAGGAGGTAAATACCAGTGTCCACTCCAAGAAAACAACTGCTTCCGTCCGGAAAAATGGGCGTGATTTTTTTTGAATATTATATGAATAAAGCCATTTATCATCTCTTCGTACTATCAATATAATATTGTGAGAAAATATGACAACAATAAAAACAACCCGCTCGCCTTACGCAAGCAGGTTGAGAATGTCATGTTTTTGTTTTTAACGGGGTTCGACGATTAACTTAATCGCCGTTCTTTCTTCTCCGTCAATCTGTATATCTGTAAAAGCCGGAATACAAATCAAATCTACGCCGCTTGGCGCGACAAAGCCTCTGGCAATCGCAACCGCTTTAACAGCCTGATTTAAGGCACCCGCCCCAATTGCTTGAATTTCGGCGGCTCCGCGTTCCCTCAATACACCGGCAAGCGCGCCTGCTACTGAATTTGGACTTGATTTTGCTGAAACTTTTAAGATTTCCATTTCTGCTCCCCCTTAGTTTTACAATGGATAAGTGAGTGTTCATTAGAACAATCATTATTAGATGTTGCTATCCAAAAAGCCATCCCCACAATGCTTTTCAAAAATAGCGGGCTACCTTCCATTTCTACTATATTCACTAAGAAGTTGCTATATTCCTGCTTTTCCTTTTAATATTTTTATAAAATAAACACATGATCACCTATTCAAAGAACATATGGTCATCATTGATTAATATCCGTTCGATATTTACGGCCTTTTTCGTTTGATCGTCGATGTCAATGAGCACTCCGCTCAGCGTAGTTTTACCTTCCGCCACCGTAAACCGGACAGGAAGATTGGTTTTAAACCGCTTGATGACCGTTTCTCTGTCCATACCGAGAATTCCGTCGTACGGACCCGTCATGCCTACATCAGTAATATATGCCGTTCCTTTCGGCAAAATGCGGTTATCTGCCGTTTGCACGTGTGTATGGGTGCCTACCACGGCAGAGGCTCTTCCGTCTGTGTACCAGCCGATCGCAATTTTTTCGCTTGTCGCTTCGGCGTGAAAATCAATAAAAATGTACGGCGTGCGCTTTTTCGCTTCTTCTATTAATTCATCCGCTTTAGCAAACGGATCATCAAGCGGCGGAAGAAACGTCCGTCCCTGTAAATTAATGACGGCAAGCTCTTTTCCGTTCGATTTAATATAGGTAATGCCTTTGCCCGGCGTACCTTCCGGGAAATTCGCCGGCCGGACAAGATGCGGCACATCATCAATAAAGTCGAAGATCTCTCTTTTATCCCACGTATGGTTTCCCATTGTAATGGCATCTGCTCCCGCTTCCATCAGGCTGTGGTAGATCTTTTCTGTCAGTCCTTTTCCGTGTGCTGCATTTTCTCCATTAATAATTGTAAAATGCGGTTTATGTTTCGCTTTCAGTTTCGGGACATATTCTTTTACCATGTCGCGGCCCGGGGAACCGACAACATCTCCGATAAATAAAATTCTCATACATTCCATTCCTTCCTTTTCAGGGACTCAAAAAAATAAAGTGATGCGCTAAGCATCACTTTATTTTGCATACTCTACGGCTCGAGTTTCTCTGATTACGGTCACTTTAATGTGGCCCGGATAATCAAGCTCGTCCTCAATTCGTTTACGGATATCACGTGCCAAACGATGGGCTTCTAAATCATTAATGGAGTCCGGTTTCACCATGATGCGAACTTCACGGCCGGCCTGAATCGCAAATGATTTTTCAACACCTTCGTAAGACTCGGAGATTTCTTCAAGCTTTTCAAGTCTGCGGATATAGTTTTCGAGCGTTTCACTTCTCGCGCCCGGTCTTGCGGCTGACAGTGCATCAGCGGCAGCGACCAGAACGGCGATAATGGAAGTCGGCTCTTCGTCTCCGTGGTGTGACGCAATACTGTTAATGACGACTGGATGCTCTTTATATTTGGTCGCAAGCTCCACTCCGATTTCCACGTGGCTTCCTTCCACTTCATGGTCAATTGCTTTTCCGATGTCATGCAGAAGACCGGCCCGCTTGGCAAGCTTTGCATCTTCTCCAAGCTCGGAAGCCATTAAACCGGCTAAAAACGCAACTTCCATAGAATGTTTCAGTACGTTCTGCCCGTAGCTTGTACGGAATTTCAACCGGCCGAGGATCTTGATCAGATCCGGGTGGAGTCCGTGAACGCCGACTTCAAACGTCGTCTGCTCACCCATTTCCCGGATATAGTCATCAACCTCACGGCGGGATTTTTCAACCATTTCTTCAATGCGCGCCGGGTGAATACGGCCATCCTGAACGAGTTTATCAAGAGCGATTCTTGCCGTCTCCCGTCTGATCGGATCAAATCCGGAAAGAATGACTGCTTCAGGTGTGTCATCAATAATCAGGTCAATACCTGTAAGCGTTTCAAGCGTACGAATGTTACGCCCTTCACGGCCGATGATACGTCCTTTCATCTCATCATTCGGAAGATTGACGACCGATACCGTCGTTTCGGCAACATGATCTGCTGCACAGCGCTGCAAAGCAAGCGACAGAATGTTTTTCGCCTTTTTATCTGCCTCTTCTTTCGCACGGTTTTCGGTTTCTTTTGTCATGATGGCGATGTCATGTGAAAGCTCATTTTCAACCCGGTCAAGAATGATTTGTTTCGCTTCATCCCGTGTCAGGCTCGAAATGCGTTCGAGTTCTGACTGCTGCATACGAATCATCTCATCCACTTTGCTTTCCATCTCTTCAATATGTTGTTGTCGTTCATTCAGAGAATGATCTTTCTTCTCCAACATCGCTTCCCGTTTATCAATTCCTTCATGTTTACGGTCAAGATTTTCTTCTTTTTGAAGTAAACGGTTTTCTTGTTTTTGAAGCTCATTTCGTCTTTCACGAACTTCCTGTTCAGCATCTATTCGAAGTGTATGGATTTCGTCCTTTGCTTCAAGCAGAGCTTCTTTTTTCAGTGCTTCAGCATCACGCTTTGCATCTTCAAGGATTTGCTCGGCAGCACCGCGTGCGCCCGCAATCTTTGCTTCGGCAATGGTTTTACGAACATAGTAGCCAACAACTAAACCGAGCAGAGTCAGCAAAATGGAGATGAGAACCGTCATTGGGGTCATACTTTCACCTCCTCTTGCTATGAACTTGGTTTTTGCTTAAATAAGTGCCGGCATGTACATTGTCTGATTTTCTCAACATACAGAACCTTCACAGGGAATGAGTCTCTCATGCCCTTGTCAAGTTTAAATGGTTTAACAATCATGTTAAAAAAACAAATGTTACAACTTCATTGTAATTGTGTCGGAAATACTTGTCAAGCTTGCCAGCTTAACGATTCGCCTTCAGCACGGATCTTCGCCCATGTATATATCATACCATACCTTCATCCGCTTTTCGTGAATGACGGCTCTGTTAGTCCGCCTGGTTAAGCAATTGGTAAATTCTATTGTTTACCTGTCCTAATTTAGCGTTATTCTGAATGTTTGACAGTAATATGACATATTTGCTTGCTGAATGGCTGAAGCTGTTCAAAATGTTGTAACCGGGCATAACACCGTGATTGGAATAGCTTCCCGGATCAATGTAAAACCCCATGCCGTAAGCGGCACTGCTTCCTGCTGTAAACATTTTTGTGAAGCTTTCTTTTGAAAGGAGCGTGCCGTTTACGATCGCTTTATCAAATTTATAGAGATCTTCAGCGCTCATATACATGTCGCCCGCCCCGTACAGCTGCGATAAGTCCAGAAGGTGCGGCGTTACAAGACTGCCGCTCTCATCGACTTTGTAGCCGACGGCAGGATATTTGGCTTTGGCAAATGTTTTGTAAAATCCGGCATGCTTCATTCCGGCCGGTTTGAACACGTGCTCTTTTATATATTGTTCATAAGACTCCCCGCTGACTTGAGATACGATATAAGCAAGCACTGAATAGTTGGAATCCCTGTAATCCCAAACCCCGGGCTGCCGTTTAATTCCGCGGTATTCTATATCCTTGATTAAATCAATTGGAGCAATCGGTCCCTGACCCTCAATATGCCCGTTTATGCCAGACGTATGATTGAGCAGATTTTTCAATGTAATGCGCGTACCGTTAGGAAAATTCGGCAAGTATGTACTGACGGGGTCACTCGTCTGCAGCAGCCCTTTTTCTTCAAGCTGCAGGACAGCCGTCGCGATTAACGCTTTTTGTGAAGAACCGATATAATATGATGTCTCCGGATTGTTTTTAATTTTTTGTTTTCGGTCCGCATAGCCAAAGCCTTTTTTCAGCACAACTTTTCCATCTTTTACGATCATTGCAGTGCCGCTGAACCCGATCTGTTGCAAGTAATTGCTGATCTGTTTATTGTGATCGATTGATTTAGGTGTTTTCTCTTTTTGCGTCTTTTCTTTTTTCTGTTGAGTCTGGTCTTTTGAAGTATCAGATTGAGCGGCGGGAGCGCTTTTAACGGATTCCTTCTCCCGATGATGCGCCGTGACGGTCCAGATCATAATAAAAACAGTAACAAGCAGCAGAAAAAGAAACAGCCCTCCCGTTTTCATCAGCTTCTTCTTTCTTTTTTTATTTATTCTTGTGCGGCGGGGGCTCGTCATCTTTTTTCCTCCTCAGATATAATTTCAACTTTCGCCATGATGTTAGACGAGTGAAGGGTGAAAAAAGTTGTAACATTCCAGATAAAATTTTCCGAAACAGCCAGTGTTTTTTGAAACACACAAAAAAAAGAGCGGAAATTGCTTATTCCGCTCTTTTGATCGTGTTTTTATTCTTCTAATTCCATCTCTTCCTGAACTTCTTCCGCTTTGTCCGTTACACCGTTATTGTCTAAACCGTAATATTCACGGATTTGTTCCTGAATCATCAGCATGATGTCTTTATTTTCTTTTAAGAACTGCTTGGCGTTTTCACGGCCCTGACCGAGGCGTTCTTCTTCATAAGAATACCACGAACCGCTTTTTTGCACGATATCCAGTTCAGTTCCAAGGTCGATGATTTCCCCTTCTTTGGAGATTCCTTCACCGTACATAATGTCCACTTCAGCCGTACGGAACGGAGGAGCGACTTTGTTTTTTACGACTTTAATTCTCGTTTTATTCCCCATGACGTCGTTGCCCTGCTTTAATTGCTCGGCACGGCGCACTTCAAGGCGCACGGAAGAATAGAATTTCAGCGCGCGGCCGCCTGGTGTCGTCTCCGGATTTCCGAACATAACGCCGACTTTTTCACGAATCTGGTTAATAAAGATTGCGATTGTTTTAGATTTATTGATGGCGCCGGAAAGCTTACGGAGCGCCTGAGACATAAGACGCGCCTGTAAACCGACGTGTGAATCACCCATGTCACCTTCAATTTCAGCTTTTGGAACAAGCGCCGCAACAGAGTCAACGACTACGATATCAACAGCTCCGCTTCGCACCAGCGCTTCAGCAATCTCTAACGCCTGCTCTCCCGTATCCGGCTGAGAAAGCAGAAGCTCTTCGATATTGACACCGAGCTTTTGCGCGTAAACAGGATCAAGAGCATGCTCAGCATCAATAAATGCTGCCTGTCCGCCTTTTTCCTGAACCTCAGCGATTGCGTGAAGCGCTACAGTCGTTTTACCTGAGCTTTCAGGTCCGTATACTTCAATAATCCGTCCGCGCGGGTATCCGCCTATTCCGAGAGCGGTATCAAGTGCAAGGGAACCGCTTGGCACCGTTGAAATTCTTGTATCTGTTTTTTCTCCGAGCTTCATGATGGAACCTTTGCCGAATTGTTTTTCTATTTGCTTAAGAGCCATATCTAAGGCTGCCTGACGATCACTCATTTATTTTTTCCTCCTTTATCTTGCCACTACATATACTATACCTTGTTTACTGGCATTTGCCAAGAAAAAAGCGAACGCATATTCGGATTTTTTCCGCGTTCGCTTTTCTGCAAAAGAGCATAATTTCCCTTGTAAAACTTAAAAATCAGAGAAATCGCCTCTTTAAAACTTTATTTTTGATCCAGCATTTTCAAAATGAGATGGCAGCCGTATTTAGCGGCGCGCTTTCTGATTCCGGTTCTTGAGCCGGCAAAGTTAAATTCGTGCACCTCTTCTTTTCCTTCCGCTGAAATGCCGATAAAGACGCGGCCCGGCGCATGCCCTTCCTGCGGGTCGGGACCCGCAACCCCGGTAAAGCTGATGCCGATATCGCTTCCGGTCAGCTTTCTCACACCGGCTGCAAGCTCTTTCGCACACTCTTTGCTGACCGCTCCGCTTGCTGCGAGCGTCTCAGCTTTCACGCCGAGCACATGCTGTTTCACGCTGTCGGAATAACAGACAACACCCCCTGCAAATAGTTGAGACGCACCGCTTAAATCAGTCACCCACTCTGAAAACAGGCCGCCTGTAAAGCTTTCGGCAGAAGAAATCGTGATTTTGTTTTGTCTGCATGCTTTTGAAAGCTCCTTCACCAGAGACGTATCATCATATCCGTAGAAAAATTCACCGACACGTTCTAAAATGGCGGCTTCCGTTTCTTTTAAAAGCCGTTCTGTTTCTTTTTCGTCAGCATGTTTCGCCGTTAAACGCAGCGTGACCTCGCCGTCAGCAGCAAGCGGCGCAATCGTCGGGTTCGTCTGCGCATCAATGATATCTTCTAAATCAGCTTCAAGCTGGGATTCACCGATTCCGAAAAACCGCAGCACGGTTGAAACGATTTTCTCATTAGAACCGAGCTTTTTAAGAAGCAGCGGCTTCGCTTCATTTTCAAACATCGGACACAGCTCGCTCGGCGGCCCGGGAAGCAGCATATAAAGCCTTGAGCCGTGCTCTGCAAGCATTCCCGGCGCCATGCCGAAATGATTCGCCAAAACGTCTGAGCCCTCAATGACGAGCGCCTGTTTGCGGTTATTCGGCGACATGGTCCGTTTTGTTTTCGCGAAATATTCTTCGATCGACCGGAACGCTTCGTCATTCAGAACGAGCGGGCGCCCCAGTGTGTTTGCAATGGTTTCTTTCGTCAAATCGTCCTTGGTCGGTCCGAGGCCGCCTGAAAAAATAATCAGGTCTGAGCGCTCTTCGGCAATGCGGATGACTTGCTTAAGCCGCTCCGGATTGTCACCGACAGCGGTATGATAAAACACGTTTACACCGATTTCCGCCAGCTCTTTACTGATAAACTGCGCGTTCGTATTGGCGATCTGGCCTAGCAGAAGCTCCGAGCCGACTGCAATGATTTCTGCTTTTTTTGCTATTTCCATCTTTAAGTCCTTCTTTCTTAGTTAGATGTTTTTAACGCATCCCAGTTCTTCGCAAAATACTCCCAGCCGGAAATGACTGTGAAGAGCACGGCCACCCATAAAGCGATATCGCCGAACGGGAAAGAAACGAGCTCAAACGGAAGATTATGCAGCAAAAGCGCGGCAACAGCGATGATCTGAGCCCATGTTTTAATTTTCCCCAGCATATTGGCGGCTACAACTTCCCCCGTTCCCGCCAGCACAAGTCTTAATCCCGTTACGGCAAATTCGCGGCTGATGATGATGATGACCATCCACGCCGGCGCAAGGTCAAACTGCACAAGCGTAATTAATGCCGCGGATACCAGCAGTTTGTCAGCCAGCGGATCTAAAAATTTCCCGAAGTTTGTCACGAGGTTCAGTTTTCTGGCGTAGTAGCCATCCACCCAGTCAGTCGTTGATGCGATAATGAATAAAACAGCTCCCGTAAGATGCGCGACCGGAATCGATTCATCCCCTATATGAACGCTGCCCCACTGAAAAGGAACAAGCATGATAATCATAAATACAGGAATTAAAGCGATTCTTGCCAGTGTGATTTTATTCGGTAAGTTAAACATAAAGCCCCTCCAATAATATGTACTCGGACGTGAAGAAAAAGTCATCTTAATCGTTCAGATGACTTTTTCCCCTTTTATTTTTTCATCTTGATTGTGATGGTCTGCGCCATCACATCATGCGGATTGAGTTCATAGGACAGAACCTCTCCGTTGATTTTAATTTTCAGGTTAGGGGCATAGCCCGTGCGGATTTCAATCTGCTTTTGATCCGTGACGTCTTTTTTAAAGGTTTCGCCTTTTTGCAGCGTTCCTTCTTTTAAGGAACCGCCGCTGTCATCACGGACGCGGATCCATGCGCTGTCAGAAGCAATCAGTTCAAGCTTATACTTATCTGCCCCGGAGACGTTGTATGAAGAAGCTGAGCCTTCCGTTCCGGCCGCTTTGATCTCCGTCTTTTCACTGCTTTTTTCTTTCTTTTTCTGCTCTGACGCTTTTGTGTCCTTTTTGTCTTTTTTGCTGTCAGATTGCGCTTCGTCATTTGTATTGCCGTCGTTTTTCAGCGCAGAATCCTTAGGAATCTCATATTTGCTCTCACTTTGGGTGACGGCTTTATCTCCGTCTGTCTGCCCGGATTTGCTCATTCCGAGCTGAATAATCGCATAAATGATCGCGATGACGATAATGACACCGATGACGACAAGGACGGTCGGAAGCCATTCCGCCGCCTTTGAAGCGGACTTAGGAAGCTCCCTTTGCATGGCGAGACCGGAGATTTTTTCCGACACATCGTCATGGTACGTGTTAGGGATGTCTTTTTTATATTCTTCAAATAACTGATCTGAATCAAGCCCGACAGCTTCAGCGTATTGCTTGATAAACGCCCGCACATAAAAATTGCCGGGAATGACGTCATAATTGCCTTCTTCCAGAGCGGTTAAGTATCTTTTCTGAATTTTCGTCGCCGCCTGGAGTTCATCCAACGACATCCCTTTTTCCTCTCTGGCTTCTTTAAGCCGGATTGCTAATTCTGTCACAACAAACACCTTCCAATATTAAAAATCAAAGCTTGAAAAACCGGTCTGATCAAACATTTGCGGTTCTTCTGCATGTTCATATGTAATGACTTCGTCAGGATCATTTCTGAGTTCGATAATATAATCGAAATCATCGAGCGTATACTCCGAATTTTGAACAAAAATATCGGGGTGCTCCACGACCTTTGTCGCCGGAAGCCGCATAATTTCACTGACGAGCTGAAGATGGCGCTCAGATCCCCGTCTTGTCGAAACGATGCCGTCGAGGATAAACACGTTTTCCGTGCTGTATTCATCGGCAACCAGCTGGCTCCGGATCGTTTGTTTTAGCAGCGTTGATGATACGAAAAGCCATCTTTTGCTGGCGCAAACGCTTGACGCAACAATGGACTCCGTTTTTCCGACCCTCGGCATTCCCCGGATTCCGATCAGTTTGTGTCCTTCTTTTTTAAACAGCTCGGCCATAAAGTCAACCAGAAGACCGAGCTCGTCCCTTTCAAAACGGAAGGTTTTTTTGTCATCGGCATCACGCTGAATGTATCTTCCGTGGCGGACTGCGAGACGGTCGCGAAGCCTCGGTTCTCTCAGCTTCGTTACTTTAATGGTCTCCATTGTTTTTAAAATTGATTCCAATCGTTTAATTTGATCTATATGCCGGCATCTGAGCAGCATTCCCCTTCTGGAAAGGTCGACACCGTTAATTGTGACAATATTAATTGACAGCATCCCGAGAAGAGATGAAATATCCCCGAGCAGGCCGGGGCGGTTCACTTGAATTTCATATTCAAAATACCATTCGAGCTTTGCCAAATGATATACCCCCTCCATTGTGGCAAATTTTTACCTTCCTTTATCATAAAACATTTTTCTCTAATTAGAAAGAAGAATGTTGCTCTATAGAGGAAAACATAAAAAAAGAGAGGAGAAATCCCCCCTCTTAATGAGTGCTGTTATTTTCAACAAGCTTCACCATCATATTTGCGATGGCGCGCTGTTCATCTTCAGAAGCAACGCTCCAAAGATCAGCAAGCACTTTTTCCTGATGGTTTTTCGAGTCGACTTCGTTCGCAAGGTAACCGCCGATTTCTGTAGCGAGGTCAGTGATCGTTTCATCACTCATCCCTTTTTCCTGCGCATAGTTCAATCTGTCGCCAAGGAAATTCTTCCAATTATCCCAGTTTTCTAATACTGACATGTTGGGTTCCTCCATTTCATCTGTTGTTACAAAATTATTTTGTCCGTACAGATGCAAACTATACACACATTTTTTTCAGCAGTGCCAGCCGCCGTTTACGGATAATATATGCCCCGTAATATAGGAAGCCTTTTCCGATAATAAAAAGACCGCCGCTTCGGCGATTTCCTCCGGCTTTGCCAGCCGGCCCGCGGGAATTTCCTCTGCCAACGCTTCTTTTTCATCAGACGTGAACTGATCAAGCATATTTGTATCAACGGCGCCCGGCGAGACTCCATTCACGCGGACGCCGCTCGGAGCAAGCTCTTTGGCAAGCGCTTTGACGAACGAATGCTGCGCTCCCTTGACCATGCTGTATAATACCTCGCACGATGCCCCTGTTTCTCCCCAGACGGAACCGATCGCGACGATGCCGCCGCTTTTTTTCCGTATCATGCCGGGCACCAGATTACGCGCCAAAAGAAACGGACTCGTCACATGCAGCTGCACCATCTCCCGCGCCGTGTCATCCGTAACGTCCGTAATCAGGCCGAAATGACTTTTGCCGCTGTTTAATATCAGAGCGTCCACAGGCTGCTTAACGGAACGGCTGAGTGTCTCCGCGCCATCCGGTGAGGACAGATCCGCCTGAATAACGGAGGCTTTTACGCCGAATGATGCGCTCAGCCTTTCCGCAAGCCTGTGTGCGGTTTCCTTATTAGAATGATAATGCAAGAGGACGTCATACCCGTTTTTTGCGAGGACTTCACTTATACTTTGTCCGATTCCGCCGCTTGCTCCGGTTACGAGCGCTGTCTGTTTCATCAATCAATACTCCTTCTTTCCCCAGACAAACATCCCTCAGGGCGTGAGGGATGTTTTTGTTATGATTTTGGCACGACTTTGCAGACTGTCAGCCTGTCTTCTGATATTTCTTCCTTAATGACCCGCTTTACGTCTTCCAGCGTAATCTGCTCCAGTACGGTTACGACATCAAACAGACTCATATCTAAAAAGGCGTAGCGTGTGAATTGGTTGGCGATATATTCAGGCGAATTGAGCGCTTTTAAGAATGACCCGATCTTCTTTTTTCTCGCAAGGTCAAGTTTTTCCGCAGTCACGGCTGATTCCGCATCAAGCAGCATGTGTTTTAATTCGTCAGCGAGCTTATCCGGCTCCGGTGTATCTCCGCCGACAGAGGCAAAACCGAATCCGTATTCAGCCGTGTAATCAAAGCTGAAGGTTTCATCAATGTAGCCTTTGTCGTACAAGTCACCGTAATGCGGTGAGCTTTTTCCGAAGAGACATTCAAGCATGAGGTTCATGCTGAGCTCGTGCTTCAACAGCTCCCGCCCCGTTTTATAAGGGTCTTTCGCCTTTAAACCGACAAGACATTTTGAGCCTTGCACGTTCATTTTTAACTCCTGCTCCCGGCGGAAGACCGCTTCCTGCTCCTGAACTTCTTCACGTTTGATTTCAGGCTGGTCTGTAAACGGCTTTTTCTCCTGGTTTTTCCGCACCTGGCTGATGACCGCTTCAGGATCTACGGGACCGACGATAAAGAGCAGCATATTGCTCGGGTGATAAAACGTTTCGTAGCACTCATACAGCAGATCTTTCGTAATATGTGAGATGCTCTCCACCGTTCCGGCAATGTCAATTTTCACGGGGTGGTCTTTATACATATTTTCGATAAGGCCGAAAAACAGCCGCCAATCCGGATTATCATCATACATATTGATTTCCTGGCCGATGATGCCTTTTTCTTTTTCAACTGATTTTTCCGTGAAATACGGGTCCTGAACAAAATCCACGAGTGTTTCCAGGTTTTTCTCCACATTAGAAGTGCTGGAGAACAGATAAGCGGTTCGTGTAAATGATGTAAAGGCATTTGCCGACGCCCCCTGCTTACTGAAGTCCTGAAACACGTCGCCGTCCGCTTTTTCAAACAGTTTATGCTCCAGAAAATGCGCGATTCCGTCAGGGACGTGTACCATTTCTTCCTTATTTAAAGGAACGAATTGATTGTCAATGGAACCGTACTTTGTCGTAAACACGGCGTATGTTTTATTAAAGCCCTGTTTCGGCAGCACATAGACATCAAGGCCGTTTGCCATTTTTTCATGATACAGCGTTTCCTGAAGCTGTTCGAAGTTTATCGGTTTAGTCAAGATGCTCCCCCCGTCCCTTTTAAGAAATAAGTCGTATCCAGCTTAATGTTCTTTCCGACATTGATAATGTCCTCTTTTGTCACTTTCTCGATATTATCAAGGAATCTTTCGATCGGTATCTCTACTTGGGCTGAGGCCTGCTGATACAGAAATTCCGCTAAACCGTATGCCGTATCAATGGTTTCTAATACTTGATTTTTAATAACGGCTTTCGTTTGGGCGATATCATCTTCTGAAAAGTCACCGTTTTGCATAGCCTGAAACTGTTCTTCAATGATGGTGACGGCCTGCTTGTAATTTTTCACCTCAATGCCCGACATGACCATCAAAAGCCCTTTGAAGCTTTCCACCCTTGAGGCTGCATAATAGGCGAGGCTCGCTTTTTCACGGACATTTATAAACAGCTTTGAATGAGAGAAACCTCCGAACAGCCCGTTAAACACCTGCAATGCAGGATAATCCGGATCTGTATATGTCGTATTGGTCCGGAATCCGATATTCAGCTTGCCCTGCTTGACGTCCTCTTCATCAATGACTTCCTTCGGATCGGGCTGTTCATTCGCCGCGCTTCTTTCAAAAGGCTTCAGCTCCCGTTCTTCCGTTTTAAAATACGTATCAACGGCCGTTTTCACCTGATCTGTATCAACATCGCCGATGACGTACAGGTCCAGCTGATCTTCGCGTATGGCTTTTTGATAGGCTTCATACAAATCTTGCGGTGTAATGTGTTCAACATCATCGAACTCGCCGTTGACGTGAAGGGCATACGGTTCGCTTTTGCACATTTCCTGAACGAGACGCAGATTAGAATATCTCATCTTATCATCATATACGGCCTGAATCCGCTGTTTCAGCGTCCGTTTTTCCTGCGTGACATAAAGGGGCAGGAAGGCGCCGTTTTCCAAAGCGGGCGAAAAGACAAGCTCTGATAAAAGCTGAAGGCCTTTTTCCAATAACGGTGTGCGGTCCTTCAGATACTTTTCATTAGGAATCTCAAGCCTGAACGTAATGACATGACGTTCTCCCTTTTTTGTCAGATCAGCTGAAACGGATGTGCCGTACAGCTCATCAAAATAAGACCGCAGATCAGCGGTTTTCGGGCGGCTTTCTGTTCCGCGCAGAAGCACATGCGGAAACAGCGCTCTTTTTGTTACGAGCTCTTTCGTTAAAGGAGCCAGCATTTTAAACGTCAGCGAAACGGTTTTAAATTTCTCGGTCTTTACGATGTGGGCGGTGATCCCGCCGTGCTTTGACTTCATTTCATTTACGTAAGTCATGTGAAACCTCCTTCGTTCATTCTTTCATAGTATGTATTATGACCAAATTTCAGCATTCGCAAAAATGAGTGCGCAGATGTAATTATATCAACTGGAGGATTTATAAGGAAACAAAAAACCTCTGCCCGAAAACAGGCAGAGGCATTGAACGTTATTTTTTCAAATTGAAAGGCCACCAGTTGGCTCTTCCGAATATTTTCACCATGACCGGTACAAAAAACGGAAGGACCACAATTGCGTACATGAGAAGGCCTGTTAATACCACGGTTGCAATCTGTAATAAGGAAAGAACGCCTGACGGCAGCATGGCCGCAAAGGTTCCCGCTAAAATAATCGCCGCAGAAATGATGACGGAACCCATATTTTTCATACTGCTGATCATTGCGGGTTCCGTTCCTTCTTTTTTAAGCTCATTAAAACGGTCCATTAAAAAGATGGAATAATCCACGCCTAGAGCCATCAAAATGACAAAGCCGAAGAACGGCACGGCCCAGTTTACGCCCGGATACCCGAAGAAGTGTGTAAAGATGTATTCCGTTACGCCGATGGATGCGAAATACGTCAGTACGAGCGACGCCACTAAATAAACAGGCATAATGAGGGAGCGCAGCATCACGATGAGAATCAGAAAAATTCCCGCCAACATAAACATTGCCGTCCGTTTGAAGTCTGAATCCGATACTTCCTTCAGATCGGCATTCATGCTGGAGACTCCCGAAACGCCGAAGGAAGCATTCTTCAGATCCGTGTTCGGAATGGCCCTTTTTACGCTCGCTTTGATCGCTTGAATATCTTGAACGGCCGTATTTGAGTAAGGATTATTATCAAGAACGACGGTCAATTCTGTCGTTTTTCTGTCATCTGACATGTACGTATTAAACACGCTTGTGAAATCACTGTTTGTCAACGCGTCTTTCGGCACAAACCAGCCTGTCATTTCTTTGTCTGACGCCTTGTGAAGCTCACCCAGGTAATCATTCGCCCCCATCATGCCGCTTGATACTTTCTTAAGCCCTTTTACACTGTCGTTAAGGCCGGAAGAAAGATCGCTGAGCCGGGAAGAAAAATCACCGAGACCGCTCTTCATTTTTTTCTGGCCCTCCGCCAGCTGTCCTGCCGCCGATTCAAGGCGCGGCATTTGTCCTGCGAGAGCCCCCTGTCCGTATGACACTTGCTGCAGACCGTTTTCAATACTGGTCAGACCGTTGATCATTGCGTTAATTTGAGTGTCAATCTTCTTCTGAGCGACTGCCAGTCGGGCAAATTGTTTTTCCGCTTGCTGCAGATGAGCCTTTTGACTGTCGACCTGTTTAGAAAAAGCTTCTGCATCCGCGTTTGCCTTGGAAACGGCTGACTGTACACCCGTAAAGGCCGATTTGATTTCTTGGTAAGAGGGATCGGTTTTGACTGACGGTATTGACGCTTCCAATTTTGCAAACGGCAGCCGGGCAAGCTGATTGTTCAAATCGGCAAGCTGTCTGCTGGCTTCATCTTTCATCGGCAGGACGGTTTTTACCAATTTTAAAGCGTTTTGCGTTTCTGAAGCGAGACCGCTGTTTTGTTTGAGCTGTGAAGTCAGCATTTGTTTTTGCTCTTCAATCCGCTTTCTCATCTGGGCGACGCCGGCTTTATTTCCGTTCACGCCAGCCTGCAGTTTATTCAGGTTTTCTCCTATATCAGAAAGCCCGGATTTCAGAGACAATGTTCCGTCAATAAGCTGATTGACGCTTTTCCCCGACTCTTCGATCTGCGGCTGTGAATCAGCTAACGACTTTGCGGCATGCCCTAATCCGTCCGTGATTTTTTCAAGTCCCGTATTGCCTTTATCAAGTCCTTCTTGAAGCTGCTTTGCCTGATTTGTGACAAATAATTGATTCAATCCGTTTCCAGCAGGGCGCGTGGCGCTTCTGACCGTTTTTACACCCTCTGTTTTTTCAAGTTCTCTGCTGATTTTTTCGATATCAATCAGGTGTTTTTCGGTATTTAATGTCTCATCATTTTTGATGACGACTGTGGCCGGAAGAAGTTCTCCCGGGCCGAATGCGCTTGAAATCGTATTAAACGCGCGGACGGATTCATATTTATCCCCGATTTCGTCAAGACTGTTGTAAGACAGCGACCCTTTGTAAAGAAGGATAGGCGGGACGGTGAATACCGCAACGATTGCAAGACTGATGAGCGGCCTTTTAAATGAAAACCGTCCTGACGTTTCCCATGCTTTGCTTTGAGGATGGGAAATATCGCCCTTCACAGGCCAAAACAGTCTTTTTCCTAAAACAGCCATAAAAAACGGCACGATCGTCATGAGCGCAAGCAGCAGCACCGCGACACCGACCGCAACGGCGGCTGCCGACTGATACAGCTTAAATGTCGCAAATCCGATGCAGGCAAATCCGATCAGCACTGCACCGCCGCTGTACAAAACCGTCTTTCCGGCCGTTTTGTAGGTGACGACGATCGCTTCTCTTATATCAGCGCCATGCGACAGTTCTTCTTTAAACCGGCTGAGAAGCAGAATGCAGTAGTCTGTACCGATTCCGAACATAATCGCAACCATAAAAATCTGAGTAAAAGTTGAGAGCGGAAAATTCAGTTGATCGACTAAAAATGCGACAATCGACTGGCTGACTAAATAAGATATCAATACTGATAAAAGCGGTACAAACGGAGCGACCACTGACCGAAATACAAGAATCAGCACGATCAGGATAAAGGCAACCGTTATATATTCAGTCTTTTTTAAGCCGTCCTGCGAGCTTTTTAACACATCTTCGTCGATCAGCGACTGGCCTGTAATGCCGTATGATACGCCGTACGGTTTCAGCTCTTTATCAATTTTATTTTTTATTTCGAGGATATCGTTTTTGGATGTATCAAGCTGCAGCTGAACGAGCATCGTTTGTCTGTCTTTTGAAAGCAGCTGTTTTTTGATGTCGTCATTTTTCTCCCCGAAGTATGAAGTCACCGTTTTAATCTGAAGCGCTTTTTTCTGTTCAGACAAAGTGCTGACGGCTTCTTCCAGACGATCTTTTTTGTCTGTCATTAAGCCTTTTTCGTGAAATACGATGACGGCAGAAGAAGACGGTGCATCTGAATCAGACATTTCATCAAGCAATTCATGGGCGTAAGAAGAGGAATACCCGTCCGGTACGGAAATCTGCCCTTTCTCCCGTGTCAATTCAGCCATATCAGGCGCTGTAAGCATAAATATCACCGTTGCGGCGACCCATACCGCGGCGATGATCCAGCGAGCTCGGATAATGTTTTTCATTATGTCTGCTGATCCTCCTCTGTCATCATCAATCGATATAATTTTTCATATGTATTAACGAACATCTCCGCCTCGTCTTCATCAAAATACATAATATATGAACGGACGAGTTCCTCAATCCGCCGCTCCACACGGTGAAATACTTCCGTCCCCTTTTCCGTGACATTTAAAAGTATGCTCCGGCGGTCGCTTTGGCTGCGTTCTCTATTGATGTAGCCTTTTTCATACAGGCGGTTCGTCATAGATGTAATGGCGCTTTTATTGACGTGGCACACCGCGGCCAGTTCAATTGATTTGCAATCCGGATTGAGCATAATATAGCGGAGGATGTAATATTGATCCAATGTCAGCTCTTTGTTCACTTTTTCAGCGATAATGCTGTCAATTTTTTTTAAGACGTGCAGGTATACATCGGAATAACGCTGAATCAGCTGCTTTACTTTTTCTTCATGCACCTTTTCCCCCTCCTTCCGATAGTTAAAATGTTTAACTATTAAAAAGGATAACGACTTGACGGTATCATGTCAATCTTCAAAATAAAATAAAAAAAGACAGTGCAGATTACACCGTCTTTAATGATTCCTTTTTTTCTTTTGCTTGTGATGAGATATTTAACAGCGCTAAAAATACAGACACAATGCCACAAAAAGCGGATAAAATAAAAATCAGCCAGCCTGCATTTGACATCAGGGCAGCAAAGATCGGCGGTCCCGCCGCTACTCCGATAAACCGCATGCTGTTATAAAATGAGGTGATGGTTCCCGATTCCTCGTTGTCTACGCCTTCTGTGATGACAGCGTCTAAAGCCGGCAATGCCATTCCGATACCGATACCGCTGACACACAAAAAGATAAATAATAAATAAAAACTGTGATTCCACCATAGGCCGATAAACGACAGTGTCACGGCACTCATTCCGAAAACGATGCAAAACTTCATTTTGCCTTGGTCTTTTCCGATTTTTCGGCCTGATATATATGAACTGACGGATAGAAATAAAAGCGGGATTGCCAAAAGCGCTCCTTTAGCCACACCGTCAATGCCGTATTTCTTCTCCAGTGAGTCTGATAAATAAAAAAGAACCCCGAACAGCAAAAACATAATCACGCAGCCGATGATAAAAACCGTAAAGAGCCAGCGTCCGTCACGCTTAAATATGCGGCCGACATTTTTCACAAATTCGGAAATAGAAGGCGCTTCTTTTTGTTCCTCCGGCTTTGCCACCAAAAACAATACGAGAAAAAAACTGATGAGCGAAAAAAACGGAATGAACCAAAACGGCATAAACCAAAACCATGCAGCCAAGAGCGAACCGAGAATCGGGCTTATTACTTTCCCGGCAGTGTTAGACGTCTCAATATCGCCGAGCCCCGCGGTAATCCGCTCATCATCCCCTTTGAATAAATCACCGATAAACGGCATCACTACAGGAGCCGCCCCTGCCGAACCGATTCCCTGCAGCACCCGCCCCGCCAAGATAATGGGATAAGGATGCTTGAACGCGGTGGAAGCTATCGCGGCAAGCGCTCCGCCCGCACCGGCTATGAGAAGACAAGGCAGAAGAACCTTTTTTCTTCCGAATTTATCGGACAGATATCCGGCAATCGGAATACAAATAATCGCCACAATCGAATAGACCGTTATAATTAACGATACTTGAAAAGACGATATGGACAGCTTCTTTTCAATCATCGGAAGCACAGGAATCAGCATGGAATTCCCGAGTGTCATCACGAGCGGTACAGAAGCCAGAGCAATGATATTTTTCGTTCCATTTTTCTTCTTACTCAACTTATTCACCCATTCACTATACTTGGTTGTTTCCTGTTTTATTGTGCCTTGCAGAAAACAAAGTATGTACTGAAACGGCAAATAAAAAAACAGACACATGACGCGTCTGTCTTAAAAACGTTTTCTTACAACATGAAAACTGAACTTATCAGCCCGGAAATAATTTAATGAATACAGCACAGGTTCATCATTCTGATTATAGTGGGTTTGCTTCAGCAATAAAAGCGCCGTCTCCGGCTCGCATTCCAAAACCGGTGAAATCGTATCGTGATATCCGATCGGTTCGATATCAGCAACGGCATAGCTGATCACAGACCCGGAGTTTTTTTCCAAAAGATCGAAAATAGACTCCTGTTCATGACAGAAAGAATTCGGCAGAATGTGCATCGGAATCGTATCTAAACAGTAAACGACCGGAGTGCCGCTTGCCGTTCTCACGCGTTCCAAATAAAAAAGCTCCTGCTCAGGCTCAAGCCGGAATCTAGCGATATCTTCATCAGACGGCGTGATGACCTGAGACGACAAAAAAATCGTACCCGGCACCATGTTCGCCTGCTGAATCGTTTTCGTCACGCTGTTGAGCTGTTCAATACCTGAAAGAAACAGCGGTTTTGTATGGACGAAAGTGCCCACACCGTGCCTTCTGATAATCACATGCTCCTCTTCAAGGATACGCAAAGCTTCACGCAGAGTTGCCCGGCTGACACCCATTGATTTTGAAAGCTCAAATTCAGAAGGAAGCTTTTCCTTTTCGGTGTAAATTCCGTTTTGTATATCCTCTTTGATTCGCTCAATCACTTTTAGATACAAGTGACGATTGTCAGCTTTTGTAGACATGTTTCCCCTCCGTAAACCACTTTCATAAATTATTGAACAATTGGGACAACTATATCATGTTTTAATAAAAAAATAAATAGGAATGATTTTGGTGATAACATTTTCAGTGAAAACTCTCTCCTTTTTAAGAAGAGAGCTCATCATATTGTTCCTTAGATAATAGTACTTCCCTCGGTTTGCTTCCTTCATACGGCCCGACGACGCCCCGTTCCTCCATTGCGTCAATCAGACGGGCAGCTCTCGTATATCCGATTCTGAACCGCCTTTGAAGCATGGAGACTGATGCCGTCTGCATGCCGATAATCAAATCGACCGCTTCGTCATAGAGATCATCCGTTACTTCACTGTGTGTTTCCGAAACTTCTTCCGGAATCATCTCTTCTTGGTACTGCGCTTTTTGCTGCGTAATGACATGATCGACGACATGCTCAACCTCTTCATCGGATAAAAATGCCCCTTGCACACGCACCGGCTTATTTGCGCCTACAGGCAGAAACAGCATGTCTCCGCGCCCCAGAAGCTTTTCAGCGCCGCCCATGTCTAAAATTGTCCGTGAATCGGTCTGAGATGAGACACTGAAGGCAATTCTTGATGGAATGTTGGCTTTAATAACACCGGTAATAACGTCAACTGAAGGCCTCTGTGTCGCGATAATCAAATGAATTCCCGCCGCCCGCGCCATCTGTGAAAGTCTCGTAATTGAATCTTCCACGTCGGAAGAAGCGACCATCATCAGATCGGCAAGCTCGTCAACGATGACGACGATGTACGGCAGCTCAGGCTGCTTGACTTCTTCTTCGGCATTTGACCGCTTAATATGGTCGTTATAGCCTTCTATATTTCTCGTACCCGTATGGGAGAACAGCTCATAGCGGCGCTCCATCTCATTGACGACCTTTTTCAAAGCCTGCGAGGCCTTTTTCGGATCTGTCACGACCGGCGCAAGCAGATGAGGAATGCCGTTATACACATTCAGCTCAACCATTTTCGGGTCAATCATCATCATCTTCACTTCATGCGGTTTGGCCCTCATCAGAATGCTCGTAATAATACCGTTGACACAGACGCTTTTTCCGCTTCCCGTTGCCCCCGCTACGAGCAGGTGGGGCATTTTGTTCAGTTCGGCAAGCACGGCTTCCCCGGAAATATTTCGTCCCAAGCCGATCAGAAGCTTCGCGTCCGGCTTGTCATTGAGCTTGGATTCAAGCACTTCTTTTAACGAAACCATCGCAACTTCAGCATTGGGCACCTCGATGCCGATTGCCGATTTACCCGGAATCGGCGCTTCGATCCGGATATCCTTCGCGGCAAGCGCGAGCGCGAGGTCATCGCTCAGATTCACGATTTTACTGACTTTGACCCCGACGTCCGGATACACTTCATATTTTGTGACCGCCGGACCGAGATGAACCTGCGTCACTTTCGCCTTTACGCCGAAGCTTTGAAAAGTCCGCTCGAGTTTTCTTGCATTCTCGTAAATGTTTTTCTTATCGGTCTGCTGGCCGGTATGTTTCGGGTCAGCCAGTATGTCCAATGAAGGCATTTGATAATCTTTATTTTCAAGCTCTGTAAACGTCATCGGCGGAGCCGCAGCCGTTTCGCTACTGTCTTGAGCGCCGCCGGAAGGCTCATCTTTTGGCGCTTGTGCCGTCTCCTGCGTTTTTTCCGGAATCAGCGGTTCGGCGTGCTCTTCCTGACGGTCTGAAAAGCTTGAAATAATCGGCTCTGAATGGATGATCGGCGAAATGATTTCCTCATCCTCTTCCTCCGGTTCAGGCTCTTCTTTTTTCTTTTGAACCCGTTTTTGTTTTTTGCCCGATTTTGTTTTTGTTTTCGGCGAAGACATATTCGTTCTGACCGTCTTCATATCCTCAAGAAATGCCTGCCACTGGCCGCGGATAAACCGGCCGACGGGGCTCGTCCACTTTTTGAGCGTTTCCTGCAGTGAACGCCCTGTTACAAGAATCAGCCCCATTAAGATCAGCACGATCGCCATGATTTGTGAACCCGTTGATGCAAATAAAAAGTGGGAAGCTGCAAACAGTACCGCGCCGATCATGCCGCCGCCCAAATCAGGGGAAGCAGCCTGCTGTTTCATGTCAATCATAAACAGCTCCCACGTGTTGCCGATGACACTTGCCGACCGAATCGACCCGTGATGAGACAGATTTTTAAAGAGCTGCACGTGAGACAGCAGCAATATACTGGCGATAATACAGTACAACCCTGCCTTTCTTCTCGTTAAAAGGCTTGGACTCTTCTTTTTCCAAAACAGCGAAATTCCGAGAAGGAAGAGCGCAATTAAACATAAAATAAACCACTCTCCGGCAAAAAAACGGAACAAGTACACAAATGTCTGTCCCACAACGCCGAGCTGCAAAACAGCAATAATTGAGATTGCAACACAGAGCAGTCCGCTTAGTTCGTATTTTAGATTGAGCTTACTCTCTTGTTTCTTTTTAGATTTCCGTTTTTTCTTTGCCACACTCATCACCTTACTGCGTTAAAAAATGTAAAATCATACATCATGAAGAAAAGCAGCCTTTTGCCGGCTGCATTTTTCTGTAGGATTCCCCTATTATAGCATATTTTGCCCCCGAGAAACGGACTGAATGCCGGTTAGATTTTCAGCTTGATTTTTTGTCCCGGAGCGATGTCCGGATTCAGAAAATCCATCGGGTTCGTACTTAAAATCTGTACGACTTCGGCTTCATTTCCCTTCATCTCAACTAGCAGCGGCACACCGGCGTAATCTACCTGTTCATGCACGCTTTGCTCTATATCCTGACCGTAAACGACTTCTTGGGGCATGACGGTATAAAGGATCATTGAATCATCCTTCCTTCCTCGCCCTTTCGTTCCTCAATCAGCTGATTCAGCTTTTTTATCGCCTGTCCGACGCCGCCCACGGCATCAATTAATCCGTAATCAGCCGCATCTTTGCCGACTACGTTCGTTCCGATGTCCCTGGTTAAGTTTCCTTTTGAAAACATCAGCTCTTTGAATTTTTCTTCGGAAATATTTGAATGATGGGTCACAAAGTTGACGACCCGCTCCTGCATTTTATCCAGGTATTCAAATGTTTGCGGAACGCCGATAACCAGACCTGTAAGCCGAACGGGGTGTATGGTCATAGTCGCTGTTTCCGCGATAAAACTATGATCACATGACACGGCGATCGGCACACCTATCGAGTGGCCCCCGCCGAGTACGATTGAAACGGTCGGTTTTGATAAGGATGCGAGCATTTCCGCAATCGCAAGCCCCGCTTCCACATCGCCTCCGACGGTGTTTAAGATGATCAGAAGTCCTTCGATTTTCGGATTTTGCTCAATCGCGACGATTTGCGGAATGACGTGTTCATATTTGGTTGTTTTATTTTGCGGCGGGAGCTGGACATGCCCCTCAATTTGGCCGATGATCGTCAGGCAGTGAATATTGGTATCTTGGGACATTTGCGGCAGAGATGTCTCTCCCAGCTGCTGAATTTTGCTCATAATGCTGTCTTTCGCATCTGATTTTTCGGGCTGCTGTTCTTCGGTGTTTTCCATACGATGATCCATTTTATCTTTCACCCTTTCCGAATGTCTCTTTGTATTATGAACAAAGATGATGATTTCCATCCGGGACATGAACAAAAACACAGCCGGAGCATCATGCGCTCCGGCTGTGTATACATTATACTTCCATAATGATCGGAATGATCATCGGCTTGCGTTTTGTTTTTTCATAAAGGAATTGATTCAGCGCATCACGCATTGCCTGTTTCAGCGTGGACCATTCTACGGCAGATGTTTCCGTCGCTTCAGTCACGATAGAGCGGACGAGCTCAGTAGCTTGTACAATTAAACCTTCTGATTCTCTGACATACACGAAACCGCGCGTAATGATCTCAGGACCTGATACGAGGTTCTTTTTCTGCTTATCGAGTGAGATCACGACGATGAGAATGCCGTCTTGTGATAATAAGCGGCGGTCTCTCAGCACGATGTTGCCGATGTCGCCGACTCCGAGGCCGTCAATCAGAACGTTTCCGTACGTGACTTTATCGCCGATTTTCACATTCTGTCCGCGGAATTCAACGACGTCACCTTTTTCAATCAAGAAAATGTCGCTGCGTTTCATGCCGATCTCTTCAGCGATTTTGGAATGCGCTTTTTGCATTCTGAATTCACCGTTAACCGGAATTAAATATTTCGGTTTCAGCAAATTAAGCATGAGTTTCAATTCTTCCTGCGAACCGTGACCGGACACATGCACGCGTTTTTGGGCGAAAATGACTTGAGCGCCGGCTCGGGCAAGCAGGTTGACGGTTTTAGAATATATCAATTCATGCCCCGGAATCGGTGTTGATGCAATGACAACGGTGTCTCCTTCTTCAATGTTAAGCTGCTTGTGCGCCTGCTTGGCCATCCGCGTAAGAGCGGCCAGCGGCTCACCATGGCTTCCGGCTGTAACAATTGCCACTTCCCGCTTCGGATATTTTTTCACATCCTGCACAGGAATAAACATTTCATCTTCGGCTTCAATATAGCCGAGCTTGCGCCCCAGCTGAAGCACGTTTTGCAGATTTTTTCCGGCGATTGCAAGTTTGCGGCCGTTCTGGACGGCAGCCTGTATCACTTGCTGGATCCGGTTGATATTAGACGCGAATACAGCAATGATGACACGGTTTTCTGAATTGTTCATCGCATCGGCAATTTCACCGCTTACATATGCTTCTGACGGAGTATACCCCGGGCGCTCCGCATTGGCGCTGTCAGAAAGCAGGGCGAGCACGCCGCTGTTTCCGATTTTGGCAATTTCGCCAATATCACATGATTGGTGATAAGCAGGCGTCTGGTCAAATTTGAAGTCTCCCGTGCATACAATAGAGCCAAGTGATGTTTTGAAGCTGACTCCCACTGAATCCGGAATGCTGTGAATCGTTTTAAAGAACGATACTTTCGTTGATTCAAATGTAATGACTGATTTAGAATGAACTTCACGCAAATCAGCTTTTCGATTATGCCCGTACTGCTTGAGTTTTTCTCTCAGTAATGCAAGCGTAAGCTTCGTTCCGTATACGGGCACCGACAGCTTGTTCAATAAATAAAAGACGCCCCCGATGTTTTCATCGTGCCCGTGTGTCAGAAAGATGGCCTTCACGCGGTCAGCCCGTTCTACTAAGTAGGAAATATCCGGAATGACGACATCAATACCGAGCATTTCATTTTCAGGGTGCATCAGCCCTGCATCCACTACAAATATGTCTGAGTCAATTTCAATGACATATAGGTTCTTCCCAATTTCTCCAACGCCGCCAAGGGCGATAATTCTGACGTTTTCTGTATTTTTCTTTTTCAAAATCTGTATCCTCCTAGTCTCATACCCGTCCATCATCACTTGTTCCTATTATAACTGATATCAATTTTAGAAAACAAGAAGAAGCGGAAGGTTTAGGGAAAACCAATATGTATACAAAACGGTCAAACTCACGATAAAAATGAGAATGACCGCGTATTTTAACTGTATAAATTTTTTCTTACAGTTCGCTGATGACGCTGCTCAGGCTCAGACGTTCATCTTCATTCAGCGGGATAAGAGGAAGACGCACAGATCCGACATCAAGGCCTTTCAGCTGTAGCGCCGTTTTGACCGGAGCCGGATTAGGCGCTTTAAAGAGCTCCTTCATGATCGGCAGAAGCTTCTGATGAATCAGTGCCGCGGTTGCCGTCTGCCCATTCGTATAGTTTTTAATCATCTGCTGCATGTCAGAACCTACGATATGGCTGGCCACTGACACGACTCCTCTTCCGCCGACTGCGAGAATAGGAAGCGTTAACCCGTCATCACCTGAATAGACGTAAAAATCTTCCGGTGTTTCGGCAATGATTTTCGTAATGGCATCAAGATCGCCGCTCGCTTCTTTAATCGCAGAGATATTCGGAATCTCCGCAAGTCTGATGGCCGTTTCCGGCGCAAGCGAAGCGACCGTTCTGCCCGGCACGTTGTAAAGCATCACAGGAAGAGACGTTTCTTCAGCTATGGCTTTAAAATGACGGTACATCCCCTCTTGGGAAGGCTTATTATAATACGGCGTGACAAGCATAACGCAATCGACGCCGGCTTCTTCAGCTTTTTTTGTCAGTTTAATGGAGTCTTTCGTATTGTTGCTTCCCGTACCCGCAATAACAGGCACGCGTCCGTTCACTTCTTTGACTGTAAATTCAAAGAGTGCAATTTTTTCTTCCGTTGAAAGTGTCGGAGATTCACCGGTCGTGCCTGCGACGACTAAAGAATCCGTGCCGTTTTTCAACAAATAGTCGATTAATGTAGACAGTTTTTGAAAGTCTACATTCCCTTTACTGTCAAAGGGGGTAATCATCGCTGTAGATATATTTCCGACATTCATTTTTTTCACCTCATCATGATTCAATCACATTTACTTTGAAAGTTCAAACACTTCATGCAGCGCATTTACGGCCGTTACCATATCTTTTTCATGAACGAGCACCCAGATCGTCGTATGGCTGTCGGCAGATTGCAGAATCGGAATGCCTTTATCAGAAAGTGCGGAGACGATTTTTGACGTGACACCCGGAACACCCATTATCCCGGCGCCGACCGCTGACACTTTCGCACAGCTCTCCGTCACTGTCGGTTCATATCCTAATTCAGCCAAAATGCTGCGCGCGGCTTCCGTTTTACTGCCGGCTACGGTATATACGATTTCACTCGGCGTAATGTTAAAGAAATCTACGCTGATTCCGGCATTTGCCATTGCTTTAAAGACTTCAGTCTGAACGTTGTATTGCCCCATTTTGGCGGGAACCTTAAATTGCGTCACATCTTTCACATGGGCGATCCCTGTAATCAGCCGTTCGAATACATCGCTGCCGATGTTAGACGAATGATGGGACGTCACCAAAGTGCCTTTGTCTTTTGAATAAGTGGAGCGCACGCGGATCGGCACCTTTGCCTGCATGGCGATTTCCACCGCGCGCGGATGAATGACTTTCGCGCCTTGATAGGCAAGGTTGCAGATTTCCGTATATGTGACGTTCGGAAGCGGCTTAGCATTTTCCACGATTCTCGGATCGGCTGTCATAACGCCTTCCACGTCCGTAAAAATGTCGATAAATTCAGCATCAACCGCCGCGCCGAGCGCCGCTGCTGAAGTATCGCTTCCTCCTCTGCCGATCGTCGTCGTGTCGCCTTTTTCAGTCGCTCCCTGAAATCCCGCGACAACGACAGCGTCATGGCTGGCGAGTGCAGCGAAAAGCCGCTCTGTTTTCATTTCTATAATTTTGGCGTCAGTATGCTGGGCATTGGTTAAAAAGCCGGCCTGGGCTCCTGTTAAAGCTGCGGCTTTTATGCCGTTTTCCTTCAGCATGCTGGAAAAAACAACGGACGAAATCGTTTCTCCGCAAGACAGAAGCATATCCTGCTCTCTCGGAGAAATGTCGGACTGGCTGCCGTAAAGGAGCCCGATTAAAGAATCTGTCGCGTACGGGTCTCCTTTTCTTCCCATCGCCGATACGACAACGACAACTTTATAACCTTCACTGATGGCATCTTTAATGTGTGCTAGCGCAAGCTTGCGGCCTTTGTCATCTTTTACGGATGTTCCGCCGAATTTTTGAACAATGATCTTCACTATTTTCACTCCAAATTAGTCTGACGTAACAGAAGAGAGCAGGCAGAGCCTTACTCTCTTCTGTTCGCCTATAGAAAATACGTTTGTTTTATACGAGGTTCAGTTTTTGCAGGCTTTCCGCGATTTGGACTGAGTTCCAAGCGGCGCCTTTTAACAGGTTATCAGAAACAACCCACAAATGAAAACCGTTTGCTCTGTCCAAATCTTTACGGATTCTTCCTACAAATACATCGCGTTTGCCGACGCAATCAGCAGGCATCGGGTAAAGCTGCTCCGCCGGATCATCCTGAAGCGTAACACCCGGAGCTTCTTTTAAAAGCTGTTTCATATCTTCAACGGTTGCGTCATCACGGTCAAGCTCAATGTAAACAGATTCTGAGTGCCCTGTTTCAATCGGCAGTCTGACACATGTCGCAGCCACTTCCAGCTTCGGCATATGCATGATTTTTTTCGTTTCATTAATCATTTTCATTTCCTCAAACGTATAGCCGTTGTCTTGGAATTTATCAATTTGCGGAATGGCGTTAAATGCGATTTGATAATGCTTTTTGTCGCCTTTAACCGGCATAATGGACGGTTCTGCGGGTTCATTGTTTAAAATCGCCTTTGTCTGGCTGTACAATTCCTTCGCCGCTTCATTGCCGGCCCCGGACACAGCTTGGTAAGTAGATACAATGACTTTATTCAAACCGTACGCTTTGCGGATCGGTTCAAGCGCAGCCACCATCTGAATCGTTGAACAGTTAGGGTTGGCGATAATGCCGTTATGTTTGTGCAGATCACCTTCGTTCACCTCAGGCACCACGAGCGGTGTATTTTCGTCCATCCGGAATGCGCTGGTATTGTCAATCACGATGGCTCCCCGTTTTACAGCCTCAGGCGCCAAGCTTTGTGATACGCTTCCGCCGGCGCTGAATAACGCGATATGGACGCCTTCGAAGCTTTCCGGAACAGCTTCCTGCACTGTATATTCTTCGCCTTTAAACGTTACTTTCGTACCAGCAGAACGCTTTGAGGATAGTAGTGTGAGTGTTTCGATTTCAAAGTTTCTGTCTTCCAGTGTTTTCAGCATTTGCTGTCCTACGGCTCCCGTCGCTCCGACAACTGCTACGTGTAATCCTCTTCCCATCTGTAAAACTCCTTCCGCCAATTAAGCATCATTTGTTGAATTGACTTTGCATTTTACGTTTTATTTTACCATAGAATAGTCACGGATTGACCGAATTTTTTTATTCGGGAATGATTTTCTGTCATCATGATATTTTATTCATGATGGTGTACGAGCACCGGCTGAACCTGCTGGTGCAAAAGAGCTTTTTCTACCGTAATCGGAAGGAGATCCATTCTGGCGACGAGCGATGTCGGTTTTTTCACGTGGTCGTCCTGGCCGAACGGGATGAAATATATGTTTTTTGCGGACATCAGCCTCATTAAATTCGTTCCGTTTAAACCGAGTCCGTCGTTTGTCGAAATTCCGAGCACGACCGGGCGGCCGTTGCGGATCGTGGCTTTCGCAGCCATAAGGACGGGGCTGTCAGTCATCGCATTTGCGAGTTTGCTCATTGAATTTCCGGTTAAGGGGGCGATGACCATGCAGTCGAGCGGAAGTTTCGGCCCGAGAGGCTCCGCTTTTACGATGGAATCAATCGCCTCAAAGCCTGTTGCTTCTTCAATTTTTCTGACCCAATCTCCCCCCTCCCCAAAGCGGGTATCGGTCGATTGAACGGTTGACGTCACGACCGGCCGGACTTCAGCTCCTTGACTGATAAGCGCCTCTATTTGCGGAAAAACTTCCTCATATGTGCAATGCGAGCCGGTTAATCCGAATCCGATTCTTTTCCCTTTCAGAGACATGGTTATTCCCCCTCTTTCTTTAAGTCTGCCAAAAGCTTGCTCAATACGTTCGCAATAATCTGTCCGGCTGTTTTCGGGGCCACAATTCCCGGAAGACCCGGAGCAAGCAGCGCTTTAATGCCTTGTTTTTCAGCATATTTGAAATCCGTTCCGCCCGGACGGGATGCTAAATCCAAAATCAAGGTCTTCGGCGTCATGCGCGATAAAACGCTTTGATTCAGAATCAAGCTCGGTACGGTGTTAATGCAGATATCAATATCATTTACATGTTCAGTAAGCTCTTCAAGCTGAAAAGGAGAAAGCCCCATTTCCATTATACGGGCCAAATGAGCCGAACTCCGCGCGCCCACTTTTACCTTCGCCCCTAACGCCGCAAACGTCCGGGCGATCGTCATACCGGTGCGCCCCATGCCGAGAACGGCGACATTTGATCCGTGAATGGTATAATCCGTATGCTGAATCGCCATCATGATTGTTCCTTCAACAGTGGGAATCGAGTTGAATATCGCGATGTCGTCCCGCTCAAATAATTTCACAAGCTTGCGGCCGGCTTCGCTGGCGATCCCCTCAAGATACGCGTTGGAGATGCCTGAATAAATGACGCAATGCTCCGGTGTCCGCTCAAGATAGCTCTGCTTTAATACCACTTCTTCATTTGAAAAAACCGTGGAAACAACGCCTTCTCCGGTCGTTGCCGATACGGGCAGGATGATACTGTCTATTTTTTGAAAGGGAATCTCATCGATTTTGCATTTGACGGTTCCTGTAAAACCGTCATCCAATTGGTCAAACCCTGCAAGATAAATATCGGCATGCTGTTCTGTCAGCTTTCTTATAATCTCAAGCTGTCTTGCGTCACCGCCAATGATCGCAATTGTCAATCCGGTTAACATCTGAAACGTTCACCTTCTTTACAGTTACTGGATCTTTTAAGTGTCATCCTCATCTTCATCGTATGTGCAAAGAGAAAGGGCGGTGAATGTACAGCGTCTTTTTCATAAAAAAAGCACCGGCTGTATGAGCCGGTGCTTGAAAAAAATGAATAAGATCTACTCTTCGGGAGGCGTGATCTCCCCCGGAACGTCTAAAATGATCATGTCTGACCCGATTTTTTGGATATGGTTCCAGGGGACGCGGATGTCGTGGCCTTGTTTTCGCAATCCGAACCATTTTACCGTCGGTATCAACAGCGCGGTAATTTGTCCGTCCTGTTCATTAATTTCCAAATCGGTCTGGCCGAGCACGCCGAGCCGCTCTGCCCGTTTAATGTCCACAATTTCTTTACCTGACAGTTCACTGAGCCTCATGATAGCCACCCCCTTGTACTATATGACCCGGAGCAAAAAAAAATGCCTGCCCCATATAGAGGCAGACTGCTTTGCCGATTAAGACGAGGCCGGCATATTGCCGGTCGGGCTGATGAGCGATAGTGCGTAATCATCCGTAAATAAGCGGCGGCTGAGGCCGTTGACGCTTTCCAGGCTGACCGCATTTAATTCAGTGATAATTTCATCCATGGTCTTATGCTTTCCGAGCAGGAGTTCGTTTTTCCCGTTCCGGCTCATTTTGCTGTTTGTGCTCTCTAAGCTGAGCATTAAGCTTCCCTTCATTTGCTCTTTGCTGTTTTCCAGCTCTTTCGGGGTGATACCGTCACGTTTTAGAACCGATAACGTTTCCTGAATGGTTTCAGACAGAAGTCCGAGCTGATTCGCGCCGGTGCCTCCGTAAATCGTCAGCATACCGCTGTCTTCATAGGAACTGTGATAGCTGTATACAGAATAGGCCAGTCCTTTATCTTCGCGCACATCCTGGAAAAGACGGCTGCTCATGCTTCCGCCCAGCACGTTGTTTAAGACGATCAAATCGTAAATGTCCGGATCTCCGACTTTCAAGCCTTTGAAACCGAGACAGAGATGCGCCTGTTCGGTGTCTTTTTTTCTGGTCAGCTTTTCATAATGAAACTCAGGCTCGCTGATGCCGCTTGCTTTGCCCTTCGCTTCGTATGTACCGAACCATTTCTCCACGTTTTTAATGAATTGTTCCGTTACATTTCCGGCGACAGAAATGACGACGCGGTCCGGCGTGTAAAAGTCATCCATATGCTGTCTGAGAGAATCGCCGTTAAATGACGAAAGCGTTTCCTCCGTCCCGAGAATCGGGTAGCCGAGCGAATGATTGCCGTATGTCGCTTTGCTCAGCAGATCGTGGACAATGTCATCCGGCGCGTCTTCATACATTTTGATTTCTTCATATACGACGTTCTTTTCTTTCTTGAGCTCTTCTTCGTCAAAAGCAGAATGAAAGAACATATCAGCCAGCACATCAAGTGCGTAGTTTGCATGCTCATCCAGCACTTTGGCGTAATAGCACGTATATTCTTTTGAAGTGAAGGCATTCACTTGGCCGCCTATCCGATCGAAGGATTCTGCGATTTCCCGTGCGGATCTGGTATTTGTTCCTTTAAAAAACATATGTTCAAGAAAGTGCGAAATACCGTTTGTCTCCGGCGTTTCATGACGTGATCCCGTCCCGATCCAGACGCCGATTGCCACAGACCGCACCGTTGGATTATTCTCAAGCACAACTCTTACACCGTTTTGGCATGTATAGCGTTTTATCAAGTCTGTTCCTCCTATTCAAGACAGGCAACTGCCGCCTGCTACTTCATCAGCCTGTTTTCATCCATTAAGTCAGACACTGAGCCGAGCGCGTAGCCTTTTTCTTTGATTTTTGCAATCAGTGTATCCAGGCTTTTCGCAGTCGGATCAGTCGGATGCATTAAAATCATGGCTCCGTTATGTATTTTGCTCAATACCCTTGTTTGTAAAACAGCCGGAGACGGTTTTTGCCAGTCAATGGTGTCCACCGTCCACATGATGGTGCCCATTCCTTTTTCCGCCGCAAGGTCGACCACCGCTTTTCTGAAGCTGCCGCTTGGCGGCGCAAACCATTTCGGCTTTATGCCGAGCGTCTCGCTGATTTGTGCATTGGTTTTGTCAAGCTGTTCGGAAATGCTTCCTGAAGTCAGTTTGCTCATATCAGGGTGATTGTATGAATGATTTCCGATTTCATGTCCGTCTGCCGCTATTTTTTTCCCCAGTTCCTGATTGTTTTTCAGCCATTTCCCTTCAAGAAAGAAAGTTGCTTTGACCTGGTGCTGCTTCAGAATAGGCAGCATTTGCTCCACGTATTCATTTCCCCAGGCGACATTTATCAGGAAAGCGACCATCGGTTTGTCGGGATTTCCTTTATAAATGGGTTCGGGCGCGAGAGAATCAAGATGGACTTTCGGTTTTACCTGCTCATAGACAAGGCCGTCTTCGTAAAATTCTCCGTCCTTTTTCATTTGCTTATAGGATTTTTCCACATTGACTTTTAAACCGTTATATCCCGGTATACTCTTCCATATTTTATCAATCCGCGCGTCTTGCGGCTTCACTTCATATTCTGACGCTTTTTGCAGTAATTCTTCATAGAGCGGATCTTTTGATGCTGACACAGTTACAGCGTCTTTTTTCATTGCGTCTATGTAATCAACTGTATACGGGTTTTTTAACATTTCAAACGAAACAAAAAAAAGAAATAAAAAAACGGCAAACGGCACGAATTTTTTCAACATGTCCTTCCCCCCTCATCACACATTATGTATGAGAAGGACAAGGTAGAACCCGTCTGTTGTCTTTCTCAAAATAAAGAAGCCGGGTCTCCCAGGCTCCTTGTTAGGTTTTCATTTAAGATTGTTGTTGTTCCTGTTCTTTTTCTTTCTCTTCGCGCAGCACTGCTTTACGCGACAGATTCACTCGTCCCTGTTTGTCAATTTCAGTTACCTTCACAAGGATTTCGTCACCGATTTTCACAACATCCTCAACCTTGCCGACTCGTTCGAGCGCTAGTTCAGAGATGTGAACGAGACCGTCTTTTCCGCTGAAGATTTCAACGAAAGCGCCGAATTTCTCAATCCGTTTGACTTTACCAAGGTAAAGCTGGCCGACTTCGACTTCTCTGACAAGATCTTCGATGATTTTTTTCGCTTTTTGGTTGCTGCTTTCATCAGTAGAAGAAATAAAGATAGTGCCGTCTTGTTCAATGTCAATTTTAACACCGGTATCTTCAATGATTTTGTTGATTTGTTTACCGCTCGGTCCGATAACGTCACGGATTTTATCCGGATTAATGTTCATCGTTAAAATTTTCGGCGCATATTGAGAAAGTTCTTTTCTTGATTCACCAAGCGTGCTGAGCATGCTGTTCAAGATTTCCATTCTTCCTTTTTTCGCCTGCTGAAGCGCTTCTTCAAGAATTTCTCTTGAAAGGCCTTCAATTTTAATGTCCATTTGCAGCGCTGTCACGCCTTTTTCCGTGCCGGCTACTTTAAAGTCCATGTCACCGAGGGCGTCTTCCATCCCTTGAATATCCGTTAATACCGTATAGTACTCGCCTGATTTCACAAGTCCCATCGCAATACCCGCAACAGGGGCTTTTATCGGAACACCTGCGTCCATCATGGCAAGCGTGCTCGCGCAAATGCTGGCCTGTGAAGTGGAACCGTTTGATTCAAGCACTTCGGATACGAGGCGGACCGTATACGGGAAGTCTTTTTCATTCGGAATGACCGGCTCAAGCGCACGCTCTCCAAGAGCACCGTGACCGATCTCACGGCGTCCCGGTCCGCGCATCGGGCCTGTTTCCCCTACGCTGAACTGCGGGAAGTTATAATGATGCATAAAGCGTTTTGATTCTTCCACGCCTAAACCGTCAAGAATCTGAACGTCCCCAAGGGCGCCTAATGTACATACGCTGAGCGCCTGCGTCTGTCCTCTCGTAAACAGCCCGGAGCCGTGCGTTCTCGGCAGAAGGCCGACTTCTGAAGAAAGCGGACGGATCTGATCAACACCGCGGCCGTCCGGACGGACTTTTTCTTCTGTGATCAAACGGCGCACTTCGTTTTTCACGAGTTTAGACAGTGTCTGTTTTACTTTTTTAATCGTATCTTCATCATGCTCTTCTTCTTCGAATTTCGCGACAACTGCATTTTTCACTTCATTGATTGCGTCTTCGCGAGCATGTTTTTCGTGAACCTGAATGGCGCTGAGAAGATCCGGCTCCGCAAGGCTTTTTACTTTTTCGCTGAGCTCTTCGTCAATTTCATACAGTTCGATTTCTGTTTTCTCTTTGCCGACTGCTGCGACGATTTCTTCTTGGAATGCGATGAGGCGCTTAATTTCTTCGTGACCGAACATAATCGCCTCAAGCATGATTTCTTCAGGAACTTCATCCGCTCCGGCTTCCACCATGTTGATGGCGTCTTTTGTGCCTGCAACGATGAGGTTGATATCACTTTTTTCAAGCTGGTCAACCGTCGGATTGATAACGAATTTACCGTCAATGCGGCCTACCGTCACACCCGCGATCGGGCCTTCAAACGGAATATCGGAAACGCAAAGAGCGAGTGATGAACCGAACATTGCAGCCATTTCAGATGAGCAGTCCTGATCAACACTCATGACAATGCTGATGACCTGTACTTCGTTACGGAATCCGTCTGCGAAAAGCGGGCGGATCGGACGGTCGATCAGACGGCTGGCTAAAACGGCCTTTTCACTTGGACGGCCTTCTCTTTTAATAAAACCGCCCGGAATTTTACCTACTGCGTATAATCTTTCTTCATAGTTAACGGTAAGCGGAAAAAAATCTAGCGGTTTCGGTTCTTTTGATGCGGTTGCTGTGCTGAGCACTGCAGTATCGCCGTAGCGGACCATGACAGCGCCGTTTGCCTGTTTGGCAAGCTGGCCGGCTTCTACTGTAAGCTGTCTGCCGGCCCAATCTATGGTAAAGACATGTTTCTCTTGTCCCATTCGATTACGAGCTCCTCTCTTAATGTGTGAAATAATCAATTACTCCTATTATGAACGAAATGAATTGAACATATCAATGTCAAAGTAGTATGTAAAAGGATTTCATTGTTTTTTTATCATTATTTTTTTCGCTTTAATACGATAAAAAAGCGGGAATCCTCCCGCTTTTTACGATTATCGACGTAAGCCTAGTTTGTTAATTAACTCACGGTAACGAGTTACGTCTTTATTACGCAGATACGTAAGAAGATTACGACGTTTACCTACCATTTTAAGAAGACCGCGACGTGAGTGGTGATCTTTCTTGTGAGTACGCAAATGCTCGTTCAAGTTGTTAATTGAGTCTGTTAGGATAGCGATCTGAACTTCTGGAGATCCAGTATCAGATTCGTGTGTTTTGAACTCGCTGATGAGTTGATTTTTACGCTCTTGAGTAATTGCCATCCTGTTTCACCTCCATATCATAATTAGCCCCAGTTACCTAGCAACCGTCGGTGACTTCGGATTGCCAAGCAATGGTTTTAAGACTACGAAACATATGATACTAAAAATCGCGCCCATATGCAAATCTTTTAGAAGAAAATTTGTGTACTTTTGATGTTTTTTCCGTTATTTGCTGAAAAAACGGATCGCTTCTTGTTTGTCTTTCCCGATCTGAGCCGTCAGTTCATCGATGCCGTTAAACTTCCGTTCGCTTCGGATTCGTTTGTACCACTCGATTTTAACGTCTTCTCCGTATACATCCTGTTGAAAATTAAACAAATGTACTTCAATTGACGGCTGATCGGGACGCTTTTCATAAAAGGTCGGTTTGTAGCCGATGTTGCAGACGCCTTCATACACCTCGCCTTTTATTTCGGCTTTCACTGCATACACGCCTGTCGGCGGCACGATATAGCTGTTGTGCAGGCCGACATTCGCGGTCGGAAAACCGATGGTGCGGCCTCTTTTGTCTCCGTGAATCACAGTGCCCCGGATAAAATACGGCTGGCCGAGAAGAGTGTGCGCAAGTTCAACGTCACCATCCTGCAGCGCTGACCGGATATAAGTGGAGCTGATCTTTCTGTCCTGCTCGGTCTGTTTCTCGACAGTCGTGCATCCGGCCTTGCCGTTTAAATCGTCCGGCAGCGTCTCCATCGTGCCTTTTCCGTATTTTCCGTACGTAAAATCGAAGCCTCCCACAGCGTGCCGCGCGTTTAACCCTAAAATATACTCCTCGGCAAACTGTTTTGGAGACAGAGACGCAAACGCTTCATCAAACTTTACGACATACAGCACATCAGCGCCTAAACGCCCGATCTGGCTGATTTTATCTTCAAGCGGCGTAATCAGATCCTTTGGCTCTTTGTCCCTGCCCAACACATGGGAAGGGTGGGGATGAAACGTCATAACGGCCAGCGACAGGCCTTTTTCTTCGGCAATTTGTCTGGCTGTTCCGATTACTTTCCGGTGTCCCAAATGAACGCCGTCAAAGTAGCCGAGCGCCATGACAGACGCCGGCTGCTCTTCTTTTTGTAAATGATGCGGATGAGAAATATGTATCGTCTTCACAGAACGGTCACCTTTTTTCTTATTGTTCGCTTTTTTGCATGAGAACTTTAGCCGGTTTCAGCAGTCCTTTTTTTGAAGGATGCGGCATATAAATGGCCACACATTCTCCGTCTTCAGTACAGACCGCTATACGGGCGTCAGCTGTCATTGCAGAAAATTCCGCCGGGATGTCAAACACCGACCCGTTTTCAGCTTTCTTAGCTAATGTATCACTTATGACCCATTTCGGCAAATGATTGAGCGCTCTTTCAATCGGCACGGCATGCTCTGCAACCGTGCCGTCTGAAACCTGCTGTTCAAGTTCCTCAAACGTGAAACACTCATCAAGACTGAAATCGCCGGAAGCGGTGCGGATGAGATGCGACATATGCGCGGGATAGCCGAGTTTTTCACCGATTGTCACCGCCAATGTTCTCACGTAAGTGCCCTTTGAGCACGTGACTGTAAAGCGGAATGATGCTGTGTCTTCGTTATAAGTGACAGGGGAAGTGAGCGCGATATCTTCGATCGTGATATTCCGCTTCGGCCGCTCCACTTCAATACCCGCCCTGGCGTATTCATAGAGCTTTTTTCCGTTGACCTTTACAGCGGAATACATCGGCGGCACTTGCTCCTGCGGTCCCTTCAGTTCGTCTAAAACGGCTTTGATATCCGCTTCTTTCAGCGGCTCCTTGACAGGTTTTACGCTGACCGTTTCTCCCGTCTGGTCTTCGGTCGATGTGGAGAAGCCGAGAGTGATCTCAGCATCGTACGTTTTTGACTTGTCGGTGACGTACTCAACAATCTTTGTGGCCCGTCCGACACAGATCGGCAGTACGCCTGACACTTCCGGATCAAGCGTTCCCGTATGTCCGACTTTCTTTGTTTTTAACAGTTTTCTTATTTTCATTACACAGTCGTGAGAAGTCATGCCGACCGGCTTATGTAAAAGGAGAACTCCGTTAACCATCTGTCTTTCGCTCCTTTGTTATCAATTGTATCCCGTAAAACGCAGAAAAGAGGACAGACGACACTCGCCCATCCTCTTTCCTTGTTATTCAGACGGTTTATCTGAATGCAGTTCGTGAATCAATGTTTCAATACGATTGCCGTACTCAATTGATTCATCAAATTCAAATTCAAGCTCAGGCGTTTTGCGGAGTCTGATTCGGCTGCCGATTTCGGAACGGATAAATCCTTTCGCTTTCTCAAGCCCTTTCAGCGCCTCCTCTTTCTTTTTCTCTCCGCCGAGAACGGAGATATACACCTTCGCTATTTGTAAATCACCTGAAACACGTACGTCTGTTACAGTGAGAAATCCGATTCTCGGGTCTTTCAGCTTTCGGCTGATAATATCCCCGAGCTCTTTTTTCATCTGCTCGCCGACACGGTTTGCTCTCATACTCAATTCAATCACCTCTAAGTTAAAACCACTCTGTTCTAGTGATCGTCCGTTCTATTTCGGGAAAGGAGTCAATAAACGCGAGTACGCGCTGGATCTCCTTTTCCGCCTGAACGTGAGAGGAGGAGACGACGGCGATTCCGAAGCTGGTCCGCTGCCAAGTGTCCTGATAGCCGATTTCTGCAGCCGACACGTTGAACTTATTCTGAACCCTCGTTATAATCCGCTTCAGAACGGCTCGTTTCTCCTTTAATGATCCCGCATCATAAATGATGCATTCACATTCCGCAAATCCGATCACTTTCTTTCGATTTCCTGCATGACATACGCTTCAATGATGTCGCCTTCGCGAATGTCATTGTATTTCTTAATTGTAATACCACATTCATATCCTTGTGAAACTTCTTTCACATCATCTTTGAAGCGTTTCAGAACGTCTACTTCCCCTTCGAAGATGACCACGCCGTCACGGATCAGGCGGAGTCCGCTGTCACGTGTAATGTGGCCGTCTGTTACATATCCGCCGGCAATCGTGCCGATTTTCGACACTTTGAATGTTTGGCGCACTTCAACCTGACCGATGACTTTTTCTTCGTATTCAGGATCAAGCATTCCTTTCATCGCCGCTTCAATTTCTTCGATGACTTTGTAAATGATACGGTGAAGACGGATATCTACATTTTCAGCTTCAGCCGTGCTCTTAGCATTTCCGTCTGGGCGCACATTAAACCCGATAACGATTGCATTTGAAGCAGATGCGAGAATGATGTCTGATTCCGTAATCGCACCGACGCCTGTGTGAATGATTTTCACTTTTACGCCTTCTACTTCAATTTTTTGGAGAGCGGCTGTTAACGCTTCGGCTGAACCTTGAACGTCAGCTTTTACGATTAAATTGATGTCTTTGACATCGCCTTGTTTAATTTGTTCAAACAGATCATCGAGGCTCAGCTTCGCTTTGTCGCTGCGCTGTTCTTCCAGTTGCTTGGAAGCACGTGCTTCACCGACAGAACGGGCTGTTTTTTCGTCTTTAAAGACGAGGAATTGATCGCCAGCCTGCGGTACGTCGTTTAAGCCCGTGATTTCTACAGGTGTGGACGGTCCGGCTGTTTTCACGCGGCGGCCGAGATCATTGACCATGGCCCGCACGCGGCCGAATGTATTTCCGACAACGATCGGATCTCCGACATTCAATGTTCCCGTTTGAACGAGAAGCGTCGCGACAGATCCTCTTCCTTTATCGAGCTCAGCTTCAATAACCGTTCCTTTTGCCTGACGGTTCGGATTGGCTTTCAGCTCTTCCACTTCACTGACAAGCAGAATCATTTCGACAAGCTCGTCAATTCCCTTGCCTGTAAGAGCGGACAGAGGAACGAAAATCGTTTCTCCTCCCCATGCTTCAGGAACGAGTCCGTATTCAGTCAGCTCCTGCATGACACGGTCAGGGTTCGCGCTTTCTTTATCCACTTTATTCACGGCAACGATAATCGGAACCTCAGCCGCTTTCGCATGGTTGATGGCTTCGACTGTTTGCGGCATAACGCCGTCATCAGCCGCTACGACTAAAATGGTAATATCAGTTACTTCCGCACCGCGCGCACGCATTGTTGTGAACGCCGCGTGTCCCGGAGTATCTAAGAACGTGATTTTTTTGCCGTTTTCTTCGATCTGGTAAGCCCCGATATGCTGGGTGATTCCGCCGGCTTCACCTTCAACAACTTTTGTTTTTCTGATGCTGTCAAGGAGGGTCGTTTTCCCGTGGTCAACGTGGCCCATGATCGTCACGACAGGCGGACGGATTTGAAGATCTTCTTCTTTGTCAGCCTCTTCATATTTTTCAAGCTCAGTTTCTTCAAGCACAATCACTTCTTCTGTTTCCACACCGTATTCAGATGCGATCAGTTCGATTGTGTCTTTGTCAAGCTCCTGGTTAATGGTAGCCATTACGCCAAGAAGCATCAGTTTTTTAATGAGTTCAGACGGTTCTTTGCCAAGTTCTTCGGCTAAGGCCCCGACTGTTAAAGAGCCGGAAAACGTAATTTTCTCAGGAAGCTCTTTTTTCGGTTTCAGCGGTTTTTGCTGATACTGATTTTTGTTGTTATGATTGCGTTTGTTTTTGTTTTTGTTGTTGTTGTTATTCTTCTTGTTTTTGTTAAATTGATTATTCTGCACGTCATTCTTCTTTCCGTCTCGAATTTTGTTTGGTTGATTCCCAGCAGGCTGCTGATTAATCCCTTGCGGCTTGTTTTTGTTCGTTTCCGCAGGCTTCTGAGATGTAACGCCGGCGCCGCCTTTTTTAAATTTCGCATCAAGCTGCTTAATGGTCTTTTCTTCAAGCATTGCCATATGGTTATTTACTACTATATCCATGTTTTTCAGCGCAGTCAAAATTTCCTTGCTTGAAACATTGATGGCTTTTGCATATTCGTAAACTCTCATTTTAGCCATTCGTTCACCCCCAAAAATATTAATCGAGCAAGCTGATCAGCTTATTCGCAAAACCTTGGTCAGTGACGGCGACAACGACACGTGATTCCTTGCCGATAGAGCGGCCGAGATCCGCGCGGCTTTCGACTTTTTTATAAGGCACTTTATAATAATTGCATTTATCGGATACTTTTTTTGCAGTATTCGCAGATGCATCTTCTGTCAGCAGAACAAGTTTTGCACGCGCATTTCTAATTTCTTTTATAACCAAGTCCTCGCCCGACACGACCTTACGAGCTCGATTGGCCAGACCCAGCAAGGGAAACCATTCCATTCCAGACATGTTATTTTTTCACCTTTTCCGCCAGTTCCAGCAATTCTTCGAAAATCTGGTCATCGATTTGTGATTGAAATTGATTTTGCAATGTGTTTTTCTTTTTCGCAGCTAAGATGCATTCTTTCTCAAGGGTGATATAGGCACCCCGCCCGTTCTTCTTTCCGGTCGGATCGACTGAAATCTCTCCTTCTTTAGAACGGACAATTCGGATCAGTTCCTTTTTAGGCTTCATTTCCCCCGTTACCACGCATTTGCGCAGAGGAATTTTTTTTCGCTTATTCACCTAAAGTCACCTCTTATTCATCCGATTCGGCTGTTTCAGGCTCCATAAAGAGCGGCTCTAAATCGTCATCTTCTTCATGCTCTCTCGGATAGATGCCAAGGTCTCTTGCATCCGTTTCACTTTTGATATCGATTTTCCAGCCTGTCAGTTTCGCGGCTAAGCGGGCGTTTTGCCCTCTTTTTCCGATTGCCAGAGAAAGCTGGTAATCAGGAACGATGACAGTCGTGGCTTTTTCTTCTTCGCTGACGATGACATCCAGCACTTTAGACGGGCTGAGCGCATTGGCAACAAATTCAACCGGATCATCAGACCAGTTAACGATATCAATTTTTTCGCCCTTCAGTTCATTGACGATCGCCTGCACGCGCTGGCCTTTAGGACCGACGCATGAACCGACCGGATCAACGTCAGGGTCATCAGTGCGGACGGAGATTTTAGAGCGGTCGCCCGCTTCTCTGGCAACGGATTTCAGTTCGACCGTTCCGTCATAAATTTCCGGCACTTCGATTTCAAAAAGACGCTTCAACAGACCAGGATGCGTTCTTGATACATAGATCTGCGGCCCTTTTGTCGTTTTTTCGACTTTTGTGATAAATACTTTAATCCGATCGTGCGGTTTATAGCTCTCATTCGGCATTTGTTCATTGACGGGCAGCAGCGCTTCAATCTTGCCGAGAGACACGTAAATAAACTTGCTGTCTAAGCGCTGTACAATTCCCGTCATGATGTCTTCTTCACGATCGATAAATTCTGAGTAAATCACGCCGCGCTCAGCTTCACGGACACGCTGCGTCACCACTTGTTTCGCCGTCTGCGCAGCAATGCGGCCGAAGTCTTTCGGCGTTACTTCTATTTCAACGACATCTCCGACAAGGTAGTTCGGATGGATGTGTTGGGCGTCGTCAAGCGAGATTTCAAGTCTTGAATCGTATACCTCGTCTACGACATCCTTTCTTGCGAACACGCGGATCGTGCCCGTCTCACGGTTCAGATCGACCCGTACGTTTTGCGCCTGGTTAAAATTTCGCTTGTACGCGGAAATTAAGGCAGCTTCAATTGCTTCGATGATAATGTCTTTACTGATGCCTTTTTCTTTTTCAAGAATAGTGAGAGCATCTAATAGTTCACTGCTCATGTTAGCGGTCTCCCCCCTTAAACACTAATACTTCATTCATTAAAATGTTACAGCTAATCTTGCGTTAGCTATTTTTTCATACGGAATATTGACCCGTTTCTTTCTTGTTTTGACCGTCATCTCTATTGTAACAGTTTGTCCATCGAATTCAGCCAATTTGCCTTCAAACACTTTTAAACCGTCAATCGGTTCGTACGTTTTCATGTACACATTTTTGCCCAGTGATTTTTCGAAGTCGGCTTTTTTCTTTAATGGACGCTCGGCTCCAGGAGAAGATACTTCAAGAAAGTAGTTCTGGGTGATCGGATCGGCCTCATCCAGCTTTTCGCTTAACGCTTCGCTGACTTTGGCGCACTCCTCAATATCAACACCGTTCTCGGAATCAATAAACACGCGAAGGAACCAGTTTTGACCCTCTTTGACAAATTCAATGTCTACGAGTTCAAGCTGAAGGTCATCCAGTATGGGCTGAGCCATTTCTTGAACGGTATCAGTCACTTTTTTGCTCATGTTTTTCCTCCTTGTGCTGTCGATATCATATCAGCCGTTCCTCTGCATAAAAACCCTGCTTCAAAAGAGCAGGGGCATTGAGAAAACGATGGACATGTCGAGGCAAAATTGCCTGTTCAATACAAAAGAGCGGGTTTCCCCACTCTTTGCCTCGGTAATCGTTAGCATTTCCAATAAAACTATACCATAACCATATATTTAATGCAAATCAAACTCCGCTCGGAGGCTGTTCACAAAGCTTAAAACAGAGACAGCTGATTTTGGTCCGGAAGCGACTCAAGACAGCCGTGACGGTCTAAATACTCTAAAATGGTTTTTGACACTTTTCCGCGTTTTTGGAGATCCTCTTTTGAAAGGAATTCCCCTTCTTTCCGCGCTTTCACAATATTGAGAGCGGCGTTGGTTCCAAGTCCCGGAATTGAGTTGAACGGCGGGATGAGACTGTTGCCGTCAATGATAAATTCCGAAGCGCTCGAACGGTATAGATCGACCTTCTGGAAGGAATAGCCGCGCTCACACATTTCAAGCGCAAGCTCTAACACGGTAAGGAGGTTTTTCTCCTTCGGCGAAGCATCAAGCCCTTTAGAACTGATATCATCCATCACCGCTCTGATGGCGGTCGAGCCTTTAATCATTGTATCAATGTCAAAGTCATCTGCGCGGACGGTAAAATACGCAGCATAATATAAAAGCGCGTGATGCACTTTAAAATAGGCAATCCGCACCGCCATCAGCACGTATGCGGCGGCGTGGGCTTTCGGGAACATGTATTTGATTTTTTTGCATGAATCAATATACCAGTTCGGCACATTGTTCTTTTTCATTTCTTCTTCCCATTCCGGCGTCAGGCCTTTGCCTTTACGGACGAATTCCATGATTTTAAAGGCCAGTGAAGGCTCAAGGCCCTGATAGATCAAGTAAACCATAATGTCATCACGGCAGCCGATCACTTCGCTCAGTTCACACGTATTGTTGTGTATCAGTTCCTGCGCATTGCCGAGCCATACGTCCGTTCCGTGAGAAAGCCCGGAAATCTGGACAAGCTCGGAGAACGTCGTCGGCTTCGTATCCTCAAGCATCTGCCGCACAAATCGCGTCCCGAATTCAGGAATGCCGAGCGTCCCCGTTTTACAGCCGATCTGCTCTTCAGTAACGCCGAGCGATTCTGTGCCTTGGAAAATCTTCATAACTTCCGGATCATCTGTCGGAATCGTCTTCGGATCAATTCCGCTTAAATCCTGGAGCATCCGGATAACGGTCGGATCATCGTGCCCTAATATATCAAGCTTCAGCAGGTTGTCATGAATGGAGTGGAAGTCAAAATGAGTCGTTTTCCATTCAGACCCCGTCGCATCTGCCGGGAATTGTATCGGTGAAAAATCGTAAATATCCATGTAATCCGGGACAACGATAATCCCCCCCGGATGCTGGCCGGTCGTTCTCTTAACGCCGGTACAGCCTTGCACCAGACGGTCGATCTCCGCGCCGCGCATGTGTAGGTTGTGATCACCCGCATAGCCTTTCACATATCCGTAAGCCGTCTTTTCCGCGACGGTGCCGATCGTTCCCGCGCGATACACGTTATCTTCACCGAACAATACTTTCGTGTAGTTATGGGCATGGGGCTGGTACTCACCTGAGAAGTTCAAGTCGATATCGGGTACTTTGTCACCTTTAAAGCCTAAGAACGTTTCAAACGGGATATCATGTCCGTCCTTTTTCAAAGGGGTGCCGCAAGACGGGCAGCTTTTATCCGGAAGGTCAAAACCGGAACCGACTGATCCGTCATTAAAGAATTCGGAATATCGGCAGCTCGGACACACGTAGTGCGGAGCGAGCGGGTTCACTTCAGTGATTTCCGTTAAGGTCGCCACAAGCGATGAACCGACGGACCCCCGGGAGCCGACGAGATAACCGTCATCCAGAGACCGTTTTACAAGCTTATGAGAGATGAGATAAATAACGGCGAATCCATGACCGATAATACTTTTTAATTCTTTTTCTATTCTCGCTTCCACAATTTCGGGAAGCTCTTCACCGTAAATGCTTCTGGCGCGCTGATAGCTCATTTCACGGATTTCTTCATCGGCCCCGTCAATTTTCGGCGTGTACAGATCGTCTTTGATCGGTTTGATCTCATCGATCATCGAAGCGACTTTCTGCGTATTGTCAACCACGATTTCTTTCGCTTTTTCCGCACCGAGGAAGGAGAAAGCCTCCAGCATTTCATCTGTCGTTCTGAAGTGCACTTTAGGCAGTTCGTGTCTGTTTAACGGGTTGGCGCCGCCTTGGGAAGATATTAAGATCTTCCGGTAAATTTTATCCTCATCGTTTAAATAGTGGACATTTCCCGTAGCCACGACCGGCTTATTCAATTTTTCTCCGAGCTTTGTAATGTTGGCGATGATTTCTTTCAGCGCTTTTTCATCCCGGACGAGCTCAAGCTGCAGAAGGTGTCTGTATACTTCCGGCGGCTGCACTTCAAGATAATCATAGAAGGATGCGATATCTTCAACCTCTTCAGGAGATTTTTGCATCATGCCTTCAAAGACCTCACCCCTGTCACAGGCAGAGCCGATTAACAGACCTTCTCTGTATTTATTAAGCTGCGACCTCGGAATGCGCGGCACTCTGTAGAAATATTGAATATGAGAAATGGACACGAGCTTAAACAGATTTTTAAGGCCGGTCTCATTTACGGCAAGCAATGTAGCGTGATAAGGTCTTGATCTCTGATAAGCATTGGATTGTCCCATATTCTCATTCAGCTGATCATGATAAAAAATGTCTTTTTCAGCGGCATCTTTGAGCATTTTCAACAGCAGGTAGCCCGTTGCTTCAGCGTCAAAGACCGCTCGGTGATGCTGGGTTAATTCGATATCAAACTTCTTACATAACGTATTTAAGCGGTGATTTTTAAACTCAGGATACAGGAAACGCGCGAGTTCCAGCGTATCAATGACCGGATTTTTCGCTTTTTCCGTTTTCAAAAGACGCTTGTACGCCACATTTAAAAATCCCATATCAAAGCTGGCGTTATGAGCCACAAGCACGTCATCGCCGATCCATTCTTTAAAATCCCGCACGACGTCAACGACATCGGGAGCGTCGCGGACCATGTCGTCCGTAATCCCGGTAAGCTCTATCGTCGTTGCTGACAGCGGATGGTGCGGATTGGCGAACGCTTCGAATTTATCGATGATTTCTCCGCCTCTTATTTTGACTGCGGCAAGCTCAATGATCGTGTCATACACTGCGGACAGACCTGTCGTTTCAACGTCAAAGACGACGTATGTGTCTTCTTCCAAGAGACGGTGAGCTGGATTGTATGCGATCGGAACGCCGTCATCTACGACATTGGCTTCCATTCCGTAAATCATTTTAATGCCGTGTTTTTTCGCGGCGGAATAGGCATCCGGGAAAGACTGCACAACGGCATGATCAGTTAACGCAATCGCTTCATGTCCCCATTTTTTCGCCTGTTCGACAAGCTTTCCGACGCCCGTTACAGCATCCATTTGGCTCATCGGAGAATGCAGATGAAGCTCAACCCGTTTTTCGCCTTCAGGAGCGGTGTCTTCACGGGTTTTGGCTTTTATTTCATTCACGTCATTTGCAATCATGACGAGGTCTCTGACGAATGTATCGTTTTGAATGCTTCCCCGCGCCTTCACCCACATGCCTTTTTTCAGCGTTTTCATCAAAGCGGCGTCTTCTTTTTCTCTGGCGAACATTTTTACTAAAATGCTGTTTGTATAGTCCGTGATTTTGAAAATGCAGAGCGTGCGTCCGCTTTTCAGCTCGCGTGTTTCAGCATCAAACACAAACCCCTGCACCGTAATTCTTCTTTCTTCATCCATGATGCTGTCAAGCGTCCGGATTTCTTCGTTCTCTTTAATTTGATAGCCGATGACAAGCGGTCCGGACGGTGCCTGATCCTCATCGCCCTCTTTTTCCTTCTTCTCCATCTCGATAAGCGCCTGCATCGCCCGCTCCTGATCTTCAGCAAGCTTTTGCTCTCGGAATTTCTGGACTTCTTGGTCAGATACGAAAATTTCGGTATCCAGCTGAAGTTCCGGAAAGCCGAATTGGCGGTAGCTGTGCTGAATCAGCGCGCTGTATTTATTTTTGAGCGCAGATGCTTCTGTATCTGTTTTTGTTTTCACGATCAGTTTGTTTCCCTTGAGCTTCGGCTTCTGCTGATTCAAAAGAGCCACCATCGGCGGCGAGGTTCCTTCAAGCTCTTCGATACAGCGTGTCCAATAATCCTGTACAAGCTCCTCTGTCACTGTAGGGTCGATGACCTGAACAGACGATGTGACACGGGCGATGTGAGCAAACGATTGTGTTAACCTCATCATGAATGAGTCATATATTTGATACGGCAGAAGAGCCTTAAAGCGAAATTGGAAATGCCAGGCCTTTTCTGCTTTATGGATTGTCAGTTTATCAATCTCTCCGTCTTCAAAGTATGTCATGAAGGTATCATCTGTCATATTAAGCTGCTGCAGAAGAATCTGAAACTGTCTTCTGTTTACTGATAACTGTTCCATTCAGACAGTATCCCTCCCTTAAAACATCATAAGTGAAGGTACCTCCGCAGGTGATGAGGTACCTTCTTTTTTCTCTATTTTAACATGATTTTGTATGATTCGTTATGGTGATTACTTCGTCTTGATAAATTCAGAAAGCTCATCCACTGAAACTTCGGCAGATTCACCGGTTTTGCGGATTTTCACTTCTACGATGCCTTCATCGGCACGTTTTCCGACAGTGATACGGATCGGAAGGCCGATCAGATCAGAATCAGCAAACTTCACGCCTGCGCGTTCAGCGCGGTCATCGTATAATACCTCATAACCTTCCGCCTGGAATTTGCCGTAAAGCTGTTCAGCAAGCTCTTTTTGCGCTTCGTTTTTCATATTCAGCGCCAAAATATGAAGATCATACGGAGCAACGCTTTTCGGCCAGATCAAGCCTTTTTCGTCGTGATGCTGTTCAGCGATGGCTGAAAGCGTTCTGGACACGCCGATTCCGTAACATCCCATCAGCATCGGCTGCGCACGCCCGTTCTCATCAAGGTATGTCGCATTCATCGCTTCAGAGTAACGCGTGCCGAGTTTAAAGACTTGTCCGACCTCAATCCCTTCAGCGAAACGGATCGTGCCTTTTCCGTCAGGTGACGGATCGCCTTCCTGAATGATTCGAAGATCGGCATATGCTTTTACTGACGCGTCACGTTCGATGTTTACGTTTCGGTAATGACGGTCTTTTTCATTCGCGCCGCTAACGGCGTTTACCATTACTTTTACGGCTTGGTCGGCATAAATCTCAATGTCGCCGGCAGCGCCGATCGGCCCCGCAAATCCCGGTTCCGTGCCAAGTTTCTCGGCTACTTCTTCATGAGACGCAAGTTCAACCACTTCCGCGTTCAGAAGGTTTTTCACTTTCACGTCATTGACCTCATGATCGCCTCTTACTAACACGAGAACAAATCGGTCATCCGCTTTAAACAGCATTGATTTGATGCAGGCGCTCGGCTCGATCTGCAAGAACGAAGCGAGCTCTTCAATGCTTTTGACATTCGGCGTATCAATTTTCTCCAATGCCTCGGGTGTTTCATCTGACGGCTCGCTGTTCATGACAACTTCCGCCATTTCCGTATTGGCTGCGTAAGAGGATCCATCGGAATAAGCGATGGTATCTTCCCCTATTTCAGAAAGAGCCATAAATTCATGCGTGTCTTTTCCGCCCATCGCGCCCGAGTCGGCAATAACGGGACGGACGTTTAATTCACAGCGTGCGAAAATGCTGCTGTATGCGCCGTACATGTTTTGGTATGTTTCCTCCAGACTTTCTTCAGAAGCATGGAAAGAATACGCATCTTTCATGATGAATTCGCGTCCGCGCAATAACCCGAAACGCGGGCGTTTTTCATCTCTGAATTTAGACTGGATCTGGTAAAGAGTGAGCGGCAGACGCTTATAAGATTTCACCTCATCGCGCACGAGAGAAGTAATGACTTCTTCATGTGTCGCGCCTAAAGCAAATTCACGGCCGTGGCGGTCTTTCAGACGCATTAATTCAGGCCCGTACGTATACCACCTGCCTGATTCCTGCCATGTTTCAGCCTGCTGAAGGGCCGGCATCAGCATTTCCACCGCGTTGATTTTTTCCATTTCTTCACGCACGATCTTCTGAATGTTTTGAATGACCCTGTAAGCCAGGGGCATGTAACTGTAAACCCCGCTCGTATTTTGTCTGATAAATCCCGCTCTCAGCAGAAGCTTATGGCTTTTTGCTTCAGCATCAGCCGGCACTTCTCTCAGGGTCGGAATAAGCGTCAAACTTTGTCTCATGTCTTCGCACCTCTGATTTTTTACTAGTCAATTATAAGAATAAACGCTGGATATCGTTCCATGTGACAACCAGCATAAGAAGCATTAAGAAAGCTACGCCGATAAATACGACAAATGCTTCCTTGTCACGGTTTATCGGCTTGCCGCGGATTGCTTCAATGAATAAAAACAGCAGCCGCCCGCCGTCAAGCGCCGGTATCGGCAGCAGGTTGACAATTCCCAGGTTGATGCTTAAAAACGCCGCAAACTGGAATAGGTTGATAATACCGGTTTTTGCAACTTGATCCGTCATATCATAAATGCCGACAGGACCCGAAAGCATATCAAGCTTAAACTGGCCTGTCACAAGTTTGCTCAGATTGGTCAGGATCGCTTTTGTGACATCAACGGTAGATGTCGCGCCATAGGCAATCGCTGCAAGCGCGCCTTTTTCAGTCGGCGCATAAGAGCCGAAGCGGCCGATTGTTTTTTTATTTTCATCTTTTACAGCTTCAGGTGTAACCGAGATATGAAACGATTTGCCGTCCCGTTTGACGGCGACATCGATTTTTTTTCCGGGATTTTCTTTTACCGCTGTCACGATGTCTGTCCATGACCTCATTTTTTCCCCGTTAATGCTCTGGATATAGTCGCCTTCTTTTAAACCGGCAGCCGCTGCGCGTCCATTGTCTGTCAGCTTCCCGAGCTCAGGCTGATTCGAAGGCACGCCTTGAATGAATCCAAGCATGACGAGAATGACATACGCTAAGATGAAGTTCATTATCGGACCGGCAGCAATCGCCTTAATCCGCTTCCATACGGGTTTAGACCCGAATTGTCGATTGTAAGGCGCAATCTGCACTTCTTCTCCGTCTACGATAAAAAAGGAGGTCTGACTGACAGTAAAGCCCGCCAGTTCATCTTCTTTCCCCTGCTCGTACCCGGTAATCTTCATTTCGTGCTCAAGATCAGCCGTCTCCACCTCGATAATTAAAGCGTCGGGATATTTTTCCTTTTGATTAATGATGACTTTTTCCACTTCGTCATCTTTATTAAAAAGAAGCCCGACGGTATAACCGGGTTTGACTTCGATCATCTCCGGGTCTTCACCGGCCATGCGGACGAACCCGCCGACCGGAAGGAGTCTGATCGTATACACGGTTTCATTCTTTTTAAATGAAAAGATTTTAGGGCCGAAGCCGATCGCAAATTCACGGCAAAGGATTCCCGCTCTTTGGGCGAGCAATAAATGCCCCAGCTCATGGAAAAAAACGAGCGTTCCGAAAATAATAATAAACGCGATAACTGTATTCACGAACATACCACCTTATGTGAGTATTGAATTAACGTATCCCCGGGTGTCTTTGTCCACTTCTTGGATATCCGCAAGACTCGGATCCTGAATTACGCTGTGGCGGTCCAATGCTTTTTCAATCAGGTCCTCAATCGATAAGAATGAAATCCGTCCGGCAAGAAAAGCGGCAACGGCTTCTTCGTTGGCCGCATTTAAAACCGTCGGCATCGTTCCCCCTATTTTACCTGATTCAAAGGCAAATTGTAAGCAGCGGAACCTTTCAAAGTCAGCTTTCGCAAAATGGAGGCTTCCGATCTCCCATAATTCAAGCCTTTTTGTTTCAGGCAGAGGCAGCCGGTCCGGATATGTCAGCGCATATTGAATCGGCACCCTCATGTCCGGATTTCCGAGCTGGGCGATGACGCTTCTGTCGTGAAATTCAACCATCGAATGAATGATGCTCTCCTTATGTAATACAACGTCAATCTGTTCATACGGAATGTCAAACAGCCAATGCGCCTCAATGACTTCAAGTCCTTTATTCATCATTGTAGCTGAGTCAATCGTAATTTTTGCGCCCATCGACCAGTTCGGGTGGTTAAGGGCGTCGGCAATCGTTACAGACTCAAGCTCCTGCCGCGTTTTATCTCTGAAACTGCCGCCGGATGCCGTAATGATCAGGCGCTCGATATTTTTGCTCTGTTCGCCTTGCAGCGCCTGAAAAATAGCGGAATGTTCGCTGTCGACCGGAAGAAGAGGAACGCCGTATCGTTTTGCGTGTCCTTTCACTATATGCCCGGCAGTGACGAGAGTTTCCTTATTTGCAAGCGCAATTGTTTTTTTCTGTTCAATCGCTTTCAAAGTCGGGATTAAACCGACGCTTCCAAGCAGCGCATTGACCACGATATCCACTTCGTCCATGACTGCCGCTTCAATCAGGCCTTCTTCTCCGATGCCGATTTGACATTCATGAGAAAAAGACGCTTCTTTCACTATTTGGTATGTATCCATGTCGCCGACTGCTACATATTTCGGCTGAAACGTTCTGATCAACGGGATCGCTTTCGCGGCGTTTTTACCGAAAGTCATCGAGACGAGACGGAACTGATCTTGATGCATGCGCAATACGTCTAACGTCTGCTCCCCTATTGATCCTGTTGCTCCTAAAAGACAAATATTCTTCAAAATGCCACTCCCATTCTATGCGTCCAGATCGGTCTTATTTTCATATTAGCCTTTCTCATGAAAAAAGCGCAAGCAGAAAGTATAAGAACGGCATGACAAACAAAAAGCTGTCAAATCGATCTAAAATGCCGCCGTGCCCGGGAAGGATTTTCCCCGAATCCTTCACATCATAGTGCCGCTTAAGCGCTGATTCAACCAAATCCCCGATCTGTCCGAACACAGACAAAACAAGCGTGATGACCAAAAGAACCGGGTATGAAATCGGAAGGTGCGCAAACAGCTGAAAAACAGCCGTAAAAATAAGGGCAATGACAATACCGCCGAGAAACCCTTCCACTGTTTTGTTGGGACTGATTTCAGGCCACAGCTTCCGCTTCCCGAGCGACTTTCCGACGAAATATGCGCCTGAGTCCGTTGACCATATGACAACGCAGGCATAAAAGATATACAAAAGCCCGTTTGTTTCAATGTTTCTGATTTCAATAAAATAATGAAAACACAGTCCGATATATACCGTCGCGAGAACGATAAACCCGACTTCGTCAAACGTAAAGGTGTTTTTCACGAGCACCGTATAGCTGAGCAGAATCAATACGGCGAAAATCGTTACTTCCATTTTCGCATCGAAAAAATGATACTTGTCCGGCATCATATACAGCCATAACAACAAGAGGCTGATCAGACCCGGAAAAGAAAAAAATCTGAGCTTTTTCATCCGCAAAAGCTCAAAAAGCGCTATACTTCCCATCACGTAAACAAATACGGTGAACGGCAATCCTCCGAAAATAACCAAAAATAAAAATAGTGCCGCTGCCAGAACACCTGTTAACAATCTTTGTTTCATTTCCACCATCCTCTAAATTCCGCCAAACCTCCGGCCCCGCTGCTGAAATTCTCCCACTGCCTGCAGAAAGTGATCTTCTTTAAAATCGGGCCACAGGACATCTGTAAAAACAAATTCACTGTAAGCCACCTGCCAAAGCATAAAGTTGCTCAATCTGATTTCTCCGCTCGTTCTGATGAGCAGCTCCGGGTCCTGGATTGATTCTGTCATTAAATGCCCGGAAAAGAGCGCTTCATCAATGTCTTCAATATTCAGCGTGCCGCTTTTCACCTGTTCAGCCAGGGCTTTTGCCGCATTGACGATTTCCGTGCGTCCGCCGTAGTTCAAAGCGAAATTGAGAATCAGCCCGTCATTTTGTTCTGTATCTTTTACGGCCTTCTCAATCGCCCTGTACGTATGAGAAGGGAGCGCGGATTCATCTCCGATAATTTTCACCTGTACATTTTCCTCTATTAATTCAGGAAGATACGTATTCAGGAACTCTTCCGGAAGCTTCATCAAAAAGTCGACTTCCATCTTCGGGCGCTTCCAGTTCTCCGTTGAAAACGCATAAAGAGTCAGAACTTTAACGCCGAGCTGACTTGCGAGCTTTGTCACCCTTTTTACCACTTTCATTCCTTCATGATGTCCTGCAATCCGAGGGAGTGAGCGCTTCTTCGCCCAGCGTCCGTTTCCGTCCATAATAATGGCAATGTGTGCGGGAATTTCACCCTTCAGTATGTCTTCTTTTGTATACCGTTCTAAGTTGGAAGCCGCATTCTGCTGATTCTTCCAATTTTTGAGTATGTTGAGCATGAGATTCCTCCGTCACCCAAAAAGGTTGCGTTGCTGATGATCAATGTAATCAACAGTATTAACAAAAAAACCCCCTGTAAACATGAGAGGGTCTTTTCACATTATCTATTGTACATAGTTTTTCATTAAACTTCCATGATTTCTTTTTCTTTGTCCTTCGTGACGCTGTCAATTTTTGACACATATTCATCTGTCAGCTTTTGAACGTCTTCACTGGAAGCACGAAGCTCGTCTTCTGTAATGTCTCCGTTTTTCTCAAGTTTTTTGAGGTCATCGTTGCTGTCACGGCGGACATTACGGACTGCTACTTTCGCTTCTTCCGCGTATTTTTTCACGACTTTGACAAGTTCTTTACGTCTTTCTTCCGTCAGAGCCGGGATCGCGATGCGGATAATTGTGCCGTCACTTGTCGGCGTTACCCCAAGATCAGCTTTCAGAATCGCTTTTTCAATATCGCCGATTGCCGTTTTGTCATACGGTGTGACAACAAGCATACGCGCTTCAGGCACATTGATGGAAGACAGCTGGTTTAAAGGTGTTTGGGCTCCGTAGTATTCTACTGTCACTTTATCCAATAGAGATGGGTTGGCACGTCCTGCGCGGACTGACGCCAATTCACGTGAATAAGCGGCAACCGCTTTTTCCATGCGTTCTTTTGTTTGTGTTAATACTTCGTTTGACAACGTTATTTCCCCCTTACGATCGTTCCGATTGATTCGCCGATTACGGCACGCTTAATATTTCCTTCTTCCATAATAGAAAAGACGATCAGCGGAATATCATTATCCATACATAGTGAAGAAGCCGTAGAATCCATGACTTCCAGCCCGTCTTTTAACACATCGAGATAAGATAATTTTTCGTATTTAACGGCTGACTCATCTTTTCTCGGATCAGCATTATACACACCGTCGACATTATTTTTCGCCATTAAGATCACGTCCGCTTCGATTTCAGCTGCACGCAGCGCTGCGGTTGTGTCCGTAGAGAAATAAGGGTTTCCTGTTCCCGCGGCAAAAATAACAACGCGTTTTTTCTCCAGGTGGCGGATGGCTTTTCTTCTGATGTAAGGCTCAGCGACCTGACGCATTTCAATTGATGTCTGCACTCTGGACTGAATTCCGAGCGTTTCCAGGCTGTCCTGCAGGGCAAGTGAGTTCATGACAGTAGCAAGCATGCCCATATAATCGGCCGTCGCACGGTCCATTCCTAAGTCACTGCCCGTTTTTCCGCGCCATAAGTTGCCGCCGCCTACGACTACGGCCACTTCGACGTCAAGCTCAGCGATTTCTTTTACCTGTTTAGCGATGGATTGGATGACAGTCGGATTAATGCCGTTTCCCTGCTCTCCTGCCAATGCTTCTCCGCTAAGCTTTAAAACGATACGATTGTATTTTGGTTTTTCCATAATAACCTCCAAGTGTAAACATTGCCGTTTCCTATTATGCAAGAGAAAAAAAGGTTTGTAAATATAGTTTTAAAAATAGGGAACACAAGTAGTGTCCCCTATACTGCCTGAAAAGCCGCGAAAGATTCGCCAAGGCTTTCCGCCATTATTTTTTCACTTGGTTCATAACTTCTTCAGCAAAGTTTTCTTGGCGTTTTTCAATACCTTCTCCAACTTCGTAGCGGACGTAAGTTTTAACAGATGCGTTTTTCGCAGCCACAACTTGTTTCACTTTTTCGTCTGGGTTTTTAACGAAAGCTTGGTCTAATAAGCAAATTTCTTCGAAGAATTTGTTCAGACGGCCTTCAACCATTTTAGCTACGATGTTTTCCGGTTTGCCTTCTTGAAGAGCTTGCTGAGTCAGGATCTGACGCTCATGGTTTGCTTCTTCTTCAGACACTTGGTCGCGGGAAATGTAACGAGGATTTACCGCTGCAACATGCATCGCGATGTCTTTTGCAAGATCTTCGTCAGTTGTTCCGCTAAGAACGGATAATACGCCGATGCGGCCTCCCATGTGAAGGTAAGCACCGAACGCTTCGCTGTCTTCTTTTGAAATAACAGCAAAACGGCGAAGAGTGATTTTCTCTCCGATTTTAGCAACGTTGCTTGTGATGTATTCTTCAACAGTAGAACCGTTTTCCATCTTTTGACCCATCGCTTCTTCAAGATCAGCAGGAGCGTTTGCAAGAAGGTGGTCAGCAAGCGTGTTCAGAAGCTCTTTGAAGCCTTCGTTTTTCGCAACGAAATCAGTTTCAGAGTTTACTTCTAAGATAACGCCTTTGTTGCCGTCAGTTTTAATAAGAGTAGAACCTTCAGCAGCGATACGGTCAGCTTTTTTAGCCGCTTTCGCAATTCCTTTTTCTCTCAGAAGGTCGATTGCTTTGTCCATATCTCCGTCAGTTTCAGTCAATGCTTTTTTACAGTCCATCATACCAGCGCCTGTTTTTTGACGCAGTTCTTTTACCTGCTGTGCAGTAATAGCCATTTGAATTCCTCCTTATATGTGTAAACAAGATATGTATAGATACATTTTTCTTGAAAAAAGGTGATAAAAGGCAGTCCCTCTTATCACCTTTTGATTAGGTTACGCAGTTGTCGTTTCTGTTTCAGGTGCAGTCTCTTCAGCAGCTTCCGCTTCTTCTTCGCCTTGCTTCGCTTCAAGAATAGCATCTGCCATTTTAGAAGTAAGAAGTTTGACAGCGCGGATTGCGTCATCGTTTGCAGGGATTACGACATCAATTTCATCAGGATCACAGTTTGTATCTACGATTCCGATGATAGGAATGTTCAATTTGTGAGCTTCCGCAACAGCGATGCGCTCTTTGCGAGGATCGATGATGAATAATGCATCAGGAAGATCCTTCATGTCTTTAATTCCGCCGAGGAATTTTTCAAGACGCTCTAATTCTTTTTTCAATTGAACAACTTCTTTTTTCGGAAGTACTTCAAATGTACCGTTTTCTTGCATTTTCTCGATGTCTTTCAGACGCTTAATGCGTTTTTGGATTGTTTCGAAGTTTGTCAGTGTACCGCCCAACCAGCGTTGGTTGACATAGTACATGCCAGAGCGTACAGCTTCTTCTTTAACAGAATCCTGAGCTTGTTTTTTTGTGCCGACGAAAAGGATTTTTCCGCCTTCAGCAGCAAGGTTTTTCGTGAAGTTGTAAGCTTCCTCTACTTTTTTCACTGTTTTTTGAAGGTCAATGATGTAGATTCCGTTACGCTCCGTGAAAATGTAACGCTTCATTTTTGGGTTCCAGCGGCGTGTTTGGTGGCCGAAGTGAACACCAGCTTCAAGCAATTGTTTCATAGAAATAACTGACATGTGATTTCCTCCTAATAAAATGGTTTTTTTCCTCCGCTTAGGTCATTTTTGTACAGAACTGCCGTTTGCAGCACCCTCTGCATAAATCGTTAAGCGTGTGTATTTAACACCAAGACATAATATAACACAGCTTTATGCGACAATCAAGAATCCTTTACAGCTTTGCCGCGAAATTTTAAAAACAGCTCGATTTCTGTCTTTCCGCTCTGCATCCGTTTGGCGATTTCCGCGGGAGTGAGCCCTTGTTCATATAATTCTGAAACACGTTCTTCAAACGAATGCGCGCCCCTGTTTTCGTCACTTTCAGCCCGTTCCGTTGCACTGATAAGCTTTTCCATGTGGTCCGGAATATCAGGCTCTTCTTTCGGTTCCGGCCGGGGTTCGGCGTCTTCTGCGTCCGGCGCTTGACGGCTTTTTGCGTCTTCGAGTCTTTCATTTTCTTCTTTCAGCTCAAGCAGAAACGCTGCAAGGGTGTTTTCCGTCTCTTCAAGAATCTTCTTCTGCTGGCGCTCCGTCTCCTTGAGGGCTGAAAACCTCGTGTACAGAATAATGACGGCATAAAGCAGTACGCCGTGAAGCACAAAGCTTAAAAGCCATAATAGTGTTGACATGTTTTTCACTCGCTAACCATGAGTTCATTATTGAATTACTTTTTCAAGCAGGTGCTTTAATTTAAACAGCGCCTTTGAATGAATCTGTGAAATCCGCGACGTCGAAAGGTTCAGGACTTGTCCGATTTCGGTCAAAGTCAGTTCTTCTTTATAGAATAAACTGACGACAAGCTGCTCTTTTTCAGAGAGCTCGTGAATTTTGCCCGCAAGCTGAGCGATCAGCTCGTCCTTCATGATTTTTTCTTCCGGCGGCACATTTTTGTCATCTCTGATCATCACTTGAATATTCTCACCGTCATCCTGGTCGTGAAGCTTTTCATCAATGGATAAGAGATTGGCAAAAAACCCTTCATTCATCGTTGATACTACGTCCTGCTCCGTCATCCCCAGCTCTTCTGCGATCTCTGAAGGCGTCACATTCCGAAGGTAGCGCTGTTCAAGTTTTTCGATTGCCGCTTCGACTTTTTTTGTCTTCTCCCGTGAAGTTCTGGGCAGCCAATCTTCTTTACGCAGCCCGTCGATGATTGCACCGCGAATTCTAAACGAGGCATAGGTATCAAATTTTAAATCCCGGCCGGGGTCAAATTTTTCCAGGGCATCATATAAACCAAGCATACCAAGGCTCATTAGATCGTCTTTATGCACCGATTTCGGCAGTCCGACGGAAATTCTGCCGACATGATATGTGACCAGCGGCATGTAACGGCGCATTAAATCATCACCGGCTTTAGGATCTTTCCACTCTTTCCAGCGCGACCAAAGCACCTGATCTTCATAATTCAAGGATTGCATTGTTATCCCCCTACCTCATACCTTTATTAAATCGTTGTTTCACCTTGTTTAACAGTTCGAATGTGCAGCATGCAGGACTTTGGCTCAAATTCAATCGTCCGGCCGCTTGAGCCGCCCGTATCTTCACTGATGACCGGAATGTTATACAATGAAAGCTGCTCTTTGATGGCCGCTACATTCCTCGGACCGATTTTCATCAGGTCGTTTGTCATTTTAAACTTAAACATCTCCGCTCCCCCGGCGAGTTTTGCCTTCAGGGCAAACTTGCGGCAGCCGGCTTTCAAAAGCATATCAATCGTCATCTTAACGGCGGTGTCCGCGTATTTTGCGCGGTTCAGTTCCGCCGTTTTTGATAAACCGGAGTCCGGCAGCATGACGTGAACGAGTCCTGCCGTTTGTTTGTCTTTATCGTATAAAACCAGCCCCACGCATGAACCGAGTCCCGAGGTCCGGATTTTATCCGGGTAACGCGCGACTTGAACATCCGCAATCCCCACTTTAACGACTGCGGCTTCCGCACGGCTCATAAAGCCGCACCCAATGAGACGAAGAGCTTTTCAAAAGAATCATAGTCCGGAAGCATAAACATGTGAGCTTTGAGCTCCTGCCGGCTGCCCTGGTCAAAAATAGAAGTATCCACGACAATGGCATGCTCTCCGACTTGGCTGAGCTCCATCAGCCCTTCACTGATAACCGCGCCGAACATATCAAGTGAGATTTCCGGCACGCTCGGGTAAATCTCAAGCTTCGTCAAATCAGCCAATGCCGTTAAATAGGAACCTGCTAAAATATTGCCGAACTCATGTAAAGCAGAAGAACTCAAATGATCTTCGCCCAACTGGTCAATATCAAAATCCGGATTTCCGATCAGCTCTCTGATAAACTGTTCCGCCTGATGGAAAGGCATGATGAGAAAGATAGAGCCGGTCATGTCGCCTTCCATTCTTAAAAAGATACTGGCGACCGGCGTTTCAGCCCCGCCGAAAAAATCAGCGAGCTCATCAAATGTCAATAAAGTCGCAAACGGCACTTCCATGTCTATCTTTCTGTTCAGCAGCTGAGCCATTGCAGAAGCCGAGTGACCCGCCCCGATATTTCCGACTTCCCGCAAAATATCCATCTGCTCTTCTTTGATCGCTTCAAACTTACTCATGTTGTCTTTTCCCCTTTAAGCATTAGGCTCTCCGGACGCAGATGCCGAAGCACCTTTATCCAGTACCGCATGCGCATCGATAATATTGAGGAGCCTGTTATCTTGCTTAACGATCTGTTTAATCCACACATCCGTTTCCTTTGTCTGGCTTTCAGGCGCGGATTCGATTTCATTTTCATGCACGGTGATGACGTCATTGGCCTCATCCACGACCCATCCGACATCAGCGTCACGGTAAGAAATGATGATAATCCGAGTCTCTTCTGTGATGTCCTGTTCAGGCTGATTCAGACGTTTTCTTAAATCAAGAACCGGGGTAATCACTCCGCGCAGATTGATAACGCCGCGGATATAAGATTCCACACCCGGGACCCTCGTCGGCTTTTGCCACTTTTCAATTGATTTCACCTGGGAAACTGAGATAGCGTATTCTTTCCCGTTTATCATAAACACAATCATTTTTTCACCTGTTTTGATTTCAGCAGTCATTCGGGCACCTCCTCGTGTCGTTTTAGTAGATCAGCGCATTGCAATCAATAATCAGCGCCACTTCTCCGTTTCCGAGAATCGTAGCGCCGGAAATCGCAAAGACGTTCGTTAAATAGTCGCCGAGTGATTTCAGTACGACTTCCTGCTGTCCGATAAAAGAGTCCACGACAAAAGCAGTGGATTTATCGCCCTTTTTCACAACGATTACATGGAACTGATCGGCATCCTGTTTTGAATCCGTAATGCCGAATTCTTTTTTCAGATAGACGATCGGAACGATTTGGCCTCTGAAATCAATCACTTCTCTGTCATGCGTCTGCAGGATATCTTTCTTATCAATAACAGCCGTCTCTATAATAGAAGAAATCGGTATCGCAAACGTCTCCTCTTCCAGTTTAATGAGAAGAACGGATATAATTGAAAGTGTCAGCGGAAGCTGGATACTGAAAAGAGAACCTTGGCCTTCCGCGGATTTGACACTGACAGAGCCGCCGAGTGATTCGAGTTTATTTTTTACGACATCCAGGCCGACGCCCCGCCCTGAAATGTCAGAAATTTGATCGGCAGTCGAGAAGCCCGGAGCAAAAATAAGCTCGTAAATCTCATTATCTTCAAGCGTTTCAGCATCACGTTCGGTGATTACACTCCGCTCGAGCGCTTTTTCAAGAATTTTCTTTCTGTTCAGGCCGGCCCCGTCATCTTCAACCTCAATAAAGACGTGGTTGCCGCTGTGATATGCCTTAAGCACGACATGGCCAGATTCCGGTTTTCCTTTATTCACCCGCACTTCAGGCGATTCAATGCCGTGATCGATGCTGTTTCTGATTAAATGGACAAGCGGATCGCCGATTTCATCAATCACCGTGCGGTCCAGCTCCGTTTCAGCTCCGATGATGGACAATTCGATCTTCTTGTTTAATTCCTTTTGAAGCTGGCGGATCATTCTCGGGAAACGATTAAAGACGGTTTCTACCGGCACCATCCGCATATTAAGAATAATAGACTGAAGGTCGCCCGAGATTCTGGTCAGGCGTTCAACGGTTTCAGTCAGCTCATTGTGGTCAAGCTCCTTGGCGATCTGCTCAAGACGTCCGCGGTCAATGACAAGTTCTTCAAAAAGGTTCATTGAAGAATCCAGTCTTTCAATGTTGACGCGAATCGTTTTCGAGCCGCTGTGATGCTTCGGCTGTTCTTCCGTTTTCGCTTGCGGCTTAGGCTGTTTCTCAGCCTTTTTAACCGGAGTTTCCTTCACCGATTCAGCTGCTTGCGGTTTTTCGGCCGTTTTTAACGGCGCCCCGGCAGAAATTTCGACATTCTCCACTTCTGAAATGCCGCTGATGAGTTCTTTAATTTCTTCAGCAGGCTGCTTTGTCAAGAAACACACCTGAAAATCCGTTCCGAAATCTTCCGTCTCAAGCACTTCCGCGGCGGGTATCGTTTTTGCGACTTCCCCGGCTTCATTCAGCTTTTCAAATATCATGTACACGCGCACGGCTTTGAGCATGCAGCTTTCATTCAGGGAAACCATTATTTCATAGCGGCTGAATCCTTGCTCTTCCGCCTCTTCAATAACAGTCCGTTCGAACTCATCATAATTCCATTCAGTTGAAGCCTGTTGTTTTGAAGCCGGCGGTTCTGCTGTTTCGGCTGAAGCCGCAGTCTCATGCACCGCATTTACGTCGAGCTTCGCACTCACTTCAGAAATATCACGTTTGCCGTCTCCACCGTCAATAATGGACTGCACCATCTCTTCAAGATGATCAAGCGCTTCAAACAGCACGTCCAGCCAATCCGATGTAACGGGCATTTCTCCATTGCGGATAGCGTCCAGCACATTTTCCATCAGGTGGGTTAAATGCGCCAGATCTGTATATCCCATCGTTGCGCTCATGCCTTTCAGCGTATGGGCAGCTCTGAAGATGTCATGCACAAGCTGAAGGTCTGCCGGATCTTTTTCCAACAGCAGCAGCTTTTCGTTACATGTCTGTAAGTGCTCTTTACTTTCATCAATAAAGACATCTAAATATTGATTCATATCCAATTGATTCACACCCTCTCTTTTTTCACACATCCGGTGATGGATGCCGCGATATCTTCCACATGTTTAATCTCATGAATGAGGCCCGCCTTTATCGCTGACTTCGGCATTCCGAACACAACACAGGATTCGTCCGATTCCGCAATCGTTTTAACGCCGCCTGTTCTGAGCATTTCTTTTACGCCCTCGGTTCCGTCGCTGCCCATGCCTGTCATAATGACGGCTACCTTTTCGTAATCGGATAAGCGGCTTGCCGACCGAAACAAATAATCGGCTGACGGTTTATGCCGGCTTTCCGTATCATGAACGTCAAGAATGATGCGGAGCCTTCCGCCTTCCTCTGCAACCGTCATATTTTTTCCGCCGGGCGCGATGTACACCCATCCGTCTTTCGCTTCTTCACCGTTTTCCGCTTCTTTGACCTGAATATCTGACAAATGGTTGAGTCTGTCTGCAAGTGAAGCGGTGAAGCCTTCAGGCATGTGCTGAACGACAAATACAGGCGCCTTTAAATCCTTCGGCAGTTTCGGAATCACCTTTTGCAGAGCCCGCGGTCCGCCTGTAGAGGTCGCGATGAATACGGCCTGCTTGGCGGATTTTACTTTCGGTCTTTCAAATCCCGCCAAAGCCGGACGTTCCGGGATAGAAGACTCTTTCACTGCCGCCTCAGGTTTTTGTGCGCGGGACAGCCCGGCTGCAATCACCCTCTCAATCAGCTGCTCTTTAATTTTATAAAGATCAAGTGAAATCGCTCCGGAAGGCTTGGTGATAAAATCAAAAGCGCCCATTTCCAGACAGTTGATCGTTCGGTCCTTCCCTTGCTGTGTCTGGCTCGATACCATGATTACGGGAAGTTTATATATGCTGATGATCTTCCGCAATGTATCCGTTCCGTTCATGACCGGCATTTCAATATCAAGCGTGACAACATCCGGTTTAAGAAGCTCTATTTTCTTCAGCGCCTCTTCCCCGTTTCTGGCTGTCCCGATGACTTCTATCTGCACTTCCGCAGCCAGAAAATCGGTAATCATTTTTCTCATAAAAGCTGAGTCATCAACGACAAGCACACGAATCACTGTAAAGTCCTCCTCAATAAAAAAGAAGATAATCTCTCAATAAATGCCGGTTTCTCTTCTCTTGGTTTGTTTTCTTCCGTTTGAAACAAGACATCCGTCAGAAGACGGACGGACCTGCTGGCTTTTGCTTGAGGACTTTTTATTAAAAAAGGCACCTGGTCAATGACGGCTTGACTTACTAGCGGGTCATCGGGTATGGAGCCGGCGAAACGCACCCCTGCGCCTAAAAACGTGTGAATCGCATGAGAAAGGCGGTTGTACGTGTCCAGCGCCTGTTTTTGGGCGCGGGCGCGATTGACGGCAATGTTTACGGTCAGCCGTTCATCCGCGAGCAAAAGATGTTTGATCGCGCTGTAGGCATCCATAATGGCCGTCGGCTCAGGCGTTGTCACGGCGAGAATGTCTTCCGCCGATAAAATAAACGGCAGCTGTTCTTTTGAAAGGCCCGCTCCCATATCAAACAGAACGTAATCAAAATCGCTTAATACAGCGGAAAGACCATTCATAAAAGCCGTCCACTTCTCTCCGTCTGCTTGATAGATCGCCTCAAGCCCCGTTCCGCCGGATATGTAGCGAAGGCCTTTCGGACCGGAGGAAAGTGATTGAGCCAACGCGTGCCGATTCTCCATCACATCAATAATGGTGCGGGAAGAAGCAGCGCCGATCAGCACATCAATGTTGCCCATTCCGATGTCAAGATCAATGATGAGTGCTTTTTTTCCTTTTTCCTGCAGGGCAACTGCCATGTTTAATGTTAAATTAGATTTTCCGACGCCGCCTTTACCGCTGATGACGGCTAATGTCTTCGCTTTTTTCTCATAAAGCTCCGGCTTGATCATTTGCCGCTCTCTCATTTTCCTTCTTAATGACTCTGCCTGATCGGGTTTCATGTCAAAAGCATCCTTACAAACTCTTTTGGTGAAGCCGATAGGATGTCTTCAGGCACATCCTGTCCATTTGTCAAATAGGCGGCGCCGATTCTTGATTCCGACAGCACTTGAAACACGGAGCCGAGTGAGGCGGTTTCATCCGTTTTCGTGAAAATGAATTGATTGACCGGCACACCTGAAAACTGTTTCAGCACCTGTTTCATATCTTCATATTTTGCAGATGCCGATAATACGAGAAAGGATTGTAAGCCTGATTCAAACGGAATCATCTCTTGTAATTCCGTAATATACTGCTCTTCTTTAAAGTTTCTACCGGCTGTATCAATGAAAACATGGTCATATTCAGCGAATTTTTCCAGTGCCTTCAGACATTCTTCCTTTGAATAGCATACTTCAAGAGGAGCCTGAAGCAGCTCCGCATATGTCTTCAGCTGCTCGACCGCGGCAATCCGGTAAGTATCCGTCGTCATAAAGGCAATTTTTTTATGCTCTGTCAGCATTGATGAGGCCGCGAGTTTCGCAAGTGTAGTCGTTTTGCCGGCCCCGGTTGAACCGAAAAGCACCACGTATTTTGATTGAATCCCTTCCTGCCACCTGTCTGCCGAAGGGAGTTTTTTCAGTAACAAATCCTGCAGTTTTGAGCTGACATTATCTTCAGTTAAATCTCCGGAAACAATTGAAGAACGGAGCAATTCACTGAGTACGGCGTTTTGCGTATGATCAGGAAGCCCGGCTTGCTTCAATAGTCTCTCGGCTTTTTTTAATGGTTCAGGGAGCACCTCTTTAAAATGCGCCAGTTCGCCGGAAATGCTTTGATCCGGAAGACGCGGCGGCTGAACAGGCTCAGTTTTCTCCGCCGTTTCCGTCTTTTTCATTTCTTCAGCGGCAGCCGGCGGCGTTTTTCTCGCTTCCCTGACGTCACGATCTAAAACCGCTATCACTTCGACGGCCTGCTGCGACCGCAGCCCCAGCCATTTTCGTTTCTTTACTTGTTTGGAATGTAAAATAACGGCATCATTGCCGAGTTCCTTTTTGATTTGCTTCGCGGCATCCTGCATTGAAGCGGCTGTAAATTTTTTTATTTTCATTAAATATCCACCACTCCAATGCTCTGTACTTCAACATTTGCTTCCAGCTCATTATAAGAAAGAACCGGAAGATCAGGGAAATAGCGTTCTAACAGCTGTTTAACATACATTCTGACAGCAGGCGAGCAAAGAAGAATCGCCGACTCCTGTCGGATGGAAAGCTGCTCGGCTTCTTTAGCAACAGAACGGATGATGCTGTCTGAAACCTCAGGGTCGAGTGACAGGTAATTGCCCTGTTCAGTCTGCTGTACCCCGTCTGCAATCGCTTTTTCCACCCGGCCTGAGCATGTGATGACCTTCAGCGTTTCATGCTCTCTCGCATATTGTGCCGTGATTTGTTTGGCAAGCGACTGTCTCGCGTATTCTGTCAAAAGGTCTGAATCTGTCGTTAATCTTCCATAATCGGCAAGAGTTTCAAAAATGGTCACCAAGTTTCTGATTGAAACTTTTTCTCTCAGCAATTTGGCAAGCACCTTTTGAATATCGCCGACAGAAAGAGGGTTTGGCGTGACTTCCTCAACAAGCACAGGATAATTTTCCTTCAGATGATCGATCAGCTGTTTTGTTTCCTGTCTGCCGACCAGTTCATGGGCATGCTGCTTAATTTTTTCTGTAATATGCGTAGATACGACTGACGCCGGATCAACAACTGTATATCCCAGCATGTCCGCTTCATCTTTTGCAGCTTCGCTGATCCATTTTGCGGGAAGTCCGAACGACGGCTCTATCGTTTCAATTCCTTCAATGACGTCATCTTCAGGCGTCGGTGACATCGCTAAGTAATGATCCAGCAGGAGCTCTCCTTTAGCGACTTCATTGCCTTTAATTTTCAATCTGTATTCATTCGGCTGGAGCGCGATGTTATCCCTGATGCGCACAACCGGAATGACAAGTCCCAATTCAAGCGCAAGCTGACGTCTGATCATGACGATGCGGTCAAGAAGATCACCGCCCTGCCCCGCGTCTGCAAGCGGCACGAGTCCGTATCCGAACTCAAATTCAATCGGATCAATATGTAAAAGCTGCACAACGCTTTCCGGGCTTTTCAGTTCATCCGCCTGAGCCTCTTCTTCAAGAATTTCTTCCTCTTCTTCGCTCGGCTTATCCGCTTTGGACAGCATGTAAGCGCCGAATGCAAGCAGACCGGCGATCGGCCCCGTCAGCAGAATGCCGATCGGTGTAAGAAGACCGAGCAAAAGCACAGTCCCCGCGGCTACATACAAGAGCTTCGGATAAGCAAACAGCTGACCTGTAATATCATGACCGAGGTTTCCTTCAGATGCCGCTCTCGTCACGACAATCCCCGTAGCCGTTGAAATGAGCAAGGCCGGCATTTGAGAAACGATACCGTCACCGACCGTCAGCATTGTAAAGTGAGACGCAGCTTCTTGTATGCTCATCCCCTGCTGCAGCATGCCGATTACGATTCCGAAAATAATATTGATCATCACGATGATGATCCCCGCGATGGCATCCCCTTTGACGAATTTGCTCGCACCGTCCATGGCGCCGTAAAAGTCCGCTTCCCGGGCGACTTTTTCACGTCTGTGCTTTGCATCATGCTCCGTAATCATGCCGGCATTTAAATCCGCGTCAATACTCATTTGCTTTCCGGGCATCGCATCGAGCGTAAATCTCGCCGCTACTTCCGATACCCGCTCGGCGCCTTTTGTAATGACGATAAACTGAATAATAATCAAGATAATGAAGACAACAAGCCCTACCAGCACATTTCCGCCGACAACGAAATTCCCGAATGTCTCAACAACCTTTCCCCCTTCTCCGTGAGAAAGAATCGAACGTGTCGTCGACACATTGAGCGAAAGCCGAAACAGCGTCAATAACAGCAGCAATGACGGGAATATCGAGAATTGCAGCGGTTCTTGCATATTCATTGTGGTGAGAAGCACGATCAACGCAAGAGAGATATTAATGATGATCAAAATACTTAACAACCATGGAGGGAATGGAATCACCAGCATTGCCACAATGAGGACAACACTTATTAAAACCGATAAATCTCTTGTTGACATGCTGTTTTTCTCTCCTTTTGAATCTGAAATTCACTATACTTTTTGTTTCGTTTTATATACATAAGCCAAAATTTCCGCAATGACTTTAAAAAACTCTTCCGGCACAGCCTGGTCAATGTCAACCTGATCATATAACGCACGCGCGAGCGGTCTGTTTTCAATCGTCATGACATCGTGTTCTTTGGCGATCTGCCTGATTTTTAATGCGAGATGGTCGACCCCTTTGGCAACAATGTAAGGGGCGTCCATTTTCTTTTCATCATATTTTAAAGCTATCGCATAATGGGTCGGGTTGGTAATGATGACATCCGCTTTCGGCACTTCCTGCATCATCCGCCTCATCGCCATTTCCCGCTGCTTCTGCTTAATTTTGGACTTGATAATCGGATCACCCTCCGATTTTTTGTATTCATCTTTTATATCCTGCTTTGACATTCTGATATTTTTCTCATAGTCAAAACGCTGATATAAATAATCAAGCCCGGCCAGCAGCATTAAAGCCCCTGATCCCGCAAGCCCCATCCAAAGCGTGAGCTTAGAAACGAAAGTGAGCACTTCCGCAGGCGTTAAAAGCGGAAGGCGGAGAATATCGCCATAATGAATCCAGAGCACCATAAAGGCGGCAAAACCGACCACGGTAATCTTCAAAATGGATTTGACCAGTTCAACAATCGCCCTCATGCTGTAAATCCGCTTAAATCCTTTCAGCGGGCTGAGCTTATTCAAGTCAGGCTTGAGGACTTCCGCAGAAAACAGAAAACCCACCTGCATGTAATTGCTCACGACACCTGCCACAAGTGCGACCAGCATAACCGGCGCGAGGATGAGGCTGATATCTTTCACCGTATCCACGAACAGTTCATGCACGGCAGATGCTGACAGATGTAATGATATCGATTTCGTATAAAACGTTTTAATAAAGGACAGCAGCCTGTCCCGCATATAAGGACCGATCGCGATCAGCGAAAGAAAGATAATCAGTAAAGAAACGGCTGTATTCACATCCGTACTTTTCGCGACCTGTCCTTTCTTTCTTGTATCCTTCCGTTTTTTCGGAGTGGCTTTCTCCGTTTTTTCACCGGCAAAGAATTGCAGATTCAGTCTGAGTCTCATCATGTCACACCGACCAATGCCAATAGATTCCGCATGGTTTCAACGGTAAGGCTGAAGATGTTGCGGACAACGACAAACATCACCGCCATACAAACGATCAGCATAATAAAGCTCACGGCTATTTTCAGAGGAAGCCCGACAACGAAAACATTCAGCTGCGGCACCGTTCTCGCCACAATACCGAGCGCCAAATCAACTAAAAACAGACTGGCCACAACCGGCGCAGACATTTGAAAAGCGATAATAAACATGGCATTGAAGCTTTTTGCGATAAAAAGTCCAAAGTGATCATTTCCAAACGACGGAAATGCCTGATCAAGCGGGATATACTGAAAGCTGTAATAAATCCCGTCCAATAAAAGATAATGGGCGTTTACGCTGAGCATAAATAACAGCGCCAGCGTATAAACGAATTGTCCGATTAGCGGGCTTTGCGTTCCTGATTGCGGATCAATGACATTGGCGATGGAAAAGCCCATCTGAAAATCAATAAAGGAACCCGCTATCTGAATGGCTGTCATCATCATGAAAGCAATCAGCCCGAGGCTCAAGCCCACAACGGCCTCTTTTATGACAAGCAGCATATACTGTTCCCCTATTTCTATTTCCGGCGCATGTTTCAGCGTGATGAAGCAGATCACCGAAAGAAAAAAAGCAAAGCCGATTCGGTGAACCGCCGGCAGATTCCGATGTCCGAACACCGGCACCGTTACAAAAAAAGCAGAGATTCTGATAAAGACCAATAAAAAAGCGGGAAATAAATCAATGATGGAATTCATTTGATTCTACCCTGCAAATCGGTTCAGATGAGAGAACAGATCAGTTGTGAACGAAAGAATCGTCGATAGCATCCAAGGACCGAAAAAGATCAGTCCAAGCATCACCGCCACGATTTTCGGAATGAACGCAAGCGTCTGTTCCTGGATTTGAGTTGTCGCTTGAAAGATACTGACGAGCAAACCGACGATCAGCGCGATCGCAAGCAGCGGCCCGCTGATCATTAGTGTTACATATACGGCTTTTTCCGCCATGGAAATTACAAATTCTGAACTCACAATTAGCACCTACCCTAAAAGCTGTCAAGCAAAGATTTCACGATTAAATACCATCCATCGACCAAAACGAAAAGCAATATTTTAAAGGGCAGAGAGATCATAACCGGCGGTAGCATCATCATTCCCATTGACATTAAGACGCTCGCCACGACCATATCGATAATTAAAAACGGAATAAAAATCATAAAGCCCATTTGAAAAGCGGTTTTGAGTTCTGATATCGCATAAGCGGGCACCATCGTCGTCAAAGGAATATCCTGAATCGATTCAGGTTTTTTCATTTTGGCATAGTTCATAAACAGCGCCAGATCCTTCTGCCTTGTATGCTTGCTCATATACTCTTTAATCGGCTTCTCGGCTTTTGTATATGCTTCATCGAGACTGATTTTGTTGTCCATCAGCGGCGTTAAGGCTTCCTTATTAATCTCTGAAAAAGTCGGCGCCATAATAAAAAACGTCAAGAACAGCGCAAGGCCGATTAAAACCTGGTTGGGAGGCATGTTCTGCGTCGCCAGTGAGGTTCTTACAAAAGACAGGACGATGACGATTCTCGTAAAGCAGGTCATCAAAATCAGAATCCCCGGCGCCACTGAAAAGACAGTCAATAGCAGCAGTAATTTAACAGTGGAGCTGACTTCGGTCGGACTGCTTGAATTAAAAAGATTAATAAATTCATTCATGATGATAAGGGCCTTTCTTCTTTCCTTCAGAACGGCTTTGTTTCAGCTCGTTCAGCTGTTCTTTCAGCGCTTTCGAAAACGACGGAAGCATCGTTTGCGGCTTTTTTTCTCCATCCTTACGCGGATTTACGAGCTTGGTCCATTCCACTTTTGAAGACATCGACTCTTCGTATTGGCTCAGAATCGCCTCGCGCTCTTTTTCATCTTCAATTTCTTTTAAAAGCTGTATCGTTTCGCCCACACCGACTACGAGAACGCTGTTTCCCACTTTAATCAGCTGCACGGAACGGTTTTGGCCGACTGACGTTCCGCCAATATTTTCTACATATTGAAACGGCTTCAGCAGACGGTTTCTTCTATTCATCAGTTTGACAAATCCATAGATCAGCAGAATGACAAATAATAACGCCCCAATCATCTTTACAAAATCAAAAGCGGAGACAGAAGATGCAGAAGCATCCCCTATCTCTTGATCAGCCGTTTGTTTCGATGTATCGCTTTTTTTCTCTGTTTTGTTTGTTGATTGTTTGTCAAACCATTCATTGACGGTGGAATTGTCAGACTCCGCCGCAAAAGCAGGGAACGGATGTACATTGAGTAAAACGAAACAACAAATCAAAGCTAGTAAACCATGACTCTTTTTCAACAGTCGTACACCCTTTAGCTTAATGTTTTATTAATGGCTTCAAGCACGCGGTCCGCTTGGAACGGTTTCACGATAAAGTCTTTTGCGCCGGCTTGAATCGCGTCAATAACCATTGACTGCTGACCCATAGCCGAACACATGATGATTTTCGCCTGCGGATCGATTTGTTTAATTTCCTTTAAAGCTGTAATCCCGTCCATTTCAGGCATTGTAATATCCATTGTCACTAGGTCGGGGGAATGCTCTTTGAATTTTTCGACTGCCTGCGCTCCGTCTGAAGCTTCAGCTACAACGTCAAAACCGTTCTTCACTAAAATATCCTTGATCATCATTCTCATAAATGCTGCATCGTCTACAATTAAAATTCTGTGTGCCATAATCTGTTTCTCTCCTCTATGTTCGCTTATTTTAAATTGTTAAGGCGGTCTGCCTGACTTAAAATATCAGTGACTCTCACGCCGAAGTTTTCTTCTATGACAACGACCTCGCCCTTTGCCACGATCCGCTGGTTGACCAGGATGTCAACAGGTTCACCAGCCAGCTTGTCAAGCTCAATAATGCTTCCCGCAGAAAGTTCAAGGATTTCTTTGACGCTTCTCTTCGTTCTGCCGAGCTCAACCGTAACGGAAAGCGGAATATCCATCAGCATATCAAGGTTATTCCTTGATCCTTGCGCCGCTTCGTTATGATCAAACGCCTGGAATTCTACCGGAGCAACTTGAACAGGAGCAGCTTTTTTGGCGGTTCCCTGTCTCTTCGGAAGCTCGGGTTTTCCCTGCGGCTCCGGCTGCATGGCAGGTTCCGGCTGCGGCGTTTCGTATGTTTGCTGAGGTTCTGATACGGTTTCTGCGGCCTCTGACTCATGCTGGTCTGCAGTCATCAGGTCTGCGATCAGATCTTTCGCAAACGTAATCGGATAAAGCTGCATGATGCTCGAATCGATTAATTCGCCGACTTTCAAACGGAATGACACTTTTACGAGCAGGTCATCCTCAGGTATTCTGTCGGTCCCTTTTTCTTCCGTCACATCCAGAAGTTCAACCCTTGGCGGAGAAATGTCAATCTTTTTACTGAACACGGTCGACATTGACGTAGCAGCCGAGCCCATCATTTGATTCATTGCTTCCTGCACGGCGCTCAGGTGGATTTCACCGAGTGACGGATCGGCGCCCCGGCCGTCCCCTCCGATCATCAAATCCGCGATGATGGCCGCGTCGCTTTGTTCGACGACGAGCAAATTGCTGCCGTCAAAGCCTTCTGTGTAGTTCACTTCAATGGCAACATACGGATGAGGAAATTCATCACTGATTTTGCTTTTTGAAATGACGGTCACACTCGGCGTCGTAATGTCCACTTTTTGATTTAAAAGAGTGGACAGCGCCGTAGCCGAGCTGCCGAACGAAATATTCCCGATTTCTCCGATCGCATCGCGCTCAAGTTCAGACAAGTTCGCCCCTTGAGGCTGTTCTGTATCCTCTGATTGACTGTTTGTGCCGTTAAGAAGAGCATCGATTTCATCTTGAGATAATCTATTGTTCATCTTGTTCACCTCTTATGTCGTGATCTAAAATTTGCACTGCCTGTCTTCGATTCACCCGGCCGGCCTGCCCTAAAAACTTCGGTTTGTTTCCGACCAATACAGTAAGAGGATCAGTCACTGATTTGTCCAGAGTTATACAGTCCCCGACTTCCAAACTTAAAAATTCTTCTATTGTCAGTTCAGAAGCGCCCAAGAGAGCCACAACGGGAATTTGAGCCGTCATGATGCGCTTTTCAAGCAACTTCGTTTCTTCGGGCTTCGCTTCATTCCGGTCTGATTGCATCCAATAATGTACGGAAAGCTTAGGGATAATCGGCTCAAGTACGACATGGGGAATACAAAGATTAATGACACCGCTGATTTCACCTATCTGTGTATTGAGAGAAATGACAACGACTGTTTCATTTGGGGAAACCATCTGTACAAACTGAGGATTCACTTCAAATTCAGTCATTTCAGGGTCAATATCAGCAATCGATTGCCAAGCTTCTTTGTAGTTGCCCAGTGCATTTTCAAATAAGTTAGAAATAATATTCGTTTCAATTTCCGTAAGGCTGTCAGCTTTGTTATGAGTGATGCCGATGCCTCCCATGACGCGGTCAAGCATTGCGTATGCGATGGTGGGATTAACCTCCATCATGATTCTGCCTTCCATCGGATGAACATCGAATAAATTTAAAATCGTCATGTTCGGTATGGAACGGATAAATTCTTCATACGGCACCTGATCAACTGAGCTGACGGATATATGAATATACGTTCTGAGCTTGGCGGAAAAGTGTGTTGTGAGAAGCCTCGCAAAGTTATCATGTATCCGGGTTAGACTGCGTATCTGATCTTTCGAGAATCTGAGAGCCCGTTTAAAATCATATACCTTTACTTTTTTCTCTTTAACTTCTTTTTTCAGCTCTTCCGCATCCGCCTCACCCGTGGAAATGGCGGAAAGCAGTGCGTCTATTTCATTTTGGGAGAGAACTTCTCCTGACATTTTCTTCACCTCCGTATTCTGTCAAATTTGTTTTTATTGCAGATTAAAGGAGGTAATGTACACTTTCTGAACTTTTCCTTCTTGGAGATAGCTGTTTACTTTCTCTTTTAATGATTGTTTAAACGCTTCTCTTCCTTTATCTCCCTCAATCTCTCCGGCGCTTGTGTCGGCTAAAATGGAAATGATGTTGTCTTTCACCTGAAAATCGCGTTTTTCAAGTTCTTCCTTCGCTTTAGCCGAGTCGGTTTCAAGCTTGATGCCGATACGGATGATGCTGTCAGACTTTAAGTTTGTCGTGATATCGTCGACAGACACAGTGGCTGCAACGACTTCGTCAATTGTCGGTTTTTTATCTTTGTCGGAATTTCCGCTGACGACAAAATATGCTGCCGTTCCGAGGCCGGCGATGACAATTAAAATAATCAGCAAAATGATGACTAATTTTTTCTTCATTCTTCTTCCTCTATTCCCTGATCCAGTGAAAATATTTGTATGCTATGGTAAAACGATATGACTTTTTTGAGAACTGCTTCTTCCGGTTCTTTCACTACGAACTTTTTGCCGTTGGACAGTGTAATCGTCGTGTCGGGGAAGCACTCAATCTGTTCGATAAACAGCGCGTTCAGCGTAAAAGGCTGGCCGTTTAAACGGGTGACTTGAATCATGCAATCCGGAGAAGCGGCCTAACCGCCTCTCCTCCCTCCTTACCGTTTCAGATTAACCAGCTCCTGAAGGATTTCATCTGAAGTCGTAATGATTTTTGAGTTTGATTGGAAACCGCGCTGAGCAACGATCATTTCGGTAAATTCATCTGTCAGATCTACGTTTGACATTTCAAGATAGCCTGCCAAAAGCTTACCCGTTCCGTTTTCGCCCGGAGTGGTGACTGCGCTCGCAGCTCCTGAACTTAATGATTCTCTGTAAAGGTTGCCTCCGATTTTTTCCAGACCGGCACTGTTAGGGAACGTGACCAGACCGATTTGTCCGGCATCATGAACCTCATCCCCTGCATCAGTGTATGTAACGGTTCCGTCTGCACCGATGCTGTAATCTTTCGCATCAGTCGGAATATTGATTTTGCCGCCGCCGATTTTTTCAAGGTAGTACCCGTCAGTCGTAACAAGGTTCCCTTGATTGTCCTTTCCGAAATTCCCTGCACGTGTGTAAACAACTCCCTCCCCTGTATTAATCTGGAAGTAGCCATCTCCGTCAATGGCTAGGTCGGTTTTATTCTGTGTAGCCTGCGGGGCGCCGGTTGAATGAACAACATCAATGGAAGAAGTCGCGGCACCCAAGCCGATTTGTTTTGAATTGGTCACGTTTGAACCGCCGGCGACTGTCTGGCTGATCATATCTTTAAATGTAACGCGGCTTTTCTTAAATCCCACTGTGTTGACGTTGGCGATGTTATTGCCGATTACATCTAGTTTTGTCTGAAAGTTTTTCATGCCGCTGATACCGGAATATAATGAACGTAACATGTTAAATTCCCCCTGGGTTTCTTTTTATTTAGATGTTTCGCTGACGGCCGTGACATTCCACGGACTGACCTCTTTGCCATTTTCAAGCACGAGCACGTAATTGCCGTTTGAATGCTTGACTGAATTGACCGGGCTTGTCTGATCCTTCCCGTCGCTGTCGCTGAATGTGACATTTTTACCGATCCAGTTCACATACATCGTAAACGGATCTTGATTTTCTACAAATTTAGTCATCGTCGTATTCATATTCATCATTTGCTCCAATGAAGAAAATGTCGCCATCTGGCTGATGAATTCTTTGTCATCAACCGGATTGAGCGGGTCCTGGTTTTGAACCTGTGTCATTAAGATCTTCAGAAATTCGTCTTTCCCTAAATTCGTGCTGCTGTTTACTGCGGAGGTGCTCTTCGCGCTTGAAGTGGTTGAAGCGCCCGCCGCGGCATAATCCGAGTTTACTGATGTCAACTATTCTTCCTCCATTTCATTGAGAGAAAGCTCCTCCAGCATATCTCCGAAATCGCCTGACTGCTGCTGGTTCTTCTGCTCTCTCTGTCCTTGGTGCTGCTGTTTATTGTGATCGGCCGTCTGCCCGTAAACAGGCTGCTGATCCCCGCTTTGAAGCGGGACTGTAAAACGGTCGACCTGGACCGACATATTCGGAAGCGACTGTTTCAGCTGAGGAAGATGTTGTTCCAGCAGCTCTTTCGCGGACTGGCTGGATGCGATTATTTTGCTTTGAAACATCCCGTTTTCGTTTGTCACCTTAATTGTGACAAATCCGAGGTTCTCGGGATTAAGACGAATCGTAAAGCTTCCGGTTGTTTTTCCGAAAGGCGTGTATTTCATCTGTTTCCAGCCGCTGATGACCTGATCCGTTAACGGTTTATTTTCTGCCGGCTGCTGTTCAGCTCCTGCGGACGTTTGCTGAATGCCGGCAAGGCTTCTCGTTCCCGAAAACAGGATATGTGCAGACAATTTGCTGTCAGGCGCCTTTGCGTGAGAAACCGTGCCGCCGTTTTGCTGTTCTGTTTTCCCGGCTGACTCTTGGGATGATTCAGATGATTGAGATAACACAAAAGCTTTCAGCTCAGTTTCAGCCATATCCCATTCCTTTGTTCCCTTTTGAGAAAGGCCCGCAAGCTGCTCCGCGACGCTTTGAAAGCTCTTCAGCTCAGCGGCTGTCATGGAGTAAAGTTTAGATGCAGATTCGTTTTTCGGAAAAAATGTCTGCCGCAGGTCTTGAATCACGCGGTCCGGAACGCCTTGTTTTTTCAATGCCTCTAATAAACGGGCGCCTTCCTGGTAAACCGCCTTTGCCTGCGCGCTGTCAGGCAGTTCCTGCTGAGATGTGAAGAGCTGGGATACGGCTTCATGAATGAAAAGCAGACCCTTCTCAAGCGCATCCTTGACGGAATCCCCGTCTTTTGCGGAAGAATCCGGCTCATCCGTTTCAGGCTTCGCCCCATGCTGTTTGCCCGCTAACATGTCTTCAATAGATTCGGCAAGCTGTTTCAATAAAGGAAGAGCTGTTTCAGCCGTCTGCTTTCCTTCAAGAGCTTTTACCGCCTCAAGCAGCTGTTTTAGCTGCAATTCTTTATCTTCCGCGCCGGCTTTCAGCCAATCACCGATCTTCGATAGGGCATCATTCAGCTCTGCGTCACTTGTTTTTGTTTCATCTCCGGGCTGCCGGGGAGAAGTGATTTCCGACAGGAGCCAGTTCTGAAATAGACCTAAGCTGTTTACATTCATCTTCACATTGCTGTTTTGCGCAGTCTGCGTACGATTACCCGTTAATTCAAGCAGCTTCAACTTACATCACTCCTTATTTCCGTCAGCGGATAGTTTTTCTGTATATTTAGCCGCTTGTTCAGGAGTCATTTTCGTCAAGATTTCAGCAAGCTGCTTTTTACTTAATCCGTTTAAAATATCGAGGGCTTCTTTTTCTTTCAGCTTTACGATAATGCTTGCTGCTTTACCGCTGTCCATACTTTTATAGATGTTGATCATTTTATCTTTTCCGGCTGATTCCGAAGCGTCTTTTTTCATTTCATCCGTCTTCGTTTTCTGCTGTTGTTCAGCTTCCTGTTTCAGTGAACGGATTTTCTGATTCAGATTATCGATTTCGGACTTGCTTGTGTCTAAATCTTTATTCAAAATGTTAATTTCACTTTTTTGTTCCTTTATGGTCTTTTCAAGAGAAGCCGTTCTGTCTTCCTTCTGCTTTTCCGCCGCGCTTTTCATTTCTTTCGTTTCGGGAACCAATTCTTTTAAAACAGGCGTTTTAGCGGCTGTTTCCTGAATCGGCTTCATTACATCAACGCCGGCAGCCCAAAGGATGATGCTTGCGACGATGATCAGAAAAATCAGCGGGATCATGATAAAAAGCAGGATTGAACCGAACTTTCCAGATCTCTTTTCTTTATCGGCCATTTCATTCGCTCCTAATGCCCCTGAATCATAAACTGCTTGATTGAAATGTCGTCCATTTCCCTCATCTCTGCAGCTTTGTCTTCAAGTGCGAACATATTAAATTGTTTTTCCCGCATTTTTTCAAATTTCTTTACTTCAATGTTTTTTTCGGTGAGCTGTTCCTGCTTCTCATTCATTTCATTTCGTTTCATGATGACAAGCTTTTGATAATGATAGATGGTGTTCTCAAGATTGGAAACGAATTGCTGATAATGTCTCATTTCCTGAACGCTCATCCCGCATTTCAGCTTTGATTCTTTGTCTTGTTCGAGCAATTCTTTTTTGCTCATATTTTCATATAGTTTTTCAGCCACTGTCTCAAATTCAGAAACCGATTGTCTGTATTCAGTCAATGTTTGGTCTTTTTCATTTTCTTTTAATTCCAGCAGCTTTTGAAATCTGAATTGGTAAGCCACGATGTTATTCCTCTTTTCCTGTCAGACTCGTCAATGCCGCAATGCTGTCTTCCAATTGAGCAGGTTCTTCCGTTCCTTGTTTTAAAAATTGAATAAGCTGCGGATAAAACTGAATCGCTTCATCAATTTCTCTTGATGATCCTCTTTTGTAAGCTCCGATATTAATGAGATCTTCAGAGTTTTGATAAGTTGACAGAAGATCGCGGAATTTGTTGGCCGCCTCTATATGCGATGTGTCTGAAATATTAGACATGACCCTGCTGATGCTTTTCAGGATGTTCACGGCCGGGAACTGCCCTTTGTTGGCAAGCGCCCGATCGAGAACAATATGCCCGTCTAATATTCCGCGCACCGTATCGGCAATCGGTTCGTTCATGTCATCTCCGTCAACGAGAACCGTATAAAAAGCGGTTATCGTTCCTTGTTCATTCGCGCCCGTTCTTTCCAGCAAACGGGGCAAAATAGCGAACACAGAAGGTGTATATCCTTTTGTTGTCGGCGGTTCTCCCGCTGCCAGGCCGATTTCCCGCTGAGCCATCGCGACCCTCGTGACAGAGTCCATCATGAACATCACATTCCGGCCTTTATCGCGGAAGTACTCTGCAATGGCGGTGGCCGTATACGCCGCTTTCAAACGCATTAAGGCAGGCTGATCAGAGGTCGCGACTACGACTATCGAGCGTTTCAGGCCTTCTTCGCCTAAATCCTTCTCGATGAATTCACGCACCTCGCGCCCCCGTTCACCGACGAGTGCGATAATGTTTAAATCAGCTTCAGTCTGCTTCGCGATCATTCCCATCAGGGTGCTTTTTCCGACTCCGCTTCCGGCAAAAATCCCGATTCTCTGCCCTTTTCCTACCGTCAGCAGACTGTCAATCGATCTGACGCCGACACCCATCTTTTCCCGTATCGGCGGGCGTTTCATCGGGTTTGGCGGCGGCTGCTCCGTCGAAACGGGGGACAAACCTTTCGGAAGCGCCCGGCCGTCAAGAGGTTCGCCGAACGCGTCGACAACCTGTCCGATTAAACCCGCGCCTACTTTGATGCGGAGCGACTCGCCAGTGGCCTCCACAATGCTGCCCGGCGCGATGCTGGCCGCTTCCAGATAAGGCATTAACAGAATGTTTTCATCCTGGAAGCCTACAACCTCAGCTTTAATCGCTTTTTTCGCATGGCCTTTCGGATAAATGAGACAAACATCTCCGATTGAGCTTTCGGGCCCTTTTGATTCAATCATCAGCCCGATCACCCGTTTAACCTTGCCGTAGCGTTTGTACGGATCCGCTGTTTCAATTGAGTCTATTAAATACTGTGTCTTCATTGCTCCGCTCCCGCCTCAAGCGCCGTTAAAAGTTTTTGCTTTAATTGCATCAGCTGGGTGTCTATGCCTGCATCAACACGTCCGAACGGAGTTTCTATCGAGCACGTTCCCTTCGCGGCTTTTTCATCGGCATATAAGCTTAATCTGCATTCTTTGTATAACAGCTGCTGAATTTCGTCCATATGCTGATGAACCGTCTCATAATATTCAGGGTCCACATAGATGGAGATGTCATCATAATCTTTTACTTCGGCTACTACCTGTTTGACCAGCAGAAGGAAAGCCTCTTTATCATCACTTTTTTGCCGCCATACTTTTTTAGCGAGCGCAACGGAAAGCTCAATAATTTCTTCCTCAGCGCTTTCCAGTTTTTCCTCGACTGACTGTCTCGCCATTTCCATAACGGCATTGGCCCGGCTGATGAGATTAGCGTATTCAGTTTGAGCCTCGGCTTTTCCCAATGCCATGCCTTCTTCATATCCTTCTGCCTTTGCTTCTTCTATCAATCTTTGTTTTTCTTCCGCCCAGCGGTTTTTCTCTTCTTCAATCTGCCGAAGAGTGTGCTCAAATTGATTTTTCGCTTCTTCAGACACCCTGTCGGCTTCTGCTTTGGCAAAAGCCATGAGAGCCTCTGGATTTTCGGGTTCCTCCCGGTCTGGCTGGGAATGTGTTTTCCTGATTTCCTGCAAGGAAAGCTTGCGCCGTTTTTGTTCAGGAGAAAATGATGATTGCTGTTTAATGATATTAGACAATAATATCGTCTCCTCCGCCTCGCGCGATTACAATTTCACCGGCTTCTTCCAGCTTGCGGACGACGCCCACGATTCTTGATTGCGCCTCTTCCACATCACGCAAACGCACAGGCCCCATAATCTCCATTTCCTCTTTAAACGTTTCAACCATACGCTGTGACATATTGCTGAAGACGATTTCTTTGACTTCCTCGCTCGCAACCTTCAATGAAAGCAGGAGGTCGTCGTTTTCAACGTCTCTGATCACGCGCTGAATCGCACGGTTATCAAGGGTGACAATATCTTCAAAGACAAACATCCGTTTTTTGATTTCATCCGCCAACTCAGGATCTTGGATTTCTAATGAATCAAGGATCGTTTTTTCCGTTCCTCTGTCTACGCCGTTTAACACTTCAACAACGGCTTCTATGCCGCCAGTCTGCGTATAATCCTGCGTAAAGGAGGAGGACAGCTTTTGTTCAAGGACCCGCTCCACTTCATTTATGATTTCAGGAGACGTTCTGTCCATAACCGCAATCCTTCTTGCCACCTCAGCCTGAACGTCCGGGTTCAGCTCAGACAAAATCTGTCCGGCCTGCACCGGGTCAAGGTAGGATAAAATCAGCGCCATCGTTTGCGGATGTTCCTGCTGAATAAAATTTAAAATCTGTTCGGGCTCCGCTTTTCTCGCAAAATCAAACGGCTTTACCTGCAAAGAAGAGGTGAGCCTGTTTAAAATGCTTACCGCTTTGTCTTCTCCGAGCGCTTTTTCAAGCACTTGGCGGGCGTAATTTAAACCGCCTTGTGAAATATAGTCCTGAGCGATTGCGATATTATGAAATTCTTCAATGATTTCATCTTTTCTTTGATGATCGACGCTTCTGACTCCCGAAATCTCGAGTGTCAATCTTTCAATTTCTTCTTCAGACAAATGCTTGTATACAGAAGCTGATACATCAAGGCCTAAGGAAATCATGAGGATGGCTGCTTTTTGTTTTCCTGTAAGCTTGTTCTGATCACGTTTCGCCATTTTCCATTCCCCCTAATCCTCGTCCAGCCAGCTTCGAAGCAATTTAGCAAAGTCTTCCGGTTTTTCTTTAGCCATTTTTTCAAGCTGTTTTCGTCTGACTGTTTCTTCCGTTTCAATTTTCTCTTCGTTGATATCAGGCAATCGAACCGGCTCCGGCGGTGTTTCATATTCATATTCTTCGTATTCATCCTCTTGTGAGCGTTTCTTTCTGATGAGGAGAATAATAAGCAGAATAATGGCCGCAAGCAGTACGCCGCCTGTAATGTATACCCAGATCGGAAGACCTGAAGATTGTGCCGAATCCGTGTTCAGGCTTGTTTTTCCGTCAAACGGCTGAACGGATACAACGATTTTATTGTTGATATCATTGTCTGTCAGGTTTTGATTTTGCGTTTCGTTTTTATCAAGAGACGTTCTGACGACCGTTCCTAAAATCTTCTGTATATCAGCCTGTCTCTGTGCTGATAAGGAAGCGGCATTTTTCGGATTAGGCGGCTCCACCATGACCTGAATCCCTAAATCACGCACTTTATACGGGCTTTCAGCGATTTCTTTATGAATGCGGTTGACTTCATAGTTGATTTTATTGCTGCTTTTTTCGTAGTCCCCGCTGTTTGAACCGCCGTTTGTCTCGGCATAGTTCGCGGTGTCATTGCTTCCCGTTCCGGCCGTGCCGCCGTTGGCCGCGCCGTCGCCTTTATACGTTTCCGCAACTTTTTCGGCGCTTACCGCTATGCCTTCCATGTTATCTTTATCGACAGGTTCGACAGTGTCTTCAGTGCGTTTTTCCTTCGTGAAGTCAATATCCGCCGTTACGGAAACAACGACCTTATCCTGTCCCATCATTGTGCCGAGCAGTGACTGAACATGTTTTTGAACGTCCTTTTCGACCTGCGACTTAATACCTTGCTGAGAAGCATAACTGTCAGAAACGGACCCTGCACCGCTGTCACTTTTGTCATAATATGTAGAATTTTGATCCATTATGACGATATTATCTTCTTTTAAGTTCGGAACACTTTTAGAAACGAGATGGTACAGCCCGTTGATCTGGTTTTGATCAAGCGAGTAGCCCGGTTTAATCTGCAAAACGATTGAAGCGGATGCGGCCGGCTGATCTTCACCGACGAACACGGCTTCTTTCGGCATATTGATCATGACCTTCGAGCTTTTAATACCGTCCATTTCATTTATCAGGTTTGACAATTCGGTCTGAGTCGCCTCAACCTTTAAAACGTCAAACTCATTATCTGTCAGGCCGAAGCCCGCATTTTGTCCGAAGAACGAATAATCAATTGATCCCGTTTTCGGCAGGCCTTCTGCGGCAAGCTGGACTTTAAGCGAATCCACTTGGCTCTCAGGAACCTTAATGACCGTGCCGCCGTCAGCAAGTTCAGAAGACACCTTTTTCGTATCGAGCTCTTCTTTAATCTTCCCCGCTTCTTCCGCGGACAAATCTTTATAAAGAGGCACCATCTTTTCAGACGAAGTAAAAATAATAACGACGATGAGTAAAATAATGAATGCGGCCAAGCCGCTTACCATGAGTATCTTCTGTGTTTTTGATCTGTTGTTCCAAAACGCTGCCGTTTTGGTTTTCATTTGCATTAGAGTACGATTCATGTTAACCCCCGGTCATTCCAGTCATTCTCTTCAATCTGACCACTACATCTGCATTCTCATGATTTCCTGATAGGCTTCCACGGCTTTATTGCGGAATTCGGTAGCGGCCGTCAGAGAAATATTTGCTTTTTGGGCAGCGATCATGACCTCGTCAAGGTTTACATCCTTTCCTGCAGCCAGTTCGTTCGTTATTTGGTCAGATTTTACTTGTGACTCATTTAACGAATCAATAGAGTTTTTTAAAAGCTCCGAAAAGCTTGTTTGGTTTGAAGAATCAGTTTTTTGAGTTTGGTTTAATTGATTCGTTACGTTTTGAGTGTTTTGGGTTTGTTGAAGCTGAAAAGGAGTAATAGCGTTAACCACTTACATCACCTTACTTTCCGATTTCTAAAGCCTTTAAAAGCATGCCTTTGGAGGCGTTTAATGCAGTTACGTTTGCTTCATATGATCTCGAGCTGCTGACAAGATCCACCATTTCCTTTAATGGATCTACATTTGGTTTTTGTACATATCCGTCTTTATTCGCATCAGGATTCTCCGGATCATAAACGAGATTAAAAGCGGACGGGTCTTCCGTAACACCAGATACCTTTACGCCACTTCCCGCGCTTCCTGTTCCGTTCATCTTTGAATGTAAAAGGGACGAAAATGATTCGCCTCCGGATTGGAGAGATACCAGCTTTCTTCTGTAAGGCACCCATTCGCCATTTACCTGCTTCGCTCTCGTTGTATCCATATTGGCCAGGTTGGACGATACGACGTCCATCCGGACACGCTGTGCAGTTAAAGCGGAACCCGAAATATTTAAGCTTTGAAAGCCACTCATTATTTTCCTCCTGTCAAGACGGTTTTCAGAGAATTGAATTTGCCGCTCATTCTTTCAACCAAAGCCTGATAATTAATTTGGTTTTCGGCTAAATCTGTCATTTCTTTGTCGATATCGACATTGTTTCCGTTTTGCTGGTACGATGTATCACTGCTGGACACGATAGAATAATCGTCCCCCGAACCCGTAAAGTCAACGTGCCGATAGTCGGTTTTTACAGCCTCAAGATTGGATGTTTCCTGATCTAACAAATTTCGGAAAGAGACTTTTTTTGCCTTGTAGTTCGGTGTATCTATATTGGCGATATTATTAGTTAAGACTTTTTGCTTAATGTCCGCTCTCCCCAAGGCATTCTCAAGATTTTGTATAGTTCCAGAAAATAAGTCCAAATCCACTTACCTCCATTTCAGATATTTTTCTCCTAAAAATCCTTGTCGAGAATTGTAAAACCATATGCTTATTGTAAGAAATAACAGGCTTAAAGTCTATGAAGTTAGGCTAAAAAAAAGTGCTCAATTATATCTATTTTGCATGTAGGTATTAAGTCCTAGAATATTTGTACTACAAGGATTTGTTTAATATTAGACTGAAAATAGCAGAATTTCTGTTTCTTCCTCCTTTTTTCACACAGCAAGATGGATTATCTCAGATCAGATTCCAATAAGCAACTTTAAACTGCAACTTTTCACCTATTGTCCATAAAAAAAGCAGGACCCCCATTTTTAGGGATCCTGCTTTTGTCTTAATGAGATTTAAGGTTTTCCAATTCAATAAGGAATTTGTTGTTCAGAACTTTAATGTACGTCCCCTTCATTCCCAGTGATCTGGATTCAATGACGCCTGCGCTTTCCAGCTTTCTCAGCGCGTTAACGATTACTGAACGCGTAATGCCGACACGGTCCGCAATCTTACTTGCCACAAGCAAGCCTTCGTTTCCGTCAAGCTCTTCAAAGATATGCTCAATCGCTTCAAGTTCACTGTAAGACAGAGAACTGATCGCCATTTGAACAACCGCTTTGCTTCGCGCCTCTTCTTCGATTTCTTCCGCTTTTTCTCTTAAAATCTCCATTCCTACAACGGTTGCTCCGTATTCAGCAAGAATGAGATCATCATCTTCAAATTGATCCTGCAGACGGGACAGAATGAGCGTGCCCAGTCTCTCTCCTCCGCCGATGATCGGCACGATCGTTGTTAAGCCCGCTTGGAACAGGTCTCTGTTTTCTACAGGAAACGCCGTGTATTCGCTGTTGATATCAAGGTTTGAAGACGTCTCCGGAACATTGAACAGATTTCTCGTGTACTCTTCCGGGAACTGGCGGTCTTCAAGCATTTTTTTCATGCGGTCATTTTCGATCTGCTGATTAATAGAGTAGCCCAAAAGCTTTCCTCTGCGGCTGACGACGAAAATATTAGAATCAATGACGTCACGAAGCGTTTCAGCCATTTCTTTAAAGTTTACGGGTTTGCCTGCCGCAGCCTGCAGCATGCTGTTAATAATTCGTGTTTTTTGTAGTAAAGCCATGATAAATAATCCTCCTAGAATTCCTCTTATTAAATTTTCACAATATAAATTGACTTAGATCTTTGTTGTTTGCAATCGTTCCGAGCTTTTCTTCAACGTATTGCGGCGTGATAGCGACTTTTTCCATCGTCACGTCCGGCGCTTCAAACGACAGGTCTTCCAAGAGACGTTCCAATATCGTGTGAAGCCTTCTCGCTCCGATGTTGTCCGTATCCTGATTCACATGATAAGCTACTTCGGCGATCTTACGAATAGCTTCGTCAGAAAATTCAAGAGATATACCTTCTGTCTGCAATAAAGCCTGATATTGTTTTAACAGGGCGTTATCAGGTTCGACGAGAATCTTCACAAAATCATCTACTGTCAGCTTGCTCAATTCTACACGAATCGGAAAGCGGCCCTGCAGCTCCGGAATCAGATCAGACGGTTTGGCCATATGGAATGCCCCGGCTGCGATAAACAGCACGTGATCTGTTTTGACGGAGCCGTATTTCGTGACGACGGTAGATCCTTCGACAATCGGAAGGATATCTCTTTGAACGCCTTCTCTCGATACATCTGCTGAGGAAGAAGCCCCTCCGTTTTTTGCAATTTTATCTATTTCGTCAATAAAGATAATGCCGCCCTCTTCAGCTCTTAACACGGCCTCTTGGCCGACTTCATCCATATCGATTAATTTGCCTGCCTCTTCATTGGTCAGAACCTTCCTTGCTTCTCTGACCGTCATTTTGCGGCGTTTTTTCTTTTTTGGCACCAGATTGCTCAGCGCATCCTGCATATTCATGCCCATCTGCTCCATCCCGGAGCCTTGCAGCATGTCAAACATCGACGGCTGCTGCTCTTCCACCTCTACGGAGACGTAATGGTCTTCGAGCTCTCCCAATGCGAGCTGATGCGCCATGCGCTTTCTTTTCTCTTCAAGGCTTGCTTCTTCCTGCTGGTCGGCTTCATCATCATTTGCCGCCTGGCTTCCTCCGAAAAGCATTTCAAACGGATTTTTCACACCCGCTTGTTTTTTCTTGCCCGGAACGAGAAGCCGCACTATACGTTTGTTTGCATTTTCTTCAGCCTGTTCTTTCACTTCGCTGATTTTTTCTTCTTTAATGAGCCGCACGGATGTCTCAACGAGGTCTCTGACCATTGATTCGACATCTCTGCCTACATAGCCGACTTCTGTAAATTTTGTCGCTTCAATTTTTATAAATGGCGCACCGGTAAGCTTGGCGATCCGTCTGGCGATCTCTGTTTTCCCCACCCCGGTCGGGCCCATCATCAGGATGTTTTTAGGAACGATCTCGTCTCTCAGTTTTTCATCAAGAAGACTTCTGCGATAGCGGTTTCTTAATGCCACGGCGACAGCTTTTTTTGCATCCTGCTGTCCTACAATGTATTGATCCAACCGATCTACGATTTGTCTCGGTGTTAACGGTTTGTTTTCCATGCGCCTCAAGTCCTTTCTATTCAAGTTCTTCCAAAATGATCTGATCGTTTGTGTACACACAAATCTCGCCCGCGATTTTCAAAGCGGCTTTTGCAATATCTTTGGCGGACAGATTCTCTCCGGCATAGGTTTTCAGCGCTCTTCCTGCTGACAGGGCGTAGTTTCCGCCGGAGCCGATTGCCAAAATGCCGTCATCCGGCTCAATCACTTCACCTGTTCCCGATACGAGAAGCAAGGTATCCTGGTTCATGACAATCAGCATGGCTTCCAGCTTGCGCAGCACTTTATCGCTGCGCCATTCTTTCGCAAGCTCAACCGACGCACGTTTTAAATTGCCGTTGTATTCTTCAAGCTTCGCCTCAAACATTTCAAAAAGTGTGAAAGCGTCTGCAACAGATCCTGCAAATCCGGCCAGAACCTTTCCGTTAAACAGCTTTCTCACTTTTCTCGCGGTATGTTTCATGACTACAGCCTGACCGAATGTGACCTGGCCGTCTCCTGACATAGCGCTTTTCCCGTTATGCTGGACGGCAAAAATCGTTGTCGCATGAAAAGATGACATGAGAAGGGCCTCCTTTTAATTTTCTTTAAAAGCTCTCGGGTGGTGGGACATATATGTGTTTCTCAGCATTTCCTTCGATACATGCGTGTATATCTGCGTAGAAGACAGATTGGAATGGCCCAAAAGCTCCTGGACGCTTCTTAAATCAGCCCCTTCATTCAGCAGATGAGTCGCAAACGTGTGCCGAAGCATATGCGGGTGTATATGTAAAGTGCCGGATGCTTTTTTTACAAGCCCGCTTAAAATATACCGGATTCCTCTGGCGGTCAGCGGGCCGCCTCTTTGATTGACAAACAGCACATCATGAGGCTCTTTTGCTTTTTCAAGCAGGCACTGCCTTCCGCTGTTGATATACAGCTCCAGCGCATCACGGGCATATGAGCCGAACGGGATATAGCGCTGCTTCTTGCCTTTCCCGTGAACGAGCACCGTATCCATGAACAGGTCAAGATCGCCGACAGTGAGCGTACAGCACTCACTGACCCTCATTCCGGTCGCATAAAGAAGCTCAAGCAGAGCCTGATCGCGCATCCCTGACGGCTGACTTCTGTCTGAAACAGCGAATAGTTCCTCAAGTTCTTTTTCATAAAGAAACTTCGGAATCCGTTTCTCTTGTTTCGGCAGATGAACAAGCTGAAACGGATTCTCTTCAACAAGCTTTTCCCTCATTAAAAATTTATAGAAGCTTCTCAAAGCTGAAATTTTCTTGCTGATTGTTTTTCTTGACAGGCCTTTTTCATAAGCCTCTGTCAAAAATATTCTCACATCATGATATGCAGCTTCTTTCATTCCATTTATATTTTGAGCATGCAGAAACATCCCAAATTCTTCAATCGAATTAACATAATTCACAATAGTATATTGTGAATAATTTTTTTCAATTTGTAAATATTCAACGAATAACTTTAAAAAAAAGTTAACATTCTCAGTCATTATGAAGACCTCCCTCTCCGAAGGGCTTTTAAATGGTATCATATAATGCATCGAAGTTGCAATGAAAAGCTATATCGTTTTCGAAATAGTTTGAATAGTTTCAATTGCGCGTTTAGCGTATTCTTCATTTCGTTCTTTTTTGTTTTTAATTTTTACAGGCAATTCTTTTAAGAGGCCGAAGTTTGCATTCATCGGCTGGAAGTTCTTCTGATTTGTCGTCGTAATGTAGTGAGCCATGCTTCCGATCGCCGTCTCCTGCGGGAATGTCACAAGATCCTGACCGAGCACAAGTTTGGCGGCATTGATTCCCGCTACAAGACCTGAAGCGGCAGATTCAACATAACCCTCTACGCCGGTCATTTGGCCCGCGAAAAACAGATCGTTCCGCTGTTTAAATTGATATGTCGGGTCCAAAAGGCTCGGCGAGTTGATAAATGTGTTTCTGTGCATGACGCCGTATCTGACGATATCAACATTTTCAAGACCGGGGATCAGTTTAAGCACTTCTTTTTGGTCTCCCCATTTTAAATGTGTCTGAAAACCTACAATATTATAAAGCGTTCCCGCCGCATCATCCTGTCTGAGCTGAACGACTGCATAAGGGCGCTTGCCTGTTTTCGGATCTTCCAGTCCGACCGGTTTCATCGGTCCGAACAGCATCGTTTTCTTGCCTCTTTTCGCCATGACTTCAATCGGCATGCAGCCTTCAAAGAAGATTTCTTTTTCGAATTCTTTTAAAGGTACCGTCTCAGCCGTCGTCAATGCTTCATAGAAACGGTCGAACTCTTCCTCTGTCATCGGGCAGTTTAAGTACGCCGCTTCTCCCTTGTCATAACGGGATTTTAAGTACACTTTCTCCATATCAAGGCTGTCTTTTTCGACAATCGGCGCCGCCGCGTCATAAAAATACAGATACTCTTCTCCCGTGAGCTCTTTCAGCTGCTGTGAAAGCGATTCTGACGTAAGCGGTCCGGTCGCGATCACCGTCGGGCCTTCCGGAATCTCTGTTACTTCCTCAGTAAGAACCGTTACGTTCGGATGGTTTTTCACGAGATCCGTCACGCTTTGCGCAAATTCATGACGGTCAACGGCAAGCGCTCCCCCGGCCGGAACCGAGCATTTATCAGCAGATTGAATGATTGCCGAGTCAAGCGCCCGCATTTCTTCTTTTAATACGCCTACCGCATTGGCGAGTGTATTTGAACGGAGGGAGTTGCTGCATACCAGTTCGGCGAATTTATCAGTATGATGGGCTGCCGTCTGCCTGACGGGCCGCATTTCATATAGTTTCACTTGAATTCCTCGTTTTGCAAGCTGCCATGCCGCTTCACTTCCGGCAAGGCCTGCTCCGATTACATTAACTGTTTGCTGGTTCATTTCTTTTCATCTCCTGTTGTTTGTCCCTTCCACACAAAGAAGGTGAGCAAGGCTCTGCTCACCGCTACTTCTGTGGTTCTTCCTTATAATCGCATTCGACGCATTGGACTTGTATGCCTTTTTTAAGCTTTTTCTCTACGAGCATATTTTCACATTTCGGGCATTTTCGTTCAATCGGTTTGTCCCAAGATACGAAGTCGCATTCAGGATAACGGTCACAGCCGTAAAAGATGCGTTTCTTTTTTGATTTTCGTTCGACAATGTTTCCTTCATGACACTTAGGACATTTTACGCCGATTTGTTTGACAATCGGTTTTGTATTTCGGCAGTCAGGGAAGTTGGAGCACGCCATAAATTTGCCGTATCGGCCCATTTTATAAACCATCCGGGAGCCGCATAACTCACAATCTTCATCGGCGTATTCAGGTTCAATTTCCACTTCTTTCATTTCGGCTTCCGCTTTTTTCACGCGTTTTTCGAAATCAGTATAGAAGCTGTCAATGATTTGAACCCATTCTGTCTGGCCATCTTCAACATGGTCAAGGTCTCTTTCCATTTTAGCCGTGAATTCAACGTTGATGATTTCCGGGAAAAACTCCATGATAAGATCCAGCACGATCTGCCCAAGCTCAGTCGGCACAAACCGTTTATTGTCTAATCCCACGTAACCGCGGCGCTGGATGGTGTCAAGAGTCGGCGCATATGTCGAAGGACGGCCGATCCCCAGTTCTTCAAGCGTTTTAACCAGGCGCGCCTCTGTATAACGCGGAGGCGGCTGAGTAAAGTGCTGCTCAGGCTCAATATCTTTCGATAAAACCGTGTCTCCCTCTTTAAGGTCCGGAAGCATGCGGTCTTTTTCTTCCAGCTGATCGTCTTTACCCTCTACATAGACTTTCATGAAGCCGGCGAATTTGACTTTACTTCCGTTTGCCCGGAATGTCAATCCGTTATTGCTGAGATCGACGCTCATCGTATCAAGGACGGCAGGCGCCATCTGGCTTGCAACAAAGCGCTCCCAAATCAGCTTGTATAATCTGAGCTGGTCTCTTCCAAGCACCGCTTTTAAGTCGGCAGGTTTTCTGAGCACCGAAGTCGGGCGGATCGCTTCGTGGGCATCTTGAGCGTTTTCATTTTTCTTTGCCGGTTTCCGTTTTCCCGCTAAGTACTCTTTTCCGTACGCCTGATCAATAAAAGCTGACGCTTCTTCAACGGCTGTGTTGGAAATCCGCGTTGAGTCCGTTCTCATATACGTGATGAGCCCGACTGTCCCTTCTTTGCCGAGATCAATTCCTTCATATAATTGCTGAGCGATCATCATCGTTTTCTTCGCTCTGAAATTCAGCTTTCTTGCAGCCTCCTGCTGCAGAGTGGACGTTGTAAACGGCAGAGCGGGATTTCGTTTGCGCTCTTTTTTCGTAACCTTGTCAACTGTATACTTATTGCCTTTCAGCTGGGCAAGGATGGCTTTTACGTCTTCTTCGTTTTTTAAAGGAAGCTTTTTGCCGTTTTTTCCGAAAAATCCGGCTTCAAACGTCTCTTTTCCCTTTAAAAATGAGCCGGTAATCGTCCAGTACTCTTCAGGTTTAAAGTCGTTGATTTCCTTTTCCCGGTCGATGATCAGCCGGAGCGCAACGGATTGCACACGGCCCGCACTGAGGCCTTTTTTTACTTTTTTCCAAAGAATCGGGCTGATTTTGTATCCGACGAGTCTGTCTAGTATGCGGCGCGCCTGCTGCGCATCGACAAGATCCATATTAATCATGCGCGGATGTTTAAATGATTCTTTAATGGCGTCTTTCGTTATTTCATTAAAGACGACCCGGCAGTCCGAGCTGAGATCCAGATCAAGGCTGTGTGCGAGATGCCATGCAATCGCTTCCCCTTCTCTGTCGGGGTCGGCCGCGAGATAGACTTTTTTTGCTTTCTTTGCCGCTGTTTTTAATTCTTTTAAAACAGGGCCTTTTCCGCGGATCGTAATATATTTCGGTTCAAAGTTCTGTTCGATGTCAACTCCCATTTGACTTTTCGGAAGATCCCGGACATGTCCCATTGAAGCTTTGACTTTATATTTCTTCCCTAAATAACGTTCAATCGTTTTCGCCTTTGCCGGCGATTCCACGATGACTAGATAATCAGACATTTTCATCCCCCTCAAGAGGTGTTCTCTCTCTTTTCAAGTATCAATTCATTTTAGAGCTGCCTTTTTATGGCTTTCAACATTTCATTCTTTATGATGAACGTCATTTTATACATGAAAATAATGTGCAACTTTAAATCCTCACTATTATTAAATATTACAATACCGTTTGTCAAACGATATTTCAAAAGGGTTCCGTATACTGAACGCATCGGGCGGTCAGCTCTCCGTCAATATCCTCTGCGCATAATACAGCTTTCGCCCCTTCTTGAATGAGTTTTATAGGTCCTCCGGAATATGGATTAAATATGGAACCCGGAACGGCAAATACCTCTCTGCCTTGATCGAGAGCCTGGTAAGCTGTGATTAATGAACCGCTTTTTTCTTTTCCCTGCACGACCACAATTCCTTCACTTAGTCCGCTGATTATGCGGTTTCTCATCGGAAAGTGCCATTTTTTCGGCTTTGTTTCAGGAGGATGTTCTGAGAGTAGGAGATGGTGTTCAGCCATGTATTCTGCTAACAGGAGATTTTCCCGGGGATAGATGTGATGGAATCCGCCGGCTATCACGCCGATCGTAAGCCCTTTTGCCCTGATGCTCGCCTTATGAGACAATCCGTCTATACCGGATGCAAGCCCGCTTACAATGACCCAGCCTTTTTTTGAGAGTTCGGCGGAAAGATGCCCAACCGCTTTTATTCCGTCTTCCGTCGGTTTCCGCGTTCCTACAATCCCGATTTTTCTGCCTTTTTCAAGAAGCAGCGTGTTCCCTTTTGCATACAAGACAGCCGGCGGATCATAAATCGCTTTAAGCCATGTTGGATAACGGCTTGATGAAATCGGAATGACAGTAATGCCTTTGCGGCGGTAATCGGACAGAACTTCATCAAGTTCCGGATCCTTGCGCTCTATTTCCCGAAAAATTGCTTCCGGGGCTGTTTTCCCTTCTGATAAAACAGTTAATGGATGCGGATCCGGTAAAAAAGACAGAGAGTGATCAGCTTTCCACCATTTTAATAGAAGAGACGGGGAAATGATTTGATTAATACTGCAGACCATTAAACAGCGCGATGCTTGATCCAAATCTGGCAACCTCCTCTTTTTTTCAGCAAAAACAGGAACAGCCGTTACGGCTGCCCCTGCTTCGATCAGTGCGTTTTGCACGTTTCAAATAAGCCTTTTTCTTTTAACACCTTAATCAGCGTTTCACCCATTACAGAAGGGGTTTCCGCGACTTCAATTCCGCAGGCGTTCATCGTTTTGACTTTTTCTTCTGCCGTGCCTTTTCCTCCGGAGATGATGGCGCCCGCATGGCCCATGCGTTTTCCCGGAGGCGCGGTTTTACCGCCGATAAAGCCGACAACAGGCTTCGTCATGTTCGCTTTCACCCACTCAGCCGCTTCTTCTTCAGCTGTGCCGCCGATTTCTCCGATCATGATGACGGCATGTGTTTCTGGATCTTCATTGAACGCTTTTAACACGTCAATAAAGTTCGTGCCGTTGACCGGATCGCCGCCGATCCCTACAGCGGTAGATTGGCCTACGCCGGCTTCTGAAAGCTGATGGACGGCCTCGTATGTCAATGTTCCTGAACGGGATACAACGCCTACATGACCCTTTTTATGAATGTATCCCGGCATAATGCCGATCTTGCATTCTTCAGGTGTAATAACACCCGGGCAGTTCGGCCCTATTAATCTCGTTTTCTTGCCTTCCATAAAGCGCTTCACTTTCACCATGTCCAAAACCGGAATGTGCTCAGTGATACAAATGACAAGATCAATTTCCGCGTCAACCGCTTCCATAATTGCGTCCGCCGCAAACGGAGCCGGCACGTAAATAACTGACGCATCAGCGCCCGTTGTATGAACCGCTTCTGCGACCGTATTGAATACCGGTACGCCTTCCGCTTCCGTTCCGCCTTTTCCAGGTGTTACACCGCCAACGATATTCGTGCCGTATTCCAGCATCTGCTTTGTATGAAATAAAGCGGTAGAACCTGTAATCCCCTGTACAATAACTCTTGTATCTTTATTGATAAAAACACTCATTATCTGGTCCCCTGCCTTTCATTCTTTCCTAAACTAAGGATACGATTTTCTGTGCGCCGTCTGCCATTGATTCCGCAGATGTGATGTTTAAGCCTGATTCATTCAGGATTTTCTTTCCTAAATCTACGTTTGTCCCTTCAAGGCGCACGACCAGCGGCAATGTCAATCCGACTTGTCTCGTCGCTTCAACAACGCCCTCGGCGATGACATCACACTTCATGATGCCTCCGAAAATATTAACGAAAATTCCTTTTACGTTTTGATCGGAAAGAATGATTTTAAAAGCTTCCGTAACTTTTTCTGCGGTTGCGCCGCCCCCGACATCAAGGAAGTTTGCAGGTTCTCCGCCGTAGTGTTTAATGATATCCATTGTAGACATTGCAAGACCCGCGCCGTTTACCATGCAGCCGATATTTCCATCAAGGGAAATGTAGCTTAAATCGTATTTTGACGCTTCGATTTCTTTCGGATCTTCTTCATCTAAATCTCTGTATTCCATAATGTCTTTTTGTCTGTATAACGCATTGCTGTCGAAGTTCAGCTTAGCATCCAGCGCCATGACGTTTCCGTCCCCCGTAACGACGAGAGGGTTGATCTCGGCGATGGAGCAGTCCTTCTCAACAAATGCTTTATATAAGCCGAGCATAAATTTAGCGGCTTTGCCGACAAGCTCTTTCGGGATGTTAATTGCGAATGCAATTTCCCTTGCCTGATAGCCCTGAAGGCCGACAGCCGGATCAATTACCGCTTTTTTAATTTTTTCAGGAGTTTTTTCCGCTACTTCTTCAATCTCCGTTCCGCCTTCTTCAGACGCCATTAAAACGATTCTTGAAGTAGCGCGGTCAAGTACAAGCCCGACATAGTATTCCTTTTTAATATCGCAGCCTTCTTCAATAAGTAAGCGTTTTATTACTTGTCCGTCCGGACCCGTTTGATGTGTGACGAGCGTCTTGCCTAACAGTTCTTCGGCATACTCTTTCACTTCATCTTTTGTTTTTGCAATCTTTACCCCACCAGCTTTGCCGCGGCCGCCAGCATGGATTTGCGCCTTTACGACATAAACCGAGCTTGACAGGCTCTCTGCTTTTTCAACTGCTTCCTCTGCTGTAAAAGCCACTTTACCTTCAGGAACAGACACCCCGTATTTTCTGAGGACTTCTTTTCCCTGGTACTCATGGATATTCATTTCCCATCCTCCTAACTTATGTAGCAAAACTAAAAATAGACTGCGCTTTCATTCTATATAATACTGGAAGAATTGTCTAGGGTTCAAAACAAAATCTTTATATCCTTCCAAACATTCTAACTTTTATTTTATTGAAAATATAAATTTAAACGGAGTCCGGGAAATGAATGGTCCTTATTTTTCGTTTTTCAAGGTTTCGTCCAGTCTGTAAACAAATGAAAAAATTTCGGCAACGGTTTCATAAAGCGCCTCCGGTATCTGATCGTCAACCGTCAAATGGCGCATTAATTCGACAAGGGTTCTGTCTTCCTGAATGGGGACCCCAGCCTTCTCAGCTTCTTTTATAATATTTTCCGCCACGTGCCCCCTGCCTGTTGCGACAACCTTCGGGGCTTGGTCTTTCTGCCGGTCGTAATGCAGGGCGACAGCTCTTCTTAACGGCGTTTGCTCTTTCATATTTTCACATCCACTTTTCTTCCGCCGTCTTTTTCTATAAACTCTTCCACAAGAGCGCTCTGGTCTTTCGGGCGCCGTTTTTTAGACGTGACGCCTGACAGGCTGAAGCCCGTTTCTTTTACGGCTTCTTTTAAAGCCGGTACGAGAGGGTCGATGGCCGCCTGAAGCTCAAAATCAGTCTCAACCGTAATGGTCATTACATTTTGCTGAATCATGCAGTCCACAACGGTTTCTTGCAGTGTTTCAAGATGCAGCAAAAACAGGAGCCTGCAATGTGACGGATCGAGTTTTCCGTCCGGCTTCTTCCGTCCTTTAAAGAGAACTGTGATGTCATTCTCATACGCGGACGCACCCAGCGGAAATGACAGCACCATCTGCGTAAAAGAAGGGTTATGCTGCTCAATAAACAGCTGGCCGTTTAATTTATGAAGAAGCGGTTCCGCCTCTTGTTTAACGGATTGGGGCGCTTCTTGAAGCGTCCGGACGGCTTGGAGGGCTGTTTTCAGCGCTTGTTTCTCCGGCTGCGGAGACACGCCTTTTTCAAGCGCTGTAATGAATGATAATTCATCACGCGTGCCCAGTCCTTTTTTGATTTTCTGCAAAAGGCTTAATACATCATGTTTTTCCGCATATTTCAATTCGGTGAGCTGAGCGGCTTTTTCGAAAACAGCCGCCTCCTGTTCTGTCAGACGTGCGTTTTGAAGAACAGGTGCTGTTTTCAATGTTCTTTCTTGAGAAATGAAAGTCTTAATGATCTCCGCCGTTACTTTTACGGGACGGTTTTCAGTTTTTTCTGCCGATGTCATTAATTTCTCTATAATCTGTTTTGCCGTTTTTTCAGGCAGTTCCGTATCTGTCCGTGCACTCGGAGGAGAAGGTTGGCTTGAGACTGCCTTTCCGTTTTCACGAGTCTCTCGGACAAATGGTGATTGTTTTGATTCCGTCCGTTCTCCTTCATTCATCAGCCCGGTTTCTGAAATCGGCATGCGTGCAGCCTCGGCAAGCTTCTTCAAGAGACGTTCTGCATGAAGGTCCGTTTCCGCGTTTAACACGTCAGAAACCGCCTCTTTGAGCACAGACAGCTCTTTTGCCGATTGCGGAGCCTGATTGATTGCCTGAAGCAGTCCTGAGAGGAGGCGACGGGTCGGAACCGGATATTTAACGGCATGAATGGCTGACAAGACTTCCGGATGTGCGGGCAGTTCCCGTTTCAGCGCAAATACGATTGTTTCCGCCGCTTTTTTCAATTCAGCGGCCGGAAGCGATTCAGCCCAGCGGATGCAGGCTTTGAGACTGTTTTCCGTCATCGGCAGCTTCTGCTGCATAAATGTTTCGGCAATCTGCAGAGACACAGGACCTGGTTTGACGGAAAGAGCGTTTAACAGTCTTCCCGCCGCTTCCTGAACGGTTTTCGGGCTTCCTTCAAATTGGTCGATGACATGAAGCCGGCCCGTTTTTTCCACTGGCTGTTTGTCATAAGAAAACCAGTAATACGCCTGCGGACGAAGGGCGGTTTCAAGTTTTCCCTGCATCGTCCGGCCGCCGATTTGGATAAGAGCGCTTTGATCGTCCAGCAAACGGAGAACCTTCCCTAACAGCAGCCTTTGAGCGCCGCTGTCTTTACCGCCGTCTTGCCGGTCCGGAGGAATTTCCGCCGTCAGCTGTCTGAAAGCCGCTTGGATTTCGCCGCTTATGTTCATGTCTTAAGCCTCTTTTCTAACAATAAGATTGAACGGGAGCGAACGTTTTTCGGTGAATAGTTGTCGGTCCGTATGCCTGAAGAGCTTCAAGATGTTCTTTCGTTCCGTAGCCTTTATTTTTTTCAAAGCCGTACATGGGGTAGGTTTTGGCGTACTCAGCCATGAGACGGTCCCGCGTTACTTTTGCTATGCAGGCTCCGGCGGCAATTGACACGCTTTTGGCATCCCCTTTTATAACTGATGACTGCGGAATGTCAAGCGGAAGGGTCATGGCATCAACAAGCAGATAATCAGGTGTTTCCGTTAAAGCATTGACGGCTTTTACCATCGCCAGTCTCGCGGCCTCATAAATGTTGATCCGGTCAATGACGTCCGCATGGACAATGCCGACTCCTACAGCCGCCGCTTCCTCCGTGATCCGGCTGTAATACTCCTCGAGCTTCTTTTCCGACAATTTCTTCGAGTCCGTGAGACCGAGAATCTCGCATTCTGCCGGCAAAATGACGGCGCCGGCGACAACCGGTCCGGCAAGCGGCCCTCTTCCGGCTTCGTCAACACCCGCAATCAGGCGGAAGCCCTTTTTGGATGACAGTCTTTCGTATGCCGTCATGTTCAGCCATTGCTCTTTAAGAGCTTTTTCCTTCGCGTGCTTTTTCAGCCATTGCTCTAAAAGCGTCTGTACGCTTTTTCTCGGGTCTTTCTCACATTGGGCAAGGAAGGGGTCGCTTTCGTCCCTGACCTCTTGCAGGCGTTCTTTTACGCTTTTTACGGTTAATGTATTCACGTTCTCTTCTCCCTTACATTATGTATATCGGTATTCTGCGGAAAAAATAAAGACCCGCATCGCTGCGCGTCTTTATTCTGATGGTGTTTCAAATGAAAGCCTGCCGAATTTTTCCGTCCGGATGTCCCGAATGATGACTTCCGTTGTTTTATCATAGTCAACCATTCCGCCGCCCATCAAACAGCCGCGTTTTTCACCGATCGCGTCGAAAAGAGCGGCGATATCCTCAGGGATTTCCTGAAGTCCGTAGCGCTCCTTCAAGCGGTCGGGATAATGCTCTTCCAGAAAGCGCAGCCCGAAGACGGCCACATCCTGCAGGTTGATAATCGTATCTTTAATCGCCCCGGTGATTGCCAGGCGCAAGCCGACAAGCTCATCTTCAAATTTAGGCCATAAAATTCCCGGTGTATCGAGCAACTCTAATTCCTTGCCTACCTTTACCCACTGCTGTGAAGTGGTAATGCCAGGCCTGTCTCCCGTCTTGGCAATGTTTTTCTTGGCCAGCCGGTTAATGAGAGTAGACTTGCCGACATTCGGAATGCCGATGATTAATGCGCGGATTGCTCTTGGCCTAATGCCTTTTGCTTTCATTTTATCGAACTTATCTTTCAGCAGCTCTTTTGAGGACGGCACGATTTGATGCAGTCCCTGCCCGTTAACGGAGTTTATTGAAAGAGAGGGAATGCCCTGTTCCTGAAAGTGGTCCTTCCACTGGGCAGTCACAGCCGCATCCGCCTTATCGGCTTTATTTAAAAGCATAATGCGCGGCTTATTTTTTAAAATCTCCTCAATCATCGGATTTCTCGATGACATCGGGATTCTCGCATCCACCAATTCGTATACGATATCAATTAATTTCAGTTTTTCTGTTACTTCCCGTCTCGCTTTAGCCATATGGCCTGGGAACCATTGAATGGTCATGTGACTTCGACACCTGCCTTATTTACCGGAACCGGATGTTCCGATGATCTCTTATGTATTTTACGTTGCTTGTTCTGCTTTTACAAATTTCATATAAAAAAAGAGCCTGTTACGGGTAACAAGCTCTTTTCGTTCGTTATCATTATCGTCTGATTTCTTTAATACGAGCCGCTTTTCCGCGAAGTTCACGCAGGTAGTAAAGCTTAGCGCGACGTACTTTACCGTAACGTACAACTTCGATTTTCGCGATTTTTGGTGTGTGTACAGGGAATGTACGTTCAACGCCAACACCGTAAGAAATCTTACGAACTGTGAACGTTTCGCTGATTCCACCACCACGACGCTTGATCACAACACCTTCGAAGATCTGGATACGCTCACGGTTACCCTCAACAACTTTTACGTGTACACGTAAAGTGTCACCAGGACGGAACGCAGGAAGATCAGTGCGAAGCTGTTCTTTTGTGATATCTTGAATTAGTTTTTGCATCGTTTTCAACTCCTTCCAACAGATGCTCTTGGCCACAACTGCAAGGCACAGCGGAACATCGTTTTCAAGCTTCTGAAGGATAAGCCTCCTTAAGCCACAAGTAGTATCTTATCATATCTTCATCGCCTGCGCAATAGAATCTATTCGTTTTCCCACTCGGAAATCCATTTTCTTTGCTCATCAGTGAGAGGATATTTTTCAAGAAGATCCGGACGTCTTAAAAAGGTTCTTCTGATTGATTCTTTATTGCGCCATTCTTGTATTTTGGCATGGTTGCCGGACAGAAGGGTCTCAGGCACTTTTAAGCCTTTATAATCTGCTGGCCTCGTATAGTGAGGATGCTCTAAAAGCCCCGTGCTGAAGGAATCCTCCACGTGGGATGCTTCTTTTCCGAGGACGCCCGGCAAAAGCCTGACAACGCTGTCGGCAATCATCATGGCAGGGAGCTCTCCCCCGGTCAGCACAAAATCCCCGATGGAGATTTCATCAGTGACAAGATGTTCCCGGATCCGTTCATCATACCCTTCATAATGTCCGCAAATAAACATGAGATGTTCCTCTTCCGCCAGCTCCTCGGCTTTCTTCTGCGTATAACGCTCACCTTGCGGGCAGACGAGGATAATGCGCGGCTTGGCGTCCGTACCGGATGTCAGCTTTTCAACCGCATCAAATACGGGCTGCGGCTTTAACACCATCCCGGCTCCCCCGCCGTACGGGTAATCATCAACCGTTTGGTGTTTATTATCCGAAAAAGCCCGGAAATTGATGACGTCAAAACGGACAGCCTCTTTTTCCTGTGCTTTTTGCAGAATGGATGAGCCGAGCACCCCTTGAAACATTTCGGGAAACAGTGTTAAAAAGTCGATTTTCATTCGTCTATTAACCCTTCCATTACATGAATCTTAATTTTCTTCTCATTTATATTAATATCCTTTACCACAGAAGCAATATACGGAATGAGCGCATCTTTTTTGCCTTTTCTTGCAACCACCCATACGTCATTAGCCCCGGGCGTCAAGATTTCCTTCACTGTGCCGATCAGTTCCCCGTCTTCTGACACAACCTCGCAGCCGATGATTTCATGAAAATAAAATTCATCTTCTTCAAGCTCTCCCAAGTCTTCTTCAGGGACTTTGATCACCATGTTTCTTAGGTGTTCGACTTCATTGAGACTCGGCATTTCTTTGAATTGCAGCAGGTGAAACTGCTTGTGAAGCCTGTGGGCGCTGACCGTTACTTTGATTGGCTCCGCAGCCCCTTCCGCAAACAAATAAAGCGTATTGCCGGGCTTGTACCGTTCTTCGGCAAAGTCCGTTTTAGAAATGACCCGCACTTCGCCTTTAATGCCGTGGGTATTTACAATTTTGCCTACATTAAACCATCTGTTTGTCATATTATCACCTCGGGCGGATTTCAATTACTACCCCGTCTTTTATGACGATGGTATTTGCCGCTGTTTTTTCATGCCAGTTATCACCGACGTTGATTGAAAGCAGCGCATCGATCTCCTTTTCCTTCACTTCGCTTCCAAGCGGGAGCGACTCTGTCTGGCTTATTTGGAAATCGATCATTTTGATTTTGTCTTGTCTTTTTTCAATGGCTTTTTTAAAAGATTCCGCTACATCGGGATTCTGCTGATCTTTTTCATGTTTTCTAAGCTGAAAATAGAGCTGGCTGCATTCTCGTTCAAGCGTTTGCTTTTTTTCTGCAAAAGAGGCCAAAAGCTTTTCCTTGCTTTGCTCGGTCAGAACCTGCATAACGGTTACCCTGTGAATAATCTGCATAGGACCAGACTCCCCACTCTTCCAACATATTTCTGTTCATTTGCCTTTTTTACGTGTAAAAAAAGGGGAGGTGCCGGCCCTCTCCCTTTTTCAGTCAAATATTTCAAATTGAACTTTCTTAGAAGACTGTGCGCCAGCTGCAAAAACGACGGTTCGAATCGCTCTTGCAGTCCGGCCTTGCTTTCCGATAATTTTACCGGTATCTGACTTATTGACAGATAAGCGCAGCGCAATCTTTTGATCAGTCTCTTCCTTTGTGACCGTTATGTCTTCCGGATGGTCGACAAGCGGAGCCACAATGCTGACAATCAAATCTTCCAAGTTCTGATCAGTCATTACTTGCCTTGTTTAGCGTTGTGGAATTTTTCCATAATTCCTTGGTTTGAGAACAAGTTGCGGACTGTATCAGAAGGTTTAGCTCCTGTTTGAAGCCATTTAAGAGCAAGCTCTTCGTTGATTTTCACTTCAGCCGGCTTTGCAACCGGGTTGTATGTGCCGACTGTTTCGATGAAACGGCCGTCACGCGGTGAACGAGAATCTGCTACAACAATACGATAGAAAGGAGATTTTTTTGCTCCCATACGTTTTAAACGAATTTTTACTGCCATTTTACTAGCACCTCCGAAAATATTTCAACAAGATAGTATATTAACAATGATAAAAGTGTTTGTAAAGTGTTTTTTCTTAACAACGGTTTTATCATGTATAACCGATTACATAAAAGGTAATTTAAAGCCTTTTTTCTTCCCTTTTGTCATGTTGGTCATCTGCTTCATCATTTTTTTCATTTCCTCAAACTGCTTTAAAAGACGGTTGACTTCCTGAACGGATGTTCCGCTTCCTTTGGCAATCCGCTTCCGCCGGCTGGCGTTAATGATATCCGGCTGTTCTTTTTCAAGAACAGTCATTGATTTAATGATTGCTTCCACATGATTCAGCTGTTTTTCATCGACTTGGATGTTTTTTAAGCCTTTCATTTTGCCTGCGCCGGGCATCATTTGCAGCAGTTCGTCAAGAGGCCCCATGTTTCGGACCTGGCCGAGCTGCTCCAGAAAATCATCCAATGTGAAGCTCATCGTTCTCATTTTCTGCTCAAGCTCTTTGGCTTTGTCTTCATCAACGGTCGCCTGAGCTTTTTCAATCAGCGTCAGCACGTCACCCATTCCGAGAATCCGGGATGCCATCCGTTCAGGATGGAACGCTTCAAGAGCATCTAGCTTTTCTCCCATTCCGGCGAATTTAATCGGCGTTTCGGTGACCGCGCGGATAGAAAGCGCCGCACCTCCGCGGGTATCCCCGTCAAGCTTTGTTAAAATGACACCCGTTAAACCGAGCTGGTCATTAAAGCTTTTGGCGACGTTTACCGCATCCTGACCGGTCATTGAGTCGACGACAAGGAAAATTTCCTCAGGATTTGCGACTTCCTTTACGCCGGAGAGCTCATCCATCAGTTCATGATCGATGTGCAGCCGTCCGGCGGTATCTAAAATCACATAATCATGATGCTCTTCCTTCGCTTTTTCAATCGCCTGTCTGGCAATTTCCACCGGGCTGACCTGATCGCCAAGCGAAAAGACCGGCATATCAAGCTGTTTCCCCAGTGTTTCCAGCTGTTTAATCGCGGCGGGGCGGTAAATATCCGCAGCCACGAGCAGCGGTTTGCGGTTATGTTTTTTGCGCAGCAGGTTGGCAAGCTTCCCCGTGGTTGTCGTTTTACCGGCACCTTGGAGCCCGACCATCATAATAACGGTCGGCGGGCGTTTGGCGACGGCAATTTTGCTTTCTTCGCCGCCCATCAGCTCGGTAAGCTCTTCTTTTACGACTTTAATAACCTGCTGACCGGGTGTCAGACTCTGCATAACGTCCTGTCCGACAGCCCGTTCACTTACTTTTTTCACAAAATCCTTTACGACTTTAAAGTTAACGTCAGCCTCAAGAAGCGCAAGACGAACTTCACGCATCATCTCTTTTACGTCTTGTTCGCTGACTTTTCCTTTTCCGCGGATTTTTGAAATCGTCTTTTGCAGTCGGTCGGCTAATCCTTCAAATGCCATTGTTTGCCGCCTCCTAATCTAATTTCTCAAGCGCTTCAATCAGAGCCGTCATTTTTTCCTCTTCCTGCAACCCGGAAGCAAGCTCTTTCAGCTTTGTAAACATTTCTTTACGCTCCTGAAACTTTTTAAAAAGGAGCAGTTTTTCTTCATATTGTTCAAGCATCGCTTCAGTCCGTTTGATGTTATCGTAAACGGCTTGCCTTGAAACGTCATACTCTTCGGCTATTTCACCAAGGGAGAAATCGTCCAGATAATAAAGCGACATATAGCTCTTTTGTTTTGACGTCAGCAACGACTGATAGAAGTCAAATAAATAGTTCATTCTCGTCGTTTTTTCGAGCGACATTTGAGCTCTCCCCTTTGTTAAGTCAAATCCCTTTACAAAAACTTAGTTTACATGGTTTCAGAGCGTGTGTCAAGTTTTTATCTTGTCAAAGCATGATGCTCTTTTTACATAATAAGTTTTTTTAAAAAAATTCATATAGACCGTCGTTAAAATACTCGAATTCTTGTTTTGATACACGATAGCGGCAATAGCCTTCGTAAAAAGCATTGAGGCATGTTTCATTTGTGACAAAATGACTGATCGCTAATGATTCATCATATCGCGGATCTCCCGCCGATATTCCCGCAGCATCGATAAACAGATAGACCTCTCCGTCTTTCACCAGCACATTTTCAGTCGTGCAGTCACCGTGAATCATTGTCTGCTGAACAGGAACAGGCCTGCACCTGTCCAATTCCTTCAAAAGCTCTGCACTTCCTTCAGCCTGTCCTTTTTTGACATATTCTCCGGCTCGTTTGATTTGCAGATCGAGCCAGTCTGTCTCCGGCTGTAAACCAGAGACCATTTCGGTTTCATGCAGCCGTTGCAGAAACTGGCCGAAACTTTTGATCAGCTTTTTCTTTTCAGTATCCCCTTTTGCTTTTCTTAAAGCCGAAGTCAGGGTGATTCCATCCTCAAATGACATTAGGATATGGCTGGCATGCTGTTCCTGTATCATCCCATAATAAATAGGAACAGGCAGACGACGAGTTTCCGTCAGTTTTTGTAAAACGAAGGCTTCTCTCATTAACCATTCCCGATACTTCTGTTGAAAAGAACTTTTCAGCAGAAATGCGTCTTGGCCGGTCACTATTTTTCGAACGGTTGAAGTGCCTCCCTGTTCATCCAACAGCGACATATGGTTTATCGAGCCGATCTTACTTTCCAATTCAGCTTTCAGCCATTTGTCCAACAATTGCCCCCTCCATTCCGATCTATCAATGCGTATAAAAAAACGAGTATAAAACCGTCCATTTTATACTCGTTTTTTATTCATTAATCCTCGGCTTTTTCAACTAAATCAGAAAAGAGACCGTATACGTAAGATTCTGCATCAAATCGCTGGAGATCGTCAACCTTTTCTCCGAGGCCGACCAGTTTCACGGGGATGTGAAGCTCATTGCGGATCGCCAGGACGATACCGCCTTTTGCGGTGCCGTCAAGCTTCGTTAACGCGATACCCGTCACATTCGTCGCTTTGGAGAATTCTTCCGCCTGCGCCATCGCATTTTGGCCTGTCGTCGCGTCCAGCGCAAGGAGAACCTCATGCGGAGCCTCAGGCACTTCGCGTTCGATGACGCGTTTGACTTTTTCAAGCTCTTTCATTAAGTTTACTTTATTCTGAAGGCGGCCGGCCGTATCACAAATCAGCACATCCGCTCCTCTTGCTTTAGCCGCGTGTACGGCATCATAAATAACCGCAGCAGGGTCGCTTCCGGCAGCCTGTTTAATGACAGGCACGCCTGTACGCTCCCCCCACACTTCAAGCTGTTCAATCGCCCCGGCTCTGAAGGTGTCTCCGGCAGCGAGCACAACGGATTTGCCTTCATTCTTCAGCTTATGGGCAAGTTTTCCGATCGTTGTCGTTTTTCCGACGCCGTTTACCCCGACAAGCAGAATAACGTTCAGGCGCCCGTCCTGAATATTTAATTCAGAAATCTGTTCGTCGCCGCTGTTATAAATGTCGACAAGCTTTTCAGAAATGACGGACTGCACTTCCTGAGGATCCTGGATGTTTTTCAGCTTCACTTCATTTTTGAGCTCATCAATCAGCTCCATAACGGTTGTAAAACCGACGTCAGCGCCAATCAGCACTTCCTCAAGCTCCTCGAAGAAATCCTCGTCGACTTTCCGGTAGCGGGAGACGAGTTCGTTCACTTTATTTGAGAAGGAATTTCTTGTTTTTTCAAGACCATCTTTAAATTTTTCAGAGACGGAGTCTGTCTGTTTCGTGATTTTCTCTTTTAATTTTTTAAAAAAGCTCATCTTTCAACCTCTTTCCTCGTTACTGAACGAATTCTTTTGTTTCTTCCAGTTTGACCGAAACCATTCGGGAAACGCCGGATTCCTGCATCGTAACACCGTAGAGGACATCCGCTTCTTCCATGGTGCCTTTTCTGTGGGTGATAACGATAAACTGGCTGTCGCCGCTGTATTTTTTTAAATATTGCGCAAACCTGAATACATTGGCTTCATCAAGCGCAGCTTCCACTTCATCAAGGACGCAGAACGGCACGGGCCTTACTTTCAGAATGGAGAACAAAAGGGCAATGGCAGTCAGCGCCCGTTCTCCCCCTGACAAAAGATTTAAGTTTTGCAGTTTTTTGCCCGGAGGCTGCGCGATAATGTCCACCCCGGAATTAAGAAGATCATTCGGATCAGTCAGCTTCAGTTCAGCCCGTCCTCCTCCGAATAAAGAACGGAACACGTCGTTGAATTGAGAACGGATCTGGACAAACGTTTCATGGAATCGCTTCGTCATTTCAGAATCCATTTCTTCAATGACTTGAAACAGTGTGTTTTTCGCTTCCGTCAGGTCATTTTTCTGCTCTGTTAAAAACTGATACCGTTCGTTTACTCTTTCAAATTCATCGATGCTGCCGAGATTGACCGTTCCGAGCTCTTCAATTGAAAGCTTGATCAGTTTGACCCGTTTTCTCGCCTCTTCAGGCTCGAGTTCGAGCTGATATTGTTCTTTTGCCCCTTCAAAGGATAAGCTGTACTCCTCGCGTAAATACTGCAAGAGATTATCAAGCTCGACTTCCATCCGGCCAAGTTTTACCTCTTCATCTTTCAAAATTTCTGTTTTTTGCTTGTACAGACGCTTCATCTCTTTCAGCTCAAGCTCGTTCGTATCAAGAGACCGCTGGAGCTTCACACGCTGGTCGCGCCGGCTGGCGATCAATTCAATCGTTCTCGTTTTATCGTGAAGCTTATGATGGGCTGCTTCTTCAAGCTGCTCCTCACCGCTTGTGCTGGACGTCATCTCTGAGGTCAGGAGGCTTAAATCTTCCCGTGTTTCTTTCAGAGCGAGCTGCGTTTCTTCAAGCTCTTTTTTCAGCCTTTTGAGGTTGTCTTCCTCACTCGAGCACGCCTGTTCTTTTTTCGCAGCGGCCACTTTACATTCCGTCAGTTCATGAGAGAGCGTTTCTTTTGTTGAGGATAGGGTCTGCTTTTGTTTTGTCAGCCTTTCCATCTCTTCCTCAAGCTCTTTCAGCTGGCCGGATGCCTCACTCAGCTGTTCTTCCAGAGCTGATTTGCGCGTCTCTTTTTCCCGGCTGCTTTCCGTCAGCGATGCTTTCTCCTGATCGTAAAGCTCCAGATGGGTATTGATGTTCTTTTCAGCGACTTCGAGTTCATACAGCCTGCCTTTTACATCCTGCTGCTTTGTTCTGAAAGCTTCACCGTCTTCACGGAGACCGCTCAGCGTATGTTCAAGCTCTTGAATGGCCTGCTTCAGCGTTTTGACCTCTTTTTCGAGCAGAGCTGTTTTTTCTTCCATTTCGGCAAGCCGCGCAGTCACCGTCTCAAGCTCACGGCTTCTGCCGAGCAGAGAATTGTTTTTCTTTTTGACCGCGCCGCCTGTCATTGATCCGCCTGGATTGACGACATCGCCCTCAAGCGTCACGATGCGGTAGCGGTGCCCGAGAAGCTTGGCCAGTTCATTTGCGCCTTTTAAATCTTCAGTGATCAGCACGGTGCCGAGAAGGTTTTGAATGACATTCCGATACGCGGCATCATATGTGACAAGCCCGCTCGCTGTGCCGAGGAAAGACGGATGCTTTGAAGCCGTCTGTTCATCACGGGTTTGGAGCTGGCGCGGTTTCATAACCGTAAGCGGCAGGAACGTCGCGCGGCCGAATGAATTCTGTTTTAAATATTGAATCGCTTTCCGCGCCGCCTGCTCGTCGTCTGTGACAACGTGCTGCGCCGCTGCGCCGAGTGCAATCTCGATCGCCGTTTCATACTTTTGTTCGGTGGCAATCAGTTCGAGAACGGCGCCGCGGATGCCGCCAAGCTGCTCTTTCTGCTTCAACACTTCTTTTACGCCTTGGTAAAATCCTGAAAAATCGCCTTGCATCGTTTCAAGCATATCTTTTTTGGATCTGGCCTGCTGGACGAATTGATATGCCTGATACAGCGCAGATTCTTTCTTTTCATATTGGCGTTTTTTCTGTTCATATGCTGTCTGGACTTCGCGAAAGCGGACGACCTGATTGTGAATATCCTCTTCAATGGCGGCCAATTCTTCTTCGCATGCCGCTTTGCGGACTGCAATATCGTTTCGTTCTTCAAGGTATTTTTCATTGTTTGCGGTCAGTCTCGCCTGCTGGACCGCAGATTGGGACATCTGGTCATCTAAAAGCTGCAGCTCGTTGCGAATCGACGCCTGGCTGTTTAACAATTCAAAGTAATCGCTTTTTAATTGTTCAATTTTGTCTTCTACATTTTCATTATGCAGACTGAGAGCCTGCTGCTTTTCTTTCACCTGGGCGTTTAACCGCTTCACTTCCGCACGCAGCTTATCATAGACGGCAGACTGTTTTTCAATGTCCGCTTTCAGTTCGGCTTCTTTGTTCGTGTAATGTGTAACGGATTCCTCAAGCTGTTCCCGGTTTTGCGCGGCGTTTTTTTTGCGCTCTTTCAGCACTTCTTTCCGGCCTTCCAGCTTTTCCAGCTCTTCACTTGTCACGAGCAGAACCTGCTGCAGTTCGTTGACGGATTCATCAAGCGCGTGGATTTTATCTCTCGTCTCTTCTATCATCGCTTCTTTTGCGGACAGAGCCGATGATTCCGCCAATTCTTCTTCTTTAGCCGCCTGCACCTTTTCTTTTAAACCCGACCATCTGCCATGCAGTTCTTCGATGTCAAAGGCGGTAAGGGCAATTTCGACATGTTCAAGCTCTTTCTTTTTTTCTAAGTAGTCTTTGGCGATTGAAGCCTGGATTTTCAGCGGTTCGACCTGATCTTCAAGCTCGTGGAGAATATCTTCCACCCTGTTTAAGTTATCCTGCGTCTCAAACAGTTTGTTTTCCGCTTTTTTCTTTCTTGTTTTATATTTCAGCACGCCGGCCGCTTCTTCAAAAATACTGCGGCGGTCTTCCGCTTTGCTGCTGAGAATCTCTTCAACTTTCCCCTGGCTGATAATAGAGAATGCTTCTTTCCCGAGCCCGGAGTCCATAAATAAGTCAATGATATCTTTCAGGCGGCACTGCTGATTGTTGATGAGAAATTCACTCTCTCCGGAACGGTACACCCGTCTCGTCACGCTGACTTCGTGGTAATCGATCGGGAGAAAATGATCTTCATTATCAAGCGTTAACGTGACTTCGGCAAGGTTCAGCCGCTTGCGCGAATCACTTCCCGCAAAAATGATATCTTCCATTTTTCCGCCCCGAAGCGAGCGGGCTGATTGTTCGCCGAGCACCCAGCGGATGGCTTCGGTAATGTTGCTCTTTCCGCTGCCGTTCGGACCGACAACGGCCGTGACGCCTTTTACAAAGTCAACGGATATCCGTTCTGCAAATGATTTAAATCCTATAACGTCTAAACGTTTGAGGAACATCCCAGATCCTCCTTATCGTATAAGTATCTCAATATTATCATAATCACCCGCTTATATCAGGCGCAGACATACTGAAATCCCCCTAGGGAAACAGGGGGATTTTATTGTTTCGTATGATGTTTTTGCATTTTTGCAAGAGCTTCCTGTGCCGCATGCTGCTCGGCTTCTTTTTTGGAACGTCCGTTCCCGATACCGAGCGCCTCACCTTTAAGAGAGACAAGCGCCTCGAATTCCCGGTTGTGGGCAGGCCCTTTTTCATTGAGAATTTTGTACTCAAGCGATCCTTTTCCGTCCCGCTGTACAAATTCTTGAAGCTGGCTTTTGAAATCCATCACATGAGAAAAAGCACCATCGTTTATTTTAGGGAACACGTACACTTTCAGGAATTGCTGAACCGGCTCAAGGCCCTGATCCAGATACAGTGCGCCGATAAACGCTTCAAACACATCCGCTAAAAGCGCAGGACGCTTTCTGCCGCCCGTCATTTCTTCTCCTTTTCCCAAGAGAACAAGATCGCCGAATGACAATTCATGGGCAAGTGAGACGAGTGACGGCTCGCATACGATAGCGGCTCTCAGCTTCGTCAAATCTCCTTCACTCATGGCCGGATATTTGGCAAATAAGAATTGGGAGATCGTCAGTTCCAAAACAGCGTCACCTAAAAATTCAAGCCTTTCATTGTCTTCATACGGCTTTTTCCGATGCTCATTCACATAAGATGAATGTGTAAATGCTTGATACAAAAGTTTCTCGTTTTGAAAATGAACCGAAATCCGTTCTTGGAACTCTTTAAATTGCTCTATTTTTTTATAGAACTTTTTTTTATCTTTAAAATGTGAGTGTTTTGACATAGTAACCTCCATAGGCACATCAGGTTCACCGCGCTCCCCGCCGTAAACGGAATCGGCAGCGCGTACAGCGTCAGACGCCGGTAACCGAACGATTAAAGGGCTAAAGCCCCGCTGTCAGGCGGGACTTTTAGCATCAGCTTATTGCTGGTTTTGTATGTAGTTCACAGCGTCGCCGACTGTTGCAATCTTTTCAGCATCTTCGTCAGAAATCTCCATATCAAACTCGTCTTCAAGTTCCATAACAAGCTCAACTACATCTAGGGAATCAGCACCTAAGTCTTCCTTGAAAGAAGCTTCAAGTTTGACGTCAGCTTCATCAACGCCAAGGCGGTCTACGATGATTTTCGTTACACGCTCTAATGTATCTGCCATAGCAATTCACCTCCCCTCAAGTATTATAGAGGATTCGTTTTTAAAAAACTAGAGAAACTAGGATGAAATTTTAAAAACAAATCTTTACATCACCATTCCGCCGTCAATATGAAGGGTTTGGCCCGTCATATAACGCGATCCTTCAGACGCAAGGAACGTAACAACGCTGCTGATATCGGAAGGATCACCGAAACGCGCGAGCGGAATCTGCTTCAGCATTTCATCTTGGACTTCTTTAGAAAGCTTGTCCGTCATATCTGTAGAAATAAAGCCCGGAGCAATGGCATTAACCGTAATATTGCGGCTCGCAAGCTCTTTGGCTGATGACTTCGTTAAGCCGATTACACCGGCTTTTGCCGCCACATAGTTCGCCTGGCCGGGGTTTCCGCTGACGCCGACAATTGATGATACGTTGATAATCCGGCCGGAGCGCTGTTTCATCATCTGTCTTGTCACGGCTTTCGTGCAGTTGAATACACCTTTCAGGTTAATGTTAATGACATCATCCCATTCATTTTCTTTCATTCTCATCAGAAGATTGTCTTTTGTGATCCCCGCATTGTTCACGAGAATGTCGATTGAAGAAAATGCAGCGACAGCCTCTTTCATCATGTTTTGTACTTCTTCGGAATTTGATACATCGGCTTTTACCGCGATCGCGTTTCGGCCCAAAGATTTGATTTCATCTACGACTTCGTTCGCTTTCGCTTCATTCCCGGAGTAGTTGACTACTACGTTACAGCCGTTTTTCGCAAGACCAAGCGCGATCGCCCGCCCGATTCCGCGGGACGCTCCCGTTACCACTGCTGTTTTTTCATTAAGCATCCTGATTCTCCTCCTTCAGCGTTTGAATCGCCAGTTCGATGGTTTCATGGTCAGAAACCGAGATTGTTTTAAGGCGGCGGTTCACTTTTTTCACAAGGCCTGAAAGCACTTTTCCGGGCCCGATTTCAACAAACGTCGTGACACCTTCGTCAATCAGTTTGTTAATGGTTTCTTCAAAGCGTACAGGTGAGTACAGCTGTTCGATCAATTTTTTCTTGATATCGTCTTTTTCTGTCATAACGTCAGCCGAAACGTTTGAAATCACGGGAACAGCCGCATTTTTTAACTCACAGGCGCTGAGCACCTCCTCGAGTTTTTGCGCTGCCGGCTTCATTAATTCAGAATGGAACGGTCCGCTTACTTCTAATGGGATTGCTCGTTTGGCTCCGTTGTTTTTCGCTTCTTCTGAAGCGAGCTCCACGCCTTTTGCCGTTCCGGAAATGACGATCTGGCCGGGGCAGTTCAGGTTTGCAAGCTGTACGAGATGACCGTTTTCCGTCACTTGATCCGTCACCTTTTTCAAGGACTCCGCATCCATGCCGAGAATAGCTGCCATGGCGCCTTCTCCGGCCGGCACGGCTTCATTCATGAATTCTCCCCGTTTTCTTACCGTGTAAACGGCATCTTTAAATGTCATCGCTCCCGCCGCAACAAGCGCCGAATATTCTCCGAGGCTGTGGCCGGCGGTGAAATCAGGGGTGATGCCGGATTCTTTAAACTTTTCCAATACGGCGATGCTTGTTGTCAACAGCGCGGGCTGCGCATTGTATGTAAGGGTCAATTCTTCGGCGTCACCTTCAAAAATGAGCGAGCTCAGCTTTGTTTCAAGCGTTTCATCCGCTTCATCAAAAATACGTTTTGACGCTTCTTCGCGTTCGTACAGGTCTTTTCCCATACCGATATATTGTGATCCCTGTCCGGGAAATAAAAATGCAATCTTACTCATGATGCGGTAACCTCCAGACTACTCATCTGTTTTTTCTTCTTTTACTTCTTCTTCTATAAATGCGGCCACGTTTTGGCTGACCATTTCTCTCGCCTGGCGCAGCGCATGGTAAACAGCGCGTGCGTCAGAGGAGCCGTGCGCTTTAACGACGGGCGCTTTCAAACCGAAAAGACTCGCCCCGCCGTACTCAGAATAGTCCATTTTCAGTTTCATTTCCATCAGCTTCGGCTTCAGCACTCCCGCTGCGAGCTTAGAAACAAAACTTGAAGTCAGTGTATCTTTCAGCATTTTGAAAATCGATAACGCTGAACCTTCCAATGTTTTCAACGTGACGTTGCCCGTAAAGCCGTCTGTGACGATGACGTCAGCAGCGCCTTCGAGCAAGTCTCTCGCCTCTACGTTTCCGACAAAATTCACGTTTGTTTCTTTTAATAATTCAAACGTCTTTTTTGTCAGGTCGTTTCCCTTCTTTTCTTCCGTGCCGACATTTAACAAGCCGACGCGGGGCGAGCTGATTCCGAGAACCTGCCGGGCATATACAGATCCCATAATTCCGTACTGGACAAGATGCTCCGGTTTGGCATCGACATTGGCTCCCACGTCCAAAAGAAGGAAACCGTCGCCTGAAACGGTCGGAAGCGTCGGCGCAAGCGCAGGCCGGTCGATTCCTTTAATTCTGCCGACGATAAACAGTCCCGCTGTCATGAGTGCGCCTGTATTCCCCGCTGAGATGCAGGCGTCCGCTCTGTTTTCAGCCACTTCCTGCGCCATCAGCACCATAGAAGAGTTTTTCTTTCTGCGTACGGCGCGGACCGGTTCATCCGTCGGTTCAATCACTTCATCGGCGTGCAACACAGTGATGCGGTCTGATGTTGTTGGCAAGTGTGATTCTATCGTTGTCTTGTCACCGACCAGCGTAATATGGAGATCGTCAAATGCCTCAATACTCTTCATTACTCCGTCAATAACAGCTTTGGGTGCGTTGTCGCCTCCCATTGCATCTACAGCTATTCTCATGCATGCTCCACCTTTATGATTGTTTTGAACGGTACATGTCAAAGTTACCGGAGAACACGACTTCTTCTCCCACATAGCTGTTGACTTCAACTACCGTTCTGCCTTTTTCTTTTTCGACTGCCGTCACTTTGGCTTTCGCAACGACGCGCTCGCCTTCTTTCACCTGTCTTGTAAAGCGGATATTTGCGCTTGCGGTCAGCGCCAGCTCATCATCAATGACGGCTACGGCGAGTGAGTTCGCCTGCGCAAACAAATGATGCCCCCGCGCAATTTGATTGCGGCTGAAGACATGTTCGCGTCTTACTTCTAATATGGAAATGGCCTGGCCGTCAAGCTCCAGATCAATAATTTCACCGATCACTTCGTCTAAAGACAGTGATTTCACTTCATCATCAAGCGTTTGTTCTGCCACGTTTTTAATTCTTTCCCTCAGCTCCGGTATTGAGAGCTCTAAGCGGTCTAAACGGATCGTCTGAATGCTGACGCCGAATTTCCCCGCTAATTCTTCATCTGTGATGAAGGGTGTCGATTTGATCGTCTGCTGCAATAATTTTTGGCGTTCTTTTTTGCTTCTTCTCATCTGTAAACACCATCCGGACAATTAAGACTAGGTACTAATAGTAGTATATAATCTCATAGATTGGAATGCAATGATTGTTTTTTGAAAGCCGCCGAATTTTACAGAATCAGCTTAATTTCTCCCCTTCCAGGACGCCGCTCGAAAGTAATTGACCGCGCAGCATGCGGTATTCGTCATCTTTCCAAAAAGCCTCTGAAGACACCAGATTGGCCGCATCCTGGCGGGCCGTCTCCAAAGCTCTGTAGTCATGAACCATATCCGCCACCTTGAACTCGGGCATACCGCTCTGTTTTTTTCCGAAGAAATCCCCGGGGCCGCGCAGTTCAAGGTCCTTTTCAGACAGCTCGAAGCCGTCGTTTGTCTCCGACATGATTCTCATCCGTTCCTTCCCGGTTTCGGATTTCGGATCTGCCATCAAGATGCAGAAAGATTGGTGGTCTCCCCGCCCGACCCGGCCGCGGAGCTGGTGGAGCTGAGATAATCCGAAACGGTCGGCGTCATAGATGACCATAATCGTCGCATTCGGCACGTTCACCCCGACTTCTACGACGGTTGTTGACACAAGTACCTGACATTGATTGGCGCTGAATTCTCTCATCACCTGATCTTTTTCATCAGAATGGAGCTTCCCGTGCATCAGGCCGACATTCCATTTCCCGCGGTAAACGTCAGACAGCATGTTATATACGTCAATCGCATTCTGTACATCCAGTTTATCCGACTCTTCAATGAGCGGGCAGATAATATAGGCTTGCCTTCCCTGTTTCAGCTCTTTTTCTATAAAAGCCAAAATCCGCTCCAGCATGTCGTGTTTCACCCAATACGTTTCGATTTGTTTTCGCCCCGCGGGCATTTCATCTATCACGGAAACATCCATTTCTCCGAAGACGGTAATGGCCAACGTTCTCGGAATCGGGGTGGCTGTCATAAACAGCACATCCGGATCCTGGCCTTTATTCTTGAGTTTTTTGCGCTGTTCGACTCCGAACCTGTGCTGCTCGTCCGTAATGACAAGGCTCAGCGCTTTAAATTCCACTTCGTCCTGGATTAAAGCATGGGTCCCTACTAAAATATCAATCTCTCCGAGAGCAAGCCGCTCCAAAAGCTCCATGCGCCGCTTTCCTTTAACAGAACTCGTCAAGAGCGCGATATTCACATCTTCATTTGCAAATAACGATACGAGAGAATCTGCATGCTGTTCGGCCAGAATTTCAGTCGGCACCATTAATGCCCCCTGATACCCCGACAGAATCGCAGCGTACAAAGCGATGGCGGCGACGGCCGTTTTCCCTGAACCGACATCACCTTGCAGCAGACGGTTCATTCGGTAAGGAGATGTCATATCAGCGGTAATTTCCCGAAGCACGCGCGTCTGTGCGGTTGTGAGCGAAAACGGCAGGCTGTCTGTGAAAGCGGCGAGCTTTTCAGCAGGGAACACATGGCTGATGCCTTTTGACTGTTCCCTTTCCGCTTTACGGAACGCCTGCATTTTCAGCTGAAATAATAAGAATTCCTCGTAAACAAACCGGCGTCTTGCCTGCTGTAACGATTCCCTCGTTTCAGGCTGATGCATCGTCTGCAGGGCATGTTTGTAATCAGGCAGCTTGTAGCGGATTCTCAATTTTTCAGGAAGCGGATCGGCCGCACTGTCCAAATGATGCTGCAGCGCTTCCTTAATAAACCGTCTCATCATTTTTACGGTGACGTTTTCTTTAACGGAATAAACAGGCTCAATGCTTTTATCTTCTTGATGAGGACCGTTTTTTAATTCCTGCACGGAAACGGTCTGTCTGTGTTTATCCCATTTCCCGGATATCGTGACGACAGAACCTAACGTCAGTTTCTTTTTTAAGTAGGGACGGTTAAAGCAGACCGCGGTAATTAAATAATTGCCGACAAGCACCCTGAATGTCAGCCTGTTTCGTTTTTTGCCGTAATAGGTAAGAGAAGGTTCTGAATGAACCTTCCCTTCTACCGTCACTCTTTCTTCATGTTTTACTTCTTCTAAGTCCCTCAGCTCATAGTCGTCATAACGGTAAGGGAAATAATTCAGAAGATCAGAAATGTCATAGATACCAAGTTCGCGCAATGTTTTTTCTGTTTCCGGCCCAATGCCCTTAATTTCCGCTATACTAGTTTGCTGATGGTGTGTCACTTGATTTCAGCGCTCCTCCGAAAATTTTTTTCTCTAATTCTCTTCCCGTCGGTGTCGCGGCTAAACCGCCTTGTCCCGTTTCACGCAGTGCTGTCGGCATTGTCTGGCCGATTTTGTACATCGCGTCAATCACCTCATCGCAAGGAATGCGGCTTGTAATCCCGGCCAGCGCCATATCCGCCGCGATCATTGCGTTGGATGCTCCCATTGCGTTTCGTTTGACACACGGCACTTCTACCAATCCGGCGACCGGGTCACATACGAGACCGAGCATATTTTTCAGTGTAATCGCCATTGCTTCCGCTGATTGCTGAGGCGTTCCGCCCGCCATTTCCACAATCGCAGCCGCTGCCATGCCTGATGCTGACCCGACTTCCGCCTGACAGCCTCCTGCCGCTCCTGAAATACTCGCATTGTTTGCTACGACAAAACCGAACGCGCCGGCTGTAAACAGAAAACGGATCATTTGTTCTGTCGTAGGGTTCAGCTTATGCTTTACGGCGAATAACGTTCCCGGCACAACCCCGGCAGAACCGGCGGTCGGTGTAGCGCAGATCGTTCCCATGGCCGCATTGACTTCATTTGTCGCGACAGCTTTAGAAACGGCGTCTAAAATCAGATTGCCCGACAGGCTTCTTCCCGATTGGATGTATGCCTGAAGTTTCACGGCATCTCCGCCTGTTAAACCGGTCTGACTCGTGACGCCCTTCAGCCCCTTTTCAACAGCTGCTTCCATGACGGAGAGATTGCGCTCCATTCCTTGAAAGATTTCTTCCCGCGTTTTTTGCGTTACTTCCATCTCTTGGGTGATCATCACTTCCGAAATCGGAATTTGTTTTTCTTGAGTAATTTCTATTAATTCTTTTACATTACGAAACATGTCATTTTCCTCCTGACTTTTTAGTCAGCTATCTTAGTAACCTGTATAATATTAGGAAGTGTTGAAAGCTCGTCAAGCACTTCTTCTTCAATATTCTGATCGACCTCAATCGTCATCAGCGCAAGCTGGCCGACGTCCTTACGCGCCACTTCCATATGTCCGACGTTGATAGAGAATTTCGCAAGCACATTGGCAACGCCTGCAATCGTGCCGAATTTATCATTGTGAACGACTAAAATAGCCGGATGGTTTCCGGAAAGACGCAGCTCAAAGCCGTTGAGCTCCGTGATTTCTATTTTTCCGCCGCCGATGGAAATACCGGTAAGGGCAAGCTCTCCCTCATCATCAGAAATGACGATACGCGCTGTATTCGGATGAACAGGCACGGCATCCTCTGTACGGAACTCTACATATATGCCCTTCTCTTCCGCAATTTGAATCGCTGTTTTAATCCGTTCATCAAATGTATCAAAATCAAGCAGGCCGCCGATAATCGCGACATCAGTGCCGTGACCCTTATACGTCTCCGCAAATGATCCGTAAAAAGACACAACGATCCGGCGGGGCTCCCGCCTGAATAGGCTTCTGGCCACTCTGCCGATCCGGGCGGCGCCTGCGGTATGTGAACTGGACGGACCGATCATTACCGGGCCGATAATATCAAAAACGCTTCTATACTTCATGCTGGTTTGTTCCTCCTTAACATCACTCTATTCAGCGCTTTTCTTTAGACTAATTGAACATTTCTCAATTGGCAAGCAGGCACACTGCCGCACTGCCGCAGGTAAATAAAGGCATAAGAATAGAAGGGCCTGATAAGCCCTTCTATTCTGCCGCAAATATATATGGATACAGGGGCTGTCTGCCGTTATGGATTTCAACCTCGATATCTCCACAGACGCTTGCAATATACTCAGCAAGTTTCTCAGCTTCTTCTTCCGGCGCGTCCTCTCCGTACAGGATGGTGACGATTTCATCTTCTTCCCCGATCATTTCATCCAGCAGCAATTTCGCCGCACTCATCCGATCTTCGGCGCTGCCGATAATTGAACTGTTTAAAATGCCGATAAAATCACCTTTTTTAATATCTTTGCCGTCAATATGGGTGTCTCTGACTGAATATGTCACCTGTCCGCTTTTCACATTCCGAATGGCCTCAAGCATATTGGCTTCATTTACATCAGCCGGCTGGTCAGGGTTAAACGCAAGCAGGGCGGTCATGCCTTGAGGGACCGTTTTTGCCGGAATGACAATGACATTTTCTTCAGCCACGCTCGCCGCCTGATTGGCAGCCATCACAATATTAGAATTGTTCGGAAGAATGAAAACCGTCTCCGCATTGACAGACTGAACGGCTTCAACAATATCTTCCGTGCTCGGATTCATTGTTTGGCCGCCTTCGATTACGTGTGAAGCGCCGATGCTCGTAAACAATTCAGAAATGCCCTCTCCCATTGCCACAGTCACGATGCCAAAAGGCTTGCGGGCTTTTTTCATAACGCCGGCCGGCTTTTTTTCATCATGTTCTTGGCTGATGATTGAAGTATGCTGTTCCCTCATGTTTTCAATTTTAATTTTAATCAAATCGCCGTAACGCTGTGCGAGATTGAGTACGTTCCCTGGTTCTTCGGCATGAATATGGACTTTCGCCAGCGTATCATCAGCCACGACCAGCAATGAATCGCCGAAACGGCTCAGTTCGTTTCTGAACGTCTCTTCCTTGAACGTCCGTTTATCTTGATCCAGCCTTACCATCACTTCCGTACAAAATCCGAATTCAATATCTTCTGTACTCAGCATGCTCTGCGCGCTTTTATGATGCTCGGCATTCACCATATCATCGAGTGCCGGAAGAACCGCTTTTTTCGGTACGGCCTCTCCTTTTAAAGCAGACAAAAAGCCTTCATATACACAAAGCAGACCTTTTCCGCCGCTGTCAACGACACCGACGTCCTTTAAAACAGGAAGCAGATCCGGCGTGCGGTTCAGCGACGCTTCCGCTTCTTCAATAACGGCCTCCATGAGAGCAATGATATCGGTTTCTTCTTTGGCCGAGGCGACCGCTTTTTTAGCCGCATCCTTGGCCACGGTTAAAATCGTTCCTTCAACCGGTTTCATGACCGCCTTATATGCCATATCCACTCCCGCTTGGAGTGCTGCGGCAAATTCTTGGGCGTCTATTTGGTTTTTGTTTTCAATGCTCTTTGTGAAACCTCTGAACAATTGGGACAAGATCACCCCTGAGTTTCCTCTCGCCCCCATAAGCAGGCCTTTTGACAGGGCGATGCCGACTTTGCCGATGTCGGGTGAGTCAATGTGCTCTACCTCTCTTGCACCGGATGACATCGATAAATTCATATTTGTTCCGGTATCGCCGTCAGGCACGGGAAACACGTTCAGCGCATCCACCGCGGATGCGTTTTGAGACAATGTCTCAGCCCCCGCCAGAATCATTGCCGCAAAAGCTCTCCCATCTAAGTTTCGTCTAGACAATACTCATCCTCCTCACTACGGGTTCGTTACTCGTACGCCTTGGACATAAATATTTACAGAATCAACTGCAAGTCCGATTGTTTGATTTACTGTGTATTTTACCTTCGTCTGAACATTGTGGGCTACTTCGGATATTTTAGTGCCGTAGCTGACAATAATGTACATGTCGATATGTATTTGTTCGGCTTCCTGACGGACATGTACGCCTTTTGCGAAGTTCTCTCTCCGGAGGATTTCAGACAAACCGTCTTTAATCTGGTTTTTTGAGGCCATCCCCACTATTCCGTAACAGTCAATGGCAGCGCCTCCGGCAACCATTGCGATGACTTCGTTGGATATATCAATCTGTCCGTATTTTGTCTTCATTTCAATGGACACACAGGTTCCTCCTTCAGGTGCATAGAGTTATCATTATTCTACTATATGTATCCCATTATGAAAAGAAAAGATACAGACAGCGGCCTTCAGCGCGGAAATGTGATTGGTTTTACATGTCAAGTGATTTTTCTTGAAAGTAAGGGAAACAATAGTTGCAAACGGTTTTTAGCTGTGGTAAATTATTTAAAGTATTGTATAACGAAAGCATCTGAGACACTATGTTTGAAAAGATGTTTCGCGCAGTTAGGAGGGAAACAAATGGCACGTAAATGTTTTATTACAGGTAAAAAAACAAAAGCCGGAAACAACCGTTCTCACGCAATGAACGCTTCTAAGCGTACTTGGGGCGCCAACCTTCAAAAGGTCCGCATCCTCGTTGACGGCAAACCTAAAAAAGTGTATGTATCTGCCCGGGCTTTAAAATCCGGTAAAGTTGAGCGTGTATAAGCAAAAATGAACGCCTGCCCTTTTATGCGGCAGGCGTTTTTTATGCGTTCAAAGAGGGCAATTTCAGCTTCTTGGGCTTACTCTTTTCTAAATGAGCCCAGCATCGCCCGGACAATTCCTCCTAAAAACTTCGGCAATTTAATGGTATAAAATTTCATTTTGTCCCCTCCTATAAGTCCCGTATCCGCTGCGTTCATCACTTTAGGATTCATGGTTTTTTCCGCATATGGCAGAAGCCGCTTTTCTAATCCGCGCTCCTTACCATTATTAATATGCCTTTTGCAAACGAAAAAGTACCTCGTGAATGAATGAGTTCGTTACTAATACATAGTGTGGAACCCAGAGGAATATGACAATTATCAAGGGGATATTTAAAACCGTCGAGCGTCAGGCCGTCTGCCGCTTCCGTAAACGGAATGAAAGAAATATAGCGTCTGCTTGCTTTTTCTTCAATTGTATAACGGCCGGGCCCGAACATCTGAATGTCATTCTGCCGGTCGATCAGCTCGACATCGGTATTCTTATGTAAAGCTTTATACAGCAGCTGGATGTTCCCTAAAAAGTGATCGGCTCTTCCGCCCGTCACACCGAATATCCGAATGGTTTCCGGTTCTAGTTGTAAAGCCCAGTCAAGGGCGAGTTCAAGATCGGTATAATCTTTTTCCGCCTGATATACATGGAGGGCCGGCGCCGCTTTTTGAATCTGCATGAGCTCCTCTTCCGTAATGCTGTCAAAATCACCGAAAGCTTCCTGCGGAATGATTCCGGCCTCCAAAAGAGCAACCGTCCCTTTATCGACTCCGACCCACGTCGTATCTCCGTCAGTGTATTCGGATAGATCGGGAATAAGCTCCTGCGGGCCGCCCGCAACGATATTGATTGTCTTCATATGTTTTCCTCTCTCTTAGACGCGAAAAGAGCCGACGGCTTTCTACCGGGCTCTTTTTCAGCATGTTTATTACGCGTTTCGGATGTCAGCGATGGCTTTTTTCCGATCCGGCTGATTATATACGGCAGACCCGGCAACAAGCAGATTGGCGCCCGCTTCAGCGCATAAAGGGGCTGTTTCTTTATTAACGCCTCCGTCCACCTCGATTAAAAGCTCAGACAGGCCTTTCTCCTCAGCCAGCTGTTTGACCTGACGGATTTTCGGCAGAACCGAATGAATGAAGCGCTGTCCGCCAAAACCGGGGTTAACCGTCATTAACAGCACAAGGTCAAGCTCCTCGATCACATGTTCAATCATTTGGACGGGCGTATGCGGATTGAGCACAACTCCCGCTTTTAACCCCTGCTCTTTTATCAATTGAATGGTCCGGTGAAGATGCGGACACGCTTCAGCATGAACGGAAAGGATGTCCGCACCGGCTTTTGCGAATGCCGGGATGTAGCGGTCCGGGTTTTCAATCATAAGATGGACATCCAGCGGCAGATCAGTCACCGGACGGACGGCTTCAACGATAAGCGGCCCGATTGTAATGTTAGGGACGAAATGGCCATCCATGACATCAATATGGATATAGTCCGCCCCTCCTTTTTCCACGTCTTTAATTTCCTCGCCCAGTGAAGCAAAATCGGCGGAAAGAATTGATGGCGCAACCTTAATCATATTAATACCTCGGCTTTCTCTCTTTTATTTCCTGCATAAATTCTTTGTAATGCTCATAGCGGTACGGCTGAATCTCTCCTTCTTCCACCGCTTGCTTTACCGCGCATTTCGGCTCTTTAAGATGCAGACAGCCTCTGAATTTGCAAGAGGCGCTTATTTCTCTGATCTCAGGGAACGTGCTGCCCAGCTCTTCTTCCTCAATGCCGGTAAATTCAAGCGAACTGAATCCCGGAGTATCCGCCACCAGACCGCCTGATGTATGAATGAGCTCCACATGGCGCGTCGTATGTTTTCCGCGTCCCAAATGCGCGGAAATCTCGTTTGTTTTCAGCTCAAGCTCCGGGCTGATCGCATTTAAAAGCGAAGATTTTCCGACTCCCGACTGACCGGCAAACACCGTTGTTTTGTTCTCGAAGTGTTTCACAATGCCTGTTAAACCGCTGTTTTCTTTTGATGACGTCACATATACGTCATAACCGATCCCCTGATAGTCTTTCACGTAAGAAAGTATCGCCTCTTTCGATTCCCCGTCTGCAGCTAAGTCCATTTTGGTTATGCAGATGATCGGGTGAATGCCGTTGGCTTCCACAAGGACGAGAAAACGGTCCAATAAAGACGTGCTGAACGCCGGCTGAACGGCAGAAAAGACAAGAACGGCCTGATCGACATTTGAAATCGGCGGCCTGATCAGCTCGTTTGTTCGTTCTTTGATTTCCAGCAGGTAGCCTTCTTTATCATTTTCAGCCTGATAAACGGCATAATCGCCGACCAGGGGCGTTATTTTATTTTTTCTGAAAATGCCCCGGCCCCTGCATTGAATGATCTTGTCCTGTGATTCATCCAAGACATAATAGAATCCGCTTAACGCTTTTATAATTTTGCCCTCAGGCATAGGGTCCCTCCTTGTCAGTCATTATCTTTCGGGTATTCAATCGTTTTGTAGCTGACGACTTTATGATCGACCATCACTTGATAATACCCCTTCTGTCCCTGATCAATCTTCAGTTCAATTGTTTTTTCAGTCGGCTCTTTTATTTTAAATGAGTCATACGTATCAGAGATGCTGTGGTCCTTATCATCGATGGCGATTTGCACTTCAAGCTCGTCCCCTTCATGTTCGGGTTCGTAAGGAATGCTGATTTTTTCTTTTACCGTTTTCGCCGGTTTTTCTTCAGGTCCGAGCGAGAACGTCACTTCAACATTACTTCCCGGCTTAACCGCAGTGCCGGCTGACGGCTCTTGCTTCATGACTTGTCCTTCCGGCACGTCATCTGAATGGGCTTGTTTTTCAACAAGCTGCAGGCCGTTATCTTCAAGATACCCTGAAGCCGCTTCTTTGCTGTAAGTCTTTAAGTCCCTCAGCGTAACGTCCGCCGGGCCGAGACTGACCGTTAGATTGACTTCATCGTCGCTTGCGACCATGTCGGTGCCGGCTGACGGGTTCTGATCAATTACGGTGCCGGCCTCGCTGTCATCGTTCTCTTCTTTGACATTGACATGTTTGAAGCCTTTTTCCTTCAGCGCTTTTTTTGCGTCGCCGATCTGCCGTCCTTTCACGTCGATCAGCTGGGTTTTCGGTTTTCCAATGCTTTTGTACAGTTTTACAGAAGAGCCTTCTTTAACGGTAGACCCCGCTTTTGGGTCCGTTTTGACCATTAATTCCTCTTCTATTTTTTCATCTTCAATGTCCGTTATATCAGGATCCGCCCGGAGCCCGTTCTTTTCAAGCAGGGCTTCCGCTTTTTCGTACTTCATGCCCCGTACGTCGGGGACGCTTACATCTTTAGGCATAAATAAAGACGGAAACACGGTGACCGCAAGAACAGCCGCCATAATGAAAATGAAACAGACGGCCAGCAAAACCCACGGCCATTTCCGTTTTTTCTTTTTGGCGGGCTGCTGTTCCTTATCGTCCGTCTCCCCCGGCGTTTCCGCCTGAGGCGCGGCTTTTGCGCCGTCAGTAATAACGGGAATGGCTTTTGTCATTTCCTCATCATCCTGCACGGAAAACTTTTGTTCATTCAGCCTGCCGGCGTCAAAAGCCGTTCTGATGTCCGCTTCCATGTCCTCGGCGCTTTCATAGCGGTGAAACGGGTCTTTAGCGGTTGCCTTCAAAATAATGTTTTCGACGCTCTGCGGAATGGAAGGGTTCCACTTTCTGGCGGAAGGCGTTTCTGTTTGCAAATGCTTTAGCGCTATGCTGACGGCTGATTCTCCGTCAAAAGGAATTTTACCTGTTAAAAGCTCAAACAGCACGATGCCGAGCGCATAAATATCTGATTTTTTCGTTGCCAGACCGCCTCTCGCCTGCTCCGGAGACAAATAATGAACCGAGCCCAGCACAGAATTCGTATGTGTGATTGTCGTAGACGTAAGCGCTGTGGCGATGCCGAAATCCGTCACCTTGATATGCCCTAAATGATCTATCAATATATTGTGCGGTTTAATATCCCGGTGCACGATATGGTTTTGATGGGCATGGGCGATGGCCGAGACGATCTGCTCCATAATGGACAGCGCTTCTTTCGGATGGAGCGGCCCGTGTGCGTTTATGTATTCCTTTAATGTCATGCCTTCCACATATTCCATGACAATGTAATAAATATCGCCTTCCTCCCCGATATCGTAAATACTGACGATATTCGGATGATCGAGGCTTGATGCCGACTGTGCTTCTCTTCTGAAACGCCTGATAAAATCAATGTCATTCACAAAGTCAAACCGCAGAATTTTAATTGCGACTTCACGTTCGAGAATGATGTCCTCAGCTAAAAAAACGTTTGCCATTCCGCCGCCGCCAATGGGCCGGAGGATATGATAACGCCCGCTGATCCGCTTGCCGGTTAGCACTTGTCTTCACCCTCTTTTGCATCTGCGGAAAACTCAATCAACACAGCCGTGATGTTATCTTCGCCGCCGTTTTGATTCGCTTTGCTGATGAGAAGGTCTACTTTTTCCTGAGGACCAGATTCAGCTTGAAGCATTTGTTTGATCTCGTGATCTTCTATTTTATTTGACAGTCCGTCAGAGCATAAAAGCAGCTGATCGCCGTCAGACAGTTCAAAAGAACGGGCGTCGGGACTGATGGTTTCATCTGTCCCCAGCGCTCTCGTCAATACATTTTTCCGCGGATGGTGCTCGGCGTCCTCTTTCGAAATTTCTCCTGTCTTGACCAGCTCATTCACAAGCGAATGGTCTTCAGTCAGCTGAGTGAATTCCCCCTCTTGAAGCAGGTAGCACCGGCTGTCTCCGATATGAGCCACAGTGACAAATTTCCCGGTGAATAAGGCGCAAACAACGGTGGTGCCCATTCCCCGGCATTCTTCATTCGCTTTAGCGTGGTCATGTACTTTGACATTCGCCTCATGAATCCGGTCTTTCAGCCAATCCTCGCAAGCAGACGGCAGAGAAGGAACCGTTTCGGTCCGGTTCCACTGCTCTTCCATCGCCGCAACCGCCATCCTGCTCGCTACATCTCCGGCAAGATGACCGCCCATGCCGTCGGCGACAACCGCAAGCACCGCGTCTTCTTTTGTGAAAATGCCCGCCGCATCTTCATTATGCCGGCGGACTTTACCTGTATCTGTTTTCAAGGCTGTAATCAACCTCTTCACCTCGTCTCGTCTTGACGCTCCTTCGCGCGAAGCTGACCGCAGGCCGCGTCAATGTCATGGCCTTGCTCTCTTCTGATCGTGACATTTACACCGCGGGATTTTAACGTTTTTTCAAATGCGAAAATCTGATCTCTCGGTGTGCGGACGTAATCCCGTTCAGGCACATAGTTTACCGGAATTAAATTGACATGGCATTTCACGTCTTTTAACAGTTCTGCAAGCTCTTCTGCATGTTCGACCTGGTCATTTACGCCGCCGAACAGCCCGTATTCAAAGCTGATCCGTCTGCCTGTTTTCTCGATGTAATATTTGACGGCCTCCATAAGGTCAGGAAGCTTATAGGCTTTGTTAATCGGCATCAGACGGCTTCTGATTTCTGTATTCGGAGCATGCAGAGAAATCGCGAAATTGATCTGCATTTTTTGATCGGCGAAATCGTAAATCTTCGGAATGATTCCGCTGGTGGAAACTGTGATATGACGCGCTCCGATGTTCAGCCCTTTATCGTGGTTAATGATTTTTAAGAAAGCGAGCATTTCATTGAAATTATCAAACGGCTCTCCGATTCCCATGATGACGACTGAGCTGACGCGTTCATCCGTTTCATCAAGCGCCTTTTGCACTTTCACGACTTGAGCGACGATTTCTCCCGCTTCAAGATTCCGTTTCAGTCCGCCGAGCGTTGACGCGCAAAATGTGCAGCCGATCCGGCAGCCGACCTGTGTCGTTACACATACAGAATTACCATACTCGTGTCTCATTAAAACCGTTTCGATCGTATAACCGTCATGAAGCTCAAATAAAAATTTCATCGTGCCGTCTTGAGATGTCTGTTTTACAGCCGTTTTCAGCGTTGTCAGCACAAAATTGCTCTCGAGTTTTTCACGCAGGCTTTTTGAGAGGTTTGTCATTTCATCAAATGAAGAAACCCGCTTTTCATAGAGCCATTCAAAAATCTGTGCTGCGCGGAACGGCTTTTCGCCATTCTCGGTCAGCCATTGTTTGATTTCATCTAATTCAAAAGAGTAAATGGACGGCTGCTCAGTCCGCAGCTCTTTCCGTACGCTTGTCTTTTTTAATTGTGTCATTTTTTATCCCTTCTTTCTCATGCTGCTAATAAAGAAACCGTCTGTTCCGAAATAATGCGGAAGAATTTGAAGGCTTCCATCCTGAACAAAGGGTCTCGCCTTTTCAGGCAGCCGCTTTTCAAGAGACAAATCGGGTTCAAACTCAGGGTGTTCTTGTATAAACGCATGCATAACTTCTTCATTTTCTGTCCGGTCCATTGTACACGTACTGTATACGAGTGTGCCACCTTTTTTTACTAATGGGGCGATTTCCCTTAAAATGCCAAGCTGGATTTCTGACAGCCGTCTGCTGTCCTCCGGCGTCTTCGTATATTTCATATCGGGTTTTCTTCTGATGACGCCGAAACCTGAGCAAGGGGCATCAACGAGAATACGGTCAAACCGTTCTGCGCCAAAGGCCTCTCCCGCTTTTCGCGCATCCATCGTTTGCGCGTCGATGATCGTAAGCCCGAGCCGTTCTGCGCCCTCTTTAATCAGCTTCACTTTATGGCGGTGAAGATCAAGCGATGTGAGGCTCCCCTCGTTCTGCATCAGTTCCGCAATGTGAGCCGACTTTCCGCCCGGTGCGGCGCATGCGTCTAAAACGGTTTCGCCAGGCTTCGGGTCCAGCGCCCGCGCGACAAGCATTGAGCTTTCATCCTGTATGGATACCCGGCCGTTTTGGAAAAATGCCGTGTTCGCGATGCTTCCTTTTAAAAGCTTAATCGCATCAGGAGAAAGGTCTCCGGCTTCCGCTTCCAGACCGGCTTTCTCCATCTCATTCAGCACCGTTTCCCTGTCGCTCTTTATGTGATTGACACGGAGCGTCTGCTTCGGCGGAATGAGATGAATCCGGCAGATCTTTTCAGCGGCCTCAAAGCCGTACGCCTCGACCCACTCTTTTACGAGCCATTCGGGATGGCTTGTCTCTGTGGAAAGACGGAGAACCGGGTCTTCGATTTCAGCGAATGACGGCGCCCCTTCACGCTGCAGGGAGCGGAGGATGCCGTTGACAAAGGACGCAATGCCCTTATGCCCGCGTTTTTTGGCGATCTCAACCGCTTCATGAATGGCGGCGCGATCCGGTATTTTTTCTAAATACTCCATTTGATACGCGGACAGACGAAGCAGCTGAATCACCCACGGTTTCACTTTATTCGGCTTGCGGATAAAAGGCTTCAGCATATAGTCTAAGGCGATTTTATTTTGCAGCGTTCCGTAGACAAGCTCTGTCAGCAGTCCTCTGTCCTGATCGCTGAGCGTGTTCGTTTTGATAACCGATGTAAGAAGCAGGTTGCTGTATGCCTGATTTTGCTCAAGCTTCTCAAGCGCTTCAAGAGCGAGCTCCCGGACATTAATTTTCTTCATTTGCTTCTCCTAACACGTCACCGGGCTGCACATTTTTGCCTCTTACAAAATCTTCGCCCTTCATCCGTTTTTTTCCCGCCGGCTGCAGCTCTGTGATTAAAAGGGCGGTGCTGTTTCCTGCTGCGACGACAATGCCGTTTTGCTCCGTGCGGATGACTGTTCCAGGCGCAGCTTCAGTTTTTGCCGCAACTTTTTCAGAAGCCCATACTTTAATATTTTGACCGTTCAAAGTTGTATAGGCGACAGGCCAAGGGTTTAAACCTCTGATCTGGTTGTAAATCTCTTCTCCGGGCTTTGCCCAATCAATCCGCTCCTGCTCACGCTTAATGTTAGGCGCGTAAGTCGCTTTTGATTCGTCCTGTTTGATCGGTTTAATATTTCCGGAAATGACGTTCGGAACGGTCTCTGACAAAAGCTTTGCCCCCGCTATGCTTAATTTGTCGTGTAGCGTGCCGACGTTATCCGTTTCATCAATTTCCACTTCGATTTTAGAAATCATATCGCCCGCATCAAGTTTTTCAACCATATACATGATCGTTACGCCCGTTTTCTTCTTTCCTTGGAGAATCGAATAATGTATCGGCGCTCCGCCTCTTAATTCAGGCAATAGTGACGCGTGTACGTTGATACAGCTGTATTTCGGGCCGTCCAGCAGCTGCTTGGGCAGGATCTGTCCGAATGCCGCCGTAACAATCAGGTCCGGCTTCAGGCTGAGCACTTTTTCTATTTCTTCTTCGAGCCTTACTTTTTCGGGCTGAAGCACGGGAATGCCGTAACGTTCAGCTTCAGCCTTTACAGGAGGGGGCGTCATGATTTTTTTTCTGCCTTTCGGGCGGTCAGGCTGCGTAACGACGCCAACTACTTCATACCCGTCTTCAATAAGCGTGCGCAGGACGGGAACTGAAAAGTCGGGCGTTCCCATAAAAACGATCCTTGTCATCCAATCATCCTTCCATTTCTGCCAGTTCTTCTTCAGTGTAGTAAGCCGTAATTTTTGATGTGAATAAAATGCCGTCTAAATGATCCATTTCATGCTGAACGGCTCTGGCCAAAAAACCCTCCGCTTCTAAAATAAACGGTTTTCCTTTACGGTCGTGGGCTTTTACCTTTACGTAATCCGGGCGGGTGACATCGCCGTAAACCCCGGGAAAGCTTAAGCAGCCCTCGACTCCGGTCTGTTCACCGCTTTTTTCAAGAATAACCGGATTTACAAGGTCGATCCGGCCGCTTTCTTCACCGATGTCCACGACGGCCGCTCTTTTTAAAATGCCGATTTGCGGCGCGGCAAGGCCGACGCCATCCATTTCAAGCATCGTATCGTACATATCGTCAAGCAGTTTTTTTAATTTTTTATCAAACACTGTCACTTCATCGGCAGGTGTTTCCAGAACCTCCGCCGGGTGTGTGACGATTTTTTTCACAGCCAAAATTTTGCCCTCCAAAAACTAATGTTACATCAGCATGTACGGATTCATATCGATTGAAATCATTACATGCTTTTGCGCAATGTCGCGTTTATAGTGCTCCAGTATCTTTTTCAATTGAATCTGCAACTCGTTTTCCTGTCTGTATTTTATCACGCATTGATAGCGATATCTATCTTTGATCCTGGCGATCGGGGAAGCCGCCGGCCCGAGAATTTTCGTATCAGGCCCGCATCCCGCTCTTAAATAGTTTGTAATCTTTTCTGCGGTGACCGCGGCTTTTGGCGCTTCTTCATGAGAAACAGTCACCAGCGCCACGTAATAATAAGGCGGGTATGACTGGGCCCTTCTGTGCGCCATTTCCTGCTGAAAAAAAGTTTCATAGTCGTGCGTTTTCGTCAGCTGAATGCTGTAATGAGACGGTGTATACGTTTGAATGACCACCGTTCCCGGCTTTTCATGCCGCCCGGCCCGTCCGCTTACCTGTGTCAGCAGCTGGAATGTCTTCTCCGCGGCCCTGAAATCAGGGATGTGAAGCGTCGTATCTGCGCTTAATACTCCGACGAGCGTCACGTTCGGAAAATCAAGCCCTTTTGCGATCATTTGCGTACCGAGCAGGATATCCGCCTTCCCTTCACCGAACGCTGACAACAGTTTTTCATGGGCGCCTTTTCTTGAAGTGGTGTCCACATCCATCCTGATTACGCGCGCCTGAGGCAGCACTTTGGTTAGCTCCTCCTCCACACGCTGCGTTCCCGTGCCGAAAAAGCGGATATGTTCGCTGCCGCATTCCGGGCATGTTCCCGGTACAGGTTCCTCATGGCCGCAGTAATGGCATTTCAGCCTTTGTCCGTAGCGGTGATAAGTCATTGAAATGTCGCAATGCGGACATTGCGGCACATAACCGCAGTCCCGGCACATCACAAACGAGGAATACCCCCGTTTATTCAGAAAAAGGACGGCCTGCTCTTTTTTTGCAAGCTTCTCTTCCAGCTGTTCCATCAGCTCTCTTGAAAACATTGATCTGTTGCCGTTTCTCAGTTCTTCTCTCATATCAACGAGAGAAACGTCAGGCATGAGCTGGCGATTTACGCGATGTTTTAACGGAAGCAGCTCATAAACGCCTTTTTTCGCCCGCGCAAATGATTCCAATGTCGGCGTGGCGCTCCCGAGGACGACCGGACAGCTGTGATGCTCGGCCCGGCGGATGGCTACGTCCTTTGCATGATACCGCGGCATTTCCTCCTGCTTATAGGAAGATTCGTGCTCTTCATCAATAATGATCATGCCGAGATTTTCAAACGGGGCAAAGATGGCCGATCTGGCTCCGACGACAAGCCGGACTTCCTTGCGCTGAATCTTCCGCCATTCATCGTATTTTTCACCTGTGGATAATCCGCTGTGCATGACCGCAACCTGTGAGCCGAAGCGGCCTTTAAAACGGTTGACCATTTGCGGTGTCAACGAGATTTCCGGAACGAGCACGATGGCTTCTTGTCCTTTTGCCAGCACTTTTTCAATGGATTGCAGGTAAATTTCCGTCTTGCCGCTTCCCGTGACGCCGTGAAGCAGAAAGACGTGATGGACATGGTCGGCTACAGCTTGTTTAATCGGCTCAAAAGCGGCCCGCTGCTCTTCTGTAAGAGAGAGCGGCTCTGTTTTTTTGAACATTCTGTCCTGATAAGGATCGCGGTAAACCTCCTCAAAGCTTTCCGTAAGAAGCCCCTTTTTAAGAAGCGTTTTCAGCGTCGCTGAACTGGAATCGGTCTTTTTGCAAAGTTCGGCCGCGGAAATCTTTGCTCCCCCGCCGATAAAATAAGTAAGCACGGCGAGCTGTTTAGAAGCCTGCTTTGTCAATGAATCTGCGTGCCGGGCGAGTTCTTCTTTGTCTGCCCCCGCTTCGATCATGCGGATCATTTTTTTATTCGTTTTTTGGGCGACTTTATATGTGACATCAATGCTTCCTTTGCGCACGAATTTTTGAAGTGACGAAAGAATGCTTTCATCGGTAATATCCGAGTACAGAAGACTTTTTTGATTCCTGAAAAGCTGTTTGATGTCCGGTGTCAGCGCTTCTTCGTCAACGACTTTCAGCTCTTTCTCGTACTTCGCCTTCAGTGCGGCGGGCAGCATTGCCTGAAGCGCCGTGATTTTAAACGACAGCGTTTTGTCAGAAAGCCATGAAGACAGCTGCATCAGTTCCTCAGTCAGAACGGGCGTCAAATCAAGAAGCTTCTCGACTTCCTTCATTGAGCCGCCGTTTAATTCAGACGAATCTTTCAAACCGGTCACAAATCCTTGAAGCTTGCGCGGGCCAAACGGGACAATCACCCGCATACCGACTTCGATCATCCCTTTTAAATGATCGGGAATTTTGTAATCAAAGGGTCTGTCAATGTTTTTGGAGCTGACATCGACAATGACTTCTGCTACATTCATACGGGTTTTCGGTCCTCGGCTTTCAAAGCGGTCATTTCCTTCAGCATTTCAAAGGAAACGTCAAGTTTAGACATAAGCGCAAGCTCCCGTTTTCTTCCGTCCCGGAAATAGAAGGTGACGACATTCGTATCCGTGCCAAATCCGGCTCCTTCTGCTTTCACATCATTCGCAACGATCATATCAAGGTTTTTCTGTTCGAGTTTTCTGCGCGCATAGCGTTCGACGTCTTGCGTTTCAGCCGCAAATCCGACCAGCAGCTGGTGTGTTTTCCGTTCGCCGAGTTCTTTCAGTATGTCTGCCGTACGGTTGAATTCGATCACGAGCGAACCGTCTTTCTTCTTCATTTTGTGATCAGAAACAGCCGCCGGCGTAAAATCGGCCACGGCCGCCGTCTTAATCACCATGTCGCATGAATCAAACACAGAAAGCACGGCTTCTCTCATATCGGCTGCCGATTGCACAGGAAGAAACTGATACAGCCCGACTGGCGGCTCTATTGACACCGGGCCTGAAATCAGCGTCACCCGCGCCCCGAGACGGACGGCGGCTTCAGCAGCGGCGTAGCCCATTTTGCCGGTGGATTTATTTGTGAAGAAGCGGACAGGGTCCACGGCTTCGCGCGTCGGACCGGCCGTAATGACAATATGTTTTCCTTTCAGCGGTGCATCGTCTTCAGACTCCTTAAAATGCTCTCTGACACGCTCAACAATAAGCTCCGGCTCCTCCAGCCTTCCTTTGCCGACATATCCGCATGCCAAATAGCCTTCACTCGGTTCGATAAAGCGGACCCCGTCCTGATAAAGCACAGAGATGTTCCGTTTCACCGCCGGATGATCATACATATGGACATTCATCGCAGGCGCCACCCAGACCGGGGCCTCAGCGGCCAGCACCGTCGTTGTGAGCATATCGTCAGCAATTCCGTTGGCAAGCTTGCCGATGATATTTGCCGTAGCGGGCGCGACAATAATTAAATCCGCCCAGTCAGCGGCATCAATATGAGAAATCACCTTCGGATTTTGTTCATTAAATGTATCTGTATACACTTCATTCCGGCTCAGCGCCTGAAATGTCAGCGGAGAAACAAACTCACGCGCGGACTCAGTCATAATCACTTTGACGTTTGCGCCGGCCTGAACCAGCTTGCTCGTGAGTGCGGAAGCTTTATAAACGGCAATTCCTCCGCTTACGCATAGCAAAATGTTTCGGTTTTTCATGAAGTCTTCTCCCCTTTATGAAAGCATTGGACAAATCCCAAACGGAAAAAAATAACAACCTATGTAGAGATAGGTTGCTACGTGTGCTTGTTATTCGCTGTCTTCTCTTTCAAACGAAAGCAGGCCCGCGTCAATTTCTTCTAAAGCTTTGCCTACATATTTGTGAGAAATGGTATGTTCAATCTGCTGGTCTTTTTTGATCTGCATTTCACGCGCGCGTCTTGCAGACACGGTCACCAGCGTATATTTAGAATCTAATTTATTCATTAAAGAGTCAATTGACGGATCTAACATAAGTTATTCTACCTCCAGCATTTTCTTATATCTCGGAGCGACGCGTTCACGTTTTAAGTGCTCGGCGAGAACGATTGCGTTAATCTTATCACAAGCCGTTTGGATATCGTCGTTTTCAACGACATAATCATACGCGTCCATCATTTCGATTTCAGCTTTTGCGGCATTCATTCTGTTTTCGATTAAATCGTCGGTTTCAGTCCCTCTAGTCACGATTCTGTTTTTCAGCTCAGAAAGACTCGGCGGCGCTAAGAAGATAAACAGGCCTTCCGGAAATGCATTCCGCACTTGGAGCGCGCCCTGCACTTCAATCTCTAAGAAGACGTCTTTTCCTTCTTGAAGCGTCTGTTCGACATAATCAACGGGCGTTCCGTAATAGTTGCCGACATATTCTGCCCACTCAAGCAGTTTGTTGTTTTCAATCATGCGTTCGAATTCATCTCTAGATTTAAAGAAATAATCGACGCCGTCGACCTCGCCCTCTCTCGGGTTTCTCGTCGTGACTGAAATTGAGTATTCAAATTTCGTGTCCTGTTGTGAAAATATTGCTTGCCGAACCGTTCCTTTTCCAACTCCGGAGGGACCTGAGAGAACGATTAATAACCCTCTTTCTTTCATGCGGCAATTACCCCTGCCCTTCATCCATAATTTCTTCTTTCACAGAAAGTCTGTGTGCAACTGTCTCAGGCTGGACGGCAGATAAGATAATGTGATCACTATCCATGACGACAACTGCACGGGTTCTTCGTCCGTATGTAGCGTCTATTAGCATTCCGCGGTCTCTTGCATCCTGGATCATTCGCTTTATTGGCGCAGACTCCGGGCTGACAATCGAAATCATCCGATTGGCGGAGATGATATTGCCAAATCCGATATTAATCAGTTTAATCGTCATCTTCTACGTTCCCCCTGTAAAATAGACGTCTCTAGTGTAACCTGAAGAGGCCGTCTGTAAACAATACGCACAGTCGCTATTCTATATTTTGCACTTGTTCCTTCAATTTTTCAATAGAACTTTTCATTTCAACGACAAGCTTTGTGATTTGATGATCATTGGCTTTTGAGCCGATCGTGTTCGCTTCCCGGTTAAGCTCCTGAACAAGGAAATCAAGTTTGCGGCCGACTGCCCCGCCTTCTTTTAATATATCACGGAATTGAACAAAATGGCTCTTCAATCTGGTAATTTCTTCCGTGATATCAGAACGGTCGGCGAAAATGGCGCATTCCGTGATCAGCCTGCTTTCGTCGAGCGCGTCCTCCGTCCATTCCTTCATTCGGGCGTAAAGACGCTCGCGATATTGAATAACAACGGCCGAAGCGCGCTCTTTCACCTGTTCGGACAGCGTCTCAAGCCGCTCAATGTGCAGAAAGCAGTCTTCCGCCAAAAGCCGTCCTTCTTTTTCCCTCATGTCACAAAGTTCCTTTACAGCCAGCTCAGCGGCTTCCCTGATGACTTCTTCAAGCTTGTCATCACGCATCTGTTCTTCGTGTATCTGCGCAATATGTTCAAATTTAAAGAAATCCATTGCATCGGGTTCTGCGGCCAGGCTGTAGCGCTCTTTCATGACGCGTGCGGCGCTCACATATTCATCAAGGAGCTCCCAATCGATGTTCAGGCTTCTTTTTATGAGCGCGTCACTGTTTACAGTGAGAAACAGCTCTACTCTTCCGCGCTGTATATGCTGCAATATCGTTTGTTTCAGCTTATCCTCTACATATAGCAAAGGCCGTGGCAGGCGGGCGTTCACTTCTTTGAACCGGTAATTGACGGATTTCAATTCAACGGTTGCCGAGAGATCGCCTTTTGTGCTGCTTGCGCTGCCGAAGCCTGTCATACTCCGTATCATATGAAACACCCAATTCTTTCCCGTTATCAAAATAAAAGGGCAATAGACATGCTATTACCCCTAAGATTATATCATATGGAATTATTTTTTTCTTGTCAAAAGTGAACCCGCCAGCAAAAAAGTAGGTATGCCCGACATACCGATAATCAGCATCCAATCGCCCGGCGTAATCGGCACTGTTTTGAAAATCGGCTGCAGCGGCGGATAATAGATGACGATGACCATCAGGAAGATAGAAGAAATGATGGCGCCGAGCAGATAGATATTTTCAAACGGATTCCGGGAGAAAACAGACGTTTCGCTCCGGCAGTCAAACACGTGTATAAGCTGAGCCAGGACAAGAGTCGCGAATGCAACGGTCTGTGCGTAGGGCAGATTTTCAGGATTGCGGTGATAGACGATGATAAACGCTAAAATGGTTGCGGCTCCGATTAAAAACCCTCTTGATACGACTTTCCAGCCCAGTTTTCTCGCAAACACTCCTTCTTTCGGATGCCGCGGCTTCCGCCTCATCAGATCTCCTTCCGGCTGATCCATACCGAGGGCCATCGCCGGCAGCCCGTCAGTGACTAAGTTCACCCACAATATCTGAATCGGAACGAGCGGCAGCGGCAGAGCGAGAAGCATCGCAAACAGCATCACTAAAATTTCACCGACGTTGGAGGCGAGCAAATACCGGACGAATTTTCTTATATTTTCATAGATATTCCGTCCCTCTTTTATGGCTGATTTAATCGTAGCAAAGTTATCATCTACCAGAATGAGAGAAGAGGCTTCCTTTGCCACATCCGTTCCCGTCACGCCCATGGCAACACCGATATCTGCCTGCTTTATGGCCGGCGCGTCATTAACCCCGTCTCCCGTCATGGCGACGACGTGTCCGTTTTCCTGGAACGCTTTTACAATTTTTAATTTATGTTCAGGCGACACGCGTGCGAAGACGTAGACATCATCGACCGTTTCGATAAGTTCTTTCTCCGTAAGCTCATTCAGCGTCTTGCCGTCCATCACACGCCCCTTTTTCGGAAGAAGACGCAAATCTTTTGCAATGGCCTTTGCCGTTTCGACGTGATCCCCTGTGATCATAACCGTTTTAATGCCGGCTTCACGGCATTCTTTAATCGCCTGTCTGACCTCCGGACGGGGCGGATCAATTATGCCTGACAAGCCGAGCATCGTCAGATTTTTTTCCGCCTGCTCCATTGTCGGCTTTTCTCCGGGCTTAAGCGGTTTATAAGCAATCGCGATCGTACGCAAAGCTTGCGACGCCAGCTCTTTCAGAACCGCTTCCGTTTCTGCTTTCTTTTCTCCAGAAAATGGCGCGCTTCTTGCGTCGTACATCAGATGTGACGAGCGGTCAATCAGCACATCGGGCGCTCCTTTAGTGATGACGAACTGCTTTTTTTCCTGATCCTCTACAATGACGGTCATCATTTTGCGGACGGAGTCAAACGGAAACTCGGCAACCACGCGGTATTGCCCGCTGAGCCAATCGTTTGAATAGCCGCCCTTTCTTGCAGCCGTCAGCAGCGCTCCTTCTGTCGGATCGCCGTCGAGTACATAATGGCCGTCTTTCAGTGCGATTTCGGATGTGTTGCACAACGCGCCGAAAACCAGCATCTGTTCAAGAATCTTTTCATCTTTCGGCTTGATTTCCCGCTCATCTCGAGTGAAAACGCCCTCAGGCTCATAGCCGATGCCTGACACTTTAAATGTTTTTCCCCCTAACCACATATGGGTGACGGTCATTTTGTTTTGTGTCAGCGTGCCGGTTTTATCAGAACAAATGACAGAGGCGCAGCCCAATGTTTCAACCGCCGGGAGCTTTCTGACAATTGATTTTTGTTTGATCATGCGTTGGACGCCGATTGATAAGGCCACCGTAACAATGGCGGGAAGCCCTTCCGGAATCGCGGCGACGGCCAATGACACTCCGGCCAAAAACATGCTGTAAAGCTCATGTCCCTGTAAGACGCCGACTGCAACGACCAATACCGTTAAAAGGAGCGCGACAATAATTAAAATTTTGCCGAGCTCTTCAAGTCTTCGCTGCAGCGGTGTTGAAAGGCTGCCGGCGGATTCCAGCATATCGGCGATTTTCCCCATTGCCGTATTCATTCCTGTACCGACGACGACGCCGACACCGCTGCCGCGCGTTACGATCGTACCCATAAACGCCATATTGCTGATGTCGCCTAACGAAACATCCGGCTTTCTCAGTTTATCAGCTTGTTTAACCACCGGAATTGATTCCCCGGTCAGCGCCGATTCCTCAATTTCAAGGCTTTTCGCTTCAACGATCCGCACATCCGCGCCAATCCGGTCGCCGCTTGAAAATTTCATGATATCGCCGGGAACGAGCTCCTTGGACTGAATTTTCTTCCAGCTCCCGTCCCGCAACGCTGACACATACGGCGTTGACAGCTCTTTTAATGCATGTAAAGACTTTTCCGCACGCCGCTCTTGAAAAAAACCGAGAACCCCATTGACAAATACAATCGCCATAATCGCTACGGCATCTACATATTCGCCTAAAAACCCGGATATTAAGGTTGCCGCCAGCAGCACGAGCACCATAAAATCTTTAAATTGGGCGAAAAACACGGCGATCGCCGGTGTCCTCTTGCCCTCCTGAAGCTCGTTCGGTCCGTGCTTTTCAAGGCGTTTTTTCACCTCTTTTTCGGTCAACCCCTGTTTAATGGACGTATTTGTTGCTTTCAGCAAATCGGTTTGTCCCATTTCATGAAACTTCATTCTTCTCGTCCACTCCCCTGCCTCGCTTTAGAGATGTCACTCTGTAAACAAGCTTATTCTGACTCGTCCCTTTTCATGCTATAATTATCGAATGCAGGAAGAAGGAAAGGGTGTTTTATATGTCTTTTGATGGCATGTTTACATACGGAATGACACATGAATTAAACAGCCGGATTGCCGGAGGCCGGATTACGAGAGTCCATCAGCCTTTTAAGCACGATGTGATATTCCATATCCGCGCTAACGGAAAAAACCATAAATTATTATTATCGGCGCATCCGAGCTATTCACGGGTGCACACGACGAATCAGGCTTATGAAAATCCGAGCGAGCCGCCGATGTTTTGTATGCTGCTCAGAAAGCATATAGAAGGCGGATTTATTGAGAAAATAGAACAGGCCGGATTAGACCGGATTATGATATTCCGCATAAAAAGCAGAAATGAAATCGGCGACGAAACCGTCAGAACGCTGTATGTTGAAATTATGGGACGGCACAGCAATATTATTCTGACTGACGGAGAAGGAGCCATCATCGACGGGCTGAAGCATTTATCTCCGTCGATGAACAGCTACCGGACCGTTCTGCCGGGCTATGATTACAAGCTTCCTCCCGCTCAGGAAAAAATTTCGCCGCTCGCCGCGGATGAAGAAGACGTTTTGCGTTATCTCAGTTTCCAGGAAGGACGGCTTGACCAGCAGATCGTCAGACATTTCTCCGGTGTTTCTCCGCTGTTTGCAAAAGAAGCCGTTCACAGAGCGGGTCTCGCTAACAAAATAACGCTGCCGAAGACGCTGATTGAAATGTTCCATGCCGTGAAAGATTGCAGGTTTACACCGAACATTACGACAGCCGGCGGAAAGGAATACTTTTATCTCCTGTCTCTCACACATGTAAACGGAGAGGAGCGCACCTTTCACTCACTGAGTGAGCTGTTGGACCGGTTTTATTTCGGCAAGGCGGAACGCGACCGCGTCAAACAGCAGGCTCAGGATCTCGAGCGGTTTGTCGCAAATGAACGGAAAAAGAACGCCAATAAGATAAAAAAGCTGGAAAAGACTCTCGACTACTCAGAGAATGCGAAGGAATTCCAGCTATACGGCGAACTGCTGACGGCAAATTTGTATATGCTGAAAAAAGGTGACAAAGAAGCGGAAGTCATCAATTATTATGATGAAGAAAGTAAGACAGTGACCATCCCTTTAAATCCGAACAAAACACCGTCAGAAAACGCACAGATGTATTTTACAAAGTATCAAAAGGCGAAGAATTCCGTCGAGGTGGTAAAAGAACAGATCCGTCTGGCCGAGGAGGAAATCGCTTATTTCGATCAGCTGATCCAGCAGCTCTCCTCCGCGTCCACAAAGGATATTCACGAAATAAGGGAAGAGCTTGTGGAAGGCAAATATCTGCGACCGAAACAGCAGCGGGGACAGAAAAAACAGAAGCAGCACGTTCCTGTTTTGGAGCAATATGAATCTTCACGGGGATTGACGATTCTTGTCGGCAAAAACAATAAACAAAATGAGTACTTAACGACAAAAGCTGCCGCAAGGGATGATTTATGGTTCCACACGAAAGACATTCCGGGTTCCCACGTTGTGATTAAAAGCAGCGATCCGGATGAACAATCCATACTGGAGGCGGCTGCGATCGCCGCTTATTTTTCCAAAGCGAAAGATTCCGGCTCTGTTCCGGTTGATTATACAAAAATCAGACACGTGAAAAAGCCAAACGGCGCAAAGCCCGGATTTGTCACCTATGACAGCCAGCATACCGTATTTGTCACACCTGATGCCGACCTTGTCATACGGCTGAAAAAATAAACGCACCTCCAAGCTGAAATCCGCACTCAGCTTGGAGGTGTTTTTTATTACGGAGACGAAACTCTCCCAGCCGTCAGAACCGATCTTTACAGTATCTGATCAGTTTCCCGTCATGTCTGCCTGATCCGCCGGGGCCGTCTCTGATTAAAGCGGTCACACCTGATTTGGCGGCGGATGCTGTCAACTTCCCTCGCCGCACCTGAGCACATCCGGGCGGGTCTCTGACCTTTCCTTTGTATGCGGGCGGAATCCAGGCGGCATTGGGATCAAATAGATATTCCGCATCTTTTCGCAACCCTGACCGCTTGTCGGCATATACCGTTCAAACTGCCCGCTTTCGTTTTGAATTGTTCACATTCGACGGACTGTCAGGACAGTATAAAAAACACCCTGCCTGATGACAGACAAGGTGTTTTTTATGGTCTTCTTCTTTTCTCAAATAATCGATCCACTTCTTCAGTCAAATCAGCAGTAATGAGATGCTCTATGTCCTCAGCCAGTCTTTTCGTATGTGCCGGGCTTGCGCCGCTTGTTGATACGGATACTTGAATGCGCCCTTTGCGGATGATCTTCGGCATATACACGCTGCCCTGTTCAGCATCGCTTACACAATTGACCAGCTGCGTTTCAGAAGCGCTCACGGCTATCTCCTGATTCACGCTGCGGTCATTTGTCGCGGCAATGATGAAAAAAGCGGGCGCGAGATCCTTCATTTCAATTTTACGGGAAACCCAGCGGATACGTCCTTCATCCGCCAGCTGTTTAATTTCAGGCAGGGCATCGGGACTGATTACAGTAATATCCGCGCCTTCCGGAAGCACCGTTTTGAGCCTTCTTAAGGCAACATTGCCTCCGCCCGCGATGATAATTCTTTTTCCGCTTAAATTAATGTGCAGAGGCAGCATACTGTCCCCCCTTAAAATCAAACTGACCGCCGGGGTTTCGAACAGCTTCTGACACACGGTTCAAAAACGCCTGCTTAATATGAGGGTGAAAACCTAAGTATGAAGCGAGATGAACATTTTGATTGATCGTTTGAAGCTTTTGAACTTCCCGTTCAATCTCAGTCATTAAAAGCCCGGTAAACAGAAGATATGGAACGATAAAAACGGGTGCTCCGTCATCCTCTTCAAGGCCGGCAAATACTTCTTTATAGTGCGGGTCACATGCTGTTAAAAAACAAGGGATGACTTCTTTAACAGGTGTAATCGCCTCAAGTTTTCCGGCAATCTCACTGACTGCGTTTTTAACTGCCGGATCTGTGCTTCCTCTTCCGATCAGCACCACTTTCGCCATCTCAATGGGCACTCCGGTATCTTCAATACGATGATGCACCGCTTTTACGACTTCATCGTCCACTCCGATCGGAACACCATATGTCACTTTTATATCGGGATGCAGGGCCGCCGCACGGGCGATTTCAGCCGGAATGTCATGTTTTGCGTGGGCAGCGGTCAACAGCAGCAAAGGCACGGCCGCAATATGAGTGGCGCCTTGTCTGACACATGCTTCAAATCCCGATTCAATAGACGGTTCCTGCAGTTCTAAAAAACAAATTTCCTGAATGGGAGCGTCAGCGTGCGGCATGCACCCTTTTAAAAACGCCGCCGACTCTGTCTGCGCTTTTTTCAGCCTGCTTCCGTGCCCGATGTATAAAATCGCCTGCTTCATTTACAACGCCTCGCTCAAATCCAGATTTTTCTGATCAGATGCATACCAGTCCAGTTTGCAGTGATAATTGACGACATCACCGATAACAATTAAGCTCGGGTTTTTGATTTCTTCTTTTATCACTGTGTCTGAAAGCGTGCCGACGGTGCAGACGACTGTTTTTTGCCTGTCCGTCGTTCCCCAATGAATAAAGGCTGCCGGGGTGCCGCCGTCTCTGCCGTTTTCCAGCAGCATTCTTTCAATCTGCCGGATATTTTTAATTCCCATATAAATCACCAGCGTATCAATACCCGTCGCCAGCGCTTTCCATTTTTCTTCAAAGTCGTCTTCTTGTTTATAATGCCCCGTAACGAATGCGACATTGGAGCTCGCCTCTCTGTGCGTCACCGGAATGCCGGCATAAGCAGCAGCCGCGATTCCTGATGTAATGCCGGGAACGATCTCAAACGGAATGGCGTTTTGCGCGAGAGCCTCCGCTTCTTCGCCTCCTCGGCCGAAAACAAACGGGTCGCCCCCCTTGAGCCTTACAACGGTTTTCCCCTTTTTCGCATACTTCACAAGGAAACGGTTGATCGTATCCTGTTTCATAATGTGAAAATCCGGGAGCTTGCCGCAGTAAATCAGATCCGCTTCTTCTCCGGCGTACTGTAAAATCTCTTTGCTTACCAATCTGTCATATAATATAACGTCCGCTTTCTGTATGGCTTTCATTGCCTTCACCGTTAATAAGTCCGGATCTCCCGGACCGGCTCCAACGATAAATACTTTCCCCATAGCATGTCTCCCCGATCCGTTTTGAAATCTTCCCAGAACAGCCGCGAGGCCGCACTTCAGCTATTTTACCATATCCCGCCATTGCGGGGGATATCCGGCTGATTGCGCGGCCTTTTTGGACCTATTATGCTAAGCTGTTTTTCACAAAGTCAACCAGTCTTCCGGTGCATTCTTCGCGTTCACATTTGCCTGAATCAAGTACGAGCTCAGGCGCTTTCGGCTCTTCATACGGTGAGTCGATCCCCGTAAAGAACGGAATTTCACCATTTCTTGCTTTTTTATATAAACCTTTCGGATCGCGCTTTTCACATATATCGAGGTCGCATTTAACATAGATTTCATTAAATTCGCCCTCTGCCACAAGCTCTCTCACCTGATCTCTGTCCTCACGGAACGGAGAAATAAAAGCCGTGATGACGATGGTTCCCTGCTGAACGAAAAGCTTCGCCACTTCTCCGATGCGGCGTATATTTTCCTTGCGGTCATCATCGGAAAAACCTAAGTCCTTGTTTAAGCCGTGGCGGATGTTATCACCATCAAGCACGATGACTTGATAGCCTTGTTCAAACAGCTCGCGCGCTGCGGCGTTTGCAATCGTGGATTTCCCTGAACCGCTTAAGCCCGTCAGCCAGAGGATAGAGCTTTTATGCTTGTTTTTCTGCTGGTATTCTTCTTTCGTTATTGAGGCTTCATGCCACACGATATCACGATTTGTCACTCTATTTTCCTCCTTAAGAAACGCCTGCTTCTTCTTTCGTTTTCAGCCCTTTAATCAGCACCTCGACAACTTCAGGACGGCTGAATTCCGCCGGCGGCATGACGCCGCTTCGCAGCATTTCTCTGACCTTTGTTCCTGACAGAATGACGTGGTCTTCTCTGTCATGCGGGCATGTTTTGGCCGTTCCCATGTTGCCGCATTTCCGGCAGAAGAAGCTGTGCTCGAATTTCATCGGTGTAATCCCGAGTTCATCCGCTGTAAATTGATCAAACAGCTCTTGCGCTTCATATGTGCCGTAGTAATCACCGACGCCGGCATGATCGCGGCCGACGATGAAATGCGTGCAGCCGTAGTTTTTGCGGACAAGCGCGTGGAAAATGGCTTCTCTCGGCCCCGCATACCGCATAGCCGCCAAAAATACACCGAGGAAAACGCGGTCTTTCGGATAATAATGATCGAGCAGCACCTGGTAGCTTTCCATTCTGACATCCGCCGGAATATCATCTGATTTTGTTTCACCGACGAGCGGGTTCAAAAACAGGCCGTCTACCGTCTCAAGCGCGGTTTTTTGGATATATTCGTGGGCGCGGTGGACCGGATTTCTCGTTTGGAAACCGACAATGGTTTTCCAGCCCTTTTCTTCGAAGCTTCGTCTTGTATCAGCAGGTTCAAATGTAAACTCGGGAAACTGCTTTGACGCTTTTTTAATTAATGTGATCGGCCCGCCGACATACGTATCGCCGCGTGAAAATAATTTTTTCACGCCCGGATGCGCGGCATCATCGGTTTTATACACGTGAACGGCTTCTTTTTGTTTATCCGGCGTATAAATATCTTCGATGTCGACTACGCCGTATGTTTCTCCGCCGTAAGTCAGTTTCACCGTGTCGCCGACGGCAAGCTCAGCCGCTTTTTCTGAATCGACCGGAAGCGTGATCGGCAGGGACCAGACAACCCCGGATGCCAGACGCATATTTTCAACGACTGACACGTAATCTTTTTCTGTGAAAAATCCTTCAATCGGGCTGTACCCTCCGATCCCGATCAGCTCTAAATCAGCGAACGAAATCAAATCAAGCTCAATTTCTTTTTGGACGGATGTAAGATCATACTGCTCATTCACCCGGTTAATTAATGTTCCTCCGTGCGGTGCTAAACTCATAATACATGATTCCTCCCAGTTAACAGATAAATAAACTCAGATTAATAGTTAAATGCCCCCGCCTTGTTCATGGACAGAGCGTTTCTCTTTTCGGATGGCTTTCATCAGACTGGCGGCTCCGCCAGCTGCCAAAAGCACACTGGCCATCATAAAGATGGAATAGTAATCTCCTTTTAACAGCAGGGAGACAAGCAAATACGAAATCGACAGTGACAAAAACGGCGAAACGACCCATACTTTGAGCATCGTTTTCACGACTTCTTTATGAAAAACGTTCGGCCCGTTTTTGGCCATTCCGATGCCGATAATTGATGATGATGTGACTTGCGCCAATGGGACCGGCAGACCGAAGACGGAACTGATAATGACAAGCCCCGCGCCGGTTCCTGAAAGCAGTATGCCTTCTCCGGCTGAAAATCTCGTAATCTTTTTCCCGTTGGTTTCAAGCACTTTACGTCCTAAAAGCAGAGCGCCGAGAGCGACAAAGATGCCTCCGTACAGCGTTCCTTTGGACACGCTGAGCACGCCCGCAGCAACCAAAGGGCCCACCGCATTTGCGACATTGTTCATTCCGGCTGAAAAAGCTTCCCAAAACCCCGCAATCAGCAGCACAATCCCTAAAATCTTCTGTTTCCGATTCGAAATGACTCGAATATTCAGAGAACTGAATACCTTCGAGACGAGAAACGTGAAACAGAACGCGACGAACGGTACGAGCACCCAAAAACTCACGATGACCAAAAGATGCTGTAAAAACAATACTTTGTACGCGACGCCGACACCGACAATCGCCCCGACAGTGACCTCACTCGTCGACAGCGGAATGCCGAGCACATTCGCCGTGAATAACGATAGCGCCGCCGATCCGATAATAATGCAGACAATGGTGAGCGTAATGGTTTGTTCGGGAATGATTCCGCCGCTGATCGTCTTAACGACTTCACCGCCGCCGATAACCGCCCCTGACAGGACTCCGACCGCGCAGATGATCAGCGCATACGTTTTCTTTTTAACTGCGCCGGACCCGTAAGCGACTCCCATTGAAGCCGCGGCTCCGCTGGCTCCGATATTCATGGCAAAAAACAGGCAGAATAAAATAGCGGCTAATTCCATCGTGCAGCTCCTTTATTCATGCAGTCCGCATTCTGTTTTCGCCATGCCGTTCCATCTGCCGCTCCGCAAATCTTCCGCGGTAAACGCAGGTGAAGTGCACGGTTCACAGCCGATGCTCGGATACCCCTGATCGTGGAGGATATTGTAATCCAGCTCATGCTTGGAAGTATATCTCCAGATGTCTTTCCATGTCCAATGGATCAGCGGGCATACTTTAATCGATTGAAACTTGTCGTCTTTATTCAGGAAATTCGTGTTCGCCCGGCTCGGCCCTTGATCCCGGCGAAGACCGGACAGCCATGCCGGATGCCCCGCGAGCGCTTCTCTTAACGGCAGAATTTTTCTGATGTAGCAGCACTGGTTCGGTTCTCTTTCCCACAGTTTATCTCCGTGAGCCTCGGCCTGTTCCTCAAGAGTAAGGCTTGGTTTTTTCAAGATAATGTTCAGCCCCGGATAACGTTCTTTCACTTTTTCGATCGTTTCATATGTTTCTTTAAAGTGAAGGCCCGTATCGAGAAACACGATTTCCGCGTCTTTCTTTACTTTAGAAATTAAATCGATCAGGACGATGCCTTCAATCCCGAAGCTGCACGCGTAAACAAGCTGGTCTCCGTAGTGGCCGTATGCCCATTTTAAAACGGACAGCGCGCCTTTATAGGAATCGTCTTCCGGAAATGTAATCGCCGGCTCTTCCCATGTGTCATACGTTAGCATTTTTCCTTTCCTCCTCCCGGAGACAATCAAACAGCTGTTGTTTTCTGCCGGTTGTCTTATCCCTCAATCTTTTTTCATATAAAAAACTTTCAATCCAGCGGAATGAAAGACAGTGACCCGGTATAGCCCTTATCTTCAAAATGCTGTGCATTTTTCTGGATGCGGCACCTTGCATGACACGCAGGTTGCCGGGCGTCATCGGTCCAGTCCCTCAGCCGCTCTTGATAAGCTTTTTAGATTTGTACTAAATTTTAGCACAATTCTAACAGAAGTCAACCCGAGTTTTTTGATAGGAATAATAAAACAGGCCCTGAGGCCTGTTTTATTGTCATTATTTTTTAAACCAATCTTTTGACTCGGGATTCAATTTCCATGATTTCAGTTTTTCAATGTCAGCTGAATGAATCGTTCCGTTTTCAAGCGCGACTTCAATCAGCGTGTCATAATCCGTTAACGAGTAATAAGGAAGACCCGCTTTTTTAAAGGCTTCTTTTGCTTTCGGCAGTCCGTATGTAAAAATGGAAATGACGCCGAGGACTTCCGCGCCCTCTCTTTGAAGGGCCGCCGCAGCTTCAAGCACGCTGCCCCCGGTAGAAATCAAGTCTTCAATCACGACTGTTTTTTGTCCTTTCTTAATGGCGCCTTCTATTTGATTTCCTTTGCCGTGCGCTTTCGGTTTGCTTCTGACGTAGCACATCGGCGCGCCTGTACGGTCTGCGAGAAGCGCAGCATGCGGAATGCCCGCCGTTGCAGTGCCCGCGATCATCTCCGCCTCGGGGAAATGCTCTTTCAGCAGTTTGCCGAGCCCGTCCGCCACATCATTTCTCACTTTTGGATACGACAATGTCAGACGGTTGTCACAATAGATCGGTGATAAAATGCCGCTCGCCCACGTAAACGGCTCATTCGGGCGTAAAAAGACAGCTTCAATGTGTAATAGATGTTTTGCGATAGCCTGTTTCATCGGCGAACGCCCTCCCATTCCAGTTTAATTGCTTCATATGCTTCAACGGGGTTTTCCGCTTTTGTAATTGAGCGGCCCACGACGATGGCTGACGAACCGTTTTCTCTCGCAAATGACGGAGTCGCCGTCCGGACTTGATCGTCAGCTGCGTCACTGGCCGTGCGGATGCCCGGCGTGACTGTCAGAAATGAAGACCGGACCGCTTCATAAATGGCTTTTGTTTCATGTACCGAACATACCACTCCGTCCAGCCCGCACTCTTCCGCCATTTTGCCGTAATGCACAACCGTTTCTAACAGCGGCTTATGCAGCAGAAGCTCTTCCTTCGCCACCTGCTCTGAAGTGCTGGTCAGCTGGGTCACCGCGATTAAAGACGGGCGTTTTCTGCCTGCCGGCGTGCCTTCTTCAAGCCCCTCAAGGGCCGCGCGCATCATGCGTGCGCCCCCTGCCGCATGCACATTGACGAGATCAACGCCGAGGCCGGCCAGCCGCTTCATCGCTTTATTGACCGTAGTCGGGATATCATGAAGCTTTAAATCTAAAAATATATCACAGTTCCGTTCTTTTAATTGGTGAATGATGGCGGGGCCTTCCTGATAAAAAAGCTCCATCCCCGTTTTGACAAAAAGCCTTTCCTTTTCAAACAAATCTAAAAACGCTAAAGTCTCTTCCCCTGATGCAAAATCAAGCGCGATGATGGGCAGATTGTTTTTCATGTTTCCAGCTCCTTCCGATGCATTCACTTACAGATTGAAAGCCGTGTTGGCGCAGCACACGGGGGAGCTGTTCTATGATTTCCGGGCAGACGAACGGATTGACGAAGTTCGCTGTGCCGACGGCAACTGCACTCGCTCCCGCAAGAAGAAATTCTAATGCATCCTCTGCGGTCTGAACGCCGCCCATCCCGATAATCGGAATTTGAACGGCCTGGCTGACTTCGTATACCATCCGGATGGCGACCGGTTTGATCGCCGGTCCTGACAGTCCGCCCGTTTTATTTGCTAAGATCGGCCGGCCCGTCTTGAGGTCGAGCCTCATCCCGATGAGTGTATTAATCATCGTCAGACCGTCAGCACCGGCCGCTTCAATCGCTTTGGCAATTTCGGTTATGTTTGCGACATTAGGCGAAAGCTTCACATACACAGGCACTGCGGAAACTTCTTTCACCGCTTTTGTCAGTTCGGCCGCCATGACGGGATCAGTACCAAAAGCAATCCCCCCCGTTTTGACATTCGGACATGAAATGTTAAGCTCAAGCGCATGCACATTCGGCGCTTGGCTGATGTGCTCGGCCACTTCTTTATAGTCGTCCACCTGAGAACCGGCGACATTTGCGATAATCGGCGTGTCAAATTGTTCGAGCCAAGGCAGCTCATGATTGAGCACATGCTCAAGGCCGGGATTTTGCAGTCCGATGGCATTCAGCATTCCCGCGCTTGTCTCCGCCACTCTCGGTGTCGGATTTCCGAAGCGGGCTTCGTTCGTCGTGGCTTTAATCATAATGCCTCCGAGGCATGATAAATCGTAAAATCCGGCATATTCTTTCCCGAATCCGAAACATCCGGAAGCGGGGATGATCGGATTTTTCAATTGGAGACCCGGCAGATTCACCTCTAACATTACAGCGCCACCTCCTCAGCTTTAAATACCGGCCCGTCAAGGCAGACCTTTACATATGATGTATCGCTTTCACCCGTGCGGCACACGCAGGCGAAGCAGGCACCGATGCCGCAGCCCATCCGCTCTTCCATCGAAAGATAAACCTCTTTATGGCCGTACTGCTGCTTCAGAGCTTTCAGCATCGGTGTCGGCCCGCAGCTTAGCAGGACATCGAATTCGAGCTGCTTTTCACGGATGATATCGGTGACAAATCCTTTCTCTCCATATGTTCCGTTAGCCGTCGCCACATAAGTGTCTCCGTACGCACGACATTCCTGTTCGTAAAAAACATCCTTTGCTGATTGAAATCCAAGCACATGAATGACGTTTACGCCTTTTTCCGTCAGGCGCTTTGACAGTTCCTGCAAAGGCGGAACCCCCACTCCGCCTCCGACTAACAGCGCGGTTTTGCCGGGTTCAATCCGCCCGACGGGGAATCCGTTGCCGAGAGGGCCGAGAACGTCTATCCTGCCGCCCTCTTTTTTCTCGGACAAAAGACGCGTTCCTTCACCGTCAGCCCTGTAGATAACGGATACTTCATCCGCGGCGAAATTGACGTCCGCAATGCTGAGCGGTCTTCTTAATAGCGGCGTGACCGCGTCACTCACCTTCAGATGAAGAAATTGTCCCGGCTCGGTAAGGTGCCGGACAAGCTCTCCTTTCAGCACCATCTTATAAATCCGGTCGGCAATTTCTAAGTTGGATTGAACAGTCAAATGCGCTTTCTTCATATCGTGGCTGCCGCCTTTTGATTGGTTTCGGATGCAGGCATATGATCCGCCCGGAATGTCATGCTTTCCAATACCCGCAAAATGGCTTCAGCCGTATCTAAAGATGTCAGGCAGGCGACTCCGTTTTCAACAGATTCGCGGCGGATTCTGAAGCCGTCTCTGGCCGGCTGTTTGCCCTTTGTCAGCGTATTGATGACAAATTGCGCTTCGCCGTTTCTGATGACATCGAGCAGATTTTTCCCTTCTTCGCCGATTTTCCCGACGACTTGAGCCGGAATCTGAGCGTCTTTCAAATAAGCCGCCGTTCCTTCCGTCGCCAAGATTTTATAGCCGATGGCGTGGAACCGCTTGGCGATCAGCAGTCCTTCTTCTTTATCTTTATCGGCAACGGTCAACAGCACTGAGCCGTAGTTCGGAATTTGAATGCCAGAAGCAATCAGCGCTTTATAGAGCGCTTTTTCCAAGGTTGAATCTTTGCCCATGACCTCTCCCGTCGACTTCATTTCAGGGCCTAACGTGATATCCACTCTTCTCAGCTTCGCGAATGAGAAGACAGGCGCTTTCACGAATACCCCCTGCTGTTCAGGCTGCAGCCCCTCTTGATAGCCGAAATCAGCAAGCTTTTGGCCGAGAATGACCTTTGTCGCCAGGTTCGCCATTGGGATTTTTGTGATTTTGCTTAAGAACGGCACGGTTCTGCTTGACCGCGGATTTACCTCAAGCACATACACCTCACCTTGCGACAGTACGAACTGGATGTTCAGCAACCCGATGATGTTAAGGCCTTTTGCCAAGGCTACAGTGTATTGCTCGATTTTTTTCTTAATGTCTTCGCTTAAAGTTTGAGGCGGATAGACGGCGATTGAATCCCCTGAATGGACGCCGGCCCGCTCGATATGCTCCATAATTCCCGGAATAACGACTGTTTCGCCGTCAGATACGGCATCGACTTCGATTTCTTTCCCCGTCAGATAACGGTCAATTAACACCGGATGCTGCGGGTTGATTTTGACCGCGTTTTTCATATAGTGAAGCAGCTCTTCTTCGTGATAGACGATTTCCATCGCCCGGCCGCCGAGCACATACGAAGGGCGGACAAGTACCGGATAGCCGATGGATGCGGCGATTTTGACCGCTTCGTTCACCGACACGGCGGTTTTCCCGAGCGGCTGCGGCACATTCAGCGCCTCAAGCGCCTGCTCGAACTTATCCCGGTCTTCCGCACGGTCTAAATCTTCAAGTGATGTACCGAGAATTTTGACGCCGCGGGCGCTCAATTCTTCCGCAAGGTTGATCGCCGTCTGGCCGCCGAATTGGACAACAACGCCTTCCGGCTGTTCCAAATCGATGATGTGCATGACATCTTCAACCGTCAGCGGTTCAAAATACAGTTTATCTGATATGCTGAAATCAGTAGACACCGTCTCAGGGTTGTTGTTGATAATAATCGCTTCATAGCCTGCCTGCTTGATCGCCCAGACAGAATGAACGGTCGCATAGTCAAATTCGACGCCCTGTCCGATACGGATCGGCCCGGAACCGAGGACGACGACGCTTTTTCTTGAAGTAACCTCAGACTCGTTCTCTTCCTCATATGTGCTGTAGAAGTACGGGGTTTCTGATTCGAATTCCGCCGCGCATGTATCCACCATTTTATATACAGGCTTGATGTCTGCTTCTTTTCGCATTTGATACAGCTCTTGTTCCGGCATATTCCATTCCCGGCTGATATATTTGTCGGAGAAACCGAGTTCCTTCGCTGTCTGAAGCACGGCGAGGCTGCCTTTTTCCGCTTTCAGCTCTGTTTCAAAAGCGACCAGCTTACAGAGCTTGTGCAAAAAGAATACGTCAATTGCGGAAAAGTCATGAAGCTGCTCCACTGTATAGCCTCTTCTGAACGCTTCAGCAAGATAAAACAGGCGTTCATCCCCGGCTTTTCTGATCCGTTTTTCCAAAAGTCCGTCAGAAATCTCTTCCGCATCCTTCAGTTCCAGGTGATAGACATCGGCTTCCAGTGAGCGGACCGCCTTTAACAGCGATTCTTCAAGGGTGCGCCCGATGGCCATGACCTCTCCGGTAGCTTTCATTTGCGTCCCGAGCCTGCGGTTTGCCGACTCAAATTTGTCGAACGGCCAGCGCGGGATTTTAGAAACAACATAGTCAAGCGCGGGCTCAAAAGCCGCATATGTTTTTCCCGTTACGGGATTCATCATTTCATCAAGAGAAAGCCCGACTGCGATTTTCGCCGCAAGCTTTGCGATCGGGTAACCCGTCGCTTTTGAGGCGAGGGCAGATGAGCGGCTCACCCGCGGATTCACTTCGATAATGTAATATTGGAAGCTGTCGGGATCGAGCGCGAGCTGAACATTACAGCCGCCTTCAATGCCGAGCGCGCGGATCAGCTTTAATGAAACATTGCGCAAAAGCTGGTATTCCCGGTCGCTCAAAGTCTGGCTCGGGGCAACCACGATGCTGTCACCCGTATGGATGCCGACCGGATCGATATTTTCCATGTTGCAGACGACGATCGCGTGATCTCTGCTGTCTCTCATGACTTCATATTCGATCTCTTTGTAACCGGCAATGCTTTTTTCCAGAAGGCACTGATGGACGGGGCTGAGTTTTAATCCGTTTTCGACGATCTCTTTCAGTTCCGCTTCATTCGAGCAGATGCCGCCGCCCGTTCCGCCTAATGTGTAAGCAGGGCGCACGATAACCGGAAACCCGATCCGGCCGACAAATTCCTCGGCTTCCTGTAAAGTGCGGATGATCTCACTTTCCGGCACCGGTTCATTCAGCTCATTCATCAGCGTACGGAATAAGTCGCGATCTTCCGCCTGCTGGATGGCGGACAGCTTTGTGCCGAGCACTTCCACTCCGCATTCCTCAAGAACCCCGAGTTCAGACAGCTCGACGGCAAGATTCAGTCCGGTCTGTCCTCCCAGAGTCGGCAGGATGGCGTCCGGCCGTTCTTTTCTGATAATACGCGTGAGAAACTCCGGCGTCAGCGGTTCTATGTATACCCGATCAGCCATTTCCGTATCCGTCATAATCGTTGCCGGATTCGAGTTGACGAGAATGACTTCATAGCCTTCTTCCTTTAAAGCGAGACACGCCTGTGTGCCCGCATAATCAAATTCCGCCGCCTGTCCGATAATAATCGGGCCTGATCCGATCACTAAAATCTTTTTAATATCTACGCGTTTTGGCATACCGCTTCCCCTTCTTTCTCAGTTGTTTCGATCAAGTCAATGAATCTGTCAAATAAATGATTGGCGTCTTCCGGCCCCGGTGAAGCTTCAGGGTGGTACTGAACCGTAAATGCCGGCAATGTTTTATGCTTGAGTCCTTCGATCGTTTGATCATTGATCGCAATGTGCGTCACTTCAAGCTCTGTCTCATCTATTGAAGAAACTGTATATCCGTGGTTTTGGGCGGTTAAAGCGACTTTCCCTGTCGCAAGCTCTTTAACTGGATGATTGGAACCCCTGTGTCCGAATTTCATTTTTTCCGTTTCCGCTCCGGATGCCAGCGCAAATAATTGGTGACCGAGGCAGATTCCGAATAACGGCACCTTCCCGAGTATGCCTTTTATCATTTCAATGGCTTCCGGCACATCTTTCGGATCTCCGGGTCCGTTAGAAAGCATGATGCCGTCCGGCTTGAGCTGAAGCACTTCTTCCGCCGTTACATTGTACGGCACAACGATGACATCGCATTTTCTTTTGTTTAACTCTCTTAAAATGCCGTGCTTCATACCGAAATCGACGAGTACGATGCGTTTGCCGCGGCCCGGACTCGGATATGCCGTTTTCGCAGATACTTGAGCGACTTGATTTCTCGGCAGTTCCGTTTCTTTCAGCCTTGCAAGAACCTCTCCGACATTCTCCTCACTTGAAGCAAACGTTCCTTTTAATGCGCCGGCCGTGCGGATCATTCTTGTGAGCTTTCTCGTGTCAATCCCTTGTAAGCCGGGGATATTTTTCATTTTCAAATACTCGTCAAGCGTGTAAGCCGAACGCCAGTTGGAAGGCAGCTCGCACAGTTCTTTTACGATCAGCCCTTTTACAAAAGGAGTGATGGATTCAAAGTCATCTCTGTTAATTCCGTAGTTGCCGATCAGTGGATACGTCAGCGTCACGATCTGCCCGCAGTAAGAAGGGTCTGATAAAATTTCCTGATAACCGGTCATTCCTGTGTTGAATACGACTTCACCCGCTGTATGTTCCAGGCTCCCGAATGCTTCACCCTCAAATACCGCTCCATTTTCCAGCACTAGTCTTCTTTTCATTTGACGAGTCTCCCTTCTTCGTATGCAAGCTTACCGGCAGCCATCGTTGCAACAGGCCAGCCGAAGCACTTCATCTTGTTGAATGGCGTATTTTTTCCTTTAGATAAAAACGTATCTTTGTCAATGGCCGCTTCTTTTTCCAGATCAATCAGGGTGATGTCAGCCGGCGCCCCCGGTGCAAGCGTTCCGTACGGAAGATCAAATGCCTCGCAAGGTTTTACCGTCATGAAATCAACCAGCTGCTTCAGCGTCCACGTCCCTTTTTTCACAAAATGTGTGTACAGAAGCGGAAAGGCAGTTTCTAAACCGACGATACCGAAAGGCGCAAGCTTCATGTCCGTGTTTTTCTCTTCTTCTGTATGCGGCGCATGGTCAGTGGCGATGAAATCAATCGTGCCGTCTAAAAGCCCTTCAATCAGCGCCTCCCTGTCCTCTTTGCTGCGAAGGGGCGGATTCATTTTAAAATTGGTATCAAGTCCCGGGATATCTTCGTCACAAAGCAGCAGGTGGTGCGGCGATACTTCCGCCGTCACGCGGATTCCCGCTTTTTTTGCGTCTCTTACGGCTCTGACGGATTCTTTCGTGCTGATATGACACACATGGTAATGGCAGCCCGCCGCTTCCGCCAGCAGGACGTCACGGGCGATATGTACCGCTTCACAAATGGAAGGTATGCCGTTCAGGCCGTTCGCTTTTGAAAAAGAACCTTCATGCACGCTTCCTCCGTAAATCAGTGAGTTATCCTCACAATGAGCGACAATCGCTTTATTTATTGAAGCCGCCCGTTTCATGGCTTCATACATCATTCCGGCAGTCTGAACGCCGACGCCGTCATCGGTGAAGGCGAATGCGCCGGCTTCATGAAGCGCCTCAAAATCTGTCATTTCTTCGCCGGTTTGTCTGATCGTAATCGATGCGTAAGGAAGAACTCTGACAGATGAGGTTTCTTTGATCCGGTTTTGCAGCCATTCCATCTGCTCTTTCGTATCCGGCACCGGTCTTGTATTCGGCATGGCTGCGACTGTGGTGAAGCCGCCCCGCGCCGCGGCTTTAGAGCCCGTCTCAATGGTTTCTTTTTTCTCTCCGCCCGGTTCTCTGAAGTGGACATGAAGGTCTACGAGTCCCGGTGAAACGAACAGTCCCCCAGCGTCGATCACCGTTTCTCCGTCTTTCGCTGTCAGAAGCCCGGTTTCCGAAATGAATTCACCCGTTACCCGGATATCCTGTGCCACTTTTTCTCCTTGTTCATTTAACATCCAGCCGTTTTTAATGAGATAAGACATAAGCCGCTTCTCCCCTTTTCACATTGGTTTGCAGTGCTCTTTTTAAGACTGCCATTCTGATATACACGCCATTTTCCATTTGTTTAAAGATTCTTGATTTTCCGCATTCCACTAATGTTGTGTCAATTTCGACTCCTCTGTTCACCGGTGCGGGATGCATGATGATGGCATGCCGCTTCATGCTCTCCGCCCGCTTTGCGGTCAGCCCGTATGCTTCCAGGTAGCCTTTTTGGTCGGCTTCTGTCTGATGCCTTTCATTTTGGATGCGGAGCAGCATGACGACATCTGAAGCTTGTATGGCTTCATCCGTCTGTACACAGGTGCCGAAGGCGTTTTTCTCATCCTGCCATTGCGGCGGACCAGAAAACAGCACGCGTGCGCCGAGCCTTGTCAGCACCTCGGCATTCGACCTTGCCACCCTGCTGTGTTTGATATCGCCATGAATGGAAACCGTCAGGCCCTGAAAGGTCTCAAATTCCTCTTGAATCGTCATTAAATCGAGCAATGACTGAGTCGGGTGCTGGCCGCAGCCGTCGCCGGCGTTTAAGATCGGAATATTGACTCTGCCGGTCAGATCTTTGTAATATTCATCCGTGCTGTGCCGGATGACGCAGGCGTCCGCTCCGATTGATTCCAGTGTTTTGACCGTGTCATATAAGGACTCGCCTTTTTGAACGCTTGTGCTCGTGCCGTCTAAGCTGAGCACGTTCATCCCGAGTTTCTTTTCCGCCACTTCAAAGCTGAACCGCGTCCTCGTGCTCGGTTCAAAAAACAGATTCGCAACGAATTTTCCCGCGAGATCGGGACGGACTGTTCCCTCTTTTATCGCTTTTGCCTCACGCAGCAGTTCTGTAATTTCAGCAGTGCTCAGTTCAGACATCGCCGTTAAATGATTCATGTTTTTCTCCTCCGTTTCCGCTTGAAGGCCGTAAAAAAACACCCCGGTCTATAGACTCGGGGTGCGGTTAAAGAGAGAAGCAGCGTACAGCTTCTTCCCGTTATAACCCTTCCAAGCCTCTCTGGACTTTCTTTAAAAGGTTTTACATATGATTTTGTTTTTCTGATGCAATCGCGTCTTCTTCATTTGCATGGGGCAGGATAAGGTTTAGGATGACTCCGACGATTGCCGCAAGCGCCATGCCGGATATTTGGAACCCGCCTTTTGATACTTGAATAAAAGCCCCTCCGACGCCGATCACGAGGATGACGGATGTGATAATTAAATTTCTCTTGTTTTCATAATCAATGCTGTTGTCAATCAGCATTCTTAAGCCGCTGGAGGCGATAATTCCGAAGAGCAGGAAGGAAACGCCTCCCATAACCGCGGACGGAACAGAGCTGATCAGCGCTGAAACTTTTCCGATAAATCCGAAGCACAGCGCAATCACTCCCGCGCCGCCGATGACAAAGACGCTGAAAACTCTCGTAATTGCCAGTACACCGATGTTTTCGCCGTATGTCGTCGTCGGCGGACCGCCGATTAACGAAGCGATAATCGTCGCTACGCTGTCCCCCATTATGGAGCGGTGCAGTCCCGGTTTTTTAATGAAATCCTGTCCGACGACTTTACTCAGCACCATTTGGTGGCCGATATGTTCTGACATTGTCACGAAAGCGACCGGCACCATCGCAGCCGCAATGCCAAATGTCACTGACGGCGTATAGTCTTTGAAAGGGATGATAAATTCAGGAACGGCGAACCATTTTGCATCAATGACCGGCTGAAAATTGACGATGCCCTGTGTCAGCGCAAACAGATATCCGCCTATAATGCCGATCAATACCGGAATCAGGCTTAAAAATCCCCGTAAAAAGATGGCGCAGATAATGGTGATTGCCAAAGTGACGCCGGCTACACTGAAATGTTTCAAGCTGTAGACGAGTTCCTTCGCATTCGGATCAGCATACATTGCCATATTGACGGCTGTGCTTGCCAGTCCGAGGCCGATGACGATGATGACCGGCCCGACGACCACCGGGGGCAGCAGCTTCATCAGCCACCCCGTTCCAAGCTGCCTGATGAGAAGTGCGATCAGGCCGTACACAATTCCCGCCAGGAAGGCGCCGACCATGGCAGCCCCCGGCCCTCCCGTCGCCTTCACCAAGATAATCGGTGATATAAAGGCGAATGATGAGCCGAGATAAGCGGGAATCTGGCCTTTTGTCACCAAGAGATAGGCGAGTGTCCCGATTCCGCTCGTGACAAGCGCCACTGCCGGGCTCATTCCGACCAGTTTCGGCACGAGTATGGTTGAACCGAACATGGCGAATAAATGCTGCAGGCTGAATGACAGCCAGGACAATGGATTGGGGACGTCCCTGACTCCCAGGTTTACTTTTTTCTTACTCATGGCGTTTTCCTCCCAGTTGACTTTCAAATGGTATAAAAAAACCTCTTTGCTTTTTGCGCAAAGAGGCATACAAAACCCGGCCGCGTCGATCCGCCCGGCTTTGTGTTTTAAAATCCTCTTTGCAAACTCTCTGGAATGCATTTAAAAAGGGTGATTATTCATTTTCGTAAATGGCGACCATATCAGTCTGATCAACTTCGCTCAGCTGAACCATCACTTTTTCAGCTTTTGAGGTCGGAATGTTTTTCCCGATATAGTCCGCTCTGATCGGCAGCTCCCGGTGCCCTCTGTCGACAAGCACGGCAAGCTGTATCGATGACGGCCGCCCGACATCAACGAGGGCATCCATCGCAGCTCTTACTGTCCGACCGGTATAAAGCACATCATCAACCACAATGACCTTTTGGTCTGTGATATCGGCCGGAATGTCCGCGCCTTTTACAAGCGGCTCTTCATTGCTCGTTTTTTTCGTCAGGTCGTCACGGTAAAGGGTGATATCGATTTCCCCGACGGTGACCGGATTTCCTTCAATCTGTTCGATCCGCTCGGCCAGCCGCTTCGCTAAATAAATGCCTCTTGTTTTAATCCCTACTAGAATGCAGTCATTCATTCCTTTATTCCGTTCGATCATTTCATGGGCTATTCTTGTCAGCGCCCGCCTGATCGCCTGTTCGTCGAGAATAACAGCTTTTTGATTCACTCGTGACACCTCTCCATTCGTATATAAGAAGAAAAAACCCCTCCTGCCAGAGCATAGAGGGGTTCCTTTCCAGGACGAAGACACATGCGTATCTCTTCTGTCCTATCCGTTATCCTTCTCAGCCTCTCTGGACTGTGTTAAAGAATCTATTCAGCTTGTTTTTATTATTTCAGAAAAGAAAGTCGCTGTCAATGGCTATTTCTTAAATCTTCAATGAGTTTTTTCATATCTTCAGGAAGGGGCGCTTCAAACTCAATGTATTCGCCCGTCCGCGGATGATCAAAACCTAATATTCCGGCATGAAGCGCCTGACCATTGAAATCAATGGTTTTTCTCGGTCCGTACTTCGGGTCGCCCGCCAAAGGAAACCCGATATATTTCATATGAACACGGATCTGATGCGTTCTTCCGGTCTCAAGCCGGCACTCTACGAGCGTGAAATCTTGAAAACGCTCAAGCACGTGGAAATGCGTGACGGCGTTTTTGCTGCTTTCTCTTGTTACGGTCATGCTTTGGCGGTCTTTTTTATCTCTCCCGATCGGAGCGTCAATCGTTCCGTCATCATGTGAAATCACCCCGTGGACAACCGCTGTGTACTTTCTGGTCACGGTTTTATTGACGAGCTGATTAACGAGTGATTCATGCGCCATATCGTTTTTAGCGACCATCAACAGACCGGAAGTATCTTTATCAATCCGGTGGACGATTCCCGGGCGCATGACGCCGTTAATGCCGGAAAGGTCGTTGCAGTGAGCCATCAGTCCGTTTACAAGCGTCCCTGTCACATGGCCGGGCGCCGGGTGTACAACCATGCCCCGCGGCTTGTTCACAACCAAGACATCCTGGTCTTCATAGTAAATGTCCAAATCCATCGGTTCTGCAAGCACGTCCAATTCTTCCGGTTCAGGAATGGTGACGTTTACCTGATCGCCGGGCTGCATTTTATAATTCGCTTTTACGGATTTGCCATTAACGGATACCAGTCCTTCTTTTACCCATTGCTGCACTTGAGTGCGTGACCAGTTTTCTCCCGTTGAAGCCAAAAATTTATCAATCCGTTCGCTCTTTTGTTCAGGCTGAACGGTTATCTCAAATTGATTCATGTTATTGCTCCTTCTTTTTCCCGCTGTCAAACAGCATATGAATAAATAAAAGTATTACACCGACGCACAGTGAGGAGTCCGCGATATTAAAAATCGGATAGTGATAATCCACGATGATGACATGAATAAAATCCACCACTTCCTGGCGCGCCGCCCGGTCTATAAAGTTTCCGGCCGCACCGCCCAGCATTAAGCCGAGAGAAATTCCGAGTAACATCTGCCCTTTTGCATAACGCTGTATGTAATAAACGATTCCGATAATCACGGCGATGGTAATGACGTAGAAAAACCACATTTGGCCGGCTAAAATACCCCACGCCGCTCCCGTGTTGCGATGAGATGTGATATAAAGCACCTGATCGATGACAGGTATGCTTTGTCCCAATTCCATATGGCTGACGACAAGCCATTTGGTCAATTGGTCGGCAATAATAATAAAAAGAGCGATAAGATAATAAAGCACACACGTTCCTCCAGTATACAGTTACTTTTATCCTTTATGAATTTTATCAGTAAAAGATGCCAGAGTAAAGGCAGATCATAAGCGCATGCAAACAGACGCTGTCACTCATACAGCGCCTGATCATATGCATAATCTCCGGGTTCCCAATATGGAAGGGTTTTCTTTTCAAATTGAGCGGGATAATAAAAATCATCAGCGGTTCTGGCCGTCGGCAACACCGCAAGTTTTTCAATCGGAATGGGGGCGCCTGTTTTTTCACAATAACCGTACGTATTGTTTTCAAACTTAGACAGGGCAAGAAGAACGTCCTGAAGTTCTTCTTTTATATGATAGATCAGAGTTGCTTCTTGGTCGTTCATTGAAGGTTCAACAGATGCTGACATTTGAAAGCAAGAATATTCAAATAATCTTGATTGAAGTTCTTCTTTCATCATGAGAAGCTCCGTGTGGATTGCGGTCAGTTGATCATTCATTCATCACAACTCCTGCTCTTGATGTTATGGCTTTATTGTTGCCCCCAGAGCGCCATTTGAAGCCCATAAGATTTTTCCTGTCGTTCTAATCGATGACATTGCTGGCATGTAAAAAAGCGCCCGGCTGTCACCAGGCGCTTTCTCATTTATTATTTTTGATAATATTTTTCAACGATTTCCGCATTGCGCAGTGATAATGTCGGATATTTCGGATTGGCTCCGACATCTTTAGAAATTACGCGGGAACGTTCACACATCTGGCCTTCCGCTTTTTCTACGGTCATTTTTCCTGTTGTGAAGCTTTGCGCATTTTCCGGCGCTTCACTTTCGTCTTTTACTGTCAGTTCTGAAACGATAAACAGCTGCGCGATATTTTCTTTAATGGATGACAAGAGGTCGCGGTTTTCTTTGTTCGGATACAAAGTCAGGCTCGCTTCCAATGATCTTCCGATAATTTTTTCGTTACGGGCTGTTTCCAAAGCTTTCAGCACGTCGTTTCGAAGCTCCATGAAGCGGTCGAATTTTTCTTCTGTCGCTTGACTGTCCGGAACAGCAATGGTTTCCGGCATATCTGTCAGCTGTACGCTCGCTTCTTCAACAAATGATAAGTGAGACCACATTTCATCCGCCGTGTGCGGGAGAATCGGCGCCGTCAGCTTCACTAACGCCAGCAGCGTTTCATAAAAGACGGTCTGCATGCTGCGGCGGTCCGGATGATCCGCATGCTCGATGTACACAACATCTTTTGCAAAATCAAGATAGAAGGAGCTGAGCTCGATCGTACAGAAATTGTGAATGCTGTGATAAACAACCGCAAATTCATATTCATCGTACGCTTTTTTCACCTTATCGATCAGCTTATTCAGCTTGATCAGCATATATTGATCCACTTCGCGGAGATTTTTTACATCAACGGCATTGACGCTTGGATTGAAATCGAACAGGTTGCCGTGAAGGAAGCGGAACGTGTTGCGGACTTTCCGGTATACTTCCGCGACCTGCTTCAGAATATCTTCAGAAACCGGGTGATCGGCCTGATAGTTTACGGAAGATACCCATAAACGCAGAATTTCAGCTCCAAGCTGTTTTGCGATTTTTGTCGGGTCAATCGTATTGCCGAGTGATTTACTCATTTTACGGCCGTTTGCATCAAGTGTAAATCCGTGGCTTAATACGCCTTTATACGGCGCTTTGCCGGTGACTGCAACAGCGGTGGAAAGAGATGAGTTAAACCAGCCGCGATATTGGTCAGAGCCTTCAAGGTATAAATCAGCCGGACGGACAAGATCATCACGTTCTTCAAGAACAGCCTGATGGGAAGAACCTGAATCAAACCATACATCCATAATGTCTTGCTCTTTCGTGAAGATTCCGTTCGGGCTTCCCGGATGTGTAAATCCTTCCGGCAGAAGGTCTTTTGCCTCTCTTTCAAACCAGACGTTTGAGCCGTGCTGTTTGAACAGCTCAGACACGTGTTCAATCGTTTCGTCAGTGATGACCGGCTCACCGTTTTCTGCATAAAATACCGGGATCGGAACGCCCCAGACGCGCTGTCTTGAGATACACCAGTCACCGCGGTCGCGCACCATGTTGTAAAGGCGCTGTTCGCCCCACTCCGGCACCCACTTCGTTTGTTTGATGGCATCAAGCAGATCGGATCTGAAATCTTTAATTGACGCAAACCATTGCGCCGTCGCTCTGAAGATGGTCGGTTTTTTCGTTCTCCAGTCATGCGGATAGGAGTGTGTAATAAACTCGAGTTTCAAGAGCGCGCCGTTTTCTTCAAGCTTCTCCGTGATCGGTTTATTGGCTTTATCGTAAAACATTCCTTCAAAGCCCGGCGCTTCGTCGGTCATGTTTCCTTTTTCATCAACAGGGCACAGTACTTCTAAGCCGTACTTTTGGCCGACGATAAAGTCATCTTCCCCGTGGCCCGGGGCAGTATGAACACAGCCTGTTCCGGCATCGGTTGTGACGTGGTCACCGAGCATGACGAGTGAATCTCTGCCGTACAGCGGATGTTCTGCAGTGATGTATTCTAATTCTCTGCCTTTATATGATGCGACAACTTCAGGATTTTCAAAGCCGCATGCCTCCGCTACGTTTTCGATCAGTTCAGCAGCCACTACATAACGCTTGTCTCCAACCTTGATGACATTGTACTCAAGATCAGGATGAACGGAAATTCCGAGGTTGGCAGGCATCGTCCACGGCGTCGTCGTCCAGATGATGAAGCTTTCTCCGTTTTCCAGAACGCCTTTACCGTCTTTCACCTTAAACGCAACATAAATAGACGCGGAACGTTTGTCCTGATATTCAATTTCCGCTTCCGCTAAGGCAGATTCACTTGAAGGCGACCAGTTGACCGGCTTCAGACCTTTATAAATATAGCCTCTTTTCGCCATCTCGCCGAAAACGCGGATCTGCTGCGCTTCAAATTCAGGCTGAAGCGTAACATACGGGTTTTCCCAATCGCCTCTGACGCCGAGACGCTTGAATTGTTCGCGCTGTCTTTCGATCTGCTGCCATGCATAATCTTCGCAAAGCTTGCGGAAATCAGCGACGGACATTTCTTTCCGGTTTACTTTTTTGTTTTTCGTCAGCGCCGTTTCAATCGGCAGTCCGTGCGTATCCCAGCCCGGCACGTACGGTGCGTTGTAGCCGCTCATTGATTTATAGCGGACGATGAAGTCTTTCAGGATTTTGTTCAGGGCATGGCCCATGTGGATGTCTCCGTTTGCATAAGGAGGTCCGTCATGCAGCACGAATTTCGGGCGGTCTTTCGTCCGTTCTTGAACAAGACGGTAAATGTCCTGCTCCTCCCAGTCTTTTTGCATGTCCGGCTCACGATTCGGCAGATTTCCGCGCATCGGAAAATCTGTTTTCGGCATTAACAGCGTATCTTTGTAATCCATTTTCATTCCTCCACAACATTTTTCAGAAAATAAAAAAAGCCCTCTCATCCCATAAGGGACGAGAAAGCTTATCTCGCGGTACCACCCTTTTAGAAAAAACGGATCATCCGTCTTTTCCTCTCGAACATCGTAACGTGATGGAACGTCCTATCCTACTCTCGGTTCAGAAAGGAAACTAAAGGGCTGATCTGCATGATTCCGGCCATCCCGGGCTTTCACCTTCCCCGGGTCGCTTTATAGCCTGTTTTGAGTCATGCCGGTCCCTTTCAATCGTCTTTTCATCTGAATTTATGAACGTATTATATTCGAACGGGCCGGAGAATGTCAAGAAAATCAGAAAATTATTCTTTTTCCTCAAATACCGCGTCGACTTCGTATTCCAGCAGATGATCCCAATCATCGTTCTTCAGCAGGTCGAGCTGCGCCTCAATCAGCATTTGGAAACGTGTTCTGAAGACTTTAGACTGTTTTTTCAGCTCTTCAATTTCCATTGCGATTTTTCTTGATTTGGAAAGCGACTCATTGATGATGCGATCGGCATTTTTTTCTGCTTCACGGACGATCAGCTTCGCTTCCTTCTGCGAGTTGCGCTTTACGTCTTCTGCGGCTTCCTGGGCTACGAGAATTGATTTATTCAGCGTTTCTTCGATATTGGCAAAGTGGCCGATTTTTTCGTCCAGCTCGTTCACTTTCGCCTCAAGCTCCGTTTTTTTACGGAGTGCGATTTCGTAATCTTTCCTGACCTGCATTAAAAATTCATTTACTTCATCTTCATCATATCCGCGAAAACCTTTTGTAAACGTTTTGTTATGGATATCATTCGGCGTTAATGGCATATTGCCACCTCCATTTTTACATTTCAGTACGGTTATCTAGTTCACATTATAAAACAAATACGGCACAGATGGAGAAAAAAACTGAAAAAACGACTCATTTTTGCCGTTCAAATGTAACTTTCCATTTGTCTTTTTTCGTTTTTCCGTCAACTTTTGCCAAACTGCATCGTCCGAAGCCGCGAATCGAGAGCATGTCCCCTTCAGCAACCTGATAAGACGGATCTTCAATGGCTTTCCAATTCACCTTAACAAGCCCGTTTTTCACAAGCGCCTGCGCTTTCTGACGGGATTGCCTGCTCATTGAAGCGCAGACAGCGTCGAGACGCAATGAAGAAACCGTGTCATCCCTTATTTCGACATCTGAAGCGGGAATGTGAAGAGCGGAAAGCTCGATTTTCTCAAGCTTTACCGGCGCTTTGCCCGCCTTGGTCAGCTGAGTCCTGACAAAATCGGCGATTTCACCGGAGACGATCAGCTGCACGGCTTCCTCTGAGAAAATCAGATCGCCGTATTTCTGCCGCTTTAAGCCGATCCCCATTAATGATCCGAGAAGAGAGCGGTGGTCAATGCTGACGAATTTTTCAGCGTATTGAACGTCAAAAGCCCGAAGCTCAAAATCATCCTGTTCAGGTTCCATATATTCAGGGTATAAAATCGCGCGTTTGCGCTCGGCTCTGTCATATCCTCCGAAAAACGCAAGACCGCAGGCGTCGCCGATAACGGCCTTTACAATGACCTGTTCTCTGGGATCTAAGAAATCAGTCAGCTTCATCCGATACTGGTCCAGGACAATCTGTTTCCATTCAAGCGCCTGATCAATAAAAGGCCGCTCGTCTTGTCTGAAGTGCTGGTAAATATCGCTCATGTTCTTTCCTTTCTATGTAAAGAGGCTTGGCTGGTGCCAAGCCCGTATCAAACTGTCGCATTCAAGTATACATTGCGATCATGCGGTATAGGCCCCAAAGTCCCGTCGTGGCAAACCGAAGCACGATAATCGCTACAATCGGGGATATATCCAGCATGGCAATGGGCGGAATGATCCTTCTGAACGGCTCTAAATACGGTTCACAAATCGCTGCGAGAAACCGTCCGACCGCCGTTTCTCTCGTACTCGGCACCCATGACATAAAGATATAGATGATCAGGGCAAACGAGTAGATGTAAATTAAATAACTCAGAACGGAAAAAATTTGATAAAGAATCATCCTGCTTTACCACCTCTGATGTTCGTCTTCATTTATAAGCTCCGAAATCGTGCCGGAAACGTCGACATTATCAGGCGTGCACAGAAAAATATCTGAACCGATTCTCTGAATGTCGCCGCCGATGGCGTAGACGGTACCGCTTAAAAAGTCGACGATTCTTTTCGCCTGATCATGCTGGATGCGCTGCAGATTGACGACAACCGCCCGCCTGTTCTTTAAATGATCGGCGATTTCCTGCGCTTCCGCATATACACGCGGTTCACTCAAGACCACTTTAGAGGATTTCTGAACACTTTGCAAGCTTACTACGTTCTGCTTGCCCTGCGGCTTCTGAGCGTAAGCAGGCTGTTTATCTTTCTGCTGTTCATGCTCTTCCTGATGATCCTGCTCTGTTTCAATGTATTCGTACTCGTACTCCTCCTCATCCATTGAGAAAAAGTTTTTCAGTTTATTTTTCATGCTCATTTGTTTACACCCCCCGGTTCATTTCCGACTAATGAAGAGCCGATTCTGATAAAAGTTGCGCCCTCTTCAACAGCGATTTCATAATCATTTGACATGCCCATTGACAGTTCCCGGCACGGTGCGTTTTTCTGATTCAGTTTTTGCACCTGATCCCTCAGATCACGCAATTGCCGGAAGCAGGCTCTGATCGTTTCTGTATCGTCTGTCAGGGGAGCCATCGTCATCAGGCCCTCTACAGAAATGTTTCTAAACTCAGAAAGCTCTCTGATAAAGGGGATGACCTCCTCTGTTTTCAAACCGTGCTTAGACGGCTCAAGCGAAGTATTCACCTGCACAAAACAGCGAACCGTATGCTGCGCCCGTTTTTCAATCTCTTTTGCCAATGACAGTCTGTCTAAGGAATGAATATAAGATACACGGTCAACGACGGCCTTCACCTTTCTGGACTGAAGACTGCCGATAAAGTGCCACTCCGGGCTGCCTTTGATGACTTCCTGCTTATGGATAAGGCTTGCATCCCGGTTTTCTCCCAGACTTGTAATACCGGCATCAACGGCCTCTTGAGCCCTTTCGGCTGATACGTATTTTGTAACCGCGATGACGGTAACATCTTCGGGGCTTCGGCCCGATCTGTTACATGCTTCGTTTATTCTTTCGTTTATATGTCGTAATTGATCAGCAACACGCAAGATCTTACGCCTCCTTCATTCCGATAAAGGACATCATGCGTCCCGTTTTCCCTTTGTCGCGGCGGTGTGAAAAGAATAGTTCACGCTCTCGTTCAGTGCATAAACCGCTGACTGAAATGTTTTCTTCCGGAATGCCGCAATGTATCAGAAGAAGACGGTTGACCTCTTTTAAATCAAGCTGATACTGGCCTTTTTCCGTTTCGCATATGGCGGATTCTGCCGTAAAAGGCAGCGCCCGCACTTCATTGATGACGCGATCGTCGACTTTATAGCTTCCCGCGCTGATGGACGGACCGATGACAGCTTGAATATCTGTTAAACGGGAGCCTTCTTCGTTTACCCAGCGTTCCGTCATGATGCGTCCGATTTGTTTGACCGTCCCCTTCCATCCGGCATGGGCAGCGCCGATAATGGATTTTACCGGGTCATAAAAATACAAGGGCACACAGTCCGCAAAACAAAGGGCCAAAAAAAGATTCGCATCTTTCGTGTAGAGCCCGTCCGTCCCGCGGAATGCGGAAGAATAGTCTCTCGCTCCTTTTCCTTTATCCCCGGCTGTCACGCGCCGGACGCGGTTTTCATGTGTCTGGTCGGCGAACACCCAGGAATCCAGATCAGTACCGCATAAGGACGCTATGACTTCACGGTTTGTCACAACATCATGAGCTTCGTCCCGGACGTGCAATCCGGTATTTAATGACTCATACGGAGGATTGCTGACCCCGCCGTTTTTCGTTGTGAATCCGGCGATGACCTTTGTGTTAAGCTGATTCACACAGTTCCAGTCTTCTATCATGAGTGCCGAGGGGGTGGTAAGACTAAACGGGTGATATGTATTCATGGAGATCCAACCTTTCGACAAACATTAAAAAAGCGTAATTTCCCAATCATTTTAACACAATTTTGAGCATACGTTTAGCGGCTGATTGAAAAATGAGATAAATAAATGTGCCGGAAACATTGAGATTTCCGGCATTTTACAAGTAAAGGGAGGATTACGCTCCCCCCTTTGGTTCGTTTACACGCACTAAGATGACATCTTCCCCAATTTTAACTATATTTCGCCAAGGAATGATCATTTCCTCTTCTTTTCCGAAAAAACCGAGAACTTTTCCGCTGCCGCCTAAAATAATCGCCTGAATTTTTCCCGTTGTCACGTTAATATCAATATCACCGATGCTTCCGAGTTTTTTTCCGTTCGACACGTTTACCACATCTTTTATTTGAAATTCAGATATGCTGATCATCCGTATCACGCCCTTTGCCCGTTCTTTTTCCTATTATATGAACGGCCGGGCTGAACCTTGTCACATCGGGCAATCTTTTTTGCGGCTGCACCAGCCGAGGATAAATCTCAGCATGATTTTCGTATAGTCCATAAGCTCATCAACAGACACTTCCTCGTTTACGGAGTGGGCGTTTTTTAAATCGCCGGGACCGTATATGACGCTCGGAATCCCGGCATGATAAAGCCACCCTCCGTCAGTTACGGTTTGGGAAACATCAATGACGGGCTCCTGTTTTTTGACGGCTGAGTGTGATGCAGCCAAGACAGAAACTGCCGGATGGTCCGGGTCGATTTCCAGCGCCGGGAACACCTCTCCTCTGTCTTCAATCATCGAAGATCCGCCCCATTTGAACACCGGCCTGTTTTCTTTGAGCCACAGATCACTGTCAGCGACACGATTAATATAGTCTTCGATTTCTGCGGCTGCTTGTTCGTGCGTTTCGTTCGGATAAAAGTGGACGGTGATCCATAACCGGCATTCATCAGCGACAAACGCTGCGTGTCTTCCGCCTTCAATGACGGCGGGGTTGATCGTATTGGTGCCGGGCGCAAAGCCGGGATAGCTTTTCGTTACCGCCCAGTGGCGCTCCAGCTCTCCCAAGGCAGCGATGATTTTCGCCATTTTTTCGATGGCGCTCGCTCCGAATGTGCCTCCGCCCGCATGAATCATATTGCGCCTCATGCCGTCATGAAATGTTTGTTTGCTTTTCAATTCTATCCAGCCGGTGATGACTCCGCCCTGCCCTTGAATATGCAGGCTGCTCGTATCCGCGACAACCGCAAAATCCGCGTGATAGCCGCGTTTGCAGCATTCCAGCGTCCCCGCCTCACCGACTTCTTCTCCGATTACAGACTGTACAATGAGGTCGCCCGGAAGCTTAATGCCGGCATCATGGATCAGCTTCAGAGAGAATAGAACACACGCCAAACCCCCTTTCATATCAGCGGCGCCCCTTCCGATCAACATGCCGTCTTTTACGAGCGGCTGAAACGGGTCAGAGTGCCAGTCTTCGCCCCCGGCTTCTGCCACATCAATGTGTCCGTTTAAAATCAGGCTTTGATGCCTGCTTGAATCTGTCCCTTTTAAAACACCGACTACATTCGGGTCTTCCGGATACACATCCCACATATTGACCGAGCAGCCCGTTTCTTTTAAAAAGCCGGCCACCCACTTTTGGGCTTCTGCCGTATTTCTTGCTGGCGGAGCCGGAGTGGGAAAGGCTATCAGTCTTTCAGCAATATGTATCAAGTCGTGCCGCCGTTTCTCCGCCTGGTGTAACAGCATATCAATCTGATGCATTGGAAATCTCCCCTTTGGCTGTATCAAAAAACCCGTTTCATTCATGAAATGAAACGGGTAAAAAACGGATCTTCCTCCGCTTTTTTCACCGCTTCCCTCCGCCGGCATGATCCGGATCAGGTCCGTTAAGGGTTGAGACAAACGTCTCTCTCAGCCGCATGGCAGCACCCCCAGGGTGAATTTATGTTATTTTACGGATGATGCCTCTTTTGCACGTGTTAAAAACGGGCGGCCATTGTTCCATAAGACATTGACAGGCATATCGAAAAACGCTGTAAGCCGCTCGTCAGAAAGCATGTCCCTGATTTTCCCGGAGGCGAACACCTCGCCTTGTTTTAAAAGAAGTGCCTGATCAAATACCGGCAGAATTTCTTCAGCGTGATGGGTGACATAAAGGATGGACGGCGCATTTTCTTTTTCGGCGATCGACGTAATCGTGTCCAGCAGCTGCTCCCTTGCCATAAAATCAAGACCCGTCACGGGTTCGTCCAAAATCAGCAGCTCCGGATCAGCCATAAGCGCCCGCGCAATCAGGGCTCTTTGTCTTTCCCCTTGTGATAATGTTTCATACCGTCTGTCGGCGTAACCGATGGCGCCCAAATCCTTCAGAAGACCGATTGCTTTTTCCCTTACCTGCTCACTCGGAGTTTCGTACAGCCCGATTGAGGCGTACGCGCCGCTGAGGGCGATTTCAAAAGCGGAGTCCGCGGCATATAATTTGTGCTGAAGACCTGCCGAAACAAGGCCGATTTTCCTTCTGAGCCTGTCACCGAGCTCTGTTTTGCCGAATTGATGGCCGAGCACCTGCATCTCTCCTGAAGTGGGGAAGTAATAAGAGCATAACATATTCAGCAAAGCCGTTTTTCCGGCTCCGTTTAATCCGTACAGCACCCAATTTTCGTTTTTCTCGACGCGCCAGTTAATATCTTTCAAAATCCATTTCCCGTTTCTTTTTAATGACACACTGTCCAGCTGTAAAATCATTGCCGTTTCCCCCGTTTGCTTTGTTTAAATTTTCTAAAAACTTTTACACATTAGAATACATCACTTTTTTGCAAACGTAAACCATCGCATGAAAAAAGCCTTTAAACAAGGTTTAAAGGCTTTTTCCGTTATTGATGGATATTCTTATTCATTTGTTTAATGGCTGCCTTTTCAAGCCTTGAGACCTGAGCTTGGGATATGCCGATTTCTTCAGCGACTTCCATTTGGGTTTTCCCTTGGAAAAAGCGCTTTCGCAAAATCATTTTTTCCCGTTCGTTCAGTCTTCTCATGCCTTCTTTCAAAGCCAGCTCCTCAATCCATTGTGTATCCTTGTTGCGCTCATCACTGATCTGGTCCATCACGTAAATCGGATCGCCGCCGTCATTATAAATCGGCTCAAACAGTGAAACCGGATCCTGAATGGCGTCAAGGGCAAACACAATTTCTTCATGGGGCACTTCAAGAACTTTGGCGATTTCCTCTGCTGTCGGCTCCCTGCTTGTCTCACTGATTAACCGCTCTCTTACTTGAAGCGCTTTATATGCGATATCGCGAAGCGACCTCGAGACGCGGATCGGGTTGTTATCCCGCAAATATCTGCGGATTTCTCCGATGATCATCGGTACAGCGTATGTTGAAAACTTAACATTATGGCTTAGGTCAAAATTATCAATGGATTTCATTAGTCCGATGCAGCCGACCTGAAATAAGTCATCAACATACTCTCCTCTGTTGTTAAACCTCTGAATGACGCTTAAGACAAGGCGCAGATTGCCGTTTACAAGCTTTTCCCTCGCTGAATCATCGCCCTCATCCTGTAATTGCCTAAACAGCTTTCTCATCTCTTCATTCTTGAGCACCGGTAATTTGGAGGTATCCACCCCGCAAATTTCGACTTTATTTCTTGACACGTTTTTCCCTCCCACTAGGAGCTGCTGTACAACGTTAAGTATCTCCTCGGGTGGGAAAAATATGCACCGCCATTTTACAGAAATAAACATCCGGCGGCGGCAATCCTTGCAGCAGTAAGGGCTGTCAGATGGAAAAAATTTTACACCATTTTGTTAAACTCTTTTCTCAGTCTTTTGATAATCCGCTTTTCGAGCCGGGAGATATAAGATTGTGAAATCCCCATCATGTCGGCTACATCTTTTTGTGTTTTTTCTTCTTCTCCGACAAGCCCGAAACGCAGTTCCATAATCTGCTTTTCTCTTTCGTTTAATTGCTCAAGCGCTTTTTTCAAAAGTTTTTTATCCACATTGGCTTCAATGTCTTTTGTAATAATATCATCATCTGTGCCGAGCACATCCGAAAGCAGCAGCTCGTTTCCGTCCCAATCAATATTCAGCGGTTCATCAAAGGACACCTCTGAACGGATTTTATTGTTTCGGCGCAAGTACATTAAAATTTCGTTTTCGATACATCGCGACGCGTAGGTGGCGAGTTTGATTTTCTTTTCCGGATTAAAAGTATTTACCGCTTTGATCAAACCGATGGTGCCGATGCTGATTAAGTCCTCGATATTGATGCCGGTATTTTCGAATTTGCGGGCAATGTAAACAACAAGACGTAAGTTTCTCTCAATCAGAATGGCCCGCGCCGCCTGATCCCCGCTCGGCAGCTTTAATAAGAGCACCTGCTCCTCTTCTTTAGACAAAGGCGGCGGCAGCGCCTCGCTTCCTCCTATGTAATACACTTCATCGCTTTTCAGTCCGAGTTTCATCAGCCATTTATACCACAAATATGTCAGACGCAGCTTAAGTTTTTTCATCTTCCTCCCCCTTCTAAATACAACGCGTTTTGAGTATGATGAATAACAGACTTTTCGTCAGGAAACATGTTTTACAGCCTTCCCTGTCAGCATCTTCGGATGAACGATTCCGTCAAATTCACCGTCCGCGGATAATGGTTTCGTGCTGATGCCGATCAGGCATTTTTCACAAGCGATCATTTCGTCTTTTGTTAAAATCGTGACGTAATCCGGCTTTAAACAGAGTAAAAATTGATTGTCCTGGCCGACGCCCCTGTATGGAATCAGCCTCAGCTTATCCGCATGGCGGAACGAATCATCAAGCTGCTCTATCACTTCAAGCGGACTGGCGGATTTGATGAGGTCCGTTTCCTTTTCGCTGAGAATCGGAGCGAATTTGTCAATGTGAAGGATCATGACCGGCGTTTTCGTCAGCGGATCATACAGCTGATTCCCGGAATCCACCAATCCTTTCGCGCGGATTGTCTGTCCGCTGAATTCCGCCTGCACCATGACAAGTTCATCGTACTGAATGGACTTCGTCTCGATGTCTTCAATTCTCTTTTTCGAAAAAAACCATATGGCCGGAAATCCGATAACTACAAACATCCAGCTGATCGGGTCGCCGAATCCTGTCTGGCTTGTGACCATTACGCCTTGCTGCACAATTGATTCTGTCTGCAGCAGGGAATGTACGCCGATCATTCCCCCGCCGACGAGAAAAGTCGCGAAATAAAAGGCGAACAAATTTTGAAAAAAGTATCGGAACCGTTTAAAGCCAAAAGCCGTAAGCACGATGACTACTGAAAACGCCATTTTTCCCGCCGGATGCTCCACAAAGGGAGAAACAGGCGTAAACATCAGAAGCACAATGGCTGACCCGATGAAACCGCCGGCGGCCACTCTTCTTTTTTTCACCTGGCGTTTTAAAATAAAGGCGGTCAATAAAAGCAAAAGAGAATCAAAACAAAAGTTCAACAGCCAAATGACATCCAGATAGATTTTCACATCTGACCCCTTTCCTCTTTTGTCTTACATATCTGTTTCTCTCTCTTGTTTCATAAGTATAAAGCAAGCTCTGTGGGAAAGTCTGTCAATTAATGTTGAGGGTAAAGTACAATTTTTAAGGGATAACCGTTTTATTTGTCGAGGGCCGAAAGGGTTGCTTTCCTATTGTCCGCTTCAACTAAAAAAGCGCTGCCGTGATCTGGCAGCGCTCTGTTTTACTCATTGATATAAAGTTTTCCTTTAGCCGTCTGTCTCGTTTCATTTCCGTAGTCATCTCTAGCGATAACGTCAATTTTCGCTCCGCTTGCTTTGATGGAAGAAGTCGCCGTCCAGTAACCCTCATATCGTCCCGGAGAAATTTCTCTCAGCGGAAGCTCTGTTGCGTTTTGGCTCCCTGCCCGGGCGTTTGTCAGAGGCAGACGGATAACGAAGGAAGCGTCTAATTTCTTTCCACTTGAAAAAGCGATTTTCACTGATTCTCCGGCTTTTAATTCCTTATCCGCTCCGGGAACCAATCCGGAAATGACGGGAGCATTGTAATTGACATCGATCACCGTCTTTTTCGTTGTTTTGTTACCCGCTTCATCTGAGGCCGTCACCTTGATCTCATTGCTGCCGTTTTCCAGAAGGGTTCTCGCTTGATAAGAACCGTTATTTACTTCAGCTTTTTTTCCGTTCACCTTTACCCATTTTAAATGGGCGTCGTGCACTTTTCCTTTTACGGTCACTGTTTCTTTATTTGTTTTATCACCGTTTGCCGGACTGTCAATCGTCACATCCGGCTTATCCTCATCCAGTATGACCGTGACAGGGCTTGACTCATCGGTTGACCCGCTGTCTGTCACAGATGCTGCCGTCAGCCGATTGGCATCTTTAGTGAGTGTGACGCCGGCCTGGAAATTGCCGGATGCATCTGCTTTCGTTTCTGCGGCGGTTTTACCGTTATTGGTAAGACGGACAGCGGTTTTTGGTGAAGCCGTTCCTTTCACCGTGATTGACTTCTTGTTTGTAAATGACCGGTCTTCAGGCGACGTTATGTCAGGCACAGAAGCTTCGTAGTCGACCAAAGCCCTGATCATAAAGTTTCCGTCTGATTTATCGGTTTTAGACCAGCGGCCGTCGAGATATTGCCAGTTTCTGTTCGAGTACGGACTGCCGTCATCAGATGACAGGGCAGGTGTATAAGGGTCAGGTTTCGTCTGGCGGAACACAAGATAAAAATCCTTTCCGACCGCGATTCCTTTTGAGCTGAGATCCACTTTGGTCCATTCTCCGTTTCGAAGCGCTTCAGCTTGGAACGGGCCGGCAATTTTGCTGCCCGGAGCTCCATCAGGGCCGGATGCATCATATACTTCTGCTTGAAATTCGGTACCTCCCGGATCAGGCCAGTCTGCGCCCCAAAATTTAAAAAGGCCTCCCGTCAGCATACCGTGTTCTTTTCCGTCTTTAAGCGTCATCTTAACGGCAGATTTGCTGCCGGCTTTAAAATATGACAGCGCGGCTTCTTCTGTCCCGTTATCATAGGCAATTTCCCCTTCATAACCGATATACGGCTTAAGCTTGACGTTTTTTTCAGCATCCCCTTTGATGTCAACAGAAAATTCGCTATTGTAAAAGCCTTTTGCCGCTACTTTGATTGTGTAGGAGCCTTCGTACGCCTTAAGCGAATATTCCCCTTTATCGTTTGTCACCGCCGGTTCAATTGCGGCATCCTCGGCCACATAAAGCGCAGCCCCTTTTACCGGTTTGCCTGTTGACTGATTGGTGATGGTTCCTTTTAGCGTGCCGGACGGCATTTGCTCCAGTGTAAAGTCCGCCTGTGCGGTTTTGTCTGATTGAATAGAAACTTGTTTCGAAGCGGACTTAAATCCGTAAGCCTCGGCTTTCAGCGTATAGCTTCCCGCCTTATGCGACAGGCTGTAGCTTCCGCTTGCAGGGTCGGAATATACGGATTTCCCCGTCTCGGCGACACTGATTTGCGCTCTGAGCGGCAGGAGGTTTGTTTCACGTTTTACTCTTTTTCCGGGTGATTTCACTGCCGGTTTGGCCTGTTTCGGACTGACAGCTTTTTTCTTCAGCTGGCCGGGAGGTGTTTGTCTATTGTGTTTACTTTTTTTAGCCGCCTTGCCGAGAGAGCTGCTTGAAAGCCGGACATCATCGATATACCATCCGTCTTCATTCAGTACTTCGTCTGACTGCATATTAAACATGAGTTTTATGTTTTGGCCTTTATACGCAGATAAATCTGCCTCTTCATCGTTCCATCCTGCGGAGTCACCATTGTAAACGGCCGCCTGCTCCCAATTTGATTTTCCTTCCGGAAGAACGAACACATACCCGTAATCAAAAAATTCTTCGAGCTTATGCCAGCTTTTAAATTGCAAAAACAGCCGCCCTGTTTCCGGAACTTGAATCGGAGGCATCACCAAATTCATGTTGGCTGAATCTGCATAAGGGCCGGACAGATTCGTCGCATACACTTTATCTCCGGAAAATGCTGCGCCGGGCCCTGAACTCGGATTCCCCCATTCCCATTGGTCATGTGTCCCGTAACTGGACCAGCCCGCCGGCTGTGATTCAAAATCCTCTTTGTATCCCGCCGTAATGCTCGGTTTCACGTCAGCCCGGTACGTATCAGATTCTACAGAGTGACCTCCGAAATCTTTTATGGTCCATTTATAACTTATCTTGCTTCCCGTTACATCCGGAATTTCCGCCTGGTATGTTCCCTTTTTTTCATCACCGCTTTTTTGAATGGCGGCTGTCGTTTTCCACTCTCCTTCATCAACCTGATAGGAAAGGATGACTTCAGTTACGCTTACATCGTCTTCTGCTGTAACCGTTAACGGAAGGTTTGCCCCTTTGTAAGCCACTGAGACCGGTTCATGATGAAAGCTGGGCGGATTGTGATCTTCGCCCGCAGAAGAGACCTTGCCTTCTACGCTTCCGATTCCGTCCGTTACGGCAGAAACGGCATCAAAAGCGTTAACGAGGCCGTGGCCGTAACCGTTATTCGGTGATTCCGGAAAAACGGAATCTGTCAGCTTTTCCGCGGTGCGCGTCAAAACGTCTTCCATTTCATCGACCGTAATAGAGGCGTTCGCCTGCCTTAACAAAGCCGCCGTCGCCGCCACATGCGGCCCGGCCATTGAAGTTCCGTCCCAGCCGCCTTCGTATGTTCCTCCAGGAATCGAAGAACGGATATTCACTCCCGGAGCCGAAATGTCCGGTTTTGTTTCATGATACGGTGAGGGGCCTTGAAGTGAGAAATCAGCGAGTTTCTTGTCGATGTCAGTCGCACCTGTCGCAAATGCTTCAGGATAATTGGCCGGATTTGCAATTGAACCCGGTCCTCCCGGTGTAAATAAGTCTTCATTTCCCGCAGAGAATTCCGGAAAAATCCCTGCCGCTCTCCACGCATTCACCATATCGCGGTACCACTCGTCCATTCCCGAACCGCCTGCCCAGGAATTATTGACAACATCCGGCGCCATCTCGGGATGCGGCGTCCCGTTATTATCTTTAGGCGCGAGCACCCATTCACCGGCATCCAAAATATCGGCATCAGTTCCTCCGTCATCTGAAAATGCTTTTACTGCGATCCATTTCGCCCCCGGAGCCACACCGATTTGATTTGAGCCGTCAGGTTCTGAACCCGTCATGGTCCCTGTTACATGAGTGCCGTGTTCAAGATCATCGTAGGGAGCGTCTTTATGGGACACGGCATCATACCAGTTCATTTCATGATTCGGCGCTGCGGGATTTTCAGGATCGTAACCCCGGTATTTTTCCTTAAGCGCCGGATGATCCCACTGAACTCCCGTATCAATGGAGGCGACAACCGTGCCGGTTCCGTCGTATCCTGAGGCCCAGGCCTGCGGCGCATCAATTTGGCTGATATTCCATTCGATGCCTTCCTTTGCTTTGATCTCTTTTTGTTTTTTCTTCATTTGAAAAGGAGCTTTTGATTGTCGTTGAGTAAGCTGACGTTTTTCATTCGGAAGAACTTTTTCTACTTCAGGAAATGAGGCGGCTTTTTCCATTACCTCTTTCGAAGCAGTGACTGCCATTCCGTTGACAATATAATAGGAATGGATGTGATCAGCCTTGCCTTTCTTTTTTTGTTTTTCCAAATATGTTTTCAGATTCTGCTGCGCATCATGAGCCGCCAGTTTTAAAGAAGAAACGACGGCTGACCGCTTTTGATATTCGGTTTTTGCTGCGGAAAGCGATTGAGACTTGGCGTTTTTTTCTGCTTCTTTGACTGCTTTTTTCGTATTGGCTTTCTCTTTAAATTTGATAAGAAACGTGACTTTATCATTTTTTTCAAAACGCTTCTTGACTGAATCGGAAATCTTATGCTGAATGCTCTTAGAGGAAGAAATATCTTTGGTGAAAGAAACTGCTCCCGGTGTGCTGTTCGCTCCGGCTGCACCCGGAAACAACAGGGAACTGACGACAATCGCGCTTAAAACGGAGCCTGTCCATCTGTTTCTCGTTTTTTTCTTCAATCGTATCCCCCCTTATTTGGTAACGCCCTATAAAATGTGTATCCCTCCTTCATAAATTGGAATCGTTTGTCATTTTCGATGCTGTACGTTAAATGTAGACAATCTCCCATCCAGATATTGTCACATTCTGTAGAAAACCGTATGAAACTAAAAAACAATCAATTCGTCATAGGTATAAAGTTGCTTTTTTCACTGTATAGATTACGGGGATAGGAAGGAAGACTGTGCACAAAAGAAAAAGGACAAAACCATGTGGTCTTGTCCTTTTTTACATCAGCCGCGTTTGTTACGGTTTCTTAAAAATGTAGGAATGTCGAGGGCATCATCCGCCGGCTGTGATGTATGGCGGTTCACCGTGTTTTGATGCTGTGTTTCTTCTCGTTTCGGCTCACGTTTCGCAGCGTTTTGGCTTTGAGACTTCAATCCTTGGTTTAAAGTCGGTCGCTGCGGTTTTGAGTCATCTTTTTCCTGTTCGATAAAACCGGTCGCAATAACGGTGACGACGATTTCATCTTTCAGATTTTCATTGATAACTGAACCGAAAATCATGTTGACATCAGGGTCAGATGCAGAAGCGACGATGTCGGCTGCTTCCTGCACTTCGTAGAGGCTCAGGTTTGTACCTCCCGTAATGTTCATCAAAACACCTTGCGCTCCGTCGATTGCCGCTTCCAGTAACGGACTGGAGATCGCCTTTTTGGCGGCTTCAGCAGCACGGCTTTCGCCCGTAGCGATCCCGATACCCATCAATGCTGAACCTTTGTTGGACATGATGGTTTTGACATCGGCAAAGTCCAAGTTGATTAAACCAGGCGTTGCGATGAGGTCAGAGATACCTTGCACCCCTTGGCGAAGCACGTTATCAGCTTCACGGAATGCTTCAAGCATCGGTGTGTTTTTATCGACAATTTCAAGAATGCGGTCATTCGGAATAACGATCAGTGTGTCAACGGCTTCTTTCATTGCCGTGATACCGCCTGCAGCCTGCAGCTGGCGTTTTCTTCCTTCAAATGTAAACGGTCTTGTTACGACACCGACAGTCAAAGCGCCTAAGTCCTTTGCGATTTGCGCGATAACCGGTGCGGCTCCCGTTCCGGTACCGCCTCCCATTCCAGCTGTAACGAACACCATATCAGCGCCTTTTAGCGCTTCTTCGATTTGTTCCTTACTTTCTTCAGCGGCTTTTTTGCCGACTTCCGGATTCGCTCCCGCTCCGAGACCGCGGGTCAGCTTTTCCCCGATCTGCATTTTCACTTCCGCTTTTGACAGGTTAAGAGCTTGCGCGTCCGTGTTTACCGCAATGTACTCTACACCCTGCACTTCATTTTCAATCATTCGGTTGACCGCGTTATTACCGCCGCCTCCTACTCCGATTACTTTAATTGATGCTAAGCCGTCTATGTTTGTTTCGAAATCCAACATGCTAAATCCTCCTAATCTGCCGAATGACTATCAATCTATTCCCAAAACATGCTTAATAGTTTTTTCATTTTGCTCGGTTTGTTGTGTTCGGCTTGTGTTTTTTGTTTTGCTTTTGGACGCTGCTGCGCCTCTGGCCGCTGATGATGTTCTTCTTCGTGAGAGACCGCGATTTCCTGCACGGCTTCTTCCGGCATATGAAAGCCTATTTTTCTTCCCTGAATTCTGGCATTTCGGCAGGCAAATTGTATCAAGCCGACACCCGTCATATACTGAGGGTCTCTTACACCGATATAATTCGGGCTTGCGACCCTTACATTGTGCCTCAGCACTTCCTGTGCCAATGAAAGCACTCCGGGCATTGCGGCCTGTCCGCCGGTCAGCACAAAGCCGCCGGGCAGATCTGTAATTCCCATATGCTCAATTTCGGATGCGGCAATCTCAAGAATCTCTTCCACTCTTGCTTCAATAATATTGGCAATTTCCTGCTGTGTAAAAGATTGCTTTTGATTCGTTCCTATGACGGTGACTTCAAATACTTCATCTTCTGAAGCCTCATCGTAGAATGCATGTCCGAATTGTTTTTTTACTCTTTCAGCCTCTTCGGTGGAAGTGCGCAATCCGATCGATACATCTTTCGTGATGTTTTCGCCTCCGAGCGGAATGACGGCTGTCTCCTTCAGGTGCCCCTGTTCAAATACCGCCACCGTCGTCGAGCCGCCGCCGATATCAATCATGGCGACTCCGAGGTTTTTTTCGTCTTTTGACAAAGCCGCCGAACCGGCCGCAAGCGGCTGCAGGCAGATATCAGTAATTTCAACGCCCGCTCTCTCCACACAGCGAAGTAAATTATGTAAGATCGTTTTGGAGCCGGTAATCAGCGTGCCTTCTACTTCCAGGCGCACGCCGAGCATTTTTTTCGGATCGGTAATTTCGTCTCTTCCGTCAACGATAAACTGTTTAGGAACGACGTCAACGATCAGCTGCTCATGCGGAACTGACACGACCTGTGCCGCTTCCATTACCCTGCGGACGTCTTCAACGTGAATTTCTTTGTTTTCACTGGAAACAGCGACAACGCCGTTCGTATCTTGAATATGAATATAATTTCCATTAACGCCGACAATGGCTTTTTTCAGCGGAAAACCTACCATTCTTTCAGCTTGGTCAAACGCTTTTCTTATAGAATGAACGGTTTCATCTATATCAACGATTGAGCCTTTTTTCAACCCTTCAGACGGTACATTTCCCACTCCGATAATGTTAAGGGAATCATCTGTCATTTCTCCGACGATCACTTTTGTATTGGACGTACCGATGTCAAGACTGACGTAAAGTTCATTGTTGTTCATTCTATGGCACCTCCTCACATTTCGATCAAATTCTATTCTATTATTTGCGGAACAACAATACAATGAATGTGGCTTTACAAGTGTGTAACAAAAACAACAGCATCAACAAATTCTTGACTGATTTCTCACAATTTATGTTTAATGAAACTATTCGTTATATTCTATGTATATCCTCTTTTATATCGCATTTTTTTTATTTTTTTTAGAGACGGCCCACCTTACCGTAAGATTTCTTGTCACGGTGTCATACTGTGCAATCCAGATGCAAATATATCCGCTTTCCCTTAGTCTACACTAAGATGAACCTCCAGAAAAGCTATAGATATTGCCAGAAACATCCGAAAAAAGAAGAAACAGGAGGAAAATTCCAAATGTAATGCTCACTGCAGAAGACACGCCCATTGCATTGAGAATTTTCCGCTTGTCCGGCAGCCATATCCCGGGCAAAAACAAACATAGTCATAATGATTCCGCTATCGGTTATATCGGCTGCCCCGCTGATTGTAATAGATTCTTTTGAACCGCCTTTAAATTAGTTCTTTAGAACTATTAATCATTTTCTTTTTTCTTGCCGGATTTACCTTTGTTAAATTCTTCAAAATACGTAGCGACTTCTAAGTGGATAATCCCCTTTTTCCCGCCATCCAGCTGGGAAACGATAGAAGGATAGGTCTTCATCCGGCCGGCAAACGTTTTAATAGAAGCGGTAACTACATACCCGTCGTTCATATACAGCTTGATCCGGTCCTGATCCATTTTTACCGGTGTATAATAGATTTCAGAAATCGACTGCTTAAGCGAACCGGAAAGCTTATCAAGCTGCTCCGCCATTTTGACCCGCTTTTTCGCGTTTGTCCAGTCAACCAAAATCGGGCCCGCGTCATCCGGCGTGACTTCGTTCGGCAGCACAGTGCCGTTTTCGAGCACTTCATAATACACATCATGTCGCTGCAGATACGCGATCGTCTTGTATTCTTCAATGTGAATGCTGACTTTGTTAGGAAATACTTTTGAAAGTTCCGCCTTTTTCACCAGCTTATTCTGCTCAATCTTTTCTTCTGTTTGTTTCTTGTTCAGACTCCAGAACTCGGTTTGTCCGTTATGTATATCAGAAAGCGCGTTGATCTCTTTTACAGACACGTTTTCGTTTCCGGAAACGGTGACAGAAGACACTTTGCTGATCGGCATCTGCAAGTACACGATAATCAGCACCATCATAAAAAAGAGCACAATGAATGAAATCAGCCGGCGGTTTGCTTTTTGTTTCCGCTGCTCTTTGATTTTCGGAATCCGCTCTTCAATATTTACGATTTTTTCTCTTTCATGATTTGGGTTCACTGCCTGTCCACCTCACTAAGAATGAAACAGCTTGACATTCGTCTGATTGAAAAACAAACGGCATGCTCTGATGCCGTTTGACATTTGTTAAAAGTATATCACATGAGCTCATGTAATCAGAGAACCTTTTAACGATTCCCTCCGATGATTTCAACTTCTGTATGCATGTCAACATCATACTGCTCACGGATTGTCTTTTTCACATATTCAATCAGGTCGAGAACGTCCTTGGCAGTCGCTCCGCCGGCATTGACGATAAAATTCCCGTGCATTTCGGACACTTTCGCTCCGCCGATCTGATGTCCTTTTAATCCCGCTTTTTCAACGAGGTTTCCAGCATGATTCGGCAGCGGATTTCTGAATATGCTTCCGGCGCATGGGCTCGAATACGGCTGCGTATTTTTTCTGTAATCTTTGTTCTGCTGCATTTGCGCCGTAATGGCTTCCCGTTCCTTTTGCTCAAGCTGAAGAACTGCCTCGAGACAGACACCGGGGCGTTTTTTCTGTAAAACAGACGTTCTGTAGCTGAAATCCATCTCTTCGTTCGTCAGCCATTCGATTGTGCCGTCTTCAAATAAGATACGGGCTTTCACAAGAATCTCACTCATATCAGATCCGTGCGCCCCGGCATTCATATAGACGGCTCCGCCGATTGATCCGGGAATGCCCGCTGCAAATTCGAGACCGGACATTCCTTTTTTACTCATGGAAGTCGCAAGCCGGACGACCGAATAGCCGCCTCCGACCGTCACCTGATCACCGTCAATCTCCAAATGATCCAGACCCGCGCCCAGTTTGATGACAACTCCTCTTATGCCTTCATCAAGCACGAGCAGATTTGAACCGCGGCCGATAACCGTCCATGGCAGATCATGTTTTTTCACAATATCCATAATATCTTTGACCGCTTCCACACGGTTGGGGATGATCAAAATGTCCGCCGGACCGCCGATTTTCATCGTTGTATGGTTCGCGAGCGGTTCTTGTTCCAGTACTTTGCCGACTTCGCGGTCTCTTAATTCCTGAATTACGTTCTCCATCATAAACCTCCGCATTCCATTTGCTCTATTTTTTTATGTCTTCCATGATACTGTACAGTCTGGCTGCCGCATCCGGAACACCGAGTGATTTTGTCCGCTCACTCATGTCTTTTAAGGTTTCTTCATTCATGACGATTTTGTCCAGCGCAGCGATCAGTTTTTCTCCGCTGAGCTCGGTTTCCTTCAGTACGATTGCAGCGTCATGCTGGCTGAGCGCCTTCGCATTGACTTCCTGGTGATTGGCTGTCACATACGGGCTCGGAATAAGCACGCTCGGAATGCCGAGAGCGGTGATCTCCGCAATCGTCGTCGCTCCGGCTCTGGCCACAATGACATCAATTGATTGTAAGTACTCCGGCATTTGGTGCAAAAACGGTTTTGTCACCATATTATCAGCGGCTTTTCCGCCTTTCAGCTCAGCCGTTACCTTCTCGTAATGCACTTCCCCGGTAATATAAAGCACTTGGTAAGGTCTCGTTTTCAATTCTTCCTGCATATCTATAACGGCAAGGTTAATGGGAGCCGCGCCTCTGCTTCCGCCGAAAATGAGCACCGTTTTTTGATTGTCTTTCAGCCCGAACTCAGTTAATGAGCGGCCTGTCTTAATTGAGACGACTTCAGAGGCTCTCGGGTTTCCCGTAAACACAACTTTTTCAGCAGGAAAATGCGATTTTGCCTCTTCAAAGCAAATTGCCACCTTATTAACATATTTCGAGAGAAACTTATTTGTGATGCCGGGCAGGCTGTTTTGCTCATGAATGATCGTCGGAATTCCCATTTTTGCTGCGGCGTATACGACCGGACCGCATACATAGCCGCCTGTACCGATAACGGCATCCGGTTTAAACTCTTTTAAATATGATTTGCTTTTCGTCACGCCTTTTAAGAAACGCATGACGGTTTTTACATTTTCAAAAGAAAGTTTTCGTTTGAAACCTGTAATTTCAATGGCGCGAAACGGAATATTTTCCCGTTCAACAATTTTTTTCTCAAGACCGTTCTCTGTTCCGATATACAAAAATTCCACATCCGGATGCCGGCGCTGAACTTCTTTAATAAAGGCCAGGGCCGGATAAATATGTCCTCCGGTTCCGCCTCCGCTTACTGCAATACGCATTCGTATGTCCCCCTTAATCACATAGCGATAACCCTGTTTTTTAGGACAGGGTTATTGATGTTGTCTGTTTTTTTATAGATAACGAATAAATCATGAGTGATGAGGCAAGATACAGATCAATACCTCGAGTACCGGCTGACATTTAAAAGCACGCCGACCGCTGCGAGCATCAGCGTCAGTGATGAGCCTCCGTAGCTTAAAAACGGCAGCGTAATTCCTGTTACCGGGATCAGCCCCGTCACAACGCCGATATTAATCATGACTTGAATAGCTATCATAGAAATAATACCGATGGCGACAAAACTTCCGTATAAATCCGGCGCGCCGAGGGCAATCCTGACGCCCCGCCATAATAAAATACTGAACAGCAGCAATATGAGCGAACCGCCGATAAAGCCGAGTTCCTCAGATAAAATAGCAAAAATGAAATCGGTTTGCGGCTCCGGCAGGTAAAAAAACTTTTGCCGGCTTTGACCCAGCCCCATTCCGAAAAGTCCGCCCGGACCTACGGCATAGAGCGACTGAATGATCTGAAATCCGCTTCCAAGCGGATCCTCCCACGGGTTTAAGTAAGAGGTAATCCGTTTAATCCGATAAGGAGCAGACAGAACTAGTGCCGCAAATCCGCTTAAACCGATGAGTCCGAGAAACGCAAAATGAGCGATTCGCGCACCGGAAACAAAAATCATCACGATGCACGTGCCCACCATTACCGTCCCCGTTCCCAGATCCGGCTGGCACATAATAATAATAAATGCAGAAAACACGATTCCGAGCGCGGGAACGAATCCGCGTCTGAATGACGTAATATTCTTCTGTTTTTCAGAAAGAAATTTAGCCAGAAACGCAATCATCGCGAGTTTCATAAACTCCGAAGGCTGAATGCTGAACGCTCCCACTCCGATCCAGCTTCTTGAACCGTTCCGCACCATTCCGACTCCCGGAATCAGCACAAGCACAAGCAGAAAAAAACAAATGATCAGAAGCAGCTTCGACCATGTGCGCCATGTCCAATAATCCACATTCATAATGAAAAACATGGCAATGACGCCGATCCCCGCAAACAGCAGCTGCCGTTTCGCGAAGAAAAACGAGTCGTCAAATTTATAATCCGCCCATACCGCACTTGCACTGTAGACCATAATTAATCCTATTGTTAAAAGCAATAACGTAATGATAACTAATAACAAATCAGGCGCTGTTTTTTTAGTAGTCAAAGCAATCGACACCCCAAGCATAAGTCATTTAGGGCTGCCGATGAACAGAGACAAGCCCTTACTTAAGCATATGCACGGCATCTATAAACATGTCACCGCGTTCTTCAAATGTTTTGAACTGATCCCAGCTTGCACACGCGGGTGACAAGAGGATGACGTCTCCTTCATTTGAGAGCGCAAACGCCGCAGATACTGCTTGTTCAACATTATCGACACGTTTGACATGTTGTATTCCCAGCTCATTGCCCAGTTTTTCTATCTTCGGCGCTGTCTGTCCGAACGTCAGGACCGCTTTGACATTGTCCATATACGGTTTCAGGTCGTCAAAACCGTTGCCGCGGTCCAGTCCGCCTGCAAGCAGAATAACCGGAGCTTTGAACGCAGAGAGCGCTTTGCTTGTGGCCAAAATATTCGTCGCTTTGCTGTCATTATAAAATTTACGATTCTGGATCGCTGTTACATACTGCAGACGGTGTTTGACACCGGTAAAGCTTGTCAGCACCTTCTGAATCGCTTTATTAGATGCGCCCGCCGTTTTGGCCGCGGCTACAGCGGCTAAAATATTTTCTAAATTGTGCGCGCCCGGCAGTACGATGTCATCAACAGGCAGAATCGCTTCATCGCCGAACATCAGCATTCCGTCTTTAATGAATGCGCCGCTTGACAGTTCCTGGTGAACTGAAAACGGAACGGTGCCGGCTTTTCCGCTTTCGGCAAGCCGCACGACTGTTTCATCGCTTTGATTCACGATGGCCGTATCACTCTCAAGCTGATGAAGATACACGTTCTGCTTGGCTTTTTCATAGTTTTCACGGCTGTGATGGTAATCCAAATGAGCGTCGAACACATTTAAAATCAGGCCGATTTCAGGTCTGAACGCATGAGTCCCCATAAGCTGGAACGAAGAAAGCTCTGTGACGATCCATTCATCACCGTCAGCATGATAAGCCACTTCACTAGCGACAGTGCCGATATTCCCTGCGATCAGCGTCTTTATCGAATCAGCTTTCAGCATTTCATAAATCAGGGTCGTCGTTGTTGTTTTCCCGTTTGAACCTGTAATGCCGATGAATTTTGCATTGGTGATATAATACGCAAGCTCGATTTCCGTCCAGACCGGGATGCCTCTTCTTTGCGCTTCCTCCACCATGATATTTTCATACGGGATTCCGGGATTTTTGATCAGAATGGTAATGTGATGCTGATCAAAAAGTGACGTCGGATGCTCACCGCAGATGACTTCAATTCCTCTTTCTGAAAGCCTCTGGGCAGGTTCGTTCTCTTCAAAGGCTTTTTGATCATTCACGACGACGTTAACGCCTTTTTCATGAAGAATCGACGCAGCCGCATATCCGCTTTTCGCCAGTCCGAGGACCAGAAAGTTTTGTTTTTGCAAAAAAAGTTCGTTTTCCACTTATAACCACACCTCGATGTAAATTCCTAAAACGGCAAGCAGCAGTCCCGCAGTCCAGAATGTGACGACAACTCTCCATTCAGACCATCCGACCAATTCGTAATGGTGGTGAAGCGGACTCATCTTAAAGATTCGTTTTCCTGTCGTTTTAAAGCTGATGACTTGTAAGATAACAGATAAGGTCTCAATAACAAATACTCCGCCGATAATGACGAGCAGAATTTCAAGCTTCGTCAAAATGGCAACGGTCACGATCGCTCCTCCGAGCGCAAGCGAACCGGTATCCCCCATAAATACCTTGGCGGGATGGGCGTTGAATACAAGAAAACCGAGAACGGCGCCGACAACGGCAACCGAGAAAATCGCAACGTCATATTGTGACTGGTTCCACGCAAGGATGGCGAAAGCGCCGAATGCGATAGCCGCGGTACCGGACAAGAGACCGTCCAGACCGTCTGTCAGGTTGACGGCATTTGAACCTCCGACAAGCATAAAGAGAACGAGGATAAAGTATCCCCAGCCGAGATCGATTGACAGATGTGTGCCCGGCACCCTGATGCCGGTTGAAAAATGGCAATAATGATATACTCCGTAAAATACTATGGCAATAATGATCTGGCCGATCAATTTCTGCTTCGACGTTAATCCGAGATTCCGTTTCATTACTACTTTAATATAGTCATCCAGAAAGCCGAGCAGGCCGTATCCGATCGTGACAAACAGCAGAAGAAACATTTCCGCGCTCAGATGCGAAAATTTCTGCGTCATGACAATCGCCGTAATGGCGATGGATACAATAATCATGACCCCGCCCATCGTCGGCGTCCCTGATTTTTTCATATGTGATTTCGGCCCCTCTTCCCTGATACTTTGGCCGAATTTTAAACGTCTTAAAAACGGGATAAGAATCGGAGATATCAGAACACTGATTAAAAATCCCATTATTATTGTAAATAAAATCACTTGCTCAAGCATTGCTCTTTTCTCCTCCCGTTTCGTTCAAACGACATACGTATTTATCATATTCACATTGTGTCCCCGTAATTCTTTTCATTTCCCTCATACTAACACTCTTTCCTGTTTTACTTTTTATTCAGCTCAACAATAGCTCTTCCCGCTACTTCGGCGTCATCAAAGTCGAATGTTTCATTGCCGATCTGCTGATAGGTTTCATGCCCTTTCCCGGCAATCAGAACCACATCTCCCTTTTTCGCGTTGGCAATGGCAAAAAAGATAGCCTGCTCGCGGTTTGCGATACTGTGATAGTAGGTGCCTTCTACCCCTCTTTCCATATCTCTTAATATGGCCAGCGGGTCCTCGCTTCTCGGGTTATCTGAAGTGAAAATCGGTTCGTCGGCAATCCGTACCGCAATTTCCGCCATTTTCGGGCGTTTCGTTTTGTCCCGGTCTCCGCCGCATCCGACGACGACGAAAAGCTTGCCCTCTGTCATGTCTTTGCATGTATTCAGAACGTTTTCCAGACTGTCAGGCGTGTGTGCGTAATCGACGACCACAGGAAACGGCTGATTGTGATTCACCAGTTCAAACCGGCCTCTGACACCTTGCAGCTCTTCAAGAGCGCTTGTGATCGTATCAAACGGCAGACCCGCTGCGATCGCTGTCGCCGCTGCAGCCAGTACGTTATACACGTTGAAGCGGCCGACGAGTGAAACCGTGATCTGCTTTGTTCCTTTTGGCGTAACGAGTTCAAAGCTTGTGCCTTGCGCAGAGATCTCGATTTGTTTCGCCATGACATCGGCATCGTTCTCGATTCCGTATGTAAGGATGTGCGCCGCCGTCACTTTTTCAAAATAAGCACTGGCTTTGTCATCTGCGTTTAAAACGGCCCGCTTCGGCTTTTCATGGTTAAAGGAGCCGCCCAGCTGGGAAAACAGGAGGCTTTTAGCCTGTCTGTAGTCTTCCATCGTCTTGTGATAGTCTAAATGGTCCTGCGTCAGGTTCGTGAATACGGCGATATCATAATCGCAGCCGTGAACCCTGCCGAGTGACAGAGCGTGAGAAGACACTTCCATAATAGCTGTGTCAACATGCTCATCATTCATTTTCTTGAACGTTTTTTGCAGTGTGACGCTTTCGGGCGTTGTATTTTTGACCGGGAATGTCTCATCCCCGATTTTAATGTACATCGTTCCGATTAAACCGGTCTGTCTTCCCGCTTTTTTGAAAATCTCATCAACCATGTGCGTCGTTGATGTTTTGCCGTTTGTTCCGGTGATGCCGATAAGCTGAAGCTGCTTTGTCGGCTGCCCGTAAAACGCGTCAGAAAGAACGCTGAGCGCCCGCTGTGACCGGCGGACGATAATGACAGGAACATCGACGTCAAGCTCTTTCTCGGCAACGATGGCCGCCGCGCCGTTTTCTGCGGCTTTTTGGGCGAAATCATGTCCGTCTACCGTATACCCTTTTATACACACAAAAAGACTCCCTTTTCTCACTTCCCTGGAGTCCATCTCAATTGAAGTTATGTCAGGGTCATGAAAGTCATTTTGAACAGGTTCGGCCATTAAATATGTAAGCAGCTTTGTAAGTTTCATTGTATCAAACCTCTCAGAAATTCTATTCATTCTTTTATCATGATAACCGTTTATAAAAGTCAGAATGGCTTTTAAACATACAGTTCATATTTTAGCGTAAATAAAAGGATACATCCAGTTAATCTTAAAAGTTATCTTCTTTTTTTCTCTTTATGATAAGAGGCAGCCGAAAACAATCGGCTGCCTCAAAAAGACTCATTCTTCACTCAAGTAAACACGGATCTTTGAGCCTTCTTTTACTTTCGTTCCGGCTGCAGGTGATTGTTTCACAATTTTGCTTCCTTTTCCTGAGGAGTCAATATTCAAATTGACAAGCAGCGACTCAAGATCAGAGACAGACATCCCTACAACATTCGGAACCTCTATTGTTTTTGTGTCGTTCCATTGATATTTTTTCTCGATTTGATTTTTTCGCGGTTTCACGCCGAGCTCAGGCAGACTGTCTCTCATCATATTTCCGACAATCGGCGCGGCGACGGTTCCCCCGAATTGAATCGTGCCTTTCGGATTATCAACCGCGACATACACGACAAGGCTCGGGTCATCAGCCGGCGCAAAACCGATAAAAGAGACGATATGGTTGTTTTCGAGATATTTGCCGTCTTTGACCTTTTGTGCGGTACCTGTTTTTCCGCCGACGCGATATCCTTCCACAAAGGCATTCCGCCCCGTTCCCTGAGCGACGACGCTTTCTAAAGCATATCTGATCTGCTTTGACGTTTCCTGGGAAATAACTTGCCTTTTCGCAATCGGCGATTGTTTCTTAACAGTTTTTTTCGTAACGGGATCAACCCACTCTTTGGCGATAAACGGAGTATAAAGCGTTCCGCCGTTTATTGCTGCGGAAACGGCTGCCACCTGCTGAATCGGCGTGACGGAAACCCCTTGTCCGAAAGCGGTTGTCGCCTGTTCGACCGGGCCGACTCTGTCAAGCGGGAATAAGATCCCCGTTCCTTCCCCTTGCAGATCAATGCCTGTTTTCTTTCCAAAGCCGAAGTCCTTAATATATTGAAACAGCTTTTGTTTTCCGAGCCGTTCCCCGAGCTGTACAAACCCGGGGTTGCAGGAATTTTGAACAACTTCAAGATAAGATTGCGAACCGTGGCCGCCCTTTTTCCAGCATCGGAGGCGGGCGCCGTCGACCTCGGCAAATCCTTTGTCATAAAAGTGGTCTCTTTGCAAGTTTACTTTTTGCTCTTGGAGCGCCGCCGCAAGCGTAATAATCTTAAAGGTCGAACCCGGTTCATATGTGCTCCATACCGGCAGGTTCCGGTTGTATACGGACGGATCCACCGATTGATAGTCAGCCGGATCAAAATCAGGACGGCTTGACATACCGAGCACTTCCCCGTTTTTCGGATTCATTGCGACCGCAATCATTCCGTCCGGGTTATATTTCGCCGCTGCATTGTCGAGCTCCCTTTCTATAATCGTCTGAACCTTGGCGTCAATCGTCAATTTCATATCAAGTCCGTCTTTCGGAGGGGTGTAATCATCCGCTTCATCAGGCATTTTCTTCCCCTTGGCATCCGTATAAAATTTCACGGATCCCTTGACACCTTTTAAGTCATCATCATAATAAGCCTCCAATCCGAGAAGGCCCTGGTTATCAATACCGGCAAAACCGAGAACATGGGACAAAAAGCTTCCGTACGGATAATGGCGGATGCTGTCTTCAGCCACATAAACCCCTTTTAAGTCGAGCGCTTTGATTTCTTTCGCTTTTTTATTAGAAATTTTCCGCCCCTCGGGTGAGATTTTTTCTATGGAGGTTTTCTTAGTAATGTGTTTGTAGACCTTCTCTTCCGACATATTTAAAACTGACGCGAGAAGTTTGCCCGTTTTTATGGGATTTTGGATCTGGCGCGGTACGACAAAGACGGTCGGCGCGCTTTTATTAGTAGCCAGCTTCACGCCGTTTCGGTCAAGGATCTCTCCCCGCTCAGGCTCAAACGGCAAATTCCGGCTCCAGGAATCCTTAGCCAGTGAAGTCAGATTTTCTCCCATCACAAATTGGACATAGCCTAATCTGCTGTCAATAATCAAAAAAATGATTACGCCAAAAAGCAAAACCAGTAATAAACGTTTTCGAACCGTTACATTTGAAACGCGCAAGGGACCGTCCACTCCTTATTTAGGCTTGTTTCAATTTATGCCTCAGCTTGGACACATAGAACGGCGGCGCATAAAAAAGAAGCCCGCGGGCATCCGCGGACTTCTCTGTCCCGTTAATCAGGATTTTTAAATTTCACCTTGATCACGGTATTTTCTCTCAGTTCTTTGCCTTTTTTCACACTTTGGCTTGAAGCGTAACCTTCACCGCTCACATCAATGTGAATGCCTGATACTTTGCTGAATTGAAGCACTTCCCGTCTCGACCATCCGGACATATCCGGCATCGTCATCTTTCCGTCTGTTTTTAAGAAGATTTTCTGATTGGTGATCACATCTTCTCCGGCTGTCGGGTACTGCTCTTTTACGGCAACATCGCTGCCGATGACAATCGGTGTGAGATGTTCACTTTTTGCTTCCTTCTCAGCGCTCTTGACCGTCTTATCTGTCAGGTCAGGCATTTTTTGGCTTTTCGTTTCTTCCTGACCGGAATCTGTTTTTTCCGTCGGTTCGATATTCATGTAGTGGAGGCTGTTTTTCATCGTCGGGTTAAAGATTTCCGCGACGGGATCAGAGCTGCTTTGCCCCGCTTTTAATTGCGGCTGCTGCACGGCTACATAGATGACGAGCTTAGGGTCATTTTTCGGCGCCATGCCCATGAATGAAAACACATAGTTGCTCGTTCCCTTTAAATATCCGCCCGTCCCGGCGATTTGTGCGGTTCCCGTTTTACCCGCGACGTCAAATCCTTCAATTTTATAAGGTTTTCCCGTTCCGATGTCTGACGTCACGACTTCTCCGAGCAGATTCCGGACTTTTTTCGCCGTATCGGCTGAAATCGGCGTGCCTACTTGCTCTGGTTTTGTCTGCTTGACGACTTTTTTCGTATCGGGGTCGACAATATGATCAATGACGTAAGGTTTCATCATTTTGCCGTTATTGGCAATCGCCGTGACCGCCTGCAGCTGCTGGATCGGCGTTATCGCCGATGCTTGGCCGTAAGCCGTAGACGCTTTGTCAAAATCATATTTGTAGTTAATTTTACTTGATACTTCACCGGGCAGATCAACCCCTGTTTTTTGATAGAGCCCGAATTTGTGCAGGTACTCATTAAACCGGTCAAACCCCAGTTTTTCGTTGGCCAGTTTGGCAAAAGCAACATTTGAAGACCTCATAAGGCCGTCATGGAAGCTTGTCATGCCCCAGCCGGCGCCGTCGTTCCAATCTTTAACAGGTCCGCCTCCCACTTTATATGTTCCTGATTTATATTTCTCGTTTGCAGAAAACACATTTTCCTGAATCGCCGCGGCAAGCGTAAAGATCTTCATCGTCGATCCCGGTTCATATGCGTACGACACTAAGTCGTTGTAATAATTGGTGACGTTTCTGATGTTCGGGTCAAAACTCGGACGCTGCCCCATCGCAAGCACTTTGCCTGTTTTCGGTTCTACGACAGCCGCCATAATTTTTTTCGGTTTATATTTTTCCGCTACTTTCGTCATGCTGTCTTCTAAAAAGGTTTGAATTTTCTGATCAATGGTTAAATATACATTGTCACCGTTTTTAGGTGCGGTGATTTTTTCGTTGCTGTTCGGAAGTTTCCAGCCGGATTTATCACTTTCGTAAGTGACGGATCCGTCGCGTTCCGTCAGATAGTTGTTCAGTATTTTTTCAAGCCCTAAAGAGCCTTGTATCTCGTTTGTTTTTTCATTCACATCGGCATAGCCGAGAACATTTGACAAAAATATGCCGTTCGGATAGTAACGCTTCGTATCTCTTAAGAAAGAAATACCCGGAAGATTCATTTTTTCGATCTTTTGTTTTTTCGCATAAGAGATATCGCGGCCGGCTGAACCGAATTCCACCTGCTTCGCGCCATCCCTGTTTAAGATGTCCAGAATCTTGCTTTTATCAAGATTAATAACGGTCGCCAGTTTTTCCGCCGTTTTCTCTTTGTCTTTGACATGCTGAGGATGCTTCGGATCACTCGTCATTTTTTTATCAAGCACGGCAATGAGCTTATATGTCGCCGTGTCCTCTGCAAGCACTTTGCCGTTCCGGTCAAGAATAGAGCCGCGGCTCGCTTCTATCGTCCGCTTTTTTTCGTGCTGCTCGGTCGCTTTTGTTGCAAGTTCTACACCGTTTGCTTTACCGGTTAATTGAATGTACGCCATTCTCCCGAGAATGACAAAGAAAAAGAGAGCGAAACAAATACTGAGTATCGCTGCTCCTCTGTTCATAAACTTATTTTTTTTCGGCATGGGTTATCATTCCTGTATGTTTTTCACTTTTTTATCTTTCAGATTCAAACCGTGCTTTTTAGCGATATCCATCAGGCGCTGCGGCTGGCTTAAGTCAGCAGCCGTCTTTTCGAGATCACCGATCTGCTTATTCTTCTCAGATACTTTCTCCTCCAGTTTTTGCACCTCAATATTGGATTGGTACGCCGCGTATGCCTTTGATACGATAAACATTGATGTGGAGAGAACGGCAATGGCAAACAGGACGAGCAGCACCTTTTCCCCGAGTGTAATGGAAGCCCTCTTTTTGACAATCACCTTTTTTTCGGGACTTATCACTGGCCGTTGTTGTTTTTCCTGCTGGTAAGCTAAGTTGCTCATAGGCTGATGACCTCCTTTAATGTTGTCATTTGCTGCCCGTTATTTTCGTTTCTCCGCAATGCGGAGCTTCGCTGACCGGGCGCGGTTATTTTCTTCAAGCTCCTCTTTTGATGCCGTAATGGGCTTTCTCGTAATCAGTTTTAATTCCGGTTCAAATTCTTCCGGTATCACGGGAAGACCCGGAGGCAGTTCGGGAAGTGATGATTTTTCCTTGAATGTCGTCTTGCACATTCTGTCTTCCAGCGAGTGAAAAGTGATCACAGACACCCTTCCGCCCGGCTTCAGCACCTCTATCGCTTGCAAGAGGGCCTCTTCAAATACTTGAAGCTCGTCGTTTACGGCGATTCGAATGGCTTGGAAAACACGTTTGGCCGGATGACCTCCGCTTCTTCTCGCCGGAGCCGGTATCGCGTCCTTTATTAGATCGACCAGTTGGCCGGTTGTTTGAATAGGCGATTTTTCTCTTGCCTCTTCAATTTTTCGGGCGATCTGCTTGCTGAATTTTTCTTCTCCGTATCTAAAGAAAATCCTCACAAGGTCCTCATACCGCCATTCATTTACGACTTCTTTCGCCGTAAGGGCGGCCGACTGGTCCATCCTCATGTCCAGCGGTGCGTCATGATGATAGCTGAATCCCCGTTCCGGTGTATCAAGCTGCGGAGAGGATACTCCTAAATCAAATAAAATTCCGTCAACACTCGTAATGCCGTGTTCATGTAAACACTCTTTTAAATAACGAAAGTTGCTTTTCACCAGAATAAGCTGTCCTTTGTATTCGGACAATGTTTTCTTTGCGTTTTCAAGTGCTGTGTCATCTTGGTCAAAGGCGATCAAGCGTCCTTTTTCCGATAATTGCTGCAATAAATATGTACTGTGCCCGGCGCCGCCAAGGGTGCAGTCCACATAGGTTCCGTCCGGTTTGATATTTAAACCGTCGACGGTTTCACGAAGAAGTACTGTCTTATGCTGAAACATTTGTGTCGGTCCCACCTTTATAAGGAATGAATTGAATTGTCAGTTGTTGTTGTGATGCACGAAGATCCATTATATATCAAATCCAATCATGTTTTCAGCAATTTCAGCGAATGAATCTTCTTGCTCTTCTGTGTATTGTTCCCATATTACCTTACTCCACAATTCAATTCGATTGGAAACCCCGATGACAACACATTCTTTTTCCAGTTTTGCGTAGTTCAGAAGAGATGACGCAATATTAACCCTTCCCTGCTTGTCCAGTTCGCATTCGGTCGCACCGGAAAAAAAGAATCGGGTAAATGCGCGGGCGTCTTTTTTGGTGAGCGGCAGAGCCTTCAGCTTTTCTTCAATCAGCTTCCATTCATTCATCGGATAGCCGAAAAGGCATTGGTCCAGTCCTCTGGTCAGCACAAACTGCTCACCGAGGCCTTCTCTGAATTTTGCGGGTACGATCATGCGGCCCTTTGCATCAACAGTATGCCGGTATTCACCCATAAACATGATAAGGACCCCCACTTTCTCCCCTAAACTCACCACTATCCGCCACTTCTCTCCACAACCTCATTTTACACTGTTTACACATAAAAAAAAACCCTGAACTATTCAGGGTTCTTTAAAACTTTATTTCAAAGTTTGACAATCTGATGTTGGTTTTGAAAAGAAAATGGCAGATGTTTGAAGGTTGTGAAGAATTTTGGACCGTAGCGGTTCAGATAATACATCACATTCCAAATCCGTTCCTGCGGAGCGCCGAGCGGTCTGATGCTGTTTTGGATTCTTTCATAGTCACGCAGCACAAAGCCTTCTTTTTCTTCAATTCTTTTCGTTACCGTCCGTTCTAAAAACAAGAGCTGATCTTGAATGAAGGCGGCATTCTTCTGTAAGAGCGGCTCAAGGCTTGAATCGACTTTCAGCGCTTCGTCCCTTGCGCGTTTATGGACAGCTTCAATCTGCGACTTCGCCTGTTCCATTACAGAAGAAAACTCTTTTGGAATCTGCTCTTCAAAATAAGTGTCTTTCAGGTGTCCGGTGCCGTGTTCGATCGCTTCCTGAAGCGGGATATTCCGTTCTGAAAGCTTCTTTTCAATATGGCGCTCAAGAATCGTAATGTTCAGTCTCGGCACTACCGGCGTCATGCGAAAGCCCATTAATGAGAAAGCCTGCTTCAGCTCACCCCAATAATTGATCTCCCCCGGCCCCGCGATAAACGCCAGAGTCGGAATGAGAAACTCCTGCATAAGCGGCCTTGTCACAACGTTATTGCTGAAACATTCCGGTTTTTCTTCCATATGGGTATGAAGCTCGTCGTTCGTCCACTTCAGGTCAAGCTCCTTAATGACAAAAACGCCGTTTTCTTTTTCAATTAAGAAACGCTCTCCCTCGTGTTCGTAAAACAGATTGGCCTGATCTTTGTCCGATTCAATAATCGGGTGATAACCGGCTTCCCGCATAAGACTCTGCTGGTCTGACACGGCTTTGGCAAGCTCATGATTGTGTTTTAAAATCTGCTGAAACATACCCGTTTCCAGCTTTTTAATCCCCGGATCTCCCGAATTCATCAGAATAAGGCCTTCTTCTTGAAACAAGTCGGCGATCAACAGCTCAAAAAAGTCCGTGAATGTCTCTGATGAGCGTAAACATCGCTTCACGTTCTGAAGGAGTGTGTTTGTGTGATCCGTTTCCTCAAAAGCAGCGAACACTTCATCAATCCAAGCCTCGCATTTTTCCTGATCAAGCTCGGTTTTAGCCGCCGATGTTTTTTTCCAGTACGACTGCGGCAGTTTCTGTTTCACCGGACCTTTATTCTCTGCTGACGTATGCACAAAATTGATTTCTTCCAGATCGTGATCTTCACCCGCCACCCAGAAAATCGGAACAACAGGAATCTGTAACGCCTCTTCCTGCTGTCTGGCAAGTACGATAATGGAGATAATTTTATGTATGGTGTAAAGAGGCCCCGTTAAAAGACCGGCCTGCTGGCCGCCTACAACCGCTGCGCTTTTTGGATCTCTCAGTTTTTCGATGGAGGCCTGCATGGCGGCGGAGTGAAATTTTTCGTGATAGGAGGATAAATAATCCGCTAATTCTTCTCTGGCAAACGGCCGCGAAGACAAGTCATGAAGCCGCTTTTGCCATACGTCCTCTGAATGAATATCATAATCAAAAAATGAAGACATGTTTTCTCCATCTATATAGTGCTGCACAAACTTATTTTGACTTTTGATGGAAAGTTCAGTTAGCTGCATCTGTCTGGAACTTCCTTTCTCCAATAAATAGTTAGGTTTCCGAAATGAGTATAGCATGTTACCGGAAAACCTCAAAAGACTTTGTTTCAGTTTCTTTCTAACGCTTTTATGCTGCGGTGTAAAAACGTGAGATGAACGGCCGGCAATCCGCGGCTTTCCGCTTCTTTTACAAGGTAGCCGATAATCGCATCGGCCTCTGTCCGCCTGCCTGCCATGATATCGACGAGCATGGAAGAATGATTTTTTTCCGTCAGTCTGCAAACTTCGCAAACCTTGTTCCACGCTTTTTCCCTATCGGCGAGGCCAAGTATTGTCTCCGCTTCTTCAAACACGTTTCTCATATATTTTTTGTAAGCGTCATTTGTTACCAGCTCTCCGTTTTTCACGCGCAGCAATGCAGTTAACGGGTTAATGCATACATTTATGATCAGTTTTCCCGTTAATAGCCGATACCAGTCGTTTTCATCATATACGGGAAAATCCCGGTGCATGCCGGAAAAGATGCTTTTGAGCGTTTCCGGCCGGGAAGCGCTGAATACACTCCACCTTACGGCTCCCGCTCCCGTATGTTCAACGGCATGATCTGAAATCTTTTTTGCTCCGTGCTCAACAGTGCCGGCATAAAGCGAATGATCCGTATGCCAATCTTTAATGTCGTGTATGTGTCCCATGCCGTTTTGCAAAAACAGCACATTCGTCCCTTTTATCATCTCAAGATCCCGCAACACAGCACTTAGCTGGTGCTGTTTAACGGCTGCGATTAAGAGGTCGAATCCGGAAGTGATGCCTGTTTGCGCTCTGCATGCCGCCGTACATTCTATTCCGTCTTTCAAAAGCCGTATACCGCCTGAGTTAATCGCATCAGCCTGCTCCGTCCGCCGCGTAATGACCGTTACCTGTTGGCGGGACGATAAGTAGTAAGCACATAAAAGACCTACCGCTCCGCCGCCGATAATTCCGATTTTCACACTGTCACACCCTATATCTGCATTTTTCCATATTATCATAGCAGAAGCCGCCGCAAATTACTTCAATTTCGTTTTGAGCAAAAAGACTGGCAAGCATATTATAGTTGGAATTTTCAATTAAAGCGTTTACAATAATGGTAGAACACAACAAAGGGGGAGTTTGTGTTGAAAATAGAGCGACTGCTCATCAACTTTAAGACACTCGAAGAATTTAAAAGGTTTAAGGAATACGGGATGCAGGAGCTGTCGATGCTTGAAGATCTTCAGGATAATATCATTGAAAATGACAGCACCTCGCCTTTTTACGGGATTTACTTCGGGGATAAACTAGTGGCGAGAATGAGTTTATATCAGGTAAACGGAGGCGCGAATCCGTATTTTGATCAGCGTCAGGACTTTTTGGAACTTTGGAAGCTTGAGGTTCTTCCGGGCTATCAAAACAACGGATACGGAAAAGCGCTTGTTGATTTTGCAAAATCCTTCAGAATGCCGATCAGGACAAATTCACGCATGAAATCTGCAGATTTCTGGGATAAGATGAATTTTGAGCCCGTTAAATATGATATGGCGCGTGATAAAGGAGAAAATCCTTATATCTGGCATCCCGATATGGACGGTGAAATGACATCCGGAGAAACGGCATAATAAAAAACCGGCCGGGCGCCGCCCCCAGGCCGGTTCATTTTACAGGCTCTGCGCCGATTTTCTGTCGTCTTCTTTTGAATTGACCATCCTTCTCGCTCTGTCCATAATGTCAATTAGCGCTTTATAATCTTCTTCCGTCATCTCCAGCTTGTTTCTCAAGCTTTCATTTTCCTCACGCAGATCCTCGACTTCTTTTTGCAGCGCGGTCAGCTGTTCTGTGAGTTTTTCTTTTTCATGACGCACATCCGCTGCGGCCGGCGACTCTTTAAATTGCTGCAGAAACAAAATGACATCATCAATGGACAGCTCTTTTTCTCCTTCCGCCCTGCGGATCGGAGGCTGTTTGACGGTTCCCGGCAGATTGGCGGAATGCACCCCGATCTGCTTTCTTAATTCCTTCCGCTGTTTTTTCGCCAGTTCTATCCCTGACTGATATTGTTTTCTGACATAAGAATTCCATCTGAACCCGCAGGCGGCAGCCGTTCTCGTCAGCGCTCTGCCGACTTCTTCAAAAGCGGAAAGCTGGGTCCCGCCTTCCCGAATATGCCTGAGCACCACTTCGGCCAGCAGCAAATCTTCATCTTGCGTCCACGCGTCTTGTCTCGTTATCGTCAATCGTATCTCCCTCCATATTTGCTCATTTACTTCATACATATGCCGCTGATAGATTAGATAGACTACTGGGGCTCACAATTTTTTCGGCGGAAGCAGGCGGGAGGGACAAAAAAAAGAAAAGCGCAGGAACCGAGATTCCCGCGCTTTTCTTCATACATTAATTGCTTTTAACATTTATGTCTTTGCCGTTGTATGATCCGCATGCTTTACATACACGGTGAGACAATTTCATCTCTCCGCATGACGGGCATTCTGTCATACCAGGTACATTTAGTTTGAAATGTGTACGGCGCAATCTTTTTTTCATTTTAGAAGTTCTTCTAAAAGGTACAGCCATTATTCCCACCTCCTTAAAGAGTTAAGATTCATCATCTTGTGTTAAGAGCTTTTTCAGATCTGCAAGTCTGGGGTCGATTTGATTTTTCTTGTCTTCCTCAGAAATCACTTGCCAATCCTTCCCCACTTGGGGAGCGGCTCCTTCTTTTTGTTCAGTTTCACAAAAGACTTGCATAGGAATTTCTAAAAGAATCTCTTCTTTTATGATCGGAGTTAAGTCGACGATATCGTCTTCAGCAATATGAACGTCCTCATCTTCTATATCATCCGACTTATGAAATCTAAACAGTTCTTTTGTCGCGATTGTAAATGGATACGGCACATCAACTAAAGTTCTTGAGCACGGCAAAACCATTTCGCCTGAAATCGTAAAGTCAAACGAAACTTGCTTGGATTCAATCTCCGCACGGCCCTTCACCCGGACAGGAGAAATGCGGCGGATGTCAGAATTCAATTTTGTCAGCTCATTTAACTCAACTGTTTCATCAAATTCAAAGCTCTTTTTCGCCATTTGATGAAGCTGATAAATCGTCCATTTCATTTGTATCACCTCAGGAAAGCAACAAACATGATTATAGCTTTTCAGAATGTTTTTGTCAATATTTTTTCTTTACAGCATAATGCCGCCGTCATGCAATCGTTGACAGCCGGATAGGCTATGCATACACTAAACGAAACGGACTAAAATATGCACTTCATTTGCAAATGTACCACACGAAGCAAAACATAGCAAGAAAGGCGGGACAAATATGAAAGCAGTCGGCCTGGTTGTTGAATATAATCCCTTTCATAACGGACACCGCTATCATGCGGAACAAGCAAAAATCAAAACGGACAGCAGCGTCGCGGCGGCGGTGATGAGCGGCCCTTTTTTGCAGCGTGGGGAACCGGCCGCCGTCTCAAAGTGGGCCCGGACAAAAATGGCGCTGGAAAACGGCGTGGATATCGTCATTGAGCTCCCTTATATATATGCCGTACAAAAAGCGGAATTATTCGCGCGCGGCAGCGTTTCGCTTCTTCATCATTTAGGATGCAGCAGCTTGTTTTTCGGCAGCGAAAACGGGCGGATCGAAGCCTTTATTGAAGCGTCTGAAGCGTTCAGCCGAAAGGAAGATGACTGCAGCCTGATTCTGAAAGAGGAGCTGAAAAAGGGTCTCAGCTATCCGGCTGCCGCCTCAAAAGCTTTTTCACACATATTCAAAGGGCGGGACATGCTCGATTTGTCCAAGCCGAACAATATTCTCGGTTTTCACTACGTTAGAGCGATACACACCTCCGGTTCCGCTATGAAGCCTTATACGACAGCCAGAATCGCTTCCCAGTATCATGACGCCGAGCTTCCCGGAGATAACAGCCGGATAGCCAGCGCAACAAGCATCCGGAAAGCGCTGATAGAAAAAGGAACGGCGGCCGCAAGGAGCTTTCTCCCGGAAGCGTCTGCGCGTGAGCTGGAGGCATACAGAAATTCATACGGAATATGGCACAGCACGGAAGACTATTTTTCATATGTAAAATACAGCCTCAGCACTCTTTCCGCTGAAGAATTGAGCCGAATCTATGAAGTGGAAGAAGGCCTTGAGCACAGAATTCTGCGCACCATCAGACAAGCCCGATCCTATCGCGAAATGATGGAACGATTGAAAACAAAACGATACACGTGGACGAGGCTGCAGCGGATGAACACGCACATTCTGACACGGACGAAAAAGGAAGACATACATCGGCTCTTACAGCCTTCAAGCGCTCCTTATATCCGTCTTCTCGGAATGACGAAAAAAGGACAGGCGTACCTGTCAGCAAAGAAAAAAGAGCTTACCGCACCTCTCGTCAGCAAGCTCTCTTCTTTCTCTCATCCCGCTCTGGATCTGGACATACTGGCGGGACGGGTTTACAGCCTGCCGATAAACGAACCTGAACGCACATTGTTTGAGAAACAGGAATTTTCACAAGCGCCGATCCGCTATGATGAAGACGAAAAGCGTTTTTTGAATGCGTAAAAAAAGCACCTGTCTGTATCAGGTGCTTTTTACTTTCAGCTGATCCAAATAGTCAAGTGCGTCCTGCATGGTATCGACAGGGACGATCTTCATATCGGACTTGATTGCTTTCGCCGTTTTTACCGCATTTTTGTAATCAGAATTTTCAGCTCCGTTTTGATTCGGCGCAAAGAAAATATCTTTTCCCGCTTTGTCTGCGGCGACGACTTTCTGATCGATTCCGCCGATCGGTCCGACTTTGCCGTCCACGTCGATTGTCCCCGTTCCGGCTATATTATAGCCTTTTGTTTCGTCAGGTTTTGTCAGCTGATTGTAAATTTCTAAAGACATCATGAGACCCGCAGAAGGCCCGCCGATGTTTTCAATGCTGAAATGAAGATCCGGCTTCACTTTCACGTTCCGGTCCGTATATAATGCGACGCCGATTCCCGCTCTTTTCGGGTCGTCCGGGAATGATTTCAGCACAATGTCAACGGTCTTTTCTTTCGTGTCCCGTTCAATGTGAAACGTTACTTTTTCCCCCGCTTTTTTGCTGCTGATATAATCAATCAGCTTTTCAGCGGATTCGTATGTTTTCCCGTCCGCGCTGATGATTTTATCACCGACCTCTATTTTTCCTTTTGCCGGCATGTCAGAGACGACTGAACTGGCATAAATGCCGTTAAATGAGTATTTCACCTGTTTCCCGGCTTTTTGATAAGCGGCAATGACCGCGTTTTCTTGGGAGCTTTTCATCATTTGCAGCTGGCGCTTCATATAATCCGAGTCCGATTCGCCCTCTTCTTTTATGCTTTCATCAGAGACGATTTCATCGTAAGGATGCACTTTCGCCCAAAGATATGTATACGGATTGGCGGGGCCTACTTTGACAGTCATCAAGGAAAGGCTTCCTTTTTCAGGATAGCCTCCGTCCACCTTAATCAGCGGTCTCAGCTCTGATGCTTCTCCCGGCTGTGTGATGTAATACGGAAGCTTAATAAATGTAACAGCGATTAATAAGATCAGGATGATAAACACCCAGCGAAAATGTTTTGCTTTCATATGAGCTAGCCCTCCCAGTTCTCTATTTCTTGTTTAATCCGGCCGATCATCCGGTCTGCGGCTTCTTCGCCCGCTGTGATCATATGATCAATGTTGGCAAAAGAACTTGAGCTGAATGATTCAAGAGAAGGGCGGATCATGACGTCTGCGGCAATGGTCTGGTGACGGACCAATTCATTTTGCAGTATATCCATACTTTGCATGATTACATCAAAAATATGTGCCGCCTTTTCCGTTTTTTTCACCCGGGATACGTCAGAGGCGATGACGATATCAGCACCCATATCTTTTACGGCGGAAACCGGGATTCTGTCGACCACCGCGCCGTCGACTAACATACGTCCGTTCATTTTTTGCGGGACGAAAACGCCCGGTATGCTGATGCTCGCACGGACGGCTTCGGATACTGAACCTTTCGTAAAAACAAGCTTTTCGCCGGTCTGAAGGTCGCAGGCCACAATGCCGAGCGGGATCCGCAGTTCTTCTATCGGCTTGCCGTACGTATAGGCATGAACGAGCTGCCTGATGCGGTCTCCTTTTAAAAATCCGAGCCTCGGCATCGTATAATCCGCGTACAGCCGCCGCTTAAATGCTTTGGCGACTTTTTTCATCGTGGCCACGTCATGCCCGGCCGCATAAAAGCTTCCGACTAATGCTCCCATGCTGCTGCCGGCAATCATATCAATTGGAATCTGATGCTTATGTAAACTGGATAACACTCCGAGATGAGCGATGCCTCTTGCCCCTCCCGAACCTAACGCTAACCCGATTGTAGGTTTGGCCAACGCGACGAACCCCCTAATAGACATCCTATACATGAATTCTATGGTCTAAATTGAACCCCTATGCTCGTATATTAGTACAGGATGACAAATAGGTACTTGCCCGGCCGCCTTTAAGGTCTGTTCTATATTTTATCATGATATAAATGTCAGTGTGCAATTTTAGCATCGGGGAGGTAAGAATGAATTTGTCTAAGTTTCATACATTTTTGATTTCATTGTTTTTCATTTTTTTGACGGCGACGGTTATTTCACACCCTCAGGCCTCATTCGAAGCCTCCAAAACCGGTCTTTCCATGTGGTGGGAGGTAGTTTTTCCTTCATTGCTTCCGTTTTTTATTCTATCTGAGCTTTTAATCGGATTCGGCATTGTCAAGTTTGTCGGCCTTTTACTCGAACCCTTTATGCGTCCCATTTTCAGAGTGCCGGGGGTCGGCGGATTTGTACTGGCTATGGGCATGGCTTCAGGCAATCCGGCCGGCGCGAAGCTGACTGCACGGCTGCGCCAGGATAAACAAATCTCCAGAGTAGAGGCTGAACGCCTCGTCTCTTTTACCAATTCATCCAATCCGTTATTTATATTCGCTGCTGTGGCGGTCGGCTTTTTTCATAACGCGTCTCTCGGCATTCTGCTGGCATCGGCTCACTATCTCGGAAACATCGCCGTCGGCCTGACGATGCGTTCATACGGACGGAAAGAAGAAGCGGTGTATACCGGTAAAAAGACGATCGCTCTCCCTTCTCTGAAGGAAGCATTTCTGGCCCTCCACAAGGCGCGGCTTTCGGAAAAGCGGCCGCTCGGAAAAATTTTGGGCGACGCCGTCACCTCTTCTGTACAAACCTTGCTGATGGTGGGCGGTTTTATTATATTGTTTTCGGTTTTCAGCCGGTTATTATCAATCGTACAAGTCATGGATGTGCTTTCTGTATTTACAAACGCGCTGCTTTCGCTTTTTCATCTTCCGGCAAATCTGGACATCCCTCTTATCAGCGGGATGTTTGAAATTACACTTGGGAGCAAGCTGGTCAGTGAAGCTGATGCCGCCTTGCTGCCGAAAGCCATGATTGTGAGTTTTATTCTCGGGTTCAGCGGCCTTTCCGTACAGGCCCAGGTAGCCGGTATTTTATCGGAAACAGATATCCGCTTTAAACCGTTTTTCGCGGCGCGTATCCTTCAGGGCATTTATGCCGCACTCTTTATTCTCTTACTGTGGAAGCCGCTTTACCTTGCATTGGACGAACCTTACCAGTCCGTATTCCTCCCTTTCCGCGATCAGGAAGCGGGATCTGCTGCCGTCAGCGGATGGAATACGCTTGTTGAAACCGGGCCCGCTATCACGCTGACAGCTCTCGCCGTATACGCATTGATTTATTGTTACAGGCTGTCAGCACGGACAAAAAAAGGATGAGACGCCAATCAGCGCTTCTCATCCTTTAAATTTCTGCTTCAGCGCCTGTTCAACTTCCGAAGGAACAAACTCTGAAACAGGCCCGTTATATTTTGCGACTTCTTTTACGATGCTTGAACTTAAAAAAGAGTACTGATTGTTCGTCATCATAAAAAAAGTTTCTATTGATTCGTCGAGCACGCGGTTGACGGAAGTCCCCTGCATCTCATATTCGAAGTCAGAAACGGCTCTGAGCCCCCTGATAATCGCCTTCGCCCGCTTTTTTTTCGCATAGTCGATTAACAGTCCCTGTGACGTCTCGACCGTAACATTCGGTATGTCTTTTGTCACTTCTCTTAACAGCTCACATCGTTCCTCAACTGTAAACAGCGGCTGCTTAGAAGAATTATTGAGCACGCATACGTACACCTGCTCAAACACGTTTGCCCCCCGTCTGATAATGTCCAGATGTCCGTAGGTAACGGGATCAAAACTTCCGGGACATACAGCTATACTTGCCACATCATTACCCCCTATTTCGGTATATCGTCACTCCTGTAAGCCCGTAAATTTCCCTTCTTGTTACAGAAAGCGCGCCGACGGCTTCAGGAAGCGCAACGGCTTTATCATGCTCGGCTACGACAAAACCGTCTTCATTCAGCATGTTCTGCTCATCAATCATTTCGATAAGCGCTTTCAGCTTTTGTTCCTTATACGGAGGATCTAAGAAAATTCCGTCAAAACCTTCTTCCCGTTTCGCCGCGGCATAGAGGGCCCGCTCTGCATCATTGCGGTATACTTCCGCTGAAGACAGCAGATCAAGCGCTTTGATATTCGCTTTTACCGTTTGGATGGCTTTGAAATCACGATCCACAAAGATACAGCGGTCAAATCCGCGCGACAGCGCTTCAATCCCGAGACCGCCGCTCCCCGCAAACAAATCCAGCCCCGTTCCTCCGTCAAAATACGGGCCGATCATATTAAAAATAGACTCTTTTACTTTATCCGTCGTCGGCCTTGTTGATGTGCCCGGCACAGCCTTTAAGGCTCGTCCTTTTCTTGAACCGGAAATTACTCTCATTATTCACACCACTTTTTCTGAAAACTTTGATGTTTCTCATCGGCTGAGCCGTTATGTATCAAAACAATCCCTATCTTATCATAAAGCATTCTTTCAAACAATGAACGTGAAAAACGTGTATACATATTCACATTCCTGTCAAGACTACGTGTAACAGCATCAATGAATGATGTTGTTGCCAACCGCGGAGAAGACTTACGTTTCCCCATAAGTTCTTCCTCCGGTTTCTCCTCTCCCTTTTCCTTCTCCTTAACTTGTTAAGGAATAGAAGGACCCCGCAGGTATCTGCGGGGATTTTTTTATATGCCGATTTTATAATCGTACTCTTTCGCTTTATCAAGCTTTGATTCAAATTCCAGCTTTAAAAAAGGTTTATAAGAAGGCTCTACCTTCTTCACATAAGAATAAGAAGAAATCTTTTCCATTGTTTTTTCGATTAGATCCATATCGCAATACAGCACAACGTATTTCAGCCGCTTGGAAACATAATGAACGTTGCCGAATTTTCTCAGCATTTTGCTGTGTTTTAAGGAATGCAGATATACGATTATGCCTTGGCGCTTATTTTCCATCATGATCACCCGCCTGACTTTCTGTTCATTTTATGTAAAAGACGAGACGGCCGTCTCGTCAGGAAACTTTGCATCCGCAGCCGCCGCCGGAACCGCAGCCGCCGCCGCAGGATGACAGGCCGTCAAAATAAGGATTCCCCGTCGGAACTTTTACATGCTCCGAGACGGCCGTTCCGAGTTCAATGCTGATCTCGTCAAGCAGCGACTGAAGCTCAGTCTCCGCTTTTTTAAATTCGGCCACCTTATCGTTTAAATCCAGTTCCCGCTTCATTTCTCTCATTTTGCGGGAAATCTCTCTATAATCAGGATGGTATTTGCCAAAGCGCTGCACATCCTCATACTGCTCTTTAACGCTCATAAAAGAACGAATGATCCGCCCTGCCTCTTCATCTTCACGGAGACGCTTGTAACAATCGCGGTAATTTTCAGCCGTCTCAGACTGCAGAATCATGCCGGCAAGCTGCTCCGCTTCACTTTGAAGCTTGACGGACTCAATTGTTGCATACATAAATACGCACCTCCAGTTGCTAGTTTACCATGAAACCACCCAATTGGAAAATGCGGCGTTTAAACGCTTTTTAATCCTGTGAACGCATGGCGTGAACCATCTGCATCATCATCTGCGCCATTTGAATCCCGTTTGAGAATTGGCTTACCCGATGCGGTATCGTCTTTTCATAAAAATTCATCATGTCAAGCTGAAAGGAATTGAGATCGTCCGGTTTTCTCGCAAGTCTGCGGTACCAGACGGGACGCTGCCGTATAAACCGTTTCCGTTCCTCATCTGCGGATATGAATTCCTGAACCTCTTTTCGCATACACGATCCCCTTCTTTAATCCTTCCTGAACGAAAAAGGATGTTGTCCGGAGCCTTGCCGGGGCTGCTTCGTGCTGCTCCCCGAAAATTGGCTTAAAAGGCTTTGCAATGATGAAATGGATTGGCTCATTTTATTGATCTGCTCATTCATTTGGTTGATATCCATCTTTTTGACGGCAGTGACCATTTTTGAAACGAAATCGTTTTTTTCAGCTGGTTCCTGTTTGGTTTCCGCGTCGGAAGAAGGCTGAACGGCCTCGTCTTTAAAAGGGCTCCATATCGGATCATCCTCGCCCAGAAGCACCCAATTTTCATAGACTTCCTGCCAGCTTCTTTGTTCCTTGCGAACATTTTGGATCAGTTTGGGATGCTTTTTTACGAATTGTTTAAAATCATCGATTGATTGCCGTGATTGCTGATTCGCCACAATTCTCACCCCCTCCGAAAAGTTTTGCCTGCTATAATGTATCGGTTCATGCGCCTTAATGTTCGCCTAAATTGCGAAAAAAAGCAGGTATATATATAAATTGTTTTTTTCGGCAGGAGCGCCGCTCGCGAAAAAACATAAAAAAACCGCGGAGGACGCGCCCCTCTGCGGTTTTTTACTGCCAAGGCTTAATGAAGTTTTGCGTATAATACTTCCGGTCCACGCCGACACCGAGGTGCGTATAATCCGGGCTTAACAGCGCCTTTCTGTGGCCTTCGCTGTTCAGCCAGCCCTCCACGGCTGCAGGACCGTCCACATAGTTGTAGGCAATATTTTCACCGGCCTCCCGGTATTTCACATCGCCTTTTTCCAAGCGGTCCTTCAGTGTCCCGTATTTCTTTGAGACGTGAGAGAAATACTTGTTATCCTTCATGTCCTTGCTGTGGCCGAATGCCACTTTTGCGGCGCCTTCGTCCCATTTCAGCCTTGCAAGTCCGTGTTTCACGCGGATGACATTTGTAATGTCGAGAATCTGCTGCTCACTCGCTCGTTCAATGTCGTTCCATTTTTTATCAGAAACAGGTTCGGATTCTGTCAGCTTTCCTCTGTACATGACTTCATACGGCCTTTGTTTCACAAGTGTTTCCGCATCAAATGCCCTGATGCTTGACAGATTCCCGTCAAATTTGTCCATGTACAGCTGAACATACATTCCGCCTATCTTAACGGTGGGACGGGTATTGATATCTTCTTCAGAAAATTCGAACCGATACGTGTTTCCCTTGTCAGTCACATTGACAAAAGGAGAAACCTGCGTCGTTTTAAAAACTTCGCCCGTCGATTCGCCGATCTTAAACGGTTTTGCGTTGATGCCGCTTCCCGAAGCGTATAAAGTCACGGCCTTATCATTCAAAATACCGACTTGTACGTATTGGTCTTTCCCCTGGTTGTACACCCACCACTCGTAATCGTAGGCAGAAGGATCTTTCCGAGACGGTTCCCCAAGTTTCTTTTTCACATCGGCGGCAGATTTCCCCATGAGAGAAAGCAGTCCGGATGACGGCATTTTCAGCCGTTTTCCGCTCTCTTCTTCATTGGAAACCTGAGGCTCCTCCTGATCCGTCTTTTTCTGAGGAGCCGATCCATATTGTATAAACAGAACATACGCTCCGTAAATAAGCAAAAGGATAACGAGAGCCCTTGCGATATTTTTCAACCTCTCACCCCCATATGTTCAAACCGTTCTGTTTTTGTTTACTCTTATACAGTACAGCCTATTTGCATCGTCCGTGATTTATGTTTAATGGATAAACCCCTCCGGACCGCCGTCTTCAGAAATGTCAGACAGCGCCCGGCCTGCTTGCTCATTTGATTGCTCGGCCAACGAAAGATCGCCGAGCGTAACAATGCCGACCAGTTTTTTATCCTTTGTGACGGGAATTCTTCTGAGCTGATGTTCAGCCATCAAATGGAGCACCTCCTCCACAGAGGCGTCTTCTTCTGCACTGATAACCCGCTCTGTCATTGCGTCGGTTATTTTTTGAGAGTTCGGCTTTTTTGAAGCAATTCCCCGTAATACGAGATCTCTGTCTGTCACGATCCCGACAAGGGTGGCGCCGTCTTCATCCACTATCGGAATGGCGCCGACATCCGCGTCTTTCATCTTCACCGCAGCTTCATATACATTATCTAATACTGTACAATATTGCAAGTCTGACGTCATGAGCTTATTGATCTTTGTCATTGCGGAATTCCTCCTTTTTTCTGCTACTATTGTCGTCAAATTTTTCTTTTTGCATACTTTCACCGTATGAATCATTGAAAGTGTAACGCTTTCATACTATGATTGTCAGGAAAGGGCATTTTTAAAAGGAGGGGGAAGGTTTGAAGTTTGAAAACAGCGGTCTTGAAGGGGTAACAGCGGAGCTCAGCCGCTTGAATGATCTGATGGAAGGTAAAGGGCTCATTCTGGCTGGACAATGGGATTATGAAAGAGTGACTTACGACAAAAAGTTTTCAGTACCTGAGGGGACATTTTATCTGCGGATTCAAGGAACGGCAAAAGAGGGCGATGTCGGCGGCAGCCGGGCCGTGATTCAGCTGAAGGCCCCTCTTTTAGGAAAGCATTATTATCCGCACGGCGTAGAATACGGCAGCGCTGAAGAATTTCCGGAACATGTCGTCGCTGAAAGCAAAGCTTTACTGCTTGAATTGGAAGAGTCATTAAAAACAGTGCAAATGTAATAAAAAAGTACAGCATATTCTGCTGTACTTTTTTTCATGAGACGGTATGCTCGATATACGGCGGCTCTGACGGCGTATCTTTTTCCCGTTCCGTTCTGACCCACTGAAAAAAGATGACAGCCAAATATGTTCCGTAGACTGCCTCTTGAATGATTTTCATCAGTACTGCCCCAAGCTGCTGATCTTCCAGAGGAGGCAGCGTGTTGAACATCTCCGGTCCGGATAAAGGGATCTCCTCCAGCAAATCTAAAGGAACGCAAAGCTTCATTGCTTCGGCCCAAGCCGCCGGATCTGTATACGTGGCATACATGGGCGCCCCGCTGAACATAATGAGCGCGCAGGCGGGCGTTAACAGAATCCCGTCTGCCATAATATACCCCAGCTTCATTAAACCGCTGAGACGGGGCAGACCGTCCACCTTATGCACAAGCGGCCACCACATAAAAAACGCCGTTACAAAGATGAGTCCGTTCATCAGCGTGTGATACAGCGAATCCGTTTTGACGAAATCAAATATAAACGGGATGTGATACAGTGAAAAAATACCGTTAAACAGCACTAATGCGATAAGCGGCATTGAAAAGAACGAAAACAGCGGCTTTACGACAGGACGGAAGATCAGTTTTTTCCATGCCCAGCCGGGAATTCCGGAAATCAACAGCGGCGGTACGACTAAAAACAGAACCGCCATCTGCGTCATATGAGCACTGAACATCACATGGCCCAATAAATCAACCGGACTTCCCGCAGCCGTGTAAAAAAATAGCGCGGAAAGCACAAACAGCACCTTCTCCTTAGCGGCCACACGTCCTTTATGCCGGCTGCACCAGTAAAAGTAAACACCTGTTATCACGGCAGTTATACAAAACAGATACGGGCTCCACATTGCGCGAAACCCGAACATTTCCAAATTAATCAAATCTCTCACTCCCCGCCGTCCCGATTACCACCAAATAATCGTGACAAATGCAAGCACGGTGATAAACGCGACAAATATTCCCGAATACAGAAATAATGACGGCGCTTCATGCCCCTTCTGGCTCATATGCATAAAGTAAAACAGCTGAAAGATGACCTGGATGACCGCAAGCAGGATCAGAAACGGCATCGTAAACCATCCGGCAATGCCGTCAGCAGCCACCGTCAAAAACGCGACAAGCGTAAGGCCGATCATCAAACCGAAGGATATGACCTGATATTTCATCTCCTCGGCATTTTTCTTTTTCCGATATTCGAGATCCGTACTGACAGTCCCTCTGTTTTTGTTATCGTCCATCGTTATCCCACCATCCCCATCAAATATACAACGGTAAAGATAAAGACCCACACGACATCGATAAAATGCCAATATAAGCTGGCCACATAATATTTCGGCGCATTATAAAGGCTGAGCCCTCTTTTCGCATTCCGGATCATCAGCGCGCTGATCCACAACAGCCCGAACGCCACGTGTGCTCCGTGTGTGCCGACGAGCGTGTAAAACGCTGAGCCGAGCGCAGAGCTTGTAATGGTAAAGCCGAATTCGTGAGTGTAATGCATAAATTCATAGATTTCCACCCCTAAAAATCCTGCTCCCAATAAAACGGTAACCAAAAGCCACACCTGCATTTTTTTAAAGGAGAAATTCTTCATATGATACATCGCATACACACTCGTTAAGCTGCTCGTTAAAAGAAGCATCGTCGCGATAAATACGATCGGCAGCTCAAACATCTCAGCCGTTGACGGCCCTCCGGCTTTTGATTCCCGTAAAGCAAGGAATGTTGCAAATAGCGAGGCGAACAGAACCGTTTCCCCGCCGAGAAACAGCCAAAATCCCAAAAACTTATTTTTCCCTTCCAGCGTTGCTTTTTCAGGAGAAGCCGGAAAGGTTTCAGCCGTCATTTTTTCCTGCAGCTGCATTACGCCTTCACCCCTTTATCATCATTCGGCAGATCTTCTTTGTGAATATGATAGCCGTAATCATCGACCACAGAGCGAAGCAGCATGGTAAAGAATGTGATGCCGAGCCCTATGAAGATAACCGGAAGCCCCCATGAATAATCGGAGTGGTATAAAAACCCGAACGCTGCGACAAACAGCCCGAAAGATATGATAAACGGCATGATGGAGCCGTTCGGCATATGAATGTCCTCTACAGGCTCTGCAGGCGCCATCCCTTCATTTCCGGCCTGCTTTTCAATCCACAGCGGGTCAAGTCCCCGGACAAACGGAAGCTGTTTAAAATTATATTCCGGCGGCGGCGAAGAGACCGCCCATTCAAGCGTACGACCGTCCAGCCACGGGTCGTTCCCGACGTATTTCCCCTTTATTGAGGTATAAATAATATTGACGACGAGTAAAGCAGCCGCGCCCGCCATGAAAAACGCGCCGATTGAACTGATCAGGTTGCCGGTATCAAGCCCCTGGCCGGGCAGATATGTGTAAACGCGCCGCGGCATTCCCATCAAACCGAGGAAATGCTGAATGAAGAAGGTAAGATGAAACCCGATAAAAAATAAGACGAACGAAATTTTCCCCATCGTTTCATGAAGCACCTTCCCGAACATTTTCGGCCACCAGAAATGCACGCCCGCCAGGATGCCGAACACAACGCCGCCGATAATGACGTAGTGGAAATGCGCTACGACAAAATACGTATCATGGAACTGATAATCTGCCGCTGCGGCCGCCAGCATGACACCCGTGACTCCTCCGAGTACGAAAGAAGGAATAAAGGCGACGGCATACAGCATAGGCGTCGTGAATTTGACGTTTCCTCCCCAGATGGTCAAAAGCCAGTTGAAAATTTTAATGCCGGTAGGCACCGCGATCGCCATCGTCGCAACCGCAAATATCGCATTAGCGATCGGTCCGAGTCCCGTCGTAAACATGTGGTGAACCCAAACCATGAACCCGAGAAAGCCGATCAGCACGATCGCAAAGACCATAGACGAATAACCGAACAGACGTTTCCTCGCAAATACGGGAATGATTTCTGAAAAAATCCCAAAGGCGGGAAGAATTAAAATGTATACTTCCGGATGCCCGAAAATCCAAAACAGATGCTCCCAGATTATCGTATTGCCTCCCAATTCAGGATTAAAGAAATTGGTTCCGAACAAACGATCCAGCATCATCAGCGCCAAACCGACGGTGAGCGGAGGAAATGCGAATAAAATGAGTGCCGACGCCACAAATGTCGTCCACGTAAACAGCGGCAGTCTCATATACGTCAAACCCGGCGCCCTCATATTAATAATCGTGGCGAGAAAATTGATCCCCGCAATGAGCGTACCTAAGCCTGATATTTGCAGGCCGAGCACGAAAAAGTCTATGCCGTGCCCTTTCGAATTCAGCGCAAGCGACGCGTACGACGTCCAGCCTGCATCAGGAGCGCCTCCTAAAAACCAGCTCAGATTCAAAAAGATGCCTCCGAAGAAAAACAGCCAAAATCCGAGCGCATTCAAAAATGGGAATGATACGTCACGCGCCCCGATCTGCAACGGCACAACCGCGTTCATCAGCCCGAATAACAGCGGCATCGCCGCCAGGAAGATCATTGTCGTGCCGTGCATCGTCATAATTTCATTAAACTGCTGCGCACCCATAAAATCGTTCCCCGGCCTCAAGAGCTGAATCCTGATAAGCATGGCCTCAAGTCCGCCGACGACGAAGAAAAATCCCCCGGCGATCATATATAAAATCGCGATTTTCTTATGGTCAACCGTCGTCAAATAATCCCAAAGCAAAGAGCTTTTTCTCTGCTGTCCTGTAAGCGTATTCATCATTTACGACCTCCCCCCTGATATCTCCCTGTCCTCACTTGTTCTCCGCTTTCAGCCCTTTTAAATATTCATACAGCGCATCCGTTTCAGCGTCCGAGAGCTTCGGATAAGTGCCTGTCATTTTATTGCCCGGTTTAATGCTGTCCGGATTTTTCAGCCAGGCTTTTATATTCTCTTTATTCGCATCCTTAATGCCGGCCACTTTGACCCGTTCACCGAAGGTAGCGAGGTTCGGAGCCGTTCTTGCCGCTTCAGCCCGTTTATCATTGGGCTCAACCGCATGACAGCTCAGGCAGTTTTTTTCCTTAAACACCTCTTCTCCTTGCGCGGCTAAACCGGAATCTGTTGTATGCTTATAATTTTTCATCGCTTTCGTCCATTGTTTAAATTCTTTTGACGGCAGCGGTTTCACTTTGAAATCCATCAGCGCATGTGAAGGTCCGCACAGCTCTGCGCATTTCCCGAAGAAATATTCTCCCGCTTCTTTGCTGCGTTTAGAATCGAAGGTCAGAAAGAAAGTATTATCATTATCCGTATTCGTATCGATTTTTCCCCCGGCTGACGGAATCCAGAAAGAGTGTTTCACATCTGAGGACTTCAGCTTGAAATAAACGCGTTCATCTGTGGGAACGATCAGCTCCTGACTTGTCACAAACCCGTAATCAGGATACTCGAATTCCCACCAGTATAAATTCGCCCTTACATTAATCACGAGCGCATCCTCTGCTTTACGGTTTTTCTTATCCATCGGCGACGTATCCGCCAGCGCCAATGTATCGATGACAACCGGAATGACAAGAATAATCAGAAGCAGGATCGGAATAACGGTCCAAGTGATTTCTAAAAAACGGTTCCCCTCCACCTGTTTCGGTATCGTGTCTTCCCCTATACGCGACCGTCTGAATCTCACAATGACGTAAAAGAAAATAACTGCTACGACCGCAACGACGACAACCATGATAAGTGTGCTGAGCACCGTCAGATCATATTGTTTATCAGCCACTTCGCCGGCAGGCTTGAGTGTGGACAGAAACGGTTTTCCACAGCCGCTCAATAAAAGCGGCACTAAGGCTAATAATGATAAAAGACGCCAACGCTTTAACATTTCACCCAACCCCTTTTTTGAATCAGTACGAGATGCACAAGCAGTAAAACTGCTTCCAGCCGAAATACTTCATTTCCCCATTTCTTAAAATATGAGATTTTTTACTTAAAATTCCATCTATGTATAAAAGCAAAGCCGCCTGATTAAACAAAAGGTCAAGGCGGCGTTTACTAGTTGTCATTGTTTGTTTTGGCGATCAAACAAGCTCATTATTCAATTAAAACAGCGTGAAGACCACCATCGCTACAAAATAAATGGTCATGTAATTAAGCGAATAGACAAACATAAGAGTTGCCCACTTCATGATGTTTTTCATGCGGAATCCCATCAGTCCGAGAACAAGCCATCCGACATTCAGCAAAGTGCCGAGAATGACGATCGGAAGACCGAGACTGCCGAGGAAAAACGGAAGCGGCAGCAGGCATGCGACCCAGACGATAATCTGTCTTTTCGTCACTTCAAAGCCGTGCACTACCGGAAGCATCGGAATATTCGCTGCTCTGTAATCTTCCGTCTTCTTAATCGCAAGCGCTAAAAAGTGCGGAATCTGCCAGATGAATAAAATCATGAATAAAACCCACGCGACAACACCGATGTGTCCTTCAACCGCTGTCCAGCCGATTAACGGCGGCACGGCGCCTGATACACTTCCGACAACCGTATTAATCGTATAACGGCGTTTCGTCCACATTGTATAAAGAACAACGTACGTAAACACGCCGATAAAACCGATGACTGCTGCCATCACGGTGGTCATCAAAAGCATGATAAGTCCTAAAGCAATGAGTAAAATTCCTGACCACAGCGCTTGATTCGGCTGAATCTTTCCGGTTACCGTCGGTCTTACTTTCGTGCGTTCCATTAAATGATCAATATCACGGTCGTAATAGTTGTTAACCGCACAAGAACCGGCGATGATCAAAGAAGATCCTATTAATGTAAGAAGCACGGTGTTTAAATTGCCTAAAAAACTCAGACCGGATATATGTAACGCAAGCCACATGCCGGTAAAAGTCGTAATTAAATTCGAATTGACGATTCCTATTTTGATAAGCGAAAGGAAATCCTTCCATGCCGTCGTCTCTTCAATCTGTCCGTCTATAGCTGTATCGTTTAAAATTCTGGAATTAGCCATAACGTAAACCTCCCTTACAAACCTAAAGCAGGTTTTTTAAGACCTGCAACTCTATCATACAAGATAATGACCTGTAAAAAAACATCCTCTTAAATATTAAACGAGAAACAGGAATTTATTTGTGAACTTTTTATGAATTTTACCAAATCCGCCGGTTTCATAATAAAGCGGTTACTTTATTTCTATCAGACCCATCTGGAATAATCAACCCCATTATCTAAGAAGTCCTGATTCTATTATATTTTTGTGAACAAACAGAATTGAGAATTGCCACAAAACACATATTCGCTTACACTTGGTACGTATATCATTTTGTCCAGTTTGTTAAGAAGGTGAATGTAAAATGAATAAAGCTTTGAAAGCGCTCGGAGTGCTGACGACATTCGTCATGCTCGTCGTGCTGATTGGCGGCGCTCTTGTCACAAAGACAGGATCGGGTCTCGGATGCGGAAGGCAGTGGCCGCTTTGCCACGGCCGGTTTTTCCCGGAGCTTAACGCCGCTTCTATCATTGAATGGAGCCACAGACTCGCAAGCGGTGTCTCAATCGTTCTCGTGCTGAGTCTCGCTTTTTGGGCATGGAGAAAAGTCACGCCTGTTTTCCGTGAAACAACCTTTCTCGCCATTATGTCCATTATCTTTTTATTTTTACAGGCGCTTCTCGGCGCATTAGCGGTTGTTTTCGGATCAAATGCGCTCGTTATGGCGCTTCATTTCGGCATATCGCTGATTTCTTTCGCTTCTGTTTTGATTTTGACGCTGCTCATATTTGAAGCTGATAAATCAGACAAAAAGCTCGTCAAGCCGCTGAGAATCGGCAGGAAAATGCAGTTTCATATGATCGGCCTTTCGATTTACACGTATATCGTCGTTTATACGGGGGCTTATGTGCGCCATACGAAATCAAGCCTTGCCTGCCCTGACGTTCCGCTTTGCAGCAGGCTGAACCACGGGCTTCCGTCTCATTTTCAGGAATGGGTGCAGATGGGCCACAGAACGGCAGCGCTGCTTCTGTTCGTATGGATTCTTGTCGCTTTTGCGCATGCGGTGCGCTCCTACAAAGACCAAAAACAGATTCTTGGGGGCTGGATAGCGGCTCTTGCCTTTGTTGTATTACAGGCGCTCTCCGGAATCATGGTTGTTTATTCAGAAATGGCCACCGGCTTTGCACTTGCCCATTCGCTCTTTATTGCCGGCCTGTTCGGCGTCTTATGCTATTTCTTATTATTAATCGCCCGCTTCCGCTATGAATCAAAACAGCGGAACATCTGAGGCACATAAAAAACCTGATCGCACACGGGGGCGGATCAGGTTTTTTATATTCATTTTACGCTTTTTCAATTTCGATCAGTAAATCGCCTGTCTGAATCGGTTCACCGTTTTTCACATGAATCTGCTGTATCGTCCCGGAGAACGGCGCCTGTACCGTCGTCTCCATTTTCATCGCTTCATTAATCATCAGATGATCGCCTTTATTCACCTTTGCCCCGGTTTCCGTTAACAATTTAATGACGGTTCCCGGCATGGATGCCGCAATGTGGCTTGGGTTTGTCCGATCTGCTTTTAATTTTTCCTGTACGGACGATTTAATGCTTTCATCTTTAATGACCACCTCACGCGGCTGGCCGTTCAATTCGAAATAAACGACACGTGTTGCATCCGGCTGCGGTTCACCGATAGATACAAGCTTCACGATCAGCGTTTTTCCGCGCTCGATTTCCACTTCGATTTCTTCACCGAGTGTCATGCCATAGAAGAAAGTCGGTGTGTCTAATACGGAAATATCACCGAAGCGTTCAGCCGTTTTAACATATTCAGTAAACACCTTCGGATAAAGAGCATACGCGATTGCGTCCTGATCACTCAATTCCATCTGATGTGTTTCTTTCCATTCTTCTTTAATGCCTTCAAAAGATACCGGTTCAAGCAGCTCACCCGGTCTTACCGTGATCGGCGTCTGTCCTTTCAGAACGAGCTTTTGCAGTTTTTCCGGAAATCCGCCGTGCGGCTGGCCGATCTGCCCTTTAAAGAGCTCAACGACTGAATCCGGAAAATCAAGCGTTTCGCCTTTATCATAAACATCTTGTTCTGTTAAATTGTTTTGCACCATGTAAAGCGCCATATCTCCGACGACTTTGGAAGAAGGTGTTACTTTCACGACGTCGCCGAACATGCGGTTGACGACGCTGTACATGTCTTTCACTTCATTCCAGCGATCACCGAGGCCGACTCCTTTTGCCTGCTGCTGCAGATTGCTGTACTGGCCGCCCGGCATTTCATGATTATAAATCTCAGTATGCGGAGACTTCATCCCGCTTTCAAATTCACTGTAATACTGACGGACGGATTCCCAGTATTGCGACAGTCTTTCCACCTGCCGGACATCCATTTCAGGACGGCGGCTGTTTCCTTCAAGGGCATGATAAAATCCGCTTGCGCTCGGCTGTGAAGTCAGACCCGCCATTGAGCTGACGGCGACATCCACGATGTCCACACCCGCTTCAACAGCTTTGGCATAGAGAAAGACGCCATTGCCGCTCGTATCATGCGTGTGAAGATGAACGGGAATATCAATCGTTTCCTTCAGCGCTGAGATAAGTTCGTATGCGGCTTGAGGTTTCAAAAGACCGGCCATGTCTTTAATACCGAGAATGTGCGCACCAGACGCCTCAAGCTCTTTCGCCATAGAAAGATAATATTGCAAATCATATTTCGTCCGGGTCTTATCAAGAATATCTCCCGTGTAACAAATCGCGGCCTCCGCCACTTTTCCGGTTTCACGGACGGCATCGATGGCCAGCGTCATCCCTTTTACCCAGTTCAGGCTGTCAAAGATCCGGAATACGTCAATACCTGACTCCGCTGACTGCCGGACAAATTTTTGGATGACATTGTCCGGATAGTTTGTATAACCCACGGCATTTGATGAACGAAGCAGCATCTGGAACAATGTGTTCGGCACTTCTTTGCGAAGATCTTCAAGGCGTTTCCAAGGGTCTTCTTTTAAGAAACGGTACGCTACATCAAATGTCGCGCCTCCCCACATTTCAAGGCTGAACAGTTCAGGCCACAGGGCAGCCGTAGGATTCGCGATTTTTTTCAAATCATTGGATCTGATCCGGGTTGCAAGCAGGGACTGATGGGCATCCCTGAACGTTGTATCGGTCAGGAGCACGGATTTTTGCTCTTTCACCCAGTCTGCAAGCCCCTCAGCGCCCCTTTCATCAAGGATCTGTTTCGTACCGCTTGCCGGCTTTTCTTCGATACCTAACGTAACGGTCTGAGGCTTATCAAATGCAGGTTTTTCTTTTTTCCCGATTCCCGGAAAACCGTTCACCGTGACATTGCCGATATAGGAAAGCATTTTTGTTCCGCGGTCCTTCTGTTTTGGGAAAACAAACAGCTCAGGCGTTGTGTCGATAAACGATGTGTCGTATTGGCCCGTCAGGAATTTTTCATGCTTTGCCACGTTTTCAAGAAACGGAATATTGGTCTTAATGCCCCTGATCCTGAATTCCTGCAGGTTGCGGACCATTTTTGCTGATGCCTGTTCAAACGTCAGCGCCCATGTCGACAGCTTGACGAGCAGTGAATCATAGTAAGGCGTGATGACGGCGCCCTGGAAGCTGTTTCCCGTATCAAGGCGGACGCCGAAGCCGCCGCCTGAGCGGTAAGCCATAATTTTACCCGTGTCAGGCATAAAGTCATTCAGCGGATCTTCAGTGGTCACACGTGATTGTATCGCATACCCGTTTGTAAAAATGTCTTTCTGCTCAGGGATATTGACGGCACGGCTGTGCAGTCCGTGGCCCTGCGCGACGAGGATTTGCGTCTGAACGATATCAACCCCCGTTATCATTTCCGTAATCGTATGCTCCACTTGCACGCGCGGGTTCACTTCAATAAAGTAAAATTCACCGCCCGCTACGAGAAATTCCACGGTCCCCGCGTTGATATAGCCGACATTTTTCGCAAGCGCCACAGCCGCTTCACAGATTTCGTCCCTTAATTCAGGCTGCAAAGATACACTCGGCGCCACCTCAATGACCTTTTGATGGCGTCTCTGAACGGAACAGTCCCGCTCATACAGATGGACGACATTGCCTTCTTTATCTCCGATCACCTGAACTTCAATATGCTTAGGATTTTCGATCAGTTTTTCAACATACACTTCATCGTTTCCGAATGCGGCTTTCGCTTCTGATTTGGCCCGCTCAAACGATTCTTTCAATTCACTTTCGCTTCGGACGATTCTCATTCCGCGGCCTCCGCCTCCGAGCGATGCTTTAATAATAAACGGAAATCCGTGTACTTTTGCGAATTGTTCGACATCTTTTAATGTTTCAGCCGGTCCGTCACTCCCCGGAATAACGGGGATGCCGGCTTTTTCTGCCTGCTCCCTCGCCTTTACCTTATCTCCGAACATATCCAAATGCGCTGACGTCGGTCCGATAAATACGATGCCCTCTTCTTCACAGCGTCTCGCAAATTGGATATTTTCTGAGAGAAATCCGTAGCCCGGATGAATGGCATCTACGCCGTTTCTTTTTGCGATCTCAATAATCCCTTCAATATCAAGATACGCGTCAATCGGTTTTTTGCCTTCTCCCACTAGATAAGCTTCATCCGCTTTATAGCGATGATAGGAGCCCGAATCTTCTTTTGAATAAACGGCTACCGTTCTGATGTTCAATTCTGTGCACGCCCGGAAAATCCGGATCGCAATTTCTCCCCTGTTTGCTACTAACACTTTTTGGATGGATTGTTGTGACAAACTTTTCTCCCCCTTGGCCTAATAAATATGTAGTTTATAATAAAGGAATATCCGTCCTGTGTATACACTTGTTTTTTAGAGATACACAGATTTTTCCGTCTGCCGTCTTTTTACCCCCTTAGACGGAACGGGCTCCCTCTTTTTCTTCTTTTCTGAGTACTTGACATGCATGCTGACATTCACCAATATACCGGCGCTCGTTAATAACAAAAACATTGATGAGCCCCCGTAGCTGATAAACGGCAGCGGAACACCTGTGATCGGAATTAAACCGCTGACACCGCCGAGATTGATAAAGGTCTGAATCGCAATCATGCTGGATATCCCGATTGCCAAAAGGCTCCCGAACGGATCTTCACATTTTCTCGCAATATAAAAACCTTTTAACACGACAAAAGCCAGCAGCACAATGACAAACAGAACGCCGAAAATGCCGAGCTCCTCTGAAATAACCGCCATAATAAAGTCTGTATGCGATTCAGGCAGATAACCGTATTTTTGAATGCCTTCTCCAAGACCGAGACCGAAAAAACCGCCTGAGCCGATCGCATAATACGAATTTATAATCTGCAGGCCTGATGTGCTGGCGTATTTAAATGGATTTTCAAGGCTTTCAAACCGGCTCATACGCCCGGGTGTCAAAATATCGTCCCATTTCAGATAGATGATCGGGCTGACAAGGAGTAATACGATTCCCGCCATGAGAACCAGCCTGAGCAGGGTCCTTCCGCTGAATCCCGAACACATAATGACGCAAAACGCGATCAGACCGATAATCATCGCCGTTCCGAAGTCGGGCTGAATGGCGATAAGCGCACAAATAACTACGGTGACGATCACCGGCGGAGCAACCCCCGTCAAAAGCTGATCGATGTAGCTTTGTTTCTTTGCGTATACCGCGGCAAGGTACAGTATCAGGGTCAGCTTGACAAATTCCCCCGGCTGAATGGCCATTCCGCCGATTTTAAACCAGCTTTGCGCGTTTCCGGCAACATGTCCGAAAACAAACAGCGCGCAAAGCGCAGCCACTGACGCAAGCAGTATGAATTTCTGAATCTTTTGATGGGCGAACACTTTGTACGGAAAAACGGCCGCGATGATAAACAGCACAAACCCCGCGATGACGGCGAACAGCTGCCGTTTAAAGAAATAGTCGCTGCTCACGCCGTAACGCATAACGGCGGTAATCATGCTTGAGCTGTATACCATTACCAATCCGAAACAGCACAGCAGAATGATAGCGCATATCAATGAATAATCGTAAGATTTTAACATTCTTTTAAACATAACATCCTCTTTCCTGCTTAAAGCTTACGTTTAATACCTATAGCGTATTATATTTTACTATAATTCATAAACAATTTACGCAGTTTCTTTATACTTTTTCGGATGAAATGCAGATTAAGAGACCGTCTTACGAAAAGAAGATGCAAAAAAAACGGTTTACGGTTATAAAAAAACCCAAACCGTTGAATAGTTTGAGTTTGATCATTTATTTTCCTGTAAACGCGTCATGCAAAGCAGACAGTTCTCTTTCAAGTCTGTCCAGCAGCTCTTTGCCGTCGTTTTCGTCAACTAATCCCAGGCGGACAGCAAAATCGATTTCCCTCGACAGTCCGAACATCTGAGTATCCAAGACCTCTTCATACAGAGGACATTGAGGCATCGTTAAGTTATCCATTTGTACTCGGATCAGCTTCAAAATCTTCTCAGCATCTAACTTTAACAGCTCGAATGCTTTCTGCTGATGGTCAACTATAATCTCTGAAGCCAAAAGTATCCCTCCGTTCCCCAGGCGAGTACCTAATTCTTCTATTTATCATAAAGGGTATCAGGTGAAATTGCAAGAGGATTTAAGCAGATGTTATGATAAAAAATGTTTCAAAAAATACTCAGCCTGTATTTCTCAGACATGATTTCCAAAAGCTTCACACCCGCGATGCTGTTGCCTTTTTCATCAAGCGCCGGGCCGAATATACCGATTCCGAAGTTGTACGGCGAAATGCCCATGATTCCTCCCGAAACGCCGCTTTTAGCGGGAATGCCGACCTTAATCGCGAATTCCCCGCTCGCATTGTACATGCCGCATGTCACCATAAACGTCTTGCAGATTCTCGCCACATCTTTTTTAATGACCTGCTCCCCGGTTTCCGGATGCTTGCCGTCAAGGGCGAATACACAGCCGATTTTGGCTAAATCCAGACTGCTCATCTTAATCGCGCACTGTTTTGTATACAAATCCATGACCTCTTCAACATCGCCTTTAAAAATGTCATACTGCTTCATGTAATAACACATGGCCCGATTAATCATGGATGAACTGAATTCCGATTCCGCGACATGGCTGCAATATGTAATGTCCTGATTATTCGCAAGTCTTCTGATGAATCCGAGCAGGTAATCCAGGCGGTCTTTCGGCGAATGCCCTTTAATTAAGCCCGTAACGACGAGAGCCCCCGCATTAATCATCGGATTTAAAGGCTTGCCCGGATTCATTGTTTCAAGCTTAATCATGGAATTAAATGGGTCGCCGGTCGGCTCCTGACCCACGCAGCTGAACACCTTTTCCTTTCCGTAATCCATCAGTACGAGCGCCAGAGAAAGCACTTTCGAAATGCTCTGCAGCGTAAATGTCCGGTCGGCGTCTCCTGCCGTCAGACATGTATTTTCCGCATGATAAATTGTGACCGAAAGGCTGTCTTGTTCAGATTCAGCCAGAGCCGGAATATAGTCTGCCACTTTGCCTTCTTCGGTTCTTTTTTTCGCTTCCTGAACTAATGCGTCCAGCTCTTGGTAATGCCGGCATACCATGTCGATCATCCTCACTTCGCTGCCGTTGTATACATCTAATTTGCGACGCAAAGTGACAATTCATGCGAAAACTTTTATACTTTAAGTAAAGGGGGGCTTCACCATGAGCGTTATTCAAGTAAAAGGCAATGTTACATACCCGATTACAATTGATCCGAGTGTCTGGATTTTCGATGACCGTAAGTTTCCGTTTGAAAAAAATCAGCCCGTTCATCCGGACGGCTCTGCAGAAACCCAGGAGCATACGCTTGATCCGGAACGAGTGATCAGAGAAGGGCGCATTTCGCCGCCGACTTTAAAAAGCGAAAAAAGTTATGAAAAAGAAAGACTGATGAACGGCAGCTTCGCCATGAAGCTCGGCGCTGTTTTAGCAAATGCCGAGCCGAAAGAAAGCGCTGTCCTGTGCGCATTTATTTCAAAATCAGAAAGAACCGAAGTGCCGCTCGAAAAGGCGATGGACGCAATCGCGCATTTCAGCGATGCGGGGAAACCCCTTCAAGACGGCGGCCCGGTCCATTTTTACGTGGACGGAGACTTTGAAAAACCGATAACGGGCGTCACAGAAATCGAAGTTTTATAACAAATCGGCTGCAAGCTGTGCAAGGCCGGATCTCTCACCTTTCACAAGCTTCACGCTGCCGGAGACGGTTTGTTCTTTAAACCGTTCTACAACATAAGCAAGTCCGTTGTTTAAACTGTCTAAGTATGGGTGATCTATTTGCTCCGGATCGCCCATCAGGACAATTTTGCTGCCCTCTCCCACCCGAGTCAAAAGCGTTTTGACCTCGTGCCTCGTCAAATTCTGAGCCTCATCAATAATAATAAACTGATCCGGAATGCTTCTTCCCCGAATGTATGTCAGCGCCTCCACCTGAATCGATCCGATTCCTGCCAAAATCGCTTCAAGTTCACCCGGCTTTTTCGCATTGAATAAAAATTCAAGATTATCAAAGATCGGCTGCATCCACGGCTTGAGCTTTTCCTCTTTTTCGCCCGGCAAATAACCGATATCCTTTCCCACCGGGACGATGGGACGCGCGACGATCAGCTTTTTATAAATACCGAGATCCTCCGTCTGCAGAAGCCCTGCCGCGAGAGCAAGCAAGGTTTTACCCGTTCCCGCTTTTCCGATCAGGGTGACAAGCGGGATATCTTCCCTCAGCAGGAGTTCAAGCGCCATTGTCTGCTGGACGTTCTTCGGCCTGATACCCCATACGTGCTCATCATCGAAAACGAGTCTTTTTACGGTCTCGCCTTTCTTATCTGTCATGCCGACCGCAGACGAAGATCCTCCTAATTCATCTTTCATCAGCACAAATTGATTCGGATAAACCTGATGTTGCTGAAGCTCCTTGACTGAAATTTGTTTGTTTTTATAAAACGAGGCAAACCGCTCTTTATTCATAAATATATCTTTGTACCCGCTATATATTTCATCATGGTCAACGACTCTGTCGTTTAAAAAGTCCTCCGCCAAAAGCCCGATGGCATCCGCCTTTACCCTGACAAGCACATCTTTGCTGACCAGGATGACGAGGCGGCCGTTTTCTTTCGTTTCCTCCTCAAGGCTTAAATTTTTTGCCACCGCCAAAATGCGGTTATCATTCGTTTTTTCGATAAAAATTTCTTGGAGCTGGTGAAACGACCGGTGGTTCAGTTCAATTCTGAGCGTTCCTCCGCTTTCAAGCGGAACTTTCTCGTGCAGCCTTCCTTTCTCCCTGAGCCCGTCTATCAGCTTAGATACGTGCCTCGCATTTCTCCCGACCTCGTCCATATACCGCTTTTTTGAATCGACCTCTTCCAGCACGACGGCGGGGATGACAACTTCGTTTTCTTCAAAGGAAAAAATGGCGTTAGGATCCTGCAAAAGTACATTCGTATCTAACACATAAATTTTACTCAAGTCTCAGCCTCCTGAAATAAGGATCAAAGCCCATCGTGTGCTTCTCTTTCCGCGAATAACGGGGATGCCTGCTAAAATATATGATTTGGTGCATAAAGATAGAAGGTTAATTCAACAATAAAATAAATGAAAGCATTCAAGGAGGAAATCTGACGTGCGAATTCTTTTCATTATCATACAAGCCTTGTTTATCCTTACCGGCTGCACTGCTGTACAGGACGGCCGCGGCCGCAATATTCAGAACGAATCAGCCGATCAGCGCGATGCAAAACCGATCCATGTGAAAAATACGGCTCCTGAGACAGCTGAAAATCCCGGCCGGACAGACATCGCTAAGCATCTCGTCGAGGTAACCGAAAAAATCCCCGGCATTTCAGATGCCACCGCGGTTGTACTCGGAAGATACTCCGTTGTCGGTATCGATGTGGATGACAATTTAGAAAGAAGTAAAGTGGAGAGCATTAAATACACGGTTGCCCAGGCGTTAAAAAACGATCCTTACGGCGCCAATGCCGTTGTCGTGGCTGATCCTGATACGGTTTCCCGTCTGAGAGGCATGGGCAGCGACATTAAGGCCGGCCGCCCCGTTTCAGGCATTTTGGACGAACTTGCCGCCATCGTCGGTCGTGTCATGCCGGAAGTCCCGAATGATGTGACCGACAATGAAAAAGAATCACCGACTCAATCGAATGATGATCAGCTGAACCAAAGAGACCAGAACAAGCTGCAGAACGAACAGAACGATCAATCGGATCATCATATGAGAAACCGCCGGTAAAAAGCAGCGCCCGCTCCAAAGGAAGGGCGCTGCTTTCTTTCCCTTTGGCAGGAGGGGCATCCATGATATAATGCTTGTCATAGTGAAAGAGGTGAAAAATCAATGAGAGTAAAATGTTCCATTTGCGACAAAATCGAACAAATTGATGATGAAACACTGACAGCCAAACGCCTCCGCAATCGTCCGATTCATACATATATGTGCCGGGAATGCCATGACCGAATCAAAGTCAAAACGGAGGCGCGGCTGAATACCGGACACTTTTCCTTTCATCCCGGACAAAAAGCGAAAAAAGATAAACTGAAAAAATAAACCGAATAAAAAAATGACCCGCCGGAAGGCAAGGTCATTTTTTTATTGCGGTTTAGCTGACTGGCTTTTTTTGGACTGGTGCAGACGGATTTTGTAAACGATCAAAATCAAGGCGGCGACAACAAGCCCTTCTCCGACCGGCAGAAACACACCGAAAAAAGTCAGTACGGTGCAGCCGAGCACGAGAAAGAGATAAACTGCCGCAGCCTTCAACACCGGAAGCCGTTTGGCAAAGCCGAGTTTAAATACAATCACCGAAAGCACGACGATCGTTCCGTATAACAGCCACATTCCCGTCAGCGGATGCTCATCCACTTGGTAAAGAGCCGCAAAGAACGACAGCCGTTCACTTACTTCATTCAAAAGGATCCCCCTCCCCTTTTCCGTTCGGGTTCTACCTCTTCAAATTCTGCAAGTGATTAAGACATTCCTGCTGTTTTTTTCTTTTTCGCCGCTTTTTCACGTTCGTTTTTATTCAGGATTTTCTTTCTTAAACGGATGGATTCCGGCGTTACTTCACAGTATTCATCTTCGTTTAAGTACTCGAGTGATTCTTCAAGCGACATAATGCGCGCTTTTTTAATCGTAGTCGTTTGATCCTTCGTAGCGGAACGGACGTTTGTCTGCTGTTTCATTTTGCTGACATTGACGACAAGGTCATTGTCACGGTTATGTTCGCCGACAATCATGCCTTCATATACTTCTGTTCCAGGCTCAACGAAGATGACGCCGCGGTCTTCAATACCTTGAATTCCGTAAGATGTCGCTTTTCCGTTTTCCATGGAAACGAGCACACCCTGACGTCGGCCTCCGACTTGGCCTTTTTGCATCGGCTGATAGCTGTCAAACGTGTGGTTCAGGATACCGAAACCGCGTGTCAGTGACAGAAACTCAGTAGAATAGCCGATGAGTCCGCGTGAAGGTACGGTAAAGATCAGGCGGACCTGGCCGTTTCCGTTATTAATCATATCAAGCATTTCGCCTTTTCTCGCACCCATTGATTCCATAACAGAACCGGTATGCTCTTCAGGCACGTCAATCTGTACGCGCTCAACAGGCTCGCAGCTTACGCCGTCGATTTCCTTAATGATAACTTCAGGTTTAGACACTTGAAGCTCATAGCCTTCACGGCGCATGTTTTCAATTAAAATGGACAGGTGAAGCTCACCGCGTCCTGAAACAACCCATGCGTCAGGTGATGCAGTCGGTTCGACACGAAGACTGACGTCTGTTTGAAGCTGGGCGTTCAGACGCTCTTCAATTTTGCGGGCTGTGACATATTTGCCTTCACGGCCTGCAAACGGGCTGTTGTTTACAACAAATGTCATTTGAAGCGTAGGCTCATCAATGCGCAGAACCGGCAGCGGCTCATGGTGGTCAGCCGGACAAACCGTTTCACCGACGTTGATGTCTTCCATGCCCGAAACGGCAACGAGGTCTCCCGCTCTCGCTTCTTCAATTTCCACGCGTTTCAATCCTTGGAAACCGAAGATTTTCGTTACGCGGAATGATTTTACCGTTCCGTCAAGTTTCATCAATGAAACCTGCTGACCCACTTTCATCGTGCCGCGGAAAACGCGTCCGATACCGATACGGCCGACATAATCATTGTAATCAAGCAGCGCCACTTGGAATTGAAGAGGCTCTTCGGCGTTATCTACCGGGGCAGGGACATGTTCAAGAATCGTTTCATACAGTGATTCCATATTTTCGTCCTGCTTTTTCGGATCCAGACTTGCCGTTCCGTTAATCGCAGAAGCGTAGACGACAGGGAACTCAAGCTGTTGTTCGTTTGCGTCAAGCTCGATGAACAAATCAAGCACTTCATCAATGACTTCTTCCGGGCGGGCGAAATCACGGTCGATTTTGTTTACAACGACAACCGGATTTAAGTTCTGCTCAAGGGCTTTTTTCAGTACGAAACGGGTTTGCGGCATGCAGCCTTCATATGCGTCAACGACTAACAGAACGCCGTCAACCATTTTCATAATCCGTTCTACCTCTCCGCCGAAGTCGGCGTGTCCCGGAGTGTCCAAAATATTAATGCGTGTATCTTTATAGTTAATCGCAGTATTTTTCGCAAGAATTGTAATACCGCGTTCACGTTCAAGATCGTTTGAATCCATTGCGCGTTCGGCAATATTTTCGTTGGCACGGAATGTTCCGGCTTGGTGAAGCAATTGGTCTACCAAAGTCGTTTTCCCATGGTCAACGTGGGCAATAATCGCGATGTTGCGAAGATCGTTTCGAAGTTTCACATTTTCATCTCCTAAAAAAATTAGATAACTTTCATATTATACCACACATCCTCTTTAAAAGCGTTACGTTTTTCTGTAAACTGAAAGTATGACGTTAAAGGGGATGGAAATATGAAAAAATTGAATTGGCTCTTATTATTATTTGCATTCGCAGCAGTCTTCAGCATGATGCTGATCGGCGTATCAATCGCTGAGAAAAGCGCATGGGGCATCATCGGAAGCATTGTTCTCGTTATCGCCATGATGGGAAGCGGTTTCACCGTAAAGAAAAAAATGCGCGAACAGGGACTGCTTGATTAAAAGCATGACCCTTTGCAAAATTCCGTAAACATGAAAAGCACAATATCTAATGAAGCCTGAATCAAAGATTCAGGCTTTTTTACATCCTCAAAACAGGCTTTAGATGTAAGGCTTATCTCCCCCGCCGCCTAGTCAGGAAGCCGGAAATGACAGCTCCCATTCTAGTTACATCAGCAGATTCCCTCAGAAAATGCAGTCTGAAATAGTCCGGCATCGTTATGCAGAAAATACCATACCTCCTATATCAATTCCATCATTGTCTTTTTATACTTGTGGCTGTAAGCAAATACACATGACAAGGAGAGAATGAAATGAAAACATCTTTTTTGAAGAAAACCGCTGTAACTGCCGCCGCAACCGCCTCAGCCGCCTTGCTTGCATTCAGTCCGCTTGATTCTGCCGGCGCAAAAACGATCCAGGCAAATGAGCCGCATGCCCTGCAGGCTTCCGCAGAGAAAACACCGGAAGACGCGGCAAAACTCATTGACATCATCAGCCAATCGCTTTACGAAAAAGACGGTATCTATTATTTTGACGGTGAAAAAGCGGTTGAATTGGGATTAGATCAAGAACAAGCCCAGATCATTCAAAAGCTGTGGGACAGTTCAACCGAATTTTTAACCGTTCTTTCCCAATGTATTGAGAAAACGGACGGCGAATATACATTTAATAAAGAAAAAGCGGTGGAGCTCGGCTTTACGGAAAAAGAGGCCCTTATCGTTGATCAGCTGTTCACCGCTTTTTCCCAAAGTCTTCATATCCTTCAATCTGCACTGATTGAAGAAGACGGTGTGTATACGTTTGATCAGGACCTTGCTGAAAAAGCAGGAGCAGGAAAAAAAGAAGCAAAGCTGTGTGCCGGATTCTTTAATTCACTGCCCCAGGAATTGCTTGAAGGCATTTATACAGCCTTTCATCCGGCTGAGTAACGGATAAAACGCCCGGTCATTCAGCCGGGCGTTTTTTTAAATCAGCAGTTTAAGGATCAGCATGATAAAGAAAACAGCGCCGAACATACAGGCTGCTTTTATCAGCAGTTTCCCGTAATACCGTTCCTTAAACCGCCTTTCTTCTTCTGCATAACAGGCTGGCGCCTTCATCTCAGGGCTGCCGAGGTCAAGCGGCTCCTTCATCATATGATATAAACTCCCGCACTTACCGCATGATTCAAGATGGCGGGAAATAAACCGCTCCGTTTCTGTTTCACAATCGCCTTCAATATATAAAGGGAGTAAATCTCTCACTAAACAGCAAGTCATATCTGTCCGTCCTTCCTTTTTCCGCCAAGTGCTGTTTCAGCTGCATTCTCGCCCTGTACAGGGTGCTCTTCACCTTCGAAAGACTCCAGTCCAAAACATCAGCAATCTCTTCGTAAGACAGCTCTTGAAATTCCCTTAAAATTAAAACGGTCTGCTGATCGCTTTTCAGACGCTGAATCTGCCCGGTCAGCGCATTCTGAGTGTCTGTCCGGGCGACGTAATGCTCCGGAAGTTCATATGTTGTTTGCTGAAGCCCTTCATTCAGAGTGATATCTGAAAATTGATATTTTCTATCACGTCTGTACCAATTGATGAAGGTATGATGGGCAATTGCATAGAGCCACGTTCTGATAGACGAATGGCCCTTAAACGAATCAAGCCCGTTAAATGCTTTCATAAATGTATCCTGAGCGAGGTCTTTAGCGGTCTCAGCATGATGTGTGCGTCTGTAAAGGTAATACATAATATCTTGATAATGTTCACGGTACAGCTGTTCAATTGACATCTTGTTTTTCATTTAAAAATAAAACCACACTGTCATCCAGATTGAGAGCACTATGAAGAATCCGTACAATCCATACGTCAGGCATTTCATGTATTTAATCTGGCGGATATCGCCGGACGGCGCATTCAAACCATGTTCATACTGCCCTTTTCTGTTTTCCGCCTCAGCTCCGAATAAATGCTCATGTTCTTTCATCCACTGGAGCGTGCCGCCTTCGAGTTCCCCCTCCTTATATAGGTCGTATAAATCGAAGAAGACAGCCTTTTTTTCTTTATTGTTCATAAAGGTTCACCGCCTCGTAAGTATCCGCGTTCACTACATATGCGTCATGACGGTTTGAACCGAACGGCTGAATAATGACGAGCCATGCGTTATATGTTACGCCGTCTTTCACCGCTATGACAGGCTTCACCCGCTTTTTGTAAATGATGCCGTTATAAGCTGCCGCCACTTTGTTGAAGGCTGTTTGTCCGTCTCTGTATGTATGCGGGAATGTTTTGGCACTTACCTGTCCGTAGAATGAAGCCTCTTTCATGCCTTCTTCATTCCGGAGCGTATAAACGAATGTGCCTTCAGAGTTTTCAAAAACGAGATTGCCTTCCGATTTATCAATTTGTCTAAGCTTTGAAGTATCCGCGTCCAGCAATGAAAAAAGCTTCTTCTGAAGTTCTGTTTTTGTTAAAACGGTGCTGTCAGGTGAGACTCTGATTTTCATAAGACGTCCGGATACTGCATCAAATATCAGCTCCGTTCCGTTATTCGCAGTTACGGTCAAACTGCTGCCGATCAGGCTGTTTATATTTGTATTTGTGATTTCAAATGTCTGATCAGGCATTTGCAGCGTACGAAAGGCGGCTTTTGATGCTTTCACTATGTCTTTTTCCGTCATATGCACCTGCGACAGTGACTCAAGCTGATAAATAGACGGATCTTCTGAAAAACCCATAATGGTGTCTTTTTCCCAGTAAAATACTGTGCCCGAATGTTCGTGTTTCGTCCCTTGTGTTTTCGGCGCAATCTCCACGACAAACTGTCCGTTTTCTTTTCTCACTGTTGTCTGAATCCCTTGTGTTTTTATTTTTCGGCCGTGCGCCGACAAGAAATCCAGCAACTTTTTCCGGTATTCCTCTTCTGTTAAAGTGCGGCCTTCCGGTTTTTTAAGATATTGGTAATTTGTAATCAATCGGGAAACCTCGTCCACTTCCGCTTCATAATCTTTCGTTTTAAAACGGTAAAAGTAATGGAGATCCTGATTGGTTTCTGTTAAATAAATCGGATTCTCTGCCGAAAAAAATGATGTAAGGATCCGTTCCGCTTGGTCTGAAGTGATATGTCCACCAACATCCTCAACAGTATCTTCAGCCATTGGCTTTGAAACCGCAAAAGCGGCATCTCCCGCATTGTATGCCGGATTCAAAAAGACAATAAAACCAGCGGCCGTTGCTCCCGCAAGAAAGTTTTTCGTCCGCTGTCTGATCCTGTCTGACCGATGAAATAAATGATGGGTCATCAGAAAACCGGCCATCGTTAAATACACCGTAAATGGGAGAAGTCTGCCGTAATCTTTTGTTACACCGGCCGAGGGCGCAGCGAGCACCCACACCAACAGCCCGATGACCCCGGCATAAAACACGCCGATAAAAACAGGTCTCGGTTTCCAATACATTTTAAAGAATAAAACATTCATAGAAATCAGCAGAAGTAAAACAACCGTAATAAAACATAGCATCGAAACTATGTCCTCCCCCGTCATCGCATCGGGACTGATATTCCAGAAAGCGAAAAAGCTGAAGATCAGCTGAATGACGGGCAGTGTCACCACAGTGAGATCAAACGTATAAAACATGCCCTTTCCCCTCTGCTCCCGCGGCATGAGCATATAGTGAAACGCGGTAAGCAGCACATACCCATACATTAAGAGATGAACGATCGGAATAAGCTCTCTTTCTTCCGATATCAAATAGTGCGCGCTAAAGTGAGTACTCTGCACCTGATGAACCAATTCAACTGTTATGCCCGCTAATAATACGGCCCTGAGCAGAATTCCTGAATAAAACCAAACTCTCTCACGGCTGATTTTCGGATGAAAAGTCAACGCGTATAAAACAGCAAGGCAGACGGCTGACCACTGAATGATCAACACGCTCTGTCTGCTTAAAATGAAATACCTGTCGAAATGCTGAATAAAATGACTGAAAATCTCTGACATCTGAAACAATCCTTTTCGTTTATTAAGGCCTCACCCGTTTAGACAAACGGCTATAAAAAAAGTTTTACAGATCGGAACATTTTTCCCCTATCATTTTTCCCGACTTCATTTGTCATTTTTTTCAGAATAAATCGCATCATTCGACTCATGTCTGATTCAACACGTGCCTCTCGGCTTATCCCCCGATGCTGGCCGCCGGAAGCCTTTCCGGGACGATTCTATCAATTCATCAGCGGAGTCTAGTTTTATATTGCAGAATGAGAGAATGCTGGTTTATTATAACAATATAAGTTTTCATTATTTTCAAAAAGGGGGATTTATTGTGGGTTTAGGTAAGAAATTGTCTGTTGCTGTCGCCGCTTCCTTTATGAGTTTAACCATCAGTCTTCCGGGTGTTCAGGCCGCTGAGAATCCTCAGCTTAAAGAAAACCTGACGAACTTTGTGCCGAAGCATTCTTTGGTGCAATCTGAATTGCCTTCAGTCAGTGACAAAGCAATCAAGCAATACTTGAAACAAAACGGCAAAGTCTTCAAAGGCAACCCTTCTGAGAGACTGAAGCTGATTGACCACACGACTGATGATCTCGGCTACAAACACTTCCGTTATGTGCCTGTCGTTAACGGTGTGCCTGTGAAAGACTCGCAAGTCATTATTCACGTCGATAAATCCAACAATGTCTATGCGATTAACGGTGAATTAAACAACGATGCTTCTGCCAAAACGGCAAACAACAAAAAATTATCTGCAAATCAGGCGCTGGATCATGCTTTTAAAGCAATCGGCAAATCACCTGAAGCCGTCTCTAACGGCAACGTTGCAAACAAAAACAAAGCCGAGCTGAAAGCAGCGGCCACAAAAGACGGTAAATACCGCCTCGCCTATGATGTAACCATCCGCTACATCGAACCGGAACCAGCTAACTGGGAAGTAACCGTTGATGCGGAAACAGGGAAAGTCCTGAAAAAGCAAAACAAAGTGGAGCATGCCGCTGCAACCGGAACAGGTACGACTCTTAAAGGAAAAACGGTCTCATTAAATATTTCTTCTGAAAGCGGCAAATATGTAATGCGTGATCTTTCTAAACCTACCGGAACGCAAATTATTACGTACGATCTGCAAAACCGACAATATAACCTGCCGGGCACGCTCGTATCAAGCACTACAAACCAGTTCACAACTTCTTCTCAGCGCGCTGCCGTTGATGCGCATTACAATCTCGGCAAAGTGTACGATTATTTCTATCAGACGTTTAAACGCAACAGCTACGACAATAAAGGCGGCAAAATCGTATCTTCCGTTCATTACGGAAGCAAATACAATAACGCGGCCTGGATCGGCGACCAAATGATTTACGGTGACGGTGACGGCTCATTCTTCTCGCCTCTTTCCGGTTCAATGGACGTAACGGCTCATGAAATGACACATGGTGTTACACAGGAAACAGCCAACCTGAACTATGAAAATCAGCCGGGCGCTTTAAACGAATCCTTCTCTGATGTATTCGGATACTTCAACGATACTGAGGACTGGGATATCGGTGAAGATATTACGGTCAGCCAGCCGGCTCTCCGCAGTTTATCCACTCCGACAAAATACGGACAGCCCGACCATTACAAAAATTATCGAAACCTTCCGAACACTGATGCCGGCGACTACGGCGGCGTGCATACAAACAGCGGAATTCCGAACAAAGCCGCTTACAACACGATTACAAAAATCGGCGTGAAAAAAGCGGAGCAGATTTACTATCGCGCACTAACGGTATATCTCACTCCGTCATCAAACTTTAAAGATGCAAAAGCAGCTTTGATTCAATCAGCGCGGGACCTTTACGGCTCTCAAGACGCTGCAAGCGTAGAAGCGGCCTGGAATGCGGTCGGCTTGTAAACAAGAAAAGAGACCGGAGAAATCCGGTCTCTTTTTTATATCTGAAACATTTCACAATGGCTTCACCATGATCATATATGTCTTTTCCCGATCGTCTTTTTCAAGCTTGAGCTGTTCAAAGCCGCATTGGCTTAAAAACAAAACCCATTCCTGCCTGTCCAGGGGAACGGCTGAAAACATCGCTTTATGCTCTCCTCTCAGCCGGCCCGCAATCTCTTCAATGACCGCGCGTCCGATTCCTTTCTCTTTTGCCTCCGGAGCGACGGCCACGGTTCCGAGCCACGGTTTTCCGTTTGAAGGGGCCCATTCCAAATGAAAACTGACGGCGGCAGGAGCGCCGTCAATCTCCCATACGAGCCACGTTCCATTGTACATAGAGTATGAAAGCATAAACTCCGCCGCATTTTTTGTTCCGAACTCTTCGTTTTTCCACACCGGGTGTGATGCCGCCAGCTGCTCCAGAAACCCGAGATCTTCTTCTTCAAAATCTCTACCTGTCAGCATGTAAATAGTCGTCAAAGATAATTTTATGTATTGCCGGATTGCCCGCAAGCACGCTGTGGTTGTCTAAAAACGTAAACGGTTCGCCGTCTGTGGTCGTGTAAATGCCCCCGACTTCGTTCAGCAGCACGCAGCCGGCAGCGTAATCCCACGGCGCGAGCCTCATCGTAATGTATGCGTCAATGCGGCCGGCCGCAACACTGGCCAGCTCAAGTGCCGCCGAACCGTAGGAACGCGTTCCTCTGACCCGTTTTACGAGCGGCGCCAAAATACTCGGGTCAATCCTTCTGTTTTCCGTCACCCATGTGGCATTGATTGCAATAATGGCTTCTTCAATGGAAGCTTCTTTTAAAGGAGCAAGCGGCGTGTCGTTCAGATAAGCCCCTTTTCCGCTGAAGGCGTGATACAGCTCGTCCTGCATCACATCATAAATTAAGCCGATTTTGCCTTTTCCGTCTTCAAAGATGCCGATGGAGATTGCGAAATGCCGCTTTTGATGGACAAAATTCATCGTTCCGTCGATCGGATCAATAATCCAGACGATTCCGTCAAGGGAGCGGAGTTTATCCCCCTGCCCTTCTTCTCCGAGAATCCGGTGTCCGGGAAAAGTTCCCTGTATACGGTCAATGAAAAAGCGCTCCGTCTCTTTATCAATATTTGTGACTAAATCATTCGGATTTGATTTTGTTTCAATCGTCAAGCTTTCCTGCATGGATTGTCTGATTCTCGTTCCGGCTTCTTTTACCCACTTTTTTGCGATATCATCAATTTCCGTCCAATTTGTCATACCGTGTACCTCTTTTCTATGTATAGCTTATTCTATAGCATACTGATAAAGGCGATGAAAAAGCAAGGAAAATGAAAAAAATGCCTTCTCACGTAAAAACGAACCATTTCCTGCGGTTCGTTTTTACTATTCTTTATCCGTTAAGCCGAATCCATTCTTTTCTGAGACGTTCCAGTTTTCTTTTGCTGAGATCGATTTGATCTGCATTCTCTTTTTGCATGGCCTCATACAGGGTTGCCAATTCATAATCAACCTCTAGTCTCCAGACAGCTACACGGTTATTTTTTTCCTCCCTGAATCCTTCCTTCACCACTTGCCTCATTGTCTTTCGCCCCTTCCAGAGATCATTTGTTAAAAAAGCATCCCATTTTTCCAATTTATTAATGATACTTCTTATATCGTATGGAAACTTATATTCGGCTGTAACAACATTCTTAAAATTGTGTGTTTACCTATTCGTTTTTTACCACCAATCCTCTCGGCTCAAACGTTCTCAATGTTTTTGCGGCCGGCGGCGGCTGTGGTAAAATATGAATACTTACGATAAGGAGGAAAAAGATGACTCAGATGCGTTTTACAAAAGAAGACTTCGATACATTTACAATAGAAGGTTTAGATCCGCGCATGGAGGTGTTAAAAGAACAAGTCCGTCCGAAGCTGACCTTGTTAGGAGAGCATTTCGCACCGACATTGTCAGCATTGACAGGAGATGAAATGTTCCCGCATGTCGCCAAGCACGCGAGAAGATCTGTCAACCCGCCGGCTGACAGCTGGGTTGCCTTTGCCAACAGCAAACGCGGGTATAAGAAACTCCCTCACTTTCAGATCGGTTTATGGGACACCCATATGTTTGTATGGTTTGCCATCATTTATGAATCTCCGATAAAAGAGGAATACGGCAGATTGCTGGAAGCGAAGCAGGAGGACATCATAAAACAGATTCCCGGTCATTTTGTATGGTCGCCGGATCATACGAAGCCAGGTGCGTACAAGCAGTCCGACATGGATCAGGAGCAGCTGAAAACATTATTTGAACGCCTGCAGACAGTGAAAAAAGCAGAGCTTTTGTGCGGCATTCAGCTGCAAAAAGAAGACGTGATCAACATGAACAACAATGAATTCCTGCAAACCATTGAAGATGCTTTTAGGAAGCTTTCCTTTTTATACACACTGACTCAGAAAGTCTCATAACATAAAAAGCGGGCCGATTGCCGGCTCGCTTTGTCTACATTTTGATCATCGCTTGACCTGATTGTTTCGCCTGTTTCACAGTCCGATACGGGGAATAGGTGCTGTCAGCTTCAAATTGGCTGCAGATTTTCTTTTCTTCCGCTTTCCCGGGAACGATTTCTTTAAAGCGGCGGTACGTATTCAGAAGTCTGTCTCGGTCAGCCCCTTTTTCATAGGCGTTTTCCACCTGCTGAAAAAAAGCAATGACATCCACGGCCTCCTCTGTCGTCCAGTCCTCATTCATCGGATATTGATATTCCAAATGTCTTCACTCCTTTATAATCATGCTCAAAATAAGCATCTTCCATAGATCATAAATTGTTCTTTACTTTCTTTCAAGTTCATAATATAATTCATTTGTTTTACGTTTAAAAAACGGGTAATAAAACTGAATGTAATACAAACTAATCCGTAGGTATTATGATAAAGGTGGGAAAACAATTGCCGCAACATGAAACACCCCTGTACAGCGGACTGAAAAAGCACGCGGACAGACAGCCTGTCCAATTCCACATTCCGGGCCATAAAAAAGGCGCGGGAATGGATCCGGAATTCAGACAATTTATCGGAGAAAACGCGTTAAGTATAGATTTAATTAATATCGAACCCCTGGATGATTTACATGCGCCAAAAGGCATCATTAAAGAAGCCCAGGATCTGGCCGCTCGAGCATTCGGTGCAGACCATACCTTCTTTTCCGTACAAGGGACGAGCGGCGCCATTATGACGATGGTCATGGCCGTATGCGGACCCGGAGATAAAATCATCATCCCGAGAAACGTTCATAAATCCATTATGTCGGCCATTGTATTTTCCGGAGCGGTTCCGATTTTTATACACCCGGAAATTGACGATGAGCTCGGAATTTCTCACGGCATTACGCTTGAGTCCGCAGAGCGGGCTTTGACGGAGCACCCTGACGCAAAAGGCCTGCTTGTCATAAATCCGACGTACTTCGGTGTGGCAGCGGACTTGAGCAGCATTGTAAAGCTCGCGCATTCTTTCGATGTGCCTGTGCTTGTCGATGAAGCGCACGGCGTGCATATTCATTTTCATGATAAGCTTCCTCTGTCCGCCATGCAGGCGGGCGCTGATATGGCAGCCACAAGCGTGCACAAATTGGGAGGCTCCCTGACGCAGAGCTCCATTTTAAATGTGAGAGAAGGTCTTGTTTCCAAAGAAAGAGTACAGTCGATTTTAAGCATGCTGACGACAACGTCAACATCCTATCTGCTTCTCGCTTCACTTGATGTCGCAAGAAAACGCCTCGCTACAGAAGGCCGCGATCTTCTTGAAGATACGATTCTGCTGGCGGATCAGACACGGGAACGCCTCAATCAAATTGAAGGCATCCGCTGTGTCGGCGAAGAAATCACAGGGTCTAAAGCTGCATTCAGTTATGATCCGACTAAATTAATCATTTCGGTCAAAAACCTCGGCCTGACGGGCCATGACGTTGAAAAATGGCTCCGCGAATCATATAATATCGAAGTCGAGCTGTCCGATTTGTATAATATTTTATGTATTTTCACCCCCGGAGACAGAGCAGGAGATGCCGACCGTCTTGTAAGCGCGCTTACAGACATTTCAAAGCAGGCTTCCGACAATGACTATGCTCATCAGCCAACCGAAGTTCTGCTTCCTGAAATTCCTCTGTTAGCGATGACGCCAAGAGACGCGTTTTACGCAAATACGGAAGTCATTCCGTTAAAAGAATCCGCAGGACGGATCATCGCAGAGTTTGTCATGGTGTACCCGCCGGGAATTCCGATCTTTATTCCGGGTGAGATCATTACTGAAGAAAATATCAGCTACATTTTTAAAAACTTGGACGCCGGCCTTCCTGTGCAGGGTCCCGAAGATGCAACGCTTGAAATGATCAGAGTCATCAAAGAGCAAAAAGCCATCCAATAAACATAAAGAAGCCCGAAACGAAATCGTTTCGGGCCTTTTTACGCTTTTTACTCTTCTTCAAGATGACACTGGCATTGTCCGCAGCATGTTCCGTATAACGTCGTGACCTTCTCATCCTCAAAGTAATGAATCGCTTCGTTACAGTCTTGGCAAACAATTGTACCCATCTGTCATTCCCCATTTCTCAGAATTTGAAAACGCTTAATTTTTACTTGTTGTTATTATATTATTATGTCACATTTAATATGTCAACTGATAAATTGTATAACACATTTATTTTTTACGGTCTTTTTATAGCTCGAGGGTCAATCACAGTATATCCTTTATGACGCAATCCTTTTACAATGTCCGGCATGGCTTCCGCCGTCCATTTCCGGTCATGCATCAATATGTTGGCCCCGTCCCGCAGATAAGGACTGCTCAGTGTGATATCGGTAAGCGCTTTTTTGGATTGATATTTCTGATCCCAATCATACCCGAAGGTCCAGTTCATTTTCACCATACCTTCTTTTTTTATAAGTCTGTCACTGTAGTCCGTATTGCTTCCGAAAGGCGCCCTGAAAAATGCGGGCTTCTCTCCTATTACCTTTTCAACCGCTTTATTGACGCCAATGATTTCTTCCCGTTGTTTTTGTTCGGAAAGATCTTTTAAGTTTTGATGAGTCATTGTATGATTTCCGATCATAAAACCTAACTCATGAATATGCTTAAGCGCTTTCTTATTTTCATCTTTTTTCAAAAAATGTCCGTTCACAAAAAAGATCGCTGACGCATTGAGATCGTGCAGTTTGTCCGCAATCTCAGCGGCATGCTGATCAGGCGCGTCATCGATCGTTACCAATGCGATCGGTTTTTTCTCTTTCTGTTCATCCATTTTTTCCACAGAAAAACTTTTCGGATTGATATAGTAACGGGGCTCCGCCTTTTGTTTTTTCTGTTTTTCCTCTTTTGTATGGTGGTTTTCCCGTTTGGCGTGATTGGCCGCGGCTTGAGAATGGGGTTTGTTTGTTTGCATCTTTTCATTTGATTGGCAGCCGGCGAGTAAGCACATACATATGACGGCTGCAGCGGCTTTATACATGACAATCCCTCCTGATATGGTTTTGCCCCCAGTATAACGAAAAAACAGCGCTCTCACGAAAAACAATGTGCCTTTTTTACACATCGGCTGCGCAAGTTGTCACACGTATTATTTCTTCATTAAAAACGGTTTCAATTATATAACAATTCAGTAACAAGCCTTAGGTTTTTCACCTCTCGTGATACACTTGATATAGTCCTTATAAATGGATGAACCAATATATTATATAAAACAGAGGAGTAAGATAGATGCGCTACCGTACGGTGATTCCCTTTTTTTTGATGCTGTTCGTTCTGTCAAGCTGTTCGGTTTCTACTGTCAGTCCATTTACAAAAAACCGGATCGACAGCATTCATCACACTCAAATTTTGTTTTTTTCCGATGAAAATCATATAGATAAAGAAGTGCCTTATTACGACGCGATCCTTGATTTAGAAAAGAAATATCCCCATCATGTCGATCAAATGAAGGTTTATGACAACAGAAAGGGATGGGAAGAGGAAATCAACACGTTCCCTGCGCTGATGGTGATCAATCATCGGCATGTGGTCATGAAGATTGAGGGATCCGTAAAGAAAAAAGAGGATATCATCAAACCTATGCAGCATGTGCTTGCACAATAAAAACAGCCCCCGCTTTTACAAACGGGGGCTGTTTCTTTATTACATTATTATTTTACGATATGGATCGGGCTTCCGATTGCTACTTCGGCAGCTTCCATAGTGATTTCGCCCAATGTCGGGTGAGCGTGAATTGTCATTGCGATATCTTCAGCAGTCATTCCGCCTTCGATCGCAAGGCTCAATTCAGAAATCATGTCAGAAGCGCTTGCGCCGGCAATTTGCGCACCGATTACAAGACCGTCTTCTTTACGAGTGATCAGCTTCATGAAGCCGTCAGTTTCGTTAAGAGACAGCGCACGTCCGTTCGCTGCAAACGGGAACTTAGCTGCAACGACTTCAATGCCTTCTTCTTTCGCCTGTGCTTCAGTGTAACCGACAGAAGCCAGTTCAGGCTCAGAGAATACAACCGCCGGAATACCGAGGTAATCGATTTCAGCCGGCTCTCCTGAAATAGCTTCCGCAGCGATTTTACCTTCGTAAGACGCTTTGTGAGCCAATGGAGGTCCGTCAATGATGTCACCGATTGCGTAGATGTTCGGTACGTTTGTGCGGCACTGCTTGTCTGTTTTAATGACACCGCGGTCAGTCATTTCGATACCGACTTGCTCAAGGCCGAGCTCATCAGTGTTCGGACGGCGTCCGACAGTGATTAATACGTAATCAGCATCAACCGTTTTTTCTTCGCCTTTTACTTCGAATGTAACTGTTACGCCGTCAGGTCTTTCCTCAACGCCTTTAGCCATGGCGCTTGTATGGATTTCAACGTTGCCTTTTTTCTTCAGTCTGCGGGTAACGAGAGAACTCATTTGTTTTTCGAAGCCAGGAAGAATTTCATCTCCGCCTTCTAAAATAACCAATTCAGTTCCGAAGTTCGCATACGCTGTTCCAAGCTCAGTACCGATATATCCGCCGCCGATAACAACGAGCTTTTTCGGAATTTCTTTAAGCGCAAGTGCGCCTGTAGAGTTCAGAACGCGTTCGCTATATTTGAAGTTTGGCAATTCGATAGGGCGAGAACCGGTAGCAATGATTGCGTTTTTAAATGTGTATGTTTGCGCAGAGTTCTCATCCATTACACGGACAGAGTTGCTGTCTACGAAATAAGCTTCCCCTTTTATAACGTCCACTTTATTTCCTTTTAAAAGACCTGCAACACCGCCGGTAAGCTTATTTACAACAGAAGCTTTCCATTCTTGGACTTTTGTAAAGTCAACCGTTACGTTCTCAGCAGTGATTCCCATGTCATCTGAATGTTTTGCATTCTCGTAACGATGGCCTGCATTGATGAGCGCTTTTGAAGGAATACAGCCGACGTTCAGACAAACGCCTCCAAGAGTTGCTTTTTCAACGACTGTTACTTTTTGTCCAAGCTGAGCAGCGCGGATGGCAGCTACATAGCCGCCGGGTCCCGCACCAATCACAAGAGTATCTGTTTCAATAGGGAAATCTCCTACTACCATAACATTACGCCTCCATTAAAATAAGTTGTGGATCGTTCAGTAAACGCTTGATGTGGTTTAACGCATTTTGTGCAGTTGCTCCGTCAATCATACGGTGGTCAAAGCTGAGAGAAAGAGCTAAGACAGGAGCAGCTACAATTTCACCGTCACGGACGATCGCTTTTTCAGCAATACGGCCGATACCGAGAATCGCAACCTCTGGGTGGTTGATAACCGGTGTGAACCATTGGCCTCCGGCAGAACCGATATTTGTGATCGTGCAAGAAGCGCCTTTCATTTCCGCAGGTGCAAGCTTGCCTTCACGCGCTTTTGTAGCAAGGCTGTTGATTTCATCAGAGATTTCGAAAACGGCTTTACGGTCGGCATTTTTCACTACCGGCACAAGCAGGCCTTTTTCGGTATCCGCTGCAATTCCGATGTTGAAGTAATGTTTTTGGATCACTTCATCTGTTTTATCATCAATAGATGTGTTTAAAACAGGGAATTTTTTCAAAGCGGATGTTAATGCTTTGACGACGTAAGGCAGATAAGTCAGCTTGATGCCTTGATCAGCAGCAACTTGTTTGAACTGTTTGCGGTGAGCAACAAGATTTGTTACGTCAACTTCATCCATAAGAGTTACGTGCGGTGCAGTATGCTTAGAGTTCACCATTGCTTTCGCGATCGCTTTACGGATACCGCTCATTTTTTCGCGTGTTTCAGGGAATTCGCCTTCAGGGGCCTGAGCCGCTGCAGGTTTAGCTGTTTCCTGAGGTGCAGCTGTTTCTTGCGGTGCCGCTTCTTGAGCCGCTCCTCCATTTGCAAAGCTGTCGATATCTTCTTTTACAACACGTCCGTTATTGCCTGAACCTGTTACTTTACGGATATCCACGCCTTTTTCACGGGCATATTTGCGTACAGAAGGCATCGCGATCACGCGTTTGTTCGGATCAGCTTCCGCTTGGTCCTGCTGTCCTGCGCCGGTTTCTTTTGCAGGCTCTTTAGGAGTCTCTTCTTTAGAGATATCCTGCCCTGCTTCAGCAGATGACTGAACTTGAGCTTCAGTTTTCGCATCTCCTGAATCATGGCTTCCTTTAAATTGAAGATCTTCGTAACCAGGTGCGTCAAACGTAATAATCGTTTGTCCAACAGTTGCAACTGTTCCCTCTTCAACTTTTAATTCTAATACTTTTCCTTTAACAGGTGAAGGAATTTCTACCACTGCTTTATCATTTTGCACTTCAGCCAGAACATCGTCTTCTTCTACCTCGTCGTTCGGCTTAACAAACCATTTTACGATTTCGCCTTCGTGGATACCTTCCCCGATATCCGGAAGTTTAAATTCAAATGCCACAGTTTTCGACCTCCTAGTTGATTAAGCAAATTTTAGTTATGCATTCGCAAGCATTGAACCTAGTAAACAGATTCCTTCATATAAGAGAAAAGGACTCTCTTTACCGTCTTTTATGATGCCTGATTAAAATTCAAGAACTTTTTTCGCAGTTTCAAGAACGTCTTTATGGTTTGGAAGCCATACGCTCTCAGCAAGCGAGAAAGGAAATACTGTATCAGGCGCCGCAACACGCAGAACCGGAGCTTCCAGGCTCAGAATCGCGCGGTCATTGATTTCAGCTACAACGTTGGCAGCGATGCCGGCTTGTTTTTGAGCTTCCTGCACGACAATTGCGCGGCCTGTTTTTTCAACAGAAGCAATAATCGTATCAATATCAAGCGGACTTACAGTGCGAAGGTCGATAACTTCAGCAGAAACGCCTTCTTTTTCAAGCTCTTCAGCAGCCTTAAGCGACTCATGAACCATCGCGCCGTATGTGATGATAGAAAGGTCAGTACCTTCGCGTTTCACATCAGCTTTGCCAAGCTCGATTGTGTATTCCTCCTCAGGAACTTCCTGACGGAAAGAACGGTAAAGTTTCATATGCTCTAAGAAAACAACCGGATCATTGTCTCTGATAGAGGCAATCAGCAGTCCTTTTGCATCGTAAGGAGTGGAAGGGATAACAACTTTAATACCCGGCTGCTGAGCGATAAGGCCTTCCAAACTGTCAGCGTGAAGTTCAGGTGTATGAACCCCTCCGCCGAATGGAGAACGGATTGTCACCGGAGAAGTCCAGCGTCCGCCAGAACGGTAGCGGAGACGAGCCATTTGTCCTGAGATTGAATCCATTACTTCATATACGAATCCGAAGAATTGGATTTCCATAACAGGACGGTAATCTTGCAGGCCTAAACCGAGAGCGAGACCGCCGATACCGGATTCAGCAAGCGGCGTGTCAAATACGCGGTCCTCACCGAATTCTTTTTGAAGGCCTTCAGTTGCACGGAATACGCCTCCGGCAACGCCTACATCTTCCCCGAAAAGCAGAACGTTTTCATTGTTTTTCAGTTCTGTGCGTAACGCATCAGTGATTGCTTGAATCATTGTCATTTGCGCCATGGCTTACTTCGACTCCTTCGCTTTGTAAATTTCAAGTTGTTCTTTCAAGTTGAACGTCGGCTCTTCAAACATATTCTCAATCAGCTCTGTTACTTTCGGTTTTGATTCGCCGTCAGCCTTTTTGATAGCTTGTTTGATTTCTTCTTTGGCCTGTTCAATCACTTTGTTCTCTTCTTCTTCAGACCATAGTCCTTTGTTTTCCAAGAACTTGCGGAAACGTACGAGCGGGTCTTTTTGCTCCCATTCATTTTCTATTTCTTTCGTACGATATTTAGTCGGATCGTCACCGGACATTGTATGAGGTCCGTAACGGAATGTAAGAGTTTCAATCAGAGTCGGACCTTCACCGTTAATTGCGCGCTGGCGTGCTTCTGCGGTTGCGGCGTAAACGGCAAGTGCATCCATTCCGTCTACTTGAACACCTGTAATACCGACGGCAACTGCTTTTTGGGCAATTGTCTGTGCGGATGATTGCTTTTCTACAGGAGTTGAAATCGCATAGCGGTTATTCTGAACAACGAAGATGGCTGGCGCTTTAAATGCTCCGGCAAAGTTCATTCCTTCATAGAAGTCACCTTGAGAAGCTCCGCCGTCACCAGTGTAAGTAATAGCTACCGCTTTTTTACCGCGCTTTTTAAGACCTAAAGCTACACCTGCGGTTTGAATAATTTGAGCACCAATAATAATTTGAGGTGATAAAGCATTTACTCCCTCAGGCATCTGATTACCTTTAAAATGGCCTCTTGAGAACAGGAATGCCTGATGTAAAGGAAGACCGTGCCAAATCAGCTGAGGAACGTCACGATAACCCGGAAGGATAAAATCGTCCTGTTCAAGCGCGAAGTGTGATGCAATTTGAGAAGCTTCCTGGCCCGCTGTCGGTGCATAGAAACCTAAACGTCCTTGACGGGAAAGAGAAATTGAACGCTGGTCTAAAATGCGGATATACACCATTCTTCTCATTAATTCCTTTAACTGATCATCTGAAAGATCAGGCATTGCGTCTTTATTTACAACTTCACCTTCAGCATTTAAAATTTGGAACGTTTCAAACTGCTTATGAATAGCATCAAATTGTTTTTTGCTATCAACAATTGAAGTTTTTGTCTTTGCAGCCATTTTTTAAACCACCTCTTCTTTTGATTTAACAGGGTTAGGATACCGTTTAGCCATCCGTATTAAAAACAGTCTTATCATGCTCTGCAATTCTAAAATTAATCATTCAGAAATTCACATAGCGCTTAAGCAAAGATAATGACGTTTAAACTGTACTAATAAAAAAAGATTTTTTATTAGTACAATATGATCAACAACCATAGTTTACAGTAATTAAACAAAGCCGTCAATCATTTATAACCTCATTTTGAAACCGCTTATAAAACTTAAGATCATATTGCGCCAAACTGTACTATAAAAGACTTTAAACTGTATTATAAAAATGCTCTACTGTACTATAATTAAAAAAAATTACAAAGAGTAAATTAAGTTATTTAACTTAGGGGCGGGCTTTGAAAAGATGCCGCGGGATAAAAACGGGCAGTTAGCAATCGTCCCGCCTGCCGAACAGACGGGACGATGCTTTTGTCTAATTATTCAATACCCGCCCACACGATATTCAGCGGCGTCAGCACGGCATGAGGATGAAACTCGGAAATCGGAGTGAAAAATACATACGTAAAATCTTCGGCTGGATCAGAAAACATGCCGCACCAACCCATTCCAAGATGTGAGAAGGTGCCTTCTGTCATGAAATAATGGTCACCGGCCGGCCACAAATTAATGCCTAAACCAAAGCCGCCTTCCTCTCTGGGCGCTCCGAAGAAGTAAAAAGGAAGACCGGGCTTTATTTGATTTCTCAGCATAGCCTCGACTGTTTTTCTTCCAAGCAGCTTCTTATCTTTCAATCTGCCTTTATTTCTAAACATTTCAGCCAACTTCCAAATATCTCGCAACGAAGAGTACAGACCGCTTGTCGCTTTATTCGGAAAATACGGGTGATGACTTTTTTCCAGCTGTACGCACTCGTGCTCATTGATCACACAAACTTCTTCTTTTAAAGCATCAGGCACATAAAAATACGTTCTTTCTAATCCTAGCGCTTCAATAATATGCTTTGTTACATACTGTTCGTAGGATACGCCTGTTACTTTTGAAATAATGATGCCAAGTATAACAAAACCGGTTCTGGAATAGTTCCATGCTTCATCCACTCCGTACTCCAAAGGCGTACTGACGAGATAGTTTATCCATTCTTCCTCATTCGTTAAGTCAATGCCTTCAGCCTTTTGAATATCCAGCTCAAAACTTAGTCCCGCCGTATGAGTCAAAAGGTGCAAAATTTTAATTTCTCCGAAACCCGGTTTATCAAACGCAGGCAAAATGAGCTTGACCGGCATTTTCAGATCGAGCAAACCTTTTTCGACGAGCTGCATGACGGCTACAGCGGTAAACACTTTTGTCAAAGAACCGATTTCTCTGATTGTATCAAGCTGAAATGTTTGCTTTTCGTTTTGTCCGCCGGTAAATTCCCCTAACGACTCAGCTGCAAAAACCTCACCTCCTCTTGACATCATATAACTCGCACATTGCAGAACTCCATTGTCTATCATCGTCTGATAATGGCTGTTAAGAACGTTAATTTGTTTCATATCAAATGCCGGATTGCTTATTGTTTGTTTCATTGTTTTCTCCCCCTGTACTGTATGTATCGTTTTCATCCTTTACTTACCGATTTCTTGATGAATTCTGACACCGCTTTATTAAATTCTTCCGGATGTGTGATGTTCGGAAGATGCCCCGCTCCCTTAATTTTCTTTAATTCTGCATTGCTCAGCAGTTTCCGCAGCCTTTTTGTTTCTTTCTGATCAACTACGCTTTCCTTCTCACCTGTAAGGATAAGCGTTCTTGTATGAATGTCTTTTAAAAAGCCGATTGTAGAATAGCCTTCTTGTTGATGTATCTTCATAAAACGTTCAATAGAAGCATTTAAGAATTGATTACTGTATAAACTTTCATATTCATGCGACTTTCCTATAGCTATAAAATCATTTTTCAGTTTTTCCTCGACACTGCTTTCAGGGTCTTCTTCGTATTCGGTGTAACTTCCGGAAAGAATGAGTGTTTTTACTTTTTCAGGGTATTCATAGGCTATCCTCTGCCCTATCATGCCTCCCCAAGAAGCTGCCGCAATGTGGATCGGCCAAGCAACCCCTATCTCGTTCAGCACTTCGATAAAAGTCTGAGCCAGCCCGCTCAGTGTAAAATCGGCGCTCCCCTCACTCAGCCCGTAACCCGGTGTGTGTATGACAATGACATTAAATTGATCTGCCCACTCCTTCATTTGTTCTTTCCACATGTAAGCAGTGGTAGCGAAACCGCAAATCAGTAAAATTGTTTCACCCTTACCGCTCATCAATATTTCCATATGCCGGGCATTTTCTGTGTTTGCCAGAAAATGAACGGTTTCCGTTTCTTCTGCCTGGTAAAAAGCGATGAGTTTTTTTGCGGCATCGCTTTGATCGTGCTGAAGGGCTCCTTTCTTCAGTCTGCTCCAATAATGCAAATAATCGTCGAGATGACGATTGGAGGCCGTGCCGAGTATTCGGAAAGGACTTTCAGCTTCTTCCGTAACGAACGACGAAGCATCAAAATCGGCTGCAATCGCTGAATCTCTTACTAGAGGCGGTGCTGAACGGGCGGATAACGGCTTGAAATCGTTTTGTATTTTTTCTTTTTCTCCGTATAACACGATCAGCTGGTGGCCTTGGCCGAGAAGCGAGTGTTCAAATGCTTTGATTCCGGCAGTATTTTCTAATGGGTGAAGTCCGTACTCCATTTTCATAATATCTTGAATGCCGGGATCAACTGACATGCCTCCGTCTTTCCAGAAAGGCCAATTTACAGCGATGGTTTTTCCTGATCTTCCCCCCGCCTTTCTCATACATTCCCTCCACTCGGCAAAATGCTCCAGAAAACGATTGGCGTAGGCGTAATCGGCTTGACCCAGACTTCCGATTTCTGAGGAGATGGAAGAAAACAAAACAAAAAAGTCTAAAGGCATATCTCTGAGCGCTTCATCCAAATGAATCACACCATTGACCTTTGATTGCAGCACCGCTTGAGCTTCCGCGTCTGTTTTATTCATAATGAGAGAGTCTTTTAACACGCCTGCACTGTAAATGACCCCGTTGATTTCGGAATAATCAGCATGAATTTTTTCCGCTAACTTGATGACCTGCTGCTTATCTGACATGTCAGCCTGAATATAAGAAATGCTTGCCCCGTCATAGCGGATGCTGTCTAATTTTTCTTCCATGTCTGCTGTCATTTTCGATCGTCCGGCAATGATAACGCTGGCTCCGTGATTTGCATAAAGAAACGCTGAAATAATCCAGCCGATGCCGCTTAACCCTCCGATGATGAGATACACCCCGTTTTTTGCAAACTTTGCGGCCTTTTGTCCTGTTTGCAGCGAAGCGCCTTTATATGCTGTCACCCACCTTTTTTGATCGCCGTCATATTTCACAGCCTGATGATGTCCGGCACTTAATTCATTGAGAAGCAAAGGTGCTTTTTCAATGGTTTGTCTTGAAGAAATCTCAACCGTTTTACACTTTATATTCGGCTGCTCCGCATTCAGCGTTTTAAAAAAGCCTCCAATCGCGGCGTAAACCGGATTTGTATATTGACCCTTGTCATGTACATACAGAATGTTGATGTTTTCTTTTACTTTTTGACGGATCAAAGCTTTGCTCAAATAAAGAATTGAATAAAAGCTGTGAGTCAGATCTAACGCTGCTTCAGTATAAGCTTTTTTTGACAGGTAATGAATGATTGACGCCGGAAACGCTCCGGACTTTTTCATATCTTCCAACAGTCTGGAGTAATGAGCAGACTGCTCCGGATTAAATTTATAATGCTTTTCATTTACCATTTCATATTCAGCGGCGGCTTCCGCATAAATAACATTTTCACTGCCGATGTACTTTCGGATTTCATCACTCAATGAACTGTCGAAATCGAAAATCAATGTATTTTCCTTAGCTACTTCTCCGGACTTTAATGGCGATTCTATCCATTCTTTTTGTAAATACAAAGATTCAAGCATCGGCTTTTCAGACGGCTCTTTCGTTTGCGTTTTTTCTTTAAAAGCTGCGGCCGGCGTATTACGCACATCATATTTTTCTTCTAAATAAGCCGCTAAATCATGAATATTGTTATAATCAAAAAGCAATGTCGGATACAATTGTGTATCCAATCTTTCCTCGAGCATTTTCGATATATGCAGCAGCTGTTTTGAGTCAAGACCCAGTTCGTAAAAAGATTGGTGTTTGTCCGCTTTATTTGGCGGTGTGTTTGTAACCTCTCCAATAATGGATGACAGCTCATCTGTTAATGTTTTATGACTGTCTTGGTGCTGAACTGTAACAGAGATAGAGTCTGTAATGTCGGCTCCATATTTCTCCTGCAGATATTCCGTCAATTCACCGATTGTGGAGTAATCAAATAATAAAGTCGGGTACAGCTTTGTATCTAACATCAGTTCTATTTTTTTGGATAAGTCTAATAATTGTTTAGAATCCAAGCCCATCTCGTAAAAGGAAATATCATTCTTCACTGTTTCAGCAGGTTTTTCAATCATGCCGGCTATCTCTTGGATCAAATTATTTCTGATCATTTCTTTATTGTTCGTTGCGCTGCTGACCTCTTTACCTTTTTGGGAATGCTCCAGCCTTTGTATTGATTTTTCATTTCTGACTCTTTTCACACCGAATCGCTCATAATAAAAAGCAAGCTCTCCATCAGGTCTGTATACTTCTATGTCCGCATATAAAATGTCTTTAGAAGGCGGCTGCGTTATACTGTTTTTATCAATATACACAAAACAAGACCCAGTTGTTTTATGCAGTGCCCGGAACGTCTCAATATATATAGGGATAAACGCATTTGTTCCTTCATCCGGCAAGTCTGATGTAAGGATTCCCAACAAGCTGAGAGACCCATCCAAAAATGCGGGATGCATGTAAAAGTCATCTGTATATTCTTTTGAAAGTCCGCTTAAACTGACCTCTCCCAGAATATAATTTTCACCTTCATATACCGTACCTTCCAATTTCATAAAATCTTTATGAATCAGGCCGCCCCTGCGCAAATTACGATAGGCGGCTTCAGCATCCGAAGTCCGGACGGCCCCTTTCTTTAATGCTTCGATTGATATTGTCTTTTCGTTTATCGCATTTTTTCTTATGATTTCCGCCTGCAAGTTGACTGACGCTTCACCTTCCGCCTTTTCAGCGACCCATTTCCTGCTTGTTGTTTCAACAAGCCAGCCGTTTTCTTGTTCCGTAAACTGGAAGGTGACTTTTTTATCAAAATGGACTGACGTCGCAACAGGTTCACGGAATAAAACATGTTTGATTTCAAAACTTCGGGGTGATATCCCTTTCTCAGCTAAAAATCGGGTTATTAAATCCATATACGTTACGCCGGGTATCGTACGCACTTGATGAAGGACATGGTCTGAAACAATATAATCGTCATGTTTGACTAATACGCTGAACCTCATGCAACTCGACAACCTTTCTTCTTTTACAAAGTAAAGAAACAGAGCAGGTGCTACTCTGTTTCATCAATAATTTCAAGAAGCCGTTTTTTATTCTGTTTGATTTGTTTTTTCCGATTTGAATCCGGCCAGTACTCTTTTCTGACAAACTCGGCAGGCGGCAGCGGAGTTCTGACGGAATGATATGAATCATCCAGGCCGCTTACCAAAAGGTGGGCGTTTGTTCCGCCAAAACCGAAAGCGCTGATGCCCGCCCTCCGTTTTCCATCCTTCCAGCTTCTCAGCTCTGTATTCGGATAAAAAGGCGACTTTTCAAATTCAAAGCGGGGATTTGGCGTTTCACAATTCAATGTAGGCGGAATTTCCTTATGCCATATTGATAAAATCACTTTAATGAAACTTGCCGCTCCGGCAGCGCTTAATAAGTGTCCGATATTGCTTTTTACACTTCCTACTCCGCAAAATTGCGTTTTGTTTGTGTCTCTTCGGAATACTTTTGTCAGAGCCTGAAGCTCAATCGGATCTCCAATCATCGTGCCTGTGCCGTGAGTTTCGACGTAGCTGACTGATCCGGGAGTGATATCGGCTTTTTCAAATGCATCTTGAATAACCTGCTCTTGAAGCTTAGGATTCGGGGTCGTAATTCCCATTGTCGCACCGTCGTTATTAATAGCTGATGCTTCAATGATACCGTATATCCGATCTCCGTCTGCTTTTGCTTTCTCCAGCGGTTTTAACAGAACAGCGCCAAAACCCTCTCCGGGTACAAAGCCGTTTGCCCTTTCATCAAAAGTAAAACACTGACCGTCCGGCGAAAGAGCTCCCCCTTCTGTTAACATCAGGTAAGGAATTTCATCCAAAAGCAGATCCGCCCCTCCTGCCAGCGCCATCTCTGAATCACCGTTTTTTATGCTTTGGCAGGCTAAATGAATGCTGACTAATGAAGAAGAACAAGCGGTATCAGAAACCATGCTTGGACCGTGAAAATTAAAGAAATGCGACACATGTGAAGCAATAAAGTTTTGACTAAGCCCGACGATGTGGCTGCTGCTTTCTTTCGGCAGTTTGTGACCGTAGCCGCCCATTCTGGAACCGACAAATACGCCGACTTTTTTTCCCGATAATTCCGTTTCTTCATAACCGGCATCCCGTACAGTCTGTACACTCGTTTCTAAGAAATGTCTTATCAGCGGGTCCGTTTGGATCGCCTTCTCCTCTTCCATGCGGAAATACTCCGGATCGAAGCTGCCGATTCCATTGATAAATCCTCCCCATTTGCTGATGCTTTTTCCCTTTTGCTGCACCGGAGAGTAATTTTCTTCTATATTCCACCGGGAATCAGGTACTTCTTTAATATGATTCTTCCCTTTTCTCAGATTGTCCCAAAATTCCTCTTTATCAGCCGCTCCAGGGAACTTACATCCGATTCCGATAACAGCTATCTTTGCAGAGGAAGCCGCCTGCGGTTCTGTATTTCGGCTCGTCACAGACTGCATATCATGCTGGTTGCTGCTTTGAGAATCAGTCTGTTCGATTTGTTTTTTCAACGGCGGCGCCGTCTTACCGATATATTCCGCAAGACCATGAATCGTGTTGTGTTCAAGAAGCACAGTAGGGTCAATTTTTTTCTGAATCATTGCTTCTATACGATGTATAATGCTGACAAGAAGTATAGAATCTACACCGTATTCCTGAAAATCCGTATTTGGGTTAAGCTTTTCAAGGGGAATGCTCAATTCCTCGGCAAATACGGCAGAAAGTTCACTGACAAGCCCTTCTGAATGATCAAAAGTGTCGGGAGTCTCCTGTCTTCGGACTGGAACCGAAGCTCCGCCGGTTTTATTGATGTTCAGGAGACTGTCTGCATGAAACACTGTTCCTTTTTTCACGATAGGAATGATATTGGCCGATTTTCTCTCCAGTGCATGATACAAAATCGCCAGTCCTTCCCGTGTGGAAAGAGAGTCCAATCCCAATTCATCATATAAAGGACTTGTCACAGTACCCATTCCGACTTCTTTCCAGCTCGGCCAATTGATGGACGTGAAATACGTTCTCCCCTTTTGAAAATGATAAGCCGCGAAATAGTCCATATATGCGTTTGCAGACGCGTAATCAGTCATTCCTTTCGACAGTTTGGGTGACTGTGCAGCAATTGATGAAAATAGAATAAAGAAATCCAGCGGCGTATTATTAAAAATCCGCTCCAAATTCTGAAGTCCAGTGACTTTCGGCCCGTACACCGTCTTAAATTCACTCATTCTTTTATGAATAAAGGCCGGATTTCCGCCGCTGTGCAGTCCGGCACAGTGTATGACACCGCTTATATCTTTAAATTCAAGGCTTACTTGGTGAAAGAATGAACGCAGCTTCTCTTCATTTGTGAGAGAACCGCTGTAATACAGATAGTTGACACCTTTCTCTTCAAAACTTTGAAACAGTTTGATATTGCTGACTGTCTTTTCGTCCTGTCTGCCCTCTTTCAGCAAATGATCCCATTCACTTCGCAAAGGTAATGGACGCGTACCCGTCAGCACGAGTTTTTTTACTCCCCGTTTCACCAAATCTTCAGCTATTGCTCTGCCAATGCCCCCTGTCCCGCCGGTAATCACGATGGCTTTATCCGCAGGAAATGAAACAGGCTCGCCGGTATGGATTCTTTCTTCTTCAAAATACGGAACATATCTGACGCCGCCGCGGTAGCATACTTCATTCTCTCCGGTACATTGCGCCCTTTCATTCTCAAAGATTTGTTTCAGCTCATGCGTTTCTTTCATGCTGTCTATATCTATTGTTTTCACATGAACAAAGCCGTATTCCGCAGAAAGGGCTTTCAGAAAAGCCGATGATTCTGCCCCCGTCAGCTTTGGTTTTTCCGCTTTAAATACCTGCAAGCCATTGGTGATTTGTAAAATGGATAATGGTGTTTCCTTTTTACTCCTCTTAATTATTTCTTGTATAAATAAGAATTTACCATATGGGATGCCGTTCTGATTTTCACTCTGGTTTCCGATATCTGAGAAATCAAATATATTTTCGACCTGCCGCTCACCGCCCGAGAAGATCTCACGGATAACGTCGTATGCGTGGTTTTCATCTAATAAAGAACACCCAAACATTTGATCAGAGTGTTTTATAAATGAAGAGTGATGTTTTATGACAATCAGATTCTCCTGATCTATATCCGAACAAATGGTGCGGGCAATTGATTCTGTGTCTTGATTTACAAATGCTACTGTCAGTCCGTACTCTTTTGTTTCGGATGGATTTACAAACGGATTCTCCCTCCATTTTTTTTGCAAGTGATGTTGAAAAGAATGCTGAGGGATCTCTGTCTTCTCAGTCCTGGACGGAACCCAATAACGTTCTTTCGCAAACGGATAAGTCGGAATTGAGATCCGTTTACCCGGCTGCTGTAAATGTTGATGAACGGATTTCCAGTCGATATCCGCCCCCCAAACCCATAATTGAGCCAGCTTTTCCTCTTCACCGTTCTCAATAATGGTCTTTACAAACAATTCACCTGCTCTGCCTTCCGTTAACGCCTTCATTTTTTCAGCAAACGCATCTGATTGCTGATTAACATATACGCCTGGAACTTGCTTGTCACCGCGGCAAAACTCAAATAATTTATCCTTAATTTCTTTAAGAGAGGTACCGGTAATCGCCGCTCTGGCCTCCATCGCTTCTCTGCCCGATTGTGTAGTGTATGCCAGATCCCGTAAAACGACGCTTTCCGATTGGCCGGCTTCCATCACTTCATTCGGGAACATGTTTCTTATCGCTCCGGCATATTCCTTCAATAAGTATTCAGTAACCGCTTGAATGGAGGGGCAATCAGTTAATTCATACATCGTGAGTTCAATATGAAACATTTCGTTAATAAAATCCGCCATCCGGCTTAATTCCAAAGGTCCTACGCCAAATTCACTCAGGTGATCAGCAATATTAATTTCTTCCGGATGGATATGAAGCAATTCCGAAACAAACGGTTTGAGTACTTCATTCACCTTTTCTTTCATATCAGGCTGTTTATCCTTTACTTCAGGACTTAGTGAACGTTGGATAAAATCTCTCATGTTTTCGGCATACTCAAGAAGACGTTCATTGTCTTTGGCAGATAACAGGACAATATGCGGTTCGTTCTCAACATGTTCTGTTGAGACGTTTGTTTCTTCATATTCTTCTATAATGATATGAACATTCGTTCCTCCCGCTCCGAATGAGCTGATCCCCGCTCTTCTCGGAACAGTTACTGTTTTTCCGTTTTCCTGCAGTTTCGGTTTCTTCCAGTCTTGCAATGACCGCTGTACATAAAAGGGAGATGCTTTAAAATCAATATTTGGATTCAACGTCTCCGCATGTATGGAAGGAAACAGTTTTTTCAGTTTCATTTGCAAAAGAACCTTTGTCAAACCGGCAATTCCCGCTGCGGCCTCAAGATGGCCGATATTTGATTTGACAGAACCGATTGAACAATATTGAGTGTGCTCCGTAAATTCCCGAAACGCTTTTGTTAACCCGGTGATCTCAATCGGGTCTCCCAGAGCAGTTCCGGTTCCGTGAGCTTCAATATAACTAATTGTACGAGGGTCAATACAAGCTTTCTGAAGCGCGTCCTGTATCAGTTCAGACTGACCATTTGGATTAGGAACCGTAAAACCGTTTGTTCTCCCTCCGTGATTAACCGCTGTCGCTTTAATCAGCGCATAAATATGATCTCCGTCCCTTACCGCTTCCGCCGCCGGCTTTAAAAGTACGGATCCCACTCCTTCTCCCGGTACATAACCGTCACCGCCCTCGCCGAATGTACGGCATCGGCCATCACTTGCAAAGAAGCGGCTTTGATTTAATAATGTATATTTATTCGGATGAAGCGTAAGATTGACCCCGCCCGCAACAGCAAGTGTGCTTTCTCCTCTTCGTATACTTTCACAGGCTAAGTGAATGGCGTTAAGAGAGGATGAACACATTGTATCAACCGCCATACTCGGCCCCTTAAAGTTAAAGAAATATGATATTCTGTTTGCGATTGCAGAAAATGGAGACCCGACGGCCAGTACATTTCCTTTAAGTGATTCTTCAACGCCGAAAAATTGATAGCTTCCATATGTGACGCCTGCAAAAACTCCGACCTTTTTGCGGGTCAGATCTGAAGGTTTATAACCCGCATCCTCTATGGTATTGTACACTGTCTCTAAAAAGAGGCGTTCCTGAGGATCAAGAAAAGCCGCTTCTTTCGGTGATATCCGGAAAAATAAAGGATCAAACCGATCTGGATTTTTCAGAAAACCTCCCCACTTATAGCAGCTTCCCTCCAGCATTTCCTTCCGGTCATCAGGAATTTCGCTTACGCAATCCTGTCCATTCATCAGCACATTTTGGAACTCCCTGATGTTTTCCGCACCCGGGTATCTGCCGCTGACACCGATAATGGCTATATCAGCAGAAAGGGGATCGGCCGCAATGTGCTCTTTTGAATCTTCTTCTTCAAAGCGTACCGACGCTTTTGTTTCCAATGGTTTTCTTTTTTGCTTTTTTTGATATGAAACAAGTTCAGGTGTGCCGGCCGGGTTCAGCAGTTTCATCATTCGTTCGCTGTGATGACTCAGGAAATATTCGGCTAACTGCGATATTGAATGATATTCAAAAAATAATGTTTTCGACAATCTGCCGATACTTTGCTCCAGCTTTTTGGTCAGACGCATGATCATCACTGAATCAATGCCGTATTTCTCCAGGTATTGTTTTTCATCTATGAGTGAGGTAGGTAATTTCAATTCTTCGGACATTATATTTTTCAGATAACTGATGATATTTTGTCTTAATTCATCGTTTTGCAAATCGGCATCTTCCTGCTGGTCTGAATGTAAGCTGATTGTGCCGGCACGCTTCAGCACATCCTCAATCTTTTCTTTTCGGCCTTTCAAGGCAATCAGCTGTTCAGATGATTGACACAAGCTGTTCTCCAGAGCCTGTATTCCGTCACCGTCATCTAACGGGTCAAGACCGAGTTCCTGTTTCATGTAGGATATTCCTTCATCGTCAATATTCATCCCGCCGGAAGTCCATAGCGGCCAATTGACTGACACTACCCTTCCGGCAGACTCTTTTGCGGTCATAACTGCTGCATACTGATCCAAACAGGCATTGGCGAAAGCATAGTCACATTGGCCGGCTGAGCCGAAGACTGCCGATGTGGATGAAAACAAGACAAGTAATTCAACTTTCATTTTTTTGATTTCTTCCGCCAGCCACAACGTGCCATAAACTTTCGAACCTGTGACTTGATCAATTTCTTCTTTTGTCTTTCTTAAGATAAAAGAGTCACGGAGTACGCCGGCACTGTGAAATACTCCATGTAAGGTGCCGAACTGCTCTTTTGCAAAAGCAAACATCCGTTCAGCATCACTTTGTTTTGAAACATCAGATCGGATATATTCAACTGTTGAACCTGAACTTCTTAAATATTCGATCTTTTTCTCCTGCTCTTCAGTTAAATCAGAGCGCCCCGTCAATATGAGATTCGCTTTCCATTTTTCCGACAGATGTTTTGCCAATATATAACCGAGACCGCCCAGACCTCCTGTAATCAGATAATTCCCATGATGTTTCAGCGGCTGGGTTAAATCGAATGAGCCGGCTTTATTATAGCTTTTCGTAAAACGTCTGCCGTTTTCATAGCGCACTTCAAAATGGGTATCCCGTTTTTCGTCACACTCTCTCTGATATATATCCGCTATTGCTGGAAGAGCGGCTCCCGTACCCTCTGATTGCGTGATATTGATAATCTGATAGTGAAAATTGGGGTATTCCTGGTGAACGGTTTTCACCAATCCGCCGAGAGCATGATGCAGCGGCAGTTGTTCTTTATTCTCAGTTTGAAAAATATGCGTCAGCTTTATTATCTTTTTCCATTTTAGTTCAATCAGCGCCTGTGTAATATACAGAAGAGAAAACAATCCGTTTTCCAATTGTTTCTGTATACCTCCCTTACTCATGTCAGCCTGAGAATCAGACCACAAGTGAAGAATCTTTTCGGGCAGCTGATAATGATCATGGATGTATCGGAACAGCTTTAGATAGTCGTCTTTTTTCACGTGGTTCATACAAATCGTATCATCATGTAAAACAGCAAATTCTTTTCCGCGGATAACAAACAAGAGAGTACAGTCCTTAAACAAACCGCTCAATTCTTGTATTTGCCGTTCATTTTCTGCAAAAATCAGGAGCAATCCCGTCAAGGGTACGCTCTTCTTATTCGGAATGAACGATTCTGTCCATTCCGGCTTGTAATAAAAAAGCGGATGGTTCGATGCCCGTGATTTTTGATTCTGAATGGATGTCACACGGGCATAGCCTTCGTCAGCCGATATTTGTCCTGTTTGAATCAGATCAAGAATATCGCTGATTTGTTCACGTTTTCCGTTCATCATTCTTCCCCCATTAATTGTTTCAATACAGCCTTCTGATCAATATCATTGGTTTCCAATTGACGCAGGAGACGAATGAGTTCGTCGTCCGTCTGAACAGTGCCTTTTTTATGACCATATCTGAATCTCACATCTCTGCACTCTGCCAGAATGCTTCCGTTTTCATCTGTAAATGTCATATGACACGTTACATCACGGCTGTTCTGCCGGTTCTCTTTTTGAGTATAGACATAAAAATTTTGAGCGAGAGGCTGATAGACATCCGCCGCTCCCATTCCGATCAATTCCGGAAAGGTTTCTCCGCTGACAAAAAACGCACTGGCTTGAATTGCGGACTCAAGCGCTTCAGGGGAGATCGTAAAATTCTCTCTTTTTGCATAAAGCTCATCCGGCAATGAATGAAGCGACAGCATTCCGTCACTGTTTTTCGCTGATTCAATGACAAAAGGCGATTCAGCAGGATGTTCAGTCATTTCTGATTTGACTTCAGCAATATCAAGCGCTTCAGGAAGCATACCGCTTTCAGGCTTAACAATATGCGCATTTCCCCTGGCAAGACATACTTTATTCTCATGTTTTGTGTTTGCATATATGTCAAACCGCGCAAAGTCGCGCTCAGGCGTCAGCGTAATCATCAGTTCCCGTATATCAGTCATTCCGTTCATGCTTTCGGTCCACAATAAATCAGTCAATGTATGAACTGGTTGTCCAAATGCTGCCGCTGCATTGACGATAGCCATTTCAGCCAAAGATGCATAAGGGAAAAAGGACACGTTTCCTTCAGACAGACTTAGTGCGAACGGATGATTACGGCTGATTTTTTTCGTGAAACTGAACTGATTAAAATCGGACGTGTTACTCCCCAAGAAAGGGTGAGTCGGCTTACTGACATCCGCCGAAACAAGCGTTTCCCCTTTTTCCGCTATCCAATACCGCTGTTTGATCAGCGGTTGTCCCGGAATAGAAATCCTGCGGGCATTCCGATTCACCTCAAAAGTCTCCCAATCTATCTTTCTTCCATTTACCCATTTGGATGCTGCTTCGGCGTAATCTGAACAAACGTGAGGCATTTCATTGTGAACTTCTGATTCGAATGTATTACCGGTATAGCTCAAGCTGCTTTTTTCACCCCTGATATAAGCTGAGAGCTCTTCAGCAATGACCTGCCCGGAATCTGCCACTATCGCCAGCCGTTCTTCCATATGATCGCGTCCCGTCTGAAGTGTATAGGCAATATCCTGAAGACGCAGTTTATGATTGTTATCCTTCGATTCATTTTCTGATAGAAAATCAGCCATAACCTTCGCATACTTTATCAGCCGTTGTTTGTCTTGAGCCGATAAAACAAAGATCACTCGGCCGCTTTGATGATTAAAAGCTTTTGGCGGCTCATACGCTTCCAATATAAGATGCGCGTTTGTCCCTCCTGCCCCAAAAGCGCTTACCCCGGCTCTCAAAGGATGAACAGCATTGCTGTTTTGCGGAATATTCCATTCAGCCGCTTTCCGCTGCACTTGAAAAGGAACCTGCTCAAAATCTATAAACGGATTAACAATATCGGAATGCAGAGAAGGAACAAGCTGCTTATTCTTCATTTGGAGAAGCACTTTCGTTACCGCAGCGATTCCTGCCGCAGATTCTAAATGTCCGATATTTGATTTCACCGAACCGATGGCGCAAGGATGATTCAGTTGATAGGAATCTTTCAGTCCTTGAATTTCAATCGGATCGCCTAATGACGTACCCGTTCCATGCGCTTCAATATAATTGACGGTATTCGGATCAATGTCAGCTTTACGAAGCGCTTCTGAAATGACCTCCGCCTGCGCATCCGGGTTCGGTATGGAATATCCGCTCGTCTTTCCTCCGTGATTAACGGCGCTTCCCTTAATCACACCGTATATTTGATCTTGATCTTCTATTGCTTTTTTCAATGGTTTTAACAATACGGCTCCGACTCCCTCACCGGGAACATAACCGCTTCCGTCTTTTCCAAAACTCCGGCATCTGCCGTCACTTGATAGAAACTGTCCCATGCTGAGGAACTTATATTTATTCGGATGTATTGACAAATTCACTCCGCCGGCTAATGCCATATCGCTCTCTCCGCAATGTATGCTTTGGCATGCGTAATGAATAGAGGTCAGTGATGAAGAGCACATTGTATCCAGAGCCAAACTCGGACCTTTTAAATGAAAATAATAAGACACCCGATTGGCTATTGAAGAATAGACGGATGCCGGCGAGAAAGCCACTCCATTTTCTTCTCCTTCAAATAGTTGATATTGGCCCCACATTGCACCGACAAATACACCGACTTTCATCTTTTCCAGCATGTTTCTCGGGTACCCTGAGTCTTCAAAACAATTTTTGGCCGTTTCTAAAAAGAGCCTTTCCTGGGGATCCATAAGTTCTGCTTCCCTTGGGGAAATATGAAAGAAAAGCGGATCAAATTGATCGGCTCCGCTGATAAAACCTCCCCACTTGCTGTAAGACTTCCCTTTCATATCTCTGTCTTCGCTGAAGAAATCATCTATATTCCAACGGTCAGGCGGGATTTCTGTAATACAATCTTTTCCGCTCTTTAAATTCTCCCAAAATTCAGGTAAGTCTTCAGCCATCGGATACTTCCCGCTTAATCCGATAATGGCAATGTCCTCATGCCTTGTATCAGCTGTTTCATTTATTTGGATCTCACGGTTTTCATCCTCCATGAAGGTATCTTGAAGTGCAGATTTCAATTTTGCTTTGTCACCTTCAAACACGATCAGCTGTGATGCGTTCAGAGAGAGTGAATCTTGAAAAGCTTTGATCCCATTGGTTTTACTAAGAGGAACCATACCGATTTTTTGTTTCATCCATTTTTCAGTTTGTTTATCCACTTTCATGCCGCCGTCTTCCCATAGCGGCCAGCCGATGGCTACTGAGACGCCGGAGCGTTCTTTTTTCCGCCTCATTCCTTCACGCCACTCAGCGAAAAGATCGATGAACCGGTTGGCAAATGCGTAATCCGTCTGTCCGATATTCCCGTACATCGAGGTGCTTGATGAAAACATCACAAAGAAGTCCAAAGGTTCGGTTTGCAGCAAGCTGTCCAATAAGACCGTCCCATTTATTTTCGGAGCGATCACTTCCTGAATTTCATCTTTTGATTTTTGAATCAATAAAGCGTCGTGCGTCACACCGGCACTGTGTATCACACCGTTGATTTCTCCGAATTGCCTTTTAATGGTTTTTATGATTCGCTCTGCATCGCGGCTATCTGAAAAATCACCTCTTATATATTGAACCGAAGAACCGCCTGCTTTCATTTGGCTGATTTTGTTCTTTTTGTCTTCTGTAAGTTCAGAACGGCCCGCTAAAATAATATTGGCTTTCGTTTGGGCTGCGATATGTTCTGCAAATATAAGGCCTAAGCCGCCGGCCCCTCCTGTAATCATGTATACTCCGTTTTCTTTAAAGGAGAAACTTGAGTTTTGAGCCGGTTCCGCTTCCCGTAAGGCACGGACCCAGCGCACATTTCCTTCATAATAAAGATCGGTTTCTCCCGGATGCGCTTCAGTTGATTCGCATCTGATGATTTCAGCTGTGAGATCCGGCAACGATGACTTGTCTGAAACTGATATCCCGATTGTCTTATGGGCCAGTTTCGGGTTCTCAAGCAAAATAGACTGCCCTGCGCCATGGACTGAAGCGTAAAGCGGCTGATCATTTTTATGGTCCGACGGATAAAGGAAAAGCGATACAACCTTTTTTTCCGCCTTGCTGCGCATCAATGCCCGGCTGAAAAAGAATAGCGGGTAAGCCCCTTTAGAAAGCTGTTCATTTATTTTTTCCGGGCCGGCAAATGACCCTTCCGGCCACCCGTAAACCACGGTGTCGGGCATTTGCCCCCTTTTTTTCAGATCAGCTGCAAGCCTGTCAAAGTGAGCTTCCTCCCTGTGATCTATCTCATAAACACCGTCTCCGTGATAGGAGAAACGATTCCCTGATAAAACGAGAATGATCTGTGTATTTCCGAATCCATTTTCAGCATTTTCCCGCATAAAATGAAAAAGCTCTCTGTCATATTGAAACAGCAGGTATGTTGTTTTCTTTTTATTTCCGCAATTCGGGTCCCAAGCGGCAGCCTTTTGTCTCCAATGCGGCGTTAAATAGGTCAGAGCCGTATGATTCTCTCCATGATAAAGAGGGAGGTCTTTTTCAACGGAAGTTTTTTCACCGCTCTCTGCAAAATAGTTTGCAAGTTTTTGAATCGTCGGATACTCAAACAATAAAGTAGGGTACAGTTCCCTGCCTGTTTTCTCTTCCAATGCCTTTACGGCTTGCATAAGTGTTACGGAATCGAGGCCTTGTTCATAAAAACCTTTTACGACAGAGAGTGTTTCAGGGGCAGTCCCTTTGATATCTGCGATCAGCTGCTGAATGTCTCCTTCTGTTATAAGAGCGGAAAGATTTTCGTTCTTACTTTCTTTCATGTCAGGCTTTTCAGCCGGTTGATTTTGCGTTAAGAAATAACTGGACATTTTTTGATTTTCTTTAATATACGCGGCGAGTTCCCGGATCGTTTTCTGCTCAAACAGGAGTGTAGGATACAGCTGTTCCCCTGTTTTGTTTTCAAGTTCTTTGACAATGGCAAGCAAAGAAGCTGAATCCAGGCCCTGTTCATAAAAACCAATGTCTGTCCTTATGTCACGCAGATCTATATTTGAAACCCCGGATATTAATTCTTTAAGGTGTGTCTCGATGCTTTCGCTTCGATTTATGATTGAATCTTTTCTGATCAGGCTGTCTTTTGGCTGAGAAGCCGCTTCAGTTTCCAAACGAGTCTGCTTCAGGTTTTCAATTAAATCTTTTGAGCGAATATGTTTCACAGACAGCCGCGTAAAATAAGCGATCATCTCCCCGTGTGCATCGTACAAACCGTAACTTACTTGGATGACATCCCCTGAATCATGATTTTGGTCTTGCTTCTCTATGTACACATAACACCTGTCTTCCAGGCGCTTCGTCATACGGAAAGATTCAATATGAATGGGAATATACGTTTTCATCCGGCTTGCCGGAGATCCTTGTGTAAAATATTCGGGACATGCCTGATAAAGGATCGATATGATGGTAGACGCATCAAGAAAAGTGGGATGCAATTGAAAATAGCCGGTATATTGATTGGCAATTTGGCTGAGCGTCAACTCTGCAAGTACAGAATGATCAGACGCATAAACTTTCCCCAGACTCTTCATAAATTCAAAATGCTCTATATCAACCTTTTTTAAATAGTCATAACATATCTCCATATCAGCTTCACGGGCGGAGGCATGCTTAATTTCATCAATATTGATTGAACTCATGCTTTCCGGGATTTTCGGCATGAGCCTGCAGTTCATATTCTCATCCCAGCTTTCATCCAGAATGCGGTCATCTTTTACCTTTCTGCTCTTCGCCTGAATTTCCCATCCCTGTTCCAATCCCTGAAAACGGATGCGGATTTCTCTGTCAAAGGTATCAGATGTTGCTACAGGTTCCAAATACAAAATATTCTGACACTCTAGTTCTTCAATAGGCAAACCTTTGCTCAGCGCCATACGGTATATCATATCTAAAAATGTGACACCGGGTATAATCCGGGTGCCATGCACCCGGTGATCCCTGACAATATAGTCCGTATGTTTAATTGTTAATGTGAACTGATAGTTTTGATTACTGGCCACCTGTCTCATTCCTTTTCTTTTCTTTATAATTCTTTGAAATCAAGTAAAGGAATCAGCAATTCTGACTCTTCCTTTTCTGGAGTTTCTCCATTGTCGATCCAGCATTGTTCCTTATTGAATATAATCGGAGAAAGCGGGTGTCTTTTTGTCTCTCCATATCCTAATGTGAAATGGCTGTCGCTCAATATCATATGTGCGTTCGTGCCCCCGAATCCAAAAGAGCTGATTCCGGCTCTCAAAACCCCTTTTCTGGGACGCCATTCTTTTAAAGACGTGTTCGGAAAGAATGGCGACTGATCAAATTTAAAACGCGGATTTGGCGTTTTACAATGTAATGTCGGCGGGAGCATCTGATTTTTTATGGATAAGGCAACCTTTATAATACTCGCTATCCCCGCTGCGCTCATTAAATGTCCGAAATTCGTTTTTACGCTGCCCACTCCGCAAAATTGCGTTTCTCCCGTAACCTCCCGGAACACTTCTGTCAGCGCTTTTAATTCAATCGGGTCTCCTATCATCGTACCGGTGCCATGCGTCTCGACATAACTGAGAGTATCTGCATCAATTCCGCCTTTTTTCAGGGCTTTTTTTATCACTACGCTTTGCGCTTTCGGATTAGGTGTTGTCATTCCCATTGTCTGTCCGTCATTATTAACCGCGGATGAGTCAATTACCGCGTAAATTCTGTCACCTTCGGCAAGGGCGTCATCAAGTCTTTTCAAAAGGACTGCGCCGCATCCTTCTCCCGGTACAAATCCATCTGCCTTCTCATCAAATGTATGACATTTTCCTTCAGGTGAAAGCGCCCGAGCCTCACTCAGCATGACGTAAGGCTTTTGATCCAGCAAAATGTCAACTCCGCCAGCAATCGCCATATCTGACTCTTTTGACATCAGGCTTTGACAAGCGAGATGGACGCTGACCAATGAAGAAGAACAAGCCGTGTCTACAACCAGATTCGGTCCTTTCAGATTAAAAAAGTGTGAGATATGCGCACCTATGAAATTTTGTCCTATACCCACGATCGTATTTTTTGAAGGGGAACCTATTTTTGACATAAACGTCCCGGTCCGCGAACCGATGAAGACGCCGACTTCTTTGTTTGATACTTCTTCTTTTGTATAGCCGCCGTCTCTCAATGTCTGGACGCTGACCTCAAGGCATTTTTTGATTAACGGATCAAGCTCTGATGCCTCACTTTTGTTCATATTAAAAAACGCGGGATCGAAAGACTCAATATCTTGAAGAAATCCGCCCCACTTACTGATACTTTTTCCCTTTTCATAGGTGTCAGAGTAGTATGAAGAAATATCCCATCGCGACGCCGGGACTTCGCGGACACTATTTTGTCCTTTCTTCAAATTTCTCCAGAACGTTTCTGTGTCCGGAGCATCCGGAAACTCACAGCCCATTCCGATAATAGCGATTTGGTTCAGACTGGTTTGTTGCATTTGAGATCCGCTGTCCCGTACTTCGGAAGCATTTTGATTTATATGTTGCTCTTTTTTCCGAATCTCAATGTTTTCTGAATCAATTTGAGGACTGATCCCCTCACTTGCAAATAATTCGTTTAAATAGACGCCCAGTTGTGAAAAACTCGGATACTCCAGAAAAGCTGATGGTTCAATTTTTATTTGAAATGCATCTTCCGCTTTTTTGACAAGCTGAACCAGTAAGATTGAATCAACTCCGTAATCCGCAAAAGACGTATCCTGATCTAAATTCTCGTAAGGTATTTTCAGCTCCGCGGAAAAAATCTCCATTAACTTCCTGATCATAGCTTCATTGTCTCCCTGACCAGAGATCTCTTTTTCTTCAGCATCCGGGTTATTTATAGCAGCTTGAATTCTTGTCTGAAGCAGCTGCTCCAGCTTGAATTTCTCCGGATGTGTCTTTGCCGGTATAAGGCAGGGGTATCCGTTTATCGTCATCATTTCATCCAGCATGGCAATACCTGTTTCTGTTGAGTGTGAAAGTAAACCAAGTGCCTGATATGATGGACTTGTCACCTCGCCCATCCCAATGTCCTTCCAGCTCGGCCAGTTAATTGATTGATAATATGTTCTGCCGGCTGCATGCTGATACGCCGCAAAGTAATCCATGAAAGCGTTCGCTGCGGCATAGTCACTTGTTCCGGCGCCTAATAAAGGAAAGGCGCTCGCAACAGATGAAAACAAAATGAAGAAATCAAGTTTGTCATCAATAAAAATGTCATGAAGTACCTGCATCCCCTGTACCTTTGGCTCAAATACTTCTCTTATTTCTTGATCAGATTTATGAATAAAAGCCGGATTCGAATGATTGGCTGCACCAGCGCAATGAATCACCCCGCCGATTTTGCCGAACTTCAGTCTCACCTTTGAAAAGAAGCGATGTAATGTTTCTTTTTCCGTGAGCGGCCCGGAATACACTTCTACTTGAACTCCCTTTTGATCCAACTCATGCAGCAGTTGTAATTTCGAATAAAGAGGTGACTTTTCATCGGTGTCTTTTAACATGCCGGCTATTTTATCAGATTCCGGAAGGTCGGTTACTCCCATCAGCACAAGTTTTTTGACTCCCTTGCCGGCATAATGTCTGGCAAGTTCTGCTCCGATCCCTCTTGTTCCCCCTGTAATAACCAGGGTTTGATCCGTACGGCATACCGGCAGGCCGGATAGTTTCCGGTTTATTTCCGCTGCATGTAATTTCTCGACGTATGGAATATAACGTTCACCGTTCCGGTAGCAGATTTCACTATACAGCCCGTCAGCGCAAGCTTCATCTGTGATTACCTGTCTCAATTCCGCCGCAGTCCCGACATGCCCGTCTACATCTATTGTTTTTGATTTTATCTTTTGATACTCCGCACTCAGCATTTTATATAGTCCGGCTGTTTCGGCTCCGGCTAACGACGGCTTGTCATTCAGAAATGTCTGCAGCCCTCTGGTCACATGTAAAACGAAAAGCTGTTTACGTGTCTTTATGATTTCCTGCAGCAGTGTCAGCTTCCCGATTGTGCCGGTGTGTGCCCCGTTTTGATCACTCCGCAAATCTGACAGGTCAATCATTCCGATGATTTCCGGATTTTCTTCGATGACTGCTAGAGCCGTTTTTTTGGCTTCCCCATCCGAATGATCCCAGTTATCTGCGCAAATGACAGCGGATTCAATCAGAGGATCTGAATTAAACAATTTGAATGCAAGCTGCTCACTTTCACTATTAGCCAGGATCATCACCTGTCCTTTCGTAAAAGCGGAAGGCGCAGCCTTTTGTTTTTTCCACGATTTTTTTAATACACCAAATGATAAGTCAATCGGTGCATGGGGCAGACTTTGCGGTACACCTGTTTTTTTCTCTTTCTGTGCTGCTTTTGCGGCAGGCACCCAATATCTGTTCCGTTCAAAAGGATATACAGGAAGAGAGATAAGCTTCGGTAATTCCGAAGTATACATCTCTTCCCATTCAACGTCTCCTCCGTTCACCCAGTGAATGGCCATATCTCTTGCACTTTTAAAGTGAGCGGCTGACAGGGCACCCTTTTGACCAGCGCCTCGGCGGGCCTTTCCCCTATATAAACCGTTTACCTTCTGATCTGACCGCAAATACATCGTCAGCTTATTGCGAAGATCGTCAATGCTGCTAACCTCAACAGCGAGCCGCTCTTCCATAGCGTTTCTCCCGGTCTGCGAAGTGTACGCAGCATCGGCTAGTGACGTGTTTGGCTCCAGTTCTTTTATATATGCATCAATCAAGAGTCTGAGCCGTTCTTCATTTTTGGCAGAAAGCAGAATAATTTGCGTCTTGCTGCTCTGTACCGTTTCCATCTTTTCTTCATTCTTATACTCTTCGATGATAATGTGAGCATTAGATCCTCCAGCGCCGAAAGAACTGATGCCTGACCTTCTGGCTTGATTTTGCGGCGTCTCCCAATCGGTCAGTTCAGACTGCACGTAAAACGGTGTTTCCCCAAAATCAATATTAGGATTTAAGTGATCGGAATGAAGGGAAGGAGCAAGCTGTTTATATTTCATTTGCATCAGCACTTTTGTGATAGAAGCAATTCCCGCCGCAGCCTCTAGGTGTCCGATATTTGACTTAACCGAACCAATTGCACAACGATAATCGCTTTTCGAGCTGTGCAAAGCTTTGGTTAAACCTGAAATTTCAATCGGGTCTCCCAAAGATGTGCCAGTGCCATGCGCTTCAATATAACTTATGCTGTCTGCATCAATCCCCGCCTTATCAAGAGTTTCACTGATGACGTTTGCCTGCTCGCCCGGATTTGGCACAGTGTATCCGTTTGTTTTTCCGCCGTGATTTACAGATGTTCCCTTAATCACACCGTAAATCCTGTCCCCGTCAGCCTTTGCGGCAGAAAGCGATTTCAAAAGAACGGCCCCGACTCCTTCTCCCGGCACATATCCGTCTCCTCCCGCTCCAAAGCTTCTGCAGCGCCCATCGCTTGAAACAAAATGGTTTTGTGAAAGTAAAGTATATTTATCCGGGTGTAAGGATAAATTCACTCCTCCGGCTATAGCGAGGGTGGATTCTCCCCTTTTTAAACTTTCACATGCAAAATGAACAGCAGAAAGTGAAGAAGAACACATTGTATCAATTGCAAGGCTGGGTCCGTGCAGGTCAAAGAAATATGACACCCGGTTTGCGATAGACGAATAAGAAGACAGGAGCGCCTGACGTTCCTCATCATCTGAAGCACCGGCTGCAAATAACTGATAGTGGCTGTAGGTGACACCGACAAATACACCTGTCTTATGCCGTTTCAACTTTTTCTTTGTGTAACCCGCATCTTCAAACGTGTGCCACGCTGTCTCTAAAAATAACCGTTCCTGAGGATCAATTAACTCGGCATCACGGGGCGAAATTGAGAAGAACAGCGGATCGAATTTATCAGCGTCTTTTATAAAACCTCCCCATTTGCTGTCATGACGGGCATTGTCACCTGTGTGATAATATTTCCGAAAATCCCAACGCTCTTTCGGTATTTCCGTTATACAATCTTTTCCGGAAGAAATATTTTCCCAAAACTGTTCCACATCCTTCGCCATCGGGTAGCGGCCGGCTATACCGATAATTGCAATATCTTCCTCGGAAGGTGCGGATGGTATGCGGGAAACGGAAAGCTTCTCTCGTTTCGCCGGTGCCGAATGATCAATTCGCTGTTCGGCTGCCGGTAAAAACGCCTTCTTCAACTCATGATGATAGTGTTCAAGAAAATACTCTGACAGCTCTTCAACACTGCTGTATTCAAAGAAAAGAGTCTTAGACACTCTTCCAAAATATTTTTCCAGACGGGAGTTAAGACCTAAAATCGTTAGAGAATCAATTCCGTAACGGTCAAACGTATCCTCGGGTAAAATACTGTCCGCCGGTCTTCCCGTTTCCGCACCGACGATCTCTGTCAAAAGACGAACCGTTTGCTTTTTCAGATCTTTTTCATTTAATTGCGGCAGATTACTGTTGTTTTCAGGCACAGTCTCTATTTCTTTATGATCCGTTGAGAGTAATTCACTTATTCTATCTTTGTCTCCGCTGATAACAGCCAGCTGAGAAGCAGAGCGGCTCATACTGTCCTGAAAAGCGGCAAGCCCGGCTTGAGCTGATAAAAGTTCCAGCCCTGCATGTCTTAAAGCTTGCAGCTCCCCCGGCCCGACTGTCATATTCCCCGCATCCCATAACGGCCAATTAATAGAAAGTGTTTTCCCGGGACGTCCTTTAATGCTTCGATACTGAGTGAATCCGTCCATACATCCGTTAGCGAAGGCGTAGTCGCTTTGACCCGCATTAGGCAGAACGGCCGAAAGGGACGAAAACATAACGAAGAAATCAAGAGGCTCTTCTTCAGCTGCTTTATCCAGCCAAACGGTTCCGAATACTTTAGGCGCTATAACTTCTTCTATGCTTTCTTTCGTTTTTTTTATGATAAATGCATCTTTAACAAGTCCGGCACTGTGCAAAATTCCGTTTAATTCTCCGAATGTCTGCTTAATGTGCTTAATCAAAGCGTCCGTCTCTTTTTCCTTTGAAATATCTGCCGGGACATATAAGGCTTCAGCGCCAAGATTTTCAAGAGCGCTCAATTTTTGCGCCGTTTCACGGGAGGCCGGGGAACGGCCGGTTAATACCAGCTTGACTTCTGCCTGTTTCGCCAGATATTCCGCAAACAGATACCCGAGACCGCCGGCTCCTCCCGTAATTAAATACACACCGTTCTTTTTTACACTGAAACTATGTTTCTCCCCATCTTCTTTTTTTACTCTTTGAAGCTGCCTTTTATAATAATGCCTCGGCTCATAACAGGTAAAGTGGTCCTTCTTACATTGATTGTTCCATTCAAAAGAGATGACATCTGCAACATGCTGCTTTGTAAACGGCTCGTCAAACATTGATTTCAGCTCTGCAGCCTTACATGTGAAATTCGGATTTTCGGCCTGTACGGTCTTAAGAAAACTTTCAACCGCGTTATAAATCGGCTGAACCTCACCCTCGGTATTTTCATACAGGTACAAAATCTCAGCTTTTGGACAAAGTTTGTTCGCCATTAAGGCCTGAAACATGTGAAACAAGGAAAACAGACTTTTATTGAGCTGCTTTCTCATTGCATCTTCTGTATTTTTGAAGAGCCCGGCAGCCAAAAAATGAATAATATGACGGGGTCTTATATTTTGAGAACGCAGAACCCCGCATAACGCATCATAATCCTCATCTTTTGCAAAGTTCATTGTAAAACGACCGTTCCGGCAATCTTCGAAACGCTCGCCGGAAGTCACGTAAATGAAAGGTGCCTCATAGCCTTCAAGCTGCCTCTTCATTACGGTATACATGCTGTCGTCTTCGCAAAAAAATAAAATTGGCTCTTTCGTATGCGGGAATTTTTCACTGCCTTTAAATTCATGTCTATCCCATACCATTTCATATAGATGGGTTTTCCCCAAGCTCTTAATTAATTCCAGCCCTTCTTCAGGCGTCAGGCTGCATTCTTTCACCTTTTTCACAATTTGCTCAATTTGCATCGTCTTTTCATTCATGGAAAAGCAACTCCTCTATCAGCTCTGACGTCTCTTTCGTATTCATCTCACCTGTTTGTGCTTTTTCAAGAAGCGACATGATTGTTCCATCTGCTGTATCTTTATTTGAGTTGTGAAGCTCAGTACCCGAGAAAGCTTCAGCCTTCTGCGCTTCATCTTTATTTAAATGAATCCAATGGCTGTTCTTGCTGAAAGGATAAAGAGGAAGAGACAGTTTAACCGGTTTGAGTTCCTCCTCATACAAGTCTTCCCAGCTGATTTCACAACCGATCGTCCACAACTGAGCCAGTTTGGCCGGCTTGTTTTGCTGAATCAGTGATTGAACATATGCATGACCTTCGGGGCCGCCGAATAAAGGAGCGTACAGACTATCAAAATCCGTTACATTTCCTTCATAAACACCTTGCAGCCTGCTCCCCTGGATGTAACCGTTTAATTTTTCAAGAAGATCTCCGGTATTCGAGCAAGTGATCGCAAGGCGGCATTCAAATGGTTCCCTTCCGGTTTGCAGCGTATATGCTATTTCTTCAAGACTGATTCCGGACTTTTCTCTAAAATTGCCGTTATGCGGTTTATCAGCTGATCGATTCCGGACGCTGCTGATATAGCGGCACAGCTCGCTCAGGGTCATTAATTCCTGAAATATATCTAGTGATATTTCTGTGCCGTACATTTGGTTTATATAAGAGATTAATTCGGAATAAGCCAACGGATCAAATCCGAATTCAGAAAGAGGTGACTTTGCATCTATATCTGCGGTATCTAAACGCAGGATACCCGCTGCCGCTTCCCGAACCGCATCTTGCAAATCACGTTCCTGCACCTCTTGCTGACTGAATTGAACTGATAGTTCTTCATGTAAAAACGTTGTTAACTCTTTGGCTTTAACCATCAGCCTTTCTTTTGTTTTGCCCGATAGAACAATGATTTGATCCCGCTCGGCAGTTACTGCTTTATCTTGTCCATATTCAAATTCTTCCACGATGACATGAGCATTTGCCCCGCCGAATCCAAAGGAACTGACTCCGGCACGGCGCGGAACTTCATTTCCTTGTCCATCTTTTAATCTGGCCCACTTCATTGTTTTATTGACAATATGAAACGGCGTTCCGCTTAATTGAATATAAGGGTTCAGTTCCTTGACATGTAGTGTGGCAGGCAGTGTTTTATACTTCATGGATAGTAATACTTTAATCAGCCCCGGCATTCCAGAGGCGGGCTCTAAATGACCGATATTCGTTTTTACTGAACCGATGCCGCAATATTGATCATGATTCTTTCCTGAATGCGGCTCAAAAGATCCAAACGCTTTTTTCAAGCCTTCAATCTCAATCGGATCTCCCAGTTCTGTCCCGGTTCCGTGTGCTTCAATATAAGATATCGTATCAACAGGAATATCGGCATTTTTGTAAACAGACGTTAACAGTTCTGCCTGAGCTTCCGGGTTCGGAGCGGTCAATGAAGCAGATCTTCCTCCGTGATTTTCTCCGGTTCCTCTCAGAACTCCGTAAATATTGTCTCTGTCATTCATTGCCGCTTGCAATGGTTTCAATAACAGAACAGCTGCACCTTCACCGCGGACATAACCGTCGGCAAGTTTATCAAACGTCTTACACCGGCCGTCCCTAGACAAAATACCGAGTTTATCAGTATACATATGCGTGACTGGATCTAAGAGCAGCGAAACCCCGCCTGCTACCGCCAGCTCACTTTCACCATTTTGAATCGAGCGCACAGCTCTGTGGATTGCTACAAGACTGCTTGAGCAGGCTGTATCAATGGACTCACTCGGACCTCTGAAATTAAAATAGTGGGATACACGATTGCTGATGAGCGCCTGGCTGTTTCCGGTTCCCGCAAACGCATGCGCCCCGTCCGAATGCCTCATCAGCAGCTGGCGGTAATCATTAAATTGAATGCCCGTAAACACCCCGATATTTTTGCCAGACAGCTTTGAAGCTTTGTAACCCGCATCTTCTATCGCTTTCCAGGTTTCCTGCAAATAAATTCTGTGCTGAGGATCCATGAGTTCTGCTTCCCGCGGATTAATATTGAAAAACGCCTCATCGAATTTATCGGCATCTGTGATAAAGCCGCCCCATTTCGAATGTACTTCGCTGCTTCCTTTGCCTTCGGCGTATTTTTTCCAATCCCAGCGATCCGGGGGAATTTCCTGAATCAAATCTTTTTCATTGATTAAATTGATCCAAAACTCATCTGCATTTTTTGCTCCCGGAAAAACACAACTCATCCCGATAATGGCAACTGGCTGCTTCTCTGGATGATGGTCAGCCTGTCTTGTTGTCTTTTTTTCAAACGGAAAACTTCGCGGCGGCTTCACGGTTTTCCCGGTGGTTTTCCCAGCGTGCACTACTTTCCTTTTTTCAGAAATGTTTTTTTCTGCATCTGTATTCCCTTTTGCAACAGTACGCAGTTCACTGTTTAGAAATTCTGAAAGAGACTTAATATGGCTGTAAGTAAAGAAAACGGCAGGTGTCAGCTTAAGCTTGTATTTTTTATTCAGTCGGACAGCTAATGTTTTCAAACTGATAGAATCAAAGCCGAGATTGCCGAAATTCTCTGCCGTATCCAGCTGTTCAATGTTAATTTTCAATAATTCCGATACCATTTGCTTCAGTTCTTCCAGGACATTGTCTGCAGACACCGGTGCTGTATAAGAAATTTCCTCTTGACGAACCGGAAGCGTATTTACTTTTTGATGCGGCAGGTCTTTTTTTGCTGGTGTTGTTCCGGCATCCCCGGTAACAACCGAAATTTGCGGACAGTCACTTGCCAAAATCGTCTCAAAAGCCGCTATCCCTTCTTCCGTTTCCAAATAATCAAACCCGGATGCGGAAAGATAAGCTTCTTCCGCTTCTTTGTTTAAATGCATTCCGCCTTTACGCCACAACGGCCAGTTAATCGAAATGCTCTTGCCTTGTCTCTCTTGCCGGCGGCTCTGTTCGGATCTCCAATTTATATATTGATCTTGAAAATAATTGCCCAACGCATAATTAACCTGTCCAAAATCTCCGAAGACCGAAGAAATAGAAGAAAATACGATAAAGAAATCAAGCGGCTCATCTTTCGTTAATTCATCTAAGCATACCGTTCCTTCAATTTTAGCGGTCATGCCCTCTGAAAAATCAGTCAGATTCATCTCTGTAAATAACCGATCATCGGCATGACCAGCTGAATGAATAACACCTTGAATGGAGCCCCAAGTCCGTTTCGTTTCTTCTATGACCCGTCCCATCGTCTTTTGATCTGCGGCATCAGCTTGATAATATACAGCATCTCCTCCAAGCGCCTGCAGCCGGTCAATGTTATGGCGTTTATCAGCTGTTAACGGTGACCTTCCCGTCAATACTAATTTTGCTTGATACTGAGAGGCTAAATATTTTGCGAAAATCAGGCCCAGACCGCCCAAACCGCCCGTTATGAGGTAAACCCCTTTCTGTTTCAGCAGATGAGAGTGCTCTGTATAATTGAACACATACTCCTTTAATGTCTTAACATACCTCTTGTCATTTATATATTTAACTTCTTCCGCCTGCTGTTCCATGCCTGAAACCATTTCGTTAAGACAAAATTCAGCCATTTTTTCAATTGATATACGTTCTGAAAAGCCGATTGACTTCACATTCTCTGCGGATGGCACCAACATATTTGCCGTTTTTAAACAGCCTGCAAGAGCGCCCGTATACGGATCATTCACGCCTTCTTTAAAAGAGTGAACAAGAAGCAAAGAATGAAGATAAAGAAAGGCGTCACTGCGGGCGCTCAGGGCTTTTAATAAATAAAAAATTGATTCCAGGCCGCTGAGAAGGCGGTCACCCGCGTAAAATGTTTCTCCCGTGTGCAAGATGACATCAGGAGAACATCCCTTTTTCTCCAATTCTTCAAATAAACGAATGTAATCTGACGTCACTTCCGGGTTTACACAGAATGTCAGCAGATTTTGATCGGTCTGCCGCTGATCCGGCGTGACGAGAATGACACGGCTGTCTGATTGATTTTTCAGAGCTTCAGCTAATGCTTCATCTTTTGCAAAGACAAGAATTGTTTTTGGCTCCCTATCTTTGATTTCAATCAGAGGGTTTTTTTGATCCCACTTATGCTCATAAAAACGTACATTTTTATTAGGCTTTTCGCCAAAAACCAGCCCGCTCAGTTCCATCAAAATCCCGCCGGCATTGTCTAATACATACACATCATAAGCCGAATCGCTTTCTTCAGTTTGTTCCGCATATACATAAACGGGTTCAGTCTCATGATCAAAAATCGTACATTCTTTAATGTTTTTCGGGAGCTCTCCGGCATTTTCCCCCGCAAGGTATATGACGGCTTGATATACGCTCTCAATAACTTCCGGTTTGATTATGCACCCTTTCGGCCCGGCCTTTGCTTTTATCTTTAAAAGTACCTGTCCGTTCCTGCCGACGCAGTGCTCTGCCGCTTTCAGACTGTCACTGCAGCTGTATCCGAATTCGGCAAGCCGCTGATAAAACGCTTCGTACGGTATGCGGTCTGCATGCTGAGACAGGAACGGCTCAAGATGAATATTTCCGTTCTCGTACGCTCCGCCTTCTAATTCGAGCCGCCCTGAGGAATAAATGGATGAGTCGCTCTGTTTTTCTATAGAATACGATGCACCCTGATTATCCGGGGTTAATACAATCCGGATCTGCTCATTGCTTCCGCTTTGTAACATCGGTTCTCTAAAGGAGAGCTCTGTTAATTTAATAATCGGATTCCCTGAAGCCATCGCTCCGGCAGCTCTCGCCATTTCAATCTGGCTGAGAAACGGAAACATTTCCTTGTCTTGATACTTTGTTTTTATATACAAACCGGTATCGCTTACATTGATAAGAAACTTCTGTGCTTTAAAATCAGATATATTGCATGAAATGTAAGGATGCAGATCGTTATTTACGTTCATCCGGCGGCTTCCCGTATTTTGCGCATCTATTCTGCATAGCTCTTTGGCAAATGGATATCCGGGTGCTGAAATCCGTCTCAAAGTGACATCTTTATAAAGTGACGGCCAATCTACTCCGTTACCGCCAACCCAGTATTCAGCAATCTTCACAAGATCCCTGTTTGCGGCTGCTTCTTCAATCTCAGCTTTGTTCATCCTTTGAGCTTCTGTTGTGTCTTTGCCGCTTGTAAAAATATGATCCATCGCGTTTCCGAGAGTATAATCTGTCAGTCCTTTAAGCAATTCATCTTTTGTAGAAGCGATAACAGCCAATCTGTGCGGCATTTCTTCTCTGCCGGTTTGTAAAGTAAATGCTGTATTTCTAAGTGTTTCTAAGGGATAATCTCTGGCTGCTATATGTTCTTTTGCGCGTTTTGCATATTCTGCCAGCCTGTCGGCATTTTTTGCAGAAAAAACAAATAAAAGCTGTTCAGGTTCTTCAGCCGCGTGAGGAGAGATAGCTTCATCCGCAAATTCTTCTAAAATAACATGGGCATTAGCTCCTCCTGCCCCGAAAGAACTGATTCCGGCACGCCTGGGAACGGATGACTCCCATTTTTCGGCACTGTCCGGTACATAAAAAGGTGTTTTTTGAAACGGTATATTTTCATTCAATTCAGCAGAATGAGTCAGTGACGGAACAATCGTTTTATGTTTCATTTGAAGAATAACTTTCGTAATGCCCGCTATGCCTGCAGCAGCCTCAAGATGTCCGATATTTGATTTAATCGATCCGATCGCGCATGTTTTCTTATCGCATTCGGCATCTGAAAATGCTCTGGTCAGACCGGTGATTTCAATCGGATCTCCTAACGCGGTGCCTGTTCCGTGAGCTTCTATATAGCTGATGCTTTTTGGATCAATAAACCCTTTTTTAAAGGCTCTCGTAATGACCTCACTTTGAGCTTTGGGATTCGGCACGGTATATCCATTCGTCTTAGCACCGTGGTTGATGGCTGTTGCCTTAATAACTGAATAAATCTGATCACCGTCTGCAATAGCCTTTTTCACAGGTTTCAGCAGCACGGCACCTGTCCCTTCTCCCGGCACATAGCCGTCTCCTCCAGAACCGAAGCTTCTGCACCGGCCATCACTGGATAAAAATCCGCCTTGAGTCAGGAGTTCATATTTATGAGGATGAATGGATAAATTGACGCCTCCTGCAATTGCAATTTCACATTCATTCCTGATTAAACTTTCACAGGCAAAATGAACAGCCGTTAATGATGAGGAACACATCGTGTCCAAAGCAATACTTGGCCCGCTGAAATTAAAGAAGTAGGATACCCGGTTGGCGATTGATGCATACGAGGAAGAAACGGCCGCTTCGTGACCAACGCTGTACAGCTGATAGTGGCCGTACATAACCCCTGCAAAAACACCGACGTTTTTTCTTTCAAGCGTTTTCTTTGCGTACCCAGCATCTTCTATGGTGTGCCAAACCGTCTCTAAAAACAGTCTCTCCTGCGGATCAATTAATTCAGCTTCGGCAGGAGAAATATTAAAGAACAACGGATCAAAATGATACACATCGTCAATAAATCCCCCCCATTTGCTTTGGTTTTTTACTTCATCGCCCGCTGCGGGCTGATAGTGCAGCCCCGAATCCCACCGATCCTTAGGTATCTCAGTTATACAGTCTTTACCGTTCAATAAGTTTTCCCACAGAGTATCAAGATCATTTGACATCGGGTAACGTCCGCTGATACCGATAATCGCGATATCATTATCATGATACTTCTCCTGCTGCACCTGATTTTTCATCTGGATTTTCTGTTTCCCGTTAACATCGGCTGTCTGTTTATTATCTTTTTTCTTCTGAGATGGGGTGCTGCTCCCGTTTTCTCCTAACCGGAGTTTATGAAGAAGAGTATCCCTGTGCTCCTCAACGAAATACTGTGACAATTCTGCCGCAGTCTGATATTCGAATAACAGCGTTTTTGAGAGCGCGCCGAAATGTTTTTCAAGCTCATTCGTAATATTGATAATCATAACGGAATCAAGTCCGTATTTTTCCAATGCTTCTTCTGCATCTATTTTGTCCGCAGGCATCCTGAATTCTGCAGCAATCATTTTTATGATGAAATCAGATGTTTCAGCTGTCAGTTTCTCTGAATCAAATGATTCGATATTTCTCCCTGTTCCTTCATCTGCCTGAATATTGTCTTTTCGTTCATATAATTGCTGAACATGATTGTCAATTTGCTCATCTCCGTAAAATACAGTAAATTGCGAAAAACCGGAGGACAATGCGACTGCAAACGCTTCTTTACCTTCTTCTTTTTCTAAAGGATAAAAACCCGCCTTTTTCATTGTCTCTACCGTTCGCTCGTCCACTTGCATGCCGACTTCTTTCCACAGCGGCCAGTTCAGAGAGAGAGAAATCGTATCAGAATCCTGGGCAGAACGCATATTCATGAAATGATCCATATAACTGTTTCCAAACGCGTAATCAGATTGCCCGACATTCCCCAACACTGCGGAAGTAGAGGAGAAGCAAATGAAAAAGTCAGGATTTTCTTTCTCAACAGCATCATTCAGCCACATCGTACCCAATACTTTCGGTCTGATTACCTGATCGAATTCCTCTCGTGACTTGTTAAGAAGGAAAGAGTCACGGATGATTCCCGCGCCCTGAATGACCCCGTTTACTTTTCCATAAGAAGTTTTGGCTTTTTTGACTACATATTCGGCTTCTTCCTTATTGGTAATATCAGCCTGAACATAAACAGCTGAAGAACCGGCATCCTCTAATCGTCTCAGCTGTTTCCTTATATGATCTGAAAGCGGAGATCTCCCCGTTAAAACAAGGCAGCATTTTGTTTGAAAAGCCAAATATTCTGCAAAGGTAAATCCTAATCCGCCCGCGCCTCCTGCGATAATATATACTCCATTTTCTCTCAGCGGCACATCTCCGCTTCCGGAATTTTTTTCGGGTTCATACGTTTTGAGCTGTTTGACATAACGCTGCATGTCTTTATAACGGATCTCTACATCTGAAGGCTGGAAATCACTCAGCTCATTGCGTATGATATCAGCTGCGTGAACGGCTGCTATTGACTGCTCCATTTCAATGCTTTTTGCTGAGATTAACGGATTTTCCAGCTGCAATGTCCGCAAAAATCCGCTTGCCGCCGCGTAAAGAGGCTGTTCTCCAGAAAGATGCGAAAAATATCCATATAACAGCTTGATCGGTTTGCGGCAGTTATTTTTGAAGAGCGCCTGTTGTAGTAAAAACAAAGAATAGACTCCGCTGTCGCATTGTTCACGAATTGCTCTCTCTGTCTTTTCAAACGGCATGTCTGACCACAAATGCACCGCTTCCCGTATATCTGACTTCTCTTCTTCTATAAGCCATCCTAACAGGTTTATGTAATCTCTTTCAGAGCGGGGGTCGATTTCAAATACACCGTCCCCGGTTTTTCGAAACTCTTTCCCCGGCTTAACCAAAATAACCCTTGTATCATGCAATGCAGCAAGTTCTTTACTCACATCTTCATTTTTATCAAATAATAAAAGGCTGCCCTCACGTCGGCCGCCTTTTACATGAATATTGAGATCTGTCCGCTGCCAGACCGTCTGATAATATATCGCCTGTCCGTTACCCCCTGCGGAATGAGAACCAAGCTGCTGTATCCGCTTTACTCCTTCTTCCAAAGAAATGATGCCGCTTTCTATGTCAGAAAGTACTTTTTTTCTAATATGACGGGCTTCTTTCATAAAAATCTTCATCCCCTTTACAAATGGCACTGCCGCAAAATGATAAACTAATTCTGCATACGCTCCAGCGCATAATCTGCTTCCTCCGCAGTCAGTTCGCCCGCTTTTAATTGTCTGAGGAGCTCTTTTACTCTCTCGTTCTTTCCATTGGAATCCGCTGTTGCACGATTCTGTGCCTCCGCGGAAAACGTTTCTTTTTTACGAATGGTTACATCCTTCAAACCTGCAAGTCTCTCTCCGTGTTCATTAAGCAGCTGAATATCGTAAATAAGCTCGGATTGACCTTTTTGGCCTGTTTTACGCGCATAAGCCCAGCATTCTGCTGAAACTTTTTTCCGAATCGTAATCTCTCCTATTGAAAAAGGAACATAAACAGATGCCTCTTCTCTTCCGTCCGTAATGCCGAACAAAGATTGCAGAGCCCCATCAATTAAAGACGGATGCAATGTATAATTTTCAAGAGCATATGCGGCTTCTTTTGGCAGCAATAAGTGTGCAACCGCTTCCGTTCCGCCGCCCCATAAACGTTGAATCGGCTGAAAAGCGCGCCCATACAGGAACCCGTTTTCCCGAAAATACTCGTAACATTCATCTTGTTCACGGACAAAAGCACTTCTGTTTATCATCTCTTGTCTGTCGATGTTCTCTATATCATCATCACTGTAATGATGATCATAATCTAATTCCCCCGTCACAAATCCAGTCCTTACAGCAGCATCCTCGTCAGGTGACATGTTAAATAATATGCTGCCGTCTTTTACGGAAATGTGAGTGTAAATGGTCAGGCTCTCTTGCAAAAGCATGGCCGGTCTGGCAAATATCACGTTTTTTAAACGAGTGACCTTTTTCTTTCGATATGACCGCGTTCCCGCTGCGCATGCCATTTCAAGAAAAGCAGCTGCCGGGAGAATGCTCTTGTTTTTTACAATGTGGTCTTTTAACCAAATCTCTTTGTCTCTTAATGTCGTTTTAAAAAACTGCTGTTCCAGAGTAGATTCATTCGAATCCAGAAGCGGGTGCAGTGAAGACTGCTGCGGCAATATTTCCGGAAATACTGCACTTTGGCTTCCAGGCACCCAGTAAGACTCCTCAGCAAATGGATATAAAGGAAGCTTGACTTTTTGCGGGGTATATTCTTCATATAACTCTCTCCATTGAATATCAGCCCCGAAAGACCATAATTTTGCAAGAAGATTCAAGTCCTTTGTCTCCATCATCGCCTCGAGGAATTTATCTTTCATCTTTTGATCATGAAAGATAAAGACTTTATCAAAATCTTTCGTAACATTGCCTTTGTATACGCCCTCTCCAATTGTTCCTTCAGTACAGAAAGTTCTCAGCTTCTCCTTAAGTTCCGGCAAATCGAAAGCTACAACAGCAAGTCTGTCTTCCATCGGTTCCCTGCATGTCTGCAATGTAAAAGCGATATCAGCTGCCGAGGCCTTTGTCTCCCGCTCCGTGAATTGCAGAAGGCGCCGGGCGTATTCTTTCAGTCTGTCTTCATTTTTGGCAGAGAGAACTGCGGCAAACGGACCGCTTATTGTTTGTGTGTCCGCATGGTTTTGATATTCTTCCACAATGACATGGGCATTTGCTCCTCCCGCTCCGAACGAACTGATTGCTGCTCTCCTGTTGGAGGCGCCTGATTCTTTCCGCCACTCTTCTTCTGTCTGCTGAACGTAAAAAGGCGTCTTTTCAAATCGGATATTTTGGTTCAGCTGTTCCGAGTGAATGGATGGCGCCAATTTCTGATGCTTAAATTGCAAAAGAACTTTTGTAAGGGCTGCTATACCTGCGGCAGACTCCAAATGTCCGATATTAGACTTCACTGAACCTATGGCACAAAATTGTTTATCGTCCGTAAATTTCTCAAAAGCTTTGGTCAATCCTGCGATCTCAATCGGATCTCCGAGCGAAGTACCCGTTCCGTGTGCTTCCAAGTAGCTGACGGATCGCGGACTGATGCCCGATTTCTTGAAATTTTCAGCAATCAGCTCAGCTTGTGCATTCGGATTCGGAACCGTAAATCCATTGGTTTTTCCGCCATGATTTACAGATGTTCCTTTAATTACTCCGTATATATGATCCTGATCAGCAATTGCTTTTTCCAGAGGTTTCAACAGGACGGCTCCCGAACCTTCTCCCGGGACATAGCCGTCTCCGCCCTCTCCGAAACTTCTGCACAATCCTTCGGTGGAAACAAAATTACCTTGACTCAGCCAAAGGTATTTGCTGGGGTGTATGGACACATTAACGCCGCCCGCAAGCGCAATTTCACTTTCCCCTCTTTTAATGCTCTCACATGCCAAGTGAATGGCCGTCAGCGATGATGAACACATCGTATCCAGTGCAATGCTCGGGCCGGAGAGATTAAAAAAGTATGAAACCCTGTTCGCAATAGATGAAAAGAAGGAACTGAGCGCAATCGGATTGCCCCGCGCAGTTTCTTCTGCGCCGAATAATTGATATTGTCCGTACATGGCTCCGACAAACACACCGGCTTTCATACCGTTAAGCTTCTCTTTTGTATATCCTGAATCTTCAAACGTATGCCAGGAGGTTTCGAGAAAAATTCGCTCCTGAGGGTCCATCAGCTCAGCTTCTTTATGAGAAATGTGGAAAAACAGCGGATCGAATTGATCAACACCGCTGATAAAACCGCCCCACTTACTGTTGATTTTCCCCTTCTCCATTCTGTCGGGGCTGTAAATCGATCTGAAATCCCAACGTTCCTCGGGGATTTCAATAATACAGTTTTTCCCTCCGGCAATGTTTTCCCAGAACTCCTCAAGAGTATCGGAATTCGGATATCTTCCGCTCACACCGATAATGGCAATATCCTCACCCGGCTGAACCATGCTCGGTGCAGCTGCAACCCTCTGCTGCCGGTGCTGTTTTTTACTTGGATTTTCTCCTTTCTTCTGCACTCTTGTTACCGGAGCTGCCCCTGCGGCCTTAAGCACTTTTTCTTTAAAAGATGTTAGGAAGAAGTTTGAAAGCTCTTCAATGTTCTGATATTCAAAAAAGATTGTTTTTGGAAGATCCCCGAAAGTATCTTCAAGCTTTGAAATAAGTGACATGATCATAAGTGAGTTGATTCCGAATTTCTCAAAAGAGTCCTTCGCATTTATTTTATGAGCTTGGATTTTCAAGACACCGCTGATGATCTTGATTAAATAGTCATTGACTTTTTCTTTCGCAGCATATTCCTCTTCTTCATCGTGTTCCGCCGTGAGTGTATCTTGATCTGCTGCAGCTGTGTTTCTTTGAATCGAAAGCGCTTTTATCATTTTATCCCGCTCTCCTTCTGCAGGCATTAAGCTGGTAAATGAAGACCGCAGCATTTTCAGAAACGCTTCCAAAACAGAGGAAGTTCGCATCGGCGTCATTCCGTATTTTTCTTTTATTTGGTTGATTCCATTGCTGTCGAGACTCATCCCGCCATCTTTCAATAACGGCCAATTGATTGATAGTGTTTTTCCGTTTCGGGAGAGCTGAGATCGAAGCATTGCAAAACTGTCCATAAAATGATTTGCGTACGCATAGTCACTTTGGCCGGCATTTCCGTAAGCGGAAAAAGAAGAAAAGAGAACAAAAAAATCAAGCTCTTCGTCTTTTGTCAGCTCATCCAGCCAGATTGTCCCGTAAACTTTCGGTTTCAGTACGTCCGTAAAATCACTGAGACTTTTATTTACAAGAAATGAGTCACGAAGGATGCCGGCAGCATGAATGATCCCGTTTATGCTGCCGTACCGCTGTTTAACGCCGAAAATGAATCGCTCTGCATCTGTTCGATCTGTTATGTCCGTCCGCTGATATTCAATAATAGAGCCGCTCTCATTAAGCTTACTGATCCGTTCTTTTTGATCAGCTGTTAAAAAAGAACGGCCTGTAAGTATAATCACGGCTTGGTTTTCTTTAGCGATTTGTTCCGCAAACAGCAGCCCGAGTTTTCCGGCTCCTCCGGTAATAATATATATGCCGCCTTTTTGATACGTTACAGATCCTTTATTGTGTTCCGGAATATCAATATGCCGCAGCCCTTTCACAAAACGGGTATGTGAGTCTATTAAAATCTCACATTCATCCGTTTGAAAGCGCTGCATTTCACTGATTACAGCATCCCATATCTCGGAAACCGGAGGATTTATGTCAGAATGCTCATGGCGAATCTGTATGGTTTTCGCTTTAAGCTTGGAGCTTTCCATGTTTACCGTTTTCATGAAACCTCCGACAGCTTCATGAAACGGCTGATTCAGACCCCTTGTCCAATAAATATGCAATAACGTAACAGGTTCGTTTCTCCGCATTAAAGCTTTTGATAATAAAAAGAGCGAGTTTATCCCTCTGCAAAGAGTTTCATTAACGGATTCTTCAGTGAATTCTCTGATTTCTCCGTTCCATAAATAAAGCACGACATCAGGTGTAAATCCGTTTTCAGCCAAATCAGACAGCAGCATTTCGACATGACTTTCATCAGAAGGATTGATTGTGCATCTATTCCGTTCAATTCTATAATCAGAATCGGGCGTTACGAGAATGACACGGTTATGATCTCCATTCAACATCTCGGCATGCTGAAAAAGACGGTTATCCTGATCAAAAATCAGCATATTCCCCGGTTCCTGCTGATTCGGTATATCAATGTTATTTGTCCTTACCCAATCGTTCTTAAAAAAAATGGTTGGGGACGGAGCTTGCTCCGCCTTTTTTTCCATTTGTTCTTTTCTGTAAGTGCGAATTAGCTCCAGTCCTGCATCAGGAGACATTTGCTGTTCTTCAATTAAGGAAAGTATTTGTTTGATCTGCACTATTTTCCCTCCAGCAGCTGATAAACTTGGTCAGCAGAAAGTTCACCGTTTTTCAATTGTTCTAATAAGAAGAGAATTTCCTGATCTTCATTTTTACGTTCTGCGGTTAATTCTCCCCCGGTCACTTTTCTGACAGAAAAGTCTTTCATGCTCACGGCTATTTCGCCGCTCTCGTTAATAAAATCAATGTTATACGTATAAAAACCGGTTTCTCTCACCGAAACATGGCATCGGGCAGTAAGCGCTCTCTTAATGTGAAGCTCTCTAAGTGAATATGGAACAAATAAGCCCTCTTTCTCATTATCTCTTAACAAAAATGCAGCCGCTTGAAAACCGCCGTCAATTAATGAAGGATGGAGTGTAAAATGTGAAAAACCGTTCGCTAAATGAGCCGGAAGCTCCAATTCTGCCATTAACTCCATACCACTGCGGTATACGGCTTTCAACGTTTGAAAACTGCTATGATATGTCAGGCCCATACGACTGAAGCGGTGATAACACTCTTCCCGGCTTATGACCGGCCCACTGCTGCGTTTGAACTTATCAATATCGACATACTCAGGATTGCTGTTTATGTCTCCGAATACTGTTTCACTTCGTGTGCAGATTTGCTGCACGCCATCCGGACCCTCTTTACATATCGTTACGTTCAACTTATCTTGTTTCATGTCCAAGTCGGTATTAATGTGCAGCGTTTTTCCTTTATATAATATAGGTCTGTTCCACATCACGTCTTTTATTTTATATACTTTACTTTCTCCGCTTATTTCCGCACAAACAAGAGCCATTTCAAGCGAAGCGGCTCCTGGCAGCACATAGTCTCCTGAAACAAGATGATCAGTGACGAAAAATTCAGTTCCGGAAATAACAGTTTTAAATGCTTGTTTCTTTAATGTTGAGACATTCTCGCTGATTAATGGGTGAAGACTTTTGCTATTAACCTCGCTTTTGTTCTTTTTCGGAGTAAACCAATAACTCTCTTTTGCAAACGGATAAGTTGGCAGCGGCACTCTATTCAATTTCTTATTGCCGATTGTCTTCCATTCAAACTCGGCTCCATTGGCCCACCATTGTGCGAGCAGCTCCTCTTTTCCGCTTTGAAGAGCCTCCTCAATCATATATTCAGAAACAGCTGTGCGCTCTTCAGTGTTTTCGCTTATAAATACGCCTTTTTGCACCTTGCTGTCATCAAGAAAGCTGACGTATTTATCTCTCAGCTCAGTCAGACTCGCTGCACATACGGCAATTCTTTCGTTCATTGCTTCCCGGCCGTTTTGCAATGTAAATTCCATGTCACTGGCATTAACGGTCATTTCACCGGCAATCACGCGATCCAAGTACTGAAGCATAAGCCGGATATACTCAAGTAATTGATCTTTGGTTTTCGCAGATAAAACAAAAATATGTGTGTTACCGTTGTTTTCCGGCACTTCTTTTTGAGGTTCCCTATATTCCTCTAAAACAATATGCGCGTTCACACCGCCGAATCCGAATGAGCTGACACCTGCTCTCCTCGGCAGATCGTTGTTCTCTTCATCTTTTATCGGATTCCACTTTTGAGCGGTTTCTGTGATATAAAATGGCGTATTTTCCAGTTTGATGTATGGATTGAGTTCTGAAAAATGGGCGAGTCCCGGAAGTTTGCGATATTTAAAAGCCAGTAACACTTTCATCACTCCGGCTATTCCGGCAGCGGTTTCGAGATGGCCGATGTTTGTTTTCACAGACCCGATTCCGCAGCATTTCTGTTTCGCAAAAGGAATGTCCCATTCTTGATATAACGTTTTAAATGCCTTTATGATGCTGTTTACTTCAATCGGATCGCCAAGACTTGTCCCTGTGCCATGCGCTTCTATATATCCCGCAGTGGCAGGGCTGATCCCCGCCTTCCGCCAAGCTTCGGTTAATAAGTCCGCCTGTGCGTTCGGATTCGGAGCTGTCAAAGAATTGGCGCGGCCGCCGTGATTTACAGCTGACCCTTTAATCAAACCATATATATGATCACCGTCTGCCTGTGCTTTACTGAGCGGCTTAAGCAATACTGCAGCCGCCCCTTCACTCCTTACATAGCCGTCAGCGCTTTTATCAAACGTTTTGCACTTTCCGTCTTTGGAAAGCATACCTGCTTTATCAAAAGCTATAAACAGAGTAGGGCTTGTCATAATATGCACACCGCCTGCAATCGCCATTTCAAAATCGCCTCTTTGAATTCCCTCAGCCGCACGATGAAGCGCAACTAACGAACTTGAACAGGCAGTGTCAATCGGTTCGCTCGGACCCGTCAGGTTCAGCTGGTAAGAAATACGATTTGCCAATATACAATGATTTAAACCGGTTGCGGTCTGCGCCTGAACAGAGACGCCATTTTCATTCAGACGTTCAGCATAATCCGTTGTGGCGACCCCTGCAAACACCGCGGTTTTCGTCCCTGCCAAATCAGATGGCTTATAGCCCGCATCTTCTATTGTTTTCCATACAGTCTCCATAAAAATTCTTTGCTGGGGATCCATTAATTCTGCTTCGGCGGGAGAAATCCCGAAAAACAACGGATCAAAACTGTCCGCGCCTTTGATAAATCCGCCTTTTTTTATTTTTGTTCTATTGACGTCCCTGATCGGATCGCCGTCAAACTCTTTCCAGTCCCAACGGTCTTCAGGAATGTCTGTAATCATATCCCGCCCTTTTTCAATTCCTTCCCAAAAGTCTTCCAGCGTATCTGTTTGGGGGAAACGGCCGCTTATTCCCACTATTGCAACCGGCTCATTCATATGTCTTTCCTCTTGCCTGGTTTTGTTTTCAGGCTCAGGGGAATGTTCATAGGATTCCGGCGGAGGCGTGCTGTACAATGTTTTTTCGTCAGCTGCAGAAAAAGATTCTGTCTCAGCAAAAAGGATTTCTCCGTATTGCTCGATTACATAATCAGTAAGTTCAGCCAGTGAATTGCATTCGAAAAAAATGGACGGCAATAACTCCGTACCATATTGTTGATTGATTTCATTTCCGAGTCTGGTAAACGTAATAGAATCAAATCCGTACTCGCCGAATGAAGTCTCTTCTTCTATTTCCTTTCTGTCAATCTTTAAAATACTTGACATCATCTTTGCGATGCCCTCAATCAGATTTTCTCTCCTGTCTTTCGCCGCAGATTCATCTGAAGAAAAAGAGCCGCAGAGATGAAGCTCCTCGGAATACTCACTCTTTAAAAACTCAAGAAGTTCATTAAAATCAGTAAGACCGAAAAAATCTGACGGCATCATTGATATTCCTAATGACTCGTTTAATTCGTTGCCTAGCATTGTAAACATAATTGAATCAAATCCGTATTCACTTATCGGCAGTTCAAAATCAAATTCCCGTTCTTCAATTTTTAATACGCCGGTGATGATGCGCGTCAAAGTGCTTTTTAAAGATTCAGTTATTGACAGCTCTTTCGGTTCTTGATTTTCGTCGGCGATTGCCGGGTCACTTTTTCCGCTGTCAATCGTTATCATTCGTTCCAGCTTTAATTCATTACCGCTAAATACCATTATTTGATGTTCACACCCTGTCATTGCTTGATCAAATGCTGCAAGGCCTTCCCGTTTTTCCAGAGGCAGCATTCCGAAACGGTCATAAAGGAACTTCTCTGAATGAATGTCAATTTGCATACCGCCTTCTTTCCATAAAGGCCAATTAATCGAGACTGTTTTTCCAGGTTTATTTTCCGCCGCTCTCATTTCCGCAAAATAATCCATAAATCGGTTTGCATAAGCATAATCGGTTTGTCCCGCGTTCCCTATTATTGCGCTGATAGATGAAAACATAACAAAAAAGTCCAGAGGTTCTCTGTCTGTATACCGGTCAAGCCATATCGTTCCGTAAACCTTGCTGGCCAAGACTGAATCGAGATCCTCTTCACACTTATTGATGAGTAATGAATCTTTTATCACACCGGCGCTGTGAATAATTCCTTTAACAGGACCTAATTTGTTTTTGACGAGTTTTATCAGGTTGTTGACATTGTCCTTATCAGAAATATCGGTTCTTACATAAAAAACTTCTGATCCGTTTTTTTCGAGCTCTTTTACATTGCTTATGGCTTCCTCAGAAAGCTCTGACCTGCCGATAAGGACAAGTTTTATTCTCCCTTTTCGCACAAGATGTCTGGCGAAAATCAGTCCCAGACCGCCTGTTCCTCCTGTAATGAGGTAAACTCCCCCTTCTTTTACTTCCATCTTTTTGGGGGGCTCGGCACTTTCAATTTCTGCAGAGTGCTTTACCTGCCTGATTCCATCTCTGTATCTGATTTCTGAAGAAGTATCATCGCTGATGATTGTTTCTTTCACAAGGTTTTTTAATTCAGGCAGACCGGCGTTCAGCTGTAACTGAATTTCGTCGCTGTGTATTTCAATATTTTTACCGGACAACATAGGATGTTCTAAATGAAGCGACCTAAAAAAGCCGCTGATTGCCATTTGATAAGGTAAGATTTGATTTTCCCTTGTGAAAAATACATGTGATATCAGGATTTTATGTCTTGGGATTGTTGCTAGCAGAGCTTTCGTTACATTGAAAACCGGCAAAACAGCCTCTTCCAGCTTTTCACGAATGTTATGCTCAATTCCCGTTTCAGGGCTCATCCCGATTAAAATGACGCGGTCAATTGTCACTTGTCTTTCTTTAAGAATCGCCAGCAATTTCTGATAGCCGTCAAGTTTGACGCTGTTCAATTCAAAGGAATCAGCTTCTTTTTCTTGAAAACTGCCGCCATGGCGGACAAAGATCATGTTCAAGCCGATATCTTTATATGCCTGGCGGATCAGCGGTTCTGATATATCCCGACGGAGTGAAATCACAAGGCAGCTGTTTAAACCGCTGGCTTCAAGCTGATGAAGCAGAGGGGCGCGCTTCCACATGTCAGTGTAATACTTAACTGAATGCCGCTCACCTTGAGTCGGAGGTGTAGCCCTTAATGCCTTCAACGCTAAGTTTTTTATTTTAAGACTTACAGATCCGTTTTCATCCATAAATAGTATATGAAACCTTTTGACATCCTCATGTTGTCTTGCATCGGCAGCTGTAATGTAAGCATAGCCGTTTGCCGAAGGTGCATGAAGAATCTCCAGCTCACCTAATTCAAAAGGCAAATATGCGGTGTGATCCCTTTCTTGACCGGACATAAACCCGGTTGTGGATTGAAAAATGCCATCCAATAAACACGGTTCCAGCAGCGTGCCGGATTTTTTATGAATGCTCTCAGGAAGTGATATTCGTGCAAGAACAGCATTTTCATGGATAAACAGCTGTTTTATTACCTGAAAGCTGGCTCCATAGTCCAAACCGCTCTGCCGGAAGGTCCTATAACACTCAGCGCCGCTGATTAATCTCTTCTGTCCGGTTAACCAGCTGTCCAATTGAAAACGCTCTGTATGAGAGGCATCTTTATCTCCGCATGTGATAATGTTTCCTTGGCAGTGAACTGCCGCTTCAGGTTGCAGATCGGTTTTCACCACAAATCTGCCGTCTTTTTGATTCGGCAGCAGATCTATCATTATCGTCTTTTCTTTTTCAACGGTTATTGGAACCGGCCATACAACCTGACTCAGTTTTTTGACTGATTTTCCGTACAGCCTCTCTCCCGCTTCTCTGGCCGCTTCGATGATTGCCGCTCCGGGCAGAACCATATTCCCATGCACAACATGATCTTTTAAATAATATTCAGAATCAGAAAGCGTTTTATAAAATCGGCACTCACCTGCAGAAAAATCAAATAAAGGAGCTGTACCGGCTGCTGATTTTGTTTGCGCCTTATTTGACACCCACAGTCTGTTTTTTAAGAAAGGGTAAGTCGGAAGCGCAATTTTTGCCGGTTTTCTGCCGGTGCGGAAATCTTCCCAGCTTAAATTGCCTCCTGATACCCAGAATTCAGCCATTTCGGCTAATGTGGTTCTGCCGGATTTGAGCGGAGAATCCGATTGCTGCTGTCTGCGTTTATGATTCGGTTTTTTCCCTCTAAATATTTCGTGATCGTCAATTCCATTATAAAAGTGATTTAATTTCAACATCAGATCATCGATATTATTTGAAATGACAGCAAGCCTTTCCGGCATGGCTTCGCGCCCTTCAAGAAGGGTATACGCAATATCAGAAAGGTGAAGCGGCTTGTTTGTTCCCGCTTGCTGCAAAAACTCGTCCTGCTTATGACGGGCCTTTTGAAGATATTCCTCCAGCTGTTTTGCCGATTCCCGTAAACTCAGTGAATGCTTGGCTGAGAGTACGATAAGTTCCTCACTTTCCTCACAATCCGTATGACAGTCAGCAGCAGACTCATACTCTTCCACAAGGATATGAGCATTTGCCCCACCCGCTCCGAAAGAACTTAATCCCGCGCGCCGCGGATATTTGCTGTCAGAATGTTTTTCATTCGCGGGTTTTATCCAGTCGGCGGTTTCCTGCTGAAGACAAAAAGGTGTCTCTTCCAGATAAAGATCCGGATGCACCCGTTCAGCATGCAGTGTTGCGGCTATTTTTTTATACTTCATTTGTAAGATAATCTTTGTCAGGCCGGCAATACCCGCAGCCGCTTCGAGATGACCGATGTTAGATTTAATCGATCCGAGAGAGCAATATGAAACATCTTCGGTATAAGCTCTAAACGCCTTGGTCAGGCCTCGGACTTCAATCGGGTCACCCAGCGGCGTCCCCGTGCCGTGGGCTTCAATAAAGCTGACACTTCTGGCGCTCCAACCGGCCGCTTTAAGAGCTCCTTGAATTAAATCCGCCTGTGCGGCAGGATTAGGCACCGTATAGCCATTTGTCTTTCCGCCGTGATTAATTGCCGTTCCTTTAATGACCGCGTACACAGTATCATTATCACGTATGGCATCTTTAAGCGGTTTAAGAATAACGGCCCCGACACCTTCCCCGGGTACGAAACCGTCGCCGCCTTCTCCAAAACTTCTGCATTTTCCCGATTTTGAAAGCATCCCCATCTGACATCGGTATAAATAGTCAGAAGGATGAAGATACAAATTTACTCCTCCCGCAACCGCAACCGAGCACTCACCCTTTGTTAAACTTTGGCAAGCCATGTGAATTGCCGTTAAGGATGAAGAGCAAGCCGTATCTACAGGGACACTGGGACCCGTAAAGTCAAATGTGTAAGACACTCTGTTCGCGAGAGACCATGGGAACGAATTTGGAAGTACATCGTTTTTATCCGTCGGTATTCTTTCGCCGAGCAGCTTGTAAGAATTGGTTGTCACTCCCGCAAATACACCGACATGTTTTTCGGTCTGCTTTCTCAACCCTTCAATGGTATATCCCGAATCTTCAAATGCTTTCCACACGGTTTCAAGAAATATTCGTTCCTGAGGATCCATCGCTTCTGCTTCTCTCGGCGATATTTGGAAAAACAAAGAATCAAATGATTCAGCATTCTTTAAAAATCCGCCCCATTTGCAATAAATTTTCCCCTCATGCGCTTTAGCGGGATCTGGATCATAGTAGGTCTCATAATTCCATCGTTCTTTCGGAATTTCTGTGATTGCGGTTCTCTCTTTTGATAGAAGCTTCCACAATTCTTCGATATTTTCAGCCCCGGGATAACGGCCGCTGATACCGATTACCGCTATCCCGTCAAGATGTTCTTTTTCCTCCGCCGCAGGTGCAGTGATGTTTTGTTCCGGCCTGGCGGGGGTAATGCTCTGAATCTGTTTTCCTTTTTCCTCCCGTGAAAATAAACGCCCCAGCCGATCCGGATATTCCTTTACAAGATGATCTGCTAAATCTCTGATTGTATGAAATTCAAATAAAAGCGTTTTCGAAATTGCTCCCAGTGACTGCTCCAGCTTTGTGTTGCATTGATGAATCATAACCGAATCCATTCCATATTCAGCCAGATGCACATCTTGATCGATCTCTTCCCGTTCTGAACCGACCTCAGAGGAGATGATATTGGTTAAAAACAAAACTGTCTGATCCAAAATATCGCCTTGAGCCGAAGGAATGGCACTGCCTGTCTCTGTTTCGTCCGTCAAAAATCTCTGCCGCATAAATTGTTCAAAGCGCTCATGATCACCGCAGACTGCAATATTATGCAGCTGACCCGAAGTTACAATCCGCGAAAACCATTGCGTTCCGGCTTCAGCAGGAAGTTCTTCGAGCCCGGAACCATGAAAAAGAGACGTCCGCCCTTGACCTGACAGGTTCGCCCCCATTCCGATGTCTTTCCATAAAGGCCAATTGATTGTCAGCGTGCGGCCGCTGCGCAGAGAATTTTGCCGTTTCTGTTCCCGATATTCGGCAAAATGATCTAAAAAGCCGTTTGCATATGCATAATCACATTGGCCTTCGTTCCCTGCAATAGAGACGACTGAAGAAAAAACGGCGAAAAAATCCAATTCCAGCGACTTCGTTGCATGATCAAGATTCAATGCGCCATGAACTTTTGGAGCAATCACCTCTGAAAGTTCCTGCTTTGTTTTTCGAAAAAGCAGCGAGTCTTTGATAACTCCTGCACAATGAATGACGCCATGAAGACCTGCATGCTGATCGGTAATACCGTCAATCATTTTTTTTACCGCTTCTTTATCGGATATATTCGCCTGTACATAATAAACCTTTGCTTTAAAGCTGTTCAGGTATTCTAAATGTTTCTGCTTATCTCCGTTTAAAGCAGATCGCCCCGATAGAATAATGGTGGATCTTTCAGTTTTCGCGCAATATTCAGCGACTTTACTGCCAATCCCCCCAAATCCCCCTGTAATTAAATATACTTTATCTTTTTCAGGGTATTGAATGGTCTTTGTGTATGTTTCTCTCTGCTTCTCTAACATCCGTGCATATCTTACGCAGCCTCTGTAAGTGATATGAATATGCCGATCAGGCGCTGTGTTTATTTCTTTATAAAGAATAGCAGCCTTCTCTGAAAATGAAACGGTTGCAGAATCATGTTCAAAGCAAACCGTCTTACAATGCAGCTGCGGATATTCTTGTTTTACCGATTTTAAAAAACCGTTCACACCTTCAAAATACGGCAATTTTTCTTTTTGATCTGCGCTGAATGTATAAATGAACGTTACTTTGTTTATAAGGTTCTCGCTGATTAAAGCCTTAGTCAGATAAAACACGGAATAAATTCCTGATTCGAGTGTTTCTTCCAGTTCAGGCTGTTTTTCAGACCACGTATGCAAAATTGCATCGGGCGCTGCGCCTTTTTCTTTTAACAGACGAATGACACTTTGATAATCATCGGGACGCTGCCTGTTGATCGTGAAAACACTGTCGCTTATCTGCTCTAAACGGTCACCGGGCATAATAAGATATGCGGACGTATTCTCTCTTTTTTTCATCTCTTCAAAATAGTCTTTGTTTCCGGAGAACAACAAAATAGTACAGGCTTGTCCGCTGTCCGCTTCATTCTCAAGTGCGGTTTCTTTCCATACCGGCGTAAAAAGTGCCTGATTCTTCTTTTCTGAAAAAGCCGCGTCTGATTTTACCTGCTGAGGGTTTAAAGAAAATTGAGAGCGCTCAAACGGATAAGGCGGAAGCGGGGCTTTTCTTTTATGATAGTCACCTAGTTTCGCCCATTCAATCTCTTCTCCTGAAAGCCACATTTGCATAAATGAATGATAAAGAGCCTCATCAGCTGCTTTGTCCGTTTCAAAAGCAGCAGCTTTGTTTAGTTTTGCTGATGGAGGGAGCGATCCGAATTGGAAAACTGAAAAATCAGAAATATCCACATCCGGCTCCGTTCCCTTTTCTTCCGTGTGATGCGGCATATGATCAGCTATCTCCTGAGACACGGCATCCATTTGATTGTATTCTGTCATCAACGGAAAACGAGTCTTATCATAAAAACCTGCCGGCTGCTCATTAATACAAGCAACAGCCTGTTTAATTCCGTCTTGCTTTTTCAATAACATGCTCAGAAAAAGTTCTTTAGACAAGATTCCTTCATCAAGTAAATTTAATATTTCCAGAACATAATCATTATTAAAGAATCCATCATAATCTGTTAAATCCCATCTCTTATACAGTCTTCTCATAGAGGCAAGGATAGCCATGATCGCCGCTTCCTCATCAGCCGGCAATGCATTGCTTTTATCCGCCGTGCGATTCACAATATAAGATAAAATCTCGATTTCCTGAGTCTTCCCCGCTTTATCCCACTCTTCTAAAAACCCTTTAAACGTATATTGGTGCTCAAGAAGCAGCCGTGTTTTCCCGTACAGGCGGTCTGTAAAATCAGCCGGGAAGCTCAGACCGTTCAGCAGCATCCTTACATAATCTTCATTTAATCGAACCGGCGGGTACGTTTTTGAAGTGTACGGATTGACAAATGGAATGGACGGCGGCTCACAGGATATGTGCGAAGGTTTTTCAGCGCCTGTGATTACAGAAATGGCCTTTTCAATTTTGATGATATCCGCTGCTGCAAGAGCGACGTAATATCCGTCTCCGGCGCCTGTAATGAGGCTTGGCTTAAAACCGGATGCCAGGATACTTTTTATGATTTCCGTATTGATAACTAAAGAATACAAGCGGATTTTCTCAGGTGTCCATTTTCTTTTAAATGAACTGTGCAATGTTGGTATACCCTTCAGCACCGGCCTTACGTTCTTTTCTAAATCAGGGAACACCCGTTTCAAAACGGCAAATTGTTTATAACTTTCCCATTTGAAGTCACCGATGGCAAGCGCCCATTCAGAATCTTGTTTCCTCCGAAAACTTAATCCCTCTTTAAGCTGATTTTTAAATTCCTCCTTGCTGCCTGCCAATAAACCAGCCCTGTAATCAAACGATGTCCTCCCCGTTAAAAGGGTGCTGCTGATCACTTCATTTGATATTTTGCAAAATTCCTCAGAATCGTCAGCAAAGGTTCTCCAATGATGTATCATTTGTTTCATGCTTTCTTCACTTTTAGCGGAAAAAAGGAAGGGTACCCTTCCTTTTCTGTCAGATTCGTCTTTTGTATGTATAAATTCTTCGATGATGACGTGAGAGTTAACACCCCCAAAACCGAAGGAGCTGATTCCCGCCCTGAGCGGAGCCCCGTCTGCCGCCTTCCAATCACTTGAATCAAGCGCCGGCCTGAACGGTGTTTTTTCAAACTGTATAATTGGATTTACCGTATGTACATTCAGGCTTTTCGGAACCCTCCGGTGTTTCATCATCATTAGAACTTTTATCAATCCGGCCATTCCCGCTGCTGCTTCTGTATGACCGATATTTGTTTTCACACTTCCGATCCTGCAATATTGAGTATCCTCAGTATATTGCCGATACGCTTTTGTCAATGCTTCTATTTCTATCGGATCGCCCAGAGATGTTCCTGTGCCATGTGCTTCTACATAAGAAACCGTCGCAGCATCGACAGCAGCGTTGTGTAAAGCTTCTGAGATGACCCGGCACTGCGCTTCTGCTCTGGGAGCGGTTAAGGAACGGGTTTTACCGCCATGATTAACAGCTGTCCCTTTTATGATCCCGTATATATGGTGACCGGCTTTTACTGCATCACCAAGGCGCTGCAGCAATACAACGCCTGCCCCTTCTCCGGGAACGTACCCATTCGCCGCTGCGTCAAAAGTTTTACATTTGCCGTCAGGACTCAGCATTCTGGCTTTAGAAAAAGAAATATATTTTCCGGGTTGGAAATTCAAGTTTACTCCCGATGCGATTGCATAATCGCTTTCTTTTGTCCGCAATGACTTAACTGCTTCATGTAAAGCAACAAGTGACGATGCACAAGCGGCATTTACAGACATGCTTTTTCCGGTCAAACCGAATGTGTATGAAAGCCGGTTGGAAAGCATAGCTTCGAAACTTCCTAAACAGGCATAACTGTCGATTTCCGATTCAGCATTACCTGTCTGCCGGTAGTCAGAATTCATAATACCCGCAAAAACAGAAGTGGTTTTACGCTGGAGATCCTGCAAAGAAACCCCGGAATCTTCGATGCACCGCCAAGTTTCTTCTAAAAGGATTCTTTGCTCAGGATCCATGTTTTTCGCTTCCCGGGGAGAGATATTAAAAAACTTATGGTCGAAATGGTCAGCTTTATGAATAAAACCTCCCCACTTGCTGATTGTTTTGTTCGGTATACTGATATCAGCTGAATAATAAAGTTCGGGATCCCACCGTTCAATCGGCACTTCCCGGATGGAATCTTTGCCGCTATTTATGTTTTCCCAGAATTCATGATAATGATCTGCATCGGGGAATCTGCAAGCAACCCCGATTATCGCGATATCCGCATTCTGTTTATTCAAATGAACCATTGGCCTCCACCCGCCTCTTCTTTAGTGTAGAAATAACGTATCCAATCTGCGCCTTAGCAGACTTTCGGTCTCATTCATCAATTTTTCACCAATGTCATCGACATGTCTGTTTCTCCATGATTCCAAATCCGTGCCCTTTACCCAATGATTAAAAGCGCCTAAAGACGGGCCGCAATGAACTTGGAAATTCACCTTTTGTTCTTCCTGCCCTTCCAAAGCAAGCAGACATCCTCTTTGCAAATACCACTTAAATAGTAACAGCATCTTATATTTTTGATTGCGCTCAGCTTTTTGGGCCAGGTTCGGCTGTTTTTCTATTATGCTTTCGTAGATTTCATCAAAAGTCTTGTTAAAATAATCATTTTCGAGCTGAATCTTTGTCTTTTCATCTATCTCACTCAAAGACTCATATTGTTGGTAGATTTGAAATAATTTATTTGCCCTGACCGGAAACAGCGTGCCCTTTTTCAGCACCTGAACCTTTGTTCCGAACTCAAACAGAGTCTCCGAAGGCGCATAAGCAGTATCGCATATTCCTGTCTCACTCAGCATTTCTTTAACAAAACCGCTTGTTTCAGCTTCAACTGTACATTGATTAATGGATCCCGTCATAATAAAATCAGCGCCCATTAAAAAAGCAGACGCCGCAGACTCGGGAGTTCCGATTCCTCCCGCAGCCCCGACTCTGATCTTCCTTGCGTATTTGTGTGTTTCCATCATCTCATCCCGCAGGTTAACAAAAAACGGCAGCATCGCCGTCAATGAGCCCTGTTCAGTATTACTACCGCAATCTGCTTCAATAATGATATCGTCTGCTGCCGGAATACGGCTGAGCCACTCCGCCTGCTCTTCCGTCAGCATACCGTGCTGACACATTCTCTTTACGATACTTTGAGGAGGCGGACTCAGAAATGCGGCCGCAACTTCCGGCCGTGAAACTTTGGCAATGATCCGATTATGAGGTATGACCCTGCCGCTTTTGTCTATCTTCAACTGATGCGCTTTGTAATAAATTAATGGTGCGCTGACGGAAAGATAAGAAGACGCTTCTATTACTCGTACGTCATGCTTGATATATAAATCTATCAATTCCTTTTCTCTATCTTGATGATCCGGCTCAAATCGCAGATTCATTCCGTAGGGCTGGCCATTTTTGAGTGTCTTCTTAATAGAAATAAGGGCCTGTTCAATTTCCCTTATAGTTAAACCCGCTGTGCCAAAGAACCCCAGCATTCCTTTCTTCCCGAGGCGGATCAGCATTTCAGCGGAAGAGATCCCTCTATGCATCGCACCTGCCAAATACGCGTATGTCAAACCGTAATCTTCTTTGAAAGATTGATCACCCAATCGAGACACCGGTGAAGCTGCACCGCTCTCTATATTTTCAGCCAAGAGGCTATGCTCTTTCCCGCTTTCCGAATTGTCCTTGTTCCCTTCAGAAAAAAAGAGACTGTCTTCCGGCGCACTGATAGTAAGCGGTTCCTCATCTCTTTGTATGGTGTGAATTAATTTAGTCAGAATGTTGCCGGGACCGATCTCTTCAAACACAGTTACGCCTTGTCCCATTAGATACCTGATGCTTTCAGTCCATTTCACCGAGTTTGTTATTTGTTCAATTAAATTCCGTTTGATATCTTCTTGTTTATAAGGTCTTGCCGTATAGTTAGAGATGACCGGGAAATTCAATTCAGAAAAATGAAACTCCTCGATAAATTCTGCGAATTCACGCTGTGCACTTTCCATGAAACGAGAATGAAAAGCTCCGCCGACTTGCAATACGATATAAGCTTTCGCCCCTTCTTTTTCAAAAAAAGAGGCTGCCCGCTTTATCTCTTCTGCAGCCCCTGCTATCACAATTTGTGAAGATGTATTGTAATTGGCGATATCTATTTGGCCGAATTCATACTTTTGAAGTATTTTTTTTATGTGATGCTCATCCAGTCCGATTACGGCAGCCATTCCGCCCTCGGAAGCCTCACTCATTAACTCGCCTCTTTTAGCAACCAGCCGGAGACCTGTTTCAAAATTAAAAACGCCGGCCGCAAAAAGCGCAGTATATTCACCCAGACTATGTCCTGCAACAGCATCAGGGCGTGTATGACCTTCTTTTAACCCCTTTAAATATTGCAGTGCGCTCACTGTATAAATTGCAGGTTGTGTATACTTCGTATCAGTCAGCCTCTCTTTTTCATCTGAAAGGCATAAATCCTTTATGGAGTATCCTAAAATATGATCTGCCTTTTTAATGAGCTCACTGAATTCATCGAATAAGTCTCTGCCCATTCCTTTAAACTGCGCTCCCTGTCCGGGAAAGACGTAAGCAAGCATTTGTTTTCCTCCTGTTCCGTATTTCTGCCGTTTCTTTTCGTTCCGATTTGATTAACGTTTTTCACTTCAATTTTAAAATTGTCGTTTACGCTCAGCACACTTACTTAATAAGCATTACTAAGCAAAATAAAAAAACCTTTATGCCGGATAAAGGTTTAAAAGCAAAAAGCATGTACAAATATCATATTGCCGTAATTATAAATAGACGTAATTTTCTGATAATTAAAATCACATTTTCATTCTGTTTTATATATATATCAATATAATAAAAACATTCCAACGTGCCGAAACAACGATTGGTTTTATGTGAATATTTCCCTAAATAAATACTATACCATGATTTACTTGTTGTCAATGGGAAACACACGTATATACCAATTCTTCAGCCGCCTTTTTACAGGCGGCTGAACTCGGTTGTTATCAGTTCATCAGCCCATGCCGATATGCCTTCACTATACTATTTGCGGAATAATAGTTCTTTCTCTTTGTTGTAGTCTTTAGTAAATTGATTGAACTCATCTGCTTGTTTATGCACCTTTTCGTAAACTGAGTTTACTTTGCTGATTTGCTCTTCCAGCTGCGCTAATGTGAGCTTTTTATCTTTAATCAGTTTATAAAGGTCCTTATCAAGTGAAATGGCTTTTTCGTACTTTTTGTACAAAAGATCATAAGATGCATACCTTTTCCCCATTAAAGCGACAGCATGCCCGGCTTTTTCTTTTACTTTCTTATCCTTTATTTCTTGAGAAGTTTTTTTTGCGGATTCAAACGCTTTTTTTGAATCATCAATACTGTCTTTTTCTGCTTTCAGATGTTTTTTTCGCTGATTTGCATTGCTCAGAGCCTGATCAGACAGTGTGACAATTTTCTGGTAATCATCCATATTCAGTTTAACCGCGCTGTCGTATAGCTGATGCTCTTTTTTCTCCAATTTTTCTAATGTTTTCTGCTCTTTTTGAAACGGTTTTTCCGCTTGAACGGCTTTTTCCATCGAGTCATGAAGCGATTCAACCGGATCTTTTCCCCCGCAGCCGGCAAGCAGCATACTTGCGGCGCCGAGCGCTCCGATTCCTGCTAATACCTTTTTTTGAATCATATTCACTTAAAATCCCCCAATCTTGACAATTTCCACTATAGAAGCCCGAACGCTTTTTGACAATAGCTGAGCTGTAATTGGCATGACCGGGTAAAGACGCTTACGGTGCTTTCAAAGAATACTTGCGTAAAAAATTGAGAAAACAGGGCGGATGACCATACATCTTTTTGGCTTTTACATAGTTTATAGTAGACGCCGGCCCTGCTGACAGAGGGTCAGCGTAATTAAAAGAGGAGGTTTTTTTATGTACGGATATGGATTTGGCGGCGGATTTGGCGGCGGTTGTTGCGGCGGCGGATATGGTTATGGAGGCGGTTACGGCGGTTACGGTTACGGCTGCGGCGGCGGATACGGCCGCACATTCGCATTAATCGTCGTATTGTTTATCTTATTAATCATCGTCGGTGCCGCTTATTTAGGCTGCGGCTGCTGACCTTATACACCATGAACATCGGCCGGCCTGCTATGGCCGGCCAATTGTTTCGTTGCGCCGCGATAAAGAAATTCGCTATAATTTACATATTAAGCTTTAGGAGTGAAGTTTCTTGATTACTATGGAAAATATTGTACGCGACGGACATCCCGCGCTCAGAGAGATCGCTGAAGAAGTTCAGCTTCCCGCTTCTGACGAAGAAAAACAGCATCTTGCTGATATGATTGAGTTTGTGAAAAACAGCCAAAATCCTGAATTAGCCGAGAAATACAAGCTTCGTCCGGGCGTCGGTCTTGCCGCTCCCCAAACAGACGTAAAAAAACGGATGATCGCCGTCCATGCAGAAGATGCGAAAGGCACTTTATACAGCTATGCTCTTTTTAACCCTAAGATCGTCAGCCACTCAGTGGAAAAAAGCTACTTGACGAGCGGAGAAGGCTGCCTGTCGGTAGACGAACCCATTCCCGGCTATGTGCCGCGCTACGCCCGCATCCGCGTAAAGGCGGTGACGCTTGAAGGAGAACAGATTGACATCCGCCTCAAAGGTTTTCCGGCCATCGTGTTTCAGCACGAAATCGATCATCTGAACGGCGTGATGTTTTACGACCATATCGATAAAGAAAATCCGTTCAAAGAACCTGAAAACGCCATTGCCATTGACCGTTAAAAATAACCGGCACTTCCCAAAGTGCCGGTTTTCTTTATTTCAAAAGGCCCAGTTCTTTGACGGCCCAGCTGATTCCTTCCTCATCCACCGGCTTTGTGACGAAATCAGCGGCACCTTTTAATTCCGGAACCGCATTTCCCATCGCCACCCCGGTGCCGACAAAACGGATCATCTCAAGGTCATTTAATCCGTCGCCGAATGCATAAGTGTCACTTACGCCGTACGGAAGCCGCTCAAGCACTCTTTTAATGCCTTCCGCTTTTGAACCGCCTTTCGGAAGCACATCCGTTGACAATTCGTGCCAGCGGACGTAATCAAACTCCGGAAAAGCGGCATATGCTTTTTCTTCGTGTCCGCGGCAGAATAAAAGCAGCTGATAAATTTCTTTTCCTTTATAAAAAGTTTCATCAACTTCGGGATAAGGCGCTTTCAGACTGCCGATTCCTTCCGAGACGTGCGGATGTCCGGGGACGGTCGTTTTCATCGTGTCTTCCGCCATAAATACGACGGGGTGCTCCCCTTCTGCCGCCTGCTTTAATAAACGCGCAACCGCGTCTTCAGGAAGCGGATTTTTATAAATGACCTCACCTTCAAATACGACATACTGGCCGTTGTATGAAATAAATGATTCAATCTCAAGCTCTTCCAGAATCGGTTTTACCATAAACGGGGACCTTCCGCTGGCGATAAAAACGTGATGGCCAGCCTTTTTAAGCGCCTTCACGGCGTTTCTTGCGCTATCGGGAATATGTTTATCATGGTCATAGATCGTGCCGTCAATATCAAAAAAGATCAGTTTTGGTTTCATGTCAATTTCTCCTTTTTCCCGTTTATCAGTCGTGTCTTTTTCAATATCATCATACAGAAAGTTTTTCTTCCGGAAAACCGCCTTGATGAAATTCCAGTTTTACCCACGAAAACAAATTCATTTTTTCCGCATACTACTGCTATAAAGGGCTTTAAAGGAGGTATACAATGCTGCGCCGATTACGGAAGAAACTCAGAAGACAGTGGGGCGGAATGCTCCGGAAAAAAGTCATCGCGTAGAAGGGATCTTTCGGTTTTTGAAAGTCCCTTTTTTGCTCGAGACTTTCCTTATAATCCGTTTTCGAATATAATAGAATAAGCGAGTCTAACATACGGCATTTAAGGAGAGATTTGGATGATTTATAAGGTATTTTATCAAAAGAAGGCTGACGAAGTACCTGTTCGGGAAAAAACAGATTCACTTTACATTGAGGGCGTTTCAGAACGGGACGTCAGAACGAAACTGAAAGATCAGAAATACAACATTGAATTTGTTCAGCCTGTGGATGGTGCTTTTTTAGAATATGAGAAGCAGAGCGAAAATTTTAAAGTATTGGAGTTATGAGCGGAATGAAATTTGTAAAAAATGACCAGACTGCCGTTTTCGCCCTCGGCGGATTGGGCGAGATCGGGAAAAATACGTACGGGGTGCAGTTTCAGGATGAAATTGTACTGATTGATGCGGGAATCAAGTTCCCGGAAGATGAACTTCTCGGCATTGATTACGTAATCCCCGATTACACGTATTTAGTAAAAAATGAAGATAAAATTAAAGGTCTGTTTATCACCCACGGTCACGAAGACCATATCGGCGGTATTCCGTACCTGCTCAGACAAGTAAATATTCCCGTTTACGGCGGTAAACTCGCGATCGGCTTACTTCGGAATAAACTTGAAGAGCACGGGCTGTTAAGACAGACCAAACTAAACATCATCGGTGAAGACGACATCGTGAAGTTCCGCAAGACATCTGTATCCTTCTTCAGAACGACACACAGCATTCCGGATTCATACGGAATCGTCGTCAAAACACCGCCGGGCAATATCGTACATACCGGGGACTTTAAGTTCGATTTCACACCGGTAGGCGAACCGGCAAACTTGACAAAGATGGCTGAAATCGGGAAAGAAGGCGTTCTGTGCCTGCTTTCTGACAGTACAAACAGTGAGGTTCCTGATTTCACCATGTCAGAACGCCGCGTAGGCGAAAGCATTCACGATATTTTCCGAAAAGTGGACGGCAGAATTATATTTGCGACATTCGCTTCGAATATACACCGTCTTCAGCAGGTGATTGAAGCAGCCGTTTTAAAAGGCAGAAAAGTTGCCGTATTCGGACGCAGTATGGAATCGGCTATTGAAATCGGACAAAATCTCGGCTACATTACCTGTCCTAAAAATACGTTTATTGAGCATAACGAAATCAATCGTTTGCCTGCCAATAAAGTAACAATTTTATGTACGGGAAGCCAAGGTGAACCGATGGCGGCGTTATCACGCATCGCTAACGGGACGCACCGGCAGATTTCCATTAATCCCGGAGATACGGTCGTCTTTTCTTCCTCTCCGATTCCCGGAAACACAATCAGCGTAAGCCGCACCATCAACCAGCTGTACCGTGCGGGCGCAGAAGTCATTCACGGTTCATTGAATGACATTCATACATCCGGACACGGCGGACAGGAAGAGCAGAAATTAATGCTCCGCCTGATCAAACCGAAGTTCTTTATGCCGATTCACGGTGAGTACAGAATGCAGAAAATGCACGTCAAACTCGCGACTGATTGCGGTATACCTGAAGAAAACTGCTTTATCATGGATAATGGCGAAGTGCTGGCCCTCAAAGGCGAAGAAGCCGCTGTGGCAGGCAAAATTCCGTCCGGCTCCGTTTACATTGACGGAAGCGGAATCGGTGATATCGGCAATATCGTGCTCCGCGACCGCCGCATTCTTTCAGAAGAAGGCCTTGTTATCGTTGTTGTCAGCATCAACATGGACGACTTTAAGGTTTCGGCGGGGCCTGATTTAATCTCAAGAGGTTTTGTATACATGAGAGAATCCGGTGATTTGATCAATGACGCGCAGCAGCTGATTTCGAACCATTTGGAGAAAGTAATGGATCGGAAAACAACGCAGTGGTCCGAAATTAAAAACGAAATTACCGATACGCTTGCTCCGTTCCTATACGAAAAAACAAAACGCCGCCCGATGATCCTTCCGATCATTATGGAGGTCTAAAAAAAAACTGCACTCATTACGAGTGCAGTTTTTTTATTGCAGCGGAATATGCTGAAAGGCTTTGACATCAAATAGACCGGCTGCTGTCATTTTAATATCCGGAATCACCGGAAGCGCTAAAAACGATAATGTGAGAAACGGATTGAAATCACCGGTGAATCCGAGCAGAGGAAGCTTCTCATGAAGCACGCCCAAGCTGTCATTGACCCATTCCGCCGACTTATCAGACAAAAGCCCGGCGATCGGAAGCGGAACGGAGTGAAGCAATTCTCCGTTTTTCACGGCTGTTAATCCTCCTCCGGTGTCACGGAGCCTGTTGATTGCTTTTGCCAAATCGGCATCGTTTGTACCGACAGCGATGATATTATGGGAATCGTGAGAAATGGTTGTGGCGATGGCGCCTTCTTTTAACCCGAACCCTTGTACAATTCCGAGTCCTATCATTTTTTCGCCGCTGTGCCGCTCTGCGACGGCGATTTTTAATAAATCATTTTCTGTATCAGGACGAAACGCGTCAGCAGACGGTGCAGGCACTTCTTTTTTTCTCGTCTCCAAATGATTCGGTATCATTTCGATTACATTCATTTTCTTGCCTTCTTGAATCGGTATATGAAAATCCGATTCAGTCAACGGCGCTTTCAGCCGCACTGTATCCAACAGCGCCTGGTCCGGCGAATAGGAACCAGCAGACTGTTCATAAACCGTGCGTCCGTTCTCGGCAACGGTCCGGCCGGCGACCATGGTCTTCGTGACGGCAGCCTCCCGCACATCTGAAATGAACAGCAGATCTGCGTCAAAACCCGGTGCTACTGCCCCTTTTGTTTCAAGGCCGTAGCACTCAGCCGCATTTAAGCTGGCGAGCTGATACGCAAGGAATGGATCAAGTCCCGCCTTTATCGCCATTTTGACTTGGTGGTTCACACTTCCTTCTGAAAGCAGATCATCTACATGCTTATCATCCGTGCAAAAGAAAAAGCGCCTCGCGTTTTTTTCATTCACCGCCGGCAGCACATTGAGCGTATTTTTTGCCACCGATCCTTCGCGCAGCATGACATACATTCCCCGTCTGATTCTGTCCAGTGCTTCTTCTTTTGTCGTCACTTCATGATCATTTGACACCATTGCGGTTCTGTATATATTGATGAAATCTGAAGACAGTCCGGCTAAATGCCCGTCGATCCGTTTTCCGTGACGCTTGGCATCAAGCAGTTTCTGAAGCATATCCTCTTCACCTTCCGCAACAGACACATAATCCATTACTTCCGCAAGTCCGAGCACCTCTTTCTCCTGATAAAAAGGCTTTAAATCCTCGGCTTTTAATACGGCTCCTGAGCGTTCAAAGCTAGCGGCGGGAACACAGGAAGGAAGCATGAAACGGATGTTCAGCGGCGCCTTTTTTGCCTGCTCTATCATAAAAGAAATGCCTTTTGCTCCGGAAACGTTCGCAATTTCGTGAGGATCAGTAATGACAGTAGTCACTCCGTGTGGGAGGACGGCTTTAGCAAATTCAATCGGAGTAACCATAGAGGACTCGATATGAACATGTCCGTCAATAAAGCCCGGAACGATCATTTGACCTTCTGCATCGATGACTTCTTCCCCTTCATATTCGCCCAGCCCGACGATCACTCCGCCCGTAATGGCGATATCTGCAGAAATCCATTCCTGGTTAAATACATCCATGATTTTTCCGTTTTTAATGACGGTATCGGCTTTTTGTCTGCCGGCTGATGCGTTCAGCCGTTCAGCCAGTGTTTCTTTGTTCAAAATGAGGCCTCCTCTTTTTCTTTATATGGTACAATATGCTATCGGATCGCCTGATCATAGTCAATAAAAATTGCAGAAAATACCGCTTACATGATAAATGTCTTTCTATTCTGACATAATAAAAGACCGTCCTTTTACGGACGGCTTTTCACTTTGTATGAAGCACTCTTTTTTCAAATCGGGAAATGTCCGTAAGAGAGCCGATAACGATGAGAATATCTTCTTTTTGGATCATTTCAGTCGCCAGGGGAGATACGATCACTTCTTTTTCTCTCTTGATGGCCACGATATTAATGCCGTACTTCGCCCGGATGTCCAGATCAAGCAGTGTGTTGCCCGCAAGCCTGCTGTTGGCCACGATCTCCACAATGCTGTGTTCGTCGGACAGCTCCAAATAATCAAGCACATTATTTGATACGATGTTGTGGGCGATGCGTTTTGCCATGTCACGTTCAGGGTGGACGATGTGGTCGGCCCCGATTTTCGCAAGCACTTTCTCATGATAATCGTTCTGCGCTTTAACCGTGATCGTGTTCACGCCGAGTTCCTTTAAGATCAGCGTCGTTAAAATGCTCGCCTGTATATTTTCGCCGATTGCCACAATGACGTGGTCAAAGTTGCGCAGCCCTAAGTTTTTCAGCACTGATTCATCGGTTGAATCGCCGATGACCGCGTGTGATGCGATTTTGGCGTATTCATTTACTTTATCTTCATCAATATCCATCGCCATGACCTCAAGGCCTTCTTCACTTAATGCTTTGCAAATACTTCCGCCGAAGCGTCCGAGACCGATAACGGCAAACTCTTTTCTCATAACAGTACTCCTTTAAACAATATCTCTAATAGGAATAGTATCACATTTTCGGCAATGAGTTCATATAGCGTTTAAGCTTTTCTGAAAAGGCGGGCGATAAATACAGGTCCGCTCCGCGTTCGATTTCTTCCTGATAGTGACCCGGAGGCGCAATTTCCTCAGCTTTATCAAGAACAAGAAACGTCAGGACGCCTCTGTATACACGGCCGCCGGCACACACTTCTATGAATGCGGGACGGTATGTGTGGTTATCAACACCTTCTCTTTTGTACAGATAGGTTGCCGCTTCAAACGGAAGCTTGTACAGCACGCCTTCAGTTCGTCCCCCATCTTCAACAAGATCGGCTCTGGAACCGTCAGGACGCCTTAACGTGAATCTCGTCGAATACCCTTCAACAACCGCCCCTCCGACCGGCTCGGCAAAAAAGTGATCGACCCCCGCCTGTTTAAACCGGGCATTGTCCATACAGGAGCCGTATGCGAAATAATAAACCGGACTGTCATCCTCCCGTTTCATAAAACGGTATTCTTTCCAGTCTCCGCTTTTGATACGGCTGAATGAGGCACACTGGTCGGGCCTTACGACATATGCGAAGGCGGTTTTATTCCCGGCATCCGTCGTCACGGCAACCTCTTTCCGATCAAAATCAGCATAATACGCATCCAGCTTACGGATCATCTGATGATCTGTTTCATACAATTCCCCGTACACAAAAGCTGTTTCTGCTAAAGACGCAGCAGGCTGACCTTTATCCGTTTCGTACAGCACGCCGTTTATCGCGGCCTGCTCGCACACACACGGAGCGCCTTTCAGCAGTTCATGGTTTTCTTCACGCTTCCGTAACAAACCGTATACAAAAAGAAGCAAGTTATTTTTCCTCCTTTTGGACAGCAGCCGCTTCTAACGGCAGAATCACCTGAAACGTACTGCCTTCTCCATTTTTGCTCTTAATGTTAAGTTTACCATTATGCTCCTTCAGAATTCGTAAACAAATCGGAAGACCGAGACCCGTTCCCTGATCTTTTGTTGAGAAAAACGGTTTCCCGATGTTTTCAAGCTTTTCTTTCGACATGCCGTTTCCTTCATCCTGTATGCTGATCACCGCGTATTCTTCATCCCGTTTTGTATAAATATGAATATTCCCGCCATCAGGCATCGCTTCAATCGCATTTTTAATAATATTGATAAATACCTGTTTCAGCTGGTTTTCGTCACCGTTGACCATACAGGACTCAGTCTGCCTGAAATCCTTCTCAATCACAGTGTTCGACAGCACCGCGTTCGTGTCAAGAAGCGTCGCCACCTGCCGTAAAATATGGTTGAGATGATGAGCGGTAAACGTCACGGTCTGCGGCTTGGCGAGCAGAAGCAGCTCCCCCAGCACGAGGTCAATTCTTTTAATCTCCGAAAAAATAATATCAAAATAATCCGTTCTTTCCGGATATTGGGCTTTCATCAGCTGGAGAAAGCCGCTGACTGATGTTAAAGGATTTCTTACTTCATGGGCGATTCCTGCCGCAAGCTCCCCGGCAATGGCCAGCTTTTGAGATTGCATGGCGAGGCGTTCGTTCGTTTCCAGAAGCTCGTCGACCGCTTTTTTCCGTTCACTGATATCAGACATCGTCCCCAGGCTTCCGACAAATTTCTGTCTGCGGTCATAATACAGCTTATAATGGACTTCTCCCCAAAAGATCGTGCCGTCTCTTTTAATATATTTGGCCGTAAACATTCCTGACGGGGACTGCTGCTTGACTTGGGAGATAATATAATCAATGATATGTTTTTCTTTTATAAAATAATCATTATACATCGTGCCCATACATTCGCTGATGGAGTGGCCCGTAATCGCCGTCCAGGCCTGATTCAAATATGTAATATTCCCTTGTGCATCCGTCTGAAAAACAATTTCCTGCAGATTGTCCATAATCCGGTTTTTCTCATCTGAAAGCGCCTTTGCTTTCTGCTCGCTGTCCTTCAGCTCCGCCAGCAGCTGCTTTTTATTATCCACATAATAAGCCAGCAGCCAGACGCTGATTAATGTGACGGCGGTAAAGGTGATGTCAACGGGCCAGTTAATCGGATTCCGTTCAATCATATAAAATAAATAATCCCAAAACATAATAAAAATCATTGCCAAGATTAAGGAAATGATACGCGCTTGATATTTTCCCATAGTCCCACCTGCCGCTAGCATTTCTACATATATTGTAACATTGTTGACTGCATTATTGACTAAAAAATGATAACTATTCCCAATTAATTGAGCAGGTTCGCTTACTTTTCCCGTGAGTTTTTGCACAAGTTCATAATAAAAGGACGGAATGATGCTCCGCCCTTTTTGCTGATTATGATCTATCTTTTAACGCTTCCTCGATTTCCTCAAGCAGCATTTTCGCTCCTTCAGGACTTAAAATAATTTTGCCGTTGCCGTACTCCTGATTTTCGGGAGTAATTTCCCCCGTCATTAAGCAAATGCCGTGCGGCTTGTATTTTTTTAAGACAATTTTGTCTCCGTCAACGAAAAATTCAATACTATCTTTAATAGCGATATCCAATGCTCTTCTCAATTCAATCGGCATGACAATACGCCCGAGTTCGTCTACTTTTCTTACTACACCAATTGATTTCATAGAAATCCCCTACTTCCTTTAATGTCTCTTCTTTATGTCCAAGGAAAATCCTTCATAAACGTAGACGAAAGGAACGGAGCAAAAGTTTCTCAGTATCCGGAACTGAATGTTTTTTTACAAAAAGAAAATCCTTTTGAAATATGAGATACAGACTTTCCCTCCTTTTTTACAAAAACATTTCATTCCCGGCGGAAACCCCCAAAAATCGTGGTTTTTCTCAGAAACTTTAAATGTAGAATCAATTAAATCAGGATAGGGATTGGGTGAAAACATGTTTCAATCAACTGAGATCGGAATCGACTTAGGAACCGCTAATATACTTGTTTACAGTAAAAATAAAGGAATTATTTTAAACGAGCCTTCCGTTGTCGCTGTAGATACAACAACGAAAGCGGTGCTTGCCATCGGAACGGATGCCAAAAGCATGATCGGAAAGACGCCGGGGAAAATCGTCGCCGTACGGCCGATGAAAGACGGTGTCATTGCTGATTATGATATGACAACTGACTTATTAAAACACATTATGAAAAAAGCCGGGAAAAAAATCGGAATGACCTTCCGCAAACCGAATGTCGTCGTCTGCACGCCTTCAGGCTCAACAGCCGTTGAACGCCGCGCCATCAGTGACGCTGTCAAAAACTGCGGAGCGAAAAACGTTCACTTGATTGAAGAACCCGTAGCCGCTGCAATCGGAGCCGACCTCCCTGTTGACGAGCCGGTCGCAAACGTTGTCGTAGATATCGGCGGCGGTACGACTGAAGTCGCCATCATCTCATTCGGGGGCGTCGTATCCTGCCATTCGATCAGAATCGGCGGCGACCAGCTTGATGAAGATATCGCCTCGTTCGTCAGAAAAAAATACAACCTGCTGATCGGGGAGCGTACGGCAGAACAAGTGAAAATGGAAATCGGCTTTGCATTGATCGAACATGTGCCGGAAACGATGGAAATCCGCGGGCGTGACCTTGTAACCGGTCTGCCGAAGACAATCAGACTGCAGTCTAATGAAATTCAGCATGCGATGCGTGAGTCGCTCCTGCATATTCTTGAAGCGATCAGAGCGACCCTTGAAGATTGCCCGCCGGAGCTCAGCGGTGATATCGTTGACCGCGGCGTCGTGTTAACCGGCGGTGGCTCCCTTTTAAACGGGATGAAAGAATGGCTGACAGATGAAATCGTCGTTCCCGTTCATTTGGCGGCAAATCCGCTTGAATCAGTGGCTATCGGCACGGGACGTTCATTAGACGTCATCGACAAGCTGCAAAAAGCAATTAAATAATAAGATTGTGCTTCTTTTTTCTCCAGCCGGCTCATATTGTGAGAACTGGAGAAACATTAAGGAGGAAGCATATGCTTAGAGATGTGGGAAGACGCGTAGCAGTAGCCGTCATTTTAAGCGGAATTATTTTGGGGGGTATGAGCATTTCACTGGCCAATATGCCCCATTCTCCGGCCGGCGGTGCCGTAAAACTGAATCACCCGTAAAGACGCAGCAAAAGCTGTGTCTTTTTCGTTTGTGCTCCTTTCTTTCCTTTATGAGGCGATATTTGATATGATGAGAAAAACCGATGAGGAGGAATGAACGATGAGTTCGTTTACTGAAAAGTTACATACATATGCTCAGCTGGCGGTAGAAGTCGGCGTCAATGTCCAAAAAGGACAGCATGTCGTAATCAATGCCTCAACTGATGTCCGGGAACTTGTCAGACTGCTTGCCAAACATTCTTATGAAAAAGGCGCAAAAAACGTCACCGTAAATTGGCAGGACGATGAACTGTCCAAATTAAAATACGAGATGGCACCTTTTGAAGCGTTTGAAGAGTATCCTGAATGGGAAGCAAAAGGCAAAGAAGAGCTCGCGAAAAAAGGGGCTGCGTTTATTTCTGTCGTCTCATCCGACCCCGACCTGTTAAAAGGCACTGACGGCAAACGGATTGCAGCGTTCCAAAAAGCCGCCGGAAAAGCATTGCATACATACAGACAATATATTCAATCAGATAAGGTCAGCTGGACGGTGATCGGAGCCGCTTCAACAGGCTGGGCGAAAAAAGTGTTCCCGGATCAGCCGGAAGAAACAGCCGTTCAGCTTTTATGGGAAGAAATTTTCAAAACGACCCGTGTAAATGAAGAAAACCCTGTGGAAGCATGGAAAAAACATGATCAAAATCTTCATGAAAAAGTGGAACACCTGAACAAAAAACATTACAGCGCCCTGCATTATCAGGCTGAAGGAACAGACTTAACCATTGAACTGCCGAAAAAACATGTATGGGCAGGCGCGGGAAGCGTGAATGAAAGCGGGCACGAATTCATGGCCAACATGCCGACAGAAGAGGTTTTCACCCTTCCGCAGCGTGACGGGGTGAACGGCACGGTTTCCAGCACGAAACCGCTGAGCTACGGCGGCAACATTATTGATAACTTCACTCTTACCTTTGAAAACGGCCGCATCGTTGATGTGAAAGCTGAAAAAGGCGAGGAGATTTTAAAAGGCATCGTCGAAACCGATGAAGGCTCACACTATCTCGGAGAAGTGGCCTTAGTGCCGTACGATTCACCGATTTCACAATCAAATATTTTATTTTACAACACACTGTACGATGAAAACGCCTCTAACCACTTGGCGATCGGCAGTGCGTATGCCTTTAATATTGAGGGCGGCAAACAAATGACACGGGAAGAGCTTGTCAAAGAGGGCTTAAATGAAAGCATTACACACGTAGATTTTATGGTCGGTTCCAAAGATATGAATATCGACGGCATTACGGCGGACGGCAAAAGAGAACCGATCTTCAGAAACGGAAACTGGGCATTTTAATAAAAAAGGAGGCGCTTAGGCCTCCTTTTTTTATTTCGCTTCATACATTTGCAAGTTGGCGCAGACGGTTTCCAAAACAGGTGTATCAACTGACAAGCCTTTCGCTTTCTCAAGCAAAAATCCGTGTAAATGATCACCTTCCGTCACCCTGCCCTTTTCCATATCTCTCAGCATCGACGATTTCATATGGTAAGACATGCTTGTCAATGTGCGATAACTCTCTTCTTCCAGACCAGGATCTTTCGGGATGCCGGCAGCCTTGAAAATGGCTCCGATTTCAGCAAAGAGGCGCTTTGCCGTTTTGCGGCCGCCTTCTGTTTCTAAAATCGGTCCGACCGGCTGTTGAAACAGAGTGGTCACTCCCGCCTGCGCGGCAATAAACATATATTTTTTCCAAATGTCCTTTTCAATATCCCGGCTGATGATGACATCCGCTTTCACACCTGCAAATGCGTTTTCCAGCTCATTCATACGTTCCGTGCGTTCCCCGTTCCATTCACCGAAAACAAAGCGGTGGGCAGCGCTCGTATGAAGAATTTCCCCTTTATCGTTAAGGGCGCTCTCAATAAAGCAGAGGCCGCCCAGCACCTGCCGTTTTGAAAAAGCTTCAAACAGCTGGTTATAGTGCCTGTATCCGTTTAAAAAAGGAATAATGACCGACGAAGGTTTGACAAACGGTTTGACATCCTGAATGACGTCCTGCAAAGAATACGCTTTTGAAGCGATGATAACCGCGTCAAATGCTCCTTCTTCGCCCGCCATCATTAATTTCGGCTTGATTGAAACATCACCTTTTGCACTTTTGACGGTCAAACCCGTTTTTTGTAATTGTTCCGCCCGTTTCTTGCGGACGAGAAACGTAACGTCATTTCCCTTTTCTGCAAGACGCGCGCCGATATATCCGCCCACTCCTCCAGCTCCGACAATTAAAAACTTCATGATGCATTCCTCCGTCTCTTTTCAAATATGTATTTCATTTATTGTAACGGGAAGTCAGAAGATTGAAAACTTTTTTCATAAATAAAAAAGCAGAGTCTCCCCTGCTTCTTTATTACGCGTATAGCTCTTCAAGCTTTTTCTGTACATCCGCGTTTTCAAGAAATTCGTCATAAGACATTTGTTTGTCAACAATGCCTTTAGGCGTTAATTCAATGATGCGGTTGGCAATTGTCTGTACAAACTGATGGTCATGAGATGAAAACAGCATAGCGCCTTTAAAGCTGATTAAGCCGTTGTTAAGCGCCGTAATGGATTCCAAATCTAAGTGGTTGGTCGGTTCATCCAGAATTAAGATATTCGCGCCGGAAAGCATCGCTTTTGATAGCATGCAGCGCACTTTTTCTCCTCCGGAAAGAACGTTTGATTTTTTGTTGACTTCTTCTCCTGAGAACAGCATGCGTCCTAAGAAACCGCGCAGAAAGCTTTCGCTTTGGTCATGCGGCGAGTATTGGCGGAGCCAGTCAACAAGGTTCGCATCGCTGCCGTCAAAATATTCGCTGTTGTCTTTAGGGAAGTACGCCTGAGAAGTGGTCACGCCCCATTTAAATGTGCCGCTGTCTGCTTCCATTTCCCCGGAAATGATTTTAAACAATGTCGTAACGGCAAGTTCGTTGCGGCCCGTAAATGCGATTTTATCTTCTCTGTTCATAATAAAGCTGACGTTATCAAGCACCTTAACCCCGTCAATCGTTTTTGTTAGGCCTTCAACCCGCAGCACGTCATTTCCGATCTCGCGTTCCGGCGTGAAATTGACATAAGGATAACGGCGTGATGACGGTTTGATATCATCAAGCGTGATTTTATCAAGGAGTTTCTTTCTTGATGTCGCCTGCTTTGATTTAGAGGCGTTGGCGCTGAATCTGGCCACGAACTCCTGAAGCTGTTTAATCTGCTCTTCTTTTTTCTTGTTGGCTTCCTGAGAAAGCTTTAAAGCAAGCTGGCTGGATTCATACCAGAAATCATAGTTGCCGACGTACACTTGAATTTTATTAAAATCAAGATCGGCGATGTGCGTGCACACTTTATTTAAAAAGTGACGGTCATGAGATACGACGATGACTGTGTTCTCAAAGTTGATTAAAAACTCTTCCAGCCACTGAATCGCTTTCAGATCCAAGTGGTTGGTCGGTTCATCAAGCAGCAGAACGTCCGGCTTGCCGAACAGCGCCTGTGCCAAAAGCACTTTCACCTTTTCTGAACCGCCTAAGTCCGCCATTTTCTTCGTATGCAGGTCTTCAGAGATGCCGAGACCCTTTAACAAAATAGCGGCTTCACTTTCAGCTTCCCATCCGTTTAATTCCGCAAACTCTCCTTCAAGCTCAGCGGCGCGGATGCCGTCTTCATCTGAAAAATCAGGCTTCATATAAATCGCGTCTTTTTCCTGCATGACTTCGTATAAACGTTTATGTCCCATAATGACGACTTTCAGCACTTCGAACTCTTCATATTCAAAGTGGTTCTGCTTCAGAATGGCAAGACGTTCCCCCGGGCTCATATGGACATCGCCGGTCTGCGGCTCCAGCTCACCGGATAAAATTTTCAAAAATGTTGATTTTCCGGCACCGTTTGCGCCTATTAATCCGTAGCAGTTGCCCGGCGTAAATTTAATATTGACATCTTCAAATAACTTGCGATCCGCAAAACGCAAGCTCACATTATTTACAGCAATCATTTATAATCCTCCATCGTGTCTAACATCAATAAAAGTATACCATGAATAAAGGGGAAGAGAAATGTTTCCCTGCGAATATAAGGGTTTTGAAAAGACGCAAGCGCCAAACCCGAAGCCCTGTGATACAATAGATATATATACATATTCATCACGGAGGAACAAGTTGAAGCTTTTAACACTCACAGAATATTGTCTTATGATTTTCTTTACCGGGGTTTTTCTGGCCGTCACAGGCTTTACCGCACGTGACATCGGCTTGTACGTCGGAATCGCCCTCATTTACACGTTTTCGCATCTCTTTTCAAAACGGATGCTTGAAAAACGCGGCAAAGAGAAGCAGCAGGTGAATCTTTTTTTCAGCGTTCTGGCCATTGTCGGATCAGTGCTGGCCACGGTAATGTTCATTGCCGTCGCCGCCTCGTTTGCCAAATAAAAAACGCCTGCTGTCCGAATCGGGCAGCGCGGCGTTTTTATTTTGTCTGACGCATATCATGAAACGGGAAGAACACAAACTTCGAGGTGCCGACGATCCGTTTTTCGGCAATTAAACCGAGTCCGTTCCGGCTGTCCATTGAGTTCAGCCGATTGTCGCCCATGACGAAGTATTTGCCTTTCGGAACCTTTACGGGGCCGAAATCTCCCGTCAGGTTGACTCCCAGTTTTTTCGCTTCTTTTTTATTGCTCGCGAGGTAGGGTTCATCGATTTTTTTGCCGTTTATATAAAGCGTGTCATTTTTCATTTCCACCGTTTCTCCGGGTTTTCCGATGAGCCGCTTTACATAATGGACTTTCGATGTATCGCCGTTAATAATGACGATGTCCCCCCGCTCGATTTCTCCGATATAATTGACGCTTTTGTTGACAAACAGCCTTTCACCGTCATGTAATGTCGGGTACATTGATGATCCTTCCACTAAGTACGGTTCAAACAGGAAATGGCGGATTAAAAGCGCAAGAGCGACCGCTATAATGATGGCCTTTCCCCATTCCCAATACGTGTTGGATTTTCTTTTTACCGATTTTTCAGAAGTAGGTTTTTGTTCTTCAGTCAACGTGGTTCCTCCTAGACGATCACTGTTACGGTTTCATGTACTATCTTTACTTTATCACAACTCATCACCAAATACATAACGCTTCTATGCGCATATGATTGAAAAAAGCGCCCGTAAAGGACGCTTTTTGCTTATTTCTCTACAACCGGTTTTTTGACGATTCCCAAGATAACCGCCGTTACAATCGCTCCGATCACGATGCTCATTAAGTAAAGCAGCGGATGGTTCGTAATGAATGCAACGAATATTCCTCCGTGCGGTGCAGGAAGCGTTACCCGGAAAAACTCTGTCAACCCGCCCGCTACCGCAGAACCGACAACGGCTGCAGGGATGACGCGAAGCGGATCAGCCGCTGCAAACGGGATGGCGCCTTCTGTAACGAAAGCTGCTCCCATGAAGTAGCACGTAATACCGGCTTCACGGTCACGTTTAGAGAATTTGTGTTTAAAGAATGTTGTCGCCAGTGCGATTCCAAGCGGCGGAGCCATTCCGCCGGCCATGATGGCCGCATGCGGCGCATAGTTTCCGGCATCGATCATCGCAATTCCGAAAGTGAACGCCGCTTTATTGAGCGGGCCGCCCATGTCGATAGCCATCATACCGCCTAAAATAATCCCCATTAAGACAAGGTTTCCAGTTCCAAGGCTTTCAAGCCAATTTGTTAAGAAATTCATAAACGCTGCGACAGGTGTGTTAATGACAAACTGCATCAGGACACCGGTGATAAAAATACCGAGCAACGGATAAATCAATACAGGTTTTAATCCGTCAAGAGTCTGAGGAATAAAGACAAACAGCTTTTTCAGCAGGACTACGACATAACCAGCTAAGAATCCGGCAATCAGTCCGCCCAAGAATCCGGCATTCGCCTGCGTAGCCATAAATCCACCGACCATACCCGGCGCAAATCCCGGGCGGTCCGCAATACTCATTGCGATGAATCCGGCAAGAACGGCAACAATCAGTTTTAACGCATTATCGCCGCCGATAAAGTTCAGCGCTGCGGCAAACGTATTGTATGTCGGATCTTTCGGCTCAGCTGAATGAATTCCCCAGAAGAATGAAATCGCCACGAGGATTCCGCCGCCGACGACAAATGGCAGCATGTTGCTGACACCGCTCATTAAGTGTTTATAGAAAGTACTTCCGATACTTGTGCCTGATTTCTGTTTCGGGCCGTCTTCATCTGAAGCGGAAGATCCTCCGCCGCTGCCCTCGTAAATCGGCGCATCTTGGTTAACGGCTTTTTCAATCAGTTCCTGAGGACGTCTGATACCGGCCGTCACAGGCACTTGAAGAACATGTTTGCCTTTAAAGCGTTCCATTTCAACCTGTTTATCAGCCGCCACGATGATCGCAGGCGCGTCTTCAATTTCTTGAGCCGTCAGCTTATGTTTGATACCGCTTGAGCCGTTTGTCTCTACTTTAATGTCAACGCCGAGCTCTTTCGCTTTTTCCTTCAGTGCGTCAGCTGCCATGAACGTATGGGCGATACCTGTCGGACATGCCGTAACGGCAAGGATTTTGCCTTTTCCTGACGGCGCTGCCTGTTCTTCCTGCTCTTCTTCTTCCTCATCGTCATCTTTGTCATGCTGATTGATGATGTCAATGATCGCATCTTCTGATTCAGCTTCAAGAAGCTGTTTGCGGATTTCCTCACGCATAAGAAGCGTTGAAAGTCTTGATAATGCTTCAAGGTGCGTATTATTCGCTCCTTCGGTTGCCGCAATCATAAAGACCAGGTGTGCCGGCTGACCGTCTAATGATTCATAATCCACACCATCTTTTGAACGTCCGAATGCGATGGCCGGGTTAATGACGCTCGCCGTCTTCGCATGAGGAATGGCAATGCCTTCGCCGATTCCCGTTGAGCTTTGGCTTTCACGATTTAAAATGGCTGCTTTGTAAGCCTCTCTGTCATTTAATCTGCCGGCTTTGTCAAGCACTGTCACCATTTCATCGATAACGTTTTCTTTCTCTTTGCTTTCTATATTGAGATGAATTGTATCTCTTGTTAACAGCTCAGTTATCTTCACTTTTCTTTCCTCCTCTATAGACGTGTGACTTTAACTTCAGGAAGAAGCTGCTGTACAAACTCTTCAGTTCCGAGTTCTTCAGAAAATGCCGTCGCGCTTCCGGAAGCAACTCCTAAACGGAACGCATCTTCCAAAGGCAGCTGTTTTGAAATTCCCGCAAGGAATCCCGCGACGACGGAATCACCCGCGCCTACCGAATTGACAAGCTTTCCTTTAGGAACATTGGCGAGGAAAACCGCCTCTTTCGTAAATAAAAGCGCACCGTCGCCAGCCATCGAAACAATCGCGTGTTCAGCGCCTTGTTCAATCAATTTTTTACCGTAAGGAACGGCAGCTTCGGCTGAATCAATGACCGTATTGAACATTTCGCCAAGCTCATGATGATTCGGCTTCATCAAAAACGGTTTCATTTCTGTCGCTTTCATCAGCGCTTCACCGGAGATGTCCACGACTACCCGGGCATTCTGCTTTCTGCATGCCTCAGCAATTTTTTCATACGTGTTATGCGGCAGGGAAGAAGGAATGCTTCCCGCTAAAACGACGATGTCTCCCTCTTCCAGAGCGGAGAACTGTTCTAAAAAGGTATTGAACACTTCGTCTGAAATCGTCGGGCCCTGTCCGTTAATTTCCGTTTCATCACCCGTTTTCAGTTTTACATTTATACGCGTGTCTTCATCTACCTCAGAAAAAGCCGTTTCCAGACCTTCCTGATGCAAAAATGACGTAATATAATTTCCGGTAAATCCGCCGACAAACCCCAATGCTTTTGACGGCACATGGTGTCTTTTCAGTAATCTTGAAACGTTGATGCCTTTTCCGCCGGGATACTTCGTGTCATAGCTGGAACGGTTTAAACCGCCTACGGCAAAATCTTCAACGTGAACGATATAGTCAACAGACGGATTGAGGGTTACAGTGTAAATCATGGTTTCACTACCTTTACGACAGTTTTTTCTTGGTAATTATCGAATGCAAGTTCTTCAGCTTCAGTGGTAATGATAGCTGCATCGCCCAAGGCGGCGAACGCTGCGAAAGAAATCTCGCCGAATTTAGAAGGATCGGCTAAAACATACGCGTTTTTCGCCTGTCTCACAGCCTTTGTCTTCAGAAGAGCCTCATCCGGATCGGGTGTTGTAAAGCCGGCTTCAATGTGCACGCCGTTCACCCCGAGGAAGCTTTTGTCAAAACGGTACTGGCTGACCGCCGTTAATGAGGCGCCGCCGATCATCGCACCTGTTCTATGCTTCACATATCCTCCGAGAAGATAAAAAGGAATCCCTTTCCTTATTAAAGCGTCGATATGCATAACTCCGTTTGTGACAACCACAATGTCCTTTGTATGATCTATAAAATCAATCATATGCAATGTAGTTGTTCCCGCATCAAGATAAATACAGTCACCTTCTTCTAATAAAGATGCCGCTTCTTCTGCGATCTTCAGTTTATCTTGAAGGTTTTTGGAGGATTTTTCAAGCATATCGGGTTCTTGCCTGCTGTTGGAAAGTTTAGACGCCCCGCCGTGAACGCGCTTTAAAAATCCGCGCTCTTCGAGTGTTGATAAATCTCTTCTGATCGTTGATTCAGAAGCATTTGTCATGCTTATCAGCTCTTGAATCTTCACCACATCACGCTTTTCAATCTGATCAATAATCAGCTGATACCTTTCAGGAGTGAGCATATTCCGCCTCCTTTGGAAACGTATTCATTTCGGTTGCAAGATAATTGTAAACGCTTTTTTTACTTCTAGCAACTAAAATCACTCAAATTCATTCAATAACTATCAAAATCTTTCACATTTGTTCATATTAACGTATGTACATAGGGTTTGTAAACTGTAAATTCGACAAAAAGGGGGACAATTGTATGACATTTTCTTTTTATCATAAATGAAAAAAGTCTATTATATTCATTCAATCATTAAAACACACAAAAAACCCCATGCAGACTGCATGGGGTGCCGGTTATTCATACCTTAATGCTTCAATCGGATCTAAGCGTGATGCTTTGTTGGCGGGCAGCATGCCGAAAATGACACCGATCAGCATACTGAACAGTACGCCGATACAAACCACCTGCCAAGAAACGAGCGACGGCCAGCCTGCGATAAGGGAAACGAGTGATGCTCCCCCGTAGCCGAGACCGATTCCGATTAAGCCGCCGATTAATGTAAGCACAACAGATTCAATTAAGAATTGTGTCAGAATCTGTCCTCTCGTGGCACCGAGCGATTTGCGGATGCCGATTTCTCTTGTCCGTTCCGTCACTGATACGAGCATAATATTCATGACCCCGATCCCGCCGACAATGAGAGAAATACCGGCGATCGAACCGATGATCGTCGTCATGACGGTCGTGACCTGGCCGATTCCCGCCGCGATTTCTTCCATATTCATAACTTGATAGGCCTCTTTTGTACCGTGATTGTCATTTAAGAGACGGGCTGCTTCTTTTCCTGTTGATTTGATTTGATCAGCGGACTCCGTCTGAACGGAAACGTTGCTGTAGTCGTTAGTACCGAAAGACGTTTTCAGCATGTTGAACGGCACATACATTTCACTGAGTCCTAACGATAAAAAACCGCTCTCTTCTTTCAGTACGCCGATTATTTCAACGGGCTGTCCGCCGGCCCAGACGATTTTTCCAAGCGGAGACGTTTTCCCGAACAGCTTTTCAGCCATTTTTTTCGAGATGATTCCTGCTCTTTTCCCGGAAAGAAAATCATTGTCCGTAAATGTCCGTCCATCTTGAACGTCCAGCTTTTTTACGTCCATGTAGCCGCTGTTAATGCCGTTCAGCGTAATATCCGTGTCTTCTTCATGGTAACGGGCGGTCATGGATTTTACAGCGGAAGCGACAACCTGCTTTACGCCGTCCACTCCTTTTAATCCATTAATATCTTCTTCTGTGAAACTCGCTTCCTGTAAGGCGTTCGGATTGGCTGTTAATTCTTCATCACTCGGAAGGTAAAACAATTCAATCGTATTGCCCGGCCCGCTGATGGATTGCTTCAGCATTTGCTCTCCGCCTTGGCCGACAGCCACAACAACGATTACTGAACCGACGCCGATAATGATTCCGAGCATTGTCAGAATCGATCTCAGCTTGTGAGCTCTTACGGAACTGAGGGCCATCCGGAGATTTTCTGACAGGCTCATTCCCCCACTCTCCTCTGCTCAGCATCGCGGGAAACGATCATGCCGTCACGGACGAAAATCACTCTGTTTGTACAGTCCGCCACTTCAGGCTCATGAGTCACAAGCACCACGGTCACGCCCTCTGCATTAAGCTCTGTGAACTGCTCCATAATGGAAATGCTTGTTTTCGTATCCAGTGCGCCGGTCGGTTCATCAGCTAAAATGAGCTTCGGTTCGTTCACGATGGCTCTTGCAATCGCGACACGCTGCTTCTGGCCGCCTGACAGCTCATTCGGCATGTGACGCATCCGATCCGCCAAACCGACTTTTTCCAGTGCATACTCAGCCCGTTCCTCACGCTCTTTTTTGCCGATACCGGCGTAGATCATGGGGAGTTCGACATTTTTTCTTGCATTCAATCGCGGCAGCAGCTGAAACTGCTGAAAGACAAATCCGATTGATTTGTTCCGGACCGCCGCAAGCTCTTTTTCAGTGCATGAAGAAACATCTTCGCCCGCAAGCCTGTAACTGCCGGACGTCGGTCTGTCCAGACAGCCGATGATATTCATGATCGTAGATTTCCCCGATCCCGACGGTCCCATAATTGACACATATTCTCCTTCTTCAATCGTCAGGTCGATTGAACGAAGAACATCAAACGTCTCCTTGCCGATCTGATAGCTTTTTTTCACCTTTGAAAGCTGAATCATCTATGCTTTCACATCCGTTCCGTCAGTCAAACCGTCAGCCGGATTCAGAATGACTTTATCATCCTTTGAAAGCCCCTCTTTTATCTCCGTAAGCTGATTTGCGGTATCGCCGACTTTAACTTTCACGCGTTTGGCCTTCCCGTCTTTTACCGTAAAGACCCAGTGCTCATCTCCGTCTTTTTTGACTGCGGAGGACGGCAGTGTATCGGCTTTCCGTTTGTCGGTTTCAATGTTCATAATTAATTTAAACCCCGGCTTGCCCTCCGGAAGGTTTCCGATCAGCTTAACCTGGAACGGATACTGCACGGCCTGTTCCGTACTTTCCCCGGAAGCAGCGCTTGACTTTTGATCAGGAACGAGGCCGACAGCCGCCACTCTCCCTTTCCACGTTTTACCTGGAATGGCGTCTGAGGTAATTGTAACGCTTTGTCCCTTTTTCACTTTCAGCGTGTCGTATTCGGACAAATTGCCGGCAACGATCAGGTGTTCCGGGTCTCCTATATGTATAACCGGTTCTTGAATATCCGATTTTTTAGAAGCCGCTTCTTGATTTACCGAGATAACCGTCCCGTCCATCTCACTCTTAACATTGAGATTCGCCACTTGATTTTCAAGAGACTGCTTTTGCAAATCAGATTGCTTTAATTCGATTTCAGCCGTTTTTTGCTGAAGCTGCAGATCAGTCCGTTCGGTTTCAATTTGTTTTTTGGCTTCCGCTTCTCCCACTTGTTTTGCCAGATCTTGTTCCTTGCTGTTTAATGCTCTGAGTTTTTCTTCAACTTGTTCGATTTGCATACGTTTTGATTGTTCTGTCAACTCATTTTGTTCTTTATCAAGATTGAGCTGCTCATTTGTATACGTGACTAACGACGACCCTTTTTTTACTTTGTCGCCTTCTTTTACTTTCACTTTATCAAGAGTTCCTTTATCCGCTTCATAAAAAACATACTGTTCTTTAGAGAATTTAAGTGTTCCCGGAACCATAACCGTAGATGAGATTTCTCTGTTTTCCATGGTTCCGGTTTCGATTTTTTTCCCGGCGCTGCCGCCCGCGGGAGCGGCAGACTTATAAATATTGATACCGATGAATACTGCAACAATTACGGCGATGCCGATTCCGATCCAAATTTTTTTCATGTTATACACCTGCTGTCACTGAACTTAACAGTCCTCCGACTGCCGAAACCAAAAGCATAATAACAAACAGGACAATCGCGGAAGTCCAGGCCGCTTTTTTCGAAATGCCGCCTGTATAGCGAAGTCCCAAAGCGAGCAGAATATAGCTCCAGATGCTGAAAATGTCAAACGCGCTTAAAAAGACCGCGACGCCGTCTCCGGCCGGTATGACACTCGCCAAAGATGTAACGGCGTACAGTGAGCCCGCACCGGTAAAATAAGTAACAAGACCGTTAATAACTAAGCCGATATTGGTAATAAATGCCGTAAACAGGCTGAGTGAGAGCATTTTTTTGTAAGTTGTCACGCCGCCTGAAATTTTGACGCACAGCCAATAAATGAGCGGAACGATAAACAGAGCGATAATGCCCCCGAAGATTCCTCCGAACATCGAGCCGAATTTAGCGAAGGTTTTGGTCATTTCAATCTGATCATCCGACAATCCGTCAAGAGATGAGCTGTTCAGCACTTCTTCATAATTCATCCCCAATCCGCGCAAAATACTGCCGGCCGCGATGAGAATGATGACAATCAGGAGAGGAATGCCGATGACCGGCTTTTCTTTTAATCTTTTAAACTGCACAACAGGACTTGTAATGACGCCGAAAATTGACGGCTTTTCCGTTACTGCCGTATTGCCTTTTTCCAGGTTTGGTTCCATATTGCTGATGCCTCCTATGTATTATTCTGTTTATACGTACGCTTTAGGCTGAGAGAAGTTTCAATTTTTTTGCCGTTTGCGTATTTATGCTAAATTGTAACACAAATTCTCAGCTTTACGTTCCATAATTATGTAAAAAAAGTATTGTCAGACCGGTATGACGGGAGGCTCAAAGCCTTGTGAAGGCACTGTCTTCAGCCTATTCATCTAATCAAAACCGCCTCAATCACAAATTCCTTTAAATCCCATTTGGATATTCTCTGGAATTCAGCTCCTATATACAAAAAAGCCGGATGGCAATGATGCACATCCGGCTCTTTTTTCACCCTCCGCTTACAGGAGGGATAAAGGCAATGGTATCACCTTCTGTTACGGTGCTGTTGTCTTTTACATATGTTTCATTGATTGCGATCATGGCATTGTCAATCGTCTGAAGTCCGTACCGTTCCTTTAACAGTGTTTTTACAGCAGACGCCGCCGTCTCTTTTTCGTCAAGTTCAATGACCGGTGTTCCCGCCTGCTCCGCAAGCCCGGCAAACAATAATACTTTAATCATCGCGATTCCCCTTTATCCAAATCCGGTTTTCCGTTCGGATAGGGCGTTGTTTCCAGCTGATCGCCTATCCATTCTTCGCCGTCTTCCCAGATTTCTTTTTTCCATATCGGCACAATCTGTTTTATCCGTTCAATGGCATATTCATTCGCCTCATATGCCGCCTTTCTGTGCGGTGAAGACACGGCGATTACGACCGCTGCTTCTCCGATATCAAGGACGCCGACACGGTGAGTGATTGCAGCTTCGGCTCCTTCCCATTTCGCACTGATTTCATCGCCGATTTGAGAAAGCATTTGAACAGCCATCGGTTCATACGCTTCATATTCGAGCCGTACCGTCCGCCGCCCGGCAGTCCACTCTCTGACCGTGCCGATAAACGTTGTGATGGCGCCGGCTTCACGCTTTTCAACTTTTTTTACGATATTTTCCGCAATGATAGGTTCCCTTGTAATTTGAAAACGTTCCATTTAAGCAGATTCCCCTTTCAGCTGCGAAAGCACAAACATCATGGCAGCCGGATCGTCCGCATGGAATACGGGCATGCCTGCGTCTGCCGGCATATGCTCCGTATTTCTGCTGACAACTGCGATCACGCGCTCCAAATGCTTCAGCTTTTGCCAATCTTCGCTGTCTTTGATCATAATGATTTTCGGATGCGGCGCATGTTTAAATCCCTCTACGAGAAGACCGTCAATTCCCAGACATTCATACAGACTGATCAAACCCGCCAGGTCCCATTTTTTTCGCGCCGTAAGCTGCAGGACGCCGTCCCCTTCTACTGCCGTAACCGCGGCTCCGGCTTTTGAAAAACGCTCCGAGTCTTTTCCGTCAGAAAAAGGTTCCGGTTCTCCGCCATGTCCATGATGTTTTAAACATCCAATATCGCACTCTTTCGGCGCCGCTTTCAGCACACGTTCAATAAACGTTGTTTTACCGCTGTTTTGAAAACCTACGATCTGGACGATCGGGAAAGAATTGACCACGGCCATTCACTTCCATTCTCATCACGGATGAGGAGCGCGTGAACCGTCCGGCCCGCTTCATACCCCCTCGTTCCTCCCGGCAGAAGGATAAACGCGTTTGCTTCGGCTAGAGATGTGACTGAGCTTGATTTGTCGAGACCGACCGGTGACGCCATCATCTTTCCGTCCTTATGATAAACAAACGCCCTCACAAATCTCGTAAATGGATTCGGTTTCGGAAAGTCGTTTGTTAACACGGCTTCCGCCCATCCGGAATGAGGTTTTTCATTCAGAAGCCATGTCTGAATCATCGGTTTGACAAACAGGGTGAATCCGACATAACATGCGGACGGATTGCCTGAAAGGCCGAACAGCAGCATGTCATCGGCCCGGGCGACAGTTGTCACGCTCCCCGGGCGCATTGCCACTTTGTTAAAAAGAACTTCCGCTCCGAGCTTATTATAAATGTCTGGAAGAAAATCAAAATCGCCGACTGACACGCCGCCGGTCGTGATCAGGAAATCAACTTTTTTCATAGCTTCCTTCACCGCATCATAGCTGTCATCAAAATCATCGGAAATTTTCCCTAAGTTCAGCGGTACCGCGCCCGCTTCAATGACCTGGGCATACACCATGGCAGCGTTGCTGTTGCGGATTTTCCCCGGCTCAAGCGGATCGCTGACATGAAGAAGCTCGGTCCCCGTTGCGATAATGCCGACAACCGGCTTTCTGACCACGGGAACGGAAGCATAGCCGAAGGTTGCTAAAAGAGCGGTTACGCCCGGCGTGATTTTCGTCCCTTTTTTTAATAGCGAGCTGCCTTTTTTCGCATCTTCTCCTTGATATGAAATATTATCACCCGCATGAAAAGGGCGTTTCACTGACATGTAATTCGTCCCGTTTTCAGAAAACGTTTTTGTCAGCTCAAGCATCACTACGGCATCCGCACCTTTTGGAATCTGCGCCCCCGTCATAATGCGGACCGCTTCATAAGGCCCGAGTTCTTTTTCTGACACGGCGCCTGCTCCGATATGGTCAATGACTTCAAAGGTGACGGCATTGTCACGGGAAGCCGTTTTTGAATCGCTCGCCCTGATGGCAAACCCGTCATACGGGGAACGGTTAAAGGCCGGCACATCATGATCCGCCTTAACATCCTCCGCCAAATAGCGGTGGAGACTGTCCTCAAGCGCCACCCATTCGGTATCCCCCTGTTTTTTATACCGGCTCACCCGGCGGACTGCTTCGTCCACCTGAATCGGCGTTCTTTTTTCAAGCATAGCAATATCTCCCCTTCCTACAGTCCGATCACCCTGGCCAGAACTGAATTTGCTTCTTTTATATCGTTTGTACCGTGAATCAGAGCCCGTCCGTCCTGAAAAATAACGATTCTGAAGCGCTCATACGCCATGTGCAGCAGAAATTCATTTGCTTCCACTTTACCGATCTGCTTCAGACGTTTGACAAGCTCTTCTTTATCCAGCCTCTTTAAGGCTTCCGATCTGATTTGAACGGTGTCTCTTCCGCACAGCACGCTTGCTTTCGGCCTGTTTTCAGGCTGCAGATACGGATATACGGGCTCCGCGCCGCAGGAAGGGCAATGATCCCGTTTGATCTGATCCACATTTATGCTCATATTGGTGTTATTCCACACGTCAAACGTGAAAAAGCGCCGATTTACCGCCGCATGATTTCCTGTCAGCAATTTCAGCGCCTCAGCCTGCTGATAAGCGGAGACGATATGAACCGCCGGAGGTATGATGCCCGCTGTATCACATGTCGCTCCGCCCACGGGCATTTGCTCAAACAGGCAGGATAAACACGGCGTAACCCCCGGAATAATCGTCATGCACATTCCCTGACTGCTGACACAAGCACCGTAAATCCAAGGCGTTTTCGTTTTCAGCGCCAGATCATTGATGACCATTCTCGTTTCAAAATTATCTGTCGCATCCACGATGCAATCCGCTTGTTCGATCAGCGGTTCGAGCGTTTCCGCCGTACCTTCCGCCGCGTAAGCATCGATATGTATATCACTGTTTACCGCCAAAAGACGCGCCTTGGCCGCCATTGCTTTCGGCAGGCGCTGTCTCGCGTCTTCTTCTGTATACAGCTGCTGTCTTTGTAAATTGCTCCATTCCACATAATCCCGGTCAATAATCGCCATACGGCCCGCTCCGGCTCTTGCCAGGCCCTCTGCCGCGGCTGTTCCGAGGGCTCCGGCTCCGACAATCAGGACACTGCTGTCAGCCAGCGCCTGCTGCCCTTTTTCCCCTATCGGCTTAAATCTTGTCTGCCGCGAATAGCGCTCTTCCATCTGTGTTGTCCCCTTGCATTTTTATTTCCATCATACCATGTTTCTTCCCGATCAGTCTTGATTTGAAGACTCGACATGCGCCAAAAGTCTGGTGTAATCGTCCTGTGTGTTGATATTAGCGAACTCCTCCGGCCCGGCGCCGATGTCTTCAGCCTGCACATAACAGACAGACAGCCGTTTCAGCGTGTCTGTCATTTTCAGTTTGTTTTGTGTAAGCTGATCAAAAAGCACATCCTGCACCCGTTTATGATAAACCGCCAAGAGGGGCTGCTCTCTGTTTTCACAAACCGGTATGACAGCGTCCAGGTTTCCGGTCAGCTTCATTTCAAGCGCCGCCATCGTTTTTCTTGTCACGAGCGGCGTGTCACAGGATATGACTGTATATATTTCGCCTTCCGTTTGTTTCATTGCCGTATAGATGCCGGCAAGCGGGCCCATTCCCCGAAACCGCGGCTCATCGGCAAAAACATGCCGCTCCCTGTTTGATAAGAACTTTTTTATATGTTCAGGGCGGCTGATAATTACCGTTTCTCCGCCGCCGAAGGCTTTTTTCGCCTGTTCATAAAACATGCCGCCCTTCCACTTTGCAAAAGCTTTCGGTTCTCCGAATCTTCGGGAAGCTCCCCCCGCTAATATTACATTCACCCGTTTCATGTCATCTCTCTCCCATTCTATATAAAAGCATAGCAAACGCCTCAGCCGAAATACAATATTACGGTGCTTGTCTGTTTAAATAAGAGGAATAGCCGTTGTTCCTTTCCCATATTGTAGTGTTAACATCATGAGGGAGATGGTTCTTATGAAAATATCCGGTCCGTTTTTCCACGACACTTCTCAAGAGAACCTTTACTTGAAATCTGAACTTTCCAGATGCAGAAAATTAATTTCAGAATTTGAAGCAAGCTACTTCCATCAAAAAAATAATAAGCTTCAGGAGGAAAACGCCAATATTAAAGAGCGGCTTCACAAGCTTTCTGACGAATTGGAAGCCATGGCTCAAAAACACAAACAGACAAGTGACACGGAACGTTCTTTGCATGAAATCAGAGCCGGGCTGCTCGATAAAATCGTCATTCTGCAAGAACTGCTTCAGCAGGAAACGTTTCGGCGGAAAAATGAGATGGAAGAAAAGCACCGTCTGCATCTTACAAATGTAAAATTTGAAGAAGAAAATAAAAACTTACATACCCGCATCCGCTCACTTGAGACCGCCATTCAAACTGAACGGACTTCTCACGAAGATATGAAACAGCGTTATCATGCCGCTGCAGACGAAAATACCCGGCTCCAAACACAAATGATAGAAAAAGAATACCAGCTCAAACATATTAAAATAGAAATTAATCATATGAGAGATCGAATACTAGAAACAAAAGAACGGCTTGTAGAAATAGAAAAAACGAAAGAAAAGTTATTTCAAGAAACCATTCTTTCGTATAAACGGCAGCTGGACGAAAGTGATGCTTGGATTGCCGGCCATTTTGCTGATATTGACAGCCGCACGGCGGAACCGGCGGAACAAGCTCTGGAAATCCCTTCTGTTTCCAAAGAGACTGTTCAGGCAGAAGACTTGCTTAAAGCCGTTACCGAACAAGTCATCTCCCTGCAAAAACAATTTGTACAATCAGAGTCCCGCGATCAGTCGTTTGATGAAAAACTGGATGCGTTGAAAGAACGTGCTGACGGCGAAAAGCCTTTCCAAAAATATGTCGTCAAGCTTGAAAAAAAGCCGGGAAAAGATGCGTCACTTCCGCAGAATAAGCGGGAAAGCGCAAAAAAACTGCTTGAGTAACGCAAGCAGTTTTTACTGTTTTATTATTCAGCAGCCGTATCATTTGCCGTTTCTGCTGTTTCCTGAGAAATTTCTCCCTCAAGAATATATTGGCCGCGGTATGGTTTCTTCACTTCCGGATACATTTTAATTAAGCTTTGCATAAATGTTGTCATATTAGGAATTTCAAGGCCGCTTTCCTTTTCAATTTCCTTTTGCAGTTCGGAACTTTTGATCGCTGCATTGTGGCGTTTCAATGTTTTAATCGCTGCTTCGCGCAGTTTTGCCGCTTTTGATCCCGGTCTCGCCGTCCCTCTTCTTCTTCTTGTAGAACCGTCTGGAATGCCGGCGGGAAGAGACGTAATAGACTGCATCTGCGGCTGGGAGGATTGAGGCTGTGTCTGCGGCTTTTGATAGCTTCTCATTTCCTGTGCTGCAAGCTCTGCAAGCACCGGGAGAGAGTCACTTTTTTTCTCCGGACGAAACTCTTTTTTTGTATCGGACAGGCTGCCTGTATTGTCTAATTCTCTCAGTTTTGCATATATTTTATCACGTTCTATTTGATATTCACGAATGACTTTTACCTCTGCTTCGTTCAATTGTTCTAAACGTAAGCGCAGCGCTTCTCTTTCATTAAACATGTGTAAAACCCCCTGTCAAAAATTTAAACGCTTTTATTAAGATATTAGATTACAAAAGTAATTTTATCAACTATTATTTTATCATTTTACTATTTTATTTACTCTATGAAAAATTGCTTATTTTCTGAAAATGGTACTTTATATACAAAAATCCCTTATCATATAGGGGATTCTGGACAAAGTTCCAATTTATTCAACCATTTCAAAATATAACTTGAAATTACTTGTTTAATGAAAATTAGCGTAATATCTACAATTTTCGACTATAATATGTAAAAGATTATGATATGGATAAAACAAGCGGTACAGCGTGTTTACGGCTGTTTCTCTTATTTTTTAAGCCACACATGTCATATTGGAATTTTTTATCCAATAGACACAAAAAAACCCTGTTACCTAACAGCAAAGGGTTTCCGGAACCGAGACAATAGTCCGACGGAGATTGTCCCGATTACTCAGAAGCCTGCTCCGATTCTGAAAGTACTCGGCTGACGCGTTTTTCAAGCATTTTCATCCCGCTTCCTCCCGCTTGAAAATGGCGGAACTGTCCGCTTTTATCAAAAACGTAATAAGCCGGCACATATTCATTTTCAAATGCTTCAGTCAGCGTATGATCGCTGTCGACGTAAATCGGCTGAGAGATATCGTGTTCAGCCGCTGTTTCCTTGATTTTCTCAAGATCAAGATCATCTTCGGAACGGGGCATGTGAACGGCCACCACATTCAGCTGATCTTTATATTTATCACGAAATTCGTTCATCTCAGGCATCGCTTCTTTACACATGCGGCAGCTGGCGGACCAGAAGTGAATCAGTGCCGGCTTTCCGCCGACCAGCTGTTCCTTCGTGACTTCTCTGTTAATCCATGCTTTAGCGCCTGTCAATTCAGGCATTTGCTGACGTAATTTCATCTTATTTCCCTCCTTATGAAAAAGGTTTTTTGCCAGGGCTTTCAGTTTCGCCGGGCAACGTACTCCTGTTTTCCCTTCAAAGGATATGATTTGGCTGAATCACCATGTTAAAATGAGTGTGGTGATTTCTTAGTTCATATTTTCACAAAAATGATGATATTGAAACCGGGCAATATGAACAAATCATAAATGAAATAACTGATTTCTATTAAAAGGTTTATTTTATTTTAAAAACGGGTATATCACTTTTAGCTTTTTCTGCAATAGACTTGAAAGGAAGACATCACTATGATTGATTTAAAACACTTTGATTGGGCCGGGCTTCTCACATCTGCCGGGATTTTCATCATAAAGCTGGCTCTCATTATTTTAGCGTACTTTATTTTCCGGACGGCAGGAAAAAAGCTGATCAAGCATCTGTTTCAGAAATTCGAGCAACAAAACAACCTCTCCAAAGGCCGCGCTTATACTTTGCGAAGCCTCGCGCTTAATGTATATGGATACATCCTGATTTTCGTTTTTATCGTAATGATTTTGGATTTATTTCACTACAATCCGAGCGCTCTCATTGCCGGCGCCGGCGTGGTAGGTCTCGCAGTCGGCTTCGGGGCTCAGGGGCTCGTCAGTGACATCGTCACCGGATTTTTTATCCTTTTGGAAAAACAGATCGACGTCGGCGATTATATTACGGTTGCCGGCTACAGCGGTATTGTCGAGCAGGTCGGTCTCCGTACGACGCAAATCCGGAGCTTTGACGGCACGCTTCACTATCTTCCCAACCGGGGCATTACGAATGTGAGCAACCATTCCCGCGGAACGATGCAGGCGCTTGTCGATATTAAAGTGCCGCTTGAAAAAAATCTTGATGAAACCATTCAAATCCTGCAAACCGCGTGTGACAAAGCAGCCGCTGAGCTCCCGCAGATTAAGGAAGGGCCGGACGTCATCGGGGTTCAGGATTTAAGCTCGTCAGAAATGGTGCTCAGAATCATTGCCAAAACTGAAAATATGGAGCAATGGCGGGTTGAACGCGTACTGCGGAGAGAAATAAAAATCGCGCTCGACCGTTTTAAAAACGCCGCATCCGCCGAATAGAAAAACCGAAGCGTAAGCTTCGGTTTTTTCTTTTTAATGAAATTTTTTTTCCACTTCGCTGCAGATTTCGTCGGCGGTCATTCCGGAAGCCGTAATGACGGGAGCCTGAGTTGACGTATCGGCAATTCCTTGGACATTGCTGTCAAGTCCGGTTACGACACAGCAGTCACAATTCTTCGCATCCTCAGGAGTCTTCATCATCACTACGTCATATCCTTTTTGTTTTAACGCCTGTTCTACATCCGATAAAGATTGTTCAATTCCAATTTTTTTCGTCATATTGAACACCTCCGTTATGTAGAATGCTCAATTTTTGTTAGATTATTCTTCTTTTCGGATTTAATTGGCATACTTCGAAAAATATCCGACCATGACATTTACCGCGGTTTCCATCGCATCTTCATCCGGGTTCAGCTTTGCGTGATGAAGCCCGTGGGATGAATCGGCCCCCAGCCAGAACATAAAGCCGGGATATTTTTTCAGCATATACCCGAAATCTTCTCCGGTCATCGCTTCTTTCGCCGTTCTCACGTCAGCAAGCTGCTGATCGCTGACAAATTGCATAAATTCTTCGGTCAGGCCGCTTGTATTATAAACTTGATGATAAACGGATGGATATGTAACTTTTCCTTTGCATCGGAAGCCGATTTCAATTCCTTTGACAAGCTCTTCAATCCGCTTTTTCACCATACGCATTGATTCCTCGGAAAGCGTCCGGATGGTTCCCTCCAGATGAGCATGCTCTGCGATGATATTTTGCGCCGTGCCCCCGGTAATCGTTCCGACAGTGATCACAGCGCTGTCAAGCGGATCCGTATTTCTGGATATGACCGTCTGCAGCTGCGTGACAAGCGTGCTCGCGGCGACGACCATGTCGTCTGCTGTATGCGGATATGCCGCATGCCCGCCTTTCCCCTCGAGATCGATGACGAGTTCGCTCGTATTGGCAAACAGCAATCCGCTTTTGGTGGAGATTGTGCCTACAGGAAGCTCAGGTGCTATATGGAGAGCGGTAATCAAATCCGGCGTCCATTTTTTCAGCACATCGCTTTCAAGCATCGGTTCCGCTCCGCCCGGTCCTTCTTCAGCCGGCTGGAATAAAAAGAGCAGATCATGTTTGACGGGATGATGGACAAAATGATCAATAATGCCGAGCGCGATGGTCATGTGCATATCGTGGCCGCATGCGTGCATAAAACCGGGGTGTTCAGATGCAAACGGAAGCCCCGTCTGCTCTTCAATCGACAGAGCGTCTATATCCGCTCTGTAGGCGAGCATTTTTTCCGGAGCCGTGCCGTTGACTTTGACAAAGATGCCGGTTCTCCAAGTTTCGATTTCAATTCTTTCCTCCGGATATTGGTTCAATAGATTCAGCAGGTACTGTTGGGTTTTATATTCCTGAAAGCCGATCTCCGGAATGCGGTGCAGATCTCTTCGGATGGCAATGAGCCGCTCTTTTTCCATATGTATTCCTCCTTGAGATAAGAATAAGGCGTGGATTTTATCATCCACGCCCATTCTATCAAACCATTCCTTACAGCTGGCGTAATTCCTGTTTGATTTCTGTTTTGCCTTTTGTTTTTTCATCGATATCTTTGATTTTTTTCGCAGGTGTTCCCGCTACAACGGTATATGGCTCGACGTCATTTACAACGATGGCTCCGGCAGCGACAACCGCGCCTTTACCGATTGTTACGCCTTCAAGCACAACCGCATTTGCGCCGATCACAACGTCGTCTTCCACGACAACAGGCTTAGCGCTAGGCGGCTCAATAACGCCCGCTAATACAGAACCCGCTCCGATGTGGCAGTTTTTGCCGACAGTCGCGCGTCCACCGAGCACAACGTTCATATCAATCATCGTACCTTCGCCGATGACTGAACCGATATTAATAGATGCACCCATCATGATAACGGCATTGTCGCCGATTTCGACTTGGTCGCGGATAATAGCGCCGGGCTCGATTCTCGCTTTAACATCTTTTAAATCAAGCATCGGGATCGCAGAGTTGCGGCGGTCATTCTCAATGACGTAATCCTCAATTTTGTCTTTGTTTTCTTCGATTGCGCTTTTAATTTCAGCCCACTCGCCAAAAACGACGCCGGATTGGCCGTTCAGGAATGTTTTAGCGGAATCGCCAAAGCTGATTCCTTCGAGATCGCCTTTTACATACACTTTTACAGGCGTTGATTTTGTACTATTTTGAATAAATGAAATAATTTCATTTGCATCCATCATTTTCATATGTATTGTCCTCCTCTGATTTTCTACCTCATTACTGTAACAAAGGAAGGATACAAAGACAAGAAAAAAAGGAACAAGCCTTTATTCTGCCGGCTGGCTGCACAGCGCGGCAAACTGTCTTCCGAATTCCCGGAGCTCTTCTTCCTCACTGCCCTCAGGGTTGTTTTCAATTTTGACCGACGGCAGCACCACCCGCCCGCCGCGGGCCGTGATTACTTTTTCCAATTCGTCAACCGCTCCGCAAAAAAACTCATAGGACGTATCTCCGGAACCGAACAAAGCAAATGTTTTTCCCGTAAACTCCAGGTTTTCCATATCTTCAGCAATATCGAGCATTTCATCAGGAAGATCCCCGTCTCCCCACGTATATGTGCCTAATAAAATATACTCGTAATCATTAAAAAGTTCGGCATGAATATCCATCGCTTCATATCTGTCTACGGATGCTTGTGCTTCGATCAGCCCTTTTTCAATTAAATCCGCCATCGCCTCGGTGTTTCCTGACATTGTAGCGTAAACAAGCAATACATTCCCCATCTTCGTCTCTCCTTTATGCATAAAAACTAATGTGCGAGCCGAACTGCCTCATACGGTCTGACAAACTTACTTTCGTAAAGGCCCGCGCAAAAAAAGTTTTCTTCCCGGTTGGCCACCCGCCATCCGTGACCGCGGATCGTATCAAACCACTTTAATTCCCCGGCGGCGAGATCAGCTTGATAAATACGCGAAAACCCGTTTTCGTCCTGTGACGATGTGACATAAATAATCCCGTTATCCTCAGAAACGTCGAGAAATGATTTTTCCCGTACGGCGGGCCCGGCTGTAATGGCAAACTCCTCTTGCGTCCGTACGTTTCGGACGGCAACCTCGCCCCGTTCTCCCTTTGCCGCGCCCTTTGCTGCAATGAGCCATTCATTCTGATACATCATCATTGAAGCCGTCATACGCTGCCTTTCGCGGCTTATACGCCGGATGCGGTCTTCCGTCAGTTCATACGCCCAAATGCCGCCATGATTCATATGAATCCGGGTGCCGATATAAATCGTCTGACCGTGTAAACAAAGCGAACGGATGACAGGCGGCTCCTTTAATTGTGAAAAGGGCTTAGCCACATGCCAAGTGACGCCGAAATCATCAGATAAGTAGAGGCAGTATGTGCCGTGCGCACAGACAAACCCGTCATTCCGCCCGGCAACGGCCCATACGGAGGCGCTGGTCGGAAATCTGGAGGCCGTCCAGGTCTTTCCCTGATCGGCTGATCTGAGGATGGCGCCTTTTTCTCCAGCGGCGAATATGTAAGGCCCTATGTAAGTCAGCACATGAATTCTGCTTTTCACTCGGAATAGTCTTTTCCAGCCTTCTTCCGCGGAAAAATGAAAAATACCTTCGTCTTTCACTGCGACAAAATATCCTGAAGTCACTGATGCCATGACAGCCGTCGCGCCTTTATGAAACATGGCACCGGTCTCCGTGGTGAGCGGCCCATGCAAGAAAACCGCGGACAAATTCTTTGCAGCATTCTTGATCTTCAGCCGTCTCGGGCGCCAGCTCGATTTTCAGTGTTTCCGGATATAAATTGGCTCCGGCCTGTTCAAACGCATCGTAAAACAGCGTGACCGCTTCGCAAAACTTCGGGTAGGCGTGATCGCCTGAACCGAAACAGGCCGTTTTCAGTCCGTTGAGCTGGCTGTGCAGAATATCTTCGTAAAAATCTTCCGCTTCGTAAGGAAGATCACCGTCCCCCCATGTGTACGTGCCGACAAAAACATAATCATATGCTTCGAGAGAATCCGCATCTGCTTCGTCCATGTCGAGACAGTCAACTGCTATCTGATGCCCGCTCAGTGTTTCTTTTATAATGCCGGCAATATCCTCTGTATTCCCCGACATGCTTGCATATATCATTAATGCTTTCTGCATATGATCACCTCGTAATTGATAATGATTTTCATTAACATATATAACACTTTAAATGATAATGATTTTCATTGTCAATAAAAAATAAAAAAAGACAGCATGATTGCTGTCTTTCTAAAATGGGCGTTCCTGCTTCAGCATATCTTTAATAACAGAAACGAAAGCCTGCACCTGTTTTAATTCAAATGCCGGCTCATATCCGAGCAGCCATGTGTCACGGCCGATCGGATGGTCCTTTGTATCAAGCAGGGGCATTTTATTTACTTTATCTTCCTCTTCTAAGGTGACTGACGGCAGAATGGCATAACCGATCCCGTGCAGCGCCATCTGCTTGCACGTTTCAATCTGATCGACGAGGATGGTCTGTTTCGGCGAGGTTTTGAATTTTTGATGCCACCAATGCTGAATTTCCTGAAAATATGTACTGTCACTTTTGAATTGGATAAACGGCCGATCGGTATGGGCTATATCATCAATACAGGAAATTTCCGTATCGACCAAATATAAATGATCGGTCATTAAATAATCTTTCCGGCCTTTCCATTCCGGATTTCCCCGGATAATGCCGATATGTACCTGGTCTTCATACAGACTTTTCAGCATTTCGCTGCTCCACCCTGTAATGAGAGAGACCTTTGCATTCGGATAACGCTCCACATATGTTTTTAACACTTTCGGAAGCCAGTGCTGCCCGATAATGGAGGCGACGGCAAGCTTTAATGTGCCGTGAATCTCACCCTCAAGTTCATCAATGTTTTCTCTGATTCTTTCTTGCCGATCCGTGACGTCATTTGCAAATTGTATGATTTTTTCTCCTGCCGGCGTTACCGTAAGTCCTTTTTGAGATCTTAGAAAGATCTTTGTTCCCCAGGCTTTTTCAATGGTCTGCAATCGCTGGGACAGAGCCGGCTGTGACACGAATAACCGTTCGGCAGCCTTCCTCATGTTTAATTCCTCAGCTAAAACTACGAGCATATGAAGCTCTTGAAGCTGCATGTCGTCCTCCTTTTCAATGCCTTTCGTATTTCTTATCTACCATTCTAATAAAATAAAGGCTGCCGAGGCAAGCGCCACTCATATGTATGCGTTTTCTTTTTCAGGCATGCAAAAGAACAAATAGGCTGATCGTGCGAGCCTACTTATTCAATGATCTGATATGACTGCTCAACTGTTTTAACACGACTCTTCTCGTGAAAATGCCTTCAAAGACGCCTTCATCATTTTCAACGCAGACAAAGCCGTTGTTAATGACCATGCTGAACCCTTTGATAATCGGATCATTGATGTGGAGACGGGGAATGTCTTTCAGCATGACTTCCTCAACCGTAATTTGATCCAGCTTCTCAAACTCGATCCGTTCAAGTCCGAAAATGCTGTTCATAATCATATTTGTCCCGATCAAACCGTGCAGACGGTACGAAGCGTCGAGGACGGGAATGGCGGTATAGCCGGTTTTCGTCAGCACTAATAGAGCATGCTCAAGGTTGTTTCCGACTTGAACGTGCGCCACTTTATCCGCCTCGATCATAAATTGTCCGACTGTTGCATCAAGAAGCTGATCTGATTGTAAGCTAATCATGTCACTTCGACCCCTTTACATTTTTCATCAAAGCATGTATTCCCTATATTGCAATAATATAAACATTATCATTTTTTGTCGAAAAGTTTCCGTCAATAAAAAAGATACTCTTTGCAATCGAGTATCAATTTATAGGCCGCTGATTAATTTTCATTCCGAAAACGGTCATAGAGCGTTACGAGTTTTTTATAAGTGGTTCCATCAACGCTTTTTGACCCTGCTTCTATATCGTTGATTTCGCTGGTCAAAAGCTCAATGGCATATTCTTGATTGATCAGGATATTCAGCAGAAGTTTCTGTTCTTCTTCCGTAAATCGTTCACTGATAAGACTCATACGTAATCAGGCCCCCTATTTTTAACTGAATACCTCTGAAAGCAATGTGAAATTTGCTTTCAGCTCTACCGCTAGAATAAGTAAACAGAAAAAAATCGTCAACCGCATAATTCGACATTTTGCGGATTCTGTATGAAATATTATTTTGTGTAACGATTGGCATAACTGAATGCTGTGCAGGAATCGGGCTTGATTTTCGCTTCAATGCCCATCGAGGTAATGCGTCCGGTCATTTCTTGTATCAATTCTTTTGTCAGCCCTTTTTGACCGATATCCAGATGCACTTCAAATGAAAGATCCGCCCCTTCATCCGTAAAAGGCAAGAGCAAATCTGTCAGTTCCATAAGACGGCCGTCGAGGATATGCGCAGCCATCTCCTGGCTGAACGCGGTTTCCAGCGAAATTTTTTCGCGAAGGCTATGTATCGGTCTTGCAAGATCATGATTTTTCAAACAGCCCCAAGCTCCCTTGCCTGTACGGTGCAAGTGTATAGCCGTAATAAACTTTGTGAAGTCGCGGTAAACTTGTGAATCAGTCCCTACAGACAGCACGTATGCTGAACGGGGGTCTTTATTGACAAAGCGTTTCAGCCGCTCCGTCACGTCTTGAAAGGTCATCTGTGCCTCAGAAAGATTATAAAACAGAAAAGAATCAGCCATGTACGGACACTCCTCTTTCCAGAGTCTACAACCAAACGAACAAGCACGTTCCTTTGCATAATTTAATAAAGCTCCGCTTGCGGAAGACCGGAAGCTTGGTCAGCCTGAAAAATCAAATCAAATTACTGAAGGAGCTCAAAAATTTCAATAGAAATCATGTCAATGTTATCAAACGGATATGTGTTAGGTTTTTCACCTTTTTGGAAAACCGTCAGTTCAAACGTTTGATTTTTTTCGAAATATTTAACACTGCAAATTTTTTCGCCGTTAACTTCAAAATAACGCTGCATCGGCTCGTTAGCCGCTTCCGCTGTTTCTTGCAGACTTTGCAGCCGCGTGATGATACCCATTAATTGTGACATTCTAAAAAAAGACTCCTTTCAAAAAACAACTTCAAATCAACAAGTATTTATTATAATACAAGTTCTACAGAGCATCATACCATAAAGTAGACCGGGATGGCATTTTCCCGCTGGATTTTCAAAAAGAAATAAACGGGAAAACCGTGTTTTCGAATAGTTTGAAGCTTTTTTCGGAATGTCATACACCTTTCAAAAATAATTTTTCGCTTTTTGAGCCGCCATTGTCAGATGTATGTGAGAAGAAGCCTTTTTATGAGGAGACAGCATAAAAAAACTTGGCGGGGGTAGCGCCAAGTTTTTTCGGATCTTGATCTGATAGAGGGGTTGGGGAACAGAGAGTAACTTCTCTCTATAACTAAATGATAATGATTATCAGTATCATTGTCAATCGTTTTTTAAAACTTTTTTCAAATGAACAAAAAAAGCGGCATACAGCAGCCGCTTTAAAGTAATCCGTCCTGTTCATATAAATAAGAGTAAGGCAGATCGATAAATAAATACATATTGTCATCCATCGGGTATGAAAAGGTTCTGATCATCTCACCTGTCTCAATATCACTGTACAGGTCACTGAAAAAGCCTTTTCTTGAATTCCGCATCTTCATGATATTTTCTAAAAAGTACGGACGCCAGCTCCAGTTTTTCTCCATGTATTCAGGCTGATAAAGCCATTCGCCGGACTGCTTGAACACATTTCCCGTCAGCTGATAGCCTTCTTCATCACACATATAAATTCTGAAGCAGCAGTCGGTCAGGTTTTCCGCCAGTTTTTTAATAAACTCATCGTCCGCCTGATGGGTTTTCTTCAGCTCGGAAACTGCCTGATTGACCCGCTTATAAAAATTCTCAGAGTGTTCATAGACCGTTTCCAGCTTCTTTTTTTCTCTCGTGATAAATTGCTGAAACTCCGTTTTCAAGCGTGCTTTTAACAGGTTCCGGTCTATAAAATCGCCGCTCGGCGCCTGCAGATAATAGCCTTGAAAAAATCGGCCTCCGTTTCTCCATGCGTACTGGAGCTGGAAATCAGCTTCTATATCTTCATACAGCAGCGCGGCGCCGATTTTTCTCGCCAGCAATGAAATGCTGTACAGCACATGCTCATATGATGGTGACGGCTGAGATACCTTCAGCGCCTGCAAATCTATTTTCAGAAGGTCCGGTGAAAGGAGCGCGATTCTGTCCAGGTTGCTGCTCTCCTTACCTATATTGTCCACCGCGATTTTAATGCCATATGTACGATAGTAGGCAAGCATATGGTACAGCTGTTCAATGTCGCCTTCGAAATTGTGCTCGGTGATCTCAAGCACAATACGGTTCAATTCAATGCCCTGCTCTTCGTATTCTTTTAAAAGCTCAAGAAAGCTTTCGCCGTGGTCAAGCATCAATACATTCGCATCCTGATTGATAAAAATCAACAGATCACGATCAGCTTCTTTAAACCTCTCCAGCGCCTGCCTGATGACTCTGTCATCGACCTCAAGCTTATATTCTTCCGGAATGCCCGAATCTAAGAAAAACGGCCCAAGGCTCTCAATCTCCGCATCTGCCAAAATCCGGCCAAGCACTTCGTAGCCTACGACTCTTTGTTCCTCAGCGTTAAAAATCGCTTGGTAATACGGAATGACATCATCAATATTCGTCAGTATATCAAGTGGGTCCAACATGTTATCACCTGCTTCTCTATCTTTGTCTGATTATACACAATTATATCAGCACCACAAATGTTTAGATTAGGGGAAAAGGAGGCAGTATGGCAGCAGCTTAAAATAAAAGGGGAAAACTTTTTAAGATACTCTTCCGGTTAATTAAGGACGTTATTCATTTGTTTCACAATCACAAATAAAAGGATAAATATAAGAGCATTATAACCGGCAGCTGTCCAAAAATAATGGCTCCAATCAATTCTGTTATATATCCAATCATCATCATGTTTCAACTGAAAGAAAGTTCCTTTTTTATCTAAAGTGCCAAATGTAAGAGTTGTTAACCCGCCAACACTCTTGGAAACGTCAACTCCATACATTGAACCGGCATGATCAGTATGATTTATTGGCATATACGTATAATCAGATAAAATTGTTTCCGCCAGCTTAGTTGGCAGAGACACATATAATACAGCCGATGTATTGCCTCCGAGCCCACTCAAATACTCCCTGGCTTTAATAAATTTCGTTTCATCAGGAAAATCTATGTTATAGCTTTTCAAATCTGATTATTTCATCAGATGTAAGATTGGTATTTTGATAATACTCCGGAGTAAAAGCGCAAATGATAAAGTACCAAATATTAAAGATGATAACGAAACTGCTTACAAATAGTACAACGAACCATTTTAATAATTTCTTCAGTTAATCGCCCCTTAATCTTTCAAAATTATATCATAATTTTGAATAGAAAATAAAACAAGCGAACGGCGGCTTTAACGTTCGCTTGTTTTGCAAAATAATCAATATATGAAAAATTAAAACGGATAAGGATTCAGCCATTGCCCCCCGTCCATTGTGATACAATCCCCGTTTATGTAGGACGCTTCATCAGATAGCAAAAACGCTGCCAACGCGGCGATTTCTTCCGGTGTCCCCAGACGGCCGAGCGGCACACTGTTCATAGTGCGGGACACCGCTTTTTCCGATTCAAACAGCTTTTCCGCACCGCCTGTCCGTTCAATCGGGCCGGGGGCTATCGCGTTTGTGCGGATGCCGTATTTGCTCCCCCATTCAACGGCCAGCGTTCTTGTCAGTGACAATACCCCCGCTTTGGCTGCAGCGGAATGAACGACACCCGCTCCCGCTCCCCATGCGTATGTAGCGGCCATATTTAAGATGACGCCCTTCTGCTCCTGCTCGATCCAATGCCTTGCCGCGGCTTGGCTGCAGAAAAATGTGCCGTTTAAAACAATCTCAATAACAGCTTTCCATCCATTGGGCGTCAGCTTCTCTGCCGGGCAAATAAAGTTGCCGGCCGCATTGTTAACCAGCGCATCAAGCCGGCCAAATGCTTTTTTCGCTTCTGTAATCATGTCTGAAGCGGCGGAATCAGAACGGACATCCATTTGAAAACAGGCGACCTGCCCCTCAAAGGTCTCAATTTCTTTTTTTGTTTCCTCAAGTGCTTCATGGTTCCTCCCTGTCACCATGACGTGCCATCCTAATTCAGCCTGTTTTTTCGCCATTGCTTTTCCCATGCCGCTTGAACCGCCTGTAATGATTACCGCTTTCTTATCCATAACAAACCCACCCCTTTTATTGAATGAATAATCATTCATAATTTTATCACAGATGTCTTTCCGCGTCATTACATGCTGAGAAGGGATTTTTCAGCCAGGCTGATGATATAATAGAACAACTCTGACAAAGGTTGGTTTTACATATGGAGAAAATGACCAGAAGAACATTTTTAAAAAGAGGATTCGGCATTTTGGGTGCAGCTCTCGCAATGGCTTGCGGAGGTTACGGCTATGCCCGGTATATTGAACCGCGCATGATTGAGATCACCCGGCATACAATCACCAACCGCCTGATCCCCCGCAGCTTTGACAATTTTAAAATCGTTCAATTCAGCGATACGCATCTCAGTGATGTGTTTACATCCGGTGACTTGAATAAAGCAGCGGAAAAGATCAATCAGCTGAAACCCGATCTGCTCATCTTTACGGGAGATTTAATTGATAAGCCGCATTTATTTAATGATCACCAGCATGCACTCGCCGTGCTGAAAAACCTTGAAGCTCCCTTCGGCAAACTTTGTGTTTACGGAAACCATGACCACGGCGGCTACGGTACGAACACGTACAAGGCTCTGATGGAAGCGGCTGATTTTCAAGTGTTTCGAAACGGCTATCGTCAGGTGCAGCTGACAGACGGAAGCCGGATTGAACTCGCGTTTTTGGATGATGTAATGCTCGGAAAACCCGATTATGAAGGCACCCTGTCCCGCCTTTCCGAAGATGCGTTTTCCATTTTAATCGTCCACGAGCCTGATGCCGCTCTCAAGATAGGCGAATATCCCGTAAACCTCCAGCTGTCGGGACACACTCACGGCGGCCAGGTCCAGCTCCCGTTTTTCGGCCCTCTCATTACGCCTCCTTACGGAAAAACGTATACCGACGGCATGTATACGCTGCATGACACAGCCGTTTACGTCAATCGCGGGCTCGGTACGACAAGACTGCCTTATCGATTTTTAGCCAGACCGGAAATCACGCTGTTCACATTGAAAACCGAGCAAAAATAAGACTTTTATCCTGATGCACAGACACCCCCTCCGTAATATGTATATGGAAAAGAGCAAAAAGGAGGGTGATGAAACTGCTGACATATCAAGTGAAACAAGGAGAAACCATCTCAAGCATTGCGCAAGACTTCAGAATAAGCACTGCTGCTCTCCTTCAGGCAAATCCCTCAATCCAATCGGCCATATACGCGGGACAGCATATTATCATACCGAATCTTCCCGATCCATCCACCATTCCCTACTCCATCATCGTGTATATCGGAGCGAAAAAACTGGAGTTATACCGCCTTGGCAGGCTCATCCGTACGTACCCCATCGCAGTCGGAAAAATATTGACGACCACGCCGACCGGAGAATTTTACATCGTGAACCGCCAGCCTAAGCCCGGCGGCCCGTTCGGCGCTTATTGGCTCAGCCTCTCTAAAATTCATTACGGCATTCACGGAACAAATAATCCTTCTTCCATCGGCAAAGCGGTATCAAAAGGATGCATCCGGATGTATAATCAGGACGTCACTGAACTTGCCGCTACCGTTCCTAATGGAACAAGAGTGACTATTATAAGATAGAAAGATCTTATTTGTTAATGGAACGAGCTGATGATAATATATTACAGTGGGACCTTTAGGGTAAGGAGCGTGTTTATGGATATATTTAAAAATCGCAATTTTGTCCGTCTCTTTTTCGCAGCACTCGCTTCTCAAATGGGAACGACTGTAGGTAATATGGCTTTCGCTTTTTACTTGCTGGACCATTTTTCAAACCAGCCGGCATACACGACTTTGGCTGAGCTGATGTATTCACTGCCGACAGTTTTCGTATTTCTGATTGTCGGTGTCGCAGCTGACCGGCTTGACAGAAAAAAAGTCGCGGAGAATTGTGACTGGATCAGAGCCGGACTGACGATCGTATTATTTGCCGCATTATACACCGGGAGCATCCCTCTCGTGTTCTGTATTTTGTTCATCAGAAGCGCCGTGACCAAGTTCTTTTTCCCGGCGGAAGCCAGCCTTGTACAAGCTATTCTGCCTAAGGAGCATTACGCGAAAGCGGCGGGACTTAACCAGATCCTGTTCAGCATCTTCATGGTATTCGGCGTCGGTATAGGCGCGTTTATGTATAAAACGATCGGTATTCACGGAGCCATTATCCTTGATTTTGTCAGCTTTATTGTATCAGGCTTTCTGATCCGCGCCTGCCGCATTCCGAAAGAAGCCCGTCAGCCGAACGGCCCTTTTAAATGGGGAGATTCGTTTCTGAAAGACTCGGTCGCTGATTTTAAGGAAGGGATCGTATATATTGTTAAAAACAAATTACTTGCTTCCCTTATTTTCGGCTTTTTTATCTTTGGTTTTGTCAACGGCGGCTTTGCCGTACTGCCGATGTTTACGATGAAATACGGACTTGCGCCTGATCATTACGAATCACATACTTCCATCTTCACCGTCGCACTCGGCTTCGGCCTGCTTGCAGGAAGTGTGATCGGAACGATGATCGCAAAAAAAGTCAAACCGCATCATTTGATGTCGATTCCTATTTTGGCAGCCGGACTGCTCATTTTTGTCCTCGGCTATACGGATAAGCTGTGGATTTATTATGCGGCCGCTTTCGTCCTCGGCATGTGCATCGGCCCTGTCAATATCGCCATCGGCGGCTGGATGCCGAAAATCGTTCATCCGAAAATAATGGGCCGGGTCAGCGGCTGGCAGGATCCTTTTATGATGTTTGCCCAATCGATTACACTCGGACTGGTTGCCCTGTTATTTCCGAAATTCGTTACCAATATTGATTACCTTTATTACGGCATGGGAATCGTGATTTTAGCGGTATTTGTGTTCTATTTTATCGCTCTTCCGAAATACAGCGCCGAGGCAGCAGAGGTCGATGTGCAGCAATCATTAAAGGCTGATTCCGAAAAACATGCGAATCCTGTCTAATAAAGGAAAAAGATGCGCCCTTTTCATCAGAAAAAGGCGTATTTTTATAATCAATATTTGCATTTCAACGCTAAAAAAGTATAATCTATATATGAACTTGATCAATGCAAAGGAGAGAAATAATGGACGACCACGCTTATTCGAAAGAGCTGCAGCCAACCATCGAGAATCTTTCAAAAGCTGTTTATACTGTGAACCGCCATGCAAAAACCGCCCCCAACCCTAAATACCTTTATCTGCTGAAAAAACGGGCATTACAAAAGCTTGTGAAAGAAGGCAAAGGGAAAAAAATAGGGCTTCACTTTTCAAATAATCCCAGGTTTAGCCAACAGCAGTCAGACGTACTTATCTCTATCGGAGACTACTATTTTCACATGCCTCCAACAAAAGAAGACTTCCAGCATCTTCCGCATTTAGGTACGTTAAATCAATCGTACCGCAATCCTAAAGCACAAATGTCTTTGACAAAAGCGAAAAATGTATTGCAAAAATATGTGGGCTTAAAGGAAAAACCGCTTGCCGCCAACAGGCAGCAGCCCGCTTATCATAAACCCGTATTTAAAAAACTTGGTGAGAGTTATTTTTAATTCCGCCGCAAAAAAGCCGATGCGTCATGCATCGGCTTTTTTCTATTCAATCACGTACGTATCCACTTTTTTAATGAGCTCGCTGATTTCAGGCTTGCTGATCTGTTCATCCGCTCCGACTACTTCGCCCCGGTGGCGCAGGTCGTCCGTAATCAGGGACGAGAAAATCATAATCGGCACATCAGAGCTTTGCGGGTTATCCTTAAGGAGCTTCGTCAAACGATGCCCGTCCATTTTCGGCATCTCAATGTCACTGATAATCATGTCAATATGGTCTGACAGGTTTTCTCCGTTATCCGTCAGTTCCACGACGTAATCATACGCTTCTTTTCCGTTTTCAAACGTAACGATTTCACTGTACCCCGCCTCAGTCAGCTCATCCGTCAAAAGACGCATCAGAAGCGGCGAATCTTCAACGATGATCAGTTTTTTACCCGCCCGTCTTTCATCAAATCCTTCCTGATGGACATGATAAGTCTCAACTCCGGATGCCGATTCAATATCGTAAATGATCTTTTCATAATCAGGCAGAAAGATCATCGTGTCTTCCAGTTTGATGATTCCCGTTAAATGCCGCTCCATGCCCTGGTTCAGGGAAGTCGGCTTTTCAATCGCCTCCCAGGACACCCTGTGGATTTGTGAAACGGAACCGACGTGAAAGACGATTTTCCGCTTGTTGAATTCCGTTACGATATATTTATCGTCTTTTGCTCCTTCGGCATCAACGCCGAAAAAGGTATACAGACTGATGACGGGAAGAATTTCGCCTCTCAGCTTAATCATCCCTTCTACGTCTTTATGAGACTGAGGCACAGATGTGACCTCTACCGGCTGAATGATTTCCCGGACTTTCATCACATTTATGCCAAATGTATTGACGCCTACTTCAAATTTGACGATTTCTAATTCGTTTGTGCCTGAATCCAATAAAATATCGTATTGTTGTAAAGACAATTCAATCCCTCGCTATCCGCATTCAGTATTGTACTGTATATATCGGCTGGAAACGGAAAAAGTGAATGTATTCGGTCCAACTGGCCATGAACTCTTTATAAAAAAATGCTTTTTTCTGATATCCCATTGACTTTTTGACATCGAGTGGTAAAATAGTCAAGGATTTTTCAGGAAGAAGGGTGTAATAAATGGGTACAGTAGTCATATTCGACCAAGATCAAATGACGGTGTTAGAAGATATCAGCAAAACGGCTTACCTGCAAATGAAAAAAGAGGCGAAAGAGCGTCCCGACAAGCCCGCTCCATACATCTTATGGCGGGAAGACGTCAGCTTTGAATACGGGTATTAATGACATTCGCCACATATCACAATAGATAGATCATGATACAATGAAGACAATCATTTCAGCTGGTTGTCTTATTTTTTTCTGAAAGAAGGTATGTTTTCACTTATCGGACATATACTCGGGATAGTTCAATAAAAAGATGACAAATGCTCAGCTAGTGGTAAAATAGGATAAACTCAATATATAGTATAAGGTGATGAATTATGGAACATTTGCTTAATCCGAATGTAAAAGAAATTGAAATTTCAGGAATTCGCAAATTCTCAAATCTTGTAGCTCAGCACGACAATGTCATTTCGCTTACGATCGGTCAGCCGGATTTCTTCACGCCGCACCATGTCAAAGCGGCTGCCAAAAAGGCAATCGACGAGAACGCAACGGCATATACTCCGAATGCGGGCGGCCTTGAGCTGAGACAGGCCGTACAGCTTTATATGAAGAAAAAAGCTGATTTGAATTATGAAGCTGAAACTGAAATCATCGTCACAACCGGGGCAAGCCAAGCGATTGACGCGTCTTTGCGGACGATTTTATCTCCGGGCGATGAAGTTATTCTCCCCGGACCGATATATCCGGGCTACGAACCGATCATCCGCATGTCGGGCGCCGTTCCGGTCCATGTGGATACGACGACACACGGATTTAAGCTGACGGCGCGGCTCATTGAAGAATCGCTGACACCAAAAACAAAATGCGTCATTCTTCCTTATCCGTCAAATCCGACCGGAGTGACATTGTCTGAGGAAGAGCTGCAAAACATCGCAGCCGTCCTGAAGGGCAGAAATGTTTTTGTCCTGTCTGATGAGATTTACAGCGAATTAACCTATGACAGACCGCATTATTCGATCGCGTCTTATTTGAGAGACCAGACGATCGTTATCAACGGCCTGTCAAAATCACACAGCATGACGGGCTGGAGAATCGGTTTCATTTTCGCACCGAAAGAAATTGCCAAGCACATCTTAAAAGTTCACCAATACAGTGTGACATGCGCGTCTTCAATCTCTCAGAAAGCGGCTCTTGAAGCGGTGACAAACGGTGTTGATGATGCGCTTATTATGAGAGAACAGTATAAAAAGCGGCTTGACTATGTATATGACCGTCTAGTTTCAATGGGGCTTGACGTCGTAAAGCCGTCAGGCGCATTTTATATCTTCCCTTCCATTAAGTCATTCGGAATGTCATCGTTTGATTTTAGTATGGCTCTTTTAGAGGATGCAGGTGTGGCTCTTGTGCCCGGCAGCTCGTTTTCAAAGTTGGGTGAAGGGTATGTGAGGCTGTCATTCGCATATTCACTGGATACATTGAGAGAAGGCTTGGACCGGCTGGAAGCATTTATTTTAAAAACGAGAGAATCCATGCAGACTATTTAAACAACGGCATAACGCCGTTGTTTTTTATTGTTTCGGGAATGTAATATGAAAGGCCGTGCCTCTATCCGGTTTGCTGTCTACTTTGATGGCTCCCTGATGGTTTTTAATAAGGTTGAATGTGACCATCAGCCCCAGGCCGGTTCCTTTTTCTTTCGTTGTCAAAAACGGTTCGCCTATTCGTTTCAGCACGTTTTCCGGTATCCCGTCACCCTCGTCTTTCACCGTCACATTAACGGAGTACTCATCTTCTGTCATGATGATGTGAACCGTTCCCCCATCCGGCATCGACTCAACGGCATTTTTAATCAGGTTGATAAACACCTGTTTCAGCTGATTTTGATCACCGTTAATATACATGCTGTCATGTTCGTAATCCGTTTTGATAAAAATCCCTTTAAGATTTGCCTGCGTCTCTAAAAGAGCGGTCACTTCACTTATAATTTTCTTTAAGTTTACACGCTCTTTCACGGCGTTTTGCTGAGGTTTGGCAAGCATTAAAAGCTCACTTAAAATTAATTCGATTCTGCTCAGTTCAGAAAACACAATTTCAAAGTAATGTTCGTTTTCCCCCATCGTCGGCTTCATGAGCTGTAAAAATCCTTTGATCGCCGTCAGCGGATTGCGGATTTCGTGAGCGATTCCCGCCGCCAGCTGCCCTGCGATAGACAGCTTCTCCGACTTCAGCATTAATTCCTCCGTCTGCTTCCGCTCAGAAATATCACGCAGAATGACCTGCACGGCCGTTTCTCCGAAAAACGTCGTCGGAATGCAGACCATTTCCGTGTAGATCAGCCGGTTTTTAAAGGTAAACCACGATTGCTTAATAATTTCTGACTCGGTCTTTCGGTTGATAATATTTTGGATCCGCTGTTTCACGCCGTCATGATCACAGGGATGAAGCTGATCATAGACGTTTTTCCCAATTAAATCTTCATATGTTTCAGCCTCAAACAGCGAAATGCCCGACTCATTCATGAATACCCATTTATCATTGTGAATCACGGCGATCGTGTCAATTGAATTCTGAATGAGGAGCTGATAACGCTCTCTGCTTTTTTGCAGAATCGTTTGGAATTTTTTCCGTGAAGAAATATCAATCAGAAGCAGCAATTCCGCCCGCTGATTTTTATATGTCGTCGGTGCCGCCTTCACTTCTAAATGAACGGGCGTGCCGTCGAGCCTTCTCCACGTCTGTTCGATCATTCCGACTTCCATTCCTTTTTGCATCCGCACAATTCGGTTTTTCACAATGTCGTGATACTCTTCTTCAATAAACTCATAAGAGCGCCTGCCGATTACCTCGTCTTTGCTTTCGGCTCCCAGCATGGCAAGCATCGCGTTGTTGGCGTAGGCGATTGTGCCGTTGATGCTGACATATAAAGGATTCGGCAGCATTTCGACAAGACGCTCGAATTCGCCGTTTCCAGCCGCATCTTCCGACTGTTGTTCTGCCTTTTGCTTCTTTTGTTCATACATATAAGGCCGGCGGGGCGTCTTCTCCTCAAGCACCTTGATTTTGAGGATGATTTCCCGATCCGTCCCCTCCATTTGCGGTGTGACAATTTCCACACCCGCTTCAAGCCATACGATGGTATGATCTTTTTTAATAAGACGAAAGGTGCAAGGCATCAAATGATGCTCATTATAGAAGTAACTTTCAACCAAAAATTGATCTTCTTCATGCAGGAACGTTTTGAGAAATGCCCCGATCATCTCTTCCTGAGAATAACTGAAGTACGATTTGCAGTTTGCAGAAATATACATAATACGCCCGTTAGACGTCAAAACGGCATGAAGATCGGTTTTCGATTGAAACTGTTTGACATGCTGAGTATCCTGTTCCACAGAATCCCTCCTTTGCATTATACTCGCACTGCAGGCTGGACACGGACTGATATAAAAAGAAATTCCACTAGATTGATTCGCTAAAAAATAAGCATTCTCCTTCTATTCTTATTGTGAACGTCAATTTTCCTGAATGAAAGAAAGGGCGCACGAGATGTTCGGCCGCCCTTTCATTTGTTATTTTTTATTGTATTTCTTTTCAAGCTCTTTGTAAGCGTCAACTGCTCCCTTGGCAATGTTTTTACTGATATGATCTTTATCATCTCGAACAGACGGAACGACGACGCTGAATGCCACTCGTGGATGTTCTGACGGATAATAACCGACAAAGGTCAGGTTATACGTCTCTTGCCCCCACCAGTTTTTGTTCGTGCCGTAATAGTGCGTCTGCGCGGTTCCCGTTTTTCCGGAAACATCAGCGCCGGAACCTTGGAATGTTGAATAAGCCGTTCCTTGGGGTGAGCTTGTGACCAACTTCATTCCTTTATGAACTTGGTCAAAATCGCTCGGGCTGTTATTTACTTTGTTCAAAATTTTACTATCTCGCTGTTCAATCGCTTTTCCAATCTTGTTTTTGCTGTCCGGTTCATGAATGCTTGTGACGATCCGCGGCTGGACGCGATACCCGCCGTTTGCGATGGCTGAAATATATTGAGCCATTTGAAGCGGCGTATACGTATCAAACTGTCCGATCGCAAAGTCAAGCAGCAATCCTCCGACCATTTGCGGATTTGACTGCATGCCCGCTGATTCCTGTGGAAGATCAATCCCGGTCTTCACACCCAAGCCAAATTGGGCGTAATAGTTGCGCATTTTCTTAATATCGTCTAATCCGGCCGGCAGCATGCCGTGCGGAACGTAGGTAATGCCCGCGATATGCATGGCCACATGAAACATATATATGTTTGAACTTCTTTGCAGCGCGGTCAGCTCAGTAATGGTCCCCATTTGTGTCCACGAGTGCTTTTCCGTTCCATCTTTAAACTTAAGCGGTGCATCGACAAACGTTTTATAATGCGGGAGGCCGCTTTGGTAACCCGCAAGAACAGTCGCTCCTTTAACAGAAGAGCCCATCTCATATTGGGTCGTAAATGCTCCGATCGCAAAATCCTGTGTCTTATTCGTTTCGAGATCGATGCGTTTCCCCGCCATTGAGAGAATATCCCCGTTGTTCGGATCCATCATGACGGCAAATCCTCTGTCAACCATATAGTTGCCTGCGGCGCGGCTTCTTCTCAGCTCTTTTTCAATGACTTTTTCGACTTTCGACTGTAATTCCATATCGAGCGAGAGCTGCAGATCGTAGCCTCTGCTGCCTTCATCGACGGGCTTTTGGCTGACGACTTCACCTTTGCTGTTTTCCACATACTCTACTTTTTCTTTATGCGCGTTTAAATAGTCTTCATACTGATATTCAATGTAGCTTTTACCCACCCGGTCATTCAGTGAGTAGCCTCTTGTGACATAATAATCTTTCCGTTCGCCCAACAATCCCTGTTCCGGTGTCGTCACACCGCCGAACAGAGAGTAAAGCGTTTTGTCGTACGGATATTTCCGCGTCCAGTCATTGATCACGTCAATGCCGGGGAGCTCTTTCAGGTGCTCGGATACGACGGAAACTTCTTCATATGTCAGATCGCTTTTTGGTTTTTGCTTGTTGTTTTCATGCTCGTCAAGCAATGAACCGCTGTTTCCGTTTCCGTTCAGCTTATTCGGGTCCATTGATTTGACGACTTGCGGCTGATAGGCGTTGCCGCTTGAAAAACGCGTATAAATCGCCGCAATTTGCAGCTCTTTTTTATCTTTTTTGATCGCATCAATCTCCTGCTTCGGAACGCGTTCAATCTGGCGTTTGTACACTTCTTGGGATTTCAGGCTGTTTTCTGAATCCTTCATAAGCTTTTCCGCCTTCTTCGGATGTGCGGCAAGCCAGTAATCAATGATATTTCGATCCTTCATAAATTCAGTATCAATATGAATCAGTGCGGCGAGATTTTTTGCCGTTTTCAATTTGTCCTTTGCCGAGGTTTTTGAGGTAGAAACGTATACAATTTCAGGCACAGCCTGGTTATCAACCGCCACCCTGTTCCGCTTGTCATACATCTTTCCCCGCGGTGTCGGATAATAGGCGGTTTTTGCATTTGCCTTCTCCGCATCCTGGCGGTGTTTATCCCCTTCGACAATCTGGACGATGCCGAGTTTAAAAATCAGTGCCGTAAAGAGAAGAAAAACAATCAAAAAATAGAGATTCATTCTCAGCGCTCTGTAACGTTTCGTTTTTTTCTTTGGTTCGCGCGCAACTTCAGCCACTTTCTGTTACACCTCTCAAATCATTGAATATATTTACATAAACAGATTTTAATTGTAACATTTTTGTAAAAGTTGTTACAGCGAAAACGGGTAAAAAAAACTGTCAAGACCAAATTATCTTAAAATATAGCTAACACTTCAAATAATTTGAAGAGATGTAACGGGTTTTAAAAAATAAATACAGATCGTTTTTCCCGGTATAGAGCCATTTTTCTGCGCTCAATTACAATTATGACAAGAGTTTGTTGTCAAAGGAAATGGCTGCCTGCATTATGACAAAAAAGCTGTGATAAGATTTTTCTTGTAGAAAAAAACTTCTCTGGGAGGCTATTAACTATGAAAAAAGCATTTCTCTTATCTGCCGCCGCGGCAGTCAGTTTGATTACATTCGGAGGCATTCAGCAGGCATCTGCAAAAGAGCTGTCATGCCAGCACGTCGTTACCGTGAAAAAAGGAAACACTGTACAGCATCTGACTCTTAAAGAGGCTGTTGAAAAACTACATATGAAAACGAGCATGAAAAAGCTGAACGTTAAAAATGAGAAAGAACTGACTCAGCTGCTGCAAAAACACGCAAAACATTCTGACATGACAGTTAAAGATGTACAAAAAGAAACACCGGCAAAAACGGCTCCGGCTGCTGCTGAAAAACCTAAAGCCGATCAAAACCAGACGGCTGACAATGCAAAGCAGACAGATAACACAAACAACAGCAGCGAGAAAACTCCTTCATCAGTCAGTGCGTACGAAAAGAAAGTCGTTGAATTGACAAATGCAGAGAGACAAAAGCAAGGCTTAAAACCTCTGCAGATTGATGAAAAATTAAGCAAATCAGCTCACGCAAAATCACAAGATATGAAAGACAAAAACTATTTCGATCACCAAAGCCCTACTTACGGCTCACCTTTCGATATGATGAAGTCTTTCGGAATCACTTATAAGACTGCCGGTGAAAATATCGCCAAAGGACAGCCGACTCCTGAAGCTGTCGTTAAAGCTTGGATGAACAGTGAAGGCCACAGAAAGAACATCATGAATCCTGAGTTCACTCAAATCGGTGTCGGTTACGTAGAATCAGGAAACATCTGGACACAGCAATTCATCGGAAAATAAATAATAAAAAAGATTGCCCCCGCGGGCAATCTTTTTTATTTCACCCAAAGCTTATAAATACTTTGAGTTCCGCTGTTTTCTTCTCCTTGCGCGGAAAGCTTGTCGTATAATGATTTGGCAAGCGCCAATCCGGGCATCTCTTCTCCCATGAGCTCCGCTTCTTCTAGGGCAATTCCCATGTCTTTAATAAAGTGTTTCACGTAGAATCCGGGCGCAAAATCGCCTTTCAGCATACGGGGGGCGAGATTTGACAATGACCAGCTGCCAGCCGCTCCGGTTGTAATGCTTTTCAGCACTTGTTCCGGGTTCAGACCGGATTTTTCAGCGTAAGCCATCGCTTCAGCCACTCCGACCATTCCCGCTGCAATCGCGATCTGATTGCACATTTTCGTATGCTGGCCGCTGCCGGCCGGCCCTTGATACTGAATGTTTTCCCCCATAACGGAGAAAAGCGGCAGGCATGCTTCAAACGCTTCTTTTTCTCCTCCGGCCATAATGGCAAGCGTTCCGTTCCTCGCGCCGATGTCTCCGCCGGAAACGGGTGCATCCAAGGCGTGAATGGACTTTTCTTTGGCTTTCTCCGCTATTTTCTTCGCCAGAGACGGTTTTGATGTCGTCATGTCAATGACAAACGCCCCTTCTTTTGCATGACAGAGAATGCCGTTTTCGCCGAGATAGATTTCCTCGACATCACTCGGATAGCCGACCATAGTAATAATAATGTCAGCTTTCTCTGAAAGGTTTTTGACCGTCTCCTGCCAGACCGCGCCCTTATTCAGAATCTCTTCCGCTTTTTGTTTCGTACGCGTGTAGACTAAAACAGGATAGCCCGCTTCTAAAATGTGCGATGCCATACTGTTTCCCATGACGCCCAAACCGATAAATCCGACCGTTTTGTTCACTGCGCTTTCCTCCCCTGATGCGATTCATAATATTATTCTTTCATGTCTATATTACCATATTATAGGATGATAGAGTCCGCGTTACAAGGTGAATTTAGAAATGGCGCTGATCAGATCTTCGCTTGCGCTCTTTAACATATCAGTCGATTGCTTCACTTTTTCAAGCGTAACGAGCTGTTCATCAGTAGAAGCGTTCACTTCTTCCGCCGCTGCCGCAGATTCTTGAGAAATGGCGGAGATGCTTTGAATCGCTTCTTGAATCGCGGCTTGTTCTTCACTCATTTTTTGAATGTCATTGTAAATATGATCTATACCTTGAACGAGAGACTGCATTTCCGTCGTAATCAGATTAAGAACCTCACCCGTTTCATGAATGGCGCTGTTTTGTTCATCATTCATTCTGCTTGCCTCAATCATCGCGTGTGACGCTTCTTTTGTCTCAGATTGAATCAGACGGACCGTCTCACTGATATGGCCGGAAGAAAGAGCTGATTGTTCAGCAAGCTTGCGGACTTCTTCCGCGACGACGGCAAAGCCCCGTCCGCTTTCTCCCGCTCTTGCGGCTTCAATGCTCGCATTCAGCGCCAAGAGGTTCGTCTGGTCTGAAATGGCGGATATTGCCGTCACGACTTCTTCTATGTTTTTCGTTTGTTCTTCCAAGTCATTCAGCATTGCCTCTACTTTTTTCGTTTCTGAATTGGCTTCGTTTGACTTCATCAGCAGCTGCCCGAGCGCGTCCAGTCCTTTGTAGCTGGCATCCTCTGAAGATTTTGAGAGTTGTTTTATGCTGCCCGCGCGATCTGCGATTCCTTTTATTTTGACCGAGAGATTTTCTGATTTTTCGTTGATCGTCTCAACCTCTGACGCTTGCTCTGTCGCTCCGGCGGCGACTTCCTCTATCGCTTTTGCGATTTGTCCGCTCGTTTCATTTGTTTCTTGTGAAATGACGGTTAATTGGTCAGATGTATCGGACACATTTTCCGAAGAGGCTTTGACCTGTTCGACCATCTCTTTCATATTTTCAACCATTTGGTTAAAGTCTTTTGTTAACTCGCCTACTTCATCTTTTGATTTCGTCTGGGCGCGGACGGTTAAATCTCCCGCTGAGACTGAATTTGTTTTGGCGATCAGCTGCTGAATCGGCCCGGTTATCGTTTTTGCTAGGAAATAGCTGAGACCGATCGTAATCACAAGGGCGATCAGTGACATAAAAATGCTCACCGTGTTCATTTTGTCGGCTACTCCCATCAGCTGATCTTTTTCAAACTGCGTTCCGACTTTCCACCCTGTTTCTTTTACCGTTTGGTAGACGACCATGTTCCCCTGCAGCTCTTTGACACCTTCTTTATCCGCAGTGATGTCTTTTAACGTCTGATCTTCCGAAATATTTTTTCCCTGTTTTTCCGGATGCGCCAGCAGAGAACCGTTTTCATCCGCTAAAAAGGCAAATCCTTTATACGGGACCTTTTGCTCGTTGACCATGCTCTGAATAGAGGACAGCTTCAGATCTAAGCTCGCCACCCCGACGACGGTTCCGCTGTTTTGAATGGCTTTTGACGCCGTCACGATCATGTCTCCCGTCACTGCATCTTTATAAGGGTCAGTCCAGACAACCTTATCGGGTTTTTCAGCCGCCATCTTATACCATGTTCTATTTGTCGGATCATAGTCTTTGGCAAAATCGGCCTTTGGATATGTAAACATTTGTTTGTTTGCGGTTCCGACGTACGCAAGCGCGACATATTTGTCATTCTGTCCGATCTGTTTTAACTCATCGTTAAAAAGCCGCGCCGTTTCTTTCTTCCCATCTGATAAAAAAGACCGGGACAATTCACCGCCTGCTAATCTCATTAATACGGTCTCATCATTTTTCAGCTGAAGCTCAATGTTCTGACCGAGTGAATTGGTGACATTCTCTGTCGTACGTTTTGCTTCCTCCGTCATCATCGGCTTTAATGTCAAATATGAAGAAACCGTTAAAAAAACAACCGTTACGATAAGCATTGCCGCTACAAACACAGCAATTTTGATGTGCATTTTTTTAAACATAACCATCCCCTCCTGAGAGTTATATCGGTCTTTCGGCCAAGAAAATGAATAAACCTTGAAATAAATATCAAAAATTTCCGCCATTTGGCGCAGCAAAAAAAGAGCCGTCGTACCGACAGCTCCGCCTTACGTAAAATATTCGATTTTCGCTTTCGGAAAATAGGTTTCGATATAAGATTCGAGTGTTTCCCTTAAGTCATGTTCTTCGTCCTTTTGGTATATATACTTGCCGATTCCGTAGCGTCCCCATTTGTATCTGCGCTTTTCTTCATCAAGCTCAAGCTTTGTTTTCGGATAGTTCTTCTCAATCACCCGTTTGGCCGGTTTTGTAAAACGGTGCTGGATCAGTTCAAATGTGATGTCATGCCGAACGTCTTCATCAAGCGCCGCGTCAAGTTTCTCAAACAGTTCCTTATAGCCTTCCTCCCAGCCATCGTGAATATAAATCGGCGCCACGATGAAACCGAGCGGATAGCCCGCTTTAGCGACTTTGACGGCGGCTTCTATCCGTTTGTCGAGCGGAGAAGTTCCCGGTTCAAAGTTTTTAATGACATAGTCCGCATTGATGCTGAATCTGAACCTTGTCTTTCCGTTATGTTTTGCATCAAGCAAATGATCGACGTGGTGAAATTTAGTCACGAATCTGAGCTGTCCCAATTCGCTTTGTCCGAAATGTTCAATGGCTCTTTTTAATGTATGTGTCAGATGATCGATTCCGACGATATCAGACGTACAAGAGGCTTCAAATCTTGTAAATTCCGGCGCCCGTTCTTTCATATACTCATCAGCCTGATCCAGAATCTCTTCCACATTGACATAGGTCCGGATGTAAGGCTTTGACCCCATCGTCGTCTGCAGGTAGCAATAGTGGCAATGCCCCATACAGCCCGTCGCAAACGGAATGGCATATTCGGCGGACGGCTTTGAAGAATCGAATTTCAGTGTTTTCCGGACGCCGATTACCAATGTTGATTTCGCGTTCCGGTATTGCTGCAAGTGATTTTTCCCCGGAATATTCCGGACTTGATTATGCGATGTCGTTTCTCTGATCTCAAGCCCCATGTTTTCAAACTTATTCTTCAGCTCTTGTCCTAACGGGTATTCGAGCGCTCTCGGTTCAATATAAACAAGCTGGGGCACAAACGGCTTCAGCATAGACAGACACTCCCTTTACATATTCTCATATTGTTACTTTCCGTTTAAAAGAGAGTGAATATGCGTTGTAAACATTTCCTTTGATCAATGATACCGGTCTTCTTCAAAAAGCTCGCTGTAAAGCGCTTCCGCTTCCTCATATGTCGAAAAGACCGCGTCATCTTCGGCCAGCGGATGATAGGTTTCGTATAAAAACAGAGACAGTTCTCCCTCATGATACGGGTGATGGACGATCTCCGCCTCTTTAATATGGGCAACATTGGCGGCATGCGGATTGCGGTAAATCACATAGACCGTATCCCCCGCTGCAAATGATTTTGTCATGATAATCCCTCCTGTTGAAAGTTATTGTTCCCCCCTTTTTTCCGAATATGAAAAAAACCAGACGGCTTACACCGTCTGGCTGTTGTATTACTTATTGAATGTTTCTTTAACGAATGCGACAACCTCTTCTGTCGTGCTCATAGACAAGATTGTTTCTTTGAATGATTCAGCTTCTTTTTTAGAAAGCTTGCTGATCTGCGTTCTTGCCGGAAGGATGGATGTAGCGCTCATCGAGAACTCATCTAAGCCTAAGCCGAGAAGAATCGGAATCGCAATTTCATCTCCCGCCATTTCTCCGCACATGCCGACCCATTTGCCCTCTTTGTGAGCGGCTTCAATAACAAGGGTGATCAGACGGAGAATCGCCGGATTGTATGGCTGATACAGATAAGCTACGCGCTCATTCATGCGGTCAGCAGCCATCGTGTATTGGATCAAGTCATTTGTTCCGATACTGAAGAAGTCAACTTCTGCGGCAAACTGATCTGCGATAACGGCTGTAGACGGAATCTCTACCATCATACCGACTTCAATATCGTCAGAAACCGCTACGCCGGCTTCGACGAGTTTTTCTTTTTCTTCGAGAAGAATCGCTTTCGCCTGTTTAAACTCGTTTACTGTCGCAATCATCGGGAACATGATTTTTAAGTTTCCGTATGTACTTGCACGAAGCAGCGCACGAAGCTGAGTTCTGAAGATTTCTTGCTCTTCAAGGCAAAGGCGGATGGCTCTGTAGCCTAAGAACGGGTTCATTTCTTTAGGAAGCTGCAGGTAAGGAAGCTCTTTGTCGCCGCCGATATCCAATGTCCGAACGACAACTGATTTTCCTTCCATACGCTCAAGAACCGTTTTATAAGCGTCAAACTGCTCGTCTTCCGTCGGAAGCTGGTCGCGTCCCATGTAAAGGAATTCCGTACGGTAAAGCCCTACAGCTTCTCCTCCGTTTTCAAGAACGCCTTTTACATCATCCGGGGTGCCGATGTTTGCGGCAAGCTCTACATGATGGCCGTCTTTAGAAACAGTCGGTTCATTGACGAGCTTCGCCCACTCAGCTTTTTGCGCCAGGTAAGCACTGTGCTTTTCTTCATATTTCTTTAACGTTTCACTGGAAGGATCGATGATCACATCACCATCGATGCCGTCTACGATTACCGTAACACCGTTTTCAATTGTCCCTGTAGCCGCTTTTGTGCCGACAACAGCCGGAATTTCAAGCGAACGGGCCATGATCGCGGAGTGTGAAGTGCGTCCGCCGATATCAGTTGTAAAACCTTTTACAAACTGGCGGTTTAATTGAGCCGTATCAGACGGTGTCAAATCTTCAGCCACGATAACAACCTCTTCTGAGATCATGCTCGGGTTCGGAATTTCCACGCCCAGCAGGTGCCCCGTCACACGTTTTGTTACGTCACGGATATCCGCCGCACGCTCTTTCATGTATTCGTTATCCATTGATTCAAACATAGTAACGAACATGGAAGCTGTTTCTTTCAGAGCGAATTCAGCATTGACTGAATCTGCGCTGATTTTCTCCTTTACCGGGTTCAACAGCTCAGGATCACTCAGAACTAAAAGGTGCGCGGAGAAAATGTCAGCTTTGTCTTGTCCCAGTTCTTTTAAAGCATGCTCTTTAATTTTTTCAAGCTCTTCTTTAGAACGTACAATCGCTTCATCAAAACGGCTTACTTCAGCCGCAGCATCAGCAATGTTTTTCTTTTCAACCGTTAAGTCCGGCTCTTCAAGCCGGTATGCTTTCGCAATCGCAATTCCGGCTGAAGCGCCTATTCCTTTTAATTCTTGCATTACTCGCCGAGTCCTTCGCTTTTCATTGTTTCTTCTAAAGCGTTAAGAGCATCGTTTTCGTCAGCGCCTGAAGCGGAAATTGTGATTTCAGCGCCTTTAGCAATACCTAGAGACATAACGCCCATGATTGACTTAAGGTTTACTGTTTTGCCGTTATATTCTAAGTTTACGTCAGCATCGTATTTGCTTGCAGTCTGTACAAGAACTGTCGCAGGACGAGCGTGGATTCCGGAATCTGCTGTTACTTTAAATGTTTTTTGTGCCATGATTATCATTCTCCTTTAAATTAAAGCTATTTTACTACACAATATTATATCATACAGCCGTACTTGTCATCTGACAAGCACGGCGTATTTATATGCTTATTTTCCGATTTTCACAATATCTTTTTGTTCCCGTTTTACGGTACCTTCGGCCGAAAGGGAAATCGCTTCACCCTCGGCAAGATTTGTAAAGACAATCGGTGTCATTAATGAAGGAACATGAGGTTTAACCGCTTCAAGATCAACTTCAAGCAGCTTTTGCCCCGGTTCAACCCGGTCACCCTCAGAAACAAAAGAAGTGAATCCTTCGCCTTTCAGGCTGACTGTGTCGATTCCGAAATGAATGAGGATCTCTCTTCCGCCGTCAGACTGAAGGCCGATCGCATGTTTTGTCGGGAAAACATTCAGTACTTTTCCGCGGACAGGCGATACGACGATTCCTTCTTCAGGAAGAATCGCAAAACCGTCACCCATCATTTTTCCTGAGAACACCTGGTCAGGCACATCGGTAATCGGATGGATTTCACCGGTGATCGGAGAAGCGAACACTTCTTCACCCTGCTCGTTTCGGAGCGGATCTGCGATAACCTCTTCAACCTGCTGGCTGACTTCTTCTTGTGCGGATACTTTCGGTTCAGGGCGCGGCGTGCGTCCGGCGATAATATCCTGCATCTGTGTTTTTAAACCGTCAGAACGCGGGCCGAAAATGGCCTGAATGTTGTTTCCGACTTCAAGAACGCCTGAGGCGCCAAGCTGTTTCAAACGAGTCTTATCCACTTTCTTCTGGTCGTTGACCGTAACGCGGAGTCTCGTGATACAAGCGTCAAGGTGCTTTATGTTTTCCTGGTCACCCATTGCCTGCAGGATTTCATAAGGAAGGTCGCCGGCTTCGCCTGAGGCGCCCGCACCTTCATCCGCAGCCTCTTCTTCACGGCCCGGCGTTTTCAGATTGAACTTTTTGATCGCAAACCGGAAACCGAAGTAGTAAATGACGGCTAATCCTAAGCCGACCGGAATGACAAGCCACCAAGCCGTCCGGTTAGGCAGAATTCCGAACAGGAAGTAGTCAATCAGACCGCCTGAAAAGGTCATACCGATTTTTACATGCAGAAGCTGCATGACCATAAAGGAAAGTCCCGCGAATACGCAGTGAATCGCAAACAGGATAGGAGCCACAAACAAGAATGAGAATTCAAGCGGCTCGGTAATTCCCGTTAAGAAACTTGTCAGAGCGGCAGAACCCATGATTCCGGCTACAAGTTTTTTCTTTTCAGGCTTCGCTTCATGATAGATTGCAAGCGCTGCCGCCGGAAGACCGAACATCATAAACGGATATTTCCCCGTCATAAATGTTCCCGCCGTCAGCTGTACGCCGTCTTTGATCTGAGCCATGAAAATCCGCTGATCTCCGCGGATGATGTCTCCTGCGGCATCTTTATAACTGAAAAATTCATACCAGAACGGCGAGTAGAAAATGTGATGAAGACCGAACGGAATCAATGACCGCTCAATCATCCCGAAAATAAAGGCCGCCAAGGTTGGATTCGCTTCCACAAGACCCGTGGAGAAGGAATTCAGACCGTGCTGGATCGGAGGCCAGATCACTAACATAATAAGACCGAGAATTAATGCGGAAATTGATGTGATAATCGGGACGAACCGCTTACCCGCAAAAAATCCGAGGTACTGCGGAAGTTCAATTTTATAAAACTTGTTGAACAATAACGCGGCCAGAACCCCGACGATAATACCGCCGAACACGCCCGTCGCCAAAGTGGGTATCCCCAGCATGTTAATATAGGCCGGATGGTTTTCCGCAAAAAACTTTGCCCGTTCAATTTTGTCAGACGGAATACTGCCGTTTGCCATAAGCACGGCGCTCATGGATACGTTCATGACCAAGTATCCGATAATAGCCGCGATTCCGGCAACACCGTCTCCGTTGGCAAGGCCGATCGCAACCCCTACTGCAAAAAGAAGCGGCAGGTTGTCAAATACGATTTGGCCGGCGCTTTCCATGACGTTCGCCACAAGCTGAACGTTATCATTGCTTAAGAAATGCATGACTTGAATCATATCTTTGTTCTGCATGGCATTCCCTAACGCAAGCAAGATCCCCGCAGCCGGTAAAATCGCAACCGGAAGCATAAGAGCACGGCCGATTTTCTGGAGAACGCCGAATAATGCTTTAAACATAAAAGATGTACCTCCTCTGTTAGCTAGTGTGACCTTACAGCGAAAATTCATGACAACGAATTCACTGGCGCAAGTCTTCAGTTTAACCGTTTACATTTGCCCTTTTACACAACAAAAAAGGCATGAGTAAAAAGGGTGTGCAAAATAACGGGATCGTTCTTCCCGTTTTTTACCCTCAATCACTCATGCCTGATCGAATCAGTGACACGTTTTTAAGGTTTCAACTGAAATTATGAAATTTTATTGGTTAATCGGTACAAATGAAGCGTGAGATAAACCGCTTCCGCCTCATGAACTGGTTTTTTCAGTATTTGCTGCAAGATTTTTATCAGTTTCCAAGCAGTATTGTAGCATAGCGGGTATTCATTTTTCAATAATAACATTAACTTTTCTGGTTCTTTTGTCTGCTCTTCCCGATTAATCCTGTCTATGGTAAATCTGATATGCCGGATCAGCCGCAAATAGTGGACGCTTTCTTTATTCACTTTCATCTGGAAAGATTCCTCAATCACCTGAACGAGCCGGGACATCAGCTGTGAATGCTGATTGACCTCTGAAAGGGGCCGATTACTCAGGGCGGAGTGGATATGCAGAGCGATAAAGCCGATCTCTCCTTCCGGAAGGCAGATTCCCGTCTTTTCATTAATCATGCCGACGACTTCACGGGCAATTTGGAATTCTTCCGGATAAAGCGTTTCGGTTTCCATGAGAAATGGGTTTTTAATGTCAAAACCCTGCTGCAGCCGCTTTACCGCAAAGGCGATATGGTCAGTCAGCGCAATATGGATGTGCTCATTTAACGGTTGGCTTGTCCGCTTCTTGATATGATAAATGACGTCATTGGAGATGTCGACAAGTGTCTCGTCCACATAACCGAGGAGCTTTTTAAATTGTTTTTGTTCTTTTTCATCCTTTAAGATGAACATCTTGTCATACCCTTTATCTTCAATGACATCCGCTTGTTTTTTTCCAAAGCCGATCCCTTTTCCGATTAAGACGACCTCATTGTATCTATCATGTGTTGCGATGAGCACATTGTTATTTAATACCTTTTCAACTGTAAAGGACCCCTTCATGATCCTCAGCTCCTTTGTCATTCAATACATCATATCGTACAAAACGAACGGAAAGCGCGTCAATTCTTTTTTTAGACGGTTGATCGTTCAATAAGGCGGTAATCAAGAACTTTCCTTGCCGGAGGCCCGCCGCTGATCCGGTTCTCAAGCATGTGAAAAGCCTGCTTTCCCATTTCTTTTGTTTGTATATCTATTGTAGAAATACCTAACATCTTGCTGATATCATGATTGTCGATGCTCAAAATCGCAAGCTCTTCCGGGATGCGTGTCCCATTTGCCTTGGCTTCAAGGTAAAGACCTGCGGATACTTGATCATTCGCCGCAAACAGCGCAGTCGGTTTGTCATCCCAGCTCTTCCATCTATGAAAAAGGGCTTTCCCGTCAAGCAGCGTCAGCGCATTTTCCACAACCAGCTCTTCTCTGTAAGGCTGCCCGATCTTCTTGAGCGCCTCTTTGTATGCGGCGATGCGGACTTGACTGTTTTTTCCCTTTTTTCTGGCCAGGCTGATCGCTATTTTCCGGTGTCCCTTTTCTATCAGATAATCCAGACCGTGCCGAAATGCTTCCCGATGCGGATTACTGATGGAGGAAAGCCCTGCCGCATCAGTGTACTGGCAGAGGATGAGCGGTTCTTTCACGGTAAGCAGATGCTCATCAGGGATTGCTTTGGAGCAGATAATCAGGCCGTCCACTTGGCGCTCCTGTAATTGTGATAAAGCAAAACGTTCTTTTTGCTGCTGATAATCTGTCTGGTATAAAGAAAGATGCACGCCTGACGCTTCGGCAGCCTCGGCAATACCTGCAACAAGGTCTGCAAAATACGGAAGATTCACCGACGGAAGCACAACGCCGATCATATCGGAAAAACCTTTGGATAAATGCACAGCATGAATGTTGCGCGTATATCCGAGCGATTGCATCGCTTTTTTCACTCTTTCTCTTTTGTCCTTACTTACATAAGGGTGATCGTTTAAAACTCTTGATACCGTTGTAACGGAAACCCCGGCAGCGCCGGCAATGTCTCTGATCGTAGCCATTGCGTCCCCCCTTTCTTTTTTCCCTTGATCTGGAATGCGTTTCATACAGTAAGCTAGAAACAGATACAGCCTATTTGTTTGAAAGGAGAAGAACAGCGATGGGGATTCTTTGCTTAATCGGTTTGTGTCTGGCCATAGTCGGCGGCAGTTACCTTGCCATGCGGCCCCTGAATGAAAAGCATGACATCAAACCATTTCAGCATTTTGATGATTTTTTCATTTAAAAGGTGATAAAAAAGGACGCTGCGTTCCAGAACCGTCCTTTTTTATCACATAGCTCTCTATTTCAGAATCGTTAATTCTTTCGGATACTGCGTTAGTGCTTCGGCGCCGTCTTTTGTGACGAACACATCGTCTTCAATGCGCACGCCGCCGACATCCGGCACGTAAATCCCCGGTTCTATCGTGTAGACCATGCCTTCTTTGAGGAGTGTGTCGTTCGCGCTACTCATTGATGGATATTCGTGAACCGAAATCCCGAGTCCGTGGCCGAGGCGGTGCGGGAAATAGTCTCCGTATCCGGCTTTTTCAATAATGCCGCGGGCTTTTAAATCAAGATCGCCGATTCTGACACCTGGTTTGCTTAATTGAAGCGCCGCCTGTTCAGCTTTAAGCACCGTTTCATAAATTTCTTCCTGTTTCGGGCTGATTGATTGGTATGCGAATGTTCTCGTAATGTCTGAACAGTAGCCGTCAAGAATAACACCCAGATCAAACAGAACGAAATCACCTTTTTTCAACCGGTCTGCACCCGGATTCCCATGGGGCTGACCTGATTTTTCCCCGAACAGCACCATCGTTGAAAATGACATGCCCTGCACACCTTTTTTCTTCAGCTCAAACTCAATCTGCGCGAGTACTTCGGTTTCACTCACACCCTCTTTAAGCGCCGCGACACCGACTTCAACTCCGTAATCCGCGAGTTTTGCCGCTTCCCTGAGAATGCTGATTTCCTTCTCATCTTTCACGAGACGGAATTGGTTGAGCGTTTCTTCTGCCGAAACAAATGCCGCGCCCCCTGAAGCTTGTTTGAGCTGTTCTGAGCGGGAAAGAGAGATCGAATCCTTTTCAACCGCGATGGAATCAAGCCGCACATTTCGTTTTGTGAGCTCGGCTTTGATCAGCTCCCACGGATCTTCGTGATCGCCGTAGCCGATAATACCATGCTCCCACCCGGCGCTGCGGGCTTGTCCGGCTTCCATTCCCGGACAAACGAAAAACGGCTCCTGTTCCTGAAACAGGAACAATCCCATTAACCGCTCATGCGGATCCGTGTAAAAATCAGTTAAATAAAATACGTTTTCCTTTGTATGTATAAATGCCGCATCATGTCCTTCTTTTTTCAGCCAAGATGAAACACGTTCTAATCTGTTCATTTTTTGCTTTTCCTCCTTACTAAAGTGACTCTTTATTCATTCTATCAGTTTTCCGGCGTTTATGCTGTGAACGAACATTTAAAAAACAGCCGCCCGATGTGCGGCTGTCATGTTTATTTTAATAATCTCAGTCCGTTCAGTATGACCAGAATCGTGCTCCCCTCATGCCCGATCACGCCAAACGGCAGTTCCATCACCTGCAGAAAGTTAGCGCAGATCAAAAGGCAGATGACCGAGAGCGAGAAAACAATATTCTGCTTAATAATCCGGTTCATTTTCCTTGAGAGTCTGCACATTTTCACAAGCTTGTGAAGATCATTTTTCATAAGGACTAAGTCAGCCGTTTCAAGAGCCACGTCCGTTCCCCCGCCCATCGCGATACCGACGTCAGCGGTTTTCAGAGCGGGCGCGTCATTAATGCCGTCCCCCACCATGGCGATTGTGCCGTACGTTTCTTTCAGCTTCTTCACTTCTTTTGCCTTCTGGTCCGGCAGACAATCGGCAACAACCGTCGTCATGCCCGCCTCTTTTGCGATGGCAGCCGCAGTTTCAGACTGATCGCCGGTGAGCATGGCTGTTTTAATGCCCAGTGATTCAAGCTCAGCCATTACAGCTTTGGCTTCAGGTCGGATTTGATCCTTTAAGGCAAAGCCGCCCGCAATCCGGTCATCTTTTTTAACAAAGACCAGTGTAAAACCTTTATCCTTTAATTCTTTTCCCGATGTCTGCAAAAAAGCATCTGCCGCATCTTCACCTGCAAACCCCGCTTTTCCGACCATCCATTTGACGCCTTCTATTTCAGCCTGAACACCGAATCCGGACGTCTCGTCAATCGATAGATGTCCTGCGGGCGCGGCGCCCCGGCTTTCGGCAAATTCAGCTATCGCTTTTGCAAGCGGGTGGCTTGATTGCTTTTCCATCGCATACACCGCCTGCATGATCTCATCTTCACTCACATGTTCCGCAGCTTGAAACGCCGCAACTGCCGGCTGTCCCTTTGTGACCGTGCCGGTTTTGTCAAAAGCGATCATCCGGACGCTTCCCAGCTGCTCTAAAAACACACTTCCTTTAACCAATAATCCGTTGCGGGCCCCATTTGAGATAAGGGAAAGCGCAGCGGGCATAATAGAAGCGACAAGCGCGCACGGGGAGGCGACCACCATAAACACCATCGCCCTGTAAAAGGTTTCACTCCAGCTCCAGCCTAAAGCGAAATGAGGAATGAATAAAAGCAAAGCCACGGCTAACAGCACGCCTTTTACATAGACACTTTCGAATCGTTCAATAAATGCCTGAGCCGGTGACACGCTGTTTTGGGCTGATTCCACCAGCCGGATGATTTTTCTGAATAAAGACTGTTCATTTGTTTTCGTCACACGGACCGTTAAGGAGCCGTTTCCGTTTACCGTTCCTGTAAACACAGAATCTCCGGCTGTTTTTTCCGCCGGCATCGCTTCACCCGTAAGCGCCGATTCATCGAGGCTCGTCACGCCAGACTCAATGATCCCGTCTGCTGCTACGCGTTCGCCCGGCTTAATGACGATCATGTCACCGATCTTAAGTTCAGCAGCCGGCACCCGCTTTTCCCGTCCGTCCGCAAGCAGGGTCGCTTCCTCCGGTTCCAGTTTCATCAAAGAGGTTAAATCACGGCTGCTTTTATTCATCGTATATGTTTCGAGCGCGCCGCTTAACGAAAAAATAAAGATAAGAACAGCGCCTTCCGCCCAATAACCGATCAGGGCGGAGCCGACAGCCGCAAAAATCATCAGCAGTTCCACATTTAACGCCTTCGTCTCAATGGTATCCTCAATTCCCTCTTTCGCTTTTGCAAATCCCCCGATCAGGAAGGCAAGGATATACAAAGTGACGGACAGGCCTTTTGTTTCGGTAAAAAACCAGGCCGCAAGAATAAGGACGCCGGATACGAGCGCCGCAATGAGTTCTGCATGCTGGAGCCACTTTTTTCCGGCCCGCTCTTCTTGTATGTGCTGTTGTGAATGGGTTTGTGTTATCACTTGTTCATTCATTATGAATTCTCCTCTCTAATTGAGAACGCAAATCATCTTCAATTCTCCGATAAAAGTAAAACAGCCGCCTGACAGGCAGCATTTTCACAGTGTTATCGCAGTGTTTTCTTTATTATAGCATGCCGGCGAAAGATTTCAATTATAATTGTTTTAATTTCTTTTTGATAATAATTATCATTAGCGTTTCTTCAGCTGTTCATTATATGCAAAAAAGGTGCGGGAGGAATTCCTCCCGCACCTTTTTATTTCTCTGACCATTCTTTTAATTGTGAGGCGGTCATCGGACCGACGATCTTTTTTTCGATTTCTCCTTTTTCATTCAGCAGAAATGACGTGGGAATCGTCATGACATCGTATTCCTTCATAAGCTCGCCTTTCGTGTCAAGAACAATCGGGAAAGTGAGATGGTGCTGACTGACAAAGTTTTGAACGGTATTTTTATTTCGCTCGGCATTCATCAAATTTACCGTTACAAGGCTTACATCATCGGACTGATGCTGTTCAAAATACGTTTGGAACTGCGGCAGTTCTTTTTTGCACGGCGGACACCACGATGTCCAAAAATGCAAAATCGTTTTCTGCCCTTTATTCGGAATCGATATCTCGTCTCCTTCAATCGTCTTCATCAGAAACACGGCGGGAACTGCCTGTTTTTCTGATGAGGCTTTTGCTTCAGGCATCCAGACGGCGGCAGCTATCAAAAGGACTGCACATACAATTAGGCGGTTTTTATGCATATGATCTTCCTTTCACGCGTTTCGGATAGCTTGCCCTTCCTTATTGAAATGTATCAGCCTTTTCAGCTTTCGATCCGGGGCGCTGTTCTTCCGCCGCCCGTCAAAAACACGGAGACACCGAGGTCTTTGCAGATCGTCGCGTAATGTAAACTTGTCAGAAGAATCATGCCGGTATTCATGCCGAGTATAATGCCGAGCATTTGCAATTCCGGCATAGAACCGAGCACATACATCATCGAAAGCCCTACAATGCTGCTCCATACGTTATGATAAAACGCCGTTTTCACGTGGCCGATACCGATCAGACAGGCCTGAAGCGGCATCACAAACAGGTGAAAAAGAAAAAACGGCCACAAAAGCTGCAAATAATACTGCGCTTCCGGAGACTGAAAAAACAAATGGGTCAGCGGGCCCGCGAACTGAAACATGACCCAGACTGCCGGAATGCCGTAGCCGAATGTAATAAAAATCGCTTGTCTGAGCCGTTTCAGCACAATATCATATTGGGACAGCGCATACGCTTCTGAAATGCTGGGAATCATGACGACCATCAGCGAATGGGCGATAAATGCGGGAAACGAACCGATTGTCATCGCTACACCGGCAAGCATGCCGTATTGATCAATCGCGGCTGTCCCGGCTGCCCCGGACGCCAGCAGCGCTCCTTTCACTAAAAAGGGTTCAATGGCGTTTGTCACCGCATGAAATATACGAAGTCCCGTTGTCGGGATGGATACGGCCAGGAGGCGTTTCCGCACGTCTTTCCCGCGAAGATGAATGTGCTGATGGCCGGAAAGCGCCCTCCGCGCCAAAATAAACTGCGTATACAAGTAAACGAACACCACGACATCGCTTGCGACCAGCACAAATAATGAAATGAGCACGGCCATATCAATTTCAAAAGAGTACCATTGAAAAAAGATAAACAGACAAAGCACTTGAATGATTTTTTTCATGACATTCGCAACCGCGATTTTTCCCATTTGCTGCACACCCATAAAATAACCTCTGGCGATGGATGTAAAAGCGACGACTGGAATCAGCCCGATGACAATCCCTTTAATAAACGGGTGATACGTATCGAATACAGGAATGAACGGCAGCGCGATGCTTGCGGCCGCGGTTGAAAACGCGGTAAAAACGGCGGTCATTCTGAAGGCATGCCGGAGCATGCTTTCATGCAGCTTCTGATTGGATTCCGCGATGAATTTTGAAATGGAGATCGGAAGCTCCAGACTGGCGATGACGATAATTAAAAAAATGGTGGGCAGAATGCTCATGTAAAGTCCCATCCCATGCTCGCCAAGCTCCCGCGCCAGTATCATATTCACAACAAATTCCAGACATTCCGCGAAAAAGGCGGCGATGGATAAAAGAATGATCCCTTTCACAAATCGATTCATGGTGTCTCTCCTTGTCTCTCGTTCTTCCATCATCATATGAGACAAGTTCTGAAAATATTTTCGATTTCTCAAAATTGAAAAAAGCATAGCCGGGATATTTTTGATCCCGCTATGCTTACATCGCAAATACGTGTCTGCCGATCCGTTCGATAATTTTTCGGGAACGGATCCAGTGGTCAGATGCCGTTTTCGGATTGTAGAAAAACAACGCGTTCGTTTCTCTGCCCGGATGGTCAAGCGCCTCATTTGCGGCGGCGATGGAATCCTTATCCGGCTTTTGATTAATGCTTCCGTTTGCTACCGGTTCAAATGCATTCCTTTGATAGATCACGCCCCGAATGGTATCCGGGAAGCCGTTTTTTTCAGTGCGGTTCAGCACTACGCTGGCTACCGCAACCTTCCCTTTATAAGACTCACCCTTCGCTTCTGCGTGAACGAGACGCGACAGAAGTTGTCTGTCAGCGCGGGAATACGTTTTTTTCGGCGGCTGATAAGCCGTCTCTTCCGGTTTGGCTTCCTTCTCTTGATGAGATGACAGCTTTATCGGTTGGATAGAATGCTTATGATCCGTTTTTGAAAGCTTCGGAACCGAGCTTTTTTTATTTAAATCAGCAACCAGTGTGCTGGGTTCTTGCTTTGGCTTCTTCGCAAAAGTAAACAGAGCTTCTGTATGTTCAATTTTTGATGCAGGCATAAAACATAGAAAAAAGACAGCCAAGGCAGCAAATTTTGTCGTCATACGATTTCCTCCTTAAATACTTCACTACCTTAACAAGAGCTGTGCGCAAATTCACGGTTAAAGATTTTCCAGTGCTCCCAATCAGCTTTTATGATGGAAGAAGTTCGTTAACAGCCTTGTTATTGGCAGGAAAACAGCCGTCATTTTCACAACATTAACCAAATAGCAGTAAAAGTATCCAACGGAGGGATTTTACATTTTGTTTACATCTGTTACAGCCAGATGAAATGAGAAACTGAAACCAAAAAAAAGACTCCTCAAGTGCGAGGAGCCGTCAGCTTCTTGGCTGTTCTAAATACTGAAATATAACATCTCCGCCCTGCTGTGCAATACCGCGGAAATGCTTAAAATCTTCCTGCTTCGATAAAACTGCTCGAAATGCAAGGAAATGTTCTTTCTGCACCCTGAATTCTTTGATTTCACCGGTGCGCATTTGGTTGATAGATTCTGAAATTTCCTCAGGCAGCAACGAACACAGCCTCCTTTTCTCGGCTTTTTCCCGAAAATCAATATACCATCTTTCCACCGCCGGGACAATGATTGAGCGGGCTGATACCCATATCGCTTTACTTCTTAAAGAAAATACTGCAAAATATTTTCAAACAGGATTTATGATAAAGGAGAGGAAGCTCGTGAAAATTGCTAAGGTTGGAAACGTCATTGAATTTAAAAACGGATTAACCGGTATTGTTGAAAAAGTAAATGAAAATTCCGTCATCGTTGATGTAACCATCATGGATAATTATCGTGATCTTGAATTAGATTCCCTCACTGTCGTCAACCATAAGAATTATAAAATCATCAGAGACTCCTATTAAACCCCCTCGAACAATCCGAACCATTTACATATCCCGCACAAAAGCTGCCGCCCGGCAGCTTTTTCAAATGAATTCAGATCTCGGTCATTTCTACAAAAAAATCACCAGTCTCACCTTTATTGTAAAGATTAGTGACGGATGTATGGTAGTTGGTTATTTTACCGCGGAATTCAAGCCCGCGCTCGGGCGCCTTGATGTCAAATGTTTTTTCATACAAAAGAACGGCAATATCATGATACGTTTCAGAGGTCACCTTCAATACAAATGAAATCATGCGGCCGTTTTTACCCGTACTTTCTTTACAATCATACATTTTCAGCCTTACACCGTTTAACTCTAATGGCTCCATAACGAACACTCCTTCTTTTTACAGGACATGCTATCATGCTGACCATTCCTTTACAATTGATCCGCTCCGAATGAGAAAAAACAGCGCAGGCCTTTACAAACATACGTTCCCTATTTTATAATAAAACAGACGAGCTGCCATCCAGCACCCGTCACGTATTGAAGCGGCGAGTACACTCCCCCCGGGTTTACTCGTCTTTTTCTTTACTCCAAATGATCTCTCTTTTCCTTATAGAAGTTCTGTGCAAATATCATGCACCTTTTTGGCGGCGCGGCACAGACGAAAAATACCCCCGCTTAAAAGGCGGGGTATTTAGGTTATATTCCGAGACCGTACTCCGTCTGAAAATTAACGGTTGTCAATCGTCTCCGGACACATATCATGATTCATCATCCGATGTTCGGCCATTTTTTCATATTTTGTTCCCGGTCTGCCGTAGTTTGTATTATACCTGTGCTAGCCCGCCATCTACGAACAATTCAACACCCGTCAAGTAACTGCTTTCGTCTGAAGCAAGGAAAGATACAGCGTTTGCTACTTCTTCAGGCGTCCCAACTTTTCCAGCTGGAACAGTATTTCTGGTATTTTCCATTGCTCCTTCAAGTGCATCGCCAAAAAGCTCATCGTATGCAGGTGTAAGAATAGCTCCTGGACTAACCACATTTACACGGATTTCAGTACCTTTTAGGTCAAGAATCCAGTTGCGAACTAGTGCTCTTAATGCTGCTTTAGATGCTCCATATACACTAAACGCTGGGTTGCCAATTGATCCAGCAGTAGAGCCCGTTACAATAATAGAACCTGCTTTGTCCGGGAATAGTGATAACGCTTTTTGAACAGTAAAGATGGTTCCTTTAACGTTAATGTCGAACGTTCTATCAACCTGCTCTTCAGTAATTTCACCTAATGGAAGGAAGTTGCCGATGCCTGCATTAGCAAAAAGAATGTCCAACTTACCTTTTTCCTGCTTTATAATGTCATATAGTTTGTCTAAGTCTTCAAGCTTAGAAATATCACCTTGAACACCGGTTACGTTCTTGCCAATTTGGTTAACAGCTTTATCAAGTTCGTTTTGTCTACGTCCCGTGATATAAACATATGCACCTTCGTTTACAAATTTTTGTGCTGCAGCAAGACCAATCCCACTTGTTCCACCCGTTACAAGCGCTATTTTACCTTCAAATTTACCCATACTTAACACTCCTTTAGAATTAATTTTATTTTACGTCTAGTACCTTTAAGTACTTGAAGAACAACTTACAAGATATAGTATCCTTCAGTAAGCACATTATCGGAAGTACACACTTTTTTGTGATATAGTAACTAAAAAGTAATAAATGTGGAATGGAGAGCTTTAGACATGAAAAAATTTAGCTGTGGGTTTGAAGTGACAAAGGAAGTTATTGGCGGAAAATGGAAAGGCCTTGTATTATACTTTTTAATGAATGGTCCAAAGAGAACGAGTGAATTAAAGCGCATTATCCCAAATATAACTCAGAAAATGCTGATTCAAACACTTAGAGAGCTTGAAGCCAGTGGACTTGTGAGCAGAAAGATGTATAATCAAGTACCGCCGAAGGTTGAATATTCATCCACTGAACTTGGAGAATCTCTTAAACCTATCTTGCAGGAGCTCTGTCAATGGGGAAGCCATTATGCGGAGCAAGAGTATGCAGAAGGTGAATATGAAATTGTACGTTAGGATTGATGTAGCTGCTGAAGTAAATGCTAAACAACTTCAATATCACCTAACAGATGAAGAACAGTCAGAAATAAATGGGATATTCAATTTTGAAAGTGAAGTTCTAATAAGAAGTGTCATGGATTATATTCAGGAGAACTTTGATGAAATTCAAAAAAGAGCTGTTTCAAATGTTAAAGAGAAGGTTCAGAAACTTAGCCAAAAAATAAATGAAGATATTGATAATCATATTTAATGCCTATGATCTCTAGATAGGCATTTTTTCTTTCGGATAAAAAAGAAAAGACGTACAAATTGTACGCCTTAATCTGCTTCTGTACTATCAATTTTTCACTGCATAAAAGTCACAGTTCAGGTTGCACCAGGTCACACTTTTTAATACAATTCCCATGAGTAGAGCCATTTTCAGGTGTGACTTTTCCCACTTTTAGTGTGACCGGGTCACACTTCGCTGTGACTCGGTCACAATTCCGCTGAAAATCAGCACTGAATGTTCGGATTTTACTGTGACTTCACTTCGTTTCACACTCCGTATCACACAACGGAATAATTACCGATTATCAATCGTCTCCGGGTACATATCATGGTTCATCATCCGATGTTCGGCCATTTTTTCATATTTTGTTCCCGGTCTGCCGTAGTTTGTATACGGGTCAATGGAGATTCCGCCTCTTGGCGTGAATTTGCCCCATACTTCAATGTAGCGGGGGTCCATTAATTCGATCAAATCATTCATGATGATGTTCATGCAGTCCTCGTGGAAATCTCCGTGGTTGCGGAAGCTGAAAAGATACAGCTTCAGCGATTTGCTTTCCACCATTTTTTCGTCCGGAATATAGCTGATGTAGATGGTTGCGAAGTCCGGCTGTCCCGTTTTCGGGCAAAGCGACGTAAATTCCGGGCAGTTGAATTTAACGAAATAATCACGGTTCACGTGTTTATTCGGAAATGATTCCAAAACCTCCGGCGCATATTCAAATAAATAGTTTGTCCCTTGATTCCCCAGGAGCGTAACTCCTTCTAATTCTGATTCTTTTCTTGTCATATAAATCTCCCTTTCTATTAAACTCCCCGTTTATTGCCCCAAAGCAATGTATGCAGCTGAGGCAGGACTCTGACGAGATTCAGATCCGAATCGGCTGAAACCTTATCAACGAGTGTTTCGTATTTTCCGAGCAGATGTGCGATCAATGCCCGGTCGTCCGTCGTATGGACGTTATCGTTTCCGACCTGAAGATAAAACGGGATATTCGGATACCGCTTATGCACGGTTTTCGCGAATTGCAGATCTTCATCATTAAAAATGACGACCTTTAAGCTGACCGCGTTAAGCCTTTCTGCCGCATCAAGCGAAGACACAATGTGATCGAGCTTTGCAAAATCGGTTGTCATCCCCGAACTTGGCGGCTTCGGTGAAATCGTCAGGTCGTTAATCATTGTGAACCAATCCTGATAGACCGTTCCCTGCGTTTCTAAAGCGGCGCGCACCCCGTGCTCTTTCAGCAGCAGAATCAGCGCATCAAGCTGCTTTAACAGCGCCGGGTTTCCTCCTGAGATGGTGACATGGGAAAAGGCGTCTCCGCCGATTTCTCTCAGCTCGCGGTAAATGTCTTCCGCCGTCATCCAGCGGATATCTTTTTTGGCTGAGCCGTCCCATGTAAAAGCGGAGTCGCACCAGCTGCAGGAGTAGTCGCAGCCCGCCGTGCGGACGAACATGGTTTTCTGGCCGATGACCATGCCCTCCCCTTGTATCGTCGGTCCGAAAATTTCTAATACCGGAATCCCTTTAGCCATTCCTATCACCTTTTTTCGGGCGGTATACGCAATAGCTTGTCGGGGTTTCCCTGACAAAAATCTGCACGCAGACCGGCTGATTCTCCAGTGTTTCAAGGTAGGACTGCACCTTATCGTAAATCGTTTTGGCCACGACCTCGGTCGTCGGCAGTGAATATCTGTCATCTTCAGAAAATTCGTCATGGTCATTCAGCAATGTATGGTCATAAGCGCCATGCACCAATTTCTTCAGCACGCTGAAATTCACGAGAAAGCCTGAATCGTCCAGTTCATCCCCCGCAACTGTAATATTTACTGTATACGTGTGCCCGTGGACTCTGCTGCACGCTCCGGCGCTTTCGCGGGGAATAAAGTGCGCGGCTGAAATGTGCATATCCTTATTCAACTCAAACGAATAAGGATGCTGAACCTGCGGGTAAATTTGAGAAAGCAATTAGTTCCGCTCTCCTTTCATTTTCATATATTCATCATATCCTTTATTGCGGAGCAGGCATGCCGGGCATTCGCCGCATCCGTCCGCAATGATGCCGTTATAGCAAGTCAGTGTGTTATTCTTTACAAAATCAAGCGCGCCGAGCTCATCCGCAAGTTTCCACGTTTCTGCTTTGTTCAGCCACATAAGCGGCGTATGAATGACGAACGGCTTTTCCATCGCCAGGTTGACGGTGACGTTGCAGGATTTGACAAACTCGTCACGGCAGTCCGGGTAGCCGCTGAAATCAGTCTCGCAAACACCGGTGATAATGTGGCGCGCGCCGATTTGATATGCAAGAATCGATGCAAAGGATAAAAATACAAGGTTGCGTCCCGGCACAAAGGTTGTCGGCAGTTCCCCATCCTTCGCTTCAATTTCGATATCATCTCTTGTCAGCGCATTCGGCGCGAGCTGATTTAAAAGAGACATATCAAGCAAGTGATTTTTGACACCGAGCTTTTCGGCAATCGATTTTGCCACATCGATTTCTTCTTGGTGACGCTGATTATAATGGAATGTAACGGTTTCCACTTCTTCAAAGTTTTGCAAAGCCCATAATAAACAAGTCGTGCTGTCTTGGCCTCCGCTGAACACCACAACTGCTTTTTCTTTTTTCATGTCTTTCTCTCCCTTATCTATCATTCCATAAAAAAAGCGCCTTTTTCGGAGAAGGCGCCCTAAAAAACATAAAAAAACCGTATCCAAGGATACAGCTCGTCCTTAGTTTTTTATAGAGGGTGTAGCTAGAACCTCTCCCGCATCAATACGGATTTTCTTCTTTTTTCACTTTTGCTATCATACCATAATGTTGTTTCCCGTGACAATAAAAAAACAGCCTGAACCCTGTGTCAGGCTGCAAAAGCGGGATTAAGCCCCGCGTTTTTTCCCAGGAAATACCATCAGAGCAATCCCGATCAGAACAAATAAAGCAGGCCAGAAAACAGAAACCGGAATGATCGGCTGATTCGTCATCATAAAGCAAAGTGCCGTCAAGGTCAGCACCGCAACCGGGATGAGCAGCGCCTTCTCTTTCCCGCCGAACAGCCACAGCTCAAATAAACCGAATGCCGTTGCCAACAGGTAAACAGGCCATGTCACACCGGAGTAGGACCAATTGGTTGCCGTTTCAAAGACAAACAAGATCCCCGTAATCAATAAGATGCCGCCCGGTACGAGAAGCCCCGCGTTTTTGACAGGTTTCGGGCCGAAAATCGGAATGTGAAAAGCGGCGCCCAGCAAAAGAATGAGAGCGGGCCAGCCGCGTTCGCTGATGACTTCATTTGCATTGGTGAATATGCCGAAAATGCCCGCGGCGCACAGAACCGCAGCAGCAGTCAAAAGCCCTCTTTGCCTTCTGCCGAACAGCCAGGCTTCAAACAGGCCGAACGCAACGGCAAAGAGGTAGACAGGCGATGTCACATTTGCGTATGTCCAATCCGTCAGCGTTTCAAACCATAACAACCCGCCCGTCACAAGCAAAATGCCGCCCGGAATAAGAAGGCCCGATCTTTTTTTCGGCTGCATAAAGGCAGCGGCGTGAAACAAAAGCGCGGCTGCGATGATCAAAAGCGGCCACAGCCCCGTCATCAGCATACCGGCAAAGCATAGAGCTCCCACGGCTGTCAGGATGAAAGCAGGAATCAATACACCTAACTTCCTCCCGCCGAAATACCACAACTCAAACAGACCGAGAGCAGGCGCCCATATATAAACAGGCCACGTCACGCCTGAATACGTCCATCCCGTTGCCGTTTCAAAACAAAACAGGCAGCCCAGCACAAGAAACATACCGCCCGGAACGAGCAGTCCCGCCTGTTCAGGCGTTTTTTTCGCAAAAATAAATCCGGCGTGAAACCCTGCGGACATTATAATGAAAAGAAACGGCCACGCCGAACCTGCGGATATATGTATAACTCCCGCCTTCTGTAAAAAAAACGCAATGCCGATACAAATAAAAATAAATCCCAATAATACACGTCGAGCTTTCATCTCTTACTCCTCCCCATCATTTCCCAATTCATTATACAGAAATGCCAGGAAAAAAGAAGGGGAATTCCCAAAAAATACAGACATTTTCCTTATATCCTTATTTTTCTTTCGGGATTTTTTTGCAAATCAATGCGCCGATGAAAGCGAGGCTCACATATCCAAACACCGGATAAACGGTGGAAATCAGCTGTCCGTAGCCGATTTGGCTGATAATGAAAGCAAACGCCAAAATGCCGCCGTAAATATATATACTTCTTATATGAAGAAAACTGTTTAATTGTTTTTCCAATCCGTATAGATTGCCGATGACCGACGTAAACACTTCCCCGAAAATAATAAACAAATAAATGATATGAAGCGAACGCGAATACGAATAGACGACTTGAGCCATCGGAATGTCAAACTCCAGCACATCCGGCAGCACCGATAATGATAAAAAGCTCGCGGCAAGCACCAGTGTCAACAGAACGCCGCCTAAATAAGCCCCCCTTCTGATCACCTTCTCTGAAGACATTTCATTCGCAAGCGGCACAAGGACGGCTTGGGCGAGCGATAAATTTAACGCACCGTAAGAGACGGCGGACAAAAGCCAATTCCACTTGTCAGGCCATACCCATTCGTCCGCGTTTCTCGTGCTTGTAAATACAAATGAATCAGCTGTCACGATAAAAGAGAAAGAAATTAAAAGCGGCACAACCAATATATTGACGCCGAACACACCTTTAACGCCGCTTGTCATGACAACAAAGCTCAGTACGATCGTCAGAAGGATCCCCGCTTGTGCGGGCCAGCCAAGCTGTTCATGAAACAGCGCACCCGCTCCGGACAGCATGACAGAGGTCACTCCCAGCAATATAAACATCATAAACATGTTTACGGCACGGCCGATGGACTGGCCGAATAAATATGTGTTCAATTCCTGATAAGATGCTGCGTGAATCCGTTTGGAAATGATCATGATTTTGGCGCCTAAATATGTAAACATCAGACCGCTTACCACGATACCGAACAGACCGATCCAGCCAAACTTCAGAAAAAACTCAACGATTTCCCGTCCCGTGGCAAAACCGGCTCCTACAACCGTGCCTACGTATACAAATGCAAGCTGACTTGCAGAACCTTTTGTTTGTCCCATTTCACCCTCCGGCTAAGCGCAGATTTGTCCAGGCCTTTATATATGCTTATGAGACAAGTCGCCCGAAAAGACGAACAAATCGTCCTTCCCCGGAGAAAACAGATTCAGCTCTCTCCTCTAAGCAAAAATATTGAAAGAAAAAAAGGGCCGGCGTATACTCTTCATCAAGAAAGGTCAAAGCATTTCATTTCCTTTCTGACTATATTGGTCAAAAATAATCAAACCTGACAAATATCACTTATCATGCTGTAAACATTTATTTTTCGGGGTTTAAAACAAAACCCTTGAAAGTCAAAGAAGGTCAGAGTATACTATTAATCAAAGAAGGTCAAAGTTAAGACCTTATTTTCTAATCTATTTGGTCAAAGATGATCAAACATTTTCCGAGGAGGTTTTGGCAAATGCGTTGTCAACATTGTCAGAAAAACGAGGCGACGATTCGCCTGAACATGCAAGTCAATTCCATTCAAAAACAATTCGTTTTATGTGAAACATGTTATACAGAATTAACCCGAAAACCGTCTATGAGCATGGGGCCGCAATCATTCGGATTCCCGTTTGAGCAAGGTTTCGCTCCCAATCAAAATAAACAGCAGGCCGGCCCTGAAAAAGGCCTGCTCGACGAGCTCGCTCAAAACGTCACAAACGGCGCAAAAGCAGGTCTGATTGACCCTGTGATCGGCCGCGATAATGAAGTGGCGCGCGTAATTGAAATTTTGAACCGCCGGAATAAAAACAATCCGGTGCTTATCGGTGAACCGGGCGTCGGTAAAACGGCTATTGCAGAAGGCCTCGCGCTTAAAATCGCTGAGGGCGATGTGCCGAACAAATTGAAAAACAAAGAGCTTTACCTGCTTGACGTCGCTTCTCTCGTCGCCAATACAGGGATCAGAGGCCAGTTTGAAGAAAGAATGAAACAATTAATGAACGAATTAAAAGAACGGAAAAACGTCATTTTGTTCATTGATGAGATTCACCTTCTTGTAGGCGCCGGCTCTGCCGAGGGATCAATGGATGCCGGGAACATCCTGAAACCGGCGCTCGCCAGAGGCGAGCTGCAGGTCATCGGGGCGACAACGCTGAAAGAGTACCGCCAGATTGAAAAAGATGCGGCGCTTGAAAGACGCTTCCAGCCTGTCATGGTTCACGAGCCTACAATAGAACAAGCCATCAGCATTCTGGAAGGCATTAAAGATAAATATGAGAAATACCACGGCGTCACATTCAGCAATGAAGCGATAAATGCCTGTGTTACGCTTTCATCCCGTTACATTCAGGACCGCCACCTGCCGGATAAAGCGATCGACTTATTAGATGAAGCCGGCTCTAAGGCGAACCTGGAGCTTGATACCGTAAATGAAGAAGATGCGGCTGAGAGACTCAAAGCAATTGACGCGGAGAAAACAAAAGCGCTTCATGAAGAAAATTATGAGCTTGCCGCGAAACTGCGTGATGAAGAAGCGGCATTGGAAAAGCAACTGGCACAAGAAGCTCCGGCCTCTTCAACTGAAATCGGGGCGGAGCATATTCAAGCCATCATTGAACAGAAAACAGGCATTCCGGTCGGAAAACTCCAGGCTGATGAACAAGTCAAAATGAAGGAACTTGAAGAGCATCTTCATCAGCGCGTCATCGGTCAGGAAAAAGCCGTGAAAAAAGTGGCGAAAGCGGTCAGACGAAGCCGCGCCGGCTTAAAATCCAAAAACAGACCTGTCGGCTCCTTCCTCTTTGTCGGACCGACCGGAGTCGGAAAAACCGAGTTATCAAAGACCCTCGCAGATGAACTGTTCGGTACAAAAGATTCCATTATCCGTCTCGATATGAGTGAATACATGGAAAAACACGCCGTATCAAAAATTATCGGTTCACCGCCGGGATATGTCGGACACGATGAAGCCGGTCAATTAACGGAAAAAGTGCGCCGCAATCCGTACAGCATCGTGCTGCTCGATGAGATTGAAAAAGCCCACCCTGATGTCCAGCATATGTTTCTGCAGATTATGGAGGACGGCCGTCTGACAGACAGCCAGGGCAGAACGGTCAGCTTCAAAGATACCGTTTTGATTATGACAAGCAACGCTGGAACCGGCGAAAAACAGGTGAAAGTCGGATTCCAATCTGAAGAGAGCGTCCTGGAAGAACAAACGCTGATTGATTCACTGAGCGCGTTCTTCAAACCGGAGTTTTTAAACCGGTTTGACAGCATTATTGAATTCCAATCCCTGAAAAAAGAACATCTCGTGAAAATCGTCAGCCTGCTTCTCACAGAGCTTGAAGACACATTAAAAGAGCGCGGCATCAGCCTGAACGTCACCGATGATGCGAAAGAAAAAATCGCTGAAATCGGCTACCACCCAGCTTTCGGAGCACGCCCGCTCAGAAGAACCATCCAAGAATTGATCGAGGACGAAATGACAGATCTCTTATTGGATGACAACGAAATAAAAGCCTTCCATGTCGTAATGGAAGAGGACGGAATCAAAGTCCGGGCACAATAACAAAAAAGCGGTTCCCTTCTCGCGGGGAGCCGCTTTTTTGTTTCTTTCTCCATGCCGGAAGGGAGAAACTGTGAAGAATTCGGGAACAATTTCTCAATCACCCTAAAGTTCCATGCACTGCCACCGATATTAACCATAGAAAGCTAGTATAAAGGATTTGGTGAAAACTATGGATAAAACATCGATTATCGGTATCATCCTCGCCTTGATTGCTTTAAGCGTGGGCATGGTGCTGAAAGGGGTCAGCTTAAGCGCACTCGCTAACCCGGCAGCTATTCTGATTATTTTGTTCGGTACGATTTCTGCGGTGATCATCGCATTCCCCGGAAAAGAAATCAAAAAAGTGCCCGCCCTTTTTAAAGTGCTGTTTAAAGAAAACAAACAGCTCACAATTGCGCAATTAATTCCTATGTTCTCTCAATGGGCGCAAATCGCCAGACGTGAAGGTCTGCTCGCATTGGAAGCAAGCATTGAAGACGTGGATGACGCATTTTTGAAAAACGGCCTGAGCATGGCGGTTGACGGACAAAGCGCAGAATTTATCAGAGATATTATGACTGAGGAAGTTGAAGCGATGGAAGACAGACACCAGGCCGGCGCAGCCATCTTTACACAAGCCGGCACATATGCGCCGACACTCGGCGTTTTGGGTGCGGTCATCGGCCTTATCGCCGCTCTTTCCAACATGAACAATACCGAGGCGCTCGGACATGCCATCAGTGCGGCGTTTGTCGCCACCCTTCTCGGGATTTTCACAGGATATGTACTATGGCATCCCTTCGCCAACAAACTGAAACGCAAATCAAAGCAGGAAGTCAAACTGCGTGAAATCATGATCGAAGGCGTTCTGTCAGTGCTTGAAGGACAGGCCCCTAAAGTGATCGAACAAAAACTTCTCATGTATCTTCCTGCGAATGAACGCGCAAAAGTCGCTGAACAAGAAGGAGAGACAAACAATGGCGAGAAAAAAGAAGAAGAAGCATGATGACGAGCATGTGGATGAGTCTTGGCTGATCCCGTACGCGGATTTGCTCACCCTTCTTTTGGCTCTGTTCATTGTATTGTTCGCCATGAGCTCGGTCGATGCGGCGAAATTCCAAATGCTGTCTAAATCATTTAACGCCGTGTTTACCGGAGGCACGGGTGTTCTTGAATATTCAAGCGTCACCCCTCCTGAAAACGAAAAAGACGGCGTTGATCAGTTAAAAAAAGACAAGGAAAAAGATAAAGAACAGAAAAAGAAAGAAAGAGAAGCAGCCGACCGCGAAGAACTTGAAGGCGTGCAAAAGCAAGTCAATCAATTTATAAAAAATAAAAAGCTTGAAACTCAGCTGGAAACAAAGCTGACTAAAGAAGGACTCTTAATTACCATTAAAGACAGTATCTTTTTTGATTCCGGACGGGCGGATATCCGTCAGGAAGATATTCCGCTTGCCAAGGAAATCTCGAATCTCCTTGTTCTGAATCCGCCGAGGAACATTATCATCAGCGGACATACGGACAATGTGCCGATTAAAAACTCACAATATCAATCTAACTGGCATTTAAGCGTCATGCGGGCCGTCAACTTCATGGCTATTCTGACAGAAAACCCGAAACTTGACGCAAAAGTATTCAGCGCCAAAGGTTTCGGAGAGTATAAACCGGCCGTGTCAAACAAAACCGCTGAAGGTCGCAGCAAAAACAGGCGCGTCGAGGTATTGATACAGCCTAGAAACGCCGCGACTGACCAAAATCAGTAATATAAAAAAGGAAGCCTTTCAAATGGCTTCCTTTTTTATTTCTGATGAAAATGTTTAGCGTTTAACCCCACTCTTTTCAGCATTTCCGTACACATTTCTATCTCTTCATCACTCAGCACACTGATCATTTCCTTAATCTCTTCAGCATGATCAGGGAAAATATCGTCCAAAAGACGGATTCCCTTTTCGGAAATCTGTGCGAAAGTCACTCTTCTGTCAGTCGGCGAGGCTTTTCTGATGAGAAGTTCTTTTTTCTCTAATTTGTCAACAACGTATGTAATACTTCCGCTCGCTAATAAAATTTTGTCGCCGATCTGCTGAAGCGGCTGGTTGCCTTTGTGGTACAGCAGCTCAAGCACCGCAAATTCCGTCGGGTTCAGACCGTGCTTATGAATATGTTTATTCATATGGTCGTTAATAGATCGGTACGCACGTGACAGTACAATAAATAATTTCAATGAGTTTTCTGTTTTATCCGTCATACATTCAATCATCCTTTTACAAAAGAAACCGTTACAGAGAAACATTAATAAACAAAATGAAAAATGTCAACAAAAATGTTTCCAAAATTTCTCTTCTTTTTGTCTGACCTTAATAAAATAATTTGTTTTTCTATCATTTTGGTTATTTTTTCTTATTAAAGAAGTATAAAGATGATATAATACCTCTATTCAAGTGTAATGTTGGAGCGATGCAGAGTGAATACATTTAAAGGTGCCCGGGGAAAGATCAAGCTTTATCTCATATTGGTGATCATCCCGGCACTTATTATCAGCTTTTTCATTTATGAAAAAGAAAAGCAGAAAATAGCCGATAAACACATACAGGAAGCCAGTATGATGCTCAACCTTCACCGCAATAAGCTCAATTATTTAATCGGTGAAACAAAAGCCCGGATGACAACACTTGCGATCGCTGTCGATAAGCCTGTCAATGAAGAAAAGATCATTGACATTCTCGATCAGGCTTTTGAGGATGAACCTAGATTCAGCGGACTGTATATGCTGAATTCCAAAGGTGATGTCATCGCAAGCACGACTGATCTGAAATCAAAGGTGAATTTGGCCGACAGACCGTATTTTACGAAGGCGAAAAAGACGAAAAAAACGGTCATCACAAATGACTACTCCAGCAGAATTACAGGCCAGCGCATCTTCACGATCTGCGTGCCGGTGTTAGACGCAAAACGGGAAGTCACGGATTATTTAGTAGCCGCCATACAAGTCGATTATTTGAGAAATATGATCAATATGCTGAGCCCTGACGTTTATGTCAAGGCAACCAATCAGAATAAAGTGATATTTGCCAGCGGACGAGCTGATCAATCAGAAGGTGTGAAACCGGTCAGCGGCTATCTGGATGATATTAATTGGAATATCAATGTTTATCCGAAACCGGTTGAGCTGAATGAGCTGACCAAAAGCGTGCTGCTGCCGATGTCCAGTATTGCCGTGCTGCTGAATATTCTGTTCATTCTCGTTCAATATTATCTGCTTAAGCGCAAGACCCAGCTGGAGCGCGCTCAAAATGAAGCGCAGAAATTGGAGCTGATCGGAACGCTTGCCGCCAGCACCGCCCATGAAATCCGCAACCCGCTTACAGGGATCAGCGGCTTCATTCAGCTTTTGCAGAAAAAATACAAATCGGAGGAAGATCAGCTGTATTTCTCAATTATTGAGCAGGAGATTAAACGGATCAATCAGATTGTCAGTGAGTTTTTAGTGCTTGGAAAACCCACTGCTGAACGGTTGGAAGTGAACTCGCTGCAGGATATTCTTGATGAGATTATGCCGATTATTTATTCTGAAGGGAATCTGTATAATGTGGAAGTGAATGTGGAGATTCTCGTCAATCGGCCGCTCAAGGTCAACTGCACGAAAGACCATATTAAACAGGTGATTTTAAATGTCGCGAAAAACGCTTTGGAATCCATGCAGGAAGGCGGCCGGCTGTCCATCTATTTAGAAGCCCGCGATCATAAAGCAGTCATTAAGGTGGCCGACAACGGAATGGGCATTTCTGAAGATATGCTTGAACACATTTTTCTTCCGTTTGTAACGTCAAAGGAAAAAGGCACCGGCCTCGGCCTTGTCGTATGTAAACGAATCATGCTGATGTACGGCGGTTCGATTGACATTCAAAGCGAAGTCGATAAGGGCACAGAGGTCACTATTACCCTCCCTGCCGCTTCTCGATGAAAAAAACACCCTGGATCGGGGTGTTTTTCATTTAAAGAAGAATATGTGTAAGAGGATATACCAGAGGAACGGCATCATAGCCGGCAGATAGTACGAGGCGCTTCGTGAGCCATGCCAGCGGAAAAATGTGCTGACTGTACGCGGTCATCTTTCGGATGCGGCGCTTGATCAGGAAGCGCATTCAGTCTTCGTTATCTGTTTTATCATCAATCATTTGTTTGCTTCATATGCAGGCATGACGTCACCGCGGGAGAACAAGCCTATTTTCTTCACAAGGCCCTGTATTCCTTGGTGATGTGTGCGATCACGGTTTACCAGCTGCTGATACGCGTTCATCAGACAGTCCAGTTCCTGGCTGTGCCTGATCGTGTCATATCCTGTAAACCCTTGCCTGTTAGCCGCATCTATCATCATTTTTCTTTTTTTATCAATAGATACAAGCAATTTTTCTTGTTCAGAATAACTGCCCATTCACTTCACCCCTCACCGCTAAAAGAATAGGAAACAAGTTTGATTGGGTTATTGAGCATTATTACAGATTATACTTTATTTGTAAACATTTTTTTACTAAATAACTTATTTTTTCATTTCGTATTGGAATCTTTGCATGAATACGAGAATAATACCCATTCGGGTAATGATATAAACAGAATGCGGCATATTCAAGATTTAAAAAACAGCCACAGCTGACTTTACATTACAATAAAAAACCTCTCATGCCGGCGGGGCATGAGAGGTTCGGACGTCTATCAGTTTTGCACACTTTCATTTTCGTAAATCGGCACCCAGCCCTCAGTCGTCACGAAGATTCGGATTGCGACGACCCGGCGGTCTTCCTGAAGCGTAAAGTAGTGGCGGATGTTCTCCGGAACTGAAATCAAATCTCCCGGATTTAAACGAACGTCGAAAAATGTGCCGTCTTTGCCTTGAATGACGAAGATGCCGTGTCCGCTGACGATAAAGCGGACTTCATCATCCGTGTGGTGATGTTCTCTTTGGAAATTTTTTAATAAATCATCAAGATTCGGCGTGGTATCTGATAAAGAAATGACATCCTGAGACTGATATCCGCGCCGGGCTGAAATGTCCTGTATCTCCGTGTCAAACGCCGCGAGAATCCGTTCTTTTTCATCTTCGGTTAGATCGTATTTTTCCGAAAGCTCGGACGGAAGTTTTTCAATGTTCCACTGCTCATAGATCACCTCTTGTTCGTCTAAGAAGCGCGCTACTTCTTCCTGTTTTTCAATGAGCGTATTCTTTTCGTCATGAATTCTGATGGTCGCCATTTTCTATTCCTCCTTTTATTTTACCAGCTGCGGACGAAGTGACAGAAGCTTGAGGTGACAGCTGAATAAAAATTCATAGGCTTCCAGCACCCTTTTCGCTTCAAATGCGGTCCGCCCCCATGCCGTAATGCCGTGATTGCGGATTAACACCGCGCCTGAGCCGGCGTCCGCATGGTGCGCGAAGTTTTCAGCCAATGCCGGGATATGCGCCGGATTGTCAATGATCGGAACGGTCACGGACGCGTTTTCCTCCCATAATCCGAGCGCCTTAATCATCTCCTGCCCCTGAAAAGTGATTTGTTTTTCATCCCCGTAAAGCTCTGAGATGACATTATTATTGACGGTATGGACATGCAGACAGCAGCCGGCGTCTGTCTTTTGGTATAAGTAAGTATGGAGAAGCGTTTCCGCTGAGGGTTTTAAAGAATGGCCGGTCTCAGCGGGCTTACCGTACTCATCGATTAAGAGAAAATCTTCGTCTGTTTCTTTTCGTTTGTCTTTTCCGCTCGCCGTAACGAGAAAAGTCAGCGGCGCGTCGGATACTTTGATGGAAAGATTCCCGCTCGTTGCCGGGAACCAGTCTCTTTCGGCCAGCTCGCGTTTTACCTCGGCAAGTTCGCGCCAGCGTTCTTCTTTTGCAGCCATGCCTGCACCTCCCCGATGTTTTCAATGCCTGTTTTTACCTCATGAAAATCTTGAAAAGGCAGATGCCGGAGGCCGAGTTCTTTGCATTCAGTCAAAAGATAATCTCTCGCAAAGCACATATCGGATAACTTTGCAGCCTCGACATCCGTGACCGAATCACCGATCATAACGAGAAATTTCTGCTGATCGGATAGCTTCCGGATGACTGACGGTTTGCAGCAGCCGCATTGATTGGTACAGTCTCCGTCACAGGCGTGCGGCCAGTCTATATGAATATATTCATGGTCAAAGGATGCATGATTGCAGAAAATCCGCTCCTTTTCTACGATCCCTTCCAAAAGCGGATGCACAAAAAAGTCCATTCCCCCGCTTACGATATAAAACGGGAGGCCGTTTGACCGGACAAACGAGACAAAATCCAAAAAGCCGTCCCGTATTTTCGCATCCTTCAGGATAAAGCCGGTCAGTTCTTCTTTTAAGCTGCTCGGCAGCAGTCCGAACATCCGGCCGACTCCTTCTTGGATTGATATGCTTTTAGACAGAACACCGTCTTTTATTTCAAGCCACTCAGGAGGCGCGAATTCTTTCATCATACTGACAATGTTGTCGTTCATGGTGACCGTTCCGTCGAAATCACAAATAATCAGCGGCGTGCGGGTCATACGGCTTCCACCCTTCCCCATTTGTCTAATGCGAGCTGAAGATCTTTGCACGACGCGGCTTTTTCTTCAATCGGCTGCGCTTCAAGCACCGCATCAATGACGGCGCGGAACGCTCTTCCGCCGCCCTCGGCTCCTTTCGGATGGCCGTGAATGCCTCCGCCGGCATTGATGATGTGATCGATGCCGAAATCGCGCATCAATAATGGCACCATACCGGGGTTAATGCCTGCTGACGGGACGGCAAACGACGGATGAAAGACATCGTCTTTTACACATTCATCATGGATTGCAAGTGCGGACTCCTTCGGAAGAGCAACGGATCCGTAAGGTGACGGAAATAAACTGAAATCAGCGCCGCAATAGCGGTTCAGCTTGCCGAGCAAAAGCGCATGCGACAAGCCGTAAACGGGAGATGATGTGAACGCGCCGCTGACTGCCGGATGCGCCATGATCGGAAGCGGGATTTCCCTGTCTTCAGCAAGGCTCTGCATCACATCTAAACCGTAAGCGAACACATTCAATAAAAGCGCGTCCGCCCCGAGTTCTGCCGCGCGCCTCGCTTTATCCCGCAATTCAGCGGTCCTTCCCGTAAGGTTTACGGCATACAGCGTTTTATGCCCCGTCTCCTCCCGGGTTTCCTTCAGGACTTGTTTTCCTTCGATAATGCGGGTTTCAAACGGAGCCAGTTCATTTTCAAAGAAAATTTCGTCATCTTTAATCAGATCCACGCCGCCGAGCGCCTGCTGTCTGAGCTGTTCTTTAATGTCGGCGAGATCCCGTCCGATCACGCCTTTAAATATGCTCATCAGAAGCGGTCTTTCAAATTCGCCCAGCAGTTTGCGGATGCCGTATATACCGAATTTCGGCCCGGGAAGGGAGCGTTTAAACCCTTTGGAAAATTCAAGATCAGTCAATTTTATTTTTCCGTCCAGTGACAGCTTTCCGAATACCGTCGTCAGGACGGCCGGAATATCTCTTGAAAAGTTCGCCTCGGGATAGGCGATGGTGATGACGGATTGTGTTTCGTTTTCTGAGGTTCCTTCTATCTCCTCAACTTTTACGACCCGCCCTTTATGTTTTCTGAGCTGTTCCTGCTTCACCAGAGGCAGGTCAGTCCAGGAGCCTACCGTCAGCCCCGCCGCAATCTGTTCCGCCCGCTTTTCACTGTCCGTTGTGTCTGTCAGAAGATATGTTGCCAATACTTCGCTCATGCGTGAACGCCTCTCTTTCTTTCGCAAAACATAAAAAAACCTCTTCCGTATGAGCAGAAAGAGGCTTCGTGTTATGTCCGAATCTTATCTCTCAGCTCCTGCTGCAAGAATTAGCACCGTGCTTTATCAGTCGGTTGCCGGGCTTCATCGGGCTCGTCCCTCTGCCTGCTCTTGATAAGAATAATGATTTTATAAAGTATTTTGAATTATCGCATTGTTATCCTGATATGTCAATGCTTTTTCGGGTGAAAAGATTCAGTTTCCCGATCCGTTCCGCAGCTTCTTTAAGTCTTTCTTCACTTGTCAGAAGACCGACTCTTATATAGCCTTCCCCCCATTTTCCGAACCCGTTTCCGGCAGCGACCGCGACATCCGCTTTCTCGAGCAGCAGATCTGAAAACGACTGTGACGTATAACCGTCAGGCACAGGGAGCCATGCAAAAAAGGAGCCCTCCGGAGCCGTCACATCCCAGCCGATATCGCGGCAGGCTTTAATCCATGCATTGCGTCTCGATTCATATCTGTCATTTTGCGCTGCGACGCATGCCTGATCCGCTAAAAGAGCGGCAGCTGCCGCCTGCTGCGCCGCGGGAAACAGGCTGACAAACATATGGTCCTGATAAAGGTTGATCGCTTCGATGACAGAAGCGTTTCCGACGGCAAATCCGACCCGCCAGCCCGCCATATTATACGTTTTGGACAAGGTATAGATTTCGATTCCCGTCTCTTTTGCGCCTTCGGTCTGCAAAAAGCTCAGCGGTTTATGACCGTCAAAGCCGACGGCTCCGTACGCGAAATCATGAACGACACAAATGCCGTTTTGCTCCGCAAAGCCGACCGTCTCCTCGAAAAACGCCTCAGTCGCCACAGCGCCGGTCGGATTATTCGGATAATTGAGATACAGCAGCTTCGCCTCGCTCCGCACCTTTTCAGGAATTACGCTGTAATCAGGGAGAAACCCTCTTTCTTCTGTCAGCGGCATCATTTCCATTTTCGCTTTTGCAAGGGCGACGCCCGACCAGTAATCAGGATATCCGGGATCAGGCACCAGAATGGTATCTCCCGGGTTTAAAAGACATTGCGGAAGCTCAACAAGTCCCGCCTTGCCTCCGAACAGCACGGCGACTTCCGTTTCCGGATCAAGCGTGACCCCGTACTCCCTTTCATAAAATGCAGCGGCTGCTTTTTTGAAGCTGTAAGCGCCCCGGAATGATGAGTATTTATGATTTTCCGGCCTTTCGACGGCGCGCTTCATTTCTTCAACGATATGCTGAGGCGTCGGCTGATCAGGGTTTCCCTGCCCTAAGTTGATGACGTCTCTGCCTTCTTTCAGCTTTTGATTCACTTTTTGCACCAATGATGCGAAAAATTGTTCCGGCAGCTGTTTGAGTACATCTGAGATTTCAAAGTTCATATTTTCACCTTCTAAAAATGTCTTGAAATGATAGTCCATCATCATATATGGTTAAATAAAAAAAGTAAAGAGAAACTTGAGGTGTTAAATAATGAAATGGACCGTTTCCTGTTTGCAATTTGATATTTCATACGGAAATCCTTCAGAAAACTTTAAAAAAGCAGAATCTTTGATTGAGCAAGAAAGCCGCCATGCGGATGTAATCGTGCTTCCTGAGTTGTGGACGACCGGCTATGATCTCACACGGCTAGACCAGCTGGCGGATGAAAACGGTAAAGTTTCGGAACAATGGCTTAAAGAAACGGCAAAAACATACAACGTACACCTCGTTGCCGGATCTTTTGCGGTCAAAGAAGGCGAAAATGTCTATAACACCATGTACATCGCCGATAACAGCGGACAGATCGTGAAGCGGTATCAGAAAGCCCATCTGTTTCAGCTGATGGATGAACACCTTTACTTGGCAGCAGGAAACAGCGACGGTTCCTTTGAGCTTGACGGTGTCAAGTGCGCCGGGCTGATCTGCTATGATATCCGTTTCCCCGAATGGATCAGAAAGCATACGTCCCAGGGCGCGAATGTCCTGTTTATCTCTGCGGAATGGCCTCTGCCCCGCCTTGATCATTGGCGAAGCCTGCTTATCGCCAGAGCAATTGAAAACCAATGTTTTGTCGCAGCCTCTAACTGCACGGGGTCCAATCCCGATAATGAATTTGCCGGCCACAGCCTGATTATTGACCCATGGGGCCGGATTTTAGCCGAAGGAGACCGGACGGAAGGCGCAGTCCGGGCGGAAATCGATGTGTCAGAAAGCGCGGAGGTGCGGGGAACCATTCCGGTTTTCCAAGACTTGCGGCGTGATTTATATTAATTTTCAAAAAAATGTTGACAAGAATATCCGGCACCTGCTAATATTTTCATCAACTGATTAATCCGAATTGTGATACAAATCAATATATTTTTCTCTTATCGAGAGTTGGGCGAGGGATTGGCCTTTTGACCCCAACAGCAACCGACCGTAATTCCATTGTGAAATGGGGCGCGTACATTTTGCGCCGAGACGATTGTCTCATAAGGCACGGTGCTAATTCCATCAGATGTTATCTGAGAGATAAGAGGCGGACTGCACTGTTTCAGCCTCCTTCTCTTTCAGAGAAGGAGGCTTTTTTTCGGGCGTATTCTCCGTCACGATCTCTTACTGCCACTACATAATTGGAGGGTAAATCCATGTCAGCAACTAAAACAAGTCTTTATGAACAATTAACAGAAAGCTCCGCCGCCGCGTTAGCCGTCAAGCTCGGCTTATTCCAAAGCAAAAGCACTCTGACATGCCGTGAAATCGGCGACGGCAATTTAAATTACGTCTTTCATGTTTACGATAAAGAAAACAAAAAAGGACTGATTATTAAACAAGCAATCCCTTACGCGAAAGTCGTCGGTGAAAGCTGGCCGCTTACCATTGACCGAGCGAGAATCGAAAGCAGCGCCCTCATCCGCCAGGGCGAACACGTGCCGCACCTCGTTCCGGCCGTTTACTATTCCGATACTGAGATGGCCGTCACGGTAATGGAAGACCTCTCCCATTTGCGGATTTCAAGAAAAGGGCTGTTGGAAGGGCAGCATTATCCGAACTTATCGGTTCATATCGGTGAATTTTTAGGGAAAACGCTTTTTTACTCATCCGATTATGCGCTTGATGCGAAAGTAAAGCAGCAGCTCGCAAAGCAGTTTACAAATCCTGAGCTTTGCAATATTACAGAAAGGCTTGTGTTTACAGAACCGTTTCTCGACCATGAGACAAACGATTTTGAAGAGGAGCTGCGCCCATACGCAGAAAAAGTTTGGAACAATTCCCGGCTGAAAGAAGGCGCTGACGAATTGAAAGCCATCTTTCTGAATTCCGCGGAAACATTGGTTCACGGCGATCTGCACACGGGAAGCATCTTCGCAGATGAACATGAAACAAAGGTGATTGATCCCGAGTTTGCTTTCTTCGGACCGATCGGGTTTGACATCGGCCAATTTATCGCCAATCTGCTCTTAAACGCCCTCAGCCGCGACGGTGACGACAGACAGCCGTTATATGACCATACTGCCGCCGTATGGGATACATTTGTGAAAACATTCAGTGAAGCATGGGAGAAAGACTGCCTGCCTTCCCGCAGACACCTGCTGGAAGACACACTGAAAAACGCGTTTGAGGAAGCGGTCGGTTTTGCGGGATGCGAATTGATCCGGCGCACGATCGGACTCGCCCATGTGGCTGACTTAGATGAAATCACTCCGTTTGACAAACGAATCGAACGGAAGAAGCTGGCGCTTGAGATCGGCGCCTATTATATCGAAAACAGAAAAGAACTGAAGCATATCACCGAGGTTCTGGACCAATTTAAGCTCCGTATAAAGGAATGATGCAGCATGACCAATGAATTTGCCATCCCCCGTTCTGTAGAATGGAAAGAAACCTACATTCGCATTTTAAATCAGCAAAAGCTTCCCGACGTCACTGAATATGCGGAACTTGAAACAAAGGAAGATGTATTCGACGCGATTGTCACGCTGAAAGTAAGGGGCGCTCCGGCCATCGGTATAACCGCGGCGTTCGGGCTCGCGCTCTCCGCCAAGTCGTTTGAAGCCCGCGACCTTTCAGATTTCCGACGTCAGTTCGCGGATGTCAAAGCGTATTTAAACAGTTCGAGGCCCACTGCCGTCAACCTTGCGTGGGCGCTTGACAGACTTACGGATTCCATCAGGGATGCGATCTCAATCAATGAAGCGAAGACAACGCTCGTCCATGAAGCCATTCAAATTCAGATTGAGGATGAAGAAACATGCCGTATGATCGGCCAAAATGCGCTGCACCTTTTTAAAAAAGGCGACCAGATCATGACCATCTGCAATGCGGGCTCGATCGCCACAAGCCGGTACGGTACGGCGCTTGCTCCCTTTTACTTAGCGAAACAAAAAGACCTCGGCCTTCATATCTACGCATGTGAAACAAGACCCGTTCTCCAAGGATCACGGCTGACGGCGTGGGAGCTGATGCAGGGCGGAATTGATGTCACGCTCATTACCGACAGCATGGCCGCCCATACAATGAAGGAAAAACATATTTCTGCAGTCATTGTCGGCGCTGACAGAATTGCAAAAAACGGTGATACGGCCAACAAAATCGGAACGTACGGCCTCGCTATTTTGGCAAACGCCTTTCAAATTCCGTTTTTTGTGGCCGCACCGCTTTCGACATTTGACTTGCAGATTGAAAACGGCGATCAGATTCCGATTGAAGAAAGAGATCCGGATGAAGTCAGACAAATCTCCGGCATACGCACCGCTCCCGAGGATGTTCCGGTCTTCAATCCGGCCTTTGACATCACACCGGGCAGCTTGATTTCCGGCATTATAACCGAGAAAGGAATTGTGACCGGTTCTTACACGGAAGAAATTGAACAATTATTCGCTGACTGCCAGCTGAGCTGAAAAACCGCTGATGATGTTGCCTCAGGCAATGTCAGCGGTTTTTTTGTCTGCACAATGTAATTACTTCATCTTTTTGGACGGCTGTAATGAGATGCATTTTAAAAAACAGCTCTGCATAACCGGCTATCCTTTGCGGGCGGCTCATTTTCATCAGGCTTCGTCCTCCTTTTTCGTCAGGCCAACTTTTTTCACTTAATAAAATGATATGTCGGACGTGAAAAAACGGAACGTGCCATACGCTTTATTTTTCTTTATAGGATATTTGTTCGATGTTCAGCAGCACCGCTTTTACATCCGTCTTCGTGCCCGCGTATCCCGTTAAGGCGCTGTTTTTGCCGATTACCCGATGGCACGGGATCAAAATGGGCAGCCGGTTTCGTTTATTGGCTTGTCCGATGGCGCGCACCGCTTTCGGTTTTCCGATCGCTTCAGCCATATCGCCGTAGCTTCGGGATTCCCCGTAAGGAATCATCGTCAGCGCGTTCCATACTCTTTCCTGAAAGGGCGTGCCTTTTTGTCTCAGAGGCAGAGAGAATTGCTTTCTTTCTCCTGAAAAATATGATGCCAGCTGCTGTTTCGCCTCCGACAGCAAAGCGGTTTCGCACGGCTTTACGCCGGGCGCGTCTTTCCGCCATTCCTCAAAATCTTCCCCGGTGAGAAACAGGCCGGTAATAAAGCTCTCTTCCTCTGTTACGATGACGGTTCCAAACGGCGCTCTCACACTTGTAAAACAGATCATTCCCCGCTCCTTCTTTCCTCGGTATTCTGCCGGACCGGAAGCGTCAAATGAAAAACGGTGCCCTTCCCTTCTTCACTTTCCACATGAATGCGTCCCTGATGCTCTTCGATGATTTTATAACTGACCATGAGGCCGAGGCCCGTTCCCCTGTCTTTTGTCGTGTAAAATGGTTCACCCAGACGTTTTAATTTGTCTTCGGAAATGCCTGTTCCTTCATCTTGAATAGAAATCAAAATGTGGTCTTGATCAGAAGACTGAATGGTCACGTAGATATTGCCGCCGCCCGGCATGACTTCAATTGCGTTTTTTAAAATATTGATAAACACCTGTTTTAATTGATTCGGTTCACAGTAAATCGGCGGGATGTTTCCGGTCAGGTTCAGATGGATCTGCACATTGACAAGATTGGCCTGGGCATTCAAAAGATCAGCCGTGTCTTTCATAATCTGCGTCACGTCTTTTTCTTCATATAATATCGCCTGAGGTTTCGCTAAAATTAAAAATTCAGTGATGATAGACTCGATGCGTTTTAATTCTGAGGTAATGACGTTAAAGTACAGAGAGTATTCGCCTTCAATGCTTCCTTGAAGAAGCTGAATGAACCCTTTCAGCGCCGTCATCGGGTTTCTGATTTCGTGGGCGATGCCCGCCGCCAGCTCCCCTACAACATGAAGAGTATCGGATTTCCGCAGCCTCTCTTCAAGCTCTTTGGCCTCTGTGACATCTTTAAAGATGGCCAGATTCATATTTTGAATGATATTTCTTTTGAAGGAGAATTCCAGTTTGCGGCTGTCGCTGCTGCTTAACAGGAAGGGGATTTCATTATCCATTCCTTCTAAATCAATCTTTCTGGCGGGAACACCCGCGTTTTCAATATCAAATAAAGAAAGAATATCCGGCACGGTGTACGCTCTCAACTCCTCATCCGGCATACCGAGTATACGGCTTGCGAGAGGATTCGCGTCAATAATGCGGAATTGGTTGTCAAATAAGACCTTGCCGTCCATTGAGCCGTTGAATACTTTTCTGAATTTCAGCTCGCTTTCCCGCAATTCTTTTTCCATCCGCTTACGATCGCTGACATTTCTTAAAATGGTTAAATGCTGACCTTCAAGTATGGTTCGTTTTGATGTGAATTCCAGCTCTTTAAATTGGCCGTTTGCCATCTGAAACAGCATCTCTTCACGGATTTCTCCGTATTTTTCATATTTTTTCTTAATCTGCTTATATTTTTTCTGCGGATCAACGATAAACGTACATAAATTCCGCTCCACCAGCTTATCCATCGGCAGTTCGAAAATGCGGCACGCCGATTCGTTTGCTTTGGCAATCTTTCCGTCATCAGACCAAATGACAATCGCGTCCATGGCGTTTTCAAAAATTTCGCGGAATCGCTCTTCGCTTTTAAAGAGTTTCAATTCCATCAACCGTTTCTCTGTTATGTCTCTCATAATAGACATGTAGAACCCGCTGATTAAGTTGGACGTAATCGTAAATTCAAACAGCTTCTCTTCGCCGGACCGAAGCTTGACAGGCAGTTCTCCTTTGGCGTTTCCTTTTCTGCGGAGGGTTTCCCAGATTTCTTTCAGATGCTTTTTGTTTTCTCCGTCGGTAAAATGGCGGAGCGACAGATGGGACAATTCATTCTGGCCGATCTCAAAGCTTTTGCAAAAAGAGAGGTTCGCATCAATAAACCCGCCGTCCTTATCAAACAGCACGATGCCGTCGACAGCCCTGTCAAACAAATCTTTAAACAGCTGCTCGTTCATGGAGAATTCGCGCTCTAATATTTTTTTAGAGGAGATATCCCTCATCACCACAAAAAAATAATCCTCCCCAATTCCGTCTCTGGCGAGGAATTCAATGTATTTCGTCGCGCCGCTGTCAAGCTTAATCGGCACCTCTTTCCACAGATGGCCTTTTTTTAAAAACTTTTTCACGGCCTTATTCAGTTCTTCCTGAGGCACGGAATATAAAAAATCCAGGACGGAGCGGTTAATGAGGCTCTCTGCCTCAATCTGCATCATCCGGGCCGCAGCCTCGTTCGCCTGGACGATTTTCATTTCCTTATGGCATATAAAAATGGCATCAAGCGTGTTATTCATAATCACGTGATACCGGTTCAAATCACTCTTCAGGCGGTCATTTTCCTCTTTCATCCGCTTCAGCTGCTCTTTCAGCGACTCTTTTGTTTGCAAATCCAGAGTTTCAGCCATTCAGTACACTCCTTCTTCAAAAACCTATCCTTCAATATTTCTACAAAATACCTCATCTTCCTTCATTCGCCCTATACATTTCAGAAAATTTCAATGATATGACAAGTTAAAGTCTTTTTCTACGATCCTTACCTCCCCATTACATCATCCTAACAATCCCTTTTGTCCTCCTTCAATTTTTTATTTTTTATTTTAAAATGAACAACAACAGGAAATAATCATGCAGTGGATGATTTTTGAAGAGAAGGTGATGCTATGACAAAATCGCGAGACAGTTACTTTGACAACGCCAAGTTTATCTTGATTTTCCTGGTGGTGTTCGGCCATATCCTCCGGTCATTTATTAACGGAAATGAGTTTATGCTCCATCTCTACAAATTCATTTATACTTTTCATATGCCGGCCTTTATCCTGGTTTCCGGCTATTTCGCAAAAAACTTTAAGCGGAAAGGTTATGTGAAGAAGCTGGCTGTGAAGCTGATTATTCCGTACCTGATTTTTCAGGGCATTTACTCGGTTTTTTACTATTTGATTCAGGATGAAAGCATGACAAGCGTCAATCCAATTGATCCGCAGTGGTCTCTCTGGTTTTTAGTCAGCTTATTCTTTTGGAATCTGCTGCTTTATCCCTTTACGAAGCTGCCGAAAATGTGGGCGCTTGGGGCGAGCTGCGGACTTGCCGTCATAATCGGGTATCTTGATTTTATCAGCAGCACGCTGAGTCTTTCACGGACGTTTGTTTTTCTTCCGATGTTTCTCGTCGGATTTTATTTAAAGAAACAGCACTTTGATTTGCTTCGGGCTAAAAGAGGCAGGCAGATTGCCGCGGGCGTACTGGGGATTGTTTTCCTCTTATGCTGGTGCATTGATTTTGATTACTCTTGGCTGTTCGGATCGGAGCCTTATTCTACATTCGGCACAGTGTCGCTGTTGAGCGGTCTGTCGCGCATCGGCTGGTATGTTTTGGCCTTTGCCGCCACTTTCAGCTTTTTGGCGCTCGTTCCGCAAAGGCGTTATTTCTTTACGAAATGGGGTACGAGAACGTTTTACGTGTATCTGCTGCATGGATTCATCATAAAAACGCTGCGGCAGATCGGGCTTGAAGATCACTTATCTGATTATCAGAATTTAGTCATGCTCTTAATTTTAACGGCCGCTCTTACGTCCATTCTCTCCAGCAATGCGGTGAAAACGGCCGCACAGCCGTTTATTGAGCTGCGGATAACCGGCTTGCTTGAAGCGGTGAAAGGAACAAGAAACGGTGCTTATTCGAAATAATGCAAAATACCTCTTAAGCGTTGCCGCCTAAGAGGTATTTTTTATTGTTTGCCGTCTTCTTTTTTCTTTGGCTTCGTCTGTTCAAGCGTTTCAATCCATTTTCCGGCGTTATAATCACCGAGCTCGCTTGCAAACTCTTCTTCAAGCAATTTAGGGTCCATCGGCTTTTTATGGTTTTGCATGTCTTTGCTGTGGCGGTTTTTTTTCGTCATGTTACTCGCCTCCTTGTTTGCCGTGTTTTGATTTGCGGTTTGCGCCTCTCAGTCCGGGATCACCGTCATATTGTGTTTTGTATGCATCTTTGTCCATGCTCTCAGTCGGTGTGTTGTTGTTGGTCAAAGCTTCATTCTTTGCTGCTTTGCGTTTCATTTGATTTCCTCCTTCTGTCAGCAAATCTGTTTTGAATTCATCAAGCATTTCTTTCAAGTCGCGCACTGTCACGTTTTTGGCCTCATCAATGAGTTCATAGCCGATCTGTCCGTTCGGCTCAAGCAGCACATATTTAAAATCTTGAATGTCTCCGAGGCCTTCCTGCCTGATCCTCATTGACAGCTGAGCTTCGGTAAAACGCATTTTTTTTAAGTTTTCCGGGATGATTTTTCCGTTTCTGACAACGGCGACGGTTTTTCCTGAAAATAAAAACTCAAAAAAGCTTGATTTGATTTCTAAATATTCCATCAGGATTAATACCGCAATAAAAATCGCCGCCGCGAAAATGGTTTCCCATAAATTATGTTCAATGAACGGCTGAATAATAATCGAGCCGATCGAAATCATGATGACTGTCTGGGTCACCGACAGCTGGCTGATTGATTTCCGTCCGGCAATCCGCAATAAAAAGGTACCGACCGCTATCATAACTACCGACTTCCAAAATACGGCAAACAATGACGTCACCTCTTTACAAGTAGAATCTCCAAAGAAACTGTTTCCACTCATCCATTTTACGGCAATAAAAAACACCGCTTTCTAAAAAGCGGTGTCAGCCGATAATCATTCTTTCCTTCGGATAGTGATAATTTGCTTCGATTTCTTTTCGGCCGATCAAATAAAGGAACGTCAAAATGCCGATCCGGCCGATAAACATGACAATCATGATCACGCATTTTCCGATGTCGCTTAAATGCGGAGTAATCCCAAGCGACAGGCCGGTCGTTCCGAATGCGGAACACACTTCAAAAAGCAGTCCGAGGAGCGTCTGATTTTTCTCCGTCACGGACAGAATCAGCGTCGATCCGAACACGAGCAGAATCGCCATCATCGTGACGACCAGCGACTTCATGACATCAGCCTGATGAAGCTCGCGTTTAAAGACCTTGACCGCTTTATTCCCCCGGGCAAAATGAAACAGGGCAAGCAGGTTAAGCGCAAATGTCGTCGTACGGATTCCGCCGCCGACCGAGCTCGGTGATGCGCCGATAAACATGAGGGCACAGATGAAAAATAATGTCGGCGCCGACAGCTGGCTGATATCAATTGTCGCAAGCCCGCCGCTTCGCGTAGCGGTTGATTGAAAGAGACATAAAAATAAAACATCATGCCAGCTTTTCCCCTTCATGACATGGCTTGCTTCAAGCGCGTAAATGCCCACGGCTCCGAACAAAACGAGCATTCCGAACGTAACGGTCGTAATTTTCGTAAACAGCGTGAATGAGTATCTGCGCTGTTTTGAAAACAAAAAGTCTTTTACTTCTACAAGCACTGGAAAACCGATCGCACCGAAAATAATCAGAAGCATCGTAATAAACTGCACGAAATAGTCATGTCTGAACGGGACGAGTGAATTTCCCGTAATATCAAAACCGCCGTTTGTCGTGGCGCTGACGCTCGCAAAGAATCCATGCAAGTACGCCTGTTCAAACGAATCATAATACGTTAAAAAATATGTTCCTAAGATGATGCCGCCTAAAAACTCGATTAATAAAATCAAAAACAGCACTTGCTTCATCAGGTTGACGATACCGGAAAACTGCGATTGATTCTGATCCACCATAATGAGCTTCCGTTCCCGCAGACCGATCCGTTTGCCCATAATGAGCCAGACGAATGTTCCGAGCGTCATGATGCCGATTCCGCCGAATTGAAGCACGAAAGCCAAAATGACAATCCCGGCCGTGCTGAATGTATCAGCCGTGTTGACGACCGTTAAACCGGTGACACTGACTGAGCTGACAGCCGTAAACAGCGCGTCTATAAACGACCAGCTGGCCCCTTGTTTGTGGGCGGCCGGCAGACTTAGCAAAATAAATGCCACCGTTACAGCAAGAAAATAATATAATGCAATCAGCTGTGCAGGCGACAAGATCTGTATGAATTTCTTCAGTTTTAATTTCATAAGATAGTTCCTTCTGCCTCTCAAATGTAGTACGTAATTATTCTAATGATATTGGGAGAATTTTTAAAGGTCTTTTTAGAAAGATTTTTCATTACCTTATGTAATTTGCCGATCTTTAAACAAAAAACCTCTGAAACGATTGTCAGAGGTTTTGTTGATTATTTTGCTTCCAGCCTGCGGATACGCTCATCGAGATCAGGGTGTGTGGAGAACAGTGACGAATGCTTTTTGCCGTTAATTTTTAACGTCTGCACCGCCGTCTGGTCCTCTTCATTCACATGTCCTGTATAAGACTTCAGCGTACGCAGGGCGTGAATCATTTTATCCTTGCCGGCAAGGTCTGCACCGCCGCGGTCAGCGTGAAATTCTCTATGACGCGAGTAGGCGAAGACGACAAGACTGCCGAGAATGGAAAAGATAATCTGAAACACGATCATCGCGATAAAGTGAACGACCGGCGCGAGGTCTTCTTTGACAAAGCGGCTTGCAAACCATGCCGCGATTCGGGAAAGGAATACGACGAACGTATTGACGATTCCCTGCAGCAGCGTCATCGTGACCATATCACCGTTTGTGATGTGTGCGACTTCATGGGCAAGAACCCCTTCCACCGCAGCATCATCCATCTGCTGCAATAAACCTGAAGAAACTGCGACAAGCGAACGGCGCTTAGAAGGCCCGGTCGCAAAAGCATTGACCTCCGGGGAATGATAAATGCCGACTTCAGGCATTTTCGTCATCCCTGCGGCACGGGACAATCTGTGCACACGGTCAACCAATTGCTGTTCTTCATAGCTGAGCGACTGTTTCTTCGGATTTAACACCCGGACGCCCATCATCGTTTTGGCCATCCATCTGGACATTCCGAGAGAAATAAAAGAACCGACAAAACCGACGACAAGACTGAACACGAGCAATGCCATCAGATCAATGCGGCCATTTTGTATATACGAGCCGACACCGGTAACGCTTGTAATAATCGTAAGCACAATTCCGATTGTCGTAATGACCAAAAGGTTCGTTAAAATAAACAGAAATATTCTTTTCGCCATAATTACCTCCGTCTTTTTTAAGATCAAAAGAACTTATTTACTTAAATTATAAATGATCTGTTTGAAAATGCAACATTTTCGACGTATGATGTTAATGTAATTCTCATTGATATTAGAAAGTAACACGTAATCAATCAGAGGTGAACCATGAACACGTTTAAACTGACCCGAACTGATATGGTCCGGCTTCTTTACGCGTTAAAAGGCCAAGGAGACGCAACCCCTCTCCAAATCTTATTGCAATCAGCGGATATGACCTTGGATGAAGCGGAAAGCCGTCTGCATATCCCTGAATTTCTTACGAGATTCGAACGAAAAAAAGAGAAAAAGGAATACGGGCTTTCAACTAACGAGATTGTCGAGCTGGGAAATCTGTGCGAGCTGACGTCTTTAAAATCAACCGCCGTCCAAAACTGGGTGAAGCGCGATATTAAAGATTTAATCGGCCACCCCTTACTCGGCAAAAAATATACAATTGAACAAGCTGTCATCCTTCTCATTGTACGTGATTTAAAATCAATTTATGACTTCGAACATATACGCGGCATATTAAAAATCGCTTTTAACACGATCACAGACAGATCAGATGACGTCATCAGCCCGATCAGCTACTATGAAAGCTGCGCCCAAGTGATTGATTATCTTCATCATAAGGCAAACCCGCCGATGAAGGAAACGAGCCTGCAGGAGCTCGTCGAAGAGCAGACGGACAAGCTCAAAGGCTGCTTTAAAGAACTCGGAAGCGGACAATGGAACGATATCAGATCCATAATCGCCGTCACGGTGCTCTCCGTTTTGACTTTCCATATTCAAGCCTCAGCCTACAAAATGATCAGCCATTTATTATAATTCATAACGCTTCTTCGCCCCGGTGTCTGCGCCGGGGTTTTTTTGCTGTACAACAATTGCCAGCATAATCAATACCGTTCCGTTTGAAACTAAAATGCGAAAACACATCTTGCCAGAGAAAAGGAGATGAAAAAGATGGCGAGCAGAAATAAACTCTTAGTTCCAGGGGCTGAGCAGGCACTTGACCAATTTAAATTCGAAGTGGCTCAAGAATTCGGCGTGAACCTTAGCTCTGATACAGCAGCACGCGCAAACGGCTCTGTAGGCGGGGAAATGACAAAACGTCTTGTACAGCAGGCTCAATCACAATTAAACGGGAAAAATCAATAATGCAGCTTATTCGCCGGGACTTCTCGGCGAATTTTGATATTTATCGGCATTCTCCTTTCCGTGCCGGTAGCCGTTCGGATTCCTTCGGTCTGACGAATCTTCATGATGCCGATAGGATTCCCAATGTTCATTGCGATCATGATTCCAGTAATGATTGTAATACTTTTGCTTATGCTCTTTGTCATTTCCGTTTTCCTGAGGATTTTGTGTTGGGGGCTGCTCTGTTTCCCCATCTTGTTCCTTCTGTGTGTTTTCCTCTGATCCGGAAGCTGCATTTTTTTCGGTTTGCTGATTGCCGTCCTGACTGTCCGGCTTCGCTTCTTCCGTACCGGGCGTTGTTTCATTGTTTCCCGGCTTCTCTGCTGCCTTTTCTTCATCAGGAGCTGTCTTTTCATCAGCCGCCGGCTTTTCTGTGTCCGGCTGCTCGCTTTGATCAGCGTCTGTTTCGGTATCTTTTTGATCTGTTTCATTGCCGTCGGTTTGCTTTTCAGGCTGTTTTTCTTCTGTTTTCTTTTCGTTTCTTCTTATGTAGCTGCCTGTTGACATCCCTTCCTGTTTTGCTTTTTCTCTTGTTTCCATATCAGATTCAAGCGATTGGACCTGGTAGGTGCCCTTATATTTTTCAGTCATGTCAGCCAGCTGTTTTTTAACGCCTTTTTTATATGTATTGTCATCTGTATTTTCATAAACCGTGGAAATTAAAATCTCTTTTGATTCCTTTACATATCCGTGCTTGCTGCAATCGGTAATAATATTACTGATGACTTCCTTAAAATCGCTGCTTTTCCAATCTCCGATGTCACTGATGACCTGTTTGGCGTCATGGTTCAGCGGTGTCAGTTCAATGACTTCATATTTGCTGTTTAAAGCCATTTCAATGCTGGGATTAATGTCAAGCGTCATATACGCGTAAGCTTTGTTATCAGAAAAAACCGGGAGCAAAATTAAAATAAACAAAATAATAGCAGTCATCGTAAACACTCCCAATTTAAAAGGGCGCAGTTTCAGAAAATCAAAAAAGCTGGCCCTTCTTCCCATACGCGTTTCGCCTTCGAACGTAATTTCCTCTCCGATTTCACAAGTGCGGTGATCATTTTTTGTTTTTAAAAATTGTCCGTCAGGGGTTAGCAACGTGACGAATTTTTTATTTTTCTCTACTATGATCCCTCTTCTCATGAGTGCAACACCCCTTTAAGATAATCTTTTAAATAAATATAATCACCGGTAATAATAATACTCATGGCGATGATATATTTTCGGTTCCGTTCGATCGTTTTTCTGCTGACCGACACGAGCTGCTCCAGCTGTTTGACAGGAAGCTGTTTTTTCTGGTGCAAAATGGACGCCAGCTCTTCATTTTCAACAAGCGTGTAGGCTACCTTAATCGCATTCTGCCTCGCATCTGTATGCTTCGGCGATTGTTCCAGCAGCTCTTTAAAAGACAGGCCGTATTCTTTCAGCTGCTTCTGAAAAAAAAGAATTTCTTCCCGGCGCTGTTCCTGTTCTATCTGTTTGCGGTATTCATCAATGGAAAGCTCCGCTTCGATAAGGCTCTGCGAAGATTCCTGGTCGTCGCCTTCCTGCACATCCATATTGATATGCTGAGCGGTTCTTGCTTCTTTTCTGATATAGTCTATCACTTTTCTTTTTATAATCAGCTCTGCAAATGCAAGCAGCGAATTACCTTTTTCAGCCGAATACTTTTCAATAGCTTCGTTAAACGCGATCAGCCCGATGCTGAATTCGTCGTCTTTTTCATCTATATATCGTTTACAAACGGATGAAACCGTCTTCGCGATAAAAGGCTTATATTGCTGTATTAAATCGTTCTGCAGATCTTTGTCGCCTTTTTGTATTTTTTCAACAGATGTTTCAAGCGTTTGCTTCTTTTTTCCCAATTTAAACAAAAGGCTAAGCACTGGTTTCACCTCAGTTCCTCCCTATAACTACTCATAATCATAGCTAATTTAGTAGGGATTCGCAAAGGAAGAAAAAGAGAAATCGATTTCATTTGTCTCAATTATGACAAGCCAATAAGACGTACTATACATGATTTCGTGCCCCCATGCAGAATTAAGGGGGTTTTCTCTGTGTTTTTTGTAACAATGCTGTTATAAAATTGTTATCATATGTCTTAAATGTAAGCGTTTCAAACAAAAAAGGGAACCTGCTTTTTAAAAAGCCAGACTCCCTTTTTGATCATTTTACGCGTGTTCTCTTTTTTCCGATGGCGCGCCAGACTCTATTTGTTTTGCTCCTGACATAAACCATCCGCAAACCGCAATGGCAGCCAGAACCGCCCAGAAAATGATTTTCCAGGCCGCCGAATGGATGACATCTGCCGGAATTATACCGAGTTCCTCATGGGCCAATGTATAAAGAGCGAGCTTCACGCCTACCCATCCGACAATCACAAATGCCGCCGTTTCAAGGCCCGGCCTGGTTTTCAGTAAGGATACGAACATTGATGCCGCAAAACGCATAATGATTAAACCGATTACGCCGCCGGCTAAAATAACGAGAAACTGACCGCCGTCCAAGCCGCCGATGGCAGGAAGCTGTGTTCCCGGGAGCGTTACGGCTAGCGCGACCGCCGCTAAAATGGAGTCAACGGCAAAAGCGATGTCCGCGAGCTCCACTTTCAAGACAGTCTGCCAAAACCCGCTTTCTTTCTGCGTTTTCTGACCGGCGTTATCTTTAAATACATACCGCTTCAGCAAATGGCTGACCGCAATGTAAAACAGATATAAAGCGCCGACGGCCTGGACCTGCCAAACATTCACCAGAAAAGAAATGGCGAACAGCGACCCGAAACGCAAAATAAATGCGCCCGCCAATCCGTAAAATAAAGCCTTCTTCCTTTGTTTTTCAGGAAGATGCTTCACCATCACAGCCATCACCAGCGCGTTATCCGCCGCCAAAATCCCTTCCAGCCCGATTAAAACGAGAAGAACCCATCCATACTCCAATAATAATGCAAAGTCCAATCCATTCCCTCCGTTTCTTTTTTCTATCATCCGAGCTTATACCGGCGGTTTTTTACGCAAAAAAGACCTTTGCCGATATAAGGCAAAGGTCTTGCTAGACATGAATGATTGGCATGCCAACAAAGCCGATGGATATGATCCATGAATTGACGACTTTGTTTCCGGAATATCCGGACGCTACTCCCCTTTGGGATTTCAAGAAATATTTGTTTATACGCTCATGATAAAGCCTGTTTCATCATTTGTCAACGCTTAACTTTTTTAACAAATTGAGAAATTTCTTCTGTTTTGGCCCGCTGTTTTCTTCTCTTTAAAAACATCCAAAGAATGAGAAGCAACACAATGAATATACCGAGCGGCAGCATATATTGATCGAGAATGGAACCGACGCTTTTCCAATTTTCCCCGAGTTTCATTCCGAGGTATACGTAAGCAAATGTAATCGGCAGCATCGCTGCATATGTATATAGAGAGAACACCCAGACATTCATCTTCGCAATGCCGCACGGTAAAGAAATCAGCGTCCTGACCCCCGGTATAAAACGGCCGCTGAACGCGACCAAACCTCCGTGCTTCTGAAAGAAATCATCTGATTTCTGCAGGGATTCGGGTTTTATCCATATATACTTTCCATATTTCAGCAAAAACGGCCGACCGCCCAGCCTGCCGATTCCATATAAGACAAGCGGACCTGAAACACCGCCGAGCGAACCGGCAAACACGGTCCCGGCAAGCGTCATATCCCCTTTTGAGACCCAATAGCCCGCAAGCGGAAGAACAATTTCCGCCGGGATGAATTCTATACTGAGCGCCAAAAAAATCCCGGCGTAAGATAAGCTTTTAAACGCCTCTATTATTGATATGATGAAATCTTCGATGATCTATCACTCCCGGCTTACGTCTATATTCCGAAACTTAAGAATGATTTTAACACAAAACCTTGAGTCTGAAATATCTTTAAGACATGCCCGTTATAAATGTGAGTCGTTTCAGATCGGTATAGCGGGAGGGAATGACAAGCGCAATACAACGTCCCGCCTGTCTCCTGATTGCTTGTCTGGCGGCGGTTATATCACTTAAGTTCTCCGGAAAAATCACCCCTCGCGATAAGCGGCGGCTGACCGCGGATTCAGTTCATATGGGAGCGGGAAATTTTCTCAGTCACTACATGGGAATGCGGGGCATTTCCCGGGGAATGATTTTCAGGGACTTCAGCGCTTTAAAGAACTTACCGATTCACTGATTGTAAATCAAGAATTCATTTCCTTTTCAGCCGACCATTTCCGCCTGAGGAAATGGAACAGCCGCTCCATGAAGCGCCGCATCACCCATAAGTTGCTACACATGGAACGGACCCGTTTATCCACAATAAAGACAAAAAGGAGTTTTTATTCATGCACACGATGTGGAAGGGTTCGATCAGTTTCGGCCTCGTCAATATCCCGGTCAAGCTCTTTGCGGCCACTGAAGATAAAGATATAAAATTCCGCAGTCTTCATAAAGAAGACCATGCGCCGATTAAATACGAAAAAATCTGCACCGGATGTGAAAAGAGTCTGGAGCCTGATGAAATCGTGAAAGGCTATGAGTATGTAAAAGGGAAATACGTCATTATGACAGACGAAGACTTGAAAGACGTAAAACAGGAACATGAAGAAAAGGCGGTTGAGATTGTTGACTTTGTCCAGCTGCAGGAAATTGATCCGATTTATTTTAACCGGTCTTATTATGTCGGACCGGGAGATAACGGCACAAAAGCCTATACACTTCTGCGGGAAGCGCTGAGGACGACGGGTAAAATCGGGATCGCCTCCATTACGATCCGCTCTAAACAGCAGCTTGCGATTCTTCGCGTGTATGACAACTGCATCGTGATGGAATCCATTCATTATCCAGATGAAGTCAGAAATGCCGGACATGTGCCGGGCGTTCCCGAGCAGACAGCCGTTAATGAAAAAGAGCTGCAGACGGCGATTACGTTAATTAATGAGCTGACAACCGAGTTTGACCCGGAACAATACGAAGACACATACCGGAAAGCCCTTCTCGCTAAAATTAACGATAAGCTCGAACATGAAGAAGCGGGCGTGACACCGGCTGCTGCCGGCCCGCGCGAAGATGTCATCGATCTTGTCAGCGCGCTTCAGGCAAGCATTGACCGGACGAAGCGGCCGGATCGCGAACAGGCTGCACCGGCGCGGACAAAAGACGCCGCGTCAGCAGGCGGCGGAGGCAAAAAGCAGAAGACGACCAGACAAAAAGCCGGAACGTCTTAATCATGGTGCTGACGATGCAGCCGATTTTGACCTCTGTACCGCCTGAAGGCAGTGAGTGGCGCTATGAGGTAAAGTATGACGGATTCCGCTGTCTTCTCCTCATAGACGAAAGCGGCGTTACATTAACCAGCAGAAACGGACAGACGCTGACGAATCAATTTCCGGAAATCACGGCTTTTGCGGCCCGGTGTTTTCAGCACATGAAAGACAGGTTCCCCATTACGCTTGACGGAGAGCTTGTCTATTTAATCAATCCGTACAGAGCGGACTTTGAGCATCTTCAAATCCGCGGACGTTTAAAACGGACGGAAGCAATTGAAAGCACCGCTGATAGACGGCCGTGCCGCTTTCTGGCGTTCGATCTCCTCGTTCTGGAAGGCGCGGGCACCGTCTCATTACCGTATGTGAAACGGAAACGCGCCCTTTCCAAACTGCTTAACGAAGCAAATCTTCCCGCCTGCCCTCATCACTTAGCGGAAGAAGCGATTCAATACATTCCGGAACACACTGACTTTGATGTGCTTTGGGACAAGGTCGTCCGCCATGACGGAGAAGGTATCGTAGCAAAAAGGGCTTCCAGCGGCTGGGCGGAAAATAAACGCTCTCCCGACTGGCAAAAGTATAAACATATGAAAACGGCACATGTGCTATTAACCGGGTTTAATCCGAAGAACGGGTATGTAACGGCCTCTGTTTTAAAAGACGGCACCGCCGTCCCGATCGCTTCCGTTTCCCACGGCATGCAGGCGGAAGAAAAAAACGCCGTCAGAACCATTATGGAGACCCACGGAAAAAAACAAAAAAGCGGCGAGTATACACTTGAGCCTTCTATCTGCATGACCGTGCAGTATTTAACCATATTGCAGGACACGCTGCGTGAAGTATCTTTTGTGTCTTTTCAGTTTGAAATGGATTGGACGGAATGCACGTATCAGCAGCTTATCCTTCACTCTAAAACGCTGCCGCCGAAGCTGCAGTTCACAAGCCTGGATAAGATTGTTTTTAAAAAACGTGAAAAAACGAAAGCAGATTTCCTTAGTTATATGGTGAAAATGAGCGATTTTCTTATGCCCTTTCTTAAAGATCGGGCCGTCACGGTGATCCGTTATCCGCACGGCGCGCCTGGCGAATCTTTTTTTCAAAAAAACAAACCGGACTACACGCCGGACTTTGTCTCAAGCGTGTTTGACGGGAGCCACGAGCACATCGTATGCAGCAGCATACCGTCACTTTTATGGCTGGCTAATCAGCTGGCGCTTGAATTTCACGTTCCGTTTCAGACAGTTCATTCTGAAAGGCCCGCAGAAATCGTCATTGATCTTGATCCTCCGTCAAGGAATGATTTTCCTATGGCAGTGGAGGCTGCGCATGTGCTGAAACAGCTGTTTGACTCATTCAGCATTACGTCATTCCCGAAGCTTTCCGGAAATAAGGGCATCCAGCTTTACATCCCGCTTTCACCGGAAGCATTCACCTATGAAGAAACCCGTGCGTTCACAATGCTCATCGCAGATTATTGCGTCAGGACGCGGCCGGATCTTTTTACGACAGAGCGGTTTATCAAAAACCGAAACGGCAGGCTCTACCTAGATTATTTGCAGCATGCCGAAGGGAAAACCATTATCGCCCCCTATTCGACCCGGGGCAACGAATTGGGAACGGTTGCGGCTCCCCTTTATTGGAGCGAAGTCAACTCCTCTTTAACACCTGATGATTATACGATCGATACAGTAGTGAACCGCGTCAGGACAGAGGGAGATCCGTTTTATGATTTTTACAGGAATCCGCAGGACGGCCCGCTTTCAATCGTGCTTGAGCAAATCAAGAGAAAGAGCTGACGCTTTTTGTCAGCTCTTTTCAGTCTGATACGTGCACATCAATTTTTCTTTGGAAATAAATAAATAGCAGGAGTAAGGAATGTTTTTGAGGGTGAGCTGTTTTGCAGTAAAGTATAAAATGGGAATATGGGCCGCTTTCTTAAACAGCCTGTAGCAGCCGCTGGACGGTTTTATCACATCAAAACCGAGTCTCGCCGCTCCTTTATGAAGCATTGTAATGCCGACGACTCCCTTAATCTCGTCTTTCCGTTTATGCTGGTTAATATAATCCGCTAAATGAGGCATGGATTGATATACCTTCTGATATAGCATAATCCCCCTTCTGACCGCGCTTTCAATAGGCTGCAGCTCTTTCAGGAGTTTGACATTATGAAGATGAATCTTAACTAATACGTCGTTTTTTTTAATTCTGGTTCCGTCGCTCAGGATGACTTCTTTTCCTTTATATCTAGTCAAACGGACGCGGAATACATTCGATTGCCGTTTATCAATCAGCGTCAGCCGGGTAAAGAAGAAATAAAGCGGATCAAGTAAGTACCATATAGACAGCAGACAGCTTCTCACATGTTCACCTTCTTTATATTCAAAGCACCCTCATATTTTGGCATGGGGCGTGTCACATTATGATTGGTAAATAATGATGCCGACCTGTATCAGCTTATGCAAAAACCGCTTCAGGCTCTACTGTCCGGAACAGAAAAAAAACACTCTTCGTGAAGAAGAGTGTCTGTATCCGCTTTCTTTTAACGGAAAAGCAAATGCTGGCTGTGAATTCCCGCTTTTTTCAGTAGGGCTATCAGCTGTTCCTGTTCCTCAGGCATAAGTCCTGAAAACGCTCTCGCAATTCTCAATGAATGAATCGGATAAATTTTATCCAAATACTCGTTTCCTTTATCAGTTAAATGGGCGTAAACAGACCGTTTGTCCTTCGGGTCTTGTTCTCTGACCAAAAACCCGTTTCTTTCAAGCTTGTCGATGACATAGGTGACATTCCCGCTGACAAGCAAAAGGCGCGACCCGATTTGCTGAAGCTTTTGCGGTCCTCTCGTATAGAGCAGCTCCAAAACGGCAAATTCAGTCGGATTAAAACCGTGTTCTTTACTGTCTCGGATGCTGTGTTCAGACACACTCTTGAAAGCCCTTGCAAAAACTTTGTACAAATTCATCGAACGCATCACTTCTTCTTCGTTAAATGATAATCTCATCATATCTACCCCGTATTTAAGATTTTTATAAAAAAATAATGTAAACCCTTACAATTCATAAGAGTCGTTCTTTGTTTTATATTCTATTCGTGCCGTTTTTCAGAATTCCTTCTTTTTTATATAAAAAAATACCCTTATACATCATTTAATTTGTATAAGGGTTCCGTTCTTTATAGGGAATGTTCCGAAAAAAATACGCGTATTCCTTTCTCAGCTCCGTAATTGTCATGGAATTGAGTATTTCTTTCGTATAGACTCCGATCTGCAGAAGCTTTTTGGAATAATGGTTTCTCTCTTTGTCCAATGCATTTTGAAGCAAACGACTCATGGCGGCCTCCTTTGTTTTCCGTTATTCTATGATCAGAATAACGCTTTTATATCAAAGACGTATAAAGCCATTGTAAAACTTCTGTAGATTATGATGTTTTTCGGTAAAGTCCGTTCTGGACGGCTCTGAGCAGCGGAAAAGCGTGTTCCCCGGCAAGCTGCATGAACGCCTCCAGCATTTCATCGCGTTTCATATCTAATTCAATGATTTCTTTTGCCAGCGAAACCGCTTTTTCTTTCTCCATTCCTATCCTTCCTCCTCATTGTGTCTGTACAGTAAGCATAAAACGGGGCAAAGGACCATGCATTAACCTTGTCAATTTTTCTGCCGCTTTTTTTCTAAAATTTTCTATTCCGTGTCAGAAAACCTGACAAGCGTCAGGTTTTTTCTCTTTTTTTCTTATATAATATGAGTAAAAGACATCCAGGGGTGGAAAAATGACGACAGACGAACAATCTTACAAAGATAAAAAAGTAATCTCGATCGGCATTGTAAGCGAATTAACCGGATTGTCAGTCAGACAGATCAGATACTATGAAGAACGGAAATTAATCTACCCGCAGCGTTCATCACGGGGAACGAGAAAGTATTCCTTCGCGGACGTTGAGCGGCTGATGGATATTGCCAACAAGCGGGAAGACGGCGTGCAGACGGCTGAGATTTTAAAAGACATGCGAAAAAAAGAACAGGCTCTCAAAAACGACCCGCAGCTCCGCAAAAAAATGCTGGAAGGACAGCTTAATGCTCATTTTAAGTATAAAAACCGCTGATCAAAAAAGTCCGCCTCCTGTGAGACGGACTTTTTTTATAAAGCATGAAGAAATGCAGTTGCAATGCCGAAATAAATTAATAAGGACAAAATATCGTTCAGCGTCGTAATCAGCGGTCCTGATGCAATCGCCGGGTCAATGTTCAGTTTATGAAGAATAATAGGGACGATCGTTCCGGCCATCGTACCGATAATCAACGTTGCAAGCAGCGATGAACCGACGACAAAACCGAGCGTTAAGTCTTTCTGCCAGACGGTTGCGACAATCGTAATCGCGATCGCACAGACGATGCCGATATAGATACCGGTTCTTAGTTCACGGAAAATCAGTTTAAAGATGGTTTTTTTATTCATTTCTTCTTTAGCCAGTCCTCTGATGACGACGGCGAGTGACTGTGTGCCTGTATTACCCGTCGTTCCCGCGATCATCGGCATGAAAAACGCGAGGGCGACTACTTTTTGCAATGTATCTTCAAAATAATTCAGAATGCTTCCGGAAATCAATCCGATAAACAAAAGCAGAATGAGCCACGGCAAACGGCGGTACGCCGCAACGTACGCTTTCGTATCAAATGTAATCGCCTTACCGGAGGCTGCGAATTTTTCGTAATCTTCATCGGCTTCTTTAATCACGACGTCAATAATATCATCGACAGTGACAATACCGACAAGCACATGATTTTCTTCTACGATGGGAATGGCTAAAAAGTCATACCGCTGGATCAGGCGGGCGACCTCTTCCTGGTCTTGGAGCACCCCGGCCGAGATGACACGCGTAAACATGAGATCCTGCACTTTATCGTCAGGCTCGCCGAGAATTAAATCTCTGTATGAGAGCACTCCGACAAGCTGCTTGCTGTCATTAATCACGTACAAATAATTTATTGATTCTGCGATTTCTGCAAAGCTTTTCAGCTTCACGACCGCATCTTTTACTGTATAATGCTGCGGAATCCAGACGAAGCGGTTCGTCATCATCCGGCCCGCCGACTCTTGCGGATAGTTCATCAAAAGCTGTACGGCCTTTGATTCCTCAGCCTCCATGCTGGATAAAAGCTGTTCTTTCAGTTCTTCATCCATCTCTTCCAGCAATGCGGCGAGATCGTCGTTATCCATTTTATTCATTGCGAGAGTGGCTTTCGTTTTACCGACTTTATGCAAAACGGCAAGCTGAAATTCCCGCTCCAGCTCTCCGATCATATCGGTGATGTCATCAACCGTCATATATGACAGATAGCGGGCCCGGTGCTTTTCCGGCATTTCTTTAAACAAAAATGCCATGTCATAGGGCTGAAGCTCATCTATCATGTTTCGGAATTCTTTTATTTTTCCGTCCCGCAATAAAATGATAATGCGTAATATGAGTTCGTCATAGGTCATGTTTTGGACCATCGGGACTCGTACCTCCTTTACGGAGACGCGCCGTCCGTCAAGGGAAGTGCGGCGGTTTGTCTCCTCATCATGTCGTCACTGGTTATCTGGCTGTATATGGGTACTTCTTCTGACATACTCGAATGGGGAGAATCCATACTCCGCACCTCCTTATCATGCTCAGTCGTGTACGTTTTGAGGCATAAAAAAAACCTTCTGATATGAAGGCGAAAACAAGCACGGCAAATAAACGTGCGGGGCCTTCAATCGTAGAGCTTTAGCACTGTATGGCATAGGACAGCCATCCAGCTGCGTTAAGAATCACCTTATGTCGATGATTCCTGTTGACCCATTGGCGTCTTTGGACATTTTTGGGCAGCAGCGTATCTCCATACAGGAGCCTCACCTAACGAAGTTCTTATTTGAATTGACACACTGAGATTACAGAAAAAAAAGGAATGTGTCAACCTTAAATTTGTGATTTCAGCACATGCCTATAAAATAAACGGAATAAAGGCATAAAGCCCTTATTCCGGCAAATCGCTTTCATCCTCTTCTGAAAGGAAATGATAGGATTCATGCAGCATGAGGGCGTACTCCCCTTCTTTTGTCGGATGCGGTACATACTCAGCCTCGTTGATATACTGCTCTTCCCTTTTCTTCATATGACAGACCTCCTGTTCAATTTTAGATTGTCCAAAAGAAGACCCGTTATCATAGGAAAAAAATCACTTGCGGAGCGGGACATGCAGCTATATTTTTCGGATCGTGAAAAAGTTCCTAAGCAGCCACGGGCCCGGTTTGAAACCGAGCGTTAATTGCCACGCGCCGATCGCCTGCAGTCCGAACTCCCGAACGAGAACCATTTTTTCACTCATGCTTCGCACATCCTCAAACCACACTTCATGCGTTCTTCCATTTTCATCAGTATACCGGAAGTAAGGGGAACGCTCCTGCTGGGAATAACGGATCACTGATTGATGCTTCATGGCCGTTTCCATGGCGCGCTGATTGGAGATGGCGGATCCGATCGTTCCCGGACGGTACGGAATCACCCAATCATACCCGTACAGCGGAACACCGAGAATCACTTTTCTTCTCGGCACCCTGCTGATGGCAAAATTGATCGTTTGCCTGACCTCTGTCAAAGGCGCCACGGGTCCCGGCTCACTGCCGGCGTGGTGCCAGTCGTACGCCATAATGAACATATAATCGACGACAGCTCCGATTCCGCCGTAATCATATCCCCTCAGCCACGGCACTGCATCACTTGTTTTCGCCGGAACCGATATCGTTAACGCGAGGTGATGCTCTGAAAGCCGGGTTTTTAACTGCCGGAGAAATCCTGTGAAGAGGTCCCTGTCAGCTTCTCTGACCCTTTCAAAATCGATATTTACACCGCCGTATCCCTTTCTTACGGTTAAGGAGACGATATTGTTGACGAGATTCGTTCTTGCCGTCGGATTTTGCAGCACTTGATGGGCTAATTCCGGACTGAATCCCCCTTCTGTCAGATTCGTAATGACGGCAAGCGGGCGCACTCTGTTCTGCCATGTGGTTTCTATTGCGGTTCTGTCGTTTAAATCGTTAATGATATCTCCATTCGGGCCAAAATGATATTCAAACAAAGAAATCGCCGAAGAATACGGCGCAAAATCATTAATTAACTCTCTATCCGCTTCAGGCGTCCGAATGACATAAAATTGCAGGGTTCCCGCAAGATAGTTAGAGATATCAGGGATCTTCACTTTCATACCCGCCCGCAGCCGGTTCGGCGGAATATCCGGATTTGCCTGCATCAGCTGCATCTGCGGCACATAAGCCTTACCCGCGATAACGGCATACGTATCATTCGGCTGAACCGTATATTCATTAAGAGGGATTAAAAGCGCCTGCCCCGGAACGATATTCGTTTCCTCAAGCCCGTTGACGCTTCTGATGCTGTCTACAGGGTATCCGTACTTTCTGCTGATGGAAAATAACGAGTCGCCAGACTGCACTGTATGAACAAACATAGATGTCCTCCGTTTCCTTTTGATCAAAAGGGCTCTTCTTATCTTTATGAATGATCTTCCGGTCCGATTCCAAACTCTGTTCGGAGAAAGGCTGTTTACAAATCAGACATGATCAACTATGATGATGTCATCATAAAAAACTGTATAGGAAACGCACTAGGGGTGCTGTTATCGGCTGAGATAAAACATGCGGCAGGCGTGTTTTGATCCCTTATAACCCGATCTGGATAATACCAGCGTGGGGAAGTGCAGATTGACCGGAGCGCAGGGTTTTTCCCCATGCGTTTTCGTTCTGCTGCTGCATATTCCCTCGGATATGCAGTTTTTTATTTTTCATTAAAAAACGGGGGAGGACACCGCAATATGAAACTGAATATAAACCGCCTGTAAAATCAACTCTTTCATACATACGACTATCCGATAAGAAAGCAGGAGATCACAATGAAAAATTGGAAAATGAGAGAAATTGTTGTCATGTCCGTCATCAGTGTTGTATTTGCTGTCATTTATTTAGTATCAACTCATGCAAGCAATATAGCGGCAGGATTTTTCGGCCGGATGAGCTACGAACCGATTTACGGTATCTGGTTTATCGTCTCGGTAATTGCCGCGTACATTATTCAAAAACCGGGAGCGGCTCTTGTTTCTGAAATCATCGCCGCGTTTGTGGAGTGCTTACTCGGAAATCCGTCAGGACCGATGGTGATTCTGATCGGGATCGCACAGGGAATCGGTGCGGAAGCGGTCTTTTTTGCGACACGCTGGCGCATTTATACCCTGCCCGTGCTTCTTTTATCCGGTATGGGGTCTTCTGTGACAAGCTTCATTTATGACTTGTTCGTTTCCGGATACTCTGTTTTGAATCCGGGTTTATTAGCCGTCATGCTTCTCATCCGTCTGGTCTCAGGTGCGCTTCTTGCCGGCCTTCTCGGCAAAGCAATCAGTGATGCGCTGGCTTACACAGGGGTGCTGAACGGCATGGCGCTCGGAAAACAATTCAAGAAGAAAAAGAAACAGGTGAACCAAGATGCAGGCATCTGAACCCCTTCTATCGGCCGGCCGTCTTACCTTTTCTTATGATCAGGATGAAAAGCCGATTCTTCAAAACGTGTCCTTTCAGCTCCGCAAAGGAGAGCGGGCTTTATTGCTCGGGCCGAGCGGATGCGGCAAAAGCTCGCTCGCTCTCTGTTTAAACGGTCTGTACCCGGAAGCATGCGATGGGGTTCAATCGGGAACCGTTTCTTTATACGGAACACCTCTTTCACATCTGACAGAACCCGCCGCCAGATCCATCGGCGTCGTGTTTCAAGATCCGGACCAGCAGTTTTGCATGCTGTCGGTTGAAGATGAAATCGCCTTCGGCCTGGAAAATTTGCAATATACAAAAGAAGATATGGACGCAATCATCGATGACGTTTTAGAAAAATTAGAGATCACTCATCTGAAAACGCGAACGATCGCTTCGCTGTCAGGCGGTTCAAAACAAAAAGTGGCGCTTGCCTGTATCATTGCGATGGAACCGGAACTCATTATTTTGGACGAACCGACGGCACAGCTTGATCCATATTCCGCACGTGAATTAGTGCGGCTGATCAAAGATCTTCAAGCAAAAAAAGGCTTCGGCCTTCTCGTTATCGAACATCAGCTTGATCATTGGGCGCCGTGGATGGACAGGACGATTGTCCTTGACGAAACGGGTCAGAAGGTGATGGACGGAGAGACGGACGTTATCTTTGAAACAAAGATTGGAGAGCTGATGGAGCTCGGCATTCCGATCCCGCGTGTGATCTCATTGCAGGAGCACGTCAGCATTCCTTTTACATTGTGTAAAGAAAAGCTGTTTCACGAACCTGTACCATCTCTGCCCGAACCCCGGCCCGCCGCGCTTTCGGCAGAAGACGCGCTGAGCGTTCACGAGCTGTCATTCTCAAGAGGAGCAGACGTCATTTTTCAGGATGTTAGCTTTTCCGTAAAAAAAGGTTCAATCACCGCGATTGCCGGCCCTAACGGAACAGGAAAATCCACGCTCCTTTCTGCCGCGGCCAAGTTCATCCGTCCGCTGGGCGGAGACATCAAAATAGACGGCAGACCGATTGATTCCTATTCTGAAAAAGAGCTGCGGCGGCTGATCGGATATGTTTTCCAAAATCCTGAACACCAGTTTGTCACAGATTCCGTCATTCATGAGCTGATGTTCGGTTTTGAAAGCAGCAGAGCCGCAAAGGAGAAAGCTCTTCAGCTGTTAACCCGATTCGGCCTGAGACGCCATGCCTCACAGCATCCGTTTTCTTTAAGCCAAGGACAAAAACGCAGGCTCAGCGTCGCGACGATGCTTATGCACAATGTGAACGTTTTGATGCTTGATGAACCGACTTTCGGACAGGATGCCAAAACGGCGCGGGAGTGTATGCAAATGCTCCGTGAGATTCAAAAGGAAGGAACGGCTGTTTTAATGGTGACACACGATATGGAACTCGTCTCAGATTATGCCGACACGATCCTTGTGCTCTGCGGCACGAAACTGGTATTCCGGGGAACTCCCGACGCTTTATTTTCTGATAACACCGGGATCGCCGAGCAGGCGCATTTGGCTTTGCCGCTGCGGTATGAATGGATGAAACACGACAGGAGGCGGAGAAATGAACTTGCGGCTGGAAGCTGTTAACCCGTCAATAAAGGCGGCGGCTGTATTGTTATGCGTCATTATGCTGTCGTTTATTTATAATCCGTACACCCCTGCTTTGTTTTATATCATCATTGCGGGAGGCGTCCTCTCGGCGGGGCGTGTGCCGCTGAAAAAATGGCTGCTGTTCACGATTCCGTTTGTCATTCTGGCCTTCGGTTCTTTATGGACAGCCGCCGTATTCGGAAACATCCCGACAACCGGAAGCAATCTGCTGTTTAAGCTCGGGCCGATTGCCGTCAACAGTGATAACGCGGCGCTCGGGATTTCTATCGCGTTTCGTATTTTATGTTTTTCCGCTTTGTCGATGATGTTTCTTTTCACAACCGATCCGATTCTGTTCATGCTCAGTCTGATTCAGCAGTGTAAGCTGCCGCCCAAGCTTGCATACGGCGTTATCGCGGGGTTCCGATTTCTCCCTCTTCTGAAAGATGAAATCCTGATCATCCGGCAGGCGCACAGAATCAGGGGCGCGGCGGCTGATTCCGGGCTGAAAGGCAAGATCTCCGCCGTCAGGCGCTTCACCATTCCGCTATTGGCAGGCGCAATCAGAAAGGCGGAACGCACGGCGATCGCGATGGAATCTAAAGGGTTTACGGGGAGCCGAAACCGCACGTTTTACAGAACTGTTACTGTGCGCCGCGCCGACTGGTGCTTTTTCCTGCTCGTGCTTCTGTTATTCGGCGCAAGCTGGCTCATTTCATTGTTGTTTGTATAAAAACAGGCCGCCGGAGTGATTCGGCAGCCTGTTTTGTTATGTATGTTATTGATGATAATTGAGAGCCTGAGCGAGATTGGACTTGATCGTAATATCTGAGAAATTAATGCCGAGCTGTACGGCGGTTTGAGCCATTTCCGGCCTGATTCCGGATAAAGTGGACGTGACGCCGATCAGGTTCAGCGCCTCAATTAATTTAAAAATCTGATGCGCCACCATCGTATCGACAACCACTACACCCGACAGGTCAATAAACAGATGTTCAATCAGCCGTTTGGCACATGTGCTCAGCGTATTTTCAAGAATGAATTTGGCGCGCTCCGTGTCAATATCGCCGACAAGCGGCAGCAGCGCCGTCCGTTTGCTCAGCGTGATAACCGGCGAGCTTAACTCCAAAATCATTTCTCTTTGCGCATTCAGCTGCATTTTTGAGTTATGCTCGGCATGATCGACAAACGTGTAAATCGTAAAATCAAATACTCGTACAATTAAATTCTCCCATTTCTTCCTTTCTCCCTGTGCAAACGAAGATTCATGTTTATCGGCAAACGCATCATAATAACTGATGTATAGTCTCCGGTTTCTCATGAATTCACGGACCACATACTGGACGGGTGTATCCAGATGCTTCTGGTCTTTCGCGAGCTCAATCACCCACTGCTCGAACTCTTCTAAAAATTCTTTTTCCGGCATGATATACATTTTATTAATATGCCGGTAAAATTCTTTATCCTGCTCCGTCAGTTCTTCTGTGATGACAGGATTTGTCAAAGAATAAATCGAATTCGGATCCGAATCTTCCATCGTTTCGATCCACTCTTTCGCAATTTGATCCACTTGTTCTGAAAAATAGTTGTATAATGCTTCACTTATCTTCATATCTCTTCTCCTTTCCCATTTCCAATTATAGCGTCAGCGGGTCATGAATGAAAATGAAAGCTGTCAAACTATCCATTTATTTGAAATTTTTTAGTACGATAGATTACGCCTTTTTTATGAAAATGCTTCAAATGACTCTTTCCGGCCGGCATGCTCTGCCATAAAATAGTAGCAACACCCTTGTATCCACTCGCAAGCATAAAAAAGGAGGGCTTTTTTATGAATGGTGAAATGCATTTGATTCCTTATGTCACGGATGAACAGATCATGGATGTGAACGAGCTTCCTGAGGGGATTAAAGTGATTAAGGCGCCAGAGTTGTGGGCAAAAGGGTTTAAAGGCAAGGATATTAAAATCGCGGTGCTTGACACAGGCTGCGACATCAATCATCCTGATTTGAAAGACCGGGTTGTCGGCGGGAAAAACTTCACCGATGATGACGGAGGCAAAGAAGACGCGATTTCCGATTATAACGGACACGGGACACACGTTTCCGGAACGATTGCCGCCAATGATTCAAACGGCGGAATTTCGGGTGTCGCGCCGGAAGCAAGCCTTTTAATCGTTAAAGTTCTCGGCGGTCAAAACGGCAGCGGCAAATACGAATGGATCATTAACGGCATCAACTACGCCGTTGAACAAAAGGCCGATATCATTTCCATGTCACTCGGCGGGCCAAGCGATGTGCCTGAATTGAAAGAAGCCGTCACAAATGCGGTAAAAAGCGGTGTTCTGGTCGTTTGCGCGGCAGGAAACGAAGGCGACGGAGACGAGCGTACAGAGGAACTGTCGTATCCGGCCGCTTACAACGAAGTGATCGCAGTCGGATCAGTCTCAATCGCCCGTAAATCGTCTGAATTTTCAAACGCAAATAAAGAGATTGACCTGGTGGCTCCGGGAGAAAATATTCTCTCCACCCTTCCCAACCATAAATACGGGAAGCTGACGGGCACTTCAATGGCCGCCCCGCATGTGAGCGGAGCGCTTGCCTTAATAAAAGGGCTTGAACAGGACGCGTTTCAGCGGACGCTTTCTGAGGCTGAAGTCTACGCCCAGCTCGTGCGGCGGACCCTTCCTTTGGACATCTCCAAAACATTGGCCGGGAACGGATTTCTGTATTTAGACGCGCCTGAAGTGCTGATGGAAAGAGCCGAACAGGCACAGCTGCTGTCTTTCTGATATTTTTCTCGTATAATGATTAATCAGCTTGTCACATCACCAATTTTTAAATTGTGAGATTTTCTATTGACAGTGATCTGAATAAGCTGATAAGATAACCAACAAATGATGTAACTTTTCAAAAAAATTGAAATATTTTCTCTTATCGAGAGTTGGGCGAGGGATTGGCCTTTTGACCCCAACAGCAACCGACCGTAATTCCATTGTGAAATGGGGCGCGTGATTTTTGCGCCGAGACGATTGTCTCATAAGGCACGGTGCTAATTCCATCAGACGTGATCTGAGAGATAAGAGAGGCTTGCATTTTGAAGTTAAAGCCTCTTTCTCTCATGAGAAAGAGGCTTTTTTGTTACATCTCACTTAAAGGAGGAAACTTAATGACAACAATCAAAACTTCGAACCTCGGTTTTCCGAGAATCGGCTTGAACAGAGAATGGAAAAAAGCGCTTGAGGCTTATTGGAAAGGTAACACTGATAAAGAAACGTTTCTTAAAGAGCTTGACGGTTTATTCTTATCAGCTGTCAAAACACAGCTTGACCAACATATCGATATCGTGCCGGTCTCTGATTTCACCCATTATGACCATGTGCTTGATACAGCCGTCAGCTTTAACTGGATTCCGGAAAGATTCCGCAGCATCACGGATCCCGTTGATACATACTTTGCGATTGCCCGCGGTGTAAAAGACGCCGTTTCCAGTGAAATGACGAAATGGTTCAATACCAACTACCATTACATCGTTCCTGAATATGACGAAAGCATTGAATTCCGTCTGACGAGAAACAAACAGCTTGACGACTACCGCCGGATCAAAGAAGAATTCGGAGCGGAAACAAAACCTGTCATCGTCGGTCCGTACACATTCGTCACGCTTGCGAAAGGATACGAAGAATCAGAAGCGAAAGCGATTCAAAAGCGCCTTGTTCCTCTTTATGTGCAGCTGCTGAAAGAGCTTGAAGCAGAAGGCGTCAAATGGGTTCAGATTGATGAGCCTGCCCTTGTGACAGCTTCTTCTGAAGACGTCCGCGCCGCCAAAGACCTCTATGAGGCGATCACAAAAGAGCTTTCAGGACTGAATGTCCTCCTGCAGACATACTTCGATTCGGTTGATGCATATGAAGAACTCGTTTCTTACCCTGTACAGGGAATCGGGCTTGACTTCGTACATGATAAAGGCAGAAACCTTGAGCAGCTGAAAAAGCACGGCTTCCCGAAAGATAAAGTGCTGGCAGCCGGTGTGGTCGACGGCCGGAACATTTGGAAAATCGATGTTGAAGAACGCCTTGATGCGGCTCTGGATATCCTCAGCCACGCTGATGTTGAGGAGTTATGGATTCAGCCTTCAAGCAGCCTTCTGCACGTGCCGGTGGCGAAACACCCTGACGAGCATCTTGAAAAGGATTTGCTGAACGGCCTGTCATACGCTAAAGAAAAACTGGCGGAACTCGGCGTCTTAAAAGAAGGGCTTCTGTCCGGCAAAGCGGCCGTCAGTGAGCAGATCGAAGAATCAAAAGCGGCACTTAAGGCTTTAAAAGCATTCGCAACAGGAGCGAACTCAGCTCAAAAAGAAGAGCTGAATCAGCTGACGGAAAAAGATTTCTCCCGTCCGGCAAGCTTTGAAGAACGATTGGCGTTGCAGAATGAATCACTCGGTCTTCCTCTTCTGCCGACGACGACAATCGGAAGCTTCCCTCAATCTGCCGAGGTGCGAAGCGCACGGCAAAAATGGCGGAAAAAAGATTGGACGGATGAACAGTACCAAGCCTTTATTAATGCGGAAACGAAGCGCTGGGTTGACATTCAGGAAGAAATCGGCTTAGACGTGCTCGTTCACGGAGAATTTGAGCGGACGGACATGGTCGAATACTTCGGTGAAAAACTGGCCGGATTCGCCTTTACGAAATATGCATGGGTGCAGTCTTACGGTTCACGTTGCGTACGTCCGCCTGTCATTTTCGGAGATGTCGAATTTATCGAACCGATGACGGTAAAAGATACGGTCTACGCCCAATCGCTGACGGAAAAACACATGAAAGGCATGCTGACGGGACCTGTCACCATCTTAAACTGGTCATTCCCGCGTGTGGATATTTCAAGAAAAGAAATCGCCTTCCAGATCGGGCTTGCCCTCAGAAAAGAAGTAAAAGCGCTTGAAGATGCCGGTATTCAGATTATCCAAGTGGATGAACCCGCGCTCCGCGAAGGACTGCCGTTAAAAACGCAGGATTGGGATGAATATTTAACTTGGGCCGCAGAAGCATTCCGGTTAACGACGTCTTCTGTGCAAAATGAGACGCAGATTCATACGCATATGTGTTACAGCAACTTTGAAGATATCGTAGATACGATCAATGATCTTGACGCGGATGTCATTACAATCGAACACAGCCGAAGCCACGGAGGATTTTTAGAATACTTGAAAGAACATCCTTACGTGAAAGGCCTCGGACTCGGTGTATACGACATTCACAGCCCGCGTGTGCCGGCAACTGAAGAAATCTATCAAATTATTGATGACGCGCTTGAAGTGTGTCCGACTGACCGCTTCTGGGTAAACCCGGACTGCGGACTGAAAACAAGACAGCAGGAAGAAACCGTTGCGGCATTAAAAAATATGGTCGACGCCGCGAAACAGGCACGAAAAAAACAAGCTCAGCTTGTATAATGAAAACAGCCATCCGCAAATCGCGGGTGGCTGTTTTTTCTTGGCGTGCTACTTATTCTTCAGCGCCTCCGCAAGTTCACTTAGTGAATCATGCTGCTTAATTTGATAGCCCCGCCCTTCTTTTTGCAAATACCCTTTTTGGCAGAATTGCGTCAGCACATGCAAGAGATGACGGTAAGATACACCCAAATAATCACAGACCGTTACGTGCTTCTCTTTATAAACCCCTTCATAAGCCGTCTGCAAAATAAAATCAGCCAGCCGGTTTTCAAGCGGGAACGCCAGACTTTGTGAATATTTCGAAGCCATAAGCGTTGCCTTAGCACTTAAAAACTTAGCCAACTCACGCAGGAATTTCGCATCCTGCAGCAATTGCGCGCGGCAGCGGTAAATAGGCAGAGCAAAACAAACAGTCTTCGCTGAGGCTTGAATTCCTTTTGTGTAATACACTTCATGTAATAGTTCCATCTCTCCGATGTAATCATTTTTGTTGATAAAATTAATTAAAGAAACTTTCCCGTTTTGATGGGTTACATATATTTTCGCTTTTCCTTCAATCACGTAAAACAGGAAGTCAGGCCTCCTGCCCTCTTGAATAATCCATTCGTCCCGCTCATATTCGCGCACTTCCATAAACTCTTCAGCGGGGAAAGAGAATAAATGCGCGATTGAGTGTTTTTTTAACTGATGCCGCTTTTTCTCGCCTTTATAAATTTCCATCGTCCACCCCAAAAATATGAGATATCTCATATTGTCTTTATGTCTTTACATGATAACATGCCAATTAAAGGAGGAACGGGAATGAAAGCATATCGCTGGATGAGTCTGCATTTTTTTAGTTTTTTTATGACATGGGGTGTTTTTCTGCCCTATTGGACGGGATGGATGGTGCATATAAAAGGGGTTTCCGTATCCGAAGCCAGTTTCATTATGAGCCTGGGCTTGGCGGCAAGAGGGATTTCCACATTATTTTTCTTCCCTTATTTATCAGGAAAATTCAGCAGCAAAGCCTTATTAAACGGCGCCAGAATCGGGACGCTTCTCGCACTTTTATGTTATATTCCCGCTGATTCTTTTCAAAGCCTGCTTCTTGTCACATTAGTGCTGCATGTGTTTTACCCTGCTTTAATGCCTGCTTTAGACAGCGCTTGCGGCGTCCTTGTACAGCATAACGAATTAAAGGCTTATGGGACAAGCCGCCAGTGGGGGTCCGCGGGTTTTGTTTCAGCCGGCGTCATCCTGTCCGTCTTTACAGGTATATTCGGAGATCAAGCGATTTTATGGGCACTGCTTTTGGGCACCCTGATATTCGCATGTCTCAGCTTTATGCATGCGCCAGCTGTTCTTTCAAAACGGCCGGAAACAGACCGCGCAAGAAAAGAGGGCATGTTTGCCTTATTCCGCATCAAATATTTCGGTCTGGTGCTTGCAATCGTTATCTTACTGCAGGCGGCACATGCATCTTACTACAATTACGGTTATCTCTTTTTGCAGGAAATCGATACGCCCGCATATGCCATCGGAATCATCATCAACATCGCCGTTATCGCGGAGATTATCTTCTTTGCAATCGCGGACCGATACTTTCATCAATTTACGGCAGGCTCTTTGCTCGCTCTGGCGGCGCTTGGTGCTACCGTACGCTGGATACTCGTATTTGCCTTTCCGCATGTCATCATTTTCTGTATTGCGCAGACGCTGCATGCCTGTTCATTCGCGATGGGACACTATGCATTTATGAAATACTTAATTAAAAATATTTCACCCGCGCAAATCCCGAATGCCCAAGGCATATATTCAGCGCTTGCTCTCAGCTGGAGCACTGCGGTATTTACTATTTTCGGAGGTTTTTTATATGAAATTGAACCCCGGTATGCCTTTATCGGAATGATTGTTTGTACGATCCCATCCATGCTACTCGCCCTTGTATACAGAAAACTTGAAATGAAAAAGAGAGTTTTTGCAGGAAACGCACAAGATATATAGCCATCGCTTTATAGACGATCACATGTCCCGCTGTCATTTTGACCGATTTGCGAATGCTGTGCGATGTATTTTCTCTATATTTAAAGTATTTCCTTCATATATGATGAAATCAAAAACAGCGGTATAGCCCGCTCAATTGGTTAATGAAGGGAATCAGAAACTTGGACAGAATCCGTGAATATAATGATACAGTACTGCTTACGCTCATTTCGGGGAACTTTGTTCGTAATAAAATGATTTTCAGCCAACTCATAAGGAGGGACATTGTGTCACAGCCTAATTTGCCCAATATCACCCCTGTCGTTACACTTTCCAGAGACGATACCATTAACCTTCTTCTTTCGTCAATTGCTATGGAAGAGCTGGGAATGGCACATATTCTGAATGCGGAAGGGGAAAAAATCCAATACGCGCTCGGAACGATTCCCGGATTAACAGGACCCCCGTCAAGTCTTGCTGATATTCTTAACCTGAATGAGAGCGTCCGGGATACGCTTGACAGCTTAATGAAACAGGAGCTTCTTCTCGGTTCAAAATTGGACAGTATCTCAAATATCCCTACACTGGCGGGACCGACTGGTGCTACGGGGCCGACGGGGCCAGCCGGCGGGCCCGCAGGACCTACGGGAGCAATCGGACCGGCCGGAGCGACGGGGCCAACCGGACCGAGGGGGGTCACCGGTGCGGGTCTTCAAGGGATTGTTGCTTTTAATCCGCTGATCGCCCCCACTTACACAACCGGACAGGTTGTCTTGTATAACGGCAGCTCTTACGTCGCAAACGTAAACAGCCCGGCGGGAACCCCTGGAGCCTCAGCTGACTATACACTTTTAGCTGCGGCGGGAAGCACCGGCGCTACTGGCGGCACCGGACCGACCGGAATCACCGGAACAAGTCTGACAGCAACTTCCGGCTATGCGAGCAATACGGGCGGCGGTGTTGTCGCAGTTATTGCCGGCGGCACGACCATTCCCTTACCGAATGAACAAAACCTTTCGGCAGATATTACGGCTAATGCCGCAAATACCATATTTACCGTTGCTCCGGCAGGACGGTACTATATTTCCTACCATATTAATTTAACGGCCGGCCTGCTTGTAAGTTCGCGTATTTTAATCAACGGCACTCCTCCTGCAAGTTCGATTATCGCCCCGGTCGCGTCTTTGGCAAACTTTAATAACTCCTTTATTGTGACATTGCCAGCAGGCAGCACCATCCAGCTTCAGCTGTTCGGATTATTGGGCGCGGCCACATTGCTTGGAGGAAGCGCCGGTGCAGCTTTAAACATTATTCGATTATCTTAATGGAACATGCAAAAAAGGATCAGGCGTTTGTCCGCTGATCCTTTTTTAATTGAGACAGAAGCTCTTGTGCGGGTTTAAATTGAGGATTGAACTTCACCGATTTTTTGGCGTAAGCGATGGCCGTCATATCATGGTTTAATGCAGCATGGCATTTGGCCATATAATAAAAAGCTCTGAAATCGGCAGCACCTTTTAAAATGAAGTGATCAGCGTTTTCTCCTTCAACCTGCGTTCCGTTTTCAAATGCTTTGATTGCCGCTCTGTACTTTTCCAAATGATATAATACAAGGCCTTTATAATAATGAAGATTGCTGTAATCAGGATATAGCTTGAGCACTTTTTCAATCCCTTGTTCGGCTTCTTCATACCGTTTGAGCTCAAGCAATATTGTATATTTCAAATAATACAGGAGAGACGGAGGCATTCGTTTTTCGCTTAAAAATTGAAAAATTGAGCCGTTGACAAGATGTAATGCTTTTTCATAGTCTTTTATTCTGTAGCATTCACTTGCCAAATGATAGACAAGCCACGGATCAGGATTTTCCTCTGAAAGCTCTTCATTTAAAATGCTGATATTCCGTTTATGTTTTTGCTTGATCTTTTCTTCCTGCTCCAAGTAGCCGTAGTGATGAATCACACATGGGAGCGCGAAAAAAGCATTGTTTTCTTCCTCATTGGGAGCCGAGATATTCTCGTGAATTCTGCCTTGATACAGAAGGCCTTTATGATTGCGGAACAGTCTCGGCTGCATGCTTTCAAACGCTTCGTTTTCATCGAGCTGCTTCCCCGTATAATTGATGATTTTCAAAAGACCCCGGCTCGGTAATCCGTCATGAAGCAGCGAAGTTAAAAAGCGGCCCGTCTCCTGATCGAGCTCTTCATCCGCGTCAAGCACTAAAATCCAATCTCCTTCGGCATGCTGCAGGGCGTAATTTCTGGCCTTTGCGAAATCATTCTCCCATTCGAAATCAAACACTCTTGCCTGAAAGCTTTTGCATATATCTTTTGTATTATCTTGTGATCCGGTGTCTGCGATGACAATCTCATCAACGATGTCTTGTACACTTGATAAACAACGGGAGATGTATCTCTCCTCGTTTTTCACAATCATGCAAAGAGTCAGTTTACATTCAGCATTTCCGCTCATTTTCTCACCTTTCCCGATTTTGGAGTTGTTGATTGAACCAAGGCCGTTCAGGAGTGCCGTTCATCGTTATGATGACAGGCCGCACCCATCTGACGGCAGGTTCGGCAGTTTCCGTATCCCATTCCTGAAGCTGCCTGACAGCCCGCTTCGTAATGGGATGCGCCCGGAATTCGCGCGGGCTTTCAAAAATGAATTTTTTCGTTCGTTCCGTAACTGTCTTCATTTCAAGAAAGTGCCGCTCATACATCTGCTTCTGCTCTTCTTCCAGGCTGATCATTAAAAACAGACGGCCGCCTGTTTCCATCTGCCAGCGGCACAATGCGGAGAACAGCCTGATTTCTTCTTTGTAATTTGAACCCCTTCTTTTATCCACGGTCACAGATAATATATGTAACAGCGCAATCGTGAGACAATGCATGGCTTCAAAAGATGCCTGTTTCGCTTTTGAAATGCTTGGATACGGCATATGCTTCACCCGTCTCTTTTTTTATGAACGCTCCCCGCCTTTTTTCTTCCAACCGCAGTCCTCACAATCCCCGCACTCACAGCAGCCAATGCGGCCGTAAAACAGGCCGTCACACGGATCTTCCGGATCACTGGGATCGTCTGGATTCCACGGGTCATCAGGATCGCCCGGATCACTTGGATTACTTGGGTCGTCCGGATTCCACGGGTCATCGGGATCGCCCGGATCACTCGGATTACTTGGGTCGTCCGGATTCCACGGGTCATCAGGATCGCCCGGATTACTCGGATTGCTTGGGTCGTCCGGGTCCATACAGGCTTCAGAATCCTGTAAGAAGATAATGTCCTCAAGCTTCGTCTGCAAAAGGAGTTGTGATTTCATGACGGTGCGCAGGAGCCGTTCAGTGCTTCTATTGATTGATGACAATTCCTCCAAGGAGGGATCGCCGGAAGCGCCGAGAAACATTTGAATCCTTTCCGCTTCCGCCTGCAGAATATGGGATAGTCCGATTTCTTCCATAGCCACGGAAGAAAGAAGGAGGTTCAGGGTCTCACATCTGGAGAGTGTAATGTCGGGGGTGATGTTCGGTATGTTTGGAAGAGACATCGATATCTCCCTCTTTTCTCTTGGTGTCATTATGCAAAAGTGCTATATCGTATTCTTATTCCGGGAGAGAAGAGATCATTACTGATGTTTTCGTTAATAAAATATCCCGGATATAAAATCCGGGATATTCGTTCGTTGATTTATTTTAATTCAAGTTTGACGTCTACATTTCCTCTTGTTGCTTTTGAATACGGACAGAACTCGTGAGCGGCCTGCACAAGCTTCTCCGCCGTTTCTTTGTCAAGATCTTTTGTATCAATGACGAGCGTTACGCCGATTTTGTAACCTCCGTCACTCTCATCTTTTAAAAGGCTGACCTGTCCTTCAATTTCAGAGGTCATGTCGATTTTTTGTTTTTGGGCGGCGAGCTCAAGCGCTCCCCCGAAGCAGGCAGCATATCCTGCCGCAAAGAGCTGTTCAGGGTTTGTGCCGGTTTCTCCGTCTTTTTTTGCATTCGGCATGATGATGTCAAAATCCAGCACCCCGTCTTCGGATTTAATATGTCCTGCTCGTCCGCCGACTGCGGTCGCTTTTGAAGTAAATAATGCCATTATTATCAGCCTCCTCATTGTACTTACTGTATATATTGCCCCTGCTCATATTTTTAAACATGATTGGAATAGGAAATGGGCCGTTTTTCGGCTACAATAGGGGTAACGTTAACAAACAAAGAGTTGGTGAAAGAAGTAATGGCAGAAAAAGATTTTGAACATATGAAACTGGAGAATCAGCTTTGTTTTTTGCTGTACGCAAGCTCAAGGGAAATGACGAAGCGGTACAAACCGCTGCTTGATAAGCTCAACGTAACTTATCCCCAGTATTTGGCACTGCTTTTATTATGGGAGCACGAAGAACTGAATGTGAAACGGATGGGAGAGCTTTTGTACCTTGATTCCGGAACGCTGACACCGATGCTGAAACGGATGGAGCAGCACGGAATCATCATGAGAAAGCGATCGGCTGAAGACGAGCGGTCCGTGACGATCAGGCTCACAGATGAAGGACGGGCCTTGCAGAAAACAGCGGCGGATATTCCCATTGCCATGCTGGAACAGACGGGACGGTCAAAAGAGGAATTAAAGCAGTTAAAGCAGGCGCTTTATGAGGTTTTGAATACGCTGCACGGCAAAAAATAAGGATGCCCCGAATGGGCATCCTTATTTTTATTCTGCTGCCAGAAGCTTCACTTCAATATTTCCCGCTGTCGCTTTTGAATACGGACAGACACCGTGAGCTTTTTGGATAAGGGCTTCAAGCTCCTGTTTATCAATGCCGGATGCTTTGACCTCAAGCGTAACGCCTAGTTTATATCCTTGGTCTGCTTCATCTTTCAGCAGACTGACATGCGCAGTGACCTCTGTTTCAATACTCAGACGCTCTTTTCTTGCTACGAGCTGAAGAGCGCTGTCAAAGCAGGCTGAATATCCTGCGGCAAACAGCTGTTCAGGGTTTGTGGCATGTTCGAGCTTTTTTGCTCTTGGCGTTCCCGGCATGGCAACATCAAGATTCAGCACTCCGTCAGAAGACGTGACTTTCCCTTCACGTCCGCCGGCAGCTGATACGGTTGCAGTAAATAATGGTTTTGTCATGTAAATTCACCTCTATTTTATATATTGTGTGCAATTTAATATTACACAATATAATAGAGGGCGTCAATCTTTCCGCATAAAAAAAGCCTACCCTTTTTGAAGGATAAGCTTAAAAGATTATACCCGGATTTGTCCGTTTCCTTTAATGATGATTTTTGTAGATGTTAACGCCGGAAGCCCCATCGGCCCTCTCGCGTGAAGCTTTTGCGTGCTGATGCCGATTTCGGCTCCGTATCCGAATTCAAAACCGTCCGTAAACCGGGTTGAAGCATTATGATACACGGCGGCGGCATCAATGGCGGTCTGGAAGTAAGCCGCATGCTCGGCGTTCTCCGTCAGAATGGCTTCTGAATGGTTTGTACCGTACTGCTGAATGTGGCGGACCGCCTCCTGTACGTCCTGCACCGTTTTCACACTGAGAATCGGCGCCAGGTACTCCGCTCCCCAATCGGCTTCTTCTGCTTGTTTCGCTTGAGGCTCCAGTCTGCAAATCATCTGGTCTCCTCGGAGCTCCACCCCTTTTTCTGTCAGCTGATTCAGCAGCTTTCGCCCGTGTTCTTCGGCCCATTTTTCATGAATCAAAAGAGATTCAATCGCGTTGCAGACCGAAGGACGCTGTGTTTTGGCATTGATGACGACCTCGCTTGCCATTTGAGGATCTGCTGACTCATCTATGTACACGTGGCAATTGCCCGCTCCGGTTTCTAAAACGGGTACGGTTGATTCCCTGACCACAAGATCAATTAAATTTTTACCGCCGCGCGGGATCAATACATCCAGCCCGTCATTTAATGTAAAGAGCTGTTTGGCGGTTTCTTTGCTTGTATCTTCTATGAGCTGAACGGCATCAATCGGAAGCTTTGACAGCCCAAGTGCGCGTTTCATCACACTGACAAGCGCTATGTTGCTGTGGATGGCGGAAGAACTTCCTCTGAGCACAACCGCGTTTCCGGTTTTCAGGCAGAGTGTGGCCGCGTCTACGGTAACATTCGGTCTGGCCTCATAGATCATGCCCACTACTCCGAGGGGCACGCGGATTTTTTCAATGGATAATCCATTCTCTTTTTGAATGGTCTCCAGCGACTCACCGACGGGGTCTTCAAGACCGATTAACAGTTCCACGGCGTCCGCGATATCGAGCAGGCGTTTTTCATCAAGAGTCAGCCTGTCAATAATGTCAGGTGTCAGTCCTCTGTTCCGTCCCGCTTCAATATCTTTCTGATTCTCTGTTAAAATCAGCCGGCGTTCATTTCTGAGTCCGTCTGCAATACATTGGAGCGCTTCGTTTTTTTCAGCCGTCGTTTTCATGACCATTTCGGCAGCCGCTTCTTTTGCCAAAGCCGCCTTTTGCAATACTTCACTCATTTGTGTTCCCCCTCGTCAAATAAATTCACCCAATCATCTCTGTGAATCACTTCCACCTGCTTCGTTCCTGAAAGCTGGTCGCTCCGCTTCCCTTTGGCTTCTAAAATTTCATCGGATGAGTACTGCGTCTGCCCTTTGCCGATAATGCCCCCGGGTCCTCTGACTTCCACTACGGCCCCTTTCGGAAAACTGCCGCAGACATCGGCGACGCCGGCCGGGAGGAGACTTGACCCGTTATGGATCATCGCCTGCTCCGCTCCCCCATCAATGATGATTTCCCCTGATATCGGAGAATGAAACATGATCCATTGCCGTGTATTATTCACTGAGGACAGGTCTTTATCGCCGATATATGTGCCGTCGCCTTTTCCGTCTAAAATTCCCATCAGTTTTTCCCGTCCGGAGCCGGTTCCGATAAACACCTTCACCCCGAGCGACAATGCGGTCTGGGCGGCGAGAAGTTTTGACTTCATGCCTCCGGTGCCGACCTTTGAGCCTGCTGATCCGGCATACCCGAGCAATTCTGGTGTGATGTCATTCAGATAGTCGAACCGCTTTGCGTCCGGGTTTTCATTCGGATTGGCATCGTACAGCCCGTTAATGTCTGTGAGAATCATTAATTGGTCTGCATGAATCAAACCGCTTACAAGCGCCGAAAGCATGTCGTTATCACCGAACGTCAGCTCTTCAACTGATGTGGAATCATTCTCATTAATAATCGGCACGACGCCGCGCTCCAACAGTTCCATTACAGTGGCATAGGCATTTCTGTACCGCTCTCTTTTTGAGAAATCATTTCTTGTTAATAAAATTTGTGCCGGCGTCAGACCGTATCTTTTTAAATGGTCCATATATTGCTGCATTAAAAGCGTCTGGCCGACTGCGGCAGCTGCCTGCTTTCCTTTTATCGTAACGGGTCGCGACGGATAGCCGAGAGCGGAAAAACCCGCTGCCACCGCGCCTGAGGTAATGAGGATCACTTCATGCCCGTTTTCTTTTAATAAAGAAATGGCTTCCGTATGTTCCTTGATTTTTGCTTCATCAATACTTCCGTTACTGTTGGTGAGCGAGCTGCTCCCGATTTTCACAACAATTCTTTGTTTTTTCATCGTTTCTCCTCCGTGGCAATCAATCCAAACCGGCTCTCGTCAATAAAAAAAGCCCATTCCATCCTGAAAAATAAGGACGAAATGGGCTTTCCGTGGTACCACCTTGTTTGAACGCGTTTTTCACGCGTCCCGCTTTCCTGTAACGCCAGGTTATCGCGCCTGAGTTTTCCCCTCAGGACTCCAAGGCAGGTTCGGCAGGTTTCATGCGGCAAAATGTTTCAGCGGGCCATTTTGCTCTCTGTCACAGAAAGTTCTGCGTACTGATCCTCTTCAACGCTCAATGATTTTTTTATATTATGCAAAGAAAACAGGTTCTTGTCAAGATATTTTCGTCCATAAAAAACAGTCCGCCTCCCCGGCGGACCGTCATTAATTAAATACGATCGTTTTGTTTCCGTGAACGATGACGCGATCTTCCAGATGCCATTTTACGGCTCTTGCCAACACGCTCCGTTCAATCGTTCTGCCGATATTCTTCAGATCCTCTGCGTGATCTCTGTGATCGACGCGTTCAATATCCTGTTCAATAATCGGCCCCTCGTCAAGATCGTCCGTCACATAGTGAGATGTCGCGCCGATTAATTTCACTCCCCGCTCATAAGCCCGTTTATACGGATTAGCGCCGATAAAGGCCGGCAGAAATGAATGGTGGATGTTAATAATCCGATTCGGATGGGCAGATACAAAATCAGACGTCAAGATCTGCATATAGCGGGCGAGAACGATCACGTCAATTTCATACTGCTCAAGCAGCTCAAGCTGGTGCCGCTCCACTTCGGCGCGGATGTCTTTGTTAGCTTTCATGTAATGGAACGGAATATTCAGCGGTTCGACCACTTCTTTGGCCTCTTCGTGGTTGCTGATGACGACCGCAATTTCGGCCATCATATTGCCGCTTTGCCATTCCCAAATCAGTTCATGAAGGCAGTGCAGCTCCTTCGATACAAAGATCGCCACTCGCTTCAGCTCACTTGCCAGAGACAGGCTCCATGTCATGCCGAATGTCTGGGCGATTGAGGCGAACGCCTGCTGTAAGTCCTCTTTTTTCTCACGAATGCCCTTGCAGTCGAATTCGATCCTAAGAAAAAACCGTCCGCCTTCAGGGTCAGTCGTATATTGATTTGATTCAATAATGTTTGCGCCATGTTCAAACAAAAACGCCGACACGGCCGATACAATTCCCGGCTGGTCGGGGCAGCTGACGAGCAGGCGCCCTTTTTCCTCATTCCCGCGGCGGTATTCTTTCAGCCGCTGTGTCATATATGAATTCATCTGTTTTAATCCCTCGTATCTTCATAATTCGTAACTTACTAATAGATTATACTGAAGATTTGATAAAAATCAATTTACGAAAGAATTTTCAGCCCTACGGCAGCGCATAAAATAAGCGCAATGAAAAAGATGCGCTTCGCATCCTTCTGCTCGCCGTAGAAAAGAATGCCGGCTAGTGCGCCGCCCGCTGTGCCGATACCGGTCCAGATCGCATAGGCCGTGCCCATCGCGATTGTTTCCATCGCATAAGAAAGCAGGGAAAAAGAAGCCGCAAATCCGGCGATAATGAAAAGAATCCATTTGACTTTCTTTTCTTTTTGAAATTGATTCATTAAAATGACCCCGAGCATTTCACAAAGACCCGCGGCTATCAGGCTGATCCAATGCATTACGCCTTCTCCTCCTTCGTCTCAGGCTTATCCTGTGTGACCAGCTTTAATCCGATGACACCGATCAGCAAAACGCCGATCAGCACGATTTTCACCGGATCGGCCTGTTCTTTGAAAAGCAGGATTTCACTGAGCACGGTGCCCGCTGTTCCGAGTCCGGTAAAGACCGCATATACCGTTCCTACGGGGAGGCTGTCTGTCGCCTTGATTAATAGATAAAAACTGATGATGATTCCCGTAATCGTGCCGCTCCACGCCAGTGCCGAATCAGCATGTTTCAGGCCGGTGACCCATACCACTTCAAATACGGCCGCTATGACCACTAAACCCCATTTCATGTTCTTCACCCTTTCTGTATCCGGACAATACAAAAAAGCCCGGATAGTCGTCTCACATGAGATTGACTCTCCCGGGCTTTTTTCCCTCCGTGTGCATATGCGGGATATGTCCGCATATGTGTTTTCTCTCGGACCAGGCCATGTATGAACATGCGGAACCCTAGAAAACATGTCTGTTCGTATCATACTACATTTCGCCGAAACGTTCAACGTCGGATGTGATGTCAAAAACCGTCAGCTGCCTCTCCCATTTGGTAACGGTCTCACCGGGCACCATACCGATTTTTTCCGCGACACGGACGGAGGCAGCGTTTTCCGGATCAATCAGCGCCGCTATGCGTCCGTATTGCTGCGTGTGAAAACCGTAGTCCAGACAGGCGTTCGCCGCCTCTGTCGCATAGCCGCAGCCCCAGCGGCGGCGGGCAAACATATAGCCGATTTCCATCAAAGTGTGTCCGTTTACCGTCTGCGGAACGATTCCGCATTGACCGAGAAATGCGCCCGTCTCTTTATCCTCTGCGATCCAAAGACTGACGCCGTATCCTGCGGCCAATCGTTTGTTCCAGGCAATCCATTCCTTCGTTTCCCGTCTGCTTTTAAGAGAAGGATAATATTTCATGACCTCTCTGTCGGTAAACAGCCTGTACAAATTTTCTTCATCGTCATCCCGCATAGTCCGCAGACGGATACGCCCGGTTGTCAGGATGGTGCCGGAAGACTTATGTTTCATCATGCACGCCACGTCTCCTTTCCCTGTAATAGATTATGGATCCGGCAGGAAAAGTCCTTTCTCAGCATAAAAAAACCGCTTTTTAAAAAAGCGGTTTGACGATTACCAAGGTTTATCTGTTCCGAGCGCCTCGGCCAGGGCCTTGCTGTGTTTTAAGCGGTTTTTTCGTTCTCCGGCGCGCTGAACGGCCGTATTGTGAAGCATGACTTCTTCCTCGGTTTCCGGCACGATCCGCGGAACGGGTACCGATTTCCCGTTTGAATCAAGCGCGACAAAGGTCAGAAACGACGTTGCCGCAAGCTCGCGTTCGCCCGTCATCAGATGTTCTTTAATGACTTTGACAAACACCTCCATAGACGATGTGCCGACCCATGTGACGTAAGATTCAAGGCATACGGAATCCTGTTGGCCGATGGGGCGCAAAAAATCTACAGAATCCATTGAGGCCGTGACTGTTTCACACCGGCAGTGGCGGGCCGCGGAAATTGAAGCGATATCATCAATGTAGCTCATCAGCTTTCCGCCAAACAGCGTATTGTGATTATTCGTATCAAGCGGAAAAACCCTGCTTGTTTTAACAACCCTTGTTTCTTTGCAAAATCTTGATTCTGGCAACTTCATATTATTTAAACTCCCCTTTGGTGTCTGGTCGTTTTGACTCATTCATCTGTACCCTATTAAACAATACTTTGACCATTTTGTCTAAAATTTTAAATATTAAGTTGGTTAGATATTCTCTCATAAATGTTTCATTATTCATCACATCCGGGAATAATAAACGCACATTGAATACCGATAGGAGGATATCACATGAACGTATCCATTCCCAAATCCACGCGGAAACCGGCTTGCCGCAGTGAGTTTGATGCTTTGCAGACAGTCATCTTATGCCGGCCGGAACACATGGCCATCAAGGATATTATTAACGGAACGCAGAAACATTTCAAACAAGAAAATATTAACATACCCGTTGCCCTCAAACAGCATAGTGAGTTTATTGACATTTTAAGATCTCATCAGATTGAAGTCGTCCTGCTGCCTGCCGATCCCGCATTGCCTGAGCAGGTATTCACCCGGGATATCGGATTTGTCTTAGGCGAGACGGCGTTTATTTCAAACATGGCGGCTTCAGTCCGGCAGGGGGAAGAAAAAGTGTTTCAAAACCTGCTTGACAATAAGAAAATCCCCTATACGCGACTGAAAAAAGCGAACATTGAAGGCGGCGACATCTTGATCGCAGACGGCACCGTTTACGCCGGGCTGAGCAAGCGCACGGATAAAGCGGCTGTCCGGGAGCTGCGGGAGGCGCTGCCGGAGATGACGGTTGTGCCGATCCCTCTCAAGGAGGATTTCTTACATTTGGACTGTGTATTTAATATGATCTCGGAAACGGAAGCGCTATACTGCAAAAATGGCTTGCGGCAGAAAGAAATTGATCTTCTCGCCGAACGTTTTGAGATGATAGAAGTGCCTGAAGAGGAGCAATTCACGCTCGGCCCGAATATCCTGTCAATCGGCAATCAGACAATTATCAGCCTGCCGCAGCACCATCATACGAACCGCGAGCTCAGAAAAAGAGGTTATACAGTCATTGAAACCGAGTTTTCCGAAATTATTAAATCAGGCGGTTCCTTCCGCTGCTGCACCTTGCCGCTTGTCAGAACATCTTAAACATTTACAAGGCAGTTTCCTTCAAGATACGTTAATATAGAGAAGACAAGACTCTAAAGGGGGAAACCGAATGGCTAAGTACATAGGATACGCGGGAACATATACAAAAGGCGCAAGCGAAGGCATTTATTGTTTCGAACTTGATACAGAAGCGAAAAGGCTCAGCCGGCCGAAGCTGGCAGCAAAGCTCGGCAACCCGACATACGTCACTCCGAATTCTGATAACAGCATGCTGTATTCCATTGAAAAGGCAGACGGAAAAGGCGGTGTCGCAGCCTATCAGATTCATCAGAACAGCGGGGAATTAACTTTTGTGAACCACCAGCTGATTGAAGGCCCGTCTCCATGCCACGTCAGCATTGATGATAAACATGAATATGTGTTAACCGCTAATTACCACAGCGGAAAAGTGCACGCCTTTCCCGTCAATGAGGACGGAAGTCTGCAGGAGCCGGCTGCCGAAGCCGCTCATACGGGAACAGGTCCTCATGAAAGACAAGAGAAACCGCATACCCATTTCGCAGGCTATACACCTGAGCATAACTACATTGCAGCCGTCGATTTAGGGACGGATACGCTGTATACTTACCAAATGAAAAACGGTTCGCTCACAGAGGTGAAAACTCATTCTTTCACACCGGGTTCAGGGCCGCGCCACATCGTTTTCCATCCGGCGGAAAAATACGCCTACGTCATGACGGAAATCAGCAATGAAGTCATCGCGCTTGAATACAACCCGACCTTAGGTGAATTCAGAGAGCTGCAGGTCATTTCCGCTTTGCCTGAAGGCTTTACGGACAAATCGCAAGGCAGTGCGATCCGCATATCTAAAGACGGCAGATTTCTTTATGCCGCCAACCGCGGACATGACAGCATCGCCATCTATAAGATCAACCAATATTCCGGTGAATTGTCTCTTATTGAATGGGTGCCGACAGAAGGCAACTGGCCGCGTGATTTCGCGTTTGACCCTTCCGAGACATTCCTTGTCGCGTCAAACGAAGAAACGGGAAATCTGGTTTTGTTTGAACGTGATCCGGAAACAGGCAAATTGACTCTGCTTCAATCTGACATTCCGGTTCCGTATCCGGTCTGCGTGTCATTTCTGCATCAGGTTTAATCAAAAAAGAAAGCTGACTTTATATTGTCAGCTTTCTTTTTTGTATAAATGGCAGGCGACAAAACGCCCCGCCTTCACTTCTTCAAGCTCAGGTGTTATCTTACCGCAGAGCTCCATCGCTTCAGGACACCGCGTCCTGAATACACAGCCGCTCGGCGGGTTAAGGGGGCTCGGCAGCTCCCCTTTCAGAATAATCCGTTCACGCTTGTCCTCAAGAAGCGGATCAGGAATCGGGATTGAGGATAAAAGCGCCTTCGTATAAGGGTGAAGCGGTTCCCGGTAAAGCGCAGCGCTTTCTGTAATTTCCATCATGCGGCCCAAATACATCACGCCGATCCGGTCGCTGATATGCTTGACCATTGATAAATCGTGGGCGATAAATAAAAATGTCAGCCCTTTCTCTTTCTGAAGCCTTTTTAAAAGGTTGACGACCTGAGCCTGTACCGACACATCCAGCGCGGAAATCGGCTCATCCGCCACGATAAATTCGGGATGCAGAGAGAGCGCTCTGGCAATCCCGATTCTCTGCCTCTGTCCGCCGCTGAATTCGTGGGGATACCGGCTGCCGAAATCCGGATGGAGCCCGACAGCTTCAAGCAGTTCATCCGCCATCATCAGACGGGCTTTTCTTGTATTGTAAAGATTGTGGATTTCCATCGGCTCCATAATAATTTCCCTTACGGTCAGGCGCGGATTTAACGAGGCGTAAGGGTCTTGGAAAATCATCTGCAGCTTGCGGAAGAAGACCGACCGCTGTTCTGCCGCGGCACGGTGTATATCCGTCCCTTCATATGATACCGAACCGGCCGTCGGGTCATACAGACGGAGAATAACCCTTCCGAGCGTCGATTTACCGCATCCCGATTCTCCGACAAGTCCGAATGTTTCCCCTCTTTTAATGTGAAAGCTGACACCGTCGACTGCTTTTACGGCTTTCTTTCTTCCTGCGTCAAAATGCATTTTCAGCCCGCTGACTTCAAGGAGCGGAGATGCCGTCATTTTCTATTCCCCCTTTTCGCTTATACAGCGGCGTACGGTGCATAATTCTTTTTCATAGACGGTTCCTTCCAAAGACAGCACTTCGATTGTTTTTCCCGTTTTCGGGGAGTGCAGCATCCGGCCGTCTCCCAGCGCCAAACCGACATGGTGGATCGCGCCTTTTCCTTCTTCATAGGCGAAAAACAAAAGGTCAGCCGGCCGAATATCGTTTACCGCCGCGCTGCATCCGGCTTTTGCTTGGTCCTTTGCATCACGGGGAAGGGTATAGCCGTTTGCTTTAAATATCGAATACATAAACCCGGAACAGTCAAACCCGAAACCGCTCAGTCCTCCCCATAAATACGGAAGCCCGAGAAACATCATGCCCGTTTCGATGACATCGGCCGCCCGTCCTTCCGTATGCCGGCACTCGTCTGCGTCAGCTTCATTTACGAACCGTTCTCCGAGCGGCGTCACCACCCGGAAAAAGCCTTTCTCACGTCCTGATGCCCGAAGACGCGTTAAGAAACTTACTTCCAAGTCCGGTTCGCCGTTTGTGTGATATAAAATAGCTGTCGGTTTGGTAATCCATACGGCGGGAGAAGATGTATGAAGGCCGTCTTTTGAAAGCTGGCTTTTTTTCATCCACCCCGGATATCCGCGCACATCCTTGTTTGAAGGCTGGCCGGGAACGGCGACAAAAGCCCATTCCCCTTCCTCTTTGAGAATGATCACCTCTTCCCCGAAAAGCGCTTGCGTTTGGACAAGGTTGTCTGTGCATAATTGCAGCCGCTCTTCATATCCCATAGACGCTAACCATTTTCTGATCTGCGGCGGGTTTTCGAGCATGGGCGTATCATCTGAACGGGGAGATGACGGCAGCGTCCATACATTGGCTGCCGCCGCTGTAACGGCTGCTCTCATCTTTTCGCCTCCTCTTGTATCGACACACCGGTAATGCCGAGACCCGGTTCATCGGGAATCGTAATCTGACTGCCGCTGTATGTGATGCCGCCTTGAATCAAATCATCTTTCAGCATAAGCGGCGCATCAAAATCAAACCTTGTCACATTCCGTTTGGCCGCGGCAAAATGAGCCGCGGCGGTGATGCCGAGCTTGGTCTCAATCATGCTGCCGACCATGCATTCCACGCCGCACGTTTCCGCCATCGCATTGATTGTTTCCGCCTGCTTTATGCCACCCGCTTTCATCAGCTTAATATTAATTAAATCGGCGCTTCTCGTCTGCAGCACGTGAAAGGCCTGACGGGGGGTAAAGACGCTCTCATCCGCCATAATCGGCGTGTCTACGGCATCTGTGACCTGCTTCAGCCCGGCGATATCGTCTTTATGAACAGGCTGCTCGACAAGCTCAATGCCGAGGCCGGCGTCTTCCATCTTTCGGATCGCAGTCACGGCTTCTTTCGGCGTCCAGCCTTGGTTGGCGTCCAATCTCAGTTTGACGTTTCCGCCGACACGTGATCTGATCGCCTGAATCCGCGCAACATCTTCCGATATGTCACCTATGCCGACTTTTATTTTTAAAATATGAAATCCTTTGTTCACATAACGGTCTGCATCCCCCGCCATCTCCTCAGGAGAATTAACGCTGACGGTAAAATCTGTTTCCAGTGTATTCCGATAGCCGCCGAGAAGCCGGTAAAGCGGCTGTCCGTGCATTTGCGCCCATCCGTCATATACAGCCATATCCACCGCGGCTTTTGCGCTTTGATTTCTTTCCAACAGCCGGCTGATATCATACAGAACAGCTTCCGTGCCGGAAAGGCTCCGTCCCAAGAGAGCGGGCTTCAGCACATCGTGGACGGCGCTTTCAATACCGTCCGCGCTGTCGCCTGTAATGACAACCGTCGGCGGCGCTTCCCCCCAGCCGGTCAGACCGTTGTCAAAAGTGAGCTTCACAATGACCGATTCAGCATTGTAAACTGTGCGCAAAGCGGTCTTAAACGGCTTTTTCAGCGGCACGGACATCCGTCCCGTTTGAATATCTGTTATCCTCACGCCTGATCACTCCCTTCCGGAAACCCCCGATTCAATCGTTACCGCTTTGGCCGCCGTATCCATAACCGCGCGAACTCCGATCGGAACGGCGAAGCTCGGTGAACAATGGCCGATTTTAAAGCCTTTAAGCGCAGGCTTCCCTGATTTGACAATGTAATCGTTCAGCACTTGCTCTAAGGTAAGGGACTTTTCTCTGTTTTTTGGTTCGCATTGGTGAAAATCACAGACCAGGATTCCGGCTGCGTCTGACAGTTTTCCGGCCATCTTTAATTGATTCAGCATTCTGTCGATTTGATACGGCTCCTCTTCAATATCCTCGATAAACAGCAATTTGTCTTTCGTATCAATTTCAAACGGCGTGCCGAGTGTGGACGTAATGAGCGACAGGTTGCCGCCTGCAAGCTCTCCCTCGGCCCTTCCGCCTGTCAGCACCTCAAGCGGAGAAATGTCCTCCGTATAGGTGAATTCCGTTTCTGTAAAAAGCTGATGATACGACGCTTTCGTCAGGGGATCAGCATTTTCAAGCCCGACATCCGTGCTCAGCATCGGGCCGTGAAATGTGACGAGCCCCGTATTTTGATGAATGGCGGTATGTAAAAACGTAATATCGCTGTATCCCCAGAAAATTTTCGGATTGCGGCGGATTAAGCCAAAATCGATGTCGGCAGCAATGCGGCCCGTGCCGAATCCTCCGCACGCGCATATCACCGCTTTGACATTCTGATCACTAAACATGTCATGGAGATCATCGAGGCGCGCCCGGTCTTCTCCCGCCAAATAGCCGTGACGGGTCTTCAGCGCCCGGCCGAGTTTCACTTGAAGGCCAAGCTCATTCTCTAAAAACAGCAGCGCGGTTTGCAGCGTCCCGCTCTCAGGCGGGCTTGCGGGCGCAATCACACCGACCGTGTCGCCTTTTTGCAGTGCTTTCGGTTTATGGTTCATGACTTTTTCAATCTCCTTTCCGGATTGAAAAGTGAAACACGCCGCTCCTTTAACGGCAAAAGAGCGGCATATGTTTCCGCTGTAAGATCAGGACTTTTCCGCCCATTTCAGATCAATGTAACCGACGGGGTGCCGGACAATGCCCTTCACGCCGCTGTTCTGCAGATGCACCTGATTGTAAAAGTAAATCGGAATGATCGGAGCCTCGTTCATGAGCAGCTTTTCCGCTTTATGCATGAGCGCAAAACGTTTTTTGGCATCGGCTTCCTGTTTTGCCTGCTTGATGTAGCCATCGTATGCCGCGCTGCCCCAGCCGGTGCGGTTCATGGAATTATCCGTCTGGAAAGCCTCAAGAAAACTGATCGGATCTGCGTAATCCGGTAAAAATGAGCTTTGAGAGAACTGGAACTTCAGCCCCTTCTGCTCTTCTAAAAAGACGTTCCATTCCATATTGGCGAGCTTAACGTCTATACCGAGCACACTTTTGAGCTTCTGCTGAATCGCTTCCGCTATCTTCTTATGCTCCGGTTTTGTGCTGTATGTCAAGGTAACGGCGGGCAGCTTGTCATAATGCTCTTCTGCCATGCCTTTTTCCAGCAGTTTTTTGGCTTCTGATTCATCCGGAGTTAGTAAACTGCCGCCCGCTTCGCGGAAATCTTTCCCGTCAGGCTGAGTAAATCCCGGGGATACAAAGGCATGTGCCGGCTTTTCACTGTTTTTGGTCACATAATCCGTGATTTCTTTCTGATCAATCGCTGCCGCGAACGCTTTTCTGATCTTTTCATTTTGAAACGGCTCCATTTTTACGTTAAAACGATAGAAATAGAGTCCAGCCTGATCCCACGTGCGGACATTTTTTCCTCCCATCAGCTGCTCGCTCAGCTCTGCCGGCACAAAGGCGGTATCCAAATCTCCCGACTGGAACATCTGGTAATCGGTATTCCGGTCACTGACCATCGCCCATGTGACTTTATCCAATTTCACCGTCTTTTTATCCCAATACGTCTCGTTTTTGACCATCGTCATGCTGTCGTCATGCTTCCATTCCGTCAGTTTGAACGGCCCGTTGCCGACAAAAGTTTTTGCTTCAGTGAACCATTTCGGATCAGCCTTGGCGACCTTCTCATTAATCGGGAAATAAGCCGGATTGGACACGACGCTCAGAAAATAATCCTGCGGCGCCGCCAATGTGACGACAAGCGTTTTTTTATCTTTTGCCGTGACTTTCACGTCTTCGTGTTTGCCTTTTCCGCTGTTAAATTCTTCTCCGCCTTTGATCATGTAGCCGAGAAATGCGGAAGATGCGCCCGTTTTCGGATCGAGCATCCGTTTCCAGGCGTACACGAAGTCTTCCGCCGTAACGGGATCGCCATTTGTCCATTCGGCGTTATCACGGATATTGAAGGTATATGTCATCTTATCAGCGGACACCTTCCAGCTTTCCGCCATGGCCGGTTCGGGCTTATTACCTTTTCCGAGCCTCGTCAATCCTTCCATGATGTTATTCAGCGGCTGCCAGGAAACATTATTAAATCCGATCGGCGGATCAAGTGAGGTCGGCTCATTTTCGTTATTGAGCCGCAGCACCGTTTCACCCCCCTGTTCTTTTGCTTTGCCGGGTTCTGTCCCCGCCTGTTCATTGGCTGTACAGCCCATCAGAGCAAACGAAACAACAGCAATCACACCGATCGCCCATCTCTTTTTCATTTCAATCCCCCTTTTTCCTCTGCTGCCGTCAGCTGCTGCTTCAGCCGCTCTGCACGGTGATCCTGAAGCCAGCAATTGACGATATGGCTTTTGGATTTCATAGTTGTTGCCGGGTATACCTTTTCACAGACGATCATCCTGTCCGGGCAGCGGGCGGCAAACGGGCAGCCCGGCGGCGGATCGAATAAATCAGGCGGCGTCCCGTCAATCGGCGAAAGCTCACTATCCTCCATATCCAGCCGTGGCACTGAACGAAGCAGCCCCTTTGTGTATGGATGAGCCGGACGGTAAAAAATATCATGCCTCGTGCCGATTTCGGCGATTTTCCCCGCATACATGACGGCGACTCTGTCAGCGGTCTGAGCGACAACGCCGAGATCGTGTGTGATCAGGATAATAGACACGCCTGTTTTTCTTTGAATCTTCTTAAATAATTCAAGGATTTGTGCTTGAATCGTCACATCAAGGGCCGTTGTCGGTTCATCGGCGATCATAATTTCCGGCTCGCAGATCAGAGCCATCGCGATCACGATCCGCTGCCGCATGCCCCCGCTTAATTGGTGGGGGTACTGCTTCAGGCGGGATTTCGAGTCCGGGATACCGACCAGATCCAGCATGGCGAGAACTTCGGATTCAGCTTGTTTTCTTGTCATGGCGCGGTGTTCCAACAGCGCTTCTGAAAGCTGATTCCCTATGGTCAAAGTCGGATTGAGCGCCGTCATCGGGTCCTGAAAGATCATAGAAATATCGCGCCCCCGGATTGCCCGCATTTCCCGATCCGACATTTGGCAAAGGTCTTTCTGTTTAAATTGTATGCTTCCGGATTCAATCTTTGCCGAATGTTTCGGAAGAAGGCCCATCACGGCTTGTGACGTCACGCTTTTTCCGCAGCCAGATTCACCGACGATCGCAAACGTTTCACCTTTATATAAATCGAAGCTGACGCCTCTGACGGCTTTTACAGTGCCTCCGTATGTTGAAAAAGTAACATGCAGATTTTGAACGGAAAGAACTTGCTGCGCCATTTTTCCTACCTCCTCAGTTTCGGGTCTAACGCGTCCTGCAAGCCGTCTCCAAGTACGTTAAACGCGTACATCGTCAAGGAAATGAAAAAAGCGGGGAAAAACAGCCGCCACCAATGGCCTGATAAAATCGCCGGCAGCCCGTCGTTTGCCATGACTCCCCAGCTTGCAAACGGCGCCTGAATGCCGATTCCGAGAAAACTTAAAAATGATTCCGCAAAAATCGCCGCCGGCACCGTAAGCGTCATTTGGACAATAATGGCTCCCATCGTATTCGGCAGCAGATTTTTCTTAATGATCCGAAATGTTTTCGCTCCAAACGTTTTCGAAGCCAATACGTGTTCATCATGCTTCATCCTCAGCACCTGCCCTCTGACAATCCGCGCCATGCCGACCCATCCCGTCACGGTCAGAGCGACGATAATGGAACTGAGCCCCGGCCCCATCAGCACCATTAACAAAATGACAACGAGCAGATACGGCAATCCGTAGAGAACCTCGATGATTCTCATCATGGCGCTGTCTGTCCGGCCCCCTTTGTAGCCGGCGACGCCTCCGTAGATAACGCCGATCAAAAAGTCGATCAGCGCCGCCATCACACCGACAAATAAAGAGATTCTCGCTCCGTACCATGTTCTTGTAAACACGTCCCGGCCAAGTTCATCGGTTCCGAACCAGTGTGAAAAAGACGGCGGAAGATTCTGCTCGGCGAGCGTCTGCCTTGTCACGCTGTGCGGTGATATCAGCGGACCGAACACAGCCGATAGAAACAGGCAGCATAATATCACAAGGCCGGCCATCGCCAATTTGTTCTTTTTAAGCCGCCGCCACGCATCCTGAGTGTAAGACAGGCCCGGACGCTTGACTGACTCGGTTTCACCCTTTCTTTCCGCGCCCGGCTGAAACCAGTCATCAGGCACTTCTGTGTGTTTTACCGTTTCTTGCGGGAGATTCATCAGGATCACCCTTTCTTATGAAGTTTTATGCGCGGGTCTAACAGGCCGTATGCCAAATCAACCAGAAACAGCAGGACGATCAGAATCACACTGTAAAATACGGTCGTTCCCATGATGACCGGGTAATCACGCTGATTGATGCTTTCTACGAAATATTTGCCCATTCCCGGTATGGCAAAAATTTTCTCGATGACGAAACTGCCCGTTAAAATACTTGCGGCAAGCGTCCCGAGTACTGTCACAACAGGCATAAGAGCATTTTTCAATGCGTGTTTGATCACAATTTTGACGGGAGAAAGCCCCTTTGCTTTTGCCGTGCGGATGTAATCCTGAGTCAGCACTTCGGCCATGCTTGATCTTGTCAGCCTCGCGATAATGGCCATGGGACCGACGGCAAGCGCAACAGTCGGCAGGACCATGTGAACGGGACTCGTCCAGGTAGCTGCCGGAAACCATTTCAGATGAACCGCAAATTGCTGAATCAGCAGTGTAGCCATAATAAAATTCGGAATGGAAATCCCGAGCACCGCAAGGCTCATGGCCGCATAATCGAGAAAGCCGCCGCGCCTGAGAGCGGCCATTATGCCGAGCGCGAGTCCGGAAATAACAGCGATGATGATCGCCGTTATCCCAAGCTCAAATGAGACCGGAAACCCGCGTTCAAGCATGGCGTTTACACTGTCTGACGGTTTTTTAATTGAAGGACCGAAATCAAAGGTAAGAATGGATTTTAGATAGATGGCGTATTGAGTGATAAGAGGTTCGTTCAGATGATAGTAGGATTCGAGATTTCGCTGGACCGCTTCGTTTGTGCCCCGCTCTTCGTTAAAAGGCGAGCCGGGTATCACTTTCATCATGACAAATGTCAGAGTGGTGATGACGAGGACGGTCATAATCATGGCGATAAAACGTTTGATAAAATACCGCAGCAATGCCGTTCACCCCTTTAACAGAATGTTGTTCTCATGGCGAGTTCTGTCATGACGAGCATGGCCTGATAGGCTTCCGGCATGTCTTTTGCCTGAAATTGAACGATTGTCGTTCCCGGGATGATTTCTGTGCCCGGCATTAAATGGGCCCATTCAGCCTGTCCGTAGTTGGCAAATTCAATGCCTAATACAGGTCTTTCAGGCGGAGTCAGCGGTTTGACCTTATCTTTATTTTTGAGCGCATAGGCTGTTTTTTCCGTCAGGAGCCGTCCGGCTTTTTGAGGGGACAGGCATTTGACCGCGGTTCTTGAAATGGTTTGTTTGACGGCGGCAGTCGTCACATTCGGGATCAGCTCCTCCGCCTCTTTTGCGGCGCAATCATCTCCGGCAGCCATGATGACAGGGACATCGTAAAATCCCGCGAGATAGGCATTTAACCCCAGTTCACCGACCAGCTTATCATTTATGTAAAAGTGACGGACGCCGAATATCATGCTGTGCGACATGACGCCCGGCATCGACGCTCTCGCATGATAGCCGATAAACATCACGCCTGAATACGATTCATCAAGCCCCTGCATCATGGAAAACGGCTTGACATCCCCCGTAATCAGCTCTGCCTCAGGGTGAAGTTTTTCCGCGAGCAGATTATTCATCTTTGAGTGGCTGTCATTCACGGTCACTTCCGTGCATCCGTTATTAAACGCTTCTGCGATGCACCAGTTTGCTTCTTCGGTCATCAGAACCCTGCCGCGCTCATAATTGTGCATGCGGGAATTGACAAATGTTTCATCAGGCAGTCCGGAAATCCCTTCCATATCCACAGATAGATACAGTTTCATGTAATGCCTCCTTTTTTACTTAAAATTTCGATATTAAATTATGAATATTCTAACAAATTATATTAAAAAAGGATGAAACATGCAATATACCATTCTGCCATTATGGGAAAAAACAAACCCTTTTCACCGGGAAAAGGGTTTGCTGATAGAAAAAGTTACATACTGTTTTTGCTTATATGATGACGCTGAAACTGTCTGACCGCACTTCTGTATTCATGATCGGGAATGACCTGATGCCTGATCGGTTCAGGAGCCTGCGGCGAAGGCTCTTCAGCCGCCTGCTTACGAACGGCATGCGGTTTATGCGCCAGCTTATGCCCCATGCCGGTCGCATTCATGACAAATGATAAACACACTAAAAGCAAACTTAAGATGAAAGCAATAAGAAACAAATCGCTGTATGTCCCCATCAGCAGGTCATGCGGCGATTGTGTGCCGCGCGCGCCCCGAAGCGTGCCGGAAGCATCTCTTTTCGTAAAATACCCTATTAAAACAGGTGCGCCCATATAAATGAACAGCCTTAAAAACTGAACTGCCGTCATGCGTTTCACCAGTTCCGGAAGCGGTCCGCCCAACGCGGCTCCCATCAGTCCGGCTGCCACAATAAGCCCTGTCCCGGCCGCCAGCATCACGAAAAGCCCCGCAAATAGAATAAGCGGTATATGATGATCCGCCGTCATCCACTGGAAATTCACGAACACCAGTATAACAGAGCCTGTTATGCCGAGCATGCCCGGACCGACTTTATCATATGCTAATGCACTGATGACAGCGGCGATGGCCACGCCTCCCAAAAGGCTCGCATATAGGAATATCTGTTGAGTTTGTGACATATGATATGCGGCCTGAAGCTCCCCGTGAAATGCAGAAAGACTGACCGCTATGGAAATACTGCCCGCAGCGATCATGAAAACACCCAGAATCGGCTTTGGAATCAGCATAAGTTTAATCGAAATCAGCGCATGTTCGTTTCTGTACTGCATGATCAGCAAGATCAGAAGAATGACGATGCTTCCTCCAAATCCCGCCAATGTCTGCCATGATGAAAAGCCCCATTTCGGCAGATGAATAAATGTATAGGCGGTCAGCACGGCTGATACACCCGCTAACAGAAAACCGATGCCGTCAAATGGAGATTTTTCAGCATTTTTATGAGCGTCATCCCGCAGCCACATATAACTGAAAATGAGGCCGAAAAAAGACAGCAGGCCAAAAATGCCGAACAGCCAATGCCAATGGCCGGCGCTTGCCGCCGCCGTGCCTAAAACGGTCCCCATAATGACGGAACCGTAAAATCCGCCGATTAACACAAATAATGCGTAATTCCGGCGCTCAATCGGAAACGAAAGCACCAGCATCGGAATCATAATCATCAGCATAGTACCCGCCGCAGCTCCCTGTAAAAAACGGCCCGCGGCGAGCGGATAAATATCATTTGTCACAGCAGCAAGGAGCGCTCCGATGACACCCGCGGCCATCGAAATCATATAGACAGGCCGGGAGCCGAATCTTTTCCTTAAATACGGCCCCGCCGGCACGAATAGGGCAAATGCCATATTACCGATAATAATCGGATGAAAAGAGTCAAAGTTTTCCCCGCCGACCGTCTGCCGGACAAGGCTTTGGACAGCCGAAAGAGCGGTATTCGACATCAGCCCCGGCCCGACCGCCAATACAGCAAGCAGAGAAATAATCCAGTGATGTTTTTCTTTCATTTGACAGCTCCTTTCTGACTATTTGACAAAGTGAAAAAGCTAACAGATTTCCCCCATTAGCTTGACAGAATTTTCATATCTTTTCATGTGAAGGATTGAACATAATATCTCATTTATTATTTCAAATCCGATGGAAATTGTCAATATAAAGCGCCGCCGTCCGATTTCGTCTTTTTCACAATTTCCCACAATCTTTTCATTATTATCCCACACTTTTTGTTTAAGATGGAGTCAGTAATAATAGGCAAATCATGCTATGATGAAATAGAGAAACGGAGTGAACATGATGGATAACTATCGTGATGAAAATCGGACAGACCAAAAAGAACAGGAAGTCCTTTTAGTAAAAGAAAACCCGCAGCCGGCCGGATATTCTACGCCGGACGAGGACAAGAAAAAACGAAGCTTCGGCTGGTTCAGACCGCTTCTCGGCGGAGTGATCGGCGGAGGGCTCGCCCTCGGCATCTATACATTTACGCCGCTTGGAGACCATCAGACTCAAGATACTTCCAATCCGGCTTCCGCTCAGGAAACGTCATCAGTAACCGCCAAGCAGACATCTTCTGATTCCGGCAGCGGCAAATCGGCAAACAGTTCATCGGCAAATTCAAGCAGCATTTCGAATATGGTGGAAGACATTTCACCGGCGATCGTCGGGATCACCAATCTGCAGAAGCAGCAAAGCAGTTCCGATTTATTCGGATTCGGATCAAGCTCAGATTCAAACTCTAATTCGTCGGGTGATGATGCGGAAACGGGATCGGGTTCAGGCGTTATTTTTAAGAAAGCAAACGGCAAAGCGTATATCATTACGAATAACCACGTGGTCGAAGGCGCCTCTTCCCTTAAAGTGTCATTATATGACGGCACCGATGTAACAGCTAAACTCGTCGGCAGCGACTCTCTGACAGACTTGGCCGTTTTAGAAATCAGTGATAAACATGTAACAAAAACGGCAAGCTTCGGCAGCTCATCCGCTCTCAGAACGGGTGAATCCGTCATCGCTATCGGTGATCCGCTCGGAAAAGACCTTTCCCGCACCGTCACACAGGGCATCGTGAGCGGCTTAAACAGAACCGTCTCGATCTCTACGTCAGCCGGTGAGTCAAGCATCAACGTCATCCAAACCGATGCCGCCATCAATCCCGGAAACAGCGGCGGACCGCTCTTGAATACAGACGGCAAAATCATCGGCATCAACAGCATGAAAATCAGCGAAAGTGATGTAGAAGGCATCGGCTTTGCCATCCCGAGCAACGATGTAAAACCGATCGCCGAAGAGCTTCTCACGAAAGGACAGGTGGAGCGCCCTTATATCGGCGTGAGCATGATCGACTTGGAACAAGTGCCGCAAAACTATCAGGAAGGCACACTCGGGCTTTTCGGCAAACAGCTGAATAAAGGCGTTTATATTCGCGAAGTGGCGCAGGGCTCACCTGCAGCCAAAGCCGGATTAAAAGCAGAAGACATCATTATCAACTTAAAAGGGAAAGAGACCGACACGGGCAGCGAACTTCGCAATATTCTCTACAAGAATACGAAAGTCGGCAGCACCGTTGACGTGAAGATTATCAGAAACGGCAAGGAAATGACGAAAAAAATGAAACTGACTCAAAAAGAAGAAACATCTTCTTAACAAAAATCCAAGGCAGCCGCCTTGGATTTTTTATATACAGATGAAACTTCAGGCCTGGATCAGCCGTATGACTTAGTGTACAAAGGAGGATACATACACATGAAACAAACCGGACTTTTGCTGGTCGTTACCGGCCTGATCTTGCTGCAGCTGAGCATTCAGCTTCCTCAGCAAAACGCTGCTTGGGGAATGACGCTTGGCGCAAGCATTTTACTGAACCTTTCGGGAACCGGACTGATCATGCGCTCTCTGCACACGCAGACCGGCCGCAGATGAATAAAAAAAGCACCCTGTCCGCTGGCCGGACAGGGTGTTTCGGTTAAGACATATGCTGGTCCCGATAAATCTTTTCGTTTTTCATGCCGTACGCTTTTTGCACGATATAGAGCGGACGGTCTTTTGCTTCGTCATAAATCCTTCCGATATATTCGCCGATCATTCCGAGCATTAATAGAACAATGCCGCTGAATAACAGCTGTATCACAATCAGAGAGGACCAGCCCGTAATGGTGCTGTTCGTAAACAGCTTCATGTATAAAACGATAAACATATAGAGAAAACCCGCTCCGGACATGATCATTCCCGCATAGCTTGCCGCCTTGAGCGGTTTATGAGAGAACGTTGTGATTCCGTCCATGGAAAGCTTCAGCATTTTTTTAAGCGGGTATTTCGTTTCCCCCGCAAGCCGCTCATCTCGTTCATATTCTACAGCAGTCTGCTTAAAGCCGACCCAGCTGACGAGTCCTCTGACAAAAGGATTTTTTTCTTTTAATCTTTTCATCTCATCACAGACTTTTCTGTCCAGCAGGCGGAAATCTCCGGTGTCGAGCGGAATATCAATATCAGTCACGCTCCGCAGCAGCCGGTAAAACATAGAGGCCGTCTGTTTCTTGAAAAAGGTTTCTCCCTTTCGTTTCGTTCTGACGGCGTACACCACATCGTAGCCTTCTTTCCACTGCTCAATCATATCAAGGATTAATTCAGGAGGGTCCTGCAAATCGGCGTCAATGACGGCGATTGCATTCCCCTCTGCATAATCCATACCCGCTGTGATCGCGATCTGATGTCCGAAGTTTCTGGAAAAATCAATAATTTTCACTCTCGGATCAATCAGACTTTGCTCTCTTAAAATCTCAATACTGCGGTCTTTGCTTCCATCATTGACAAAGATCAATTCATAATGCTCTTTTGTTTGATCCATCACTTCTTTCAGGCGCTGATAGGTTGTCTGAATGACGAGTTCCTCGTTATAAACCGGGACGACTATTGAATATTGAATATGTCTGCTCATGTTTTTTCCTCCTATTCATCAGATTGAAGTTCGTATAGTGAAGCTGACTGATTCATTCCGCCCGGCCCGCCGCTCATTCGGCTGTTTTTACCCGCGACCTTGCTGCTTTTTGTATCAGCTGCATCATGATTTTTCGTTTTCTGATCTGTGCTTGATTGCCATTTATCTGAAGATACTTTCTTTCCGTTTTTCTCAACCCACTGTACAATATCGTTATTTCCGCCTTTGCCCATTCCGGATGTTAAGAAGTATTTTACTTTCCCTTGTTTTACGAGCTTTTTAAATTGAGTCAGCGTAATGGCCGGGTCAGACCCGCTGAATCCGCCGATCGCCATGACCGCTTTTTTCGTTTTAATAATGTAAGGTGCCGCCGTGTTGGAATCGGTTGTAGCAAATAGATAGTCCGCTCCGGCGTTGTGTTTCTCTAAATAGTTGATCAGTTTTGTATTGACAGATGCGTTATCCATTCCCATGCCTTTTCCGCTTGTTGAAGCGAGCTGAGGGCCTGTTTCAGGCAATGAGCTGTTGCCTCCGTACAGAAGCGGTGTGCTCGCCCAATAAATCGGCATGACCATTAAGACGAGAAGGGCTGCAAGTGAAACATAGTAACTGAGCGGTTTTTGGCGCTGTTTGAATACGAACAGGGCGATTGCTGCCACTGCGCCGAGAACGCCTGCTCCGATGCTCCAGCCTGCGCCGATTTGATCATTGTAGTTTCTGAGGATAAACAGCTCAAATCCGGTTGTCACAAGAATAGCGGCCGGCAATAGCCACGTTTTCCATCCCGCCTGCTTGCGGTACAGATGAACGAGGGCGACCCATCCCGCACCGACAAGTGCCGCGATCGGAGGCGCCAGCATAATGAGATAATAATGGTGGAAAAATTCTGCGACACTGAAGAATCCGGCAATCGGCACAAGCCACGCTGCCCAAAAGATCGTTTCCTTCTGTTCTGCTGATAATCGTCTTCTTTCTCTCGCCCCGGCGATCAATAAACCGGCCATTCCAAAAATCGCAAACGGCAGGAGCCAGCTGATCTGATCAGATAATTCCGTTTGGAAAAGGCGCAGCGGACCAGGGGTTCCCGTTCCGAACATTCCTGAACCTGATTGCATTTTCGAGCCGGTGCCTGCACCGCTTTTTCCTCCGCCGCCATCTCCGCCGCTTGAAGGGCCTCCTTGACCGCCGCTTGGCATTTTCCCGTTAGATGGAGGTGCCGTCATACTGCCGTTTTGTGATTTGTCTCCGCTTGCTGAACTGCTGCTTGAAGACTGGCCAGGCGGTTTTTGCATTTGTGAAGAACCGCCTGAAGAAGACATCTCTTTCGATGCGTTTCCGTCCGGCCCGCCCTGGCCGCCGCCGGAACTTTGCCCTGTCAGCCGCTGAATCCCGTTATATCCGAAAGCCAATTCCAATACGGAGTTTGTCTGGCTGCTTCCGACATATGGCCTTTTGCTGGCAGGAATATTGTCAACAATGAGCGGCCATGACAATGAAACAGCTGTTAAAACGGCTAACGCGCTTACCAATGAAATGATTTTTTTCTTAATCGTGGTGTTTGCCGCAATCATATAGAACAGCAAGAAGGCCGGCAAAATCATATAAGCCTGAAGCATTTTTGTGTTAAAGCCTGCTCCGACGACAAAAAATGCCGCCAAAAGCCAGATCAGTCTGCCTTTTCTGATCGCTTTAAAGAGAAGCCATGTGGCGAACAAGAGGAAAAAGACCAGTAAAGCATCGACATTGTTCGTCCGCGCGACCGCTACTGCGATCGGTGTACACGCCATGACAAATGAGGCGATGCGCGCCGCCGTTTTTCCGAACGTCGGCTTTATTAATAAGTACATGAATAGAACTGAACCTACACCCGCCAATGCCTGAGGCAGGATGACGCTCCACCCGTGCATACCGAATATCAGCGCGCTGATCGTTTGTATCTGGTATGTAACAGGCGGTTTATCTACCGTGATAAACCCGGCTGCGTCAAATGAAGCGTAAAAGAAATTATGAAAGCTTTGAAGCATACTCGTTACCGCTGCGGTGTAATAAGGATTCACCGTATCGTCATTCCAGATGTTGTACATATTCAAGAATGCGGAAGCGAGTAAAATGAGAATTAAGACTGCGTCTATCTCGCGTTTTTTCATTTTCACCTGTGTTTTCACTCCTTTTGTTTAACTTTGAACAAGTGTAACAACCAAATGTGAAAAATTTATTAATAAACAAAGACAATTATTTTGCCGTTTACAAATAGGTAAAAAGAATGACAAAACGGGTAAAAAGCAAAAAAAGATGCCCCCGTCAAGCCGGGAGGCATCTGTCATGATTTCTGATTTACTGAATCGGTTTCAGCCGCGCTTCTATTTCAGAACGGCGGTGTTCGAGATAAGGCGGGAGCGCAACCGTTTTGCCTAGCTCTTCAGGTTTTTCATCAACCATAAATCCCGGACCGTCCGTTGACAATTCAAACAGAATTCCGTTCGGTTCCCGGAAGTACAGCGCTTTGAAATAATAACGCTCTACAATGCCTGAGTTGCTGAAACCTTCTTTCGTAATGATGCGGTGCCATAAAGCAAGCTCCTCTTCATTCTGAACGCGGAAGGCCACATGGTGCACGCTGCCTTTTCCAGGACGCTCGCGCGGAAGATCGTTTCTTTCAATGAGATGGACTTCTGTACGCGCGCCTCCGTTTCCGGATTCGAGCACCGTAACCGTGCCCCGGTCTTCATGCGTTTCTTTCCCGATTTCAGTGAAGCCCAGCACATCGGTTAACACACGCAGCGTCGGTTCTGCATACGGGACGGTCAATTCAACAGGACCAAGACCGCGGAAAGAATATTCTTCCGGTATGCCGCTTTGCTTCACCGCTTCACCGATGTCTTTTCCTTTTTCGTCAGCTGTCAGCACAAGCCGCTGTCCTTCATGATCCTGAAAAGCGAGTGTGTCCCTGCCCGCTATTTTCACGATCTCACTGTGAGAGACCTGGTGCTCTTCAAATCGTTTTTTCCAATATTGCAGCGCTTGTGCATCCGGGACACGCAGGCCGATTGAAGAAATACTGTTTGTCCCCGCATGAAACGGCGCAATCCGCGGAATCTCGAAAAACGTCAATTCAGATCCCGGATTGGCTGTTTCATCACCGTAAAACAAATGATACATCGTCGGTTCATCTTGGTTTACGGACTTTTTCACAAGCTTCAGTCCCAGGATGTTCCGATAGAAATCTAAATTTTTCTGCGCATCAGCCGTCAATGCTGATACATGGTGTATTCCATTAACTTTCATTATGTTATCCTCCAGTCAATTATCTCGATTTCGAGATATTTTATATATACAATTTATGTTATCCGGATCGTAAAGTCAACCCATCTGCTTCACAGACGGTCTGCAGACTGCCGTTTCCTAAATAACGAACCTTCAATATAAAAAAACCATTAATGTTCGCTTTTAAAACGGTATTTTTTCCTTCTCAAAAGCAGAAACCTTTATCTTTTAGGCAAAACGACAAAATCAGAAAATTTATTTTATTCGTGTTTCAGCAATTAGGGTTTACAATATGGAAAATAGTTTTTTCAGCATGACGATTTTACATCTGGAGGGAAAGGATATGCAGATTGAAGAAAACGGACTTAAAAAAGAGATCGGCCTTACCATCGCCCTCTCACTTGTTATCGGCACCATCATCGGTTCCGGCGTATTTATGAAACCAGGCGCCGTGCTTGCCTACTCCGGTGATGCGAAAACCGCGCTTATCGCGTGGCTGTTAGGAGGCATTTTGACGCTTGCCGGCGGCTTGACCGTTGCGGAAATCGGCACTCAGATCCCGAAAACGGGCGGACTTTATACATATCTCGAAGAAGTGTACGGCGAATTTTGGGGCTTTTTGTGCGGATGGGTTCAAATTATCATTTACGGCCCCGCCATTATCGGAGCAATCGGCTTGTATTTCGGCTCTTTGATGGCGCACTTGTTCAATTGGGATTCCGGCTGGTCTAAATTGATCGGGATTTCAGCCGTTTTGTTTTTAAGCATCATTAACATTATCGGAACGAAATATGGCGGCATCGTACAGGGAATTACGACTGTCGGCAAATTGATTCCGATTATCTGCATGATCGTGTTCGGCCTTTGGAAAGGCGATCAGCATATTTTTACAGCCGTTACAAGCAGCATGTCGGACATGAATTTCGGCGCTGCCATACTGGCCACCTTGTTTGCTTATGACGGCTGGATTCTGCTTGCGGCGCTCGGCGGCGAAATGAAAAATCCGGAAAAGCTGCTCCCGAGAGCGATGACGGGCGGACTCTTGGTCGTCACCGCCATTTATCTTTTCATTAACTTTGCGCTGCTGCACATTCTTCCTGCGACCGATATCGTCAAACTCGGTGAAAATGCGACCGGCACCGCTGCCGGAATGCTGTTTGGCGACATCGGAGGAAAATTGATCAGCGTCGGAATCATCGTCAGCATCTTCGGCTGTTTAAACGGAAAGATTCTCGCTTTTCCGCGTGTCTCGTTTGCGATGGCGGAACGGAAACAGCTGCCGTTTGCCGGACAGATTTCGCGGGTGCATCCGACGTTCCGCACCCCGTGGATTGCCGTGTCATTTCAGATCGCGCTGGCCATTATTTTTATGATCGCCAGCAATCCCGATAAGCTGTCTGAAATCTCTATTTTCATGATTTATATTTTTTACGTCATGGCCTTTTTCGCCGTGTTTATCCTCAGAAAAAAAAGCGGCGGAAAACCGCGCGCCTACAGCGTGCCTTTGTATCCGATCATTCCTGTTTTGGCCATCGCGGGTTCACTGTTTGTGCTGATCAGCACGATCATTACAGATACACTGAGCTGCGCGCTGTCCCTTTTGATCGGCCTCGCCGGGCTGCCGCTTTATTTTTGGCTGAAAAACGGCAGAAAAAACTGATAAAAACGGTTCCTTTTACGGGAGCCGTTTTTTTTCTGGCAAAATCACGTGCAAAAGTTGACAGCAAATTCACATCTTTTGTTATACTTTTTAAGCAAGATGTCTGAATTCGAAGTATGTTACGTTTTTTTGGCGAAGTGGGTAACATAAGAAAAACAGGATGAGACACGTTTTTACGAAAAAATCAAGAGGCGTTTTTTTCGACTTTATCTGTTTTTTTTCGACAAAAGGCTATATAATAATTTGATGTGTGCATTGTCTCATTCAAACAATGGAGGGTTTTTAATGATAAAAAGAAAAAAAGATAAGTTCTCACTCCTTTTAACAGAAATCGCAAAAAATATAGACGAAACCGCAGAATACTTTGTCAACTTTAAAGTGACGAACCAGACGACTTTAAAGGAATTTGCCGATACGTTAAAAGAGTTTGAAACAAAAGGAGATAATCATGTTCATGTCATGATTAAAGAGCTGAACAAAGCTTTTATCACTCCCATTGAACGTGAAGACATCCTTGAGCTGACAAACAGCCTCGATGACGTGCTTGACGGAATCGAACATTTTTCAGCAATGATGGAGATTTTCTCGATCACTTCTTCCGATGAGCATATCGATAAGTTCAGTGGATACATCAGAGAGTGCGCGAAGGAAATTTTAATCACGATTGAGCTGCTTGCAGAAAACCGATTGAAGGACATTCACCCTCACGCCATTAAAATTAAGGAATACGAGCACAGCTGTGATAACCTGCACCGTAAATCATTAAAAAATCTGTTCGGCACAGAAACCGATCCGATTAAAGTGATTCAGTACCGCGAGATTTACGAAACGCTTGAGGAAATTGCCGACTCTTGTCAAAGCGTTGCCAATAACCTTGAAACCATTATTATGAAAAACGCGTAACGAGGGGTTATAATGGATACTCTATTACTTTTAACGATATTAATTGTCATATGCGCTTTGGTATTTGATTTCATTAACGGATTTCACGATACCGCAAACGCAATCGCCACCTCAGTTTCGACAAAAGCGCTGAAGCCGCGGCACGCAATCGTCATGGCCGCCATCATGAACTTTCTCGGAGCAATGACATTTACCGGTGTGGCGAAAACCATTACAAAGGACATTGTGAATCCTTATACATTAGACAATGGGTCAGTTGTCATTCTTGCGGCTCTACTCGCCGCAATCGCCTGGAACTTGGTCACATGGTATTTCGGCATTCCGAGCAGTTCTTCACATGCGATTATCGGAGCGATCGCCGGAGCGGCCATTGCAGCGTCAGGTTTTGCGACGCTTAATTATAAAGGGTTCATTAAAATTATCGAAGCACTTATCTTATCGCCGATCATCGCCTTTGTTCTCGGCTTTATCGTATATTCGATCGTGAAGCTGATTTTTAAAGACAGCAATCTGGCGAAAACAAATAAACGCTTCCGCAGAGTGCAGATTTTGACGGCTGCCATTCAGTCCTATACACACGGAACGAACGACGCGCAAAAAGCGATGGGTATCATTACGATGGCGCTTATGACGGCCAATTTACATAAAAGTGATGCCATTCCTTTTTGGGTGCAGCTCTCTTGTGCCCTGGCAATGGGTCTCGGCACATCCATCGGCGGCTGGAAAATCATTAAAACCGTCGGCGGAAAAATTATGAAAATCCGTCCGGTAAACGGCGTATCTGCCGACTTAACCGGCGCAGCCATTATTTTCGGGGCTACGTTTATTCATCTCCCTGTCAGCACGACGCACGTCATTTCGTCTTCCATTCTCGGTGTGGGCGCTTCCCACCGCGTAAAAGGCGTGAACTGGGGAACGGCTAAACGGATGCTCATTACATGGGTCATCACCCTGCCGATTGCAGGTACACTCGGCGCCATCGCCTTTTTCATCCTAGATCTCTTTTTCTGATGACATCCGCTTCTTTACAGAAGCGGTTTTTTTTGTGACAGGAAAATGATGTCATGACATAGAATGAACATAGCAGACCATTTTTCAAATTGCGAGGGATGCTCATGCTTTTGTTTTTTCAGATCATGGTGTGGACGATGGCGGCCGCACTCATTTTATATGTGTACGCATCCTGGCGGTATGAGGCAAAGGTAAAAGAAAAAATGTTTGCCATCCGTAAAACGTGGTATTTACTATTTGTACTGGGCTCCATGGTCTATTGGACATATGATCCTGAATCGCTCTTTGCCGCATGGAGACAATATTTGATTGTTGCCGTCTGCTTTGCCCTTATTGATGCGTTTATCTTTTTGAGCGCGTATATCAAAAAGCTCGCCGGCAATGAATTAGAGACGGATACGCGGGAAATTTTAGAAGAAAATAACGAAATGCTTCACTCCTATCTTGAAAAACTGAAAACCTATCAATATCTGTTGAAAAATGAACCGATCCATGTATATTATGGAAGTACAGAAGCTTATGCGGAAGGCATCAGCAGACTGCTGGCCGCTTATGCCGAAAAAATGAATGTCACGGCTTCCTTGTGCGACTATTCCGCACAATCGGATAAGGACCGCTTGACGGAGCATATGCCTGATGCGGCAGACGTTCAGTCCCGTCTTAACCGTAAAGACGTCTACTATGATCAAAAAGGCAGGCTTGTGCTTATTCCGTTTACAGTCCAGAACCGCCATTACGTGATCAAACTCACGTCGGAAAACCTGTTGACGGAATTCGATTATTTGCTTTTCACATCGCTAACGAGCATTTATGATTTAATGCTGCCAATAGAAGAGGAAGGTGACGGTTAAATGGAGCAGGCATTTCAAAACGGGCAGCCGGAACAAAGAGCGAAACCGTTCAAAATGTTTAAAAAACGTTCAATGACAAGTATCGCAAGTTACCAGGTCAGCCCTCATACCGCCAGAATTTTCAAAGAAAACGAGCGGCTGATTGACAAGTATAAACAAAAAAAAGCTTGATTACACTAAGGACAGGAGACACGGCTCTTGTCCTTATTCCTTTTTTCCTTATCTTTCATATAATAAAACCAACAAAGAGATGCGACAGGTGATGATGTGAAGAAAATTGTCAGGCGCGTAAAGTTTGTGGATTACGGACGCTTCGGGCTTTCCGCTTATTCGCTGAGGATGCGGGCGAGGAATCTCGGGCTATTGAACCGGTTAAAAAAGAAAAAAGGCTGAATCCCGCAATGTGAACGGGACTCAGCCTTTTTTGTTAAAGCTGCATCAGAATTTTCGCTTTTACAGCGGGACCGTAGACGCCGTCAGACGGCAGTCCGTTTACAGATTGGAAGCGGGCCACGGCATCTGCGGTTTTCGGACCGTAGATACCGTCAATTCCGTTATTGACAGCTCCTTTTTCAGGATAGAAATAAAGCGCGGCGAGCGCGTTTTGCAGCTGGTATACCTTTTCACCGGACGTGTACGGCTCTGTCAGCTGAATCACCTCGTCCGGGAGAGAATACAGTGCTTCAACCGGCGGGCTGACGATCAGTACTTGTCCGACTTTAATCAGGTTCGGGTCAGCGATGTTATTCCATTTCTGCAGATCGGCCACGCTGACGCCGAATTTCCGCGCGATCGCCGACAGCGTATCTCCTTTTTGGACGGTATACGTCTGTCTTTCCTCAGAACCGATTCCCGCTTTAAACTCATCCCATGTATCCAACAGTCTTCTTGGACAAAGCTTTCCTGACCAATGCTTGTGCGCAACGACATTTGCAAGCGGGATGCCGTGCGACGTCATTAATGTGCGGATGAGCCATTGGGCGTTTGCCACGGCCTGTGAAAAGTTGCCGTCTGCGTTTTCACAAATTTCAATACCGATGGATTTACGGTTGCCGTCCCCGTTTCCGTCACCGGCATGCCAGCCGTTTTCATTCAGCGGAAGATGCTGATAAATTTCCGTATCATCGACTGTGAAATGCCAGCTTGTCGGTGTATCGGGATTTTTCACATAGCTTGCGTGACTTTTGGCGTTAGCTCCGACTGCAGTATTGGCTGTATTGTGCACCGTAATGTAAATCGGTGTCATTGCATAGCCTGGGCGGTTATTGTTTCCTGCCGGGATAAAATCCTGTGTGATTTTTACCATATTCTCATCTCTCCTATTTCGATAAATTGTTTATTTTTAATAAAGCCTGCTGTTTTTTCCCTTTTGCTGTAACGTAATTGTTTTTAAACCAGGCGGCGGCAGTCGTTATGATTGTAAAAACGGCCGACCCGGCGGCATACAGCGTATCTGCAAGCTGGCTGACCTGGTCCTCCTGAATATTCAGCGGCGATTTGCCGAACATCAGCAAAGTTTGATTCAATAAAGCAAGCAAAAGAAGCACCGTCCTGACGACCGTGCCTTTGTCCGCGAATTTCATATCGGTTTCCCCCTTACTTTTGCAGCAGATTGTACATGATGGCGATGGCTCCGCCAATGACGCCCGTGCAGATTGCTGTCACGATCGCTCCTGTAATGGTCCGCTTAATCCATGTTGTGTTTTCGTCAATTTTGTTCAGTTTTTCATTCAGCGTCATGATTTGCTGATCCTGCCGGTCTGATACCCGCTCTAATGCGGCCACCCGCTGTTCAAGCACCTTTTGTTCACCTTTGATGCCTGCGAATTCTTTTTGCACCGCTTGTTCATCCAGAAGCACTTCCGCTCCCCCCTCTTACATTGTTCTCACCTCCCTTCGGAAGTTTCATTCTTAAGAAAATGCCGTGCCTTTGACAGAAAGGCTCCCGCCGGAAATGCTCTGGATTTCCATAACGATTTCCTTAAAGCCGGCAATATCAAATGACCACACTTCGTCTGTGCCTGACGTACCGGCGGCTGATGTCCCGTCATCAGACCTGATTCCTCTGATCGGCACGTTTTTTCCCGAGATGGATCTCCCCCAAAACGCGACATGGCCCGACTCAGCCGTGCCGGTGATTTCGACGAGAAGTTTTTTCCAAGCGCCCGCCGAGAAGATGCTTCCCTCGCCCGCCTCTGCTGCATTTTCATGAAAAATCACGTCTGTATATGAAAACGCCATATCGCCGCCCGTCCCGACAGATTGGTATAAAACAAATTCGGACTGCTTTTGATTTCCATTTTCAAAACGGAACCGGTAATATCGTTTTGTCAGGCAGACCCACCCCGAAGTGGTCAGCACTCCGCCTTTTACTGCGAGAGAATGTGAAGCCGTCCACGAATTATTGTCCTCACTCTCTTCGATAAAAAGAGTTCCGCTGCGGTCCGAATAAGCCCACCCCTGTGCTCTGTCTATTAAGACGGCTCCTAAACGGTCTTGTCCGAATTGGCTGTAAACTTCAATCGCTTCTAGCGGCGTATTGGTAAGAAGCTCTGCCATTCCGGACAAATCAGCAACCGGTGTGACATAATCGTTTTTGTTACCGCGATAAGCTTTTACTGCGCCGGGTCTGCCAAGTTGATCGGCGGGAAATTCAAATGAATGCTTTTTCATCGGCCGTCCTCCTTTTCTCATTTATTAAAAATGACAAATAAAAAAAGCCGTTTGGCTTATGACACAGCATTTTTATAATTTTCGTATGTTTCACCCGTTATTTCTTGAAATTCCTCAGGCGTGATATACTTCGCGGCCACACCTTCCGCCAGATCTTCGGCAGAGCAGTCATCATAGCCCATAGCTTGTTTTACCATTTCTATTGAGGCCCACTTATAAAACAAAGCGTAAACCCAAAAGTTAAGTCTCTTCATTTTTTCATTCTCCTTTTACGTTTAATAATTCTAATTTTAAAGACGCTAATTGCCTGCCGAGTGACTGTTGCGCCTGTTCGGCTGCTTTTCTGGCCAATTTCTCATTCGCCAGCTGTCCCCCGAGGCCTGCAAGCTGGTTTGAATCGGGCGCCGTATCTTTTTTTAAGCTGTCTTTATATGCTTCGTCAGCCGTTTCCACCCATTCTTGTTTCTCTTCATCAAAAAATGGGTGCCACATGCCTTCGCCGTTTATTTCCGGCGGAAAGTCCGCAGCGTTAGCCGGCATCAAATAATCTCCTGTCTCAGAATCCGGATAAAGCTCAATCGGAGTGCCTGTATAAATGTTGTCATTGTCATACGGAAATATTAATTTCATATTCTCGCTCCTTTACGTGAGTGCCAAAACAAGGTCAATATAATAGCCGTTCACATTATTTTCTATATTGGCCATAATTCCCGTCAGCTTCATATCTCCATTAGAATAAATAATAAATTTGCTGTAACCGGTGGTGCCGCTGGCTGCAACCATCGTTACAACGCCTTTGGCCGGCGCACAAGAGGATGGCACACTCCCGAATACCACTTCTCTGTCCGTAAGAACGTGTCCGTTCAGGTGAAGGGTGTTTCCCACTTTGCGGTATTGAAGCGGCCTGTCTCCTGATTTAGCGCCATTTTTATAAGGAACATTTATCCAAGGTACATTCTCAGTATCAAGTTCAGTAACGAGGCGCCGCCAGCCTTGCCAGCCCAAGTTCAAATCCAAATAGTTCGTGAACATATTATTTTTATAATCAACGGCAATGACATACCCAAACGTTCCCTTTCCCTCACTGTCAAGAGAGGTAAAATGAAACATGCCGCGGGTCGAAGCGTTGCTCGGACTGTTTGCCGCTTTGCCGGTTGAATAAAAGGTGCCGAACGCCCTGCCGTTTGTAACGATTTTTTCAAGAAAGTTATCATCATCACCAATTGTAAGAAGATAGCCGCCGTTATCGTTTGTTATTTTCGAAAGCTGTGCGCCGTTCCACATATTTTTATCCGCCTGTGTGACATGGATGTCTTTTTTATTGGCGTGAGCGTCTACTAGTTTTTGTACAGCTTCTGTGTTATCCAGCTCAACCCAATCACTCCAAACATTATTTGCCAAAGACTTGCGGAATGTTCTGTTGTCATTTGTCATGGCAAGAACATGACCATATGATTTTCCGACGCTGCAGGTCCAAAACCCGCGTCCGCCTGCAGGAGGGGTATTCGCCGCAGTTTTTTCATATGAGAAATAGGTCAATGAAGGATAATTTAACAATTCAGCATGAAGATCAGTTGTGACATTAAATAACGGCTGGCCGTCATCATTCGAAATTTTTTTTAACTGCGCATTGTTCCATTTATCCTTATCAGATTTTGTTACGTGAATATCTGTTTTATTAGCATGTGCATCGACCTTTGACTGCGATCCTTCCACTGACTCTAACTCACGCCATGACGTCCAAGAATCCGAGCCTGAGACTTTATTACGCATAAACTTTCGGCGGCCTGACGACGTTGAGTCGCTGCTGCTATAGGACGTATATTCCTGATAAGCATACGTTCCGTAATTGTGAACAAACAAATACCCGTTATTATTCACTGGCGCGTTTAATGCAGTCGTGACACTGCTCATATAATATAAACCTGTATCCGTTACCGTATTAAAGTCAGCACCGCTTCGATACTTTGCCAACCCATTATCTTCCGTTAATTTAAACAGCTGTCCTGCATTCCATGTATCCTTCTCAGCTTTCGTCACATGCCGGTCCAGATCTTGATTGTGCTGGTCAAAATCTTTTTTTGCTGCCTGCTGGACATTGTCCACGTTTCCGAGGCCGATTTGCGCCTTTGTCGTTTTGTGCGGGTTGTTCATGTCGTTTTTATGGGCCGCCAGATCCGTGTGGGCGTCTTTTATGCCTTTTTCCCAGCGGTTGACGTCATCTTCGTTAATCGGATCGTCCGGAAGCCAGTCTGTTTTTTCTTCGTAAGCCATCGTTACACCACCTCAAAGGTAAATCTTAAATCAAGCGTTCTGTTATTGCTGAGATCTAAATTTGTTTTTCGTTCTGTGATGACGCTTCCTGCTTCGTCAAGCATCTGCACGGTTTCAATGTGTTTGACGTCTTCTTCCCTGCGTGTGAGAACGGTGACTGCGGCATCTTTTACGGAAATATCCGCAATCGGAGTTTCTTTGCCGTTTAACAGCACTTTTGTGATCCTGTTTTTCAGATCGGCTGCGGCACGATGTCTGTAAGCGGCTGATATCATGGTAAGACCACCTCGTTATTGTTGAGTGTGACGGAATAACCGACCTTCAGTTCACTGACTTTTCGGTATCTCCGATTGTTGAGAATGACCCGGTCTTTGATTTCCAGTGTTTCGTTTAATGCGGCTCTCAGTGTATAAGCCAAATGAGCGGGTTTGATTTTTTCAAGCGTTTCAATCAGCTCGTTCATGTGCTGCAGGTCATCAAGCCCGATATCGGCATAAAAACGATACTGCCCCGGAAACATCCGAACGTAAGCTGACGGATGTTTTAAAAAACGGTTTAGCGCCTGCTCGATCGCTTGATGTGTGATGGGCGGAATATTCGACATCTTCGAAATCAGCCTGAGCCGTCTCATATCCTCCGTGTCACCTGATTCCCGCGGTATTTTTAATATTTTTTCCCAGCGGTCAAGCCCCCATGTCGCCGTCGTGATAAAGAGCTGATCCGTCAAATCGAAAATATCGTTATTCTGCCGCTCAAACTCAGGAGCTTCCGCCTCAAGCAGTTGTGCCATCTCTTTTAATCGGATTAAAAACGGCGGGAGGTACGCCGTCATCTCATCGAGTCTGCTCAAGGATTGTCACCTCTTTGAGTTTAGGAATTTCCACGTCACTGAGCACGAGGTTTTCCGCCGCACCGTTCATTTTGATATCGGCGTAGTCACTGACGGATGCCGAGTTATAAACGATGTTGTTAATTTGTGATAAACGGACGGTGTTTTCTTCAAAGGCCATTTTCTTAAATAAATTCAGGACGCCTTTTTCAATCTCCGCTTTTACGTCATCGATCGAGCTGTTCAGCTCAGGCAGCACGGAAGCGGAGATTTCGATTTCCTTCCATACGGCGCTTTCCACCGTTACTGCCGCTCCGATCGGCGCCTGTCCTTCTCCCTGCCCTTCGTCCGGATCAATATAATCCTTTACTTTTTTGATCAGAATATCTGATGCCGGTTCCAAATTCGCATTTGTGATGACAACCTTCACCGTTCCGGCTCCGTTCCAAAGCGGAAAGATTTTCGCCCTGCCGACGCCGTCAACCTCTTCGGCCCATTGTTTATAGTGCTGTTTATTTGCGCTGACTGCTTCCCGGCGGACACGGGTAAAATAGCGCGCCCTTAAGCTGTTGTCATCTTCTTCCTCACGGCCGGGAATTAATATATCGCGCATGACTGCTTTCTCAAGCCCGGGTATTGTATCAAGCGGCAGCATGTTCTGCCCTGAAATGCCGGCATTGCCCGCTTCACCGGCTGTTTCACATTCAAGCGTTCCATCCCCCGTATATTGAAAATACAGGTTATCAACGAAGAAACGGGAGCCTGGCGGAATGGTGATGCCCGCTGTGAATTCTCCGGCTCTGACCGCTTTTGTGGCAGGTGTTCGTTCAATTCCCGCTTCAGCAGCACGCCTGTCCAGAAATTCTCCCTGAGCCGTATCGGAAAACACGAGCTCCAGCACGGTATCCAGCCAAATATAAGACTTTGCGAGCTCAGCGGCCGCAGGCGCGAGCGCATTGTAAATGACGCTGCCTTCTCTCGTATCAATATCCGCCGTAACGCGCGCCAGCATTCTGTCCATAATGTCGTCAAACGTCTGAGCTTCAAACATCCTCACCCAGCACCTCCTCTATCTCAAGCATGCCCTCATCAGTTTCAACGGTAAAAGAGACGATGAAGGCATCATCTTTTTTCTCAATCTCAAAATTGGTAACGGCCAAAATACGGTCATCATACAGCAAGGCTTCTTCTATCAGTCTTGGGATCTCCATTTTTTTATAAGCATCCGTCGTGTTCTGATCTGAAAGCACTTCCTGCAGTTCGTTTCCGATATCATGGCTGAAAACCGAATATGAATACCGTTCTGTGTGAAGAGCGATATAGACGAATTGCCTGATTGCGTCCAGTCCGTTTATCAGTTCATTGGTAATCCGGTTGTTTTCAAAATCAATTCGGTAGGTTTGTGAAGTCTCAACGGCCTCACTCGCATCCTCCAAATCTTCAAATTCGATTTCCGGTGTCAGGGCCATTGCACCCGCTCCTTTTAGATTTGTTCATGTAAAAAAGCCCTCTTCGGCAGATGAAGCGGCTTTAATAGGCTGATATTCTCGTACATCTCCGTCCGGATGCCGGTTAAATTTTGTCCAGTACAAAGAAAGACTGTCCTCCTGTTAAAGCGGCGGTCATCACCCGATCTCCCGCCTGGAGCTGATCATCTTCTCCGGATCTCAGCCGCTTCGGCACAATGAGTGCATCAGACGGAATCAAAAGTTTGTCGTGATCTTTCAATTTCAGCTCGAGCGGCGAAACGGAGGTCACTTCGGCCGGCATCAGCTCCACCGGCGCTTCGGCGTCAACCGCTCCGACGGCTAAATGTTTAATGGCATCACTTAATCTCATCAGGATGTCCCCTCCGGAAGTGAATTTTTCTCCGTGACGTCAATCGTCATGGTATGTTTTGTTCCTTGGAATTCATGGCGGTCCGTATCTACATAATAGGTTTTCTTCAGCCCGATTTCCGGAATTGAAATATAGACCGGCAATCCGCTTTCCAACCCAGGAATACCGATCGCCTGTATATTTTTCAGCTCTTTCTTAACGCCTTTTTTCTCAGCCTGCTTCACTTTTGCGCGCTGCTTCAGCTGAGCTTCGTTAATGTCGTCAGAAACCGTTTCGGTATACTGCAAAACGCCGAATGTTTTCATGCCCGCGCTGTCTGAGGCGGAAGCCTTTATCGTTTTATCGTCTTTTTGCAGCCGCATGACGACACGGGTTGCGGTGTCATCAATTGAGGTGCTGTATTGATACCCTGTAATATTAACTCCTGTTTCCAGCACCCATATGTCAGACGGCTCCGGCCATTCACGCAAGCCGAGCCTGCCTTTTTCTGAATAGAGCTGATAATTGCGCCCCGTCTGGCTTTTTGTCTGCTTTAACGCTTTTAGCATCATATCGTAAAGACTTGTATCATTTTTAAAAACGAGTGATTTAATGGTATGGCCTGTGTTGGCAATGGATGTGACGGGAATTTGAAAATCGCTGGCGATCCTTTTTAATATTTGATCGGCGCGCTTGTTGGAAAACACGTAAACGTCCTGGTTTTTCACAAGGTATTGAAGCATATCGTATGCGGTGAAGGCGACGGTATGCTCATCGGGCGTTCTTGCAAAGACAATGCCGCGGAACAGTTCTTTTCCGTTCCATTTGAACAAAACCGTATCCCCTTCTGATACGCCGTAATACGTCTGGCTGCCCTGCTTTACGACAATCGTCGCTTCGATGGAGCGGGGCGCCTGATATCTGTGTCCTTCCAGCGTTACGCTTTCTGTGACAAGCTCGAGCCACTCCGTTTCTTTTATGACAAATAGTTCAATCATCTTTTCACCCGTTTCATTGCGGTATCTTCAGCTTCTGCCCCGGGAAGATCCAATGCCCCGGCTGCCGGATATTCCGTTTGCTTCGCTTAATCATGGCGGTTTTATTCGCGTTCCAGATTTTCCGCCACTCCGTGTGTTTTCCGTAAAACTTGCCGGCGATGTCCCAAAGCGTATCCCCTTTTTTGACGGTATATGTTTTGGGTGAAGCTTTGGACGGGCGCTTCGCTTTCGTTTTTTTCTTTTGTTTGATTTTTCTCGGCGAAGCGGTTTTATATTCTTTCAGTACGATATCAAAATTCCGGTCGCCGATTTCATTGTCACCTTCGCTGTAATTAAAGCTTTCAATGCTGCATGTGACATTGATTTTTGTCCCTGTAATCAAAAACTGAACGGGTTTTTTCGCTTTCATCCATGCTTCAATGGCTGAAATGGCTTTTTCCGGCGAAGGGATGCTTTGATATTCGGCAATCGGGCTGTACCGTTTCGGAAAAAAAGAAGAGAACGAAATTTCTTTCGCTCCCGGTTCTTCGATAAACGTCACCTCTCCAAGTCCGGTGACTTTCACGGAATCATTCTGCACGCTGTTTGCGATATCAATCGCTTCAGGAAGAACGGGAAGCCGGAGCTTGTCCTTCCCCTGAGACAGCCAAAATTCGTAAACAGATTTAGTCAAAAGCAACGGCCCCCTTTGCTCCGGTATAAATGTCTTTTTGCAGTTCATCAATCAGCGCCTGTTTGATTTTGGCGGCGAGGCTGTCGGCGTCCTGTCCGTTATGGAAATGCTGATCGCCGCTGAATTCGATTTTAATTTCTTTTGTTCCCGTTTTTTGAACGGTTTGTCCGCCGCCTTTAACGGCTGCGGAAACCGTGCCGGCTGAAAGCGCCGCCGGTTCCGTCTGGGACGGATCGGACACTTCCATGCCGAGCGCTTGAGCCGCTTTTTGCAGCAGATAACGGCCCCGGATGCCCCGCTCTTCAGGGATAATCCACTCCCGTTTGTTCCCTTCGCCGACACGGGCGATCTGCTCCTTGGTAATCAGACCCCCATTGGCATAACCGACGTAAGGGCCTCCATGAGCCATACTTTTAATCCCGGGGACATTGCTGATCGAGCCGTATCGGCTTTTAATATAGCCGATAGCGGCAGCGGCGTTGTGAATTGGGTTTCTGATATCATTCATGCCCGGCGCTTTGTGATCTTCAAAGGTGCTTGGAATCGTCTGCATAAGCCCCTGTGACGGGTGTCCGGCTTTGGCGTTGCTGTCCCATAGATTAATGGAATTAGGGTTGCCGCCTGACTCATGCTGTGCGATCGTCATTAATCCCGGAAGCCAGCTGATCGGCGTATTGGTTGCTTTCATTGCGGCCAAAAGCCACTCTTTGACGCTTCCTCCCGCTGCACCCATGCCGGAAAAGGCTGCTGCAAGCGAGCCTGCCTGTTTTTCGGCGTATTTTTTCACGTCAACTGAGCTGAGCCCTTTGACGACGCCGACTGAAGCAAAGCGTCCGAGACTCATCATGACACGGGAAGGAGAGTGAATATCAAGCTCTTCCCTGAATGCGTCCTCGACTTTTTTGGCCATATCTTTGGCCGCCTGTTTGACTTCGCTTCCTTTTGCAGTCATCCCTGATACGAAGTGTCCGATCAGGCCTGACCCCCAGCCGTTCGCGGAATCTCTTGATTGCACAAACGGTTTATTGATATGTGTGCTTACGTATTGCGACGTTCCCGTATCTTTTGCATTCTGTCCGGCCGAATATCCTTTCACCGTTGCGGCGCCCCATGATGACGATTGGTTAACCGCCGATTGATAAGGTGTTTTCACCTTTGTTTTTAAAAATGAATCGGTGCCCGTCGGCGAAGTATTCTGACCTTTGGCATAGCCCGCAACGACTTGCTTTCCGTAACCGGATGAAGACGAAATGAGGGTATTGAACGGCGCTCCGATGTTTTTTTCCTTCCAGCCGTCCATATCCACCGCTTTTTTGCTGATTCCGCTGTCAAAGCCTTCAGTAAACTGTTTGCCGAGTGATGAAGCCGTCCCAGCAAATCCGGAAGAATCCACAGACGCTGCGGCCGACACAGATGCAGAAGAAGAAACACCGCCCGTTCCCGCCGGAACAGCAGAAGACTGAGCCGAAGCCGCGCCCATATCATCGACAACACGCATGCCGAGCTTAGACGCAGCTTGTGAAAGCAGCATCTTTCCGCGTCCGCGATTGTTGTCGACGGGGATGACAAATTCTTTTCCGGCTTCACCGATCCAGGAAATGGTCGGCTTTGTAATGTAGCCGCCTGTGGCGTTTTTGTCCGGTTTTTTCTTTTTATCTCCGCCGCCTCCTGTGACAAAGTTCATTATGCCTGAAATCATTTTGCCGCCGGTTTTATCCCAAATCTTTTTCACCCAGTCGAATGCTGCAGAAAAAGCATCTGATATGGCTGTTCCCACTTTTACAAGAGGTTCTTTTATATGTTTCTCAAACCAGCCGCTTAACCCTTTCCATATACCCTTTACCGTATCTAAAGCAGTCTGGAAAGCATCTGATATTCCTTTACCGACATTTTTCACCATGTCTTTCACCGGATTCCAGACAGTATCCATGAACCAGCTGGAAACCGTACTGAAAACGGATTTAATTTTATCCCAAGCTCCTGTGATTTTACTCCAAATGGACGTCGCCACTCCGACGACAGCCGATTTTACGGGCCCCCACACCGTGCTCATAAACCAGCCGGATACTGTGCTGAAGACACCTTGAATCGTCGTCCACGCATTCACGATATTTGACCAGATACTGGTTGCCACTCCGACGACAGCCGATGAAACCGGCGTCCATACATTTTCCATGAACCAGGATGACACCGTGCTGAAAATCCCTTGAATCGTCGTCCACGCATTCACGATATTTGACCAGATGCTTGTCGCCACTCCGACGACAGCTGATGAAACCGGCGTCCATACATTTTCCATGAACCAGGATGAAACGCTTCCCCAAGTATCTTGTATTGTTGTCCAAGCACTTTGCGCCGCTTTGGAAATATCATTCCACATGTCTTTCAAAGCTCCTGAATCAAAGGCCTCTCCCAAGCTGGAACCGCCTAAACTGCCGGCGATGCCGCCAACCGCGCCGCCGATTAATGTGCCCACTCCGGGAACAACGCTGCCGATTGCCGCTCCGGCCGCGGCTCCGGCAAGACCGCCGCCTGCTGAGCCGACCTTCTCTCCTGCATTATCTTTATTGATGCCGGCTAAATCTGTAAGTGATAACAATTCACCTATGCCGGGAATTCCTTTAGCGGCACCTTTTAACCCTTTCATACCGCCTTTTAGCGCCTTTGAATCTCCTAAGCCTTTCAAAAGCGCGCCGATGCCTTTACCTGCCCCTTTTGTTTTCGGCGTATTTACGGATGCCTGTTTGCTTCCCTTTGCGGATGAACCTCGTTTTGAAGATTTATTCCGCCCTTCGACTTTACTGCTTTTGCCCCTCGTCACTCCGGTACAGCAACAGCAGCCCCCCAAAGCCCCGCCGGTTTTTTTGGCTGACTTTCCTGAAGATTTTGGCGCTATTACCGTGCGCTGCGGACCCTTTGTCAGATCAGGACGCTTCGGGCTGTTGGTGCCGCCGGCAGAAAGGCCGCCCTTACTCTTTTCTTTTTTCGTGCCGCCTCCTAATAATCCGCCGATATTGAGTTTGCCTAATTTTTCAGCGATTCCTGAAAATATTTTTTCTATTAATTCCCCGGCTTTTTCGATGATTTTGTCCGGGCTGAATTTCTCAAATTTCTTTGCAATCTTGCTGACAATTTTATCAACAAATGCCTCGGCTTTTTCGATGATCGCATCAGGACTGAATTTGCCGAACTTTTTATCAATGCCTCCGAACAGTGAGGATGTAAACTGCTCCACTTTTTCCAAGATCTTATCCGGATTGAGAAAATCGAATTTCTCAGAAATTCGGTCAATCGTGTCATTTACAAATTGTTCGGCGCGGTCGATTAGCTTATCAGGACTGAATTTACCGACAACGTCGTCGACTTTCTTCATAAACGAATCAGTAAAATGATCCAGCTCTTTCAATATGTTCTCCGGACTGAATTTGCTGACAACGTCATCTATCTTTTTCATAATTGAATCAGCGAATTTATCCAGTTCTTTCAATATGGCTTCCGGACTGAATTTACTCACGACCCCGTCTACCTTTTTCATAAACGAATCAGCGAATTTATCTAGCTCTGATAATATCGTCTCAGGGCTGAACTTGCTCGCGATTTCGTCTACTTTTCCCATGAATGAGGTCGTGAACTTGTCCAGTTCGGCTAATATCGTCTCAGGGCTGAATTTGCTTGCGATTTCATCCACTTTTCCCATGAATGAGGTCGTGAACTTATCCAGTTCAGCTAATATCGTTGCAGGGCTGAACTTGCTTGCGATTTCGTCTACTTTCCCCATGAATGAGGTCGTGAACTTGTCCAGTTCGGCTAATATCGTTGCAGGACTGAATTTGCTTGCGATCTCGTCCACTTTTCCTATGAATGAGGTCGTGAACTTATCCAATTCTGCCAATATCGTTGCCGGGCTGAATTTGCTTGCGATTTCATCCACTTTTCCCATGAATGAGGTCGTGAACTTGTCCAGCTCTGCTAAAATCGTCTCAGGGCTGAATTTGCTCGCGATTTCATCCACTTTTCCCATGAAAGAGGTCGTGAACTTGTCCAGCTCTGCTAAAATCGTCTCCGGGCTGAATTTGCTTGCGATTTCGTCCGCTTTCTTCATAAAGCTTGCAGCGAATTTATCCAGTTCCGCTATGATTGTTTCCGGATAAAATTTGGATGCGATGTCATTGACTTTTTTCATGAAGGTGTCTGCAATGGAGTCAAGCATTGAAAAATCGTTTTTCGGCGAAGCAGGAGCAGCAGATGCAGAAGCTTTTCCGACGTCCGGCATATTCTTTTGCATTACAGCCAGCTGTGCTGTCACCTTTTCGTTTAACGATAATTGAATGACATTGTTTTTTCCCGTCAGCGAATCAATGCCCGCTGAAATTCGGCCGACTGTTGTCATGACGTGATCTATGACGCGTATAGTGACAGAGTACCCGTTCTTTAACGCAGATTGCATGTAGCGTTTGATGCGTTCCATGGCAGGGGTCACTTCGTCTGACGCATACAGTGAAACGGTAAATCCTTTAAAACCGGCAGCCAGATCCCGCAATCTCTCAAATGCCGCTGTCGCGCTGTCTTTTGCTCCTATTTTAATGGTTAAAGACGCAGGCAGACCCGCTAATTGGGTTTGCACCTTTTGAATGACGGCACTGGCTCCGTCTTCAGCTGAAATAGAGATCATTTGTGCGCCCAGCTTTCTTTTCATAGAGCGCTGGATGCGGTCAATTGTTCTTAAAACAGATTTACTCTCTTTGCGTATATCAATTTCACTTTGGCGTTTTGTCATTTTCCTGTATTTCTCAAGCGCTCTGAAGCCATTTTGGATTTTCCTTATTTTCTTTGAAACCCGATCTTCCAATTCAAAACGGGCGGTCAGCTTTGCCATGATGTCGCTCCCCCTTTCTTCGCTTGTTTTTCAAGAATGTCCAGCTTGTAACCGATTAAACCGTACAACAGCGCCTTAAAATGTCTCGGTGCTTCATATAACTCTTTCAGTTCTGATGGAGAATAATGAAGCTCATGCATCGCGTAATAGAGATACACGGCTTCCTTATTCCCATCTTTTATCAGTTTTTTGCTTCTTGCTCCAGATCTTCTAATTCATCTTCAAAACCATTGATCTCAATCGCTTTATTCAGCCAATTTGCATACTCACCGCCGACTGAAAGCACGCGTTTTGCCACCTCGACCGGATCTGCCGTTTTGTAAGCGTCGCGGAGCTCCTTAGACCGGAAATCAGGGTAAATCGTAGATTCAACCGCGATCCGTGCATAGAAGCGCTGGCTGTCTAAGTCTTTTACGCGGCCTCTGCCCTTCACATTTTTATATGTCGTGCTTTCCTTCTCCAGTTCATCAATGCGCTCAGTCGTAATGGCTTTAAAAATAAAAGGCACGATGTTTCCTTTTTTATCGACAAAACGCTTTGAAAGCGGAACCCGAATCTCCTCAGCCTCTACTGTTTTACCCGGCATAAAGAATGATAGATCATATACTTGTTCGTTTTTTTCGCTCATGATGAAAACTCCCTTACTCTTTTTTTTATAAAAAACAGGCCTGTAAAAGGCCTGTTTCACTCATACCGATCTTAATTAAAACGTTTCAGAAAGCTTTTCCGGCACATCGAAATCTTCAAAGGTAAACGGCACTTCTTCTTCGAGTGCTTCTGAGTCTACGTCCAGGCCGGCGATTTTTGCAGAATCAAAGTTGACGTCATACAGAGTGACGCGTTCTGTTCCGCGGCCCGATGATTTGTCATCAAGAACGGCTTGCAGCGTAAAATACGGGTCGCTGCCTTTTTTGACGTAATCCATCATAAGGACGGCGAATTTGGATGTGACCTTATAGAATGTTGCCGTGCCCGTTCCGTTGGCGCCTGTTGTTTTATGTCCCGTCATGCGGCGGCCCATGATGTTTACTTCTGATTTGTTTTTTTCCACGTTTGCTTCAAAGGTTTTAATATGCGCCATCTCTTCTCCGTCGAGAAATAAACGGCCTTCTTTTCCTGAAATCGTGTTTTGCGCTTTTAATGCCATCTTAGTTTACCTCCACGTTAAAGTAGAATTTTTCTGCCGCATCCACAGGCTGTACGGCGAGATCGATTAAAAAGCCGTCGCGGTCTTCATTCAGCCCGATTGTAATGTCTTTGTCTGAATCAAAGTTGGCGATGCCGCCCGCATCCTGAAGCGTAGTCAAATATTGAATGATCATCGTTTTGACGAATTGAAGGCCGTCATTTGTCGCAGGAAGATCGCTGCCCGTGCCTTTTTTCGATTTAATTAAAGCTTTCAGTTCACGTGTCAAATCGTTATTCACCGCATCAAGCACACGGACGATTTTGTTTTTCGCGAACTTTTTGTTTTTCTCTGCCGTAAATGTCACCAATGAGTTGATATCTTTTTCAACGCTGACTGACTTATCACGGGCATCATAAGAGAAAAGGAATTCACCTTTAGAAAGACGTTCGATCACTTCATCATGAGTCAGGCGGTGCAGCACATCGACGGCGCCTTCGTATTCAACGAATGTTAAGGATTGATTAAATGCGGCGCTGGCACTTGCGCCTGCCACCCAGGCGGTCGCATCTTCAGCTTTAATCTCGGTTCCGTCTTCCAGCAGCACACCTTCAGTAACATTGATAATGCCTTCATAATCTCCGCTGTAATGGGCGGTCACCCCTTGCACTTTCTGTCCCTGCGCATCGCGAAGGCGTTTAATGAATGCGGCAAATGTCGCTTTCAGCTGATCGTTTTCCGCGACAGGAAGAGCGATGACATCGAAATTCTCCGTTTCAGCCGCAGCTAAAAAATCCGTATAGTCTGAGTTGACCGGTGCTTTATCAGTTCCGCCCGCAAGACGGATGCCTGCCTGCGGGTTTAACGTTTCCCCGGATTCTTCTTCAGTGCCTGTCAGCGGGATGGAAGCCGACAGTTCGCCCGTTCCCGTGAATGTGACATAGCCGTTTGCTTTTAATTCTTCGGCTTTTTTCACCGTTTGTTTGTCAACTTCCGCTTCATCCATGTAAGTGGTCACATCGAAAGCGGTCTGATCAAGGACGTTTTCACTGATGCGGATGATGATGTCATTTCCTTTTGAACCGCCGTACAAAGCGGTTGCTTTAACACCTTGCGAAAGATCGGCGCTCGCTCTGATTCCCTCTGTCAGACGGTACATCAAAACGGTTTTTGCTTTCTTTTTCGCCTCACGAAGCAGAATCAGTGACGGATCTTCAATACTGAGCCCCACTTTTTTATTCAAATCTTCAATGCTTGAAATGGAAACGAATGTTTTCGCTTCCCCCCAGCCGGATGCGACGGGAAGGGCGACAATCCCGCGTTCACCGATCGATACCCGCTCCTGGGCGGTTGTTTTAAAGTTAAAATAGATCCCGGCACGTTCTTTTTCTTTTCCTTGCGTAAATGTTCCGCCGTTCATTATTGCATGACCTCCTTGGTTAAAAATGCTTCAATGTAAGACTTTGCTTGCGCTTTTGTCATTTGTTTTTGCTTCACGCCGAATAAAGCCCCCTGGAGAATCTCAGGTTTTACGCCGAAAAGCTCCTTCGCGTGCTTTGTTAAATCCGCCGTGTCATAAAGAACCGCTCGTTCCGCCGCTGCGGCGTTTTTCTTTTTATGTTGTTTCACTTTTCTATCACCCCGCTGTTAATGTCCACATCCCGCAGTGCGGGAGATGTTTGTTTCTGATAGTAGTAGCGGCTCGTCCAGCGGATTGTGATCACTGCCTCGCCTTTGTCTCCGACTCTTGTTTCGATACGGCTGATGCGGACGAAATCACCGGTATCCTCCCCTGATTCCGTAAGCAGCGGAATCAGCTGTCTTGATTCTCTCACCGCATCGGCGATCCGGTCGGCTGCATAGAGCGCCTGCACCGAGTCGGCATGGAACAGCTTCACATTCAGACTGTATGTCTTCTTAAAGGTGGAGACTGTGTCATTCTCGTCAAAAACATACGGGGGCGGAATGTATAGTGACGGCACCTGAAATTGTTCAGGCAGTTCATTTTCATATACGGGCACGCCGCACTGCTGATACAAAAAAGCGGCGATTGAACCAGTTTCGCGATTCATCCGATATCTCCCCCCAACGTGTTAAGCCACTGATCGAAACGCTTGTCCAGCGATTCGGCGAAGAGTGTTTCATACAAAAGAAGGGCTTTGTCCCAAAACCCATTCCCGCTGATCCACTGTTTTTTGAGCGCCATTCCCGTTGAAGCTGACGGATCATAGATGAACCGGGAGCCTTGAAAATACCCGGGCACCCATCTGACATTTTCATCTGAGATGGTCCAATGTCCGTCATTTATGAATGAGGCATACTCTACATTGGTGCCGATTTCAAGGGTCAGTCCCCCGTTTTCAATGATCCATACATGATCCTGCGCTCCTTTTCGGAAGGAAGACAGCAGGCCTTCTGTATCAATCCCTCCCGAATGAATAAGCTCCTCCCGTACCAAGTCGAGAAAATCCTCTCCTGACTGTTCCAGCCATTCGCCTGCCTGACGGGCAAATTCTCCGGATGATGCCTTTTGCAGCGACCGATTCCATTGTTCAAGGTTTTTTATGCTCATAGTCTGTCATCTCTCACAGCGATAACCTCCCAATGGTGCTGTCTTGCTTTCTTCGGCATTTCCAGAATATACGCCTGTCCTTCCCAAATGATTTTGTCATTGACACGCACAACGGCCTCTTTCGGAAAATGAACGAGAAACCTCTGATATACCTTATGATCAGGCTCAAGCTGAATAAGCTGCTGCTGTTTTTCAACAAACAGACACGGCACGTCTTCAGCATCCGGAACTTCCGGATAAGAAAAGACAGGCTGGAGCTTTTCGGCGGGAATCCCGAAGCGTCCGGCCTTCGGAACTGACACCGTCTCATGATAAATATCGCATCTGTCAGTGAGCAGCCGTTCGTAGCTCATAACGGTCTCACCTTTGCATGTGCAGAAACCGGGGAATAACCCGGCGCGATATATTCACAGAGCAGATGGTGCACCGCCGGTTTTCTGATTCCGCCTTCATCTGCCACCGTATAGGAATAGTCACCTATCTTTTCAGATTGATAGGCGGAAGCGGCTGCTTCATTCTGGTTGATCAGCGCAAAATATTGAGAAAGCTTTAATAACGCAAGCTTAATCTTTTCGGGAAGCGGTGAGTAAATAGGGTCAGTGAACGAATGCCCCGCTATTCTGGCCGCTTCCGCCTCCGCCTCCAGAATGTCCTGTATAAGAAGCGGCTCCGGCCTGTTTTTGACTTGATCATAAACTGAATATGAAACAACGTCAGACGGCTGAATTAACATGACTGCCACCCCCGTCTTATTCTTTAACGTTTACGATTTTGGCGCTTGCATCTTCTTCTTCAAATTTGCTGTCAAGTTTAGCCGTCAGTACGATAATAAATTTGCGGCTGCGAATATCTTTATCTACTTCGATTCGGATATTTCGTGAAAAACCGAGAATGATATTTTTCGGGTGAGTCAAAATGATGTCAGACGCATCGTACTGGGAATCACCTTCTCCGACTGAGTACGGCTGCAGATTGGACACTCCTTTGACCGGAACGCCGAATGCTGAAGACAAACCGCCCTGCACCGCAAGATCCCCCAGGTTGGTCTGACGGTCAGCCACACGGTCTTTCCATTCAATCTCCATGCCTTGAGATGTGTAAAATCTGAATTCCTGAGGCAGGCGCAAATATTTTGCCGGAATGGCTTTTAAGCCTTTTTTAAATGTGGCTCTGGACAGCTCTTCCCCGTTTCCGTCAATGACGTGAGATACAGTCTGCTTACGGATTCCGTCAAGCTGTGCCAAGTACGGATCAGAAGAAGATGTATCGCCGTTTACGACAAGCTCCTCAATATCGACTGCCGCCCGCTCCGCCAAAATCTGCATGATCGTCTGCTGCAGGCCGTCTTTTTCAATATTGTTTTCAAGCGTGTCATAGGTGATATTAATTTCCGCAATGACTTCTTTCGTATTCAGCTGCACCGTACTTGTTGCCGGGACGGTCAGCTGATCGTCAGTTAAGGCTTTTCCTTCCTCAGCGGCACGCAGAATACGCTGGCCGAAACCGATTTTTTCAAATTTCTGCGAGTCATTTTCCATTTGAATCACACGCGATTCGCTGAAAATGGTCGGCGTGTTCTGCACCATGCGGATAAATGCTGAAGCTTGTGCGGGGTTCATTAAACCGCCGCTTTTTAAAGCGGAAAGTGACATTTCCGCCTTTCTGATGATATCTTGATTTCTCACTCTACAGTTCCTCCTTCTGACTGGGCTTAAAGCAGTCCGCTCCAAATGGATTTTTTAACAGGCTCTTGGCCGCCCGTCTCTTCTTCCGGCTGCTTTGATGCGCCTCTTACTTTTTCAAGCGCTTCAATGCGTTTAATAATCGGCGCGAGCATGTCCTCGACAAGCGTTTTCAGCTTTTCTTCATCAGACGGCACAGCCGCCCCGTCTTTGTCTTCCGTGTTTTGGTCCAAGCTGTCAAGCCGCTTTAAAAGCGGGTGCAGCGCGTGTTCAATCGATTCTCTTACGTCTTCTTTTCTCATCTTGTTCAAGTCCTCTCCCTTGCGGTTTCTTGATTTGCGGTCACGGTCGAGAAATTGCTTGACCGCGCCGAATAAGCCGGCTTGCTTTTCTGCCGGCTCTTCGTAAACGTCAGCGGTTCCCGCCATGCTGTAGCCCGTAATGATACCGGCTTTAATCTGATCCCATACTTCATCGGAAGCTTTGGTGACAAGCACCCAAGATCCTTTCCGGATCACAGCATTCCCGATTTCAAAGTCATCCGGAGCGACGTACGACTCCACCACCTCGCCGGTCCCGCCTTCAAAATTATGATTTGTATCGATGTTGCGGGCGTCCGCCAAAAAACCGTGAGCGGCCTTTTCAATTTCTTCAGCCGTCATATAATCGCCATGGGCATCCGGGACATCCGGCTCGTAAACGATGCCGTAAACAAGCTTCTGCTCATCCGATTCGCTTTTTGTAAACACCTGCACCTTTTTTTCAAATGACGGAAGGCCTCCGGCTGATTTTGTAAAAAAGAATTCCGTTTGGTTCGCCGCCTTATCGACATAGCTCACAAAACTGATGACGGCATTTCTCAATTCTCTCGGCACGAGATGTTTTCACCCCCTTTCATGATTGCTCCTTTTTCCCTTTCAGCACCGGCCGGCTGTAGTACTCTTCAGGCCATTCCTCAAGCGTCTTGCCGAGCACTCTTCCGGCCAGATCACGGAGGTCATTAGGAGAGACCGCGCCGGCGGAAATAAATGGCGTAAGCACCTTCGCAATTTCAAGCGGATCGCGAAAATCAGGCCCTTTTAATGTGAGCTGTACATCGTGGAGACCCAATTCTGGCAAAAATAACGTGTTGAGCTTATTAATCAGCGTTTTCCGCTCCGGCTGAAACACCTGCTCCTCCGTTATTTTCCGTGCCGTATCGGCGGTGGCTTTGTTGTATTCCTGCGCCTCGCCCGTATAAAGCGGCGGGAGACGGAAAGCGGAACGGAGTTTATTTCTGCTTTTGTCGTCATATTCAAGAAACAGCGCATCATCCTGCAGAATTTCCGCAAGTGATTTAATTTCCACAGACACGGGCGTAATGTCTTCGCCTCCGTGAAGGTCTTTTTCCTTCGCAATACCTTCCGCCTCAATCAGCAGAAACTTGTGGGCGTTTTCCACCCCTTCCAGGTCATTCATATAATCCTGGAGCTCTTTGTACGAGGTTTCTGACAGCATGCCGTTTTCAACCGTAATAGCGGCCGGCACGTGACGGCCCTGCTTGAAATACATAAAATTCAGTTCTTCCGCTTTCCGGGCGCCGTACAGATTGACGATATTGCCGACCCAGCGCGGAATTCCGTAAGTGCCGCTGCCGATTTTTAAGTGAATGGCTTCATTTGCCCGGTATTCTTCAGACAGGGTCTTTACGTATTCGCCGTTTCTCATGTCCATCATGCGGGGATCGCCGTATTCCTTAAAAAACACTTTCCGACCGTTCAGCATCTGAACATATTTACGGAACCGTTTTTGCCTTTTAATCGTTTTGGATGCGCCGTTTTCTTCATGTGAAAATGTGACTTCAACGGGATCAGTCACACCGCAGACGCGCATATGTTTCACATCCAGATATTCAATCCCCGCCGGTTTTCCCGCCCCGTCCCGAAGCACTTCGAGAAAACCGTTGCCCGTTTTTTCACGGTCTTCTATCGCATATCCGAGGATCGTCTCGGCCGATTCATCAAAATGAAGACATTTGTAAAAGCTCTCCAGCTTCATCCAGTTTTTTTCGGCCCGGGTCTTTTTTGCAGGGGAGCAATCTGGGCTATTTACATCAAAGGTATATTCCACATCGAACCCAAAACCCGTAATATTGACCCGATACGCGTCAATGCACTGCTGAAGAATCGTCGAATATTCGGCGATTGTTTTCAGTTCAATGAGATTATAGGGCGGTGAAATGATGTCTTCGCCGTACAGATCGGCAAATTGATCTTCGTTCATCTGCCTTGCCTGCGGCGCGGCCATTTTTGATTTAAAGACGGTGGCTCTAACGTTTTGATAGTTCGGCAACGCCTACCTCCTCCTTTCCCGATTCGGACGTCTCCGTTTTTTTGATGCATCTTTCAAATCCGCCGCGTCATAGTCATCCAGCGCATACCAAATGGCTGAAAGTGTGTGGGGATCAATTGAAAACTCATCTTCCGACAGAACGCCGTTTTTGTTTTTTGCGTACGTTAAGTTCTGCAATTCGCGGATCGTATGTTGACAGCTGTCTGAGCAATAGATATATTTGAACCGTTTCAGCTTTTTTGTATACTGAAGTCTTGAGCCCGGAAACTTTTTGGCCGCAACCATGCAAAAGCCCTGCCTGCGGAAATATTGGATGCTTTTCGGCTCAGCCGAATCCGCTTTGATCAGCTCTTTTTGATCCGCCAATTCCTGAAGCTCCTCAGCTGTCTGATCATCGGTCATTTTGTTTTTGTAATACTCCCAGAAAATATAAAGCTCTTTTTGATCCGGATCGACGGCAAGCCGGATGACCGCATTGTATGACTCTTCAAAACCGAAATCCATGCCCGTCCGAAACAGGGGGCGCCTGATGGAAGCAATCCGCTCCGTTACTTCGTTGTGCTCCATGACCTGAAACTGAGGAAACACGCGGATGCCATTGACGCCGAACTGTCCTTTGCGGGCGATCCGGTATAAATCGGGATCGTAATGCCGTAAGCTGTCCAGCTGCTTAATATAGCTTTTCGGCAAAAACAGATTATCGCACGCTGTGGAATGGTGGTAATACGTATCTCCCTTAACGACGGTGCCTTTTTCATACAGCGTCTGATCATCCAATACGAACCGTTTTTTTTGGTCATCACGGAAAAAATGCCGGTACGTCCAATTGGAGGTGCCGACGGGATTTGTGGTGCATATCATATGAAGCGAAAGCTCGGGATGGCGCAGACGGCCGATCAGCTCCTTAAAGCCTTCATACTTCACTTCTGAGCATTCTTCAATCCAAATCAGTGAAATATGATGAATGGATTTCAATTTGGCCGGGTTGTCCATCCCTTTAAACATAATCCGGCTTCCGTTTGAAAATCTCAGCTGCATCGGCGAAGACACGGCCTTTACGGCATGTCCCAGCTCAAGCTCCCCGATAATATCTTCAAATAAGGCAAAAGTAGAATCTCTGTGCGTATCGAAAACTTCCCGCACGACAAGCGCCGTCCGCTTTTCACGAAGCAGCTTCAGGATGATTTTCAGCGCGGTATGATAGCTTTTTGACGAGCCGTAGCCTCCGACGAGAAATTGGTACGTTTCATTCCAATTGAACAAATAATCTTCAAAGCGCGGGTTGACCGCTTTTTCAATCATGACCATTCCTCTTTCCGCGTAATGACAATGTCAATCGGCTTTTGGCTGTCTTCTGTTTTTTCCATCTTCTGCTGTGCCAGCTTTAATTTTTCATTTTCGATTTTTTGTTTAAATTGATCGGGGAAAAGGTCAAAGTACAAGGACAGCTTTTCAAGAGCCTTCATCTTGTCGGCAAGCTTGATTGCAATGCCCTCTTTTCCGAGTTTTGCTTCTGTGACGATGGTTCCGTCCAGAAGGTGCGAATCTTTAACGTCAACGTAGCTGATTTCCTGCATAATCGGATTATCATTTTCGTCAAAGAGCGGCCCTGATTTTCCGAAGGCCTGAACCTCTTTTTTTCCGAAGGTTACATAATCGGTAATATCGGCGAAAGCGATTTTCACATAGACTTGAAGAACGTCCATCGCTTCGACAAACACTTTATTGACCATTTCCTTTTTCATGCGGCTGATTTCTTTGGCGACTTTTTCGTTTTTTAACAGCCTGCTTCCCGTCACATGCGCGCTTTCCGGTGAATACCCGGCTTTTATCGCAGATTGGGTGGCGTTAAAGCTTTTCACATAATAAAGACAAAACAGCCGCTGGCGTTCGTTTAACTCATCACCTTCGCCCGGGGTGTTTTTTCCGCCGCTTTCCGCGTTCTTATGGAGCGCCTCGTCCCAGCGCCCTTCTTTTTTCCATCTGCCGATCGTTCTTGCGGATACGCCTGATTTGCCGGCAAGGGCGCGATTTGTGATGCGGCCTTTATGAGACTGATAGATTGTAAATGCCTGTTCTCTTTTTGCGTTTTTCATGCTACGGCATCACCGCCACCTCCGACATGATTGTCTATAATAAAAAGCGGCTTCTAATCGGGCCGCTTTTTGTGATCGTCTGTTCACTTCTAGGTGGCAAACGTATGACAACTTATGAAGCAGGCGATTGATTTCTTTGTTCCTGCTGTTTTTGAATTTTTAGAAGCGCCCGTTTGACCGTCGTCTGTACGGTTGATTTCTTTAAGTTCAGCAAGGCGGCGATCCGTTCATACGAAAAGCATTCCGCTTTGTGGAGCAGCAGCATTTCTTTTTCTCTATCCGTTAAAACGGCTAATGCGTCCCGCAGTCTGATTCTGTCTTCTTCAGTCACATTTGCGGAAGGTTCAAACATCAGCGCCTGCGAATAGGTTTCTATGATTCTAGGATCTTTAATCAGCATTCTCTGATAAGCGTCTCTGCGGTCTATCGCTCTTCTTATGCCGGGCTGCCGGCCTTTTTCAAGCCATTCGATGACATATTCCACATCTGTAATGATCGTTCTGATGATTTTTTTATCTTTCAGTTCTTCTGAAGTAAGCATCGTTTCATCGGCTTCCTCCAGCTGCTTGTACCACTTTTTCGTCTCTTTCAGCGTGCGTTTATATTCAAATAGTAAGTCTTCCATGTAGATCCTCCTCTTTTTCGGAACAAAAAAAGGACACCAACCAATGCGCAGCATGTACGCGATTGATCAGTGTCCGCAGGCTTTCCGTCTTGGACGTATTCTGTTTTTAATTCAATTTAAAGCCGATTTCATATTCGATCCGGGCCAGATCTCCTTTTCGCGTTTCGACAAGCGTTTTGCCGTGCTCCGGCGCTTCGGCGAGCCATGCTTCCTTCTTCAGTCCGTCTACAATAATCACCCGAACCTTGCCTTCTTCCAGCTGGCTTTTTAATGTTGTATGTTCAATGTCAGTCAGTTTTTTAGGATTCATGTTTTACGTCCTCCGTCTTTTTCAGGATGTTTACTTCATGTATGAGGCTTCCGAGCTCATTTATGAACGCTTCTTTTTCTCCAGAACTTTCTCCCCGGAGCAGGCGGAGAGCCGTTTCGGCCGCCTCAAAAAGTTCCGGGGCTTTCGCCATCAATGCCGCGTTGATCTGCTGTGAGTATGAACTTAAGTTGAAAACGGCCGCGATGAGCCTTCCGTTTGAATAAGGGAACTTCTCTTTATCCGCTTCGCTGTAAGCGGAATAAATGTAAATGGGTTTTTCTTCTCCGCTGTGTACGGCCCGCCATGGAGCGGGGCTGTGTTTTTCTTGCAATGGTTATCCTCACTTTCCATCAGCCTCATGCCATGCTTCAATTTGCTTTTCTATCCGTTTCGCCCTGAACAGCAGGCAAAAAAGCCATTTGATATATTTATACACGTGCATCAAGCCTCGCTTTTGCGTCTTGAACCATTCGCTCGAGACGTTTAATGACCGGCGTTAAATCAGTGCCTGTTTTGCAGTTCGGGCAAGGGTGAAAGACAGCGCCGAAACCCGTTTCCGTCACAATGACCTTCTTCGGCCCGCACAGCTTACACATTATCTCGCCCCCTCTAATCTGTGGTTTACGTCAAATGAATTGCCATTAATGATGACTAAATAATCGCTGCACATCTCATAAATTCTTGTGCCCAAGGCTTCATCAACCTGCACCAGTCCGTCACAGGCCAGCTCGCTCGAGATAAGAACCGGCTTATGATTTAAATAGCGGTAATTCACGACGGCGTACATTTGTTCAATCTGCCAATCGGTCGCCCGGGGTTTTCCGTTCAGCGGTTTGAACAGATCGTCAATAAAAAGCACATCCGCCTGTTTCATACGGCCAAGCTTTGCATCAAGCAGATCAAAATCATTTTTTAAATCCGTAAAGCCCTCCACAAAAGGAAAATACAGCACCGGTGTCTGCTTCTGTCTCATGACATAATTGCTGAGAGCGGTCAAAAGATGGGTTTTTCCCGACCCCGGACGCCCTAAAAGGGCAATGCTGTTTTTCCGGCAGTTTTTAATCTTGTCGAAGTTTTCAACATATTCAAGGGCGCACTCATATGCGTCGACGACTGCCTGAGGCTTGCCCCGCGTGATAAATCCTTTGAAATCCAGCTCCCGAAAGGCATCTGTAATCTCACTTGCACTGAGGATGCGCTCTGCTTTTCGTTCGGCGGCACAGCGGCACTTAACCCACACATCCATTCCAAGCTGGTTTTTGAGATAACCGCCCTGATCTTTACAGAGCGGACAGTCAAAGCGGCTTTCGTCTGATTCTTCCGGTCTGTCCGCCAGTAATGGACGTTTTCCGTTTTTCAGGTCGGCCAGTATCTGCTCGATCGTTCGTTTTGTCATGTATCGTATTCCTCTCTTTTTTTGTTGTGATTGTCCTTCCCGCAATTCGTGCATTCAAGCGGTCTTCCATATACTTGGCACAATAGCTGAAAGCCTTGATCGTTTCAGCTGAAGAGGTGCGCCGCTGTTCAAAAGCTGTAAAGCATTCGCCGAGCCATTTGATTGCTTCTTGTGCTGACGCACCGAGAGAAACAATACGGGCGATGGCCTGATAATCCCGGGGCGACGGGTATACGCTCCGCCCCTCCTGTGCAGACCTTAATCTGATAAAATGGGCGGCAATGTCGTTAATCGCTTCTTCAGCAGTATGATTTTTTGTTATATCTATTTCTCTCCGGACATTTTTGTCCCGGTGATCCGCCGATATTGTCCGGTCTGTTACTTCCGGGCGGGTCAATGTCTTTTTCTGCGTGAATCTTTTCGAGTATTTTACGGAGACGATGAGTCCGTAAGGGGCGCGGACGGTTTTGATATATTCATGCTGTTCCAAAACCTCAAGCCACCGTCTGACGGTTTTTTCGCTGACGGCAAATACGTCGGCCATTTCTTTTGCTTTTAAGGGCTTATGACCGAGGACGATCCCCCACTTTACGCCGTCTTTTACGTGTTCCTTTGTCGTTGAGCTGATGAACCATAAAAACAGCCATATGGCGGACCCTATTTTGTCATAATGTTCTGAATTCAATAATCCGGAATAGATGAAAAACGGGTAGCTTTTACGACTCATATTGGACGTCTCCGTTTGTCTTCAGACTTATATAGCGTTCATACTGCAATCGGTTATCAAATCGGAATACTGGTAGTCCGCAAGCGGTAAAAGATATCGAACCGCCTGCTTTTCCTAAACATCTCTGATCAGCCGGATTGCTGCTGAAACGGATGATTATCGGCTGCATCTCTCATCCTCCTGATCAATTTCTTATCGTAATTTGATACACTTTGTATCCTTATGATGTTGATTATATACGATACATTTCGTATCATCAAGACCTTTTTGATACTTTTTTTATCATCTCTTTATTTTGATACATTTTGTATCTATAATCATAAGTAACTTAGGGTGTTGAAAAAAGAGAGGTCATTCGGATGATAGGCGGAAGATTAAAGAGTCTCAGAGGAAAGAAAACGCAGGAAGAAGTCGCAAATCATATCGGTGTCTCGCGCGCCAGATATTCTCATTATGAAAACGGCCGATCTGAACCCGATTACGACACGCTGCAAAAGCTTGCGGATTATTTCAAAGTGTCGACTGATTATTTGTTAACCGGAAAAGAACCTTCAGATGAAGACATGTTTGCCGATCCAGACTTGCAGATCGCATATCGGGACATGCAGGACTTTTCCCCGGAAAGCAAGCAGCAGGCCATTGAATTCATTAATTATTTAAAAGAAAAAGAGAAAAACCGCAGGCCGAAACATAAATAATCCGCTCTTTTCCTTTAAACTGCTTAACGTTCAGCCGATATAAAAGCTGAATGTTTATTTTTAAAAGAAAAGGGAATTGATTCAAAGTCCGATCAGGGCTTTTCTTTCTCGCTTAAAAAAGAACATATGTTCGAAAGGGTGTATTCAATTGGGCGATTTTTTAACACATCTTGAGGAATACGTCAAAAACTTATATTGCCGCATGGGAATGACCGCCCCTCTCCATATTGATATGCAGATGATTGCCAAGGAGCTTGACATTTGGATTCATTTTGAAGATACGCACAGTATGATGCTGAAGCGGGACGGCATGTACAGCATCGTCCTGAATCAAAAAAAGTCACCCGAAGAGCAATGGCAGGATTTTGCGCACGAACTGTGCCATGTGCTGAAGCATACCGGCAACCATTTTCATATGAACAAGCTGTTCAGGGAACTGCAGGAATTTCAGGCCAACCATTTTATGTACCACTTCTGTGTGCCGACCTTTATGCTGTTAAACATGGAGCTTCCCCAGCGAAGGAGCCACGCCGTCATTTTAATCGCAGCCGCTTTCCGGGTGACGGCATCATTTGCGGAAAAAAGGCTGGAGCTGTTTGAACGGCGTAAAGCAGGTATTCAATTTCAGAAGCGGCTCGCTTGTCTGTTATCCGACAAGCGGCCGAATGTGTATTATGAAAGCGGACAGACACACTTGCATGCCGCTGAAGAAAAAACGCCGTATTTTATTGAAAATTAGCGATTCTCCGCCGGCAGAGTGTCAGCATTTTAAACCGCAGGAAAGGTTTTTGCATCATGACGCTGTTCTCACCGTGCTGCCCGCCAAGCACTTCTTGCGCCGCATAGCTCCAGTGAATGTAAGAACGGGCCCCCCTGTTCATTTATCATAAAAACCGGCCTTCACGGCTTCTACATACCGAAAAAACAGATCGGTTGGCGTATATTTTTCTCCCCGGCAGCCAAAATTGCTGAACAGCGCGTGTCTCTGCGCCGTGCTCACTTCCAATTGCAGCCCCATTTTCCTTTTTGTCCGATTGACAATGTTGCCGGGATTTACACCTGCCAGCCGATCATTCTTCTCTGTCAGCTCGGCATCAAACCCCGCTTCACGCAGCAGATCACAAATCAGTCTTGCTTTTTCCAGATCCGCGCCCCCGACGAGTGTATTTGCCTTTTTCAGATCATGATACCCATGAAAAGCCAATGCGTAATGATGGGCGGTCACTTTTTCTAAAGCCAGGGGTTCGTCAAAGCGTGTGCTTGTCAAATGGAGAGAACGGTTATCGCACCGCTTCGTCCCTTCAAATAAGTAAATTGAGCTTTGGTCAGAAAATGCCCGCACCAGCTCACTGACACCCGGCTCAATCCTGCCGCCGTGGGGAGCGAGGACGATGAACTTACTTCCCTCTTTTTCTTCATAAATAATTCTGTATTCTGATTCAGCAGCTGAAAGGGCTGCGAAATTGTGATATCTATCTTTCATGTGTAACATGCTCTCCTTTTCCAGTCAGCATCAGTTTACTCTACTCATCTGGGAATGGAAACCTTTTTATAGTATGATTTGATAGAATACTTATCAGGGGGGATATATCATGGGGTTCATCAATGGATTGCTGGGCAATGCGTCGACAATATCGACGGCTGAAGCAAAAGCAGAACTGGCCCGTATTCTGCTGGAAGGTGAGAATGTCAACGCCGCATTTAAGCTTGTCCGAGATATCATTGTCTTTACGGATAAGCGTCTTATTCTTGTTGATAAACAGGGACTCACGGGGAAGAAAACGGAGATTCAATCCATTCCGTACAAGAGCATTTCCAGATTCAGCGTAGAAACCGCCGGCCGCTTTGACCTTGATTCAGAGCTGAAAATTTGGATTTCAGGCGCGGAACTTCCCGCTGTCTCAAAGCAGTTTAAAAAAGATGAAAGCATTTATGATATTCAAAAGGCCCTTGCCGCAGTTTGTATGTAAGAAGAAACGGAAGCCCGGGGAGCTTCCGTTTTATTGATTACAGTTTTTCTTCTATTTTCGCCTTCGTTTTCGGGCCGTAAATTCCGTCTGCCGTTAATCCGCTGACGGATTGAAAACGCTTTACAGCATTTGCCGTTTTCGGGCCGTAAACGCCGTCCGCCCCATGATTTTTTGCTCCTTTATCGGGATAAAAATAAAGAGCGGATAAAGCGTTTTGCACTTGTTTTACGTTTGTCCCTTTCGTCAGCGGTTTCGTCACTTTGATCACACCGGATGGAAGCGGATAGGAAGACACAGCCTGACTTTTTGAAGAAGAACCCGTCTGAGCGAGCTTGATCACTTGTCCGACTGTAATGTGATTCGGATCGGTGATATGGTTGATGCTTTGCAGCGATTTTACGCTGACACCGTGCGATGCGGCGATTTCCGATAAGGTGTCGCCTTTTTTCACATGGTATTCAGACGCGGAAGAAGAAATAGAGGCTTTTTTCGCCGGCATACTCCCGCTTAATTTCTTTTCAATCTTCGCCTTCACTTCATCCCAGCGGCCTTCAGACAAAATGCGGTGCGGGCAGTACTTTCCGTTCCAGTCCTGATGCTTTCTGATTCTGTCAATCCCCCAGCCCCGTTCTTTCAAAAGCTGCGCCGCAAACGCAAGCGCCAGTTCTTCTGCGGCTCTGTACCGTTCGCCGCCTGACTTACTGTAACAGATTTCTATAGCAATCGACTTACGGTTTCCGGTACCGTTCGTGCCGTCTCCCGAATGCCAGGCATTCCGGTCCAACGGAATTCCCTGGATCACTTCTTTGTCATCAACCGCAAAATGATAGCTCGTTGATTCGCTGTTTCCCGTCATATAGCTGATTTCATTAGCGGCGGATGCGTCGTTTGCCGTGTTATGAATGGTAATATACTCCGGCGTCATCGGATTCGGACATTTTAACGCATATTTATCAGCCGATACGAGCCGTTTTTTCACTTCAATCCCCACTCTTCATCTCTCCTTATGCCTTTTTCATCAATAGGTGGCATTCGTAGGACAGATAACTTGAGCATATAGACCCTGTATTCAGATAAAAATGGAATGGATACGCATGCAAAAAATAAGACCCTTCCAAAGAAGGGTCTTTATGTTATGTTTGGTTGCGCGCGGCAATATGGAATGTGCCGTCCGCTTGGTTTTCCAAATGGCTTTCATGGCCGATCACCTGTGTAAAGCTGAACCCGACAGCAACAAGCAGCAATCCTGACAACAGTTTAGATTTCATATAGACAATCTCCTCTCTGGATTTGTTTTTGGGCGTGCACCATTTTTTCATAAAACGTGAGCGCTTTTTCAGGCTGTCCGTGTTTCATGTAAAATTTGGCAGCGTCATGCGCCAATTCTTCCACATACGGATACAGCATGTGTTCTTCCAGAAAATCAAACGTGTGCCTGACGGATGCGTTATCCATTTCCTTGCCGTATAACGCATGTAAAAATTGGAACAGATTCACAAACAATTCATCATTGTATTCGCGGGCGATACTGAGCCCGAGGCGGTATTGCTTCTCTGCTTCTGCTGTAGTGTTCTGTTTATAAAGAACCTGTGTTAATGAGTAAATAGAATGCGGAAGATTATCGAACTTTTCTGACCTGCAAATGGAAACGGATGTCTCAAAATATTCGGCTGCTTTAGAGAGGTCTCCCATTTTTTCGTAACAGTTTCCGAGATTATATAAGGCTGAACTGATAAGACGGGGATTGCCTTCTTGTTTTGCAAGATCTAAAGCAAGTTCTAAGTGGGGCAATGCTCTTTCTGGATACTGCATGTCATCATAATTCCCTGCAATAACGAATTCACATTGGATTCTGCGGACGTTGTACGTCTCATACGATTGGTACGTTTCAAGGGCTTGAACGGCATAACTCATGGAGACGTAGGTTTGTTTCAGGTTGTAAAATATCTCGGCCATTTTAAAAGCAAACTCAGCTTTCTCGATGTCATCAGAAACGAGTGCAAGGTTTTTTTCAGCCCGTTTGTAATACATCGTAGCGTTTAGGAACATTTTCTGTTTAAATTCGTACATTCCTCGAAAAAAATTAAAGTAGTAATCAAGCAGTCCTGTCAGTTTATACTGGTTGCCTTCAATGTCTTCCAATAATTCTGAAAACTCAGGCTGAGAAGGGTCCTCCTTTAAGGGCTTGATGTAATCCAGCATGACACGGTGTCTGAATTCCATTAATGAATAATACAGCAGCAGATCCTGATCTTCTTCCATATCCTCGATCTCTCTCTCTACTTCACGTTTGACGCGCTCCGCCTCAAGGACGTGAAACTGCCGGATATGGGTATACCATTCATTAATTTTGAGCCCGACAAAAGAGGACGGAATAGTCTGCTTCATCCTCAATAAATCCCCCCTTTTGGAATGACCGAGATATGTCATATTTTATCATATTTGCTAGAAAAAGAAGAACGCAAAAAGACCGCAATTGTCGAATTTCGGATATCCGCAACGATTTATCTCCGTCACAAGCTTATTGCTTGTTTCTTCCGTGCCGTTGATATAGCATATCCTTGCAGCTTTTATTCTGTATTAAATGGGGGTTTTCACATGACAGCACAAAATCAATTGGTCAGCCACTTTCTGTCACATCGAAACGTGACGATTGAACTGGCGGAAAAAATCAGCCGCGAGCATTACGACTACAAACCGGCAGAGACATCAATGTCCGCTCAGGAACTTGTAAAACACATCGTTTATTCTTTTCTTATGTTTGCAAACGTCATTAACGACGGAAACGGATCAGCCATCCAGAACAAACCGAAAGAAGAAGCGGAAACAGACCTCATCAAACTGGCGGAAGCATGCACTGAAAAAACGACAGACATCCTGTCACAGCTGACTGAAGAGCAGCTGAACCGCGAAATTGACCTGACCGCCTCTTTCGGCAGAAAAGTAACCGGCGCGGCTCTCCTTCAGCTTGCCATGGAGCATGAAATTCATCATAAAGGCAATCTTTTCGTGTATGTCAGAGAAATGGGCCACACGGAACTTCCGTTTTATCAGCAAAAATCATAATCCGGCTATCCGCCGGTCTGCGACATAACAGCAGGCAGGCGGATTTTTTTGTTCTATATAAAATTTTCCGAAAATTTAATTGATTACCGCCTCTTAATCATATATAATCTGATAAAAATAGTAGGATTATTCAGGAGGCACACAGATGACTGTAAGCATTGTGTTTATGGGTTTCTTTGTCGGAACGCTGGTCGGATTGACGGGTGTGGGAGGAGCGGCGCTTTTGACTCCTTTACTGATCGTTTTGGGGATCAACCCCTCAATCGCCGTCGGCACTGACCTTTTATATAACTCCATCACCAAACTGTTCGGTGTCGTTTCTCATTGGAAGCAGCGCACCGTTCAATTTAAACTTGTCGGCTATTTGGCGCTCGGGAGCATTCCCAGCGCAACAGCCGCCATCGGTGTTCTTCACTTGTTTCCCGCTTTTCACCAGCATCAGGAGCAGATTATCAAACAGGCGCTCGGCTACGTGCTGACCCTTGTCGCCATTTCCATTATCGCCCGCCTTTTTTTCGATAAAAAACTGCGGCCGAACCGCTGGCAGCAAAAAACGCTTGAAGAAAAGCGGACACTCATGATACTGATCGGCGTCATTTTCGGCTTCATCGTCGGTCTGACATCTATTGGGTCCGGCTCATTATTTGCGATCGCCATGTTATACCTGTTCAGAATGAAAACGGCAGAAGTGGTGGGAACGGATATCGCACATGCCTTTTTGCTCGTAACGGCTGCCGGTCTGTTAAACGCAAGCTTCGGAAGCGTCGATTACCTGCTTGTATTGAATCTGTTGATCGGCTCTGTGCCGGGTGTGCTTCTCGGCAGCTTCTTTTCGCCGAAATTCTCACCGCGCCCGCTGCAGTTTGTGATGGCGGCGATTATTTTAATCAGCGGGATAAAATTAATATAAAAAAGGCGGTCTGTTGTCAGATCGCCTTTTCCCTTATAACGTCACACCGGACTTGAAAATTGCAAGCTCCCGAAAATCGTTTTTTTCGTTATTGACGAATTCTCCGCTTGCAACTTTAATAATGTATTGAATAAAATCTCTTACAATGTGATCTTCTGTTGTTTGGTCTTCCGCCAATCTGCCCGCGTTGTAATCAATCCAATGAGGCTTTGATTGAAATAAATCGGTATTTGTTGATACTTTCACAGTCGGGACAAATGTGCCGAACGGCGTGCCTCTTCCGGTTGTAAACAAAATGATGTGACAGCCCGCCGCGGCGAGCGCTGAAGAAGCGATTAAATCATTGCCGGGCGCACTGAGCAGTGTCAATCCCTTTGTTTTCAGTGTTTCACCGTATGTCAGCACATCAGAAACCGGTGCAAGACCGGCTTTTTGGGTGCAGCCGAGCGACTTGTCTTCGAGCGTTGAAATGCCGCCTTCCTTATTCCCTGGTGACGGGTTTTCATAAATCGGCTGCTCGTGCTTCATAAAATATTGCTTGAAATCATTGATCAATCGGACTGTTTTATGAAACACTTCTTCGCTCGCCGCACGCTGCATGAGAATCGTCTCAGCGCCGAACATCTCAGGCACCTCCGTTAAGACTGTGCTCCCTCCCTGTGCAATCAAGTAATCTGAAAATCTACCTAATAAAGGGTTTGCGGTGATGCCGGAAAAACCGTCCGACCCGCCGCATTTCAATCCGATGCTCAATTCTGACAGCGGAATCTCCTCACGTTTATCTCCCTTTGCCGCAAGGTGTATCTCTTTAAGAAGCGCAGTCCCCTCTTCAATTTCATCTGTGACAGCCTGTGATTCGAGAAATTTCACCCGATCTCCGTCCACTCCAGAAAGCGCTTCCCTAATCGCCGCCAGCTCATTATTTTCACAGCCGAGCCCTAAAACCAGCACACCGCCCGCATTTGGATGACGGATGGCGTTCATCAGCATTTGTTTCGTATTCTCATGATCATCGCCAAGCTGGGAGCAGCCGTATTGGTGCTTTAAAACCAGCACATTGTCAAAGGGCGCAATGTCTTTCGCCTCTTTTACGAAACGCTGCAGGATTTTCTCAGCGACGCCGTTTACGCAGCCGACTGTAGGTACGATCCACAGTTCATTTCGGACGCCGGATGTACCGTTTTCTCTTCTGTAGCCTTTAAATGTCCGGTTCTCATTTGTAAAAGGATTGTCCTCGAAGCGCGGTGAATACGTGTATTCTTGCACATCGGATAAATTCGTTTGCAGATTATGGGTATGAATATGCTCGCCGGCCGAAATCCGTCTTGTTGCACGCCCGATCGAAAAACCGTATTTAATGATGCTGCCGTTTTCTTCAATGGTTTGCAGCGCGATTTTATGCCCCCGCTTTACAGGGTCCTTCACTTCAATCGTCAGTCCGTCTGTATGCAGCCGCTCCCCTTTGTTAAAATGGCGCATGGCGAGAAGCACGTTATCGTTTTTATGGATTTTTATGACCTCTTTCATTTCACTTCCCCCTTTTTGCCGCAACATTCATGTAACGCATGCTTCATACCCCGCTTATGAATGACAGACAGAAAAAAAGCCGTTCGTTCAGTCAGCTCCGGAAGATGATTCAGATTCTTCCCCCACAATCGCTCTTCTCCTAATATAGCAGATGCCGCTTGAAACATATCATCTTTGCAACGGGACCGCGCCATTTGAAAACGGTTAAGAACCTCCTCGCCGTCAGCCGGTTTGTTCGGTCCGTTCCAGTATGAATAGATCATGGCGCTGAACGAAAATACCAGCTTCTCAGGTAGCCGGCCCTCCTGTTCGATATAAGCCTTCAGCGTCGGCAGGTTTCTTGTTTTGAATTTCGCGGCGCCGTTAAGGGTAATGCTTTGCAGATAATGTTGGATATAAGGGTTTTTAAACCGCTGTAACACATCTGCCGCGTATTGGGTGACACCCTCCATTTGCAGCACAGGGAGGATTTCTTCATTGATCAGCTCTTCGATGAACCTGCCCGTCACCTCGTGCTCAGCCGCTTCCCGGACGGTTTGCAGTCCGTATAGTAAAGCCACTGGCGCCAATGCCGTATGAGCGCCGTTTAAGATTCTCACCTTTTTTGTCCTGTAAGGCGTAAGGTCAGACGTGATCAGTGCGTTTAGCCCGGCCTCAGCAAAAGGAAGCTCATTCTGAAGCTGTTCCGGCCCTTCTATCACCCACAAATAATAATGCTCACCAACCACAAGCAGACGGTCTTCGTACCCGAGAAAATTGGTAAGTTCTTCTACGGTATCAACAGGGAATCCGGGAACAATCCGATCCACGAGGGTATTGCAGAAGATGTTCGCGGCATGAATCCATTGAGTAAAATCAGGCTCCAGCTCCCACAGCCCGGCATATTGAAGCACGGCAGCCTTCAGTTTCCGTCCGTTTTCTTCGACCAGTTCACATGGAAGCACAATGCACCCTTTCTCGGCGTCACCCGCAAATGCCTTATAGCGGAAATAAAGGAACGCCGCTAATTTCCCGGGGAATGTTTTTTGAGGTCTATCCTCAAGCCGATCGCCTTTCTCAAACGTAATTCCCGCTTCTGTCGTATTGGAAATGATAAAACGAAGCTCCTCTTGTGCTGCCAGCCGTTTAAAGGAATCATAGTCAGAAAAAAGATCAATGCCGCGGCTGATGGATTTGACGATCGTGTGTTCTTCAGCCGGTTTTCCGTCCTTTATCCCCTGCAAAAAAAGCGTAAACAAACCGTCCTGCTCGTTTAAACGTTTGATTTTCTCAGAGCCTCTTGGCTGTACGGCGACAACGCTTCCGTTAAAATCCGTCAATTGATTCAATTGATCGATCTGCCAGTCTGCGAAGGCCCGCAAAAAGTTACCTTCGCCGAACTGAAGGACTTTTTCAGGATATTGAATGTATTCACCACACATCTTTTTATTCAGCTGCCGCAAGCAGTCCGCCTCCTTCTGTATTTATGCACACGTTAACATTTTATCGTACGAAAACCCGGATATTCAGACGGGCCGTTATGTGAGTTTTTTAATTGAATCTCTTATCATCACCTCGGTGTTTTCGTATATTTTTTCCGCCGCCGTATCCGGGTCGGCGATTAGCGCCAAGATCTTCTCTGCACCGAGTATGCTGATGTTTTCAACCGGGCGTTTTACTGTCGAAAGCCTCGGCGTCATGTATTGGGAAATGCCGATGTCATCAAACCCGATAACAGATATATCTTCCGGAACGTTCAGGCCTTTGGCGAAAATGGCATTCATCGCCCCGATCGCCATATCATCGTTTGAACAAAAAACAGCCGTAGGCGGTGATTGAAGCGCCAAGAGTTTTTCCATCGCCTGACTGCCGCTTTCCATATCATAGCGGCCTTTTACACTGTATTCATGCTTAATCGGAATAGAATGATCAATTAAAGATGTCAAATAGCCTTCTTTCCGCTGAAAAGTTGACCTGAATCCTTCCTTTCCCTCAATGATCGCGATATCTCTGTGTCCGTTTGCGATCAGGCAGTCGACCGCCTGTCTGGAGCCTTCTTTATCGTTTGACAGGATATTCGTGATGCTCCGGTCATCAATGTCCCGGTTCAGCACGACAAGCGGGATGTTTTTCTCGCGAATATGATAAATAAATGAATTATCACTGTCGCTTTGGCTCATTAAAATGATTCCGTCATATCTCATGGGCGTAATGGTTTCAAAGCTTTTCAGGTCGTCAATCGCGCGGACGAACAAATTGTATTCCTCACTGATTGTGCGGTTTACACCTTTGATGGTATCGGAAAAAAAGCTGTGTGAGGTTCCGTTTGTGATGCTTGTAAAAAACAGTCCGATCGTATGGGACTTTTGCATGGCAAGGCTTTTTGCATTTACATTCGGTGTGTAATTCAGCTGTGAAGCGAGCTCTAATATTTTCTGTTTTGTATGCTCTTTAATGTAGGGGCTGCCGTTAAGTGCCCGGGATACGGTTGTGTGGGATACGTTGGCGAGTTTTGCGATATCTTTTATGGTTACCATCGTTTTTCCTTTCTTTCTGTTGCTGTCATTTATTTCTATTGTACCATTAACGGACAGTCCATAAAATCACTAAAGTTGAGGTTTTGCATGATGTAAGTCCTGAACGAGCTCGGCATGCTGCCGGTCCGTCAGCTTATACATTAAACCGATAATCAGCATGGCGCACGCTAAAGCGAAAGCCGGGTACAGTAGCAGTAGCCCTTTAATCCCGATCAGCGTGCCTTTTGTCTGAGATGCATTCGGGATATAGCCGATAACGCTCAGCCCGATGCCTGAAAGAAAACCTGATAAAGATTGGGCGAGTTTTCTGGAGAAGTTGAAAAGCGAATATGTCGTCGCTTCCTTCCGTTCACCCGTCTTCCACTCTCCGTAATCAATAATGTCCGACACAAGCGCCCACGTAATGCCGTTTGGTATGCTGATCCCGATAAAAGCAATGCTCGCTAACGCCGTAAAGATATATACATTTGACGGGAGACAGAAATTCAGCGCATCAGCCGCGGCGCTGACGGCAAAACCGATCATCACCGTTTGCTTTTTTCCGAAACGTTTGACGAGTTTCGGCATAAACAACACACCTAAAAATGAAGAACCGATGATGATAAAACTCATGTAGGACATCAGCTCCGCATTGTTGAGATTGTATTGGGCGAAGTAAACAAGCATAGCGGATTTAATGTTATATGCCGATATAGAGAAAATCGTCATGCAAACGACGGTCAGAAGCGGTTTGTTGCCGATAAAGCATTTGAAAACCGACATGACGGACAGCTTTTCTTTCGGCGCTTCACGGACGATAATTCTTTCTTTGCAGTTTCGGTAGCAGATCATAAATCCCGCGATTCCGATTACGGCCATCATTCCCATGACTGCCGGGTAGCCGATGTGAACGTTATCAAAATGAACGAGAATCGGGATGACGATGACACTTGTAATGAGCAGCGCGCCGAGGGAGCCGATCTGGCGGAATGCGGAAAGCGCCGTTCTGTCCTCCGCATCCTGTGTAATGGCCGCGCCGAGGGAGCCGTACGGAATATTGACGAAAGAATAAGCGACCCCCCACAGCATGTAAGAAGCATAGGCGTACACAAGCTTCCAGGTGACGCTCACGTCCGGTGACACAAAAATCAATACGGTCATGACCGCAAGAATAATACTTCCGAATAATAAGTACGGCCTGAATTTTCCCCGGGGTCCGATCTTTTTTCTGTAGTCAATGGCCGAGCCGACAATCGGATCAGTCAAAGCCGCAAACAGCTTGCTGACCAAAAAAATACTGCCGGCGAACGCTGCCGGAATGCCTGCGACATCTGTGAAAAACTTCAGCAAATAGATCTGCCCGAGATCAAACATAAATCCGTTCCCAAAATCTCCAAAACCATAGGATACTTTTTCTTTCAGACTCAGCTTATGCTCCTTCACTTTTGCGGCAGGTGCTGTCACGACAGGCACATTACTCATAGGCCACCTCTTTCATTCCATTTTTTAAAAGCGGAAATATTCCTCAGCATTCCGGTAACAAATCCCCTCGACAATCTTTCCTAAAAGCTCCATATCGTAAGGCGCTTCGCCTTGTTCCGCCCAGCCGCCGATCAGCGTGCAGACAAGCCGCCTGAAGTATTCATGGCGGGGATAGGACAGGAAACTTCTTGAATCCGTCAGCATCCCGATAAAACGGCTGAACAGGCCCATGTTTGATAACGCTTTCATTTGCTGGAGCATTCCATCTTTCGTGTCATTGAACCACCAGGCTGTGCCGAATTGAATTTTCCCCGGTGTTTTCCCATCCTGAAAGCTGTTGATCATGCTGGCGATAATATAGTTGTCATTCGGATTCAAAGAATACAAAATCGTTTTAGGCAATTGCCGCTTTTTTTCGGCGGAATCTAACAGCCGGGCAAGCGGTTTTGCGATACTCTCATCATTAATTGAGTCATATCCCGTATCAGGACCGAGGCTGCTGAACTTATTTGTATTGGTATTTCTTAACGCGTTAATATGGAACTGCATCGCCCAGTCCAGTTCGGCGTAAAGACCGCAAAGATATTGCAGCGTCCGTGTTTTGAATTTCTTTTCATCTTCAAAAGACACATGCTCTCCGCTTAATCCGGCTGCAAAAATCCGGGCCGCTTCCTCTTCAGTCGTCTCGGCATAAACCATTTGATCTAACGCATGATCCGACACTCTTCCCCCGGCATTGTGAAAAAAGCGGACGCGGGATTCTAACGCATCTAAATACGATTGGTAGGTGGTGACAGCCATTCCGGAAGCGCTCTCCAGCGAACGGACCCAATCGGCAAAACCCGGGCTGCTGATGTCCAGTCCTTTGTCAGGCCGAAATCCGGGCAGCACTTGAACCGGAAAATCACTTTCTTTCAACAGTTCGTGGTATGTCAGCGCATCGGCAGGATCGTCGGTTGTGCAAATGACTTTGACATTTGATTTCAGAATGAGATCCCTTGCGCCAAACCCGTCTCCCTGCAGGAGCTCATTCGTTTTTTTCCAAATTGCCGCAGCCGTTTTTTCATTCAATACGTCATAAATGCCGAACCAGCGCTGCAGCTCTAAATGCGTCCAGCTGTACAGCGGATTGCCTATCGCCATCGGCACCGTTTTTGCCCAGGCGAAAAACTTCTCTTCATCTGAAGCGTTTCCGGTAACGCAGCGCTCTTCAATGCCGTTGGCCCTCATGATCCGCCACTTGTAGTGGTCACCGTAAAGCCATGCCTCCGTAATGGTTGCGAAGGTTTTATTTTCATAGATTTCTTTTGGGCTTAAGTGACAGTGATAATCAATGATCGGCATGTTTTCAGCGTATTCCCGGTACAGCTTTACGGCCGTTTTACTACCCAGTAAAAAATCATCACCCATAAAAGCTTTCACACTTTCATCCTCCCTCTTAAAAATGTTAACGTTAACAAAATGGTTCTTTTTTATTTTAGCTTCCTCTTTCTCACATATCAATCATTTTTATTTTATTTTTCAGAAAATTGCATCCGTTAACGTTTTCATATAAAAAAAGACACTGCCGAGAAAGTCCGGCAATGTCTTCTGTATGATCTTAAGGATTAGTAAGCGAGGCTGAATAATCCTTTGATATGTGTTAAATAACGTACGTTACTTGCTTCTTTCATTAAAGATGCCGGAAGGCCTTTCAGCGGAGTAGAGTTCGCTCCGATGATGGCAACCGCGTCTTTACGTCCGAGGCTTGCAAGCGTACCAGAGTTTACAGGCTTGAATGTTTCAAGCGTTTTTCCTTCTAAGTAAGCGAACAGGTTGTAACCGACAAGTTCACCCATCTGCCAAGCGATTTGCGCTGTCGGCGGGTATGGACGGCCGTCCGGCGCAAAGTATACAGCGCTGTCTCCGACAACGAATACATCTTCGTGAGAAGTAGATTGTAAGAAATCGTTAACCGTCGCACGGCCGCGGTTCACTTCAAGGCCGGATTCGCCGACTAACGGGTTGCCTTGTACGCCGCCTGTCCATACAAATGTGTTGGCAACGACTTTTGAACCGTCTTTCAGATCAATAACGTTTCCTTCAACATTTGTAACAGGAAGACCTGTTAAGAACTCAACGCCGCGTTTTTCAAGACTTTTTGTCGCGCGTTCGATAAGGTCATCAGGAAGAACAGGAAGAATTTTCGGACCTGCTTCTACTAATTTCAGTTTGATTTCTTCCGGATCTACGCCGTATTTTTTCGTAAGGTTCGGCATGATGTCAGCAAGCTCACCGACAAGCTCAACGCCTGTTAAGCCGCCGCCGCCGATAAGGATCGTTGCATCAGCTTCGTTTTTCGTTTTAGCGTATTCACGCACACGGTCTTCCACGTGTTTGTATACTTTGTTGGCATCAGCAGCAGATTTCAGCACCATGCTGTTTTCTTCGAGTCCAGGAATGCCGAAATAAGCCGTAACAGAACCAAGTCCGACAACAAGCGCGTCATAAGTCAGCTTAGAACCGTCAGAAAGGGCAACTTCTTTCTTATCAACTGAGAAAGAATTGACTTCTGCGATTTTAATGTCGACGTCTTTTCCTTTCAGAAGTTTTTCAAGCGGCATAGCAACAGCCTGTTCAGACACGTTGCCCGCTGCAAGGCGGTGCAGTTCCGTAATAATTTGGTGAGTCGGGTATTTGTTCACAACGGTTACGCGTGCTTCATCTTTACTGTAATGTTTGCGAACGGTTAAAGCAGAAAGAACTCCGCCGTAACCAGCGCCTAAAATGACAATATGTTTTGACATCGTATATCCTCCGTCCTTTATATCAATTTGAATCTGAGATTATTTTTGTTTTTCGTTCATGATTTCAAGATAGCTGTTAGCAAAACGGAACAGCTTTTGAGCTTGAGGATCTTTCAGCATGCGCAGCAGGCCGAAAAGTCCGATCGTTTCATTGCTTGCATCCGCGCGGTCTTTTGCTTCGATCGCAGTAGCCGCAACTTCTTTCGCTGTTTCTTTCACCGGCTCAAGAATTTCTGTAAGCGCACCCACTGTATCGCTCTTCAATACTTCGTCTGTCGCTACAGACTGTGCAAAATCATAAGACTTCGTTAAAATATTTACTAACTCAGTCAGTTTTGGAAGCTGATCCACTAAAACAGTCAGTGATTCTTGAACTTCAGGTTTTAGCAGCTGATCAATAAGATCGCGTTGGCCTTGGCTGACAGATGCATTTGTTTGATCGATTGTTTCTGGCATATCCGATTCTCCTTTACTATAAGCAGTATGCTGATTTTTTTGGAAAGGGTAGCCTTTCCCCCTTCATGCAGAAAAGCATGAAAAAGCAAGATTGTGAATTCATGCACAATCATTTACAAAAATAAATGTTTACTACCCAGTTTTTCACTTTGCCATATCCAGTATTATTTTTATATCAACAAAAACAATTGAATAAGTCAAAATTTCTTTTTCCTCTCTGAAAATAGCAAACATAAAAAACCCAAATTTGATTTACTCTTATATAATAACACTTTTTGAACAAAATTTGAACGTGAATTGTTTCGTTTATGAAATTATTTATATGGCGGGGGTGTAATAACGTTTCTTTTAGGCTATTTTTTACAGACCATCCGCTTTTCCCCTGTCATTTTTCCCACAATTTTAATAGCGGGCCCGTTTTTCCCGTAAAGGGGTCGCATTCCGGGAGCGGGACACGGCTGATTTCTTCTGAAGTTCTATCATTTTTCTCCGTTTTTGTATCGTACTGCCGGCCGCCCGGATAAGCCCCGATCACGGTAAAATCAGAACTGCCCGACAGTTTTTTATGTCCGGTACCGGCCGGAATGACCGCTGCGTCCCCCGTTTGAAGAACGGCGTCCGCTCCTTGTTCCCCGCCGAACCTCAAAACCGCGTTTCCTTTTACCGCGACAAGAACTTCGTGCGTGGTGCTGTGAAAATGGTGATACGAAAATACTCCGCCCGTCCAGCTGTTAGACCAATCGTGCCGGCGGAGGACGGACTCTGCTTTCTGTACCGTTTCTTCATTAAATACCGCTTTATAAATAACAAGCGGAAGATTCGGGTTATTCGGAATGCGGCCGTCATCTTCGAAATAAAGCACTTGAATATCCTCTTTCTGCACTGTTTTCACCTCCGTATATGTCTGTTTCCCATTCATCATTTGTTAAAACGCTATTTTTTCATATTCCATTGCGAAGCCTGCCGGTGAATAGTATAGTATAAAAAAATATGTGTCAAAATGAGGGATTTAATGAAAGCTATCGTGATCGGAATATTGGCATCTCTGTTTTTTGCAGTCACATTTATTTTAAACAGGGCGATGGAGCTTTCCGGCGGAAGCTGGATGTGGAGCTCTTCCCTGCGTTTTCTTTTTATGATTCCGTTTTTATTTTTGATCGTTTATGCGAAAGGAAAATGGGCGCCGCTCTGGCATGAAATCCGAAAAAAACCGTTTTTTTGGCTGAAGTGGAGTTTTACCGGGTTCGTGCTTTTTTATGCCCCGATTACGTTTGCCGCGGCATATGGGCCGGGCTGGCTGATCGCCGGCACGTGGCAGATTACAATTGTCGCGGGTGTGCTTCTGTCGCCGTTTTTTTACGAAACAAAACATTCACCTGCGGGACCGGTTTCCGCCAGACAAAAGATCCCGCTTATTTCGCTGGTTACTTCCGTCATCATCCTGATCGGAGCCGGGCTGATTCAGCTTCAGCATGCGGGTTCTCTGTCCGGCCGCACGATACTATTCAGCGTTGTGCCGGTCGTCATCGCCGCTTTTGCCTATCCGCTCGGCAACCGCAAAATGCTGGAACAATACGGCGGAAAACTCGATACGTTTCAGCGGGTGCTCGGCATGACGCTCGCAAGCCTTCCGTTTTGGCTTTTGATCGCCGCTTTCGGCTGGCATAGAGACGGGCTTCCGTCAATGGGACAGACATTCCAATCCTTTATCGTCGCACTCAGCTCTGGCGTTATCGCAACAGTATTATTTTTCCGCGCCACCGATATGGTGAGGAATGAGCCGCAGAAGCTCGCTGCTGTTGAAGCGACGCAGTCCGGAGAGGTTCTTTTTGCACTGATCGGCGAAATTGTCTTTTTATCCGCGGCGTTTCCGTCACTTCTTTCATTTGCCGGACTGTTCATTATTATTGCGGGAATGGTCATGCATACATTCGCTTCCCGGCAGACAGACCAGAAAACGGCTGAGCAAACGTCAGCCAATCTCACCGGTTCCTGATTTTTTTACGAAAGGTGTCATCCTGTATGAAAGAAGAAATTCCGGCAATATCTTTTCTGTCAGCCGGCAAACGCTTTGAACAAAACAATACGTCCTTTGATGTCCTAAGCCGTGTAACCGGACATATTCAAAAAGGTTCTATCACGGCGTTGATAGGGCCTTCCGGCGCGGGAAAAAGCACATTGCTGTCGCTGTGCAATCTGATGAATACACCTGATGAAGGGCAAGTGCTTGTATTCGGAAAAGAAATAAGACACTGGGACATCAGAGAGCTCAGAAAAACCGCGGGCCTTGCATTTCAATCAGCTCCCGTCATGGACGGCACGGTGCGGGACAACCTTCTGCTCGCAGAAAAACTCCACGGCGCACAGCACTATACGCCTGAAGAGCTCGCAGATTTTACAGATCTTCCGCGCGGGCTTCTGGATCGGAATGCAAAAGAATTATCCGGCGGACAGCGGCAGAAGCTCTCATTAGCGCGAACCCTCGCCGGACTGCCGTCCATCCTGCTGCTGGATGAAATCACCTCGGCGCTGGACCCGTCATCCGTTCTCATCATTGAGAAACTGATTACGAAACTCCATCGGCAAAAACAGCTGACGATCCTGTGGATCACCCATAACCTTGAACAAGCGGAACGATTATCCGATACAGTATGGTTTATGGCTGAGGGACGGCTTTTAGAAACCGCGGAAACGAAAACGTTCTTTAAGGAACCGAAACATGAAAAGGCCCGGGCGCTTTTACAAGGGAGCGGGTGCTGATATGAATGATCTTTCTCTGTTATTGACAAGTATATTTGTCATTATTGCGTTATTCCTTTCTAAATCTTTTAAAGCCGGCGTCGAAAAGGATATGATCGTCGCAACCGTCAGGGCCGTCATTCAGCTGCTCATCATCGGCTATGTGCTGTCGCTGATTTTCCGCGGTGATCACCCGATATTTATCATATTAATGGTGCTTCTCATGCTCACGGCCGCTTCGCACAATGTCGCCAAACGGAAAAAAATGCGGATCGGCTCATTTTGGCGCGTTTTTCTGACACTGGCGATCGCGGAAACCGTGACGCAGGGACTTTTACTGACCCTGCATATCATTCCGTTCACTTCAAGATATGTCATTCCGATAAGCGGTATGGTCATCGGAAACTCCATGGTGCTCTCAAGCCGGTTTTTAAGCCGGCTCAGTTCGGAAGCAGACCTGCGGAAAGAAGAAATCCAGCTGATTCTCTCTCTCGGAGGGACGCCTAAGCAGGCCGTCCGGCAGATATTGACGTCCAGTATGAAGCTCAGTATGATCCCGACGCTTGAAAGCCAGAAAACATTGGGTCTCGTTCAGCTTCCCGGCATGATGACGGGGCAGATTTTAGCGGGGGCTGATCCGATACAGGCGGTGCGCTTTCAGCTGCTGATCGTTTTTACAACGATGACCTCTGCTCTTCTTACATGTATCATACTCAGCGCCTTGACATATCCTTCCCTTTTCACGGAACACTGGCAATTAAAAAAATTCAGCAGGGAAGCGTAGGCTTTTTTCCCTGCTGAATAATTATTTATGATAAGGTCAGAGATTCATAGTAACGGGATAATTCAATAATCATCGCTCCCATCCGCTCAATGTCCGGAGCAAGAACCCTCTTTACCCCTTCATCCCGAATCGCTTCAGCCGTCACTTTGCCGACTGCGGCGGCAAGCACTTGTTTTTCGAATGCCTGCTGCAATTCTTTTGTGAACCCTTTTTCTTTTGCATAATCAAAGAGAGAGCGCACTTGAATGGCTGTCGTAAAACATACGGCATCGACCTCTCCGTTTAACAGCTCTCCCAGCAGTTTATCGACCGTCTCCCTTTCAGGCGGAATATGCTGATACGGGAGAACAGGGAATACCTCCGCTCCGTTTTTCTCAAGGAACTCCGTTAAGACCGGCGCTTTTTCACCATGAAGCTGTATCATGACTCTTTTATCTTTAAAGTCAAATCGTTCCAAGGAGCGGATCAGCCCTCTTGTTGTACCGTCTTCATCTGAGGCATGCGGCGTGATGCCGAGCTTTTTTAAGGCCGCATATGTTTTATAGCCTCTGCAGCCGATTTTCGCTTCATGAACGGCCGCTAAAAATTCTTCTTTCAGGCCGATTTTTTCCGATACCGACAATAACGTTTCCGTACCGATGCCTGTGGTGAATATCGCCCAGTCGGCTTTTTGCCCGGCAAATGTTCTTACGTCGGGTTCAATTTGATCCTCCGCCAGGTATACGGTTCCTTGGAGGGAACGGACGACCGCCGTTCCGCCCTGCTTTTCTATTAATTTTGTGATCTCTTCTGTTTTCCGCGAACCGCCGATGGCAATCCGTTTCCCGTTCAATCCTTTTCCCATCGCTGTTTTCTTCTTCCCTTCAGATGCCGGGCGCCCTATGGCAGGCCGTCATTTATTTCTATTATTGTTACGCAATCAGCCGGGAAAATCAAGCTATGCTCCCGTTGAATCCCCCGTGCAGTTGCTGTATCATTAACCGGGCAGAACGATTTGATTCGCGGAGGGATTTTCAATCATGGAAACAAAAAAAGAGTTCGAGACAAAAGGATACGATACTTCGGTCATTTATGAGTTCAATGAATATCCTGATGTTCACAGCGGCCGATGTGACAATTGCGACTACACGCTGTTTAAAAGCTCAGTGAAGGGCGGAAAATTTTTGAGGGAATGCCGGAGATGCGGCATGAAGAAAAACATATAACAAAACAGGCAGCCGTCTTCCGATGCGCTGCCTGTTTCTCAATCAATTTTCGACGGCCGCCGTTTTCAAAAATTCTTCAATGGCGCAAACAGCCTGTTTGGGGCCGCCGGTTTCTTCTATTTTCTGCTGCATGCTTTTCACGCGGCTGAGGATGTTCTTATCGCCGTATACGTTCTGAACGTCTTTTTGCAAACGGGCCACAGTGACTTCTTTCGGCGGCAGATGCACGCCAAGCCCCAATTCATCCACACGCTTTGCGGTGACCTCTTGTTCGTGCATTTGCGGAACGACAACGAGCGGGACACCCGCATTCATTGCTTCCATTGTACTGTTCATCCCGCCGTGAGATACGAACAGCTTTGCTTTCTCCAGCACATCAAGCTGCGGAACGTGCTGGCGGATGATAAAGTGATCGGGGACATCCGAAAAACTTTCCGGATCAATTGTTGTGCCGACTGACATAATAACCCGCCAGTCCGAATCCCGAAACGCGTCAATACACATCCGGTAAAATTCAGGCCAGGCGTTAAACGCCGTTCCCAGTGAAATGAGCATAAGCGGACGGTCATCGGCTGCATCAATTTCCAGACTTCCCGTATTTGTACGTTCTCCAAGAGACGGACCCACAAAACAGAAACTTTCGTCAAAGGTTTCCTGTTTCGGCTGAAAGGCCCTTGGCATAAAGACGATATTCAATTTTTCAGGCATAAAAAACTCTTCCATTGTCATACGTTTCAATTGTTCATTTTCAATCTGCTCCTGGTATTCTTCTATCGCCTGTTTGGCCGCTTCCAGTGTTTCTTCGTCTCTTCCTAATTGAAAATACTCATTCATTGCATAGCTCGGGCAGAACTTTACGGCCGGGATGCCGCCATTATCCGCAAACAATTTTCCGGCAAGAGCTAAAAAATCAAACAGGACGATGTCAGGAAGGTCGTCTTTGTACAGCTCTTCCAGCTGCGGAAGCACTTCAACCGCTTCTTCCAGAAACATCACAAACGCGTCATTTTTGTTTACCCGATCTTTTATCGTCTCCGGGTCCGCCTTTATGCTTGTGCGGTATAAAACGGGAATGGCGCCCGTTTTGGCAACGGAAGCTTCAAATTCCTCAGTCGTAGCGAATGTCACTTTATACCCGCGATTGACAAGTTCCTCGGCTACAGGCAGCGTGGGATTGACATGACCGTGAGCGGCCACATTAATAATGGCGATGTGTGTTTTTCTCATCTTTTTTCTTCTCCCTCATTTTCGTTTATCTCCGCTTCTAAAGACTCCAGCCCGTACATGACACTGTTTCGGATCGGCTCAATCCGGACGGGCTCAAGGTGTGAAAAGTTTTTTACAATTCCTTTCAGCGCGGCTTCCGCTTCGAGTCTGGCAAGCGGAGCGCCTAAGCAGAAGTGCACGCCGAATCCGAAGGAAAGGTGCGGATTCGATTGGCGATGAATATCAAATACGCCCGCCTTCTCAAATTTGTTTTCATCACGGTTGGCAGATGCAACGTAGCAGAGAACGATCTCCCCGCTTTTCAAGCTGCGTCCGCGCAGTTCAGTGTCGTGCCGGACCGTCCTTCTGACAAACGGAGCGGGAGCGCGAAAACGCAGCGTTTCTTCCACCGTTTGCGCGATGAGAGAAGGGTCCTGTCTCAGCTCTTCATAAAGGCCGGACGTCTCTAATATGCTGTAAACCGCATTTGAAATGAGATTAGTCGTTGTTTCATTTCCCGCCACTAAAAGCAGGTTGCAAAACGGGATCAGATCTTCTGCCGTGAGCTTCTCTCCCTCTTCTTCCTCTTTTATCAAAATAGAAATAATGTCTTGGCCGGGCTGTTTTCGTTTACTTTCTATTATTTCCGTAAAAAACGCCGCCAGCTCCGCCTCACATCGGTCACGTTCCTGCTGATTTTTCTCCGCCGCTTCAGGACTCGCATCTTTCGGCATGCTGACGAGAATGTCCGACCATTTTTTAAACTGATCCATACGTTCGGACGGAACGCCTAATAATTCTGAAATCACCATGACCGGCAAAGGGTAAGAGAGATCTTTAACGATATCAATCCGCCCTTTGTTCTTTGCCTGTTTAAGGAGCTGATCGGTAATATCTTTAATTCTCGGCTCCCATTCCTTCAAGACGCGGGGAGTGAAAGCGCGATTGACGGCAGATCTGATTTGGGTATGCTTCGGCGGGTCCATATTCAGCATGGACTTTGCAATCGAGCTTTTCACATCAGTCATGAGGCTTGAGAACGTCTCTTTATCACTGATGACTTTTTTGACATCATCGTATAAAAACACACTCCAAACCTTCGTTTCTTCATCAAAGTGTATAGGGCTTTCCCGTCTCATTTTTTCGTACCAAGGAAAAGGGTTGTATACGTCCAGGCCGTTTTTTCCTTTCATCAGGGTTCTTTGGATGGCTTGTCTCGTGCTCCTCAGCTTACTCATGTTTCATCACTCCTGATTGTTTCATATTTGAATAGTTGACGTACCTTGAATTTTATCCTAGCACATATTTTCAATTTTTTTCTATTCATAACCTGAACTATTAACATAACACAACAAAAGTCATGAATCCGGAGGTGAAATTTCTCCCAAGAAAACAGCAGAAGCACACAAAAAACCCGAGCCTTCGGCCAGGCTCGGGAGATATGTTCACTCATTCGTCTGCGGTTTCTGGTGCTGCTTTTGGTCTTCAGGAGGCTGCGTATTTCTTTCCATATCGTCCGTATCAGCGCCCATGCCTTTCAGGAAAGAAAACAGCAGAGTGACGGCCTTGTTGATTTCCGGGTCTTTTAAAGCGCGGACGATATCAAAATACCCCGTCTTCCTGCCGCTGTCTTTTTCCTCGACGGCCTTTGTGACGCCCGCATTGATTTTAACGATAAACGGCTCAAGCTGTTTTACATCGAGCATGCCGAGAACGCCGCTTAACAGCAGGAGATTTTTCAGCATATTGGCCGTTTCCGGAGTATTCGCCTTCTTCACGAGAATATCCATCACTTTGTCTCCTTGGCCGAAGAGCCCGCGCAGAAGCGCCAAAACGCCGCGCTCGTTCATGTGCTGAAGAATGTGCAGAGATTCCAAAATCGCGTCTTTATTTTGTAAAAGAGCCGTCTCGATCTCTTCTAAGTCCTTTTTTCGTTTGTCTTCTTCTGTGACGGTCTGTTTTCGGATGCTGCTGATTGCTTTAGCCATTTTGCTGTTTCCCCCTTTTTACGGCGTCTCCCGGAAATACATAATCTTTACGCGCCCATTTCCGATCAACCCGGACACCGATCTGCGGCTGCGGGTTTCCGTAACGGAAATTGATTTTCGGAAGCGGATTAACGCCTTCTTTTTTCAAAATCTCCATCTTCGCTGATGTTTCTTTATAAGCCGGTGTATCGGTATCCTTATCCGCATAGCTGCTTGTCAAAAGGTTAATGGCGGCGTCTTTTGAATCGTTCATCGGAAGATAGACTTGTTTGCCTTTTACCCTGTCTGTGATGACACATTTGACTTTCACATTTCCGTACGGTGATGTCAGACGGACAAGCGTTCCGTCTTCCAGCCCTCTTTCTTCGGCGAGTTCGGGCGAGACCTCAAGGAACACACTCGGTGTTTTTTCGGATATTCCTTTTGATCGGTAAGTCAGATTCCCTTCGTGAAAATGCTCGAGCAGCCGCCCGTTATTCACATGGATATCATATTCTTCATCAAATTCTTTCGGCTCGGTCCACTGAACAGGATATAGAATCGCTTTGCCGTCTGAAAACGGGAACTTATCCGTAAATAAAAGCGGTGAATCGGTTCCGTCCGCTGCAACCGGCCATTGCAGTGAATTGTAGCCTTCGAGACGTTCGTAAGTGACGCCTGCGTAGAGCGGCGAAAGCATTGCCGCTTCTTCCATAATGTCTGCCGGATGTTCATAGTGCCAATCAGCGCCCAGACGGTTGGCGATGTCCGTAATGATCTGCCAATCAGGCTTTGAATCGCCCAGCGGTTCAAACACTTCGTAAAGGCGCTGCACCCTCCGTTCCGTATTCGTAAACGTCCCTTCTTTTTCAAGGCTCGGGCTTGCCGGAAGCACGACATCGGCGAACTCGGCCGTACGCGAAAGAAAGATGTCCTGCACAACGAAGAAATCAAGCTTTTCAAATGCGGCATGAACATGGTTAATATTGGAGTCGACAAGCCCCATTTCTTCTCCTTTTAAGTACATGGACTTCAGTTTTCCTGAGTGGATGCCTTCGATCATTTCATGATTTGTCATTCCGATTTCTTTCGGCAGGTCTGTTCCCCAGCCCTGTTCGTACTTTTTGCGGGCTTTTTCATCCGTTACTTTTTCATAGCCGGGGAAGCTGTCAGGCATACTGCCGAAATCACTGGCGCCCTGCACGTTATTATGGCCACGAAGCGGATATGAGCCTGCGCCGGGCTTGCCGTAATTCCCGGTCACAAGAAGCATGTTGGAAATGGCCGTGCTCGTATCGCTTCCTCCGATATGCTGGGTGACCCCCATCGCCCATAGTGCGCACACGCTGCCGGCTTCATGAATCATCCGGGCCACTTTGATTAGGGTATCCTTGTCCACACCGGTATGTTTTTCCGCATATTCCATTGTATAAGGTTCAAGGCTTTTCACGAATTCATCTAATCCGTTCACTCTCTCCTTCAGAAATGCAGTATCCGCCAAATCGTGATCAAGCAGATACTTCGATACGGCATTCAGCCAGACAATATCTGATCCGGCACGCGGCTGGAAAAACACATCGGAGCGCTCGGCCATTTCATGTTTTCGCAAGTCAGCGACGACGAGCTTCTGTCCGTGCAGCTTATGAGAACGTTTAATGCGTGTGGACAGGACGGGGTGAGACTCAGACGTATTTGAACCGATTATCAGCACGAGCTCAGCTTTTTCTATATCTGTAATCGACCCTGAATCACCGCCGTATCCGACCGTTCTGAACAATCCGGCCGTGGCGGGAGATTGGCAGTAGCGTGAGCAGTTGTCGACATTATTTGTGCCGATGACGGCTCTTGCAAGCTTCTGCATCACGTATGATTCTTCATTCGTGCATTTTGAAGATGTGATAAAGGCAAGTGCGTCCGGGCCGAAATGTTCTTTTATATCAGTAAATTTATCAGCAATCAGCTGTAGCGCTTCATCCCATTCCGCCTCCCGAAACGAGTCTCCTTCCCGGATAAGCGGTTTGGTAAGGCGCTTTTCACTATTGACGAAATCCCAGCCGAATTTCCCTTTCACACACGTCGAAATGCCATTTGCGGGCGCCTCGGCCTGAGGTTCTACCTTTAAAATGTCTCTTCCTTTCGTCCATATATCAAAACTGCAGCCGACACCGCAGTATGTGCATACGGTTTTCGTTTTTTTGATTCTTTCATCCCGCATGGCCGATTCCATGTCCGATATGGCCAAAATTGATCCGTATCCGGTTTCGACCCCTTTTGTGATGTCAATCATCGGCCGAAGCGTCTCTTGGCTGATGCCTGTTAAATACCCCGCTTCGCCTTCCATGCCTTTTTCCATCATGGCATTGCACGGACATACCGTCGAACAATGTCCGCAGGAAACACATGATGATTCATTGATCGGCACATCCTGATCCCAAATGACCCGCGGGCGTTTCCGCTCCCAATCAATGCTTAACGTTTCGGTTACCTGTACGTCCTGACAGGCTTCGACGCAGCGTCCGCACAAAATGCACTGGTCGGGATCATATCGGTAAAACGGATTTGATTCATCTTTAGGATACGGTTTTTGATCGAACGGAATGCTTTGATGATTGATTTTCATTTCCTTTACGGTATTATGTACTTCGCAGCTCCCATTGTTGTAATCACAGACCGTGCAGTACAATTCATGGTTGTGCAAAATGTTGTCCATGCCGATAATCTGCGCTTTTTTCACATCAGACGAAAGCGTATCGATGACATCTCCGTCCTTTATTTGCGCGGAACACGAACGCACCAGTTCCCCGTTAACATTGACGATACAGGTATCGCATGTTTCAATCGGCCCGAGACTCGGATGATAACACACGTGCGGCACGTCAATTGAACTATTATTCAAAAGCTGCAAAACGGTTTGGCCGTCCGGCGCTTCCATTTCAACCCCATTGATTGTAACCTTCTTTGTATCAGCCATTTTCTTTTCCCCTTTCTGTACCCCTCTATACATCCTCTATGATTCCCAACCGGCCTATCACTAAAACATCTCGTTTATCTCAGGAAACATACGGGTATGAGCGGTAAAAAGGGGGCGTTCACATATGTTGAAGAAAAAAACACTCGCCACGGGATTATCGGCAGTGATGCTCACGGGATGCGCATTCGGCGCAGAAGCATTTTCAGATACACAGCCCGTCCATGCCGCAGCCGCTTCAAAAACGGAAAACCAGCGTGCACAAGAACTGGTGAACAGCCTTTACCAATCGGCGTTTAAAGGGGAAATGCCGCAAAATGTGAAAGGCCTGAAAATCAACCAAAGCACAAGACAGGACGTTTACAATAAAATCGGCGAGCCGGAACAAAAAGCAGACAGCCGCAATCCATTTGATTTATACAGCTGGAACATGGGAAATCCCGGTTATGGATTTTCCTATCATAAAAACGGAAAAATCTCGGAAATACGCTATTTCGGAACAGGGGTCGAGCGGCGCTTAAACCTCGGCGGCGTCACACCTGACGTCTTAAGCAAACAAATCGGCAGCGCTGACAAAATCCTGACAGTGCTAAAAACGGGCGAAACAGATTACGTCTACCATACGGGGCAGTATGAGCTTCGCTTCGTCATCGGCAGTGACCAAAAAGCAGACCATGTCAACCTAAAAGCCAGATAACGCAAAAAAAGCGGCCTCCCGGGCCGTTTTTTTCATAGACAGCTTCTCCGTCGTTCCTTACAATACATGGGAGTACAAAAAAAGGGGAACAGTGTGAAGTGAATAGACATCCATTGACATACGGAATATGTACCGTTTTTATCATCGCCCTCGGTTTGCTGTCCAGAACCGCATACATCACCGCCCTATTGCCCGGCATCATAAACGCTTATTTAGGAGATGCCTTGTGGGCGGCAATGATTTTTACAGGATTCGGGCTTTTATTTCGGCACATCCGGACGGAAACAGCCGCTATCCTGAGCCTCTCGTTTTGCTGTCTGATTGAATGCAGCCAGCTGTATCACGCGCCTTGGATTGACGCAATCAGAAGCAGCACGCTCGGCGGGCTGATCCTCGGCTGGCAATTTGTCTGGAGTGACATTTTCGCCTATACCCTCGGGGTATGCGCTGCCGCATTTTTAGAATGGGCCGTAAAAAGAAACCGCCAGTCCCCTTCATAATCGGAGCACGCCGCCGATATGAAGGGATAAGGAGGTGGAAGCTATGGATATCCCTGCGTTATCAATCGCTATGCACCAAGCATCTCTGGCGCAGAATGTAAATATCACTTTAACAAAAACGGTCATGCAGCATGCACAGGCTGCGGCGGAAGAAACAGTGAAAATGCTGCCGTCCCAGCACCCGACTGCCGGCCATTCAATTGATGTGAAAGTGTAAAAAAAGATGCCGGATGATAACCGGCGTCTTTTTTTTGCCCGTTGTACGTACACCATACCGGGCATACAGGAATAAGGTAAACGGAACCAACATTTGAAAAGGAGGTTTTCCTCTTGTACGATCCTTTCTATCATGAAGACACAGCCGAGAGCCACGAACGGGTGCCATATCATTATCCGCGGCCGCCTTATTATTTCCCCAGACCATATCCATACTACCCGCGGCCGCCTTATTATTTCCCCAGACCGTATCCATACTATCCGCGGCCGTATATCCCGTTCTATCCTTGGTATTAATGTTTGAAAAGAAATGACCGCAGACAGGAGGCTTCCCCTGTCTGCTATTCAACTTTGACCGACAGGATATACGGGAGGGCTTGAACTTTTTCCATTACCGCCGCTTTCCCGCTTTTGCTTTTCACCCTTCCCTTCACTTCAAGCACCGCCTTATTCAATTCATAGGACGTAATAAGAATTCCTTTTTCCTCAAGAGAAGTTAAAATATCATGCATGCCGGCTTTCTCCTCAATCCTGAAACTGACAGACAAAGAATGCGCCGCCGGTTTAAACAGAAAATTTAACAGTTCAAGCCCGATTAACGCCAAAATCGTGCCGCTGATGCCAATGACATACATACCTGCCCCGATCGTCAGCCCGATCCCCGACGTAGCCCAAATCCCCGCGGCCGTCGTAAGCCCCCGCACGACATGCCGCTGCAAAATAATCGTGCCGGCTCCTAAAAATCCGACGCCGCTGACGACCTGCGCCGCCACCCGGCTCGGATCAAAGGACGTATGGCTGTTGGATAACAAATCAAAAAAGCCGTATTTGGAAACGATCATCATCAAGGCGCTGCCGACGGCCACTAAAAAATGCGTCCTCAAACCGGCTTCCTTCGCCCTGAATTCTCTCTCCAATCCAATAAGAGCCCCAAGCAGACCTGCAACCGCCAGACGAATCACAAAATCAAGTTCCATCCGTCTCTCTCCTTTCCTTATCTTCTTACCCGCTTTTTATCCCCCGTATCTTTTTCTATCAGCACAAGACTGCCCTGCTGAAAAAACTGCATTTGAATATATACTTTGGTTCTTTATCATATTGTCAGCGCCCTTATTTATATGCGGAAGGCATTAAGCTGATTTTTCCAAAATAAAGGAGATAACTTATTGAGAGTATATTAAACAAGTTTATTCGTTGAAGCTGCGGCCGCTTGTCTCTTCCAATCTTCTAAAAACAGAACGAATGCCGCTCCCTCATGCTCAAAAATTGCTTTCAATCCGCAAAAATATATCGTAATATAAGATATAATCTTAATAAACGATAGAAGGTGGATGATGATGTCAAACGAAATCATGCGATTAAATGACCTCTGGACAGATATTTACTACCGGCTCCGTTATCAGCACCATGAAAAAATTACTCACCAAGGTGTACGGATTCTGCAAGTCATTCAAAAAGAGAAGGCAGTCGGAATAAAAGACATTGCCGAAGCGATTCAAGTATCACATAATACCGCTTCGGAACATATAAAGCGGTTACTGCAGAAAAAGTACGTTTATAAAACCAGAAGCGTTGAGGATGAGCGGAAAGTCATTTTAAAACTTACCAGTTTGGGAGCTGATGTCCTTTACCGGCATTCCGGTCTTGATGAAGAAAAGCTTAAACAGCTTCTTTTTGACAGCATGAATAATGAAGAAAGAACACTTGTCTTAAAAGCATTCAGTTTGATGAAGGAGCGTGCTGAAGATGTTTATGATCGTTAAAATCATTGTCTCCGCTGCTATTATTGGGATTATCACTGAAATATCAAGAAGAAGCCCGAGTTATGGAGGTATTATAGCGGCTTTACCAATTGTCAGTATGCTGAGCATGGTTTGGCTGTACATCCAAGGCGAAACGAAGGAGACATTAAGTCATTTTGCATTCAGCGTGGCTTCCGGCATCCCCTCCACAGTCATTATGCTGGTCATTATCGGCATCGCCCTTCGCCATTCACTGTCTTTTATTGCCACATCAGGGCTTGGACTTACAGGATGGCTGGTTTTCTTGTATGCTCAGGATTTTATCGTAAAACATATAAACAGTCAGCAATAAGCACCTTAGCGCTTGTTTGTAAATACGAGGAATTAAAAAAACAGGGATACCCCTGTCTTAAAAGTGACTCCGATTAAAAAGCGAAACCCCTTTCTTCACGAAGCAGACACCGCCGAACACAAAATCATCCCGAGTTGCGAACGGAGTCCGCAGCCTGTACAGCCATACCCGTGTGAAAACCGGCTGATCTCTCAAACAGAATGTCCGGCAATCACCTCAAAAAACGAGGTGAAATCTGTCAGTATCCCGTCAGCCGCCAGCTGTTTTTCTTCAAATAGCGCGCGGTTTTTTCCGAGCGGGTCAATGGCTATAATCTTGCCTGCACCTGCTTTTTTCGCCGCTGTGAGCCCCGAAAAGGCATCTTCAATGACTAAGCAATCTTCAGGTCTGAGGCCTAACTTTTCCGATGCGATGAGAAAAATATCCGGCGCCGGTTTTCCGGGGAAGCTCCCGTCATCAAACGTGACTTTGTCAAAATCAAACCACCGATCCAACTGAAAGACGTCAAAGTAAAACTCGACATTTTCCTTTACCGTAGCCGTGGCAATGGTCATCGGCGTTTCTGATTTTTTCAGATGGTTCAATACACCGGTCAGTCCTTTCGTCAGCTTTAACTCATCTTTGTTTTCAAGGCATAATTCTCTGTAGTAGGCTTCTTTTTCAAAAGACAGCTTCTCGATTTCTTCATTTGTTAAATCGCCGGAAATAAAATACGTCAGGATTTCACTGTTTGTTCTCCCGTGAATGTTCACGAAAATGTCTTCATCAGAAATGGTTTTCGGCGCGTATTTTTTCACCATGAAAAACCATGCTTTTTCGTGCAGATGCGAATCTTGAAACATCGTGCCGTTGAAATCAAAAATAACCCCTTTCATCGAACCGCCCGCCTTTTTTATTTTTTTGCGATTTTGACATCTACATATTGCTCGTAATGAATTTGAACATCTTTCATCACTTTATCATCCGTAATCAGATAGTCCATATCGTGCAAGTTATAGAACACGTAAAAATCTTCCCGGTTGAATTTTTTATTATCCGCCAGCAAAAATTTCGTCCGCGAATTATTCAGCGCGATTTGATGAGCCTCCCCTTCTTCAATGCTGTAAGAAGAAATCTCATCATTATGTATGCCGTTGGCGCTGATGAAGGCTTTCGTAAAATTGAATTTCTGCAGATTGCCGTTCACGATGGGCCCGACGAAGGCACCGGTATTTTTTCGGAAATCGCCGCCAATCAGGATGGTATCCGCAGTGTCACCATGTTTTAAAATATCAAATACGGGATAGTTGTTTGTGATAATCCTGATTCGCTTATGCAGCAGGTGTTTGGCTAAAAGTTCAATCGTCGTGCCGGGCCCTAAAAAAACGGTATCGCCGTCATTTACATAGGAAGCTGCGAGTTCCGCGATCTTCTCCTTCTCCTCCATTTGAACACCCAGTTTTTCATTATGCGATAATTCGTGATCAATGGAATAAGAAATGCTCTGTGCGCCTCCGTGAATACGTACGATTTTTCCGGCCTTATCCAGCTCGTCCAGATCTCTTCTCACTGTCATATCAGAAACATCCAGTTCATCGATAATATCACTCACCGTAATAAACCCCCGCGAGTTTACGATATCGATGATTTTTAAAAGACGTTCTTTTTTTAACATGTTCAATCATCCCCTCAACTTTACACACAATCTAACACACCGCGGCAATCCGGTCAACAAAAACAAACACTAACAAACAACATAATCAACATATAAAACAATGAAAAACTTATATAACCCCTATGAAAACAGATGTTATTTCTTTATGAAGCTATTGACAACAAAAATGTATGCGTTTACTATTAAACAAAAGATAACAATTACGAACATTAACAAACTCCAATTCACACATTGGCGAAGGAGGATTCAGCAATGCTCAAATTACCTCATGACTTTATTTTCGGCGGGGCGACTGCGGCATATCAAGCGGAAGGCGCCACAAAAGAAGGCGGCAAAGGGCCTGTGGCCTGGGATGAATTTCTTGAAAAACAGGGAAGATTCAGCCCTGATCCGGCAAGTGATTTTTACCGCCAGTTTCCGGAAGATATTAAACTATGTGAAAAATTCGGAATAAACGGCATCCGCCTTTCTATAGCCTGGACGAGAATTTTCCCTGACGGCACGGGCAAAATCAATCAGGAAGGTGTTGATTACTATCATCGTATTTTCTCAGAGTGCCATAAACGCAACGTCACCCCTTTTGTCACGCTGCATCATTTCGATACACCGAAAGGATTATTTGATCAGGGAGATTTTCTCAACCGCGCTGCGATAGAAGCGTTTGTCAGCTATGCGGAGTTTTGCTTTAAAGAATTCAGCGAAATCAGATATTGGAGCACGTTTAACGAAATTTATCCCACAGCCACCAACCAGTATTTACTCGGGGTTTTTCCGCCATCTGTTAAAAGTGATATCACAAAAGTCATTCAATGCCTCCATCACATGATGGTAGCGCATGCGATGACCGTCAATCTTTTTAAAGACGGCGGTTATCCGGGAGAAATCGGTGTCGTCCACTCATTGGAAACAAAATATCCCGCCAGTGACTCAGAAGAAGACCGCCACGCCTGTTTTCTGGATGACGCGTTATCAGTGAGATTCCTCCTCGACGCCACCTACCTCGGCTATTATTCTGAGGAAACCATGCGGGCTCTGGATGAAATCTGTGAGGCAAACGGCGCTTCATACGAGTTTTCAGACAGTGACTTTGACGTGATGAAAAAAGCTTCAACGCGCAATGATTATCTCGGCATCAATCATTATCAATGCCATTTCGTCAAAGCGTACGACGGAGAAACCGTTATTCACCATAACGGAACGGGCGATAAGGGCACTTCGGTCTATAAAGTAAAAGGAATCGGCGAAAGAATTTACAAAGAAGGCCTGAAGCGGACCGATTGGGACTGGCTCATTTATCCTGAAGGCATGTATGACATGCTGATGCGCATCAAACGGGACTATCCGCAATATAACAAAATTTACATTACCGAAAACGGCATGGGCTATAAAGATGAGTTTGAAGACGGCATCATTATGGATAAGGCAAGAATCGACTATTTAAAAGTCTATTTAGAAGCCGTCAGTAAAGCGATTACCGACGGAGTCAATGTAAAGGGGTATTTCTTATGGTCCTTAATGGATTTATTTTCATGGACCAACGGCTACAACAAACGTTACGGTCTTTTTTACGTCGACTTCGACACCCAAAAACGGTATCCGAAAGAATCGGCCTACTGGTACAAACTTGTAAGTGAAACAAAAACAATCATTTAACGATCATACATGGTGAAAAGAGTCTCTTTTCATCATGTGTGCCGTCTTTAGGAGGTTTTTTCATGACAAAGGAAGAATTGCAGATGCTCGGTTTTGAAATTGTCGCCTATGCCGGCGACGCCAGAAGCACTTTATTGAAAGTCCTGAAAGAAGTCCGTGCCGGAAACTTCGAAAACACGGAAGCAGCATTGAAAAGCGCCGATGAAAATTTAACCCTCGCCCACAATGCGCAAACGAAAATGTTAGCTGAAGAAGCTGACGGCAAGGACATGGAATTAGGATTTATTTTCGTTCACGGCCAGGACCACTTGATGACAACCCTTTTGCTCCGTGATCTTATTCAGGATTTTATAGAACTCTACCGAAGCCGCCGATAAGGAGTGGAAAAATGAACGGTATCATCAAGCAAATCGAAAAGGGAAAACCGTTTTTTGAAAAAATCTCAAGGAACATTTATTTAGGCGCGATCCGCGACGGCTTCTTAACGGCCATGCCTGTTATTTTATTCGCCAGCATTTTTATCCTCACCGCCGCTGTGCCGGAAGTGTTGGGTTTCACTTGGCCTAAAAGTGTTTCTGAATGGCTTTGGAAAGTTTATAACTATTCAATGGGCGCCCTCGGTCTGATCGTTGCGGCAACAAGTGCGAAATGCCTGAGTGAATCAATGAACCGAAAAATGCCGAAAAACAAAGGGATCAACCCCGTTTCAGCGATGCTTGCTTCAATCGTCGGGTTTCTCATTTTAAGCGTCACTCAAATCGACGGCGGATTCTCCACGGAATACCTCGGCACAAAAGGTCTTTTAGCCGCTTTTGTATCCGCTTTCATAACAGTGAACGTTTACAGATTCTGCGTGCTGAAAAATATTACGATTAAAATGCCTAAAGAAGTACCGGGTACCATTTCACAAACATTTAAAGATGTTTTTCCGTTCGCTTTTTCCGTGCTGGCCATGGTAATCATTGATTTATTGATCAGGAATACGCTGAACGTATCTTTTGCAGAGGCTCTCTCCTCTCTCTTATCGCCGTTTTTTACCGCCGCAGACGGTTATCTTGGGATTTGTGTCATTTGGGGAATGATGGCGCTGTTCTGGTTTGTCGGCGTTCACGGGCCTTCTATTGTGGAGCCGGCCATCGCGGCTATTATTTACGCAAATGTGGAGGCGAACCTTCAGCTTCATAATGCCGGTGAGCAGGCGTCCAACGTGCTGACCGTCGGACTCGGGAACTTCGTCGGCACAATGGGAGGGACCGGCGCAACCCTTGTTGTTCCGTTTATCTTTCTTCTTTTCGCGAAATCCAAGCAATTGAAAGCAGTCGGAAAAGCATCCGCGGTTCCGGTGTCTTTCGCAGTAAACGAACCTCTTCTCTTTGCTGCGCCGATCATTTTAAATCCTTATTTTTTCATTCCGTTTGTTGTAACGCCGATGGTGAATGTCTGTCTGTTTAAATTTTTCGTGGATGTCATCGGAATGAACAGTTTTATGTATGTTCTTCCGTGGGCCACCCCGGCGCCCGCCGGCTTGATTCTCGGAACCGGCATGGGGCTCTCGGCTTTTGTGCTGACGGCTGTATTAATCATTGTCGATTTCCTGATATACCTGCCATTCTGTAAAGCTTATGACAAAGTATTAGCGGCGAAAGAAGCCCAACACACCGAGCCTGAAACCGCGCCGCAAACATTACAGCCCGCCATGGCCGGCGCCTCAGAAGACGCGGCCCCCGTCATCAGCACAAATCTTCAGGAATCCTCATCCGCCTTGGAACACGGCACCAATGTGTTAGTGCTGTGCGCCGGAGCGGGAACGAGCGCCATGCTTGCGAACGCACTGACAGAAGGAGCCGAAGAATACAACGTGCCGATTACCGCCTCAGCAGGCGCCTACGGTTCCCATTACGACATCATGAAAGATTTCGATATGATCATTTTGGCTCCGCAGGTCGGCTCTTATTATGATGACATTAAAGAAGATGCGGACCGCCTGCATGTGAAACTCATCGCAACGAAAGGAGCGGAATATATCAGTCTCACCAGAAATTCACAAAAAGCCATTCAGTTCATACTGGAGCATACCTCAAAATAGAATCGGAGGTTTATCATGGATGCCAAACTTTTGAAATCAAGATTCGAAGACATTTTCAAGAGAAGTAACGGAGAACTGTTTTTCGCACCCGGCCGGATCAACCTGATCGGGGAACATACGGATTATATAGGCGGTCACGTTCTTCCATGCGCGATCACGATCGGAACATATGCCGTATGCGCAAAACGCGAAGATCATCAAATCCGGTTATACTCAGAAAACTTTCCTGACAGCGGCATTGTCTGTCTTGATCTTTCCGCCACAGCATACAAAAAAGAAGACGGCTGGGCCAATTATCCGAAGGGGATGATCCATTACCTTCTTAAAGCCGGCGGCCAAATAGACAGCGGAATGGATATTCTTTTTCACGGTACGATTCCAAACGGAGCCGGTTTAAGCTCCTCCGCTTCTATTGAAATGTTAACCGGTTCCATTTTAAGAAAGTTATTCAGCCTGGATGTTTCCGATACTGAACTGGCGCTTATCGGAAAAAGAGTCGAAAATGAATTTATCGGCGTGAATTCAGGCATTATGGATCAATTCGCAGTGCAAAAAGGCAAAAAGAACATGGCCATTCTGTTAAACTGCGATAAGCTTGAGCACGAAATGATTCCGGCTGCTTTTAACGGATATAAAATCGTCATTATGAATACGAACAAGCGCCGGGAGCTGGCGGCTTCAAAATATAATGAACGCCGCAGCGAATGCGACGCAGCTCTTTCAGAACTGCGGCAATATCGGAATATCGCATCACTTGCGGAATTGACGGCAGAAGAATTCAACGAACTCGAATCCCTTCTCTCCTGTGAAACTTTGCGTAAAAGAGCCCGGCACGCGGTCAACGAAAACGAGCGGACCCTCTCAGCCGCGGAAGCTCTCAAATCGAATGATTTGAAAACGTTCGGGGAGCTGATGAATGCGTCCCACCGTTCGTTACGCGATGATTATGAAGTGACCGGTGACGAATTAGACGCGCTCGCTGAAGCAGCCTGGAAAGAAGGAGCGCTCGGAGCGCGGATGACGGGCGCGGGGTTCGGCGGCTGCGCCATAGCCATTGTGGAAAGTGAAGAAACCGCCGGCTTTATCCGGGCCGTTTCATCTCACTACCGCAGCAGGACAGGTCTTGAAGCATCTTTCTACATCGCGGATATAAGCGATGGCGCGGCTGAATGGAGGGAAAAATAAATCATGGCGATTCTCGTTCTCGGCGGAGCCGGCTATATCGGTTCTCATGCGGTTGATCAATTATTAAACAAAGGATTTGAAACGATAGCTGTGGATCATCTGCAGACAGGCCACCGGAAAGCCGTTCATGAAAAAGCAGTTTTTTACCATGGAGATATCCGTGACAAACCGTTTCTTCGCTCTGTGTTTGCGAAGGAGAACGTAACAGGCGTTCTCCATTTTGCCGCTCAATCCCTTGTCGGCGAATCAATGAAAGACCCTCTTTCATATTTCAATAATAATGTGTACGGTACGCAAATTACGCTGGAGGTCATGCAGGAATTCGGAGTGAAACACATTGTGTTTTCTTCATCCGCCGCTGTATACGGCGAACCTGAAAAAGTGCCCATCACAGAAGACATGCCGGAAAAGCCGGAAAGCGCATACGGCGAATCAAAACTCATGGCAGAAAAAATGCTGAAGTGGTGCGAAACCGCCTGCGGCATAAAATATGTCTCGCTTCGGTATTTTAACGTTGCCGGCGCGAAAACGGACGGTTCCATCGGAGAAGATCATCATCCGGAAACCCACCTTATCCCTATCCTTTTACAAACCGCGCTCGGTCAGCGCGAGGAGGTTTTGATATTCGGCACTGACTATGATACAAAAGACGGCACGTGCATCCGCGATTATGTTCATGTTTCCGATTTAATCGATGCCCATATTCTCGCTCTGGAATATTTGCAAAACGGCGGAGACAGCGGCATTTTCAATTTAGGATCAAGCAGCGGGTTTTCCGTATCAGAAATGGCGGAAGCAGCCCGGCAAGTGACCGAAAGAGACATAAAAGTAAGAGCGGCCGCAAGAAGACCCGGTGATCCAAGCATCCTCATCGCTTCCAGCGATAAAGCGCGGAACATTCTGGGCTGGAATCCGAAACAAACGGACATATCGGAAATCATTGCGTCAGCATGGAATTGGCATCGGCAACATCCAAACGGATACAAGGACAAATGAAATGGAGGCGGCGGTCATTGAAGTTTTTGAATCAGTGGCAGGGTTTCTGAAAGAAAGCACTGTCTTAGGCGACATAAATGAAACAGATGTGATTTACACAAGAAACAGACTTCTCGATCTGCTCGGACTGACGGATTATGCAGAACCGAAGCATATCAAGAAACAAAACAGGCTTCACTATTTGGACGAAATGGTGAAAGACGCGGTAAAACGGTCAATCATTAACGATACGCCGGCTGAAAGAGACATGCTGGGAAGCAGGATCATGGATGTAATCACACCGGCCCCTTCTCTGATCAATGCCGCATTCAGCAAATTGTTATCAGATTGCCCGAAAAAAGCAACAGATTATTTTTATAGATTGAGTCAAAACAACGACTATATTAAGACGCGGGCCATTCGAAAAAATATCGTGTACCGCTCACCAACACCTTTTGGAGAATTGGACATCACCATTAATTTATCAAAGCCCGAAAAAGATCCTAAAGACATCGCCGCGGTAAAAAACAGTCCGGAAAACCGGTATCCAACATGCCTGCTCTGTATGGAAAACGAGGGGTATGCCGGAACACCGCATCACCCTGCCCGTTCAAACCACCGCATCATCAGACTTGACTTAGCGGGAGAACAGTGGGGTTTTCAATACTCTCCTTATGCGTATTACAGCGAGCATGCCATCTTTCTTTCAAGCGTGCACAAGCCGATGAACATCAGCCGCGACAGCTTCAGAAGGCTTCTGGCCATAACGGAAATCTTCCCGCATTATTTTGCGGGATCAAACGCAGACTTGCCGATCGTAGGAGGTTCCATTCTTTCACACGATCATTATCAAGGCGGCGCCCATGAGTTTCCAATGGCAAAAGCGGGTTCCCTCTACCCTTTTCATATGCGTCATTTTCCAGACGTTCAGGCCGAAGCCGTGAAGTGGCCGGTATCAGTGATCCGCCTTCGCGCAAAAGATCCGGATTTGCTGACAGATGCCGCTGCGTATGTTTTTGAAAAGTGGCGGGAATATTCAGACGAAACCGTCAGCATCATCGCAAAGACAAATGAACCCCATAATACTGTCACTCCAATTGCCAGACGCAGGGGAACGAATTTCGAAATGGATCTCGCTCTCAGAAACAACCGCACCTCCGAAGATTATCCGGATGGCATTTTTCACCCGCATCAAGATGTCCATCACATCAAAAAAGAAAATATCGGTCTGATTGAAGTGATGGGACTCGCCGTTTTACCTCCCCGCCTGAAAGATGAGCTGGCAGAAGTGAAAAAGTATTTACTGAATAAACCTCATGACATCAAAGACATTCATCTTCCGTGGGCTGAAAACATCAAAGCGGATGAAGACGTGACACCGGAAAATGCAGCCGCTGTTATACAAAAAGAAACCGCGAATGTATTTTTACGCGCGCTGACCGATGCAGGCGTTTTTAAAATGACACCCGAAGGAATTCAGGCGTTTCAGCGTTTCACGACGTTATTGGAGAATGGCAGCTGAAACATTCAGAGTGAAATCAATCAACAATCTTTTTTATCAGGAGGTATTGTGATGTTCAAAAACCGATTGAAACGTGTATTTGTAAACGCAATCTGTCTTTCTCTCATTTTCACTGTTTTTACATTCTTTGAGAAGTCTCCTAAAGCAAAAGCGGATGCCCCGTTTGCCTATGGCGCTGATATAGGATGGCTGAAACAAATGGAAGACGAAGGTGTGCGCTGGCTGGATGACGGCGGAAAACAGAAAGATGCCTTGCAGATTCTTAAAGATCACGGAATAAATGCCGTGAGACTGAGAGTGTTTGTGAATCCGCCAAGCAGCTATTATTGGCTGAAAGACGGCACAACATGGACCATGCTCGGCTATAGTGACAAAGCGGGCGTACTTGCGGCGGCCAAAAGGGCAAAAGCGTTAGGAATGAAGGTAATGGTTGACTTCCATTACAGTGATGTGTTCGCTGATCCCGGCCACCAGATCAAGCCGAACAAATGGACCGGCTATTCAAGCAGCCAGCTGCAGGCAGCCGTGTATAACCATACGTACGATGTCATGAAAGAACTTAAAAATCACGGCATCTCCCCTGATTGGGTGCAAGTAGGGAATGAAATGAATTCAGGAATTTTACTGCCCGACGGCAGCACGAACGATTTCAGCAAATTGACCGCCTTACTGAACAAAGGCTATGACGCCGTGAAATCCGTCAGCCCGGCCACCAAGGTCATCAGCCATTTGGCACACGGCACGGACAACAGCCTATTCAGATGGTGGTTTGATCAATTCTTTAAAAACGGAGGAAAAACCGACATCATCGGCGTTTCGTTCTATCCCTATTGGGAAGGTAAGCCGTACTGGGAGCTCACCAGCCATTTATCATCTAATTTGAATGACATCGCCTCACGCTACAACAGGGAAGTCATGGTGGTTGAACTGGGCGGAGATGAAAATAATCCGAAAGATTCCTACTGGACCATAAAAGACACCATAAAACTGGTGAAAGCCGTTCCGAACGGCAAAGGAATCGGCGTATTTTACTGGGAACCCGAAGCTCACTCCAGCGTTCTGTCAGACGCGTATCCATTAGGCGCAACCGCCAAAGTGTCTAAAAACGTCTTGAAATACACAACCGCAATTGACGCTTTTCATGACGCCGCAACAGGAAAATGATTGATGCGAATCTCAAGCAGGCTCATTGCGCAGCCTGCTTTTTTATAAGGCTGTAGTGTTGGCCTGTTATGAAACAGAGCAAGTAACGAATACGGAAAGAAAAATACTCGAAAACCCACGTTTCGGTTAAAAAGCCGCTTTTTAAATAGAATACTTCTTCTATCCCCCTCCTTCTTAATTTCTGCGCACTATCTCTCAGTTCCTAAATCATAACTTTACGATTGTTGAAAAAGAAACAAAAATTTTATAATATTGTGTAAGCACCACCGAGCAGGAGGACGGGACATGAACAAAAAAGAACAGCTCCTCACGGATTTCAGGGACTTTTTTAACAAGATGGTGTGGCTGAATAGGATGAAGATGGAAGAAAGCCTTAAGGGGCATAAACCTTCTGAAGTGCATTGCATCGAATTCATCGAAAAAATTGAAGACGCCAATGTGACTAAACTTGCGGAGTCCCTTTATATGACAAGAGGCGCCATAAGTAAATTAACGAAGAAGCTTATCAATAAAGGCCTTATCGAAAGCTATCAGAAGCCGCTTAACAAGAAAGAAATCTATTTCAGGCTTACTGAGCAAGGAAAAGTCATTTATAAAATTCACGAGGAATTGCACAAAGAGTTTCAAGAACGGGACAAAATCGTGTTTGAACAAGTAACCGATGAACAATTTGACACGATGCTGAACTTCGTGGAAACATACAGCAGGCATTTGGATTCAGAAATAAAGAAACTTGGTGCAGACATGAAATCGGAATAAATATGAATAAAACCATAGGCAGCCCTTCTCCATGAAAACGGGCTGCCTTTTTATATCCCTCTTATTGTTGACAAAGAAACAAAATCACTCTATTATTTTGTCGACAAGGAAACAAAGACAGCAATTTTGAGAGGAGAATACTATGTCAACACATAAAAGAAAGGAACTTCGGGTGCCAAAAGAAGTTCTCACAGCCGCCTGGGCAATTGCACTGGGAGCAATCGCTCCAATGCTTGACTCTACGATGGTAAACATCGCCATCGACAAACTGACCAAAGATTTCAACACGACATTGGATACCATTCAGTGGTCCGTTACAGGCTATGTCTTAGCACTTGCGATTGCAGTACCCGTATCCGGCTGGCTTATGAATAAATATAACGGTAAGAAAATCTTCATCGGCTCAGTTATCGCCTTTGGTGTCATTTCTGTTTTTGCGGGAATGAGCCGTGACGTTTCCAACTTCATCTTCTTCCGTTTGCTTCAAGGATTCAGCGCCGGCATTATGACTCCGCTTATGTCAACACTCTTGGTTAAAACGGCAGGTCCGGAAAACCTGGGAAAAGTGATGGCAATCGTCAGCACCCCTATGATCTTCGGCCCGATCTTAGGACCTGTCATCGGAGGCTTCATCGTCCAAGGCGCTTCATGGCATTGGATTTTTTACATCAACGTGTTCATCGTTTTGATTGCTGCACCGCTTATGATGAAAACCATTCCAGACTTTGAACCATTCAACAAAGATCGTAAACTCGATATTTTCGGGATTATCAATTTGTCATTAATGAGCGCGGCATTGATTTACGCTATTACAAAAGCGGCGGATCATGCATCATTTAACAATAGCGACACCATTTTATGGACGGGCATCGGTCTTGTTTCAGCAGCCATTTATCTTGTATATAATCTGATCAAGAAAAACCAAACCGTGCTGCCTATGAATTTGTTTGCAAACAAGAGCTTCTTATCATCTTCGATCGGGTTGTTCTTAGCGAATGTTGCCATCATGGGGCCGATGTTAATACTTCCGCTGTTTTTTCAAAACATTCGTCATTTCACGGCAGTCGGAGCAGCACTCGCTTTAATCCCTCAAGGAATCGGAATGCTCGTGACTCGTCCGCTGATCGGAAAAATGATTGATAAGATCGGTGCGAAATACGTGGTTACGGTCAGTCTTGTTCTTTCGCTGATCGGATCTATCCCGCTTATTTTTATCACCGATAACACAAGTATGATTTGGATTTCCGTCGTATTATTTATCCGCGGCACCAGTTTTGGAGGAATTATGCTCCCATTAATGAGTGACGCTTATACAGGTCTTGACAGCAAACAGCTTCCGGAAGCAGGTGTCGGTATTCATATGATTGAAAACCTCGGTTCCAGCTTTGGGTCAGCTGTGATCGCAACCGTTACCGCAACTGTCATACAAGGATTGCAGCCAACGATTCCGAACAGCTTAAAAGGCTACCATGCCGGATTCTTAGTATCCGTCATCATCCTTGCGGCCATCTTCATTCCAAGTCTGTTCCTTACCCATAAAAAGACTGCGATATAAAGAACTTTTTAAAGTAAAAAACACTTGCACAGCAAGGGTTTTAGTGAATGAAACTGATGATTGTTGCCGGCAGAGTCGGCCAACAATAGACAAAGCCTTTTACTCATTCACATTGCTTTTCATTAACCATTCTACTTCCGTTAATTCTTGTTTTTGAACGTCTTTTGTATGTTTTTTCGTAAAATGGACTTTAACAGCTTCTTCGTTTTCCCAAATCTCCCAAAGCATGATTTTGCGTTCTGATGGTTCGAGCGGATAAGCATGGAACTGAATACAGCCTTCTTCTTTGTTCGTTTCTTCCTCAAGTTTTTTGAATTCCTTCATTATTTCATTAAGGTCTTTATCACTGATGATTTTTAAGCATGCCGTTATGTAATGCATCGAAATTCCCCCTCTTCCCATCATTTTACGGCTCTTCATTACCACATTTATCGAAAAAAATACCGATGTTCTCAACATATAAAAAACCGTCCATAAAAAATGAACGGCAATGTTTATTTAAGAGCATTAAGAGCGACTTTTGCAGTCTCAGCGATAAGAGCATTATTATAACTGGCATCTTCCGTAAACCGGTTTGACAGGATTGCCAAAACAATTGGGGCTCTGTCAGGCGGCCAAACGATCGCAATGTCGTTTCGCGTCCCGTAACTTCCGGCTCCGGATTTATCGCCGACTTCCCATCCTGCAGGAGCGCCTGCACGAATCATTTCATCGCCGGTAGCGTTGCCCCGCATCCAATCCGTTAAGATCGTGCGCTTGTCAGTCGTGAGAGTGTTACCCAAAGCGAAAGTCTTAAGGTCAGTTGCCAGTGCTTTTGCGGTGCTTGTGTCACGCCGATCCCCGGGAATCGCCGAGTTTAGATCCGTCTCGAATCGATCAGCTTTTGTTACATGATCCCCGATCTGTTTCAGTGATTTTTCGAAACCTTTAGGGCCGCCAAGCTGCTGCAGCAATAGGTTCCCGGCGGTATTATCGCTGTAACGGACAGCGGCTTCTGAGATTTCTTTCAGACTCATACCTGTATCCAGGTGTTTTTCTGTGATTGGAGAATATGTAACTAAATCGTCTTTGCTGTAGCGGATGATGGCATTAAGTTTTTCATTTGAGCTTTTCTTCAGAACAGCAGCTGCGGCCAGAACTTTATAGGTTGATGCGTAAGCAAACCGTTCATTCGGCCGATAGGCGATTGTCTTGTTTGAACCTGTATCAATCGCATAAACCCCAAGCCTGGCATCAAATTTTTTCTCAAGCTGAACAAATTTCTGATTCGTTATACAGCTTGTCATTTTTGTGTTTTCTATAGACTTCGCTTCAGCATGCGCTGAGCCGAATAAAGGATTGAAACCGGTAAAGCTTAAACATAAAAGTCCAATGCATAGTCCAACTTGTATTCCCGCTTTATTTTTCACATCCAGGCCTCCTCATTATAATGATTTTGTATACATCTTCTAATTAACATTACAAACAGGATGAAAGTCAATATATTTCCTTTGAATGATTAAATCTTGTATTCTGATCCCTCCCCTTATTTGCGCTTAAATGCGCCGCCCTTGCCGCGTCTGAATGTTTGCATGTTTCGTGTTCATCATCTATTTGTTATCCCTCCGTGCAAATAAAAACGGACAACAGTCAGAGCACAGTGATGCTGTGCAATGATCAGTGTCCGCAGGCTTTCCGTCTTGGACCTATATATGTTTCTCTTGCAGACTATAAAAATCATAAGTAAGTTAACAAACGCATTACCTTAATCTCGCCAATCAAAAAATTATATCATTTTATATATTTCAATAAGATTATTATCTGGATCTCTGAAATGAGCAACTCGTGCACGCCATTCCTGACGATCATGTGGTTCATTGACGCATTTAATCCCTTGCTTGTGCAGATAGTCATACGTTTTATCAACATCTTCTACCTTAAATTGAAGCAAAAATCTCGATTGCACATCTCCGTCTAAAGATTTTCTTTCTTCTCCAACTATTTCAGCCATAGTTTCTCGAGATAAAAGCTCTATTTTCGTTTCTCCATTATCGAAAAGTGCATATTCCATTTCCTTCTCTAACCAACTTATTGGAAGTCCTAATGAATCTTTGTAAAACTCGACGCTTTTCTTAAAATCATTAACCAATAGTCTAATTTGCAGCAACTTCATATTGAACGCCTCCTATCATTTTACTGGCCATTCATTTAATCATACAATAGGGACCTGACAGCATTATGTCAAGTTTCCATAAAATTTTTCCATACTGCACCAAAATTTCTGATGAAAGCCTTCGGAGATTCATGAAACTGCGTTTGATCAATTCACATTCTTAGTTTGAATTCTCCTCCTCTCCACCGTAGAGGCTCCGGCCATGTAAGTCGCGCATCCGTAAACATCCAGCCGCCGCTCCTATAAGTAATACAGCTGATAGAATGATTGACTGAATAGTTTTTCATCGTCATTGCTTCCCCTGCTTTTTATATTCTGCGATTTCCTTAGGGGTAGCCTTTCGGACTCCGTCTGTGTCTGTCCTGTTTGCCACTTGAACGCCTTCCATGTTTTTTATCTCGCTGACGACTCCCAAATGCTCTAAATACACATGATCACCAATCTTGAAACGATTCAGTTTGGCCCGCTCCTCGGTCATGCTCCTGTATTCAGTCGCGGCTTTCATTTTTAATTCAGCCAGACACATTTGACAAAGGGTTACTGTTACAGAATTGCCGTTAAAATCAGTAAACGAAACCGATCTGACAGATTCCTTTTCCGGGTGCATCGTGCATGTTTTCTTCATAGGCGATGGCCGTGTAAATTCAATCATTCCGCTTCCTCCTCAAAAAAAGTCTTTTCGTCCCTCTCACATAACTCCGGATGAACGGGAAGTTCCATGCACCCGCATTATAACCGTCACAATACATGGAGATTTGCCTTTCCTTCGCCGTCTGACGGATATTCATACATCCTGCATAGCTGTAAGCCTATATTTCTTTATATTCCCAATGCTCGCCGGACTTCCCTGTTAGGATGAAGTTTCTAAGGCTGTTGGCCAGTTGCCGCATGTTGGTGCCATGCGAAAAGCCATGTGGACCGCCGTATCCCAATTCATATAGGTAAATTTCAGCCCTCTAATATGTGTGTATGTTTTTTAAAGGAGATGCATCACATGATGTTCTAATAACCGATTCAACCTGAAGCTAACTCTTCCCCAATTTCCGATCATAAAATAAGTAAATTTACCCAGAACAAATTAATCATTTTGCACTTTCAAAATACTTATTTGTCTTTTCCTTCATTCTTCCATGGTAATATCTTGTTGAAGTATTTCGAATGAAAGGATTATGGTCATGAAAGTTTTCGAAGCAACCACCCTCCTCGCCGCCGCCAAACAACGCGCAAACGAATACAAAGAACTCCGCGGCCAGATGGTCAACCTGAAAAAAGCGTTTCAAGGCATGGCTGATCTCGGTGACAGCGACTTCTCAGGCCGGGGCGCTGACAACATCAAAGCTTTTTTCAAGGACCACGCCGGCGTCACAGACAGCTGGCTTGATCTGATCGACATGAAAATCGCATTTCTCACAAGCCTTCCCGGCAAGGTCGAAGACGCCGGACTTTCCAATTCGCATGTGGAGGAATCATTTCTGGAGCATGAGCTCACCCACGCCCTCAGTAAATCAAAGGCAATTATGGAAGGGCAAAAAAAGGACATGCGCTCCATCCTCGGTGAGATCGAAGACATCATCTCGCTCGAATTGTTTTCAACCGAAAGCACAGATCAGAAGCTTTCTTCAGCTGACAAAAAAAGAAGCGAAACGATACATAAGCTCGGGAAGCTTGATCACGATCTAACGAAGGAATACACAGAAACCGAAGCGAACGAACAGTTCATTCAAGCTGACTTCCAACAGCTCCAAAACGCCACAGGTAAAGGAAAAAACGCCACGCCGCTTCACTACAACGCCAAAGCGTACCGTGAAAGTGATATTCATAAGAAAAAAGGCGATATCGCAAGACATTCGGATGCTTATTTGACGATTAAAAAGGAAGAAGCGAAAGAGCGGGAAATCAAGGATCTGAAGAAAAAGCTGGCCGATGGTGTCACCGATCCGGATGAGTATTTGGAAATCGCGAAGAAAATCGGCTATGAAAACCTTGAACCCGCCCAGGTACAATATGTAATGCAGCTTGAACAAGCAAAGCAGCTCGAAGAAGTCGGAGAAACAGCTTGGGATATCGTCAAAGGAATAGGCGTCGGCCTTTATGATGTGGGAAAAGACACCATAACCGGCGTCAAAGATCTGGCTGTCGGCGCATGGGATTTTTACCATCTCTCGGATGAACAAAAAGTCGCTAAAACCATATCGGCTGTGCTGAACACGCCTTCCTACGCAAAAATCATATGGACAAACCTAGCCGATTCATGGAATGATAAAATGGTTAACGGGGATGCGTATTCAAGATCACATTACATCACCTACGCCATCGGGAGCATTGTCGGACTCAAAGGTTCCGGCTCAGCTGTAAAAGTATCAAGCAAGCTCGCGAAAACAGGTGCCGCCAAAGTGGATAACGTCTTGGAAGCCGGTGAAAAAGCGGCTGCAAAACATGTAAAAACCGGGATTAAAAAAGGAAAAGACTATATCAATTCCGTTTCGAAAAATAAGTACCAACCCGTACTTGCCGGAATAGCACAGGATATTGAAAATACTCACAATGTGAAAAATACGCCTTTGTTGAAAAGTATTATTGAAGATCAGAAAGAGAGTGTTCTCAGTAAATCTGTGACTTCAAATTTTAGTACAGGAAAAAGTAAGTATACCGCCGGTACAATGAAACATATTTATCATGGAGAAGTTAATAAACGCGGTAAAGCAGTTGGCTACCACCATGAAAGCATGATGGGCGGGAAGATTATACCAGGTACAGAAAAGAAACCTGACAAAAATGGAGTGTATATGGCGAAAGTTGAAGTCGGGTCTGTAAAAAAGATAGCGGATTCAAGTTTCTTTCCAAGAGAATGGAACCGCGCTGATGTATTAAAAGCAATTGACGAAGCTTATCATACTAGAAAACAAGTACGTTCAAATAAGTATAGGGGAATCACTTCAACAGGAATTAAAATTGAAATGTATTTAAATAGTGACGGAACAATAGCAACAGCATATCCGTTATATAAAAAATAATCTTAAAGGTGACCGTGACACATGAAATATTCATACAGGTTTGATAAAGATCCATTTGGTGATATAAAAATAGTTCTACCAGAAGAAATCAGCATTTTCTCTGACTTCATTGAAAATATTACAACAATAGAACAAACTGATGAGTATATAGAATACATTCAGAATGTTTTAAATGGGATACATGAGGATTTTGAAATTGATTTAAATGGGATAAGTGTATTGATAAAAAAAGATGTTACCGATGTTGAAAACCCTTTTTTAATCGATGACCCTTATAAAAACTCAATAGAAACAGACCAATTTAAAGAGTTGTTATTAATATGGAGAAATAAAATTCCTGAGATATTTAAAGATTAAGTACATTCATTATTCTACGAGCCGGTATTCAAATTTCCCAGAGAACCAAAATATTAAAGCCTTTCTCATAAGAGAGGGGGCTTTCTATAGTGCGTGAAATTTGATTAACATGTCAGACACCACTTGCCGAAAAGGTCTGGAAAGTATAGTTCTGTTCTGAGTGATCCAAAAAACATTAGTAAAATAAAAAAAGGCTCTCCAATCCTGATAGTAGACCTCCTAATGCTTTAAACAAGTTACAGAACAAATAAAACAACACATTGAATGCCTCAAGATAAAAGAAAGCCCTTCTCTTATGAGAAGGACTTTATCTATGTTTTCAATAGGATAGACTGTCTTCAGTCCGTAGAAAAGCACATCGAGATTGCTCGTAGTATTCCGTAAAGTACGTTCCTTTTTGACGAGTTTTCCTGTTCTATTTGCGGACATATTACCGCCTCCGTTCGGTTAAGTCACCGAAATAAAACCGCTACCTTGTCGTTGGTAGGACCGCTACCCTGCGCCTTAATACGCCTAAGTCATCGACTAAGTCAACGCAATAAAAAACGGCTAGAAACGTTGATATAACGCCTCTAACCGCCGTGGATGATTCCGACTGGGCTCGAACCAGCGACCTCTACCCTGTCAAGGTAGCGCTCTCCCAGCTGAGCTACGGAATCATGATATGTATGTGTTGCTGGGTATGTTGCTGTCTCTCTGACATTTATAATTATATATCCTGATTTCTCATTCGTCAACACTTTTTTTATCTAAAATAAAAAAAGGGCGCGTCACAAAATTGACGGCGCCCTTTTCGTTTATGATCTCACTTGGGCGGGGGTTATTTTTTTCAATGCCTGTTCGAAGTCCCGTTCTAAATCTTCGGCGTTTTCGACTCCGACGCTCAGGCGCAGAAGGCCGTCTGTGATGCCGCGTTTCTCCCTCTCTGCTTTCGGCATGGCGGCATGCGACATGGCTGCAGGGTATGAGAGAATGGATTCGACGGCGCCGAGGCTGACGGCAAATACCGGAAGCGATACGTTTTCGACCAGCTTTTTGACGGCTTCTTTGCTTTCCAATTCAAAAGACAGGACGGCGCCCGCTCCGCTCGCTTGACGTTTATGGGTATCAGCTCCCGGGTGTCCGGCAAGGCCGGGATAGTAAACGTTTTTGATGGCAGGATGCCCGTTAAAATAGGCAGCCAGCCGCTCAGCCGTCCGGCTCGCTTTTTCCAGTCTGACCTGCAATGTTTTTAAGCCTCTCAATACGAGCCAGCAGTCCTGAACGCCGAGCACCGCTCCAAATGAATTTTGCAGCTTATACAACTGATTGCCGAGCTCTTCATCCTTTACGGCGGCAAGGCCTGACAGTACGTCACTGTGGCCGCTTAAAAATTTCGTCGCGCTGTGAAGCACGATATCTACGCCGAGATCAAGCGGCCGTTGCAGTGCAGGCGTCATGAATGTATTGTCAAGGTATGTCAGACAGCCGTGATCCTTTGCCAATTTGACGAGGCCCTTAATATCCGTGATGCCGAGCGTCGGGTTTGACGGTGTTTCCATATAAATGGCTTTCGTGTTCGGCCGGATGGCGCGGGCGACAGCTTCTGTGTCCGTCATATCGACAAAGGTATGTTCGATCCCGAAACGGGACAGAACCTCAGTCACCATGCGGAATGTTCCGCCGTACACGTCCTCCGTAACGAGGACATGGTCGCCTTGGGATAAGAGCAGAAATGCCGTCGAAATCGCCGCCATACCGGAGCTGAAAGCAAAACCTCTCGTTCCGCCTTCAAGACCTGCGATCGTTTCTTCAAGCGCTGTTCTTGTCGGTGTGCCTGAGCGGCTGTAGTCATATGTCCCGAATTCTTCAAATGAAGACTGATGGAATGTGGAAGCATGCTGGATCGGGACGCTGACGGCTCCGGTGGCTCCGTCTGTTTTAAATGGATTGTGCACGAGCTGGGTTTCCAGCGTCCAATTGTGATTACTCATATGACACGGCCCCCTCTTTTACTTGCTGTAATGCCTGCTTTACATCCCGCTTCAAATCTTCTGCATGTTCAATGCCCACTGAAAATCTCAGCAGACGGTTGCAGACACCGTTTGCGATACGGATGTCTTCCGGAATGTCCATGTGCGTCTGTGTCGCGGGGTATGTAATAAAGCTTTCCACCCCGCCGAGACTTTCTGCGAAACAGATCGTTTTCAGCGCCTTTAAAAACGGATTGACCCATTCCTCTTTTTGCAGCCGGAAAGACAGCATCCCGCCTTTTCCGGGATATAACACGTCGGCGATTTCTTCTTCCTGTTCTAAAAATTCTGCAAGTTCACGGGCGTTTTCTTCATGACGGCGCATTCTGAGTCCGAGTGTTTTCATCCCTCTCATTAAAAGCCACGAATCAAACGGCGGGAGAACCGCGCCGATCGCATTTTGGTGATTAAACATGATCTCGCCGAGCTCTTCATCCTTAACGACAGCCAGACCGGCAAGGAGATCATTGTGCCCCGCTAAATATTTTGTGGCGCTGTGAATGACGATGTCCGCTCCCAGTTCAAGCGGGCGCTGGAGCACCGGGGTATAAAACGTATTATCCACAATTAAAAGCAGGCCGGCTTCTTTCGTAATCCGGGCGATTTTTTCAATGTCCGCCTCCTGCATTAACGGGTTTGTCGGTGTTTCAACAAATACCGCTTTCGTATTTTCCGTTATTTTGGAGCGTAAACAGTCTTCATCGCTGAAATCATCGTAAATAAAGCTTAAGCCGTATTTTCTCCATTCGTTTTCAAACAAACGGTACGTGCCTCCGTATAAATCGGAGGATACAATCAATTCATCCCCGCTTTTAAATAAAGCCATAATGGTTTGAATGGCTGCCATTCCCGAGCTGAAAGCAAATCCTCTCGCACCGTTTTCCAACACGGCGATGGCGTCTTCGACGAGCTGGCGTGTCGGGTTTTTCGTGCGCACGTAATCAAAACCTGTAGATTCTCCTATTCCTCTATGGCGGTAAGCGGTGGACAGATAAATCGGCGGACTGACCGTTCCCGTTGCTTCTTCGCTTCTATTTCCGATTTGGGCTAATTTTGTATCAACATGCTGCGTCATCAGTAAGCACCATCCTTTTTCAAAAATAAAAAAGCCCCCTCTTCATAAGAAGAAGGAGCTTTTCTCTTCCTCTTATCTTCCAAGCATGTGAATCGCTTGCTGGATTTAGCACCTTGGCACTTTGCCTTCCCGCGGCAAAGCAAACCGGTTGCTGAGGTTTCAAAGGGCCAGTCCCTCCACCTCTCGTGATAAGAATATTGTTTTGTATTTTCTGATTGTTCTATATTAACGCACTATAAAATGAATTTCAATAACTTTTTATTTATCTGAACTCTCGCAAGAAGTGCATCTGAAGAAAGAAATTTCTAATAATTCATGGTACAATAGGAAAAAACCATCAAGACAAGAAGCGGCCTGGAGGAATGCGATGTGGCATCAAAAAACGGAATCATTCATGAGAAAAAACTTTTCTCCCATGAGCTTGAAGAGGAAATGACCGTTTTGGTCTACCTGCCCGCCACCTTCTCCCCCCTTTATAAATATCATACGGTCATCGCTCAGGACGGCCATGATTATTTCAGATTAGGGAGAATCGGGCGGCAGGCGGAAGAGCTTATGTCAAAAGGGGAAATTGACCGCTGCATCATTATCGGCGTCCCTTATAAAAATGTGCAGGAGCGAAGAAACACATACCATCCAGAAGGCTCTAAATTCGCCTCATATAAGCGGTTTATCGCAAATGAGCTCGTTCCTTTTATCGACAAAGAATACCCGACTTATCAAGTCGGATACGGCCGCACCATGATCGGGGATTCCCTCGGCGGAACCGTTTCGCTCATGACGGCGATTGACTATCCGAACATGTTTGGAAACGTCATCATGCAGTCTCCGTATGTTGACGGGCACGTGCTGGATGCCGTCCGGCAGTCGGAGGATCTCAAACAGATTTCCGTTTATCATCAAATCGGAGAAAAAGAAACCGGCGTTCACACGACGGACGGCCAGGTTCTTGATTTCACCGCGCCGAACGAAGAGCTCAAACAGCTGCTGGAAAGCAAACAGTCCGAATACACGTATGAAACCTTCGACGGGGATCATAAATGGACCTACTGGCAGCCGCTCATCACGCCGGCGCTGAAAAAAATGCTGTAACCATTCATTTAAGGAGGGAACTTTCATGAAATACGGTATTGTTTTATTTCCATCAAAAAAATTACAGGATCTCGCAAATTCGTACCGGAAACGCTACGACCCGAGCTACGCGCTCATTCCGCCGCACCTGACGCTAAGAGATCCGTTTGAAGCGACAGAACAGGAAATCGAGCAGGTCGTGTCACAGCTGAGACAGACGGCGAAAGAGTCGCATCCGCTCGTTCTGAAAATCACAAAATACAGCTCGTTTTCTCCTGTGAATAATGTGATATATATGAAAGCGGAGCCGACGGAGGAATTAAAATCTCTGAGTGAGAAATGCTACTCAGGAGCATTATCCGGCGAGCCGGAATACAGCTTCGTTCCGCATGTCACGGTCGGCCAGAAGCTATCGTCAGATGAACATTCCGACGTACTCGGACAGCTGAAAATGCAGGACATTTCCCACGAAGAAGTCATCGACCGTTTTCACTTGCTCTATCAGCTGGATAACGGCTCATGGACTGTGTACGAAACATTTTTATTAGGCGGAGGAGAATAACTGTTTGGAATCCATCATCGCAAAAACTGAAAAACAGCTGAACGACGCTTTTTTCGTCAGAAAAGAGGTCTTCGTTAAAGAACAGCACGTTCCGGAAGAAGAAGAGATTGATCAATTCGAGGACACGTCAGAGCATATAGTCATATATGACGGCGGCCAGCCGGTCGGAGCCGGCAGATGGCGCATGAAAGACGGGCATGGAAAATTAGAGCGCATCTGCGTGATGAAAAGCCATCGTTCTTCAGGCGTCGGAGCCATCATTATGCAGGCGCTTGAAAAAGCGGCGGCAGCCAAGGGTGCCGACAGCTTTATCTTACATGCGCAGACGCAGGCGGTTCCGTTTTACGAAAAACAAGGATACCGCGTCACATCCGGCGAAGAATTTCTCGATGCGGGCATCCCCCATCTGGAAATGATAAAGAAACACAAACGATAAAATCAAAAGCACTCCTGTTTATAGCAGGAGTGCTTTTTTTATGAAAATAATACTATTTCATGAATTTTTATTGCATTTTATGGAAGGCTAATGTATGTTTAGTATACGAAGTATTACAATTCATACAAAAAATACATTTCATATTTCGGAGGGATAAACATGACGGCACCAAAAGGAAAACACATATTCGGGACTGTTAAAGTGGGTACAAAAGGACAGATTGTCATTCCTAAAGAAGCAAGAGATGTTTTCGATATAAATCCGGGGGATTCACTGCTTATGCTTGGGGATGACCAGCAAGGTATCGCACTTGTTAAACAAGAACTCTTTTTCGAATTTGCAAAAGATATTTTAAACGCTAAGCAAATCGATGAAGATAGCGAGGATGAGTAAATGCACGCGATTGAGCTGAAGCAATTAACGAAACATTATAAAGAAACCGCCGCCGTTGACCGTCTTGAGTTCTCAGTTGAGAAAGGGGAATTTTTCGCTTTACTCGGTGAGAACGGAGCCGGAAAAACGACATTAATCAGTATGCTTTGCGGACTCCTTTCTCCGGATGACGGTGATGCATCAGTGCTTGGACACAGTATTTTGACTGATTTGGATAAAATAAAACCGAAATTGAATATGTCCCCGCAGGAAACAGCTATCGCGCCTCATCTAACCGTACGGGAAAACTTAGAATTTATAGCCGGAGTCTACGGAATTCCGAAAAAAGAAGCAAAAAAAAGAACAGATGAGATGCTCGAATTGTTTCAATTAAAAGAGAAAGAAAGAGCAAAAACAAAAACATTATCAGGAGGAATGCAGCGCCGCCTCAGCATCGCAATGGGAATGATTACAAAACCGGATATTTATTTCTTAGATGAGCCGACATTAGGGCTGGACGTCCGTTCACGCCGCGAGTTGTGGAAAAATCTTGAGGCATTAAAGGGTGACATGACGGTTATTTTAACGACACACTATTTAGAAGAGGCTGAAGCCCTGGCAGATCGTATTTGCATTTTAGAAAATGGGACTTTAAAAGCACTGGGCACGGCGGAGGCCCTGAAAAAGCAAACTCATTCAGCCACATTTGAAGATGCCTTTTTAGCGATTTGTGACGGGGAGGCGGGTCTTTATGCTTGATTTCGCCATTCGCAACCGCAAAGAAATTTTTCGTGACCCCCTGTCTATTATCCTTGGAATCGCACTGCCTGTTATTCTATTGTTTCTGTTTACGGCGATTGAAAAAAATGCGCCGCTTGATACCTTTAAAATTCAGCACTTAGCACCCGGACTTATTGTTTTCGGTTTCGCTTTTCTTACGATGTTCTCTGCATTGCTGATCGCAAAAGACAAACAGACCGCCCTTTTGACCCGTTTGTTTGCTTCCCCTTTAAAAACAGCCGATTATGTCATCGGTTATGCACTGCCGATGCTGCCGTTAGCCATTTTACAGATCGTCATTTGTTTTATCGCAGCAGCGGCTGCCGGTTTATCCGCCGAGTGGATGAATCTTCTCGCAGGTATCGCTGTCTTGCTGCCGATTGCGATGATGTCCGTTTTCTTCGGTTTATGTTTAGGGGCTGTGTTTACGGACAAACAAATTTCAGGTATCGGAACGATTTATATTACACTCGTGCAATTTCTGGGCGGGGCTTGGATGGAGGTGAGCCTGCTCGGTGACACATTCAAACATATCGCTTATGCCTTACCGTTTATTCACTCGATCGAGCTGGCCCAGGAAGTCATATCCGGAGATTATTCTTCCTTTCATCAGCATATTTGGCCGATAGCGGGATATACCGTTTTGGCGCTTGCACTTGCTTTCCTCAGTGTTATGAAAATCAGGAAGAGATAAAAAAAGCCGGCACTCCGTAATGGGAGCGCCGGTCTTCTTTATTACGTTTCTTTCAGAAGGTTTATCGTATGCGGCAGCAGACGGTCATCCCCCGGACTGCCATGGCCCGGAACGACAATGCTGATGTCCTGATATCTTTTCATGACTTTGCTGACGGCGCGCGGCCACTGATCCGGATAAAAGCCCGGAGTAGGCACGATTTCCTTTGTTTCCAAAGCCTTGATTAAGCATCCGCCGAATAAGAGCTTATCCTCAGGCAGCCAGACGGTCATATTGTCTTCCGTATGCCCTTTTCCCGGATAAAACGTTTCAATTTTCATATCGCCAAACTGCAGCTTTGTCTCGTTTTTCAAATCTCCGAGCGGCCGGTCATATCCCTGCTGTCGGGCGAAGTCGGCGGTCAGCTTCGTGCTGTGCACCTTTACACCGTATTTGTACAGGGTGTTCAGACCGCCGATACGATCGTCATGGGCGTGTGTCACAATGGCATCGGTCATCCTTTTGCCGGGAAACCGCTGTTTTATTTGTGTCATTAATCGCTCTGTGAGACTGTCATTCCACGGAGTATCAATCAGTACGATTCCTTTGGAAGTCTCAAGAAGCAATCCGTTCGCAGGGACGGGACTTCCGTCTGCCGTACCGGTGCTTGTATGCATCCAGACATGCGGCGCCAGCTGTGTGAGAGTGACATCTTTTGCTGCGAAGCTCTCCGCCGCGTGTGCCGGTTTCATTCCGGCAGTAAAGAGGCCGAATAGAAATAACCCCGCAATTAATAATGAAAGCTTTCTCAAATTGAATCATTCCTTTCCGTATCTTTCATATATACGACTCAAAAAAAGCCCGGATATTTCCGGGCTTTTTCACACGTATTGATTTATCAACCGGCCTTTTCCCATGATTTGCGGCAGACGGGAAAGAGAGCGCTTACGTTTTTCCTCATGTACTTTCTTTTCTGCGGCTGCGGTGTTTTCCTGGCGGCGCTCCACCTCTCTGTACAACCTGTCATTGGCGAGGGCGGCCGCTTTCGTAATGCTGGCGTAATCAGGCTTATAACCCGCTGCCCGGTTTGCGTATTGAGAATACTGCTGGTTTTGAATCCGTCCTGCATAAATCATATGTACCCCTCCCCTTCGCTTTTCATTTCCCTTAATCTTACTTTTTGAAACGCTGTTCTTTTGTTATGATATTCTTTGTCTATCAAATGGATGAACACCTTTTAATGGGAGGACCCCTTTTTGAAATGCGCCCGACTGAATAACCGAACGATACATTTACATACATATTCCAGAGAACATTACCAATTCCTTTTTGAAGAAGCTCAGAAAGGAAATATTTTTTGCGCACATTGTGACCAGCCCGTCTTGATGCGGCTTTCGATTTTAGAGCAGCCGGCATTTTATCACCGGCAAAAGGGAGACTTTACCGCCTGTGAAAAAGCATGCGCGGCCGAGGAACCGCAAGCGGAGAAAGAAAAAGAAGAGTATAAGGAAGCCGGCATGTTCCGCCTGCCGAAAGGAAAAGCGATTTCAGAGAATCCGAAACCGATCGTCTCAGAATGGAAAAGCCCGAAAAAAGTGCCTGCGGCCGAACCGTTTTCACCAACATCCGAGGCGGCTGATACATCTTTGTTCCCCGGCATCGGCCTGAACCGTGAACAGATGAAGGCAGTTACTGAAACGGACGGGCCTTTGTTAGTGCTTGCCGGAGCGGGAAGCGGAAAAACAAGGGTGCTGACAGCACGCGCCGCCCATATGATTGAACACCTCGGCATTTCACCCGAGAATATGCTGCTTGTGACCTTTACGACAAAAGCCGTCGCCGAAATGAAAGAGCGGATGGCGAATGAGTACGGTCTGGCAGCCGGAAAAGTCTCCCGTCTCGTGACCGGAACATTCCACAGTTTTTTCTATAAAATACTCTATCATTATGATTCTTCAAAATGGAACGGCAGCCAGCTTTTAAAAATGGAGTGGCAAAAAGAACAATATGTGAAAAAGGCGCTCTATGAAGAAAATTTGGATGAAAAAGAGTTTCCCGTCGACCAGGCGCTTCAGCTTATCGGCTGCTGGAAAAACACGTATCTCCACCATGAGACCATTCCGCTTGCGGACGACTGGGAGAAAAAAGTGTACAGGCTCTACGAACATTACGAGCGGCAGAAGCGGGAAAAACGGCAATTTGATTTTGATGACATGGCCCAAGGCTGTTATGAACTGTTTCAAAGCCGGCCTGATATTCTCGCGCAGTACCAAAACAGATTTTCTCATATTTTGATTGATGAGTTTCAAGATATCAACCCTGTTCAGTACAACATTATGCAAATGATCGCAAGCCCTGAGAATAACCTGTGCTGCGTGGGTGATGACGACCAATCCATTTATGCGTTCCGCGGCAGCAGCCCGTCTTTCATTCTTGATTTTCAAAAGGATTATCCGGCAGCAAAGACCATTTACTTAACGGCAAATTACCGATCGCCGCATCCGATCGTCTCAAGCGCTCATGCCGTCGTAAAGAAAAATAAAAAACGGTATGAAAAAACACTTTCTGCCGTCAAAGACGGCGTTCACAACCCCGTGATGTTTTATCCTTACGATGAAGAAGAAGAAGCGACCATGATCGTTTCGGATATGAAAGAGAAAATTCAAAACGGGGCGAGTCCTGACGATTTTGCCGTGCTTTACCGGACAAACAGCGCCGGACGGGCCATTTATGAAAGACTGCATCAATCATCGATTCCTTATCATGCCGACCGGGGCGTGCAGACGTTCTACAGCCGCAGAATCGTACGTCAGATCCTCGCCTACTTATATGCGAGTCAGAATGAAGATGATCCGGATGCGGTGAAAGACCTGCTGCCCGCCTTATTTTTAAAGCAATCCGCCCTGCAAACGTTAAAGGCGCTGTCAATCACGGAAGATTGCACGATGATTAAGGCACTGACGAAACTGCCTGACCTGAAGCCTTTTCAAATAGGGAAGATCAAGCAGATCGTTCCGTTTTTCGCAAGCATCCGGACAATGAAGCCGGTTGAAGCCATCACCTTTGCAGAAAGCAAAATGGGTTTTTCCGAGTATTTAAAAAAACGGGGCAATGAGGGGAACAAACTGGAAAAAGGCTCTGATGATCTCAGAGATGTCAAAGTAGCCGCCAAAAAATTCAAAACCATTCCCGATTTTCTTGCGCATGTCGATCATATGCGCGCCGCTGAGAATCTGAAAACCGATGAAAACGGCGTCGAACTGCTGACCATTCACCGCTCTAAAGGTCTTGAATTCAATACGGTCTATATTTTAGGCGCGGCTGACGGCTCGATCCCCCATGACTTCGCGCTTGAGACGGCGAGACAGGGCGATCCCGCTCCGCTCGAAGAAGAAAGACGGCTTCTGTATGTCGCAATGACAAGGGCCATGCAGCATTTATATGTATCTTGTCCCGCGTACAGGCGGGGAAAAACAGCGCGCAGCTCAAGATTTCTCGAGCCCCTTCTTCGGACGGACAGACGGAGCGCACTCAGGATATAAAGAACCCGGCAGATCACTGCCGGGTTCTTCTCACATAAAAAGGCCTTTTTAGCAAGGCCGGCTGACGCCTATTTATTGTTCAGCATTTTAGAAATGGTGCCAAAATCAAGTTTCTCTTTACCGCTTGTAATAGATTGAACGATTTTGTCTTCCAATTCTTTCGGAACACGCTTGTTAGCCAGCTGGGACACCTTCTGAATGACGCCTCTCACCGTGTTTTCATCTTTGAAATTGGCATTTTGCAATGATCCTGCAAGGTTCATGACATCCTTCATGCTGACGCCTGTTTTCTTCTCAATATTTTTGAAAAATTGATTATCCATGGTGTGCCTCCTTTTGTGGAGTAATACGATATTGTATGAATAAAGAGCGGAACATGTGCCCGTAACACAAGGAAAAAATTCCGAGTGCCCCGTCTCTATACTCCTTCATACATCAGGGAAGCACGGGACTGAACGGTCCCGCGCTTATCCAAGGTCTTGCTAAGGTTTAGCCAAAAAAGGATGCACCGACAATGATCAGAAGGATGAACAATACGACAACAAGAACAAATGTTGAGCCGTATCCGCCTCCGACATAGCCGCCTCCGTATCCGCCGCAGCCGCCATAACCGCCGTAGCCGCCGCCGAATCCGCCATATCCGAATCCCATATCTAAGCACCTCCTTTACTCTCTATACTCTATGTGAGCCGACTTGTTTGGCTTGGATAAATGCATAGGGCCGGTGCGGATTTCATTCATTTTAGTGAGAATGCTCATTTTTCTTCAGTTTTGCTTCTGTTTCGGCGGCAAACACATCTATCCATTCCTCAAAGCGCGATCCCGCTTCATCAAACTCAGACAGCTGTTTTTCAATAGATAAGATATATTTGTCATGCTCCCCCTGGTTTTGATTGTGCCGGCGGTATTTACCGTTTATGAATGATTCAAATATATTCATAACATCCCCTCCTCCTATGATCTATGCCGAACAGAGGCCGGCGTTCGGCAAAAAACAAAAAAAACCGGAAGTTCCGGTTTTTTAGAAAACGGCTATTTCGGTTTTTTCTTTTGGCCGCAGCCGCAGCCTTTTTTCTTAATTTTTTTTTCGTAAGGCTGATGCACAGTTGACTTGTATGGAGAATGTTGGGAAGGTTTGCTTGATTGATTCATGGTGATCCTTCCTTTCCTTATGTCATATATGCCAGTTTATGCCGAAAGTGACGGTAAGTTGCTGGTGGAACCGCCTTATTCCTGCAGAAGACGAGAAACCGCAGCTTCAATGATCCCGGCCGCGCCGGCTATGGCTAACAGCAAAATCAGCCATTGCGCAGCCTCGGGTACCACAATCTGCGCCGCAATTAAAAAGGCGGCACACCACACGCCCGTACACCAGTAGCAGCTGAGAAGTTCACCGATAAATGCCCTGATGCCTTTTCCTTTTATGACAATGTAGGTTTCTGTCGTGCCGTCGGGTGCGGTTTCTGTTTTTTCCTCGTGAAAAAGGCTCCGAAGCGGCGCCATAATGGTGTCAAATACGAAAAGCCTGGCCAGCCGGAAAACGGCAAACGATAACAGAATAAATGAAAGCCAATTGATAACCACCTGTTCACTCCTTTTCAAAACTTGACCTCTTTATACATATGCGAAAACCCTGATCTTCATGAATCGCACCTTGTCCGGTAAAAAAATAGGTGCGGTTTAGTTGTTTTTCTTATTCCGCTCGGCGTTTCATTTGCATTATATAGAGTATGAATGAGAAAGGAGTGAAGGTTATGTCGTTTGAAGAAAAAGTCGAAACACTGCAACCGCAAATATTCGAACAATTATCCAACGAATTCGAGCAGAAGATCGAAGTGATTGATTGCGAAAATGTCACAATAGATACAACACATATAACGGCCGCTCTTTCTATACAAGCTTCAGTTACTGCGGCGATTATCCTCGCGACACAGCTCGTGATCGAAGATGAAGACACAGCCGACCAAATAGCAACCGAACTGCTGATCCTCGAGGATTGCCAAATAAAAAAGCGAACCCTCATTCAAGTCATTAACAGCCGCAATATTAAAATCACACTGACAGCAGACGATATCATGGCCTTTGTACAAACTTTGTTTCAGCTATTAAATATACTTTTTGCTGAACTAGACATCCTTTAACTCTTTCTTTTCAAATTTTTAAAATAGAGGTGAGAACAAATGGCAGATAACGAAAAATTCAAAGAAGAACTCGCAAATCTACCAGAAGTGGATCCGCTTTTAAAAGTGCTTGTCAGCAATGTCTTCAAAAAACACGGCGTGACAAAAGATAAAATGCGGGAAATACCTGATGAAGAAAAAGAAATGCTGATCGCATTAGTGAAAGACATGCAGGCGAAATCAGAAGCTTTTCTTGAAAGCCAGAAACAGAAAAAAGAGCAGAAAGCGCAAGAACAGCAGACAAAGCAGCAAACCCGCAGAGAACAATTAATCGAACAGCTCCGGCAAAGACGCCAAAATCCCGGTCAATAACTAAAAATAGTGATTTTTATCAGGATAGATGCCTGAGTCAAAGTAAGGGGCCGGCTCATTTAATATTAGTAAAAGAAAAGGAGGAATAGATATGGAAAGCAGACCATACTCTTGGGTTGCACTTGATCCTGAATGTGAACATCCGCGAGAAGAAAAAGAAGAAAAAGAAGGCAGAAGATGTAATGTTTGCTGTAACGGACACGGGTTCGGCGAAGATAATGCCTTCATCGACCAAGACCTGGCACAGGCGAATCTCAACAAACAAGTTTCTGAAGAAGCGATTATTATCAGAGATTCTTGTGATATTAACGTGACATCGACAGATATTCAGGCAGTCACTTCAGTCATGACAGCGATTAATGCAGCAGTCGTAACGGCCACTCTCACTTCAATCGCTGACGGAGTCATCGCTGAATTGGTCGCACAAGACTTATTGCAGCTAACAGCTAACAAACAAATCAACCGTCAAAAACTGCTCATCGAAAACTCCCGCGGCGTAAACGTGACAACAGTAGATGCCGATATCGCAACATTGATCTCAACAGCAACAAATACACTGATTGCCATCTTAGTCATCACCCTCGTCCTCTAAAAAGAAAAAGCAGAGCTAAAAATGCTCTGCTTTTTCTTATTTTCTCCGCATATGATGAATATATAGACGTTCACCCACACCAAGTGAGGCTCGCGTACATATGTTGTTAAAGACAAAAGTCAAATACCCTAAAAGAAGGAGCTGAAATCCATGAGCTGCGGAAAACACCATGGCCGAGATGAAAATTGTGTATGCGATGCAGTCGAGAAGATTTTAGCAGAACAAGAGGCTGTTGAAGAACAATGCCCGACTGGATGCTATACGAATCTTTTGAGCCCGACGATTGCAGGTAAAGACACCATTCCGTTTCTCGTATTTGATAAAAAAGGCGGATTGTTCTCCACATTCGGGAACGTCGGAGGATTTGCGGATGACAGCCAGTGCTTTGAGTCCATTTTCTTTCGTGTAGAAAGACTATGCGATTGCTGCGCGACGCTTTCAGTATTGCGCCCCGTAGATGTGCACGGCGACACCCTCAGCGTCTGCCATCCTTGTGATCCTGATTTCTTCGGTTTAGAAAAAACAGAATTTTGCATTGAAGTTGATCTGAGCTGCTTCAGCGCCATTCAGTGCCTTTCACCCGAGCTTGTTAACCGGCCTGCGCCGCACAAAGAGAAAAAGCATCACGGATAGTCATTGATTCGCATCTTTCCTAAAGAAGAATCCCCTTCCAACCTTCTATTACAGATGCAATCATCAGCCCGCCCGGACTTCCGGGCGGCTGACTCTCCGCTATCGTTTAAACCGGTACCATTTAAAACGTGAAGTCAGGAGGGATATTATGAGCAAGCATACAACATACTGTGTGCGTGAAGCGGTAGAAAATATTGAAGACCTGCAAAATGCGGTTGAAGAAGATTGCCCGACAGGCTGTTATTCTAACCTTTTATCTCCGGCTTATACATTAGGCGATACAGTGCCGTTCGCCATCTTCACCTCAAAATCGAAACCGTTCACCGCATTCGGAAACGTCGGCGAGCTGGATAACGGTCCGTGTTTTAACACCGTTTTTTTCAGAGTTGAAAGGGTCTGTGACGGCTGTGCCACATTAAGCCTGCTTATTGCTTTTGACGAGCATAAGCACATTCTTGATTTTACAGATAAAGACTCTCTCTGCGATGTATTCCGTTTAGAAAAAACGAACTATTGCGTTGAAGTCGATCTCCATAGCTTCTGCGCCATCAATTGCCTGAACCCGAGACTGATCAACCGCACACATTCTTAAATCAAAAAAGCATAAAAATAAGCTGCCGGATGAAAGAATTCAGGCAGCTTTTTGTATGGTTAAAATCCAAGCGGATGCAGCGAGGTAATATCGTCTATTGCGAGTTCTGCCGGCGCTCCGTTGCTTGTCGTCCGCAGGAAGATCGCATTATTTTTTCTGCCGACGATTACGCCTCTGTAGGTTTTCCCGTTGGCTTCTATCAGACAAAGGGTCCGCGGCATATTATGCGGCAGCTTCGTTAAGAAATCAATTTTTTCAAGAATGGACATTCTGCTCATCGGCTTTTTCACGCGCTTTGGCGGAACCTTTTCCTCTGGGGCGGCATTGTGAACCGCTTCAGGCTCTTTTTCAGCGGCATCAGGCTCTTTTTTAGCGGCGTCAGGCTTGGCAGTGTCCTGCTCCGCTTGCGCCGGAACTTCTTGAACGGCTTCTTCTGCGCGGCTGTGCTGTTCAGGTACTTGCTTTTCTGGTTCGACAGCCACTGCTCCTTCAGGCTGAGTTTTACATTCTTCCTCCCGCTTTCCATGCATCGGCTCTTCTTCCGGCGGCTGAGGCGCTTTCTTCTTTTTAATTAATATGTCCTGCATTGATGATTGCGTGTCTGAATAATCCGCCTGAACAATATACATGAGCGGTTTTTTTTCCGCGTTTCTGTTTTGTTTTGACATCTTCATCCCTCCGATTCTGTCATGTTTTATTTATATGACGGAATGATTAAAATCAGAAGAAAGAAAAAAGCAATCCCTGAAAGGGACTGCTTGTTATTTAACGTGCGGTAATACGGAATCCTGAATCAACGTGAAGATTTTCGCCCGTGATGCCTCTTGACAGGTCACTGAACAAGAATGCAGCCGTGTCGCCCACTTCTTCAGGTGTTGTCGTGCGGCGCAGCGGTGCGCGCTCTTCAATTTCTTTCAGGATAGAGTTAAAATCACTGATTCCTTTTGCAGACAGCGTACGGATCGGTCCTGCTGAAATGCTGTTGACGCGGATGTTTTCTTTTCCTAAGTCAGCGGCTAAATATCTGACGCTCGCATCAAGAGACGCTTTTGCCACACCCATTACGTTATAGTTTGAAACGACGCGCTCTCCGCCGAGGTAAGTGAGTGTAACGATGCTTCCGCCTTCAGTCATAATCGGACGCGCCGCTTTTGCGACCGCTGTCAGAGAGTAAGAACTGATGTTATGCGCAAGCAGGAATCCTTCGCGGTTCGTATTTAAATATTCGCCGACAAGCTCTTCTTTGTTTGCGAACGCGATGCAGTGCGCGATGCCGTGAATCACGCCGACCTGTTCTTTAATGCTTGCAAAGCAAGTTTCGATCTCAGCGTCATTTGTCACATCACACGGAAGGATGATAGAATCATTTCTTTCTAATGTAGCCGCAAGGTCATGAACTGATTTTTCCAAGCGCTCTCCCGCGTAAGTGAAAATGAGGCGCGCTCCGGCTTCATGCAGCGAACGGGCGATTCCCCATGCGATACTGCGTTTATTGGCAACGCCCATCACAACGATGTTGCGGCCTTCAAGTGAGAAATTCATATGTATAAAGCCTCCTGTAATCGTCTTAAAGACATAGTTTTAGTACCTGATCTTAATTTTTATCATATCATAACCTTGTCCAGATTGAAAGCATGGGAAAAAGACCGCGGATGTTGAAGCGGTCTCTTTTTTATCTCGTCTGCAGACTGTTCCTTTTAAAGGCAAAATGATTGGTCGGGCCGTGTCCCGCACCGATGCCGAGCGTATGTTCCACGGCTTCCCGCACAAAATTGACGGCTGTCTCAAACGCGGTCTGAATGTTTTTCCCCTTTGCCGTTTCCGCCGTCAGCGCGGCTGCGAACGTGCAGCCTGTTCCGTGGGTGTGTTTGGTGTCAATATAAGCGTGGCTGATTTGGGTAAAAGACGAACCGTCAAATAATAAATCAACGATCCTCCCCTGTTCAGGCTGGTGTCCGCCTTTTATGATGACATGCTTTGCACCAAGCTTGCAAAGGCGTTCGGCCGCTTTTTTCCGGTCCTCAAACGTGCGGATTTCCATTCCCGTCAATACCTCAGCTTCCGGAACATTCGGCGTCACCGCATAGCTGCGCGGAATTAACAGCTCTTTTAACGCGGCCTGAGATTCCTCACGCAGCAGGGAAGCGCCTCCTTTGGCAATCATGACGGGGTCAGTGATGACATGATCAAGCCCGTACTGATCCGTTTTTTCCGCAATTTCCGCAATCATTTCCGCGCTCCACAGCATTCCCGTTTTTACAGCGTCAGGCCGCAAATCTTCCGCCACCGCGTCAATCTGGCTGCCCAGCGCCTCCCGGGTGAGCGGATAAATGCCGTGAACGCCCAAAGTGTTCTGGGCGGTTACCGCTGTAATGGCTGACATCCCGAAAACGCCGAGCTCCTGAAAGGTTTTGAGATCCGCCTGTATACCGGCGCCGCCTCCTGAATCTGATCCGGCAATCGTCAATGCTTTGCATATGCTCATGATGTTTTTCGCTCCTTTCGCATTATCCGATCCATTTATGATAAAAGGATTTCGCTCTGCTGATATCACTTGTGCCGTGTATTAATGCTCTGCCGTCACGAAACAGTACCATCTTGAAATTGTCTTTGTAAAACGAAATTAAATACGGGTTGGCTGAAACATCAAGCCCTGTCCGTCTGAGCTGTCCCGCAAGTTTTTGCAGATCAAACTGTTCGGAGATCCCCGTTCTGATCTGCACCGTGTTCCGCCCGCACAGAACCGCCGCTTTTGTCTGATTTTCATAGGATAAAAACGGAAAATCGTTTGTGCCGCAACTTGGGCAATCAGCCGACTTAAGACGGGCAACGTTTATTTCTGACCGTTCATTTTTCCATAAATCAAAGGAACGGAGAACATGCTCGATAGATCCGCCCGTTAACAGCTTCAGCGCATCTGCTGCCTGAAAAACGGCCGTCTGCAATACAGCCGGGCTGATGATTCCCGCCGTATCGCATGTCATACCGCCTAAAGGCAATGTCTCAAGCAGACAGTGAAGGCACGGCGTGACACCGGGAATGACGGTAAAAGAGAGCCCGTAGCTGCCGACACAGGCGCCGTACAGAAAGGGAATCCCTTTCTGCACAGCCGCATCATTCACAATCAGCCTCGTTTCAAAGTTGTCGGCGGCATCCACGATGAGGGAGGCGCCACGAATCAATCCGGGTGCGTTTTCCGCAGTGACATCCATGACAAATCCCTCGACCTCTACATCGCTATTTATAGATCGAAGCCGTTTTTCAGCCGCCGCGGCTTTCGGCATTTCCTGTCTGACATCGTCTTCGGTATAAAGCTGCTGGCGCTGGAGATTACTCCACTCCACATAATCTCTGTCAGCGATCGTTACCTTGCCGACCCCTGCTCTGACAAGCATCTCCGCACTTGCCGTCCCAAGCGCACCCGCGCCGATAATCACGGCATGAGACGACCGGAGCTTCTCTTGGCCGGAGGGACCGATCGGCTGAAACAGCTCCTGTCTGGAATATCTGTCCGTCATACCGGAAGACCGTCTCGCGGACTGCTTGCAGTTCCGTAATCTTTCACCGGAATTCTCCCGGCTTCATAAGAAAGGCGGCCCGCTTCTACAGCAAGCTTCATCGCCCTGGCCATTTTGACCGGATCATCAGCGCCTGAAACAGCGGTATTTAACAGCACGCCGTCAGCCCCGAGCTCCATCGCGTAGGCGGCGTCTTTTGAAGATCCGACACCGGCATCGACAATGACCGGCACCTTCGCCTGTTCAATGATAAAGGAAAGATTCAGCGGATTTAAAATTCCCTGACCGGAACCGATCGGCGAAGCGCCCGGCATAATGGCATGCACTCCGAGCTCCTCAAGACGTCTTGCGAGCACTACATCGTCTGACGTATACGGAAGCACGATAAATCCCTCTTCGAGCAGCTGTTCTGATGCTTTCAGCGTTTCAACCGGATCAGGCAAAAGTGACCGGCTGCATCCGATGACTTCTACTTTTATCATGTCACAAAGCCCTGAAGCTTTGGCAAGCCTTGCGATTCGGACCGCCTCTTCAGCCGTTGCGGCGCCGGCCGTATTCGGCAGAAGCGTGTATTTAGACAAATCAAGCTGTTCGAGAAAGTTAGGCTGAGACTCTTCAAAGATGTTCATCCGCCGCACCGCAAAAGTTAAAATATCTGATTCGGAGACAGCCACCGCCTCTTTCTGAATCTCAAAACTCGGATATTTTCCCGTTCCTAACAGCAATCTTGACTGAAACTGTTTTCCGCCTATTGTTAACATCCTCATCCGCCTCCTACAAAATGGACAATTTCTATGACATCGCAGTCACACAAACTTGTATTTTCATAATTCTTTTTTTCAATGATTTCTTTATTTCTCTCCACAACTACGATTCTTTGATCAAGCTGGTACGATTCAAGCAAATCCTGAACCGTCCCCTCATTTCGATTCCAATCAATTTGTTTTCCGTTCAGCTGAAGGATCATATATGAACAGCCTCCTTGCGATCAATTCGAAACGCTTCTTCCCATTCCTGTTTGACTTGTTGCCCCAAGATTATATCCCGCACCATTTCAGCCGTTGCCGGCGCCAACAGGATGCCGTTCCGAAAATGGCCGGCGGCGAAAATGATGCCGCTGTCTTCAGGATGCCGCCCGATAAACGGCTTTCCGTCTCTTGTTCCCGGCCTGAGACCCGCCCAAAACCGGTCTATTTTCATATGTTCGATGGCGGGAAGCATGGTTTTCGCTTTTGCAATGACAGCCTCAATTCCTCCGATGTCAGGCGTATCGCTCCAGTCACCCTGTTTCATCGTGGCGCCGATGACAAGCCGGCCGCTTTTTCTCGGGACGACATAACAATGATCATGGTAAAGGGTTTTGGTCAGCGGGGTATCGTCATTCCACACGGAAAGGCATTCTCCTTTCACAGGAAAAAAAGGCTGTCCCAAGCCGAGCTGGCTGAAAAACCGGCCGCTCCATACCCCGCTTGCAACTGCGACTTTGTCAGCGTAAACATCCCCGCCGGACGTTGTGATGCAATATTCTCCGTTCACCCGTTTTACGGAGGTGACTTGTGTATGCTCATATATATCAGCGCCATAGCATCGCGCTCCTTTTGCATACGCTTTGCAAACATAGTACGGTTCGACATGGATATCGTCTTTTATAAAACTTGCGCCGAGAATGTCTTTAGAAGCGTAAGGCTCTTTTTCAAGGGCACCTTCCGCTGAAAGCCAAGTGACGGAAGGCAGATCATCCATCTTCCGTAGACGGGCGATATCTTCTTCGGTATACGCCAGTTTAAGCATTCCGCCGCTATGGCGCCTGATGTCAATGCCGCAAGCTTCCTCAAGCTCTTGCCCCGCCGCTTCATACAGCCTTTGACTGTGCATGGCAAAATCAAAAAACGCATCCCGGTTTTCGCATTCCGCATGAGCGCCCAGCATTCCCGCGGCAGCGCTTGTCGTTTTTCGGCCGACTTCTCCGGCTTCAAACAAGACAACGTTCTGCTGCGTCTTCGCCAGCTCATAAGAAATGGCGCATCCAATAATTCCGCCGCCGATCACCGCCGTATCATAGTGCTTTTTCATAATCGGCCTCCCTTACCGCGCGTGCATACCGTTTTGCCGCCTCCTCAGGATTTTCAGCTGAGAATATACCTGACATGACGGCAATTCCGTCCGGTTTCGCCTGCTTTGTGTGTCCGATCGTCTGCAGTGTCATTCCGCCGATTGCGATGACGGGGATGGAAAGCGTGCGTTTGATCTCTGAAAGCATGCTGATGCCTCTTGCTTCAAGTCCCTGTTTACATTCGGTTTCAAATACATGGCCGAACACCACATAATCCGCATCTTCCTTTTCAGCTTGGATGGCTTCTTTCAGCGAATGAACCGAACGTCCGATATGAAGATGGGGAAATCTGCTTCGCACCTGCTTTACGGAAAAGCTGCGGGACGGAAGCTGAACACGGTGTATGTTGGCAAAAAGCGCGATATCCGCCCTGTCATTGATGATCAATTTGTCCTTATCCGCACCGCCCTTTTTCAAAAGGGACAAAAGCTGCATGATTTCTCCCGCTGTTTTATCCCGCTCACGGATATGGATAAAGCTTACTTCGCGCTGAATCGAAAGAATATCCTCGGCCAGCTCGGCAACGGGTTTGCGATTATCAGTTACCGCGTGCAGCTCCAAAAGATTCCACCTCTTTTCCGCCCTTCTCGGACCAGCCTTCTTTTTGATAGGCCATTCCCCAAAATTGATATTCATAATAGCTTGAAATCACAAAATTCTCTTTCATTTTCGCGCGGATGTCCTCTGTGCTGTTTTCAGCAATCTCGTCAAAACGGCTGATCTGTTCTTCGACTTGCTGTCTGAACCAGTCTCCGCCGTATGTACCGATCCATTTTTCATAAATCGGATGCTCCGGTTTGCACTCCTTTAAGTGTTCGCCGACTTCATAATAAAGCCAATAACAGGGCAGAAGCGCAGCTAATATTTCTCCAAAATTGCCGCTCATCACCGATCTGTACATATGAGACGTATAAGAATAGGCTGTCGGTGCCGGTTTAAATGCCGCACGCTCTTCTTCCGTAATCCCTAAAAGCTCCGTAAACTCGCGGTGCAGCGCCATTTCCGCTTCATATGTCCCTTGAGCGTGGCCCGCCATCCTGCCCGTCGTAAACAAGTCTTCGGCATATGCGGCGCCGAACGCCTGAACTTTTGCAAAATGCGTCAAATAGTAGGAATCTTGCAGCACGTAATAGCTGAAACGATCTATCGGCAGGCTTCCGTCACCGATTCCCGTTACAAACGGATGAACAAAACTTCCGTCCCACCATTCGGCAGCCGCCAGTCTGCATTCTTCAGAAAATGTCATCATGTCTTCCCCCCTGTTAAAATAAAAAAACCACTTTCCCGCATCGGAAAAGTGGTTTGGAATTTAAATGGATAAAAGGAACCCCAAAAAAATACCGCTCCACTTCCCTACGCAGGTCTGAACCTGTTCAAGTTATGAGGGTCTAAAAGTCTCACTTTTATCTCAGCCCTTATGAAGGACACCCCTAGTGGTCATACGATTAATGATTTATTTGTTATGCCTTCTATATTATCACGAATTGCAATTTGGTCAAGCTTCAAGAATTTTTCTCAGTTCCGACACGTAGTTGCGCGAGCCCGTGACGATGAGACGGTCTCCTGTTTTCAGCCGCGTGTCTCCGTGCGGAACGATGCTGTCCACACCTCTGAAAATCCGGACGAAAATCACATCGCCCATCAGCGGAAATTCCCGCAGAATGATGCCGTTATACGCCGGATTTTCCAGATTGATCTGATATAACGAAGACTCCTCATTCGTCAGGAGGCTCATCACGCCCGGCGCCTCAATTAATGCGCGCAAGAGCGTCTTTGTAGACAGAAGGATAGAAAAAATACTGATGCCCTCTTCTTTCAGTTTTGTTTCATGCTCAACCGAGCCGACGCTTGCGATGATACGCTCAGTCCCTTTCTCTTTCGCTATTAAGGCGATTTCGGCGTTCACATCTTCATTTCCCGTCGCCACGACAAGAATATCCGTTTTGAAAATACCGTGCGACTCAAGCGTGCCGGGCTCGTAATCAGAAATCGTGTCAACCGAAAAAACGGATTCCGCAAGCGTTTCCCCGGCATTTTCCTGATACACATGGACGACCCGTACTTCATATTCCTCCTCAGGCAATTCCAGCGTAACCGGAAGCGTCATTTGGTTGGCGCCGATAAATGTAATGCGCTTTTTTTCCTGCGGCGCACTTTGCCGTTTGTATAATTTCTTAAAGCCGATCGGCGTGATGATGCTGGCAATAACCGCAACTAAAGTCAGCGCGCCGGACATATTGGCGCTGATAATGTGGAGCCTTTCTCCGATCGTAGCCGCCGCGATAACAAGCGACAGCGTGGACGTCAGCAAAAAGCCCGAAGCAAACACGGTTCTTTTGTCATACCATTTCTTTAAATAAAACACCGGGAACATTTTGCTGATAAACAGCGCAAGCAGAAGCAGCGGAATCATCGTTAATGTTTTCGGATCTTGGAAAAGCGTCCAAATGTCCAATTTCACCCCGACCATGACGAAAAAGATCGGAATTAAAAACCCGTAGCCGAATGAATCCAGCTGTTCCACCATTTCTTTATTCGGAGACAGAAGCGATACCAGAACGCCTGCCAAAAACGCGCCGAGAATATTTTCCGCCCCGAGAGATTCCGATAAAGCGACAAGCACGATAATCAGTGTGAAAATGGCTCTCGTCCCGATCTGCACGGTGCCTTTAGACATCGACTGCACAAATGAACGGTGTTTAAAGATCCTGCCGAAGAAATACAGCACGACCCCCGCGGCAAAGAGAATCAACAGAAGCCACATATTTCCGCTGTCTTCTCCGTAAAGAGAAGAGAAAAAAGCGAGCAGAATCATCGTAGCCAAGTCCGCGATAACGGCGACAAGCAGGATGATCTGGCCGATATTGGAGTTCATGATCCGTTCTTCCTTTAAAGTCGGGACCACCACACCGAGTGATATCGTCGAAATAATAAGCGTCATTAAAAATGCGTTTTGTATAAAACCGGCTAATACAAAAGCATAGGACAGCAGCAATGATAAAATAAAGATGCCGAAAAAGATAATCAGTGCGGCAGAAAACGTGTTGGGCGCTTCCTTGCCATTCGGAAGGAATTGTTTTTTCTTCCCTTTCTCAAATGAAGAAAAATCAATTTCCAAGCCGCTTAAAAACATTAAAAAGATAAAGCCGAGAACAGACAGCGTCTCCAGCCACGTATCTCCCTGAACGACAAGATTCAGGCCGCTTTTTCCGATAATAAGCCCCATGATGATCTCCGCGACGACGACGGGGATGCTGAGCTTAAACCGATGTAAAAGGAGCGGCGTCAAAAAAGCGACGATCAGAACGACGACTAAAGATGCGACTGATGTGTGTTCCATTCGTAAATACCTCCTTAAAACAAGGGTTATAAAAGCCCGCTTAAAGCGGGCGAAACCTTACTTTTTTTTAAAAACATAACGCATATTCTAACAAGGCTGAACGCGAAAAAAAAGTGATAAGGCTTTATTTCTTTAATTCTTTTTTTAATTTGTGCAAAAACAGCGTAATTAGGTATAGGAATTAGCCCCATAATAAATAAAAAACCGTTAATAAGGAGGCTGACACGAATGGCTTATGACATCATCAGCGATATACACGGATGTTATGACGAAATGATCGCGTTAATGCAAAAGCTCGGATATGAAGTCAAAGACGGAACGCCCGTTCATTCTGAAGGCAGGACGCTTGTCTTTGCGGGGGATTTAACGGACAGAGGCCCAAAATCCGTAGAAGTGATGCGTTTTGTGGCAAAAGCATATGAAAAAGGAGCCGTCCGTTATGTCCCGGGAAATCATTGCAACAAACTGTATCGTTACTTAAAAGGAAACCCCGTAAAAGTGATGCACGGACTGGAAACGACGGCAGCCGAACTGAAAGAGCTGTCTCCCGCCGACAGAACGGAAGTCTCCAGACAATTTATCCGATTATATGAGTCAGCACCGCTTTATGACATTTTACATAATGGCGATCTCATTGTCGCCCACGCCGGCATAAAAGCTGACGATATCGGTAAATACTCGCGTAAGGTAAAAGAATTTGTTCTGTACGGCGATATCACGGGTGAAACGTATCCCGACGGCAGGCCCGTCAGAAGAGACTGGGCCGCCGCTTATGAAGGCAAGGCATGGATTGTTTACGGCCATACCCCGGTAAAACGCCCCCGGATCGTCAACCGTACAATCAACATTGATACAGGATGCGTCTTCGGCAATCAACTGACAGGCTTTCGCTTTCCGGAGCATGAAACCGTCTCTGTGGAAAGCTCAATGCCGTATGATGCTTCACGATTTCGCGAGGATCACGGCAGGGAGGCATGAAAAAAAGCCCGAAACCGGTAAACGGTTCGGGCTTTACATGTGTTCAATTAATGTTTTCATATCGTCAGGCACCGGAGCGTGAAAAACGAGCGTTTCTCCGGTCATGGGGTGTACGAATGAAAGCCGCTCACTGTGAAGAGCCTGGCGCGCAATTCCCTCATTTTTTCCGCCGTACAGTGTATCACCGACTAAAGGATGGCCGAGGTAGCTCATGTGCACCCGGATTTGATGCGTCCGCCCCGTTTCCAGCCGCAGGGCTGCAAGCGTAAACGCATGTCCCGCTTTTTCCGTTTGAAAATGCGTCACCGCTCGTTGTCCCTCCGGCGTTACCATCCGCTCAATAATACTGTCGTGTTTTCTTCCGATGGGCGCGTCCACCGTTCCTTCCTTCTGCAGCATGATCCCGTGTACGACAGCGAGATACCGCCTGCTGACAAGCCCCTTCTTCTGCGCTGCCGACAAAAGAGAATGGGAAAGCCGATGTTTGGCGATGAGCATCGCCCCCGATGTATCCCTGTCAAGGCGGGTGACAAGATGAACCGTTGATTGTACGCCGCTTTTTCGGTAGTGGCTGATCACTCCGTTAGCGATGCTTTCCGACGGGTGTTCTCTTGATGGAATTGAGGAGACATAGGGCTGTTTATTGACCACAAGCACATGGTCATCTTCATAAAGAATATCAAGCGGAACCGGCTCAGGCAAAAGCGTTTCACTCACATGCTCCTTCGGAAATTCAATCTTAAGCACATCTCCGTCCGCTAACACGGTGCGGACGGTTACATGCTCTCCGTTCACAAGCAGGTCTCCCCCGCCGAATTTAATGTCAGCGAGAAGCCGCTTTGAAATGCCGAGCTGCGCCGTATATTCTTTTACCGTCATGCCGGCTTCCCGGGCAGTCATGTTCTTTTGGATAAAAAAGTTGTCCAATCCGTTTCCTCTTTCTATTCGCCTTTTCCGATAAAAGAGTCCTGCACCCTTTTCCAAAACGGAAAAGGGCGGAATCTTGCAAATCTGACTTTTTCATTTGCCACACGGCATAGAATGGACTTGACATCCTTATGCAGCAAGGTTAAATGATCAATTGTGACTTGAAAGTCGACGTCGTTTCTCGGTTTGATGACACAGTTATGATGATCGGGAAGCAAAAGCGGCGAGCCGACAGTCCTGAACACTCTGTTGTTGATGGATGCCATTTCCGCAAGCTGAATCGCCCTGATGGAAGGGTGGATGATTGCGCCGCCTAACGCCTTATTATAAGCCGTGCTTCCGGAAGGCGTGGACAGACATAAACCGTCTCCCCTGAACGTTTCAAACAGCTGGCCTTTAATTTCCACGTCAGCGACGAGACTGCCTTCTATGCTTTTGATCGTACATTCGTTCAAAGCCAGATACCGCTCCTCACGCTCTTCATCATGATAAGTGACAATCACCTCAAGAAGGGGATACTCCACGGTATGATACGGCGTTTTGGCAATGGCCAGAACGAGCTTTTCTATCTCCTGCGGAACCCAATCGGCATAAAAACCCAAATGCCCCGTGTGAACTCCGACAAACGCCGTTTTATCGAGACGGTCGCTGTACCTGTGAAATGCGTAAAGAAGCGTTCCGTCACCGCCGACGGAAATAACGATTTCCGGCTCTTTTTCATCCAAGGTCATATCAAAATCGAGTAAATACGCCTGTATTTTGCTTTTCAGTGTATCTGAAACCTCGTCTCCTTTTGAAGAAACGGCAAATTTCATGCCATTCCCCTCCTTTCCTACTGGTGGTCTCCCGCTTTTTTCTTTCGCGAGAACGCGGCTTGGGCTTCCTGGATTTCTCCGCGGATTTCTGACATTTCTTCATCGAGCCGTGATGCGGCTTCTGAGGCCCGCTGCAGCCTCAGCTTTACTTTTTCGGGAATGTTCCCGCTGTATTTGTAATTCAGTGAATGCTCAATGGTTGCCCAAAAGTTCATGGCAAGCGTCCGAATCTGTATTTCCACAAGAACGTGCTTTTCTCCGGACGTTGTTTGTAAAGGATATAAAACGACAAGGTGGTAAGACCGATATCCGCTTTCCTTATGCTCTGCTATGTAATCCCGCTTATCGACAACGGTAAAATCTTTTCTGGCAAACAGCATATTTTTGACGATCTGGATATCATCGACAAATTGGCACATAATACGCAGCCCCGCGATATCCTGCATCGTTTCAATCTGATGAAGCGGTATGCTTTTTCGTCTCGCTTTTTCAAGTATGCTCGCCACCGGCTTCACGCGGCCTGTCACAAACTCAATCGGTGAGTGGTCATCTTCATACTCATAAAGGGTTCTGACGCCTTTCAGCTTCACCTTTAATTCTTCAACAGCCTGGCGGTATGGCGCTAGAAATTGCTCCCATTGTTTGTCATCCATCGTACATCCCCCAATTCCGAACCTGTTCTAAAGAAATACGCTTTTCACTTTTTCTTCCATATCTCCGTAGTTTGCATTATCTTTAATATTTTCAAGAAGATAATCGAGTTCTTCATGCAGCCCTGAAAGTTCAACCGTTTTTCCTCCGGCCTCAAGGACCGCCGGTTTTCTTTGGTCTAAGGCTTCTTTCAGATCCGGCCAGATATGTTCTTTTATAATGACATATTCAAAAGAGTCAGCTGATTCAAGTATGTATACAAAAGCAAAGTGATCGGAATCAACAAGCATTTGACCTGAGGCTTTGCGTTCCGCTCCGCTTAAGTCCTCTCCGCACTTCAAGCGGAGCGCGTCTTCTGTTAATGATGCATTTTGGATTTCAATTCTCTTTTGCATAATGTTCTCCTTTTTTAACAAAGTACAGCATTTATTTTATCATATCAAGGTCGATATTGATAAACGTAACCTCTAAAGAGATAATGGGTATTATACAATTTTTCGTCCTGAAAGGAAGACTGTCATGACCCAAGAAATAGAAATTGAATTCAAAAACCTGCTGACAAAATCAGAATTTCTGAAGCTGAGTGACGCACTCTGCATGAAAGAACATGATTTTAAACAGCAGGTCAATCATTATTTCGACACGAAAGATTTTTCCCTGAAACAAAAAAAATCAGCACTCCGCATCCGAGAAAAAGACGGCGCGTTCGTTCTGACGTTAAAAGAACCTGCCGCGGTCGGTCTGCTGGAAACCCACCAAGAGCTTGCGGCGGCACCGGATCTTGACGTCTTCGAGATTCCGGAAGGCCCCGTCAAACGTCAGCTGGAAGGTCTCGGAATCAACTCAGAACACATTTGCTATTTCGGGACGCTGTCGACCGCACGCGCGGAAAAAGAATCAGAAAAAGGCTTAATCATTTTAGATCACAGCCGATATTTAGAGAAAGAAGACTTTGAATTGGAATTCGAAGCTGCTGACTGGGATGAAGGAAAACGGGCGTTTGAACAATTGCTCAAGCAATTCGGCATCACAGAGCGGATCACGAAAAATAAAATCCAGCGTTTTTATGAACAGAAACAAAAAAAGGTGGAATGACACAGTGAATATAACGAATTGGGCGGCCCTTCTCCAGCTACAATCAATGGCGCTGCAATCAATCTCTCATACAAGCACGGCTTCAGGCGGACAATCTTCAGAAAGCCCGCTTGCCAATTTCAGCGCGCTTCTCAGCCAGTATACGGACACAGCCGTCCGGCAGCAGCCGGAATCAGGAATTTTAAACGGTGTGCGGACCGCTCACGCTTCATATTCACCGAGAATTCCCGTTTCATCCGGCTCCGCGGCTGCTTCACAGACCGCTTCCCCGGGCATAAAGTCTCCGGATGCGGCTTCTGATATCAGCACCGGAAACTTTTCAATAGACAGCGCCATTCAGAAAGCGGCCAAAAAATACGGGGTGGACGAAAAGCTGATCCGCGCGGTTATTAAACAGGAATCAGGCTTTAATCCGAAAGCGGTCAGCGGTGCGGGGGCAATGGGACTGATGCAGCTCATGCCTTCCACGGCAGAATCACTCGGGGTGTCAAACCCGCTTGATCCCGTCCAGAACGCTGAGGGCGGCACAAAGTACTTAAAGCAGATGCTCACGAAATACGACGGAAATGTATCTCTGGCGTTAGCCGCCTACAACGCAGGCCCCGGCAACGTAGATCGGTACGGAGGCATTCCGCCGTTTAAGGAAACACAGCAATATGTCAAAAACATAACCAAACAGTATTACGCGTAAACCAGAGAGGCTTCCTTCGCCCTCTGGTTTTTTTGCGGAGTGAAATCTTACACATGAATGAAGGCGATGTGATATGATATGAAATACAAGCGCCTGACAGAAAGGCACTTTGTTTGTAGAAATAAAATGTTATTGCTAAAATATACAGTAACTGAAGATAGTAAAACTGAAAGATAAATTCGCAATGGGAATTATGATTCCTATTAGCCATATAAAGGAGTAGTCAACATGGGACAATCGTTTAACGCACCATATGAAGCGATTGGAGAGGAACTTCTATCGCAACTTGTTGATACTTTTTATGAGCGTGTCTCGTCTCATCCCTTGCTGAAGCCGATATTTCCAAGTGATTTGACTGAAACGGCCAGAAAACAAAAGCAATTTTTAACCCAGTATTTGGGCGGACCTCCTCTTTATACTGAAGAGCACGGACACCCCATGCTCAGGGCAAGGCATCTCCCCTTTCCGATTACGGACGAGAGGGCTGATGCGTGGCTAAGCTGTATGAGCAAAGCGATGGATGATGTCGGGCTGGAGGGCGATATTCGTGAATTTCTGTACGGGCGTCTGGAACTAACGGCCAGGCATATGGTAAACCAGTCAGAAGCGGAGGATCGATCATATTGACGAATTATCAGCATGAGCAATACTTCGCCCATTGCCACGGACATCCAAAAAAACCGCTCGAAATTTACATGTTTGTCGACCCTTTATGTCCTGAATGCTGGTCGCTGGAGCCCGCCATAAAAAAATTAAAAATCAAATACGGACGTTTTTTTACGCTGCGGATCATTGTTTCCGCGAGCATTACATCGCTGAATAAGCAAAAGCGGAAAAAACACCTTCTTGCCGAAGCTTGGGAAAAAATTGCGAACCGTTCCGGGATGCCCTGTGACGGAAGCCTTTGGCTTGAGCAGGATCAGCCTCTTTCATCGCCCTACCTTGCCGCACTCGCTTTAAAAGCGGCCGAACTGCAGGGAAGAAAAGCCGGCATTCTGTTTCTCCGCAGCATGCAGGAAAGCCTGTTTGTTTCCAAGCAGAATATTACGGATGAAGACGTTCTTTTAGAGATTGCCGAAAAGACGAAATTGGATGTTGAAGAATTCAAGCGTGACCTCCATTCGCAAAGCGCGGTAAAAGCGCTTCAGTGCGATATGAAAATCGCGGCGGAAATGGACGTCACCGTCAACCCGACATTGACGTTCTTTAACAGCCTGCATGATGATGAAGGGCTGAAGGTCCCCGGCAATTATTCTTATGACGTATACGAAGAGATCTTATTCGAAATGCTCGGGGATGAACCGAAGCCTTCTGAAACGCCGCCTTTGGAATGTTTCATTGAATATTTCCGGTTTGTCGCATCGAAAGAAATCGCACTCGTTTATGATTTGAGTCTAGAAGAAGTTGAAAAAGAAATGAAAAAACTGGCATTCGCCAAAAAGGTCGCCAGAGTGGAAGCAAAACACGGTCTGTTTTGGAAGTCTCTGGCCGGCACCCAGGAGGATGTCACCTGTTGTGATCATTAAAAAAAGCTGATTCCTTACGGAGCCGGCTTTTTTTGTGCAAATAAAGAAACCGCGCCGGGATAAGCGCGGTTTCATATGTCTTAACGACAACAAAGGGGATGGGAGAAATTTTTCACGGTCAAACAAAGGGGTAATGTTTGTTTGTGATCAATTTCACATCCTTATCATATCAAATCTTGTCGAGTTTTGACAAGCCATAAGATTAATGTTCATATTTTTGTCACAAAACATAACTGACTGCTTGTTTTCATAGAATATATCAATGAAAAACAAGGAGGGAAATCAATGCTCCGTACCGTATTGATCATCGGAATGATTGTGTTTTTCTTCTTTTTAAATCTGCTGGCCATGATGCACATGCTGCCGATTTACATTACATCTCCCCTGCTGTTTCTGTCCATATTGTTTGCCTTGTACCGGCTGAATCACAGAAAAACGTTTAAAGGGTTTTAGAAAAAGCCTGCGCAACTTATGCACAGGCTTTTTTGAATTACGAAGGGTTCACTTTCGAAAGAAGCTCTTCCATTTCGTTCAGTTTCTCTTCAAACATTTTGCAGGCCGCCTCGATCGGTTCAGGCGATGTCATATCGACTCCCGCTTTTTTCAGTATGTCGATCGGATATTCCGAGCTTCCTGCTTTTAAGAATTCGGTATAGCGCTCCACCGCAGGCTTGCCTTCTTTTAAGATCTGGCTGCTCAGCGCTTGGGCCGCACTGTAGCCTGTCGCATATTGATACACATAATAATTGTAATAGAAATGCGGAATTCTTGACCATTCCAGACTGATTTCTTTATCAATCACCATGTTGTCACCGAAATACTTTTTATTCAGATCATAATAAAGTTCGTTCAGCAGTTCAGGCGTTAGCGGCTCGCCTTCCTGCGCTTTCGTATGAATCAGATGCTCAAATTCAGCGAACATCGTCTGTCTGAACACTGTGCCTCTGAATCCTTCAAGCATATGGTTGAGCAGGTACAGACGCTGTTTTTCATCCTTTAAGCTGTTCAGCATATATTCACCGAGCAGCGCTTCATTAGTCGTTGAAGCGACTTCAGCGACAAAAATGCTGTAGTTACCGTACGGATACGGCTGATATTTTCTCGTATAGTAGCTGTGCACGGAATGGCCGAACTCGTGAACGAGCGTAAACAGATTATTGACATTATCATGCCAGTTCATCAAGATGTACGGATTCGTGCCGTATGTACCGGACGAATAAGCACCGCTGCGTTTTCCTTTGTTTTCGTATACATCGACCCAGCGGTTTTCAAGTCCTTCTTTTAAAATAGACGCGTATTCCTCGCCCAGCGGAGCAAGTCCTTTGAGCATATACTCTTTCGCTTCCTCATATGTGACCTTCATTCCCGAATCTTTTACGAGCGGTGTGTACAGGTCATATATATGGACTTCATCAAGGCCGAGAACCTTTTTCCGCAGATCAATGTAACGGTGTAATAACGGAAGATGTTTATTGATCGTTTTAATCAGGTTATCGTAAACTTCTTCAGGGATGCTGTTATTGGATAAAGCCGCTTCCCGTGCTGATTTATATTTTTTCACACGGGCGTAAAAATTATCTTTTTTCACAGTGCCGCTGAGTGTAGTCGCCATCGTGTTTTTATACTGTCCGTATGTTTTATATACGGCTTCAAATGCGTTTTTGCGGACTTCACGATTGCTGCTTTCCAGGAAATTAATAAAGTTGCCGTGTGTGATTTGAGTTTCCTTGCCGTTTTCATCTTTAATCGACGGAAACGTAATATCGGCGTTATTTAAAACGCTGAATGTATTGGAAGGCGACGACAGCGCTTCAGAGGCTTCCGCAAGCAGGGCCTCTTCTTGTTCGCTCAGCACGTGCGGACGCTGTTTTGTAATTTCTTCAATTGCATGGGAGTAAAGCTTAAGCTCCTCTTTTTCCAGAATAAACTGGTGCAGCTTGTCCTCCTGAATCGCCAGAATTTCCGGTTCAATGTAAGCAGTCGCGCTGGCAGCCTGAGAATACAGGCTTGCGGCTTTGTCGTTCAGCCCTTGGTAGAAAGAATTCCCCGTATCCTGGTCTGAGCGCATATGCGCGTATGCATAAAGTTTCCCAAGGCGGTTCGTCACTTCATCCTGTGCCGTAAGCGCAGCGTATAAATTATCAGCTGAATGAGCAAGCGTGCCTTTAAAAGAAGATAAATTCGGGATTAATTCTTTAACTGCTTGAAATTCTTTATTCCAGGCCTCATCACTAGGAAAAATATCCTCTAGTCTCCATGTATGCTCTGCCTTTACTTCACTTCTGTCAGGCAGCTGTGCTGCTTTATTTTCCTCAGTCATGGTGATCCCCCTCGTTTTCTTTACTTCAAGCCAATTGAAAAAACGATTGTTTCTCCAAAAACTTGTGTTGTGATTATCTTCCGGCTTTTCACTGCCTTTTGTCAAATCATATGCGGCATATAAGACCGAGCATACCAATAATACAGTGAAAAAACGAAAACAAAATGCTTGTACGCCCCTCACATTCGCCACCACCTTGACGTTAGGGTGAACGAAATGAAGCATTCTCATTCCCCAAAAAAGAGCAGATCCCGCCGGCGCAGCTCTTCTGCCGTTTGAGGGAGCTTCCGTTGAGATGAGGGCATATATACTTCATTCTCAATTTCCCTTAAAAAATCCTGCAAGCATAAGAAATCAGCATATTGTTTTACCGCCATTCTGATAAGGCTATCTTGTGAACCATACCGCATCCGGATCTCCTTATGCCTGATTTTTTGCCGTAAATCATGAACCATGCCGGATAATCGGATCGGCGCGCCTTTTTTAGAAAGTTCCGCAAGCCGTAAGTATAAATGGCCCTGCCACACAAAAACGGGACTTGCAAACACAAAGCCCGCTGAAACGGGAATAAACACTTCAGATGGGAGAAATGGAAATGCAACCTGATGTCTTTCGTAAAAAAGACGCCGGATAAGACCGGCATCTTCTGATAAAAACCGCCCGCTTTTGTTGCGGAAGCCGGCTACGGCACGTCCCCACGAGGGAAGTCTGACGCTGTGCCGCCCTTCCGGATGACAAATGTCTTTCAGATTTGCTTTGTGAAGAGGGATTGTGGTTAAGCCGGCATAAGAATAGCCGGTGTAAAACGGAGTGATGGAATGCAGCCTGTAAAAGGAGCGGGCGTCGGGGCAGTAAAACAGTAAGGAGGAAAATGAATTGACTTCAAAGAACTGCCAGTGAAAAGCAGAAAGCCGGAAAAATTGCGCGGCCATCCGTTTTAACCGTTTTGCCCCGATGATCCAGACCGGCCGGTACCCGGCGTTTTTCAGGCCTGCCGTCCGGCTCTTTAAAGAGTCCGCCGAAAGGTTCGCACATTGAAATTCAAAAGCCAGCCTCTCGTCTCCGCTTTCTGCCGTCAAGTCAGGCCGCTGTCCCGCGGAAGTCAGATACGGTTCCAGGCTGACGCTGCACCCTTGTGTCTTTAGCCAGAGAAAAAGCTGTCTTTTTCCTTCCAGATGGTATTCGCTTTCAGGTTCGGATTCCCCGGGACACAGCCTGCTTTTTTTATGAGCGAAGTGCGGCAGTTTCTCCCGTCCCAGTTTGATATCAAGCTCACTTTTGCAAACGGGGCAGAACCAGCGTTTCTTTCTCAGCTCCGCCGCTTTTTCCTTTGAATAGCTTCCGGCCAGCTGAATGAGCCGTCCATCGGCAGTCACAGCACTGAACATGTTGCATCTTCTCCTTTCCTGAATCTTGTTGTATTCAGCAGGAAGAAGATATAATCCTGTTTGCGGATGAGAGCCGTTATACGGTTTTCAGCCGTTCATCCTGTCATTCAGAACAAAAAAAACCGATTTCTGCTGAGAGAAATCGGTTTGTTATGATGCAAAGTGTTTTTTTATTGTATATAACGCATGATCAGCGATCACCAATTTGCCGTATTCTTCAAGACGGTGAATGCTGACTGATGATTCGTGCGCGTACTCCAACAGGATGCTTAGCTGATTTTCAACCTCTTCATCAGTTTGCTCATAAAAATCTGCATATAAATAATATCGGTCTTCAAACGAATACAGGGTCGTTTTAATTCCGTTAAGATTCAATTTTGATAGCGAGATGAGATCCTCAAAATCATCGAACCGCAAAGTGAACTGAAGCTTTTGCTCCTTATCTTCCCGGCTCTCGGCCTGCTCTTCTTTCTGGAAATCATCAAGTAAAGCATCGAGATTTTCATCTGCCGGCTCTTGTTTTTTATCTTCCGGGATCGGCAGTTCGAGTTTTTGTCCGTCCTTGGAAAGCTGGGCTTTTGTTACGATTATTTCCAGTCCTTTGTCCAATGCCTGAACCTGAATCCAAAGAGGACCCTCGACAGCGAATTCCTCTTCATCATGCACTTCATCCATGACTTCCCAGAACAGTTCTTCACTGCGCTCGCGATTGTACCAGATTTCTTCTCTGTCAAAACCGCGATCTTCAATATCACCATAAGACATATAAAATTTTACAGTATGCTCATTAATTCTTTCTATTTCCATTTTGCCAACCTTCCCTTCTTTATAAGATGTTGAAGGGACATCTAAGCTCCCGATGAATAGTACTTTACTACACTTTACCCATTCCGTCCACATCTTAACCTTATAGAAGACAGCGCAAATTCTTTATATTTCTATTTTATGATAAAACAGTTATAAAAGAAATAAAAAAGCATTTTCACAGCGAAAAACAGGCTTTCTCCCGGTTCCCATCATAAATAGCGCACTGCTTCATATATTAGCTGTACAAGCAATCGATCTATAAGCGAGGTGTTACCATGCCGCACGATTACCTGCTGTCCCTTCTGCTTATTATCGGGATTGACCTTATTCTCGGCGGTGACAATGCCGTCGTCATCGCGATGGCCAGCCGGAATCTGGCCCATAAACAAAGACAGCAAGCGATCATCTTCGGAACATTTATCGCAGTCGTCTTGAGAATCGTTCTGACGAGCGCTGCGGTCTATTTATTGAATGTTCCTTTTTTGCAATGCGCAGGCGGGGTATTTTTATTGTATCTCGGCTATCAGCTTCTGATTGAGAAGAAAGATGCGCAGCATGTGAAAAGCAGTTCTTCTCTTTGGAAAGCCATCCGCACAATCGTTCTGGCTGATATCTTTATGTCGCTTGACAATGTCATCGCAGTAGCCGGCGCTTCTCACGGTGAGCTGACACTTGTAGTGATCGGTCTCTTCATCTCGGTGCCGATTATCATTTGGGGCAGCAAGCTCGTTCATGCCGCCATGGAAAAAATGCCTTTATTGATGTATGCCGGGAGCGGTCTTCTCGCATTTACCGGCGGTGAAATGATTGCCAGAGACAGCAAGCTGTCATTTTTCATGGCAGAACACGGCATTATACAAATGATGCTGCCGATTTTGACCGTCGTATTTGTTATCCTCGCCAGTATGATTTACCAGCAGACTGAAAAATAAAAAAAGCCCAAACCGCGATGGTTTTGGGCTTTTTCCATGCTTATCGTAAGCTTATATCAGTTGGCAAGACGCTGTGCTTCTCTTAATTGGAAAGAACGCACTTTTCTTGGCAGGAATCGTCTGATTTCATCTTCGTTATAGCCGACTTGCAGACGTTTTTCATCAATGATGATCGGACGGCGGAGCAGTCCCGGATGCTCATTGATTAAAGTATATAAGTCTTGAAGCGGCATAGATTCAACATTTACGTTCAGTTTCTGGAATACTTTAGAACGGGTAGAGATAATTTCATCCGTACCGTCTTCAGTCATACGCAGAATCTGCTTGATCTCATCAATTGATAACGGCTCGGAGAAAATGTTTCTTTCTACAAAAGGAATCTCGTGCTCTTCAAGCCAAGCTCTTGCTTTTCTGCATGACGTACAGCTAGGTGATGTGTATAATGTAACCATTAATCTTCACTCCTCTAATTAGTAGGATGAACATGTTTGTATTCTCAAATTGAAATGACTTTAAAAAAGGAATCTTTATAGGTATTATACTATAAAAAAGTAAGTGTGAACAGTCTCCTGAGAAAAAAATGTGTCAATCCGGCAAATTTACGGCTGGCGGATGTTTCCTCATTCTCAATTAGCTCAGCTGATCGAAAATGTTTTTTCGTTTTTTCTCATCAATGACTTTGAGAACTTCATCCGTTTTTTCGTATGATTCTCCGTACCATTTTTCATCTTTATAAGTGTGAATGTTTTCATATGTCTGTTTCATTGCTTCAAACATTTCTTCTTCTGATTCCGTCTTAGGTGACCAGTACAGAATCTCCATTTTGTTCACTTCATTCGTAGCCAATGACCGGCGCCGATACCCGATTGACTGCGCGTGCTTGAAATGCTCTCTTTGATAAAAACGCAAGCGTTTCTGTGTATCCGTGTCATCCTCGTCAACAGGCTCCACCTCAAGCAGAATCGGCTTGTTTTTCTTTTTCAGCCTGCCGATCAGCTTGCTTCCGAGGCCTTGTCCTCTGGATTTCTTTGACACAAACAGGTAATCAATAAAGATGAAAGAGTCAAATTCCGCATACATCAGCACGTGGTACTGCCCCTCTTCTTTATGATAAACATCGCTTTGCTCCTTTAACAGAGCCTCCATATGCGCTTTTGATTTCATTTCTTCAATCGGAAAATATTCACTCAGCTTTTCGTACCAGTTCATTCATTTGCTCCTTATGGGTTCGTTGTCTTCACACTTTTAGATATACCCCATTTCCGATTGTTTAAACAATCTTACATCTATTAAGACGTGTGATCCTTTAACATGGTTTCAATTTTTTTAAAATGGTGTGTAATCGACGTTTTGGGTATAGCGGTTTGCCGCGTCCCACAATAAAAATTCGTCAATTCCTTCACCATGCAGCGCTTTAACCTGGTCTTCCACCTGGCGTTTTCCGTACTTTTGATAATTTCCGCTGCCGAGATATGATGCCGTGAAGTCCTGAAGCCACGGACGCGATACAGGCGGGTGTTTCAGCTTAGACAGTTTTTTATTTTCCACCTTCGCGTATTCTTTGACGACTTTGTAAGGCTCAAGATCCGGTTTATCAATGCCGAAATAGCTTGTCCAATGGCTCGGATAAATCATGGATGAAATGACATCGACCTGTTCTGAAATTTTGCTGAAATTCTGGCCGATCCCAGGCGCTTCCGGCAGCGTGGCTGAATAGCCGAAAATATCAACCGACACATCCGCGCCATACGGCTTGAGTTTTTTCTTCGCATAACCGACAAAATCGGTGACGGCATGAACGCGTTTTTGCACATTGCTGTCTGCTGTTTTTCCGTAATCGCCGTGACCGTATGTCAGTTCGTCATCACGTTTTTCAAATCCTTCAGGAAAACGGACATAATCAAACTGAATTTCTTGAAAACCCATCTTTACGGCTTGTTTTGCAATCTTTACATTGTAATCCCATACTTCTTTCATAAACGGATTGACGAACGATTCGCCGCGGCCGTTTTTCCAGACACTTCCGTTTTTTTCTTTAAAAGACCACTCCGGCTTTTTGTTCGCGAGTTCGCTGTCTTTAAATACGACAATACGCGCGATCGGATAGATCTTTTTTTCCTCCAGCTTTTTCATCATCTTTTTTGGGTCTTTGATGTAAGGCTTGGCGATTTCGGCATACTCAGAATGGCCGTCCGGCTTAAAGGTGAGGTTTCCGTTGTCATCCTTGACATCAATCACCATTGTATTGAGTTCCGTTTTGTCCACAAAGTCTGTCAGCTCCCCGAATTTGCTTCCTCCCGCTGAATGCCCTGTGACGTAAATGCCCCGCACCTTATCAGGATGTGAAAAATGCAGCCCTGACGGATAAGCGAACCGTGCATTTGATTTCGGCAGTTCTTTTTCGGCCAGCGCTATTTTTACAAGCGGCTGCTCCTCTTTCACAGCGGCGTGAGCCGGATAAGCGGCTGCACTGATAAACAGTCCCGCACAAATGGCGCACAAAATGGTTTTCATACTGATCTCCCCCTTTTTTTCCATTATAGAAAAACGGGAGCAGGCTTAATAAACTTGAATGTGCGCAAAAAAATCCTCCAAGACTGAGTCTTGGAGGATGATAGGTTTATAGGTAGGTTTTAAATTCATGTTCAGTGCACATGACAAAGTGTCCCGGTTTCACTTCTCTGAATTCCATCTTTTCTCCGTCTTGCAGCTGATGAATGGACGGATCGTATTTCTTTCGCGTGCGATTTCTTTCATAGTCCGGATCAGGGAGCGGGATAGCGGACAGCAATGATTTCGTGTATGGGTGAAGCGGGTTTTCGTAAAGCTCATCCGCCGGCGCGAGCTCCACCAATTTTCCGAAATACATGACGCCGATGCGGTCGCTGATGTATTTGACCATTGATAAATCATGGGCGATAAACAGGTAAGTGAGCCCTTTTTCTTTCTGCAATTCTTTCATTAAATTGACGACTTGCGCCTGAATGGAGACATCAAGCGCCGAAATCGGTTCGTCCGCGATGATAAACTCCGGATCAACCGCCAGCGCTCTGGCGATTCCGATACGCTGTCTCTGTCCGCCCGAAAATTCATGCGGGTAGCGGTTGGCGTGCTCTTTATTTAAACCGACCGTTTCCAGCAGTTCGTGAACCCGCTGCATCCGCTCTTTTTTCGTTTTTGCCAGACGGTGAATATCTATTCCCTCGGCAATAATGTCGGCGACTGTCATTCTCGGATTTAAAGATGCGTACGGATCCTGGAAAATCATCTGCATTTTCCGGTTAAACTCCAGCAGCTTCTTGCGGGATTTTTTCCCGTGGACATTTTCCCCGTTAAAGAGAACTTCCCCGCCGGTTGCCTCATACAGCCGGATAATGCTGCGGCCCGTCGTTGATTTACCGCAGCCTGATTCTCCGACAAGGCCGAGCGTTTCGCCTTTATAAATATCAAATGACAAATCATCTACGGCTTTTACCGTTCCTTTCTGCGTGAAAAAATGCTGTTTTAAGTGTTTAATTTCGAGAAGTTTCTCAGTCATTTTTTTCACCTTCCTTCATTAAAACAGGATGCTGATACGTATTCGGAAGCTGACGGATTTTAGCCTTCACTGCTTCAGGCGGCTCGACCTTAGGCGCATCAGGATGCAGAAGCCACGATTTCACGAAATGCGTGTCAGACACTTTATACATCGGCGGTTCCTGTTCAAAGTCAATTTTCATCGCATATGAGCTGCGGAGCGCAAATGCATCCCCTTTCGGAGGATTCGTCAGATCAGGCGGTGTGCCCGGGATGGCCGTCAGTTTTTCCTGATCGGTGCTGTCCAGGCTAGGCATTGAGGCAAGCAGTCCCCACGTATACGGATGGCGCGGATCATAAAAGATTTCATCCACCGTGCCCGATTCGACGACCTGACCTGCGTACATGACGGCGACCCGGTCGGCGACATTGGCGACAACGCCGAGATCATGCGTGATAAAAATGATAGACGTATCAATTTTCTTTTGCAGATCTTTCATCAGCTCAAGGATCTGTGCCTGAATCGTCACATCAAGCGCCGTTGTCGGTTCATCGGCAATTAACAGCTTCGGATTTGCCGCAAGCGCCATCGCGATGACGACACGCTGTCTCATCCCGCCTGAAAATTCATGAGGGAATTGGCCGATCCGTTTTTCGGGCATCGGAATTCCGACGAGATCAAGCAGCTCTATGGCGCGCTTTTTCGCCGCTTCACTTGAGATTTTTTCATGTTTGAAAAGCACTTCCGTAATTTGTTTGCCGACTCTCATCGTCGGGTTCAGAGAGGTCATCGGATCTTGGAAAATCATTCCGATGTCCTTTCCTCTGATAGCCTGCATTTCTTTTTCAGACATCGGCACGATATCGCGTCCGTCAAAAAGAATCTGTCCTCTTTTAAAGTAGCCCGGCGGCATCGGGATCAGTTTCATAATCGCTTGGGAGGTCACACTTTTTCCGGAACCCGACTCCCCCACGATCGCCAGCGTCTCTCCTTTATTCAAATGGAAATTCACGCCGCGGATTGCCTGTACCTCTCCGCCGTATGTTTTAAATGAAATGGCTAAGTCTTTTACTTCTAGCAAGCGTGTCACTCATATCACTCCTTATTTGCGTAACTTAGGATCCAGCGCGTCTCTTAACCCGTCGCCGACAACGTTAAAGCCGAACATCGCCAGGCAGATAAAGCCGGCAGGGAAGAACAAACGCCAAGGGTAATAGGTTAATGCAGGCAATCCGTCTGAGGCCATCGTTCCCCAGCTCGCAAGCGGCGCAGGTACGCCGAGGCCCAAATAACTTAAAAACGCTTCTGTAAAAATCGCCGTCGGAACCGTCAGTGTCATCGTTACGAGGATAGAGCCCATCGCGTTCGGGACGATATGCTTAAACAATAGCCGGCCGGTTTTGGCGCCGAGTGTCTGTGAAGCAAGCACATACTCCTGATTCTTTAATTGCAGCACCTGTCCGCGGACGATTCTCGCCATATTGATCCAGCCCGTGATCGTCATGGCGACGATAATGGTCAGCAATCCTTTCGGCAGGACAACCATCAGCAAAATAACCATTAATAATGAAGGAACAGCCCACAGAATGTCGGCGATGCGCATCATCACTTCATCTGTGCGTCCGCCGCGGAATCCGGAAATGCTGCCCCAGATTACGCCGATTAATAAATCAAGCACGGCAGCTGCGACTCCGATAAAGATGGAAATCCGCGCGCCCACCCATGTCCGGACGAATATATCCCTTCCAAGGTCATCCGTGCCGAACCAATGATCTTTCGACGGTGCTTTATCCGCATTTAATAGATTGGTAGTGGCATAATCATACCTTGAAAAGATAGGCGCAAAAATCGCCATCAGAATAATAAGAACGATCAGTACGAGCCCGACCATCGCAAGCTTATTGCTGCGGAAGCGGAGCATGGCGTCTTTCCAGAGGGAAAGGCTTTTTTTATTTATTTTTTCGGCATCGCCGGCATTAGCTGAAGCTGGTTCAAACATATTTTTAGGAATGTTCTGCATGGTCTAGGCTCCTTTCTTTGCTTTAGAAAGCTTGATTCTCGGATCGATTAATCCGTACAGCACGTCAACAATTAATACGCATAAAAGCAGGAGCACGCTGAAGAACACGGTAACTCCCATAATGACCGTATAATCACGGTTTGTAATGCTGTTTACAAAATGCGCGCCTAAACCGGGAATTCCGAAAATGGATTCAATGATGAAACTTCCCGTTAAAATGGATGCCGCCATCGGCCCCATATATGTCACGACCGGCAAAAGCGCGTTTCGCAGCGCATGGCGCACGGTGACTGACGGACGGGAAAGTCCTTTAGCTTTTGCAGTCCGTATGTAATCGCTGTTTAACACTTCAATCATGCTTGAACGGGAGAGTCTGGCAATGAACGCCATCGGCATGGAAGCGAGCGCAATAGAGGGCAGAAAGGTGTATGCCCAGGATTCCCACCCTGCGACCGGGAACAGTTCTAATTTAATTGAGAAAATATATTGCAAAATCGTCGCCAATATAAAGCTCGGAACTGAGATCCCAAAGATCGTTAAAATCGCAATGGTATAATCCTGCCATTTATTATGGTACAGGGCAGCAAGCACCCCGAAAAGCACACCGAACGCTAAAGCGAGGAGAATAGCTTCTGCACCGAGAGTGAATGAAACGGGGAAGCCTGAATTGATTAAATCATTAACACTTTGGCCTTTATATTTAAAAGAAGGTCCGAAGTCCCACATCGCCACAGATTTTAAGTAGCTGGCATATTGAACGAAAAGAGGCTTGTCCAGGCCATAGTGTTCGTTTAAGTTTGCCTCAATTTCAGGCGGCAGCTTTCTTTCGCCGGAAAATGGTCCGCCCGGCGCTGCCTGCATTAAGAAGAATGTGGCGGTCACAATCACAAACAATGTGATGATCATGTAAATGAATCGTTTACCGATATATTTCAGCAAGGTGAACACCTCCATGTTTTTTACAATTTTATACTTAATCAGTAAGAAAGGTATATGGGGACATCCTCCCCATATACCTTGGGCCTTTTGTTTTCAGAACCGTCTTTTATTCAAAAGAAGCGTTTCTGAAGTAAACTTCGCCTGTTCCTGTCAAGATCACATTTTTGAGGTTTTTATCCTGCACCCAAGGATCCGTATAGAAATAAACTGGCGCGACCGGCATTGCGTCAATAAAGATCTTTTCTGCTTTTTTCAGCTCTTCGATACGTTTATCCGGATCCGTTTCAAGCTGAGATTGGTTCAGCAGCTTTTTAAACTCAGGATCTTCCCATCCGGTATCATTGTTTCCGCCTTCTTTATCACGGAACAATTCAAGGAAGTTGATCGGATCGTTGAAATCGCCGAGCCAGCCCATACGCGCGATTTGGTAGTTCTGGCTGTGCAGCTTGTCGATGTAAACATTCCATTCGGAGTTATCAAGCTCAACTTTGACGCCCAAATTCTTTTTCCACATTTCCTGTACGGCCTGCGCGATTTTCGCATGCGCGTCATCCGTATTGTAGGACAGTTTGATCGCCGGAAGGTCAGAGGCATTCTTGACGCCTAATTCCTTCAGTCCTTTATTTAAGAATTCTTTAGCTGATTTGACGTCATTGTCTTTGAAATAACCTTTTGTGTTATCCTTGAATCCCTTCATTGACGGCGGCACCGCAGCCATGGCCGGGATTTGTTCGCCCTGCGTTACATTTTTCACGATGGACGAGCGGTCGATCGCATAAGCAAGGGCTTTACGGATGTTGACATTGTTCAGCGGTTTCTCTTCTGTGTTGAATTTGTACCAATACACGCCTGCGATCGGTTCAACGTGAAGAGATCCGTCTTTTTTCAATGTCGGCAGAGATTCAGTCGGAAGCTGGCCGAGCGGCATTCCTGCCCAGTCAAGCTCACCGGCCTGGAATTTTTTCAGTTCGGTGTTGTTATTGTTAATCATCACCATGTTGATTTTCTTCAATTTCACAGCGTCTTTATCCCAATATTGATCGTTCTTTTCGAGCGTGATGGAACCGCTGTGTTTCCAGGCCGTCATTTTGAACGGGCCGTTTGACACATAATTTTCGCCCGCGTTTGTGTTCCAGTTTTTATGTTTTTCCGCAATTTTCTTGTTGACCGGCATATACGTATAGAATGAAGTTAATTGCGTGAAATAAGGTGTCGGGTTATTCAGTTCAACCTTTAATGTTTTGTCATTTACGGCTTTTACGCCTACATCATCAATCTTGCCTTTTCCTGTATTGGCAGCTTCAGCGCCTTTGATGTAGTAGAGCTGATAAGCGTATTGTGATTCGTTGTTCGGGTCAAGCGCCCATTTCCACGCATATTCAAAATCCTGCGCCGTCACAGGGTCGCCGTTAGACCATTTCGCACCGTCACGAATCGTAAATGTATAGGTCTTTCCGTCTTTGCTTGTTTCAATTTTAGATGCCATTCCTTCTTCAGGCTCACCTTTGGAGTTTACGCGTGTCAATCCTTCAAAAGTCTGTCGGATTACGCCTCCTGACACGGAATCATTCGCTAAACCCGGATGCAGTGAGAACGGCTCGGTTTTAATATTGATATTAAGTGAAGTCTGTCCTTTGGTGTCTTTTTTACCGCCGCCTGATCCGCCGCTGAATCCGCCGCACGCACTTAATACAAGCGAAAAGATAAGCATCAAACCTACAATAGACCAACGCTTTTTCATGCACTAACCCCCTAATCAAATTTTTCAGCCTTTACTACTAAATACTCAGAAATATCAGACAAAATAACTTAATATTTTTCTAAACTTTAATTGTGTTCCGTCTTTTCTGATTATTTTATGTAAAGAAGCTGTAACAATAGAGTGAACAAGTTCATTATAATGAAATGAATAATTTATTGCAATACTATTTTCTCAATTTAAAATATTTAAATTTGGTCAGTTTTTCTGTCAAAAAGGTGATACACTTCTATAGTTTAAAGCATGACCTAACTAAATTTTTTTATTGCAATTTCCAGTTCATATTGCTTTTTACATATAATATTCGTTATACGAAATGTTGATATGCGTTATCATTTAAGCATTTTCAGTTCTTTTTGAGGATTTCCATCCCTTAAGCAAACTGGAAATAAGCTTGTATTCCTCTGATGACATTTGGCTATAATTGATTTATAATAGATCAATCAATTACATTTGTTGTGATTGCGATGATGAAGAATAGTACACATTTTCATCCGTTTGAAGAGAGTCTGCGGTGCTGGGAGCAGGTAACGGGCGATGTGGAATGGACTTCTGAGCAGCTGACCGAACGTTAGTAGGCCCAGCCGGAGCAGCCTCCGTTACCAACGTCTCGAGCGATTCCATTGTAATGGAATAATCAGGGTGGCACCACGGTTCATTCGTCCCTTTTTTCTACGGGAAGAATGGGCTTTTTTTATTATGTTTTAAGAAATGAGGTAAGAACTATGAAGAAAACGATTTTTTCTGGCATTCAGCCGAGCGGTTCCGTTACCCTCGGCAACTACATCGGCGCAATGAAGCAATTTGTCGATTTGCAGCATGACTACAACGGCTACTTCTGCATTGTCGATCAGCATGCGATTACGGTTCCGCAGGATCGGCTTGAACTGCGGAAGAACATCCGCAATCTCGCGGCTCTTTACGTGGCCGTCGGACTTGATCCTGAGAAAGCGACTCTCTTTATCCAGTCGGAGGTTCCCGCTCATGCCCAGGCGGGGTGGATGCTCCAGTGCGTCGCATATATCGGCGAGCTTGAGCGGATGACGCAATTTAAAGATAAGTCAAAGGGCAAAGAAGCCGTCGTGTCAGGACTGTTAACCTATCCGCCGCTGATGGCCGGCGATATTTTACTGTACGGAACGGATCTTGTTCCGGTCGGAGAAGATCAAAAACAGCATCTTGAACTGACCCGCAACCTGGCGGAACGCTTTAATAAAAAATACAATGATATCTTCACGATTCCTGAGGTGAAAATTCCCGAATCAGGCGCGCGCATCATGTCACTGGCTGATCCGCTCAAAAAAATGAGCAAATCAGATCCGAACCAAAAGGCATACATCACGCTGCTTGATGAGCCGAAGCAGCTCGAGAAGAAAATCAAGAGCGCCGTGACTGATTCTGAAGGCATTGTAAAGTATGATAAAGAAAACAAACCGGGCGTTTCTAATCTTTTGACGATCTATTCTATTTTAGGAAACACATCAATTGAAGAATTAGAAGCTAAATATGAAGGCAAAGGGTACGGTGAATTCAAAAGCGATTTAGCCGAAGTCGTTATCGGCGCATTGACACCGATCCAAGAGCGCTACCGTGAATTAATTGAGAGCGACGAGCTTGACCGCATTCTCGACGAAGGAGCGGCGCGCGCAAACAAAACGGCCGGCAAAATGGTGAAGAAAATGGAAAACGCCATGGGTCTCGGACGAAAAAGAAGATAAAGAAAAGAGGCGGGAGAATCCCCGCCTCTTTTTTAGTTCACTTTTGATTCCTGCTCCATTTCCCAAAGCTTTTCGAAAAACGGCTGCCCTTTAATCAAATTTTCACAGAACGCAAGATGTTTATCCGACCAGCCTTCAATTGTTTCATTGTAAAGCATGTCCCAGATCTCTTCAAAGCTCATCCGTTTGATCTGCTCATACATATGCGGATTCCATTCCGTGTACCAATACACAATTTCCGCACGGTTTTTCAGCCCTTTCAGCTGGTCGAGCGCCATAAACATCAGCTGCTTGATCTGCCGCTCTTTTCTCGTCAGCCCTCTGACATGCTCCGGCGCCAATGACAAAATGTGATATTCCTTTGAAGACTCCAATTGCGCCGGCTCAAATTGAAACGATTCCGGTTCTACATCCTTTACCATTTCATAAACAAGCTGCTCCTGTCTCGGAATCAGGCGGCTTTTTCTGACCGGAATCGTATACCCGATCGTATCCACGGCAATGATGCCGATCCCGTCTGTCACGACAAAACAGTACTCCAGCTTTGTCCGCTCATGATTTTTTCGCACGTATGACTTTTGGTGGACTTGGTCAAGCAGCTCTTTCGGAAGCTCTGATAAGTCGTTTTCTATGTAATGAAATAATACCGACGGCACTCTGAGCAGCGGCGTCTGATCCAAAAGCTCAACCGTGTCTTCCTTCCGCCATTCGTGAAAATGGCACACATTGTAGCCGTTTTCTTCCCCTTCAAACCAATTGACCCATACATCATGAAGAAATAACATATTCGACCCCTCACTTTATAAAAACTGTTGTCCACAGTATAGGCAAGGGATAGATAAATTATTCCATTTCGATATGAGATTTCCGCAATACGGAACTGGATTTCCGACTGCATTGCAACAAAAAAATCTCCCGTTCCGTCCGGGAGATCATTTCACATTTTTCGGATCAAGCGCATCACGCAGCCCGTCTCCGACAAAGTTAAAGCACAATACGGTAAGAAGAATGAACAGTCCCGGAAATAACGGGTACCACCAAGCCTGAATCATAATCGTAAAGTTCTGTGCATCCTGAAGCATATTGCCCCAACTTGCGATCGGCGGCTGAATCCCGAAACCGAGATAACTTAGCGCCGATTCGGCCAGAATAACCGATCCGACTTTTAAAGTGGCTGACACAATAATCGGTCCCAGCGCATTGGGCAGGATATGTGAAAAAATAATTTTATGTGTTTTTGTTCCGATTGTTTTAGCGGCTAATACATATTCCCTCGATCGCAGGGATAAAAATTCTCCCCTGACCAAACGCGCGGTTGTCGTCCAGCCCGTCAGACAGAAAATTAAAATTAATTTATCCACGCCTGGCTTAAAGATTGTAACAAGCGTAATCAATAAGAAAATATCAGGAATGGAAAGAACTATATCCACCAACCGCATAATAACAGCATCTGCGAAACCTTTAAAATAACCCGCTATCGCTCCTAAAATCGTCCCGATAAAAATAGAGCCGACAACAGAGGCAAATCCGACTAGTAAAGAGATTCGCGCGCCGTATAGAACACGGCTGAAGATGTCACGCCCGAATTTATCCGTTCCCATCAAATGTTCAAGACCCGGCGCTTTAAATTTATCAAGCAGGCTTTGCTGCTCTTGAGAATAAGGAGCAATCACCGGCGCAAAAATCGCTGACATAATAATCACGAACAGAATAACAGCACCTGCAACCGCCAGTTTATTTTTCGAAAACTTTTCCCAAAAGATTTTTGTCATGGTTTCCGGTTTCTCAGCAATATTTTCTTTCAGCCCGATCTCCGGTGACGGAGATGTGTTCAGCTCAGCCATCGATGTCCCCCCTTTTAATATTCAATTCTCGGATCAACCACTGCGTATAAAATATCAGCGACAAGGTTGCCAATGACCACAAGAACAGCTGAAATGACGGTCATCGCCATAATGACGGGATAATCACGCTGAAACGCTGAATCAACAAACAGCTTTCCTAACCCCGGCCATGTGAAAATTTGTTCGACAACGACAGATCCTCCGATAAACGAAGGAATCATCAAACCGAAAATTGTAATTACGGGTAATAATGCATTTCTCAATCCATGTTTAAATAATACACGGTTTTCCTTGAACCCTTTCGCTCTCGCTGTACGGATATAATCCTGATTTAATACATCAAGCATATTGGATCTCGTATATCTCGTCAGTCCGGCCATGTCAGCTGTAGCTAATACGAATGCAGGCAGAATTAAATGATGAATCCGGTCAAATATATTGAAATCGGCATTCAGCGTCTCGACACCGCCGGTCGGAAACCAGCCGAGATTTACTGATAAAATCATAATCAAAATTAATCCAAACCAAAAGTTTGGAATGGCCAGACCTATAAATGAGGTAAACGTAATGCCATAGTCGAGCTTTGAATAAGGCCGCTTTGCCGACAGGACACCAAACGGAATAGAAATCATAAGAGCCAAAATCGTTGAAACGAGCATCAGCAGCAGCGTATTGGGCATTCGGGCCATAATCAATTCTGAAACAGGCGTTCCTTTTCTGACAATAGACGTTCCGAAATCGCCCTGCACCATGTTGCCAAGCCACTTTAAATATTGAACGTACTGAGGATCATTCAAACCGTATTTTTCAATAAACTGCTCTCTGTCAGCCTGGCTGATTTTCGGGTCCATCATTAATGTCATCGGATCTCCGGGCGCGGCTTTCATAATAACAAATGATAAAATTGTAATTCCCAATAAAATCGGGATAGACATTAAGGTTCTTCTGATAATATATGCAGCCATATACTTGTCCCCCTTTACTTTCCTTATTAAAAACAGAAGAGGGAGAACACGCTCTCCCTCCCCTTTAAGGGATAATTATTTTGCAAGCCACCATTTTTCGATATTATATAAATCACGTTTCGGATGGTATTTGTATCCTTCAAGATTTTGCGGCATTGCCATATGGTTGTTAGGGTAATACAAGAACGTATACGGCTGATCTTCCGCAATTTTTTGATAAATCTGCTCATATTCTTTGGAATATTGCTTTCTGTCACTGATTGTTTTTGCATCTTTCATGAGTTTATCCGCTTCGGCATTTTTATACCAAACGTAGTTTAAGCCCTTTTTAATCTGGCTTGAATGGAAGATGTCATATTGATCCGGGAATGTGGATAAACTCCATCCCATGACCATTGCATCAAAATCCCAATTCGGAGGATTCATTTGTTCAACGAGAGCGCTCCATTCAACGATTTGGGTCTTCACTTCAATGCCGATTTTTTTCAGCTGTTCCTGGACGACGACAGCGATGTCTTCACGGACTTTGTTTCCTTGGTTCGTTTTAAGCGTAAACGAGAATTTCTTTCCGTCTTTATCCAGGATGCCGTCACCGTTTGTATCTTTCCAGCCGGCTTCTGCAAGCATCTGTTTCGCTTTTTTCTCGTTGTACGCAAATTTCGGAACTTCTATATCTTTAGGATAGTTCCAAGATAAAGGGGATTCTGGAATGTAGGCTACCTTGCCGTCTCCGTCTAATACTTGGCTGACGATTGACTCGCGGTCAAGAGCGGTTGTCAGCGCCTGACGGACCTTTTTATCTTTAAATAATTCATTTTTTTCATTCCACCCGATGTACACGTAACTTAATGCCAAATCAGTAACGACTTTCAGATTATTAAATTTTTCAGCCGTTTTGTAGTCAGTGGCGGGCACATTAAAGAAATTAATATCGCCTGCCTGCAGCTGAGCAACGGCAGCATTTGCGTCGGGAATGACTTTATACGTTACAGTATCTAAATACGGTCTTCCTGCAAAATAATCATTATTCGCTTCGAGTTTAATATATTGGCCCTGCTTCCATTCTTTAAACTTAAATGGTCCTGAACCGATCGGTTTCTTTCTGTTAAATTCGTTTTCTTCTAAATCAGCAATCGGAACATTACCGAGAATGTGCTTCGGCAGAATGGCTGTGCTGTCTAACGCATTATTGTAAAAATTACCGTCTTTATATTTCAGCTTGAACAATACTTCGTAATCGCCTTTTTTCTCTACCGATTTCAGCATTTCATATGTTGAGCCGCGTTCTCCCTTGTAATCTTTGCTTAAAGGGACACTGTACGTAAATACGACGTCATCTGCAGTCAGTTCTTTTCCATCATGAAACTTAACGCCTTTTTTAATTTTCACATCATATGCTAGGCCGCCGTCTAATTCTTTAATATTTTCAGCGAGTGATAATTTCACGTTCAGTTTTTCATCCGTTTTCGTTAAAAAGCTGTACAGCATATTTTCAATATCCGTACTTGCGTCATCTGTAGAATACAGAGAGTTAAAAAGTGTGGGTTCCCCGATTGACCCGACAACCAAATCTCCGCCTTTTTGCGGTTTTCCTGCCGGTTTGGATTCGGTGCTTGTGGATTTTGAGCCGGAGCAGGCGGACAGGAAGATGGCGAGCGCCATAAAAACACTTAGCATCATCAGTGCGCTTTTACGTAATTTCATATCAATTCCCCCTTTGTGATATATATGCAGCAAACTGGTTATGTAATCCGGCATACCCCCTCTCGATGCTTGTCATTTCAGGCATATAAATGGCAGGCGACGTAATGGCCGGGAGCAGCTTCTTCAAATGCCGGGATTTGTTCCTTGCAGATCGGTTTGGCCATCGGGCACCGCGTGTGGAACACGCAGCCTTTCGGCGGGTTTGCCGGGCTTGGCAGTTCTCCTTTCAGGATGATTCGTTCCCGCTTGACGGCGTCTTTTTTTCTCGTGACGGGCACTGAAGACAAAAGCGCTTGCGTATAAGGGTGAAGCGGATTGCCGTACAGCTCGTGCTTATCGGTCAGCTCCATCATTTTTCCCAGATACATGACGCCGACTCTGTCGCTGATATGGCGGACAACACTCAAATCATGAGAAATAAACAAATAGGTCAGGTTGAATTCTTCCTGCAGTTCTTCCATCAGATTGATGACCTGGGCCTGAATGGAGACATCGAGTGCGGAAACGGGTTCATCCGCAATAATCAGCTCGGGATTCAACGTCAGAGCCCGCGCAATCCCGATCCGCTGGCGCTGCCCCCCGGAAAATTCGTGCGGATAGCGGTTTGCAAAGCTCGGATGAAGGCCGACTTTCGCCAGCAGCTCCTCCACTCGCTCGTTCCGCTCGCTCATGCTGTACATATGGTGAGTCTGGAACGGCTCTTTAATGATGGAACGCAGCGTTTTCCTCGGGTTAAGGGATGCGAAGGGATCTTGGAAGACCATCTGGATGTTTTTGCGGACGCTTTTTCTCAGCTTTTCTTCTGATAAACCGGAGATATCCTGACCCTTAAAAAGAATCCGGCCGTCTGTCGGCTTGTATAAACGGATCATCGTCCTTCCCGCCGTTGATTTGCCGCATCCTGATTCACCGACGATGCCGAGCGTCTCCCCACGCTTCAGTGAAAAAGAAACACCGTCAACAGCCTTTATATCACCGACTTTCCTTTGAAAAAAACCGGAGCGGATCGGGAAATATTTTTTTACGTCTTTCAGCTCTAAAATCGTTTCTTGGCCTGCAGCTGTCATTTTGATTGGGCACCCTCTTCCTCATATAAAAAACATCTTACAGAACGGCCGCTTTCATGCGTTATCAGCTCCGGCTGCCCTGTTTTGCATTTGTCCATCGCTTTTGAACACCTCGGGGCGAATCGGCAGCCTTCCGGAAGATTATCCGGTGTCGGGACACTGCCTTTGATCGCTTTTAATGTATCAATCTCTCCATCTATCACCGGTATGGAGTTTAAAAGCCCTTCAGTATACGGATGAAGAGGGTTTAAAAATAAGTCCTCCACACTCGCGCTCTCTACGACTTGTCCGCAGTACATCACGATCACCCTGTCGGCGGCTTCGGAAACCACACCTAAATCGTGAGTGATCAGCAGAATGGAAGTATCGAATTTTTTGCAGAGGTCTTTCATCAGCTCCAATACTTGGGCTTGTATTGTCACATCAAGCGCCGTCGTCGGCTCATCAGCGATCAGAAGCTTCGGATTGCAGCTGAGCGCGATGGCGATCATCACCCTCTGTCTCATCCCTCCGGAAAGACGGTGCGGATATTCTTTCATCACTTGTTCCGCTCTGGAGAATCCGACGAGTTCCAGAAGCTCAACGGCTTTTTTAGCCGCTTCTCTTTTATTCATTTTTTTATGGTATTCAAGCACTTCGGTAATTTGTTCGCCGATGGTCAGCACCGGATTCAGGGAAGTCATGGGCTCCTGAAAGATCATAGAGACGTCATTGCCGCGGATTTTGCAATATTCGTTTTCGGTGAAGGAGGCCAGGTCCCTGCCTTCAAGCTTAATCGAGCCGTCCATAATTTTTCCGCCCGAGCCTTGGACAAGTCCCATAATAGAAAGCGAGGTGATGCTTTTGCCCGAGCCGGATTCTCCTACAAGAGCGACGGTTTCGCCTTTGTTAATGTGAAAATCAACCCCGTCGACTGCGGGGATCGGCTGTTTCTTTCTGAAAAAATAGGTCTTTAAATTATTCACTTCTAATAGTGTGCTCATGATACGCCCCTTTCTCATTCCGCTGAAGCAGAGGGAAACATACGTTTTGCTATCACAAAATATAGAATAGTCGAAAAATTTTATAGTTGTATATTATTACATCATTATTACAAAAGCAAGAATTTTTTAGGATAAATGTAATATCCTTAAATAATTTCCATTCTTTTAATCTATTAATGCGTTGCCTCCAGAAAGGTTTTTGAAGGGATGGCCAATGCTTCTTTTACTGTTTTTTGATGGTCGGTTAAATATTTTTTTACTATATTGAATCCGACAGCATAGCCGAGCATTGAGGGGAAGTATCCTTTTCCGTATAACAGCTGGGAAAACATTCTGCTGTCTCTCGTTAAGCGGAGGTTCGGCTTGACTCTTTTTTCAAACAGAAAATCAAGCTGCTCAGGCGTATAGTAGGACGTCCATTCCGCCGTAAGACTTGAGCCGAACCGCTCATATACAGCATATTCTGCCAGCCCCTCCATCATGATTGTATCAAGAAATGTCTCATCTTTTTCGTCCTTTGTCACATGTTCTAACCGGCAGACGTGATTATATTCATGTGTCATAAGGGCGGATACAGCTGAATTGGAACTATCCGACGATAGAAAGAGGAACATTTTGTCCCGAAAGGCCAGACCGGATTTTGATCCGAATTCCTGACGGATTTTCCGGTTTCGTTCATCCACGGGCAAAACTACGATCGGCACGTCCGGCCCGTTCCACTTCTCCTTTAAATAGGCTTCCTCCTTTTGAATATGACTGTAGCATCCTTTTTCTTTCAGCCGTTTACTGGTCCTAACGCCGTCCTTCAAATGGCGGAACATGCCGTGGTTTTGCAGCATCCCGAGTATCGGCTTCCACTCTTTCTTATCGGCCCCTGAAAAAAGCGGCAAAAGATGCGGGGCCAAATCATTTACGGATGCCGCCTTTTCCATCCATTGATATGTCTGCTTGACGCTCATACCGGTTCGCCTCCTCTTGTTGTTATCATATGCACGCACAAAAAAACCGGCCACCTTTTTCAGGCAGCCGGTCAAAACTGTATTATTGATATTTTTTAAAGATCAAAGTGGCATTATGTCCGCCGAAGCCGAGCGAGTTGCTGAGAACGACGTTGACATCCTGCTCGCGCGCTTTGTCCGGTACATAATCTAAATCACACTCTTCATCAGGTGTTTCGATGTTAATCGTCGGCGGGATAATGCCGTCTTTAATGGCCATGACGGAGAAGATTGCTTCAATTCCTCCGGCAGCGCCTAACAAATGACCCGTCATTGATTTTGTCGAACTGACGGCAAGCTTGTACGCATGATCACCGAAAACGGTCTTAATGGCTTTTGTCTCGTATTTATCATTGTAGTACGTGCTTGTGCCGTGAGCGTTGATGTAATCAATTTCTTCAGGCTTGATGCCCGCATCTTTGATTGCTTCCTGCATCGCTCTCGCACCGCCTTCCCCGTCTTGGGCAGGCGCGGTAATGTGGTAGGCGTCACCCGTTGAGCCGTAGCCGACAATTTCCCCGTAGATTTTCGCACCGCGGGCAAGGGCATGCTCAAGCTCTTCAAGCACGATGATCCCCGCGCCTTCTCCCATGACAAAGCCGTCACGGTTTTTATCAAACGGGCGGCTTGCCGTTTTCGGATCAGGATTTGTAGAAAGGGCTTTGTTTGCGCTGAAGCCCGCAAATGACATTCTTGTCAGCGGCGCTTCTGTTCCGCCCGTAATCATCGCATCGGCATCGCCGCGCTGAATGACTTTAAACGCGTCACCGATAGAGTTCGTTCCCGTGGCACATGCCGTCACCGTACAGGAGTTGACTCCTTTTGCTCCGAGAGCGATTGAGATTTGGCCTGTCGCCATATCAGGAATCATCATCGGAACAAAGAACGGGCTGACCCTTCTCGGCCCTTTTGTCAGGAAGATTTCGAATTGGGATTCAAGCGTTTCAAGACCGCCGATTCCGGACCCGACCCAAACGCCGACTCTCGGCGCGATCTCGTCTGTGATGTTCAGACCGGCATCTTGAACGGCCATTTTCGCGGCTACGACAGCGTATTGCGTGAAGCGGTCCATTTTTCGCGCTTCTTTTTTATCCATGTGATTTTCAATATTGAAATCTTTCAGTTCAGCAGCTACTTTCGCCGGATACTCGTCCGATTCCACACGTGTGATCGGTCCGATTCCGGATACGCCGCCGATTGCATTTTTCCAGCTTGTTTCGGCGTCGTTTCCAAGCGGAGACAGGGCTCCAAGCCCTGTAACGACTACTCTTTTTTTACTCATCTTGTGTGCACCTCACTTTTTTTTATCGTCCCCAGCGTATTGCTATGGCGCCCCATGTCAATCCTCCGCCGAAACCGACCATGACGATGACGTCGCCGTCTTTAATTTTGCCTGCTTCCAGTTCCTCTACTAATGAAATCGGAATGGATGCTGCGGATGTGTTTCCATATTTATGGACTGTTTTAGACATCTTTTCAACCGGAAGCTCCAAACGTTCCCGTGCCGCTTCCATGATGCGGATGTTTGCTTGATGCGGAATCAAAAAGTCTACGTCCTCTTTGGAGAGGCCGGCTTTTTCAATGACATTTACACTCGATTCACCCATTTGCCGGACGGCGAATTTGAATACTTCTCTTCCATGCATGATTGTATGCCCTTTTTCATCTAAGTACAAGTGCTGGCCGCCTGTACCGTCTGCTCCGAGCTCAAATGACAGTATGCCTCTGTCGTCGCTGACCGGTCCGATGACCGCCGCTCCGGCTCCGTCTCCGAACAGCACAGCCGTATTGCGGTCGTCCCAGTCGGTAATGCTTGAGAGCTTTTCCACGCCGACCACGAGGACATGTTTGTATGTTTGCGATTCAATGAATTGTTTGGCGGTTACGATACCGTACATAAAACCCGCACACGCGGCGCTGATATCCATCGCGCACGCTTTTTTGGCCCCGAGCTTCTCTTGTATCATACAGGAAACGGTCGGGAAAGACTGGTCAGGAGTAACCGTCGCCACGAGGATCATATCAAGCTCCTCAGCGGAAATGCCGGCCTGATCAAGCGCTTTTTGCGCAGCCTCAGCGGCCATGCCGGATGAATACATATCTTCCGCGGCGATTCTTCTTTCTTCTATACCTGTTCTCGTACGAATCCACTCGTCCGATGTATCTACCATTTGTTCAAGATCATGATTTGTCAGCACTTTTTCCGGGATGTAACGGCCGACGCCAAGAATTCCAGCTTTCATTGGAAAAGACTCCTTTTTTATAATGAATTTAAAACTAATTAGTTATGATCAATTATTAGTATCAGGTACTAATTCTACCCTATTTTTTTTCTGTTGGCAATATATTCGTCTAAACTATCGGACGCTTCTCCTCATAGAATAAAAGGAAGACGAAAGGAGGCTTCACTATGGATATTTTCTCCAAAATGATGTTCGGCGATTCCAGAGACCGGGATAAAGAACCGGAAGAAACCCCTGAGCAGCCTCAGGCTGAAAACGAAGAAGAGATCGATTACAACCACGTGATGAATCAGCTGGGGTCCATCATGAACTCTCTGGATCAATTAAAGCCCGTATTTAAAGACTTCGCGCCGATGGTGTCCGCTATAAAGAAAAAAATCATGTGAAAAGCCACTTCATGAAAAGTGGCTCTCTTTATTTATTCAGCTCCCCGGCATCAGATCTGCCAAGCTCATACGCTTCCGCCATGACCGATGTAAACAGGTCCATAAACGGCTGAATCATTTCCATAGACAGATCTATGCCGGATTTCTCAAGCTCCGCCTTTGCTTCCGGCAGGTATTTCATCGCGATCTGCATAAATTCAAGAGACTTTTCATGCTGCATGTGTATCCACCTCTATTCATTTGACGGCAGTTCATTTGTTCGGTTATACGTTTTTACAAGGTCTGAGATTTTGTCTTGAAATGCTTTGTCCACCAGAGGGCTGAACGTCCCCATTTCAACGACTCCTTCCCTGAAATCAAAGTTGTGATCTCCGCTCTTGAGCGTACCTTTATTGTATTGCTCGGCAATTAATGTATAGGCTTTATCTACGTTTTGCACCGTGCTTGTCAGCACCGTGTTTTTGCCGAGATTCGATTGCTCGGCGACATAGCCGATGGCGTAAAGCCCGTCTTTTTTGATTTGCTGAATGACAGGAACATTATACCCGTCTCCGGCCGGATATACAACATCCGTGCCTTCCGCTTTTAACTTCTCGTATAGATGCAGCGCTTCATTGCCGTTATCCCAGTGGTCCGTAAATTCAGTATTGACGGTGATATCAGGCTTTTCATATTTCGCCCCTTTGATAAAGCCGTCTACTTCAGGCTGCCACAAAAAGGAGGCGATGACGCCGACCTCATTGGTTTTTGACATATGGGCGGCTGTCATTCCCCCAAAAAAACCCATTGCTTCTCCCATAAGATGAACGCTTGTGACATTATCGCTTTTCGCCGTTCCGTTTGCGACGACGAATTCCATGTCGGGATAATCCTTGCTGATCATATTGAAGATTTCCTCGTATTCATTTCCGTGTCCGTATAAAAGATTGACTCCTTTTTTATGAAAATCATCTATGGCTTTTAAAATATCTTCATCGGATCTGATATTTTCTTTATAATAAACGTCAACGTTAAATTCAGATTGTATCGCTAATAAACCTTTGTAACCTTTTGTGCCCCATACCAAGTCACTGATGGTATCGGGAAAAAGCATTCCGACCTTCTCAATTTTTCCTTTAAACGGAGTTTGTGCGCATCCGCTCAATAAAAGGAGGAGAGAAAAGATCATGACAAGCCTGGTGATCAAGCCATGTTCAACCCCTTTTCAAACTCATAACATATATAATTGATATACGTTTATTGTAGCGGTAATGCACATAACATGGAAGGTATTTCTTAAAAAATGTCGAATATTGATGAAAATTGTCTTTTCCACTCTTTAATTTTTTCTTCCGCTTCCGTTTTTTGCGTTTTTTCTTTTATTTCCAGGATAATAATCTGATTTTCGTCTTCTGTGCCGTCAGCCTCAAGCTGATTCATCAGCCCACAGACCGCGTCTTCTAAAAAGATCCTGCTCTCGCCATCTTCTTTTGCTTCCGTCCACGGACCGTAAAGGGGAGGAAGGATAATCGCTTTTGCCGTATCCCGCTGACCGTTTTTTTCCCAGTCTCCGTGATCCTCACTGTAAACAATCCAATATAAAGGCTCAGCCCTTTCTTCAGGCAGACACCCGCTCCCGTATTGAACGCAGATACGATCGTATTCCTTTTCACCGATTTCATCTATTATTTGAAAAAGCCCGTTTCTCGCGAGCCACATTAAACGTTCTTCTAAATACAGCTGCCTCGTTTTGTCCTCCGGTTCTGCCAAAATGACATCGACATGCACACCCTCATCCATCAACCGTTCGCACAATGAAAGGCCGAGAAATTCATCTGCTCCAATGATCAGCGCTGTCTTCATCACATCTGCCGCCTTTCCGGTTTTTCATTCGCACACAAGCCAAACAGCCCTCTGAAAAGAGATGGCTGTTGTATTCTATTCATTACAGGTCTTTTTCATGACTGCGGAAAAACCGGCAGATGGCTCTGTACATACGCGCAGGGTTCTCAAGCAGGTGATACGTGATATCAGTCTTGCTTCCGGTCTTTTCCCGGGCTTCTTTATACGCGTTCGCATGCAGGGTGTACGGGTACGGCGCTCCGGTCGTTCTTTGCCATATATGTACCGGCACGCGGGTGCGGCAGCCGGTAATGGTCTGATAGCTCAGTGAGCTTGCCTCTTTTTCAGAAACACCGAAGCTTTGTGCCGTTTCCCTCAGAAACTGCTTATAAAAAAACTTATTTTCTTTCTCTGATTCAAAATGGGCTTGAAGGTCAAGACAAGGATCTAACATTGCGGCTGAACGGATATGCTCCGGTGAAGACTGCAGCAATTGATCGGCGATAAGGGCGCCCATACCTTCTGCGAGCAAGTGTATTTTCGGATTGAGGGTTTCTTGTTTCAGCACATAATGCATCAGCTGTCTGGCGTAAAGGACGGCTTTTTCCGAACCCCAATGCCGTCCGTATAAATTGCTGTTAAAAATGGTGTACCCTCTGTCAAGCAGCACATGTAACAGCTGCTTTCTCCCTTCATGTTCGAGCCAAAAGCTTGAGTCCCGGCTGACAAAGTGGGTTCTGTCCCCCAGAATAAAGATACAGAAGCCGTTCGGCCGATACGGCAGATGGATGACGTTCAGCTCAGATCCGAATTGGAAAAATCTTTCCGTAATCCCCATGCCTGCCCGCCTCCTTTTACTCCTAATCTCTCTATTGGCTATCATATGTAAGAAGAATGAAAACGGATCGGATAAACTCCTATTTGCTGCTATGTTTTGGCTATTATCCCAAGCACAGGAACCGAATTTTCCATCAGACGGCCGGACAGGCGGGCAAATGTCAGTTTCAGGCGCGCTTTTTGATGAGAAAATGACCTTCCGCCCGCGCTTTATGTATGGTATGATACAACGTAGAATAAAATGAAGGACGAGGTGGAAACGTGCGGTTTATTATCGGTTTTATTTGGACGTTCCTTTTAACACATATGGCCTGTTATTTGGTCGCCTCCATGAACAGCGCAGCGTACAATTTCAAGCAATCATCCGTTATTGCCGTGGTTATTGCAGTGCTTGTCTTTGTTCTTGCGGAGATCATGCCTGTCAAACAGGATGCAAACCAGCATTAAATAAAAAAACCTGCTATTCAGCAGGTTTTTTTGTGTTCACGGTTTTCGTTGATACGTCCACAATCTGTTATGGTTTGAAGTTTCAGGGAACATTTCTCCCACCGTAAGCTTGATTTTTTGCGGGTTTTTGACCATGCTTCCCGTTTCGCCGATTTCAACGTACACACCGTTATTCGGCGCTTTTTGTCCCGGGCGGAATTGATGCTGCTGTCCCACGTCATTTCCTCCTTTTTCTTTTTTATGTAGTATGCGCTTGTATGTGGAGAAATATCAAAAACCGCTGAATGAGATTCAGCGGTTTTTTTGTTCATCCTGTTTGTAAAGAAGAGCTTTCAGGAGCGCTTTTTGCGCGTGAAGCCGGTTTTCCGCCTGCTGAAATACCGCAGAGTTCGGGCCGTCGATAATCTCGGACGTGACCTCTTCCTCCCGATGCGCGGGCAGGCAATGCAAAAATGTATAGTCGGGTTTGGCGAGACTGACGAGTGAGGCGTTGACTTGATACGGGGCAAACACATTCAGCCGCTGCTGCGTCTCTTCCTCCTGCCCCATGCTCGTGAAGACGTCGGAGTAAATCACGTCTGCATCCCGCACCGCTTCCTGCGGATTTTCGGTAAGGGTGACCTTCGCTCCGGAAACAGCAGCCGCTTCTTTTGCGGCATTCACCGCCTCTTCCTCTGCTTCATAGCCTTTCGGCGAAGCAACCGCAATGTCACAGCCCATTTTTGCGCAGCCGATCATAAGTGAATGCGCCACATTATTTCCGTCACCGATATAGGCAACTTTTACTCCTTTCAGTTCTCCTTTTATTTCTTGTATCGTTAACAGATCCGCGAGTGCCTGACACGGGTGATACCGGTCGGTCAGCCCGTTTATGACGGGAATGTCTGCATGCTCGGCAAGCTCTTCGACTTTTTCATGTTCAAAGGTGCGGATCATAATGGCATCAACGAATCCGGACAGCACCTTCGCCGTATCCGCGACCGTCTCCCCCCGCCCAAGCTGCAGGTCGCTGCTTGAAAGAAATAGTCCCGTTCCCCCGAGCTGGGCCATTCCCGCTTCAAAAGACACACGTGTGCGGGTTGAAGATTTTTCAAAAATCATCGCCAATGTTTTTCCTTGGAAAATCGGCTGTATCGGATGTTGTTTTAATAATGAAGCTTCTGTCAGAAGCGCATTGATGTCTGACGGGCTGACATCTTTTAAGGAAAGAAAATCTTTGCCGTACAAATGGGTTAATGTGTGTTCCGCTTTTATTGTGTGCATGATGCCACTTCCTTTTGATAAAGATCTTTGAGCGATACAGGCTGAGGTTTGCCGGAGCCGCTTGCTAAAAATGCCTTTACGGTTTCCGGTTCAGTAAAGACCGTCACACCGTGCGTCATGGCTTCGATCCGTTGTTTACGCGCTTCTTCAGAGTGATTGAAATTGATATGGACCGCTTTATCCTTTCGCTCTGCCCATGCCGGGAACGCATCTTTGCATACGGTAAATCCCGCCTCTTGAGCCTGACGTTCCAATTCCGCATCACAGCCTTCCAGATAGATGCTGCCTTTTTTCTCCCAGACGTGCGCGTAGATTTTTTTCAGGGCGCTTTCTGCGTCAAACGCGACACACATGCCTTCTCCGGTCGACTTCATTTCCGGCCCGGGCTTTACGTCCACATCCTGAATGGCGTGCGAAGAAAAAACCGGGAATTTCACTGCCGTTCCGTGCTGATTTTGAACCTCGGGCTTGATGTCTTTAAGGGAAGCGCCGGCCAGCAATCTGGCGGCAAGCGGGATCATCGGCACCCCCATCACCTTAGACACGACAGGAACCGTGCGGCTTGCCCGCGGGTTCACTTCAAGAACGAGAATATCCCCTTTGTCATCAATGACAAACTGAATGTTCATGATGCCTTTAAAAGCCAGTTTTACCGCGATTTTTTCGGCGGCCTCTTTTATATTACGCTGCATATCAGGTGTGACAGACGGACCCGGAAGAATCGCAAAACTGTCGCCCGAATGGACGCCGGCGCGCTCAATGTGCTCTGTGTAAGTCGGCACGAATACGTCATGTCCGTCGGAAATTAGATCGATCTCCAATTCTTTTCCTGTAATGTACTGATCGATCAAAATCGGATACGGCATGCCCGCTTCATTTTCCAGCAGTTCTGACATTTGCGCTTCTGAATCAACGATGATCATGCCCATTCCCCCGATGACATAAGACGGACGGATCAGCACGGGGTAGCCGATTCGGCTTGCTTTTTCCGTTGCTTCTTCTTTTGAATAAGCGGTTTCGCCTTTGGCATGTTTCAGGTCAAGGTCATCAAGCAGCTGATAAAACAGATCCCGATCCTCCAGCGCATCAAGGGTTTCAAAGGATGTTCCGAGCAGCGGAATGCCCGCTTTTTCCAGCGGTTCAGCGGCATTGATCGCGGTCTGTCCCCCAAACTGGACGATGGCAAAATCAATGTTTTCATGTTCCGCCACGTTTAAAATATGTTCTGTCGTCAGCGGTTCAAAATAAAGCCGGTCGGCGATTTCATAATCCGTGCTTACTGTTTCCGGATTGTTATTGATCATAATCGTTTCATACCCCAGCTCTTGCAGGGTCAGAACGCCGTGGACGGCACTGTAATCAAATTCCACTCCCTGACCGATGCGGATCGGGCCTGAGCCGATGATGAGGGCGCGTTTTTTCTCTTTTCGGCTGATATCTCCGTCGCTTTCCCCGAGGTAGGTGGAGTAGAAATAATTCGTCTTGGCATCAAATTCAGCGGCGCATGTATCTACGATTTTAAACGACGGGACGATGCCTGATTTCTTTCTGAGAGCACGGATGTCTTCTTCCGTTTTTCCCGTGAGAGATGCGATCATGACATCCGTGAAGCCCTTTACCTTCGCCTGCTTTAAAAGCGGGACAGACAGATGATCCCCTTCTTCCATCAGCTTGTTTTCCAATGTGATGATATTTCGGAATACATGGAGAAAAAACGGGTCAATTTTTGTTTTGGCATGGATGTCTTCTATCGTTTCACCGCGGCTTAACAGTTCCATGACGACGAAAAATCTCCGGTCATCCGGCGTTACCGCTAATTCCCACAGCTGATTGATCGTACAGCCGCCGAGTTCAGGCAGGCGGGTGCCGATCGTTTTCAGCTCAAGGGAGGCCGCCGCTTTTTGAATGGCCGCTTCCATATTTCTTTCGATCGCCATGACCTCCCCCGTCGCTTTCATCTTCGTTCCGAGCGTGCGGTCGGCATGTTTAAATTTATCAAACGGCCAGCGCGGGAATTTGACGATGACATAATCAAGCGCCGGTTCAAAGCTTGCATAAGTAGAGCCCGTCAGCGGATTTTTCAGTTCATCAAGCGTATAGCCGATGGCAAGTTTCGCCGCCATTTTGGCAATCGGATAGCCGGTCGCTTTTGACGCGAGAGCTGAAGAGCGGCTGACACGCGGGTTCACTTCAATGACATAGTACTGTTTGCTGAACGGATCCAGCGCAAATTGAATGTTGCAGCCGCCGACTACATCCAGCGCCGAAATAATCGCCAGGCTTGCTGAACGCAGCATCTGATATTCTTCATCCGTTAACGTCTGGGACGGTGCGACGACGATGGAGTCCCCTGTATGCACGCCGACGGGATCGATGTTTTCCATATTACAGACGGTGATGCATGTATGATTGCTGTCGCGCATGACCTCATATTCGATTTCTTTAAATCCGGCGATGCTTTTTTCGACGAGGCATTGGCTGATCGGGCTTGCTAACAGCGCCTGTTTAATAAGCGTCTGAAACGCTTCTTTCGTTTTCGCGATTCCGCCTCCCTTGCCGCCTAGCGTGTACGCCGGTCTCAGAATGACCGGAAATCCGATAGACTCAGCGAAGCGGAGGGCGTCTTCTTCGTTGTCGACGATTTCGCTTTCCGGAACGGGCTGATCGAGCTCTTTCATCAGGGCGCGGAACTGCTCCCGGTCTTCGCCTTTTTGAATGGTTTCCACCGATGTTCCCAAAAGCTTGACGTGATGCTTCTTCAGCACGCCTGCTTCTTCAAGCTTAACGGCTAAATTCAATGCCGTCTGGCCGCCCAAATTGGCAAGCAGACCGTCCGGTTTTTCTTTTTCAATAATGGCCTCGATGCTGTCGGTTGTGAGCGGTTCAAAATATATTTCATCGGCAAACGCCTCATCCGTCATAATCGTTGCCGGGTTGTTGTTGACTAGAATAACGCGGTATCCTTCTTCTTTCAGAGCCATGCAGCCCTGCGTTCCTGAATAATCAAATTCTGCCGCCTGGCCGATGATGATGGGGCCGGAGCCGATGACTAATATGCTGGAAATGGTTGTATCTTTAGGCATGAGCGATTTCTCTCCTTGCTGGTATCACTTTCTCTAGAAATTCATCAAATATCCACTCGCTCTCAGCCGGTCCGGGATGAGCTTCAGGGTGGAACTGGACGCTTAATACGGGAAGGCGCTTATGAATGAGCCCTTCCACTGATGTATCATTGACATGATGAAATCTGATGGACAGCTCGTTTTTGTCAATTGATGCTTCATCAACGACATAGCTGTGGTTCTGGCTTGTCATAAACACCCGTTTCGTTTTCCGGTCAATGACGGGATGATTGGCACCCCTGTGGCCGAACGGCAGCTTATACGTATTTCCTCCGAAAGCCAGGGCAATCAGCTGATGCCCGAGGCAAATGCCGAGTGCGGGGAAATCACTGAGTAATGATGTAATCCGGTTCATGTACGGCGCAATCGCTTTCGGGTCGCCCGGGCCGTTTGAGAGCACGATTCCGTCAGGCTGAATGTCGTAAACAGCGTTCATCTGCTGATACGGAATGACCGTTACTTTACAGCCGCGCTTTACAAGTGACGAGGCGATTGATTTTTTATAACCGAAATCAATCAGCGCAATATGCCGGTCTCCGTTCCCCATTGACGTGATGTCTTCAGACTGCGCCAGCTCCGCCGGGTTTTCTGTTCCGGATGCTGCGGGAACCTCCCCTGTTGTTGACACGGCAGCGTTCATCGTGCCGCCGGAGCGGATGGTTTTGACGACGGCCCGTGTGTCCACTTCGGTTAAGAGCGGGATGTTCCATTTATTTAAATACTCTCTCAAGCTTGAGACTGCTTCATGGTGAGAAAAATGTTCACACGCTTCATAGACGGCAACAGCCTTGACTTGAGGGATCTTACTTTCGAGGTCTTTTTCATTAATTCCGTAGTTTCCGATCAACGGATACGTAAAGACGATGATCTGGCCCTTATATGACGGGTCTGTAAGCACTTCCTGATAGCCCGTCATTCCGGTGAAAAAAACAGCTTCGCCAACACAGCGGGCTTCTTTTTCAAGTTCACCGCCGAATGATGTTCCGTCTTCCAATACTAAATAGCCTTTCATCTAAAGCCCACCTCTTGATGAATAATTAATTAAAAATATGAATTTTTATACTTTTATATCGAAAAAAAATTACCGTTTCACTGCCGAATGCGCTTCGATCGCTGCCTTAAGCATACTGACGGCCGACAGCATTTCTTCTTCAGAAACCGTAAGCGGCGGGAGCAGCCTGATGACATTCGGTCCAGCCGGAAGCACGAGAAGTCCGCGTTCCTGCAGATCTCCGATGATGCCAGACACGGGACCTGCGCATTCAATGCCGATTAATAACCCTTTTCCGCGGATTTCTTTTACAAAAGGCCCTGTCAGTTCACGGTTCAGCTGCGCTTTTAAAAATGATCCTTTGTCTGCCGCCGCCTGAAGAAAGTCCGGCTGAAACACAATGTCCAAGGTTGCTTTCACAGCTGCCATGGCAAGCTTATTGCCGCCGAAAGTCGTACCATGCGTACCCGGCGTAAAGGCGTCGCCAAGCTTCTTTTTGCCGATCACGGCTCCGACGGGAAAACCGTTTCCAAGCCCTTTCGCAGCAGTGATAATGTCCGGGGAAATGCCGAAATGCTCATAGCCGAATGCCTTGCCCGTCCGGCCGATTCCGGTTTGAATCTCGTCTGCGATAAGCAGCGCCTGTTTGTCTTTGCAAAATGTCTGTAAGGCTTCGATGAATTCCGGATCGGCGGGATTGACTCCCCCTTCTCCCTGCACCGTCTCAAGCATGACGGCAGCGATATCATCCTTTTTTGAAAGCGTGCTGAATGCCGACGGATCATTGAACGGAAGATAGTGAAAGCCTTGAAGCATCGGTCCGAAACCGGTCTTGATTTTGTCTTGTCCGGTGGCGGCCATCCCCGCATAGGTCCGTCCGTGAAAGGATTGATGGAATGTTACGATTTTTGTCTTTCCCGTTGCTTTGCGGGCAAGCTTAATGGCGCCTTCATTCGCTTCGGCTCCGCTGTTGCAGAAGAAAACGAGATCCCCCTCGCTATGTCCGGCAAGCTTTGCCGCGGCTTTTTCCTGAAGATCATTTTCAAACAGATTGGAAACGTGCCATACGCTGTCAAGCTGTTCTTTCACCGCTTCTGTCACCGCATCATGACAATGGCCGAGATTGGAAACGGCGATGCCCTGAATAAAATCGAGATACGTTTTTCCGTTTTCATCCTCTGCGATTGTCCCTTTCGCTTTTTTAATATCGATAGGCCAGCGGCTGTAGGTTTGAAATAGGCTGCTCATGACACGCTCTCCTTTTCTTTGACGATTTTTGTTCCTCGGAAGACTTGATTGGTGAAAAACGCTCCTTTTCCGTTTACGATCATCACTTCCGCGACATCTTCACTCAGTGCCGATAATGCCGAGTTTACCTTCGGAATCATCCCCCCTGAAATCACGCCGTCATCGATGAGGGCCTGAATCTCTTGCGGCGTCAAAGTATCCAGCCTGTTCTCTCCGTCCATAATTCCTTCGACATCCGTGACAAATAAAAGTTTGTCGGCGTGTAAGGCTGAAGCGACGGCCGATGCCGCGGCGTCTGCGTTGACGTTCAGCGTTTCGAAATCACTTGTCATGGAAAGCGGAGCGATAACAGGAATGATGCCTTCTTTCATTAACGCTTGAATGATTGACGGATCGGTTTTTTGTATTTCGCCGACTTCTCCGTATTTGTCTTGATTAAGATAGGATGCTTGAAGGAGACCGCCGTCCTTTCCTGATATTCCCGCGGCTTTCAGCCCGTTTTTCGCGAGTTCGGTTACGAAAAATTTATTGATCGTCCCTGACAAGACCATTTCCGCTGTTTCCAGCACCGGTTTGGTCGTTTTCCGCTGTCCATCGACAAATTCCGTTTCAATCTGCAATGTTTTCAGCATTCTTGAAATGTCCGGGCCGCCTCCATGGACGACGGCAATGTTCCAGCCCGATTGCATAAGCTCTTTTACATTTTGAAAAAAATCGGCGGATAACTCGCGGATTACGCTTCCGCCGCACTTAAAAACGATGGTTTTCTTCATGCCGCTCCCCTTTGTTATGTGCGATAGCTCGCATTGATTTTGATATAATCATAGGTTAAGTCACAGCCCCATGCCCGGCCGCTGCCGGAGCCTTCCTGCAGGCGGACTGCAATCGTAATCTCATCACCTGATAAGTACTCCTTAGCATCAGTTTCCGAAAACGGCTGAGGTTCGTTGTTTCTAAACAGACACTGGCCGCCGAGGAAAACTTCCACTTGTTCGGCCGTTACGCTTGCCGCACTGTGCCCGATTGCGCCGATGATGCGCCCCCAATTGGCGTCTGTGCCATAAACGGCGGTCTTCACAAGGCTTGAGCCGACGATTTTTTTGGCGATAATATTCGCCTCAAGGTTATTTTTCGCGCCTTCGACTCTGGCTTCAATTAATTTCGTCGCTCCTTCACCGTCTCTGGCAATATCTTTGGCAAGGTCTTCGCATACAAGCTTTAATCCCTTTTTAAAAGCCGGCCAGTCAGGGTGATCCTCCGTCAGGCAATCATTCCCCGCGCAGCCGTTCGCCATCACAAGCACCATGTCATTCGTCGATGTTTCTCCGTCAACGGTGATTTGGTTAAATGAAACATCCGTAATCTCTCTGAGCGCGTTTTTGAGCGCCTGTTCTTCCACGGCCGCGTCCGTTGTGACAAAGCCGAGCATTGTCGCCATGTTGGGGTGGATCATGCCGGAGCCTTTCGCCGCTCCGCCGATCGTGATGATGTCTCCGCCGATCACCAGTTCATAACACGTCTGTTTCGTCACTGTATCCGTCGTCAAAATGGCTTCTTCAAATGCTCCGGACACGGACGGCGCTTGACCGAGCTGTTCAATGCCCGCTTGAATTTTTTTCATGTCTAAAAGCTCGCCGATCACCCCGGTTGACGAAACCGCAACAAGCTCCGGCTCAATGCCGAGCTGGCTCGCGAAGCCGTCCCGCATTTCATAGGCGTCCTTTAATCCTTGGTCTCCCGTACAGGCGTTGGCAATCGCGCTGTTGACAATAACCGCCTGAAGCACACCCTCTTTTTTCAAGCTGGCTTGTGTCACTTTCAGCGGCGCTGCCTGAAAATGGCTCTGCGTATATACCGCTGCACTGACTGCAGGCGCTTCGCTGATAATCGCTCCGAGATCTTTTTTTGAATAGCGCAGACCGCAGTGCACGCCCTTTGCCTCAAACCCTTTCGGCGAGGATACGCCGCCTTTTATTTTCGTGATTTCCTCACTCAGCTGAATCATATTTTCGAATCCCTCTTTCGTTCTATGGATAGACTGGCGTCATCGTAAGTCCCGTTTCTTCCTGCCAGCCATTCATGATATTTAAATTTTGAACCGCCTGCCCTGCGGCGCCTTTCATCAGATTATCTATGACAGAAACGATGGTGGCACGGTTTGTTCTTTCATCCACGGTGACACTGATATCACAAAAATTGCTGCCGTATACCTCTTTCGTCGCCGGAAATTCACCTTCCGGCCTGATTCTGACAAAATATGAATCTTTGTAGAATTCGGAATACAATTCTCTTACCTGTGCAGCAGACATACCCGGGGGAGCCTCCGTATACATCGTCGCCATAATGCCCCTTGTCATCGGCGCCAAATGAGCGGAAAACGTGATCGGGCCTGTGCCGGGCTGCCAAGCCGCTAATTGCTGTTCAATTTCCGGAGTATGCTGATGCTCATTAACCTTATAAATTTTGAAATTATCATTCAGCTCAGAATAATGAGTGCCCATGGATGCTTTTCGGCCGGCGCCGGATACGCCCGTTTTCGCATCAACAATCAGAAATGAATCTTGTAAAAGCTTATTCTTCGCCAGCGGGGCGAGCCCGAGCAGTACAGCAGTCGGAAAACATCCCGGATTGGCAATCAGCTTTGCAGTCTGAATCTCTTCTTTTTGCAATTCAGCTAAACCGTAAACCGCGCTTTGAATCGTTCCTTTCGGAGCGGCCTTCCGCTTATACCACTTTTCGTACACGGCCGGGTTTTGAATCCGCAGATCGCCGGATAGATCAATGACCGGAATGCCCGCCTCCGCCAGCTTGGGCGACCACTCTCCGGAGACGCCGGGCGGCGCGGCTATGAACATGACATCAATTTCGTTTCGGATCGTTTCTATATGAAGCGGCTGAAGTGATTGTGACGCTATATTCCTCAAATGCGGGTATGAAGCGGCATATTCTTTTCCTTCGTCGCTCGATGAATATAATATACAATCTTCTGCATAAGGGTGATGGTTAAGAATCCTGACAAGTTCGGCGCCTCCATAACCAGTAGCGCCTATAATACCTATTTTCAACGGGTTCACCTTCTTGGTTTTTGTGAAATTATTTAACATTATAACATGAATAAAAATTAATTCAATTGTATATTTAATATTTTTTCATTCATTTTCCATCTGTTTTCGCTGACAAAAAAACTCCTCTCGATCGAGGGAGTTCCATAAGAAAAACAGGCTGATCGGATCAGCCTGTTTTCTTCAGCATCATCAGCCCGCTTATAAAAAACAGCACGGAGCTGGCGTAAAAAATAATATAAACCGTAAAGAAATCAGCGAGAAACCCGCCGAGAATAATGGCAGCAGCTGAAAATACGGCCGTCCAGAAATGATAGCTGCCGACTTTTTTTCCCCGCTCCCCGCCGTCGGTGTAATCGGCAATCATGATTTTCTCGCCGTGTTTTTGCATCGCGCCAAACAGGCCCAAAAGCACCTGCACAACATAAACCTGGTGCACGCCGGTAATGTGCGGGAGCGTCAGAAGAAGCACCGCCATCCCCCACGAATTTGCCATAAGAAACCAGCGGGGGTCCAGTCTTGCCGACAGCCGGCCGAGCAGCGGATGAATCAATGCGCCGCTCAGGCCGAACAAGCCGTATGAGAGACCGAATTGCATGTAGCTGGAACCGATGTTTTTAATAAATAAAATATAAAACGGAAAGATCAGGCTGCCGGCAAAAAAGACACTGCTCTGAGACAGGATCAGCCATTTTAAATGGTTGTGTTTCATGATTTGTACCTCTGATAAAAATAATTCATAAACAAGTCATCCGGATCATATTTGTGTTTTTTCTGAAAGAACATATCGCTTTTCGGATATGCCTCGCGCATCTGCTCTTTCGTTTGATACAGCATATACGGGAGATAATAACTGCCGCGGTGGCGCAATGCCGTATCCGTCATTTTTCTGACAATCCGCGCCGCACTCGCCTGGCCGTCTTTTGAAAACCCTTCATTGATTAAAAGAACGAGTGAAAACATGTCTTCCTTTGCGTATGACAAATCGGCTTTTTCATTTTTTTGCACGTAGCGGATCGTAATATTTACGAGATTGAGATCTTCATGTAACAGCGTCTTGCGTAAATCATGAATGTACGGCGCAAATTCGCCGACGGGTACGAAGTATTCTTGTAGCACGTCGGTGTTGTCCGTGTTTTCATATTCCAAAAATTTCGACTCTGACCGCATGACATTGTTCCTGGAGACTTTCACGCCGTTTTGGCTGAGAAAATAAGACTGCTGGGTGGACCAGAACCAATTTCTTCCCCAGTCATACCGTCGGGAGAGGCCGAGCGCGAATTTCGTCAGCGCCGGATGCTCATCTTCTTTCAGTTCATTGTGCCGCTTTAATTCTTTCTGATTGTCTGAGAGCGTGTAATCAGTCACATACATATCGTGCAAAAAGCCTTTATCTCCGGTTGCGATCCGCGCGAGATGCATGCGCACGGCAGGGTTATGCCGGACATTCTGTGTAAAATATTGACTGTATGTATCAGCGTTCATGCGTTTCGTTTTCATTTCATAAAGCTCATCATCCGTCAGCTCAATATCCGCGTCAAGGATGACGCCGAACAGGCCGTAGCCGCCGATAACGGCTGAAAACAGGTCATCTTTCGGAGTAACGGTGATGACTTTGCCGTCCGCCTTTAAAAGATGAAACGATTTGACCGTATCAATCAGCGAACCGTACCGGATATCCCGGCCGTGGGCGTTGGCGCTCAGTGAGCCGCCGATCGTAAAAATGTTTTGCGATTGCATGACTTTTACCGCGAGCCCGTACGGATTGACATAGCGCTGAATATCATTCCACGTCGCTCCCGCCTGCACCCTGATGATTTTTTTCTTTCGGTCGAGACCGAGTATTTTGTTGTAGCCCGTCATGTCGAGAACGATCCCGTCTTCATAATACGTCTGGCCGCCCATTGAGTGCTGGGCGCCTGCTATTGAGATCTTCAGATGCTTTCGCTTTGCTTCCTTAATGGTTTCGACCAATGTTTCTTTCTCTTTTCCTTTGACCGTCTGCTTAATTTTCACGGGCATGAGACGGCTGACATCCGTCATTGTCCCAGCCTGCTGCTCCGGCTCTTTGTAAAAAGCGGAAACAGCGAACAGCGCCGTATAAACAAGAATGCTAAGGATAATGAGAAGTAATTTTTTCTTCATGGATTCCTCCCTCGCATGCAGCCGGTCTATTATATCATGCCTCACGTCCGTTTTTTTCCTTTTTAACCCGATACCGCAAAAAACCCCGAATGGCGGGAAACTCGGGTTTTTTTAGTGACTTGCCCTTCTTTCCGCACGCCGGTCTCTAGCGACAAAGCAGACAAAACGGCGCCCGACAGAATCATGTTTAGTACAGCTCGAAACGGTCAGCCGGAAAACACCGGGCATAAAAATACACAGAAATCCTTAAAATGATTTTTTGGTCAGTATATAATCGATATATATGCAGATGTATTACCAAAGGGATTGTTTAAAACAAACATGTTAAATGAGGTGGGGAAAATAAACATAAAAGGAATCAATCATCTTCTTTTTTCTGTTTCAAATTTGGAAAAATCTATAGAATTTTATGAGAAAGTATTTCATGCACAACTCCTGGTTAAAGGGCAAAAGACAGCATATTTTGATCTGAACGGGCTTTGGCTTGCACTTAACTTAGAGGCGGATATACCAAGAAATGAAATACATAAATCCTACACACATATGGCCTTTACAATTGACCCAAAAGATTTTGATGCAATACATCAACGGCTAAAAAATCTAAATGTAAATATATTAAATGGGCGTCCAAGAGATAAACAAGATCAAAAGTCAATTTATTTTACTGATCCCGATGGGCATAAATTTGAATTCCACACAGGTACACTCCAAGACAGACTGTCCTATTACAAAAAAGATAAACCTCATATGAAATTTTATATATAAAGGTTTGTTTGCAATCCAAAACAAACCCTCACTGTCGCTTATATGCAGACAAAAGAAAAGCACCTCCAAACTTTAGGATGTACCTAAAATCCGAGGTGCATTTTCTTATTACTGAATCCCTAATGCGATTTTTGCGTAGCGTGACATTTTGTCTCTTGTCCACGGCGGATTCCAGACGATGTGGACCTCCGTCTCTTTTACATCCGGAATGTCGGCGAGCGCTTTTTTCACCTCGTCGACGATGATCGGAGCGAGCGGGCACCCCATTGATGTCAGTGTCATCGTAACGTGCGTCAGGCCGTCGTCATCCATATCAACGTCGTATACAAGGCCGAGATTGACGATATCGACGCCGAGCTCAGGGTCAACAACCTGCTCCAAGGCGCCCATGATGTTTTCTTTTAATGCTTCTTCCACGTTCCATCACTCCTTTTTCCTCAGTATAACGTAAAAGCGGGTTTTGTTAACACCTTTGTGCTTTATAAATGCTTATCGAACCAGGCGACGGTTTCTAAAACGGCGTATCTCGGGACTTTATGGTCAGCCCGTTCGTCTTTCAGAAACTGAAGATGGTCAGGCCGGCTGCTGTAATGAGGTTTAATCGTTTCATAAAAGCCGCGGGTCGGTGCATACGGAACGACTTTGTCTTGAACGCCGTGCCAGAACAGCAGCGGGCGGCTGCGGAGTTTTTCCGGTTCCAGACTGAGATCGAACGGTTTGAGCCGCGCAAACAGTTCATCGACCTGTTCTTTTGTGACGTCAATGTCGATGTCCTGCTTTTGAATGTGGTCAATCTGCTGCTGAAAAAACGCCGTATAGTTCGGGCTTCCCATCAGGCTGACACCGGCTTTGACCCAATCATATGCGGCCATCGCGCCGAATGTCGTAATTCCGCCCATTGACGTGCCCGCAAGACCGATCCGCCCGTCTTCAATCAGACCGCGCGCTTCAAAATCCTTTTTCAGCACGTCAAGCTCCTCGATTTCATTTAATACAATGTCCCAAAAATGGACGGCGAGCTCTTCTGCTGACAGCTGTTCAGCGCGTTCACCGTGGTAAAGAGCTTCCGGCAGCACGGCTCTGAAACCCTTTTCAGCAAGCAGGTAAGCGAAATGAAGATTATGCTCCTTCGCGCTTGTAAAACCGTGAATAAAGAAAACAAGGGGAGCGGGACGGTCCCGATTTTCTTCTTTTACAATATGTAAAAACGGAATGCCTGATACGGTTTGATGATCAATAAGAATCACGTTGACTCCCTCCTTAGGATAACCATAATCATAAGTGTAACATGTAGACAATAAAGATGGTAAAAAGCTACACTGTACATAAGAGAAAAACAGCAAATTACATGACAAAAGGAGTTATTTATGGAGACAAAACCTTACCTCATCGCCTTAGATCTGGATGGAACCTTATTAAAAGATGATAAAACCATTTCCCCTGAAACGGCACGGACGATTCAGACGCTGAAAGAAGCGGGTCATCATGTCTGCATCTCAACCGGCCGCCCGTTCCGTTCCAGTTCGATGTATTATGACGAGCTCGGGCTGACAACGCCGATTGTCAATTTTAACGGGGCATTTGTCCACCACCCGAAAGACGAGTCATGGGGACGCTACCACACGTCTTTATCTGTCGATGTGGTCAGACAGCTTGCCGAACTTACAGAGACCTATCAAATACATAATGTGCTCGCTGAGATCATTGATGATGTGTACTTCCATTATCATGATGAGCATTTAATTGAGGCGTTTCATATGAATACGGCGAATGTCACATTCGGTGATCTGCGCGAAACGGTCCAAGAGGATGTGACGTCCGTATTGATTCACGCGAAGGAAGAGGACGTCGCGGACATACGCGCGCATTTATCCGATGTGCACGCCGAGGTCATTGACCACAGAAGATGGGCGGCCCCTTGGCATGTGATTGAAATTATTAAACACGGGATGAATAAAGCGGTCGGCCTGAAGAAAATCAGCGACTATTACCAAGTGCCGAGAGAACGGATCATCGCGTTCGGCGACGAAGACAACGATCTTGAAATGCTCCGATTTGCCGGGTGCGGCGTAGCGATGGGAAACGGCACGGATGAAGTCAAACAGGCCGCCGACCGCGTCACGGGATCAAATGAAGCGGACGGAATCGCCGAATTTTTAAAATCCTATTTCTCCCTGTGAGGTTTTGCCGCTCATAACACAAAGCCTTCCGCCCATACTAAAACAGACGACTCATCTCGTCTAAATATGGAAGGGGGACATTGCAATGGGTAAACGAAACAAATCAAAACGGTTTATTCAGCAAGGCAAGGACTCTGTCAGTCTTCATGACGCAAGATTTCCATATCGGTCTACATTAGAGGAAGCACAGCATGATGCAGCAAAAGATTCGGCTGAAAGGCAGGTTGACTTTTAATGAGAAACGAACTGTTTTCTCAAGCCAAGTCATTTGTCCAGCAGGCCGTCATGATTGCTAACGGTTTCGAGGACGGCGATCAGGAAAAAGCTGTCTCACGCGCCAAAAATGCCGTATCTTCCGCGTACGCCAATTCGACAGATGCAGAACGTCAGCAGCTGCACCAATTTCAGGATCAGCTGGAGAAATTGCAATAAAAAAAGGCGCCCCGTTTAGACGAGGGCGCCGCTTTTTTATTTTACTTCAAATGTTTTTACCGTTTTCAGCCTTTTTCCGATCTGATCGGACTTCCCTAAAAACGTCACCGTCACCGTGTATGTTCCCGGACCGGGCACGTTTTTCCACACATCTGAAAAGTCATACGTTTCATTCGGCATTAAGGTCACGGTCTGAAACGCCTGAGTAAACATTTTGTCTTTTGAATAGCGATACAGTTCTTTGTGATGTTGGTCATGTACGGTCAATTCGAATTTCTGCCCTGAGCTGAATGTGAAATCGATCGGGCTTTCGCTCTTGTTTTTTAAAGACATTTGAAATTCGATCTGCTGATCCGTCTGCACAGGGTTTACGGCTAATTCCGCTTGCTGTTCATTCATCTCTCCGGATACCTCCTCAGCGGGCTCCTTCTGCCCGGATTGACTGCTGCATCCGATCAGTAAAATGACCGGTAATAACAGGCCAAACAGCCACTTCATTCTATCCGCTCCTATCAGTCTTTTCTGAAGAAACCAAAGATCCCCGTCGTTTGCACGATGTTTGTGAAGGCTTTCGGGTCGACTTCTTTCACGATTTTCTCAAGGTCATACAATTCGTACCGCGTGATGACGATGATCATCATTTCTTTCTGTTCGTTTGTGTAAGCGCCTTTTGCCGGCACCGTCGTAATGCCGCGGACCATCTTCCCGTAAATCGCTTCTTTGATTTCATCGGCTTTTTTCGTAACGATCATGGCGGTCAGTTTCATGTGGCGGGTGTGAATGGCGTCAATCACCCTTGTTGTGACATACAGAGCGACAAGGGTATATAATGCTTTCTCCCATCCTTGCAATAATCCTGCCGTCAAAATGATAATCCCGTTCAAAATGAAGAAATATGTGCCGACCGGCTTATCCTTCCATTTGGCCAGCACCATCGACACGATATCAAGACCGCCTGTCGAAGCGCCGAATTTCAGCGTTAAACCGATGCCGATAGCTGAGATGACTCCTCCGAATACGGTATTCAGAAGAATATCGTGCGACAGTCTCATTTCCGGGAGAATTCCCATAAAGACGGACGTCATCGCTACGCTTAATATGCTGTATACGGTGAATGATCTGCCGACTTTCAGCCACCCTAACACACCGATGGGAATGTTTAAGAGGAACATGAGAACTCCTGTCGAAATATAAAAGGGGGCGTATTGATCAACGACGCTTGACAGCAGCTGGGCGACACCGGTAAAACCGCTGGCATATACATTCGCCGGTATCAGGAATAAATTCAGTCCCGCCGCATACAGAAACGCGCCGATGACGACGATTGCTAATTTTTTTGCTTGTTCTAGTACCATGGCTTGCTCCTCCGCTCATTTTCATTATTAGCTTTTCCCTTAAAACAAAGTTTTGAACACTATTTTGCCACATTTATATGATATAGTTGGCATCACTCTCACCAATCGGAAAGAAGGGAATTATGATGACAGTTCACCTTATTGCTGACAGCGCCTCTGACCTGCCGAAATCTTATATTGAAGAAAACCGGATCGGGTTCATTCCGCTGCACGTAACACTTGACGGAAACGAATATGAGGACACGGTCACCATTCAGGCGGATCATATATTTCAAGCGATGCGGGACGGGAAAGTTCCGAAAACATCCCAGGCATCACCGGATACGATAAAAAAAGTATTTTTACAATACGCGGAACTGGGAGAACCGGCGATATACATCGCCTTTTCCTCAGGTCTTTCCGGCACCTATCAGACGGCCGTAATGATCGCCAATGAAGTAAAAGAGGAATTTCCCGATTTTGATTTACGGATTGTAGATTCCAAATGCGCTTCATTGGGCTGCGGCCTCGCGGTGATGCACGCGCAAACACTCTGTGTTAACGGGAATACAATACAAGAAATCGAAACGTCTGTAAAGAGCTTTTGCGCACGGATGAAACATATATTTACGGTCGATGATGTCGCTTATCTCGCGCGGGGCGGCAGAATTTCAAAAACGTCCGCTTTTGTCGGGGGGCTTTTGAACATCAAACCGATTCTGCATGTGGATGACGGCAGGCTCGTGCCGCTCGAAAAATTGCGCGGACAAAAGAAACTGTTTAAACGGATTATAGAAATGATGAAGGAAGAAGGCGGCGATTGGGCGGATCAAACCGTGGGGATCAGCTATGCAGATAACGAGGAGACGGCGCTTCGAATGAAGGAAATGATTGAAGAAGCGTTCCATCCGAAAGAGATTATTCTTCATTCAATTGGCTCTGCGATCGGCGCGCACTCCGGGCCGGGCACGCTCGCGATTTTTTTCCTGAAGCCATAATTTCAATGCGGGCGGGCATCCTAACGGACAGAAGGGAGGCTTTGCCGCATGAAAGATGATGACAAAAAACCGTTGGACAATAACGCCGTAAATCAGAAAAAGAACCGGCTTGCCGAAAAAAACCGGCAGGCGGGAAAAAACCAGAATTCCAAAAAACCGGACCATCTGTAAAAGGCAAAACAGCCCTCTTGTGTATGAAGATAGAGGGCTGTTTTTTGTTCTATATGCGTCTAACATCACTTATCACGAATCCGCTTTCAGGCAATGCCGGCATTCTGGACAGGCTGAAGCTCAAATCTTGGGACGGAACATCGTACTCTATTTCATTGGCAAGAAACGCAAGGGAAGTTTTCATGACTTCCACGGTCATTCCCTCACCCGGACAGCGGTGGCCGTTAGCCGGATCACCTCCGCCCTGGGGAATGAAATCAAATTTATTTTCCTCCCGCCCCTGAAAACGTTCCGGGCGAAATTCATTCGGATTATCCCAAAGTCGGGAATCATGGTTTGTCCCATATAGGTCAAGCATGACGGATGCACCCTTTTTAAACTCACAGTTCTTCCATACGAAATCTTTTTTCACAACGGCTCCTAAAAACGGGGCAAACGGGTAATACCGCCGAACTTCATGTGCAAATCTTTCGGCCTCCTGATCATCTCTCGATCTCAGTTTGCCCCGATATTCAGGGTAATCATGCAATGCAAGAGCTGAAAACGTAATGAAGTAAGAAATGGCGGCAATCGGGCGCAGAACATTAATAAGCTCAACAGCAGCCATGTGAGAATCAAGTCTGTTCCCGTCAAGTTCTGTATGAAAAGCCATTTCATACAAGGCTGAGCCCTCCGGCGTTTGCAGCTTGCCGGACCGCACATCCTCAATGACCTCCTCTATCCATTTCTCCGTTTTCAGCCTCGCCCTTCTGCCTTTCCAATGACGCGGTCCGACAGCGCCGAATGCATCTACCATATCGGTGAAATCCTCCGCCCGCTCTTTCACTTCTGAGTCTTTCAGCGGGACGCCGGCCCACTCACAGGCAGCCCGGCACAGCACTTTCTTCGCTTCATCAAAAAGGACAATTCGGTTTGAACCCTCCCACATTTCCGCAGATGCTTTCCACTGTTTTGCCACCGCTGCCGCAAGCCGTTTTTGCCGGGGCGGCGTCATCAGCGACATAAATAGAAGCTTCCTGTGCTTATGCCGTTTACCGTCCATTGCCTGGATTGCCCCTGTTCCGAATAACGTTTTCTGCACCCGTTTGGGGAGGGCCTGCTGCCGCTGAAATCGTTCTGTGTCATAAAAAAGCTTTGCGGCTTCCGCTCCGCTCATACAAATGAATGTCTTCCCTAATAAACGGGCGCGAAACACATCTGAGCGATAATTCTCCGCTCGGTTTTTCACAAATACATAACCATCGCGTAATAAAGCCAGACTATTATCAAGACCCTTTTCCCGCGGAATTTGTTCATCCATCCCGATTCCTCCCTTCTTTTTTCACCTTTCACGAAAAAGAATAAATATAAACACATGTATATTCAGTATTTGTGTTTCATTCAGAAGTTACTCATGTCAGGCTGCAAAAATCAGGGGCGGGGCAAAAGCCCGTTACAAAGTAAACCGGCGGACCTGATCGTTTAACCGCTCTGTCAGGCTCACCAGATTATTGACGCTTTCCGCCATTTTATGAAAAGAAGACAGCTGCTCAAGCGCGGAGGCAGAAATCTCTTCGCTTCCTGCAGCCGTTTCCTGAACGACGGCGCTGATGCTTTCGGCATGATGCAGCACTTGCTCACCAAGCTGTTTCGATTCGATGATCCGTCCGTCCAATTGAGTAAGCTCCGCTTTAATATGGGCGGCTTTTTGTTCAATATGGACGAATGATTCTGACGTTTTCTCCATCAGCTCCTGCTGTCTGTCCGCTAAAGCGACGCCGGTCGTGACAGCTCCGGTAATAGACGTGATGCCGCCTTCAATTTGCTTTACCATATCGAAAATCTGCGCGGTCGCTTTGGCTGATCCGTCTGCGAGCTTCCGTATCTCCTCGGCAACGACGGCAAATCCTTTTCCGGCCTCGCCTGCTCTGGCCGCCTCGATTGCGGCGTTTAATGACAGCAGATTGGTCTGGCCCGCAATGTCAGAAACGGTCTGCGCCATCATACTGATGCCTGCCGCATGCTCTATGAAGAGACCGGCGGCTTCGGAAATCTCTTTTGATGTCTCATTGCTTTTATCAATAGCTTGCTTGGTCTCAGCTAAAGCACCGCGCCCCGCAGCCACCGCCGCAATCGTCTCTTCACTGCTTCTCGTCGTTTGTTTTGAACGTTCGGCGTTCGCCTTTGAATGTTCATCCATTTGTTCAATGAATTGCACCGCATGCTGCAGATCTTCTGAAATGGTTTGGGAGCCTTGCGCCATTTCTTCCGTCGACACGGACACCTGCTCGGTCATGTCCTTCAGCGTCTGGTTTTCCTTCGTCAAACCTTCCGCGAAAGTCTCGACTTCACGGCTGACCTCTCCGATCGCCTGAATTAAGGTGCGGAGCTGTTCAGCCATCATTCCGAATGAGTCATTCAGCTCTTTCAGTTCGTCCTTCCCTTTATAATCAAACATTTCAACAGCAAGGTTCCCTCCTGCAATACGACGGGCATTTTCAGCCATACGGCGGATCGGCCCTGCAATTCTCTTCGTCAGCCTGATGGAAGATATGACGGTAACAGTAAGTATCACGATGGTCAGAACGGCTGCGCTGTAAACGATAAACTGAATCTGGTCAGCCGTCTGCTTCTGCATGTCTTCATAGTGATCCCGGGTTTTCAGATTCAGCATATAAATATCATTCAGAAGACCGTTGATGCGGGCCGCCGTCCTTGTCGCTTCAGCCGGGCTTTTCGAATCAAGAGCAGCGTCCGCCTCCGCCTGCCATGTTTCGTATTTTTTGGCGAGTTTGTCATAAGCGGCTTTGTCCGCATCGTCCGTCATCGTTTTTTTGAGCGCCGCCAGTTTGTCTGAGCTGCTTTTCATATAGCTTCGCACATCTTCTTTCTGGGCGTCTGCGAGCGTATAGGAATAGCCGGTGATGCTTTCTTTTAACGTATTAAGGTCAGCTTTTGCTTCCTGGACGTTTAACAGCGCGTCCACTTCATCTTCATTTGAAGCCTGAATCTTCATCATGTTTACAATGGTAAAGCCGATGACGGCGGCGAAGCAAATCATCGTAACGGCTGCGTTAACGAGCAGCCTTGTCCGTAATGTCACTTCAGATCGCCTCCTTTTTCAATCAGGCTGTTTTTCATATCCGTGATCTTTTTCGTCAGCCCGCCTGCATTTTTGACAACTCTGATCTTGGCTAAGTCCATGCCGTTTTCCTTCAGTCCGTAAACGATCTCTCCGCTTTTGATCTCCTTGTTGTCTTTTAAATCTTTCGCCAATTCATAGATGACATGGTCGACGTTTTTCACTAAAGAAGAGATAACGGCGTGCTCGGCGGTGTAATATTGATCGCTGTCAACACCGATGGCGTATACTTTTTGCGCCTCCGCTTCTTTCAGAGCGCCGACACCCGTGAAGCCGGCCGCCGTAAACAGGACATCGGCTTTTTTTCGGATCATGTTTTGGGCGATGCGCTTCCCGAGCTTATCATCATCAAACGTACCGCTGATGTCCGACAGCACGCGGATTTTCGGTTTGACTGATTCCGCGCCTTTCAGGTAGCCTTTCTTAAACCGTTTAATGACGTCGGCATCTGAACCGCCGATAAATCCGATCGTGCCGGTTTTGCTCGTCATGGCCGCCAGCGCTCCGGCTAAGCAGCTTCCTTCATCCTCTTTAAACGTGACGGAGGTGACATTATCCAGGTCTGATACGGAATCAATCAGCACAAACCGCTGCTTCGGATATTTTTTAGCGACCTTTTCTAAATCCGCCTGCATGCTGTAACCAAGCCCCACAACAAGATCATTGCCTTCCCGGACAAGCTGGGTCAGTCCTTTTTCGTATGTACCGGTATCTTTTATTTCCCGATAGTCAAATGTGATGCCGAGCTCGTCTCTCGCTTTCATCAAACCTTGAAAGCCTGAATCATTAAATGATTGGTCGCCGAGGCCGTTGTCTGTCAGCATGATACCGATTGTTTTCGTTTTTTCGGCCGCCGGTTCCTCAGATTTGCCGGCACATCCCGCCGTGCTGAGCGCAAGCAGCAGTACAGCCGCAAATATCGCCATTTTTCTCATTGAAACTCTCCTTTTGTTTTTTTCTATAGTTATATATCGGTTCGGATGTCAGAATATTTTATTTCAATAAAATATGTATGTTCGGCAGGGTGATAAACAAATGAGGGCCATAGGAGCTTTTGTGAAAATAAAAAACATCGGTTTTGGTTCACCGATGTTTTTGCAGAAAATTTATTGTTTTTCGTATGTCCAGCCGTCTTCCTGATAGACCTTGCCGTTTTTCATCAGATGCCCGAGCGCCCGCTTAAAGGCGGCTTTGCTTAAATGAAACCGTTCGCGGATATCGTCAGGATGACTTTTGTCTCCGTATGGCATCGCGCCGTTTCTTGATCTCAGATAGGTCAGAATTTCTTCCGCGTCAACCGAAAGCGCATCCTGCTTTCTCGGCAGCAGAGACATGTTGACCGAGCCGTCTTCCTTCACCTCGATGACACGCCCTGTCACGCGGCTGCCGAGTCTCGGCTCTTCTTTTCTTTCTGAAGGGTGAATAAACGCGCGGATGCCTTCATCGGTAATCAGAAAAGAGCCTGATGCGATCAGTCTGTACACCGTGCCCGTCAGGTCTTTATTCATGACGTCTTCCTCTGCATCCGTAAATAATTCACTGATGATATCTTCAGGCGCCGGCTTGGCAAACATGCGCCCGCGGCTTGTCACCTTCAGCATGCAATACAGTCTGTCTCCTTTTTGCGGCCAGACGGATTTGTACGGAGGCAGGTGCTCCGTTGCGACGAGCGCGTCTTTTGACAGACCGACGTCGACGAATACGCCCATATCTTCCACAGCGTCCGTCACTTCCACCCATCCGTAGTCATAAAAGCTGATGAGCGGCTTTTTCATCGTCGCCGCGAGTCTTTCCTGATGATCGACGTAAATAAATACGTCCACTTCATCTCTGTCTTCGATATCCTCTGTGATTTCACTGTTATGTAAAAGAACCGTATCCTCGCCGTCGGTTAAAAAATAACCGAAATCGGTTTGGTGATCTATACTAAGCGTGAGCTGCTGCCCTGGTCTCATGTTATCGTCCTTCCTGATTCGCCCGTATGAGGCTGATGTTTTTCTCATTTTTTCCAATATGCATAAATTCATGCCTTATGCTGTTGGACATTTCTCTTTATTCTACTATAATCAACTCATAAGTGAAATGTTATAGGAGGTTTTCTCATGGCAAAAGAAAGTTCTTTTGATATTGTATCGAAAGTTGAATTTCCCGAAGTGCAGAATGCGATTCAGATGACGCTGAAAGAAATCGGCACGCGCTATGACTTTAAAGGATCGAAAAGCGATGTAACTTTAGAAAAGGAAGAACTTGTCCTGATTTCTGATGACGAGTTTAAACTGAATCAGCTCAAAGATGTGCTGAGCGGCAAGCTGATCAAACGGGACGTGCCGACGAAAAACATTGAATACGGCAAAATCGAAAATGCCTCAGGAGGCACGGTGCGCCAGCGCGCGAAGCTTGTACAGGGCATTGATAAAGACAGCGCCAAAAAAATCAACGCGGTGATTAAAAACTCCGGCTTGAAGGTCAAGTCGCAGATTCAGGACGACCAAGTACGCGTCACCGGAAAAAATAAAGATGATCTGCAGCAGATTATTGCAGCTGTCCGCGGAGCAGACCTGCCGATTGACGTTCAATTTATTAATTTTAGATAAATTATGTGATTCCTATTGATTATTGTCTCTATTTTCGGTAAATTTGGAGAAAGGGATTTTCACAGTTAAGTTTTGGAAACCCATGACAATTACATGAACGTTCTTATCAAGAGAAGCCGAGGGACTGGCCCGACGACGCTTCAGCAACCGGTGTAGTGGTTTATCCAAACCATGACCAAGGTGCTAAATCCAGCAAGCTAAAAACAGCTTGGAAGATAAGAAGAGAGACAAATGATTACAAAGTCTTCTTCTTAAGAAGACTTTTTTTATTTCTCTTTTTTCCTTGCTGAATGTGACGAAGGAGGCAAACAATGGGACTATTACAAGACTTAGAAGAACGGATTTTAATCGGAGACGGCGCGATGGGCACTCTCCTCTATTCCTACGGCATTGACAGATGTTTTGAGGAACTGAACGTATCAAAGCCCGAAGAAATCAAGCGGATACATAAGGCTTACGTGGAAGCCGGGGCAGACATCATCCAGACAAATACGTACGGCGCGAATTTTATTAAGCTCTCAAGATACGGACTTGAGGATGAAACGAAAAAAATCAATCAGGAGGCGGTCAGAATCGCGCGCGCTTCCTCAGACGGCGCTTATGTATTGGGAACGATGGGCGGCATCCGCACCTTTAACAAAAACGCCTACAGCCTGGAGGAGATTAAACGCAGCTTTCGGGAGCAGCTTTATTTATTGCTGCATGAAGAGCCGGACGGTCTGCTTCTGGAAACATACTATGATTTAGAAGAGGCTCGCGAAGTGCTGAAGATAGCGAGAAAAGAAACGGAACTTCCGATTATGCTGAACGTATCCATGCACGAACAGGGCGTGCTGCAGGACGGAACGCCGCTTCGGGAAGCCCTCAGGTCCATTGCCGATCTCGGCGCTGACATAACGGGAATCAATTGCCGGCTCGGCCCGTACCACATGATTGAAGCGCTCACCGAAGTGCCGATTTTCCGTGACGCTTATTTATCGGTCTATCCGAACAGCAGCCTTCCGTCTTTAGAAGAAGGCCGGCTTGTTTATGATACGGACGATGCCTATTTCCGGGAGAGCGCCGTACAGTTCCGCACTCAGGGCGCGCGCATTATCGGCGGCTGCTGCGGTACGACGCCAAACCATATCAGAGCCATGGCTGAAGCGGTTCGCGGCCTTTCCCCCGTCACTGAGAAAGAAGTGAAAATCAGACGGGAAGAAGAAGTCATCTCAGTCAGCAGCGAACGGACCGAGCCGGGTTTAAACGAAATCGCCGCTAAAAAACGGTCAATTATCGTGGAGCTTGATCCGCCAAAAAAATTGAATTTTGAAAAATTTCTGCAAGCAGCGGCTGAATTAAAAGAAACCGGCATAGAAGCGCTGACGCTCGCCGACAATTCATTGGCGACACCGCGGATCAGCAATGCCGCCTGCGGTTCATTGCTGAAAGAGCGCCTTGATATCCGTTCTCTCGTTCACATTACATGCAGAGACCGCAACATCATCGGCCTTCAGTCACATTTAATGGGGCTGGATACGCTCGGGCTCACCGACATTTTAGCCATCACGGGCGATCCTTCAAAAATCGGCGACTTTCCGGGGGCTACTTCCGTCTATGATTTAACGTCCTTTGACTTGATCAGGCTGATTAAACAATTCAACGAGGGCATTTCTTTATCAGGGAAACCGCTCGGCAAGAAAACGAACTTTTCCGTAGCCGGAGCATTTAATCCGAATGTCCGCCATCTTGATAAAGCAGTAAAACGGCTGGAGAAAAAAATCGAGTGCGGAGCTGACTACTTCGTATCCCAGCCTGTCTACTCGGAGCAGCAGCTCATTGACATTCATCATGAAACGAAGCATCTCAAAACACCGGTGTATATCGGAATCATGCCGTTAACGAGCAGCCGCAACGCAGAGTTCATTCATCATGAAATCCCGGGCATTAAGCTGTCAGACAGCATCCGCGAAAAAATGGCGCTCGCCGGCGAAGACAAGCGAAAGCAGAAAGCCGAAGGCCTCGCCATCGCCAAATCGCTTCTCGACACGGCGTGCGAACTGTTTAACGGAATTTATTTAATCACCCCGTTTCTCCGTTCTGATTTGACGTCAGAGCTTGCAGCTTATATTAAGCAAAAGGATGAAAAGCGGGCTGATGTATATTTGCATTGACGCGAAAGAGGCCGCCTGATATGACAGGCGGCTTTTTCATGGTACGATACAGAAAAAGAATCAAGCAAAGGAGGATTTTTTCATGGTTGAAGTAAAACCCATCACCGCAGAAGACACATACGCGATCAGACACAGCGTGCTGCGCCCCCATCAGACGATTGAGGATTGTAAATATGATCAGGACAGCGTCAAAGGAGCCTTTCATCTCGGAGGTTTTTACGACGGGACATTGATCAGCATCGCTTCTTTCTACCCGCAGAACCAGCAGGCTTTACAGGCAGCGCCCGCCTACCAGCTGCGCGGCATGGCGACGCTTGAGGAATACCGGACGCAAAAAGCGGGAAGCACGTTAATCGCCTATGCAGAACGGAAACTGGCAGATATGGGGGCAGCGCTTGTCTGGTGCAACGCCAGATGTCACGTAAAGGGATATTACGAGAAGCTCGGATGGAAAAGCACTGGCAGCCCCTTTGACATACCCGGCATCGGCCCGCATGTGATCATGTATAAAGAACTCGCCTGAAACAGACAAAAGCCTTTGGGGACATGTCTCTAAGGGCATTACCTTGAATGTCACGTCTGCTTTTATATGCGACACTATTGACGCCTTCCCGCTTTTACGCAACAACAAGAATGGCAGGCAGAAAACGATATCTGTCAATTGCCGATTTCAGCTATTATGTTTAGAAAAGGGAGTATGAGATGAATACGATCCAAAAACCGAAAATCCCGAAAGAATTGCCGGTGCTTTCTTTCACAGAAGCGCTTCAGGACGACCTCATCAAAGAAGTCGTCATAGAAAACGCCGTGATAAGCGGCAAACTGGACGGCCTGCGCGCCGAAAAAGTCATTTTCAGAAACACCGTTTTTACGGATGTCTCTTTCAGACATATGGAATGTACGGATGTCCTGTTTGACAAATGTGATGTCTCGAACGCTGATTTCAGCGGAAGCATCATCCATAGAACGGCGTTTCAGCATTCAAAACTTCTCGGCTTGAATCTGGCGGATTCCGCCATGCGTCATGTACGGTTTAAAGACTGCCTCGCACATTACAGCTCCTTCAGCTATTCCAATATGAAGCATGTCCGGTTTGACTCGTGCGGCCTTTCAGAAAGTGAGTGGAATGATGCCGTTCTTGAATACACAGATCTTGACGCCTGTGATTTGAACGGCTCAAATTTTATCGGCACGTCTCTTTTTAATATGGATATCAGCACGTGCACATTTGATCACCTGCACGTCTCACTTGAGAAGCTGAAAGGATGCCGCATCTCTCCGTCTCATGCCGTGACATTCGCAGAAGCGCTCGGAGCCATTGTGACGTGATCTTTTATTAAATGAAACGGCGGTCGGCATCCTGAATAAATGCTCGGCATTGGTGATGCGGGGTGCTGCTTTTTATTTTGCGGCGCTTTTGTTCCGGTAAAAGGAATTCGGCCAGGTCATGTTGAATGTACCGGAAGGAAGAGGGGGAATTGGAATGTCAGACATTTTAAAGCTGTATCACTACCACAGATGGGCAAATGAGCAAGTTATTCAGCATTTGAAGACCCTGCCCGCGGCAAGCTTACAGCAGAAACTGGATAGTGTTTTTCCGACTGTGAACGCCGTGCTTGTGCATATATACCGGGCTGATTACATTTGGCTTCACGTGCTTTACGGAGAAACTTTCGAACAAATCGTCTCGCAGTTTGATCAATTTGAAAAGCTTGACGGAGATTTTGAGGCGATTGAACATAGAATGACTGAACTGGACAAAGAATACAGCGAATTTTTAAGAGAATTGGAGAACATGGAAGGTCCGATCTCCATTTCTCATCCGCGCATGGGAACGCTCCAGACGACATATGCCGATGTGATCCGGCATGTTGTGAATCACGGCACATACCATCGCGGCAATATCACCGCGATGCTTCACCAAATGGGCTATAAAGGCGTGCCGACTGACTACATTTTTTTCTCATACGAATCATAAAAAAGCAAAGGCCTCCCGGGCCTTTGCTTTTTTACTTCGAATCTATCATAATCCGGCATAGCCGGAGGCCCCGGGGTGAGCTTTACAGGCCTTCCGGTTTTAAAAGATTCCGTCGCGGCGATCCTGATTTCTAAGTTAATCGTGGCATCGATGTCTGTCACAATCGGCGTTTCCCCTTTTTCACACATTCGGCAAAGTGCTCAAGCTCCAGACGGTAAGCGTCTTTAAAACGTGCTTGAAAATCCGGAATAATTTCGCAGCTGCTGCCTGACTCCGTTAAAACGGTGACATGGCTTTTCCGCAGCGTACAGACTAAAATGCTCCGCGTCGTCCCGATCACTTCGGCGCGGATAAACTGCCTCCTACTTTTTGTTCTCTGGTATTAGGTCAGTCCGTTTTCCGGCTTACGAATTTGCGGTATTCAAGCGGCGAAATGCCTTCAATCTGTTTAAACAGTTTGGAAAAATAGGTCGGGTCTTCCATACCGATGGCATCCGCGATTGTCCCCATTTTGTCATTGGTTGCGGACAAAAGACGTTTCGCCTCCGTCATTCTGACTTTGTTCGTATACTGGCCGGGCGTGACGCCGAGCACCTGCTGCATGCAGCGGGTCACGTAGTCTTGGTTGTAATGAAGAGCCGAAGAGAGCGCTTTAATGGTTGTTTTCTCCTGATAGTGCTCCTGCAGGTACCGGGCGGCCTCCCATGCGACTCTTTCCTTTGCGGACGGGATTTGGAACGCTTCCTTCTGAAGATGGAGCAGCAGCTCTTCAAACAGAATCTGCTTTCTGAGCGGCAGATCGGAGTTCTCTGCGCTGTCATCGGTCAGCACACTGAATTGCCCGGCCATAAACTGCGGACGTCTCACCTTCCCTTTTTGCGGCAGGGACAGGCTGTAGCGGGACGGCTCTTCAAAGCTCCCTTTTTTTCGCCTCAGCTCTGACCAGTTGTTCCCGGTTGTTTCCGTCACCTCATAATCCGCTCCTTCAAAATGAAGCCACGAATAGGATGTCGTTTCTTCACTGCCTTTTGTCCCGTAATGTTCAAGGCCGGGAGAAAGCAGAATATATTCTCCGGCTTCAACGGAAAAGGCGTTTTCGTCTTCTGTAATGTAGAGGACGCCTTCTCTCACATACAGCAGATCAAACACCGGGAAGACCCGTCTCACATGGGTTTCGCCTTTTTTGAACACTCCTTCTCCCGCAGCGATAAAGACCGGGAACGGAGGAACTGTGAACTCGAGAAAGGACATATTTTCGGCCCTCCTTTTTAAGTCGGATTTTTGCAAGAAGTTTCGTTTCTCTCCCTTTTTATTATAAGAAAATGGAGGTACACTTTTAAACGTTGATTTTTTCAGGAAAGGGGTTAAAAGAAATGAAACAAGCGATTTTAAAACGGGCTGCGTTCAAACAATCCTCTGATCACAAACTCTCATTATACGCGCTGACTTGGCCGATATTTATTGAGGTTTCATTATATATGTTTATGGGAAACGCCGACACTCTTATGCTTAGCCAATACTCTGACAACAGTGTGGCGGCCGTGGGTGTCAGCAATCAGATTTTAAATTTAATTATCGTGATGTTCAGCTTTATCGCAACGGGTACGACAATTGTGATTTCACAGTTTTTAGGATCTAAACAGAAAAAAGAGGCGCAGGAAGTGGCTTATGTATCAATAGGAGCGAACTTTGTCATCAGTCTCGCCATCAGCGCCGCCATATTTTTTGCGGCCGTTCCGCTGCTTCATGTGATGGGTCTTTCCAATGAATTGATGCCGGATGCCAAAGTCTTTTTGCAGGTGGTCGGCGGGCTGTCCTTCATTCAGGCTTTGATTATGACGTTCAGCGCCATTTTAAAAAGCTACGGTCATACGAAGGATACGATGTTCGTTACGATCGGGATGAATATTTTAAATATTGCCGGAAACTTTCTTGTCATTTTCGGGCCGCTCGGCCTTCCGGTGTTAGGCGTCGCCGGTGTTGCGATGTCAACGTCCTTCGCGCGGATCATCGGGCTGATCGCGATGATTGTGATCGTCAAAAAACGCATCGGACTCGGTCTGACATGGCAAAAGATTTTTCACGTCCATAAAGAGCACTTGCGGAAACTCCTGAAAATCGGGATTCCGTCTGCCGGCGAACAGCTGTCTTACAACATTTCACAAATGGTTGTCACTTATTTTATCGCCATTATGGGCGCTCAGGCGCTTACAACAAAGGTTTATACACAAAACATCACCATGTTTATCCTGCTGTTCGGAACGGCGATCAGCCAGGGCACACAGATTTTAATCGGCAGATATATCGGCGCCAAACGGTTTGACGACGCTTATGACCGCTGCATGAAAAGTCTGTACTGGGCGCTTGGCATTGCCGCTTTGACATCCGTGATCATGACCTTGTTTTCAAAGCAGCTGATCGGAATTTTCACAAGCAGCCCTGACATTATTGCGACGGCGAGCATGCTGATCGCCATGACGATCATTCTTGAGCCCGGCCGTTCATTTAATGTCATTATCATCAACTCACTGCGGGCTGCCGGAGATGCAAAATTCCCCGTCTACATGGCGATGATTTCCATGTGGGGTATCGGACTGCCTCTCGCTTATCTGTTCGGCATCCATTTCGGATTAGGGCTTATGGGCATCTGGATTTCATTTATCGCGGATGAATGGGTCAGAGGCATTCTTATGTACAGAAGATGGCGGTCACGGATTTGGATTCAAAAAGGGATTGCATAAACGCCCGAAGCTTCGTTATGAAGCCGGGCGTTTTTTTATGCTTGTGAAAGCCGTTGTCTCATGTCACCGAGCTCTGACCGGTAATGTGCCAGCAAACCGGTAACGGCGGGCCTTGAGTATAACGGAAACAGCTCCAGCTCTTCAGACGCCTCCTCGAAATACGCCTCGGCCTCGAATGCGATGTACTCCCATACATTCATAAAAGCTTTGTTGACGGTATGGCTCTCCAGCTCTTCTTCCGTATAGCCGAATTGCTCCATCACCTGGCGCGGGAGACGCTTTTTCGCCCGCTCGTCCGTATGGACCCCCAGAAGCACCCGGGTCAGCTGAATGGCTGCTCCTAATGAAACGGCTGCATGGCGGAGTTTCTCTTGGTTCCGGCGCGCACAAACCGGCAGCAGCAGCAGGCCGAGGGCTCCGCCTGTTTGGCCCGCATACATCAGCAGGTCATCAAACTCTTGATAAGTTACTTTTTCTCTGTCAGAGATTTGGCCGGCGATAAACTCACGTAACGGCTCTTCTTCAAGCGCAAATTGCTGCCGCACATCGGTGAGCGCCTCCCACAAAAAGCCGTCGGCGCGTGTCCCGTTCAGAAAGTCTTGTGACGCCTGTTCAAATCCTCCAAGTTCCTGCACATCAAGCCGATCAGCTTCGTGAAACAAAGCAAGCACCGCCCATGCGGCCCGCCTGTTTTTTGGCGGCAGGGATGAGAAAGTCCGTTTATATAAAGGAAAGTGCGCCTCGGCAAGCTGGGCGCATGTTTCGTATTCGGTCATGGTATCACTCCTCTGTTTTTTAGTGTACCACATGTTTCACAATAAAAAGACCGATATCCTTCAGCGGAAACCGGTCGCGGCACTGTTATTCTTCTATATCGATACGGTACGCCTCAAACCATGTATGGATCTGGGCAAGATGGGCGATCAGCTGCGGGCCTTTCATCAGCTGGCCGAACCACGGAACCTGAAAAGATGAACCTTCTGTCTCCAGCAGCATTTCCAGCTTCTTTCTGTCAAGCAGGGTGTGAAGCACGGAATCTTTCTGTTGTAAAATCGTTTTCAGCCATTCTGTGACCCCCTGGGTGTATTTCGGGTGATGCGTTTTCGGATAAGGGCTTTTTTTGCGGTACAAAATATCTTCAGGAAGCAGTCCTTCAAGCGCTTTCCGCAAGATGCCTTTTTCCCGGCTGCCATGCATTTTCATTTCCCAAGGAATATTCCAAACGTATTCCACAAGTCTGTGGTCGGCGAACGGCACCCGTACTTCAAGACTTGCGCCCATGCTCATGCGGTCTTTGCGGTCGAGCAGATTTGTCATAAACCAAAGCATATTTAAGTAGAACAGCTGCCGTCTCGCTTTATCTGTTCCTGTCTCACCGTCTAACAGCGGCGTTTCCGCAATGGTTTCTTCATATCTCGCATTCACGTATTCTCTAAGATTCAGCCGTTTTTGCCATTTTTCATCCAAGAGCATGATTCTCTCCTCAGTCGACCTCATCCAAGGAAATCCGTCTTCTTCTGCCGCGGTGTGAAACCACGGATATCCGCCGAAAATTTCGTCCGCACATTCTCCGGAAAGGCTCACGACAAAATCTTTTTTAATTTCCCGGCAGAACCATAATAGCGAGGAATCAACATCAGCCATGCCCGGCAGGTCTCTGACGTGAACGGATTCCTCCAGATGTTCAACCAGCTGATCCTGCGTAATCACGCACTTATGATGCTGTGTGCCGAAGGCATTTGTCATTTTATCGATCCACGGGCCGTCATCATTCGGCTGAAAGGCGCTCGCTTTAAAAAATTTGCTGTTCTCCTCATAATCAATTGAATAAGTATGAAGGGGATCTCTGCCTTGTTTCTCAAAATGAGCGGCGGCTATCGCGGTTATCGCGCTCGAATCAAGCCCCCCTGATAAAAACGTGCAAACCGGCACGTCAGATACGAGCTGGCGTGTCACTGCATCCTGAAATAAGTACCGAATGTGAGCCGCGGTTTCATCGAGGCTGTCTGTATGCTTTTCGCTCTTTACATTCCAATAACGCCATATGGACAAACCGTCCTTTGAGAAAGTGAACGCATGAGCGGGACGCACCTCGTGAATTCCTTTAAACACCCCGCAGCCCGGAGTTCTGGACGGCCCCAGTCCGAATACTTCCGCAAGTCCGCCGCTGTCTGTGCGGGCTTTCACATCAGGATGAGCAAGGATGGCTTTCAATTCCGACCCGAACAGAAAGGAAGAGCCGTGTTCTTTATAAAAAAACGGTTTGACGCCGAGCCGGTCTCTTGCCCCGAACAGCCGCTTGCGCTTTTCATCCCAGATGGCAAAAGCGAAAATACCATTCAAGCGGTCAACGCACTCCTCCCGCCACTCAATATAGCTGTGCAGCAGCACTTCTGTATCAGAGGTCCTCTCAAAACGGTGGCCCCTCGCCTGAAGCTCCTTCCGCAATTCCTCCGTGTTATACAGCTCGCCATTATAAATGATGGTGTACGTTTCCTCTTGATGCGTGCAGGCCATCGGCTGGCGGCCGCCTTCAATGTCAACGACCGAAAGTCTTTTATGTCCGAATAAAACATGGGGCTCTCCCCAGACGTTTGAATCATCAGGCCCTCGTTTTGAAAGAGTGTCTATCATATTGTTCATAATATGTTTCTCTTGGACGAGCTGCTTTTGAAAATCGACCCAACCCGCAATTCCACACATGTGATATCAGCTCCAATCCCGTTTCTGTCGGTATCAAATTCGTTTCTATCAGCACTTTACCCAGTTTATGCAAAGAAACGCAGATAGTTGATTTGTCCCACTAAGAGTTGTATGAGACAAGCCCGATTTGGAAAGAACGGAAGAGAAGAAACAAACAAAGGAGACCGGCACGGTTATGAAACGAAAACAGCTTTTCTCACAAAAAAACAAATGGGGGCGCGGCACCCTGATGATAGAGGACGGCATCTGCCTCGTCGAAAACGATGAAGGCGATATCCTGCTTGCAGACAGTCTAGGAAACGCAGACGTATTGATGAAACGCGGCGGCAGATGGCAGCCGGCACGGATTTGCGGCGGTGCGGCCGAAATCGGCGCAGACACCATCCCCCTGCTCGGCGGGGAAGAAATCCGTTATGAAAAGGCGGTCAAACGGCCGCTGTTAACCTTGCTCGATTCGTTGGACGATGAAACGTTTCTGCTGTTTCTCAGCCATCTTCACGGGTTCGGCCTGTCTGTATATGATTGCGTATTTTCCTACAATCAGGCGCTGTTTTCCGGTGAAGGCGTTTCGTTTTATCACTTCTCGGCGGATGACGCACAATGCGCCCTGCAGCATCACCGCGGCAGCTCGGGTAAACACGACAGATTTGAATGGACGGCATCTGACGGGCGGCGCTCCATTATGTATTCAGCGGCAAGACAAGACGGAACCGCGTAACAAACAGGCCGCACCATTTAAATAGGTGCCGCCTGATGTATTTAGCTTTGTTTTTCACGCTGATTGACGGCCGGCGTTTGCTTTTACCCTTCACAGCCGTAGCTTTTGCGGTAACAAGAGTGATTGACGCTTTTGGCATCCTGCAAATCTCCTTCGCCTCATCAACATCCCCCTGTCACGGCATTTCCCATTCAGGGGCACAGTTGCGCAAAATGTATGCGCAACTAAAAAAACCCGGATGCATCCGGGTTTTTCAAGCGATTGATTAAAATACGTGAAAGCCGATCGGCAAGTGAAGGCCGAGCAGCACCGTCAGGACGAGCACGATAATAAAACCGATCCACAGTCCGCCGGTTGATTTGCCTTTTTTCTTGCGGATGACGAGCATTTCCATCAGTCCGATGGTAATGATGCCGAGCAGCATTTTTCCGGCGTACTCACCGTTCCAATTCGCAAAACGGACGAAAAGCTCAGCTCCGGTCAGAATAATAATAATGTAGAATAAGCGCAGAATCATATGCGTAATTTTTGCGCCCTTCGCTTTTCCGGAACCGTACAGCCCGTAGCTGACAAACACCAGGATAAGCGCAACGACCCATGAAGTAATATGCCAATGTGTCATTATGTTCAATTCCCCCTATCAGATCAATCTGCCTCACTTATGGTACCACAACAAGCCGCTCGGAGCATTATCAATCGTGCGAAAGACACACAATTATCCGATTTGGTTCGACAGCGTGCCGATCGGTTCAATTGTAATGTCAATGCGGTCCCCCGGCTTTAAAAATTTCGGCGGCTTAAACCCTTTTCCGACACCGGACGGCGTCCCCGTCGCTATAATGTCACCGGCTTCAAGCGTCATTCCTTTTGACAGAGTTTCGATTAATTCAGCTATCGGAAAAATCATGTCACCCGTTGATCCTGATTGGCGCAGTTCTCCGTTCACCCGCGTTTCAACTTTCAGGCTTTGCGGATCACTGACGGCCGACTTATGTACAATGACCGGGCCCATCGGGCATGTCGTATCGAGGCTTTTGCCGATAAAAAACTGTTTATGTTTTTTCTGCAGATCGCGCGCTGTTATATCATTTACAATTGTATAGCCGAATATATGATCAAGCGCATGTTCTTTGGAGATGTGCGATCCGCTTTTTGATATGATTACCGCAAGCTCCCCTTCATAATCAAGCTGCTCCGTTACGTCCAAGTGGCTGTTCACTGTTTCTCCGTGTCCTGTAACGGCAGCCGGGGCTTTCGTAAAAACCATGGGATGCTCCGGTATATCCGCCTCACTCCCCATTTCAACGGCATGATCACGATAATTTTTCCCGATGCAGATCACGTTCTTTGAAGGTCTCGGAATAGGCGCACAAAGCTTTACGTCAGACAGCGCATACATAAATGAACCCGACTCGTCATTCGGTTTTTTCGCCCATTCCGCAAGCTGTCCGGCATGCGCGACAAACTTATCTCCTTTTTGAATGCACTCGATCAGCGAACCCGGAATCGTCTCAAGTTCAAACAATTTTTTTTCAGCCTTTTGCAGATCTAAGATTTTGTCATCATCAATGATCAGACCGACAAATGTTCGGCTGTTCAGTTCCCCTGTCGCAAATTTCATGTTAATCCCCCATCATTTTTAAATCTGGCATTCCTTTATGTATTCTTCCTCCGGGCGGGAAATTCCTCTTTTAAACAGGCTGAAAATAAGTGTAAAAGAGTATCAAAAATTGTCACTTTTTTAGTCATATTGACGAAATAAAACCTTCTTGCACAAAATGGGTTATACTATTATCATCCTATGTTTTCCAAAATAATCGAGAATTGGAGATCACACGATGAACAAAATTGAAGAAAAAAGATTAACTTTATTCGAGACAGCGCAAAAATTCGGAATCAATGCGACGGAGACCATCAGGTGCAGCCAGGAGCTGGACAGCCTTTTAAACGGGTGCCGGGGCGGGCTCATCCAACAAACGAAAGACAGCGGGCTGAACCCGTCCGCCCAGATTGAGCACGGCCGCACCGCAGGAAAAAAAGAGGTTTTCTCATAAACGTGATATGTATATAAATCTGTATCATTTATGTATAAGACCCGGCATGCGTAAAGCGCCGGTGTTTTTACGTCTAAAGTTTTTTCCGCTCACAAAAATGTGCATTTGTCATAAGCTATTTTAGGCAGGCAGCCCAGATAAGCTCCTGGAGTGCAGTCATGAAAATCTTCACGAAAAGGATGTGCTCGTATGCCCGCAATTGTCGGAGCGTTTAAAATTAATGCCGTCGGTACGAGCGGAGTCGTTCATATAGGCGACTGCATCACCATTTCTCCAAAAGCAGAGGTTAAGACATTTGCCGGAGCGGGCAGCTTCAATACCGGAGACAATCTCACACTGACGAATTACAGGAATTCAACGAATGTGTACGATAATGATGTAATCGATCAGCCGATGGCAGGAAACGCATAAAGGAGGCGCCGTATGAATTTTTACGTCAATCAGTCGATCCATATCAATTACATGCGTGTAGAATCTGTCAGCAATTCCTCCATACTGCAAATCGGAAGCGCCGGTTCAATTAAATCTCTTTCCAATCTGTACAATACAGGGAGTTATGTTGAGCCAGCGCCGCCTGTCACCGCGGGGCAGCAGACTGTAACAACAGGGGGAGGTCCCGGCACCTCATCATTTGTACCGCTCCAGCCGCCAAGCCGGTAGTTTTAATGAAGGAAACGAGACGCGAGGTGAATGTCATGTATGATCAATCCGTTTCATCCTACCTGCAGAATTTAAATTCTTTCGTCCAGCAGCAGGCGCAGCAGATTCAGGAGCTCGAACGGCAGCTGAAAGAATTCCAAAATGAAATTTCAACGCTGAAGCAGCAGCCTTCTACAAGAATCGATCGGCTCGAGTATAAATTTGATCAGCTGAAAATTGAACGGCTGGAAGGAACGCTGAATATCGGATTGAATCCGACTGATCCGAATGCCGTGCAAAACTTCGAAGTCGGCCAGACATCTCCGCAGGTCGGAATGATGCAGCAGGAACAGGCGGGCCAGCAAATGCAGCAAATCCGCCAAAACGTCGATATGTACCTGAATGAAGAAATCCCCGCGCTTTTAGAACAGCTCGAAACTCAGTATGAGAGCAGGCTGGACGAAACGAACAAATATCATATTATTGAAGATATCAGAAAGCAGATGGACAGCCGGATTCAGTATTATCTATCCCATGTCCCGAAAGAAGAAAATACGGCGCCCGCGCAATATGCCGAGCAGATTGCCGAACATGTGAAGCGTGATATTGTCAGGGCCGTTGAGCACTTTATTAAGCACATACCTGGTGAAATGAAAGGTGATGATCCGTCATGATTTTTACAGTGATTAACCGGAATATTGAAGTCGGCGACATCCGGTCTACCGGTGTGTCCAGTTCTTCCTTATTATTAATCGGCGACACCGATTCCGTCTATCTGTCTTCCATCTTTGACACGCCTCCGGAATCTCTTATTATCGGGCCTTATGTGCCGCTGGCGCCGGAATAATGTTAAAGCGCATTTCACGCCTCCGGAACGCCAAAATCAATTCAGTCGGGATTGCGAGTGTCTTTCAAGCAGGCGATACGAATGAAATCAATATGCGGATCAAAGTATTGGCCGATCAGCGTACTATTGCCTTATACAGAGACGATGAAGGCTCATTTAACAAAAAAGAATACCAGATCTTTCGGCAGCCGGCCGTCATGCCGTTACCGGAAACGGGAGTCCAAAGCGCATTCTGCCATGAAAACCCTTCAATTCGGGTAAGGAATGTGAAAGTTCAAGGGGTATCGTCAGCGTCCGTGGTTCAAATCGGATCGACGTCGATCGTTCTGGGAGATTCGCGGCTGAAACATATTAGGCAGATTGTCACACCAAGCTCACAATCACAGCAGCCCTGACATATAATGACGGTGAGACTTCTATAAAGGGTGTCGTTTATGCCAGCAATTACCGGACCTATAGCTATCAATTCCATATCGGGCGGAGTCGTAAACTTTGGTGATTCCTTTTACCTTTCTCCAAAAAGCTCTTCTAAATCTGCGCTCGGTTCGGGAGCAGGCAATACCGGAGATTTCCTGTTATTAAACAACGTTGTCAATGCGACAAACTATATAGACCCCGATGTCAGCGATCAAAATGTGGTAGGAAACGCCTAAAAAGCAGCCGCTCTTTCAGAAGAGGGCTGCTTTTGGTTCAGCGTTATGTTCGTTCATTTGCTTTTTTTGTTTTTACAAGCTTTTCCGGCGGCTGTTTTCTGATCCATTTCACAAACCGCGCGAGTTTCGGGTCACGCCGCAGCTCTTCTATTCCCGCGAGCCTTGCCGCAAGCTCCTGATTCGTATAGAGCGCGTGAACCTGTTTATGACAAGGGATGCAGAGCATTGCGGTCGGAAGGAATGTCCCGCCTTCTTCCTTAGGCGTTAAGTGGTGCTCCGTCAGCCGCACATGATGGCGGCCGCATAATTCACATGTGCCCTCGGCAGAATCGGCCATAATTCCTTCTCCTTTCTACATGATCTCCAATGTGACCCGGGTGCCTTTCCCGCCCGGTTCGGACGGATGAACGATTAATTTTTTCGGCAGACGCGCTCTCAGCTCCTGCACATGGCTGATCACTCCGACGGATAAGTTGTCCGATTGCAGCTTTTCGAGCGCTGTGACAACGGTGTCTAAGAGCCCTTGGTCAAGAGTTCCGAATCCTTCATCTAAGAAAAAGAATTGCAGCGGGTATTGCCCCCGCAGCTGAATCTGGGCGGACAAGGCAAGCGCAAGCGACAGCGATGTCAGAAACGTCTCCCCGCCGGAAAGGCTTGATACGGGCCGTTTGACGCCTCCGTTCGCGTCATCACGCATGACGAAACCGCCTTCTGAATCGACTAATATGGCATACCGCTGCCTTGTCAGCGCTCCGAGACGGGCAGAGGCGTCCCGAGCCACGCTTTCCAGCTGTTCTTCCGCTAAAAACTCGACGAATGTATTGCCTTTACATACAGACTGGAGCTTATCAAGCCTGTCAATCTGTGTCTGCCAGCTTTTCAGTTCGGCTTCAATCTCTTTAAAGCGCTTATGCTGTTTTTGCATAACCGCGAAGGCTTTTGCCTGTGCTCCTTTTTCCTCCATGGCGGCCCCTGACTCAGCCTCTGCCTGCTTCAGCAGAGAAACGGATGCTGTCCATTCTTCCTCCGATATCCGGCGCTCGGCTAATTTATCAGTAACACGGCTGATATTTGCCGATAGCTGTTTTGAGGTGTCCAGGAACTCATCAATTTCTTTTTTCATTTCCTCTGCACGCCCTTGCGGAAGCAGACTTTTTTTGACTTGGTCCGGGTCGGTAAACCCGGTGTCTTTTGACCTCACGCGCCAGTCGTTTTGCGCTTTCTCAAGGGAAGTCTCGGCATCCCTGAGTGACATGAGACTCCCGGATTCCCGGCCTTTTGCGTCATTCAGTGATTGCTGCGCCTGCTTCAGCGCGTCGAATAAGGACTGTTCTTTCGATTTTAACAGCTGTAATTCCTGCCGCACCGCTTCAAGCTTTGCGGAAATTGATGTTTCTTCAGCTGCTGTTCCGAGCTCTTGTTCATATCCGTCAATCACCTGCTGCAGGCGCTCAGACGCATAGTGAAGCTCGAGCCGTTCCCGTTCAAGCCGATGCTTCATCTCCTGCAGGCGTTCTTTCTCCTCTTCATGTTCCTTGAGGAATGCGATGCTTGTTTCAATGCGCTTCTCACATTCTTCTGCCTGCCTGTCCTTCTCATCTATCGAAGCCTGCCAGGCGTCAATCCGGTTTGACGGAATATCACCGCAGACTTCGTTGTACTGATTCAATCGGCTTTCTGACAGCGATTCAAGCTCTTCTAATGAATGTCTGAGACGGTCGGCTTCTTTTTCCTCGTAGCGGATTCGTTCGGCAAGCTGCTCAGCTTGTTTCACCGTCTGCTGATGCGCGCTGATCAGTCTTGTGACCTTCTCTTTTACCGACAGCATATCCTGTTTCATTTGTTTCCACTCCAAGCGGACGGCGCTGAACGCTTCATCAAGCGGGCGTCCGCTGATGGAGGAAGCGGCTTCCAGCTCCGGAACCCGGGCGCTTTGCAGAAACGGACATTCTTCGGTAAAACGCCCCGACTGTTCTTCTAATGCAACCTTGGCTGTCAGCACTTCCTGAGAAAGAGCCGCCGCCTCAGAAAGCAGCGCTTCCACCTGCTGCAAATGTTCCTGCACAGCCGTATCAGGCGAGAATGTTTCATGAGCGGAACGCGGGCGGTCATGCTGCGTCGAGCCGCATACAGGACAAGGCTTTCCTTCGATCAGTTTTTCCGATAATTCTTTTGTTAATGCAGCCGTTCTCGCTTCCTCTGAGCGCCTGCGGAGATCGGCTTGCGTTTTTTCAGCCCGTTCGGCTGCGGCTTTCAGTGAACGTTCCGTTTCACAGACCATATGGTAAACGGTTTGAAGCGTTTGATAAGCTCGCGTAATGTCTTCCTCTTCCGTTTTCGCCTTCTCTGTGAGCGACTCGCTTTCTCCGTTCAGCTTCTCCATGTTTTTCAGCTGCGTTGTCAGATTGGCCCGTTCTTTCGTGATTTGTTCCTGTGTCTGCTGAAAGCCCGCCGCCAGCTGTGCTGCGGTCTGGCATTTTTTCCGTTCATCGGCGGTCACTTGAACTGCTTTCAGCTCTTCTTTCAGCTCATTCTGCCTGTTTTGGCCGCGGGTCAGGCGGTCTTTCACTGCGGCCAGCTGTTTCGAGGCGGCTTCGTATTCTTCCTCTTTTTTGCTGTGTTCCGCATTTGTTTTTTCCGCTTCTTTTTTCGCTTCAAGCAGTTTTTGTTCAATGGCTGAAAGTCTTTGATACAGCTCTTCTTCCTTGACAAGCTTCGGCTCCTGTTCGGCCTTATGGGCCCGCCATGCTTCATAGGCTTCATTTTGCCGGGTAAATGAAACGGTTTCCGCCTCTGATTTCCGTTTGGCCAGTTCGTGTTCCTGTTCGGCGCGCTGCTTCCGGCGGACGGCTTCTGTGCAGCGGTCTGCGTACGGCTCAAGGGCGAGAGCTGTTTCCGCCTCTTTAAGACGCTCAGTCAAATCCGTGATGTACGGGCGTCTTTCCTCAAGCTTTTTCTCCCGGCGCTCATATTCATCTCTTTCTGTCTGCAGGTTCCAAATTTCCTGGTGATTCTCAAAGCGTTCTTTTGCCCGGACCCGTTTCTTCTCAGCTGCTTCAAGCCGTTCGTTCGCTTCGTGGAACTGCTGTTCAGCCTGCTTCAGCGCATCTTCTCCTGCGTCTCCGAGGCCGGATTGTTCGGCCAGCATTTCATTTTTTTTCGCTGCCGCTTCCTGCGCCCGCCGCCGCAATTTTTTGACAAGCCTGTCCCCGTACTGTTCCAGATTAAACAGGCGCTGGAGCATATGTCTTCTTTCCGCGCCTTTAAGCGACAGAAACTCGGCAAACTTTCCTTGCGGCAGCACGACGGCTCTTGTAAAGTCGTCAATGGTCAGGCCAAGAAGCTCTTCCACCTTTTTGTTCACTTCATTCGCTTTATCGGCCAGCACCGTTTGTTCGTCTTTGATTTCAATCAGGCGGCAGAGGGCGGTTTTTACTTTCGTTTCATCCGTTCTCTTAAAAACGCGCTCGACCTTGTAGGAAACCCGGTGGCCGGATTGAAGCGCGAATGTAAATGAGACGGCGAGCTGATCTTCGGCATGATTCAGGATGCCGTGCGTATTATTTGCGGCGCGCTCCACTTTTCCGTATAAAGCGAGTGTCATGGCATCAAGGATCGACGATTTTCCGCTTCCGGTCGGCCCGAAAATCCCGAACACCCCGGCTCCTGACAGTCCGGCAAAATCAATGGTCTGTTCCTCCCTGAAGCTGTGGAGCCCTTTTATCGTTAACAGAATCGGCTTCATGTCGCATCCTCCTCATCATCTGCTGACGCAAGCTCTAAAAACAGCTTGACCATCTCCTCATCCGGCACGCCGCCGCCCGTTTGTTTTTCATAAAACTTCTTAAATCGATCCTCAATTGATGTGTGTTTCACTTCAATCCGGTCATTTTCGGTCTCTTTTTCTTCAAAAACCGGCCTGATATGGATAAAGCCGGGATGCGCCTTTCTCAGCCGATGAATTTCCTCGAGAGAAAGCTGATCCGTCAGATGGATATCAAGATCGATCCAGGCATTCCGGTCACGCCCTTCATCGAGCCAGCTGTGAACTTCGCTCAGCCCCTGCGCTTTCCATTTGACGAGCGGTTTACCGGAAGACAGGAAAATCTCTTCCCACTTCGCTTCTCCGCCGGGCTTCGCTTCTACCACCGTCACCGATTTGGCATAACCGGCTTCTGAAAAGCTGTATGCGAGCGGAGAGCCTGAATAACGGGCAGCCGTCTTGGCGCGCTTGATCGTTTGCGGACGGTGAAGATGGCCGAGAGCCACGTAAGCCGCATCAGCCGGCAGGCTGTCAGCGGCGACCGTGTAAGCTCCCCCGACTTCAATCGGACGCTCTGAATCGGTCTGATTTCCCCCCGCGACATAAATGTGGCTCGCCGCGATTTTCACGGCATCGTCCCGGCACAGTCCGCACATGTGAGCAAACGCCTCTCTGATTTTGACATCGTAATGATCGCGAAGAAGCTTTTCCTCAAACGTATCAGAAAGCACTTCGTTTAATCTCGCCTCTGACGGATATGCCAGCGCGGCTACGGCTAACAGCTCGTCCGCCGACGGCACCTCAATATGCACGGGTTCTGTCCGCGGATAGCCGATTAAATGAATGCCGCGCTCATTTGTTAACGGAGAAGCCGCCGCCAGCCTGTCGGGATTGTCATGGTTTCCGGCAATGACGACAACCGGGCGCTTTCCGCCGTCAGAAAGCGCGGAAAGACTTTCGTAATACAATTGTTCAGCGAGCGCAGGCGGATTGACCGTATCAAATACATCCCCCGCCATAATGACCGCATCAATATTTTCTTCCTTGACAATGGTATTCAGCTCTTCCAATACCTCGGCCTGCTCGCTCAGCCGGCTTCTGCCTTCCAGCGTTTTGCCGAGGTGCCAGTCAGCTGTATGTAAAATGCGCATACCGCATTCACCTCACTTTTTGATAGAAAAAAAGATCCGCTCCAAAAAGGAGCTTCGGATCTTGTTACAGTGTAAGAACGTGACCTCCATCGAAGAAATAGAGCGCACGCCCTTTCACTTTCGTTTTTGTAATTTGTTCAACCGCTTTTGTATACAATTCGATTTGTGTTTCATACCTTTTTTGCAGAATCGGAGCCGCGCCTTCAAATCCGTTCCGGAATTTCCCCTCTATCCGATCTGTTTTATAGTCCAGCAAATAGAGACCGTCCGCAGTTTCGTAGAGGCAGTCAATAATCCCCTGCACGAGCAGCGGTTCACCGGCCGTTTCGGCATCCTTGTACACCTCGCCGGCCGGAAGCGCCATACTGAACGGCACTTCCCGGTCAATCCGCAGCGCCCCGAGAAGGTCTTTACCGATTTCAGTTCCGAAAAACTGAACAATTTCTTCTATATCAATAGCTTCCTGCTGTTCTTCTGTCAGCAGCTCTTTTTCGTAAAGCATCCGGACCGTCCGCTCCGCTTCTTCGGCAGTCGGAACGTGCGTCAGCGGTATGTGCTGCATCACCGTATGCATCGCCGTTCCTTTTTCTGCGGCTGTCAGCCCTTTTTTCATCATAAAACCGGGACGCCTGTATAAAAGCGTGTCTCCTGATGGTTTGATGAGAGAGCGGCCGCTGTATTCATCCTCGTATTCTTGCTTTCTCTTCAGCTCAGAAACTGACTGCTTCGTTCTGATAGCCGTCAGCTCTCGGTACGGATATTCCCATTCAAGCAGACGGCGCGCCTGATCATCAAATGAAAACGAATCAGGAATCGGCTCGCCCTGCTGTATCGCTTTGAGACGTTTGCTCTTTTCTTCAGCACGTTCTTTTGGATTCTCTTCCAGCAATTCACTTTGCTCCAGCATCCGGATGTGAAAACGCGACGGGTCGCGCGCGATATCCTCAGATGAGGAAAGTCCCGGCGTCCTATGCGCCTCCATGTCACGGTGGCGGATGAGCGCCGGCCCGATAAAGTCCAAATAAGATGACGCCTGATAGCGGTCGAATTCAGAAAGAAGCCAATCAGCCCGGTCTGCTTGCGCCTGCCATTTGGCCAGCTGTTTTTCCCGGTTTTTGCAAGAACCGACGAGAAACAGCTTTTCCTTCGCTCTGGTCAGCGCCACATACAATACGCGCAATTCTTCGGATAAGAGCTCTCTGCGCATCTTTTTCTTCATCGCCACAAGCGGAAGAGTCGGATAGCTGATCCTGAGTTCCGGATGAATGTACTTCGTGCCGAAACCGAGCTCTTTATCAAGCAGGTATGATTTGTTGAGATCCATCATATTAAAACTTCTGCCGAGTCCGGCGGTGAAAACGACGGGGAATTCAAGTCCTTTGCTGCTGTGAATCGTCATCAGCCGAACGACATCCTCCTGCTCGCTGAGCGCCCGGGCCGTCCCCAGATCATCGCCGCGCTCCTGCATCCGTTCAATGAACCGCAAAAAGCGGAATAACCCGCGGAACGCCGTCGCTTCGTACGAGCGCGCCCGGTCATACAAGACGCGCAGATTGGCCTGGCGCTGCTTTCCGCCAGGCATGCCGCCTGCATAGTCAAAATATCCGGTATCGCGGTATACTTCCCAAATCAGCTCTGACACCGAATGATTCGTCGAAAATGACCGCCACTTTTGCAGACTGTCATAAAAGGTTCTCAGTTTTTGATACAGGTCATCATGCCTGTCACCGTTCGCTATATATGCTTTCAGCGCTTCATAAAACGGCGCTTTTTTCTTTTCAAGGCGTATCAGCGCAAGTTCATTTTCGTCACAGCCGACGATGGGCGAGCGCAGCACGGAAGCAAGCGGAATATCCTGATACGGATTATCAATCACCTTCAAGACTGAAAGCGCCGCAGCCACCTCCACAGCTTCAAAGTAACCCGACGTCAAATTGGCGTAAACCGGAATGCCCTGGTTTTTCAGCTCTTCCATTAATTGCGGCGCCCACGGCATGGAGCGCAGCAAAATTACGATATCCCGGTACTGGATATTCCGGTGTGTTTTTGTTTTGCCGTCATATACCTTAAACGGAGATGAGACAAGCTTTCGTATCTCCCCGGCTATCGCTTTTGCTTCCCAGTGCACGGTTTCAAAGTCTTCGGCATCCTCGGAGCTGTCTGCGCCATCAGCGCTGTCAATGAGCAGCAGTTCCGTTTTTGCCGCGTCATTCGGCGGATACGATGCGCCGAGCTTCAATGCCGCCTGTTCATCGTAGTCCACTTCGCCGATTTTTCCGCCCATCAGCTGCTTAAACAAGAAATTCGTACTGTCCAAAATATCGGAGCGGCTGCGGAAATTTTGGTTCAGGTCAATTTTCTGCCCCGCACCTTCCCCGCTTTCTGTAAACCTTTTATATTTCCCGAGAAACAGCAGCGGCTCAGCAAGTCTGAAACGGTAGATCGATTGTTTGACGTCGCCTACCATAAACAGATTTCCCGTCTCTTCATTCCCGCTTTTAACAAGCTGCAGGATAGACTCCTGCACAAGGTTCGTATCTTGATATTCATCAACCAGAACTTCATGGAACTGGTCTTGATAATAAACGGCCGCTTCGCTCGGCACCCGCCTGCCTTCTTCATCAGCCGCAATTAAAATCGCCAGGCAGTAATGTTCCAAATCTGAGAAATCAATAATTGATTTTTCTTGTTTCGCCGCTTCAAATCGTTTTCCGTACGATATCACGAGCTGAACGAGCGTTTCGATGACAGACTTCATATCTGCTAAACTCTTTAAGTGATCTTGCGGACTTCTTGTAAAGTAATCATTCTTTAACTTTTCGATCAGTTTCTTCGCGCCGTTTCGCAAATCGGTCGCTTCGTCCAAAAGCGCTTTGTCAAATTCATCACCCTTTACCGCCTTCGCCCGCTTAAATGAGACTGCGGGAACCCGTTCATACAGCGCATCGAAGTCATGCCGGCAGCTGATCAGCTCTTCTATCTGCTGAAGGTCATCCAGAAAATTATCAGCGCGCGGGGCCGGCCCGCCGGGCGCTTTTGTCAGTTCAAGCGCCTTTTCAAGCTTTTGTTTTGCCCCGAAGAGCGCCATTTCAGCATCTTCTCTCACATATTGGTAAAACGGAAGCTCTTCCATTTTGCTTTTTTCCGTCACGTCATACAGGCGGACAAAGCTTTGCAGCCACGCTTCCGGGTCAGGATGCGACCGGGAATACTCGTACACCCGTTTGACAAGGTCTTGAAGATCGAGATCATGCCTGTCTGTCGTATATCTGTCCGCAAGCTCAAAAAACGCCTGATTCCCTTTTGCGTATTCATCTTCAAACAGCTCATCAAGCACCTCGTCTCCGAGCAATTCGCCTTCCGTCTGGTCAGCCATCCGAAAACCGGGGTCAAGATCAATCATATAATAATATTTTTTAAGCACTTGCAGGCAGAAAGAGTGAAGCGTCGAAATGCTCGCCCGATTTAATAGAGAGAGCTGCCGTCTGATATGCAGAGATCCCGGATTTTTGGCGAGCTCTTTTTCTAATGCTTCCGCGATCCGATGCTTCATCTCCGCTGCTGAGGCGTTTGTAAAGGTCACCACAAGGAGCCTGTCAACATCAACCGGATCTTCCTCCGCGGTTATCTTTCTGATCATCCGTTCCACGAGCACGGCCGTTTTACCTGATCCGGCTGCGGCAGCGACCAGAATATCGCGCCCGGAAGAAACGATGGCGCTCCATTGGTCATCCGTCCATATGCTGTCTTTCGGTTTAGGAATTTGCATCATCATCCGCCTCCTTTTTCAGCCAATCCAGTATGGTGCCGTCTTTTTCCGCTTTCAGGCTGCGGTATTCATTTTCCTTAAGCGACTCATCAAACTGGCATACCGACTTAAACGCACAGTACGTACAAGGCGTCTTATCTTTCAGCTTATACGGGGTAATGGACACAAGCCCGTCCGTTATCGCTTCGCCCGCCTGTTCAAATGTCCGCCGCACATGGTCTGTCAGCAGATGAAAGTCCTGTTCGCTGACCGCGGCTGAGTCGGATCTTAAAGAACCGTCCTTTTTCAAACCGGCATTGACGATATTTGAACGCCCTTCCTCCAAGGTCGTGTCCATCAGGCTGATCGCCTCCCGGTCACCGAGGAGAAGGCCTTTCATCTTAAATTTCTTGAAAATTTCCTGCTCGATTTCATCAAGCCCCATCGGCAGACTGGCCTGAACCATCGGATCATGGATATGGAAATACAAAACGCCTGCCGGGGTCGCTTTCATGCCGAGCCAATCCGCAGAATGTGTAATCGATAAGTCAAGATATGTGAGCATTTGCAGAGCGAGCCCGTAATACACCTCAGCCAGATCAAGCCCCCTGTCGCTTGATTTATAATCAACGATTCTCAGCAGCAGGCCTTTTGAACTTTCCGCTTTATCCACGCGGTCGATCCGTCCGACGAGTTCCATCGTACAGCCGTTTTTCAGCGTGAAAGTGAGCGGAGGCAGCGGCCCGCTTCCGCCGAAACCGAGTTCAAGACCGACCGGGACGAAACCGCTCGCCTTCGCATGCTCGCTTAATATGCCAGAAACACGCGTGACGATCTTCTGCAGTTTTTCCTTCACGTAAAAGTGTCTGTTTGAGCTGAGCAGAATCTCTTTTTGCAGCTTTGGCGCAAGCCGTTCCACCGCTTCATAGGAGAAATTCCGGCACTGATCTTTCGTCAGATCGCGCCATTCCAGCTTCTGCTCACGAAGCCGGTCTGAAATCAGCTTCAGGCTGGAGTGAAACAGCTGGCCGATATCCGGCGCTTCCAGCTTGAAAAACTGCCGCTCTTTTAATTGCAGCCCGTGAGATGCAAAATGAGAGAACTGGCAGGCATTAAACGCCTCCATCCGGGAGACGCTTCCTTTAATATGCTCGCCGTAAAGCTGGCGCGAAACAGGCCGTTCAAGACGCTTCGCCTCATTGCGGAAAAACAAGCTTGAAAACAGCTTTTTCGCACGCCGGTGATCAGACTCTTTCATCAGCACATTGTATGCGCTCCACCATACGTCACTGATCTCGTACTCTCTTGTCCACAGCCTGAGCTGACTTGCCGTATATGTCTGAGCCACCTGTTTATTGACGAGATACTGAAGCTGCTCTTCTTCGCTTACCTGCTCGGGATCAGCCGCTGACAGCTTTTCCTGATGATCGGGAAACAGCTCGCCAAGCCTGTTTACAACGATTGACGGCAGGAGCGTTTTTCCTTCCGCATCGGCAATCGGGTATGACACATAAAGACGGTCAGAGGGACTTGACAGCGCCATATAGATGAGAAAATGCTCATCAAGCAGCCGCTCACGCCCCGCGGAAGACAGCTCCACTCCGACCGCTTTCAGCCACTCCCGGTCATCATCAGACAGCACGCCGTTTTCATCCGGGCGCGCCGGAAGAACACCGTCATTGGCTCCGATGACGAATGTGCAGGACGTGCCGTACATTCTTGAGAGATCCATATTCCCTACAAATACTTGGTCAAGCGCAGGAGGAATTAAAGAAAAATGAAGCGATTCCGTTCCCGTTTCAACCATTTGCTGGAACAGCGCCAATGATATTTCATCTTCACCCATCATGCCGGCAAACTCCTCGAGAAGCTGGATAACGGCATCCCACGCCTGGCCGTGCTGCTGCGCTTCGATCATGTTTCCGGCCTCTTCGGCCCGCTGCCTTTTCCGGTCCAGCTTCAGGGGAACATCGGTATCTTCCAAAAAGAGATAAAGAGCCTCCGCCATGCTTTGAACCGTTTTCGCTTTTTTCATCCGGTTTTGAAGCCGGACGAGGGGCGCGGCTATCCACTCTCTCGTCTCATTCAGCATGTGTTCCATCTCTATTTCCTGATCCGTCTGCGCGAAATCCTCATCGAGTGATACGAAGCGCCTGTATACAAACCGCTCGCCGCTTGTCCAGCGCTCCCCTTTAATGCCGTAGGCGATACAGTAATTTTCAAGCTGATCAACCTGCTCTCTTATTTTCTGCTCCGGCTGATCAAGCGGGAATAACAGTTCGGTTTTCGCACAGCGGAACACCGCTTCATATCTCCAGTTCCCCTTCACGACATCGAGGCTTGAACGGATGAATTCAATAAGCGGGTGATGCTGCATAGAAGCTTTTCCGTCAATAAAATAAGGAAGCCCGTAATCGGCAAACACTTCCTTCAGCAAATCTTTATAATCTTCCGGCTGACGGATGAGAATCGCCATATCTTTGTACCGGTATCCTCCGTCCCGGACAAGCGATTGAATTTCCCGGGCAATACCTTCAAGCTCAGCTCTTCTGTTTTGCGCCTGCATGACGGTAAAAGCTTCCTGTCCGCCGGTATACGCCGCGGCGGGACGCACATCGTACTGCGACTCTATACAGGCAAGCTCCGGCGCATGCCGATGCCGCTTCGTGCCATGCAGTTCCTTGCAGGAAATATCAGCATTCAATTCCTTTGCCGTCTGATAAAGCTTATAGTATGTGCTTCCCGTCATTCTGAACAGATCGAGCTCATCCGGTGCCTGTTCCGCCGAAGGGCTGTCCGCCGTCAGCGAGAATGTGACATGTTCAGCATGCATGATCAGCTGCTCCAGCACCCTTAATTCCTGCGGCGTAAATTGATAGAATCCGTCGACGTAAACACGGGCGCCTTTTACAACGTCCGCCAAAGGAATCTGCTGAGCGAGCAGCGTCAAATAGTCCTCTGAATGCAAATAGTGTCCGGCGAGGCTTCTTTCCATCTGCTGATATAAAATGCCTAAATCATGAAGTTTTTCAGACAGCATCCGCTCTCCGCGATATTCTGACGCCGTTCCGCTTTCCGCCATGCGGCGGACATCTTCAGGCTCAATACAGTACCGCTTAAACTCTGTCAGCATCCGTTCCACCTGCTCAGTGAACCCGGTTTTGTCACTCGCTTTTTGATACACTTTAAACTCGTGCTTATATTCTTCAATCAGTTTCCTTAAAAGCATCTGCACACCCGTCGTCGTCACAAACGGGCGGTTCATGCCCCCGGTATGCTGAAGCACGCGCCACGCCAAACGCGAAAAACTGAACACTTGAGCGCGTATCATGCCGCCGATATCCGGCGTTTTAGCAAGCTCATATTCCATTAAAAACGTCATTTGATCCGGGACTAGAAAAATGATCGGTTTCCCGAACGGCTCCCGGCGCAGTTCATCTTGAATGCTGTCGATAATCAGCCTCGTTTTCCCACTCCCCGATCTGCCTACTAAAAACTCAACACCCAAATTAGAAGACCCCTCTCTTTTTATCTTTCTACATTTTATCGAAAGTTGACGAAAATGACCAATCTCATCTGCTGGTAAAAACGGGATGACTGTTTTAAAACATATCGTTTTTGTCCAAATTAAAGAAAAAAAGGATTAAATATGATGTCAGAATATCCCGAAGTAATTGTACGGACGGCTCTGTCGTTCAGCATTCTGTTTATCGGCGCCCGGATACTCGGTAAACAAACCATTTCACAGATGACGCTTTTTGATTTCATTGCGGCCATCTCGCTCGGCGCCATCACGGCAAATCTGTCGTTTAATACAAAGCTGCCGATTCATTATAATGTCATTGCCTACATTATTTTCGTGGCAATCATTTACCTTGTCGCATATCTTTCTATGAAAAACAGGGTCCTTAGGGGTTTCTTTGCAGGCAAACCGACCATTATCATTCAAAACGGTAAAATACTTGAGCATAATATGAAAACGATGCGTTATACCATCGACTACTTGAACCAGCAGCTGCGTGTAAATGACGTATTTGACATTTCTCAGGTTCAGACTGCCATCATTGAAACAAACGGCAGCATGTCAGTGGAGGTCAAACCGGAATTTGCGCCCGTTACAAGACAGGATCTCGGCATCTTTGCCGGACATGAAAAGAACTTTGCCGTTGAGCTGATTATGGACGGCCGGCTGGTGGTGAAAAACCTGGAGGAAAACCACGTATCGGAAAAATGGCTGAGAGAAGAATTGGACAAGAGAAACCTCAAACCGGAAGACGTCGTATACGCTGTGCGCGGAAGCAACGGCCGGCTTTTTGTCGACACATACGACGACCATATTACATCGCCGCTGGATCAAGAATAAAAATGACATCCGCACATGTCACGGGCTGCCGCCGTATAATACCCTATAAACATCCGGGGGTGAGTCCAATGCACGAGAATTTTTTTCATTATACAGCCATCTGCAGTGACGATTCTGTGCTTATCAAGGATCTGGTAAAATCCATAAACGGTGAATACAGCGCTGTGATTTGCTACTCAATATTAGCCGAAAAAGCGCCGACCGCAGAAATCAGAAGACGAATCGAACATATCAGAGAAGAAGAAGTGCGCCACCTGCACGCTTTTTCTTCTCTGTATACGTCAATTACCGGAAAACAGTTGACGCCGAAACAGACGGAGCATTGTCCGCACACATACAGAGAAGGACTGAGGGCGGCGTTTTATGATGAGCAGAAAACGAATGATTTTTATTTGCAGGCATCCGATAGAGCGGTGCACCCTGAAGCGAAGCGGTTATTTGCCCGCACGGCATTTGACGAGCAGCGTCATGCCGTCTGGTTTTTATACGATATGGCCCACTCTCCTTTCCACCATACAGGGGGAACGGTATCAAACGCGCCGAACACAAGCTACACCGAGGTAAATACCGGAAAATAACGGTTCAGGCAGATCACACTCCCCCGCCGGGAGTCTTCAGACCGCAGACAAACCCCGTTCTTTCAACATGAGAGAATGGGGTTTACTTTTCGAGCCGTTTTTATACTCCCTCCAAACAATGGATAACTTCTTCATTGTATAATCAGCAAAAACCCTTTATAATAAAATAAACCAACCGGTCGGTTTTTAAGGAGCCGAACCTCATTTGGCGGAAAGGATCTGTGTGAAGTGACAAATACAAAAGGCGGCGCCGGAAAGAGCGAAAAGACGAAGAAAAAGCTCGTATCCGCTTCGCGTGACTTATTTGCAAAAAAAGGATATTCAGAAACATCGATTCGGGATATTTTAGAGGCGGCCGAGATCAGTAAAGGCAATCTATATCATCATTTTAAAGGAAAAGAGTTTCTGTTTCTTCATATCATGGAAGAGGATCACCGCGTAATGATTGAGACGTGGAGGGAAATGGAAGCTGATCTGAAAAATGCTGCCGAAAAACTGACGGGCTTTGCGGAGCTGCTCAGCCGGATGAGCATCAATTACCCGCTGATGAGAGCAAGCGAAGAGTTTTATGCGAGTGCGTTTACGTCGGAGGAGGTCGTAAAACGTCTCAACAAAATTGATATTGAATATGACGATGTGATGAGAGAGATCTTAGAAGAGGGAAATCAAGACGGCAGCTGGTCCATTCATCATGTCGAATCAAAAGTAAAAATCCTGCTGTCCGTCTTCTACGGTTTAGATGTGTTATATAAAAACGATACCATCCAGCAAAGAATCGAATTGCAAAAAGAAGCCATCTCCGTGTTTATTCACGGGTCGATCAGCGCTGATAAACAGAATGACAGCTGACAAAGGAGAAACAACATGCAAAAACCGATCAGAGAACAAAAGGCTGTACTCATCATCTTATTAAGCAACATATTTATTGCGTTTTTAGGCATCGGATTGATCATTCCCGTTATGCCGCTGTTTATGAATGTGATGCACTTGACGGGCAGCACAATGGGATACCTTGTCGCTGCCTTCGCCGTCGCGCAATTAATTGCATCTCCCATTGCGGGGAGATGGGTTGACCGCTTCGGCAGAAAAATCATGATTCTCGCCGGACTGTTTTTGTTCGCATTATCCGAACTGACCTTCGGATTGGGCACACATGTCTCCATTTTATATTTCGCAAGGGTGCTGGGGGGCCTCAGTGCCGCTTTTATCATGCCCGCTGTTACAGCGTATGTCGCAGATATTACGACGGTGCAGGAAAGATCGAAGGCGATGGGCTATGTATCTGCCGCCATCAGCACAGGGTTTATCATCGGGCCCGGCATAGGAGGATTTATTGCCGATCACGGCGTTCGTATGCCGTTTTTCTTTGCGGCGGGAATTGCATTTATCGCAGTGATTTCCTCTGTCTTTATGCTGAAAGAGCCGTTAACTAAAGAAGAACGCGCAAAGCAGCTGGAAAGCGTCAAAGAATCAACCTTCTTAAAAGATTTGAAAAAGTCGATTCATCCAAACTACTTGATCGCCTTTATCATCGTTTTTGTTTTGGCATTCGGACTGTCGGCGTACGAAACAGTATTCAGCTTATTTACAAACCATAAATTCGGCTTCACACCAAAGGATATCGCCATTATTATTACGTTCAGCTCCATTGTGGCGGTCCTCATTCAAGTGCTCGCGTTCGGCAGACTTGTCAACTTCCTCGGGGAGAAAAAAGTCATCCAGCTTTGTCTGGTCATCGGCGCTGTGCTGGCTTTCGTTTCTACGGTGATGTCAGGATTTTTGCCGGTGCTCGCTGTCACTTGCATCATTTTCCTTGCGTTTGATTTACTGCGCCCGGCACTGACTACTTATCTATCGAAAATCGCAGGAAACCAGCAGGGGTTTGTTGCCGGTATGAACTCAACATACACGAGTTTGGGCACCATTTTCGGCCCGGCTCTGGGCGGTATTTTATTTGATATGAATATTCATTTCCCGTTTCTGTTCGCAGGTGTGGTTTTATTTCTCGGTCTGGGATTGACCTTTATGTGGAAAGGAAAAGCGGGCGAGGTTTCGGAGTAGGGTGCACTCACCCATCTCCGGAGCTTTTTTTATGTTTGTGATAAGAAAAATGAATGGATTATGAGAAATAATTCATTATTTATTTATCTCAAAATCTATACTATAGTAATAGTAAGGTTAATGAGCTTAACAATTTAATATGAATGTTTCAGGAAGAAGGGTTTTCATTGAAGAAAGACAAACATCTCCTAACGGATATCTGGTTTATTCTCATCAGTGCGGCAGGGGGGTTTCTTCTTTCGCTTACAGGGATGTCGATCGCCTGGATGCTCGGAACGCTGGCCGCCGGCTGCATCCTCTCCATGACGAGGCCCCGCTGGCTGTTCATGGCGCCTGACAGAAGAGGGATTCACCGCAGATGGCTTGCGGCGGGACAAATGATCCTCGGCATCGAACTCGGCCAGAAACTGAACCTGTCCGTTCTCTCGGTTTTACGGGAGCATTGGCTTCCGGTAGGCTTCATGCTGATTTTCTCTATCGTGATGGCGCTTGTTTCCGGATATGTGCTCTTTCGGTTCAGCCGGACGGACATGATGACAAGCTTTGTAGGCACGGCGCCGGGCGGTTTATCCGCCATGCCGGGTATCGCCCAGGAAGTCGGCGCAAACACCGCGATTGTAAGCCTTATTCAGCTGACGCGCGTCCTTTTGGTCGTCATGACAATACCGTTTCTCGTCATTTTCTTATTTACCAAACAAAACGGTGCGGCTCAGACATCAGCCGGAGCCGTTTCGGCAGGCGCTTCACATCCGGGCCTTACTCCCGTCTTGTTAACGGCCGGATTTATTTTGGCTGCCTGGCTTGCAAGCAAAGGCGCAAAACGGCTGAAATTTCCGGCCCCTTGGCTGCTCGGCAGCATGATCGGCGTTGCTGCTGCGGAAATCGGCGTGTCCGCCTTGGCGGGCAAAGACATGCTGGCCTGGTGGCCGCCGGAAGCGAACCAGCTGTCACAAATATTTCTCGGCGCCACAATCGGATCAAAAATGTACAAAAGCATGTTCACCGGCGTGACGAGAGTGCTGACCGTCGGGTTTATTTCTTCCGTCGGATTAATCGCCGCCATGATTCTGAGCGCGGTTGCGGTTTCTAAATTAACGGGCATCTCCATGATTACATCAGTTCTCGCCTTTTCTCCCGGCGGGATCGCCGAGATGGCGGCGACTTCGATCACCCTGCACGAAGACTCGACTTTCGTCGTCGCGGTTCAGGTCATCCGGATCGTTCTCGTCATCGCCATGCTTCCGCCCTTCTATCGGCTGCTGCACCACCTTTCTCAGCTGAAACGGGCACATGGCGAAAGAGGCCGGGCAGAAAGAGGAACATGATCTGAATAAAAAACACGCATATGGATGCGTGTTTTTTATTTGAACAGCTCTCCGCCGCCATTTACAGACCGCCAGTTTGCTGAAAGATCACGGAACAGCCGTTCAGCAAATAACAGTTCTTCATCTGTATAGCGGTCTAAAAACGCCAAGAGCCGGTTTTTTATCAATTCATGATATTCATGATGTAGGGAATGCAGCTCTTTCCCGGCAGGAGTCAGCCGGAAATAGACTTCTTTTTTATTGTCGCTCAGCCGGGTCCTGCGCAGAAAGCCGGCTTCCAAAAACTTCGCGCAGCTTCTCGACACGGTCGGCTTTGTCGTCTTCATTTTTTCCGCTATTGACGTGACATTGATCGGTTCATGATCTCCGATACACGACAAAATGTGAATTTCCGTCAAGGTCAGCTGTAATTTTTTCCCGTTTTCTTCACGGAGTTCGTCCATCCGTCCGGCCAACGACGCCCTGATGTCCTCCTGACACCTCTCCTGCTCGTGAAAAATATCTGTCAGCCTTTCAAGAATCATGTGTTTTGCATGGTCTGGCTGTCTTCTGTCCAACTGCTGAGTCACCCTTCCGTATTGATTGTTTCTTTTACTATAACGTTTTGTTACACAAGAAACAATCACACAGGCGCATAAAAGGGTATCAGATGAATCCCCATCTCTCCAAACCGGCCAGAACGGCTTCTTCCGCTTCACGTCCCGAGCCGCCGGCTGCCCATGCCGCGTGGCCGTCCGGCCGGATCAAAACGGAGTGGGCCTCATCCCAATCGGCACGTGTTTCAGCAAGCTCCGCCCTGACAGCTGCCACACTGTCCGTATCAATACCGGCGGGAATGCTCCCTCTTAATGACAGAAGCACAAAGGCGCCCTTATGAAGAAAATCATACAGCCGGGCCGGCCGCCCGTCATGAAGGGTCAATTCGATATCCGGCAGGCGTTTTCCGTTCAGGGTATGCGGCGGCAGCTCCGCATCCGGTTCATAATGCAGATCAAGCGCGGATACTTTTCCCGCCAATAAACGGTTGGACTCCTGAAAATCCAGCAAAGCGGTCATCGTTTCTCTTAATGCCATCCCCGACTCGGTAAAATCCATGAGCTTTATCTGCGTTTTGATATTGTGCAACACTTCTTTTCCTGTGCTGTGCCTTTCCTGATGATAGCTGTCCAGAAGGTGAGGCGCCGCTTTCCCCTTCATTTGCGCTGCCAGCTTCCAGCCGAGGTTGAAGGCATCCTGAAGCCCCGTGTTCAGGCCTTGGCCGCCTGCGGGAAAATGAATGTGCGCCGCATCACCGGCCACAAAAACCCGGCCTGATCGGTATTGTTCGGCCTGACGCTCGGCATTGCCAAACCGCGACATCCATACCGGATCACTCAATCCGAAATCAGTGCCGCATATCCGCCGCAGGTCTTCTTTCAGCTCATTTTCGGTGACCGGCTCTTCCTTCCGCTTTTGCGGGGCGTGCGGAGAAACGATGAGGACGCGGAAAAGTCCGTCCGTAAGAGGGACAATCACAACCGATCCCTCCAGGCAGCACGTTGAAAAAAAGGAAGATTCGGGCGGATGTTTCAAAGCGGCATCACAGAGGGCTCCTGTTAAGTCGGCATCAGTGCCCGAAAAAGCGATGCCCGCCTGTTTCCGGACAATGCTCCCCGCTCCGTCTGTACCCGCGGCATATAAGCTGTGAAGAGTGCGGATCCCGCTTTCGTCCCGGAACACCGTCTCCACTCCGTCATCCGTCTGGGTGACAGCCACCGCTTCCGCCCCGCGGATGATGTCTGCGCCGAGACTTGATGCATACTCCTCCAAAATCCGCTCCGTTTCTGCCTGAGGCAGCATTAACGAATAATTCTGCTTCGTATCCAGCCGAGAAAAATCCAGCCGTGTATCCAGCATGGAAAAATGGCCGGAAGACACCTTCGTCCCTTTTTCCAAAAAGCGTTCCAATATGCCTCTCATGGCAAAAAGCTCAAGTGTGCGCGGATGCATGATAAGCGCTTTGGAATATGGCACCGTCTTCTTCAATCGTTCAATGACAGTCGTTTTCACTCCGGCCAGCGCCAGTTCTGATGCAAGCATAAGCCCGACCGGACCTCCCCCGATAATGGCAGCCTGTGTTTTCATCTCATCAGCCCTCTTTCATATTTTTGTTACACACGTAACAAAATCACTAAAAAATAAACGCTTCTTTTTTTGTTTCGCGCGTAACAATTTTCATTATAGTCTTTCCTCTGCTTTTTTACAATCATTTCTGAAAAAAAGACGCCGTTCACTTGGCGTCTGATTCACTGATGACTCCGACAATGTCTTTATCCTTAATCGGACCGAAATGACGGCTGTCGAGGCTGTATATGCGGTTGTCGCCAATAACAAAGTATTGTCCCTTCGGTATGCTTTTGCGCCCGGTCGTTTCCTTCAGCGTATAATCACCGGTCACATGGCTCCCGGCGGACAATGATGACTTTAACGGTTTTAAAAACGGTTCCGCCACCCGTTTTCCATTCACATACAGCTGATCCTCCCTGTATGCGATTGACTCGCCGGGGAGCCCGATAACTCGTTTGATCAGCACTTTGCGATGCGGGCCTTTAAACAGGACAATATCGAAACGGCGGATCGTTTTGTAACGATGGGAAAACTTGTTGACCAGCAGCTCATTTCCTTGTTTAAAGGTCGGATTCATGCTGATTCCTTCGACTTTATAATCAATAAAAATGGCATTCTTTAATTGTATGGCCAAAACAACGATAAGCACGCCGGCTATAAACCAAAATCGTTTTTTCAAGATTCCTGTCTCCCTCCGTCTTTCTCATGCTGACTGATTCTCGTCTGTAAACGCCGTTCGATATGCTTTCCGGCATACCACAGCACCGCGATCACCGTTATGGCGCCCGCCATCCTAAAAGGCTGTGTTATGAGTGCGTGAAGATCATACCCGATAAAGCTGATCATAAAGATCATGACCATTTTCCCCATAGCGGCTGCTGATATAAACTGCAGCGCCCCCACCCGTGACAGACCGGCAACGATATGAACCGCAGCGGACGGCGTAAAGGGGAAGCAAAGTAAAATAAACAGCGGACCGAAACCGTGCCGCTCAACCCAGAGCATCATCCGCCTTATGGTCTGATGCCTGCGGATGAAACCGAAAGCTCTTTTCTGTCCGAAACGGCGGACGGCATAAAACATCAGCATTGATCCTGCCGCAGACCCGAGCCATGACAGAAAAAAACCTTCCCACAAACCAAATGCATTCGTATTCGCCACCACAAATACAACGAGCGGCAAAAACGGAAGAAACGCTTCAATAAAAGGCAGTACAGCCGCAGCCGCCGGGCCGAAAGCTCTATAGCTTTGGAACCATTCCGTCAGCTGTTCCTCAGTCAAATATGATAAAAATTGCTCCAACGTTTATACTCCTTAACGAGTTTGTCTATCCTTATTCTACACATTATCTCCAAAAAACGAAAATGTTTACGAGATTTTCCGACTTGAAATATCGTGTAAGCGAATATAAAATAGGAACAAACGTTCTCTTTTTAAAGAAAGAAGGAGTATTTATGCCTGACATCCGGAGCGGCACCCGCGATCTCATCGAAAAAGGGCTGTTTCTGCCCATGGCGGCTGCCATCCTGAACCGGGACCTCGAAGCGCTTGATTCGTGCCCGTTCAAATTAAAACAACCCTATAAACAGCTTATCGGCTGCTCTTTAAAATTAGCACAAAAGGATTTGAGTGATGTTCGAAAAGAGTTAAGAAAGCGTAAAATTAAAATATACGAAGCAGAAAGAGACGAAGCATTTACGCTTTATATATGCACCATTAACGGCTATGAAGAAAAACACCGTTATTTTAACCCGAGAATACGGGAACAGGTAACCGCCTTATTGGAATACTACCTGTCTCTTGCGACCATTTAAAAAGCAGCCGGGACTGCTTTTCCTTTTCAGTCGATAAATTTCAGACTATTCACACTATACATTCGACATGATTTTCTTTATAATCGGGACACGCTGTTTTCAATGAAAAGGAGGAATGTTATGAAACTGATTCATGTTCTCGCCGCCCTGCCCTTTTTCGGAATTCTCGCCGGCATTCCATTTGCCAACCGGGTGACGCCTTATGTTTTCGGAATGCCTTTCATTCTCGCGTATGTCGTCATCTGGGCGGTGCTGACTTCCGTTCTGATGGCCGCCGTTTACAAATTGGACAAAGAAAACAAGGCGGGTGAGGCGGAATGAACGCAGCATTTCCCGTAATGGCCGCCGTGCTCCTGTTTTGTGTATATCTCGGAATCCGGGCCCGAAAAGGAAAAAATATGGACCTTGAACAATGGACGGTGGGCGGACGCGGCTTCGGCACGATGTTTGTCTTTTTATTAATGGCGGGAGAAATATACACGACCTTTACATTCCTCGGCGGAAGCGGATGGGCTTACGGAAAAGGAGGCCCCGCCTTTTATATTATCGCATACGGCTGCCTTGCCTACATTTTGTCATATTGGCTTCTGCCAGCCGTGTGGACTTACGCCAAACAACACAAACTGATGTCGCAGTCAGATTTTTTTATTTCCAAATACAACAGCCCGCTCCTCGGCATTCTCGTATCGCTCGTCGGCATCGCATCCCTCATCCCCTATCTCGTCCTGCAGCTGAAAGGGCTCGGATTAATTGTTTCAGCAACGTCATACGGACAGATTCCGCCCTCAGCCGCTGTCTGGATCGGCGCTGTCTCCATCACGATTTATGTGATGATATCAGGAATCCACGGTTCGGCGTGGATATCAGTCGTTAAAGATATCATGATTTTAGGCATCGTCCTGTATTTAGGCATTTATTTGCCCATTCATTACTATGGCGGGTTTACGGAGATGTTCAAACAAATTGACGCCGCAAAACCCGGATTTCTCACGCTGCCCGAAACCGGACAGAGCGTTTCCTGGTTCAGCTCAACGGTTTTGCTGACCGCCCTCGGCTTTTATATGTGGCCCCATACATTTGCCGCTTCCTATTCGGCGGAGCATCCGCGGGTGTTTCGGAAAAACGCAATCATCATGCCTCTTTATCAGCTCGTCCTGCTGTTTGTCATCTTTACCGGATTTGCGGCGATTCTGCAGGTGCCCGGTTTAAAAGGGGCGGACACGGATCTCGCCTTATTAAAGCTGTCTGTGAAAACCTTTGATCCCTGGTTTGTCGGACTGATCGGATCGGCGGGCATTCTGACGGCGCTTGTACCCGGTTCAATGATATTAATGGCCTCAAGCACGCTGTTCGCCAAAAATGTGTACAAAGCCATTCTGCCCGGCACGACTGACGAAAAAGTCTCACGGCTCGCAAAATACGCCGTACCCGTCATCGCGCTGATATCCGTATATTTTACGCTGAAAGGCGGAAATACCATCGTCACCTTGCTTTTAATGGGCTACAGCCTTGTCACCCAGCTTTTCCCCGCCCTCTTATTCAGCCTGCCGAAGCGGCGTTTCATCACAAGCCACGGCGCTTTTGCCGGCATAACGGCCGGGGTCGGAACGGTGGCCTTCATTACGCTGACCGAATCAACCATCGGAACCCTCTTTCCGTTTCTTCCGCAGATCGTTAAGGATATGAATACAGGCATTATCGCACTGGTTCTGAACATCGCCGTCATGTTTGCAGTCAGCGCCGCAGTCAGAAAAAAACAAATCGGCGCAGCCGAAAAGGCGGCTTAAATGGTAAGATAGCGGTAAGATACACGAAAGGAGAAAAACGCATGATCATGACAACGACCGAAACCGTCGCCGGAAAACAGATTACAGAAGTGAAAGGCTTGGTGACAAGCAGTATCGTCCAGTCCAGACACATCGGCAAAGACTTGCTTGCAGGCTTAAAATCTGTCGTCGGCGGCGAATTGAAAAGCTATACTGAAATGCTGGAAGACTCCAAAAAAGCGGTGAAAGAGCGGCTGATCAGAGAGGCGGAGCAGCTCGGAGCGAACGCCATCGTCGGCCTGCGGTTCGAACTGACCGCAGGACAGAACACATCCGAATTAATCGGATACGGAACCGCCGTCACCGCCGAATCCATTTAAAAAAACAAGCCTCTTTAAAGAGGCTTGTTTTTTTATTTCTCACATGCGATATAGTCTTTATCTCGGTCAAGTCTTTTATTTGCATTGTAAAGCGCTTTTGATACATACGGCTTGTACTTTGTTCTGCCGCCCTTGTTTTTCACTTTCGACGATTTGGCCACGCCGCCCTTATACACCTTATTCAGCGCCTTGCAGTTTTGATACGTTTTTACCTTTGTTTTCGCTTCTGCCGTCTGCCCCGCTCCGTATGAACAACCGAACACCAGACCGAAAGACAAAAGCACAGCTGCCGTCTTTTTCATTTCTATCCTATCCCCTTTCCTGAATCATGCTGTATTGCTGAACATATCATAGTTCAAATAATCTCCATTTACAAGATAAATAGGAAAATAGTTTTAATTTACGTCCGCCCGTATATCTTTTATGGAATTTTTCCCAAAACCTTTTATAATATGAATTGATAGCGCTATCTGACTATGATGATAGGAGGAGGAATGATGATGAAAAAAGGGCTTCTTGCGGGTGTTCTCACTTCAGCCGTTCTATTCGGCGCATGTACGGCGGATATTCCGGGGTTGATCAGTCCCAATACGGCGGAAGCGGCGTCCCAGCTCAGCAAAGGAATCGGCGGAAGGGCCTACCTGAACAGCACGGGCTCAGTTCTCGTCACGAAAATTCAGCTTCCAAGCTCGATTCAGGTGTCAAATGGGACAGCCTATATTTACTCAGGATTTACCGGAGGCACAGAGGCTGATATCGGACTTCAGTACAGTGACACCTATCATGTATGGAAACCGATCATGAAAGTCGGTTCAAAGGGACAAGGCCAGGTCCGGTATCTGGAAGGAGAAAGCCAATTCACCTATACGAAAGGCTTCCGGCCCGGCAGCACCGTACAGCTGACCATTTACAAAAATCTGAACGGCAATACCCGCGCCACATATTGGGGCACGAATAATGACGGATACACCGGCCGCATCATCTCAGAACTCGCCCAAACAAATGTAGGATCTGTTTCAAAATGGAAAGCGCTCGCCACCGTCGCGGTCACATCAGAGGATCAGCGCCCTTACATCAAATCAAACTTCTCAACAGCCTTTACGAACATCACGATCGACAATAAAGCAGTCACACCTGTGATTGATACACAGGATTTTGCCAAATTGACAGTGTCAGGCAGCAGCGTCAGCATGTCTGTCGTCAAATAAAGAATGTTGAACACACGACTTCTGTCATCGTGCGTTTCGTGTGGGTCTGCCGGATACGCAAATCCCTTATTTTTCGGATGACGTTTAATAAACAAACTCTGTTACATTCAAAATGTCGATTTCTATATAACAATTAGAGGAACCTCATTTGTTGAGGTTCCCCGTTATTCTCCAACTCACGCACCGGTTAACTTCACATACTGTCAGCCGGCTCAGGGCTGTCCAATTTTAGTTAGAATATAGCTTTAACAGGTCTTGTGCTGGAAAACGATCTGCATCGTTCGCCTCAACAAAATATGCCTACTGCCATTTTTGTGTTTCGATAGCTTGTTTGCTAGTGGGATTTTCCCATTCAGGGTATACTCTAATTGCCATTTTTCCTTTTGCAGCGGCTGTTTTAAGGATATTTTGCTTTACAAGAACTTCTTTTGGAAAAACGAATTGTCCAAAATGATGATTACTGGAAAAAGTATTGATAACCAATAAATCAGCAGCTTTTTCATATGAAAAGGCTTGATTTTTACCATCTCCGTCTTTTTCCCAAAAAGCAACAAACTGTCCTATCTTGTTAGGCGTTATTTTTGCGACTCTGAATCGAACTGATGTTGAATGCAGTTGAAACATACCGGCCCCATACTCTGAGTTTTGAGCTTCTTCTTGAATATCATGTATCGTTAAGTGATTTGGTTCATAAAAATTTTTTTTACATATGTTAACGCCTTATAAAATTCATTCACTGCTTCGTACTCCTTATTTTTTATAGTACTTCATCCATTGCTTCTTGATTAAAATGGGCTGATCATGTGTTTCCAATAAAAAAACAGCCCTCGTCAGGGTTGTTTTTTTAACATTTCTTTCATTATTTCCGCCAAAACGCTGAGCAGTCCGCCTTATCCTGATTATTGAATTGAATCATGCGTTCAAGCAGCTCATAATGCACCGGTTCAGTCCATTGAATTCTGAACAAACGGGAAGTGGCGCTGCAGCCGGCACGGGCAATGTCGTCGGCAAAATGCGCAATTCCCGCTTCTTCGGGGGAAACACTTACATGATGCTTTGCTGCCGCAAAGCCGATAATAAAGGTGCCGTGATCGGTAAACATCGGCGTGTTCCACTTGATCTGCGCTTCTAAGTTCGGAAATTGGTCAGCCGTCCACGAGAGGATTTCCTCCATTCGCAGACGATGATCAGGGCTGTCGATACTTGATAAATAGTCTTTGAAAACGTCCATGTCTTCCTCCTTCAACATCACGTCCGCTAGCGCCAAAACCCCGGATTTTCAGCTTTTTCCTTGATGTTAAATTCGATGATCTTCTTAAGCAGATCATAGTGCACCGGATCAGTCCATCGAATTCTGAACAGGCGCGAAGAAGCGCTGTACCCGGCCTGGGCGATGTCATCGGCAAAATGCTCCATCGTCTCTTTTTCAGGCAAAATGCTCAAATGATTTTTTGCCGCGGCAAACATAATGATATAGGTGCCGTGATCGGTAAATGTCGGTTTGTTCCACTTGATCTGCGCTTCTAAGTTCGGAAATTGGCCAGCCGTCCACGACAAAATTTCCTCTGCTTTGAGACGGTGATCCGGATTATCGATTCCTGATACATATTTTGCAAACACATCCATGCCCATCTCTCCTAAAATGAAATATCATTACTCTTTACATCATCATAGCCAACAGACGGACACGATACAACTCTGCCCGGGCATGTAAATCGAAAAAAGCCCTCCCCAAAAGGAGAGGACCCGTCCCTTCACATCACAGCTTTCTCTAATATCTCTCCCCCAGCTCCCGCAAAATAAAGTCGTAGATCATTCTTGTCCGCTCTTCTTTCGGATACAGCATGAATTCCTGCCGCTTCGGGATATGACTGCCCATCCTGTCCTGAAAAGTGGTTCTGAGATAGGCGGTTCTGTAAACCTGATTTTCAAAAGAATGATAGGATACTTCCAGTTCCATCGTTTTGCCGTTTGAGAACGTGACCGCTGTGTCATCAAATGCCGTCGGTTGAAAATCTTTAACATGCACATGCGATATCCAGCCGCATTGAGGCCTTGCAGAAGAAAGTGTAGGGAATAAAAAGATGTGATTTGAAGGGTCCACCATAATCGGCGGCTTGTGAGAAATTTTAATCGCTTCATATGTTCCCGCTTTTCTCCCGGCATAGCTGGAGCCAAAGTAGCGGCAGCTTCTGTCGATGATGTGAATCGGCTTCATGCTGACATACAGAATGCAGTCTTTTTCAATGACCTTCGACCCCATTTTACCGTCTATTTCCTCAGGCAAAACAGCGATGGTTGAACGATTTACTTCATAGCTTTCTAAGGGTGCGTGTGTTTTCTGGCACATGATGTGCAGCCTCCAATCCTTTTCTTGAAAATTTATACTAATAATCTATCATCTGTCATTGAAAAACGACAGGTTTTTTTTGAATATAGCTAAAAATCACCTTTTAAAGATGTAATTTAGTCTTAAATTACTATTTAAATATTATTTTTCTTTTTCATTTCACCTCATTTATACAATGATCATTTTCGTTTTTTCGTCAATTTGCAGGATATGTCGATATATTTCCAAGTATTAGTTGTCTAAAGATTATAAAAATTAATTGATTTTTCCGGCCGTTATCCATATACTATAAAAAAGGCATTGGGGGGATTCTTTATGAAAGAGAAAAAGTCGTACACTGAGCTCATGAAGTCCCGCAACACGCAAAAAGCAAACGAATTCGATGTGACAATGGCCGATATTTACATTCAAATGGTGCTTGATGAATCCTTGTATAAACGCCGGATCGCCATGCTGACAATGCAGATTAATAAGGCGCTTGATGATAAAAATAAAGAAGCGTTCCTCACGCTTTCAAAAGAATATGCAGCACTCAAACAGAGTGAATAAGCCAATCCATATGGATTGGCTTTTTTTACATTATCCGTTTACGATGGTGCCGCCGTTCACATGAATCGTCTGTCCCGTGACATAGGAAGAATCATCGCTTGCTAAGTACAAATAGCTCGGCGCCACTTCAACAGGCTCTCCCGGGCGCTGCATCGGCACGTCTGAGCCGAAGACTTCCACTTCCTTCGCCGAGAAGCTCGCCGGGATCAGCGGCGTCCAGATCGGCCCCGGCGCCACTGCGTTTACCCTGATGCCCTGAGTGACAAGAGATTGGGAAAGAGATCTTGTAAACGTGACGATCGCCCCTTTTGTCGCTGAATAGTCAATCAATGTTTTGTGGCCTTTATAGGCGGTAATGGAGGCCGTATTAATGATTGAACTTCCTTTTTTCAGGTGAGGGAGCGCGGCTTTCGTTAAGTAAAACATTGAAAAAATATTCGTCTGAAACGTTCTGATGAGCTGGTGGCTCGTGATTTTCTCAATCCCCGGCTGCACGTGCTGCTCACCCGCGTTGTTGACCAGGATGTCAATGGAAGGAAAGGCTTGGCCCGCCTGGCGGATGACATCGTTGCAAAAGGCTTCGTCGCCGACATCCCCTGCGATCAGCAGACACTTCGCCCCCTCTTTTTCTACATATTGCTTCGTCTCTTCGGCATCCTGATGCTCATCAAAGTAAACGATGACCACATTAGCGCCTTCCTTCGCGAATAAAACGGATACGGCGCGGCCGATCCCACTGTCTCCGCCCGTGATGATCGCCGTTTTCCCTTCAAGTTTTTTCGCCGCTTTCGGTTTGTCAAAAACGGGGCGCGGGTCCATTACATATTCAAAGCCCGGCTGCCGGTTTTGATGCTGCGGCGGCAAGGTTTTCTTCTTCTGATTAGCCATTTTGATCACTCCTTTACATTAATTACTATATTATGAGTAATTTGAGCATCTTATACGAATTTCATGTATGAATAGAGTCTTATTGGAAAAATTAAGAATATACAACAGAGGAGGTAAATCTGAATTGACTACTTTTTCAAACGAGGAACCGGCTTCCTATTGGAAAGCAACAGCTGACATTCCTTCCTTTCCCGCCCTCACTGAAGATACGGAATGTGACGTTGCGGTTATCGGCGGAGGAATTACGGGCCTGACAACGGCATACGAACTGACGAAAAGAGGTTTCCGTGTCGCTGTCATTGAAGCAGACCGGATTTTAAACGGGACGACCGCGGGCACGACCGCAAAAATCACCGCCCAGCATGATTTCATCTATGCCGATCTTATTCAGCAGATCGGCCTGACCAGCGCAAGGCTGTATTTCGAAGCCCATCTCCGCGCCATGGAAGACATGAAGCAGATTATGAAGGACCTTTCGATTGAATGCAGACTGGCTGAACAAGACGCATATCTTTACACGAAGACAGAATCAGGCGTCAAAAAAATCCGCAGTGAGCAGGAAGCTTATACCAAGCTCGGCATTGAACACGAGCTTGTGAAAGAACTTCCCGTCCCCGTTGATTGCAGGCTCGGCCTCGCCATGAAGAATCAGGCGCAATTCCATCCGCTTTTATATGGTGCAGCGCTCGTCAAAGAGATCGTTAAAAACGGGGCGCGGATTTTTGAACAGACGGCTGCGATCGACATAAAAAAAGAACCGCAGCCGGAAGTGGTCACGAAAAACAGACACGGCATCAAGTGCAGCTACATTGTCTGCTCTTCCCACTTTCCTTTTTATGACGGAGGCGGGCTTTATGCCGCCAGAATGTATGCCAGCAGATCCTACGTACTCGCGGTAAAACCGAAACAAGCGTATCCGGACGGGATGTATCTCAGCATAGACAAGCCGTCCAGATCACTGCGATATACCGATTTGAACGGTGAAAAACTGGTGCTTGTCGGCGGCGAAAGCCACAAAACAGGCCAAGGAAAAGAAATGTCCGAGCATTACGAAGCGCTGAAACAATTTGCGGAAAACACAATCGGGGTTGAAAGCATCCCATATCATTGGTCTGCACAAGACCTTGTCACCATTGACAAAATTCCGTTCATCGGTCCCATCTCAGGCGATGAAGAACATATTTTGGCGGCGACCGGTTTTAAAAAATGGGGCATGACAAGCTCAGCGCTCGCCGCGAAGCTTTTGGCTGATCATATTCAAAACAAAAAGAACGCGTTTTCCGGCCTGTTTATTCCGTCACGCTTCCACGCAGATCCGGGACTGAAAAAACTGATTTCTTATAATGCCGACGTGGCCAAACACCTTATCTCAGGCAAACTTGAGAGGCCGGACGCTTCACCTGAGACTCTTCGGCCCGGGGAGGGAAAAATCGTAACGGTAAACGGCAAACGGGCCGGCGCCTATAAAGATGAAAAAGGCTGTCTGCATCTTGTCGATACGACATGCACCCATTTGGGCTGTGAGGTCGAATGGAATGACGGCGAACGGACGTGGGACTGTCCTTGTCACGGGTCCCGGTTCACACCTGACGGCGCGGTTGCCGAAGGTCCCGCCATCAAGCCGCTGAAACGCCTCACCCAAGATTGACTAAACCATTCTGTACGAATGGTTTTATTTTTTTCCGCATTAAAATATTTTTATCAGATTCCTTCATTCAAGTTCCTTCCATACCGATAAAAAGAAAAAGAGAATATCTGGGGGAACTTATATTGTTATTTAAAAAAGACCGCAAAAAAGAAACAGCTTATTTTTCAGAAGCCGATGGAAAAAAACGCATCGCGCTTTCAAATCAATATGCAGATGTCCAAAAACAGCTGAAAATGGTCAGGCTCGGAAACGAAGAACTTCATGTGCTTGAAGAGCTGCAGCCGTTAATTAAAGAACATATCTCAACAATCGTCGATTCCTTTTACCGAAACCTGGATCACGAAAAATCATTAATGACGATCATTAACGACCACAGCACGGTCGAGCGCCTGAAAAAAACATTACGGCGTCATATCCATGAGATGTTTGCCGGCACGATTGATGATGAATTCATTGAAAAAAGACAGCGCATCGCTTCCATCCACTTGCGGATCGGCCTTGAACCGAAATGGTATATGGGAGCGTTTCAGGATCTGCTTCTGTCGATGATGAACATATATGAAGCAGCAATCCCGGATTTGCATGAACTTTTAAAAGCGATCAAAGCGACGACGAAAATATTGAATCTTGAACAGCAGCTCGTCCTTGAAGCATTCCAGAGCGAATATAACTGCCAGCGTGACGAACAAGAGGAAAAGAAAGCCCGTCTTCATCAAAAAATCCAGGAAACATCCGGATCACTCGCGGATTTGTTTTCAGAAACGAGCAGAGCCGTGCAGGAGCTGGTCGATAAATCCGAGGGCATTTCCGAGGCGTCAAAAGCCGGCACCGTCACTTCCGTACATGTCGAAGAAAAATCAATCGGCGGGAAAAAAGAGCTTGAAAGCCAGCAGAAGCAGATGAATAAAATCGACGCCAGCCTTCTGCAGATTGAAGAAGAAATGGACAAGCTGAATGACATCGCCCAGCAGATCGAAAAAATCTTCGGCATCGTGACGGGGATCGCCGAGCAAACGAATCTCCTGTCACTCAACGCTTCAATAGAATCTGCGAGAGCCGGTGAGCACGGCAAAGGGTTCGCCGTTGTCGCGACGGAGGTAAGAAAGCTTTCAGAGGATACGAAAAAAACCGTTTCCACCGTATCAGAGCTCGTGAACAATACCAATACACAAATCGACATCGTGTCCAAACATATTAAAGATGTAAACGGACTTGTAAGTGAAACGAAAGAAAAAATGGCGCAGATCAACCGTCTGTTTGATGACATCGTCCAAAGCATGAAAACGAGCAAAGACCAGACAGGCAAAATCGACGTTGATTTGCAGGCCTTTCTCGGCGGTCTTCAAGAAGTCAGCCGCGCCGTATCCCACGTTGCATCATCCGTTGATTCACTTGTTATCCTTACAGAAGAATAAAGATAAACCGACCGGCCTTTTTCATAAAGGGCCGGTCTTTTTAATGTTAACTCAAAATATAATAGAGTTGACATATATAAAGACTCGCTTTATTGTATAAACATATTTTGATAAGCTGGAGGAATACATAATGAAATTGACAGAAATGATGCATATTGCCGTGTTTACCGCCATTATGGGACTTTTGGGGATGCTTCCGCCGCTTTTCTTATCCTTTACGCCGGTTCCAATTACGCTCCAGACGATCGGTGTGCTCTTATCGGGAAGCATCCTAAAACCGAAAGCGGCGTTTTTAAGCCAATTGCTGTTTTTGCTGATTGTGGCATGCGGAGCGCCTCTCCTTTCAGGCGGCAGAGGCGGGTTCGGGGTTTTTTTCGGGCCGAGCGCCGGATATCTCATCGCATATCCGCTGGCGGCATTACTGCTGAGCCTCAGTATCCAAGGCCTTCGCTCAGCTGCTGTCCCCCATTTGTTTATCAGACAGTTCTTGTTCGGCGTGCTGTTTTTGTATGTCGTCGGCATTCCCGTTCAGGCTTTTATGATGCACATTGATATCTTGACTGCCGTAAAGCTCAGCCTCATCTATGTGCCCGGAGATCTGCTTAAAGCGGCCGCAGCCTCATTCGCAGCCGTAAGAATCAGAAAAACTCTTCAAGCAAGCCGGCTTTTGCCGACGAAAGGAAGCTGATTTTAGTCATCATGATTACATCATCATATTCAGATACAGCCGGACAAGCGCCGGAACAGATCGCAATTCAGACAGAAACAGAACAGATCACCTATCAAACTTGGAACAGGCTAGTAAACCAAACCGCAAACTGGCTTGGCAGCCTTTCAGGTAAGCCGGAAAACATTGCAATATTACTGCCGAACGGCATCCCTTTTTTACAACTTTTCGCAGGGGCGGCGCATGCCGGCTGCACGGCGGTTCCGTTAGATCCCCGCTCGGCAGCGGCGGAACTCGCGGATCAGCTGAACATCAGCAATACCGACCTCGTCATCTGTGACCGCCGGCTGAGCGGCAGACTGGACGGCGTCAAAACGCCTGTCATCCTGTGGGATGAATGCAGGCCTTTGATCGAGGCGGAAAAAACGGAAGGCGCTTTGATCAAAAACGCCGGCCTGCCCTTTTATACCGGGTTCACCTCAGGATCGACCGGTAAGCCGAAAGCTTTCACCCGCTCTCACCGTTCGTGGCTGGAGAGCTTTTCTTGTACGAAACGTGAATTCGGCATTTCCCCTGATGACAAAGTGCTGGTACCGGGCACGCTTCGCTCGTCACACTTTTTATACGGCGCCGTCAGCACTTTGTTTATCGGCGGAACCGTCATCCTTCAAAGAAAATTCAATCCGGCCGGAATGAAAGACCGGCTCAGACAAGCTGACGTTCTATATACCGTTCCGACAATGACGGACGCCCTGCTCTCACTAGAGGCGTTTCCGGATACACCGCTCAAGGTGATTTCTTCCGGTGCAGACTGGCCCGCTTCATCAAAACAAGCGCTGTCAGAGCGCTATCCCCATTTGCGGTTGTACGATTTTTACGGAACGTCTGAGCTGAGTTTCGTGGCGTTCTTATCGCCTGAAGACAGCGCCCGAAAGCCTGACGCCGCGGGCCGCCCGTTTGAAAATGTTACAATCGAAATCCGCCGCCCCGGAGGAGAACGCTGCATGCCGGGCGAAACGGGGAAGATTTTTGTGAACAGCCCGATGAAATTTTCCGGATACATCAACGGCGCAAAACCTGATGATTCCGGCTGGATGACGGTTGATGACATGGGATATATCGATCGTGAAGGCTATCTTTATATCGAAGGACGTGAAAACGGGATGATCGTATCAGGCGGCCTGAATGTATTCCCCGAAGAGATAGAACGTGTGCTCAACCGCTGTCCGGGCGTCAGAAAAGCGGCCGTCATCGGCATTCCTGATGAATATTGGGGCAGCATCGCCGTTGCGGTGATCGACGGACATGCAAATGTAAAGGAACTGAAGAAACAGTGCCGCGATCAGCTGGCGGCATATAAAATCCCGAAAAAATGGCTGTTTTCAGAAATACCGGAAACAGCCGGCGGAAAGATCGCCCGTGCCGCCGTACAAAAGCAGGCAAAGGACATGATGGAATGGAAGCTGTAATTACGGATGCGAAACGGACGATTTTCGCCCGGGAAAACGGCCTGTTAAAAGACTGTCTCCCAGAAGATTTGGCAGCTCCGCTGATCCGCCATTTGAGCCGGAACATGCCCGAAGACATTGATGAAGTCCTGATCGGAAACGCGACGGGCCGCGGCGGGAATCTCGCCCGGCTGTCAGCCTTGGCCGCCGGACTTCCTTTGAGCGTGTCCGGTACGACCATCGACAGGCAGTGCGGCTCCGGACTGGACGCCGTGAGGGTCGCGTGCCACTTTGTCAAAGCCGGCGCGGGAAGCACGTACATCGCAGGAGGAGCGGAGAGCAGCAGCCGTTCCCCTTTCTCATCCCGGGCGCGCTTTTCTCCTGAACACATCGGCGATCCTGATATGGGCATAGCAGCCGAGTATACGGCACAGGCTTACGGCGTAACGAGAAAGATGCAGGACGAATATGCCCTTCTCAGCTATGAACGGAGCGTCAAAGCGCACGAAGACGGCTTGTACCGCCGGGAAATTCTTCCCTGTCACGGATTCGCCGCTGACGAAAACATGCTGAAAAAGCGGAACATGGAGCCTCTCATCTCCCGTGCCAAACCCGTCTTTCAGTCCGGAGGCTCTGTCACCGCCGCCAACAGCTGCGGAATTTCTGACGGGGCGGCGGCAGTTTGTGTGATGGAAGAACAAAAAGCGCGGTCTTTCGGTTTAAAGCCGGGATTGCGTTTTATCGGAAGCGCGGTAAGCGGCGTCCATCCGCATTATCCGTCAGCAGCCCCGGTTTATGCCGTCAAAAAGCTTTTGAAGGAACGGGAACTGTCACCGGATGATATTGATATATACGAAATCAACGAGGCGTTTGCCGTCAAAATATGCGTTTTTTCCCAGCAGCTTCAAGTACCGTATTCTAAAATAAATGTCCGGGGCGGCGCTCTGGCGGTCGGGCATCCGTACGGGGCTTCCGGGGCAGCGCTTGTCACCCGGCTTTTTTATGAAGCAAAAAGACGCCCGGATGCCCGCTACGCAGCAGCAGCAATCGGCAGCGGAGGCGGAGTCGGACTGGCGCTTCTCTTTGAAGTGTTAATGTAACGGCAGTATAATAGATGATATCGATAAAAAATTGATCGGAGTGGAGACTTTATGACTGCCGTTTGTTTAGTAAGACATGGAGAGACTGATTGGAACGCCCAAAAGAAGCTTCAAGGCAAATCGGATATTCCGTTAAATGCGACGGGAGAGCGTCAGGCGAAAGAAACAGGAGAGTACTTAAAGGGATCCGAATGGGATGTCATCGTCTCAAGCCCGATGAAACGGGCCAGAAAAACAGCTGACATTATTAACGGGTTTTTGAATCTTCCCATTGTCGTCATGGAAGATTTCAGAGAACGGAGCTACGGTGATGCGGAGGGAATGTCTTTACCGGAACGGTCGAAGCGCTACCCGGATAAAAACTACCCGAACATGGAGACCGCAGAAGAGCTGACAGACAGAATGCTTGCCGGTTTAGTGAAAGTTCAGGAGCGGTTTCCTGAGCAAAAAGTACTGATCGTCGCTCACGGCGCAGCCATTCACGCCCTCCTGTCCGCCATTTCAGACGGTGATACCGACATACAAAACGCTAAGCTTGTCAATGCGTGCCTGAGCAATATCGAACGAATTGAAAATAAGTGGCGCGTCAAAGATTACAATGTAAGCAGCCACCTGTCAGAATCATAACAAAAAGGCCCGAATTCAGTTTTGGGCCTTTTTGGCGAGCATTTTTTTCTGAAGATCATGTAATATGGCGTCCGCACCGTCAATGCTCCGGCGCTCCGTCCATACCGCCCTGTCCGCGCGGTAAACGTGTCCGTTTTTTACAGCTGTCAGCTGTTTCCAGAGGTGATTTTTTTCGGGTTCTTTCTCACCGTCCAACAGTACGATGTAATCAGGATCGATATGCAAAAGCTGCCTGGGCGTCATTTTGATAGAGTCTGATTTCCCGCCGGAATCCGTCTGGACGGCATATGTAAACCCTGCGAGCGTCAAAAGCCGGGACGTAAAAAACTGATCATCCTTTACGGAAATGCTGTCATTTGCAGCGTCAATTAATAAAATCGTGCCGCCTTCTGCATCCAGCTTTCTTTTGATGTCATTCAGCTTTTCTTCCTGAGCCGACAATTGTTTCTCTATGATGCCCTCTTTACCGACCGCCTTTCCAATAGTAAGGGCAGCGTCAACCGCATCCTGATAATCCGCAGCTTCATTTTTCAAAGCGATTGTCGGAGCGATCTTTGTCAGTTTTCGGTAGATCCCCCTGTGCAGGCTTGAGTCTGCAATGATGAGATCGGGTTTTAACGAAGTGATCTTTTTCAAATCGGGATGTGACGGGGGCCCGACGGACGGACTGCCGTCGTTTCGCTCCGTCCGGTTATCCGCCGCGGCCGCCGGCTTTATGCCGAGATCATGGAGGGTGTCAATAAAGCCCTCATTCAATACGGCGATGCGCTGCGGGTGCGCAGTCACATGCGCGGTCCCCAGATCGTGCCTGACGGCGGTTTCATGTTCCTGTTCTGAGCATGCCGTTATGAAGAGAACGGATAAGATCATCAGCATACTGAAAATTGGTTTCATCTGTTCCCCCTCTTTCGTTTTTCCGCAATTATATCATTGACAATATAAGTATCAATGATATTCATTATCATTATTTTTATAAAATGGTTTCACAGCTTTTCTCCGTCAAGAAAGCCGAAGACTGATTCATGCCGGCCGCTTTATTTCATTCCGCTTTCGTTTCCATCAGACTTCTGCATTCAACAAAAGGTGACATTTATCCTGTTTTTGCCTCAGCTTCCAAAAATGGAATCAAACCGTTCGACCCAGCAAACAAGAGAGCGATTGCGGCTGTGTACAAATACTCATGTCCTTCCATCGGTTTTTTCCATTAAAATTTAAATATTTCGGGTTCCTATTAAACGAAAGAGAGATGATATACCTAAATAGAAATAAAACAAACTGAAAAAAATTGGGTCTACTAAAATATTATTCCATGCTATACAATTAATCCACAGAATAATCTGTCTATTGGTTGTTCTGCAAATGAAAAAAGGAGTGGATAAAGAGTGAGAGGCAAAAAGGTATGGATCAGTTTGCTGTTTGCTTTAGCGTTAATCTTTACGATGGCGTTCGGCAGCACGTCTCCTGCCCAGGCGGCAGGGAAATCAAACGGGGAAAAGAAATACATTGTCGGATTTAAACAGACAATGAGCACGATGAGCGCCGCTAAGAAAAAAGATGTCATTTCTGAAAAAGGCGGGAAAGTTCAAAAGCAATTCAAATATGTAGACGCAGCTTCAGCTACATTAAATGAAAAAGCTGTAAAAGAGCTGAAAAAAGACCCTAGCGTCGCTTACGTTGAAGAAGATCACGTTGCACAGGCGTACGCGCAGTCCGTGCCTTACGGTGTATCACAGATTAAAGCCCCTGCTCTGCACTCTCAAGGCTTCACCGGATCAAATGTTAAAGTAGCGGTTATCGACAGCGGTATCGATTCTTCTCATTCTGATTTAAAGGTAGCAGGCGGAGCCAGCATGGTACCTTCTGAAACAAATCCTTTCCAAGACAACAACTCCCACGGAACTCACGTTGCCGGTACAGTTGCGGCTCTTAATAACTCAATCGGTGTATTAGGCGTTGCGCCAAGCGCATCTCTTTACGCTGTAAAAGTTCTCGGCGCTGACGGTTCCGGCCAGTACAGCTGGATTATTAACGGAATTGAGTGGGCGATCGCAAACAATATGGACGTTATTAACATGAGCCTCGGCGGACCTTCTGGTTCTGCAGCGTTAAAAGCGGCAGTTGACAAAGCCGTTGCTTCCGGCATCGTAGTCGTAGCGGCAGCCGGCAACGAAGGCACTTCCGGCGGCTCAAGCACAGTGGGCTACCCTGGTAAATACCCTTCTGTCATTGCGGTAGGCGCTGTTAACAGCAGCAACCAAAGAGCATCTTTCTCAAGCGTAGGTTCTGAGCTTGATGTCATGGCACCAGGCGTCTCTATCCAAAGCACGCTTCCTGGAAACAAATACGGCGCGTACAATGGTACGTCAATGGCATCTCCGCACGTTGCCGGAGCGGCTGCTTTGATTCTTTCTAAGCACCCGAACTGGACAAACACTCAAGTCCGCAGCAGTTTAGAAAACACCACTACAAAACTTGGTGATGCTTTCTACTACGGAAAAGGGCTGATCAACGTACAGGCGGCAGCTCAGTAAAACATAAAAAACCGGCGTCGGGCATGGCCCCGCCGGTTTTTTTTATTATTTTTCTTCCTCCGCATGTTCAATCCGCTCCATGATCGACGGGTGGCTCCCTCTGAAAATTTTGACGAGAAACGGCGGGTTGACCCGGCTCAGTCCCGTATCGGCCAAGTCCTGAAACGTCTCAATCGCCGCTTCCCGGTTTCCGGTCAGCTCGATGCCGTAACGGTCGGCGGCATTTTCCTGATACCTGGAGACGGCATTCGTAATCGGATCAGAAGCAAAACTGAGAACGGATATGAGCAGTAATAACAGCGGGAGGGCGGCCAGATCTTCAGGCCCCTTTATATGAAGCATTCGGCCGAAGAATTTGGACAGCCGCTTATAAAGCTTGTCAATGATATAGAACCCGGCTAATGACAGCAGCAGATACCCGGCCAGTCCGATGTACACGTGCTTCATCACATAGTGCCCCATCTCATGCCCCATAATGAACAAAATTTCCCGATCCTTCAGTTTGTTAAGCGTCGTATCCCACAAAACGATTCGCTTATTCGAACCGATTCCCGTCACATACGCATTCAGCGCATTCGTTTTCTCCGACATATTTACTTCATAAACATGGCTGGCCGGAATGTCGGCCTTGTCGGCAAGCGACAAAATTTTGCTTTCCAGCTCCTTGTCTTTCAGCGGATAGAAATCATTGTATAAAGGATCAATCACGACCGGCTGCAGGAAAAACAAAAACAGGGTAAACGGCACAGTAAGACACCAAGCGTAAAACCACCATTTTTTTGTATGCTTTGTGATCAGCCAGTAAAACACAAGCACACACACGGCAAACAGCGGAAAACTGATCCAGAAATCAATGACATGGTCTCTTATCCAGCTTGCTGTTGTCTGCGTCGAAATATGATACGCAAGCGAAACCCGATATCCGATCCACTCAAGCGGAAGCGAAGCCGCCGTAACGATGAGTGAAATCACAAATACGAAGCTTACAATTTGCAGCACCCGAAAGCGCACCGCTGTTTCGAGCCAATGCTTTATTTTTTTGGCAAGCCCCGTAATGAGCAGCAGAAAAAATAAAAACCAATCTAACGGCGCTCCGATGAAAAATAAAAAATCCTTTACATTTGAAAAGTTTTCAGCGGCTGCCAGGCGGCCCGGGTCCATAAACGAGGACGGATCGGCTTTCGTTCCCTTTACGGCCTCCGGGACTGCGGAGTCTCCTGTCATAAAGAAATACCAATAGAAAAAAAGGCCGTACAGCACATAGGCAAGTCCCGCTGCCGCTATCCATTTGCGCATGGAAGTCTCCCTCCTTAGCCTTATGACTTACTCCTATTGTAAGCATAAATGCAAATAAATAGAACCAAGCCTCCGAAACGGATGTTAATCTTTTCACAACAGAAAAGAATGGAACAACAGGAAGCGGGAAAGACTAAAAGACGGAGTGATGAATATGAAAAAAATAATCGCGTTTATTGTAGTAATCGCCCTTTTGGTTATTGCTTTCTTCTATGTATACAGCCGGACCGGCGATGTGTTTCCATCAAGCAACGCAGATCTGATTATTCTGTCTGAGCACGGAAAAAAAGAAATCAAAATTAAAGACAGGCAGAATGTAAAAGATATGCTCGATATCTTGAACCAAGGAAAACAAGTCAAACTGACCAAAAGCGTATCTCCCGATTACGACGGAACGGTCAAATACCATGAAGACCGTTTTGATTCATTCAGCATGTGGCTCGAAAGCGGCAATTATATGATGTACAAGTATAAAAACACGTATTACAAACTGACCCGGCATGATACGAAGCTTGTGCAAAGCATCATTAAGGAAGAATCACAGAGCTGACCGGATCAGCATGTAAAAGCGAAGCCCCCCCGGCTTCGCTTTTCGTCCGTCATTTCGGAAGCATGTCCCGGACCGCCCGTCTCAGCAGCTTCCCGGTCGCGTTCTTCGGAATCTCATCAAGAAAAACCACTTCCGCCGGCCGTTTATATTTTGCCAAATGTGTTTCACAGTAATCAAAAACGGCCTGCTCTGTCAGCTCACCGTCCCCAGGCACTATATAAGCATGCACCGCTTCCCCCGTTTTGGCGTCAGGAACGCCGATGACCACGGCTTCTTTAATGCCCTCATGGCTGTAGAGCACTTCTTCTACTTCGCGCGGATAGACGTTGTATCCGCCGACGAGAATCATATCTTTTTTTCTGTCGACGATATAAAAATAACCGTCTTCGTCACGCTTCGCCAAATCACCGGTGTACAGCCAGCCGTCTTTCAGCGCGTGCTCCGTCTCCTCGGGCATCTTGTAATAGCCTTTCATTACATTCGGCCCTTTCACGATCAATTCTCCCACTTGATGGTCGGGCAATTCGCGTCCGAGTGTATCGACGACTTTATTTTCGACATGTAAAATATTCGTCCCGATCGAGCCGGGCTTTCTCCCCCGGTCAAACGGATTAAAACAAGTAACCGGAGACGCTTCAGAAAGTCCATACCCCTCCAGAATGGTGACGTCAAAGGTTTGTTCAAACGTCTGCAACAGAGCGACCGGCATGGAGGCCCCGCCTGAAATGCACAGTCTGACGGACGCAAAATCCTCCGCCTTGCCGTGTTCATATTGATACAGATAGTTATACATCGTCGGAACGCCGGCAAAAATGGTTGCCTGACGGCTTTTAATCAGTTTAAACACAGAAGCCGGGCTGAATTGCGGCTCGATTAAGACACACGCTCCGCTCATCAGAGGCGCATTCATACAAACGGTTAAACAAAAAACGTGAAACATCGGCAATGCCGCCACAATTTTGTCTTTCTCATTCATTCCTAAGTATCCGGCGACATCATTTGCATTGGAGAAAAGATTCTGATGGGTGAGCATGGCGCCTTTCGGTTTTCCGGTCGTCCCTGAGGTGTATAAAATGACGGCAGTATCATCTTTGGACAATGTCGGATAAGTTCTGCTGCGCTCCGCCGGGCGGAGCATTTTTGTAAACGTTGTCATTTTTAAGCGCAATTGAGGGTCTTCTGTCGATGGAGCGTTCTCTGCTGTCTGGCTGATAATGATATGCTCCAGCAGCGGCAGCGAGCCGTGCAGGCTTTCAAATACGGGAATTAAAAGGTCGATGCCGGCGATCGCTTTGACATCGCCGTTTTTCAGCATGTATGCGATTTCTGAAGGTGTATATGCCGGATTAACAGGTATGACGACAATTCCCGCTTTTAACGCGCCGAAAAACGCAATAACAAAATCAGGCGTATTTCCGAGCAGCAGTGCGAGATGATCCCCTTTTTTCAGTCCCCTGTCCTCCAAGCCGTTTGCAAATGCTTTGATTTTACCTGCCAGCTCCTCATACGTCATGTACTGATCTTGAAACAGACAAGCTGGTTTTTCCGGTTTCTGCGATGCCGTTTCTTCCAATTTGGAAACCAGATTCATTTTCCCACCCCTTTAAAAAAGTAATGAATGAATGAATAGTCATTCATTTATCCGGAATAAACGTTCACTTTTATTATAGAAAAATATAGAAAAACACTCAAGGGCAAAAAGCCCCGAGTGCCGTAATACCGGAAACTATAATTGTTTCAGCGCTTCACTGACCGGCGTGCCGCCCGCTGTCAGATCGAATGCTTTTTCATACGTATTCGGTTCATCAAGGGATGCGATAACGGTCTTGGCGACATCGTCTCTTGAAATGGAGCCTCTTTCTAAATCGGCCGCGGCTTTGATATTTCCCGTGCCGGGATCATTTAATAACCCGCCCGGCCGGATAATCGTATACGTCAGACCGCTCGCTTCAAGAATTTTGTCCGCATAATGCTTTGCGGCGTAATACGGCTTCAGCGCTTCATTCCAATTGCCGCGGTTATGAGCCTGAAAGGCGCTTACCATAATGAACCGCTTGATGCCGGCTTTCTTTGCCGCTTCTATTGCTTTCGCGGCTCCGTCAAGATCAATCAAAAGCGTCTTATCGTATCCGGTGCTTCCTCCTGATCCGGCGGTAAACACAATCGCGTCACAGCCTTCAGCGGCTTTCGCGATGTCTTCCGGGCTTCCTTCCAAATCTGCAAGAACGGCTTCTGTTCCCGCGGCTTGAAGTGCTTCTTTCTGCTCTTCTTTCCGGACCATCGCCCGCAGCGTATGCGTGCCGTCTTTTTGAAACAGTCCGGTCAGACGCTGTCCGATCTGTCCGTTTGCTCCGATGAGAAATACTTTCATCATGATCCCTCCCCATTCATTATGGTTCTATCATTTCACAAAAACGAGCGCTGATTCAAATCATGCGTTCGGCAAATGTTCTAATAAATCAGCTCAAGGAAATCTTCCAGCTCTATTTTGCCGAAATACTGTTTCAGATCGATTCCGGCCAGCGCCTCCTTGATAGCAGTTCTGTCATACTGTTTTCCGGTCAGCGCCTGTTCGACTTCACTCACATCTTTTGCACCGAAGAAATCACCGAAAATTTTGCAGTCCTGAATGATTCCTTTTTTCACTTCAAGACGCAGATCAATCGATCCGACCGGATAACGTTTCGAATGCTGAAGGTTAAATGCGGGCGACCTGCCGAAATTCCAGTCCCAGTTTTGATAGCGCTCTTCGGAAATCTTCCGGATCGCTTTCCAGTCTTCATCGGTGAGTCTATATTCCGGCACTTCGGAAAGATCATTTGTATTAAAAATATGGTGAAGCAGATGCTTTTTGAATTCGTCCGCCGTCATTTTGTCATCAAGAAACTCGCTGATGTTGGCGACACGGCTTCTGATTGACTTAATGCCTTTTGATTCGATTTTGTCTTTTTTCACTTTCAAGGCTGACACAACATGATCAATGGCGGAATCCAGCATTAATGTTCCGTGGCTGAAAATACGCCCTTTCGTCGAAAATTGAGCGTTGCCGGAAATTTTTCTGCCGTCCGCGACGATGTCGTTTCGGCCGCTTAATTCAGCTTCTACACCGAGCTGACGCAGCGCCTGAATAACGGGTTCGGTGAATTTTTTAAAATTGTGAAAGCTGTCGCCGTCATCCTTGGTGATAAAACTGAAATTCAGATTCCCGAGGTCATGGTAAACCGCACCGCCTCCTGACAGCCTGCGGACGACGATGATTCCGTTATCTTCTACGTATTTCGTATTGATTTCTTCTATTGTGTTTTGGTTCTTCCCGATGATAATCGACGGCTGATTGACATAAAACAGCAGGTATGTCTGTTCAGGGTCGAGATGCTTCACGCAATATTCCTCGATCGCGAGGTTGATCCTCGGATCGGTTATGTTTTGGTTGTCGATAAATAACATGGTGCTCCTCCTTTATTTCTCCCACTTCAATCCGGAAGCGGCGATTGTCACTTCGCCCCCGAACACGGATTCCGCTTCTTCTTTCAGCTTCCGGTGCTCGCCGAAATGAGGCAGATGCGTGAGAATCAGCTCCCCCGCTCCGGCCTCCTTCGCGATACGTCCGGCTTCCAAACTGTTCATATGGCCGGCTGACGTGCCGTCCTGGTCTGCGTAAAAATTGCACTCGCAGATCAGCAGATCGGCATTTTCCGCAAACGGGATAAACGCGTCCTGGTAGCTTGAATCAGCCGTATACACAACAGAAGCTGAACCGTCAGTAATCCGCATCGCATAACAAGTGACCGGATGCACCGTTTTCAGAAAGGTAATGGTGAACGGCCCGGCAGAAAGCGGGCGGTCCGGCTGATAGGCCACTCCTTTTGTATGCGTTTTATATGTAAGACGCTCAAACTGTTCTATATCAGCATCATGCCCGTAAATCGGCAGTGCATGCGTCCCTTTTCCGAGAAAGGAGCCGACCTGTTTGGCAAATTGAAGCGGCCCGATATCAGCGATATGATCATGGTGATAATGGGACAAAATGACGGCATCAAGCTCTTCTGCCGGAACATAGGCAAATAGCTTTGATAATACGGCGCTTCCGCAATCGACGAGCAGAGAATAGCCGCCGGACTGAAACAGATAGCCTGAAGTTGCTTCGTTTGCGGCCGGAAACCCGCCGCAGCATCCAATGACTGTAATTTTCATATGGTCCTCCGAATGTTTATGATAAAAAGATCCTTTCCTCCAATATACCTATTTTTCGTACAAATTGCATGTTTTAAACATTGTGCCAAAACAGCCGTTGATTTTCCAAAACTGTTATAATACAATGTAGAGACAAAACAATGAAAGAGGGATGGGTATGTTGGAAAAGATGTCGGATTTTTTCAGAAATTTACCCGGTAAGAAATGCGAAGAATGCGGAAATGAGATTGTTGAGCAGTATGAGTGTCACATTAATTTGTGCAATGACTGCTTGAAAATTAAGGATATGTGACAATAGGGCGCCGCACAATTCTAAGTTGTGCGGCGCCCGTTTTTTTCGGCCCTCATCATACTTTCTGAATAGGGCGTTATTCACCATTATTAGCAATTATCTGTACGTTTTAAAAGATTCAGTATTTTCAATCTATATTTTTCTATAGACGGATTGTTTTCTTTTCTATTATAATTTGTTCTAATAGCTATCTTTTTAGATACTTATTGCACTTTTTTCTTCGGGAGGTAATCTATGAAAAAATTACGCTTTGGACTAGCGACGCAAATCTTCGTCGGACTCATACTAGGGGTTGTAGTCGGTGTCATCTGGTACGGCAATCCCGCCATTCCAACATATTTACAGCCTATCGGCGATTTGTTTTTACGCTTAATCAAAATGATAGTGATTCCAATTGTCGTATCCAGCTTAATCATCGGCGTTGCCGGTGCGGGGAGCGGAAAACAAGTCGGAAAATTAGGCTTCAGAACGATTTTGTATTTTGAGATCATTACCACTTTTGCCATTATTCTCGGACTGGCTTTGGCGAATCTTTTTCAGCCGGGAGCAGGCGTTAATATACATGAAGCTCAAAAGACAGATATCAGTCAATATGTTGAAACAGAAAAAGAACAAAGCGGCAAATCCGTTGCGGACACATTCCTGCATATCGTACCGACAAACTTCTTCCAATCATTGGCCGAAGGAGATCTGCTTGCCATCATCTGCTTTACCGTGTTGTTTGCACTCGGCATCTCGGCAATCGGTGAAAAAGGAAAGCCTGTCTTGGCCTTCTTTGAAGGTGTTTCTCATGCGATGTTCCATGTTGTGAACCTCGTCATGAAAGTTGCGCCGTTTGGTGTTTTTGCATTGATTGGTGTTACCGTTTCCAAATTTGGGCTCAGTTCCCTGCTTTCACTCGGTAAACTGGTCGGTTTAGTATATGTAGCTTTGGCTTTCTTTCTCATTGTTGTATTCGGAATCGTCGGAAAGCTTGCCGGTTTAAACATTTTCAAATTCCTCGCCTATATGAAGGATGAAATTTTATTGGCGTTCAGTACGTCAAGCTCCGAAACCGTACTCCCCCGCATCATGGAGAAGATGGAGAAAATCGGCTGTCCGAAAGGTATTGTTTCCTTTGTTGTGCCGATCGGATATACCTTTAACTTAGACGGATCTGTGCTGTACCAATCAATCGCCGCTTTATTCCTCGCTCAGGTATACCACATTGACTTGACCATTTGGCAGCAGATTACCCTTGTGCTTGTCTTGATGGTCACTTCCAAAGGAATGGCTGCCGTGCCCGGGACTTCTTTCGTCGTCCTGCTTGCTACACTCGGCACAATCGGCGTTCCTGCAGAAGGCCTTGCATTCATCGCTGGTGTTGACCGGATTATGGACATGGCCCGTACGGTCGTCAATCTGACCGGAAACGCGCTGGCATCCGTTGTGATGTCAAAATGGGAAGGCCAGTATGATCCCGTTAAAGGCGCGAAGGTCATGAGCCTCGCCAAAACAGAACAAAACACAACCATCTCAGGTTAAACGAAAACCCTGCACGGAATGATTTCCGCGCAGGGTTTTTTATGCCATCGGCGATAGAACGTACCGGTGCAAAAGCTTCGCCGTATTAAGAAGCGATAATTCATGCGTGCGTTCAAAAGCGTGTGAAGCGTCAATTCCCGGGCCGATCAGCCCGTGGACGATGTCATGGCCCGAACGGATGGCTGCTGAGGCATCAGAACCGTAATACGGATAAATATCAAGCTGATAATCAATGTCATAGCGCTCCGCAAGCCCGGCCAGATGTTTTCTGAGCTGATAATGGTACGGGCCGCTCGCATCCTTCACGCAAATGGAGACGGTATATTCATCCGTAGACTGGCCGTCGCCGATCGCTCCCATATCAACAGCCAAGTATTCGACGGTCTCAGGAGGAATGTTGGAATTGCCTCCGTAGCCGATTTCTTCATTATTAGAAATCAGAAAATGCGTCGTATACGGAAGTTCGATTTTCTCTTCCGTGATGCGGCGGATTAAATTCAAGAGCAGAGCCACGCTCGCTTTGTCATCAAGATGACGGGACTTAATAAAGCCGCTCGGCGTAATCTGCACGCGCGGGTCAAATGAGATGAAATCGCCGACCCTGATGCCGAGATCGGACGTCTCTTCCTTCGTCCGGACAGGCTCATCAAGGCGGACTTCCATATTCTCCTGATTCCGCTCTGCCTTGCCGGCGTCCTTGTAGACGTGCACTGAAGTCTGATGCATTAAGATGGTGCCTGTATAGGTTTTGCCGGAAGAAGTTTGGATCTCGCAATATTCTCCTTCAATCGAGTGATATCGGAAGCCGCCGATCAAGTCAATCTTCAGCCGGCCGTCCGCCTTTATCTCCTTTACCATCGCGCCGAGCGTATCGACATGCGCCGTCAGCAATCTGTGTTTCTTGTCATCACGGCCGGGAATTGTGACAAAAAGACCGCCTTTGCGGTTTCTGTAAGAGGAGACGCCCCATTCTTTTAAAAGACTTTCTGTATAGGCGATAACCTCGTATGTATTGCCCGTCGGACTCGGAATCGACACCAATTCTTTAATCAGTTCCATCGTATGTTTCATATTTTCCACAGGTCATTCCTCCTATCAATTTTATTCTTCTTAAAATATACTCTTTTGATCCACAACCCGTCCAATCTTTTCCTTCTCTTTTTTCATAGAATGAAGGGAGCATGAGCATAGGAGGGAAATGTATGATCAGCCGTAAACCGCACAAGCGGAAAAGATTTCATAATGATTGGTTTGAGGATTGGTTTGAGGATGATTGGTCTGGTGCAGCCTTCTGGGGCTGTAAAAAAGAAGAAGATCACTGTAAAAAGAAAAAAGAAGACCCTTGTAAAAAGAAGAAAGAAAAAAAGAAGAAAGAAAAAAAGAAGCATCATCATTCATGCCGCCGCTGCTGCCGTCATTGGTAATCGTTCACACAAGCCCGTTTTACAAATAGATTCTCATGCTCCCCAAACAGCGAATGCTGCTTGGGTTTTTTTATTAAAATTAGTACCAAGTAATAATATCAGGTGTTATAATCTGATATAAAGGAGTGATTTTTTCATGTCAAAATCTAAAATTACAGCAATCGGTACATATGCTCCGGCACGCCGATTAACAAACGCGGATTTGGAGCGCATCGTCGATACATCTGATGAATGGATCGTCCAGCGCACCGGTATGAAGGAAAGACGCATTGCCGGCGAACATGAATTCACATCGGATTTGTGTGTGGAAGCGGTGAAAAACCTTGCAGAACGATACAGCGGAACTCTTGATGATGTCGATATGATCCTTGTCGCCACAACAACGGCGGACTATGCGTTTCCAAGCACTGCGGCACGCGTGCAGGCTTACTTCGGCTGGCCGCACACGGGGGCGCTTGATATTAACGCCACATGCGCCGGACTCACTTACGGCCTTCAGCTCGCAGACGCATTAATTACCGCCGGTTCCCATCAAAAAGTGATTGTCATTGCTGGTGAAACATTATCAAAGGTAACGGATTATACTGACCGGACAACCTGCGTTCTTTTCGGAGACGCTGCTGGCGCCCTATTGGTGGAACGCGACGAATCAGCGCCGGGCTTTTTGGCAGCCGTGCAAGGAACAGCGGGAGGCAGCGCGGACGTACTGTATCGCACGGGACTGAGCGCAGAATTAAACGGCGAGCCGCTTAAAGGCGGAGGAAATATGGTGCAAAACGGGCGCGAAGTATATAAATGGGCGGCCAGAACCGTGCCTGAGGAATGCAATGCCCTTTTAGAAAAAGCCGGCTTTTTAAAAGACGATCTGGATTGGTTCGTTCCTCACAGCGCCAACATGCGGATGATCGAATCCATCTGCGAAAAACTGCCCTTCCCGCTTGAACGAACGTTGACAAGCGTTGAATATTACGGCAACACTTCATCGGTTTCTATTATTCTCGCTTTGGATGAAGCTGTGAAAGCAAAAAAACTGTCGGAAGGCCAGACGCTGGTATTATTCGGGTTCGGCGGAGGATTAACGTATACCGGACTGTTGGTAAGATGGGGATTTTAATAGTACGACGATCGAAATCTAAAAAAAGAGGCCCTGAGCATCTGCTCAGCGCCTCTTTTTCTTATGCTGTTATTTCTTCTTCCGTTTTGTGTTCTTTTTTGCTTTGCACCGTAAAATACACGATGGTCAGCGCGATCATGACAACGGCGATGCCCAACAGAATGGATGCCTGCTGCCACATATAGCCGTAATCGCCATTTGAAATGACGGCGCGGAACCCGTTGATGCTGTAAGTCATCGGCAGTGCCCCGTGAATCACTTGATAGAATCCCGGCAGGAGTTCAAGCGGGAAGGTTCCTCCGCTTGCCCCGAGCTGGAGCACCAGAATGATGACAGCGATAAAGCGTCCCGGATTTCCCATCGTTGTCGCCAATAATTGAATCATGGACAGGAACGCGATGCTGGTAATCATCGTAAAGAGATAGAATCTCCAAGTGCTCTCCACATCAAGCCCGATTCCTTTTAACAGAACCGTGGCGACAATAACGGATTGAATCAGTCCGACAAGCAGAATAACGCTGAATTTGCTGAGGAACCATTCAAAACCGTTTCTCGGACGCCCTGAAGCTTCACTCAGAGGGAATACGACCGTCAGCATCAAGCCGCCGACATACAAGCCCATAGAGAGAATATAAGGCGTCAGTCCGGTACCGTAGTTAGGCACGGAATGAATCGCGTTATCGTCCGTTTTTACCGGATCGGCAAACATGCTGTACGTTTTGTCATCTGTCTTAATGTCCCCGGTTTGATCAGCCGCATCTTTCAGCTGGCCGGACAATTGTCCGGTGCCGTCTAAAAGTTTGCTTAAACCGGTGCCGAGAGACGCTTGACCCTGCTCAATTTTGGACGAGCCGTCATGGATTTTGTTTTGCGCGTCCAGCAGTTTCGTTAAGCCGCCTGATACTTGGCCGCTCCCTGACACTAACGCTTCTGATCCTGATTTGAGCTGTCCGAACTTGCTGTTGTATTCGCCGATGCCGGCTGTCAATTTGTTTTGGCTTTCAAAAACGGTTTGCGCTCCGCTGTATAATTTATCAGTTCCAGCCGTCAGCTGGTTAATCGCGTCTTGTACCGCCGCTGCGCCGTTATACAGTTTCGATGTGGACTGAGGCAGTGCTTTCAGCTGATCAGCCTTCGCTTTTACATCTTTGAGCGCGCTTTTTATGACTGACATATCCGGAAGCTGAATATCTCCGCCGGACGGAAGCTGGCTGACGATATTGTCTAAATCCGGAAGGTCGGCTTTCGGAAGCTTCTCATTCAGAAGCTGAACAAGTTTCGCTTTTTGCTCATCCATTAAGAAATCACTGTCCTTAATCACCTTTTTAACCGCGTCATCCCGGGCATCCAGGTTGTTTTTCAGATCAGAAAGCTTCTTCTTAAACTGCTGCAGGTCCTTTTCAGTCTGCTCGAGCTGCCCAACCGCGTTTTCAATGTCTGACAGGTTGACTGAATTGATCGCATCTTCAAATGCCGCCGCTTTTTGCGACACTTCCTGCGCCTTGCTGTTTAACGCGCTTAATCCATTCGTTAAATCCGGAAGCTTTTGCTGGAGCTGCTTTTGCGCGTCAAGGCTTGTTTTCAGCCCGCTGGCCACTTGGCCTCCTCCTGAAGCAATCTGTCCTGATTTATCTTGAATTTCGGCGCTTGCGCTCTGAAGTTTTGCGATAGAGCTGTCAAGCGTTTGAATTCCGCTTGTCACTTTCGCCGCTCCGTCTGCAAGCTGCTGCGTTTTATCGCTGATGGTGGCGGTGCTTTCAGTAAGCTTCGCTAAATTTTCCTTCAGCTTGGCGCTGCCGTCTTTCGCGTTTTTCGTGCCGTCGTCTATTTTCTTGGCTCCGCTGCTGGCTTTGCCGAGCCCTTTGGCAATATCTTTAAAGTTATCAAAAATGACTTTTGCGTATTGCTCTGTCACTTCTTTCGACACGGAGGCTTTCAGTTTGTCGATCGCCTTTTCCCCGATTGTCGCGCCGACATAGTTTGATCCGGCATTCGTATGATATTTCAGATCCAGCTTCTTCGGATTTTTATCCATTACCGTGCTGGCGTTTTTAGAAAAATCTTCAGGAATCTCGACCAATAAATAATATTTAGCATTTAATAAGTCCTTTAACGATTGATCAAGATCGCTTGAAAAATGCCAATCAAAATTATCATTTTTCTTTAACTCTTTCACAAGATCGTCACCGATCTGAAGATGTTTCCCTTCGTAGTCCGCCCCTTTATCCTGGTTGACAACGACAACCGGCAGCTGATCCACCGTGCCGTACGGGTCCCAGTACGCCTTCAAAAACACTCCGCTGTAAATCAGCGGAACGAATAATATGGCAATGATGGGGATTAACAGTTTCTTGTTCGTTACAATGTCTTTCCACTGGCTTTTTATTGTATTCAACCCTGTTGCCTCCTTCCGCAAACTGACTCATTTGACAAAACGGTCACGGCACCTAAAAAGTGAAGGATCATCTATTATTTAGATAATCCTTGACCAACATACATTTCCAGCAATTCAGCGATCGTCTCTTTTTCAAGAGGCGGATGGTTTTTTTCCCAGTCAAATATCAGCGCGATGTAGAGCTTGAGCATCACAAAAGCGGTCAGTTCCGGATCACACGGTTTAATGCTTCCGTTTTCAATGGCTGTTTCTATCTTTTCTTTAATGTATGACAGAATGGCCCGCTCCATTTTCACAATGACATCCTGAACGGCTATTGTACCAATCTCGGCGTTCTCCTGAAAAATTTTAATAGTCAGCTGGTGTGTTTTTCTGAATTCCAAAATCGCGACAAGCGCCCGGTGGACATTTTCGTGAAATGAAAGCTCCGGTTTCATCGCTTCGTCTGCGTGTTCCTTCATTTCTCTTAAAATAGTGGTGAAAATATCATCAAACAGTTCTTCTTTGTTTTTGAAAAACGTGTAGATGGTTCCCTTCCCCACATTTGCAAGCTTTGCCACCAGATCCATTGTCGTTGCTTTGTAGCCGAATTGTGTAAAAGACTTCGTTGCCGCTTCCAGAATGAGCTTTTTCCGATCGACGGACATGTTTCCCACCTCGTTAAATTGACCGTTTGAACGTTTTAGTCATTTTGTACATAAGATAACTTATCACAGTCACAAAGAAGATTCAAATGTTTTTTCTCTTTATTGGTGTTCCCTTTACAGAACGGGAACATGCAAAAAAACCTCCGTTTTACGATAACGGAGGCTGGTACGTTTCAAATATATAAGCCAGTGAATCATATACGGCGGCTTTTCCCTGGTCGATACAGTCGGGGATGCCCACCCCTTCGAAAGACGCGCCCGTCGCGTATACGCCCGGATAGGAAGCTTTCAGCGCATCTCTGAACTCTTTGATGCGCTCCTTATGGCCGACATGGTATTGCGGCATGCTTTCGTTCCAGCGGGTCACACAGGTCATTTCCGGTTCGCCATTTATTTTCATTACTTTTTTCAAATCTTCCATTACGATTTTAATGATCTCGTTATCTGAAAGATCTACGATGGATTCATCTCCGGCCTTTCCGACGTACGCCCTGAGAAGCGTTTTGCCCTCCGGCGCCGCGTGCGGCCATTTTTTATTCGTCCATGTGCAGGCCGTGATGGAGAAGTCGCTGTTTCTTGAGATAACGAATCCCGTACCTTCATGCTCCATTTTGACGGCACCCTCAGGAAAACCTAAGGCGACGTTGGCAACGGACGTAGAATGCATGTCTTTGAGACATGAAACCGCCGGCAGATCAGAAAGCATTTTCGCCGCGGCTTTATGCGGGGCTGTCACAATGCATCCTTCCGCATAGAGCACTTTGCCGTTATCAAGCGTCACGGAATATCCTTTCTCCTCGCGGCCGATATGGGTGACTTTCGTGCCTTTCATCACCTTTGTCAGTGTAAGCTGCTTTTCCAGCTCCTCCACCAACGTTTGAAGCCCTGTCGTCAGTGTTAAAAACTGGCCCTGCTTTTTGGCCGTCAGCTGCTGTCCCGAAGGCTGCGGACGTGATTTTTTCATACCGAGAATCAGGCTTCTGTGCTTCTGCTCAGTCTGATAGAATTGCGGAAACGTGGACATGAGGCTCAGCTTATCAATATCTCCGGCATAAATCCCTGATAATAGCGGTTCTATTAAATTCTCAACGACTTCGTCACCGACGCGTCTGCGGAAAAATTCACCCAGAGACTGATCTTCCTTCGGTTTGCTCGCAGGCAGGACAAAGTCAAGCGCCGCCCGCGCTTTTCCGGGAACAGAAAATAAACCGGTGGAGATGAACGGAGCGATTTTGGTCGGAATGCCCATCACCGCGCCCTTCGGCATCGGATGAAGCGTCTCGTTGACGAGCACATAAGACTGGCCGGTCGCATTGTTGACGAGCAGATGCTCAAGCCCCAAATCCTTGACGAGCTGCGGCGCGCTTTTTTTCCTTTCCAAAAAAGAATCCGGGCCCCGCTCAATGATGTAGCCGTCTTTATGCGCCGTCTGAATTTTGCCGCCGGCTCTCGGGCCTGCTTCGATCAGGGTGACCTCAAGCGGCAGCTGTTTTTCTTTGATTTCTTTTTCCATGTAGAAGGCGGCGGCTAATCCCGTTATGCCGCCGCCGATGATGACCAGATGTTTTTTATCGCCACTCATTTTTATCGCCTTCTTTACCGTTTAATTCTACTTGTCCAGCTCTTTCAGCACGACCGCTGCAAGCGCGTCGATAAATTCAGGCTGTGCGTTCGGCATAGCCGGACGATAGTAGCTTGCGCCGACTTCTTCGGTCACAGCTTTGCATTCATAATCATTATCGTAAAGCACCTCTAAATGATCGGCAACGAAGCCTGCGGGCACGTATACAAATGCTTTATAAGGATGCTTTTGATACAGCTCGCGCGTGAGATCCTGCACATCCGGCCCGAGCCACGGATCAGGGGTGTTCCCTTCGCTTTGCCAGCCGACTGCGTAATCGGTAATTCCGGCGCCTTCGGCAATCAGTTTTGCGGATTCCTCCAGCTGGTCAGGATACGGATCGCCGTATTCTTTTATTTTTTCAGGAAGGCTGTGCGCTGAGACGATCAGCATCGCGTCATCCCGTTCTTCTTTCGGCATTGATTCATACGTTTTCTTCACCTGGCCGACCCAATAATCAACGAATTTCGGTTCATCATACCAGCTTTCAACAGACTTGATGGTCAAGCCGCCGAGCTTCTCCGCTTCTTCTTTCGCGCGTTTGTTGTATGACTGGACGCTGAATGTTGAAAAATGAGGGGCGAGCACAAGGCTGACAGCTTCTGTAATGCCGTCTTTATGCATGTCCGCCACCGCGTCTTCAATAAACGGTTCAATATGTTTTAATCCGATGTACACTTTGAATGTTATGTCATCCTGGATTTCATTTAAACGCTGTGCGAGCTTCTCCGCCTGCTCCTGCGTAATTTTCGCAAGCGGCGAAATGCCTCCGATCGCTTCATATCTGTCTTTTAAATCTTGAAGCATATGAGGCTCCGGCTTTCTTCCGCGTCTGATATGCGTATAATAACGTTCTATGTCCTCTTCTTTGTAAGGCGTTCCGTAAGCCATGACAAGAAGTCCCATTTTCTTTTTGCTGCTCATTTTGTTAAACACCTCTTTTGATGGTCTGTCTACCTTGATTTTGACAGGAAAATCTTCTTATAACCAACGATCTGCTCAGGAAGATTGTTCCGTTTTTTTGGCCGCGGAATATTCATGTACAAACGCCGTCAGCTTTTTCAGCGTTGCCGGATTGACATCAGGGAATACGCCATGCCCTAAATTGAAAATAAACCCGTCCGTTTTCATGCCTTGATCAAGTATCGCTTTCGCTTTTTTCTCGATGACTTCCCAAGGCGCAAGAAGAAGCGACGGATCAAGATTGCCCTGAACCGTTTTTGTAATGCCTTGTTTTCTGGCGTCATCTATGCCGAGTCTCCAATCAAGACCGACGACATCAAGAGGAAGGTCATGCCAATCCCCGGCCAGGTGGCTTGCCCCTACGCCGAACATGATCAGCGGAACTTGTTCTGCTGAAAGCTCCCGGAAAATTCTGTCCATCACCGGTTTTATAAACTGCCGGTAATCTTCGCGGTTCAGCGCGCCGACCCATGAATCAAAGATCTGAATGGCTTTTGCGCCGGCGTTAATCTGCGCTTTCGCATAAACGATAATCATGTCCGCGAGCTTGTCCATCAGCATTTGCCACGCTTGCGGCATACTGTGCATAAACGCTTTTGTTTTGTTGTAATTTTTAGAAGGCCCGCCTTCAATCATATAACTGGCCAGCGTAAAAGGCGCTCCCGAAAAACCGATGAGCGGAACATTCAGCTGTTCGTTTACGAGTAATCGGATCGTTTCCAGCACGTAAGGAACATCCTGTTCGGGATTCAGTTCGCCGAGCTTTTCAATATCCGCAGCAGAGCGCACCGGCTGATCGATCACCGGGCCGATTCCGTTTTTTATTTCAACATCCACTCCGATATAAGGAAGCGGCGTCATAATGTCTTTATATAAAATGGCAGCGTCCACTCCGTACTGCTCGACCGGGAGCCTCGTCACATACGCGCACAGCTCGGGCTGATGCGTAATTTCGACTAAGCCGTACTTTTCCTTCAGCTTGCGGTATTCCGGCTGAGACCTCCCCGCCTGTCTCATGTACCAGACAGGGACGTGATTTGTTTTTTCTCCCCGTGCCGCTTTTAAAAACGTATCATTAAACGCTTCTCGTTTACTCATCTGAATTTCCACCTTTCCTCCTGCAACCATACGTTCGTGTTCTTCGCCCATTACACTATACCTTGTTTTTTCAAAAGCGTATAGAATTGAGGCTTAATGTTCAAAAAATCGCCGAATTCATGATTAAGAAGAAAAAAGCTTCGGCTGAACGTATTCCGTTCCCTCTCCTTCTTGATCCGTCTGTGAATTATATGGAACGACTTTGTATGAAGCCCCTGAAAACAGATTGGCGTACGGTATGTCAAAGCTGCCTTTTCCTTTCACCGAATCCAGAAGCTTGTCTTTTCCGTCTTTCTTCTCATATATTCGGTAAACAACCCGATCATCCTTTTGAATATCCCATTTTAATTGAACCGTAATCAGTCCCATCGCCTTAAATGTATAACGGGCCGACAGGGACTTCACCGCCTCCAGCTCAATCGGGCTGCCCAGTTCCTTCACATTTTCAGGCTTTTTGAATGTCTCCCCGTTTTCTCCCGCTTTTGTGACGATATCTTTAAAGAGTCTGACCGGGTATTGGCTTCCGCCTTTCAGGTAATGGGTTTTATCCGTTTTGTCATAGCCCATCCAGACGGCTCCCGTCAGTCCGGGAGTGTATCCCGCAAACCAGGCGTCCTTTGTCGCGCCGGGGACGCCGGGAAATGTGGTCGTGCCGGTTTTCCCCGCCAGGTCACCTTGATAGCTGCCTTGTGAAGCGGTTCCTTCTTTTACGACCTGCTGAAGCATTCTCGTCATATTCCATGCCGTCTGTCCGCTGAAGACGCGCGTTTTGCCGTTTTTAGGCCCGGACAACGTTTCTCCGTCTTCGTCCGTGATGTTCTCTATAAAAAATGGCTTCGTATACATTCCGTTTGCCGCAAAGGTATGATAAGCTCCGGCAAGCTGAAGCGGAGTAACGCCTTCAGACAGACCGCCAAGCGCAATCGCGAGTCCGTTGTCAGAAACGTTCATGCCGTTTTTCTCAAGATACGATTTTCCCGTATCTACGCCGATCTGCTTCAATGTCCAGACAGCGGGCGCATTTATGCTGTAAGTGATCGCATCCTGCATCGTCACTTCCCCCTTGTACTGTCCGTCATAATTTTTCGGTTCATACCCGTCGTAGGACGTGAGTTTGTCTTGGAGAAGCGAATACGGTTTGAACTTGTCTTCCTGCATGGCGGGCCCGTATACGGCAATCGGCTTAAACGTTGAGCCCGGCTGACGCTTCGCCGTAACCCTGTTGTATCCTTTTGTCACGTAGTCGCGTCCGCCGACCGCCGCGCGCACGCCTCCGGTTTTATTATCAATAAAGACGGCGCTTCCCTCTGCCGCCTGATCCGTCCCCGGAAAATAGCCGCTTTCCTTCATGAGGGTGTATGCCGTTTTCTGCAGCTTGGAATCAAGTGACGTCCGGATCGTATAGCCGCCTTGAAGCAGCTGTTCACCTGACATCGAATAACGGTCTTCCGCCTCCTTGATGACAAGATCAATATAACTGTCAAACCAAGGCGTTTCTGATGTTTTCTTGACATGAAGCCCCAATGTCCGGCCCTGGGCTCTGACGGCTTCCTTGGCGCTGATATAGCCTTGGTCGTTCATCATTGCAAGAATCGTATCGCGGCGTTCTTTATTTTTATCCGGATGCTGAATCGGCGAATAAAGAGATGGCGCCTTCGGAATCGCTGCCAGAACGGCTCCTTCCGCAACGGTTAAATCTTTTACTTCTTTATTAAAGTAGTAGTGGGACGCGGCTTGAATGCCGTAAACGCCATGGCCGAAATAAAGCTGGTTCAGGTACATTTCAAGCAGCTTGTCCTTGCTGTAATCACGCTCAAGATTGATGGCGATAATGACTTCCTTCGTCTTGCGCAAAAATGTTTTATCATGAGTCAGAAAAATGTTTTTCGCCAGCTGCTGGGTGATCGTGCTTCCGCCTTCCACCTTGCCGCCTGCTAAAACATCCCGGAACACCGCCCGGCCGACAGACTTTACATCAATGCCGTGATGTTCGTAAAACCGTTTATCTTCAACAGCGATAAAGGCATCTCTCACATCTTCCGGAACCTGCTGAATGGATACCGGCTCGCGATTTTCCGTATAGAGGCTCGCGATTTCATCACCGTTTTGATCGACGATTTTTGAAGATGCGTGCAGTATTAATTTCTTTTCATCGATGACATAATGACCGAGAAATATGATGATAATGTATCCGATTAACGCGAGAAAAGCGGTTGCCGCCGCAATTACAGCCGGAATAAAGAATCTTTTTTTCTTTTTCAGCATAAGTCACCTCGCCTTTCTTAACTTGTAGTATGGGAAATATTGTTTCGAATTATGTCAGAATGAGTCGCCAATAGAAACTTATACCACTCTTTTGATATACTAGCAAGCAGGAGGTGGCTGATATGAAGGTTTATATTACATACGGGACAGCCGATTTTTTAAAGACGATTGCAAAGAAACACCCGAGTGAGAATATGGTGCTGATGCAAGGGGAGGAAAATGCGGTCTTAATTCATGAAACAAATGGAGAAACCGTTTTTCAGGCGCCCCATTCATATGAGAGCATCGACAGCGTCGGGGAAATCAAAAAGCCGGGCTACGCCGTCCTCAACAACATCGCCGTTACCCAGGAAGGCCGTCCGCTGTTTGAAAACCGGTTTAAAAACCGCGCCGGAAAGGTGGAAAATGAACCCGGTTTTCAAGCCATCCGCGTATTAAGGCCGCTCGAAGGCGATACGTATGTCATCCTGACCCTGTGGGAAGAAGAAAAAGCCTTTCAGGGCTGGCAGCAGTCAAACTCTTATCAGGAAGCTCATAAAAAACGCGGAACATCAGCCGGCATCGACACGACGTCCATTTTCTCACGCCCGTCTTATGTAACCGCTTATTACGCAATAGACTGAAAACCGCCGGAGATTCTCCGGCTTTTTTGATGTCCCGATTTTTCGCATCCTTCTTTGCACCTTCCGCCCGCCTATGAATAACCTGTAGCAATCCTATTTATAAACGGAGTGGTTCAATTGGGGATCGGCGTCTACTCGGTACATCTGCTTTATGTTGCTTTTATTGCGGCCATTATCGTTTTTATGCTCCTCAGAAAAGATACAACCTTTATTTCACTCGCCGGCATTTTTGTGATTGCGCTATGGACGACGCATTCATTCTCCGCTTCGGTCAGCAGCCTGTTTCACAGCTTCACGTATGCCGCCGGAGAATTGCTGCCGACGATTTTTATCATTTGTTTTATCGTGGCGATGAGCGGCCTCTTGACCGAAACCGGTATTAATGAAGCGATGATTTCTCCGTTTGCAAAGCTGATGAAAGGGCCGGCTGTCGCGTATTGGGTTATCGGCTGTCTGATGTTTGCCATCTCTCTTTTTTTCTGGCCGTCACCAGGGGTGGCGCTGATCGGCGCTGTGCTGCTTCCCGCAGCGATCCGGGCGGGCCTTTCTCCGATCGCCGCGGCTATGGCGATGAACCTGTTCGGCCACGGGTTCGCTTTATCGGGGGATTACGTCATTCAGGCGGCCCCGAAATTAACGGCCGATGCCGCGGGCATTCCCGTGAGCGATGTCATGCAGGCAAGTATTCCGCTCGTTTTGATCATGGGGTTAACGACGACAATCACCGCTTTCTTCCTCATCATGCGGGATCGAAAAAAAACGAAGGCCCCCCTCTCCTTGGACAGCTCCGGTTCTTTGGACACAAGTATGTATCTGCCGAAAAAACTCAGGGTGATCCTGGCGATTTTCATTCCGCTTGTTTTTCTCGCCGATATTATCTGCATGATCGTATACCGTCTGCAAGGAAACGATGCGACGGCACTCGTCGGAGGAACCGCGATCGGCATTCTCCTGATCATTCATTTCATTGTATATAAAGAGCGGCATTTAGAAAAGATCACCGAGTATTTTATCGGCGGTTTTCAATTCGGCTTTAAAGTATTCGGCCCCGTCATTCCGATCGCGGCCTTCTTTTATCTCGGTGACGCGGGGTTTAAAAGTATTTTGAACACCCCGCTGCCGAAAGGATCTGCGGGGATCGTCAATGACCTCGGATTGGCCCTGTCCCATTCTTTTCCGATGTCCGGAGAATTCGCTGGCATCGCCCTGACCGCAGTCGGTGCGATTACCGGGCTCGACGGGTCAGGGTTTTCCGGTATATCTCTTGCAGGCTCGATGGCAAAGCTGTTTTCCGCCGCGCTTCATACGGACCCGGCCGTTTTAACGGCGCTGGGCCAGATTTCAGCGATCTGGGTCGGGGGCGGAACATTGGTCCCTTGGGCACTGATTCCCGCTGCGGCTATTTGTAAAGTTGATCCGTTTGAGCTTGCCAGGAAAAACTTTATCCCGGTTGCGGCCGGGCTAGTCGTCACAACGATCGCCGCCATCATCATTCTCCCGTAGCAAAAGGATTGAAATCTTCTGACATTTTCTATACAATCATGGGAAAAGCAGACGAGGGGGCATCGCTTTTGACGTTAACGACACTTCAAAAAAGCTTAAACGCTCAGCTTGACGGGCTGTATGAGGAAATGGTTGAAATCAGGCGTCACCTTCACATGAATCCCGAGCCATCCTTTAAGGAGAAAAAAACACCGGCGTTCATCGCCTCATTTTATGAAAAGCTCGGCGTTCCCATCCGGACGAATGTCGGGGGCAACGGTGTCACAGCCTATATTGAAGGGAGTGAACCGGGACCGGTCGTGGCACTCAGAGCTGATTTTGACGCTTTGCCGATACAGGATGAAAAAGATGTGCCCTATGCTTCACAAATTCCCGGCGTCATGCACGCCTGCGGTCACGACGGCCATACGGCGGCTCTGCTTGCGGTCGGAAAAGTGCTGTACCGCAACCAGGAAAAACTGAAAGGGTCATTTGTGATGATCCACCAGCACGCCGAGGAATTATCTCCCGGCGGAGCAAAAGCAATGATTGAGGATGGCTGCCTCGAGCATGTCGATGCCATTTTCGGCACACACCTATGGGCGACTGAACCCGTCGGAACGGTCTTATGCCGCCCGGGCCCAGTGATGGCCGCCGCTGACGGCTTTACGATTAAAGTCATCGGCAAAGGCGGCCACGGCGCGATTCCTCACGATACGAAGGACGCCGTTTTAATCGGCTCACAAATCGTCACGGCTCTTCAGCATATCGTCAGCCGGCGGGTAAATCCGGTGCAGCCGGCCGTCATCTCAGCCGGCTCGTTCATCGCTGAAAATCCGTTTAATGCGATTGCCGATCAGGCAGTCATATCAGGCACCGTCCGCTCGTTTGACGAAAGTGTGCGCAGCCTGCTCGAAGCAGAAATAGAAGCCGTCGTAAAAGGAATCTGTTCCATGCACTCCGCTTCCTATGAATATCGTTTCAAGCGCGGTTATCCCGCCGTCGTTAATCATCCTGAGGAAGCAGCGCACGCGGCGGCAGCCGCAGCGGAAACAGAGGGCGTCACGAAGGTCATTGAAGGAGAGCCGCAGATGGCCGGAGAAGATTTTTCCTATTATCTGCAGCATACAAAAGGCGCATTTTTCTTTACGGGCGCCGCTTTAGAAAACGCGGAAACCATTTACCCTCATCATCATCCGAAATTTGATTTTAATGAAAAAGCGATGCTGACGGCCGCCAAGGTGCTTATCGGTGCCGCGGTGAGCTACCCCCGCTGACATAAAAAAAACAGCCGGTACATTACGTACCGGCTGCTGTGATTCTTAAATGAAAAACGTGTCTTGCCGTCTCACCGAGCTGTGACAGCAGTTTATAATTGGCCGCTCCGCCCACGGCGGCTCCGACGACCGGCAAAAGCTGAAACAACTTCACCACGTCCAGATAATCGCGGTATTCCTGCTGAAAAACTCTCCAATCGACATCATGCTTTTTCGAATCCCATTGTTCAATCATTGAGTATATGCGTTTCCGCTGTTCACCGCTTGAGAAAGCCAGCTGAAAAATAAACAGCAAAAACAATCGCTCATCCCTGTCTTTCACATCATAGCCGTAAATGGAGGCAAGATCGAACAGACATTTCATTTTAATGGATAGCAGCAAAGGAAAATCAGCCATCCCTAAAAAAATTCCGCCGGCCCCCGTACCGATACCTTCGGCTGCCGCGACCTTTTGGTACGATGCGATGGTTTGTCTGGCGAGGGCATCTTTTTCAGCAAGCGTCATACCGTGTGTATCCCGCTTGCTTTTCACCAGATTTGAACCCGCCATTGTTGCTTCGGTCATTTTTTTTATGCTTTCTGTGATGACGGCATGAATTTTGTCGGGAATCCGCTCATTTATTTTCGCCTGCATTCCTTTAGAAAAACGTTCAAGCATAGAATCTTTGCGCAAAAAACGCGCTTTCCATTGCAGTGCTTCCTGTATCAGCTGCTGATCGTCGGTCATCTGTGTCTCCTTCTTTCATTGAGGTTTCAAAAACCCGATTGATTACAGCTTGCCGTACTTTTTCAATCTTCCGCCCATATACGAAGGCATGATCACAAAAATCAGAACGGCTGAAGCAACAGCCGCATACAGTGCCCCGCTGACTCCCGCGGCATAGGCTGACGCTGCACAGAACAGCAGCGCCTGCACGGTTAATGCCGATTTCATCAGCGAAAAGAAACTTTGCAGCTTCGCTTTCTGATTGACCGGGTAAAGCTCCTGCAGAGAAAGATGATGAAAATGCCCGAACAGCGGCAGAAGCTGTATTCCCGTAATAAAGACGGTAAATACGGTTAACGCCGCCGTGATCCACGGATTGGCGGAAACGAGCATAATAATCAGGATAAAAATAATCGTGAGCCTGACCTGAATGCCGAGATAATCATTTGAACGCAGAAAGGCCCGCGCATACATATAGGAGAACGTTTTCCGCTGTTCAAACGGAATCATTCTGAGCAAAAAGTCGAGATACGCCCGGCGTTTTGCCTGTTTTTTCAGGTGAGGCACATCGGTAAACAGATTGGCGATTCTGTAAAACCGCTGCTTCCTTCTTAATTCATATTCAATATGAGCTTCCCATTTTAATGATTTATGTTTTGCGGCCGATGTGAAATACACATAAAGGCCGGCCATCACAATGTAGACGGCGGCAGCGTACACATAAAACGACTGTAAGACGAAGTATAAAAGCAGCATATTGCAGATAAAGCGTATGACCGCATCCATCATTTTCATGCTTCTGTCATTCATAAACGTCATCCGCCACTCCATGGCCTGATTCCACGCTTTTACCGCCAGCATCTGAATAAATACGGCGGCATACGACGCGAGCGACGCCCCCGGACTTACAGCAAAAAACAGGGGCATGCATACAACCGACAGGGCAATAAGCGGAAACAGCTGTGACAGATAGCTGTACTTAAATGAATGCTTAAAGTATGTCCCCATTTTCGGTTCAAGCGGCAGCAGAAACACGAGGTCCGCTTCCTTTAGCAGCGTCCGGACGTATGAACCGGTCAGCACAAATGAAAAGAGCACTGCCATCACCCAAAATGACGGAAAATGAACGGGAATGTCTTTGACCCACTTGCTGTACCAGCTCGCCGCGCCGGCAATAAAAAAGATCAGCACAATGACGAGATGATCATTGAGCATATATTTCATATACATTCTGGTTTCCTTTATATGCTCTTCAAGCCGGGACTGCCAAATAGTAGACATATTATTCATGGCCGGCGTCTTCCTTCGTCAGTTCAATATACAAGTCATCAAGAGCTGCGTCTTTCATGCCGAACTGCTCTCTCAGTTCTTCCAGTGTGCCGCTTGCCCGCACTTCGCCGTTATGTAAAATAATGAAAGCGTCACAGTAGCGCTCTGCCGTAGCCAGGATATGCGTTGACATCAGCACGCTTGATCCGGCTTTTTTCGCGGCGTCCATCCGCTCCAGCAATGCATTGATCGCAAGCGGGTCAAGGCCGAGAAACGGCTCGTCAATGATATAAAGCGAAGGCTCCGCGAGAAACGCGCACATGATCATGACTTTCTGCTTCATCCCTTTGGAAAAGTGAGCGGGAAACCATTTCAGCCTTTTTTCCATTCTGAATTCTTTCAGAAGCGGAGGAAGCCTTTTTTCAAGCGTTTCTTTGGAAAGGCCGTACGCCATGGCCGTCAGCTCCAGATGCTCCTTGAGCGTCAGTTCTTCATACAGCACCGGCGTTTCTGGGATGTACGTAAATTGCGAGCGGTAGCTTTCCTTATCCTCCGAAAACGTCTTGCCGTTCAGCTCAATCGAGCCTTTATGCGGGTCCATTAATCCGATAATATGCCGGATCGTCGTGCTTTTGCCCGCGCCGTTTAATCCGATGAGTCCGACAATCTGGTTCGGCTCAAGGGTGAATGAAACATTTTTTAAGACCGGGTTTCTCGTATAACCGCCGGTTAAGTCTTTTACCGATAGCAGAGACATAATTTCTCCCCTTCTGATTCGTTTTTCTTCATAGTACCAAAAATAAAGTCTGATTTGAAACGATTCCCTTTTTTTCTCACGTGAAAAGTGTGCATAGTTATCGTTTTGGCGGACATCATAATCTATGTAGAAGGAAACAGCTTTAATCAACTGAAAATGAGGTGTTTATAAAAGACGTCTTAGAACAGTTGGATGAAAATCAACATGTCCTGTGCTTACAATTTCTTCACACACTGCTTTGATGATGTTCTTCATTCATGATGAAATAATCAAATGAGGTGTTTGTCCCAGGAATGATTAAGCAGACCCATAAGTCTTCATTTTAAAAACAAATGAGGTGCTTACAAAAGGCATATTCAATTTTCTGTGATAAAGCTCGTACTTCTGCATCAGGGTGAACGCGCAGCCGTTCATCCTGTTTTTTGTTTTGGCCGTTTTTGTGGTACGATGAGAATATACATATATTTCTTTTCAGGGAGGAAACCCATCTATGCACAAAGCGGACGATTGTATTTTCTGCAAAATCATTGCCGGTGACATTCCGTCTTCAAAAGTATACGAAAATGAACACGTCGCGGCGTTTCTTGATATCAGCCAGGTCACAAAAGGCCATACGCTCGTGATTCCGAAAACACATATCGAAAACGTGTACGAGTTTACGCCTGAGCTTTCTAAAGAATATTTTGAAGCGGTGCCGAAAATCGCACGCTCCATCCGCGATGAATTCGAGCCGATCGGGCTGAATATTCTCAATAACAACGGTGAAAAAGCGGGCCAATCGGTGTTCCATTTTCACATGCATATCATTCCGCGTTACGGAAAAGGCGACGGTTTCGGGGCTGTCTGGAAGACCCACGCCGAAGACTATACGCCTGACGATCTTCAGGAGATCGCTTCAACCGTCAGAAAACGGCTTGCCTCATCTTAAAGATGAGGTTTTTTTGCGTCCGGAAACACAAAAAACATAAATTATATTTTTTTATATCAAAAAAATCAAAAAATTGTGATAGGATAATTGTATTATTTCTTACACTAAAGCGGAAAACAGGGAGAGATCGTAAACATGGAACGTACAACGAATTTCAATGCAGGACCCGCAGCCCTTCCACTGGATGTGCTGCAAAAAGCGCAAAAAGAATTTGTCAACTTCAATGATACTGGCATGTCCGTCATGGAGCTGTCCCACCGGAGCAAAGAATATGACGCGGTGCACCAAAAAGCCAAAAGCCTTCTGAAAGAACTGATGGATATTCCCGACGATTATGATATTTTATTTCTTCAAGGCGGCGCAAGCCTTCAATTCTCCATGCTGCCGATGAACTTTTTAACGCCGGAAAAAACGGCGCACTTCATCGTAACAGGCGCATGGTCTGAAAAAGCACTCGCCGAGGCGAAACTGTTCGGAAACACATCCGTCACGGCAACAAGCGCAGATTCAAACCACAACCACATACCGGAAGCGGACCTCTCAGGAATCAAAGACGGCGCCTACCTGCATATTACGTCCAACAACACGATTTTCGGAACGCAGTGGAAAGAGTTCCCGAATTCACCGATCCCGCTCGTAGCCGACATGTCAAGCGACATCCTGAGCAGAAAAATTGATGTCAAAACGTTTGATGTCATCTATGGCGGAGCCCAGAAAAACCTCGGGCCGTCCGGCGTCACGGTCGTCATCATGAAAAAATCATGGCTTGAAAACGAAAACGCCAACGTCCCTAAAATTTTGAAATACTCCACTCACACAAAAGCCGATTCACTGTATAATACGCCGCCTACGTTTGCGATTTATATGCTGAGCCTCGTCCTTGAATGGCTGGCTGAAAACGGCGGTGTCGAAGCGGCTGAACGGCGCAATCAGGAAAAGGCCGACGTCCTGTACGGCACAATCGACGCAAGCGGCGGGTTTTACGCTGGGCATGCCGCAAAAGACAGCCGTTCTCACATGAACGTCACGTTCACCCTCCGCGACAGCAGTCTCACGAAAAAATTCGTTGATGAAGCGAAAGCGGCTAAAATGACCGGACTCGGCGGCCACCGCTCAGTCGGAGGCTGCAGGGCGTCTATCTACAATGCCGTCAGCCTGGCTGATTGTGAAAAACTGGCTCAGTTTATGAGAAAGTTCCAGCAGGAAAACGAATAAATTTCTTCTAACATAACGGTTCCTTTGATATACTGTTTGCATATCAATTTTTCCGGCCATCGCAATAAATGACGAGCATATTATTGGATGGCGAAAAAGCTTAGCAGAGGAGAGCTTAGTATGAAAACAAAAGAATTAGTCATTATGGCCCTGTTTGCGGCAATCGGAGCGGTGCTTCATTCCATTATGCCGCCGGTATTATTCGGAATGAAACCCGATATGATGCTTGTGATGATGTTTATGGGTATTCTGTTATTCCCCCGTGTGCAGAACGTGCTGATGATCGGGATTGTAACGGGAATCATTTCCGCACTCACGACATCTTTTCCGGGCGGACAGCTTCCGAATATCATTGAAAAACCGGTAACGGCGTTTCTGTTTCTCGCGCTGGCGCTTTTGGTGAAGAAGAGCGTGAAAACAGCGGCCGCCGCCGTCATTACGATAGCCGGCACCTTCATCTCCGGTTTGCTCTTTTTGGCGCTGGCCCTTCTGATTGTCGGCCTGCCGGGCGGATTCACCGCATTGGTGCTCGCGGTCGTCCTTCCGGCGGCTGCGCTGAATACGATCGCCATTATCATTATGCATCCGATTGTGCAGACGATCTTAAAACGGTCCAATATGATTGAAACGGTGTAATAACCGCATACCGAAACCTCTTCCGGCCGGAAGAGGTTTTTTAATGTGTTTCAGCATGTTTTATACGAGAAGTTTTGTGAAAAAGATAAGGAACAATGCGAGGGCGGTTCCTGCTGAGCAGACAATGGCCTTCTGGCGGACGACCCGCTTCGGCGGATAAGAAGCGGCCTGGCCGAGCAGTTTCAGGTAATAAACGGCGCCCGCCGCAAAGACAAGAGCCATACAAGATAAAACAATCATAAAGACAGACAACCTTCTCCCTCCTTTTCCCTTAAAAAATATGCTAAAATAAAGCAAGCTATGTATAGAAGTTTATTCTTCTGAACAAAAATGATAAAAGTTATGAGAAAAAAAACGGGGTGATTTCAAATGGCTGACGGACGTTCCCTTTTAACAGGCCTTTTCGTAGGCGGATTGATCGGAGGCGCAGCGGTGTTACTCTCGGCTCCTTCATCCGGAAAAGAGCTGCGGGGCAAAATCAAAGCGAATTGCAATTCAATTGAGGACACAATCAAACGGTTAAAAAAAGACGGAATGGCGCTTAAGGACCAGCTTGTCCAAACGGCGAAAGAAAGCGCAGAAGTCATTAAAGACGTAGGCGGAGAGCTTCAGACCAGCATTAAAAGGTGGCAGGAGGAAATCAAGCCGCACCAGCAGGATCTCCAAAAGGAAATCGCTGATATCGAAGAGAAAATCAGACAGCTGGAGAAAACCTTACAAAACTAATATCCTATACAACCAAAAAAAGTGCGGACATATTGCGTTCCGCACTTTTTTTTGCGGTTTAAAGCCTTTCCCAGCAACGGATCAAGAATTTATTATAAAATTCTTAAATTTTCATCTTTATTAATCTTTATTTTATTGGCATAATAGAGGAAAAGAAAATGTGAAGCAGGTGATCTGTATTGAATCGTGTTGAACCGCCTTACGATCTAAAAGAAGCTTTAATCTATACCCAAAAAATGGCGCAGCTGTCCAAAGCGCTCTGGAAATCTATCGAGAAAGACTGGCAGAATTGGCTGAAGCCGTACGACCTTAATATTAATGAGCATCATATATTATGGATTGCCTATCAGCTTAAAGGAGCTTCTATTTCAGAAATCGCCAAATTCGGCGTTATGCACGTATCAACTGCATTTAACTTTTCAAAAAAGCTTGAAGAACGGGGATATCTGAAATTTTCCAAGCGGCTGAATGATAAACGGAACACGTACATTCAGTTAACAGAAGAAGGGGAAAATGTATTCGAAAGCCTGCTTGAGGAGTTTGATCCGTCGAGAAACGCTGTGTTTAAAGGCTCACAGCCGATCTACCACTTATTCGGGAAGTTTCCTGAGGTTGAAGAATTAACCTGTGTCATCCGCCACATTTACGGCGAAGATTTTATGGAGATATTCGAGAAATCATTGACAAACATAAACAATGATTTTGATAGTGAAGACGGAAGGCTGAAGAAAAAAACAGACGAATCGGCTGCCCATGAAACGGCTGAAGAGCTGGAACCGATCAACAGTTAATCAAAGTGCTTCATAATCTCAATAAATTCTTCCATCAGCGCTGTATAAAGCCCCTGCTCATACAGAGCAAAAATCGTTTCATGAACATCTAATTTTTCGTTCAGCTGTCCCGCAAAAAGCGCAAGGAGCTTGTCAAACGTCACAAAGCCTTGCGCTTTTTGCGACTCCAGCTCGTCCTCCAATTCGCGGCAGATCCGCCCGACCTCTTCTCCTTCTTCTTCGGTCAGCCCTTTTTCAATCATCATCGCATAAAAAGGGTACTTATCCATATCCACCGTTTTCACCAGCAATTGTATGTAATATTCTAAACGCCCGATACGCTGATCCATTGAATCCATCCGTTTCACTTCTTTCTATCTTTAATCTTATTTTAGCTGATAATGAATGGAGAAGAAAGGTTAAACCGTACATTTCCATGTTTCATCGAGCTCTTCTGTTCTTCTCTTTCCAGGTTTATTTTTTTCTTTAAAAAAGGATTGATTTTTTCTCCTGAAGAGAGTAAATTATTTTGAGATTGTATTCCATCTTTGTACGGAAGGATGACTCTGATGAATTGCTGGAAAACCATTAATCTGATCAAAGATTATGGTGCGGTTCGTTTATTATTGACTGCTGTAGGTTTTATGATCCTGTTTTTTATATGCAACTTCTTGGCATTCGGGCTGCTGCGTCCGAATATCAGTTTAAGTGACGGGCACGTGTTTGCTTTTTGTGTTCTGCTCGTTGTTACTTTATTTGTACATAAAGTCATACATGTCCTGCCGATGATCTGTAAAAAAAGAAAAAAGGAAATGAAAATGTACTTCTTGCGGATGCCGACATGGAAAGGCATACCGAAAACGACGATGCTGATTTCAACGATCAGCCCGTTTTTATTCATTACGCCGTTATTGTTTTATGCCGGACTGGCATTTCCGAGACACGCTCATTACTTTTATATGATTTCGAGCATTCATGCGGGGTATTGCCTGCCTGATCTTCTGTTTGCGCTCCATCTGGTCAAAGCGCCCAAATCATGTCTGATTGACCAGGAATCCGACGGTTTTGATATTTTAGTAAAAAAAGTGCCGGAGTCTTGATGTCCCGCTGATTTTTCAGGTTACATTCTATCTTTTTTAATAAATATTTGGTAATGTAATATGGGAGCAGTTCAGAGAGAGGGGGAATCTCCCATCATTTTATTCTATTTTATCGTGGCTGCCCTGTTTATTCTTTATTTCATAAACAGGCTCACAAATACATTATGCCTTGTCAGAGAGATTCCTGAAGACCGGCAGGATAAGGTATTCCGTTTTATTAATGTATCTATTTTAATTTTACTGATCTCTTCATTCGTCGAGATCTCCTTTACTGTGTAAACAGGCAAAAAAATATGGCTGACGGAGGTCTGACCCCCGACAGCCATATTTTTTTCTTAATAAAGCCAAGAAGCGCCGATGATGATCAATAAGATGAACAGAACAACCAATAATGCAAAACCGCCTGCAAATACTTCACCCATCTCCAAAAGCACCTCCTACAAAACGTTTTATTTTTCCAATTACATCATATGCAATTTACTTCTGAAACGATTAGGCGCCCGGGTAAGAAAACGGACCGCTTTTAGAAAAAGCGATCCGTTTCGCTTAACAAATGTAAGCTGCACCTACGATGATAAGCAATATGAACAGTACTACGAGCAGTGCGAAACCGTTTGAATATCCTCCGCCCATGGTTCATTACCTCCTTTTCATGATCAATATATTTGTATGTATAAGGAAAAAGTTTGACTAGACGAATGCCCTTTATTTAAAATCTTTTTACAGAAAGCCACAATATGTTATGATACGCATATGCAATTTAATTTGGATGATTAGGAGTGTTTAATGGAATGAAGAAAATCGCGATAGCAGCTATTACGGCAACGAGCGTCCTGGCTCTCAGCGCTTGCAGCAGCGGCGACAACGACGTGATTGCCAAGACGGATGCCGGAAATGTAACAAAAGGCGAGCTCTACACGAACATGAAAAAAACCGCGGGCGCAAGTGTGCTGACACAGCTCGTACAAGAAAAAGTATTAGCAAAAAAATACAAAGTATCGGATAAAGAAATCGATACCAAGCTGAAAGAGTACAAAACGCAGCTCGGCGATCAGTACAGCGCCCTTAAACAGCAGTACGGCGAAGATTACCTGAAAGATCAGGTGAAGTACGAACTGCTTGCACAAAAAGCGGCGAAAGACAACATCAAAGTGACTGACTCCGATACGAAAGAATATTACGACGGCTTAAAAGGTAAAATCCGCGCGAGCCACATCCTTGTCGCTGACAAAAAGACAGCTGACGAAGTGGAGAAAAAGCTGAAAAAAGGCGAGAAGTTTGAAACGCTTGCGAAAGAATATTCAACTGACAGCTCAAAAGACAACGGCGGCGACCTTGGCTGGTTCGATAAAAAGTCAATGGATGAAACATTCAGCAAAGCTGCATTCGGTCTGAAAGTCGGACAAGTCAGCGATCCGGTCAAAACAAAGTTCGGTTATCATATCATCAAAAAGACAGAAGAACGCGGCAAATATGATGACATGAAAAAAGAACTGAAAGAAGAAGTTCTTAAGCAGAAATTAAACGACAACTCAGCTGTACAGGCGGCAATTCAAAAAGTCATGAAAAAAGCTGACGTAAAAGTTGAAGACAAAGACTTAAAAGACACGTTTAACACTTCAACATCATCATCTTCTCAATCTAAATAAAAAAACTGTGCGGGCTCTCGGCGAGCCGCACAGTTTTTTTATGCGATGGAATGATTGGAGTTTTCTTCCGCATCCTCGTTTTCACTTGCGGGCGCCGCCATACGGCGCTCGCGTTCCTGTTCCATCCGTTCAATATACACCCTTCCTTCTTTTTCAATAAACGACTGGTCAAGCTTTTCCTCTTCTTTAGCTGTTGTGAAAAGCTTATAAGCGCTGAAAATAATTCCGATAATGCAAAGGTATACCCACCAAGGAAAAAATAACACGTCGGTTTCCTCCCTTTTTCACCCAGAGTCTTTATTCTAAGCTATGCTTGATAAAGACAAGTTATGAGAGCTGAACGTAAAAAAGACCGATCATAGAGAATCGGCCTTTTTATCTTATTGATGGAAAGTCGGTTTGTAGAAAGAACGGTTTTCAAGCGCAAATACACGCTCTGTGTATTCGCCCGGCTTCACCCGTTCCAGCGCTCTGTCCATCATAATCATTTTTGCATCCAGATTGTCAATGTAGTGCAGAATTTCCGCTTCTTTCACCATCGGCGGTTTCGGGCTTCCCCATTCCGCTTTTCCGTGATGGCTTAAAATCAAATGCTTCAGAATCAGCACTTCTTCAGCGTCAATCTGAAGCTCTTCGGCTGCTTTTGAAAGCTCTGTCACCATGATCGAAATGTGTCCGAGCAGATTCCCTTCCACGGTGTACGTTGTGGAGACGGGGCCTGAAAGCTCTTTTACTTTGCCTAGATCATGCAGAATGACTCCGGCATACAGTAAATCCCGGTCAAGAGACGGATACAGATCGGCAATCGCTTTTGCCAGGTTCAGCATGGACACTACATGATACGCGAGCCCGGAGACGAACTCATGGTGGTTTTTAGCCGCAGCCGGGTAATCCATAAACTCAGCCGCATATTTTTTGACCAGATGTCTCGTGATCCGCTGGATGTTTGGGTTTTTCATTTCAAAAATGTATTGAGTGACGGTTTCCATCATTTCATTTTTCGGAATCGGCGCCGTTTCCAGAAAATCATCAATGCTGACATTTTCGTTCTCGCCGGCCGGCCGGATGTTTCTCAGCTTAAGCTGGTTTCGTCCGCGATAGTGATGGACATCTCCGATCACCTTCACGATCGTCTGCGCCGCGTATGTTACTTCATCAGTCGGCTTGGCATCCCACAGCTTCGCTTCGATATCTCCCGATTGGTCCTGCAGCATTAACGTCAGGAATGGTTTTCCGTTGCTTGCGATTCCCTTAGTCGAAGATTTAATCAGAAAGTATTGATCGACCTGCTCGCCGACCTCGTGCAGCATAATACCTTTTGCCATTCTATTAAAAGCTCCCTCCATATCTTACATAATACCAGTATAGCACATACCTCTTTTTTGAAAATAAACTCTTTTATGACAGGAGCCGCATGACTTGTCCGCTTTGAAAAGACCGGCTGACATGCTCATGGCAGGTGAAATAAAGTATCTGCCGCCCGCCTTCTGAAAGCTGATTCAGCACATCAAACAGCCGCTGCAGCCTCTGCCTGTCAAAATGGACAAAACTGTCATCAAGTAAAAACGGCAGTGATACCGCAGATTCCCTCTCTGACGCAAGGGCAAAACGAATCGCCGCATAAAGCTGCTCGCATGCCGCCTGTGACAGTTCGCCTGCAGAAAACACCGTTCCGTCTTTCCGCATGACCATAATGGAATCATCAGCCTCGGAGAAATACAATTTGTGATAGCGTCCGTCCGTAAGCGGTCCGTATAATGCACCGGCGGTTTCTAACAGACGGGGAAGCGTCACTTTTTTATGCCGCTCCATTTTTTCCCTTATAATGTGTCTGACCGTCTGTAATGCAGCCCACTCTTTTGCGGTTTTTTTCACGCGCTCCTTCTGCATTTCTGTCTGCTGTTTTAAATCGGATACAAGCCCCGAGGACTCCAGCTGCTCTTGCTTCACCGTTAATAAAGCGGTTTGCTCACGGAGCTGGGCGCTTTTTTCCTCAAGCGTTCTTTTCTCTGTTTCCTTCTGAACGACTGTATGTTCAAGTTCGGACACTGTGCGGCTCATGTACGGCTCCAGCTGTTTTCCGCCTATGCCGGACAAGTGCGTTTTGATTTCGCGCAGCTGCCGCTCTGTTTCCCGGCGGCTTTCATTCAGCCTGGCGAGTTCACAAAAGTGCTCGCGGTTTTTTGCGCCTGCCGCCATGAAAAGCTGTTTGACCTGCTGTTCGTAGTAATGAACTTCTTCGTTTAATTCACGCATTTGCTCTTGTGCATGCAGCAGATCCGTTTCGAGCGCCTGTTTTCGTTTTGCTTCCTCACGGGCCCGTTCCGCCTGAGCCAGCAAAACGTGCAGTCTTTCTTTTACGGACAGCTCCCTTCCGTCTGAAGGACTCAGCTTTTTGACCCGGTCCTCAAATGCTCTTTGCAGCTTTTGCAGCCTGCCCGCTTCAATGGTCAGCTCATGCTTGTTAAGGATTTCTTTTTTGACATCTTTCATCACATGATATGCGTCAAGAAGATGGGAAGGACTTCCTAAAAACCCCAGTTCATTCATAAAAAGTTCCGCCTGTTTTGCAGACGGCGCCATTTCGGCCTCCCATTCTTCATATTGGCGGATGACCCTTTCATATGCCGATTCTTTCTGTTCAAGCACGGCTTGATCCGCAATCAGCTGCTGCCGGTGCCGGCCGTCACGCCAAAGCTCTTCCTGCAGAAGATCAGCCGCTTCTTTGGAGATCGCCGGCTTCTTTTTCTTGTGTCCGGGCCCTCCTCTTTCTGACGGCAGCGGTTTTTGCATGCCGGACAGCATATACAGCAGCAGAGCACCGGTAAAAAGGGCGGCGGGCAGCCATTCCTTTAACATAGCGAAAATCGCAATGAACAGAATGCCCGCACCGAGAAAGAGCTTTTTTTGCTTGGCGCGCTGTTTTTCCAGATGCTGAACATGTGCCTGCCATTCGTTTCCTTCTGTATCAGCCGTTTGCTTATATGATTGTAAAGCGGCTTCTTTTTCTTTCCTGACAGCGGGGTCCAAAATGTTTTCCGCCGTCACGGCATGTTTTCGTTCGGCTTCTTCCAGCTCCAGCCGCGCTTGTTCGAAAATCGCATCAAGCTGTGTCTTTCTTTCTCTAGCCTGTCCGGCGCTCTGCACGGCTTCCTGCAGCCGCCATTCATATTCATAATCGGTGTTCAGTGAAAGAATGCCGTCTTCCTCATGTCTTCCGAGCTGCTGCAATCCTGACGAAACGCGGGCAGATGTCTGCCGGATCTGTGATTGGATGGCGGCAAGCTGTTCGCCGCGCGATTCATACATATGCTGCTCGCCGGAAAGCTCCTGCAGCTGCCGCTCTTTTTGCAGCAAGTCTTCATTTGGAGCGAGCAGCTCAGCCTGCCGTCTGAGTTCAGCCGCTTTTGCCCGAAGCCCCTCAAGACGGGCCGCTTTCGGATGGAGATGCGATTCGTATTTTTCAAGCTGATGCATTCCGTCCTTCGGGAATTGCTTCAATGCTTCCGGATAAGAAGAAAGTTCGCTTTCCAAGGCTGTTTTTTTGTCTGCGAGCGGCTTTGCTTCTATCGCCGATTTTACTGTTTTGATTTCTTCAGTTATATCTTTCAATCGTGCTTCGGCATCCTGCAAACGGCCGCCGGCGCTTTTTTTCTCTTCCAGAAGGCTGTGATAGCCCGCTTCCGCAGCTTCCGCCTGTTTCAGCTGGGCGCTGAGCCGCTTTAATGTATCCAACTCCTGATTTAAGCGGGGGTTCCGCCCGTTCGGCTTATACATCCTGTCAAGTTCTTTTGCCAGTCGCCCGTCAAGCTTTGCCGCCGCTTCCGACCCGAATAAGCTCGAATACAGGAGAAACTCGCCGATTTTGTCCCGGTTAAAAGCTTGAATCTCCTGCAGTCCGAATACATCGAACGAATAGATCGCTTCGTACAGCGCCCGGTCTGTATCGGAGAGAAGCTGTTTGAGCCATTCTCCGTCCTTGATTTCGCCTGAAGCCGTATACACTCTGACTTTTTCGGCAGCGCCTTTTGTCCGTTCGATTTTGACAGCACCGTGATCGCCATGCTTCAATTCCACAGTGCCGCCGTAAACCCCGCCGTTTTTCGGTTCGTATTTTTTTGATTTCGGAAAACCGAACAGCACGCTTTTGATGAAGGACATCAATGTCGTTTTCCCCGCTTCATTTAATCCGTAGATCACTTGCACGGGAGAATCTGACAGCTGAAAACTTCGGTCAGAAAATTTTCCATATTGGTAAATATGCATCGCCGTTATTTTCATCGCTGAAGCTCCTTCATTTGGCGTCTTAAAACGGCTTGAGCCTGCCGCTTAATATCCAGTATCTCTTCATCTGTAAATGAAGCCATCTGACGCCGGTATACGGGATGACGCTCAAGGGCTTCAAATACACCGCTCATGTCCGCGCATTGTTCTATGTCCTGAAGCAGCCCTTTAAAAAACGGATCGGGCGGCACGCTGTCTGTTTCGTCCGTCCGATCCTCAAGCGCAAGCGGCCAGATGAAACATTCCTCTTCGGCCTCTTCCTCCTGTAAAGCGGAAAGTAGCTCCTCCGCGATACCTGCGGGCGCCTCCGTCCAAAAGCGGGGCGCCGCGCCGCGAAGCACCAGCCTGACACATGCCGGGCGGCCCGCCGCGCGCAAGCCGGAGAATGTATCCGATGCGGCTTTCAGAAGTGAAGTCATATGTTCAGCTCCGGAGATATCAAGATCAATTTCCTCCCATAACACATCATGCGCTTCTTTGAATTCCCAAGACATCTCACCGTTTGCCGCCCGGACGAGATAATATCCCTTAGGCCCGGTTTCTTTTAAATGCCGGGCTTGAATATTCCCGGGGTAAATGGCGGCGGGATGCTGGGCGGACAGAACCTGCCGTTTATGAATGTGTCCGAGCGCCCAGTAATCCATGCCGCTTTTTTCAAGGTCTTCTTTCGTAAACGGGCAGTACGGGTCATGCCCTTCCGCTCCTGATAACATGCCGTGGAGCATGCCGATATGATAAGGCGCGCCGGTCATTTTCCGGTAACGGGCCGCCTGATTGACCGTTACGCTTCTTTCCTGATAGCTGCATCCGTATATGCTTGCCGCAAGCTCTCCGTTTTTAAAGAAAGATTTTTCCTCCGGTGTATCCGAGGTGAAGATATGTACATTTTCCGGCCATTCAATCGGCGTCCACTTACCGCCCAAATGATCATGGTTGCCGAATATGACGAACACTTGGATATCCGCTTCCTGTAATCTCGCAAACTGTTTTCTCAAAAACAGCTGGGCTTTTAAACTTCTGTTGGCTTCGTCAAACAGATCCCCGGAAAGCAGCACGAAATCTGCCTGCTCCCGGAGTGCCCCGTCCGTCAGTCGGCGGACGCTGTGAAATGTGCTTTCTTTAATACGCGCATATACCGGTTCAGGCAGATTCGAAATGCCGTAAAACGGGCTGTCCAGATGCAGGTCAGCGGCATGAATAAACGTCAGATCAGCCATCTTGCCCTCCCCTTTCTGCAAATTGAATTACCCTTATTTTAGCACCGTTTTTATACGAATGCACGTTCTGCAAAATAAAAAAACAGCCCGGCTGTTCCGGGCTGTTTCACTTATTTTTTGGAGATGCGCAGCGCTTGTTTGATCGCTTTGAATCCGCTGGCGTTTCCGTAAATCAAAACGCCGCCTTTGTAAATTTTCGCGCCGACCGCGGCAAAGATCACGATAGTGAGCAGTGTCAGGGCGATTCCGGCCGCAGCCTGCCAAAACGGGATATCAAGCATCCCGACGCGTAAAAACATAATCATCGGCGTAAAAAACGGAATGTAAGATGTAACGGTAATAAAACCGGCGTCAGGATTGCCGATGCCGAACATGGCGATCATAAAACCTGCCACGACTAAAAAAACCATCGGCTGAATCGTCTGCTGTACGTCCTCTATCCGGCTGACAACACTGCCTAGAAACGCGGCAAGCGTCGCGTAAAGAAAATAGCCGAGCAAATAGAAAATGACGGCATAGACTATCGTCGAGACGGGAACATCCGTAAAATTGAGAAATGCACTGATCGGCGACGACGCATCATTTTGAGGGTTCAGCTTCAGTGAGAGATAACCCGCTGCAATCAGCACCGCAAACTGTGTGATCCCCACGAGCGCGATACCGAACAGTTTGGCAAACATCTGCTGAATCGGCGGCATGCTTGAAATTAAAATTTCCATGACGCGGGACGATTTTTCCGTCGCCACTTCCATCGCAATCATGCTTGCGTACATGATAACTGAGAAGTAGATAACAAACAGCATGATGTATACAAGCCCCATTACCTGACCGAGCTCTTCCTCGGATTTCGCCCCTTTTTCCAGCGCGTCTTTGCTGACTTCCGGCGGAGTGTAGAGGCTGCTGACTTTTTCTGCCGAAATGCCGAGCTTGGCGGTTTCGACAGCGGTTTTTGTCTGGGTTAAAGCCTGCTTGAGCAGTTTATACGCTGATTCATCGGAAATGGTCAGCGCCTTGTATGCTCCTGTTATCGTTCCTTTTTGATCTTGTCTGATGATAAACAGTCCGTCCCATTCACCGTCTTTGACACGCTTTACGGCATCTTTTTCGGACTCCTTCGTCTCCATTGCCTGCAGATCATTGTCTGTATCCGCCGCTTTAAGCTGTTTTGCAAACGCCGGGTACAGCCCGCCCGTTTCATCAATCACTGCGATTTGCTGCTTGCCGTCATCCGATTGAAACACGGATATAATCGATTGCAGGTTGGTCACCGCTAATACTAATAAAACGGTAATGGCGGTCGAAATAATGAATGACTTTGTCGTGATTTTGTTTTTATATGTATGGAACAGCATAATCCAAAATTTACTCATAAACGGCCCCCACCTTTTCTATAAAAATATCATGCAGTGACGGCTCTTCCAATTCGAACTTCCGTATAAAACCTTTCCCTTGAAGCGCCCGGAAAATATCCTGAGAAACCGGTTCATTCGCGACCTGCAGTCTGATCCCGTCATTTGTTTCCTTCCATTTCACGACGCCTTCATGCGTTTTTAAAAAGCTGAGGTCATCATCTGAATGAACGGTGACATTTTTTTTGCCGAAAGACCGCTTAATGTCTTTCAGATTGCCTTGAACGACGGGTTTTCCCTTCTGGAGAATGCATAAATTCTCGCAAAGCTCTTCCACATGCTCCATTCGGTGGCTTGAAAAAACGATGGAAACGCCGCTGTTTTTCAAAGAAATGACCGCTTCTTTCAGCAGCTCGACATTCACCGGATCAAGACCGCTGAAAGGTTCATCGAGAATCAGCAGTTCAGGCTTATGCAGGACGGCCGAAATGAACTGGATTTTCTGCTGGTTTCCTTTCGACAGCTCTTCGACTTTCTTATTCTTGTAATCTGTAATGCCGAACCGCTCGAGCCATGTCATGAGCTCTTTTTCCGCCTCTTTTTTGCCCATTCCTTTTAATCTCGCCAGATAGACAAGCTGGTCACTCACCTTCACTTTCGGATACAGCCCCCGCTCTTCCGGGAGATAGCCGATTTTTTCACTGATGGAATAATTGACCGGCTGCCCTTTCCAGGTGATATGCCCGTCAGTCAGGCTTAAAAGACCTAAAATCATCCGAAAGGTCGTCGTTTTTCCCGCGCCGTTTGCGCCGAGCAGCCCGAACATTTCCCTTTCAGGTATTTGCAGGTTCAAATTGTCAACAGCGGTAAAGCTGCCGAATGTTTTCGTTACGTTTTCAATTGTAAGCACGAATCCAACTCCTTCCTTGACCCATTATATACTATTAATGGGTAAAAATTAATGGAGGATTTTAAATTCTTTATCAGAATATCATTCTATAAAGGGGGTGACATGATGGGACAATATGTATTGACCGCATTCCATGCGTCGGGAGAAACGCTGCTGAATGAACGGATCGAAGCGGATAATGAGGCGGAGGCGAAGGCCGCCGGAGAGGCTTTATTAAAGGAAAAAAAGCTTGAGAACAGTACTCATCGCTTGGTAAATGAAGCCGGAAAGCTGATTTTATTCCACAGATAACAGAAGCTTTCCGGCTTCTGTATTTTACCGGTTAAATTGCGGCGTCCGTTTTTCTAAAAAGGCGTGGATGCCCTCTTTATGATCATCCGTTTTTCTCATATTTTCCTGGGCCTTTCGTTCAAGAGACAAAACGTCTTTTAACCGGCTGATATGGAGGCTCTGATAAATAGCTTTCGTTTCAATCATTGCTGACAGCGGCGCATGCAGCAATCGGTCGATATACGGTTGTGCCCCCTCCGCAGGACCGCCGCTGAACAGCCCGTCGGCCAGCTTGAGCCGCACCGCTTTTTCAGCCGGCAATTTTTCACCGCTCCAAATCAGTTTTTTCGCTTCGATCTCACCGACGCGTCTCATTAATAAATAATGGCCTCCTCCGTCGGGAACCAATCCGATGCCAATGAAATTCATCGCGAGGCGGGCGTTTTCTTCGGCGAGCACCACATCGGCGCACAGCGCGAAACTCAGCCCGAGCCCCGCCGCGGCTCCGTGGATGGCGGCAATCACAATTTTTTTCATATCATAGAGGGTCAGCGTAATGGATTCGATCATTTTCATGAGCCGTTCATATTCTCCTGAATCATGATCCGACGTCATCATCTGAATATCACCGCCCGCGGAAAATCCCCGGCCTTCCCCCCGTAAAAGCACGATAAGCGCTTCGCTGTCGGCTGCCATAACGCATGCATTTTCCAATTCCCGGAGCATTTGTTCATTCAGCGCGTTGTAACTGTCAGGCCGGTTCAGCACAATCTCTGCGATCTTTCCCTTTTCTTCATAACGAATATACTGCATGTTTACATCCCCCTTGAATCCGCTTACATATTTTGTTCAAATGATATATTCCTTTCCCCGAAGCGAAACTCCTTTATTTTTCAAGGTCAACAGATACCGAAAAATGCATATCATTTGAAACTGAACATACATTTTTATATAGTGAAATTGATATACAAAACAAAAGGGGGGAAAAACACCGATAATGAAATATGTGATACTCAGCTTGTTACTGAGCTTTTTTATGGTGCTGTTCCCCCCTTCGGATGTCGCTCTTCCTTCCCAATTGGTGACAGAAACAGACAGCCATGTACAAATTTCGGTTTATCCGCAGGAAACGGAATCGGCAAAGACGCCGGTTCAAACCAAAACCGCTCCGCAAGGCCTGTCAAAAGGATACGGTGCGTTATCCCGGATGATCTCCCTGTTATCTGTCAAACCTCTTGATCAATTCATTGATTCCACAATGGAAAGGACATGCGCCATTCCGATACAATACCAGTCAAATTACCTCCGGCATCAGACCATTTCTCATTGCCAATCTGTATTTACGGTGTAAAAACAGTATATTCCGGAGGGATTTTTTATGAATATTAAAGAAAACGATCTGCCCGGCATCGGGAAAAAATTCGAAATCGAAACGAGAAATCATGAAAAAATGACGATCATCATTCATGATGACGGCAGGCGGGAAATTTACAGATTTGATGACCGCGACCCTGATGAGCTTCTGGCAAGCATTTCACTTGATGATGCGGAAGCAAGACAGATTGCCGCGATTATCGGCGGGATGGTGTATAAACCGCAGGCGCTTGAATCGATTGAAATGGCATTCAGCGATCTGATTATCGAATGGTTTAAAGTTGAAAAAGGGGCAAAAGCGGCAGGGCGGACGCTCGGCGAACTGGATGTGCGCCAAAACTATGACGTGACGGTCATCGCCATCATTAAGCATGACCAGAAAAAGTTTTTAAACCCGGGCGCTGATTCGCTCCTTGAAGCAAACGATACACTCGTCCTCTCAGGTGAAAGAAAGCATCTGAAAAAGCTGATCCAAGACTTCCTCTCCAGAGACGGAGTGTGATCTGTTTATGGACCATCTCGTATTTGAAGTCGGTACGGCGTTAGTTCTTGTGGCCATTGCGAGTGTCATCGCCAATAAAATTAAATTCTCGATCATCCCCTTCCTGATCATTTTAGGAATGCTCGTCGGGCCGCACGCGCCCCAAGCGGGCATCATTGACCTGACGTTTATCGAAAGCCGGGAAGTGATTGAATTTTTCGGGCGGATGGGCGTCCTGTTCCTCCTCTTTTACCTCGGGCTTGAATTCTCGGTCGGAAAATTAGTCAAATCCGGACGTTCAATCGCCGCCGGCGGAACGATTTATATTCTGATTAATTTCAGTTTAGGGCTGATCTACGGCTTTATCACGGGCTTTTCCTTTTTGGAAGTGCTTGTATTGGCGGGCGTCATCACGATATCATCAAGCGCCATTGTCGCAAAGGTGCTTGTCGACTTAAAGCGCACGGCCAATCCGGAAACGGAGCTGATTCTCGGCATCATTATGTTTGAGGATATCTTTCTGGCGGTTTACTTATCCGTCGTTTCCGGGCTTGTTCTGGGAGACGCGACGTCTGTCGGAGGCGCGCTGATGTCAATCGTGATCGCTTTCGGATATATGCTGCTGTTTTTCATTGCCGCCCGAAAATTGCCGCCTCTGCTGAACAAGCTGCTTGATATCCGTTCAAACGAGGTATTTGTCATCGTCATTTTCGCCGCGCTCTTTTTCATTGCCGGCTTTTCCGAAACGATTCATGTCGCTGAAGCGATCGGCGCGCTCTTGCTCGGACTCGTGTTTTCGGAGACGGCCCATTCTGACAGGATTGAGCATCTTGTCGTGCCGTTCCGTGACTTTTTCGGGGCCATGTTTTTCTTCAGCTTCGGTCTCAGCATTGATCCGTTTTCACTCGGAGATGCGGTATGGCTCGCCCTCGGCGCCGTTCTGCTGACGATTGCCGGAAACTTTATCGCCGGCATGATCGCCGGGCGCCGGGCGGGGCTTTCTCATAAAGCATCGTCCAATATCGGGCTGACCATTGTGTCCCGCGGCGAATTCTCCATTATCGTCGCAAATCTCGGCATCGCCGGCGGCCTGTCCGCTTCACTTAAACCTTTCGCCGCCTTATATGTTCTGATACTGGCCATCTTCGGCCCTTTACTCACGAAAGAATCGAAGCGGATATATCTCCTGTTGAACAGCGTGTTCAAATGGAAGACGCCTGAAAAGAAGCCGCAGAAATCATAAAAAAAAGCTGACCTCTTCATAAGAGGTCAGTTTTTTTGAGCGGGAAGAAATTGCTGAAAAGCCGTTTTTTTATTAATGGAGAAATGCTCTTTTCCCAGAATGGTATTGATGATTTTTTGATTTCTGTAAACAGACAGCTTCAAATTCGTAGCGCCCGTTCCGTGAGCATGATCAAGATTCGTTAATGTGAAAAAATGATGCCGCCTGTCGTCCTTAAAGACAAGACGGGAATCTGCCGTCACTTTAAATCGTTTCTCATCCTCCCATTCGATATCGGGGGCAATTGCCGTAAACCATTCCGGAATATGAGGTTTAAAACCGGTCGCCAATATCACTTTTTCTGAATCGGCCGTAAAGGTTTCATCCATCTGCCATTGATGAAAGCTCAGTACGCAGCGCCCGTTTTGCTTTTCAATTTTTTCAAGCTCCGCCATCGGCTGAATATACACGTCAGGCGAACCTCCGCTGATCGATCTGTGATACAGGGCATCGTAAATGGCGGCAAGTGTGTCAGAATCAATGCCGTGGCGCAGTCCGTCCAGCTCAGGGAGTGTGTTCAGCCGTTCTTTAAAAGGCAGGCGGTTAAAATATTCCACATAATCAGGTGTAAACATTTCCTGCCCGAGCTTGGCGGTTTCCAATTCTCGAAATCCGGCGGAGCGTGTCACCCATTGCAGCCGGCTGCGGCGGTATTGTTCATCGTGCAATAAGTCAGAAAAGATCTCCGCGGCGCTCTGTCCGGAACCGACCACTGTAATTGATTCGGCGCCGGCGAGCTCGTCTTTCCGAAACAAATATTCCGTGCTGACCATCGTGTACTGACGCGCTTCGTCAGCAATCTCTGCGGGAATAAGCGGTTCAGACCCCGTCCCCATGACGAAATGCTTCGTTTGATAGACACTGATGCTTCCGTCCTCAATGTTCTTGACGCTGACGTCATAATGGTCGCCGGCATTTTTCACGCCGATTACCTCTGAGCCGAAACGGCATGATTTGATTTCTGAAGCCGCCCAGCTCAAATAGTCGTTAAATTCTCGTCTCGGAATATCAAATTCATTAAACGTATAAAACCGGTACAGCCGGTCATGTTCATGGAGAAAGTTTAAAAACGTGTAGCGGCTTTTCGGATCGGCGAGCGTGACCAGGTCCGCCAGAAACGCCACCTGTAAATCCGTCCCTTTAATTAATAGACCGGGATGCCACGCAAATTCTTTCTTTTTATCGAAAAAAAGAGCGTCTGTTCCGGGTATATCCTCTAACAATGCGGCAAGCCCTAAATTAAACGGCCCGATTCCCGCTCCTATGACATCATACATAATTACACCTCTTACGAATAACAGTCTGATGGTCTTTTCCCGTTTTTGCAGACGGTTAAACATAAAAAACGGCACGCTGATTCCGTGCCGTTTTGATATTATAATGCAGATTTGACGAACATCTCATCTAAGTATTTGATTTTCTCTTCTGTATAATGCTCGAATCGGTCATTATATGATTTCGGGTCTTTCGGATTGGCGAAGTGCGTGATTTTTCCGGTTTCCGGATGAATGAATTTGCTTGCCGCGCCGCAGCCGATACCGATAATCGTCTGCACTTCTTCCATAATCATAATGTTGTAGATGCTTTCCTGACCAGGGAAGGAGTAGCCGACATTTTCAAGGTTTCCGAGAATGTTTTTCTGCCGGTACAAGTAGTACGGCGTATAGCCGTGCTCTTTTGTCCAGCGGACGGCGTCATCCATCATGCGGGACACTTCCTGTCTGTCGGCAACTTTATACTTATGCTTGTTTCTCGTCATTTCTGACGCCCGTTTAAAAGAAAGCGTATGAACGGTCAAAGATTCAGGCATCAGCTTTTCCGTTTCCTCAAGACTGTGCCTGAACTCAGCCGTCCCTTCTCCCGGCAGGCCGATGATCAGGTCCATGTTGATGTTATTCATGCCGTGTTTGCGGGAAAGATGATATTTTTCGATGGTTTCTTCAACTGTATGGTGTCTGCCGATGGCCTTAAGCGTTTCGTTTTCATAAGATTGCGGGTTAATGCTGATTCTGTCAATCTTATACTTATTTAAAACGGCCAGCTTTTCCTCCGTAATCGTATCGGGACGGCCCGCTTCAACGGTAATCTCCCTAATATTCGCGACATCCGGGAAAGAGCGGACCATTTCTTCATATAAAAGATCCATTTCTTCAGCGGTAATGCTTGTCGGCGTGCCGCCGCCGAAATAAATGGTCGTCACTTTGATATCATGCCGCTTCAGCCATTCTCCGATTTTCTGCATTTCATAGTGAAGCCCCCATAAAAAGGAGCCGACTCTTCCCGCCTGTCCTTGAATGGCATAAGCCGGAAACGTGCAGTAGGCGCATTTCGTCGGGCAGAACGGGATGCCGATATATATGCTGACTTCATCTTTGACCCTGTACAGATCGGGAACCGCAGCGAGCTGGCGGTCGACGATATCCTGCATCAGATTGATTTTTTCATCATGGATCAGATAATCTTTTTTCAGATCGGCATGCGCCTCTTCTTTTGTCAGGCCGCTCTGCAGCTTTTTATGAAGAAGTTTAGTAGGCCTGATGCCGGTTAAGATTCCCCATTTTTGTGTCATGCCCGTATGCGATTGAAGAAGATTTAAGTAGACGTACGACAGCGTGTTTTTCACCTGTTTAAATACTTCTTTTTCGCTCCATCCGGCAAGAAGCGGTTTCGTATGATGTTCCTTTTCGCCGGTTCCTTTGATTTCTCCGGATACCGACACGCTGTCTGCATCTTGAGAAATGGCAAGTGAGATGACGAGATCAGAGGGCTCCTCCGTTTCGCCGTATGCAAGAACACACTCTTCAAAAAATAAATTCGCGATGTTTTGCAGCGGACGATGCAGCCTGTCATCCGTGATGCCGTCTATTTTTATTTGCAATGTGATCACCTTATTTTTCAGATTCAAAACTTTCTTTAGTGTACAGAAAGAACAGGCTAAAATCAATCCGCGAAAAAGCCGCAGACAGGCGTTTCGCGTCTGCGGCTCTTGATTACGGCCGTTTCATATGGAACTTATCGAGAAAGCCTTTGCGGTGCTGCATGCGGAAATATTCCTTAATCATATAGGCGACTCCCTGTTCATCATTTGACCTTGTCACCCAGTCCGCTTTTCTTTTTAATTCATTTGAGGCATTCCCCATCGCGACGCCGAGACCGGCCAGCTCGATCATCGGCAGATCATCTTCCTGATGGCCGATAGCCACAACCTCTTCCATTGAAAGCCCGAGTTCAGCGGCGACCATCGAAAGTCCGCTTTCTTTTGAAACCCCTTTAGGCACGATGTTCAGCTTTTCTCCGTTGACGCGGATCACATCGACGGCCGGGAATGCTTTCATTATCGTATCCGTTATATCAGCCTGCAGGCCATCTTCGGCATGCACTTCAATGACGGGCGCTGAAACCGGCTCATCAAGGAGCAGGTCACTTAATGATTCGACAAACTGCACCGGATAAAAAATCGGGTCAGACGGGTGAATCATCGTTTTCCCGACCAGATTGGAGTTCACTTTCTTCTTGTTTCCGATCGAATATTTTTCGTGAAGAAGCCGGATATTGCATGGATAGCTTTCCAGCACCTGAACGATATTAAACGTGTGATCTTCTGATATTTTCTTTTCAAAAAACGGCTCATCTATTTTTTCAGAAATGTATGCGCCGCTGTGGGTAATCAATTTTGCATTCAGCTTTAATATTTTCGCCACTTTTTGAGCGGAGCGAAAATGGCGGTTTGTGACCAGTGTGACGTAAATTCCTTTTTTCTTGACGTATTCGATGGCATCCTTTGTCGTCTGATGAAGTTTGCCGTTGGAGCGAAGAAGCGCTCCGTCTATATTTAACGCCAGCATTTGTTTTGACACAGAGAAGTCCCCCTCCTTGATGACTGTACTTGTCATTAGGATATGACCCTGTCTCTTTGTTTAGAACAACCTTTTCTCCGCAGCAAAAAAGCCTGCCTCAAGCAGACTTTGAACTGTCGTTTTGTTGGGATACGATCGATTTGCTGCCTTCTCCCCAATGTGTATTTCTATTTACGAAATATATCAGGAACCCCTTATTTGACCGTTGATGCGCTCGTTTCACTTACTCTCTGTTGCTACCCCTTAACATACCAGGCAGTATAGGCGACCGTATCCTTAGATCATCTGTAAGTGTAGGCGCTTTCAGAGTTATTATCTCAATTATATTGTTAAAAAACAAGGGTTTTTTTAACTAAAAAAATTAGAGGAAATATCTATGCTGAATGTATGATAAAGTTGAAAGAGAACATACATTCTCATATAATAAAAGAAAAAAAGCGGTGACTGTCATGTCTCTATTAAAAGATATTTATAACGAAGAATTTGCAGAAGCACTTCTGAACAGAATCAAATCGGCGTATCCGGCTTTTGAGCGGGACAAGTGCCGGGCGCTGATGTTTCAGGAAGATTGGTCCGGACTGACGTTAAAACAGCGGATGCGCCGGATCACAGACTCTCTATATGAAACACTGCCGAAGGATTACATACGGGCGCTTGACGTCTTATATGAGACAGCTCCCCGCTTCTCAGGGCTCGCCGGGATTATTTTTCCCGATTATGTCCAACAGTACGGAACGGATCACTGGGACGAATCCATGAAGGCGCTTCAGTATTTCACTCGTTTTTCCACTTCCGAATTTGCGGTCCGCCCGTATATCAGGCTTGACCGGGAGCGGATGTTCAAAGAGTTCCTTTCCTGGACGGAGCATCCGGACGAACATGTCAGAAGGCTTGCCAGCGAAGGCTCAAGACCGCGCCTGCCGTGGGGAATCTCCATTCCGGCTCTTCTTGACGATCCTTCTCCGATTCTCCCTGTTCTGGACCGCTTGATGCAGGATGACTCGTTATATGTCAGAAAAAGCGTGGCGAATAACCTGAATGACATCTCCAAAACACATCCGGATCTTCTGGCACAGATCGCAGCCGAGCGGTTCGGAAGCTGTCCGCACACGGACTGGATTTTGAAGCACGCCTGCAGGACACTGTTAAAAAGAGGAGACAAACAGGCGCTTGCAGTTTTCGGGTTTGAAGACGCCTCCCGGATTTCATTGGAACGTTTTACATTGAATTCGGAAACGGCCGCCATCGGAACAAGCATACATTTTTCTTTTCAGATCCGCTCATCCGCCCGGCAAAAAGTCAGGGTTGAATACGCGATTGATTTTGTAAAGAAAAGGGGGCACCGCAGCCGCAAGGTGTTTAAGATGTCGGAGTCCGCCATGGATAACGGAGACGTAAAAGCCTTCAGCAAACATCATTCCCTTAAAGATTTAACCACCCGCAAGCATTATCGGGGAATTCACACTCTGTCTGTCATCATTAACGGTACGGTAAAAGGTTCGCTTGATTTTTCTGTTGAATAAAAAAACCCCTCCATTTCATAGATGGAGGGGTTTGGAGCTTATTCCGGGCTGCCGTAAAGCTCTTCAAGAGGTTTCATAATGATTTTGTTTAACTCGCCGATCAGCATGCTCATGCGCTGTTCCGCTTCCATCAGCTGAGAAATCAATTCATGCTGCTGTACGAGAGCAACCGTTTTTTGTGCCTGCTCTACCTCTTCCTGAGTGATTTCTTCACCTGACATCTGTTTCTGCTGCAGCTGCAGCTGTACATTGCGGAAGTTATCAAACATGCGTTTTGCGGATTCATCTGCGTTTACTTGATCATAAAGCCCTCTCAGACGGCTGTATTCATCACTGTTTCGCAAAGCTTTTTCAAGATCATATGCTGCATCATAAAAATGAACTGCCATAATAACCGCTCCTTTCTTCCTTTCGGACATACCACTCCACTATAACAGACTGCGGAGCGACTTTCATCATCGGCGTATGTTTTCCTTAGAAAAGAATGACAAACAAAGCCTGAATTGCTCCGATCATCCCGCCGAGCAGACCGCCTAAATACGTTATCATCTTAAATTCTCTCTTGGAAATCGACAGCACCATTTCCTCCAGCCGTTCAACGGGAAACTGATCAACCTGCTCTTTGACCACTTCCTCAAGACGCAGCCGTTTCAGCACATCCTCCAAATGAGCGGCAATACTGCCGAGTGCCGCATCAAGCAGCTTCGGCGCGTACGTTCCCGTAATCTCCCCTTCATAACGGGAGATGATGTCACCGAGCCGGCATTCGAAAAAGGGCGCGGTTTGAAGTGCGGCCAAAGCCCGCTTTTTCATGCTGAACAGCAGATCTTTCGCATTCCACTTTTCATCGGCCTCATAAAGTGTATAAGATTTGAGCTTGCCCCATTCTTGAGAAAGCAGATCAGCCAGAAGCTTTTTCGTTTCCTCATTGCGCAAAAACTTTAACAGCTCAGGCAGCACACGATCTGCCAAGCTTGAATTGCCGAGGAACATCTGCACCATGCTGCCGAGCATCCCCCGGGAATTCAAAAAGTCGTCAATCATATTTCCGAGCCTGTCTTTCCCTTCTTCGCTCTCAAAATAATCAATGCTCCGCTTCAGAATATAATCTGCGGCCAGCGGGACTTTTTCATCCAGCTTTTCCTGAAGCTCATCAGGAAGCCAGTCTTTTATGGCGCGGTGCTCATATTTCCGGTACAGTTCCGAAAGCTTTTCATCGGTAAAACGGTCAATCCAGGCATCCGTCTTTTCCTGCGGATTCCGGATGCCCGCTGCAGCCAAAGCTTCATGCACCGTCATCTCGGAAGCGGCCATTTTTTGTGTGAATTGTTCGGCGAAAAGAAGCGCCTGGTTTTTAACGGTATCTGACAACAGCCGCTTTTTTATTCCTTCCGGGGTTAAAAGGTGGTTCGTCACCATGAGCCCCATTTGTTTTGCCAATTCATCCCGCCTTTTCGGGATCAGCCCCGGGGTAAACGGAACCCGTTTTCCGAACAGGTAATACGGCCGGTACGGACGAAATAACATCTGAATGGCAAGATGATTCGTCACCGCGCCGATCGCGGCTCCGATCACAATCATAAATAGAAACGTTCCTGCTATGCCCATTCCTTTTCTTCTGCCTCCATCTTATGTTCTATTTTCTTGATGATATATCTATTCGTATTATAGAGGCTGGCGGGCATGCGGGCAAATGAAGAACCTGAATTGTTGTTTGTGAGGAATAAGGCAAGATGCTGTTTCGTACTCTTTACAGTAGATCATCTTTTATAACGCGCTTAGCATATTTATTGGATGGAAGGGCCGTTCCATCAGCGGCTTTTTGAATAAAGGGGGAGTAATAATATGACAACACTCGGTTTTATGTCTGTATCCCGCCGGCACGAGGAAGATTACGCCGGGGAATTGGCTGAAAGAGCGCCTCAATATAATGTGCGCTTAGCCCGCTTTACACCGTTTGATATATTTCCGGATTCTTTGCGCGTGAAAGCGCTCGTCTATCACCCGCAAAGCGGAAAGTGGAACGAAACGGAAATCGATATTCCCGAATATATTTACGACCGCTGTTTTTACGGAAAATCCGCTGAAGCGCAAAAAGCCAAACCGATCGTCGAATGGCTGAAAAAATATCCGAAAACGGAATTTATCGGCCGGGGGCTTCCTGATAAATGGACGATCACGGATGCGCTCCAAAAGCATCATCTGATCAGTCCCTATATTCCTGAAACGGCCGAAATCAGCCGCTATGAACAGGTGCAATCATACTTAGCCAAGGAAAAGGCATGTATACTTAAGCCCGCTTTCGGCGCGGGAGGCAGAGGCATCATCCTGCTTGAAACAGGCAAAAAATCAATTACGGCCACTTACTATATCGGAAAAAACAAACAAACAAAATCATTTTCCAATCACGTGTCTTTTAAGTCTTGGTGCAAAAAAGTGCTGCAGCACCGCTATTTGCTTCAATCCTATTTAAATATCCAGGATAAAGAGCGGCATCCGTGCGACATCCGCATTTTCATGCGCAAAACTGAGTCAGGCGTTTGGGAAACGGTCGGAAAAGCGGTCAGAAGGGGTTATCAGAACGGTCTTTTATCTCATTTGCCCGGAGGATCCGAACCGATTAAGTTTGACACATGGTTTGAGGAAATTCCGAGAAAGCAGCAGGCCGTTTTATTGGATGATGTCTTTTCGATCACCCAATCCGTCCCTTATTTCCTTGACGAACGGTTCGGTCCGCTGTTTGAGCTGGGGCTCGATATTTGTTACGCCAAAGACGGACGCATCTGGCTTTTGGATGTCAACTCAAAGCCGGGACGGAAAGCTATTTTAAGCGTGGCTCCGGAGGCGAAAGAGGATTTGTATACGAGTCCGCTGAGACGCTTCCGAGAACTGCAGTCACAGGAAAGCCGGAAAGGAGTATTACCGCGTGAATCATAAAGGGATGATTGTCGGCATCGATAAAAAAAGCAAAAATACGCTGTTTCTCCCCTCCTCCATGAAACGGGAAGGGCTTTTATCCGCTGCCTTCGGGACCAAGGTTGTCAAATGCCGTGTAGCCTTTTCTCAATCACTTGAAAAAAGCGCGCTCCTTTCTGAAGATTTGTTTGAGGAGCTGTTGATACCGCATAAAAGCCGGGCTGACTTTCTCATACACGGCCAGACGGTGCACATCGGACCGTTGATCGGCGTTTTCACAGCCGGGTTCACATCATCGCCGTCCCGCCCGTTAAGAGACCGTACAGCCTTCTTTTCCAAGATGCTCTCTCTTCATGAACAGGCGAACGGATATTGTTTCGTTTTCGGGGCCCATCAGATCAACTGGGAAGAAGGCACCGTCCAAGCGCTGATTTATAAAGAAAACAGCTGGAAACGGACGGCCGTCCCGCTTCCGAATGTCGTATATGACAGGCTCCCGAGCCGAAAAACAGAAGAAGTTCCGCTTTTACAGCAGACAAAACAGAGGCTGATGAATGACTATCAGATTCCGTGGTTTAATCCGCAATTCTTTAATAAATGGGACATTCATAAGCTTCTGGAAAAAAACAGTCTCACCGCTTCACTTCTGCCAAAATCTGTCCTGCACCCGAATGCGGAAGCGTTAGAGACGTTATGCAGCACATTTGGCACCGTCTATATCAAACCTGCAGACGGCGCACTCGGCACGGGGATTTACAAGGTGGAAAAAACAGATGCCGGCTTATCTGTCAAACACACGAATGAGGAAAAAACGGTGGTGACGGCAGAGTATTCAGATGCGGCATCCTTCATGACATCATTTAAAGAAAACAATGACCCGTCCGCATTTTTAATTCAGCAAGGCATTGACCTGATCCGGCTGGATGGGCGCCCCGTCGATTTCAGGGTGCACACGAATAAAAACGCCGAGGGGAAATGGACAGTGACGGCCATTGCGGCAAAAATTTCCGGTGAAAACAGCATCACGACGCATCTGGCAACCGGCGGAGAAGTCATGACGTTAGCTGAATTATACGGCGATCCGCGAGAGAGAGTCGGCATGATGCGGAAACTTTCTAAAGCCGCCTTGGCGGTCAGCCGCGTGTTAAATGAGCACATTGAAGGTTTTATCGGCGAAATCGGTTTTGACCTCGGCGTCGATCATTCAGGGAAAGTTTGGATGTTTGAAGCCAATTCCCGCCCCGGGCGCAGCATTTTTTCCCATCCAAAGCTGAGATCGGTCGATTACCTGACAAAACGGAGAAATTTTGAATACGCGTCGTATTTATCAGAACGGTCCATCACCGCCCCGGAAAAACTTTGGCGGTGAGGCTGTCTTTTTTTAGGTTTACCCGGGACAGGCAATGAACGATGAGCTACAATGAACAAGATCAACATTTCCCATAAGGAGCGTGAACGTCATGATTTCGCACTTCAGCTGGAAACCGTTATTCAAAAAAGAGAAACTGCCCGGATGGCGGATTTCATTTTATTGGCAGGGTACGCATTACGAAGGGATTTACCATAAGTCCGGAGACATTGAATGGGGACACACACATCCGGGAAAAGAAGAGCCGGCTCTCGTAAAAGAGCTGCATGAATTAATGCTTTATCACATATATGACTGAAAGCTAAAAGCTCAGCCGCACTAGGCTGGGCTTTTCTTTTTCCTTCCGCTATTTACCACACCGTTTTCCGAATGAGATGCCGTTTGATTCACCATAATACGTAGTACAAAGCGGCAAACAGCATTGGGTGAAGCCGAGCTGGCAATGGTTTTCATTCCGAAAACCATCGGCTGGTGCAATTCCAGCAAACCCAACCATACTACTTTATAAAGGAGATCATACAAATGGCAAACAACAACTCTTCAAACCAACTAGTAGTACCCGGCGCTGCTCAAGCAATCGACCAAATGAAATACGAAATTGCTTCTGAGTTCGGCGTAAACCTTGGCGGAGAAACAACTTCTCGTGCAAACGGTTCTGTCGGAGGAGAAATCACTAAACGTTTAGTATCTTTCGCACAGCAGAACATGGGCGGCCAAGGCGTACAATAACTCAATAAATGGCTTACAGAAGGCGCGGGATACCGCGTCTTCTTTTATGCCGTCACCCTTTTTTCCTATTCCACATACCCTAGGAAAAAAGGAGGGAAAACATGTCATTCATTGCCTCAGTCAATTGGGAGCTGTTTCAGTTCGTAAGTGTTTCTTTGGTCAATGAATATGTTGCCCACCATTTCCCGTTTATTCACAGGTATTCTTTTCCCCGCTGCTTTGAATGATATAATGAGCGGCGAGGAGGTTTTTTACATGAACATCGCTTTACTCGGAGCAACGGGAAGAGTAGGACAGGCTTTTATAAAAGAAGCGCAGAAACATGGACATATGGAGATATTCGCTCTTGTCAGATCAGCCGGAACAGTCCTTCTTCCCATTCCTGAAAAACAAATCATAACAGGGAATGCGAGGCGGCGGGAAGATGTAAGCCGATTGATTTCCAAAGCGGACACAGTCGTGAGCTGTCTCGGCACGGACGGTGACGATACCCTTTCAGCCGCTATGACCCATATAATAGACAGCATGAAATGGCATCATGTTCAGCGTCTGATTACGATCGGAACCGCGGGTATCCTTCAGTCACGGCTTATGCCTGATCAATACCGTTTTGAATCGGCAGAATCAAAACGAAAATCAACAAGAGCCGCAAAGGAACACGCCCGCGTATACGAGATGCTGCTGGCAGAGGATCTTGACTGGACGATCATCTGTCCCACCTACCTTCCTGACGGAGATGCTGCCGGAGTTTACCGGTTCGAACAGGATCGCCTTCCTGAAGACGGCGCTGAAATCACCGTCGGAGACACGGCGCATTTTCTGTACCATGAGCTGATCAGCCCTCAGTTTGTCAGAAAACGGGTGGGACTGGCTTACTGAATGAAAAAAAGGGCGAATCTTTAGATTCACCCTTTCCGATTACACCGCGGACTTCGCAGTTCCTTTCTGCAATTCATACATTTGGTGGTACTGCCCCTTTTGCGCCATTAATTCGTCATGGCTTCCCTTTTCAATGATGCGGCCCTTTTCCAGCACGAGAATCTGGTCGGCGTGTCTGATCGTGGAAAGCCGATGGGCGATAATAAATGTCGTGCGCCCTTCTTGAACCACTTGCAGCGCTTTTTGAATGACTGCTTCTGTTTCGGTGTCAATGTGCGCCGTCGCCTCATCCAAAATTAAAATGGCCGGATCGAACACAAGCGCTCTTGCAAAAGAAATCAGCTGACGCTGGCCTGAGGACAGTGTGCCGCCTTTTTCGGTGACGGGCTCTCTAATGCCCTTCGGCAAAGATTGCAGAAGGCTTGCGGCACCGACTTGGCGAAGCGCTTCTTCCGCCTGCTCCAGAGAAATACGCTGATCATCGAGCGTCACATTGGAGCCGATCGTGCCCGAGAAAAGATACGGGTCTTGCAGCACAATGCCCATATGCGACCTCAGCTCCTGCCTTGACATGCCGTATATGCTCTGACCATCCAGCAGAATATCCCCTTTTTGAGCATCATAAAAACGGAACAGAAGATTCAGGATGGAGCTTTTGCCGGACCCCGTATGGCCGACGAGGGCGACCGTCTCCCCTTTTTCAGCTGTAAAGCTGATGTGTTTCAGCACCTCTTCTCCCTTTCGATATCCAAAAGAAACATCGCGGAATTCCACAGTTCCTTTCGCCTTTCTGTCTGCGGGAGCGCCTTCTTCTTCCGTTTCCTCCTCCTGTAAAAGCTCGAATACCCTGGCGGCAGAGACACGGGCCAATTCAAGCTTTGAAAATTGGTTGACAATCCCCGTAACCGGCTGGAACAAACGGTTTAAATAATCAACAAATGCATATAAAACACCGATTGAAACAATTCCAGCCGCACTCAGACTCGCGCCCCCGAAATACCAGATCAGCCCGACAAACGCCAGATTGCGCAACACATTGACAAGACTGTGGGACATGAGGGAATTTAAGGACAGCATTTTGTTTTTGTAGCGGAAATGAGCTTCATTCAATTCTTCAAATTCCTTTATCGTTTCCTTCTCGCGGCGGAACGCCTGAATAATCGGCATTCCTTGAATGGACTCGTTCATTTTCGCATTGATGTCACTGTTAATGGAACGGATTTTTTGGTTGAAGACGGATGCGTATTTGCGGTACACAACCGACCAGATCATTAAAATCGGAATAATCAGCAGGCAAACGGCGGCCAGCCTGACGTCAAGCATAAACAGCGCTGTAAAAATGCCGAGCATATAAACGCCGCTTGTGATAAATGTCGACAGCACCGTTACATATAAATCCCTGACCGCTTCTGTGTCATTCGTAATGCGGGCCACGACTTTTCCGGCAGGCAGATTATCAAAGTAGCGGATCGGCATTTTCTGAATGTGTGAAAATACATCCTGCCTCATGCGCTGTATGATCCGGTTCGCTCCCATCTGCAGCAGATAATGCTGGCCGTAATGAAAACATACGGAAAACATGAGCAGTCCCGCGTAAATGGCGGTCAGCGTCAGCAATCCTTTTATTTCCGGACGGTAAAATTGAAAAATCTCCTGTCTTGATAACGTAATGGCGGGATATGACCTGCTTTCTTTACCGTTTGATATTGTCAGCCGGCCGTCAGACACCGAACGGTTTCCGTCAAAACTGACGGGACGGTCAACAAAATAGTAGCCCGCACCGACTTGATAAATGTGCGCCTCTCCGGTTTTGTCCGCCCCCGGTTTGAGCCGGTCCTCCCTGACATAATCATGCCCCCGGAACCTGACGGCGTCCGGATCGTCCGCAGAGGCTTTAACCCATGTTTTTTCAATGCCGAGAATGTGGTCGTCAATCATTTTTTTTCCGATAAACGGGCCGGTCAGCTCAGTGCCGACCGCAATAATGAGCAGGACGACCGCCCATATCAGCAGCTTCTTATATTGAAGCGCGTAATTCCATAATCTTCTTCCGGTCTTCATGCGCCCGTCCCCCCTTCTTCAAGAGAGGACAGCTGCTGCCTCTCATATTGTTTTCGATACCAGCCGTTCTGCGCCAATAGCTCCCGGTGCGTGCCTCTTTCAGACACCCGGCCTTCATCCATGACGAGAATGAGATCTGCGTGTTCAACTGCCGAGAGCCGGTGGGTGGTGATAATCGTTGTTTTATGCCGCCGTTTTTTACGGATGCTGTCAATGATGGCGGCTTCCGTTTTCGCGTCTACGGCAGAAAGCGAATCATCTAATATGAGAATGTCAGGATCGGTCAAAAGCGCTCTCGCAATTGAGATGCGCTGCTTTTGTCCGCCAGAGAGCGCTACGCCCTTCTCGCCGACAAGCGTCTCAAGCCCGTCGGAAAGCATGCCGATATCGTTTTCAAAATGCGCATCTTTCAGCGCGCTGCCGATTTCCTCTTCGTTTGCATCCTGCCGGCCGTAAAGCAGATTCTCCTTTACAGTCTTTGAAAATAAAATATGATCCTGCGGCACATAGCCGATCCACCCGCGGAGCTCCTCGAGCGGAATCTCTTGAATCGGAACGCCTGTAAACGTGATTGCTCCCGCCCCGGGCGGATATTCACGCAACAGCTGCTTAATGATCGTCGTCTTTCCGCTTCCCGTCTTCCCGACGATGCCGAGTGTCTGCCCTTTTTCTACGGAAAAAAATACATCAGAAACCGCCGGTCCCGCTCCGCTCGGATACGTGAAAGTCACTTGTTCAAAAACAAGACGCCCGGGCTCCTTTATGCCGGCGGGATGCTTGGGTCCTGTCACGTCAGGCTCATAGGAAAGCGTCTCATTCACACGATCCAAGGAGGCATTTCCGCGCTGCATGATATTGATTAATTCTCCGATCGCAAACATCGGCCAGATCATCATTCCGAGGTACACGTTAAACGATACCAGCTCTCCCAGCGTCAGCCGGTTTTGAAAAACGAGATAAGCGCCGTAGCCGAGACCGATGAGATAGCTGAGGCCGACGAGAAGTTTCACAGTCGGTTCAAAAAGTGAATCGATAAACGCCACTTTCATATTTTTCTCATATACATCCGCCGTCATATCACCGAACCGGCTGACATCATTTTTTTCCTGTACGAAAGCCCGGATGACCCGGACGCCGGATACCGACTCCAGCACCTTGTCATTTAATGATCCGAAAGCATCCTGCGCTTCCGTAAACCGCTCATGGATCTTTTTTCCGTACAGGCTGACCGCAGCCGCCATTATCGGCAGCGGAATAATCGCGGCAAATGTCAGCTTCCAGCTGATGAGAAGCCCCATTGTCAAAAATATCGTCAGCATATACATCGTCGAATCAACGAGCGTTAAGACCCCGAAGCCCGTCGTCATACTGACGGCCTGCAAGTCATTTGTCCCCCGCGCCATTAAATCGCCCGTTCTGTATTTCTCGTAAAACGGCGGTGACATTTGAAGAAGCCTTCCCATCAGCTTTGAACGGAGAATCTTCTCCATGACATTCGCCCCGCCGAAAAGCTGATACATCCAAAAATAAGACAGTAAATAGACGGCTGCCGTTAATGCGAGAAAAACACATATGTAAAACAGCATCCCGCTTTTTGTAAACACGCCCGCCTTCATATCGTCTATCGCGTTACCGAGAAGTTTAGGCGGAAACATTTCAATGACATTCACAATCAATAACAGAACAATCGCTGTCGTATAGCGCAGCCAATAGGCTTTAAAAAACCACGCGAGCTTTTTTAATACAGTAAACAAATACCGTCATCCCCTTTCATCAATCAGCCGCCCTCAAGCTTTTCCGGATTGTTTTTCATTGTTTTCGCTAATACCGCCACATGCATCACACCTGTCTTTCTTTCATTTTTTTGTATAAAAAAAGACATGAAGCCTCAGCTCCATGCCTCTTATTATTATAAATAAGGTACAGACCCGCCGTTTATGCGCGACTGCCCCGTTTTTAAGCAAATGTTCAGAAAACGGAAGCTGTATGGGAGTCACGCCGGTATTCAGCTGAAGATGAGTTGACAAGCATTAGTTTTGACATGATCCATACCTCCTTTTTCCCTATATTGTTCCTTCATCATATAAACAAATCCTTTTTTTGTCAATGCAGGTTTTACATTTCTGCCATTCGGGTATTGTAAAACAAACCTTTTTTACTGAAAGGATGAGGCCGATGTTTCACGCGGACCGGTTGATAGCAGCTTTTGACGGAAGTGATGATAGTAAAAAAGCGCTCCAAAAAGCCATAGACCTTTCAAAAACGTTTCACGCGGATTTAACGGTCGTACATTCCCACAATGCAAAAGATACCCAGACGATTGTTGATCCCCCGAGGCCGGGAGCCGGGGCAACGTATATCGGCGGCGGGATTGCAAGCGTTCCTGACCCGCTCCAGGCGGAAAGAATCTCCCCTGATCCGATGATTTATGAAGACCGTACGGAAGAAATCGTTGCGGAAGCGAGAATGCTGATGAACGACAGCCAGATTGACGGGGATATCGACATTTTAGAAGGTGACCCCGCTGATGCCATTATCGAGCATGCCGACCGTATATCGGCGGATTTGATCGTCATGGGGAGCCGGGACCAGAACAGGCTGAAAAAACTTTTATTCGGAAGTGTCAGTGAAAAACTGTCATCGAAATCCGATATTCCCGTGCTGATCGTAAAATAATTCTTTCTGTAAAGCAGCTTAATCAAAAGCTGCTTTTTTTACAGCTCCCGGCTGTTTCTTCTTTTTTTCGGCATCACAAAAAAACTCGCCATGATCAAAAAATCGATGCACAATACAACAGACCAGCCCTTTAACAGTACGCTGAGCGCTTCGGTGCGGGAAGCGTCCTGAATGAGAAATACCGTTCCGGCTAAAAGAACGCCGCCGATGACAAATGCTAATACATGTCTTCCCCACCCTTTTGCATAATGTTTGGCATAATCCAGTCCGTACCGTCTGACCGGTTTTGCCCCTTCCTTGACCACATAATAGCGGAACCGCTCATCCGCCCATTGAATCATGCTTTTCCCGAAGGCGACAGACACTCCGATATAAATGGCCGCCACCGCATGCGCCATAGTCGCCGCCGCCCCTCTGTATAAATCAGCTGCGGCCGCCAGAAACAGTACGGCATCCAATAAAGGAATGAGAGCGAAAAAAAACATTCCGAGCTTTTGCCGCCTGAATATATAGCGCGCCGCCAATCCAAAGATGACAGCCGCCCAAAAAGCAGCCTCACAAATGACAATCAACCAAGCAATCGCGTTCAATCCGGTTCCCCCTTATCGTTTTCTAAAATGCATTGTATCACTGCTCTTTATTTAATACAACTGTATTACAAAATTGCAAGAAAAAATATTTCCTGTTACACTGGAACCATGCCTAAAATAATCGATCATGAAAAAAGAAGAAAACAAATAGCCGAAGCCACTTGGCGGACGATTTTGGAGCGGGGAATGGAAGGAGCGACAGTGAGAAACATCGCCCAGGAAGCGGGTCTTTCTTTAGGCGCGCTGAGGCACTATTTCACCACCCAGGATGAGCTTTTAGGGTATGCGATGACACTCGTAAAAGAAAAAGCGGCCGCCAGAATTAACGAAGTTGCCATGAAAGATCTGCCGCCGAAAGAAAAAGCGGTGCGTCTGATGCTTGAAATCATCCCGACAGATGAAGAAACGATGGCTGAAATGGAGGTATGGTTCGCTTTCACAGCTTATGCCAGACATAAGGGAGAAGAGTTTCAACCCCAGCAGGACGGGATCTTGGCATATATCCGAAGTCTGATTGACTGGCTGGATGAAAATAAGCTTCTGAAACCGAATCTTGATAAAGAGATCGAAGCGGAGAAAATGTACGCCATCGCCGACGGATTGGCGCTGCATGCCATGCTTGAACCTGAGCGTCTTTCAAAAGAGAAGATCTCCCGTGTGCTCGTTCAGCATATCGAATCTCTTTTTATCTGACTGAAGCAAAAAGGCCGGATGTGTTCCGGCCTTTTTTCAGCTTATGACTGAACGCCGAGCTCCTGCTGAATGTGCGACTGAAAAGCCTCCTGAATCGTTTTGGCTACAGGTCCCGGCACTCCGCTTCCGACCGGTTTTCCGTCAAGGGTTACGATCGGGATTAATTCAGCCGTCGTTGACGAGATGAAAATTTCATCCGCATCCCTGAGTTCGTCTTCGGTAAGAGCCTGCTCCCGCACCTCAATCCCGTTTTCTTTCATCAGCTCTAACAGTTTCATCCGCGTAATGCCGTTTAAAATCAGCTCATTTGCAGGATGCGTCCGGACAGTGCCGTTTATGACGGCGTATACATTGGAAGAGGTTCCTTCCGTGACCGCTCCGTCCCTTATCAGCACCGCTTCATAAGCGCCTGCTTCATAGGCTTTTTGTTTAATCATCACATTATACAGTAAATTCAGACTCTTAATGTCACACCTCAGCCAGCGTTTGTCCTCCGCCGTTATGGCCTGCGCTCCGGCTTTTTGTTCATTTTCCGGTTTTTTCACTGAAAAGGTGTATGCCGTCGTCTGCGGTTCCAATCCTTCGTCATACTGGTGCTTCCGCGGCGCCTTCCCTCTCGTCGTCTGTATATAGACCCCGCCGTCAATGAGTTTGTTTTCCTGTACGAGCTTTTGCAGATCCCATTCTATGTCCTCTGCGGAGAAAGGCAGGGTGATGCCGATTTCTGCGGCGCTTCTGAAAAGACGGTCAATATGCTCGCGCAGACCGAATAAGGCGCCGTTATACACTCTGATGACCTCATACACACCGTCACCGAATTGATATCCGCGGTCCTCAATATCAACTGCCGCTTCTTCACGATCAATCAACTGGCCGTTTACTAATGTCTTCATGTAAACCCTCCTCATCGTTATCTGCCGTGATGTGCATTCTCAGCTGTTATTGTCAACTATTCTATCATACTGAACGAGCCGGCTGCGGAGTTTATTTTTTTCTTAAAATCTTATTATTCGACATCTTTTCTATGTCTTTTCCAGTTTTGTTCCTGTATACTTGATTCGACATACATATGCTGTTAACTTATGGCACTTCGCAAGCCTCCGCTGTTATCGGCATTATGCAGAAACTTATGCTACTGGAGAGATTGTTATGCGCAACACAAAAGAAGGTGCTTCCCCTTCTCTGTTTTCATTGGCTTTTAAACTTACGAGTTTAGCAGTTTTGTGCGGACTGCTTCTGGTAATCGTCATAATGGGATATTCCGCTTCCGCCGCAAAAAACAAACAGGTCACCGTGACCGCAAACGGGCAGCTTCGGGATGAAGCAGAAAGCCTGCGGCTGAAAAATGATTCTCCCGACATCTTAATGAAACATTTGCAGAGAGAGCGTGACCCAGGGAAAAAAACGGTATATTTAACCTTCGACGACGGGCCGTCTCCATATACTGAACAGCTGTTGAATGTATTGAAGGCAAATGGCGCAAAGGCCACTTTTTTTATGCTTGAACCGCGGATGAAAGCCTATCAGCATTCCGTGCAAAGAGCGAAGCAGGAAGGGATCGCGCTCGGCCTGCACGGCGTGACGCACGATAATCACCTGTTTTATCAAACACCGACATCACCGCTGAACGAAATGCAGCAGGGACGCGATACACTCGAGGCAATCACCGGAGTAAAAACGGATCTTGTCCGCACGCCTTACGGCAGTAAACCGTCATTGACGGATGCCCAAATTAAGAATCTCGAAAAAGGCGGATTCGTGTACTGGGACTGGACGATAGACAGTGAAGACTGGAAGTACAAAAATGCACGGTACGTGCCGGAAGTATTGAATCAGCTCGCATATTTGGAAAGCGTTCATACGAGCAGGCCGCATGTCATTTTAATGCACGATCTGCCTGCGACGGTGCACGCTTTGCCTAGCCTGATCCAAAAACTGAAAGCCCAGGGCTACTCCTTTGATGTTCTGACGGATCAAATGATTCCCATCCATGAATAAGAAAAGCCGGATCTGTATATGATCCGGCTTTTTTATGTCGCGGCGCTGATCCGTTTTGCAAATTCACCGATCTTCTCATGGATGACAAGATCAAATAAATGGTCGCAATATGTCGGCTCAAGGTTAATGATCACCTGATTCAAACCGGGAATCCGGCCCGCATCCTCAGGGACAAACCTTGCCGGCGCCACTTCAAGCGAAGTGCCGATCACAAGAAGAAGATCAGCTTTATCAAGCTTTTCATAAAGGGTTTCAAAATGCTGAACGAGATCGCCGAACAGCACGACATCCGTCTTTAATACGGTGCCGCATACCGCATGATCACCGATTTCCGCCGTACATTCCGGCACTTCGTCCTTCAGCAGATGAGAAAGCCCGTAGCGCGCTCCGCAGCGGGGGCATGCGGCGGTCTGAATTGAACCGTGAAGCTCATAGACACTGCTGCTTCCCGCTTTCTTATGCAGCCCGTCAATATTCTGCGTGAAAATGTCTACCTGCTTTCCCCGCTTTTCAAGATCCGCCAAATACGTATGGCCGGCATTCGGCTTATAACTTCCGCTCATTTTCATCTGAAAGAGCTGTTTGAATTTAGGCCAGAATTCACGCGGACGGCGTTCAAAGTATTCCCTGCTCATCGCTTCCATTCTGGAGGTATCTTCGGTCCATATACCGCCCGCCGAACGAAAATCAGGGATGCCGGATTCCGTGCTCATTCCCGCTCCCGTCAGCACCACGATACGTTCCGCCTGATTGATCAATGTCATCAACGCTTCCACTCTTCCACCGCCTTTTCTTTTTATCATATCATGAAAAAAGAACGGCGCCTGTTATGCCCGTTCTTTTTCTCCGGAATGATCCTTCACATGAACCGGATCATCGTGGCTTTTCTGTTTTACGAATACATTCTGGCCCGGATAGGCGAACTCCACGCCTTCCTCAGCAAAAATATCAATAATCCGGCGGTTGATATCCTGCCGCACGTCCAGGCTTTCCGCCCAGACGATGGTCTTTGTGTAAAAGTTGAAAAACAGATTATAATAGCTGTCCGCAAACACGTCAAAGTTAACCATAATCGTATCATCATGCACGCCTTCATGTTCACGAAGCATTTCTCTGAGCCTTGTGATGCACCGCTCTAAACGATCAATCGGTGTCGCATAAGAAACACGAACGGAAAACGTGACCTGGCGCTTCGTCATCCTCGTCCAGTTTGTGATGGCTTCCATGGACAGCGTTGAATTGGGCACGGTAACAAGCGCCCCCTGCGCCGTGCGGAACCTTGTGCTTCGGAATGTGATATCTTCAACGCCCCCCGTCACAGATGACGTCTCGACCCAGTCGCCGATCGTAAACGGCTTTTCCGTAATGATGATAATGCCGCCGAAAAAATTGCTGATCGTATCTTTAGCCGCGAGCGCGAAGGCCAATCCGCCAAGTCCGAGTCCGGCCACGAACCCGTTTACATCATAATTGAATTCCTGCGCGATCACACTGACGCTGAGCGCGAGAATGACAAAGCGCAGCACCTTGGATAAAAACGGCGCCAAAATGTCATCCATATCAAGCTCAAAGCGCTGATTGACTTTATGAAATAAAAACGAAGACGCCGATGTCAGATTGCAAAGCCCCCAGGCGATCAGCGCAACGATCAGAGAGCGGTACAATTTTTTGACAATGTCCATCTGCCCGTCTAAAAACGGCGAATACTCAATCGCCAAAAACAGACCCAGCGCCACGAAAAACCATCTGGCCGGCTTGTCAAACGCTACGGCAATCTGTTTGAATATGTCGGTTTTCGGCTTGTTCGCCAATTTGTAAATGAGCTGAAAAAAGTATTTGACAAACAGTTTTCTCAAAACGAGAAAAGCCGCTAAAATTCCGATGCTGATACTGATCTGCGAAATATGGTCAAGCGTAAAAAAGCTCTGAAATTGTGTCATCATGGCATATGCTCCTTTGTCTTGTCGAAAATCTATTATACTAAAACATTCGGACATCAGCTTCTTTTAATGTCTTTAGGCAGCCTGAAAAACCCCGGCATCAGAGCACAGCCGGGGTTTTCACACATTCGTTCATCTTTCAGCCAGATACAACAGGGTCAGGCACTATTTCTTCTTTGATTGTGTCTGTTTCAGGAGAGTCGCTTTTTGGATTTCAGCATCGGTTTCGGCCTTAATTCTTTCTTCCACTTTCAATCTCCCTTTTCCCATGATCTCGCCTCCTTTTTGCCATTATAAATCATCACTGCGGATTGTAAACCGAAAAAAGCACTATCTTTATTCCAAAAAAATACTGTTTTGCACATTCACCAGTTTGAATCGCTGTGCATATACGAATCTGATATAATAACAGAAATGCCCATGAGGGGAGCTGACAAGCTTGTATACCATCGCTCATCGCGGCGCCTCCGGTTACGCGCCCGAAAATACATTTGCGGCATTTGATATCGCTGCCGAAATGAACGCTGATTTCATTGAGCTTGACGTCCAGCTCACAAAAGACGGTCAGATTGTCGTCATCCATGATGACAAAGTCGACCGGACGACGGACGGCTCCGGTTTTGTAAAAGATTTTACGCTGAAGAAGCTGCAGTCTCTGGATGCCGGCAGCTGGTATGGGGCTGAGTTTAAAGGGGAGCGGATTCCCCTGCTCGAAGAGGTTCTGAAGCGTTATCATTCTGAAATCGGATTTTTAATTGAGCTGAAAGGGCACGTTTCTCAAGTCGGTCTTGAAAAAGCAGTCGGCCAGCTGTTAAGCAGGTTTTCCTTTTCCATCCACCCTATCGTTCAATCATTCAGCCTCAAGTCGATTCAGACCTTTCACGGCATGTATCCGTCCGTTCCGACTGCAATTATTGCAAGACCCAGCTTTGGGATGTTTTCCAAAAACCAGCTGAACGCCTACAAATCAGCCGTAAATTATGTCAATATTAAATATACCCGTCTGAATCGGTTCTTGATTTCCACCGCTCACAGACACGGCCTGAAAGTATTTGCCTGGACGGTCAGAAATCAAAAGACGGCCGAAAAGCTGCAAATGATGGCAGTTGACGGCATTGTAACTGATTTTCCGGATTTTATTTCTAAGGATGGCTGATATGAAACAATACATCGCAATTTTTATCGGAGGCGCGCTTGGCGCATTGCTCCGCTTTGAAATGAGCGCGCACATTCACAGCGGTTCTTTCCCGGCGGCCACTTTCCTCGAAAACGCGGCGGGAAGCCTTTTACTCGGTCTTATTACGGGTTATTTCATCATTCGGGCTAAACGCCCTCTTTTGACCGCCTTTTTAGGAACCGGTTTTTGCGGAGGTTTCACGACGATGTCAACCTTCGCAAAAGAAACCATTTTTCTGCTGCAATCGTCTCCCGCAGCGGCTTTTTGTTATGCTGCCGCGACTTTATTCGCTGGTCTTGCCCTTGCATACGCCGGCATTTTTTTGGGACGGCGGATTGCCCTTCACGCAGCGGGAAGGGGGCATGATACACCATGACGATTGTCCTGATGCTTATCGCAGCGGGTATCGGAGCGGTATTACGGTCTCTGCTGGGTAAAACAATTTCAGAAAGAACAAAAGGTTTTCCGATTCCGCTTGGAATGGCTGCGGTCAACCTGCTCGGCTCCTTCGGCCTCGGCATGTTCACCGGCCTGGGCCTGGATAATCCTTCTGCCGGCATCATCATCGCGACAGGCTTTTTCGGTGCGTTTACGACCTTTTCCACGTTCAGTATTGAAGCCGTGCAGCTGATGATGAACAACCGCATAAAGGAAAGCCTGCTCTACATCGCTGTTTCAGCAGCCGGAAGCCTTTTGGGGTTCTGGTGCGGCTTCATTATCATGTCCATTTAAAAAAACCTTGAGCTTATTTTTCGCTCAAGGTTGCGTTATGAAGCATGACCGTTTCAGGCACGGGCAGCTGGCGGTTTATTGTTCCCTGACCGCCCGGGCGGCCCTGTTCTTCTTTGAGTTCAAGCTGTTTAATAAACCGGCCGTCCATTTCTAATATGAGGGCAGTGTATCCCCCGATTTGTATCGACTCACCCGCACAGATGTCAATATTCCGTTTCAGCACAAGACCGCCGATCGTGTCGACTTCCTCTTCAATTCCTGCGCCGAGAAGATGATTCACCTGATCAATCCGAACCTTTCCGTCCAGCACATAATGGCGTTCGGACAACTTTTGAATCTGCGGCTGTTCGTCCTCATCAAATTCGTCTCTGATATCGCCGACGATTTCTTCAAGGATGTCTTCGGTCGTCACAAGACCGGACGTTCCGCCGTATTCATCAGACAATATCGCCAAATGAATCCGTTCCCTCTGCATTTTTATCAGCAGGTCGTGTATCGGGATCGTCTCGATGACTTCAATCACCGGGCGGACGTAAGACGTGATGGATACTTCCGCTTTTTCATCTTCTGTCATAAACAGCAGATCTGAAAAGAGATGCTTCGTATTGATCATGCCGATGACACTGTCTTTGTCCCCGTCCGTTACTGGCCAGCGCGTATATTTGTCTTTCAGCATCATATCAAGCATTTCCGGCACGTCCATATCAGTGGAAACAGCCGCGATTTCTTTTCTCGGGATCATGATTTCCTTGGCGATCCGATTATCAAAATCAAAAATTTTATTCACAAATGTATATTCAGACGGATTGATTTCTCCGTTTTTTAAACTTTCTGACAGCAGGATCCGCAGCTCTTCTTCAGAGTGGGAGCCTTCATGCTCAGATGCCGGCTTTAATCCGGCCAAACCGGTCAGAATTCTCGCGGAGCCGTTCAGCACCCAAATAAACGGGAACATGAACACGTAAAATAACCGAAGCGGTCCGGCAATCCATAACGTCAGCTTTTCCGCTTTTTGAATCGCAACCGTTTTAGGCGCAAGCTCACCGACGACGACATGCAGAAACGTAATCAGACCGTACGCCGCAGCAAAAGCAATCACATGCTCAGCAGAATCCGGGAGCCCCATGCCCTGAAACACAGGATGAAGCATCCGCTCAAATGCAGGCTCTCCCAGTACGCCGAGCCCGATGGATGTGAGTGTAATGCCAAGCTGCGAGGCGGATAAATACTCATCAAGATCCGTAATGATACGCTTTGCGAGCACCGCCCGTCTGTTCCCTTCTGAGATGAGCTGATCGATTCTGGATCTCCTCACTCTGACGATCGCAAATTCACTCGCCACGAAAAATGCCGTTAACGCAATGAGCACACCGATTAAAATCAAACTGTCAATATCGTCCATTTCACCTTATCCCGAATTGAAGGATAAGGACGTCACCTCCTGATTTCATCGTTTTTTCTTAAGCGAGAGGAACGAAATGGGTGATTGACTACACAGAGGGCCCCATCCTGCCACCTCCTAAGTCAAAGCATGATTGTAATTTGTATATTTTATTGTATCACAACTCCATTCTTTCATCATTTTCAGATTTTTTTATCATATAAAAAACAGCCTTCAAAAAGAAGGCTGCCGTTATCTGCTTCGGAAATGATTTTCTAAACAAAGCGCCGTATTAATCCCCCCGAATCCCATGCTTAAGCTTAACGCATGGTGTACGGTATGGGCGCTCGGCCCGTCGGTCACCCACTGAAATGAATCGTCAATCGGCTCCGTTAAGTTTCGGATCGGATGAAGCTTGTTTTCCCGCATTTGCAAGAGAGCAGCAATGATTTCAACCGTTCCGGCCGCACTCAGACCGTGTCCGGTAATCGATTTTGTCGCATTAATCCGCGCGTGCGACAGGCCGCTTTCAGAAAGCGCCCGGCATTCAGTCTTATCACCGATCGGTGAACCGGTGCCGTGCGGGTTGATGTAATCGATCTCTTTTGCTGAAAGACCGGCCCGCTCCAGCGCCTGGCGGATCACCGTCATTTCGCCCTCTGCTGAAGGATTCGGGTTGCGGTTCGCATCGGAAGCCATCCCCCAGCCCTTTAAGCCGGCCCACGAACGGGCGCCCCTCTCTTCGGCAGATTCAGCGCGTTCTAGCACAATCGCCCCGCACGCCTCTCCGAATATAAACCCGTCCGTATGCCGGTCAAACGGGCGGCAGGCGGCTTCAGGCCGTTCAGCGTATGTATCAGTGCCCATCGCTCCCAAAGAACGGAGAGCATGACACTCCATGTACGACAGATCGGCCAGCGCCCCGATCACGATACATCGGTCAAACAGGCCTCCTTTGATTCCTTGAGCAGCCTGGATAACTGCCGCCTGGCCGCTTGCCGACGCGCCGCCGACCGTAAAGGCCGGCCCTTTTATCCCGAATTGCTCCGTACAAAGCCCCGACAAATCACTATCCATAAAAGAAAGCCCGTATGTCGGATTTACAAATTGCGGTTTTTCACCGTTTTTCTCAAAGGTCTGCAGCAATTCGCGCTGCGTCATATTCGAGCCGCCGATGATCAGACCGGTGCGGCTGTGGTCAGCGCCGTCTAATTGAGCGTCATGCCACGCTTCATATAAAGCGATAAGCGCCGTCTTTCCTGATAATGCGGCCCTTCGGTACAAGCGCTTGGACAGCGCGTCCGGCGGCGTTAATTCGCTAAGCTCCGCGCCGATAAACGAACTGCCTTTCTGCCGGCCGGGCCGTTTCATCACATCAAAGGCGTGCCGCCCCTCCATGAGCGCATCGAGAAACGCCTCCTTGCCTTGTCCGACCGCGGTTAAGACTCCGATTCCTGTAATGCTGATGTCTGACGTGCCATTATTTCTCCTCGACATTTGTCCGTTCTCCCATCTTTATGTATTGGAAGCTATGAAGAAAAATCTTGATACAGTGCTTTGAAAATATCGCGCGACTGTCTGATCTGTTCTGAAGGCACGCTGAAAGATAATCGGAAATAGCCGCTTTTTCCAAATCCGCTGCCGGGTACGATCAATAGTTTGTATTTCTGTGCGGCATGCATGCAGAACGCCATCTCGTCTTCAATCGGTGATTTCGGAAAGACGAAAAAGCCTCCTTTCGGCATTTCAAATTCGAAGCCGGCTTCTGTGAGGATGTCCACCATAAGGTCTCTCCGCTTTCTGTAAGGTTCAGCATCAATCGAAAGATCATCCATTTTCGCCACGGCGCGCTGCATCATGACCGGAGCGTTCACAAAGCCGAGCGTCCGGTTGCAGAAAACGAACGCATCCGTCAGAAGATCGCCCTCAGGCATTTGGGTGTCTGCCGCGATATACCCGAGCCTCTCCCCCGCAATGCCGAGATCTTTACTGAACGAACTGACTAAAATCACGCGGTGATACGCCTGAAACGGATTCGCCTGCTCTTCTCCATAGATCAGCTGGCTGTACGGTTCATCAAATAAAATAAATATGCTTTGGCCGTTCCGCTCTTCGGCTTCTTTTAATAAGGCGCCTAATTCGTTAAGGTTTTTCTGGCTGAGCACAGTCCCCGTCGGATTATGCGGCGTATTAACGATCAGTCCTTTCGTACGGGGGGTGATCGCACCTTTAACCGCTTCAATATCAATCTCAAATGAGTCAGTCAGCGGGCAGATGACGGGTCTGCCGCAGTAATTTTCAACATACGCTTTATATTCCGCAAAATAAGGCGAAAGAAGGATGACTTCTTCCTCCGGGTTTAAAATGCTCTTCAGCGCGACATTCAGCGCCCCGCCGGCTCCGACCGTCATGACTGTATGCCTGGCGGAAATTTCTGTCTGAAACCGCTCTGACAAAAAGCGCGCAACCTTTTCTCTCGCCTCCGGAAGCCCCTGGTTTTGTATGTATCCGTGCCGCCCTGTTTCAGCCGCTTCGCAAAGCGCCTTTTTAAATGTTTCAGGCGGCTCCGCAACCGGATTTCCTATCGAAAAGTCAAATACCTTATCGGCGCCGAACTCTTTTTTCAGCCGAGCGCCTTCATCAAATAGTTTGCGTATCCATGAACCTTTCTCCAGATTCTGTGTCACTTCCCGTGATAAACCGGCCACTGTCATCTGTCCCTTCTGTCTTTTTCTTCCGTTTCTATTTACAATGATTATGAAAGATTTACATGGCGCAGTCAACGCTTTTTCAGACAGCCCGCCGCGCCGTTTCAGGAGAAAGACGGAAAACAATAAACTTGTGCAAACTCCCCTTCATATATTAAACTATTCTCATAACTATAACGTGATGGTTGGGGAGGGATTTAGATGGGGCTGAGACTTATCGCATCAGTGAATTAGCAGAGCTTGCCGGTGTAACGAAACGCACGGTGGATTACTACACAAACCTCGGGCTTTTAAAGCCTGACAGGTCTTGTTCGAACTATCGTTACTACGATACACTTGCACTTAATCGGTTAAAGTTTATAGTCGCTTGTAAAAAGCAGCGATTGGCCCTGTCTGATATAAAAGATCGACTGGAGAACCAGTTTCCCTCTTCAGCCCTGCCTGACGATATTGGAAATCTGGCATCGGAAATTGATCACATGAATCAAAACATCTCCGTGATCTTGAATCGGTTTGAAAAGCTTGAACCAGAGGAGCGCGCCCAGCTGAAAAAAAGGCTGGCTCCTGAAAAGCTTGCAGTGCTTCAATCATTTATGCTGCTGTTAAGTTAAACCATTATCTTACTAACAGGAGGTGTTACCTTCATCTTCCCAAAAGAAGTGAAGGTTCTAATTGGACATTGTGAATTTGATTTTAGTCGCGGTTTTAATCGCGCTGACGGCATTTTTCGTAGCATCTGAGTTTGCGATAATCAGAATCAGAGGCTCACGGGTTGACCAGCTTATAGCAGAAGGAAATAAAGCCGCAATCGGTGTCAAAAAAGTGACCACGCATTTAGATGAGTATTTATCGGCGTGCCAGCTCGGCATAACATTGACTTCCATCGGTCTTGGTGTCTTAGGCGAATCAACGATTGAACGCTTGCTTCATCCGCTTTTCACAAAGATAAACGTACCAAGCTCATTATCACATATTATTTCATTTATTCTCGCCTACGCGATCATTACATTCTTACACGTGGTCGTGGGAGAGTTGGCGCCGAAAACAGTCGCCATCCAGAAAGCGGAAGCCGTTTCAATGCTGTTTTCGAAACCGCTCATTTGGTTTTACCGCATCATGTTCCCGTTTATCTGGCTTCTGAACAACTCCGCCCGTCTTTTAACGAAGACGTTCGGTCTGGAGACGGTGTCTGAAAATGAGCTTGCCCACTCTGAAGAAGAGCTGCGCATCATTTTATCGGAAAGCTATAAAAGCGGTGAAATCAACCAGTCTGAATTTAAATATGTGAACAAAATCTTTGAATTTGACGACAGACTTGCAAAAGAAATCATGATTCCGCGTACGGAAATCGTCAGTCTGCCGCATGATATCAAAATTTCTGAAATGATGGACATCATTCAGATTGAAAAATATACCCGGTACCCTGTCGAAGAGGGTGACAAAGATAATATTATCGGCGTTATTAACATTAAAGAAGTGCTGACCGCCTGCATCAGCGGCGAAGTATCAGTCGACTCGCCGATTACCGATTTTGTCAATCCGATCATCCATGTGATTGAGTCGGCACCGATTCACGATCTGCTTGTAAAAATGCAGAAGGAACGGGTTCATATGGCGATTCTGTCGGATGAATACGGCGGAACCGCGGGGCTTGTCACCGTTGAAGACATTATTGAAGAAATCGTCGGGGAAATCCGTGATGAATTTGATATCGATGAAATCAACGAAATCCGTAAACTCGGCGACGGCCATTACATGCTTGACGGCAAGGTCCTGATTGATCAAGTGAACGAACTCCTCGGCATCCATTTAGAAAATGACGAGGTCGACACCATCGGCGGCTGGTTCCTTACCCAGAAATACGACGTCGAACAATACGACTCGATTATCGAAGAAGGCTGTGAATTTATCATTAATGAAATTGACGGCCACCACGTCGCATATATCGAAGTGAAAAAACTGGCGTTTGATGAACTGCTGGAAACCGCCGAACAAAAAGAAGCATAACAAAAAAGCTTGCGCGTCTGATACAGACGGCAAGCTTTTTTTCATTTACAATTGTTCAAGTTTTTTCTCAAGCTCTTTAATTCTGGCATTCAGCTCTTCTGTCATGGCCGCAAGCCTCTCCTTCGGCGCAAGATCGGAAAAGTCCTCCAAAAAAATCGGCTCGCCGATGATAAGCCGCATTTTTCCCTTTTTAAACAGTGCTTTTCCCGTAGACGGCCCTTTATATGCGGCCGGAACGAGCGGCGCTTTTCCCATTTGGGCGATGGTCACGGCCCCTCTTTTCAGCGGGACGTCTTCTGATGTTCTCGTACCGCTCGGAAAAATCCCGACAATCTTTCCTTCCTTCAGAAGCTTAATCGGCGTTTTAATGCTGCTCGGACCCGGATTTTCACGGTCAACCGGGAACGCGTGAATCTTCTTCAAAAAACTTCCGATCCACTTTTTCTGAAACAGCTCTTTTTTCGCCATATAATGAATCTGATGGGGCAATATCCCGACACCGAGCGTAAGGACGTCCACCCAGCCCGCATGCGTGCACGCAATAACGAATCCTTTATCAGACGGAAGATTCTCTTTATTGTACACTTTCACTCCTCCGCGCAGGGATAGAATGCATTTGATGGCATTTGCACAAAACTTATACATAACGCACTTCCTTTGTTGTAATGATCAAAAGTGTTCTCTCTCTCTATTATAACAATATTTTTTATTACCTGGTACTAATAATTATATTTTTCCTCCGCCGATCTCTATCTTTTATGACGGATTTTGGGTACTATAGAGAAATGGTGTTTGATGAGGTGAAAATGAATTTAAGCCGTTTGCATGGAACGTGCAACTTTAAACCTTTCTTATGCGTGTATAACATAGAGGGGAGAAAAGGCAGTGACGATCGATGAAATTTACCAAATGTATATGAATGATGTTTACCGGTTCCTGCTCTCCATGACAAAAGACAAGCATCTCGCTGAAGATTTGCTGCAGGAAACCTTTATGAGGGCATACATACACATTCACTCCTACGACCACAGCAAAGTAAAGCCATGGCTTTTTCAAGTGGCGAGAAATGCGTTTATAGATTATGTCAGAAAACATAAAAAGGAAGTGACCATTTCCGATGACTTAATTGGGAGCCTTTTTCAGACGGCTGTTCAAAGCCCGGCTCATCAGATTGAAATCAAGGAAGTGCTGACAGGGTATATGTCCGAACTTCCCGACAATTATCGGGAGGCCTTAACACTGTATTATTTAAAAGAACTGAATTACAAAGAAGCATCCCATATTATGAATATTTCAGAGGCTAATTTTAAAAGTGTTTTATTTCGTGCCAGACAGCGGCTGAAAGCACTTTATAATAGAGGTGTTAATGATGAATGAAGAATTTAAAAAGCGTTTTTACCAATACAAAAATGGAGAAATGAGCGACCGGGAAATGGCCGCCTTTGAAGAAGAGCTGGAAAAGCTGGAAGTCTATCAGGAGTTGATTGAAAGCGAAATGCAGGACGACCGGGAATGGGACGTCGGCATCAGCCCGGAAAAACAGAAGGCCATTTTATCATACGGAAAACGCAAATCGTATTTGCGGATTTCAGTTCTCGCCGTCATTTCCACTTTGATGATTTTGCCGCTTTGCACTTTAGGAAGCTACCTCTATTACGGTCTGGGAGGAAAAGAAAGCACCGGCAATCAATTAATGGAGACCGCGGCAGTGACGGTGGCGACAACGATGCCGAACGTCCTCGTCGATACCTCCGGACTGAAAAGCCAGGTGAAGCTGTTTGGAATGAATACGGAATTTCCGCTGCAAAAGCAGATCGGCACAAAAACGAAATCCGTCGGCGGAGAACGGATTGAAATGTTTTTAGATACGGTCAAATCGCCTGCCGTTAACTACTATGATCTAGACGCGGCACAGGCAAAGCATTATTTCGCCCATCCTTCCGGCTTAAAGGAACGCACGATTGAAAAAGCCGGACAGACCTTAAAAAAATTGCCTGAAGGAAGCGTGGCGGAGGTATATCTTTCTTATGACCGGGCCTACCCTTCTTCTCAAGTATATTCGACTTTTAAAAAATACGATGTGAAGTTTTTATGGAACGCGGTCGAAACGGAGAAAAATCTGAAAGACAGTCCTTATGCCGAGCCGTTAGGATTTCCCGGGAAAGATTCCAAGATGGTGTCCTCTTTCGAAACGCAAGGACAGACAGACCGTGAACAATTTATCAATGCCCTTGAATTTATGTCCCGCCATAAAAAATGGGCGCATGCAATATCGAAACGCAAAGACATGAATCTGGGCAGCCGAATCGACTATGTTGAACATCACGGAATGAACGTATACGGCTCTGTCGTGACGGGGCCGACAAAAGAAATCGAACGTCTGCTGAAAAACAAAACAGTAAAAGCAGCAAACATCGGTGAGGTGGAATTATGGAATTGGTAAGAATTTTTAAAGAGCATAATGTTTTCGGCTGGATATCAGTCGGTACCGCGATTTTGTCGCTGCTGCTTTTGAACGTGGCAATCATCAGCAATGTGACTTTCTATTCTTATCAGATGCTGCCGTTTGCGATGGCCGCCGTGCCGTTCGGCATCATTGAGCTGTTTATAAAAAAAGGACGGACGGGCCCGGGACTGCTCGGTGTCATCCTCAACCTTTTCGTCATTGTCTGTGTATATACGATCGTTGCCGTTGATACCAATCTGCAATTCGGTTTTTAAACATAAAAACAGGCCCTTTTACGGGGGCCTGTTTTTTTAAAATGAAAGAACGCCGATTAAATGCAGCAATACGACGATGATAGCCAGCGGCACGAGATATTTCAGAAGGAAATACCACAGCTGAAAGAAACGATAGCCGATGGCGGAACCGCTTTTCATCTCGGCAAACAGCTCCTGCTTCGGTATTTTCAGCGGGACGAAGATTGATATTAATAAAGCGCCGAGCGGAATCAGCACATTGCTGACGGTGAAATCCGCAAGATCAAAAAACGTTTTTCCGAACAAATGAACATCACCGAGAACACCGTATGATAAACAGGACGGAATTCCGACTAAGAAAATGAGCAGACCGCTTGTCCACGACAGCTTCTTTCTTTTCGTTTCATCACCTTTCCCGACAGTCGCCACGATAATTTCCACCATTGAAAAGGCCGAAGTCAGCGCGGCGAAGAAAAAGACCGCCAAAAAGCTGATAAAAAACAGCGAGCCGAACGGCAGCCGGTCAAACACAGCCGGCAGCACGGTAAACAGCAGTGTAGGCCCTTCATCCGGTTTAAAGCCGAACGAAAAAACCGCCGGGAAAATGGCCAGTCCCGCAAACAGCGTAACGAGTACATTCATCATAACAATGGAACCCGCCGAACCCGGAAGATTTTGGGTTTTCGGCAGATACGAACTGTATGTCACCATGACGGAAACACCGAGCGTTAATGTAAAAAACGCCTGTCCTAAAGCATATAGGATGGATTCCGGCGTCAAATCTTCAAAGTGCGGAACCAATAAAAATTTAATCCCCTCAACAGCATGATCGAGCGTGACTGATCGCAGCACAAGCAATAGAAACAGCACGAATAAAATCGGCATCAGCACCGCACTGACACGTTCAATCCCTTTCTGTACGCCTTTTGCGACGACCGCCACCGTCATGATCATAAATACAAGCTGCGCAATGAGAGTCTGGATCGGATTTTCAATGACCGTCCCGAACACCGTGCCGTACTGCTCCTGAGTGAGCCCGGATAAAGAACCGGTAACGGCTTTTAACACATAAAGCAAAATCCACCCGCCGACAACACTGTAAAAAGACAAAACTAAAAAACAGGCCGCCACACCCACATAACCCGTGAGGTGCCATACCGACTTCGGCGCGGCTTGTTTGTAGGCATCAATCGCATTTGTCTGGCTCCGTCTTCCGAAAATAAATTCACCGAGCAAAAGCGGATAGCCTAAAAGCACGGTAAAGAGGACGAATACAAGAAAAAAAGCGCCTCCTCCGTTCGTACCCGCTACGTAAGGGAACTTCCAAATGGCTCCCAGGCCGATCGCCGAACCGGCAGCGGCCATAATAAATCCTATTTTTGAGGCCCATTGAACCCTTTTTTGGTCAGACACGACTTTCCACTTCCCTTCCGCCCTATATTATCCCTTATTCGCTGCGATAACTTAAGCCCATTTCAATATGTTTCATTATTCCGAAAAATAAAAAGGAACGGCGGGTGCCGCTCCTTACAAATCCCCGTTTAATTTCGAATGCTTTCTCGAATATAAGAAATAAATCACCAGACCGATGATCAGCCAGATAAAGAAACGGAATATGGTGGTGGCGCCAAGGTTAATAATCAAAAACACACAGAACAGAATGGACAATACCGGAATAAAGGGAACCCCCGGACATTTAAAAGCCCTCGGCAGATCAGGCTGTTTCTTTCTCAATACGATAACCGCCACGGAAATCAGGACAAACGCGGCAAGCGTGCCGATGTTCACCAGCTTCGCCAGTTCATCAAGCGGGACGAGCGAGCCGAGTAATGCCGACAGGATGCCGAACATCCATGTCACCACGTGCGGCGTTTTATGCTTCGGATGGACTTTTGAAAGCGCCCCCGGCACCAAACCGTCACGGGACATGGCAAACATCACCCTCGTCTGGCCGTACAGCATGACGAGCATCACCGTTGTCATTCCCAACACTGCGCCGATATCAATAATCCCGGCCACCCAATTCTGTCCGGCCATCTGCAGGACGAGAGACACGGGATGGTCAACGCCCTCAAAGCGGGCAAACGGAACGACGCCCGTCATAATCGCCGATACGGTCACATACAGCACGGTGCAGATGATTAATGAAAAGATAATTCCTTTCGGCAGATCCTTCGCCGGATTTTTCGTTTCTTCAGCGGCGGAAGAGACGGCGTCAAAACCGATAAAAGAGAAGAAAACGAGCGCCGCGGCACTGAAAACACCGCCGAAACCCATCGGTATAAACGGCTGCCAGTTGTGAGGTTTGACATATACGGCCGCAACGGCGATAAACAATAGAACAACCAGAACCTTCAAAATGACCATAATATTATTGACCCGCTTCGATTCCCTAATGCCTAAGTAGAGGAGGAATGTAATCGCAAGCACGATAACAAATGCAGGGAGATTAAAGAATGTGACCGTGCCTTTAATGGATCCCGGCGCGGCCGTTAATGCGGTCGGAAGATGAATGCCGAAGCCCGCCAAGAATGATTGAAAATAGCCGGACCAGCCGACCGAAACCGCGCTGACGGCGAGCATATATTCCAAGATTAAATCCCATCCGATGATAAACGCTAGAAGTTCACCCAGTGTCGCATAAGTAAACGTGTAGACGGAACCTGAAACCGGGACGCTTGAAGCAAATTCAGCATATGACAGAGCCGCAAATAAACACGCAAGAGCGGCGATGACAAATGAAACAGTCAGCCCCGGCCCCGCCGTGACAGCGCCTGTTCCAGTTAATACAAAAATTCCCGTTCCGATGATGGCCCCTATCCCCAGAAGGGTCAGATCAAAGGCCCCTAACTCTCTTTTCAGCGACTTTTCCCCGCTCGTTGCAGCAAGCAGGTCCTGAATGCTTTTCTTTCTGAATACGCTCCCTTTCATCTGCTTCACTCCTTGTAAACCAATATATGTTAGAATATTCAGATAACAATAGCAATAATGACTAAATTCTTATTTTTCGCACGAAATGTTCCAGCACATCATCCCTTTCTCCTACATCATATTATAGCGAAAAATATAAAAATGAAAATAACTTTTTTGAAAATTCTATATATTATTTTTAGTTTTCATAAAACAGAACTCAGCAGATTCTCTGCTGTGAAATATTAACATTAGTGATTCAGCTGGCGACTTCCATTTTTTAAAAATCGTATTCATATGTACGTTCAAATAAAAATCCCGCACTTTTTAAAAGCGCGGGATAATACTTGCGTATTATGTTGAAATAAATCTGCCGCCATTTACGTGAATGGTCTGCCCCGTCATATAGGAAGATTCGTCTGAAGCCAGAAGCACGTAAGCTCCGGCGTGTTCCGCAGGCTGTCCCGGTCTTCCCATCGGAGTGTCCAGACCGTGCTTTTCTACCTTTTCTTCAGTAAACGTCGCCGGAATCAGAGCGGTCCAGATCGGTCCAGGGGCCACCGCATTTACTCTGATCCCCTGATCGGCTAATGACATCGCCATTGAACGCGTAAAGGAAACGATGCCGCCTTTCGTGCACGAATAGTCGATCAATGAAGTGTCTCCCTGATAAGCGGTAATCGACGTTGTATTAATGATGGCGCTCCCTCTTTTGAGATGAGGCAGCACGGCTTTTGTCATATGAAACATAGAAAACATGTTTGTACGGAATGTCTTCTCCAGCTGTTCAGCTGTAATATCAAGAATCCCGTTTTGCGGATGCTGCTCAGCCGCATTATTAACGAGAATATCTATTTTTCCGTAGTGATCTAAGACTTGCCGGACCGCCTTCTGACAATGCGCCTCATCACCGACGTCTCCCGGAATTAACAGGCATTCGGCCTGGTATTCTTCCGCACGCTTTTTCGTTCTCTCAGCATCGGCATGTTCGTCTAGGTACAGGATGGCAAGATCCGCTCCCTCCTTCGCGTAAGCGATCGCAGCCGCTGCGCCGATGCCGCTGTCTCCGCCCGTGATGACGGCGACTTTTCCTTTTAATCTGCCCGACCCTTTTACATCCGGGTCCTCCAAGAGCGGTTTCGGCTCCATGTCTGACTCAATACCGGGCTGGCGCTTTTGCACCTGCGGCTTTTGTCCTTCCGTCTGTCTGTCCATCGGATTCATATTCTCACTCTCCTGCAATTGGTATTACTGAGACGATACCACGCAATGCGGGGAGTTAAACGGACAAATATGCCGGTGATTAAAGCTGCTGAGCCGTTTCGGGAAAAGCGCCGGTGTATTTCGCAGACGGCCTGTAAATCATGTTGTCAGCGGACTGTTCAAGCACGTGTGCGCACCAGCCTGCCATTCTGCTTGCTGAAAAGGTCGGCGTAAACAAATCATTGTCGACATCAATGGCCTGCATCACAGCCGCTGCGTAAAACTCCACATTCGTATACAGCTTCCGTCCGGGCTTATATTGCTCTAACAGGCGGATGGCTTCCTTCTCCACATAAAGCGCCAAGTCAAGCGACGGATCATTTCCCGCCACTTCTTCAGCCTTTATGCGCAGCGCTTCCGCCCGCGGGTCTTTTGTTTTGTACACCCTATGTCCGAAGCCCATTAGGCGTTCTCCCTTCATAAGCTTCGCTGTCAAATATGCTTCTGCATTTTCTTTTTCCCCGATGTCTTCAAGCATTTTCGTGACGCCTGAAGGTGCGCCTCCGTGCAGCGGCCCTTTCATCGTACCCAGTGCGGCAGTGACGGCAGACACTAAGTCTGATTCCGTCGAAACGGTGACTCTCGCTGAAAAAGTCGATGCATTCATCCCGTGCTCCATCGCCAGAATCATATACGTCTCAAGCGCTTTCTTTTGGGCTGCGGACGGCTGCCTGCCTGTCAGCATATACAAATAGTTTTCAACGTGTCCGTATCGCGCCTCAGGTGACAACGCTTCCTGCCCTTGTTTACGGCGGTATCTGTACGCAATAATCGTCGGGGTGACGGCAATCAGTTTAATCGCTTCTTCCGGCTTGGGCGGATATGTAAATGAATCTGTGCCCAAACCTGAAACAGCCGTTCTCAGCACCGCCATGTCGTCCATTTCATCCGGAAGCGTTTCCAGTAAGTCGATCAAATGTTTCGGAAGCCCGCGCTCGGCTGCAAGTTCTTCCTGAAACGCAAGCAATTGCCGCTCATCAGGAAGCGTCCCGTTCAAAATGAGATACGCCGCTTCTTCAAAACTGAATTGCAGCGCGATATCCTTCGCGTCATAGCCGCGATATATTAAATGCCCCTTTTCTCCGTCAATATGGCTGATAGCCGTTTCTGCACAAGTAATCCCTTTCAATCCACGATAAATCAATTTCATTCCCCCTTATCCTCTTTCTGTTATTATAGTAAATATAATATTTAAAAAATAATGAATATTTTTAAGGGAATTAATTAAAACTTTTAATCAGAGGAGTGCATCTATGGATTTTAAATGGCTTCACACCTTCGTCACCGCGGCAAAATATGAGAATTTCAGAAAAACGGCGGAAACGCTTTTTTTATCTCAGCCGACCGTCACCGTTCATATAAAATTATTAGAGAAAGAAATCAGCTGCAAGCTGTTTCAGCGGAGCGGCCGGAAAATACAATTGACGGAAGAAGGAAAAGCATACGTGCCGTTTGCCATGAGGCTTTTGGAAGACTATGAAAACAGCATGGCGGAGCTGCACAGAGTGCGCCAGGGCTACTCGCACACGCTGACACTCGCTGTTTCGCCGCTTATCGCCGACACCGTTCTCCCGTCTGTCATGAAGTGTTATACAGAGGACAATAAAGAAACCGAAATGACGGTCACCATTTTCGAATCGGAAGAAATCGCCTCTCAAATCAGAAACGGCTCAGCCGATATCGGACTGAGCTGCTTAAAGGTGCAATCATCTTCCCTCACTTGCCGCCCCCTGTACAATGACCCCGTTGTCCTCGTCGCGCCGCCCGGCCGAAAACCCGGAACAGGGAAGGCGGATGAAGTAAAAGACCTGTTCGGACAATATCTGCTTTTGACCCATAACCATCCTGACTATTGGAATGATTTGCTCCGCCAGGTCAGAATACAGTTCCCTTTCGTCAGGACAATGAAGGTGACACAGACGCATATTACGAAACGATTTATTAAAGAGGGGCTGGGTGTCTCATTTCTGCCGCTGTCAGCAGTACGGGCCGAACTCGCCGCAGGCAGCATGATTGAAATTCCGTGCGAATTCGTCCAGATGCCGAGCGCGGGCGCGTACGCCATCGCCCTCTATGAAAATGAAAAAAAGAAAACCTTTTTAGATTTTTTATCACATTTTCATTTTTAGGTGAAACAAATGGAGCTCTGTCCCGTCTAAATAAAAAACCCGTTCTGATGAACGGGTTTCTATCGCTGCTAGAATCTTTTCGCGCCAAGGTAGCGAGGTTTCCAGTAGCTGTTATTCAGATCACTTGTTGTGACGCCGTCAGAACCGGCATGGATGAACTTGTTGTTTCCGATGTACACACCCATGTGTGAAGGGCCGGCCTGATATGTTGTAAAGAAGACGAAGTCTCCTCTTGACGGGCTGGACACGCTCTTCATTGAGCTCCAATATCCGGCAGTGCTCGTTCTGCCGACACTCGTCTGTTTGTTTAATAGGTACCAGATAAATCCGCTGCAGTCAAAGCCGGAAGTTGTTGTTCCGCCCCATACATACGGCGTGCCGATTAAAGATTGCGCATCAGAAATCAGCTTGTTTACATTCAGGCTCGTCTGTGCAGCATTATGGCTGGATGAAGGCTGCTTTGATGACGAAGATCCTGAAGACGTTGAACCGGAAGTTGATCCCTTTACTTTAAGAACTTGTCCGATGCGGATCAGGTCCGTTTTTAAACCGTTTAAACTTTTTAATTGGTTTACCGTCATTTTATATTTATTCGCAATTTTCCAAAGGCTGTCGCCTTTTACGACTTTATATGTAGACGATGATGACTTGCTGCTTGAGCTTGAACCTGAGGATGATTTACCGTTAATCGAAAGCGTCTGACCGATGTAAATGATATCCGATTTTAATTTGTTCTCAGATTTAATGGAATTAATTGACGTTCCATACCGATTTGAAAGTCCCCATAATGTATCGCCTTTTTTTACCTTAATCGTTTGCGCAGATGCCGCGCCCGCAAACAAAGTCGTCCCCAAAACCACTGCCGTTGTTACTGTAACAAGTTGCTTTTTCATATTTTCCTCCCCGAATGATTCTATCTATTTTATGTGTCTCTTTTTTAAAGTTTTTATCTGTTTCCTATTATAAGGTTCAATTTCCACTAGAAATAGACTTGACTTCCCGTGACAAATTTCTTACTAATTCGTTTTAGAAAAAAGTTTTTAAGGGTATTAAATATTTCAATTTGATTTCAAACGTGACGAAAAACGAGTCAATTTGTCATGTTTTTTTCCTGTGATCCTCGTATTTTGGAAAAACAAAGCAGTTTACTTTCCAAATAACTCCTTGTTAAAAAAATCCTCATCTTTTTCAAAAAAGTGAATGGTTTTCACTCTTTCTTGAAAACATAAGTTACACCGGAATTTACATTTCTAACAATGTTTCACCTGAAATTTACAGGAGAAACAGGCGCTCTTTACAAACACCCCCTACCATTAGACATGCAGACACGATTAAAGGAGGACGAGTGAGAATGAGTCTATTTAAACAGGTTCGATCAAAACTTCTGCCGGCGGCAGCCGTATCCGTACTGACAGCCGGTCTGATTGCGGGCGCGGGGCTTCAGCACTCCGAACAGGCTGCGGCAAAAAAACAGCCTGACAAAAACGAAATCAGAAACGTCATCTTCATGGTCGGCGACGGAATGGGCGCTCCCTATATGAACGCCTACCGTTCGGTCATTAACAAAGGAAAGCCTTCGGATGGTATGAAACTGACGGCATTCGATCCCAATCTCACCGGTATGATGATGACTTATCCTGACGATCCTGATTCCAATATTACCGATTCCGCGGCGGCTGGCACGGCAATGGCCACAGGCGTGAAAACGTATAACGCGGCGATCGGAGTCGATAAAAAAGGAAAGCGGGTAAAATCCGTCCTCGAAGAAGCGAAACAAAGAGGGAAATCCACCGGACTTGTCGCAACTTCGGAGATTGCCCACGCCACCCCTGCGGCATTCGGAGCCCATAACAAATCCCGAAAGAACATGGATGACATCGCAAGCAGCTACTTTGATGACCGCATCAACGGAAAACAGAAAGTCGATGTGCTCCTCGGAGGCGGCAAGTCAAACTTTATCCGTAAAGACCGCAATATAACAAAGGATTTCAAAAAAGCGGGATACAGCTACGTGACATCAAAACAGGAGCTCAAAAAGGATCGTAACAAGAAGATTCTCGGCCTGTTTGCCGATGGCGGACTCGACAAAGCAATCGACCGCTCAAACGCCGTCCCTTCATTAGAAGACATGACAACGGCAGCGATCGACAGGCTGAACAAGAATAAAAAAGGGTTTTTCTTAATGGTCGAAGGCAGCCAAATTGACTGGGCGGGACATGACAATGATATAGTCGGCGCAATGAGCGAAATGAAGGATTTTGAAAAAGCGTATAAAGCAGCGATCGCATTTGCCAAAAAGGACAAACATACGCTTGTCGTTGCCACGGCTGATCATACCACCGGCGGATTGACGATCGGCGCGAATGACGATAAAAACTGGCATGTTGAACCGATTCTTGCCGCGAAAAAAACCCCGGCATTTATGGCTGACCAAATCAAAGCGGGCAAATCCGTATCTTCCGTGCTTGCGCGTTATACAGACCTGAAATGGTCAAAAGCTGAAATCAAACAGATCGAAACGGCCGCAAAACAGGATGCTGACAAGAGTATCTACAAAGCGATCATTAAGCTCTTTAATGCGAAAACCAACAGCGGCTGGACAACCGGCGATCATACGGGCGAAGAAGTTCCCGTTTACGCATACGGTCCGGGAAGAGAGTCATTTACGGGGCTTTTAAACAACACGGACCAGGCCAAAAAGATCTTTCACATCCTGAGACACGGAAAATAAAAAAGGATGCGGGGGTTTCCCCGCATCCTTTCTTCTTTTACAGATATCTCCGGTGCACTCCTTTGCCGTCATAAGAAAACATCACTTCTCTGTCTTCAAGAACAGATTCGATGTGCACGCTCCTGCCCCACAGCTGGTACAGATACGGCAGCACTTTCTCCAAATATTTCAGATCAAGCTCAATTCCCTCATACCAATGTTTAATATAAAGCTCATTATTCTTCAGGTAATCCCCGTCATTGACGGTCAGATAAGGAAATCCTCCGTTGACCCGCATGTTCACGAGCTGGTCTCGCACGGCCTTCCATTCTTTGTCGATCACTTTATAGTCCCTGCCCTGCTTTTGGAATAAATACAAATCCTCACGCATCACGAGATCTTTCGTCAAATAATTGCGGATAAATGATATATCCGATTCAATTTCCCTGACCTCAAACATTTTCTCCCGTCCGGAACCGGGCTTTACTCCTGTTTTTTTCATTTCATCTGTCGGGTTGTCATAACGCTCTTCGATGTCTTCAAAAATTTTCAGCCCTAAATAATACGGGTTGATTCCCGTTTTTGACGGCTGAACGACGCCTGCGTTCAGCTTCGCAAATTCGATGGCTTCATCTGAAGTCAGGTCAAGCTCGCGGATAATCCGCTGATGCCAATAGGATGCCCAGCCTTCGTTCATGATTTTCGTTTCCAGCTGCGGCCAGAAATACAGCATTTCTTCTCTCATCATGGTTAAAATGTCACGCTGCCACGGTTCAAGCTCCCGCGAATGTTCTTCGATAAACAGCAGAATATCTTTTTCCGGCCGGGGCGGAAACGGTTTTTTCCCTTTTTTCTTTTTCACCTGCTTCGGCTTATCCATTCCCCATAAATCATCGTAAGGCGATGGCGCGGTTTCTTCTTCGTCCTCCTCTTCGTCATCGACGCTCCACAGCAGCTTCGGCCTGACGAGCGACGGATCGATATGCTCCTGAACCGCCAGAATGGCATCTAAAAAGGACTCCACCTCTTTTATCCCGTGAATTCTTTCATAATGCTTAATCCGCTCCGCCGCAGCCGCCATACTCTCAACCATGTCCCGGTTCGTATTTTGAAAGCGGCAGTTATGTTTAAAAAAATCACAATGGGCAAGAACATGGGCTACAATTAATTTATTTTGGATCAGCGAATTGCTGTCCAGCAAAAAAGCGTAGCAAGGGTTGGAATTAATGACAAGTTCATAAATTTTGCTCAAACCGAGATCATAATGGAGTTTCATCTTATGAAATTGTTTGCCGAAACTCCAGTGGCTGAATCTCGTCGGCATGCCGTACGCGCCGAATGTATAAATAATTTCAGCCGGGCAAATTTCATATCTCATCGGGTAGAAATCAAGGCCGAAACCCTTCGCAATGTCGGTTATTTCCTCAATTGCCCGCTGTAAACCTTTTGTCTCCTCCGCGTTCAACCGAATCCCCCCTACTTGGACTTATTTATAATGTATGACCCCTCCTCTCAAAAGATGAAATAACAGACCGGTTTCCGGCTGAAAACTTTCGGCACATCCGCGCCGTTTGCTTTATATGTAAGTGGGTAAAACACACACCATACCCCAAAAAGAAAAGGAGCGATTCTACTTGAATACAGCAGACATGCTTACGACGTATCTCAGCAAACTCCCGAATCTGGTCATTGCACTGCTCGTCCTGCTTATCGGCTGGGGCATTGCCAAAATCATTGAAAAAGCCGTATACAAAGGCCTGCAAAAAACAAAAATTGACGACAGGCTGTTCGCCGAAAAAAAGCCGGCACGCTATTCCTCAGAAAAAGTCATCAGTAAAGTCATTTATTTTATCGCATTAATCATCGTTTTTATTCTATTCTTTAACATTCTGCATCTGACAACCGTGGCTTCGCCTTTTGTCAGCATGCTGTCAGCGATAACGGCGGCTGTGCCGAGCATTTTAAAAGCCGGCTTGATTCTGCTGTTGGGCTGGGCGGCCGCTTCGCTTTTCAGCTATCTCGTCAAAAAAGCGGGCATGAAACTCGCTGAAAACGGCCGGTTCAGAAAATGGACAATGGTGTCTGAAGAAGCGGAGATGAGCAGATCCGTTACGGCCGCTTCACGAATCGTTTTCTACTTCGTCTTGCTCTTGTTCCTGCCCGGCGTCTTGGCCGCTCTCCAAATCAGCGGAGTATCAGGGCCGTTTACAAATATGATCCAAAGCGTTTTGTCCTTTATACCGAAAGTATTTGCCGCGGCGCTGATTGTTCTAATCGGCTGGCTTGTTGCCCGTCTCGTCCGTGATATCGTCACAAACTTTCTGGCGAGTATCGGCACGGAAAGGCTCGCCGCACGTATGGGGCTTTCTATTTATCTGAAGGATACAAGCCTGTCGGCAATCATCGGAACGATTGTCTACGTGCTGATTTTCATTCCGGTGATCATTTCTGCGCTTGACCGGCTTGATGTGGCGGGTATTTCTGAACCGGCGTCAGCCATGCTGCACACGGTCTTCACAATGCTCCCTAATATCATCATCGGTATCGTGCTGATCATCGCCGGCATCTGGATCGGAAAATGGGTCAACAGCATTGTATCCGGGCTCTTGCACCGGGCCGGTTTCGACTCTCTTCTCGGTAAAATGGGCTTTGAACAGGCGGGTACCCCGAAGCTGACGCTTTCTCAGACGGTCGGCATGATTGTTCAAATCATCATCGTCCTGCTCTTTACGGCAGAGGCGCTGCAGCTTGTCCATCTTGAATTTCTCGTTGTTATCGCAACAGGTATTATCGCTTACCTGCCTAATGTTCTGGCCGCTGTATTTATTCTCGGAATCGGGCTTTTGGCCGGACAGCTCGTCAGCAGGCTGCTTGCCGGCATGCTGAGCGGAAAGGAATTCAGATTCCTGGCGCCGCTTGCGAAATATACCATTATCACTCTCTCAATCTTTATGGCGCTGGATCAGCTCGGTGTCGCCGACACGATCGTAAATGCCGCGTTTATTCTGATTCTGGGCGGTTTCGCGCTTGCCTTCGGACTTTCATTCGGTCTTGGCGGAAAAGAATTTGCCTCCCGTTATCTCGCAAAATTGGATCGCAAAATTGAAAAACATCAATCGGCTGACGATCGTAAGCCGCCGATGTCTTAACAAAAAAACGTGTGCTCAGAAGGAGCGCACGTTTTTTTTGAGTTAAAGGGGCAAATTCCTTTTTTTTCATTTTAGATTCATATATGATAGACTGTAACAGAAGCAAAATCTCTTTTTCCGAGGTCATTCTATGAAATTAACGAACTATACCGATTATTCTTTACGCGTTTTGATTTTTTTGGCTTCCAGACATTCCGACGAACTTTCCAACATAAAAGAAATCGCAGATACTTATTCCATCTCTAAAAACCACCTCATGAAAGTCATTTACCGCCTCGGCCAGCTCGGGTATGTCGAAACGATCCGGGGCCGGGGAGGCGGAATCCGATTAGGAATGACACCGGAAGACATAAACATTGGAGAAGTCGTTAGAAATACAGAAGACGACTTTAACATCGTAGAATGCTTTGACTCCAAAAAAAATCTCTGTATCATATCTCCCGCCTGCAACTTAAAGAACCTTCTGAATGAAGCCCTGCAAGCTTACCTGGCTGTTTTAGACAAATATACGTTAAGGGATCTGGTCAAAAACAAAGAGGAGATTATGAGACTGCTCAGAAGCTGAAGGAATGTCCGCATTCCTTCTTTTTTTTATGCCGGCGTAAGAAAAAAGGACTATTTCTATTAATATGATAAACGATTGCAGACAAGTGCCGATATAAAGATTATCATTACTGATATCCTCACCTTGCGGCTGCAACGAATGGGGATAGTAAAATCATCGCAGGAAAAGGGAGATTCATTATGAAAAAAAAGGTAGCGGTCGGTTTGACTGCATCTGCGATCGTCGGGTCTGCGTTAGCTGTAACACCGGCAGAAGCACAAACGATTAAGGTTAAAAGCGGAGATTCATTATGGAAGCTTGCCCAAAACTACAATACAAGCGTGGATGCCATTACATCAGCGAATCATCTAAAATCCACCGTTATTTCTATCGGGCAGACGCTCAACATTCCTAACGGCAAATCAGATTCCGGCAGCTCAAAGCCATCTTCAAAGAACAGCGGCACGACTAAAAGCGTTTATACAGTGAAAAGCGGCGACTCGCTGTGGCTGATCGCATCTGATTTTAAAATGTCCGTACAGGAACTAAAAAAATTGAACGGTCTGACAAGCGACTTAATCCGCGCCGGACAGAAGCTGCAAGTGACGGGGAAAGTTTCCTCAAGCACCGATCAGAAAAAAACCACACCGGGCAGCAGCTCAAACAGCAGCAAAAAGCAGTCATCATCTTCCGGGACGTATAAAGTCAAACTCGGCGATTCACTATGGAAGATCGCAAACAGCGTCAATATGACCATTGCGGAACTCAAAGTATTAAACAACTTAAAAACGGATACGATCTACGTAAACCAAGTCCTGAAAACAAAAGGAACGTCTTCTTCGGGAAACACGCCGTCAAAAGACAATTCAAACCAAAATAAAAACCAGACACAAACGTCCTCTTATACAGTAAAAAGCGGAGACTCACTCTGGAAAATCGCAAACGCATACAACATGACGGTTCAGCAAATCAGAAGCATCAACAAACTGACGTCAGACATGCTTCGGGTCGGACAAGTGCTTAAGCTGACAAAAACGTCATCTTCCGGCTCTTCGACTTCACCGTCAACTCCGAACCAGTCCGGAGATACAGGGAAAACCACTACATATACCGTGAAAAGCGGGGATTCTTTATGGGTGATCGCCCAAAAGTTCAATGTGACCGCCCAGCAGATCCGCGAGAAAAACAACCTGAAAACAGATGTTCTTCAAATCGGACAAAAGCTGACGATTACCGGACAGCAGACAAACACGACACCGAATCAGTCCGGCAACACAGGCGGCACAGGTTCAACAAGCGCGAAGATTAATGTAATGATCGATGCCGCAAAAGCTCAACTGGGCGTACCGTATGTATGGGGCGGGACAACGCCGAGAGGCTTTGACTGCAGCGGTTTCATTTATTACGTTCTCAATAAGGTCACTTCTGTATCCAGACTTTCAGCCGCAGGCTACTGGAATACGATGACATCAGTCAGCCAGCCGGCGGTCGGTGACTTTGTCTTTTTCTCAACTTATAAAGCCGGACCTTCCCACGTCGGTATTTATCTCGGGAACGGCCAGTTTATTAATGCCAACGATTCGGGTGTCGTTATTTCCAGCATGAACAATTCCTATTGGAAACAGCGCTACCTCGGCGCAAAACGTTTCTTCTGATATCTGACAAGCTGTACGGCCTCAATTAGGCTGTGCAGCTTTTTTTACAGTCTGAAAATATTAATGCTGATCACATGTTTTGTCACGGGATGGAAATACACTTCAGCACGGGATGAAAACGTTTCTTTTGTTGTTTGCACCGTTACGCGAAACACATCTTTCGTCTGCTCCCGGTTCACTTTTGTACGGCCCATGTACGAATAATCGGTAAGCTCGGCCCCCTTGTATTCACGTTCAAGCTGGTTCCATGCGAGCTGCTCCCATTTTTCAACTGATGGATCAAGGTGTTCTGTATGCCCTTTTTCAGCGATCGAGGCAATGAGAATGCCGCAAAACAAGAGGGCAAGCGCAAATGGAAGGGATTTCATCTTTATGTTCTCCTGAGTCGTTTTTTGTCAATCTTAGCGTGTCCAAAGAAGAGACGGATATGCGGTTTTATTTTATGTCTCCCTCATATTGCTATGCCGCAGTGATAAGGACACCAACTTTTCCCCCGTTGCATCCGGGCTTCAGCGGCATAAACTAACGGAGAACTTCTCATTGAAAGGAGAAGCGTTAGATGGATCATGCCGATTATGACAAAGCCTTGTATTACACACACCGGTCTCAATGGGACAATTTGTTAATATTGATGGTTCGTACAAAAGATGATTTATTATCAAAGCGTATTGAGCACTTTCTGCACGCGTATCATTTCGAATATGATCATGCGGTGCTTGAAAAAGAGCTGTATTCTCTTCTCGGGTATATTGATCATGCGACAGAGCTCGCTTATGAAGATCAATTAGCCATGCTGACATAAAAACAATCCCGGCGTCAGACGCCGGGATTTCTTGTGTTTGTGAACATATTCAGCTCTTCGATCATCTCTTTCAGGCTGATCGCCATATCCTCAGATACGGTCCGGCGCTCCATGTCGATGTGAATCGGGTCTAAGACCAGCTGTTTCGGGATGACATTTGCATAAACGCCCCGCATGACCGTCCGCATATTCGCCAGCGCGTTCATGCCTCCTTTTCCTCCGCCCGCCGCGGCAATGATTGCCACCGGTTTGTATGCCCAGTGATCACTGCTTAAAAAATCGATGGCGTTTTTTAAAGCGCCGCTCATGCCGCTGTGATACTCGGGAGATAATAAGACGATGGCCGCCGACTTTTTCACCTGCCGCCTTAACTCTTGCACTGAAGGCAGCTCGTTCTGTTCTTCTTCACCGTTATAAAGCGGCAGTTCACTTTCGCTCAAATCAATAAAATCGGTATGAAACCGATCTCTGATATAAGAAGCGGCAATTCTAGTCCGCCCGTTTTTTCTCGGTGTTCCGCTGATCACTAATATGCTCATGATTTTACCGCCTTTCCAAAAACATTATATTTTACTGCATACAATGCCGCCTGCGTCCGATCGGAAAGATTCAGCTTTGACAGCAGGTTGGACACGTGGGTCTTCACTGTTTTTTCTGAAATAAACAGTGCCGCCGCAATTTCCTTATTGCTTTTTCCTTTGGCTATTTCTTGAAGAACATCTTTTTCACGAGGGGTCAGGTGATAATATTTTTCCTTATCCTGATCATCCTGAACCATATGGGTCAGCACATGAGGCACAATATCCGCCGACAGCCGGTAACGTCCGGAATATACTTCCCGGAGCGTTTTCACTAAATCATCGGGCTGGGCGTCTTTCAGCTGATACGCTTTTGCGCCGGCTTTAAGGGCGGGAATGACATGCTCCTGATCAGAATAGCTCGTCAAAACGACGATACTGATGTCCGGAAATCGTTCAGCCGCAATTTTTGCCGCTTCTATGCCGTCCATATCAGGCATTGATAAATCCATCAGAATGATGTCCGGCTCCGTCTTTTCAGCTTGCTGAAGCGCTTCAGCACCGGTGGACGCCTCACCGACAACTTCAATGTCTTCCTGAGTGGCGAAGAAATAGCGCAGTCCTTTGCGGACAACGTGATGATCATCAGCAATCACAATTTTCATCAATCAGACCTCCTGTCCCGAAACGGAAGCCGAACGGAGACAATCGTTCCGGCGCCAAGCTCGGATTGCAATGTAAAGCGGCCTCCGATCGCTTCGGCCCGCGCTTTCATGCCGGCCACGCCGAGCGATGGGAGCACAGCATGCGCATCAGCGCTGAAGCCCGCTCCACGGTCGCTAATGTGAAGCTCAGCGCAATCCGGCTTTTTAACGGCGGAAATGATAACCCGGTCCGTTCCCGCATGCTTTTTACAGTTATTCAAGGCTTCCTGAGCGATCCGCCAAAGCGCGTGTTCCTGTTCATCCGTAAGCTCCAGCTCATCCTCCATTTCACAAACGGCTTCCAGGCCGATAAGAGCGGCATAGCTTTTGATCGACGCATACAGCCCTTTCGTCAAACTTTCCGGCTTCAGCTGCCAAATAAGCGCCCTCATTTCTGTTAGCGCATCATGAGACAGCTCTTGAATAAACGTAATCATCTGCCGGAGCCGATCATCATCTGTAAAGCTCTTTGCGGCTTTTGCCGTTAAGCTGACAGAAAACAGCATCTGATTGACGGAATCATGCAGCTCTTGCGCAAGTCTGCTTCGTTCCATCAACAGGGCGTTCTGCTGCTCAAATTCGGCCAATTTCATCCGCTGAATCGCCGTTCCGATTTGAAATGCAACCGCTTCAAGCAGATGCAGTTCTTCTTCGTTGAAAAATGTCTTTTCGCTTGCGGCGACGTTTAATAAACCGAACTTCCGGCCGCCGTCCTCAAGCGGTACGGTCGCATGATGGGTAATGCCCTCCGTATCGCGGCAGTTCGTCGTCTGTTCCGCAAATTCAATCCGTTTACAATTCATTATGTTTACGGCCTTTGTCAAACCCCCATTGCTGAATTTGGTCAGACAATAGCATTCCCCGCTGCACATGAGTGCATTTTCCCGCTGACCGAGAGCCGGCGGTAAATAAGCGGCTGCGGCGAGCGTATAAGACCCGTCCGGCTCAATCAGAAAAATCCACCCTGTCTGCAGCCCGGTCAGGCTGAGCAGTTCGCGGAGCACTTTATCAAGCGCTTCCTTTAAATCGTGGCTTTGGTTTAAGGTTTCCGCAATCGCTTTTAACGTTTTTAACGTTTCTACCGTCGTTTTCGTCAATTTCCCTCACTCCGGCCAATCAGAATTATCCATATTATATCAATTCTTTTCTGTATATTCCTTTGTTTTCAGCATGAATTTTCCTCATACTTTCGGATGAGGCGTATAAAAAAACCGCCGGATGTCGCTTCCGGCGGTTTGTTGTTTATTTCGTTTTTTCCACTATGCCATCCACTGTTTTCATGACGGCTTCAGATAATGCGGCAAGACGCTGTTCGCTGTCTTGTAAAGAAGTTCCCTTCACGGCGAAATAAAACTTCACTTTCGGCTCCGTTCCCGATGGACGAAGACAGAACCAAGAGCCGTCTTCAAGAAAATATTTCAGGACATTTGACTTCGGCAGATCAATATCCTCTTCATGATGATCGGCAAATACAGTCCGTTTTCCCGTTGAATAGTCTTCAGCCTGCGTGATTTGTTTTCCGGCCATCTGCTTCGGCGGATCGTTTCGGAAGGAAGTCAGGATAGCGGAAATCTGCTCGGCTCCCTGTTTTCCTTTTAACGTCAATGACTTCAAGCCTTCACGGTAATATCCGTATTCTTTAAAAATGGACAGCAGCGCGTCATAAAGCGACATGCCCTGCTTTTTATAAAAGGCGCATACCTCGACGGCTAACAGCGCAGCCTGGATCGCGTCTTTGTCACGCGCGAAATCGCCGATTAAGTAGCCGTAGCTTTCTTCATACCCGAACTGGAACGTGTATTGGCCTGATTTTTCATATTCTTTGATCTTTTCACCGATAAATTTGAAGCCTGTCAGCGTGTCAACCGTATCTAATCCGAACGATGAAGCGACGGCGCGGCCCAATTCGCTCGTGACAATCGTTTTCATGACGACACCGTTTTCAGGAAGGGCGCCCTGTTTTTTCTTCTCGGAAAGCAGGTAATGCAATAAAAGCGCGCCTGTCTGGTTTCCCGTCAGCACTGTGTACTTGCCTTCGCTGTTTTTCACGGCAATGCCGAGACGGTCGGCATCCGGGTCCGTAGCGACGAGAATATCAGCGTTTTGTTCTTCTCCGAGTTTAATGGCATATTCGAATGCCGCGTGCTCTTCCGGATTCGGCGATTTGACGGTTGAAAAATCCGGGTCCGGCAGCTCTTGCTCCTTTACGACGGTGACGTTTTTATAACCGAGTGCTTCAAGACCGCGGCGCACCGGTTTATTTGCCGTGCCGTGCAGCGGAGTGAACACGACGCTGACATCCACTTCATACGAAAGCTCGGGATGTACGGAGATGGAAGTCAGTTCTTCAGTATACGGTTTATCAATTTCTTCACCGATTATTTTAATCAAACCTTTTTCTTTCAGTGACTGTTCATCTTCAACTTGAATCGTTAATTCATTTTCTATGGCATTCACTTCCGCAATGACGATGTCCGCTTCTTTCGGCGGCAGCTGTGCGCCGTCATCGCCATACACTTTATATCCGTTATATTCAGGCGGGTTATGGCTGGCCGTCACGACGATACCGGCATAAGCGTTCAGCTTTCTCACCGCAAAAGACAGCTCAGGCGTCGGGCGGAGCTCATCAAATACGTATGTTTGAATGCCTTGGGAAGCAAGAGTTTTTGCAGCTTCCATCGCAAACTCAGGAGATTTATGACGGGAGTCGTATGCGATCGCAACCCCTCTTTTTTTCGCGTCTTCCCCCTGTTTCGCGATATACGCCGCAAGTCCGGCGGATGCTTTGCGGACCGTGTAAATATTCATCCTGTTCGTACCCGGCCCGATTTCTCCTCTCATGCCTCCTGTTCCGAACTCAAGATTTTTGTAGAAAAAATCTTCCAGCAGCTGCTCGTTTCCTTCTGCGTCCGCCAATAATTTTTTCAATTCTGAATCTAATTGTTCGGCCTGATTCCAGCGTTCGTAACTCTTACTCCAACTCATGTTCGTCCTCCTATAATTTCAGCTTATGACCATATTTTAATATGAAGCGGCTGCCCGTGTCACTTGATAACTTAACCAAATGCTTTATGTAAACAGATAAAAGAAGGGCTCATGCCTTTTCGGCACAGCCCTCCGGTTATTATTGTTCGAGCGGAACAACCGCGTCGTGCAGCAGCGTATTTAACCACTCAGTGTGTTTTTCTTTCGTTTCGTCATTCCATTGGAATCGGTCGCTCATGTAATCAATCACGGCCGTTTTATACGTTTGCACCCATTTGATGTCGAAGAACAGTCTTCCCGTTCTGCGGACGAAGAAATCGGCAGGTGTCGCAGCCATTTCTTCTTCGATGCTGTAAGCTGCTTCAGCCAAAATGTGAACCGGAATCTGGCGTTTTTCCGCTTCGTCTTTCAGACCCTCAATCCGGCTGAATACATTTTCAACGTTAGAGCCGTATCTGATGGCTAACTGCTTAGCGGTTTCCTGTGATAAACCGATTTTCAAGCCGTCTTTTGTCTTTGCTTCCACAAATGACTCGAAGTTTTTAGAGCCCCCGACATGTCCGCCGGAAATCGGCATCGTCTTCGTCTTGCAGCCGCCGAAGTCCTGGCCGCCCTCTTCTTTCAAGCGGTCGCGGACAAGATCGACAATGTGCTCAGCCATTTTACGGTAGCCCGTCAGTTTTCCTCCGGCGATCGTAATCAGGCCTGATTGAGATGTCCAGATTTCATCTTTACGGGAGATCTCAGACGGGTCTTTCCCTTCTTCGTGAATAAGCGGTCTGAGGCCGGCCCAGCTTGATTCAATATCGTCCGCCGTAATGTTCAGTTCCGGGAACATATAATTGATGGAGCTGACGACATAATCGCGATCCTGCACCGTCATGCGCGGGTGCTCAAGTTTTTGTTTGTAAACCGTATCGGTCGTACCCACGTATGTTTTTCCTTCACGCGGAATGGCGAACACCATCCGGCCGTCCGGCGTATCAAAGTACACCGCCTGTTTAAGCGGGAATACGGATTGGTCGAATACGAGATGGACCCCTTTTGTGTGCTGAAGATGTTTTCCGCTTTTGCTGTGGTCTTTTTCTCTCAGCTCGTCGACCCACGGACCTGTCGCATTGACGATTTTTTTGGCGTAAACTTTGTATTCCTTGCCTGACAGCAGATCCTCAATTAAAACGCCGACAACTTTTCCTTTTTCATAAAGCAGTTCTTTCACTTTAGAATAGTTGACAGGCTCCGCACCGAATTTAACGGCTTCTTTCATGACTTCAATCGTCAGTCTCGCATCGTCCGTCCGGTACTCTACATAATAGCCTCCGCCTTTTAAGCCGTCTTTTTTGACGAGCGGCTCTTTTTGCAGCGTTTCTTTAGCAGACAGCATGCTTCTGCGCTCTGATTTTTTCACCCCTGCTAAATAGTCATACACACGCAGGCCGATGGAAGTAGAGAATGAACCGAACGTGCCGCCTTTATGAAACGGCAGCAGCATCCATTCCGGCGTCGTGACGTGCGGGCCGTTTTCGTACACGATGGCACGTTCCTTACCGACTTCTGCAACCATTTTGACTTCAAATTGCTTCAGATAACGCAAACCGCCGTGGACAAGCTTTGTGGATCGGCTTGATGTACCGGCCGCGAAATCCTGCATTTCGCTCAAAGCGACTTTCATTCCCCTTGAAGCAGCGTCAAGCGCCGTACCGGCACCCGTAATACCTCCGCCTATAATAAACAGATCGTATGTTTTTTTAGTCATGTCTTCCAGCATATGATCCCGTTCCAAACTTGAAAATTGGTGATTCATCATTACGTTTCCTCCTTGTTGTCACGGTATAGAAAAAGAGACCACAACAGCCAAAGCGCATGTCATCACTTTGGTGCTGTGGTCTCTCCTCATCTCAGGACCGTTCCTATTAACTTGTTTTCAGTATACCACATTTTTATCTTATTTAAAAGCCATAGCTGCATTTACTGCTTTTTTCCATCCGCCGTACAATTCATCACGTTTTTCATCTTCCATTTCCGGTTTGAATTGCTTATCAAGGTTCCATTGATCAGCGATTTCAGTGCTGTCCTTCCAGTAGCCGACAGCGATTCCGGCCAAATACGCGGCACCGAGCGCCGTCGTTTCATTAATTTCCGGACGTTCGACCGGTACATCAAGCAAGTCGCTCTGGAACTGCATGAGGAAGTTATTTTTTACCGCTCCGCCGTCTACACGCAATGTTTTTAAAGAGATACCTGAATCAGCCTCCATGGCATCAAGCACATCTTTCGCCTGATAAGCGAGAGATTCAAGCGTAGCCCGGATAAAATGCTCCTTCGTCGTTCCGCGTGTCAGGCCGAAAACTGAGCCGCGCACGTCGCTGTCCCAGTACGGTGTGCCTAATCCGACGAAAGCGGGCACGACATAAACACCGTCAGCGGAATCCACACGCTCTGCGTATGTCTCGCTTTCTTTTGAATCCTGGAACATCCGCATGCCGTCTCTCAGCCATTGGATGGCAGAACCTGCGACAAAGATGCTTCCTTCCAGTGCATACTCGACTTTTCCGTCTAATCCCCAAGCGATTGTCGTCAGAAGGCCGTGATCAGAAGTGATGGCTTTTTCTCCGGTATTCATCAGCATAAAGCAGCCTGTGCCGTATGTGTTTTTCCCCATGCCTTCTTCAAAGCACGCCTGACCGAACAGCGCAGACTGCTGGTCTCCGGCCGCTCCCGCAATCGGAATGTTTTTACCGAAGAAATGATAATCAACCGTTTTCGCGTACACATGAGAAGACGGTTTCACTTCCGGCAGCATTGATTTCGGTACGCCTAAAATATCAAGCAGCTCGTCATCCCATTTTAATTCATGTATATTAAACATCAGCGTTCTTGAAGCGTTGGAATAATCCGTTACGTGCGCCGCCCCTCCGGACATTTTCCAGATGAGCCATGAATCAATCGTTCCGAACAGAAGATTTCCGTTTTCCGCTTTTTCCCGCGCGCCTTCTACATTGTCAAGAATCCATTTGACTTTCGTTCCTGAGAAATAAGGGTCGATCAAAAGTCCCGTTTTTTCTCTGAATGTATCATTATATCCTTTTTCACGAAGCTCTTCGCAAATGCCGGATGTTTGTCTCGATTGCCACACAATCGCATTGTATACCGGCTTTCCGGTATCTTTATCCCATACGACCGTCGTTTCCCTTTGGTTCGTGATGCCGATGCCGGCAATTTGATCAGCGCTGATTCCGGACTCGGAGATCACAGTCGCGATAACGGCGAGCACCGATCCCCAGATTTCGTTCGCATTGTGCTCCACCCAGCCCGGCTGAGGGAAATGCTGTGTGAATTCCTTTTGAGCGGAATGCACGATTTTTCCTTCTTTATTAAAAAGAATCGCTCTTGAACTTGTTGTGCCTTGGTCAATTGATAAAATATAGGTCTCCATGATGCCGCTCTCCTTTTTAAATATATTCAGAATTTGATAATGTTTTCCGTGATTGAGATTTCTTGGTATAAATATAGAGTGTGAAAAGCACTACAACCATTATAACGCTTACAAACCAAAAGCTAGGTGTCACATTTCCTTTAAACGCGGCATTGTAAAATACGCCGCCGAACGCACCGCCCATGATCGGACCGACTACGGGAATCCAGGCATATTTCCAATTTGACGGCCCTTTTTTCGGAATCGGCAGAAAGGCGTGAGCGATTCTCGGCCCCAAATCCCGCGCAGGGTTGATCGCATATCCGGTCGTCCCTCCAAGAGAAATCCCGATGGCAACGATGAGGAATCCGACAATCAGCGGGTTCAGCCCTTTTGTAAATTCATTCGCTCCGATTGCCAAAATGCCGAGCACAAGCACAAACGTACCAATGACTTCACTTATCATATTCCCAAATGTATGAGGAATACTCGGACCGGTCGAGAAAACGCCCAGTTTAGCGGCCGGATCATCCGTCGCCTTCCAATGCGGCAGATAATGAAGGAACACAACAACCGCACCGATCATTGCTCCGATCATCTGTCCTGCAATATAAACAGGGACCTCTTTCCAAGGAAAGCTGCCTTCAAGCGCAAGGCCTATCGTTAAAGCCGGATTCAAGTGGGCGCCGCTGATGCTGCCGACGGCATATGCCGCCATGGCTACTCCCAATCCCCAGCCGAATACAATAACAATCCATCCGGATTGGTATGAAAGCGATTTCTTTAAATTGACTCCCGCACAAACGCCGCCGCCGAAAATAACAAGCAGCATTGTACCGATTACTTCTCCCCAAAATGCTGTCATCATCATTCCTCCTAAATGACAAAATAGCAGGTTTGACAGAGTTATAGAGAATAAAAAGCCCACAACAAACCGCTTTACGCTTTATTGCTTCCGTAAAGAGCTGTTGTGGGTCTCCGGATCTCCATCACATAGTATTAACCTAGGTCTATTGTAACAATGGGTGTAAGCGGTGTCAATCTTTTTTTGTCATAGAATGTTCATATTTAGCCCATAGTTCGGTGTCTGAAGTCGTCACGGCCGTGGCTCCTGCCTGCAAGGCGTTTTCAACGTCCTGCTCCGTGCGGATGAAGCCGCCGGCAAAAATAGGAATCCCCGTCATTTCTTTAATTTCTCTGATTAAAGTCGGAACAATGCCCGGGAGAACCTCGATAAAGTCAGGTTTATGCTTTCCGACGAATTCCATGCTTTTCTCCATGGCGCTCGTATCCAAGAGAAACAGACGCTGGATCGCGTATATTTTCTTTTGTTTCGCTTTGACGATGACTGATGATCTCGTCGAAATGATACCCGCGGGCCGGATATCCTGACAAATAAACTCCGCACCGTATTCGTCATGCTTAATGCCGTGAATTAAATCGACGTGAACCATCAGAAGTTTTCCGTGTTTTTTTGCTTCATTCACGACACCTTTTAATTGACCAAGGTGGATATCTAAAATGACGCCGTATAAGAACGGACTCTCTAAAAATGCATCGAATTGCTTCATGTTCCGGATAGCCGGTAGAATCTGCTGGTTGTGAAAACTCATGTTTTACTCCTTTACATTAAAAATCAATGCTCAGCACGCTTTCCTTGACGGTCGAAATGATGAAAGAGAGCTCCTCGTCCGACAGGCAAAAAGGCGGAGACAGCTGAATGACATTATTATATCCCGCTACAGTATCACCATTTTTCCCGACAAGCAGGCCTTTTTCTCTGCACGCGGTGATGACGTGCTGCACAAGGACGGCATCAGCGGGTTCCTTCGTGACTTTGTCCTTGACGAGCTCAATGCCGGCAAGAAGGCCCTTGCCCCGTACATCTCCGACCGCCGGATGTTCTCTGAGCGGCTCAAGCTCACGGAGCAGCCTTTCTCCAAGCTCCCGGGAGCGGGCGATCAAATTTTCGTCCTCCATCAATTGCAGGTTTTTCAAAGCCAGGGCGCAGGCTGCCGGATTGCCTCCGAATGTATTCACGTGCCGGAAGCGGCCGTACGGCTCACCGCCCGAATACGCCTCAAAAATCTCCCGTTTTACTGCCGTTGCCGACAGCGGCAGATAAGCGCTCGTAATGCCTTTTGCCATTGTGACGATGTCCGGTGAAACGCCGTAATGCTGAAATCCGAACGGCTCTCCCGTGCGGCCGAAACCGCAAATGACTTCATCACTGATCAGAAGCGCGCCGTGGCGGCGGCAAATGTCCTCTACCTTTGCCATATACCCGTCCGGGGGCATCAGTATCCCTCCGCCTGTAATAATCGGCTCCATAATAACGCCGGCAATCGTTTCGCTTAACTCCCACGTCATGATCCGGTCGATTTCATGCGCGCTTTCCAATGTGACGGCATCGCCGGGATTCCGATAAAGATCAGGCGGCGCCGCGTGCAAAAAACCTTGTGAGAGCGGCTCATATTTATATTTTCTCTGCGCCTGGCCGGTAGCGGCGAGCGCCCCCATCGTATTGCCGTGATAGCCTCTGTACCGGGAGATGAATTTGAAGCGGCTGTGATCGCCGTTTTCAATGTGGTATTGGCGGGCAATTTTGAACGCGGTTTCATTTGCTTCCGATCCGCTGTTGGAAAAGAAGATCACATAATCGCCGCCGAGCCATTCATTCAGTTTTTCCGCAAGCTCAATCGCGGGTTGATGGCTTTGGGTCAGCGGATAATAAGGAAGCTCCTTCAATTGGCTGTAAGCCGCATCGGCAAGCTCCTTTCTCCCGTATCCGATATTGACGCACCACAGTCCTGACATGCCGTCCAAATACCGTCTGCCGTCAATATCCGTAACCCAGGCGCCTTCCCCTTTTTGGACGATTATGCTGTCATCCGGCTCCGCCCCTTTCATCGCGTGCCAAATCAGCTCTTTATCCTTTTGTTTGAGTGACTGATTTTTTTGTACATGTTCCACACCGCTCATCTCCCTTTCAATATCATTGCACTGTATCGAAAGCTGCCCGGCTTCTGACGCCGATTCTCTTGGTGAAGTTTTCCTCTTAATAAGAATATAAAGGCGCGGCATGGGCGAGTCAATAAAGCGGCGGCAATTAAAAAAACGCTTTCTCCCAGAAAGCGAAAGGGCTACAAGAGCATATCCCGAAACCGGGGCCGGTGCAAGTGTTTTTATAAAAAAACCCGCCCCTTAAGCGGAGCGGGCGTTTTTTATTTCAGGTGCGTAATCCGGTAAATGTCTTTGCGCCGGTCTTTCAGCTGGCGCACGGTTCCGTTTTCACGCTGCCTTCTTAAGATTTCAAGGTCCACGTCCCCGATCACGACCATTTCGATATTCGGATTCGTTTCACCGACGATTCCGTCTCTGGCAAATTCAAAATCAGACGGAGCAAAAATGGCTGACTGCGCGTATTGAATATCCATATTTTCTGTTTGCGGCAGGTTTCCGACCGTACCTGAGATGACGGTGTAAATTTGGTTTTCAACCGCTCTCGCCTGAGAGCAGTACCTTACGCGCAAGTAGCCTTGGCGGTCTTCAGTGCAGAACGGCGTAAAGATAATTTTCGCCCCTTGATCCGCGGCAATTCTCGCAAGCTCCGGAAATTCGATATCGTAACAGATCTGAATGGCGATCTTTCCGCAGTCCGTATCAAATACGCGCACCCTGTCTCCGGCGCTGATGCCCCACCATTTCCGCTCATTCGGCGTAATGTGAAGCTTATATTGTTTTTCAATCGTGCCGTCACGTCTGAATAAGTAGGCGATGTTATAAATTTTCCCCTCTTCTTCAACGAAGTGGGAGCCGCCGATGATGTTGACATTATATTTCACCGCGAGATCTGTAAAGAGGCTGATATAGTCCTCGGTATATTCGGTAATCCTCTGAATGGCCAGACTCGGAGAACGCTCCTCGAGGAAAGACATCAGCTGCGTCGTGAAAATTTCCGGGAACACCGCGAAATCAGATCTCGCATCGGAAGCCACATCGACATAATATTCAACCTGATTGGCAAATTCCTCGAAGGAGTAAATCTTTTTCATTTCATATTGAATGACGCAGATGCGCACCGGAAATGCCGATTTGTAATAGCGCTTCGACTGCGGCAGGTAATCGACATTGTTCCATTCCATTAATGTCGCATATTTAATGGACGCGGTGTCATCCGGGAGATAATTCGGATTGATCCGCATGAGCGTAAATCCGTTCATCAGCTGGAAAGAAAGCACCGGATCATAAATCTGATGGCGCGTCACCTGTTCGACATAGGCTCTCGCCGTCATTTCTTCCGCATACTTATGATAATTCGGGATCCGCCCGCCGATAATGATGCTTTTCAGATTCAATCGTCTCGCCAAGTCTTTTCTCGCCTCATACAGCCGGTGTCCGATTTTCATCCGTCTGTATTCCGGGTGAACCATTACCTCAATCCCGTACAGATTCAATCCGTCCGGGTTGTGGTTCGTGATATAACCGTCGTCTGTAATGTCCTGCCACGTGTGGCGGTCATCATATTCATCGAAATTGATGATCAGGCTTGAGCATGAACCGATAATTTCCCCTTCATACTCGGCGCAAAACTGACCTTCCGGAAAGTGCGCGAGATGGCTGATTAAATGCTCAGGCTCCCACGGCTCCATCCCCGGAAAACAATCCTTTTGCAGCTCAATAATTTTGTTAATATCTTTCTCTTCCATATTCCGTATGACCATTTTCTTTTCAAAACGGGTCAGATCAAGTTTCTCAGACAATGCTGCTTCCCCCTGCCGGTTCGTTTTGATCGTTCAATCGCTGTAAGAGTAATTCAAGTTCCATTTCAGCCATCGATTCCAGTCTGTGATCGTACTCTTCAAATAACAGGGCGCTTGTTACCTTATTCGGGACGATGACACATTTCATGCCGGCCCGTTTAGCTGCGATTGAGCCGTTGACCGAATCCTCAAAGGCCAGACATTCAGATGGTTCAACGCCTAAATGTTCCGCAGCTTTCAGATAGAGCTCCGGATTCGGCTTCACTTCTTCTACGTCGTCAGCCGTCTGAATCACTTCAAATTCATCAAACAGGCCTAATTCCTTCAGATGGCCCGACACCCATTTAAAATCTGAGCTGGAAGCGAGCCCCACCTTCAATCCTAATTCTTTTGCCGCGGCTAAATAAGCCTCGACCCCGGGACGCGCCGTTTCTGTCTTCATCCGCTGTTCGAAGCGCCCGCGCCTGATCGCCGTCAGTTCATCATGATCGAGCTTTCTTCCCAGCTGCTCCTCTAAATATGCGAACGGCTTAAAACCCGCGGCCGTTCCGATCACCTTTCCCCAGACGGATAAAGGCAATGTTGAACCGTGTTCTTCAAACATTTCCTGCAGCACTTCATATTCATGGGTTTCTGTATCTAAAATTAACCCGTCAAAATCAAAGATTAATGCTTTTATCAATGGTTACAGCTCCTTTAGTTAAACGTACTGACCTATGTATACACTATACCGTGAATTTCTTTCGCGTTCAAAATGTAACATTCTCACGGAAAGAAGAGCCTGCATGAGTGCAAGCTCTCTTCATCCGTTACTGTGTGTTTTGACTGGAAATATTGGAAAGAGCTGCTCCCGCAGACTCATTTGAACGCTGATCGACCGCTAAGTCTCCAAGCGCAACGATCCCGACCAGATGATTTTGATCGACAATGGGAAGGCGGCGGATTTGGTGTTGGGCCATCAGATGTGACGCCTCTTCAAGACTCATTTCCGGGTTTCCGGATACAACTGTAGAAGACATCACGTGTGAAACAGGTGTTTGGCCGTCGCGGCCTTGAGCCGTTGTTCTCAATGCGATATCACGGTCTGTCAGCATTCCTTTTAATTCCCCTCCGTCAACGACGGGAATTGCTCCTACATTATGCTGGTGCATCAGCGCAGCCGCTTCCTGGATCGTTTGATTCGGAGAAACGGTAGCCACGTGGGTAGTCATTGATTGTTTGATTGAACTCATTGTAAAGCACCCCTTTCGACATTTATTATGCTCGGGGATTTGTCTCAATATAAAGGGAGTTAGAGGAAAGAAATTGTGGTATCATGTCAAGGAAGCAAAAAAAGAGCCTGTAAAAAGGCTCTTTACACCCGTCAGATCAGCCTTCTGCGACCGCAGGCTTCTGATCCGGCCCCTGTCTCGAAATCATCATAAGTAAACGGAAAATTCATTCCGCATTCATTCAGCAAAGCGCAATTTTTATCAAACAGCGCCCGCTCTTTGACGTCATATACCGGGTGCGGCTTTGATAGCATGATATGTACCGTTTGCAGACAAGCCATAATTTGAAACGCTTCTTTTAAAGTTCCTTGGTAACGTTGGTTTTGCAATGATAATACGCCCCTTTTTTTAAAGCGCTGAATTTCCAGTTCGGAGAAATAAAGAGGAAAAACATTTTGAAACAATTCAGAGGAAAGCTCTTGTATCGCGCTTTCTTGTCCGTCAGTCGCTGCGTTCACAATTCTCACATCAATCACCTTTCTTGCCATGTGAATATCCTTAATCTTTATCAAGAATAGCATAGAAAAAAACGCGAAAGCTAAGGTAAGTGTTTCCTATTGAAACAGCCGCTTTCCGCTTGAAAAGGAGCTTTATGAAATGAAACAAAATGACCGCGGTCTGGAACTCCTGATTACGGAAAAGCACGCCGGACAATGGCTGTTTTCAGTCCTGAAATCTGAATTCCAGGCGTCAAAACCCGTAATTACGGAATGGATGAACCAAGAAAGCATCCAGGTGAATCGAACATCACCGAAAAACAACATCATACTGAAAACCGGAGATCGCTTATTCATTGATCTTCAGGAAAAAACGGGTTCCTCGGTGATTCCTGAATACGGAGAGCCGAACATTTTATTTGAGGACAATCATATGCTGATTGCAAATAAGCCGGCGGGAATGCCGACTCATCCAAATGAAGAGGGACAGACCGGCACCCTCAGCAACCTGATCGCTTACCATTTTCAAATCAACGGCGAGCAGGCGAAAGTGCGCCACGTTCACCGTCTTGACCGTGACACTTCAGGCGCGGTCGTTTTCGCGAAACACCGCCTGGCCCATGCAATCCTTGATCGTCAGCTCGAAACCAAAACATTAAAACGCACCTATATCGCCGCGGCGGAAGGAAAAGTCACGCCGAAAAAAGGCACGGTTGACTCGCCAATCGGCCGCGACAGGTCACATTCCGTCAGACGGCGCGTCTCACCCGGCGGACAAGCCGCCGTCACCCATTACAAAGTGAAAGGCTATCATCCCGGTGCGCAGCTTACATTGGCAGAGCTTGAACTGGAGACCGGGAGAACACATCAAATCAGGGTGCATATGGCAAGCATCGGCCATCCGTTGGCGGGCGATGACCTGTACGGCGGAAGCAGGACGCTGTTTCACAGGCAGGCGCTTCACGCCAAAAAAGTCAGTGTCTTCCATCCGATCTCAGGAGAAGAAATCGTTGCCGAGGCGCCGATGCCGGCTGATCTGGCTCATTTTACCGAAACGTATTTTTCTTAAACCGGGTCGGCATATATAATATATCGTTTCGGCGCATTTCCAATGTAAGAAAACGGATAGCAAGTGGTCAGGATCAGTTCCTCCCGCTTGTGCTGAAGGGTGATGACAGATGTATCTTCCCGGCTGACGATTTTTGTACGGCTGATTTTATAAGAAAACGTGCCGTAAGACAAAATCACGTTCAGTCTGTCTCCTTTTTTCAGTTCGCCGGTCCGGCGGAACACCGTGTCCCTATGGCCGGATAACACAATTTGGCCGTGATCGCCCGGATAATAGCTGTCCTTATAATGTCCGACGCCTTTTGCTAAATCATCTGCGTCAGTCCCTTCGACGATCGGGAGCTCAGCGTCGATTTCAGGGATTTCTAAAATGCCGCTTGCCTCACCCGTTTCGGGGTGAAATTCTTTTTTGCGCTGTGTCAGCACAGCGCTTTTTGTTTCATTCTTTTCCAATACAGGTTCTGTTGCTTTTTTTGCTTCTTCAAGCGATTGGTTCGTTTTCATATGTGAATCAATGATCTTCCAACTTCCGTAACATGTGATGATGATACCGACGATGATGACGAGAAGCGGAATATGTTTCAGTTTGTTCATCGTGTGCGGGTTCCCCTTTTCTTTCTGAAAAGCCAATATACGCCGGCACCCGTGATCACCAGGCCGGCCAATGCCGTCTGATGGCTGCCCGCTGAAGTATCAGGCAATGGGCGGCCTTTTTGTGTGCCGTTTTCAGTCTGTTTTGTGCTTTGTTCCGAATTTGCGGCAGATGCCGGACGGGATTCGGGAATTGACTGCACTGTATCAGATGCTGTTTCTTTTACGACAGGACGTTTAGGTTTTTTGGTTTGATCAGGCTGTTCTGCTGCATCCGGTTTTTTAGCGGGTTTTTCCGCTTGAGGTTTTTCTCCTTTATCAGGCCTGGTGCCGCCCGGTGTTTCCCCGCTTCCCGGCTGATTGCCGGTATCATCAGGTGTTTCGGCGGCTGATGCCGTGCGTATGCGGCCGTCGGTCTGATAAGAAATCGGTGCGGAAAAGCTTTTGACATAGTCTGCTGTCGCTTCCAAATCCTCAGGCCCCGTCACCGGATTCTTGCCGAGTTTCCCGATCGGACCGTATTTTGCCCCGGCTGCCGTCGCCATAAATTGATTGACTGTTACTGTATATCCTTTTTCGGGCTGTATGTCTGTCCCGTCCGCCATCTTCATATCAACCGCTTGTCCGGTTTTCGGGTTCCATGTATAGGAAAATCCGCTGATGCTGTAATCCGGTCCGTACACCGGAGAAATTTGCGCGTTGATGATCTCCCGCAAATCTTTTCCTTTGATTTCAAGCTCCGTCAGCACATTGCCGAACGGCTGTACATTATAAAGGTCTCCCCATGTGATCGGCCCTTTTTTTAAGCCGTCCCGGATGCCTCCTCCATTCATAAGCGCAAAATCGGATTTCATCTTCGCTTTCATACCGTCGGCAATCAGATTTCCGAGCGCCGTGTCGCCGTCATTTGAATATCCGCCCGTTATATCATGGGCCGCTTCCCCGACCGTTTCGCTGATAATCGGTTTCACTTTCTCTTCATATTTGCTTAATATGCCTGCCGCAGCCGGGTCAGGCTTGATTTTACTTTGATCGATATATTGGATTTCCGCTGATTTTTTCACGATATCCTTCGACTCTTTATCAAGTTCAAGATCGGCGATTCCGATTGCTTTTCCGTATTCAAATGCCTGCACGATCAGCTTGCCGTCGATTTCTCCGTTTACGACTTTATGATTGTGCGCCGCGAAAATCACATCAATCTCTGAGTCTGTTCCGCTTGCAAGCTTTGCGGATTCTCCCGTGATGGCTGAGCCATTTTGTTCAGCAGACATATGGGCGAGCACGGCGATTGCTTTAATTCCTTTTTTCTTCAGGTCAGCGGCGGCGTCATTGACAGCCTTTACCTCATCCGTAAACGTAATATTTTTAATTCCGTCCGGAATGACCATGCCTGCCGCCGATCTGGTTACAACCCCGATAAATGCGACCGGAATTCCGGAAACGTATTTAATTTCATACGGCGGCAGAAAGGACTCCCCTGACTTCAGTTTACAGTTGGCGCAGACGAGCGGGAAATTTTGGCCGTCATAACCGCTTGTCCCCTTACCGTCCGGATGATCTCCTCCATTGATGATCCGTTTAAGCTCATTCGTTCCTTCATCGAATTCGTGATTGCCGACAGTTCCGACATCAAAACCGATGTCTTCCATCAGTTCTACTGTCGGTTCATCCTGAAAAAGGGCTGACACGGGAGAGCTGCCCCCGATCATATCGCCCGCATGCACGACAAAGGCGTGTTCTTTCTCGGCTTTCGCCTTTTTAATGTACGCTGCGGCGTAGTCCATCCGCCCGAAAGTGCCATCCGGTTTACCGTCTCCGTTAAGGTCAAGCTCATATTGCTGATCAATTTTTCCGTGCAGATCATTCATGCTGATGATTCTGAGCGGGACCCGGCCGGAGTCTTCAGTCTGCCGTTCTTTATACGCTTTATCCGTTCCAGCTTCATTCAGTGATCCTGCTTGTCCGATTGCTTCCGCATCTTTCACGCTGAACATCATAAAACAAACCGTCAGCAGACAGCACGAAAGACGCATACCCCTTATTTTCTTCATTCATTTCCCCCCTGTCTTCTAAGAAATACGTTAGCTTATTTTCTTAAAAATCACATCACTTTTTTGTAAAGATTGTCTTCGCTGGCGCAAAATAGTAAATAATCCCCACGTAACGAAACAGGTCTTGATGTATAACGGATCGGCTTTTTTCACATCTTAATGATGATTTGACATGAAGGAGGAAAACAACCAGTGGAACAGCAGCAGAATCAGCAGCAGCCGCCAGTAAATCAGGGGATCCCGGGTTCACCGCAAGTGAATCACGGAGGACATGAGCTTTTCGATATGCATGAAGTGCTGGCCGGAACAGTCGGCGTTTTGGATCAATTTATGATGCTCAGACAGTTTATACAGGATCAGCAGCTGGCCGACATCCTTGACCGCCAGTATCAATTCATTCTCGGACTCTATAATCTGACGGCAGAATGCTTTAAGACCGGCCAAAAGCCTTCTCAGGAAACGTCGACATATATGATGAAGGAACAGAACCAGGCCGTCTACGGTATAAAACCGACTCAGCCGAAAAAACCGAATCAATCATTAAATGATGTCAAAGATCTCGGGATCAGCGGCCATATGCTCGGCCTGATTAAAGCTCAAGCTTCTCTCTTGACGATGAGCTCGCTTGAAATGACCAATCCCGTCACAAGAAGAGTGCTCTCCGCCCAAATTCAGCAATATGTCGAAATGGCGTTTGAAATCTTCTTATACCAAAATAAACACGGTTATTATCAGGTTCCTCAGCTCAATGCACAAGATATGCAGACCATGCTGAATTCATTTGCACCGGCCCAGGGACAGCCGCAAATGCCTCCGATTAAAGGACAAATGGGACAGCAGCAGCAAAACCTCCATTGATTAAAAAACGGCGTTGGAAACCTGACTCTCCAATGCCGTTTTCTTTTTTTCATATGCTTTTGTGAAATCATGTTCAAATTGTTTCAGGCTTTCTTTCGTAGCCGCTTCAAAGCCTTTTTCAAAATCCTGTGTTTCGGCGGTTTTGTTGATAATGGTTAAGATAATGCCTTCTCCGAATGTTTCGGTTAAGTCCTTTATCATATAGAAGCTTTGCAAATAGACATCTGTTTCATATTCCATACGCGATTTCTGCCATTTTCGGTCGGTCGTTAATTGATCAAACGGCACGACGGAAAATGCAATCGGATCAATGACTACATCATAATGCGCGACCCACTCGCTCAGCCCCTCATGAAACCAAAGCGGAAATACAGACGTATCCGTCCCCAATTGCCGCGTTTTTTGATGAAACGCGTAGTGTGTATATTCATGTATAATCAATTGCTTATACATGAAAACGGCCAGCTCATCTTTTTTCAAAAGCTGTTTTTTCTCTTCAGGCAAAAGCCCCATCATCTGCTCCTGTTCTGAATAAAAACCGACTACATTTTTCAATCCTGAATATTGCTCCATTTCAGCTTCATCCGAAAAGAAAATGAGTTCAAGTGGTGCTGCACCTTTATAGCCGACAATGATTTGATTGATACGCTTTGCGTGGTCCAGCGTAAGCTTGGTCAGATCCAAGAGCGGCTTTTCATCCGCCGTATAGTAAATCGCTGTATGTTTGTAAATTTCTTTATTCATGTGTTCAGTCACTTGTTCCTTCGTCGGAACAGAGCGGCTGTTTTGGCCTGACAGGACGTACATCATACTTACTGAAACGGCTGAACTGACAGCCAATATGACAAGGACTCCGCACAGGATCAGAGTGAATGCCGCCCGTTTCCCCATGCCGTCACGCAAACAAGCTCCCCTCCCCGATCCTTTAATTTTCATCTCATTCTTTACTTTATGCTCAGGAGCGCTGGGGCGTGACGGCAGATAAAATAAAAAAGCCGCATCAAATGCGGCTTTTCCATTCATTTATTTATTGGGGTTTGGGAATACACGCTGCACCATTTGACCGAATTCATCAAACAGACCGGATACAGGATGTCCGTTTTGGATTCGTTTTCCGTAGCCTTGCATGCGTTCAACGAAGTCCGGGTTCGCTGATACATATACAGTCCGGACATGTTTATCGGCCGATTTCACCTTATCGGTAATCTTATTTTTTAAATGGTTGGCGATGGCGCCTTTTTGTCCGTTTGTCAAAACAACGGCTACATAAGCGCTGTTTCCGGCAACGATCACAGTCGCATTTTTAACCTCTTTTAAATCAGTCACCTTGTCAGCGGCTTTATCAGCCACTCTCAGGTTACGATTGTCATTGTGATCGGTGTTTTGGTTATGACGGTTCACTGTATTCATATTTGTCGCACCGTCGTTAGGCGTGTTGCGGTAATTTACATTCTGGGTGCGGTTGTCATTTCGTTTTCCTTCTCCCTGGTTCCCCATACTGCACCCTGCGGTAATCAGCATCGGCAGAAGAAGGGCAGAGATAACTGCTTGCTTTTTTATCATGTGAATTCCTCCTTTCTCACTTTACGTATAGGTTTTTCTATTCGGCGGGATTTATGCACGCCGTTTGCATTCTGAGCGGTTTGGATAAATATCAGAAGGAAAGGGAAAGGTAAGCGTAATCAATTGAATGAGGAGGGATTTAACTTGTTCAGAAAAAAAAGCGGTGTCAGCCCGACAGCGCTGCTGATCGGATCATCGATTCTGATTGCAGCTTTATCACCCGAAATCCGCCGGAAAATCTCCGGAATGGTTTCAGGCCGAATGCAGCATAAAGATGGTACACACTCCATGCAGCCTGCTGACCTGATTCAACAGGCGTTCGGCGGGGAATCCGGCGGACAGCAGCACACAGACAAAGCCCGGCATTCACAAACCGGCTCCACGCAGCCTGCCGAGCTGATCAAACAGGCTTTCGGCGGGGAATCCGGCGGACAGCAGCACACGGACAAAGCCCGGCATTCACAAACCGGCTCATTACAGCCTGCCGAGCTGATCAAACAGGCTTTCGGCGGGGAATCCGGCGGAAGGCAGCATGAGCAGACTTCCCGCAATCACTCCGGCTCATCCCATACGGACGGACAGGCAGACCGCAGCCGCAGTAAAGAAACTTCGCCGAAGCCTCACTATACCGAGCCGATTCACTTCGAAGAAAGCGCGGTAAATGTTTTAAATGACAGCACCGTGATGAATATGCTGGAAGAAATTGAACCCGGAAATCATTAGAAACGAAAAAAAATCCTTCATTCGTTCAACGATGAAGGATTTTTCGTTTTAGCGCTCTATCTCGTATTTTTCTATAAGAGAATGAACCATCGATCTGCTTTTTTGTTAAGCTTCTTCAGCTTCAATGACGATTGAGGAATCATTGTACACCGCGGTATCGGTTTCCTTCGTCATTTTACTTGTTAACAGCCCTGCGGTCATACTGCCGCTGACATTTAAGGCGGTGCGCCCCATGTCAATTAACGGCTCAATTGAAATGAGCAGCCCGGCAAGCGCGACAGGCATGTTCAAAGCGGATAGGACGAGCAGAGCCGCAAATGTCGCGCCGCCTCCCACGCCTGCTACACCGAATGAACTGATTGCCACGATGGCAATGACGGAGATGATAAATCCCGGTTCAAACGGGTTTTGCCCTACTGTCGGCGCAATCATCATCGCGAGCATCGCCGGGTAAATGCCGGCACAGCCGTTTTGACCGATCGATAAGCCGAATGAACCGGCGAAGTTCGCAATTCCTTCCGGGACGCCCATGCTTTTTTGTGTTTTAATATTGAGCGGCAAAGCCCCTGCGCTTGAACGGGACGTAAACGCAAACACCATGACAGGAAATGCTTTTTTCACGTATGTGATCGGATTTAAACCGCTGAACGTAATCAGCAGCAAGTGAATGATAAACATGACGATAAGCGCGGCGTATGAAGCGATCACAAACATCCCCAGTTTCGTAATGCTGTCGATGTCGCTTGTCGCGATCGTCTTTGTCATAATCGCCAATACCCCGTAAGGCGTCAGTCTTAAAATTAATGTCACAACGCGCATAATAATCGCGTATACCGCATCGACAATTCCGCTGAAAGTCGCAGCGTGCTCCGGCTGTTTCCGTTTCACGCCCAGAAAAGCGATGCCGAGGAAAGCGGCGAAAATAACGACTCCGATGGTGGAAGTCGGTCTGGCCCCCGTGAAATCAAGAAACGGATTTCCCGGCAGAAGCTCAACGATTTGCTGAGGCAGCGTTTTGGCCGTCATATCCTCAGATTTTTGCTGCAGCTCCTGGCCTCTTGATAATTCGGTGCTTCCCTGGTCGATATGAACGGCTTTCAGATCAAAGGATAGCGCCGAAGCAATTCCGACTGCCGCAGCAATTGCTGTCGTAGCGATCAAAATTCCGATGATCAGTCCGCTGATTTTCCCGATGTTATGGGTCAGTTTCAGCTTCGTAAATGCGCCGAGAATAGAAATAAAGACTAGCGGCATGACGATCATCTGAAGCAATTTGACATAACCGCCGCCGGCAATATTAAACCAATCGGCCGTTTGTGTCACGATATGTGAAGCCGGCCCGTAAATCAATTGCAGTGCAAAACCGAATACAATGCCTAGTCCGAGCGCGGTAAAGACACGTTTAGAAAAGGAAACGTGTTTCTTTTGCATGACAAACAGACCTGCTATAAGCAAAAGCATAATGAAAACATGTAAGACTATAAATAAATTCTCCAAAACAGGTAAACACTCCCTTGCTCATTATCCTTTAACACTATATTATACGAATTCCGATCGGTCAAGTAAGAATTGACAAAATATGTATTTTTATAGACTTTTCTCTTTTCTTTCCACCCTTTCTCTAGTAACTTATATAAGGGTGATTGTTATGCTGAAGGAACTGTTTCTTAATTTAACGATTTTAATTACATTTAATTATCTCTTCACCCTTCTTTTTAAAGAGTCGCTTTCGTATAAAGAAGACCGTCTGATCTTTCAATTACTGAAGGGGACGGTCTGCGGGCTTTTAGGGGTTTTTCTGATTGCTTTCGGCTTTTCTTACTCCGATTCCATCATTGATCTCAGAAATATCCCCATTATCATCGCCGCTCTTTACGGAGGCTGGGTGTCTACAGCAGCTGCCTTTATCATTATCGTGGCAGGCCGTATCCTGATCAATTTCAATACAAGCGCCATTTATTCTATCGCCGCAGTCGGCATGATTGCGATACTTTCTGTGGCCGTATTCAGAGGAAAAAAGCCGAATCACAAAAATGCGTTCGTTATGCTGCTTTTTTCAAATGTTATTATCACCCTTACGCTGCTGTTACTTATGCCTGAACAGCCTGCCGGGGCCCTCGTTTATTATTGGCTTATTTCCACCTTGGGCGGAATGCTGTCGCTGTATATCATCAAACACGAAGCCGATGCCCGCCTTTTGTTCAAGCAATACAAGTTTCAAGCGAATTATGATTTTCTGACGGGGATTTTTAATAAGAGAAAATTCGAGGAAGTCTCGCGCGTTCTGTACGATCGGGCGTCTCAATCCCCCTCGTCTCAGCTCGCGCTTATTTATTTGGATATTGATCACTTTAAGCAGATCAATGATCAATACGGCCATTATGAAGGGGATCGAGTACTGAAAGAACTGGGGACGCGTCTGAGGTTCTTACTCAGCAGTTCTGACCCGTCAGCCCGCATCGGCGGCGAAGAATTTGCCGTGCTTATGCCCAATTGCACGTATACAAAAGGGCTTCACCTCGCAGAAGAAATCAGGCACACGATTGACGCGAACCCGATTCTGCTGACGAGCGGAGATACAATTCCCGTGACCGTTTCCCTCGGCATCGCGCATTATCCGACAAATACATCGGATCCTCAGACATTGCCCCTGATCGCGGACCGGATGCTTTACAAAGCGAAAACATCAGGGCGCAATCAAGTGTGCAGCACTGAAAAAAAAGAATGATCGCCCGAAGAGGAAATCATTCTTTCTTTTCAGTGAGAAAGCCGCCTTTCAGGAAAACAGGAATCAGGCTGCCCTCATATTCTTTTTCAATAAACGCCGCGGTATCATCTGATTGATACAAAGACAGGAGTTTTTGCATCCGTTCATCATCTTTATCCTCAGCCCTGACGGCGATCAGATGAATATACGCTTCCTTCATTTGCGCCGATCGGATCAGCGCGTCCTTCTCCGCATGAAATCCTGCTCTTTTCGCCTCGCTTTGACTGAGAACTGCTGCGTCAGCATGTTCCGCCGCCTGATATGCGTTCTTTTTTGTTTCCGTTTTTAAGGTCAGATGCTTCGGGTTGTCCTTGATCATATCAGTTGAACCCGTACCGGTGAATCCCTTTTTCAATGTCATCAGTCCGGCCTCCTGCATGAGAAAAAGCGCCCTGCCGAAGGCCGCCGCTTCATCAGGCACGGCAATGACCGCTCCGTCCGGTATATCCTTCAGCCGTTTATGTTGCTTGGAATACACCCCCAGCGATGCCGCATATGTCGTTCCTAAAGGAGCCAGCTTCTTTTTCACATGAGGCGGCAAAGATTGAAAATAAGAAACGGATTGAAACGCATTGGCGTCGAGATCCCCGCCGGCAAGCGCCAAATCGGCCTCGGCATAATCCGAAAACTTTACCAAAGAAAGCTGCAATCCTTCCTCACCGGCTTTTTTCGCGACAAACTCCCAGATCGATTGATCAGATTCATTGATTCCGATAGTAATTGTCCGGTTCCCGTCAGGATAATGGCATGAAGTAAGTGATATGATCAAAATGAAAAGAAACAGACTGTTTATAAGCCGCAGGTTCAAGTTGACCTACTCCCTATCTATTTTTATGTACAGAGGCTGCACCATGGTATTCGGGCTCATGATTACATACAATACCGATTTAAAAAAGGGTTGTCAATTGCTTCCTTAAGAGGCTGTAAAGCGGTTTTTATCAGCTGAAAATGGGCTGTTCTAGTCTCAAATCAGATTTCCGTATCAGAGCGTTCTCCTCTTAAAACATGTTATTTCGAAAAAAGTTACATTTAGCAGTTGTTTTTTCTTCGAATTACTGGTAGAGTAAAGGTAATTATTTTTGTTCGAACTATCTTTAAGAAGAAAGTTTTGTAAGAGTTTTCGTCTTGGAAGTTTGTTTTAGAGCAAGAATAGTGAATTTAAGCGTTATGTCGCTTTAGGAGGAAATTTCATGTTAGAAGGTAAAGTAAAATGGTTCAACTCTGAAAAAGGATTCGGATTCATCGAAGTAGAAGGTCAAGACGATGTATTCGTTCACTTCTCTGCTATTCAAGGCGAAGGCTTCAAAACTTTAGAAGAAGGCCAATCTGTTTCTTTCGAAATCGTTGAAGGAAACCGCGGACCACAAGCTGCTAACGTAACAAAAGCATAAATTGTTTAAAAAACCTGCCGGTGTATGCCGGCAGGTTTTTTTCATCTAAAACGAAAAGCTGTTTTGCAAAGGCAAAACAGCTTTTTTATATCAGGTGGCAATATCGCGTTTTAAGAAGACGCCGAATGCGAGCGCCAGAAAAATAACGAAGTAAATCACAAGCATCACAACCGAAAATGTCATTGTCATCCCCTCTACTAAAGGAGTCCCGTTCATATATTGAGACAAATCCGTGTTCGCAAATAAAATATATTTGGTCCATTCAAATTTCGCAGCAAGAAATACCGTCGCCGTGTTCCCCATAACCAATAGAAAAATAGAAAATCCGACCGCTAATGAGCTGTTCCGGAATACCGCAGACAGCATAAACGCCATCGTCGCAAGCATAAAAGCGGAGACAGATTCATAGACATATGTTTTAGCGAGGAAAGCGATGATATTTTGCTCAAAAACATGGCCGTCTTTGTATACGAGATGAACATCAGCCGCAGTATCTCCGCCTGTCCCGAAAAAGACCAATCCCAACAGAGCGGAGCCGGCAAATAAAATCACAAGCATCAGCAGTCCGAACAGCAGCACCGTCATATATTTAGATAGCAAAATCTGAAAACGGCTGAGCGGACGGATAGCCAGCAGCTTGATCGTCCCCCAGTTGAACTCATTCGCCACGATGCCTGCGGCAATGATAATCGTAAACAGCCCGGTCAAAACAGTCATCATCGAAGAATCAGCTACGTATGACCACACTGTGTACCCTGTATCCTCGGGGATGTTATGGTCCATGCGGTATTGATTTATCGCGACATTCTGTTTCAGGTTATCAATGAGAGTCTGATTTCCGGTTTCCTTCATCTGCTGTTTCATTTCTTTGTTTTCGGCCTGGAGCTCCTGTTTCCAATTCGGATTGGCTTCGCTGGAGGTGAAATGGTTTGACAGAAGCGCAAAACCGATCATCGAAACGCCTAAAATCACAATCATAGCCCACGTGCCGACGCGGCTGAAAATTTTTATCCATTCATTATAGATCAGCTTAAACATATTGAACCTCCTCTTTCGTCCCGCCGGTAATCTCCAAGAAACGGTCTTCCAAAGATTTTGTCATGATTTTCACTTCATATAAGCGGATGTTTTCACGGACGAGCAGTGATATCACATCAGGCACTTCCTGTTTTGACAGCTTGATCTCAATGCCGTCTGTCTTCTTCACACAGTCAAACTGACTCAGAACGGCAAGAGCCTCTTCTCTTTGTTCAATATGGAAGAAGTATGTATCTTTATCCTCTTTTCCTTCATCCCTTACTTTTTGAATATCGACAAGCTCCCCTTTTTGCAAAATGCCGATTCGGTCGCACATTAACTCCATTTCTGACAGCAGATGGCTTGAGACGATGACAGCCATTCCTTTTTCACGTGTCAGCTTTTTCAGATGGTCCCTGATTTCCCTGATGCCCGCGGGATCAAGGCCGTTTGTCGGTTCATCCAGAATCAGCACCTTAGGATTATGCAGCAGGCTTTGGGCGAGGCCGAGACGCTGTCTCATTCCGAGAGAGTAGGTTTTTACTTTGTCATGTATTCTGTCCTGCAACCCGACGAGCTCGATGACCTCATCTATTTTTTCTTTCGTAACGCCTTTTACCATCCTTGCGTACTGCTGTAAATTTTTATAGCCGCTCAGGAATTTGTACAGCTCCGGGTTTTCCACGATGGCCCCGACGTGCCTGACCGCTTTTGCATAGTTTTTCGTAATGGATTCTCCGCAGATTACGATGTCTCCCTGAGACAGTTTCATTAATCCGACCATCATTCTGATCGTAGTGGTTTTCCCCGCTCCATTCGGCCCTAAAAATCCAAACACTTCGCCCGCCCGGACGGAGAAGCTCAGATCATGAATAATCGTTCGTCCTTTTATCGTTTTCTTTACCTGTTGCAGTTCTAATACCGTTTCCAATTAGAATCCCCCTTCTATTTCGTGCGCCTGCATGACGCTTCTATACCATTGCAGCACGGACATTCCTTCCTGTTCCCGAATTTCTTCGACCTCGCGCCGTTCAGCGATTTCCCCTTTTATGAAAACCATCACTTCGTCTAACAGCGTCTCAATCTCGCCGATCTCATGTGTGGCGATGACCACGATCTGACTGTCAAAATCAATATAAGATACGAGACTGTTGACAATCGACTCTCTGACCGCCGAATCAAGACCTGAAAACGGCTCATCCAGCAGAATGACGGATGCTTTTCTCGACAGGGCCAAAACGATTTTCAGCCTGCCCCGGCTGCCTTTGGACAGCTCTTTTATCTTCTGCTTCGCTGAAAGATTCATTTCCGTTAATAGGTTATGTGCTTTTTCCAGCTGAAAATCCGGGAATTGCGAATGATAAAATGTGAGCATATCACCGACGGTCGTCCGGGCGAAAAACATATCATGTTCGGTTAAATATGCTGTACGAAACAGCATGTTCCTGCTTACTGCGCAGTCTCCCATCCGGACGGCGCCCGATGTCGGGAACGCAAGCCCGGCAAGCATTTTAAGCGTTGTTGATTTACCGCTTCCGTTCGGCCCTAAAATTCCGTAGATTTTACCCGGAGACAATGAAAATGATACATCGCTGACCGCGAGCCTGCGGCCGTATTTTTTTGTTACGCGTTCAAAATCAAGATTCATCGTTTGCTTCCTCCGCATATTGTTTGATCCCGTCGAGCATTTCCTCAGGAGATAACCCCAGCTCCGCCATTTCCTGAATAAAGCGTTTGAAAACGTCTTTTGTCAGCCTGTCTTTCAGCTCCGCTTTCAGATCGGATCTTTCCGCTATAAAGGTTCCCTGTCCTCTTCTCGTCTCCACGATCCCCAGCCTTTCCATTTCACTGTACGTTCTTTGTATCGTGTTCGGATTCACTTTCATCTGTACGGCCATCTCCCTTACGGACGGCAGTTTGTCCCCCGGTGAAAGCTCACTTCGGATCAGCCGGTAATATACACGATCGGCAATCTGCAGATAAATCGGCTTGGATGACTGAAATTCATTCTCCATCATTACACCTCAACCTTTCGATTCAGCAGCATAGAGGCCAGCGCGAGACAGAGCGCCGCAAGCACGATCACTGCCAGGAAGCTGAAAAGCGAGATGTGGACGGCCGTCAGCTCCACCGTCCAGCCGGTCAATTTTGTATAATGAAAATCAAAATCCGCATACACTTTTACCGGCCATAAATCATGTTGAGATGAAGTGAAAGGCGTAATGATTTTATCGTCAATATAGGTCCAGACAAACGCAAGCACGATGCAGATCACCCAACGGAGGACGGGAACATGTTTTAATGAGTGAAAAACAGTCCAAAATACGGCCACGATCACAGATAAATACGCTGAACTGATCAGCAGGTAAGCATTCAGTCCGGTTAATGTGCCGGCCAGGGGAATGGTGTGTTCCAGCGCTCCTTTTGCAGAAAGCATCCGGTACATCCAAATGCCGTAACCGGTCAGCGCCAGCTGCCCGATCAACTGATACAGCAGTGAGGCCGTCAGCTTGGAAGCCAGCAGATAAAATCCTCCATTCGGATTGTAAAGCCACAGCTGGTTTTTTCCTTCTTTATGAAGGTGATAGTACATAAACAGCGGCGCTACAAGAAATTGAAAAAACCCCATTGCCGCAAAAAAGCCGAAAATGACGAGCGGTTCTTTCTGACGGGCAGCGATGACGTGGGCTGCAAACGCCCAGCAAATCATGCTGCAAAGCCACACTGCGAGCCAAATCCATGAAACCTTCGCATCTTTTTTCAGCAAACCTAAAAACGATGTCATTCTTGCTCTCTCCATTCGGATCAAGTGTATGAGTAACATAGTACACTAGATCATCATGTATTACAATATCTTCAATAAAAAAAAGACAAATCCGCTATTACGCAGATTTGCCTTTTCAATTACTTCTTTTTGTTTTTTAAGGAGAGCAGCGCATCACGATAGCTGCTATCCTGCATTTTGCCGCCGCTATCAGGATCGTTTGGTTCCTGATCCGTCTCAGAAGTCTTAAACTTCTGAAGCGCCTGACGGTACACATCATCGCCCATTGTATTCTTTTTCTCACGGGGAGATTCAGATTTCACAACGACGGGAGCATGCTCGGCTGAGCGCTCCTCGGCCGGATCATGCTTTTCCGGCTGTTCGGCTGTAGTGCCGATCGCTTCTCTCTTTTCTTCTTTGACATCCTGTCCTGCAGAAGTGCTGCGGACATTGAATGTGATAAGAAGTGCAATCACAATGACAGCAGCAATAACCGCTATAATAATGGCCATATAACCCTCTCCTTACTGTCGTCCGGCAGTTAGATTACCTGTGACTTGGCTGACACGTCTGCCAAGCGCTCGGCCTAATTGAAGGCCTTCTTCCGTCATCAGCACATCGCTGTCAACCGGGCATGTGACGCCCGCGCCGTAGTAAGAGCCGTACAGCGCGTTTTCAGGAACGTTGCCGGGAAGTCCGACAACAATCATGCCTTGGTGAAACATAGGAGTGATCAGATTGTGCATTGTCATTTCTAATCCGCCATGTGTTGTCGCCGTCGTACAGAATACAGCGCCGACTTTATCAATCAGCTCGCCTTCAGCCCACAGATAGCCGAGTCTGTCGATCCACGCTTTTAAGCCTGAACTGATGGTGCCAAAGTGTCCCGGGCATCCCCAGATAATGGCATCCATGTCTTTCAGCTTGCGGATGTCCGCTTGATCGACATGGTCGATCAGGACTTCAGCCTCAGCGTTTTCTCGCGCTCCTTCGGCAATGGCTTCAGCAAGGTGTTTTGTATGTTCGCCTTCACTATCGTACACTACGTAAATTTTCATTCAGGAAACCTCCCATTCAGATGATTAAGATTCCTTCACTTCTTTAGGGGCCGGAAGCAATGACAGCTCCTCTTTTTTCTTCGCCCGCTGTTTGTCTTTCCGTACGTCACGCAAGAACAGGCTCAGGACTACGCCGATAACCGCAAAGATCGTCGCCCACATAAACGCGTCATTAATCCCCATAACGTTGGAATTAAGTGAAGCTGTTTTGTAGAGATATGAATAAATGGTTTGTTTCGCCGCATCAAGCGACATGTTCATGTTGACCATTAAATTCGAAACTGCGCTTTGGAACGACTGCATGAAGCTCGGATCAGCCGTGCTCGTTTTATCCGCAATCTGCGAATAGTGCATTGTCGTACGGTTCGTATAAATCGTTGTGATCAAACTTGTTCCGATTGATCCGCTGATCTGGCGGAGCGTGTTGCTCATCGCCGTGCCGTGGCTGTTCAATCGTGCCGGAAGCTGGTTCATTCCGGCTGTCATAACAGGCATCATTAACAGTGACATACCGAATGCGCGGATGGCATAGACAAGCATAATGTGCGTGTAAGGTGTGTCAATTGTCAATTTTGTGTACTGGAATGTCGTTGCGACCGTGATGACCAGCCCGATAATCGCAAGCGGTCTCGGACCGATTTTGTCAAACAGAATACCAGAAATCGGCGACATGATCAGCATGACAATCGCGCCCGGCAATAGCAAGAGACCCGATTGCAGCGCCGTAAAGCCGACTAAGTTCTGCAGGTAAATCGGAAGCAGGAACATTCCTGTGTAAAGTGCAACGGTAATAATGATGTTAATCACACTGGAAAGTGAGAAAATATCATATTTAAATACCCGGAAGTCGAGCATCGGTTTTTCAGAGCGCAACTGCTGAATGACAAACGCGGCAATCGCGATGACACCGACAATGACGGTAGAAAGCACGATCGGATCTCCCCAGCCGTCGCTGCCCGCTTCACTGACTCCGTAAAGCAATGAGGCAAATCCGACAATGGATAGAATCGCACCCAAGCTGTCGAGTTTGATTTTTTGCGGTTCCACCAAGTTCTTAAAGAGGAAGAACGCTATGATAATAACGATTGCCCCGATCGGAACAAGGCCGTAGAACATAATGCGCCATGTGTAATGCTCAATGATCCAGCCGGAAAGAGTCGGTCCGACCGCCGGAGCAAACATCATCGCAAGACCGAAAATCCCCATTCCTTTCCCCCTGCTTTCAGGCGGGAAGATAAGCAGAATGGTTGTCATGACCAGCGGCTGCAGGATACCGCCGCCGACCGCCTGAATTAACCGGCCGATCAGCATGGTTGAGAAGTTAGGCGCGATTCCGCAGACTAACGTTCCCGCTGTAAAACAGAACATGGCTACGAGAAAGAGGCTTCTCTGTCCGAACCGGGTAATTAAGAACGCAGATAACGGAATCAAAACACCGTTGACCAGCATGTATCCGGTCGTAAGCCACTGAATCGTCGTCGCACTCACACCGAACTCGGTCATTAAGTGCGGCATCGCCACGTTAAGAAGCGTTTGGTTCAAGATCGCCAGGAATAACCCGGCCATAAGCACAATAAGCAATGTTTTAGGACTTTTTACTTGATTATCTGATTTAGCCACCTAAGACAACCTCCCTTCATGGTTTGATGACTGATCTGTATTATTCAGAGATTTTTACAGATGCGTTCATACCAGGAAGCACCTTGTCAGATGGGTTGCTGAGTGAAATTTTAACAGGAACTTTTTGCGTTACTTTTGTGTAGTTGCCGCTTGAGTTTGAAGAAGGCAGCATATCAAATGTTGAATTTGTCGCATAACCGATTTCTTCTACTGTTCCGTCAAATGTTGTATTAGGGTCGCCGTCAACAATTACGTCTACTTTGTTTCCTACTTCAATGTCTCTAATGTCTGTTTCTTTAATGTTTGCAGTGATGTAAAGGTGTTTCATGTCAATTTCTTGGGCAATTGTCGTACCGGCTTGCACCATTTGGCCGTTTTTCACTTCGTTTTTCACGATTGTTCCATCCATGATGGCTTTTACGTCAGCATTTTGCTGTCCTTTGATTTTTGCAACAACGTCGTTTTTGCTTACTTCTTTCCCCTCATCAAGGTTCCAGTCAGTTACTTTACCCGCAGCAGGAGCTGTGATAGCAGCCATGTCGCCGGCAACTTTTGCTTCATCGGTTTTTACATAGTGTGTGCTTTGATAATAGTAGTAAGCACCTCCGCCTATAATTGCAAGAACAACAATCAAACCGATAATGTTGGTCAGAATTAAACGTCCTCTGTTCATTTTGTTTTCTCCTTTCGTTTCTTCCTCTATCATTTTGTGGAATGATGATAAAAATATGTGGGGATTTTTTTATTTTCCGTTTTTCACTGCACAGCCGTTTGCAAGCTTCGTTAAACTTTCCGCAAGCTTGCGCAGGTACTGCAGTTCAGCGGTATTGAGCTGCCGGTATAAGACCGCCGCTTTTTCGGCATATTGAACAGCAGCTTTCTTTAGAAGTTCTTCCCCCTCTTCGGTTAACTGAATCATAACAACACGCCGGTCGTCGTGATAGTCGCTCCGAACCATTAGGCGGCGCTTATACAGAATATCGGTCATTCTCGTGACAGACGCCGGTTTCAGATCAAGCGACAAAGCCAGCCTTGAAAGCTGCGTGCTTTTGCTCTTATGTATTTTGAACATCAGCAGATACTGCAGCACTGTAATATCAAAAGGTTCAAGCACTGTCTCCAGAATCATTTTCTGCTTTTTGTAAATCGATCTGGAAGTATCAAACAGTTGTTCAAAACTGAGCAAAGCGAGCTCTGATTCAATCACCGTATTTTCACCTCATTCCCTTAATAATAGTTCACAAGATAAAATATTAATAAATGAAAGAAGGTTTGTAAAGAGAAAAGTTTCATTTTTTAAGGATTTTTTTTATGCCGTTTTTTCTCTTTATTTTTAATTTAAAAAAGCCGGGCGAAGAACCGCGGCCCACGATTCTTCACTCGGCTTTATATTTCATACGATGCTTTGCTTACACCGGCTTCCTCATTTTTAAAAAAGCTTTTCAGCGCTTGAAATACGTCTGATTTCTGTTTCAGGATGTAGTATTTAAATTTATCATCTTTGACATTTTTATAGGCGGACATGAGGGTGGAATGCCTGTTATATTGATTGACCTCACCGTAACAGAACAGATTCGATTTTTTCATGATGTCATTGACGAGCTTTACGCACCGGGCGTTATCCGAAGTCAGGTTATCTCCGTCTGAAAAATGAAACGGATAGATGTTGTAGCGGGCGGGGTCATATTTTTCATCAATTAATTCAAGAGACTTCCGGTAAACGGAGGAACAGATGGTGCCCCCGCTCTCGCCTTTCGAGAAAAAATCTTCTTCGGACACGACCTTCGCTTCCGTATGGTGGGCGATAAATTCGATATCAACCGTTTCATACTTTGTCCGTAAAAATCGTGTCATCCAAAAAAAGAAGCTCCTCGCCATATACTTTTCCCATACGCCCATCGAACCGCTTGTATCCATCATGGCTAAAACGACAGCTTTCGATTCCGGCTTCGTCACATCATTCCATGTTTTGTATTTCAGATCTTCCGGATAAATAGGGTAAAACGACGGCTTGCCTGTCATAGCGTTTCGTTTATAGGCCGACAGCATCGTCCTTTTCTTATCGATATTCCCTGTCAGCCCGGTTTTCCGGATATCATTGAACTCGATATCGTTATGAACGATATTGTCCCTTTCCTTTTGCTGCAGATTCGGCAGCTCTAATTCCTGAAACAGCGCTTCTTCCAGATCCATCAATGAAACTTCCGCTTCATAATAATCCTCGCCTGCCTGATCGCCGGCTCCCTGGCCTTTTCCGGCACCCTGCTTTTTATCTGCGCCGTCTCTTGCGACGACATCGCCCACTTCGCTGTCGCCGTCGCCTTGGCCGACATGTTTATTTTTATCATAGTTATAACGGATTTTATATTCATCAAGCGAACGAATCGGGATTTTCACGACATCTTTTCCGTTGGACATAATAATGCTTTCCTCAGTGACAAGATCCGGAAGGTTGTTTTTTATCGCTTCCTGTACTTTCTTTTGGTGGCGCTGCTGGTCGTCAAAGCCTTTGCGATGGAGGGACCAGTCTTCCTCTGAAATCAAAAAATTTCCGCTGTCATTACGGGACATGAATTCCCCTCCTTAACCGTTATGGTCGTTTTACATGTGTATTCCGGCTTGGTCCTGTTTATGAAACAAGTCCGGCGAAAAGATTTATTTTCATCTTATGCCGGACGGACTCTCCAATTGACAAACAATTGCGAAAAACAGCCAAAAGAACCCGTCCTTTTACAGACGGGCCTCTCAATGAAACCAAACATCAGCGGTTTAACAAGCTTCCGACATACTTCAGCAGTTCATTAGCGCTAGTCGAATTATAGCCGTGTTCATCTATTAACCTTGCCACTACCTCATTGACCTTTTTAAGCTGCTGCTCATCCGGCGTTTTGGTGGAGGTCGTGATTTTCACCACATCTTTTAAGTCTGCGAACAGCTTTTTCTGAATCGCTTCGCGGAGTCTTTCGTGCGAATTATAGTCAAAGCGTTTTCCTTTTCTTGCATAGGCGGATATGCGGATTAAAATTTCTTCGCGGAACGCCTTTTTCGCGTTTTCTGAAATGCCGATCTGCTCTTCAATGGATCTCATCAGTTTTTCGTCAGGATTCATTTCTTCACCCGTCAGCGGGTCGCGGAGCTTATTTTTATTGCAGTACGCTTCCACATTATCTAAATAATTGTCCATGAGAGTTTTCGCGGATTCTTCATATGAATAGACGAACGCCTTCTGCACTTCTTTTTTAGCGATGTCATCGTACTCTTTCCTGGCGGCGGAAATAAAATTCATATACCGCTCTTTGTCCTCGGCGGAGATGGACGGATGCTGGTCGAGTCCTTCTTTTAAGGAACGCAGCACATCAAGCGAATTGATCGATTCCATATTTTTTCTGATAATTGTTGAGGAAATGCGGTTGATGACATAACGCGGGTCAATTCCGCTCATTCCTTCATCGTGGAATTCCTTCTTCATATCCTCCAGATCAACGGAATTGTAACCTTCAACGCTTTCTCCGTCATAGAGCCTCATTTTTTTGACGAGATCAATATCAGAGCGGTTCGGTTCCTTCAGCCTGGTCAAAATAGAAAACATCGCGGCCACTTTTAATGTATGGGGGGCGATGTGTACGTCAGAAACATCACTTTCAGAAATCATTTTCTCATAAATCCGTTCTTCCTCTGACACCTTTAAATTATAAGGAACAGGCATCACGATGATCCTGGAGTGAAGGGCTTCATTTTTCTTATTGGCAATAAACGAGCGGTACTCCGTTTCGTTCGTATGCGCAACAACCAATTCGTCGGCTGAGATGAGCGCAAACCGTCCGGCTTTGAAATTCCCTTCCTGCGTGAGTGACAGAAGGTGCCACAGAAATTTTTCATCGCATTTCAGCATTTCCTGAAACTCCATCATTCCGCGGTTCGCTTTATTTAATTCACCGTCAAACCGATAAGCGCGCGGATCTGATTCTGAGCCGTATTCGGCAATCGTCGAAAAATCAATGCTTCCCGTCAAATCGGCGATATCCTGTGATTTCGGATCAGACGGGCTGAAGGTTCCGATTCCGGTACGTTTATCCTCCGAGAAGAAAATACGTTCAACCTTTACATCCTCAATTCTGCCGCCGTACTCTTCTTCAAGCCGCATGACATTAAGCGGAGAAAGGCTGCCCTCAATTCTGATGCCGTATTCTCTGTAGAAGTCGTCGCGCAGATGATGGGGAATGAGATGGAGAGGATCTTCATGCATCGGGCAGCCTTTAATGGCGTAAACAGCGCCGTTGTCTGTCAATGAGTAGGCTTCAAGCCCTTTTTTCAGCATGGTGACAAGAGTTGACTTTCCGCCGCTGACGGGTCCCATCAATAGTAAAATCCGTTTTCTTACATCGAGCCGCTTGGCAGCCGGGTGAAAGTATTCCTCCACGAGCCGTTCCAGAGATTCCTCAAGGCCGAACAGCTCCCGCGAGAAAAAGCTGTATGTCTTTTTACCGTCATCCTCCTCGATTCCGCTGTCTTTTATCATATTAAAAACGCGAGAATGAGCAGACTGCGCGACCAATGGATTTTCTTTTATGATCTCCAAATAATCAGCGAACGTCCCTTCCCATTTGAGACGCTGCTCTTCCTCTCTGTACTTTTCAATTTTCTTTAATATATCCATAAGAACCTCCTCTATCATGGTTAATGCACTAGAAATAAGGTACTTTGTTACAATCTATGCGGTGACGTGATAATACATGCTTTTCGTTTCTTAAAAATAAAGACGTTATAAGGCCGTCATTGACAAGGGTCCGGTGCACCGTTCATAATGAAAGAAATACAGTTTCATCCAGACTCGGACATCAAATGGAAAAGCAAAGAGGAGGAGAAATGATGAAAACGATCATTTTACTTGGGGTCATTCTCACTTTTTTAGTATCCATTTTTACGGCGGGTTACGACAGCAAACCTGAAAACAAATAACGGCAAAAGGGTGCTCTTCATAAAGAGCACCCTTTCCTGTACAACATAACAATGTTTCATATTTGAATATGTTCTTGGACAGTTGATTTTTCATGAGATTTGCAGCTTGTTTGATACTCGATTTTTCCGATTTTGCAGCCCGGGCCGATTTCCACACGCTTCCCTCTGACGATGTCCGCTTGCGTGTATTCGAGGTAAATTGCGTCTCCTTCGATCAATTCAGCAGAAAGCGTGCCGGCTTTCCGTTTAAGAAAACCGGGTTTCCGTCTGACGGTGATCGATGTGCCGCCGATTTCTTTCACGCAGCTTCGGTCATAACGCAAATGGATGTTTACGTCCCCCGCGTTTAACAATCCCGCCACATTGATACATCCTGTTACATGAAGCAGCTCCGTCTCGCAATCGCCGCCGACGGTGAGACTTCCTTTTATATGACACTGCTCTCCTGCGGCCCCGCCGCCAATTTCAGCAAGTCCTTTCAGCCTCATCGTAGCGAAACGCATGGAGCCGCCGACTTTCAATGTGCCCATCACATTTGCTGAACGTGCTGATAAATCTCCTGCAACTTCATGCTCTCCGAAAATTTTCAGCCTGTTGATCTCGGCATCTCCGAGAAAAAGTCCCGTACCGAATATCCGGCAGCGTTCGCTTTGAAGTCCTTCGCCGACAGTTCCTTCCCCCTTAATGCTTACATTTTGGTAGGAGCCGCCGGAGGCGTGTCCGGCTCCGTACATTTTTAAATGACTCAATTTTTTTGTCGTTTCCATCGCAGTTCCTCCTATCGTTTCACGACTTTGTTAACCAAAGCGGAAGGATCACATGTAAAATCGCCGCTGTATTCCACAGTCCCAATGGTGCAGCCTGCGCCGATCCGCACATGATTTCCGCGGACTGCCTTCGCGTTCGTGTCCGCCAATTCAATGATGTCACCTTCAATCAGCTCCGCTGTCAGCACCGGGGCCGGCATCAGCTTAAAACGCGTAAGCACGCTCTTTCTGCTCATCACTTTCAAATGGCGGCAGCCGATTTCTTTCACATGGCTTTCTCCCGCCGTCAGCTTAATACTGACTTCATCGGCATTCAGCAGGCCGCCGATCTTGCATTTGCCTTCCGAACGGAACGTCTCTGTCTCGCAATCGCCTTCAATCCCGGCTTTCCCGGATATGAAAATATCATCAGCTTTCACACCGCCTCCGAAAGATGAAAATCCCGCGACGTTCAGCCGCTCCGTTTTGACATCACCTTTAATGACACCCGTTCCGTTGATACGGATGGATTCAGCTTCGGCACTGCCGGAAATTTTCCCCGAACCGCTGATCGTCAGCGTTTGCGTCTTGACATGTCCGTCTGTTTTTCCGCTGCCGTTAAACAAAAAGCTCGCGCACTCCACATCACCTGACACCGTGCCGCTTCCGTTGATCTCCACTGTATGAAAACGGCCTCCTTTTGAACTTCCTGAACCGTTGATGATTAATTTATCTGTTACTTCCATTGATGGTCCTCCTGCATCCATTTCGTTTTTAATTCTTCCGATGCCGCAGCAAGCGCCACACGTTCAACCACTTTGACAGTCGGTTCAAATAAAATATGTTCCGCGTCTGCGATAAAGCACGTCGTTACGCCAAGCTTTCGGAGCATGACAAGCTCCGTATTTGCTTTCAGTTCGGAAGCCTCATACGTTTTCAGCACCCCTGCCGCCAATTTTCCTTCCTCAAGGCTGATATTGCCCGATCGCAAAAGTCCTTCAAGCACATATAAAGACAGCAGCGCGCGGGACGTGAATGTCACGCCGTCTTCGCCATAAACTTGCAGCGCAGCCTTTGAAATCAGTCCTTTTTGAAGCAGCTCCGCAGACGTTATATTGACATCAGTCATTTGCGGAGACAGCATTTCTCTCATTTCATCCAAAGACAGGTTTTCTTTCATTTTCTGTATTTTTGAGATGCGTTTTAATATTTCCGCTCTCGGAAAAAATGTTTCCTGGCCTGTAAATGTTGATTTTCGGATAAACCATTCTTCAGGAATTAAATTTTTCCGTTTCCAGCGGTACAGCTGTCCGTATGAAATTGATGTTTCTTCCAGCAATTCTTTTTTAGAAATCAGTTGTTCCTCCATGAATCCAGCTCCTTCGATGAATGTATTGTAACATAACACTGTTACGTTGTTAAGTCTGGAAATATAAAAATGCCGTGAACCGCTGCTGTCCGTCTTTTTTATTCAATAAAAAAACGCCCGGATGCGGGCGTTTTTTTCACGTCAAATCTCTGTAATTTTGCTGGCGCAGCGCTTCATATACAAGAATCGCGGCCGTGTTGGACAGGTTTAATGATCTCACATGCTCGGTCATCGGCAGACGCAGGCAGCGGTCCATATTGTTTTCGATCAATTCTTTCGGAAGTCCGCTCGTTTCTCTGCCGAATACGAAGAAAAAGTCTTCCTCCGTATTTGAGTAATCAAATGATGTGTGCGGCTTTTGGCCGAATTTTGTAATGAAGAAAAACTTTCCGTTCTCATATGCCTCAAATAACTCTTCCAATGAATCATGATATACGACGTTGACGAACTCCCAATAATCGAGTCCGGCGCGCTTCAGCATTTTATCATCGGTTGAGAATCCGAGCGGGCGGATCAAATGAAGCGTTGTGTCTGTTGCCGCACAAGTACGTGCGATATTTCCCGTATTGGCCGGGATTTCAGGTTGATATAAAACGACATGTAATGCCACGATGTTCACCTCTGTTTTTTATTCCGCCCACCATTATATCATTAATTACTCTTTTGTCGTATCATCCGTAATATGAAAAAACGCATATCTGATGGAAGGAGTATACGCCGTTGAATCCTCATATGACCAATATCTCATTCTGCTGTCATACGTTTGGGCATTGACAAGCGGCATATTGCTTTTATCTTTCGCGACCACGATCGCCGTATGATTAAAACGGCCGTCTCCTTCAAAATCATAGCAAATGATATCTCCGGGCATCAGTTCTTCAGCTCTTGATACTTGCACCGCGCGAAGCCCTGCCTTGGATTGGGCAAGATACATCTTCATCGAATGCGCGACCGTCCAGCTGTAGCTCCACGAGCTTGCCTTCATCCACCAGCCTGAGCCTCTGTTCGGATGCCCCCGCATCGGTGCTTTTCCGGCATGTAAACATTGGGAAATAAAATTGGTGCAATTATCGCTGAAATTTTTATAAGCGGGATTTCGTTTATTCCAAAACTTCTCCGCGTACTGCACGGCAGCCAGACGGTCGTATTGAAACGCCCGCCCGAAATCTTCCCGTTCACTCCGCTCATATTCAATTACGCTGTTCCCGTCAGAAAATCCCGCCGGTTTTTTCTTTACTTCCCGGTCTTTAATCAACAGCTGATCATAGAGAAATGCAGTCCGTTCCTCAATCTGCTCTTCTAAGTAAAGGTGTCCGTCATGCTCCTTGCACAAATATTCGAAATGAATCGTGTACATGACGCATAACGTGCCGTCGTCCTCAAGGCTGCTTTTGACAATGACGGCTTTTGCCTTCGCTTTCACGATGTCAACTTTCCGTTTTTCAAACAGCTCTTTTTTTCTCGTCAGGACCTCAAGATCGCCGGGCTGCCCATTGTGCCTCATTTCGGTTCCGTTTATTAAATAATGAAGTCGGGCCTCCGCTAAATCTTCAATAATATGCTTCAAGCGCTCCACCCACCATACTGTTTTATAAAGAAAAAACACTTGAACTCCGGCCAAGTGCTTTTTCTCTATACATATGTCAGGACCGGCCGGTTTTAGTCTTATCAGAAACCGATAACAGCTCCAGTCCCTTTTCAATTTCCCGTATAGCTTCCTCATCCTGCTCCTTTTGAAGCGCTTTTTCTAATTCCCCCGTATAATCAGGGTCACCGATTTTCCCGATGGCCCAGGCGGCCGTACCCCTGATGACGGGACGCGGATCTTGGTGCATCAAGGCCGTTAATTCCGGAAGAGACGAGGCATCTTTAAAATGAGCCAAAGCTAAAATCGCATTCCGCTGTATCGGCTTCTTGCCGCGCCATGATCCCGATACATGTCCGAATTTTTCTTTAAATTCGCGGTTGCTTATGGTCAAAAGCGGCTTTAACAGCGGCTTTGCGATTTCCGGATCAGGCTCCATCTGCGGATGAAGATGAAAATCTTTCCCCTTATTAATCGGACAGACCGTCTGGCACGTGTCACAGCCATACAGACGGTTTCCGATTTTCGTGCGGAACTCATCCGGCAAAAATCCCTTTGTCTGGGTCAGGAACGAAATACAGCGCTGGGCGTTAAGCTGTCCGGGATTGACGAGTGCGCCGGTCGGACACGCGTCTAAACATTTTGTACACGTACCGCACATATCTTCAATCGGCACATCCGGTTCAAATGGCAGATTGGTGATCATTTCAGCCAGATAGACGTAAGAACCGTATTCAGGCGTGGTGATCATGCAGTTTTTGGCGCTGAAGCCGATTCCCGCCCGTTCAGCCACGGCCCTGTCAGACAATTCCCCTGTATCCACCATTGACTTTGTGCGGATATCCTCATGTTTGCTTTGGAGAAAATTCTCCAGCAGATCAAGCTTTTCGCGCAGCACGTCATGATAATCCTTCCCCCAGGAAGCTCTGCAAAAAATGCCGCGCCGGCCGTCCCTCGTGCTCCTCGGGGCATCTTTCATTTTGGAAGGATAAGCAAGGGCGATGGCGACGATCGATTTGGCTTTCGGCAGAAGCAAAGACGGAGTGACCCGTTTTTCAATATCCGGCTCTTCAAACCCGGATAAATAACCGAGTGATTCCTGAAGAATCAGCCGGTCCCGCAGACTGTCGAACGTATCAGCCGTCGTAAACCCGATTTTGTCAACTCCGATGCTTTTGGCATATTCGATTAATTCCTCTTTCAGTTTATGAATATTCATTTTTTGCACAGCCTCCTTTCTTTGTGATCAGGCTCCCGCACAGGTATAATAGAGTTTTATCATCCCGAAATGGAGTGAACACACTTGAACATCAGTTTAGATCCACTTATTGCTGAACGGGTGCCGGGGATCAAAGCGGCAGCCGTCTTATATGAACAGATCGAAGTCGGGCCTGCTCCGCAAATGCTGAAAGGCCGCCTCCGTTTATTTCAAGAATCTCTTTACTTTGATTATGCTGACGGCGGTATAGATGAGCAGCCTTTTGTAAAAGAGTGGGCGCGTTTGATGGAACAGCTCAGTCCCGCCTTTTCAGGACAAAAAACGCCGATGGAGCTTATGCTCGGCGATATTTCCCGGGAACGATTCATTGAAAGTGTGAATTCAGCCCATGATACCATACTTTTTTTCTCCTTGAAATATTCATTGCCTATCATGGCGTATGATGCCGCAGAAATAGATGAACCAATTTCAATTACGATCGGAGAAAAAGAAAGCGTACTGTCCTTCTCCGGCCCGGACGGCGTTTTCGGCGACTTCACCGGACATATCAATACACGCCCTGTCACGCCCGGCACAAAGAAAATGCTGCAGCTGATCTTTTTCCCGCCTTCATTTCATGCCGACGCGGCGGATGAGCTGCTATCATCCTTAACAAAAATGTTTGAACAAATTCACGGAGGCACGCATACCGTCTCTTGGCTTTCATAAAAAGACACGCCTTCGTGTCTTTTTTCACATAAAAAAACGCAATACTTCGTTTATCAGAGAAACGAAACACTGCGTTAATAACGTATGTATGGAGCGGGTGATGAGAATCGAACTCACGACATCAGCTTGGAAGGCTGAGGTTTTACCACTAAACTACACCCGCATCAAAGTTCTTTTTTGTTAGTAGCGATTTGATGTTTCTAATGTTACATGTTTATTTTTTTTTCGTCAAGGGAATGTTAAAAAATTTGTCGAAAAAAATTCTTTTTTTGTCCATATGTTAAGTTGGGTTTACATTTTGTTAAGAATCTCATACAATATGAAAAAGAAGAAAACTTGAGGTACGCCTGATGATGAAAAATAAAGTAAAAGAGCTGAGAGCCAGATTCGGTTATTCTCAGGAAACGCTCGGAAAAGAAGCCGGAGCCACCAGACAGACGATTGCAGCGATTGAAAAAGGAGATTATGTGCCTTCACTTTTATTGGCGCTTAACATCTGCCGGGCTTTCTCCCTGCCGATGGAGGAAGTTTTCTGGCTGGAGGAGGAGAAAAAATGAGTTTGAAAAGAAAAGCGTGTTTTCACCTTGCACTCTACGGATTGGCCTGCTGGACGCTTATTTCCTTAATGGAAGCGGCACCGCGGATCGCTCAGTTTTTCCAAACGGAGGGGAGCGGTTCATTTGAGCTGAATATCACTCCGTTTCTGCTGTTTACCGTTTGTGCCGCATTGTATATCTATGCCGAAAAGAAAAAACGAAACGGCAAAAAGCACAGGCTTGTACCCGATGAATTTGAGGAACAGGATGAAAGAGAACGAATGATGACGGCTAAAGCTTGCCGTTCCTCGTATATCGCCGTTTACTTCTCATTGCCGGCCGCAGCCGTTCTTCTTTTGTTTTATCCGCTTATTCAGCCGCATCTTCCCTTTTTTCCGATTCTTTTGATTTTCATTCTGATGATGATTCAGCATTTGGCTTATGTTTTCACTTTTCATAAGCACGGCAAAAACTCCGGTTCATGATAGATCCGGAGTTTTTTACATTACCAGCTCGCTTTTTTCACCCCGGGAATCCGGCCTTTATGGGCCAGCTCCCTGAATGCGATTCTGGACAATTTAAATTTTCTCATATATCCGCGGGGCCGCCCCGTCACCGTACAGCGGTTATGAAGCCTGGCCGGAGCAGAATCACGCGGCAGTTTGCTCAGCGCTTCCCAGTCGCCTTTTGCCTTTAATTCTCTTCGGATGTCCGCATATTGTTCAACAAGCTTCTGCCGCTTGAGCTCTTTGATCACTTTTGATTTTTTTGCCATTTCAGCGCTCCTAACAAATCGTAATAATTACGTTTTGTATCATATCATCCATATGAGTATCGTGCAAGCTAAGCGCTTAAAAAGGCGGGTGAATACCCGCCTTCACTGCCGGCATTTCCCCGGAAATGAAACCGCAGAAAGCGCCCGCCATCAATTATCCGCCTTGCGACGTCATCAGACTGTCGCTTTATTTCCTCTTGCAAAATGGTCGTTGCCCATTGCTTCACCCAGTCTGCGCTCAAGCTTTTTAGTCCGTTCATTCTGAAACGGCAGAAGCGGAAACACGAGTTCAGCCAGATAATAAGCTTCTTCCAGATGCGGGTAACCTGAAAAGATAAACGATTCAATGCCGAGTGCCTGATACTCTAAAATTCGAGCAGCGACGGTCTGCGGATCACCGACAAGCGCCGTGCCCGCTCCGCCTCTGACCAGTCCGATGCCGGCCCAGAGATTCGGGCTGATCTCAAGCTTCGAGCGGTCACCGTTATGGAGATCGGCCATCCGTTTTTGTCCCGATGAATCAGCGCGCCGGAGCGCAGCCTGCGCTTTCGCAATCGTCTCTTCGTCTAAGTGGCTGATTAATCGTTCAGCCGCTTCCCATGCCTCTTCCTCAGTCTCCCGGACAATCACGTGAAGTCTGATGCCAAAACGCATCGTCCTTCCTTCCTTGGCAGCCTGTTTTTTAACGGTTTCAATCTTTTCTTTTACCTGCTCCGGCGGCTCTCCCCATGTTAAATAGACATCTGTATGTTTCGCCGCAGCCTCAATTCCCGCCTGTGATGAACCGCCGAAATATAAGGGCGGATGCGGAGACTGTTTTGGCGGAAACAGCAGATTGCTGTTTTCCACTTTGATATGGTCCCCTTCATATGTCACCGTTTCGCCCCGCATGAGTCCGCGCCAGACGGTTAAAAATTCTTCAGTCGCCTTATAACGTTCATCGTGGCTGATAAACATACCGTCTCCCGCCAGTTCATAAGGATCTCCGCCCGCTACGACATTTACGAGCAAACGGCCGTCTGACAACCGATCCATTGTCGACGCCATTCTCGCGGCGACAGACGGCTGCATCAGTCCCGGACGGACCGCCACTAAAAATTTCAAGTCACTCGTTTCCCCCGCTAAAGCGGCAGCCGTCAGCCACGGGTCTTCACATGATCTCCCCGTCGGCAGCAGAACCCCCGTATACCCGAGTCTGTCCGCCGCCTGTGCCACTTGTCTAAAATAAAGATGATCCGCCGTTCTCCCTCCCGTTTGCGTCCCTAAATACCGGCCGTCACCATGCGTCGGAATAAACCAAAGAATCTCCATATGAATCTCCCCTTTTTTAATAGGTTACCCTTCATAACTGTTCCGCCATTTTAATAGTTTCCGTTCGAGCATTCTGACCAATGCATCTGTCAGCTTACCGACAGCCGCAAAAATGATAATGCCGACAAACACCTTATTTGTCTGTGAAAATTGTCTGGCATCCATAATCATATAACCGACGCCCTCGCTCGATCCCATCAGTTCCGCCACCACGAGACCGAGCCACGCAATGCCTAGAGAGAGCCTGATGCCGAGCAGGATATTCGGCAGAGATGCCGGAAGAATTAATTTCGTCATCTGCTGATACCAATTAAATTCCAGCACCCGCGCGACGTCAAACAGCTTCGCGTCCACACTGCGGATTCCGAGAAACGTATTAATGTACACGGGGAAAAAAGCCCCCAATGCGATCAGCAGAATTTTTGATGTCTCATCAAATCCGAACCACAAAATGAACAGAGGAGTCACGGCCAAGTGCGGAACCGTTCTGAGCATTTGCAGAGACGGATCAAGATATGCTTCCGTCCGCTTTGAGAAACCGACCAGCAGCCCGAAAACAATTCCGAGGCCAGCGCCAAGCAGAAATCCGGCAGCCGCCCGGTATAAGCTGATCTCTAAATGACCCCAAAGTTCACCTGAAAGAAGAAGTTCCTGAAACGTCTGCAAGATGACGACAGGCGACGGGAGCACCGTGGCCGAGACGATGCCCAGACTTGCGATAAACTGCCATACTGCGATGACCGCAGCCGGGAGTACAACCCCCTTCATCCATTGGTATGAATACTTCCGGGATCTTGCCAGAGCTTTCTTTTCTGATTGGCTTATTGCGCCGGCAGCCGTTGATGCTTCTGCTTTCATTACTTGCCATCCCCCGTTTCAAGCGCTTTTTTAATAAATGAATTGTCAACAACGTCTTTTACATGAATTTTCTTATGAATCGCTTTTGTTTGATATTGAAAATCAGCGGTTTCCTGCTGGGCTTTGACAATATCATCATTGATCGGTTCATTGAGAGGCTCAGTATTGTTAAGCACGTTTCTGACGACTTTCGGATCAAGATGTTTGATTTTCGCATATAAGGAGACAGCTTCATCTTTGTGTTCCTTTTGCCATGTAACTGCTTTATTGAACACTTTCAGAAAACGGACCACCTCATCCGGGTGTTCTTTGGAAAATCCCGTTCTGACTAACGTGAAACCGGGAGAATATAAATCTGTGCTTTCTCCGTTCGCCAATATTTCCGCCCCGTGCTGCAGCGTTTCAATCGACAAATACGGCTCCCAAATGGACCATGCGTCAACTGATTTGTTTTCAAAAGCGGAAACCGCCTCATCAGGCTGAAGCTGGATGATGGTGACGTCATCGGCGGAAAGACCCGCTTTATCTAAAGCTTTATAGAGAAAATCAAAGCCGCTGCTGCCTTTGGCTACGGCGATTTTTTTACCTTTCAATTCTTTCAGGCTCTGAATCCCGCTGCCCTTGTTTACGAGAATGCCGTTTGCCTTTAACCCGTCCTGAGACAGCCCGATCTCTTTAAAATCAATTCCTGCCGCCTGACCGGAAATGACCGGTGAATTGCCGACCTGGGAAAAATCAAGCTTATCGGCGGCAAGACCTTCAAATTGCGGAGGACCGCTTTGGAATTCGACCCATTTTACTTTTATTCCGTCTTTTTTGAAGGCCTCTTCAAACCAGCCTTTTTCCTTGGCAATGAGAAGCGGGCTTAAACTCTGCTGGATGCCGATCCGGATTTCTTTCACCGTTTTCCCGCTCCCTCCTGTCCCGTTTGCACTGCATCCGGCTGATATCATGACTGCTGCGGCTAAAAGAATGATGATTTTTTTCACTTCGCTTCGTCCCTTCTATATCCCGGACCCATCCGCAAACCGGAGGTCTTCCGTTTTCTCAAACTCAGAAAGCACCTTCTGCCGGACGGCCTGAAAATCCGCTGACGTCCGATTGCGCGGATGCGGAAGCTGAATCGGCATCAGGCTGTGCAGCCGGCCGGGCTTTGCCCTGAGGATCGCCAGCTTATCGCCTAAATAGACGGATTCATCAATATCATGCGTGACCAGAATCATCGTCGTTTTTTTCTCGCGCCATATATCAAGCAGCACATCCTGCAAATGTTTTCTCGTAAAAGCGTCAAGCGCCCCGAACGGTTCATCTAAAAGCAGCACCTCCGGCTCGCGCAAAAGGGCTCTGGCGATGGCAACCCGCTGCGACATGCCGCCGGATAATTCGCGCGGATAAGCGTTCTCCGCTCCCTGCAGCCTGACAACCTCAATCAGATCATCCACTTTTTTCCGAACGGCCGGGTCGTTCATATTGAGATCGGCAGCGATGTTTTGTTTTACCGTCAGCCAGGGAAACAGCCGGTGCTCCTGAAAGATAAATCCCTGACGGATGCCCGGTCCCGACACATTGCGGCCGTTTATTGTGACAGAGCCTTTATAATCGGTATCAAGACCGGCAATCAATTTTAAAAGCGTGCTTTTGCCGCATCCGCTCGGCCCGATGACAGTCAAAAATTCTCCCGATGCAATTGACAGCTCAATATCATTCAGCACCGGCGTTTTCCGGCCTTCATGCTCAAAAACTTTTTCTTGTATGCTGATGGTTACAGCCATCTGTCTTCCCCCTCTCTTTTCGCCGCGTGCGATCGAAAAACAAAAAGACCCCCATCTCCGATTGCTTGCAGAGATGGGAGCCTTCGGCGGTCCGATCGGCAACCCGTTTGTTTTTAAATTTGAATATCATGTTAATTCAAATTATTCCGACTTGTCAACTGTTTTTTATAAGGATTAAAATACGCCCTCCGGCATAACCCTGCCAGAGAGCGCATCGGCTGTATCACGTATTCACTTCCTTTTCTTGGCGGGCGATTTTCAATAATGTCCGCGCGTTGTTGCCGAAAATGTTTTCTATATCTTCTTCCCGCATATTGATTTCCCGGCAGGTCCTCACCTGCTCCTGAAGATATCTGTATACATATCCTCTCGGAAATCCGTTCGAATCCGTCCCGAAGATGATCCGTTCAGCACCGATTAATTCAGATGTCTTTCGAAACAGAATTTCCAAATCAAGCGGGTACGGCATCCACCTCATCCACTGATTTGAGCCGGACGTGTCAATATACACATTCGGGCAGCTCCAGCACAGCTGCAGCAGTTCCTGATAATATCCGGCGCCGAAATGCGGAATGATGAACGGTATATCAGCATACTCTCTCGCGACGCGATAGATGGAGAGCGGGTTGATGTTGCGATGGCTGACAATGCCCCCCGCTCTTCCTAAAAGCCCGAAGTGAATTAATACAGGCAGCCTTTTGTCAGCCAGATACGTCCACAGCTTTTTCAGCGACGGATCATGAAAATCGATGTCTGTCAGCGGCCCGAACAGTTTATATCCTTTCAGACCGAGCTCTTCTACCGCTCTTTTCAGCTCTTCATACGCATCCTCCCGCTCCAAAGGATGATATGCAAATCCGGTAAATCTCGTGGGATTGGCTTGAATAAACGCCGCCATCCGGTCATTGCTCTCTGCTGTTAAAAAATTCAGCACGTCAATGCCGTACTTATCTAATTCATTCTCCCATCTTGTCATCAAAGCGATTTCGCCCTCATCGCCATCAACATCATGCGGATCAGGAAAATCCCAAGTCAGATTCATTCTTTCTGACCGCTCCCGGTTATAATCGGAAAATGTCTTATCGTTTTTGCCGAAATAAAGGCTGTACGGCAGATGACCGTGAATATCGACAGGTTTAAAATGCTGCCGGAAAAGCATACAATCGCCGCCTCCCTTACCGCCTGACAATAAAAAAAGGCCCTTATCCAGTGAAGAATAAGAGCCTCTTGTGTCCAAGTCAGCGGTTTCTGTTTTTTCTCATCTTAAACTCATTATTCCCGTCAGTCAAGTAGGCTTTCAAATCCAAACTCTTTTTTCGATAATAAAAATAATCATTTTATAATCATTATAAAATAATATTGACTTTTTACTGATAGGTGATATTATGTTTTTATAAATCTAAAGAGGTGATCACATGAGTTCAAATAAATTGACAACCAGCTGGGGCGCTCCTGTCGGAGATAACCAAAACTCAATGACGGCCGGCGATCGCGGTCCTGCTTTAATACAAGACGTCCATCTGCTTGAGAAATTGGCGCACTTTAACAGAGAACGCGTTCCCGAGCGTGTCGTTCACGCAAAAGGCGCGGGCGCACACGGTTATTTTGAAGTCACAAATGACGTTACAAAATATACGAAAGCCGCATTTCTGTCAGAAGTCGGAAAACGCACGCCGCTCTTCATCCGTTTCTCAACCGTTGCGGGCGAACTGGGCTCTAGTGACACAGTGCGCGACCCGCGCGGATTTGCCGTTAAGTTTTATACAGAAGAAGGAAACTACGACATCGTCGGAAACAATACGCCCGTGTTCTTCATCCGCGATGCCATCAAGTTCCCTGACTTTATCCATACACAAAAAAGAGATCCGAGAACACATCTGAAAAATCCGACGGCCGTTTGGGATTTCTGGTCTCTGTCGCCGGAATCCCTGCACCAGGTAACCATTCTGATGTCAGACCGGGGCATTCCGGCGACTCTTCGCCATATGCACGGATTCGGAAGCCATACATTTAAATGGACAAATGATAAAGGCGAAGGCGTCTGGATTAAATATCACTTTAAAACAGAGCAAGGCGTGAAAAACCTTGATGTTAATACAGCCGCAAAAATCGCGGGTGAAAATCCCGATTACCATACGGAAGATTTGTTCAATGCGATTGAAAACGGCGATTTCCCCGCATGGAAATTATATGTTCAAATCATGCCGTTAGAAGACGCAAACACATATCGCTTTGATCCGTTTGACGTCACAAAAGTATGGTCTCAAAAAGACTATCCGCTCATTGAAGTCGGCCGCATGGTTCTGAACCGCAATCCGGAAAATTACTTTGCAGAAGTAGAACAGGCGACGTTCTCTCCCGGCACATTAGTCCCCGGCGTCGACGTCTCACCTGACAAAATGCTTCAAGGCCGGTTGTTCGCATACCATGACGCGCATCGCTACCGTGTCGGCGCGAACCATCAGGCGCTGCCGATCAACCGTTCCCGCAATGAAGTGAAAAACTATCAGCGTGACGGACAAATGCGTTTTGATGATAACGGCGGCCGCTCCGTCTATTACGAGCCTAACAGCTTCGGCGGCCCGAAAGAGTCACCTGAAGATAAACAGGCGGCATATCCTGTATCAGGTTTCGCTGACAGTGTAAGCTATAATCATCATGATCATTACACACAAGCCGGCGACCTGTACCGCCTGATGAGCGAGGAAGAGCGCGCGCGCCTTGTCGCCAATATCGTCAGTGCGATGAAGCCTGTGGAAAAAGAAGAAATTAAGCTGCGCCAGATCGGCCACTTCTACAAGGCTGATCCTGAGTACGGCAGACGCGTTGCCGAAGGACTCGGACTGCCATCACCAAAATAACATCAAAAAACCTGCCGGTCTGCGCGGCAGGTTTTCCCTGTTTATTATCAATAAAACCGTTTTTTTCTCAATTACACGAAGTGGCATGCCGCAAAATGTTGAAGCCCTTTTTCTGACAGCGCCGGACTTTTCTCAGCACATATCTTCTTGGCTGCCGGGCATCTCGTTCGGAATTTACAGCCTGAAGGCGGATCAGAGGGGCTCGGTATATCACCCTTTAAAATTATCCGCTCCCTTTTCGCTCCGGGATCAGGAACAGGCACGGCTGATAACAGCGCTTTCGTATAAGGGTGAAGCGGCCGTGAAAAGAGCTCCTCTTTTGACGCGTATTCCACAATCGTCCCTAAATACATAACGGCGACCTTCGTACATAAGTGCTCCACCACGCTTAAATCATGAGAAATGAACAAATATGACAGCCCGTGCTGTTTTTGAAGGCTGCTGAACAAATTGATCATCTGCGCCTGGATGGAGACATCTAACGCCGCCACGGGTTCATCCATAATGATAAATTGCGGCTTGAGCGCCATCGCTCTTGCAATCACGATCCGCTGCCGCTGCCCTCCGGAAAATTCATGCGGATATCGATCGATAAAGTTTGCGGAAAGTCCGCAGGCTTCAAGAACTTCCGCCGCTTTATCACGCACGTTCCGCTTCACCGCCAATTGATGCTCGATCATCGCTTCACCGATAGCTTCTCCGATCCGGCGCCGGGGATTTAAAGAACTGAACGGATCTTGAAAGATGAGCTGCGCTTCTGATCTGAAAGTTTTGAGCTCGCGCCGGCTCATCCGGAACACATCACGCCCCTGAAAAAACACCTCTCCCTCTGTTTTTTCATGAAGCCTCAAAATAGTTTTGCCGATTGATGACTTTCCGCTGCCCGATTCTCCCGCTAAGCCGAACACTTCTCCCTTTCCTATTGTAAAACTGACACCGTCAACTGCTTTTACGGGATTTTTGCGGGTCTTTCTCATCCCCCCATGCTCCTCGTAATATTTTTTCAGCCCCTTGACCTCTAGCAACACATCACTCATCTGCTTTCTCCTCTCTGTAAAGCCAGCACGCCGCCTGATGCCCCTTCCCGAATTCAGTAAAATGCGGGCTCGATTTCCGGCATATTTCCGTGCTGTGTTCACATCGGTCCGCAAAATAACAAGACGATCCCGACAGGTCCGCAAGCTCGGGGACCTGCCCCGGAATGGTGTACAGCATCTCCCTTCTTTGACCGATAACCGGCTTGGCCGCGAGCAGCCCTTTCGTATACGGATGCTTCGGATCAGAAAACAGCCTTGCAACCGGTCCTTCCTCCACAATTTTTCCCGCATACATGACAATCACATAATCAGCCATTTCAGCAACCACGCCAAGGTCATGAGTAATGAATAAAATAGACGTGCGAAATTGCTTTTTCATATCCCGCAATAAATCCAATATCTGCGCCTGAATGGTTACGTCAAGCGCTGTCGTTGGCTCGTCGGCAATGATCAATTTCGGTTCGCAGCTTAGCGCGACAGCCGTCATGATGCGCTGCAGCATGCCGCCGCTCAGCTCATGAGGATATCGGTGCATAACCTGCTCGGCATGCGGGATCTCCACTAACGTGATCAGTTCAACGGCCTTCCGCCATGCTTCTTTCTTACTCAACAACAAATGTTCGCGAATCGGTTCGGTCAGCTGCTCACCGATTGTAAACACCGGATTCAAAGATGTCATCGGTTCCTGAAATATCATCCCGATTTCGCTGCCGCGGATTTTCTGCATGTCTTTTGGTTTCAATTCCAACAGGTTCCGTCCGGAAAAATGCACCGCTCCCCGTTCGATTCTCCCCGTCTCGGGAAGAAGCTGCATAATGGACAATGACGTTATGCTTTTCCCGCAGCCGGACTCCCCTACAATACAAACCGTTTCCTCCTCATGTATCGTAAAGCTGACATCGTCCACGGCCTTTACCGCCCCCTCCTCTGTATAAAAAGCCGTTTCCAAATGCCTCACTTCTAAAAGCGGTTTTTTCATTTCATTTTCACCTGCCGTTTTACCTTAGGATCAAAAGCGTCTCTTAAACCGTCTCCAAGCAGATGAATCGCCACAACGGTCAGAAAAATGGCCGTTCCCGGCGGAATCCACAGCCATGGGCGGAGTGTAAAATCCATAAAATGATTCGCCGTTTCCATCATGTTTCCCCAAGAAGGTGTGGGCGGAGCAACGCCAAGCCCGAGAAAACTCAGCGCCGATTCACTCAGCATCGCTCCCGCCACATGCAAAGTCGCCGCTACCAGTAATAACGGCAATGTATTGGGAAGCAAATGATAGAGGATTTTCCGTTTATCACTAAGCCCCAAAACTTCCGCGGCCATCATAAACGGCTGCTCCTTCAGCGACAAAATCTGTCCGCGTACAAGCCGCGCCAAACCGGGCCATCCGATCAGGCTTAACATCATCATTATCAGGTACATTCTATATTCAGAAGGCACTTTCCACTCCGACATCACCGCAGCCAAAATCAAAAGCAGCGGCAGGCCCGGGATGGACATGAGCATATCAGCGATGCGCATAATGATCATATCAGCGGCTCCCCGATAAAATCCGGCCGCAGCCCCGAGTAAAGAACCGATGACAAGCGACATCACCATTGAAGCAAGCCCCACGGTCAGAGAAATCTGCCCCGCCAGCATCAGCCTCGTCAGCACATCTCTCCCGTACTGGTCGGTTCCCAGCCAATGATGGATTCCCGGCTGCTGATTGGCATTTGAAATATCCGTCCGATCTGTTATGTACGGAGAAAAAGACGGCCCGATAAAGCACAATAAAAACATAAAACATAAGAAAAGAAGACTGATGACCGTCAGCTTATGCTGCAGCAGGCGGCGGTACGTCTGCTTCCAAAGAGAAGGCGGCACCCCTTTTTGTTTTTTCATTCCGAACACCCCCTATTTCAGCCTGACCCGCGGATCAACCGCGGCATAAGCGATATCCGCCAAGAAGTTCCCCACAATCGTTAAACAAGACAAAAACAAGGTAAACGCCATCAAAACCGGATAATCACGATAATGCACAGATTCCAGCTGAATACGTCCGACACCCGGCCACCCGAAAATCTGTTCAATAATGATGGCTCCGGAAAACAGTCCCGGCAGTTCAAAAGCAAGCAGGGTGATGGCCGGAATGAGCGCGTTTTTCAACGCATGTTTCCAGATGACGGTGCGCTCTTTCAATCCCTTCGCTCTCGCCGTTCTGATATAATCCTGTCTGATCACGTCCAGCATGCCGGAGCGGAAATACCTTGTCAGCGAGCCGATGCCGAGCATAGATAAAATCACGACCGGAAGAATCATATGTCTGGCGGCTTCAAGCACGTACGAAAAACCTGTACTCGTGCTTCCGGTATCAATCATCCCGCCGACGGGCAATATTTTCAAATCCACCCCAAACCACTTAATAAACAGAAGGCTGATAAAAAAAGACGGGAACGCCATGGAAGCAAAAACAAGAAACGTCACGATCCCGTCAAACCATGAGTATTTCCTGACAGCGGATATGACACCCGTTATCATTGCGGCTGACCATGTGACAAGCAACGCCAAAAACGCGACAAAAAACGAATTCCAGACATATTTCCGAAGCAGTGACAGGACGTTCTCCTGATATTTCAAAGAAAACCCAAAATCTCCGCTGAGCACATTTCCGAGCCACGTCACATAGCGCTGCCAAATCGGCTGATCCAGCCCGTAAAGCGCTTTTAACTCCTTCGCTCTTTCCGGAGTCAGATTGACATTGGAATCAATATAGTCGCCCGGCAGCATGGCGAATAAGAAAAAAATAATAAAGGACGTACCGAATAAGATCACAAGCATTTGAATGAATCGTTCTGCGGCATACCGTTTCATAAAAAGCCCCTCCTTTCCGCTGAAAGGGCAAAATCCCCAGGATGCACCGGGTATTTTGCCCAACCGTTCTATTGAATTGAGACATTTGAGAGACTTGAACTGATTCCAGTATAATTGTCAGGCTCAAGCCCTTTTATTTTTCCGCTGACCGCCCTTGCGCTCTGACGGTAATGAATCAGAATGTAAGGCGGGTTTTCCCCGAGCTCCCGGTACAGCTGGTGATAAATCTCTTTTCTTTTGCTGATATCAAGCGTGCCGGCTCCTTTCTCTATCAGCCGGTCCGCTTTCGGATTGGAATATCCCGTTACATTATTGGGATGGCCGGAAGCCAGCTTTTCCACCGTGTCATTCGGATCAAGAATCTGCGAGGTGGAAACGGCGGCAAGGTCATATTGTTTGTCATTTATTTTCGCTACTTCCGTATTAAAATCCATCACTTCCGGTTTTAATGCGATTCCGATGTCCGCGTAATTTTCTTTCGCGATCGGGATGAAATCATCATCCGCTTTAGACGTGTAATAGCTGATTTCAAGCTTTTTGCCGTTTTTTTCACGTACACCGTCTTTGCCCGTTTTCCAGCCTGCTTCATCGAGAAGCTTTTTGGCTTTTTCAGGGTTAAACGCGTACCGATTGACACCTTTGTCATCATAAGCCCACGAAACCGGAGACACCGGAACATTCGCGACCTCTCCATAGCGTTTAAAGCGGACATCGACGATTTTTTGACGGTCAAGTCCGTAAATAAGCGCCTGGGACACTTTCTTATCTTGAAAAGGCGGACGCTTGTGATTGACGTACACAAGCCCGTAATCATTCACGACAGATACGCTTATATTGGCAAAACCGAGACTTTTTAAATGCTGAACCGTATCATCATCAGGTGAGAAAGAAGCGTAATCAAGGTCACCCGTTTCAAACAGCTGAAGGGAAGTTGACGGATCAATAATTTTATAAATCAGCTTTTCGGTTTTCGGTTTTCCGGCATAATAGTGCTCATTAGCCTGATAGCGTATTTCCTGTCCCGGAAGATATTCTGTAAATTGATATGGTCCCGCTCCGAGCGGTTTGGCATAAAGCTCTTTTAAATAATCCAGTTTGCCGAATTGATATTTCTTCCCGTAGTAGGCTTCTGACAGCACCTGCCCTCCCAAAAGAAGCAGCGACTTCGCACTGACTTTCTCAGTCGTGATTTGAATGGTTCTGTCATCAAGAACGCGAATGCCCTCTATCGTCTTTGCCTTTCCTTCTTTGTAAGCCTTACCGCCTTTAATATAGGCCGTGGTGATATCTTCATAGCCCGCGTATGCAGGATCATGCAGCAGTGTTAAAGTGAATGCGGCATCCTTTGCGTTCAGCGGTGAACCGTCGCTGAAAACGAGATTTTTTCTTAAACGGAACGTGTATGTAAGCTGATCTTTGGAAATTTTCCAGCTTTCCGCAAGAGCCGGGGCAGGCTTCCCCGTTTTATCCAGTTTGACTAACGGTTCAAAAATAGGATCTGTCGCATTTCCGTCCCAGCCGTTTTCGTAAAAGTACGGCAGAAACACGCCGCCCGGCGCGGAAATCCCAGCAACAAAAGTGTCAGTTCTGGCTTTCGATTTAGCGGGAATCGCCGCCGGATGAGAAGCTTTAAATTCCTTTGTCTTGACATGAGCAATACGTGTTTCTTCCTTTTTATCCGCCGCAGATGACGGTTCTTCCGCGGCACTCCCTAACGCGCACCCTGATAACATGATGGATACCGACAGCGCGAGTACCGTTGTTTTTATCCTCCATTTTCTCCCCTTCATCTTTATCGAACCCCCGCATGCTTTTCATCTATCTTTATATAAATCTGCTCCATCTGTTTCTCATTTCTCATAATCTCCCGTTTGTTTTTCTCTACAAGCAGTTCGAAATTCAGTGTGCGTTTTCTGTACTTTTTTCGTTTTTTGCTCTTTTTGCGCACATGTGATACCTTTTTTAACGCCATTTTTCATCCCTCCGCTTTTCATTTCATTCAATGACTTTCACACAAAAAAAGCCCTTATCTGTTTAAAAGATAAGAGCCTTCGGTGATCCGATCAGCCATCGTTTGGAAATATGTAATGATTATGTTAATTCATACAATCCCTACCTGTCAACTATAATTTAGAATGTCGTTTCCTTCCGGGGGTTTTCCTCATACACTCTCTCATTTTTCCGCATATGCTAGAAAACATAGCAGATTACAAGTGAAAGTGAGTGAGAATGTGGAAAAGACAACATTGACCGGTCGCATCGTCAAAAAAGATGACCCGGACTATAATGCTGCGAGAACCAATATCAATTTAAGCCTGCAAAGATATCCAGACATCATTGTGTTTTGTCAAAATAAACATGACGCCCTCAATGCGCTGAGATGGGCACGTGAGAACAATGTGCCTTTCCGTATCAGAGGCGGAAGACACAGCTACGAAAATTTTTCCCTGTTAAATGACGGACTAGTCATTGATCTCAGTGAAATGAAGAAAATAAGAGTAAATGAGGATAAGCGGCTGGTCTCGATTGAAGCGGGAGCCGAATTGGGGGAAGTCTACCGGACACTCTGGCGGTACGGCTTGACCCTTCCTGCGGGGACCATTGCGAATGTGGGAATCACGGGGCTGACGCTCGGGGGAGGAATCGGATATTTAACAAGGACAGCCGGACTTACTTGCGATCGTCTCCTCCAGCTCGAAATGATCATAGCGGACGAAAAAGCGGGTGCTGACTTGATCACAGTCAACCGTTCAAAGCACTCTGATCTATTTTGGGCGTCTCAGGGAGGAGGGGGAGGCAACTTCGGCATTGTCACATCCATGATGTTTAAAGCCGTGCCGATCTCGTGCGTGTCTGTTTTTTCTGTCACTTGGGGCTGGGATGATTTTGAGGAAGTATTTAACACATGGCAGCGCTGGGCTCCATTTACAGACAACCGGCTTACCTCATCAATTCAGTTCTGGCCTAAAGAAGTAAACCGCATAGAAGCGCTCGGTCAATTTACCGGGACAAAGGATGAGCTGAAAGAACTGCTGGCTCCGTTAATGAAAGCGGGAAAACCGACAAGCGGCATGGTCAAGACAGTGCCATTTATTAAAGCGGCAGCCTTTTTTAACAGCCCGGGAGGCAATCAGCCGCAAAAGATGAAGCGGTCAGGATCCTTTATTGAAAAACCATTATCAACACGCGCGATTTCCACTTTAAAGCGCTATTTAGAGCACGCTCCGAACGAAAACGCCAGTGTCTGGCAGCAATCTCTCGGCGGGGCGGCCGGACGGATCGCTCCGGACCAAACGGCATTCTACTATCGCAACGCAATCATTGCCCAAGAATATATTACAACTTGGACATCTGCTGAAGAAGAAAGACAAAATGTCCGCTGGATCGAAGGACTGAGAACGTCCCTATCAAGAGAACCGATGGGAGATTACGTGAATTGGCCTGATAGAGAAATCAGAAACTGGCTGCAAACATATTACGGAGAAAATGTTCACCGCCTCCGTCAAGTCAAAACGAAATATGATCCCGAAAATATATTCCGCTTTGAACAGAGCATTCCGCCGCTTCGCCGTTCACCGTTTTTCTAAAAAAGATGAAGATGGGCAAACTCCATCTTCATCTTTTCTTTTATTGATATAAGCGGCTTCCCTTTTCTGCAAACTCTTTTGCTTTTTCTTTCAGGCCTTCGTTGACGGCCTCGTCTTCAGTAAGTCCGTTTTCCTTCGCATAATCACGAATATCCTGAGAAATTCTCATGCTGCAGAACTTCGGACCGCACATCGAACAGAAGTGAGCCGTTTTTGCGCCTTCAGCCGGCAGCGTTTCATCATGATATTCCATTGCTCTTTCAGGATCAAGCGACAAATGAAATTGATCACGCCAACGGAATTCAAACCGCGCCTTAGACAGAGCATCGTCACGGATCTGTGCACCCGGATGCCCTTTAGCAAGGTCTGCGGCATGTGCCGCGATTTTGTACGTAATGACGCCTTCTCTTACATCATCACGATTCGGCAGCCCCAAATGCTCCTTCGGCGTGACATAGCAAAGCATCGCCGTCCCGTACCAGCCGATCATCGCCGCGCCGATTGCTGAAGTAATGTGGTCATAACCCGGAGCGATATCCGTCGTTAATGGCCCGAGCGTGTAAAAAGGCGCCTCTTTACAAATTTCCAGCTGCTTGTCCATGTTTTCCTTAATTTTATGCATCGGCACATGACCCGGTCCTTCGATCATCACTTGCACATCGTGCTTCCACGCAATCTCCGTCAATTCTCCGAGAGTCTCCAATTCCGCAAACTGCGCTTCATCATTGGCATCCGCAATCGAACCTGGGCGAAGCCCGTCACCAAGAGAAAAAGCGATATCATAGGTCTTCATGATTTCACAAATTTCTTCAAAATGCGTGTACAGAAAGCTTTCCTGATGATGAGCGAGGCACCATTGCGCCATAATCGCCCCGCCGCGGGAAACAATTCCCGTCGTGCGTTTGGCCGTTAACGGGACGTAACGAAGCAGTACGCCGGCATGGATGGTGAAATAATCCACGCCCTGCTCCGCCTGCTCAATCAATGTGTCACGATAAATGTCCCACGTTAAATCCTCGGCAATGCCATTAACTTTTTCAAGTGCCTGATAAATCGGCACCGTCCCCACAGGCACGGGGCAGTTGCGGATAATCCATTCACGCGTCGTATGAATGTCTTTTCCCGTGGATAAGTCCATCATCGTATCGGCGCCCCAGCGAATCGCCCACGTCATTTTTTCGACTTCTTCTTCGATAGAAGATGTAACAGCCGAGTTGCCGATATTTGCATTGATTTTCACATGAAAATTCCGGCCGATAATCATCGGCTCGCTTTCCGGGTGGTTGACGTTAGAAGGAATAATCGCCCGTCCGCTCGCCACCTCTTCCCTGACAAATTCGGGAGACACATGCTCGCGAATTGCGATAAACTCCATTTCCGGCGTAATGATGCCTTTTCTCGCATAATGCAATTGTGTAACGTTTTTCCCTGCCTTGGCCCGAAGCGGTTTCCGCTGTAGGCCGGGGTATTCGGCAGCATGATCTTCTTTTTTATAACCGTTGTCTTCAGGCTTCACGGTCCGTCCGTTATATTCTTCTACATCGCGCCCGGTAATCCACTTTGTGCGGAGCGCCCCCAGCCCTTCATGAATATCAATCTGTACATCCGGGTCTGTATACGGCCCGCTCGTATCATAAACACGGACCGGCGCATTCTCCTCTTCCCCGAATGCCCCCGTAGTCGCACTCAGACTGATTTCCCGCATCGGCACTCGTATATCGGGCGAAGAACCTTCTGCATAAACCTTTTTACTGCCGGAAAAACTCGACATAATGGAAATGTTCGCTTGCTGTACTGATTGATTTTGCATACAAATCTCTCCTTTATCATTTGAATAACAGAACCAAGCTCAGCACCAGCACAAAAAAACCGGGTTCAAAGAAGAACCCGGTTTTGCAGTCAGAAAGAAACTATTATTGTTTTCATCAACAATAATAAAACCTTTACTTCCCCACGCTGGTACGAACCAGATCAGGTCCAAAGGGTTAAGAAGCCGCCGCTTCTCTCTCAGCCCGCTAAGACGGGCACCCCCAGTAACTATTGATTTCGCTCTCATCGTAACATAAGTTGTGTACAAAAAAAAGCATATTATCAAAATTCAGATAACGGGACAGTCATAAGCTCTGTTTCCCGAACGCCTTCTTCGGTATTAAAAACCCGATAACCCTTTGCGGTTTCCCGGGAAGAGACAGCCCGGAACAGCTGACCGTCTTTATAATGAAGCGCAGCGCCGTCATCAGCGGCGTAGCCCTCCCTGAGTTTCTTTTCTGAAATCAGACGGTGATACACCGGCCGGCGCTCCGCTTCTCCGTCATAGTACGGACAAAAGCTGCCCGGCAAAAATCCTAAAGCTCTTAACTCTCTCAAATCTCCAGCTGAATCCGTCAACCCTTCTTCATACCAGCAAATCGCCCCGGCGCTGAGACCCGCCAACATGATGCCGTTTTCCCAAGCCTCACGAAGAATAAGGTCAAGCCCCCACTCTTTCCATAAGACAAGCATATTGCGCGTATTTCCGCCTCCGACATATATAATATCTTTCTTCATGAGAAAGGATCTGAGATCAGAACCCGGCGGTTTAAACAGCGATAAGTGATCCGGCTCACACCGCAGCTTTTGAAAGGCCTGATAAAACCTGCCGATATAATTCTCCGAATCTCCGCTTGCCGTCGGCAAAAAACAAACTTTCGGCTTTGACCGCACCGACTGCTCTAAAATATACTGATCCAGCACAAGATGATCAGGCTCCATGGAAAACCCCCCGCCGCCCATTGCAATAATCTGCTTCAATGTCATCGCCTCTTTTTTCCTCTAGTATAACAGCTCATAAAAAGACGTTATCCCAATTTCGGATAACGCCTTCAAAAAGTATTTGTTATCTGAAAAATGAAAACGCACCGTATAACACAACGGAGATCCCTGCGGCAATAAGCGCCGGAACAAGCTTCGAACGGGCATACTTCACAACATCGATCCCCAACACCGTACAGGTTGTCACCGTATTATCACTGAGAGGAGAAGCAAACGCTCCAAATGTTCCGCTCGCAAACACAGCCCCGATCGCTAATAATAAGCTGGTATGTGACTGAACCGCCAGCGTTACGCCGAGCGGCATTAATAGCCCCCAAGTCCCCCAGGATGACCCGATAAAATAGGATATAACAGCCCCTAGTATAAAAAGAGACGGCGCAATAAACATATGGGGGATCCAGGACGTTAAATGAGAAGTAACATATTTCGAGAATCCCAGATCTTCAGAAACTGCTGTTACGGCCCAAATCAGCGATAACATAATAATAACGTTGACCAATTCGTTTCCGCCCTTAATAAAATGGGTAACAAGCTCACCTGCATGAAAACGCTGAAACATAAAAAGAGCAAATGCTGCAATAACCGCTGCCAATAATGCGGTTAACATGACGCCAAGCATATCGCTTTTGATAAAAGCATTCAAAAACCCTTGTGCTTTTGAATGGCCGTCCCACCAGCTGAGAAAGAGTGTTAATAGCAAAAACAGCCCGATCGGAATGATTAAGTTCCACGGCCGAATCGGTGTTTCCTTAATATAAGCACGGTGCGCCGAATCCAGCTCCTCCTGCTGGTCAGCATGCTCATCACTTTCGAACATTCCCGTATGTTCACCGTGAATATCTGAGATCGTCCCTGTTTCCATGTTGAATGAACCTGAGCCTTTTGAAAGCAACACACCGCTGTTCCGCGGAATCGGTTCCGTATTTTTGTTATGTTTGCGAGCAGAAGTTTGTCCGCTCTTTTCTGTTTTTTCTAAGCTTTCATCCGCTTTTTGTTTCTTAAAAAAGCAGTAATAAATCCCGACTACTATAATCACAATGGAGAAAAAATTGAAGGGAATACTTTTCACATACACCGTGTAAGCCGGCTGATCCATTCCTGACGTTTTGAGGGCCTGTCCGATAATAGAAACCATGTAGCCGACAAATGCCGTTGCTATCGGAATCAAGGCAATGACAGGGTTTGCCGTAAACTCAATGGCATACGCAATTTTCTGTTTCGACAGGTCCAGACGCTTGCTTAAAGCTTTCATGATCGGTGCAATTGTGACGATGCGAAAGTCCGGTTCACTGAACGTGCCAAATGTCGACAGCCATGCAAGCAGCATCGCACCTTTTTTGGTTTTAACTTTTTTACTGATCAAATGGACGAATCCTTTTATCCCGCCGGTCAGCTTTATAATCCCTACAAGGCCGGCAAATGAATATAGAAACACAATGATTCTAATATTATTGGTGACGACAATGTTGCTGATTACATATTGAACCATATGCTCAATCCCGCCAAGCAAGCTGGGATGCAAAAGATAGCTTCCGACCAGCAAACCGACAAACAGACCGGACTGCACTTGCTTTGTAATGATTGAAATGGGAATGACCAGAATAAATGGGATAAGACAAGCCCAAGTCCCTTCCATAAAAAACACCTCTTTCAAAGAACTAGTTGTTAGTATCTTTGAAAAAAGCGGATTTATACAATCTGCATGCGTATCATGTTTTCACAAGCTTTGGAGGATATTTTCATACAACAAAAAAGGCTTCTACAATATGTAGAAGCCTTTGTATACCGGTGGCCGGGGTCGAACCGGCACTCCAGAAGGAACACGATTTTGAGTCGTGCGCGTCTGCCAATTCCGCCACACCGGCATGTAATGCGTCGTGTTCAACCGACGTATATAAATATAACATGTATTTCATAAAACGTCAACGGTTTTAGCAAAGTTTTTTAAATGGTAATGCAGTATATACGTACAAACAAGAAACTTATATTGATAGTCATTACGTTTTTATTATATAAAAAAAGTGATCTGCAATATGCAAATCACTCTCATATATGTTTTATAATGTGAAAACTGAAGACCAATTTAACATAGCTCGTTCAAAGTTAAATTGGTGCCGAGGGCCGGACTTGAACCGGCACGGTAGTCACCTACCGCAGGATTTTAAGTCCTGTGTGTCTGCCAATTCCACCACCCCGGCAATAGAAAGGCGACACCCGGATTCGAACCGGGGATAAAGGTTTTGCAGACCTCTGCCTTACCACTTGGCTATGCCGCCGTAATTTGGAGCGGAAGACGGGATTCGAACCCGCGACCCCCACCTTGGCAAGGTGATGTTCTACCACTGAACTACTTCCGCAACATGTAAAAGAACTTAATACATCTTATGCTGTTGTTTTTTAAAAAATGCAACTGGGCTAGCTGGATTCGAACCAACGCATGACGGAGTCAAAGTCCGTTGCCTTACCGCTTGGCTATAGCCCAATGATAAAATGGGGCGATTGATGGGAATCGAACCCACGAGTGCCAGAGCCACAATCTGGTGCGTTAACCACTTCGCCACAACCGCCATAATCTGAAGATGAATAAATAAAATAGTGGCAGGGGCAGTAGGAATCGAACCCACACCGGAGGTTTTGGAGACCTCTGTTCTACCGTTAAACTATGCCCCTATTTATAAAATGGTGGAGGGGGGCAGATTCGAACTGCCGAACCCTGAGGGAGCGGATTTACAGTCCGCCGCGTTTAGCCACTTCGCTACCCCTCCATCATTTAGAGTGCCGGCCAGAGGACTTGAACCCCCAACCTACTGATTACAAGTCAGTTGCTCTACCAATTGAGCTAGGCCGGCAAATGGTGGCTCGGGACGGAATCGAACCGCCGACACACGGATTTTCAGTCCGTTGCTCTACCAACTGAGCTACCGAGCCTTTTTATAAATGGCGGTCCGGACGGGACTCGAACCCGCGACCTCCTGCGTGACAGGCAGGCATTCTAACCAACTGAACTACCGGACCATTTTTTTTGGTTGCGGGGGCAGGATTTGAACCTGCGACCTTCGGGTTAT
>NZ_AJST01000001.1:5000-697500 GCF_000259405.1 Bacillus sp. 5B6 | reverse complement strand
CGTATACTTTGGGACCTTAGCTGGCGGTCTGGGCTGTTTCCCTTTCGACTACGGATCTTATCACTCGCAGTCTGACTCCCAAGGATAAGTCATCGGCATTCGGAGTTTGACTGAATTCGGTAACCCGGTAGGGGCCCCTAGTCCAATCAGTGCTCTACCTCCGAGACTCTTACCTTGAGGCTAGCCCTAAAGCTATTTCGGAGAGAACCAGCTATCTCCAGGTTCGATTGGCATTTCACCCCTACCCACACCTCATCCCCGCACTTTTCAACGTGCGTGGGTTCGGGCCTCCATTCAGTGTTACCTGAACTTCACCCTGGACATGGGTAGATCACCTGGTTTCGGGTCTACGACCACGTACTCAATTCGCCCTATTCAGACTCGCTTTCGCTGCGGCTCCGCATCTTCTGCTTAACCTTGCACGGGATCGTAACTCGCCGGTTCATTCTACAAAAGGCACGCCATCACCCGTTAACGGGCTCTGACTACTTGTAGGCACACGGTTTCAGGATCTCTTTCACTCCCCTTCCGGGGTGCTTTTCACCTTTCCCTCACGGTACTGGTTCACTATCGGTCACTAGGGAGTATTTAGCCTTGGGAGATGGTCCTCCCGGATTCCGACGGAATTTCACGTGTTCCGCCGTACTCAGGATCCACTCAGGAGAGAACGAAGTTTTGACTACAGGGCTGTTACCTTCTATGGCGGGCCTTTCCAGACCTCTTCATCTACCTCGTTCCTTTGTAACTCCGTACAGAGTGTCCTACAACCCCAAGAGGCAAGCCTCTTGGTTTGGGCTGGTCCCGTTTCGCTCGCCGCTACTCAGGGAATCGCATTTGCTTTCTCTTCCTCCGGGTACTTAGATGTTTCAGTTCCCCGGGTCTGCCTTCTCATATCCTATGTATTCAGATATGGATACCACTCCATTACGAGTGGTGGGTTTCCCCATTCGGAAATCTCCGGATCAAAGCTTGCTTACAGCTCCCCGAAGCATATCGGTGTTCGTCCCGTCCTTCATCGGCTCCTAGTGCCAAGGCATCCACCGTGCGCCCTTTCTAACTTAACCGTTAAAAAGAATCACTACGTGATATCTTGCATTACTAATTGAATGTGAATTACTTCTGTTATCTAGTTTTCAAAGAACAACATCTCGAAGAATCGAATGATCCTTCAAAACTAAACAAGACAGGGAACGTTCTGTTTATAAGACCCAAGGTCTTATATTCCGTTAAAATCCTTAGAAAGGAGGTGATCCAGCCGCACCTTCCGATACGGCTACCTTGTTACGACTTCACCCCAATCATCTGTCCCACCTTCGGCGGCTGGCTCCTAAAAGGTTACCTCACCGACTTCGGGTGTTACAAACTCTCGTGGTGTGACGGGCGGTGTGTACAAGGCCCGGGAACGTATTCACCGCGGCATGCTGATCCGCGATTACTAGCGATTCCAGCTTCACGCAGTCGAGTTGCAGACTGCGATCCGAACTGAGAACAGATTTGTGGGATTGGCTTAACCTCGCGGTTTCGCTGCCCTTTGTTCTGTCCATTGTAGCACGTGTGTAGCCCAGGTCATAAGGGGCATGATGATTTGACGTCATCCCCACCTTCCTCCGGTTTGTCACCGGCAGTCACCTTAGAGTGCCCAACTGAATGCTGGCAACTAAGATCAAGGGTTGCGCTCGTTGCGGGACTTAACCCAACATCTCACGACACGAGCTGACGACAACCATGCACCACCTGTCACTCTGCCCCCGAAGGGGACGTCCTATCTCTAGGATTGTCAGAGGATGTCAAGACCTGGTAAGGTTCTTCGCGTTGCTTCGAATTAAACCACATGCTCCACCGCTTGTGCGGGCCCCCGTCAATTCCTTTGAGTTTCAGTCTTGCGACCGTACTCCCCAGGCGGAGTGCTTAATGCGTTAGCTGCAGCACTAAGGGGCGGAAACCCCCTAACACTTAGCACTCATCGTTTACGGCGTGGACTACCAGGGTATCTAATCCTGTTCGCTCCCCACGCTTTCGCTCCTCAGCGTCAGTTACAGACCAGAGAGTCGCCTTCGCCACTGGTGTTCCTCCACATCTCTACGCATTTCACCGCTACACGTGGAATTCCACTCTCCTCTTCTGCACTCAAGTTCCCCAGTTTCCAATGACCCTCCCCGGTTGAGCCGGGGGCTTTCACATCAGACTTAAGAAACCGCCTGCGAGCCCTTTACGCCCAATAATTCCGGACAACGCTTGCCACCTACGTATTACCGCGGCTGCTGGCACGTAGTTAGCCGTGGCTTTCTGGTTAGGTACCGTCAAGGTGCCGCCCTATTTGAACGGCACTTGTTCTTCCCTAACAACAGAGCTTTACGATCCGAAAACCTTCATCACTCACGCGGCGTTGCTCCGTCAGACTTTCGTCCATTGCGGAAGATTCCCTACTGCTGCCTCCCGTAGGAGTCTGGGCCGTGTCTCAGTCCCAGTGTGGCCGATCACCCTCTCAGGTCGGCTACGCATCGTCGCCTTGGTGAGCCGTTACCTCACCAACTAGCTAATGCGCCGCGGGTCCATCTGTAAGTGGTAGCCGAAGCCACCTTTTATGTCTGAACCATGCGGTTCAAACAACCATCCGGTATTAGCCCCGGTTTCCCGGAGTTATCCCAGTCTTACAGGCAGGTTACCCACGTGTTACTCACCCGTCCGCCGCTAACATCAGGGAGCAAGCTCCCATCTGTCCGCTCGACTTGCATGTATTAGGCACGCCGCCAGCGTTCGTCCTGAGCCAGGATCAAACTCTCCGATAAAGTAGTTTGACTGACTACGCACATCGCTGTGCGATTTATTTAAAACTTTGAATTAACAGGTACGTTTTGTCTTGTTTAGTTTTCAAAGATCATTTCAACCTCATCTCGAGGCGACTTTTTCAGTATAACATTTCAGCGAGTTGCTGTCAAATGTTTTTTTGTTTTTATTTCTCCGCCGCTGTGAGCTTTTTGTTGAAGCGCATCAGCGACGTTTAATAATATACCATGCCTATAATTCAGCGTCAACACTTTTTTTGAAAGAATATCCTCGATGATATACTTCCTGCCCTTTGGTCTCTATTTGAGATACTTCAACAAAGCCTTTTTCCGTCAGATAATCAAGCATGACACCGAGATCTTGGGTGAAGTGCACCAGTTCAGGGTGCTGAAGCAATTCTCCAAACTGCCACATTTCTTTTTCTTTCATCACTTGAAAAAGGTGCGCAGAACCGATTTCAGCTTTTGAATGGATGAGAAAATCATTTGCTAAGAATAATAATTCGAGCCTTTTCTCCAAACTTTCGTGACTCTCGACAAGTTCGGAATATAGCTTATATACCTGCGGCTCAATGTGACGGACCTGGTTCCAGACTGTCGTTTCGGGATAAAATCCCCGGTCAATCACTTCAATGCGGGCCAAGTGATGAAGAGCATGCACTACCGCATAATATGCATCCAGAAAATGATCAGCTTCAAAAAACGCTTTTCCTTCTACAAATCTTCTGATCAGCTTGCCGTATTCCATTCCGATCTTTAATTTCCGCTCGGCGAAAGGAAAAGTGCTGAGCCGGTCATTGAGTTCAGATATATATTCATTGCGGTCAAACAGCACTTTGCCGTTGATGATCCAATCTATGACTCTTCTATTGGTCCCAAGCAGAATCCATTCCTGAAGCAGAGCATCCGTTACAATATGTAAAGAAGCGGTTTTTTGTTCGAATTCATAATGCTTTATAAAAAGAGGTTCATCAGCCTGTTTGACAATGACAAGCATGACCGCATCAAAGTTATCCGTGATGGATGATGCTTTACTCCTTCTCTCAATCATAAGGACGGCCAGCGTATCGGGATGACTTGCTCTTTCTTGGTAAATTGGACGGAGAAGATTGTCCATTACGATTCCTCCAATGCGATTGTTTCACTAGCTATTGTTTCTACATTTCTATGATAAAACATGAAAGTCCTTTTTTCTAAACACATTGCACTATTATAACAAATTTCCTTTCAGGTGCCATATTTATTCTTCCCTTTTCTTACGAAAACATGAAGAATATGCCATCTGTTTTGTGCTATAGTTAAACGAGAGGGGGATGGACATGGCGAAATACTCAAGCAAAATTAATAAGATCAGAACGTTTGCGTTAAGTTTGGTTTTCGTTGGGTTTATCATTATGTACATCGGGCTGTTCTTTAAGCAGTCTGTTTTGCTTGCCAGCTTGTTTATGATTCTCGGCCTGCTGTCGATCGGGCTCAGCACCGCCGTTTATTTTTGGATCGGCATGCTGTCCACAAAAGCGGTCCGGGTGATATGCCCCGCTTGCGAGAAAGAAACGAAGATTCTGGGCAGAGTGGATATGTGCATGCATTGCAGAGAACCGCTCACATTGGATAAAGGATTGGAAGGCAAAGCGTTCGATGAGTCTTATAACAGAAAAAACAGTGTAAAATAAACGAAGCTGACCGTATCAAAGCGGTCAGCTTCGTTTAGTGGTTTTCTTTTTTGGAACATTCTTGGCAGACGCCGTAAATCTCCAAACGGTGGTGGCTTACCTTAAACCCCGTGACGTGAGCCGCAAGCTGTTCCACTTCGTCAAGCCCGGGATAATGGAAGTCTACGATTTTCCCGCAGCTTTCACAAATGGCGTGATAATGGTCAGAGGTGACAAAGTCAAATCTGCTGGACGCATCTCCGTACGTCAGTTCCTTTACAAGCCCCGCTTCCCGGAATACACGCAAATTGTTATACACTGTCGCAACACTCATATTAGGGAATTTCCCTTCCAAAGCTTTATATATATCGTCCGCTGTCGGATGTGCCATAGAATCCACGAGATATTCCAGAATGGCATGACGTTGAGGAGTAATCCGGACTCCCGTATCCTTCAACGTGTCTAAGGCTTCTTTTAATTCATGTGCAGCCATCCGTCATGCACCTCTCTTCTAAAAAAGATTCTTACTTTATAATGTTTATAATTAGTGTACATCTTTTTCCGGTCTCCTGTCAAATGTAATCTGAAGAAAACCCCGTGAGTTCAGCATTTGTCCATTAATTAGACGCAATTTGTTCCAATTCTCGAAGTGCCTCGGCAACGTGATCTTTCACTTTTACCTTTCTCCACTCCTTCACAAGACGGCCTTCTTTGTCTAACAAAAAAGTGGATCGCTCGATACCCATATATTCTTTCCCAAAATTCTTCTTCAGCTTCCACACATCAAAAGCTTCCGCCAATTTGTGCTCATCATCAACGAGGAGCTGGAAAGGAAGATCGTGTTTTTGCTTAAATTTTTCATGTTTATCACGGCTGTCAGGGCTTACTCCGATGATAACCGCATTAAGTCCCGCGAAACTTTCGTACTGATCACGGAAATCACATGCTTCCGTCGTGCATCCGGGTGTCATGTCTTTCGGATAAAAATAGAGAACGACGTACTTCCCTTTAAAATCCGTCAATGCTACTTCTTCCCCGCTGTCATTCACTAATTTCATATCCGGTGCTGTTTGTCCGATTTCAATCGTCATTTCTTATACCTCCGGGTTTTTTATTAAGCGTATCCAATTCACGTTAAGATTACAACCGTTATCCCCCCGCTCTTTTCTGGAAGCATGAACCGTTGTGCTCGCAATGAAGCATGCTACAATAGAACATGATGTAAGGAGATATTAGGAGGGTCATTTTTTGTATACAAAATCAGTTGAACTTCATAAGGAAGCGTTAGAGCATATCGTCGGAGGCGTGAACAGCCCGTCCAGATCCTATAAAGCGGTAGGCGGCGGTTCACCCGTTGCGATGGAAAAAGCGAACGGCGCTTATTTCTGGGATGTAGACGGGAATCAGTATATTGATTATTTAGCGGCTTACGGCCCGATTATTACCGGACATGCCCACCCGCATATTACTGAAGCGATTAAAACAGCGGCTGAAAACGGCGTGCTGTACGGGACGCCGACCAAACATGAGGTCACTTTCGCCAAAATGCTGAAGGAGGCCATTCCTTCACTTGATAAAGTACGATTCGTAAACTCAGGCACTGAAGCGGTAATGACAACGATCCGGGTTGCACGCGCTTATACAGGCCGGACAAAAATCATTAAATTCGCAGGCTGCTATCACGGCCATTCTGATCTCGTACTTGTCGCTGCGGGTTCCGGTCCGTCTACGCTCGGCACCCCTGATTCCGCCGGCGTGCCGAAAAGCATCGCCAATGAGGTGATTACCGTTCCTTTCAATGACATTGAAAGCTACAAAGCCGCGCTGGATAAATGGGGTTCGGAAATTGCAGCGGTTCTCGTCGAGCCGATCGTCGGCAACTTCGGCATCGTTGAACCTGAAGAAGGATTTTTAGAACAGGTAAATGAATTGACCCATAAAGCGGGTGCGCTCGTCATTTATGATGAAGTGATCACGGCGTTCCGTTTTATGTACGGAGGCGCGCAGGATCTTCTTCAAGTGAAGCCTGATTTAACGGCGCTCGGTAAAATTATCGGGGGCGGCTTGCCGATCGGCGCTTACGGAGGCAAAAAAGAGATCATGGAGCAGGTTGCTCCGCTCGGCCCGGCATATCAAGCCGGCACGATGGCCGGAAACCCGGCATCTATCCTATCAGGCATCGCCTGCCTGGAAGTGCTGAAGGAAGAAGGCGTTTATGAGCGGCTTGATGAGCTCGGCGCCAGACTTGAGCAAGGCATTCTCGCCCATGCGGAGACACATGGCATTACCATCACCGTCAACCGTTTAAAAGGCGCGCTCACGGTTTACTTCACTGATGAAAAGATCGTCAATTACGAGCAGGCGGAAAATACGGACGGAGAAGCATTCGCCAAGTTCTTCAAACTGATGCTTGAGCGCGGCATTAATCTCGCTCCATCGAAGTATGAAGCTTGGTTTATCACAACCGCACATACTGAAGAGGATATCGACGCCACTTTACAAGCTGTTGAAGATGCGTTCAGACATATGAAAAAATAACTACTGAAACAAGCGGGAGCCCGGGGCTTCCGCTTGTTCTTTTTGTCCGATTTGTGAGATAATGGTTTTTTCAAAAAAAAGACCTTGAATAATTGGTATGATCCCTGTATATTACTTTATTGTTTAGCAAATCAGCCGACAGGGAAATGTAAGTGTCAGCCGTTCGTTCGGCACATAATTTATTAGAGAAAGGAATGCACGCACAAACCAATGAAACTTGGTGCCCGCATTTTTAAAACAGGGATTGCGATTACGCTCGCGCTCTACTTAGCATCATGGATCGGACTTCCGTCGCCGATCTTTGCCGGGATTGCAGCTATATTTGCCATACAGCCCTCTATTTACAGGTCTTTTCTTATTATTATTGATCAGGTTCAGGCAAATATCATCGGCGCTGTCATCGCTACGGCATTCGGACTGATTTTCGGACCGAGTCCGATTATGATCGGATTGACCGCAGTGATTGTCATCACGATCATGTTAAAACTGAAAATTGAACACACCATTTCGATTGCGCTCGTGACGGTTATCGCGATTTTAGAAACACCGGGAAACAGCTTCCTGACGTTCGCTCTGATACGAACAAGCACCGTTATTTTAGGCGTGCTGTCTTCTTTTATTGTGAACCTTGTGTTTCTTCCGCCGAAATACGAAACGAAGCTGACTCATCATACGGTTGAATATACCGATGAGATCATGAAATGGATCAGGCTGACGATGCGCCAGTCCACGGAACACTCGATATTGAAAGAGGATATTGAGAAGCTGAAGGAAAAGATGATGAAGCTTGATCATACGTACCTTCTTTATAAAGAGGAGAGAAGCTACTTTAAGAAAACGACGTATGTAAAGTCGCGCAAGCTTGTTTTATTCAGACAGGCGATTATTACGGCAAATCGGGCGCTTGATACGCTGAAAAAGCTGCACCGCTATGAAAACGAGATTTATCATATGCCGGAGGAATTTCAGGAGACGCTGACAGAAGAAATTGATTATCTGCTTCATTGGCACGAAAGGATTCTGATGCGGACGGTCGGCAAGATCAAACCGCATGATGACGATGCTGAAGAAAGCATAAGATATAAACAGCTTTTGACGAAGTCTTTCTTGAAAAATCAGCAGAACTGCGAGGATGAACTGCTTGATTACAATATGCTCAGCATTATGGCTGCGGTTGCGGAATACCGTGAGCAGCTGGAGCATCTCGATACATTAATTACGAGTTTTCAGACATACCACCCGAAAGACAGCGAATTAGAAACAGACGAAGAGTAACCCGGTGCTTCCGTAAAACCGGGTTTTTTTTGCATTCAAAAAAACTTATGCCGCCCATTCGGACGGCATAAGTTTTTGTATCAGTTCAAATTCTGAATCGTAAATAAGTGTCTGTACTGGCCGCCTTGGGCCATTAATTCCTCGTGCGTGCCGGTTTCGACGACGGCGCCGTTTTCCATGACGACAATTTTATCCGCATGCGTAATCGTGGACAGCCTGTGGGCGACGATAAAAGTCGTCCGGTTTTTCGCAAGCTTTTCCATCGCTTCCTGAATGTAGTGTTCACTTTCAAGATCAAGAGCCGATGTCGCTTCATCCAAGATTAACAGCGGCGGATTTTTTAAGAATACACGCGCGATGGAAATCCGCTGTTTCTGCCCGCCTGACAATTTGACGCCCCGTTCGCCGACTTTGGTTTCATAACCTTCGGGGAAATTCATAATAAATTCATGGGCATTTGCCGCTTTCGCAGCCGCAACCACCTCATCCAGAGACGCTCCCGGTTTACCGATGGCGATATTTTCACGAATCGTCTCACTGAACAGAAACGTATCCTGAAGCACCATTCCGACTTGATTGCGGAGGCTTCTCGCTTCATAATCGCGAATATCTGTGCCGTCAATCAGCAGGCTGCCGCCGGATACATCATAAAAACGCGGTATGAGGCTGACAAGCGTCGATTTTCCGCCGCCGCTCATCCCGATGAGCGCGACGGTTTCCCCTTTTGTCACCTTTAAGGAAACGTCCTGCAAAATCGTTTCTTTTCCTTCCTCATAACGGAACGAGACATTTCGGAATTCAACTTCGCCCTTAATGTCGTCAGCTTTTAGTGCATTCGGTTTATCAGTCAGTTCATACGGCTCGTCGATAAATTCAAATATGCGATCCATTGAAGCGATCGACTGGGTCAGCGTCGTCGATGAGTTGATCAATCTTCTGACCGGATTGTACATTCTGTCAATATAGCCGACGAACGCAACCATCGTCCCTACCGTCAGCGGGCCGTTTATGACAAAATAACCCGCAAACGCGATAACAAGCAGCGGCGCCAAATCCGTAATGGTATTCACGACTGCAAACGTTTTTGCGTTCCAATTCGTATGACGGATCGCTCTGTCCAGAAAATGTCCGTTTTTTTCATCAAAATTGGCTTGTTCATAATCTTCAATGGCAAAACTTCTGATAACGGGCATCCCCTGAACTCTTTCGTGCAAATGTCCCTGAACTTGGGCGAGCGCCTGAGAACGCTCACGTGTCAGTTTTCGGAGACGGCCGTAAAAGTATTTCACTGAAATTCCGTATAACGGAAACAAAATGACAGATATCAATGTCAGCTTAACATCGAGTGTAAACATAATGCAGATGACGATCAGCACCGTCATCATATCAAGCCAGATATTCATCAGTCCCGTTATGACAAAGTCTTTTGTCTGTTCGACATCATTTATCACCCGGGAAATGACTTCGCCTGTTCTCGTGTTGGCATAAAACCTCAGGCTCAATTTTTGAATATGATCAAACAATACCCCCCTGATATCGTAGAGCACCCGGCTGCCCGTCCATTGCGCGAAGTATTGCCGATAGTACTCTACCGGGGGACGCAGAATTAAAAACAGCACGAACATGATACCCATTATCGTGAATAGCGATGATGTTTTAGCGCTTGCCGTTCCGCTCCCTTGAATAATGTCATCGACCACGTATTTTAACAGAAGCGGGAGAGCCAGCGGGATGGAGAATTTTATGATGCCGATTAACACTGTGATAAAAATTTGTTTTTTATAAGGTTTTACAAATTGCATATAGCGTCTGATTACGCCCACACTTTATCCCCCTCTCTCTTTAAGGCGTGTGAGCCCATGTGAAAAACCTGTTGACACCCCAACAGGTTTTTTATTGTATCTTTATTTTGTATAGCGCAGATACCGTTCATACCACATATCAACAAATTCCGGAGCAAACGGTCCTTTCCGCTGATGAATCCAGTGCAGCAGCGTATTCAGATACTCCTTCAGAATGCTGTCGATCTCTTTAGGGTAATTCATTGATTTGCGGTGGTCATCGTATTCATCCTCGTCAAGAATGTTATACGTCATATCCGGAAACACCTTGACATCCAAATCGTAATCAATATATTTGATGGCCTCTCCGTCATAAGCGAACGGCGAGCTGATGTTGCAATAATAGTGCACCCCGTCATCTCTCAGCATTCCGATGACGTTAAACCACTGACGGGCATGAAAGTAGCAGATTGCCGGTTCTCTCGTCACCCACGTCCGTCCGTCGGATTCCGTCACCATTGTCCGGTCGTTGGCTCCGATGATACACAATTCCGTACTTTTTAAAATCGTCGTTTCATTCCAAATTCGATGAAGCAGCCCGTTATGCTTATAGCTGTGAATTTGAATGGTTTCTCCTTCCTTGGGATATCCCATATTTCTCCCCTACTTTCTGTAAAGCCCTGCAGTCAATGCAGCCGCAATTGCTTTCCGACAAGTCTTTTCACTATTATAACGTTACGAATTAAAAAATGAAAATAAAAGAACCACTCCGCTTCCGGAATGGCACATTCATTTCTGCACATAGGAAGACGGCTTTTCCGTGCTGCGATAAGACTGGATGACTTGCTCTGTCTGCCTTTGGAATAACTCCTGTATGCCGGCCAGGTCTTTTCGCTTTGTCGCAATTTCGTCCTGTACATTGTCCAGCTTTGCATCTCTTTCCAGACTGATGAGTTCCGCTTCCACCTGGCGGCAGCGGTCAAGTTCTGACTGCAGCTCGAGAAGCTGATCCATGATTTTCATCTGTTCACTTACAAGCTTTTCAAACTCTGACATCGGGTTCCTCCTTAGGCTTTTAGGTTGATACTCCTTACCATTTCGATTTTCCGCCGGAAAACCCTTTGACTCATTCTGTAGAGGAATCACAAGTTTTGTCGTTTCGGCAACAAAAAAAAGCACTTCCATCCGAAGATGAAGTGCTTTTTCGTTTCAGTGATTAGCTGTTTTGCTGTTTGTTTTGTTCAGCAGATTGGTTTTGCTTTCTAACCTGCTGCGCATCAGTTTCACTGCCGAATTCAGTGCCGTATTGACCCTGACCGGAAGCTGATTGCTGGTTTTGTCTTTTCACCTGCTGAACGTCTGTTTTGCTGTATTTTGAGTTTGCCATTGTTATCACCTCCACGCACTTTAGAATGCGCAGGAGATGATAAGGCTATTCATCTTTTTTTAAAACTTATACGAGCAGAGAACGTCCGCCGTCAATAATGATGGTCTGGCCGCGGATCATGTCCGCTTTTGAAGAAACTAAAAACTCCACCGTGTCGATCATATCTTTAATCTCGACCATTCTGCCGGCCGGCGTATTTTGGCGGGCATCTTCCAGCAGTTCATCTCTGTTAGGGAAATGCTTCAGCGCGTCCGTATCAATCGCTCCGCCTGACACTGCGTTTACGATGATATTTTTCGGAGAAAGCTCAACCGCCAGATAACGGGTTAACGATTCTAAAGCGGCTTTTGAGACACCGACCGTCGTATAGTTTTCAAGATAGCGGATGCTGCCTAGCGAGCTGATGCTGACGATGTGGCCGCCTCCGTTTTTCTCCATCATCTTTGCCGCTTCCTGGGCGCAGAAAAGCAATGCTTTCGCATTGATATTCATCGTCCAGTCCCAGTGTGTTTCTTCGAGTTCCATAACCGGTCTCAGCACGCCTGAAGCCGCGTTATTGACGAACACGTCCAGTCTGCCGAATGTTTCGTCAATCTGGCGGAACATGTCTTTGATTTTTGCCGGCTGGCCGACATTGGCTTTAATGATGAGCGTTTTCACGCCGAGTTTTTCAATTTCTTCGGCGGTTTCTAATGCCGCTTTTTTACTGCGGGCGTAATTGATGACGATGTTGTATCCTTTTTCCGCGAGTCTGATGGCGGCTGCTTTCCCGACACCGCGGCTGCTTCCCGTGATCAGTGCGCATTTATTTTGTTCCATTTTTCCTCAGCTCCTTGCTGTGTATAGTTCTTTTCATTCAACAAACAATAAAAGCAATATGTGTTGAAAGGGGTCTTTTATATGTATGTCGGACGTGATATGGGCGAATTGGCCATGATGCCCAAAAAAGATTGGAGAGATTCAGAGCTCGCCTATTTCCATCATGCCTTCCAGCAAATTATGCCGTATTTAAACGAAGAAGGCCAGTCCAAATACCGGGAACTGATTCAGGAAATCGAAGCCCGCGGCGGACTGAAACGGAATGAAGCGGATTACGGCCACGGCACTCGCGTCAGCTATGACTGACGCTTTTACAGGCGGCCGCTTTCTTCCGCCATTTTCCATATCTTTTGATGGGAAACGGGAAATGCGTATTCCTTGAGCTCCTCTTTTGTGACCCGTATGAATTCCGTTGTATCCGACACTTGTTTTACTTTACCGAAAAAGACCGAAATATTCCAGACGAGATGGGTGAAAACATGTTCTACAATGCCTTCCAGCTCCCCGATTTCAGCGGTTGTTCCCATCTCTTTTTCTAAATAGGCTTCAAGCTGCTCTCTTTCGGTTTTGATTCCTTTCTGGGTTTCGGTATTCGGAAACTCCCACAAGTTGGCGAGCAAGCCTTTTGGCGGCCGTTTATGAATATAGACATCGCCTTGATCGTCTGTCAGCACAACGGCTGCCATTGTTTTTATTCCGGGCTTTTTCTTTTTGCTTTTAACGGGCAGCTCCCGCTCTGTCCCTTCCGCAAATGCCGAGCAGTGCTTTTGTACGGGGCAAAGCAGGCAGGACGGCGATTTCGGGGTGCAGATGATCGCGCCGAGCTCCATTAAACCCTGATTGAATTCAGATGGTTTTTCATGAGAAATGAAAGCGGATACCGCCTGTTCGAAAATGGTTCTGGTTTTAGGTTTTGCGATATCATCCCATATGGAAAGAATTCTCGACATGACACGCATCACATTGCCGTCTACGGCCGGAATCGGTTTGTTGTATGCGATGCTGAGCACGGCGCCTTTTGTATAAGGGCCGACGCCTTTCAGTCCGCCAAATTCCTTTTCCTCGGCAGGGACGACTCCCCCGTATCGCTCATGCACTTCTTTTACGGCGCTTTGCAGATTTCTTGCACGGGAGTAATAACCTAGCCCTTCCCAGGCTTTGAGCACTTTTTCCTCATCGGCTTCAGCGAGCGCCGAAACGGTCGGAAATTGCTCAACAAACCGCCGGAAATAAGGAATGACGGTATCTACGCGCGTCTGCTGCAGCATCACCTCTGACACCCACACCCGATACGGGTCCTGATTTTCTCTCCACGGCAGAATTCTCTGTTCTCTTTCGAACCATGTAATTAAGTCCTCGCGAAATTTGTCTATATCTTTTTGTTTCATTTTTTCTTCAAGTGCGTTCATATCTTCTCCTCAGATGTTTCGGGTTCCGCTTTTCTTGACACCGTATTTTGGTGTAAACTTAGGGCACGTTACGATAATATGTTACATTAAATAGTGATAAAGAAAAAGCGGAAACATATGAGAACGGCGGATAAACGCCATGATTGGGCAAACAGAAAATGGGGAATATCTTATAATGCGAAATATGCGGGCGACTGATTGTTAACGCCTGCTAGGAGGTCAACAATGGATACTGGCACTCACGTTGTCATGGGTATCGCGCTTGGCGGAATCGCAACTCTTGATCCTGCCGTCGGCATGCACACCCCCATGTCTCAGGCAGTTATGATCGCCGCTCTTGCCGGCTCTCAGGCACCTGATATTGATACCATATTGAAGCTGAAAAATAATGCCGTTTATATTCGAAATCATAGAGGGTTCACGCACTCCATTCCCGCCGTTTTATTTTGGTCCGTTCTGATTCCGGGTATTTTGTTTATGTTTTATCCGGAAGCGAACTTTTTGCACCTGTGGCTGTGGACGCTTCTCGCTGTCGTTTTGCATGTGTTTGTTGACATTTTTAACGCGTACGGCACACAGGCCATCCGCCCGTTTTCGAGAAAATGGATCGCTCTCGGTTTAATCAATACCTTTGATCCGTTTATTTTCGTCAGCCATTTGGCCGCGATTGCCGTGTGGTATATCGGAGGTCATCCGGGCGTGACATTTCTGATGCTTTATATCATCCTCGCAGGATATTACGCCGTCCGGTTTTTGATGCAGCTGCGGATAAAGCGAAGGCTGCGCGAAATGATTGAAGAGGAGATTGAAACCATCATTATTTCGCCGACGATGAAATTCAGGCAGTGGCGTATCGCCGTGACGACGGCGCATGCCTTTTATGTCGGCAGAAGCCTTGACGGCCATGTCGTGATATTGGATACATTCAACCGCGTACCCGTTCCGGAAACCGATGTGATGAAGGCCGCGAAACAGGACGAAAATATTGCAGCCTTTCTTTCATTTTCCCCCGTTTACAGGTGGGAGGTCGATACCTTTAAAGATCATTATGAGGTGCGCTTTATTGATTTACGCTACCGGAGCAAAGGCCACTATCCTTTTGTCGCCATCGTCCATCTCAGTCATGATTTAGAGCTTCTCTCTTCTTACACGGGCTGGATTTTCAGCGAGGAAAAATTGCAGAAAAAATTAAAGCTCGGCTCTGTTTAAGAGCCGGGCTTTTTTTGTCTTCTCACATATATAGCCGCAAACACGAGGCTGATCACCGATAGAGCGGCCGCGGGTTTAAAAAACGGCGGGTAATACGTTAATTGAATATCGTTTTTTCCTTTTTGCGCTTTAAATCCGATGAAGGAATAATCCGCTTTTTCAATCTGCTCCTGTCTCCCGTTTATCTTCAGCTCCCAGCCTTTTTCATATGGAATCGGAAGCATGATATACGGCGCGCTGGTTTTGTTTTTATACGAGATATGAAGCGTATTTCCGCGCCAGCTGAGATCGGCCGGCGGTTCTTTTTCCGCTTTTCGGTATGCGCTTTTCAGCGTATCGTACCGTTCTTCATAAAGCGCCAGTCTGTCAAGCTGATACGACCCTTTCGGCAGACGGATTTGGATGTTTTTTGTTTTCGGCACTCTGACAGTAAGATCGTTGACACCTGTTTTGTAAATGGATTGATTCGATTTTCTCGTTGTCGTGTAATCGTTCACTTTTAATGTAAAGCCCTGGTCCTTCGCTTTATTCTTCAAATAAAAGCTGACGTAATAATCGCCGCCGTCCATCTTAGCGGCTTGCGGCGTAATGACCAGGCCGCCGCCGTCTTCGTTTACCGTCAGGATGCCGTTATGATAATCGCCATGTTCGGCCGCTATCTCTGCATGGCGGATCATATTTTTCGCCTCAGGCGCTTTTTTCGTGTTGATTGTGCTTGATTCCATGACGATCCCGTCAAGCATTGCCCGTTCCCTGGCAAGGGCAGGCGCTTTTTTCAGGCCGCCCTCGTTATATACGCGATCGGCTGTCCGTACGAACGGAAGCATATATTGATTTTGATAAACCGCATAATGGGATGATTCCATGATTTTTTTGAACCCGTACGGCACGCCGGCCTCGTTTGTTTTTTCCGTCATATAATATTTTCCGTAAAGCAGGCTGTATAAATTAGCCCTGTTTCCTAATGTCGCATAGCGGCTGACGCTTTCTCTGCCCATGTCAATCTGGAGGTCGTTCCAGTAAAAGGACAGCAGATTGCGGTTCAGTATGCTTGAGTATACGCTGAATCCGTTGAACCCGTATATGATCGGGGTGTTATTGAAAACACCGTTCATCCAATCCAAACGGGCAAACGGATCAGGGTCTTTTTCTTTCAGACGCTGAATGAGCTCCGATTGCTCTTTGCCTTTATAGTCAGCACCCATCATAAATGTATGCGATACCGTATAAATCTTCCCGCCTTCTGATAAAGCATATTTTTCATATGTATTAGCCGTAAGCACAGCCGTAAGCAAAATGACGGCATAGACGGCGGGCACCGCGCCTTTCAGTCTTGTCTTTGCTGCAAAGAAAGCGGCTATGCTCAGCACCAGAAGAAGGATGATGGGCAGGTTGGCGTGATCAGAAATATCCAGACTGTACCGCCTCACCTGGCTCCAATAGAGCAGAACGACGAGTACGGCGGACATCAGCATACTCTTCATGCTGATGTCTGAAAGCTTAGAAAGCCCGGCTGAAACCGTTCCGGCAATCGTGAAGCACAGGACGTATTCAAACCTGTTCTGCGGAGCTGAAAAACCGTTAAAGGCACTTGCCGCGAACGGACTGAAGTGAAACAGAATATACAGCAGACTGATTCCCGCAAACAGCCGGAACAAGCGGTTTTTGTATAAAGTAAATGTAAATAGAAAAAGCAAAAAAGCCGCCGGCAGGATGATAATCCGGCTAGAAAATAAAATGTTGTCGGAAAAATCAAGCCATGCAATATGCTCTGAATACGGCGGCCGCAGATTATGAAGGTATCCGTATACGACAGGAATAAAGGAAACTGCGCTTATGCCGAATCCGAGAAGACCCGACAGAATAAATACCCTGCATTGAGTGAGCCTTTTCGCCTCATTGCCTTCAAGGGGGATCACCCACCTGAATAAGATATAAATGCCGATGAAAATCAGATTAATATACGCAAAATAAAAGTTGTTGATCAATGTCAGCGCACAGGCGAAGATAAACCACGCCGGCTTTTTTTCCCGGATGATTTTTTCCGCGCCCAACACAAGCAACGGCAGCCACACCATACTGTCAGTGAAAAAGTCCCAATATACCTCATGCCGGAAGTAGATAATCGAGACCCCGTACAACACGGCGCCCGCAAAAGCAGGCACCGTCCGTTTGACGAAATAACGGAACACACACGCCGCCGTGAATATGATAAAACTCTGCTTGGCAATGCTGATAAAAACGGAGGCCTGCGCCCAAAACAGCGCATCAGCCTCACCCGTCAGCTGAATAAGCTGCAAAAAGCGGACAGCGGCGGAGATAAACAGGAATAGAAAAGAAGTAGAGAAATAATAGCCGAGCTGACTGTACACTCCCCCGCCCAGTCCGAACGAATAGCTGTAAAACAGCCTGCCGTTCATATATTGATCAAACAGCAGCTTTTTGAAGACCGCCATTTGGGCGATCCCGTCTCCAGACCCCGTCATATAGCGGCCTGCCGACCACTCTTTTAAGAAAAAAATATGAGCGGCTGCCGCAGCCAGCACACAGGCTGCCGGCAAGATCCATTTATTTTTTTTCATACAGCGTCCCCAGACCCTGCGCACAGCGGCGCCTGTTTAATGGTTCCACTTGCGCTTTTTTGTATAATTCGTTTCATTTTGTTCTCCGTATGTTATATTCGCTTCTTTAATTAAATAGTGCGGGCGTTTTTTTGTTTCATAGTAAATCCGGCCGATGTATTCTCCGATGATGCCGAGACTCAAAAGCTGGATGCCCCCTAAAAACAGCACGGCGGAAATAATGGTGAAGTATCCGGGTACGGACACGCCGTGTGTCAGAATATGAACAAAGGTCGTTACAATATAAACCATCGACAGAAGCAATATCAGAATACCGGTGAAAAAGCATACCCTAAGGGGCTTGTTGTTGAAGGAGACGACACCGTCCATTCCGTAGTTGAACAGATTGCTGAATGACCATTTGGACGTGCCGTTCTTCCTTTCGACATTTTCATAAAATACGATTTTCTGGTCAAACCCGATCCAGCAGAACAGCCCTTTCGAGAAACGGTTCCCTTCACTCAGCTTCAAAAGGGCATCAACGGCCTGCCGGCTCAGCAGGCGGAAATCTCCGACCCCGTCACGCAGGTCCACTTCGACGGCTTTATTGATAAATTTATAATACAGGGAAGAAAGCACGGAACGCACGGGGCTGTCCCCTTTTCGGTTGCGCTGCGCGATGACTTGGTCATACCCTTCTTCATAGCCTTGAATGAAGTCTTTCAGCAGATGGGTCGGATGCTGCAGATCGGCGTCCATCACGATTACCGCTTCGCCCTGCACGTGTTCAAATCCTGCCAAAATGGCCGCTTCTTTCCCGAAGTTGCGGGAAAAAGATATGTATTTGACGCGATGGTTTCTGGCGGCCAGTTCTTTAATCTGCTGAAGGGTGTCATCCGCGCTTCCGTCATTGATGTAGAAAATTTCATAGTCATAATGAATCGTCTGAAACTCTTTTTTTAAAGATTCATGGATGAGCTTGACATTGTTCCCTTCATTGTAAGACGGAATAATAATTGAGATTAACCTTTGTTTCATGAAGGCACCTTCTTTGTATTATTCTTTTTTTAGGACGGCCTTAAAGGAATTGTCCGCAAAACTTCAGTAAGGCTTTTCCTTTTTTTAATGACGTTTAAACCCTTTTTTTGTTACACGGGCAGAAAATTTTTTCTGCATATGGTTTATATTTTGTCATGTTTTTCGGCAGATATGAGAAAAAAAAGAAAAAGTCTGTACGCGGGACAGACTTTATTGCTGAAGGTATTCATGAATCAAATGGCTGACGATGCGCGGTTTTTCGTGAATGACCCAATGTGAGGCATCGTCTATAAAGATTAAGTCGCCGTTTGGAATCATCCGTTTTGTTTCCTTAGCGAGCTTTTTGCTCAGCGCGCGGTCATTGACGCCCCATATTAATCGGTACGGAACGGACATTTTTAGCGGAACGGCAGGACCTAAACCGCCGGCTCTGATCGCCCGGTACCAGTTCAGCATCGCCGTGAGCGCTCCTTTTCTGCCCCATGCCTGTTTGTAGCTGTCGACATCTTCCCGTGAAAAAAGCGCCGGGCGTTCGGATAAGCCGATCGAGTGATCCAATACGCGGTAATTGTCTTCAGACAATCTCCGTTCCGGCTTTTCCGGAAGCTGAAAGAAAGCGATATAAGAGCTTTTCTTCCACTGCGGCGGGTAAAACGGTGTGACCTTCCGCATAACCGCCGGGTGCGGGATATTGACCGCGATCAATTTTTCTACGTATTGCGGCCGCGTGGATGCCAAATGCCAGGCCACGGCTCCTCCCCAATCGTGGCCGATGACGACGGCTTTGTCATCTGTAAAATGCGTGATCAGCCCGATAATGTCGTCTCTGAGCGTATCAATGGTATAGTTTTCAATGCCCTCCGGTTTGTCACTGAGATTATAGCCGCGCTGATCAGGCACGACAACATGGTATCCGGCATCCGCCAGCGGTTTGATCTGGCTCTTCCAGCCGTACCAGAATTCCGGAAACCCGTGCAGCAGCACCGCCAAAGGACCGTCTTTCGGACCGGCTGAAGCCGTGTGCAGCGTCACCCCGTTTGTTTCGATCATGTGAAACGTAATGTCATTCATCGAATCTCCTCCCCGTTTGTTTCAATCTTCTTTCTGTTAAGACGATGATCAGTACGCTGATCGCAATCAACAATACGGCCTGAACGATCAGGGCGAACGGCTGAGTCAGCCGGATAAGCAGGCTGCCCGCAAACCCAGCTGCCGCCGAAATAAGGCCGAACAAAATCATGAGGAGCGCACTGAATCGATTGCCTTCTCTCCACTGCGACTCATCCGCCATAGAGCGCTTCGTCCGATATCCATACAGGCTGTTGATCGACTTCGGCGGAAAAAATGTGACTAAAATGCCGGCCGCAGCCATCAGAAGGCCGCCGATCACCATTATCATATCCCTCACTCTCCTTTTCATCTTTTACGAAAGGAAAGGCGGAAGGTTTCAGAAAAAAAGCAGGCTCATTCGCCTGCCTGAATCTTTATTTTTGAGTTAAGTCGGCCGTTTTCACATAACCTGCTTTCCCGCCGTATGTGATGTACGCCCATTTACGGTCAAACCCTCCGTCATGGCTGAACCCCCAGCCGAGCACATTGACGGTTTCACCCGCTTTAACGGACCCTTTTTTGCCGGTTTCCAAAGTCGGCGTATAAAAAGCGGTTTGTTTCGCGGTCACCGCCTTCACCGGCTGCTTCATCAGAAAATGCGTGGAAATATAGGCTTTGTGACCTTTGTAGTCAATCTCAGCCCAATCTGCTCCTTGAAGCCGTTTAACCTTTACGGAATCCTCTGAACGAAGCGTGCCGATAATCGACCCTTGTTTATTTGGTTCTTTGCGGACGTTAAGTTCTCCTGCTTTCACGATATATGTATCTGCTTCGGTGTCTATTTTTGTCTGGTGAACTGCTGCGGCATTCGCTGCCGGATCGAAAAAAACGGTGCCTGCGGCTAAAAATAAGCAAAGTCCTGCGGCCGGAATAAATGCGGTTAACCCCTTTTTCATGTTCATTGTGGTTCCTCCCCGCTATTTTATAAGTTATTACACATTTCCACATTCCGCGGGTCGTCAAACATGATTTTCCCATTTCTTTTATAAAAAGAAAAAACCGCCGGATACCGTCCGGCGGGTGCACTGCTATGTTAATGCAGGAGACCCCTGCTTTGATCCAAATAATGAGAAACGTCTTCCCGAACGCTCTGGAACATATGGAGCTTGCTGCCGTATGATTCGATCCATTCCTTGACGACGCGTTCCGTCATTTGCTCTCCTTGATACGGGCGGCCGGCTTTTGCGTAAGTCGCTTCGAAATCTCCCCATAAAAGCTCAACCCAAGTTCGCGCTTGCAAATAGCTGAGCATGTCATTTTTCTCAAGCAGCAAATTCGTCAGTTTGTCGATATATGTATTCATGTCTCTGTCTCCTTTCCTTGGGAAAACCTGCTGCTTTTACGCAGCTTGTCACAGGCATATACTAACTTTACGTCTTCAATCCAGAAGGCGCAACCTTTTGATATTGGCCGAGGGGGAAAACAAATGGTCCGGAACAAGGCAAAAGGATTTCCTAATCAGAACAATAATAAGTTTGAAGGCGAACCGCGGGCAAAGGATGACTACGCTTCTAAACGGGCGGACGGTTCAATTAATTCGCACCCGCAAGAGCGCATGAGAGCTTCAGGCAGACGATAACACACACCGTAAGAGACCGGGAATGACCCGGTCTCTTTTTTTGCGGAGAAAAACATCCTTTTGTAGTCATAACGCTAAACAAATTCCATAATATGTTAAATGTTCAACCGAAAGCCGGTAGACAAAAAAGGAGGCGTTTTATAAAATGAAGACAGTTTCAAAACGATTGCTGAGCCTTACCGCATTCTTACTGTCAGTTTCATTATTTGCTGTTTCAGCTGAAGCAGCGGGCAGCCCGCAGACATCTGTATCAAACAGCGGTGAGGAGTTTGACGCCAATCTGAATCAGCCTGTACAAACAACACAGACATCCCCCGCTTATGAAGGAACGGGCCTCACCAAAAGACAGCTTGCACAAAACAGCAAAGCTGACATCAAGTCATTAAAGCCTTCCAGTATTATTGGGACAGACGAACGAATCAGAATTTCTCCTACAACATCATTTCCATATCGCGCGACAGCACAGCTGACCGTCACATACAGCGGCAGCACAAGCACCTACGGATGCACCGGTTTTTTTGTCAATGCCGACACGATCGTTACGGCGGGACATTGCGTGTATGATCAAAAAAACGGCTGGGCATCGAAAATTACGGCAGCTCCCGGCCGCAACGGGTCATCGTACCCGTATGGCTCTTATTCAGGAAAGACATTCTACAGTGTCAAAGGGTGGACAGAAAACGGTGACACAAACTATGACTACGGCGCAATCAAAGTAAACGGGTCGCCTGGGGATACTGTCGGCTGGTACGGCTACCGGACGACCAACAGTTCCAGTCCGGCCGGGCTTTCCTCAACCGTGACAGGATATCCGTGCGACAAAGTGTCCGGTTCCATGTGGTCGGACAGCAAGCCGATACGTTCTGCCGAGACATATAAACTCACCTACACGACAGATACGTTCGGCTGCCAGAGCGGATCGCCCGTTTACCGCAATTACAGCGACACCGGCCAGACCGTCATTGCCATTCATACAAACGGCGGGTCGTCTTACAATCTGGGAACAAGGGTGACAAACAGTGTATTCGACAACATTCAATATTGGTCAAATCAATAAAGCTTTTGTTTTCTTTCTCGCGGCGGCCGTTTTATGCGGATGCGGCAAAGCGGATGATTCCGCCGCCAAAAAAGCATTGCCCGTTACGCTCCATGCTGAGGATGCAGACGGTTCACCGGCGGCCGGTGTGACGGTCACCGTGATGAAAGCGGCGGAGTCAGATCACCAGCCGAATATAGACCGCGGAGAGATAATAGGCAAGACTGATCACCACGGCGAGATTGCATGGAAAAGCGGCGTGAAAGGAACCTATGCCGTCGTTTTTGAAAAAGACGGAGTACCGGAAACCCGGAATATTTCCTTAGCTGAGAGTGATAAACATACTGTGATCAGCATTACATTGAAACACTGAAAAAAGCTTGCAGGCGGAATATCCCCTGCAAGCTTTTTGTTATCCTTTATGCACTTGGTATTCATAAACATCTTTCTTCTCAGACAGATGAGCGAACGTGGAAAGCACAAGGCCGAGAGCCGTCATCAGCGCACCGCCGGCAAACAGCCATGAGTAAGATCCCGTTCCGCCGAGAATCAATCCGCCGATCCAGGCTCCGAGCGCGTTTGCCAGGTTAAAGGCGGAAACGCTCACCGCAGCGGCGATTGTCGTGCCGTTTTCAGAGGAAGAAATAACCTTGGTCTGCAAAAGCGGCGGTGTGCCGAACGCACATGCGCCGAATAAAAATGTCGCTGAAACCGCGGCGGCTGGAAAAACGGCGATATAAGGGAAAATCGCCAAGACGCCGATCAAGCCGATCATCACACCGATCATCGTGCGCGTCAGCAGTTTGAGCGGCACTTTGCCCGCGAAGAAATTCCCCGCCACTCCGCCGAGACCGTAGGCAAATAATGCGCCTGTAATGCCGACTGTGCCGAACCCCGCTGAATCTCTTAAAATCGGCTCAATAAACGTGTAAGCGATAAATACGCCTGAGTAGCCGAGAATGGTGATCGCAAAGGAAAAAATCACTTGTTTATGCTTAAAGACACTCCATTCATTCATCAGCATCGGAATCACTTTCGGTTTCCGGTTCGGTACGACCAGCATCAGTCCGATCAGCCCGATCATGCCTAAAACGGAAATAATGAAAAAGACGGCCCGCCAGTTAAGGGCATCCCCTAAATAAGAGCCGAACGGGACGCCGAGCATCAGCGCCACGGTTAATCCGCCGTTCATGGAAGCCGCGGCGGCGGAACGTTTTTCAGGCGGCACCATTTCACTCGCAAACACCATGGCGATCGCAAAAAAAGCTCCGTGGATGGATGCGGATAAAATTCTGGAAATCGCCAGCACGGCGAAGTTCGGCGCAAAGACGCTCATCAGGTTGGCAAGGACGAAGATGCCCATCAACCCTAGCAGCACCGGTTTTCTCGGCAGCTTAACCGCGATAATGGTTACGATCGGGCCCGTCAGGCAGACGCTTGCCGCGTACGCCGTAACAAGCATGCCCGCTGAAGATACATGTATATGAAAGTCATCGGCAATCGACGTCAGAATACCCATGACAGCATATTCCGTATACCCGATGGAAAATGTGCAGATCATTAAAACAAAAATCATTAATTTCACAGATGGCTGTTTCATTTTGATATTCAACGCAAATCGCCTCCTTTTTATTTAAAAAACAACGAAGTCCATCTTAAAAGATATCAAAAATGAATTCAATCATTTTTTACTGAAAGGTTGAAACGAATGTGCTCGAAAAGAAAAAGAGGCCGGAACCGGCCTCTTTTGTTATTTTTTTTCTTTTAAAACGGAAATCGGCAGTGCTTCTTCCCCGTCAGACGGGGAAGATCTGTGTCCCCAGGCGAATACGCCGTTGATGTAATCAATGCGGAAAGTGTCATCAGAACCTTCTATCTGATACACCCCGCCGGGCCGAAAGTCTTCCGGGTTCAGCATGTAAGCTTTGGCCATCGTAATTTTCCGTTCAAGCACGGCCAGTTCATTTACAATGCCCATCTGTTCCGCTTTTCGCGCTTTTTCCGTCAGTCCCGCAATTTCTGTCTGTAGTTCATAAGGCGTCATTTGACTGTATCGTTTGTCCATTTCAGTTTACTCCTCTTCCTGCAAGAATTGATCAATATCGTCAATCGAGAATCCTTTTCTGAATAAGTACTGTTTGACCTTCATTCCGCTTTCATAGCTGCCGTCATAGCGGTATTTCCTGATCGCTTTTTCCGCATGAGCCTTCAGAGCTTCCATCTCGGCTTCATCGTCATTCTCATACTCCGTCTGCTCCAGAGCGGCATTGATGACGTCGAAAGGGAAACCTTTTCGCTGAAGCTGCATCTGCGCCCGCTGTCTGATCTCTTTTGTGGACAGCTTTTTGTCCTTTTTCAGGATTTTGCCGATATGTTTCAGCGCTTCTTGTATCTGCTCATCAAATGTAAACGCGCTGAGCGTCTCCTTGATGGTATCGTCGTCTATTCCTTTCGCTTTCAGCTCGCGGAACAGGACGTCAGGGCCTTTGCCGTTTGTTTTTTTGTGGGTGCTCGCATAGGCTTCGGCAAATTCTTTGTCATTTAAGTAGCGGTAATCGTACAGTTTATGGATGACTTCAGAAATGACCATGTCCGGTGTTTCTTTTTTCTTCAGATGATCCCGGACTTCTTTTTCAGAGCGCATCCGGTATGATAAAAATTCTACGGCGCGGTTAAAGGCTTTTTTCACGTCATCGCCGTACTGGATTTCAAGAATGTCAAGCTCGTCCAGTTCTTTCCCTTTTTTCAGGTCATAACGCACAAGCACGTCGGCGTCGACGCTGAATGCATATTTCTCATCAAGAAAGATGTTGAAGCGCTCGGTATTTTTCTTTTGGGTCGATATTTTTGTAATAAACGGCATCCCGGTCTCCTTTCCCGCCCCGATGTTCAGGCGTTTTTCTTTTTGGCAAATGAGGTACAGTATATGTATCAACGTGTAAGGAGAGATGGATATGAATATCGCGATGACAGGCGGCACTGGTTTTCTGGGCCGGCATCTGACAGGTGTGTTTACCCGCCGGGGACATCATGTCTATATTTTATCAAGAAAACAGAGAGAAACCGAACAAAAAAATGTGACATATGTTCAATGGCTGGCCGAAAACGCGGCGCCTGAGCGCGAGCTTCCCCCTATTGATGTATGGGTGAACCTCGCCGGCAAATCCATCTTTGACCGCTGGACGGACACAACGAAGGAACAAATCATCTCAAGCAGAATAGAAGCGACGAGAGAAGTCAGACGGATTATGAAGCAGCAGCCGAAAAAACCCCGGGCTTTAATTCAGGCAAGCGCCGTCGGCATTTACGGCACAAGCACAGAAAAAACGTTCACCGAACAGTCAGATACGTCAAATGAAGATTTTCTCAGTCATACGGCTCATATGTGGGAACGTGAAGGCCAGAAAATTGAAGCGCTCGGCATCCGGACGGTATATGCCAGATTCGGGGTGATGCTCGGTGAAAAAGGCGCCCTGCCGCTCATGGTTCTCCCTTATAAGCTGTTAGCCGGGGGCACCATCGGCTCTGGACGGCAATGGCTGTCATGGGTTCATGTGGATGACGCCGCGGAACTTATCGCTTTTGCGGCGGAGCATGATGACTTGTCCGGTCCCATGAATGTGACATCGCCGAACCCCGTAGAAATGAAGCAATTCGGAAAAATGATCGCAAGCGTCTTGCACCGCCCCCATTGGATTCCCGTACCGGAACTTTTTCTGGAGAAGGCCTTGGGAGAAATGAGCCTGCTGATCGTAAAAGGCCAGCGCGCCCTGCCTAAGCAGGCGCTGACATCCGGTTTTCAATTTACGTATGAAGAACTTGATTTCGCTTTAAAGGATCTCTTATCTGCATAAAAACGGAAATAAAAGCCAATCCTATTGGTATTCTGTTTTGAAGGAGGGTCTTCTTTTATGGAAAAGAAGCGCGAAAAACATCAGCAGGGAGCCAATCTGAAAAAAATGCAGGAAGTCCTTTATTCCGGTGAATTCAAAAAAGCGGAAAGAGCAGCCAAACGGAAATAAACTGAATAAAGATCAGGACCGGGCAGATACTATGTTTGTTTGATATCACTTTTTTCAGGGGGGCGATTGATATGGGCAGAAATCATACTCACAAAAACCGTGATAAAAACAAACAAAAACTTCCTCAAGTTCCGGATGCTTTGAAACGCGAAACAGACGGCACATATGAGGAATATTCAAGCGAGCTTGCTGATTCCGCTGACCGTGAAGCGCAGGCGCGGGTGAAAGCCGCTGACAACAGAGCTAAAAGCAAAACCCGCTAATACGAAATCCCCGCCTCTGTATAGAGACGGGGATTTTTTTTACAGTTCGGTAAACAGGCTTTTTGCCGGCGTCCGTTCTTTCGCCTTAGGCTGTTCATCCGGATAGCCCGTTTGAATGATGGCGGCAAAGCGCTCATTGTCAGCAAGGCCGAAGTCTTGGTGCACCTGTTTGTCATACATAATGCGGCCGCTTTTCCAGACCATGCCGATGCCGTTTTCATGTGCGAGAAGCTGAAGGTTTTGAATCATGCCGCTCAGCGCCGCGAAATCATCGTTTCTCGTAAATTCATTTTCATCTTCTTTTAAGACGACCAGTAAAAATCCCGGAACGGCGCTGAGGTTTTTTCTCATGTTCCGCTCTTTTTCCTCGTTGAAATCATCTTTTATCTTTTTGAAAAATGAGACGTAGCTGTCCGCAAGCTTTGCTTTTCCCGCTTCGCTTGCTGCGTAGATAAAACGCCATGGCTCCGTCAGTCTGTGGTTCGGTGCGTAAACGGCCGTTTCAAGCATATCTAATATGACTTCAGAAGGTACGGTTTCCGGTTTAAACGACCGGATGGATCTTCTGTTTCTGATTGTATGTGCAAGACTTTCGTTTTGCTGTAATTGTTCGGTTTTCGGCATGCCGATTCACCTTCCTATCCAAATGAAAATGATTATCATTTATAATATAACGGATACGACCGGCTTTTGTAAACCGTTACGGAAGCTGAAAATTGATTGTTTCGGCATACACGGCCGTTCCCGTCATCTTGATGTTCATCTTTTCGTTATCTTCTGTAATCCTGATTTCCACTTTTCCGTCTTTCCCGATTTCCTGGCCTTGTTCAATCGTGAAGCATTCGGCTTCGGAGCCTCCGTATTGCCGCATATAGGCTGCCATGACGCCTGAAGCGGTTCCCGTGACGGGATCTTCGGTCGTTCCGGAGAAAGGGGAAGAAAAATGGCGTCCGTGCAGATCACTTTCCGGATGAACGGTTTCAAGAGAAAACGGATGAACGCTCGCTTTCGGAAGATCGCGCAAAATAGCGGGGAATTGTGCGTTGTCCGGCACCATATTACGTGATGCTTTAAGGGATCTCAGCGGAACAATCAGTGTCCAGATCCCCGTTGATCCGTAGACAATCGGCAGCTCGCTGTGAAAATCCTCAGCCGTAATCCCGAGCGAGGCGGCAAGCTTTTCTTTGTCGCCCGTAAACGGCAGAAATTGCGGGGGAGCCTGTTCGAGTGTGATGTATACCCGGCCGTTTCGTTCAGCGGCTTTTGCGGGAAGAATGCCGGCTTTTGTTTCAATTTGATATGTCTGATCAGCCTGAAGCCTTCCCTTTTCAATTAATGCGTAAAGAGAGGCGACGGTAGCATGTCCGCATAAATTCATTTCGTGGCCGGGTGTAAAATAGCGGATGCGCAGATCGGCTTCTCCGCTTTTACAGAGAAATGAGGTTTCATTGTACCCTGCCATTTCGGCGATCATCTGCATCTCTTCATCTGAATAATCATCTCCGTTAAAGACGATTCCCGCGGGATTTCCCAAATCCGGAATATCGGAAAACGCTTCATATTTAAACACGGTTGCCTGTTTCATTCATCAGCCTTCCTTTCACCTTATGATCATGTTATTCAGTATAACAGAGTAAAATTAGAATTTTTAGTCAATTCTCCAAAAAAAAGACGCCTTTTAACGGCGTCTTTTTTTGGTTTTTCCGATCAGGCGGGTGACGAGGATCATCGTGACGGACAGCGATCTGTTTTTGCGGTACGCCAAGTATTTCCCGCGCCACTCCGGTTTGTATTTTTCTTTAAAGGCCCGCAGCCCGCTGAAGCTGTACATATACCGGACGTTGTTGAAGATGACGGCCGCGATTCTTTCCGACCAGAAAGATGTAAAAGCCGTTCCTACGTTTGACAAAGGCGCCATGCCCATATTGAAGGTGGTATAGCCTTTTTCCTGCGCCCAGAGAAACAGACGGATGAAAAGCGCGTCCATAATACCGTTCGGCGCGCTTTTCCGATAACGCATCAAGTCGACGGATATCTCGCCTTCCTGATACATCGGCATCAGGTTGGCAAAAGCGATGATCTCCCCTTCCGCGTCTTTCACGTAAGCAATCGGCGCCTGTTCCAGATAATCCCGGTCGAAGAAACCGAGGGAAAAACCTTTCTCTTTTTTCGGTCCGAGCCATTCGTCCGAAATGTCTTTCAGCTTGGCGATAAACTCCGAGGAAAACGGCGGTTCCCCGACATGAAATGTGTAGCCTTCGCGGTCAAATTTGTTGTTAATCGCCCGCAGCCCCGCTTTTTTCTTACCTGAGAGCGTAAAAGCCTCCATATCCACGAACGCTTCTTCTCCAAGCTTGAAGAAGTTATAGCCGAAGTCATGGTACAGCGCCAGATCTTCACGTTCGATCTGATAAAACATGACACTCAGCCCCTGCTTATGCGCTTCATTCAGAAATTCCTCAATCACAAGCGGAAAAGAGTCTCTCTGTCCTGACGGATCACCGAGCACGACAAGCCTTCTGGAAATCTGGCTGAACAATAAAAGCGCTTTGCCGTCGCTTGAGAAATAAAACCGCTTATCCCCGAGAAAGCCGAGATGGCTGAGCGCATTTCCGCCTTCTTCCGCCAAAAAGGACTTCAGCCGTTCAGGATCGGCCTCTTCTCCGATCGGCTTCGATCTTTTATGATAAAAGAACGTAAACAAAAGGAAAAACAGCGGCACAACAATAATGGCCGTCATCGTGGCATATGTAATGTGCGAATTGTTATGGACGAAATAGTCGTGGCGCAGGAGCCGATTCATTTTATCCCAAATAAAGCCGGCAATGAGATTGTAGTTAAACAATGCGATAATAAACAGAGCGGCCGCAAAAATCATCTGGCCGAGCGTATACGATGCCTGCTCTCTGATAAACTGCCGCTTTAACAGCACAAGCAATACGATGACGACAGGCAGAATAAAGATCGCGCTGATGTTCAATCCTTTTAAGAAACTGAACACAAAACCGCCGACCAGCGCGGCAACCGCCATTGAATAAGAACGTTTCGTCCGTTTGTATAATTCAATCGGCAAAATTAATAGAATCAAAGCCGCGCTTAGCGATAACGCGTTAAACGCAAGGAGCGCCGGGCGCGGAATGTGCGGAATGACCGTCTCCCTGTCGATCGGCAGGGCGACGGACGCAAGCACAACGACTCCCGACACGAAAACCAAAAGCGACAGCGAACCGTAAAGCACCCTGATTAAGATAGCGCGCTGAAATACGAGAAGCACGTTCGTCGTTTCCACGGCAGGCGCCATCTTCGGATTTGATTCCAGCCGTTTAAGCGTATTTTCCGTTAAGTCGCCGGCCGCAAAGAACAGCCCGAACACAAACGGAATAAATGAATACACAATCCGGTAGATGACGATGGATGTCACAACCGCCTCCTGGGGAAAGCCCATATTCTGCATGCCGAGCAGAAACAGAAGATCAAACGAACCGAATCCTCCCGGCACAAGGCTGATGATTCCCCCGATAGCAGCAATGGCAAATACCCCGAATACATGGCGGACATCCGCGTGAATCCCCATGACATACAGGGAATAATACATGACGACGGCCGCCGCAAACCATTCGGCAAACGATGCCCCGATGTAAGAAAAGACCGGATGCCTCGGTTTTGCTTCACCGTCTTCTGCGCCAGCTTTTTTATTGTTGATCCCAGCGGCGATTAAGGCTGCCGGCACAATAAGCGCCACTCCGGCGATAACAGCCCACAGCCACGGTTTCTCACCTGTAATCTCTCCAACCGGCAGAACCCGGGCGATGGTCAGGATACTGAAGACGGACAGCCCGAGCAGCGCTGAGGACGTAAGCCAGGCGATGCCTGCGACGAGGCGTTTTACGTCATTCGTATGTTCTTTGTAAAGCATCGTCCGCAGCCCGACGCCCGCCAGACCGCCGAATCCAAGGACATTGTTAAAGGAATTGGCGATAAAGGAGACCCTGAATACTTTCCAATTCGGAATGTTGAGGCGAAGCGTCCGTTTCAGCACAAAGTCATAAAAGGACATCGCGCTGACGGCAAAAAGGCCGAGCAGAACGAGAATAAATAAATCGTAACGCTCAATCCCGTTAATAATGTACAGCGTTCTTTTAAAAGAAAGGTCTGTCAATTCCTTTTTGGACTGATAAATGACTAAAAGCAAAACTGCAATAGGAAATAATACTTTTAATATCGATAAGGCATTCTTTTTAGTCAGCAATGTTCTCTCCAATCATCATAAAATAGCTTATTTATTATAATTCCCCCAATAATCTCCAACATATTATACACTACCACCTCACATTCAAACAAAACTCGCCTGCAACTTTCTTTCTCTGATTAAAATCAGTAATATGGTATGCAGGAGTATGAATGAGGAAGTGAGACGATGGATTATAATCTGCATGATACAACGGTATTAGGCGGCGATATTTTTTCTCCTGAGGAACGGGATATTTGGGTGCTGTACATGAAAGTGATGACATCGGCGGGGCTCGGCGATGTGTCGGAGTGGATGAAGCTTGATATGAGCATGCCGCAAATGAAGGTGCTGATGCTTCTGAACAACCACGGGACGCTTAAGGTGAGTGACATAGCGGAGAAAATGGGTGCTTCCCTTTCAAATACGACGGGGCTGCTTGACCGTTTAGAAAAATCATGTTTCATTACACGCGCTCCGTCAGAAGAAGACCGCCGTTCAGTCGTCGTTCAATTAACGGAAAACGCGAAAGATATTTTCCGCAGCCTTTATCAAAAAGGACATGTAAAATTGAAGCGTTCATTGGAAACACTGACCGCTGAAGAAAAACAAACGGTCAATCAAGGGCTTTCCATTTTGGCAAGAGCGCTTGATTCTTCCAAACAGGGATAGAGATGAAAAAGGCCTGCCGGTATCGGCGGCCTTTTTTTGTTTGACATTTAATTCACTTGAAGTGAATAATATATTCGAAGTGAATTAAAAAACGGAAGGATTGATCAGTATGCCGGAGTCATTGCAAACAGAAAAAAACCAGAGCTGGGCCATCACTCTCTTTACGATCGGTGTGTTCATGGCGGCGCTGGACAACGGAATTATTTCCGCTGCTCTGACGACGATTAACAGCTCTTTTGATGTTTCTCCTTCATGGGGATCGTGGGGAGTGACCCTTTACACATTGGGACTCAGTGTCAGTGTGCCGATTGTCGGCAAGCTGTCGGACCGATACGGGCGGAAAAAGCTGTTTATAATTGAAGTCGGGCTGTTCGGACTCGGCTCTTTGCTTGTCGCACTCAGTCAGAGCTTCCCGATGTTTTTGGCGGCACGGCTCATTCAGGCCCTTGGCGGCGGCGGAATTTTTATTATCGGGAGTTCGCATGTGCTGGCCGTGCTTCCGAAGGAGAAACAGGGGAAAGCTCTCGGGCTTTTAGGGGCGATGAACGGTATGGCGGCCGTCCTCGGACCGAATATCGGGAGCTTTTTGCTTGATGTAACCGGGTCGTGGCATTGGCTGTTCTTGATTAATCTGCCGATTGCCGCCGCTTTGGTTGTGTGCGGCGGTTTGTTTATCGCTGAAACGAAAGAGCCTGAGGCGAAACGGCTTGACCTCGCCGGCACAATGCTGCTGTCTCTTGCGATCTTATCTTGCATGATCGGTATCACGAATCTCGATGGGGCGAAGCTGTCAGAAAGCATAATGAACGTAAAGGTGTACGGGTATCTTTTGGGAGCGGCACTTCTCTTTCTGGTGCTGCTTAAAGTCGAAAAGCGGGTTGAAAACCGAGGGGGCGATCCGATTCTCGCCTACTCGCTGCTGCAAAATAAAGTGTTTCAATGGACGCTCGTCATCGGATTTTTATCGGGAGGGCTGCTCGCTGCGGTCATTTTTATTCCTTCTTATGCGGAGCAATATTTGCACGTATCGGCGGAGAAAGCGGGTTATTGGATGACGCCGCTCGCGTTGGCGTCAGGAATCGGAGCGTGGCTCGGCGGGGCGATCACGGATAAAAAAGGGCCGGTCTTCTCCGCGGTTGTATCAGGCGCCATCGCATTTGCAGGCTTCAGCCTATTTCCGTTATGGGTGACGGATAAATGGGAATTTGTCACAGCGAGTGTCATTGCGGGGATCGGTTTCGGATTTCTGCTCGGGGCTCCGCTGAATGTGCTTGTATCAGAAACGGCGGGCCAAAACAAAGGCACAGCGCTCGGCACGCTGTCACTCGTAAGGCAGGTCGGGCTGACGCTCGCTCCGGCTTTATATGCCGGCTTCATTACAGCGGGCTTTGACCGGATCGGAGATGACATCAAAAACCGTTTAGCGAAAAGCGGCATTCCCGCTGATCAGGCGCAAATGCCCGATATCGGCGGCGGACTTTCTTCGTTGCAGGAGCAAGTGAGCCGAATCCCCGTTCCCGCCGTCAAAAAAGCGGTTTCTGATGCGATTGAAGCGGGCATTTCCAGCGGCTACCACCATCTTTATACGGCAGCCGCCGTCATTTCATTATGCACGATTGTGTCTGCGGCGGTTTTGGCGTATTTCCGGAAGCCGGCATCCTCTAAGACAGATGCCAGCCCATCCGCCGGGAAAGCTCAGTAATATGGGCGATGTGATGTTCAGAGTGCCAGACATATAGCCCGAGCGCTTGTTCCAGCGTAACCGTCTCTTTAGATACAGGATGGAAGTATGTCCGTTTGAATTGGGCTTCCGTCATGGAGCGCAAAAGAGCGGCCCATCTTCTGTGCAGGATCGTTAACAGCTCAAGCGCATCTCCGCAAGCGGCGGTTTTGGAATCATGAAGATCAGCCCAGCCTTTTTCATCATAAGGACGGATTTCCGGTTCATTCTCCGTTAAGCTCAATTTAAACCGGGTATAGCCGTTCATGTGGCTGTCCGCCAGATGGTGAACCACTTGGCGGACAGTCCATCCCCCTTCTCGGTAAGGCGTATCAAGCTGACTGTCCGACATCGCTCTGACAGCTTGTTTCAGTTTGGCCGGAGCGTGTTCCAGCGCATTGATCCATTCTTGTTTCTGTCCGGCCGAAATCGATTCAGCCGGCTGATATTCTCCAATCGGATAGCTGAGGGTTTGTTTTTCCATTTTTGTCTCTCTCCCGTTGATCGTATTATGAAAGTATGATGGTGATGTCGCAGCCTTCCGCTTTCGCTTCACGAAAGACCTGAAGCACACTCTCGGCGCCATTTTCTGTAAGCTGCTTGCTTTGTTCAAACTGTCTCCATTCTAAAACGAGGGGGTATTCCACCCATCCGGTCAGACAATCCCATAAAGCGTCAAGGTTTTCACCGTAGTATTCAGGAAGGGCAAGTTCCTTTTTCAATGTCTGATGCAGGTCGCTCATACTTCTGATTTGCTCCCCGTTAATAACTGCTTTATTCATGCGCGGCTCCTTTCTCATGATTTTATTCTATCAGTTTACCATTTTCCTCTTCAGAAGTGGCCGGAGTCTGCCGCGGTTCCAGCTGGACGATGCCTTGCCCGCCGTCAACGGCCACCCTGTCCCCCGTTTTCAGTTTTGACGTTGCATTTCCGCACCCTACAACAGCAGGAATCCCCAGTTCCCGGGCGACGATCGCCGCGTGGGACAAAGGGGCGCCGACGTCCGTTATGATAGCAGCCGCTCTTGGAAAAAGCGGGGTCCAGCCTACATTGGTTGTCGACGTCACTAAAATTTCCCCCGCCGCAAAAGAATCCCCGTCTTCCGGAGCATCAAGGACACGGACAATGCCCTCCACTCTCCCGGCCGCTCCCGCGAAACCTTTTAAAGTATGCGCATCATCAGTTTCCGCAGGCATAAAAGCATCGTAATAATCCGCTCTTCTGTCAGGATCCTCAGCCCATTTAAACGGATTGAACCTTCCGTTAATAACGGATGGGAACGGCGGCAGTTTTTTATAGGTTTCATAGTTTTGCTTTCTCGCTTGAATCGACGCAACCGCCGGCTCTTTCCCCGCGAGCAGATCGGTTATTTCATGCAGATACAAGAAGAAAATATCGTCCTTCATGCCGGTCATTTCCGCCGCTCTGAGCGCGAATGCTCTGGCTGTCCGGTACACCCTGACAAATTCGGATCTGGTTGTTTCTCTAATATTCGCGTATTCTGACGCTTTTTCCATTTTGGCTTTGAGCCATTTGACCTTATGAGGATACTTTTCTTCAAATCTTCGGAAGGCCTGTTCATGCGCCCGCTGCTGTTTCAAAAGCAGTTGTTCGGCATCAATACCCGACTCCTTGTGTTCTTTGATCTGCTTCGTCAGCCAATCCCGGTTTTCTCCCGGATGCGGTATGGAAAGTTCGTATTCATGCGGGCCACGGTGGCCTTGGTTCCTGAGGTATTCTTCCTCGCTCATACGGCCTTTCATGACTTGATCAATGCCGATAATCGGCTCCAGGCTGGCCAGTCCGCCTTTTCCCCTCAGATTGGACAGCAGGAGATTCGCATCTTCTATTCCTGCGAGTTTTGTTAATTGAGAGGTTAACGACGAAGAGGATTGCGCAGAATCACGCCCGCCGGATATTAACGCAAACCACGCGTTGCATAAATACGGATAGATCTCATTGTTCCATATCGCTAATAATGCCCGCTCCGTTTCGGCACGTTTCAGCTTTTCCTCAATATTCCGGCACCACTCCGGCGATTCGTCCAAGTAGGAGGACATGTTTTTTTTCGCTTGCTTCATTTTCGACAGATACGGTTTCAGTTTTTTCGGGATGATCTTCAAAAGTTCATACTTTGAGAACGGATATAAAGGAATCTTCATTTCCGCCGGGATTTCTCCCAATGTATCGCTCATCATTTTTCCTATTTTTCCGCCTTTCGGATTCAGACCGAAAGCGGCGAGAACGGAAAGAGGCTGGCTCATATTGTTATAGGCTCTGCCGCAAATATTGCCGGACCAGACATAATAGCCCGGAATAATGCCCGACTCTTCATCCAGATTCCGGAGGAGCGACCATGTCAGCGGCGTCATCACATCGGGAATCGCTTCTCCTATATTTGTGTTTGTCCATAAAAAATCACCGCTGAAAGAATCATTCCATTCATAGGTTTCCAGATTTCCGGCTTGTAAGGTCGTAATCGGGCGGGATTGAAGAATATACAATGTCCCGCCCGCGGCGGCCCATTCAATATCCTGCGGCCCTCCGAGATCTTTTTCCAGCTTTTTCGCCAGTTTATAGAGCTTTGACGCATATTTGCGAAATTCTCCGGGGCCGTCATATTTTTTCTTGGGCCGTGCCAGTTTAAAAGAATAGGCATCGGCTTCCCCGGAAACGAGCTGCTCCCCGAGACCGTAGACGTAATTGCCTGTCATCTCCCGTCTGCTCCCCGTAATCGGATCTGCGGTAAACAGCACTCCGGATATCTCAGACGGTATCATCAGCTGGATGACGATTGCGATTTCATGCTCATCTTCCATTCCCTGAACGGCGCTGTACGCTTTTACTCTTTCTGACTGTGCCGATCGGCGGACTTCATCAATCGCCCTGGACATGTCTTGATCTGTTTTGACATTCAACACCGTATCGAATTCTCCGGCAAAGGAAGCCTGAGCGGAATCCTCGCTCAGCGCGGATGAGCGTACGGCAAACAACGCAGATGCATGGCGGCTGCGGATGGAATTCACATATTGATCAACAGCCTCTCTCGCCTGATTGCGGAGCTGCCCGTCCTGAAAAGCTGACGGCAAAATCACAAACCCTTCAGGCACAGGATACCCGCTTTGATACATTTTAGAGAGAATGCTTCCTTTTCCTCCCGCAAAGGAATAAAGTTCGGCCGGAAGTTCTCCGAATGTTTTGACACAGTCATTCATAATGTCCCCGCTCCTTTTTAGTCGTTCATCCAAGCTCACAGTTTTTCTCTTTTTCACTTTTTATGAAAGTATTTCCTATAAGTATACAATATATCGGTCTTCACAAGGGAGAAAATCGATGGCGTTATTTTGTCATAAATGCATCCGTCAAAACGGCCGCAGGCGGGGGTTTCGTTTGCAGGATGTACAACTATCCGTCCTCGTGCCGGATAAGGCGGACCCATATCAAAAAGGCGGCCGAAACGCCGCCTTTTTTTCAGACTGTGCGGCCTTGATGCGCCGCCGTATTTCTTTTGGTCTGCTTCGGCTGATACACTTTCCCGACAAACAGGTATCCGTATCTGAAATGGTTGCACACCCAAGATACGAAAATGGGACCGAGCGTGCAGATCAAAAACAGCAGAAGGATGGCAGCCGGCAAAGGCATTGACCGCAAATAGCCTTCCAGAAGATATCCGCTGATTAAAAAGTAGGAGTGCAGCAGATAGATTGAAAACGAATAGTTGCTGATCATCATCACAATCGCGGGCACTTTTTTGAGCTTTGAAAACAGATGAAAACACAGAAAGATCATACTGACCGCGTAAATCATAATATCCGGACGCTTAGAGGAAATGGAGCCGCCGCTGATATATGAAACGGCCACAATCAATATTGCCGATACGGCCGCACTGGAGTAAACCGCATAACGGTACTGATTGATGAGCGCTAAAAAACGCGGATATTCCTTTCCGCAATAAAATGCCAGACAGAAATAAAACACCCAGCCCGGAAACGGAACCCAAAAGAACGGAAAAATAGAATCAAGCCCCGATGATGCCGGCGGATGAACGATGGAAAAGTAAGCCAGATAGACGGCGTTGATGATAAACGAAACAGACAGCACCCACACGGGAGATGTGTTATTCAGCCAGCGGTGCAGCAGCATATGGAGAATGTAAAATTGAAAGATCACAAGAATGAAGTAGCCGATGAAGTTTCCTAAAAACACATTTTCTAAAAATTTACCGATCACTGAAACGAATCCGGCTCCTTCTTCCGCCACGCTTTTCATTAAAATAGCATCCACCGCGGCAATAAACAGAAACGGCACGAAAATGACTTTGCCCCTTTTCTTTAAAAAACCCGCGGGAACGCCTCCCGGGTATGACCTGGCAAGCAGAAATTCCGAAATAAAGATAAACGCCGGCGTGCTGAACATCAACAGGGTCCGAAAAGCATCAACCGTATGGGCGGCACTGACTAAGGACTCTTCCTGAATCATCAGCACCATTGAAACTGCATGAAGCAGAACCACACTTAAACAGGACAGGCAGCGAATCACGAAAATTTCTTTTATCTGCATGCGGCCGCTCCTTTTTCACAAGCGCGCCGGACTTTAGCGTATGCTTGGCGCAGCCATTTTTCCCGCAGCTCGGGTGTGCTCGTTTTAACGACAGAAAAAAGGTTCCGCTCGGCTTTTTGAATGCCGCAAAATTGCAGAATGCCTTTTTTCAGCGTAATCCAGTCCGAGTTTTTCCGGAACCACTTTAAGTACCAGCCCGGGGAATCCGCCGTATAAAAGACCTGTGCCGTCTCTGCCCGGAGCAGTCCTTTTACGCGGCCGTTTTCATATGTGTAGGCTTCTCCGGCGACAAGCACTCTGTCAAAAAAGCCTTTCATAATCGCCGGAACGCCTCCCCACCACAGCGGGTAGATGAAAATGAGATGATCCGCTTCTTTCATCAGTTTCCGGTATTTCTTCGTTTCAGCGTCCCGGTTCATGTCAGAGCGCTTTTTTTCGCCGCCGTACTTCAGCACGGGATCAAATTGGTCGGCGTATAAGTCAATGACCGTATAGCTTTGGCCGCTGTCCTTTAAAGCCATGACGACGTATTTTACGAGAGCCGCATTGAAACTGTTCTCATCCGGGTTTGCATACACAATCACCGTCTTCATATGTCCCTCCCAGTATTTCTTAATTTTTACAATTATTATATCATGATGTCATATGAATGAGGCAAAGACATGAGAAAGGCTTTTTCCAGTTCCGCTGCCGTTTCAATAACCTCTTTCTGCATATTTTCGCTGATTTTGCCGCCGCAGATTCAATTACAAGCATCCGGCACTTCTGCGTTTTTGAGCGGCCGTATGGTATACTAGCTGTCAAATGAATGGCTTGGAGGACAACATGAGAATTTTAAAGTACGCGATTTTAGGGCTTTTGCGAAAAGGCGAATTGAGCGGATATGATATATCGAGCTATTTTAAGGAAGAGCTCGGCCAGTTTTGGAGCGCAAAGCACAGCCAGATTTATCCGGAATTAAAAAAACTGACGGCTGAGGGATTTATTACGTTTCGCACTGCGATTCAAGGAACAAAGCTTGAGAAAAAAATGTACACGCTGACTGACAAGGGAGAGCTGGAGCTTGCTGCCTGGCTGACGAAAAAAGACCCGATTCCGGAAACGGTGAAGGATGAATTTATGCTGAAGGCTTATTTCATCTCAGCGTTGACGCAGGAAGAAGCGGATGAGCTATTCACCGATCAGCTCGTAAAGCGGAAGGAGAAATTGTCCGATCTGGAAAACAGTTATCAAGAACTGATGACATCGTCTGCGGAGGCGGATTCATTTTCTTCTCCTGATTTCGGCCATTATCTCGTGCTGACAAAAGCGCTTGAGCGGGAACGGAATTATATTTCCTGGCTTGAAGATATTTTGGCTCTCATCAAAAAAGCATAAACAAAACGGGGCGGCTCTGTATCTGCAAGCCGCCTGTTTACGTTCTGAGAACCGCATTGATAAACGAATCAGCCATTAAAATAAGAAAAAGCAGACTGAAATACACAATCGAATAAAAAAACATCCCCTTCGACCATTGCGTGTCATCCGCCGCCTGAAAGCCTTTGACGCTCCGGTACAGCCAGATAGCCCCGAGCAGAAGAGCGGACGCGGTATAAAACGGGCTGACGTCTATATATAGAGGAACGAGCAGCGAAACCGCAGTCAGAACGGCAATATAGCGCAGCATTTTTATTTTTGTGACGCGATTGCCTTTTATAATCGGCAAAAGCGGAATGCCGGCGGCACGATACTCTTCCTTTCGCCTGATTCCGATCGCCCAGAAATGCGGCGGCTGCCACAAAAACAGAATCGCGTATAACAAAATCGCGGGCATATCAATGTACCCGGTCAGCGCGCAATAACCGATTAAAGGCGGAGCCGCCCCCGGAAGGCTGCCGACAAATGTGCTCCAGACGGATTGTCTTTTAAACCAAAGCGTATAAACGACGGCATACAGCAAAAATGCAAGCAGGCCAAGAACGGCGGTCAGTACATTAAGCGAAGCAAGCATGATGAATCCGCATGCGCCGAGGCATGTGCCGTACAGGATCATGGCCGGCGGCGGTATTCTCCCCGTGACGCTTGCGCGGGTGCGGGTTCGCGCCATCTTTGCGTCCATGCCGCGGTCAAAGAAGTTATTAAAAACAGTGCTTGATGCCATGACTAACGCCGTTCCGATCATGGCAACCGCCATGGCGGCAAATATACCGGGTCCTCCGCCCGTCCTTTCTGACTGAAGCCATGCGATCCAAAATCCGCCCAATGCGGCGAGTGAATTTGAGATGATAATCCCCGGTTTGGCAAGAATGATAAAGTCCTTGACCGTCACCCGGTTTCCGTTACGCTTCATCGGCTGTTCCGTCTGTGCTGCATTTGAATTCATTTGTTCAGGTTCTCCTTTTTCGGCTTATCATATCAGGAAGAATCAGGAAGTACAATTTATTTTGGGCATTTTTCACACAATTGTAAATTGTATATGAAAAGCCGCATCTTGTGACCAGATGCGGCTTTTGCTTTTTTCTATTCAAAGTCTGCCCATACAGCTCCCTGATCCGCTGAACGGACATAGTTTTCAATCCAGCGGATGCTCTGAGCTTGGGCCGGCGATGGCGGGCTCCAGGCGTCATTTTTGCGCCTCACTGAGATGTTCGCTCTCTTCAGTCACAGACGTTCTTTCCCGAGCCTTTTCAAGAAAAACTTCAGAAAAATAAAAACCTTGCCGATTAGACGGCAAGGTTTGTTTCTTACAGTGTAAATGCGATATCCGCCCCTGATACAGGGTCTTTGACGAATACGCCCTCTTCTTTTTCTTCGATCTCAAAGCCGGCATCGGTCAGCGCTTTCGTCACACGTAACAGCTCTTTTTGATGCGGCAGCGCGATGGTGTAATAATCCAGCCCGCTTGCGTTTCCCGGTTTCGGCGGCGCATGTTTTCCGGCCCATATATTCAAACCGATGTGATGGTGATACCCTCCCGCCGAAACAAACAGAGCGGACATGCCCGCGTAATTGCCGACAATGTCAAAACCGAGAATATCGGTGTAAAACGCTTTGGCTTCCTGTAAGTCCGTCACATGAAGATGGATGTGGCCGATAACAGTTCCTTCTGGGAGACGGCTTTTCCGTTCAGCTCCGGCTTCTTCCAAAAGCCCGTCCACATCCACGGGCGCCGTTTGCATGACATAATTGCCCTCTGCATCCCGGCGCCACGTGCTGCGGGGACGATCGGCGTATATTTCAATACCGTTGCCGTCCGGATCAGACAGGTAAAGAGCCTCACTGACCGCGTGATCCCCCTGACCGAGCGCGATGCCGTTTTCAATCAGCCGGGCTAATGCGATGCCGAGTTCTTTCCGGTCAGGCAGAAGTATCGCGAAATGGTAAAGGCCGGTGACAGACCGCTCCGGCAGAACGACGGCGCTTGGATTTTCTTCAAGCACCAGCAGGACGCGTTTTCCGTCTGCTGACAGTCTTGCTGAACGATCTGTCTGCGAGATGACTTGAAAGCCGATCACATTCCGGTAAAAGCCGAGCGAGCGTTCCATATTTTTAATGGTCAATTTGACATAGCCGATTGCCGTATCTTGATGAATACCGGTCATTTGAACGCCTTCTTTCTTATGCTGAAAAAGTTTCTCCCTTTTTTGATTTGAAAAGGAGCTGATCCAATGAAAGCAGACGGCTTCCTGAAAGCGCTAAGTGAATTGACGCAACCAGTAAGATGAAATCAAATTCCGATCCGCCCATGAATGGTGAGGAAAGCTTCGCCGTGAAGATGGCGCCGACTAATGTGACGGCAAACAGAACGCCGATAATGCGCGTTGCCAAGCCGAAAAAGATCAGAACCCCGCCGACAAGCTCAATCGTCGCGATGACATAGACCATAAAGGCCGGAATCCCGATGCTCTGGAAAAATTGCGTAGTTCCTTCCAACCCTTGAAACTTGGATAAACCGTGAACAAAAAAGATAATACCTGTTACAACCCTTAAAAGCAGTGTTCCTGTTTCGAATGATTTATTCATAAAATCCTCCTTGAAAATTATTATCACTTACTTTATGTAAGCTAGTATATATACATAACTTATTTACGTCAAGTAATTTTGTTACATTTAACGAAAATAACTTAAAAGTACTATTTGCCTTCGCAAAAAAAGACCTCCGCACTCTGTCGGAGGTCTTTTTCCCTATCTATGATTCCCGGAACTGGCTTTCATATAATTCCCGGTAAAACCCGTTCTGGCTGAGAAGTTCGGCATGGGTTCCTTTTTCAGCCATTTCGCCGTCTTTCAGCACAAGAATCTGATCGGCTTTTTGAATCGTGTTCAGCCTGTGAGCGATGATGACGCTTGTTCTGCCCGCCATTAAACGGCCGAGCGCTTCTTGTATTTTCACTTCCGTCACCGTATCAATGTTGCTCGTCGCTTCATCCAAAATGAGCAGCACCGGGTCCGCCAGCACAGCTCTCGCGATGGAAATAAGCTGTTTTTGTCCTTGGCTGATGCCCGCGCCGTTTTGGGTAAGGACGGTATCGTAGCCTTTCGGGAGCCGTTCGATGAATCCGTGGGCATTGGCGGCTTTTGCGGCTGCTTCCACCTCTTGATCAGATGCATCCAGACGGCCGTAACGGATATTTTCCCTGATTGTGCCCTGAAAGAGAAAGGAATCCTGCAGGACAAACCCCATGTTTTTTCTCAGACTGGATCTCGTCAGTTTTTTGATGTCCGTTCCGTCGATGAGGATTTTCCCGTTATTCGGCTCGTAAAAACGGGCGATCAGGCTCGTAACGGTTGTTTTACCCGCTCCGGTCGGTCCGACGAAGGCGATTGACTGTCCTTTCGGAACGCTGAAGGACAGATGTTTTAAGATCGGGCTGTCTTCCTGATAGCCGAAGGAGACATCTCGGAATTCAATCTCTCCCGTTTTGATCGGCTGGTACAGCGCATGCTCTTCATCTTCCCGCTCCTCTTTTTCATCCAGCACGTCAAACACCCGCTCAGCCCCGGCGATGGCCGATAACATCGTATTGAACTGATTGGCTAAATCATTTAAAGGGCGCGTGAACTGCCGCGAGTATTCGGCGAATACGACGATGGAACCGATCGAAATCCACCCCTTCAGCGCAAACAGCCCGCCGACCGCCGCTATAATCGTAAAGCTTAAATTGTTTAAAGAGTTCATGACTTTCGGAATGAATCCCGAAATTGTCTGCGCCCAAAACCCCGATGATTGTAACGCCGCGTTTTTTTCTAAAAATTGCTCCATGACGCGGTCTTCCCTCGAGTAGGCTTTAATGACCTTCGCCCCTGATATCGACTCTTCAATAAAACCGTTCAGCTCGCCGAGGTTTTTCTGCTGCTGTTTAAACAGGAGTCCCGTCCGGTTGGTGATCCATTTAATGCTCAAAAGCATGATCGGAATAATCAAAAGCGTGATCAATGTTAAAAGCGGACTCATGTACAGCATGACGGAGATTGTGCCGACGAATGTAATGACGCTCGACAGCACTTGAATGACGGATGTATTTAAAGTGGAGCTGACATTTTCGATATCATTGGTGACCCGGCTCATTAAGTCCCCGAGCCGCTGTTTATCAAAAAACGGAATCGGCAGCTCATGGAGATGGGTAAACAGCTCGCTCCGCATTTTAAACACGGTGCTTTGCGAGATATTGATCATCCAATAGTTTTGAAACCATAAGGACAATGATTGCACGAGGTAAATCCCAAACAGGATGAACAGCACCCCCGCCAATCCGTCTGTCGTCTGTCCGACGATAAAATGATCAATCGCTTTCCCGATGACGAACGGTCCGAGCAGGCCGAATATGGCGCTTATGACTACCATGATGATCACAAGGGTTAAAAGCCCTTTTTTCTCGGCTACATAAGACCAGATTCTGCGCAGCGTGCCTTTTGTATCTTTTGCTTTCGCGCGTTTTCTGCCGCCTTCATTCGATTTGAGCGGTATTTTCGGATATCGGAAAGGTTTACGAATGTCTTTTTGCATTGTCAGCTCCCTCCTTTCCGAATTGTGATTCATAAATCTGCCGATACAGATGAGACTGTGCCATCAGCTCTTTGTGCGTGCCTTTGGCCAGCAGTTCGCCGTCTTCAAGCAATAAGATGGTGTCAACCTTCATTGCAGTCGTTATTTTCTGCGTAATAATCAGTGTCGTGCATTCATAGGATCTGATCGCTTGTAAAAGCTTCGCTTCCGTCTGAAGATCGAGCGCGCTCGTACTGTCATCTAACAGCAGGAGGGACGGCTTTCTGATAAAAGCGCGTGCGATGGAAATCCGCTGCTTCTGCCCGCCTGACAAATTGACGCCCCGCTGTCCCAGCACCGTGTCGTATCCGTTTGACAGCTTCATAATTGTTTCATGGATTTGCGCGTCTTTGGCCGCTTCCATTACTTCATCTAGTGAAGCATCCTCCCGCCCCCAGGCGATATTTTCACGGATGGTGCCCGAAAACAGAAGCACTTCCTGCGGAACATAGCCGATTTCCCTGCGCAGCCCGCAAGCGGAGAATTCACCGATCGGTTTGCCGTCTATGAAAATACTGCCCGAATCAGCCGTGTACAGGCGCGGAATCAGCTGAAAAAGCGTTGATTTTCCTGAGCCTGTCGCGCCCATAATGGCAACCGTCTCTTTTGGGCTGGCAGAAAAGGACACGTGATGCAGCGCGTCTTTTTCCATGCCCGGATAGCGGAAGGACACTTCGCGAAACTCAATCCCGCCTGCAAGTGCCCGTGCCGGGTCCTGCCCCGTTCCCTCGCCGCCTTCTGTTTCCAGCACCTCGCCGATTCTTTCTCCGGAAGCCTTCGCCCGGGAAAATACCATGATGAGAAAAGGAAGGACGGACAGCGCGCCTGTAATCCGCGTCGCATAGTTAATGACAGAAACGACATCGCCGACCTGCGCTCCGCCCTGAGCAATGCTTTTGGCGCCGAACCATAAGATAAACAAAATGCAAATGTTCATCAGCAGCATTAAAATCGGCATCGCCGCTTCCACGAGACGAAAAGCGGAGACCGTTTTTTCCATCAGCTTCGTATTCGATTTCAAAAACCGTTTCACTTCGTGGTTTGCACGGAGGAGCGCTTTAATCAGTTTGATCGCCGTCAGGTTTTCCTGCATGATCGTGTTGACCTGATCAAGCCGCTTTTGCACAGACCGAAACAGCGCGCCTCCTCTTTTCAGCACCCACAGCAAAAACAAAAGCAAAATCGGCACCGTGATCAGCAGAAAAAACCCGAGTTTCGCATTGACGGTCAGCGAGAGAATAATGCCGCCCGCGATCATTAACGGCGCACGAAGCATAAACCGGAGACTCATGAAAAGCATATTCTGGACCTGTGTCACATCGTTTGTCAGCCGGGTGATAAACGATGTGGATGAGAATTGCGCAAACGTCGAATAAGAGAAGGATTGAATTTTTTGAAAAAGCCCTTTTCGCATATCATACGCATAGCTCTGGCTGATGTGGGCGGAGTAGAATGAATTTAAAATGCCCGATGCGAATGAAACAGCGGTCAGTCCGATCATCACGCCGCCCCACAGCCAAACCGTACCGAGATCCTGCTTTAAAATTCCTTCGTCAATGATTTTCCCGATCAGCAGGGGCTGTATCAGCTCTACCGCAAGCTCGATGAGCATGAAAAACAGAGCGATTCCCGCCAAAAGAGAATACGGTTTTACATATGATAAAGCCTTTGACATGTGTAAGCCTCCAAATCCTTTGTTCAATATGTATGTATATTTATTTTATTTGTTTGTCTTAAATGAATAAAGGATTAACCCTTGGACTCGCACTTTTATTATGTACTTTGTGTAAAAAAAACGGAAATCATTGAGGATAAAAATTGAAGGAATGAGGCGTGCAGATATATGGAGGCTGTCTTATCTTTTCTTATTACCAGCTTTTGAATCGGAGCCTTGATTTTAAAATGAATTAGCGGAGCCTTTAAAAAGGCGTCCGCTATTCAGGATGGTCATTTATGCTTTGTCATTTCATTTAACGAATGAAAACGAGAGCGACCCCGAATCCTTTATCAGCATCAAACTCATTGATCACTTTCATGACCTGCCAGCGCTGGTTTGAAGCATCAGATTTTGTTGCAATCCCGTTATGAGCGTGAATAAAATCTCCCGGTTTCACAGTCTCATCGCATCTGACATATACCTGGCCGATGAGTCCGACAATGTTCCACTCGTCTCTCTCTTCTCTTGAAGCGTAGTCTTCTTCAGGCCGAAAGTCCGGATTTTCCTTTGGCGCCATGACCGTATGGCCGTTCGCATCTTTCTGTTCTTCATAAACATAGCCGCCAAATTCATTCTTTACGTATCGTCCCGACCAGTGAAAACTCGACTCGCCAAGAATCACTCCGGCGGTCTCGGAAATGACCCCAAGCATGAGATCACCTTTTTCAGCCGGTCTGATCTTATCACCTTCAAGTGTGACAAGTGTTCCCGTCGGAATCTTTTCCCCTCTCAGGCTTTCAAAATACTCGGCGTAGTCAGAGAATGTCGAGGAACCTGTTACGCCTCCCGCAGCCTTAATTGTTCCTTCTTTTGCGTGAAGCTCAATCTTTCTGTTGGCTGATGACGGAGTGCTGCCGGCACCCCAGCCAAGTGCTACAGAATCTGAATTCGGATTAATTGTATTGTACGAAGAAAGCACTGAAGATTGAGCCGCTCCGGTTGCTCTTCCCCGAACAGAACCAGCCACAAAATTATTATTGCCTGTAGCGTGAGATTCACGGGAGCCAATGACTCCGCTTCCTTTATGTTTGAATAAGAAATAAGGAGTGACTGCTCCTCCAATGTTAAAGTCAGTTTCATAACCTGAAAAATCACAATTGGATACATTAAGATCTGGATCTGAGGAATAAATTCCAACTGTCCCGCTATTATTTTTTGGAGATCTCTGTCCCCAAACATTACTAACAACAGACTCGTACATTCCGCTGCCAAATGCAACTCCTTTTTTTCCGGAGTCAATCAAGGTGACACCATCCACCATTACTTTCCCTACTGAGTTATCCCCGCCGACAATATATAAGTCATTGTCTGCAGTCTTAAATCCGCGAATGGTTATATTCTTTAAGCTAATTAAGCGTCCTTTATAAAATACGCTGACTACCGAATTACCCTTATAATCAATTGAACTATCATCACAAACAGCATGGAAATTCACAACACTCACACCATCATATCCGGAGATTTGCAACGCGTTTGGACCCGCCCCTTTGTAAAGATCATTCGGTTTAGGGTTATATGCGATACAATTCGCAAGCTGCACATCATGGGCTGTCGCTGACTGAGGATCGCTTGCTGTATGGTGACCGATATGGCGAATGCTATATCCAATGGCATTTTCGTATGCGCGACAGTTAACAAGCTGCACTCTCTTCGCAGCCGGTGCATAACCGTGTGCTTTAATCTCAAAGCCTCGGACTCCTCCAATTGAGATACAACTATCAATCATTACGTCTTGAGAGCCGTCATCAATTTCAAAACAGTTCGTGTTAGAAGTTCCATCGTTTAGCCCCATAGGATGATAAGAGAGGCAATGACTGAAAGTCGTGTGTTTCCCAAAGTGACAAGTAAAGTTATCATCCCCGGACCCTGTTGCTTCACAATGTGAAAACGTTACAAAGTTACAGCCGTTGGGCTGATAATAAGTTGGATCATCTTTTTCTCCATGTCTGTTATAGTTCGGGCTCGTGGAATCAAAGCCGTGCAGGCCGGCGTTCTTCGCAAACACATGCTCAACAAAAGAATAGTCAACATTCGCAAAAAGCAAACAGCTTGAAGTGGGACCTTTCGGAATCTTCCAGCCGGCAGGACGCGTATCCTTGTTCCAGTCAAGCGTGAGATGGCCGACGTAAATATTTTCATTACCGTTCGTATAATCACTGTTGGTCAGAACAGAATGGCCGACCGGTGTTTCGTCTAATAATTTAATGACCGTTCTTTTCTTGCCTGCTCCGACAAGCATTGTATTTGAAGGAACAAACAATCCCGATGTTCTGAATACACCCGCGGGAACTGTTACGACATAACCTCCGTCGGCCATGGCATCATGAAATGCCTGTGTATCATCTGTTACGCCGTCACCTTTAGCTCCAAAATCCATAACGTTCCGCTCTGTCACATGTTCAAATCTGTTTTCATACATGTTAAGTCTTTCGTTTAAATTTTCATAAGTTGACGTGCCATTGCTAAGCGCAGCACCGATTTTGCTGTCAATCGCTTCAAAATTTTGAGCAATGCTTTCAACTTCAATCCCCTCCGTTTTATCGGGTTTGTAAAGTCCTAAGAAAGTCGTATAGTTTGTCATTGCCTTGCCTCCTATTTTTGAATTGCTGTTTAAAACACCGAACACCACAGAAGTCTTTCGTTTTCACTCCTGCATGTACAGGTGGCAAAGGTATGACAAATTCATACATTTCTTCAAAACATAAAAGAGCGCCGGATTAACAAGCGCTCTGCACATAGTCTGCTGCTGCAGTATTTTAGCCATTCAATATTTTCTCGACACGCTCCCGCATTTGCGGAACGCCTAATCCGACAATGACCTGAAGCGCCCTGCCTTTTCTGACGACCCCGTGGGCTCCCAGCTCTCTGAAATCGGCGTCACTTTTGACCTTTGATTCATCAGCGACAGTGACGCGGAGACGGGTGGCGCAATTGGTGACCTCCGTAATATTGTCCTTTCCGCCCAGCGCTTCAATATACAAAGCGGCTGTATCCCGCTGTGTTTCGTCTGCCGCCGCTGTTTCTTTTGAAGCCTGCTTCCGTTCTCTGTACTCCTTTTTCGAATAGAGCTTTGTTTCCTGCCCTTCCTCTTTTTCTCTGCCCGGTGTGGCGATGTTGAATTTGAGAATGAGGAAACGGAAGACGAAAAAGTAAACAGCGGTAAAACACAACCCGATAATGATCTGGTATACATACGTCAAGCCGTGACTTGACGCCAGCGGGATCCAGTTCAAGGTCGCAGCTTCGATCAAACCGCCTCCCATATTTCCGACGACGCCGGCCATATACATGACGGTTGCCATGGAAGCGGCAAGCAAAGCATGAACCGCAAATAAAAACGGCGAGATAAAAAGGAATGTAAATTCAATCGGCTCTGTAATTCCCGCGACAATGGACGTCAAGGTGACCGGGATCAATAGGCCGGCGACGATTTTTTTCTTTTCCTTTGAAGCCGTGGCGTAAAAAGCGAGCGCGATTCCCGGAATGCCGAAGATTTTCGAGTTTCCGTGAAGCGCGAAGCCCCCCTGCGGGAACAATTCTTTCAGCGGTTTGACGCTTTGAGAGTATTCCCCGAGATGCTGGGCCCAATAGGTGACGATACCGCCTTCAGCCACAGCCGGACCGTAAATAAACGGCGAGTAAATAAAATGATGCAGGCCGGTCGGAATTAAAATCCGCTCCAGGAACGTGTAAATCCACACGCCGATCGCCCCGGAAGAAACGAGAAAACTTTGCAGCGAGCCGATTCCGGACTGAACCATCGGCCATACGTATGCCACCGCAAGTGAAATCGGTATCATAATGAAGAAAGAAATGATAACAATGTATGAAGATCCTTGAAAAATCCCCAGGAAATCCGGCAGTTTTTTATCAAAATAACGATTGTGCAAATACACGACAATAGATGAAATAAAGATGGCGCCGATAATATTCGTATCAAGCGTTTTGATGCCGGCGATCATCGTCAGCCCGCTCGTTCCGCCGGCTTCCTGATTCATATCGACGTGAAAAGCCCCGCCCCAAACCGTCAGAATCGCATTGATAAAGTAATTGAATGTCAGATAAACTGTAAGCGCTTCCAAACAGGCCCGCGCCTGCGCTTTTTTCGCTAAGGCGACAGGTATGCCGATCGCAAACAGGAGCGGCATTTGATTAAAGACGGTCCAGCCGCCCTGTTCAATGACGTACCAGCATTGATACCAAAGCCCGTCAGGATCAGCCAGCGGCCCCATCAGCGTTTTATTTTTAAACAGCGTACTCAGACCGACAATAATACCGGAAAATGCAAATAATAAAACAGGCACAAACATCGCGCTGCCGAAGCGCTGGACTTTTTGCATCATTTCACGTGACCTCCCGCTATTTATCAAAATTTTCGAGCTCTTTATAATCAACATATGCACGGAATAACGCTTCGCCCACCAGAAAAAACGGGGCAAATGCGACGATTTCCGTTTTATCGCTTAACGTCACCGGCTTGCTGGTCGCATAAAGATTATACGGCGTCGTTTGCGCCAGTACGTTGTTTTTCAGATTGGTGATTGAAATAAACGGAACTCCCTTTGCGGACAGGGTCCTTACCTGCGGAATTAATTCGGGGGTTTCGCCTGATAAAGAAATAATGATGAATACGTCATCAACCTTAAAATCATCACACATGATATCAAACTCTGTGATGTCCTGAATTAAAATCAAATACTTCCGCCGGGATACAAACATCCGCTGCAGCTCACGGGCGCACACCCTCTGAGCCGTCCCCGATCCGTATACGAAAATCCGTTTTGCTTCATCTATCAGCCGGCACATCTCCGTCATATCTTTTGACTTCACGTATTTTACATTGGCTTCAATATCATCCAGCAGCTTTTCAAACGTCATATTCTCGCCCTCTTCAGGCTGATCCTCCCATTTCAGAAAAACCCGGAATTCACTGTAGCCGCTGAAGCCCAGTTTTTGGGCGAGCCGCAGGATGGAAGACCTAGAGACATTGCAGGCTTTCGCCATGTCATTGATACCGAGATGATAGCACGTATGTTTATGATTCAATATATATTTTAAAATATAAAAATCGTTATCATTTAATTTCGCGTAATGCTGGTTAACCAGTTCTTCAAGACTCATCCCAAAAATCCCCCCGTTTTCTTTCTATTATATAGAATAACAGATAAAGAAAACGGGGAAGATTGTCATCAGGAAATAGGAGACGGACTCACATCAAGCTCAGGCCAGTAGTCCTTGTTAGCCTCCATCAGATCTTCAAGAATCAGTCTTGCCACACGGGCATTCGGCACTGTTTTTGACAGGATCAGCGCCTGCCACAGCTTTTGAAATGACCGCTCTTCCCACGCTTCAGCCGTCAGTTTTTCGACAGACACCTGCTGTTCCATCAGGCCTTTTTGAAATTGCGGTATGTTCCCGACTGAGAGCGGTTCCGGTCCGTTTGAACCTACGAGACAAGGAATCTCAACCATGGCTGATGGATCAAAGTTTGCGATCGCGCCGTTATTTTCAACGATTAACAGCATTCTCTCCCCGGTATTGTAAGCGATGGCCCGGGCAAGGTCGACGATATAGGAAGCATGATCATCAATTTTAATTTCACTGTTCTCCGATGATTGTTCGCGCGTAATCATATCGCATTGGCTGAAAATGAAAGCTTCGCGCCCTTCCATGACTTCGTTGGCTCTCGTATGGTTCGGATTTGATTTTTTCACCATATCATCCGGGAATAAGTAATATTGCAGATATGTGTTCGGAAGCGTATCCGGATCAGCCGCCTGAACGTCGCGCGCTTTTTTGAATGTGTCATTCCAGCTTGCTTCAGTCTGTTCGGCCTCTGTCTTCGGAACGTAGCCGTATTCACGGACATGCTCTTTCAGCTTCGGCATTAAATCATTGCCATGCCGGTCTGTGATGGACGTCCACCAGCCAAAATGGTTCAAGCCGTAGTAACGGACGTTCATTTCTTTTCGTGAAGATAATCCGAGGATGTTCGCCATGCGATCCTCAATTCCGACCGGCATGTCGCAGATGTTCAATATTTTTGAATTCGGTCTGAGGCGCCGTGTAGCTTCGGCCACAATCGCCGCCGGATTGGAGTAATTCAGCATCCATGCGTCAGGCGAGTACGTTTCCATATAATCAAGAATCTCCAGAACACCGCCGATAGAGCGCATGCCGTATGCGATTCCGCCCGGCCCGCATGTTTCCTGGCCGACCACGCCGTACTTCAGCGGGATTTGTTCATCAAGCGCGCGCATCGCATATTTTCCGACGCGGATATGCGCCATGACGAAGTCAACATCCGTAAAAGCCGTCTCTGGGTCATCAGTCGCCAAAAATTCAATGTCCGGCGCTTTTTCTTTTATGAATACCTCACACGCACCCGCAATCCGCTCCTGCCTTTCTTTATCATTGTCATAAAGTTTCAGCTTTCTGATCGGAAACTCTTCCAGGTGATTCAAAAGCATTAATACAATTCCGGGGGTAAATGTGCTGCCGCCGCCTGCAATAACGATTGAGAATGATTTGTCTGTCATGTGAAGCCCTCCTCTGATAACGTTTACATTTTATTTATATCATGAGAAGGTCCGATCTGTACCGGGTTTGGAGGAGTTAGATCATTTAATCATTTTTAGTTATTTTTCTCAAAAAGCGGGAAAGTTCCCACAGGTACGAAAGAGGCCTGCTGTCATCAGCAGACCCATTCTCAAAAATGCTCTTGTAAATCAGAAAGCAGCACTTCCTGCTCAAATTGAGGATTTCCGATCGGAAAAATTCTGGCTGTTTCCTTGTCTTCGTTGACATGCTGAATATAAATCGGAACTCCTTCATACGTCACATACGCCATGGCGGCGGATTCCGAAATGTCTTTCGCACGCTGTGTATTCACGTCTCAAACCTCCTTTAGGCCTCACACATAACGTGTCCGGCAGCCAAGAGAAGTATGCTTGTTTCTTACAATTGTCCGGCGGTGAGTTTGAATTTTTTGAGACGTTTGTAAAACGTGCTCCGCGGGATTCCGGCCATTTTGGCGGCCAGCGTGACATTCCCCTTCGCCGATTCAAGCGCGTTTACGATGATGTTTTTCTGAATGTGCTCCCGGATGGAGACAAGGGACGCTTCTTCCTGTTCATAAGACTCGGCCGCCTCTTTAAGACCTGACGCTTCAAGCAGGGCTGCAACGGGGCGTTCTGACAGCCGTCCGTCCGGGAACATGACGGAAAGACGTTCAAACACATTAAACAATTCCCTGATATTCCCCGGCCATTTCCGGCTCTTTAATAGGTCTAAAAAGTCATCAGGAAGCTCCCCGCGCCAGCCGCGATTTCGCTGAAATTCAAGGAAGAGTCCGGGAATGTCTTCGGTGCGTTCTCTTAATGGAGGGAGATGGATCGGACAGACGTGAAGCCGGTAAAATAAATCTTCTCTCAGCTTTTTGCATTCGACAAGCTGTCTCAGATCAGTGTGGGTGGCAGTGATGATTCTGATGTCAACGGGAATCTCTTTTGTCCCGCCGACCGGAGTGACTTTCCGTTCCTGCAGCACCCGTAACAGAGCGACCTGCATGGAGTGTGATATTTCTCCGATTTCATCGAGGAAAAGCGTGCCTCTATCGGCTTTTTGCAAAGCGCCGTTATGTCCTTTCCGTTTGGCCCCGGTGAAGGCGCCTTCCGAGTAGCCGAACAGTTCGCTTTCAATCAGCTTTTCGGGGACCGCTCCGCAATTGACGGCGATAAACGGGCCGTTTTTCCTGGAGCTGTTGTTATGAATCGCCCGGGCGGCAACCTCCTTTCCCGTCCCGGTTTCTCCCGTAAGACAAACGGTTGCGTCCGTTCGGGCGACAAGCTCCAGCTGCTGAAGCATATGTCGGGATGACGGGCTTTTGCCTGCCGCACCATGGAATATAAAAGACGGCTTTTCTTCTCGTTTGGATAAGTAAATGCACGAGAAGCCGTTCTCCTCCCGCTTTGCCTGCTTGATGTGAAAGCCCTGTTCCTCAAGCTCGCGCAGCATATGCCCGGTAAAATGCTGAACGGGACGGCTTGCAGCGATAACCTTGCTCATTTCATTGCAAAGCACGATCGGATCGTGAGACCGGGTAAGCCCGGCGAATTTGCTGATCATGTCAAGTTCTGTCATTTTGATCTTTAGGGCAAGCTCCCGTTCCGCCGTATAAGCGATGGAGGAGGCAATTCCGAGCATAAACGGCTGAGCGCGGGCGGCGGGGCAGGAAATATCAATGACACCCGCCAGCCGCCCGTCTTCATAACGGATCGGCGCGGCGGAACAGCTCCATTGATGAGAAGCGAGCGAATAATGTTCAGAGCCGTGTATCATGACCGGCTCATTTGTATAAAGAGCCGTCCCGATCGCATTCGTGCCGACGGCCGTTTCCGTCCAGCGGGCGCCTTTTAAGAAATTGATGCGGTTCGCTTCATGAATGGTGCGCGGGTGGCCGTCAACTGAATGGACAACGCCGTCTGAATCAATCAGGAGGACCATCATTTCCATTTCCCGCATTGCCGTTTTCATTCTTTCTGCATGAGGCATTGAGGCTGCTAAAAATAATGAATGCTTTTCGGCCTGCCTTTCTAAATGATCTGCCGGCATCACATTCGGCCCCTTTTCGAGATAAGGGTTGACGTCGGCTTTTTTGCAGCGGTGCCATGAGGCGGCCACCCGCTTCTGAATACGGGATTCATCAAGCACACCTTCTTTCACAAAGCGCTTCCAGGTTTTAAAATCATTCCGAATGACATTCATTGTATTCGCTCCCCCCTGTTCAGACCATCTTTTCATATATTGTAGGGGAAAAATAAAGCGCTTTCAACGAAAAATACCCCTTCTCATCTGAGAAAGGGTATTCCGGTTATACGGAATGCACCGCAAGTCCGGTGACATTCAGCAGGGCTTCCTGAAGCGTTTCTGACAGAGTCGGATGCGCCGCGATAAAGTGCTCCGACATATCCGCCGTCATTTCACCGTTCATCATCATGACCGCCTGACCGATCAATTCCGTCACGTCCGGCCCGATCATTGACACGCCGACGATTTCTCCGAATTCCGGTTCGGCAATGATTTTCATTTTGCCGCCATGCTGATGTTTAATTAACGCTTTTCCGTTAGCAGAAAATGAGCATTCTCCGATTTTCACATCTCCGTATGTCTCTCTCGCCTGTGTTTCCGTCAGCCCGACAGCGGCCATTTCCGGTGATGTATAAATACAGCGGGGCACCGCCCGCATATTGACTTTGCTGTCCTTTCCCGAGGCATGCGCGGCGGCTGTGATTCCTTCATGAATGGCGGCATGCGCGAGCTGCATTCCTCCGGCCGCATCGCCGCATGCGTATATATGAGGCACATTGGTCTGCATATGGTCATTGACTTCAATGCCGCGCGGAGAATAGCGGATGCCGGCCTGCTCCAGATTCAGCTCTTGCAAACGCGGTTTTCTCCCGATTGCAACCAAAACGTGATCAGCCTGAGCCTCAATTTCTTTGCCGTCTTTTGTCCACACGGCGGTTTTCCTTTCTTTGTCAATCCGTTGAAGTGCGGCTTTTGTCTGAATATCAGCCCCGCTGTCTCTTAAAGAGTCTTCAAAAACGGCGGCGATTTCCCCGTCTTCTGCCGGAAGCAGCCGGTCAGCCGATTCAATCACCGTCACTTTCGTTTTAAACCGGCTGAATAAAGAGGCAAATTCACAGCCGATCACACCTCCCCCGACAATAAGCAGGGAAGAAGGGATTTTCTGTAAAGAAAGCGCGTCTTTGCTGTCGATCACCCAATCGCCGTCAAATGGGGCAAACGGCAGCTCCGCCGGTTCAGATCCGGATGCAATCAATATCCGATCTGCTTCCAGAATGTCTTTTGCGCCTCCTTCTCCTTCAACAAGCAATGTCTGCTCTGTGAGAAATGAAGCTGTCCCGCTGATGATTTTAATCTGATTTGCTTTCATTAAGTATTGAATTCCCTGCACGAGCTGGCTGACGATTTGCCGTTTGCGCCCCTGCATGCGGGCCCAATTGAGTGTAATGTTTTGCGGCAGTTCGATGCCGAATGTATCTGCATGCCTGATTTTATCGAGCACATTCGCGCTTTCCAAAAGCGACTTTGTCGGGATGCATCCCTCATTGAGACAAGTGCCTCCGAGCGGCCCTTTGTCGATCAGAACGACTTCTTCTCCCCTCCGCGCGGCAGTCACGGCAGCTGCATATCCGGCAGGCCCGCCGCCGATAATGGCTAGTGTCAATCTCTTCACCCTCTCTATAAAATCAATCCGGCCGGCTCTTCAAGCAGCGCTTTGACCGTTTTCAGGAAGTCCGCAGCCGGTGCGCCGTCACATACTCTGTGATCAAAGGTAAGGCTCAGCGGCAGCATGGTGCTTTTGACAAGCTCATCTCCTTTAAACGCAGGCGTTTCATAGCTTGCGCCTACTCCGAGAATACCGGCTTCAGGCGGATTAAGAATCGGGGTGAAATGCTCAATTCCGTAACCCCCGAGATTTGTAATAGAAAATGTCGATCCGTGCAGATCATCTCCGGAAGCATTGCCTTCCCGCGCCCGGCGTGCCGATGTGCTGATGTGATCCGCAAGCTCAAGGAATGAAAGCTTTTCCGCATCCCGGATCACCGGCACGACGAGACCGTTTTCAAGAGAAACCGCCATCCCGAGGTGGACATATGGATAGGTGATGATCCGCTCCTCTTGATAAGAGCTGTTCAGCTCAGGATGCTGTTTCAGCGCAAGCACCGCGGCCCGGGATACGAAATGTGTGACCGTCAGTTTAACACTGCTCCGCTTTTTCGCGCTGTCGGCGAGCTGCTGCTGCCATTTTACAAGCTCCGTAATGTCCGCTTTCATCGTCAACGTCAGCTGGGCGCTGTTTTGCAGGCTTTTGTGCATTCGGTCTGCAATCACTTTTCTCATCGCTGAAGCCGGTTTTCCCTCCGGCTGTGCCGTCTGAACCGAAGACTGCGGTTCAGATTCCGTCTTCATTGCCTTGATGACGTCAGCTTTTACGATTCTGCCTCCGGGCCCCGTCCCGTTCAGCGTATCAACTTTCAACCCGGCTTTCTCCGCCATTTTTCGGGCAACGGGTGATATTTTCACGCGGTGTTTACGCTTTTGCCCGGCTTTGGGAGCGGGAATATGTTCAGGTTCAGATTGCGGTTTCCCTGCATTTTCAGGAGCCGGCGCCTCCTTCTCCCGCACTTCTTCGCCGTTTTCCCCGATATAACAGATGGGCGTTCCCGGCGGGACTCCTTCTCCCTCTTTGACTTTAATGTGAAGAAGCGTGCCGCTTTCAGGCGCTTCTATTTCCATTTCTATTTTTTCCGAGTTGATGCTGGCGATGCTTTCTCCCTTTTCAACCGGGTCGCCGACTTTTTTATTCCAGACGGATACTTCACCTTGCTTCATCGCCATTCCCAGCTTCGGCATTACTACTTTTACAGCCATTCTATATCCCTCCTTTAATTCATTGCCGGCTCGCCAAGCAATTCAAGCGTGACGCTGACAATTTGGTCTGGTGTCGGCAAATATTGATCTTCAAGCACCGGCGAAAACGGTACCGGTGTATGCGGCGCTGTAATCCGCTTAATCGGCGCATCAAGCAAATCAAAGCCCTTATCGGCGACAATCGCAGCAATATCCGTAGCGATGCTGCAGCGCGGATTGGCTTCGTCAATGATGATCAGCCGGTTTGTTTTTTCTAACGATGTGAAAATCGCTTCCTCATCTAAAGGAGACAGACTCCGGGGATCAAGCACCTCGGCGTCGATGCCTTTCTCAGAAAGCTGTGCAGCCGCTTCAAGCGCGGTGTTGACCTGCTTGCCGACCGCAAACAGCGTGATGTCGCTGCCTTCGCGTTTGATATCCGCTTTTCCGAGCGGAATTGTATAATAATCTTCCGGCACCTCGCCCTTCATGTTGTAGGACGTTTTGTCTTCAAAAAAGAATACCGGATCATTGTCTTCTATTGCCGAAAGCAGCAAACCTTTGGCGTCATATGGATTGGACGGCACAACCGTCTTCAGACCCGGGATGCTGGTGAACAGGCCATACAGCGCCTGCGAATGCTGAGCGGCTGCCCGGAACCCGGCTCCGTATGTGGTGCGGACGGTGATCGGCACTTGCGCTTTACCGCCGAACATATAGCGGAATTTCGCACCTTGGTTGATCACTTGGTCAAAGCACGTTCCGATAAAATCGTTAAACATCAGTTCCGCAATCGGTCTCAGCCCCGTGGATGCCGCAGCCATGGCCGCACCCATGTAGCCCGCCTCAGAAATCGGTGTATCCAGCACTCGGCTGCGCCCGAATTCCTGTACGAGCCCCTTTGTGACCCCGAGTACACCGCCCCATGCTTCATCATCTTGCAAATGATCGACCGCCGCTCCCCCGGCGACATCTTCACCGATTACAAGCACATTGTCGTCTTTTCTCATCGCAAGCTTCATTGCTTCATTGATCGCGTCCGACATGCTTATGACTCTCGCCATCTCACATTCCCCCTTTTTCATATGACACGTAGACGTCTGTCAACAGCTCTGACTCTTTCGGATATGGACTCTTCTCGCTGAACGAGACGGCTTTTTCAATCGATTCGCTGACACGCTGTTCGATGTCTGACAGTTTATTTGCATCTGTTTCTTTTAGAAGATAGTTTTTAAAGCCTTGAATGGCATCCTTTTCTTCAAGATGCTCAGTCTTTTCATCCTTTGTTTTATAAGTTTGGGCATCTCCTTCGAAATGTCCGTAGTTTCTGTAAGTCATACATTCAATCAAAGACGGGCCCCCGCCGTTTCTTGCTCTTTCTATCGCTTCCCCGGCTGCCTGATAAACCGCTAAAATATCTTTTCCGTCCACCGTGACCCCCGGCATGTTATAGGCAGCCGCCCGATCGGCGATTGAATCACAGGCTGACGCGTACTCAAATGTCGTGGCTTCGCCGTAGCCGTTGTTTTCGGCGATGAACACGACAGGAAGGTTCCATACTGCCGCTAAGTTCAGCCCTTCATGGAAGGTCCCTTGGTTATTGGCTCCGTCTCCAAAGAAGCAAACGCTTACATTTTTAGTTTGTTTATATTTAGCCGTGAGCGCTGATCCGCATGCGAGCGTAAAGCCGCCCCCGACGATTCCATTTGCGCCTAACATGCCTTTATCAAGATCCGCAATGTGCATAGAACCGCCTTTTCCTTTACACAGTCCGGTCGCTTTTCCGAATATTTCCGCCATCATGCCGTCCAGATCACAGCCTTTGGCGATACAATGGCCATGTCCCCTGTGCGTGCTTGTAATGCTGTCGCCATCATCTAAATGAGCGCACACGCCTGCAGCTACCGCTTCTTCACCGGCATACAAATGGACGAATCCGGGAAGCACTCCTTGCGCGAACAGTTCATGCACTTTGTCTTCAAAGCCCCTGATTTCCAGCATCTTTTGGTACATCCACAGCGCTTTCTCCTCAGTTAATGACAAGCCTTCTCGTTTTAACAATTCCATTTTGTGCGCCTCCTTCTATTTAGGGTTCACACTTATAAATGCAAGAAGCATGCCAGCCTTTGAAGCCCGTAAAATGAATGTTTTTATTTTTACAATGGAGACAGTTTGAGACAGGTGTCTCATTTTGTCTCGATCTGTTCCCTTTGTCTCGTTTTATGGCATACAAAAAAGACCGGGCATCACCCTGTCTTTGACAATGATCGACGTATTTATTTCCTCGGAAATCTTTTAACTGCTTCATTCTTCTGCATACAGTCTATCGCGGCGTTTGAGTGGTTACACTCTTTTTTCATATCCGCGCGCTGCAGTTCATGCTTTTCTTCAACAGCCCGATTCAGCGCTTGAAGCATGTAGCCAATGCCTTTATACGATGACAAAGGCCAAGTGATATGCTGATGCTCTCCGATGACGGCGTTTAGGACGCTTCGGTATTTTTTCCCGCCAAGCATGACAAGCTCTTCGATGTCGTAAAAGCCTTTTTCATGAAATTGACGGCGCAGCTCGTCCGCTGCCATGATCTCCGGATGACCGGTTCCAAAAGTGACATCGTAATTTCCGGGAACAATATCATCCGGACGAAGGAATCCGTGCTTCGCCGACAAAATCACCCACTCATCGAAAAATGCTTTCGCATATTGCTCGCACGCCTGATGAAACGGGCTGAGATAAGCGTCTTCCGCCCTTACCGGACCTGTATCTGAATGGACATCCCAAATTTTTTTCTTGCCGCAGGGGATGATGCACAGTCGTTTCATTTTTCTCTCCCCCTTTATGATGTATTTCCTATCAATGTACCATTATTCGTTTATTTCTGCATGACGGATATGTCTGGGTAAAAGCTGCACACAAAAAGACCCGGAATTCAAACCGAACTCCGGGCCGGATGAAGAGTTGTTTATGTCACTCTTGCTCCATCCCATCAAGATACTTTCTCTCAAAGTCATCGAGCAATGCACGCACTTCATCTGTTGACTTTGTATTCATGCATTGATTTCTTAATTCACTTGCTCCCCGGAATCCGCGGAGATATATCTTGAAAAAGCGAGGGAGCGGTTTATATGCTCGAGCTTCTGCTTTTGAATATTCATCATGAAGATCCAGATGCAATCTCAAAAGATCAAGCAATTCCTTACTGCTATGCTCTCTCGGCTCCTTTTCAAAGGCGAATGGATTAGTAAAAATGCCTCGTCCAATCATAATCCCGTCAACACCGTATTGTTCAGCGAGTTTCAAGCCGGTTTCCCGGTCAGGAATATCCCCATTTATCGTCAAAAGGGTATCTGGCGCTATCTCGTCACGAAGTTTCTTAATGTCCGGGATGAGCTCCCAATGCGCATCTACTTTACTCATTTCCGCTCTTGTACGCAGATGAATGGAAAGATTCGCAATGTCTTGTTTCAGTATGTGTGTCAGCCAGCCGCGCCATTCTTCTATATCCGTGTAGCCAAGTCTGGTCTTCACACTTACCGGCAGACCTCCTGCTTTCGCCGCCTGTATTAATTCGGCTGCAACTTCAGGACGGCAAATCAGGCCGCTTCCCTTTCCATTCCCCGCCACATTAGGTACAGGACAGCCCATATTGATATCCAGGCCCTTAAACCCTAATTCCGCCATCCCAATACTCATTTGGCGAAAGTTTTCAGGCTTATCTCCCCATATGTGGGCAACCATCGGCTGTTCATCCTCCGTGAAAGTCAAACGGCCGCGCACACTATCCTTCCCATCCGGGTGACAATAGCTTTCTGAGTTTGTAAACTCTGTGAAAAACACATCAGGTCTGCCTGCTTCACTCACAACATGGCGAAAAACGACATCCGTCACATCTTCCATTGGTGCCAGTACAAAAAATGGCCGCGGTAATTCACGCCAGAAATTATCTGTCATAACAAATCCAAATCCTTTCATGATGGGATACAGCCAAACCTTTATCCCAAAATTAAAAACTGACCATGCTTCTTTTACACTTATAGCATGTGTCAGCACTTCTTATCAAACGATAGTAAATTTTGAACATTTCACTTTTTACACGTTAAAAAGTGAAAAAGCAAACTGAAGTAGAATAGATATGATAGAACACCTTACAACTCCTTAACCATATAATCGGTTCGAAAGAGAAAAAAGTGTGATGAGTATCTACACCTATTTTTTTATTTATATTGTGGTTTATTAATATTAACGCAACGCTGACCTTCATCTTTCTTAGCGGCCTTACTTTTGCTCTTTTTGGACAAAAAGGATTCCAACCTAAATAGAATATCATATGAGTTCTCCCTATTACCAATGCAAAATAATTGTCGTTATCGAAGATAAAATATTTAACGCTGCACCATATCCGTATCTCAATATCATTTGCGGAAAAATAATTTGATTAAGCAAATGGGGTTGGGGGTAGTATATCTGGGTACTCAAGAGAATGTAAAAAGTTAACTTGCCGCTTGTGAATCACATGGAGTAAAGAGGATGGGATGGGAAGAGAAAATAAACTCGAACTTAACAGAATTCAAGAATTTCAATCTGGTATGTTAATATCTTTATACAATCACCTTTATATGTTTGTATAAGGTTACGATTCGGTAATCCTGATCCAAAACCAATAAAATAGACTGCTGACTAATTGCCGCAGTCTTCATTCATAAGATTAATAAGAAAGTGTTTATTTTCTTTCATCATTAAATAAGGCATCAGAAGTTATTGCTTTCATTTCGAATATCCTTTGTTATACCTATGATTATTTGTATAACAGTGAAAACCCCCAAGAAAACAGTGACAATATTAAACCATGGATTATCATAGAATGAAAGATATGTTTGAAAGAAATCCAGTTCAACTATGTTTGCTGGGAATCCATTCATTTCTCTATAATTAGGACCCCATCCCGTTAATTCTGCAAAATTAAAATAAAGCTGTGAAACTAAAAATGCCAACAACGTTTGAAACCAACTTCTTTTATATAACGGTCGTTTTTTGTTTACTTTACCCATTTTATTATCCATTTCCTTTTCTGCAATACTTTTTAGCCAGGTGACAATCTAACATCATTATATGATGAAGCATGATTGTCGCGATAATTACTTATTAAGGATATAACCATCGCATGTATTACTGTAATAGTTGTTATCACTTGCGTTTCCGCCTCGGCGCTATTATTTAATTGTTGTAATGCTAATACGTTATACATTAAAGTAAGCCACCTTTGCCTTTTGCAGCTTCTACATCAGAACCTTCAAACAGTTGTTGAAGTTCCAATACATCTCTTATTCGATTTCACCTCCTTTTTATCATTTATTACAACTATCGCCAATAGTAGATGTGCCGAGAGTGTCGGGGACTTTATTCTTTAAGAAAGAAGTTTACAAAATATTAACTGAGATTACAAGTATTCACGGAACTTGAACGACTTGTTATTGCTTCTGATTCACAACAAGATCTTCATATTTTGTCTGTAATGCCGTTTCCAAACGAAAAAAAGAAAGTGTTAATAGAAAGCAGCCTGCTTGGCTGTTTTTCACTTGCTTTTCCATACGTTTTTTCAACTCTTTTTATCAGTTAAATAAAGACAGATAGGACAAGGGCAAAACATGAAAAAGACCCGGAAATCGGAATTGTTTATTTACCGAAATCCAGGTCTGATTACGAATTGTTTATTTTAGTTAGACGATTTCAAAACAAGCTTCGCCACAGCTTCCACATGAGCCGTCTGCGGAAACATATCAACAGGCTGAATATATTCGACGCGATAGTCCTTCGACAGCGTCTGCAAGTCTTTCGCCAGTGTGGAAGGATTGCAGGAAACGTAGACGAATCGTTTCGGTTTTACTTTTTTGATGGTATCTAAAAATGTTCTGTCACAGCCGGTTCTCGGCGGGTCGACGATGACCACGTCAGGGCGGAAGCCTTCTTTCGTCCATTCCGGGAGCCAGTGTTCGGCTGTTCCTGTGACATATGCCGCGTTTTTGATGCCGTGTTTTTTGGCGTTTTTCTTCGCATCATCAATTGATTCTTTAATGACGTCCATGCCGCGGATCTCTTTTGCGCCGCTTGAAACCCACATGCCGATCGTACCGACGCCGCAATACGCGTCTACGACTTTTTCTTTTCCTGTCAGCTGAGCCGCTTGTTTCACTTCGTCATACAGCTTGACCGTCTGCTCAGGGTTGAGCTGGAAGAAGGCGCGGGCGCTCAGTTCAAATGACACGTCACCGAGCACTTCTTGAATGGCATGGCTTCCGGCCAGCGCTTTTGTTTTGTCACCGAAAATGACGGATGTGCGCGCGCCATTGACGTTTTGAATAATCGATTTCACTTCCGGCAGACGGTTCTGAATGGCTTTGACGATCTCGTCTTTATTCGGCAGTGTCTCTTTCGCGGTGACAAGCACGACCTGCACTTCGCCTGTTTCAAAACCGACTCTCGTCACGATGGTGCGGACATCGCCTTTTTTGGTCCGTTCGTTATAAACGGATACGTTGTGTTTTTCCAAAATACGGCGGACGATACCCGTTGTTTTGTTTGTCGCCGGATGCTGGACAATGCATTCCTTAATCGGAACGATTTTATGGGAATCAAGTCCGTATAAGCCGGTAATGATGCTGCCGCTTTGCGAGCGTCCGACTTGGAACTGGCTTTTGTTCCGGTAATTCCAAGGGTTATCCATTCCGATCGTATCTTTAATGTTCATTTCTTCGACATTGAATCTCGTATGACGTTCCAGAGACTGAATGACGATGTCGCGTTTTTCGCGAAGCTGCTGGGTGTATGCCAGATGCTGAAGCTGACAGCCGCCGCACTGGTCGTAGACCGGGCATGGCGGCGTGACGCGGTGTTCAGACGGCTTGCGGATTTTTTTGACGCGTGCTTCTGAAAATTTCGGCTGCACATTTGTCGCTTCGGCAACGACTTCTTCCCCTGGCAGAGCGCCGGGTACGAAGACAACTTTTTTCTTAAAATAGCCGACGCCCTCTCCGTTAATGCCGAGACGTTTGATGGTCAGCGGAAATGTCTGTCCGATTTTCAATTCGGCAGGCGCCTTTTTTTGATGTTGATTCACGTTTTTTTCTCTCCGTTTCTATATAAAGCCTTTCTCATGGGAAAACGGCTGATTTGAAATATCACATCTTTTCAGTATAACATGCAGCCGGCGGTTCCTTCATGTTTTTCACTGGAAGTTTCCTTTTTTCATTCAATGCTTCTCCACAAGTACAAGGACGCATAGCTTAAATACGGCGCCCATTCGCTGCTTACCTGGAGCATCACGTCTTTTGACGGTTTATCCTCTAGGGCGAAGCGGCGTTTGACGGCGTTTTGCAGGCCGATGTCCGCCAAAGGAAACAGATTCGGGCGGCCGAGGCCGAACATGAGGACGTTTTGGACGGTCCACGGGCCGATGCCTCTGATGGTGATCAGCTTTTTCATAATGGCTTCATCCGATAAATGAGAAAGTTCCGCCAGATTGAGCGCTCCGTCTGCAATCATCCGTGAAATGTCAATCGCATATTCCGCTTTTCTCATGCTGAACTGGAGCTCCCGCAAGTCCTGATAATCAAGCGCCGCGATCGTTTTCGGCTCGGGATAGCACCAGACGCCGTCTTTTTGTTCACCGAAGGCATGGACGAACCGTTCTGTTAAGGTAAATGCGAAAGACAGGTTGAGCTGCTGGTGGATGATGCATTTCATGAGACAGTTGTAGACGTCATATTCCAAGACGAGCGGGGTTCCCGCATGCTCCTCAAAAAGCGCCGACAGATTTGTTTTTGAGAAATGATCAAGTACAGGCTGAAGCGGCTGCTCCCACTGAAAAATGTGTTTGATCCGTTCAATCATCTCTTTGCGGTCCGTTTCTCCGCTGACGAGAAAAACCGGGTCAGCGGCGGTGCCTTCCCCTTGAACCGTGATGACGGACAGTTTGCCGTCCCGTGTTCTGAGCGGCACTTTGATTGATCTTGTTTTAAGATCGACCGCATTCAGCGGATCGAGCGACAGCCTTTCAAGGACTTTATCAAAATGATACGGCGGTGTGACCGAAACCATTTCCTTCCACATATGCTCCACCCCTTTTTGTCCAAGTATATCATGAAGCGGCCGGGCGGCAATTCGTATACTTTTCTTCATAACGCCGCATGATATAATGGCAGGCGGAGGGTTGTTTATGATACATATAACCGCAATCACAACACATAATGAGATATTAGATAATATCCCCCTATCACGTACAGAACAACCGGACATCGCATGGTACTGGATTGATTTTTTCGGCGCTGAGATGCATGAAACCGAGCTGCTGCGGGATTATTTTCATTTTCATCCGCTAGCGATCGAGGATTGCTTTCAGCACATGCAGCGGCCGAAAATCGACCATTATGACGGCTACCGTTTTTATGTGCTCCACGCCTTGAACCCGGACACACTGGAAATGGAAGAGGTGGACATTTTTCAGTCCGACCGTTTCATCGTCAGCTTCCATTTGCACGAATCGCCCGGCGTCTCAAGGGTGAGAGAACGTTTTTTCGCTTCTCCGGGATTAGCCAAAAAAGGGCCCGGGCACATCACTTATATGATTATGGATCAGCTTGTCGATGAATATTTCCCCGTGCTGTACAAAATTGAAGACCGGCTGAATGAAATTGAAGACAGCAGAACCCATAAATCTTACGGCACTTTAATGAACGAAGTGTTTGAATTGCGGACTGATCTTTTGAACCTGAGGCGGACGATCATTCCGATGCGCGATTTAATGTACCGGATTTTGAGCCTTGACCATGTAAAAGAAAGCCGTGAAACAAAGGCGTATTTCAGCGATATTTATGACCACCTGTTAAAACTGGCTGAGCTGATCGAGTCAAACCGTGATATGACGTCAGATTTGCGGGACAGCTATGTGACGCTGAATTCAAACCGGATGAACGCCATTATGATGACATTAACCATCGTCTCGACCATTTTTATCCCGCTGACGTTCATCGCGGGGGTTTACGGCATGAATTTCGATAACATGCCTGAACTTCATTGGAAATACGGGTATTTTATCGTTTTGGGCGTAATGGCCGTCCTTGTGGCCGCCATGCTGTTTTGGTTCGCCCGCAAAGGCTGGTTTAATATTTTCAAGTAAGAACGGCTGCCGGCTGTTCTTTTTTTTGAGAAAACATGATAGTCTGGAAAAAAACGTAAAGAGGTGTGCGCCGTTACCATCCTTTCTCACAAAATCATTTCTTCTGTCCTCCTGCTTTTCAGTGTCATGTCCATTGCCCCGCTGTATAACGGCCGTACGGTGTCTGATTACATCTTTGAGTTACTCGGCTTTTCCTCTTGGTCGGAAGATGGAGCCCATATCTCCGTCATTCCCGGGGTCGTGCTTTACTTTGCGGCGTTAATCTGGTGTGCCGCCGCGTTCAGGCGGACGCTTCCCGCGGCGGGGCTGTTTCTGATCTTTCTCAGTATGGGGGCCGCTTCCGGTATCAGTCCTGCCACCGAATATGCCGCTTTTTCCTTAAAACAGTTCGCGCCCGAAAAAGAGGCTGTCGAATATTTGAAGCACCGCAGCGAATGCAGTCATCTGGTTGAGCGAAAAAGAGCGGGCATGAGCTGCACGCTTTATATCAATCATTACGGAAAAGGGGAACAAACCATTTCTGTCACGCCGGATTTATCAGAAAACATAAAGGACGTCACATTCAAATCAAAAACATTCACTGTAAAACCCCGTTCAAAAACAATCATCAAAACCCGATTTACCGGATTTTATAAGGGGAAAGCCGCCTCAGACTCCGGATGGTCCTCAGAACCTGAACTGAAAGTGGCAATCCTGTACACAGCAGATTAACCATTTTGCATGTATAATGGTGGAAAATATTGGATGGACTGTCAAATGAAGATCGCCATCGTCGGACTCGGCAATATGGGCCGCCCCATCGCCGAAAATATCATGAAAGCCGGATACAGCCTGACTGTATATAACCGGACGAAAGAAAAAGCGGCTGACCTGCTGGATAAAGGGGCTGAATATGCCGAAACGCCCCGCCAGGCAGCTGAACATGCAGAGATCGTGCTGTCCATGCTGTCAGACGATGAAGCCGTAACAGGCGTAACGTTCGGAGCTTGCGGCATTATTGCCGGGTTATCTGAAAACGGCATTCATATTTCAATGAGCACGATCAGTACGGCGCTGTCAGAACAGCTTTCCGCCGCACATTCGGGCAGAGGGCAGTCCTTTATCGCCGCTCCCGTCCTCGGCCGCCCCGATGCCGCCGAGAAGGCTGAGCTTCGCATCATCACAGCCGGACCGGCAGAAGCGAAGAAAAAGGCCGAACCGCTGCTTAACATCCTGAGTCAGCAAGTATTTGACACTGGTGAAGAAACAAAAACGGCCAACGCCGCGAAAATCAGCGTCAATTTCTTGCTCGTTTCTATGCTGGAGGCGTTATCTGAATCATTCTTAATGATGGAGAAGTTCGGTTTAGAACGGAAACAATTTTTAGAAATTGCCGGCGCGCTCTTTGGCTCTCCCGTCTATCAAAATTACGGCACGATCATGGCTGAGGAAAAATTTGAGCCGGCCGGCTTCAAAATGTCTTTAGGGCTGAAGGATACCAATCTGGCGCTCGCCGCCGCTGAACAGGCTTCCGCAAAACTCCCTCTTGCCGAGCTGGCCAAGAGCCATTTTGAAAGCGGGATCGAACAAGGCTTCGGGGATCTGGATTGGGCTGCACTGATTAAAAGCTTAAAATAACAAAATAACACCTCTCCATTACCAGGAGAGGTGTTTTCTACAGGCGCGGCAGCTTCATTTCTTTCTCAAACATCAGGTCATCAATGCTTTTAAACGTGTAGCCTTCTTTTTTCAAATCGGAAATGGCATCGTCCAGAGCTTCTGAATTGTCCTTTGAAACGGTGTGGAGAAGGTAGATCGCGCCGGGATGCGCCTGCTTTATCATGTGATCATAGGCGTATTGTTTCCCTTTTTGCTCGTTAACCTTCCAGTCGACAAATGCGACGGACCAGAAAACGGTTTGGTAGCCGAGGCGCTTCGTTTCTTTGAGGACATATTCGCTGAATACGCCGCGCGGCGGACGGAGATACAGGTTGTCCCGCTTTCCGGTAATGTTGTACACAGCTTCCGTGACGGAATCGAGTTCGTCTTGAATCTGATCGCCCGTTTTTGTCGTCAGATCAGGATGATGAAAAGAATGATTGCCGATGATATGGCCTTCCTTTGACATCCGTTTAATCAAATCAGGCTGCTCTTTCACAAAATGACCCGTGACAAAAAAAGTGCCCGTGACGTGATGTTTTTTTAACACATCAAGCACTTTCGGGGTGTACCCATTTTCATATCCGTTATCAAACGTTAAATAGATGGTCTTTTCTTTCGTATTGCCCAAATAAAAGGCATCATATTTTTTGACCAGATTGTCCAGCTGTCTGCCGGCATCCGGCGGCTGATGATTGACGCTGCGTTTAAAGCCCCAGTTTATCCGTTCATTCGGCACGGCTTCTGCGCTGTTGATGCCTCCTGCAAGTAAAACGGCCATGCAGCAAATTGAACAAAACCATTTCATGACCAGCACTCCTTCTGCATTTTTCCTTATTTTGCAGTAGGCCCTGCCCTTTTATACAGCCGCATTATGGAAAAAGAAAAACCCCGGCAGCCGCCGGGGTTTATTCCCAATCCTTTTTAAAGCGTTCGTATTTTGCTTCCAGATCATCAAGCATGCCGATGAGCCGGTCTATATCTTCAACATCCGTTGATTCAGGGTCTAATGAATCAATGACATTCATAAACATATCGAGTCTGTTCTTCAGGTAATCGAGCTGCTGATCTTTGCTGTTTACTGCATTCCCCATACTTCCACTCCATTCATTTTTTATAATGGTAGCGTATTTTTTGCCGTTTTTCAATGGTTCCGCTACTTGCGATCTTGGCAGATCAGGTCTAAAATTAACAGTTGGCAGACGTTAGTATGCCCCATTTATAAAGGAGTTAGATAGTCATGACACAAAACACAGCACTGCGTCCGATCACACCGGAGTACGATCCTTGGGAAGCGTACATGGATGTCGACCAGTATGGAGATATGAAACTGACGAACGTTGAATTCACAACGACGACTTTGTGCAATATGAGATGCGAGCACTGCGCCGTCGGGTACACGCTCCAGCCGAAAGACCCGAATGCGCTGCCGATCGACCTTTTATTAAAGCGGCTTGATGAAATTCCTCTGTTACGCTCTATCAGCATTACGGGCGGCGAACCGATGCTTTCGCTGAAATCGGTAAAGGAATACGTCGTCCCGCTTTTAAAATATGCGCATGAACGCGGCGTCCGTACACAGATCAATTCAAACCTGACGCTTGATATCGGGCGCTACGAACGGATTATTCCTTATTTGGACGTTCTTCACATTTCACACAACTGGGGAACGGTCGAGGACTTTGCCGACATCGGATTTGCGATGATGGAGAAGAAACCGACATTTGAACAGCGGGCGCGCTATTTTGACAAAATGATTGAAAACAGCCGCACGCTTGTCGAAGCAGGCGTAATGGTTTCAGCGGAAACGATGCTGAACAAACGGACGCTGCCGCATATTGAACATATTCACCGGCAGATTACGGAAGAAATGAAATGCCAGCGGCACGAAGTCCATCCGATGTATCCGAGTGATTTCGCCAGCGCGCTTGAATCACTCAGCCTGACGGACATGAGACAGGCCATTCATCATCTGCTCGACATTCGCGATGAAGAGACATGGATGCTGTTCGGCACGCTCCCGTTTTACGCATGCAGCCCTGATGAAGAAGACCAGAAGCTCCTCCGCCGCCTGCGGGAAGCGAAAAACGTTACGGTGCGAAACGACCCTGACGGCCGCTCCCGCCTGAATGTCAACATTTTTGACGGAAATATCATTGTCACGGATTTCGGCGATACACCGCCGCTCGGCAATATTAAAACAGACAGCCTTCCCGAAGCATATGACAAGTGGAGACAGACGAAGCTGAGCAAAGAGCTGAACTGCCGCTGCACAAACGTCCGGTGCCTCGGCCCGAACGTCCTTGTCAAAAACAGTTATTATCAGGATACGGATTTTTCATTACGAAAAGCCAGAGGTTAACAGAAGATGGAAACGACAATTACGGACATTTTAAAAAGCAAAGTGGTTGAGATCATCATCGTCGCTCTTGTGCTTTACGCCGGTGTTTTTCTGATCAACCGCTTTGTCCAGGTGTTATTTAAACGTACGGATTTCTTAGAGGAACGGAAAGGGAAAACGATTGAAAGCCTCGTCCGGTCCATCACCCAGTATACGGCGACGATCGGTTTTATCTTTTACGTCATTTCTTTATTCGTTCATGATTTCGGCAGAATTTTAGCCGGGGCGGGTGTTGCCGGTATCGTCATCGGTTTCGGCGCCCAGTCGTTAATCAAGGACATATTGGCCGGTGTTTTTTTAATATACGAACGCCAGCTTCATAAAGGCGATTACGTGACGATTAACAATCTGTTCAACGGCACAGTGGAAGAAATCGGACTCCGTTCCCTCCAGATCCGTGAGTGGACCGGCAAGCTGCTTACCATTTCAAACGGTGAGGTCAGACAGCTTCAAAACTATAACATTGATTTTATGCGGATTACCGAGTCCGTCGTGATCAGTTACAAGGAAGATCCCGAGCGGGTATATGCCGTCTTAGAAAAAGCCTGCGACATGCTCAATGATGAGCTTCGCGATTCACTGAAGCGGGATGAATTTCTCAATGCGACGGAGCCGTTTCAAGTGCATGGAATCATGAGCCTGAACAAATTGACAAGAGGCATAGAATTTACTGTCAAAGGCATGGTTCAAGACACAGAATACTTCTCGGCGAGCCTTGCGGTGAGACGCGTTCTTGCCCGGGAGCTGTACAACAACAATGTGCAATTGCTTGAGGAAATGTATCACACACAAAAAAGCTGATTCCCGAACCGGAATCAGCTTTTTTTTATTTATCTCGGCTGCGCTGTCATTTGAAAACCGAATGTGACGTGGTCCTGCACCGGAATCCAAGCCCCGATTCCTTGCGAAGTCACATTTTTGACGACAAGTTTCCGCTTGCTGCCTTTCAGCACCAAATACACTTCACCGTATGTTACTTTTCCTTTTTCATTAACGGCCGGAGCGTAGGCGTGCAGGTAGCCGAGCCGCTGCGGAGAAATTTTGTAGGTTTGATCGCGTTTTGTGCCTGCGCCGATAACCGTTTCAAACGCGAGCGGCAGTTTTGTTTTCTTCATCGCTTTTTGCATCATCATGCTTTTTACGTCTTCTGCGTTCGGCACCTTCGCTGTGAGCCCGCCTTTGATTTTGTATTGCTGTTCTTGGGCGTATGAGATAACCGCGGTTTGCTGCCCGCCCCGGTTATCCGCTCTGTTCGTATTGATTTTTTTATATTCCCAGTTGGCGACCGTTTCGTTCGATTGATAGCCGAGCGCCCATTTCCCGAGAAATATTGTCGCCCGGTATCCGATGGCAAGCGGTGAACCGGAAACCGAGGATTCATTCAGCATCTTTATCAGATGCGGATTTTCGATGTTGATCTCGGATGTATCTAACAATTCCTTCGCCAGTTTGCTCGGCTGAAGCATCGGCTGATCCTGTGAAGCATTCGGATACGTATTTTCCTTTGAAATGCTTACGACAGAGTTGGGAACTTTAAACGGTTTTTTTGCACCGGCAGACGGCGTTGCGAAAAAACTAAAGGATAACAGCAGAATCAGTGTGGCATGAAACAGCTTTCTCATCATATCACTCTTTCTATAGCATTTTCCTTTAGTCTTTTCCTCCGCAATCGTTGTTATCCGCATTTTTTACAGGTTAAAGCAGGAAAAAACCGATCGCCATGATGACATAAGCGGCAAGGAGCGTAGCCCCCTCAAACCAGTTCGAATCACCGTCATTTGAAATCATCGTCATCAAAAGGACGGATGAGATCATCGCGACAAGCTCGGGCAATGTGAATACAAGCGGCATATTGACCGGAAAAAAGATGGAACAGATCACAAGAACCGGAGCCACAAACATGGCGATCTGCAAAGTCGAGCCTACCGCGATTTCAACGGCGACATCCATTTTGTCTTTGTACGCCATAATAATCGCCGACGCATGCTCTGCGGCATTTCCGACGATTGCGACGATAATCACTCCGATAAACAGCTCGCTCCAGCCGAACTGTTCAGCCACCGCATGAAACGTATGGACAAGGTTTTCAGATATGTAGGCGACGATAATGGTTGAAATAAATAAGACGGCTGTCGCTCTTTTCCCCGACCACTCAGGCTGCTCCTCTTCTACCTTTGCCTCCGGCTGATTCGGCTGATAAACACCGCGGTGGGTGACGAGCTTGAAATAAAGAGCCGCCACGTACAAAAGGATCATGATGATGCTGATGCCGACACTCAAATCAAGCTTGTTTTTTTCCCCCATATCCATGGAAAACACTTCGGGAATGACAAAAGCTACGATAATGGCAAAAATCAGCAGGCCGGAATTATGCCGGGCATCATGAATATTGAATTCCTGCCGCTTGTATTTCAAACCGCCGATAAAAAACGACAATCCCGCGACGAGCAGAAGATTGCCGAGCACCGAACCGGTCAGTGAAGCAAGCACGATGCCCGTCAGCCCTTCTTTTAAGGCAAAAAGCGATATAATCAGCTCTACCGCATTGCCGAACGTGGCATTCAGCAGACCGCCGATCCGCGGTCCCGCGATAATGGCAAGAGATTCAGTCGCTCTCCCCATATAACTTGCAAGCGCAATAATCGTCAAGCAATAAATAATAAACAAAACCGCTGACGGCCAGTGCATCAGGCCGCCGATGACTGAAAGCGGCACTCCCGCCGCAGCCGTAAAGAAAAAAATCCGATTCATATCTGCCTGGCTCCTTTTTTCGAATGAGTCTTTTTATATCCTTCTCAAAAACTCCCTCAATTACACTTCCGCGGCAGCCCGAATTGGCATTTTCAGGTTGCCGGATGCGACAAATCCGTGTACGATCAAGAAAGATACTGAAGAAGGAGAAATACGCGATGTCACGACTGTACTTCTTTATTTTGGTTCTGCTTGTTTCCATCTCCGGATTTTCCCAAGGCATGCTTCTGCCGGTGATCTCCGTCATTTTTGAAACGAACGGAGAATCAGCCGCTATAAACGGACTTCACGCAACCGGCCTTTATATCGGTGTGCTCCTGGCGTCGCCGTTTATGGAAGCGCCGCTGAGAAAACTCGGATTCAAACCTCTGATGGTCATGGGCGGATTTCTTGTTATCATCAGCTTATTCAGTTTTATTTGGCTTCAATCCATATGGTTATGGTTTTTTCTTCGGCTCTTTATCGGAATCGGGGATCATATGCTGCATTTTTCAACCCAAACGTGGGTGACGTCAAAGTCAACGCCCCGAAACAGAGGAAGAAACATTTCGCTGTACGGACTGTCCTTCGGGCTTGGATTCGCTGTCGGCCCGTTCATGGTCCCTCTTGTGAAAACAAGTCCGTCCCTTCCGTTTATCGTATCCGGCTGTATCAGTCTTGCCGCCTGGCTGTTTGTGTTTGTCTTACGTAATGAGTACCCGGCGCAAGGTCCGGATGAAACATCCGGGGATAACAGCGCAAAACGGTTTTACCGCGCCCTTCTTTTCGGCTGGGTCGCTTTTCTCCCGGCTTTCGGGTACGGTTTTTTAGAAACGGCGCTGAACGGAAGCTTTCCCGTGTACGCCCTGCGTTTAGGCATATCCGTTGATGCCGTCGCGCTGATATTGCCCGCTTTTGCTATCGGAAGTATTGTATTCCAGTTCCCTCTCGGTTTATTAAGCGATCGATTCGGGAGAAAACGTGTCCTGCTCGTCATCTTATTAACGGGTGCCCTTTGCTTTTTGACGGCCGGACTGTTTCCGTCGCCTTCTGTCATCGGCTGCTGCTTTTTCACGGCGGGAATGGCGGTCGGCAGTATGTTTTCCCTCGGCATCAGCTATATGAGCGACCTGCTGCCGTCCCATCTGCTGCCGGCGGGCAATCTGCTCTGCGGCATTTCCTTCAGCCTCGGCAGCATGATCGGCCCGGTGGCGGGCGGCTGGTATATGCAGCGGTTTGAAAGCGCCAATTTGTTTTACTTTATTACGGTGATTCTGGTCTGTATTTGGCTTGCGCTCGTCTTTGGCAAAACAAAGCACAGTCCCGCATCCGAATCCCATTCTTTTCCGGCCTCATAAAAAAGCCGCCTGATCTAAGTCAGGCGGCTTCTTTCTAGTGGTATCCGTTCTGCCCGTTAGCGCTTCCGCTTGTTTTATTCTTCGGGCCGTTTTTTGAGTTTTGTTTATTATGGCTTCCGCCTTTTTTCGTATGCTTGGTCATAGCCGATTCCCTCCGTTTTTCAGCTTGAACGTCATCCGTTCCTCTATAGCTTGCTCCCGCGGTACGGATTTTCATCAGGAAGCTTTTTACGTTTATGTAAAAGCGCGTTGATTTCTCCTCCTAAAATCAGCAGTGTTCCCGTAAGATAAAACCAGATCATAAGGACGATAATTCCCCCGATGCTCCCGTATGTGGCGCTGTAGTTGGCAAAGGTGCCGACGTAAAATGAGAACAGCATACTGACGATAATCCAGCCGGCTGCCGCGAATACGGCTCCCGGCAGCACAAAACGGAGGGAAAGCCTTTTATTCGGCGCGAAAATGTAAAGCGCGGTAAACACGATTAAAAGGATAAGCGGACTGATACCCCAGCGGACAACCGACCACACCTGCAAAAACAGGCCTGAGGCGCCGATGAAATCTGCGGCCAGCATTCCGATTTCTCTGCCGAATACCGGCAGAAGCAATGCGATTAAAATCGTAACCACCATCGCGATGGTTAAAAAAATTGAGGTCAGGCGAATGATGATAAATGAGCGGTTTTCCTCGACTTCGTAGGCATGGTTAAATGCTCTGACAATCGCGTTCATACCATTCGAAGCCGACCAGATGACGGCGATAATCCCGAATGACAAAAGCCCGCCGCTGCGGTTGTTCAGCGTTTGCTCCGTTATGGATTTCACCATGGACATGGCGCTGTCGGGCGCGTATTGATCGACCGCCCCGAGCACGTCTTCTGCCGATATGGGAAGATAGGCGGTGAGCGTCAGCATGAAAATCATCAACGGAAACAATGACAGCAGGAAAAAATACGCCAGCTCCGCCGATTTACTTTGTCCTTCATGCAGTGAAAACCTTGCAAACAGCTCCTTTATAAAACCCATGACATCCCACCTCAATGATCGTTTTTCGAAAAATGCTCCTTCGTTTCTTTTAACAGGTCAATGACCTGCGGCGTCGTCTGCTTCAGCTTGGTGATCTGTCCGTTTAAAAAACTCAGATCTTCCGATACGTTATTGGCGATGATTTTCACTTGATCCAGTTTTGCAGAAGCCTGCTGTTTCAGGGCTTCAGGATGTTTTCGGTAAAATGCCGCACGGCGCCTGTACGCGTCCATGTTCCGGAAACATCCCTCTCTCGTCGGCTTATGTAATAAGGACAGTGCTCCGCCGGCGGCAGCGCCGATCAGAATCGCTTTTGCCATGATGCGTGTCTGCTTCATCGGTCAATCCCCCTTATAAATGATGGTCTTTCTTTATTGTCTCCAGCAAATGACGGCACCCGGACTCGACCAAAGCGTACACCTCGCTGAAATTCCCGGTATAATACGGATCGGGCACGTCCGCAAGGTCCGACTCCGGTACATAATCAAGCAGCCTTGCAATACGCGGCGCCGCTTTTTTATAACCGGCCATGCTGCGCAGATGTCCGATATTTTCTGCATCCATCGCAATGACGTAATCAAAATCGGTCAGATCAGACTCACGGACCTGCCTCGCCGTGATGCCGCTTGCGCTGATCCCTTTCTTCTTCAGGATCTCCTTTGTCCCTTCATGCGGCGGATTTCCCGCATGCCAGGCGCCGATTCCTGCTGAATCAATGTTAATCTGCCCGTTCAGCCCGTTTTTCTTCACCATATCAGAAAATACCGCCTCTGCCATAGGCGACCGGCAAATATTTCCCAGACAGACAAACAGCACATGTATCATATCAATAACCTCCCTATTCTTTCCCCGCATTTTGAGGATCAAAAACCTTATCATCATATTAGCAACTTTTCTGCGGCTGTGGAAATAAGCTTTTATTCTAAATGAATTCTGTTAGAATAAAGGGTACGAAAACGGTCATGAAAGGATGCATGAATTTGCCGAGCCAACAAACAGAAACGTTAAACAAAATGATTGAAGACATTTCGCAAAAGCTCAACATGCTCAATGTCGGTGTCATCAGAGCGGAAGACTTCAGTGATGAAAAAATAGAAGATCTTACATACCTTCATCAAATGGTCATGAAAAAAGCATCATTCAGCCCGAGTGAAATGCAGGCCATTGCCGAGGAGCTCGCCTCTCTCAGAAAATAAACCCATGTCCGACCTGCCGAAAAACGGCGGGTCTTTTTTTGATTTAAAAAAGTAAAAAATAAAAGTTCATCGGTTTGACACATATAAAAAGAAGGAGTATAGTTACTGTGAACTTGGTAGAACGATATACTAAATGAGCGGGCCGCTTATCTTTTTTTATTTAGTAGAACGATATACTCGTTGTGATATCAGCGTTATTCAAGTTTGTCTCTGCAGCCGTTTTATCAAACCAGTTTTCAAAGAAAGGCAGTGGTTCAATAAAGGGGAATGGATCTGCGCTTATCAATTAAAAAAATAATTTAATTCTTTATTAACCGCATTAGGGGATGTCATCATGAAAAACATATACACCAAAATGGCAGCGGGTCTTTATATTAACTATTTCCTGCTGGGCATGATCAATATTATTATCGCATCCAATATGGAGGCATTATCAAAACAGCTTCATACATCCGCAGCCGGGGTCAGCTATTTGGTCTCCGCCATCGGGATCGGGAAGCTGATTTCGCTTCTGTTTGCCGGGAAGCTTTCGGATACATTCGGGAGACGGCCGTTTATCGTGTCGGGCGCCTTTCTGTATCTGATTTTCCTAATCGGAATTCCGCTTTCGACAAACTACACGGCCGCGTTTATCTTCGCCATTTTCGCCGGGATCGCCAATTCCTTTTTGGATTCCGGGACATATCCGGCGCTTATTGAAGGATTTCCGAAAAACGCAAGCTCTGCAACCGTGTTAATTAAAGCGTTTGTATCCATCGGCGCGACGGTGCTTCCGTTTTTTATCGCGTTTATTGCGGACAGGCATTTGTTTTACGGCTGGACGTTTTTCGTACCGGGCATTATTTTCTTCCTGAACGGCTTTTTCCTGTTAAAAGTTCCGTTTCCGAATCATAAGCAAAAAGAAGACGGCGGCCGGACGGAAGCCTCTGCGTCTGATGACGCGTTCACATCACAGCCGTCGATATGGCGCGAAGGCCTTGCGATCATTCTGTTAGGCTTTTCATCTACGGCGCTGTTTATGCTCGTTCAAGTATGGCTTCCTAAGTTCGGGCAAACCGTTTTGGGCATGCCTGAGGTGCAAGCCGTCAAATTGCTGAGCTATTACAGCATCGGTGCGCTTGTGTCCGTGTTATTGCTGGCCGTGCTGTTAAACAGAGTGATTCAGCCGATTACGGTAATGGTGCTGTACCCTGTGATCGCGGCAATTGCGCTGCTTGCTCTGATTTTCATTCATCAGCCGGCCGTATCGGTCATCAGCTCCTTTGTCATCGGACTTTCAACAGCGGGCATTCTGCAATTGGCGATGACGGTTATGGCTGTTTTATTCCCTAAAAATAAAGGTACGATCACATCTTTTGTTAATATAGCATCAAGCTTATCTTTTATTGTCATTCCGCTTGTAACGGGAGCGATATCCAAAGCGGCCGGCCTGACGCCTGTTTTTCTGCTTGATATCGGAATTGCGGCCGTCAGCGCCCTTCTCGCATTGTTTATCGGAATCCGCTTTAAGCAAGTGATGAAAGCCTGACTATTTTTTAAGGGAGAGGATTTATCATGCAATCTATCACGATCAGAAACACGGTCATCGGCGAAGGGCTTCCGAAGATCATTGTGCCGCTGATGGCGGCCGGAGAGAAAGAACTGCTCGAAGAAATTGAAGCCGTCAACAGGCTTCGCCCGGATATCATTGAGTGGCGGGCGGATGTATATGAGCATGTTGACAGCCAGGACGCCGTAATAGGCATGCTTGAAAAGCTGCGGAAAGCCGCAGGCGCAACACCGCTGCTTTTCACATTCAGAACTCATAAAGAAGGCGGAAATAAAGTTATTGATGATCGCTTTTACATTGAATTGCTTAAAACCGCCATCGAAACAAAACACATTGACCTTGCAGACGTTGAGTTGTTTACGGGAGAAGCGGAAGTCAAATCAATTGTGAAAACCGCTGAAGACAACGGCGTATATGTCGTCATGTCCAATCATGATTTTCATCAGACACCGAAAAAAGAAGAAATCATTTCCCGGCTGCGGAACATGCAGGCGTACGGCGCGCACATTCCGAAAATCGCGGTGATGCCGCAAAGCACTGAAGATGTTTTCGTCTTATTGGATGCCACTCACACGATGAAAACACAATACGCGGACCGGCCGATCATCACAATGTCAATGGCGGGAACAGGCCTGATCAGCCGCCTGGCCGGCGAAGTCTTCGGCTCAGCGTGCACGTTCGGAGCGGGCAAAGAAGCATCAGCGCCCGGACAGATTCCCGTTGAGGAATTGCGCAGCGTACTCAGCATTTTAAATAAACATATGTAATCAGCGTTTTTCTGCCCTCAAAGCGGGATAAAAAACAAATGAATGGACTAACGGAGGAATACATCATGAAGAAAGAATTAGGACGGATTAACGGAAAAACTCAGCTTATCGGATTATTCGCGACACCGATCGGACACTCTTTATCTCCGGCGATGCACAACCTGGCGTTTAAAAAATTAGGATTGAACTACGCTTACCTCGCGTTTGAAGTCGGCAATGAACAGCTGGAAGATGTGGTAACGGGAATGCGCGCCTTAAACGTCAGAGGCTTCAATGTCTCGATGCCGAACAAGATGAACATTCTCCCTTACCTCGATGAACTTGCGAATTCAGCGAAATTCACCGGCGCGGTGAATACAGTCGTTAATGAAAACGGCAGACTGATTGGACACTCCACTGACGGTATGGGATACGTCCGCAACTTAAAAGAACACGGCGTCGATATCACAGGCAAAAAAATGACGCTGGTCGGTTCCGGCGGGGCCGCCACTCCGATAGCGATTCAATCCGCATTGGAAGGCCTCGGAGAAATCTCTATTTTCGCCCGCAATGACGCGTTTTTCGAAAAAGCGGAAGAAAACGTCCGCATCATCAATGAAGAAATGAAGGGATCTTCTTGCAAAGCGAAAGTCTTCCCGCTCGAAGATCAAGATGCGCTGCGTGCTGAAATCGCTTCAAGCGATATTTTCACAAACGGAACGGGTGTCGGAATGAAACCGCTTGAAGGCTTGAGCGTCATTGAAGATACATCCATGCTCCGTCCTGATTTGATTGTGACAGACGTCGTTTACAATCCCGTTACGTCGAAATTGCTTGAACAAGCTCAAGCGGCCGGCTGCCAAACCATTAACGGCCTCGGCATGATGCTTTGGCAGGGCGCCATGGCCTTTGAATATTGGACAGGCCGTGAAATGCCGGTTCAGTATATTAAAGAGCAAATGTTTGAATAACCTATTGTGACAGAAGCGCCGAAGGACAATCCGTCTTCCGGCGCTTTGTCATTTTCTCCTCCTCTCTCTTTCTTCTCATGCGCCAAAACGCTTATAATGGATGTAACGAATAAAAACCAAGTGAGGAATGCGACGTATGAAACAGCAAAAAAAACGCCGGGTGACATTGCAGCAGGTCGCTGAACATGCCGGCGTCTCAACATCCACCGCTTCATTAATCGTCCGCAATAATCCGCGAATTTCCGAAGCGACCCGTGAGAAAGTGCTGCAATCCATGCGGGAGCTGGGGTACGTATATGATCGGGTTGCCGCGAATTTACGATCACAGACGTCTACAACGGTAGGTTTGATTATTACTGACATTTCCAATACGTTTTTCTCAGAGTTTCTGATCGGCGTTCAGAATACGCTTGAGGAAGTCGGATTAACGGTGCTGTTAGGCACGACATTTGATTCCGTCGCCAAGCAGGAGCAGCTGATCTCGACCATGCTCGAGCACAGGGTCGGCGGATTGATTTTGTGTCCGGTTTCAGGTACGGCTGAGGAAACCCTTTCCCGTCTTGAGCAGCTTGATATTCCGGTCGTGCTCGCCGTCAGGGAGATTGCCGACGCCGATTGTGATTTTGTCGGAGCCGATTATGAGGAAGGCACCTATAAGGCAGTGCGTCATTTCATTGAGAAAGGCCATCAGGAGATTGCGTTTTTGGGCGGCGTGAAGCACTCGTCAACATGGACGAAACGTATGAAAGGGTTTAAAAAAGCGCTCCGTGAAGCGGATCTGGAAGTAAAAAATGACTATGTCATTGACAGCGCGCCGACCCGCGAAGCAGGCTGTGAAGCCGTGACGGAGCTCCTCCGCCGGTCTGAGCGCCCGACCGCGATTTTCTGCTTCAGTGATTTGGTCGCGTTCGGCGTCATGCAAGGGATCAGAAAAGCCGGGCTCGTTCCGGGCGAAGATATTGACATTGTCGGCTTTGATAACGTGCCGGAAGCTGAAATTTCTTATCCCCCGCTTACAACCGTTTCTTCCTTTCCGCGGCAGTCGGGAAAAGAAGCAGCTCAATTGCTGCATCATAAAATCACCAATTCCCAGCACAAAAAACAACGCATTATTCTGGCGCCCGAGCTGGTCATCCGGGAATCTTCACAAAAAAAGCGGAACGCCTGATACGGCGCTCCGCTTTTATATTACGCAAGCAGTTTTAATGATTCGCGGTTGAATGCCGGAATGTCATCCGGTGTGCGGCTTGTGACCAGCTGGTTCTGGCAGACGACGACTTCTTCATCCACAACATTCGCGCCCGCGTTTTCCATGTCGATACGGATTGAAGTAAACCCTGTCGCTTTGCGCCCGTCCAATGCTTTCGCGTTGATAAGAAGCTGAGGTCCGTGGCAGATGGCGAACACCGGTTTTTTATCATCCATAAACGCTTTGGCAAATTGGACGAAACGGTCATCCGCACGCAGCATGTCAGGAGAGAACCCGCCCGGGATCAGCAATGCGTCAAAGTCTTTCGGATTCACATCATCGATGGACGCGTCCACTTTCACTTCCGCTTCCCCTTGTTTGCCTTTGACTGTTTTTCCTTTTTCCTGTTCAATTACGGTTAATTCATGACCTGCATCTTTAAAAGCTTTCGCAGGTTCAGTATACTCGACATCCTCAAAATAATCCGTTAATACAACTGCAATTTTTTTACCCATAGTTACTACCTCCTGCTTGATGAAGTCTACATAAATCCATGTACCCCAGCCACACTAACATCAAACATAGGTAACGCGTTTGCCGCTCATCCGTATTACATAGGTCATTATCCTCATTTTTCATCTTTTTACAAGAATCATCATGAAATCTATATGAACTTTCACAAAATATTCTTACAATGGTACTGCATGACAAAATTTGTTGAAAGGTGGAGAACAGGTGAGAATACAGAAAAGACGATGCAGCGTCAATATGACACTCCGTATTCTGCTGCCCCTAGTTATGATACTTAGTCTAATCCTCCCAACATCACCCATTAAAGCAGAAGAAAACAAATCCTCCAGTGTGAATCTCAGCATTTTAGCCACAACTGACGTTCACGCTAACATGATGGACTACGATTACTACAGCGACAAACCGACAACGGAATTCGGGCTGGCCAGAACGGCTCAGCTTATTGAGAAGCACAGGCGCGAAAACCCGAATACGCTGCTTGTCGATAACGGAGACCTGATTCAGGGGAACCCCCTCGGAGAATACGCCGTAAAATATGAGAAAAATGATATCATTTCAGGCGCAAAGACCCATCCGATCATTGAAGTGATGAACAGTCTGCATTATGACGCAGGAACACTCGGCAATCATGAATTTAATTACGGGCTTGAATTTCTGGACGGGACAATCAGAGGCGCTGATTATCCGATCGTTAATGCCAATGTGAAAACATTAAGCGGCGAAAACCGTTATACGCCTTATGTCATAAAAGACAAAACCGTCACGGATGAAAACGGCGGCAAGCATCAGATAAAAGTCGGCTACATCGGCTTTGTTCCTCCCCAAATCATGACGTGGGATAAGAAAAATCTCGAAGGCCGCGTTCAGGTCGAAGACATTGTGGAATCCGCAAAGAAAACCGTTCCGAAAATGAAAGCTGAAGGAGCCGATGTCGTCATCGCCCTCGCCCACAGCGGCATCGAAAAAAAAGCGCAGTCTTCCGGAGCGGAAAACGCCGTTTTTGACCTGGCAACGAAAGTCGGCGGAATTGACGCGATCGTATCCGGCCATCAGCACGGGCTTTTCCCTGATGCCGAATACAAAGGCGCTGATCAATTCGACGTCGATAAAGGCACGATTAACGGCATCCCCGTTGTTATGTCAAGCAGCTGGGGCAAATATGCGGGCGTCATCGACCTCCGGCTTGAAAAAACAGACAGCGCGTGGCATGTGGAAGATGCAAAAGGAAGCATCGAGCCGATTGCCGGCAATGTGACGTCGGAAAACGAAACCGTCGTCAATACCGTCAAAAAAGCGCACGAAGGCACTTTAAAATACATCAGAGTACCCGTCGGCCAGACAAAAGCCGATATCAACAGTTTCTTCGCCCAAGTCAAAGATGATCCGTCCATTCAAATCGTAACGGATGCGCAAAAATGGTACGCCGAAAATAAGATGAAGGATACGGAATACAAAGATCTGCCTATCCTCTCGGCGGGCGCCCCGTTTAAAGCCGGCGGTCGGAACGGCTCAAACTACTATACAAACATTTCCGCAGGCGACCTCGCCATCAAAAATATCGGCGATTTGTACCTGTATGACAACACGGTTCAGATCGTCAAGCTGAACGGAAGCGAAGTGAAGGACTGGCTCGAAATGTCCGCGGGGCAATTTAATCAGATCGATCAGGCAAAAGGCGGCAGCCAAGCGCTTTTAAATGACGCCTACCGCTCATACAATTTTGATGTCATTGACGGTGTCACCTATCAGGTCGATGTCACAAAACCGGCGAAATACAACGAAAACGGAACAGTCATTCATCCCGATGCAAGCCGGATCGTCAACCTTACTTATCAAGGAAAGCCCGTCAGCGCCAAGCAGGAATTTCTGATCGTCACAAATAATTACCGCGCTTCAGGCGGCGGAGGATTCCCTCACTTAAGCAATGATAAAATCGTATACTCTTCTGCCGATGAGAACAGGCAGGTCTTAATGGATTACATCATCCAGCAGAAAACGATTAATCCGCAGGCTGATCATAACTGGTCCATCCTTCCGGTCAAAGGGACAAACCTGACATTTGAATCTTCCTTGGCCGCAAAGCCGTTTGCCGACCGCGCAGATGACGTCGCCTATATCGGTGAATCACAAAACGCGGGCTACGGACAGTACAAGCTCCAATTCAAAGATGATGAACCGGGCACAGAGCCGCCGAAAGATGGCGCATGGAAACTCACCGTTATGCATACAAACGACACGCACGCCCACCTTGATAACGCGGCGAGGCGGATGACGAAAATCAAAGAAATCAGAAGCGAAACCGACCGCAGCATTTTACTGGATGCGGGAGACGTCTTCTCAGGCGATCTCTATTTCACAAAGTGGCAGGGGCTGGCTGATTTAAAATTGATGAACAGCATGGGCTACGACGCCATGACCTTCGGAAATCATGAATTTGATAAAGGTCCGGGCGCTCTCGCCAGCTTCCTGAGCGGTAACGGGAGCGCGGCGGACCCGTCCGGAAAATACAATTTCCAAGCGCCTGACTTCCCGCTCGTCAGCTCAAATGTCGATGTGTCCAAAGAGTCAAAACTCAGACCATTCATGAAAAAAGCAGACACATTTACGGCAGGGAAAAAGAAAAATGCAGGCATCTATCCATATATTCTGCTTGATGTAAACGGAGAAAAAGTCGCCGTATTCGGCTTAACGACAGAAGATACGTCCGTCACATCAAGCCCGGGAAAAAGCATTGTCTTTCATGATGCCTTCCAATCCGCACAAGATACGGTAAAAGAAATACAGAACAAGGAACATGTCAATAAAATCATCGCCCTGACCCATATCGGGCATCAGCGTGATCTCGATCTCGCCAAAAAAGTAAAAGGCATCGACTTAATCGTCGGCGGACATACGCATACGCTTGTAGATAAAATGGAAATTGTTAAAAACGAAGAGCCGACCATCGTCGCCCAGGCAAAAGAATACGGCGAATATTTAGGCCGTGTCGATGTCGCATTTGACAAAAACGGCGTCGTTCTGCCGGAACAATCCTCTCTTCAAGCGCTGCCGGTGAACGAGCAGACGAAAGAAGACCCGGGTCTGAAAAAAAAGCTTGATCCGTTTAAAAAAGAGCTCGTCTCAGTCAAAAATGAAAAAGTCGGCTCAACGAAGGTCGCACTTGACGGCCAGCGCGAGCATGTCCGCTCCAAAGAAACCAATCTCGGAAACTTCATCGCGGACGGCATGCTGCAAAAAGCGAAGGAAGCGGCCGGCGCCCAAATCGCGATCACAAACGGGGGCGGCATCCGCGCGGGTATTGATAAAGGAGACATCACACTCGGCGATGTGCTGAATGTAATGCCGTTCGGCAACACGCTTTACGTCGCGGATTTAACCGGCAAACAGATCAAACAAGCCTTGGAACAAGGGTTAAGCGGAATTGAGGCTCAAGGCGGCGCCTTCCCTCAAGTTGCCGGTTTAACATACACGTTTACACTGAATAAAAAGCCGGGACACCGCGTTCTTCAAGCTGCGGCCGTACAGGATGACGGCAGCGTAAAGCCGATTTCTGATAAGAAGACATACAGAGTCGCCACCAGTAACTTTGTCGGTGAAGGCGGAGACGGATATTCCGTCTTTAACGAAGCGTCCCATAAAGAAGACCTTGGCTTTGTCGACTATGAGGTCTTCACCGAGCAGCTTGAAAAAGCGGGAAAAGCGGTGGAACCGAAAGTTGACGGCCGCGCGCAGGAAGTGTACCTGCCGACGAAACAAAAAAACGGTTCGTGGACGCTTGAAGATGACAGCGCATTTGCCGTCTATGCCAAAAACGCCAACACGCCGATCGTGTATTACGATAAGAATGACGGCGCCAAAAAGCCGATTGATCTCAGCGTGACAAAAAAACAAATCGGCCTGTTAAAGGACAGAACATCGGATTCTTCCCTTACGATCCTGCATGACAAGTTCAGCATGAAAATGCCGATGGCAAACGCTGCTTCAGCTGATACACGATTCGGCGTGACGCCGAAAGGAAAAGTTAGCGGGGCGCTTTCAAATGTATACGACTTTACAATGAAGCAGAAAAACAAAGACATCAAAACATTCAAAGCGCCGGTAAAACTCACCCTGCGCATTGAGAATATGAAAAAGGCGAAACAGCCCGGCATTTACCATGTAGACCGGAAAAAGAACGTCTATACAAAAACAGACAACGGTTCGGTTTCACACGATCTCGTCACGGGCTATACAAATCATTTCAGTGAATACACCATATTAAACGCAAACACGAAGAGCGCGCCGCCGACAAGCGGAGACCACGGCTCCGGAAAGCAGCCAAGCGGACAAAAACCGTCATCCGGCCCTGCACAGGACGGAGTATCGCCGGGCGGCCTGCTTCCTGATACGGCCACAACGATGTATTCCATCCTTCTTGCCGGGTTACTCATCAGCGCGCTCGGAACGGCACTGTATCTGTATCAAAGAAGAAAAGCAAAAAAAGTGAACGAAGCATAAAAAGACCGCTTTTATTGTGCGGTTCATCCCAAGAGCTCTCCTGATCTGAAATCAGGGGAGCTTTTTCTCTCGGTCCCCCTCTGAGTCGACAGCCGTACGGCCGAGTGATAAAATATGACCGTTATTCGCGAAAGACTGCATCCGCATCGTTTAACACTTCACGGCAGGGCCTCTCTTTCATACGGCGCCGCCTGTTTGGAGGACTTTTTTTGAAGATAACAGGAAACAAACGAAACCGCATGTCTTACAAGAAAAAGCTGTTTTACGTGATAACAGCGCTCTGTTTTATCAGCTCGCTCATTTTCGTCACTCACAACGCTTCTTTTTATGAGCGGCCGATTGCCAAAGTGACGAAAACAACATTGGAACATCAGTCTGACGTACAGGACATGCATAAAAACAAAGATAAGATTTTCAATCAGACGATCACTGCCAGACTTGAAAACGGCAGTCAGAAAGGACAGCTCATTCATTTGTCCAATCAGTATTCATCATCCGGAGCGAATGATCAGAAATATTCGATTGGCGATGAAATATTCGTTTCTATTGATAAAGGGAAACCATCAAACAAGGATATATCGGGAAGCATTATAGATAAAAAACGGGATAAACAGCTTTTGCTGATCGCTTGGGTTTTCATCTTCACCTTGCTTATCGTCGGCAAAAAACAAGGCTTCTTTTCGATCGTCAGCCTGATGTTTAACGCCGTTTTACTGTCGTTTGCATTAGATTTGTACAGGAAGCATCCTAATATAGGGTTAATTTTCATCTGCGGTATCTGTATTCTCATCTTTACTGTCATATCATTGCTGCTTGTCAGCGGTTTTCACGCGAAAACATACGCCGCCATTGCCGCGACGCTCGCAGGCACTTTCGTTTCCCTTGCGATTACGTATCTGGTAATGCTGGCAACCGGAGAGAAAGGTCTCAGATATGAGGAAATGCAGTATTTAACCCGCCCTTATCACACGGTGTTTATGGCCGGGGTATTTATCGGATCACTGGGAGCGGTCATGGATGTAGCCATTACCATGACGTCATCTGTCTTCGGATTATATGAAGAAAACAAGGGTATCTCATTACAAGCTCTCAGACGTTCCGGGATGGAGATCGGAAAAGACATCATGGGGGCGATGACCAACATTCTGTTTTTTGCTTATATAAGCGGCTCTATTCCGATGATGCTTTTGTATTTGAAAAATGATTCCCCGATAGGATTCACTCTTTCTATGAACATTTCCTTGGAAATAGCCAGAGCATTGGCCGGAGGAATCGGAATCGTATTAGCCATACCAGCCAGTCTGTATGCTTCTATCTTTTTTATTAAACGAAAGAAGGCAAGCTCATGAATGTCATCGTAATTCTCGCGGCGATTTTATTTCTATTGATGGTCATCATCGGCGGAAAAAAAGGAGCGAGGTCTTTTATTGCGTTATTCTTAAATTTCGGAGTTCTCTTTCTCACCATCATTTTCATGACAGACCCGCATATCAATCCGATTGTTTTAACATTGCTCTCTTCCGCCGTGATCTGCAGCATTACTCTTTTTTATATTAATGGAGGAAACGTCAAAACCGTAACCGCCTTTATTTCTGCAATGCTGACGATTGTACTGCTGCTGTTTTTTATTATGTCTGTAACAAAACATACTTCGATTCAGGGATTCGGTGAAGAAGAATTGGGTGATATCGGCATATTCACACTGTTTGTCGGGGTGGATTTTGTGAAGGTTACCGCAGCCATGATCATCATGGGCACGATTGGGGCGATTACCGATGTCGCGATTTCCATTACTTCACCCATGCAGGAAATTTACAGTCATAATCCGTCCATAAGCAGAAAAGATCTGTACACATTCGGATTAAGCATCGGGAGAGATATTTTAGGAACGAATACGAATACGTTATTCTTTGCTTTTTTCGGCAGCTATTTGGCTTTAATTATCTGGTTTAAAGACTTATCATACTCAGCTGAAAAAATAGTGAACTCAAAAGTATTCAGTGCGGAAGCCGTCACCATTCTTTGTGCCGGAATCGGGATCGGCATCATCATTCCCGTTACGTCCTGGATCACCGCCTGTTTTTTAGCAAAACCAAATAAACGTTAAAAGCTGCCGGGACACGCCCGGCAGCTTTTTTTATCTTATACCCACTTTACAACGTCTTTTGAGGCAGATCTTGTTTTCGGGCGCGGATCTCTGACACGGTAGCCGAATGCGGCCATGACAGAGATGTCGAAACTTCCGTTTTCCAGAAGCCCTTCTTCTTCAAGAATCCGGTGAATTTCTTTGTAGTTGAAGCCTTCTACAGGGCAGGAGTCGATTCCGATCTGCGCAGCGGCTGTCATCATATTGCCGAGGGCGATGTAAGTCTGTTTGGATGCCCAGTCAAACAGTGTGCGATCTGATTCAAGCAGATTGAAATCATTTTTCTGGAAGTCTTCTGTTTTGCTGATATAGCCTTCATACATATCTTCCGGCATTTTTTTGACTTCCCGCAGGTGGTTTTTGACATAGTCGGCGTCAAAACGGATATCTTTTGCCGTCCGGGCAAGCAGAAGTACGAAATGGCTTGCGGTCGGCAGCTGCTTTTGCGCGCCCCATGTGAACTCGCGGAGTTTTTCACGAAGCTCCGGATTTTGAACGACGACAAATTTCCAAGGCTCCAAACCGAGTGAGCTTGGGGATAATCTTCCCGTTTCTAAAATGAATTCAAAATCGCTTTCTGAAATTTTTTTCTCAGGATCAAATTCCTTTGTGGCGTGTCTGAATTGATACGCTTCGATGATCTGCTGTTTTTTATCTGACATTCATGATCTCTCCTTTTCAATCGTTATGTACTATTGTAGCCATTATTTTTGAAAGTACCAGTACGCACATTTTTGTTGGATAGTATTCATTTTGATACTGACAAAAAAACGGGCTGCCGCGGCAGTCCGTTTTTATTTTTCTCTTCTCGCAAAGTCGACGAAACGGAATTTATCGAGCCTGTGCCGGCTTTCCGTGTACTGAAAGAGGCTGGTATCCTCCAAAAAGACGCGGTTTTTCACGACCGCCATATGGCTGAATCCGCCGAGATCCAAATACTGTCGGTCCTCTTCCCCCGCCGGCTCCACGACAATTTCCTTTTGCGCGTAGCTGATGGACAAGCCGAGCTCTCCTTCGAGATACTCATAGATCGAATCTTCACAAATCGCCTTCGTCAATAGAGGCACGTGTTTTTTCACAAAGTAATCCTTGTCCAAAATAATATGTTCTCCGTCAATCCGTCTTGATCTGACGACTTCCCACACCTTTTCATCCGCTTCTGTACCAAGCTCTTTTGCAGCTTCTGAGGGAGGCAGGATCAGCCCGAGACGGTGAACCGTCGTTCTCGTCTCTTTTCCGAGCGTTTCCGAAAGCTCTTTGAAGCTGATCAGGCCTGAGACGGGAAAACGCATTTTTTCTCTGTCTAATATGACGGAGCCTTTGCCTTTGATTTTCTGGATGTAGCCGTTTTGCGCCAGCATATTGAGCGCTTTGCGGACGGTTTCTCGTGATGTGCCGTATTGATCGCACAAATCATTTTCAGACGGAAGAACGTCTTCAGCCTTCCGCTGGCCGCTTTCAATCTGCCGCACCATATCTTTATAGATTGTGATGTATTTATTCACTTTCATTTGACCACCCAGATTAGTGTATCACGCTTTTGTCAGATGATAAACGATCGATTCATACGGACGGAGCGTCAATCGTTCCGGCCGCCCTTCCCTCGGTTCATCATTCGTCAGCAGCACCGTAAACCGCCAGCCGTCCGTGTCTTTAAGCGGAACCGTAAAGTCCGCTTCTTTCCCGTAGAAATTGTTGATGCACAGCAGTTTTTCATCCTTGCCATGTCTGACGTACGCCAGAACCGCCGGATCGTCTTCAGCAAGCAGCTCAAACGTTCCTTCAGTCACGATATCATATTCCTTTCTGAGCTTGATGAGCTTCTGATAATGGTAGAAAATTGAATCCGGGTCCCGCAAAGCCGCTTCCGCGTTAATGTCCCGATAATCATCCGCCGCCGGAATCCAAGGCGTGCCCGTCGTGAAACCGCCGTGCGGCCCGCTGTTCCACTGAATGGGGGTTCTTGCATTGTCTCTTGATTTCTCTTTTAAAATGGCGATAATGTCTTTTTCGGGCACGCCTTCTTCCTTCATCTTTTTGTAAATGTTCAATGATTCGACATCGCGGTATGAGCCGATGTCATCGAACTTCGGATTGCCCATGCCGATCTCCTCACCTTGATAAATGTAAGGCGTGCCCTGCATCATATGAATGGCCGCCGCCAGCATTTTGGCTGATTTCGTCCGGTACACGCCGTCGTCTCCGTATCTGGATACGGCCCGCGGCTGGTCATGGTTGCACCAGAATAATGCGTTCCAGCCTCCGCCTTTTTGCATCTCCGTCTGCCAAAACGCTAAAATCCGTTTCAGCTTCAGAAAATCAAACGGAGCGAGCGCCCATTTTTCACCATTCGGATAATCCACTTTTAAATGATGAAAGTTAAAGGTCATATCGAGTTCTTTATTCTCAGGGTTTGTGTACCGGATGCAGTGGTCAGCTGTTGTCGAGGACATTTCACCGACCGTCATGCTGTCATATTTCGAAAACACTTCCCGGTTCATCTCATGGAGAAATTCGTGCACGCGCGGCCCGTCCGTATAAAAAGGCCGCCCGTCACGCCCATCCTCGGCATCAGGAAACGATTGGTCTTTAGAAATGAGGTTGATCACATCCAGCCGGAAGCCGTCGATCCCTTTCCGGAACCAAAAATGCATCATGTCGTAGACCTTTTTTCTCATCTCTTCATTTTCCCAGTTCAAATCGGCCTGCGACACATCAAATAAATGCAGATAGTGCTGGCCTGACGCCGGGTCGAGCTCCCAAGCGGAACCGCCGAATTTTGATTCCCAGTTGTTCGGCGCCCGGCCGTCTTCCTTTCCGTCTTTCCAAATGTAAAAATCCCGATACGGACTGTCGGGTGACGAGACCGCTTCTTTGAACCACCGATGCTCGACTGATGTATGGTTTACGACAAGATCCATGACGACCTTGATTCCTCTTTTGTGCGCTTCATCGAGAAGGCGTTCAAAATCCTCCATCGTTCCGTATTCTTCATAAATGGTGCAGTAATCGCGAATGTCATAACCGTTGTCATTCTGCGGCGAATCGTAAATCGGCGTAAGCCAAATGACATCAATCAAAAGCTTCTGCAAATAATCAAGCTTTTCGATAATACCGTTCAGATCACCGATCCCGTTTCCCGTCGTATCATTAAAGCTCTTCGGATAAATTTGATATACCGCTGCCTTTTTCCACCATGGTGTGCTGTCTGTTTTCATTTTTCTTCACCGCCTGTACTGTTTGAATTGAAAGGGAAAAGGGACAGCCTGATAGAAGGCGCCCCGCAGGTTTTCTATTTTTGCCGTTTCAGCCGCGCATACCCGTATGTTCCCGCAAACGGGAGAATCAGTACGATCAGCATTCCGATCGCAAACGGACCCCAGTACTGACTCATAATGGAGAAGATCCCCGGCACGCCGCCGACTCCGACCGAGCTTGCGAGAACGCCTTTGACGGAGATGAACATCCCCGCGATTCCCGAACTGATCATGGCGATCACAAACGGAAATTTGTAACGCAGATTCACGCCGAAAATCGCCGGTTCGGTAATGCCCAAATATGCGGAAATGCCGGCCGTCAGTGAAAGCCCCCGCTGTTTTTTATCTTTTGTGATCAGCATCATGGCCAAAGCCGCCGAGCCTTGAGCGATATTTGACAATGCGAGCATCGGCCATAAAAATGTGCCGCCGAGCTTTGATCCGATTAATTGAAGATCGATTGCGAGAAACGTATGGTGCATCCCCGTGATCACAAGCGCCGAATACAACCCTCCGTACAGCAGGCCTCCGATGGCGGAGAATTGGCCGAAAACGGCAATCAATCCCGCCGTCAGCGCGTTACCGATCGCAAAGGTGATCGGACCGATGAAGACAAAGGATAGAAAACCGATGACCAAAAGCGTCACCGGCGCGACGACCAACAGCTGAATACCCTCCGGCGTCCGTTTCGTCAAAAAGAGCTCAAGCCTGGCAAGTAAATAAGACGCCAGCAGAATCGGGAGCACCTGACCTTGATACCCGACTTTCTGCACCTCAAGGCCGAACAGGTTCCACACCGGAATATCGCCGCTCTGCTCGGCAGCCCCGTAGCCCCATGCGTTTAACAGATCAGGATGCACCAGCATCAGCCCGAGCACGATGCCCAAAAGCGGGCTTCCTCCGAACCGCTTCACTGCCGACCAGCCGATTAAAGCCGGCAGAAAAGCGAAAGCCGTCCCCGCGATCAGATTAATCATATTGGCGAGATCCGCCCATTGCGGATACACTTGGACAATCGATTTGGCGCTGTAGAAAATGCCTTCCGCTGTTAAGATATTGTTCAGACCCATTAAAAGTCCAGCCGTGACGATCGCCGGCAAGATCGGAATAAAGATGTCTGCAAGCGTTTTCACAGCACGCTGTAAAGGATTCATGTTTTGCGCTGCCGCCTTCTTCACGTCATCCTTGGACGCTTCACCCATCCCCGTTTCCTTCACTAATTCCGCATATACTTTGTTGACCGTCCCCTGCCCGATCACGACTTGAAACTGCCCGTTTACCGCAAAAGATCCTTTGACAATGTCTATTGCATCAAGCATTTTTTGGTTTACTTTGGTTTCATCTATTAATGCAAACCGCAAACGCGTCACACAATGAGTCGCCGCCTCAATATTTTCGATTCCGCCGACAGCTTCAGCGATCTGCCGCGCAGCCCGGTTAAACTCACCCATGCCAACCCCTCCGTAACCGTTTTCATTTTGTCTCACAAACTTGTATATACATGTTTATGACTCTATTGTAATGATGTATATACATGTCGTCAATCTATTTTTATAGCGCTTTCATCACAAATATACTGCGAAAGACCCTGAAACAAAAAAAGCCCCGCCGGAACCGGGCCTTGACTTCTTGTTTTATCAGGAACATGTCCGGGCGGAATTCACAACAGGAGCACAAAAAGCATACAGTACTGTACAACTAAGTTAAAGAGGTGTGAAGAGATGCCATCCACTGTTATCAACCTGTACTATTTGAAGATTAACAGTATTTCTGGCAACGGATCTATTACGATTGGGGAAGCGGCATACAACAGTCCCACCACAAATAACAAATCACAAGGACTGAACTCTTCATTCGGCGATACGTCACCTATAGAATCGATGATGGAGAACTTGTTAAATGATCCTGATGTCAACGACCAGACAGCCATCGGAACCGCAGATACCGCAAATATTACGCCGGTGCCGCCCATTATAGATTAAAGGGGTTTTTATGAATGCCTTACCAAATTAACGTCGTCAATATAAAAGTAAACGGAGCAACGCAAAACGGAAACGTCGATATCGGTCAGACCGTACAAAACAGCCACACCGCCAACAGCAAATTTGTCGGCGCGAACTTTTCTTTAGGGGATTTTTCGCCGGCCGCCGGATGTTTGAATTCGGGCCATCTTGACCCTGACGTGAGCGATCAGGATCAGATCGCCAACCCGTCAATGCCGATCGCAAATCAAATATAGGGAGGTTCTGCCGAAGTGGATATCGAAAAAATGAGAAAGTGGCTTGAGATTACGAACGAGCACAAGCCCAGCGACTTTTGGACCAATGTCCTGAAACGGAAATCTCCCGAAGATTTTTTCTCCTTACAAAAAAACACCCTGACTTATGATATTTATCAGGATGAACAGCACACATTTGTCATTGTGGAAATGCCCGGCGTTTACGAAGAAGAATTGACATTGAGGCTGCTGTCAAGAACACGGCTGCATATAAGAGGAAACATCACACCCCTTTTTCCAAAGAACATGGGCGTCTGCCAAAACCGGTATTACGGGGAAATCGATGAGACGATTGAGCTTCCTGAACCGGCTGAGCCCCACCTGTTACAGGCGCAGTGCGTAAACGGCCTGCTCCACATTTCCTACCCGCGCCTTATGGAGCACATTCCTTTTCAGAAAAAAATCTAAAGAGCCGGCTTACGGGCGGCCCAGCCGTCTGTACACTTTCTCCTTATAATGAGAAGATGCGGGTTTTGAGAACATGGCTTTCTCCTCCGTCAGTTTGTCGAGTCTGACTTGTTTTTCCGTCCGTTTGTTCCGCAAGTGATCCCGCTCCTGTTCATTGCGGCACTTGGCGATCAAATAATCGAGCGTCATCAGCTCTTTCTTCAGCGCGCCCTCATCCTCGGCGATCCCGGCGTTTTTTAATATGCGGTAGCCCATTCTGAGCGACTCCGGAAGATGTGCGGCATCGTCTTTCGGCAGGGGCTTTCCCATTCCTTTGATGCCGGCGAACTCTCCATCCTTAATGGCGCGCTTGATTTTATCTTCAGCCACGATATGGGCAATATCCATCACTGTTCACCTCTTTTTTCAATAGAACCGGGTATGATCATACGGAAACACAAATCCCAGTTTGTGCCATTTATATGTTTTAAAGCTGTCATTCAACAGATCAACCGCCGTTGCGACAGCGTTTTTCGCCCTTTTTCCGATGAGCCTTTTCCACCTTTTCTATTTGCTGGTTTCATGGTATATTGATTACGTTCGTTTTTTCTATCGTTCCGTGTAAACCGTGATCGGAAAAAAGGAGTGTAACAATGAAAACATTTATAAAAGAAAGAGGACTTGCCTTCTTCTTGATAGCGGTCGTGTTATTGTGGGTAAAAACATATGTCGCTTATATTTTAAACTTTAACCTCGGCATAGACAACACGATCCAGAAAATATTGCTTTTTGTGAATCCGCTGAGCTCCAGCTTGTTCTTTCTTGGATTTGGGCTTCTTTTCAAGAAAAAATTACAGCAGACAGCCATTATTGTGATTCATTTTTTATTGTCTTTTTTGCTTTTTGCAAACATCGTCTATTATAGATTCTTTAATGATTTCATTACCATCCCGGTCATGATGCAGGCAAAGACAAACGGCGGCCAGCTCGGAGACAGCGCGTTCTCGTTAATGAGATGGACAGACGCCTTCTACTTCCTGGATACCGTCATTTTGATTATTTTGGCCCTTAAGATGAGAAAACCGGCTGAAAAACCGGCGAAGAAATCATTCAGAATCGTTTTGGCTTCCGCCGTGCTTATGTTCCTGATCAACCTCGCCGTCGCGGAATCCGACCGTCCTGAGCTTTTGACACGCTCATTTGACAGAAACTATCTGGTGAAATACTTGGGCACGTACAACTTTACGATTTACGATGCCGTGCAGAATGTGAAATCAAACAGCCAGCGCGCGCTTGCCGATTCAAGCGATGTAACGGATGTGGAAAACTATATGAAGGCCAACTATGACGTGCCGAACAACGTCTACTTCGGAAAAGCCGAAGGAAAAAACGTCATCTACGTCTCATTAGAGTCTCTGCAATCCTTTATCATTGACTATAAAATTAACGGCAAGGAAGTGACGCCGTTTTTAAACAAACTGGCGCACGATAATCAAACATTCTACTTTGATAACTTTTTCCACCAAACGGGACAAGGTAAAACATCTGATGCGGAATTTATGATGGAGAACTCTCTGTACCCGCTGTCGCAAGGTTCGGTTTTCGTCAATAAAGCGCAAAACACGCTGCAGTCCGTTCCTGCGATCCTAAAAGGCAAAAAGTACACGTCTGCCGCTTTCCACGGAAATACGCAGACTTTCTGGAACCGTAACGAAATGTACAAAGCGGAAGGCATCGATAAGTTTTTCGATTCCGCTTATTATGACATGAGCGAAGAAAACACGAAAAACTACGGCATGAAAGACAAACCGTATTTCAAAGAATCCATGCCGCTCTTAAAGAGCCTGCCGCAGCCGTTCTATACGAAGTTCATTACGCTGTCCAACCACTTCCCGTTCGGAATGGATAAAGAAGACACGGACTTCCCGGCGGGAGACTTTGGCGATTCAGTCGTTAATAATTACTTCCAGTCCGCGAACTATCTGGATGAATCAATCGAACAGTTCTTTCATGACCTGAAAAAAGACGGCCTGTACGATAAGTCGATTATCGTGATGTACGGAGACCACTACGGCATCTCCGAAAACCATAATAAAGCGATGGCGAAAGTGCTCGGCAAAGATGAGATCACTGAATACGATAATGCCCAGCTTCAGCGGGTGCCGCTCTTTATCCACGCTCCCGGCGTGAAAGGCGGCCGCAATCATAAATTTGCCGGTGAAGTCGATGTTGCGCCGACCGTTCTTCACCTGCTCGGCGTCGATACGAAAGATTATCTCATGTCAGGTTCAGATATCTTATCGAAAGAGCACAGAGAAGTCATTCCGTTCCGTAACGGAGACTTCATCTCACCGAACTATACGAAAGTGTCCGGCAAGTATTACGATACGAAAACCGGAAGACTTTTAGATGATTCAGAAGTCGACAAAAAAGAAGACTCTCTCGTCAAGACTGAGCTTGAAATGTCTGATAAGATCATCAACGGCGATCTGCTTCGTTTCTACCAGCCGAAAGGCTTTAAGAAAGTGGACCCTTCACAATTCGATTATACGAAGCGTGAAGATTCCTCAGCAGATGATCAAAAAGAATAAACAAAAGCCAGATCATATCAATGATCTGGCTTTTTTATGTTCAGCTCCCGGCGGCCATAGTGCGCTTTTGCAGGCTGTCGGAAAGAACTGAATAAGCGACGACTTTCTTTTTCTGCTGTTTGACGACATCTACATGGTCTTCGTAGCTGTATACAAATACCGTCACATCTTTTTTTCCTTTTCTCGTCTTAATGACAAGCAGATCGGCTCCGTTTTGCGGATGAAGATAACGCTCTTCATCCCCTGGGTATATATAATGCCGTTCGATAAACACGGCTTCGTTAAAATCATCAATCACCCGGCGTTTGTCTTCGCCTTCCAGACGTTTTCCGCCGAGGGAAACGGCAGCGGACGCGTCACTGAGCTTCGAATGGGTTTCAAACTTGCGGAGAATCCATTCCACCGCTCCGGTAGGAAGGCATGTCAGCACAATCTTAATCAGGCTTATGACAACAATTGAAACAACTGCAATCCATGTCACCTTACATCATCTCCATACTTGTTCTACATGAATCTTAACATAGAAGAAAACGTTGTTTTTTGTACATTATGTGAAACTTGATATATGTTCAAAAAAAATCCGGATCACCTAGGTGATCCGGATTTTTCAAGTCTGCTTCTGGTCGTCACGGCGGACGGCTTCTCTCAGCTCTTCCGCGACAAATTCGACGTTCGGCCCGATAATGACCTGCGCCGTTTTACTCCCCGTTTTGATAACCCCTTTTGCTCCCGCTTTTTTAAGCGCCGCCTCATTAATGAGAGACGTATCCTGCACGGTCAGCCTGAGGCGGGTCGCACAGTGATCAATCGTTTCGAGGTTTTGCCTGCCGCCGAGCCCCTTGAGCATGGCATGTTCTTCGACGGAACCGGCCGTATCTTCACTAAGCACTTCTTCCTCTTCCTCATCATCTTCCCGTCCCGGCGTTTTCAAGTTTAACGTTTTGATGAGCATATAGAAGACGACAAAATAGATCACCGCATAACAAAGCCCGACAACGAGCAGCAAAAGCGGTTTTTCGGCAATCCCGTAGCTGAGGAGATAATCGATCGCCCCCGCCGAGAATGAAAAACCTGACCTGATTCCGAGAACATTAACGATAAATAAAGAGAACCCGGTTAATATAGCATGAACCCCGTACAAAAGCGGTGATAAAAACATAAATGCAAATTCAATCGGCTCTGTAATTCCGGTAATAAATGCCGTCAGCGCGAGACCGATCATCATTCCGGCCGTCGCTTTGCGCTTACTTGGCTTAGCCGCGGCAATCATTGCCAGACATGCGGCCGGAAGCCCGAACATCATAATCGGGAAAAATCCCGTCATATAAGTTCCCGCCGTCGGATCCTTCGCAAAGAAGCGGGCCAGATCTCCCGTTTTTCCGTGAAAATCGCCAAATTGGAACCAAAAAATATTATTCAGCACATGATGAAGACCGAACGGAATCAAAAGCCGGTTAAAAATCCCGTAAATCCCCGCGCCGATTCCGCCAAGCCCGATCATCCATTCCCCGAAAGACGTAATCACCGACTGAATCGGCGGCCACACAAATCCGAAGATCCCCGCCAAAATAATGGTAATCAGCGCCGTTACAATCGGAACGAGCCTGCGCCCGCTGAAAAACCCGAGATATTCGGGCAGCTTCGTATCCTTAAAGCGATTATACGTGTATCCCGCAATTAACCCCGCGATAATCCCTCCGAAAACGGCCATATTATTTGTCGAATTGATTGATTTTACAGCCGCGTCCAGCATGATATAAGAAATTGCTCCCGACAGAGCGGCGGCCCCGTTGCTGTCTTTGGAAATCCCGATCGCGATTCCGATCGCGAAAATCAGCGGCAGATGATCAAATACCGCGGTCCCCGCCGCGTAAATGAACGGAATATTTAATAAGTCCTCTCTGCCGATGGCCAAAATAATACCAACGGCGGGCAGAACGGCAATCGGAAGCATAAATGATTTTCCGAGTTTTTGCAAAAATTGAAGCATTTTACCCATCCCCCTTCTTTTTTCTTAAATATACCACATAAGTTATCTAGTGATCTATACCAATTTTCCTTCATTTATTCACATAAGGCTTGTTGGTTTTCTATTTATAAACCAGTTGTGGTAAGCTTGAATCAGATGATTAAAAATAGAAAGCGGGAATGACAATGATTGTAACGAACGATCAAGAATTAGAAGGCCTTAAAAAAATCGGCAGAATTGTCGCGCTGGCGCGTGAAGAAATGAAGAAAAAAGCCGAGCCCGGCATGAGCACGAAAGATCTTGACCTGATCGGAAAGGCGGTGCTTGACGAGCACGGAGCCGCTTCCGCTCCGGAGAAGGAATACGATTTCCCGGGCGTGACATGTATCAGCGTAAATGACGAAGTCGCTCACGGCATTCCGAGCGCCTCTAAAATCTTAAAAGCCGGAGATCTTGTAAATATCGATATTTCGGCGGAGTTCGGCGGTTTTTATTCCGATACGGGAATTTCATTTGTACTCGGAGAAGGCGATGAACGTCTGCAAAAGCTTTGTAACTGCGCAGCATCCGCATTTCAGAAAGGATTGGAGCAGGCAAAAGCCGGCAAACGCCAAAACCAGATCGGCAGAGCCGTCTACCATGAAGCCCGCTCCAACGGATTTACCGTCATTAAAACGCTGACGGGCCACGGAATCGGCAGAAACCTCCATGAAGCGCCGAACCACATCATGAATTACTACGATCCGTTTGATAACGCGCTTCTTAAAAACGGAACCGTGATCGCGCTTGAGCCGTTTATTTCCACGAAAGCGGAAACGATTGTTGAAACGGGAGACGGCTGGACGTATAAAACGCCGGATAAAAGCCTTGTCGCCCAAGTGGAACACACCATCGTGATCACAAAAGACAAACCGATTATTTTAACTGCATTGTAATGTTTCATCTCCCTTCCAAACAGGTATACAACAACTAACCCGAAGGAGGGAGACGCATGAAAAAAGATAAAGAAAAAATCAAAATCGAAAACGAAATACACGCCATGCACGGCGTAACGAAACAGCAGATTTTAGAGGATTTCGAGGAATTTAAGGCGTACCTTCATCAGAAAATTTCCGCCGGAAAAAAACTGGGTCTGGATGACAGCAAAATCATTAAAAGCGCCGCCATCCTCGGGGACTATCTCGCCAAACACGAGGAGCCCCGCAATGCGGAAGAAAAACTCTTACAAGAACTGTGGGACATTGCGGATGACAATGAAAAACAGCATTTGGCCCAGCTTCTCGTCAAACTTGCCGGACACTGATACAGTGCCCGGCTTTTTTATGCTCCGTTATAAGAGTTGTGCTACACTGGACATATGTCTGTGAAAGGAGCCATTTTTCAACATGTGGTTTATTATCTTCGGGTTTATTTTCTTTATTGAAAGCATCATTCTCACCGTTTACGGAGTGAAGAAAAAGAAGGGGATGCTGGTTTATTTCGGCGTCGTTTTCGGAATCATGACACTCGGAACGGTGCTGTTAAAATTAACCGGCCATTAAGCATGAAAAGACCTCCCTTTACATATATATGTAAGAAAGCTTTACATCTCTGAATCGAAAGTCTCAGTTTTTGCTTTATCCCTTTTCAGCGTCTTTTTATAGATGTTACAATGCCAAAAGTTTGGCAAAAACTGAAGAAACCTCCCCAGCGGGAGAACGGAGAAAGGAGTTTTCTGACATGCATTATGGCAGTAAAGGCTGGTATGTAGAAGAGTTAAAGAAAAAAGGAATTACCCACTATGAAGGAAGAAAGCTTCAAAGCTTCAAAAAGTACTTCCTTGCCAATCTGCTGGAAACAAAAAAACAAGCATAACGTAAATCAGCCGTGCTGTCAGTGCAGCACGGCTTTTTTTCTATACATTAATGAGCCTGTCTCTTTTTTTAAGGAAGGACTCCCTCCAGCTTTCTGACAGCGCTTCTTCCCGCAGTATTTCTTCAATCGCTGACAGATTGCCGGAATCACGATATTTCACTTCATTCGCATACCAGACGGAAATGCTTTCTTTTCCTCTCGACAGACGCTTGAGGACGGGACGCGGATCGACATATCCTTCTTCAAGCACCCTGAAATAAAAGCCGGTAAATCCCGTCTGCTGTACACGGAGCACCATATCTTTGATGCCATATTTGAGCGCGAGTTTGACGCAGGGCTGGCGCGGCTGGCTTACTTGAACGACGGCTTCCCCCAGCTGAAAGACGTCTCCGATCCACACGTCTTGTTCGGCCAGTCCTTTGACCGTTACATTCTCCCCGAACGCGGCGGCGGGAAGTTTTCTCGCGAGCGTAGTTTCCCAATATGAATAATGCTCGGCGGGATACACGCACACCGCTTTATCGGGACCTCCGTGATGCTTCAAGTCGGCTTGCCCGTCCCCGTCAAAATGGGTTTTATACAGCATGACGGGAGAATCTGCGGGCCGCTTTATGATGCCGGAATTGATTTGTCTGCCGGCAAATTCATGAATTGCGGGCTTTCCGAGATTGATAGATAAGACAGAATAGTCTTGCGTCACCTCGTTCACATCCTTTGCGAAATCTCATATCTTTCCTTTATCATAGTAAGAAAAAGGTGGTTTTTCCATGCTTCAATATCATATGATTGCAGACGGCCGGGTTCAGGGCGTAGGTTTTCGCTACTTCGTCCAGATGGAAGCCGACAGATATAAGATAGCCGGCTGGGTAAAAAACCGTGATGACGGCCGGGTGGAAATCCTTGCCGAAGGTCCTGAAGAGTCGTTAAAACAATTTGCCGAAGCGGTCAGAAAAGGCAGCCCCTTCTCAAATGTCACAGGCGTAACCATCGAAGAATCACACCGTCTGAAAGGGTACCGCACCTTTTCCATCAGTTACTGATAAGGCTTGTCCTGATAATAATAATTCGGCTTCACAATCGTATTGTCATATGATTTATGGAAAATGTGGGTGGAAGCCGGCGAGATCGGCGGAATCAGCCAGGTCCAGTCGCCCGTCAGCTTTCTGCCCGCGTCTTGTTCCTGTTCTTCGAAGCGTTTAAATTGATTCGCCGCCGTATGGTGATCGACAATGCTGACACCGTGTTTTTTGTATGAATAGAGCACTGCCTTATTCAGTTCCACCAGCACCTGATCTTTCCATAGGTCGGTATTCAGGCTGGCGGAAATCCCCATGACTGCAGCGGCTTTTTTGAGCATATCATACCGTTTTTCGTCAGCAAGGTTCCTTGCGCCGATTTCGGTTCCCATATACCATCCGTTAAAAGGCGCCGCGTTGTACGACAGCCCGCCGATTTCAAGCCTCATATCGGCGATAATCGGAACCCCGTACCATCTGAGATTTAAATCGGCAAACTCTTCAATATCCGGATGGGTGATCGGCACTTCTTTCACGAGCGTCTGAGGCAGGTCATACCAGACCGGCTGCCCGTCCCCTTTCATCCGGAAAAGCAGCGGCAGAATATCAAAATCGGTCCGCTTCCCGCGCCAGCCGAGTTTTTCGCAGACAGCCGTCAGCTCATATGATGCCGGATCACCGACTCTTCCTTTTTCAGTCTCATATCCCGCATAGCGAATGAGCTGGTGATTCCAGATTTCCACTTGTTTCTCCCCATTCTTCTCAGGAGGGAAAATCGTAATCGTCGGTTTAATTTTTCCGCCGTTCGTGGCGATTTCAATATGTTCAAATAATGCGTCGCGCACCTCTTCTTTCGTGTTCACACCGCGCCGGTCAATGACGTTCAGCGATTGCCAGAACAGACGCCCGATACAGCGGTTGCTGTTGCGCCACGCCATTTTCGCCCCGTGTTCAAGCTCTTCCGCCGTATGGACGTAACTTCCCGTCCGATCTATCTCATCTTTTATCGCGTTTAGACGCGCGTTGATTTGCGATTCCATTCCGAGTTCCTGATAGCAGACATCAATAAAATCCTTCGCCTCATCCCAAAGTATTTCCGTATGTTTCAAAAAACTCTCTCCTTCAATTTACATCTGTTTCCCATTGTATCGTTTTTAGGAGTGAACACAATGGTTTTTTTGTATCATACTGGAAACTACATAGAAAAAACACCTGTGATTTTCGCAGGTGTTTTACAAAACGGAATGCAGTTTTTCAGCCAGTGTAAGCAAATCCTCACGGTAGTTTTTTCCCGTCATCGGAATCCCGTGACCCGTCAAAAGCGCTTCCGGCTCCAGTTCGGCCAGTTTCTGAACGGATGCGGCAGCCGTCTGCGTATCCGCTGTAAAATAAGCGGGCGGCCCGTGAAGCTCTTGCTTTTGAATGACAACGTCCGCAAGCGATTCCTGTTCAACAGTGATCACGGCATCACCGGCAAGCAGAACGCGGTCTTTATCCCGGAATAATGAAATATGGCCGGGGGTATGACCGGGCGTATGCACCCATTTCCATTCTTCAAGAAACGGAACGGTACCGTCTGAAGGCAGTGCCTGAACGGACGGAATGCGGATCGTATGGCGCGGAAACAGCGGTGACAGCTTTGCGACAAGCCCTTTTTTCGCATCGGGCCTGGCAGGCGGATAATCCGCTTTCCCCGTGACGTACGGGAGCTCCTTTTCATGAATGTAAACCGGCACATCCCAAAGCTCAAGCAGTTCTTCAATCGCACCGACATGATCAAAATGGCCGTGTGTCAAAATGACCGCCTTCAGCTGATACCCCTCTTTGAACCGGCGTTTCATTTCTTCTGTTATCATCTCTGCCGATTGAGGCATTCCCGCATCAACCAGAATGATTTCCCGCGGAGCTGAGGGATTTTCGATAAAGTAAACATTCGCAATCTGCACGGTCAGTCCGTAAACGCCGTCCGCCGCTTTAAAACCGGCGCCGCTTCTCACTGAAAAAAGCGGCATAAACGGATCACTCATCATGGCACCTCCTCTGATGCCTTTAGTGTGCGACGAACCGGGTGTTTTATGTTAAAAAATCGTGATTGCGCCGATGATGAGCGCAAAGGCCGTCATGACGATAACGGCAAGAACCGCCCATTTCATCGCAAACTTCTGGTGCTCATCAATGGTGACCCCGGCAAGCCCGACTAATAAATGCGTCGACGGCACGAGCGGGCTTAACATATGAATCGGCTGGCCGATGATCGAAGCGCGGGCGATTTCCACCTTATCTACACCGTACGCCACGGCGGTCTCGGATAAAATGGGCAGCACGCCGTAAAAATAGGCGTCATTAGGCATCAGAAACGTAAAGATACCGCTCGTTAAGGCAACAATCGCCGGAATAAAACCCCCCATCTGTTCCGGAATAAGCGATACGAGGGAAATGGCCATCTCATCAACCATCTTCGTCCCCGTTAAAATTCCGGTAAACACGCCTGCGGCAAAAATCATCGAACCGATCGCAAGCACATTGCTCGAATGGGCTGAAATACGCTCCCTTTGATCGTTAAGCTTCGGATAGTTGACAATCAGCGCGATACAAAACGCAATGATGAACAGCACGGTTAAATTCACTTTTCCTGACACTAAAAATCCCACTAAAGAAAGCGTTAACAGTAAATTGAACCACCACAGTTTCGGCCGCCTCCATTCATCTTCCGCAGCCGCAGCCGTTTCATTTGTATGGGACGGCTGCTTTAATTCGATCACCCCGAGCCGTTTCCTTTCCATCCTTCCGAGTACATAAGCGACCACAATCATACACACCATTCCGCTGGCAATGACAGGCAGCATCGGCCCCGTCAGCTCTGCCGGGTCAACGCCGAGCGCACTCGCCGCACGCGGCGTCGCGCCGCCCCATGGGATCGTATTCATGATACCCATGCCGACACCGGCGATTCCCGCTAAAATAATCGGACGGATTCCGAGCATGATATACAAAGGCAGCATTGCGCTTGTCGTAATCATATACGTCGTCGAGCCGTCTCCGTCCAGTGCGACAAGCATGGTCAATACGGCTGTTCCGACTACAATTTTGAGCGGGTCGCCTTTAACCAGCTTTAAAATACGCGACACCATCGGATCAAATAAACCGGTATCAATCATAATGCCGAAATAAAGAATCGCAAACATAATCATGACTGCGATCGGCGCCACCTGTTCAATACCGGAGATCATCATCTCGCCGACCCGGTTAAAAGAAAACCCGGCAAACAGCGCAAACACGATCGGCGTTAATACGAGCGCCGTTAACACCGAAAGCCGTTTTGTCATAATCAGCACCATAAAAACAAGCATCATAAGAAAGCCTAAGATTGCTAACACAGTATGTCCCCCTTATTATGAATACGCTTACATTTTAAAGGCCCGATCCCCTTTATCCGCCTTTTTGCTATCTTATGAGAATTGGATATTGAAGTAAATATTTTGGATTTTAAAGATTTTTAATTTTTTATAACCTTTTCGTTCATTTTGTTCATTTATAAATAAAAAGCCTCCCGCAAATATGCGGAAGGCTTATTTTTCGCTGCTCATCATCTCTTTATAAAACTCGGTCTGCTCTTCTAAAAAGCGTTTTGCGCCGCTGCTGTTTTTATAAAAGCTCTCCCAATCCCGTTTTTTCAACATTTGCTTCCACTCCGCGGATGAGGTAATCTGTTTCAAAGCCTGATCCCAATAGGCAATCTCGCCTTCGGTCATGTCTTTCGGCCCCATGATGCCTCTCCAGTGCGCAAAGACAAACGGCACCCCCTGCTCTTTCCATGTCGGCACATCGCTGAAGCCGGAGAGCCTTTTGTCAGACGTAACGGCCGCCAATGTGATTTTCCCTTTCCGATAGGCGTCTCTCGCTTCTGAAATGGTCATTGAGGCGGCGTCTATCTCGTGGCTGATAAGAGCTTCAATGACTTCATTGCTGCTCCCGTATTGAAAAAAGCGGATATCAAACGGAGAAATTCCGGCCATTTCCGCCGCTCTCGCAAAGGAGAGCTGGTCATCATTTCCGAGGCCGGGCGCAAATCCGACTTTTATGCCGCCCGGATGTGCTTTAATATCGCCGAGCAGCCGCTTTCCGCTTTTTATCTTTGAATCCTTCGGAAGAGCGACGGTCTGCCACTCTTTTGCGATAATGGCCAAAGGCGTAAAATCAGCTGCCTTCAGCCGGCTTTGTCCCAAAATTTCATTGCTTAACAGCAGGCTTGAATTCATACTGATGACATCCGTTTTTCGTTCGTTTACATATTTCCAGCCGCTGTCTCCGCCTCCGCCGGGTTTATAGACGATCTTTACGGGCCGGCCTAATATTTGCTTCCGCTCTATTACCAATTGCAAAGCTTTTGCCGTTACGTCCCAGCCCCCTTGAGGCGCCGCCGGGACGACAATTTCAACCGGCCCTTCGGCTGAACGGATGCCCGCCATCTGCCGTCCGTCAAAAGAAACCAGCACCGCCAGCATGACAAGAAACACTCCCAACCGCTTCATTTCTCCCATCCCTTATTCATGTGCTAAATAATATTTCCGTTCCGGCCTGCCGATAATGCCGTACTCTAATTCAGCGAGCGCTTCTTCCCGAGAAACGAGAAACTCGGCGTAGCGCCGCGCCGTTGTTCTGGAGGCGCCCATTTTTTCGCCCAGTTCTTCAGCCGTCATTCCTTTTTGGGCTGCCCTGAGCGCGTTTTTGATTTTTTGAAGTGTAATCGAATTAATCCCGGTCGGCAGATCATTGAGCTGTTTTTGTTCTTTCTGACCGCTTCCGAAAAACATGTCGATAACGGACTGGCTCAGCTCCGGCTGTGAGTGCAGCCATTCTCTTTTTTCCCGGTACTGCAAAAGCACTTCTGTAAATTTATGTGCCGACACCGGCTTTATGACATAGTGGGAAACGCCTGATCTGAGCGCTTCCTGCAGCAGTCTTGTTTCGGCAGAAGCCGTAATAATGATGATATCAACGGAAGGAAAACGGCCGCGGATAAGGGGAAGCAGATCTGTCCCCAGCTCATCCGGCATATAAATATCCAAAAGCAGCAGATCAGGCTGCCGTTTCTCAAGCAGCGATATGGTGTCTTTGGCATTGATTGCTTTGCCGATGACATTGAATCCATCAAGATGTTCGATAAATTTTTCGTGAATTTGCGCTATTCGAAAGTCGTCCTCTGCAATCGCGATGTTAATCACACCGATTCCCCCTTTGGCCTTTCTTTCGGTATAAACACCGTAAATACGGCACCGCCGCTCTTTTGCTGCGAAATCTCTATCGATCCCTGCAATTCACTGACGGCTTCTTTCAGATTGGCTAAGCCGTATCCTCTCCTCGTCCCCTTTGAAGAGTAGCCCTTTTCAAATATCGTTTCTGTTTTTTCCTGAGGCACGCCGTCTCCTGAATCCGCCACTTCGATGACGATATCCCTGCCGATATCGGTCATAAAAAAGGCGACCTCTTTTTTCTCTTTTTCGGCGACGGCTTCGAAAGCGTTATCAATAAGATTTCCGATGATCGTAATGAGCTGGGATGAACCCACATGCTCCGGCAGCGATTCTAAAAAGCTGTTTTCATCTATTGAAAGCTTCACTTTCTTCTCAGACGCCTTTCCCATTTTTCCTAATAGTATGGCCTGAACCCGCTGTGAATGAATGTTTTGAAAGAGGATTTCGTGCTGTTCATTCTGGATGGCGTACTCTTCTTTTATCAGTTCAATGGCTTCATTATATTCTCCCAGCTCTAACAGACCGAGGATCGCGTAAAGCTTATTCGAGAATTCATGCGTTTGCGCCCGGAGATCCTCCGAGTATTTTTTCATTTCAGTCAGCTTGTTAATCAGTTTCTTGAGCTCCGTTTTTTCGCGGAAGCTGATCACCGCTCCGTATACTTGCCCGGTCTGCTTCATTTCTTTCACGTTTAAGATAAATACTTTATCTCCGGCACGCACCTCCACGTTCGGCGGTAATTCTCCCCCTGCCAAAACCGGCATGAGATTTGCGCCCGGCATGATTTCTTTTATATGCCTTCCGATCATCGGTTCCGGAAGATTCAGCATATCAGCCGCAGATAAATTCATCATGGTTACCGCGCCTTCTTTGTTTACGGCGATAATCCCTTCTTTCATCGCAAGGAGCATCGCATTGCGCTCCCTGTACAGCGCTGCAATTTCATGCGGTTCAAGGCCGAGTGTATCTTTACGGATGCTTTTTGCGAGCGCCGCCGCTCCCCCGATGCCGATAAGAAACACCAAGCATGCAAAATAGCCTAAATGCCGCAGATGCGCTTTCATATCTTTTTCTATCTCATCTTGTAAAAACTCGACTGTCACCGTTCCGACGACTTCGTTATGATTTTTTTCCTCCAGAATAACCGGGGCGCTTCCCCTGACGGCCGTCATTCCGTCGGAAACCGGAGACCCGCCGAACATGACGGTTTTATTTTGCAAATTTTGATTTTCTTTCGGAATGCTGCTGCGGGCCGAATGAAATGCAACATGCCCTTTTTGATCAGTAATATAGACAGCGTGCGCGCCTGCCTGTTCTTTCATTTGTTCAATGACGTCTAACTTTGCAAAAGCTTCTTGATCCGCAAGCCGGAACGCCTCTTTTACAGGTGGCATGTATGAAATGGTTTTTGCCGTTTGCACCGCCAGCTGTTCAGCCTGCTTCTGCCCTTCCTTTAATTGCTGAAAGGCAAATATAACTGTGAGCGTTCCGATGACAAGTATTAATAAAGCCGCAATTAATCCGGCGATTTTCATTTGCAGAGAGACATAAAACCGCTTCGCTTCCAACACAGCACCAGCCGTCCTTTCCTCCTAAAATCATACCACTTTTTAAATCTTCGTTTCTCATTTTTGGGAATTTTCGTGATCTTTTTCTCTTGTCATTTCTTTCAAAAAGTGCAGTCTGGTATAATTTCCCTCAAGGGAGATAAGAAGGATGAACTTTTTATAATCGCTGCGCAAAAAAAAGACTGACAGAAGCCAGTCTCGGGATGTTTAACAACGGACATATATTCAGTTGACAAAGTGTTTCTCTATGATGGCCGAGATACATTTGAATGACCGGAAATATCAATTAATTTTCCTTTGACGGCCAGGCGCCCTTCTGTTCTTACCGCTTTGTCGCATGTGATTAATGTAATCTCTTTATCTTTTGTCTCCTGAATTGCGTTTGCTTCTATTTCTGAAATCATGGTTTTTGATGTTACAGAATAAATATAGTCTTTTCTAAAGTCGGTCATCACGATTTGCGCGCCTTTTTTTATGTGTAAAAGAGGGCCGAACAATAGGTTCTCCTGCTTCAGATGGTGGCCTGCCAACGGGTAGTTTCCCTCGCCCATTTTCTGATCCGGACGCATAGTTGCCGCGCCGATCAGCAGGTTTTCATTGGTTGTGCCTTTTAAAATCGGAAGGTCTAAATCGATGCTGCTGATGGTTATCCGTCCGATTATCGGTTTTGATTTGCGATTAAAACTTGACTGAACTGTTTCCCTGAAACCGGGCGGATGAATGGATTCAAAATTATAGTCCGCTTTTTTCATGTTATTTTTCCGCGCTTGTTCTGCGGTCAATTCCGATTCAATTTGGCTTTTACTGAGGTACGCGATCAAACAGCCTTTCATGAGAGGAGAGGAAATGAGAAGCAGCCCGGACAAAATAAGAACGGCAATGATCATTTTTTTAACCATGAAGAAAATTCCTTTCTTGTACGTCATGCGGTGAGTATTTGGTGAGTAATGATTCTCTTTTTAAAAAAGCACCTGATCGATTCTTACATGATCAGGTGCGATAACGTCTATCTATTCCTTGTTTTCTTCTTTCTTGATACAACAGCCGCGGCTCCGCCGGCTAATAGCAGCAGAATACCGGCCGTGACCGGCATCATACCGTCCGTATCACCGGTTTTCGGCAGGTTTTTGCCTGTATCCGAGTGATTGGTTTTACCATTGGTATCAGGGTGATGCCCGTCTTGATTCGTTTGATGATTCGGTGTGTCTTTCCCAGGTGCGGGATTTTTTAATTTCTTATTAGAAACGACGACCTCAACGACTTTTGACTGTCCTTTTTCAATTGTGAATTCAATTGGTTTTTCGTTCAGCTGATAGCCGTCAGGCGCTTTTGTTTCGATAAATCGATACTGCCCGGGCGCTAATCCTTCCACCGTAAACCGGCCCTTTTGATCCGTCTTCCATACCGCCGGCCGTTCTTTGCTGCCGCCGGTGTTTACCGGATGTCCGGCAGAATCCGTGATCTTGAATTCAGCACCTTCCAGCACCTTATTTTTATCGTCATGATCCACTTTTGTCAGGGTTACATCACCAGGCTTTAACGTATTCTCCGCACTGATTTCGACTGGTTTTATGTCGGTATTTGTGATCTTGAATGATATTGGCGTTTGATCCAAACTGTAAAGGTCAGGCGCTTTTGTTTCGATAAATTGATATTCGCCTGCTTTCAGTCCCCGGACAATAATTTGTCCGTGCTCATCTGTCGTCAGACCCTCTGTCAGTACTTTGCCGTTTGCATCTGTCAGATTAAACTTCGCACCTTGCAGGACTTTCCGTTTGTCACCTTGATCCAATTTTGTGAGAACAACGCTGTTCTTGATGTTAACCGCATTCAGGGCAGCCTGATTCGGTTTTCCTCTGTTCTCAGCCTTAATCGTAAACGGCACAGGGGTTGTTGACAGCAGATAACCATCCGGCGCTTTTGTTTCAACAAATTGATAGTTTCCGGGCGCCAAACCGCCGGCGTCAATTTTGCCGCCTTCTTTTGTCATCAGATCGTCTCTTACGGTTTTTCCATCACTGTCAATTATTTTAAATACTGCACCGTCTAAAACGTTTCCGTCTTGATCCTTCTTGATCAGCTGGACAGAGCCTTGATAGTTGACAAAGGTGCCGGCGTCAGACGGCTTCGGCTTTCCTTCCGCTGTTTCTGAGATGGTAAACTCTTTTTTCTCCGTATTTAACACATAACCGTCGGGTGCTTTCGTTTCAATGAAGGCGTAATGCCCCGGTGCAAGACCGGACGTTTCTACTTTTCCGTCCTTATCTGAAACCAGATCTTCTTTAACCGTGTTTCCATCACTGCCGACGATTTTGAAGACTGCGCCTTCAAGCTTCTTGCCTTCCGCATCTTCCTTCGTCAGCCGGACAGAGCCTTTATAGTTGACGGCCGTTCCTGCGTCAGTTGACTCCGGCTTTCCTTCCGTTGTTTCTGAGATGGTAAACTCTTTTTTCTCCGTATTTAACACATAGCCGTCAGGCGCTTTCGTTTCGATGAAGGCGTAATGACCGGGTGCAAGGCCGGATGTTTCTACTTTTCCGTCCTTATCTGAAATCAGATCTTCTTTAACCGTTTTTCCATCACTGCCGACGATTTTGAAGACTGCACCTTCAAGGTTTCGGCCTTCCGCATCTTCCTTCGTCAGCCGGACAGAGCCTTTATAGTTGACGGCCGTTCCTGCGTCAATTGACTCCGGCTTTCCTTCCGCTGTTTCTGAGATGGTAAACTCTTTTTTCTCCGTATTTAACACATAGCCGTCAGGCGCTTTCGTTTCAATGAAGGCGTAATGACCGGGTGCAAGGCCGGATGTTTCTATTTTTCCGTCCTTATCTGAAACCAGATCTTCTTTAACCGTTTTTCCATCACGGTCGACGATTTTGAAGACTGCACCTTCAAGTTTTCGGCCTTCCGCATCTTTCTTCGTTAATGCGGCTTTTCCTTTATAATTCACCATTGATCCCAATTCAACATCAGGTACTTGATTCTTTTCGTTCTTTGCGATTGAGAAGTGAATCGCTTTTGTGTTTACGATAAACCCTGATGGGGCTTTCGTCTCCATCAGCCGATAGTATCCGGCGGGCAAACCGTTGATCTCAACTTTCCCATTTTTATCGCTTTCAATATTATTTTTTATCAGAGTATAGGTACCGTCGCTTGATTTTTTCTCAAGCTTAAATACAGCACCGGCCAAAGGCTTGTTGTTTTCGTCTTTTTTGATAAGCGTCACCTTATTTTTTTGATTTATGACTTTATAGAGTGCTCCTGCTGCGGAGGATTTGCCGTCAATCGCAACGGAGACCCCGTTTACATAAGCATCGCTGATGGTGTAGCCGTCCGGAGCTTTTATTTCTTTCAGTACATAGGTTCCGTAACGGATATTCCCAAACGTAAGTTTACCGGCATCGTCTGTTGTGCCCGTACGCAGCAGCTGCTTGCCGTCTTTAGACCATAATTGAAAATCTGCTCCTGAAAGAGATGTTCCGTCTGATCCTGTTTTAGATATCGTCAGGCTTCCCTTCTCTCCTGATCCTGAGCCGCCGCCGCTTGAAATGGCGACAAACACTGAGCTGTTGTTCTCTTGGGTCTGCTCCTCAACATTTGTCCCTGATATCGACACTTTGTTGCTGACCTGACCGTTGCTGCCGGAAATATTAATGAGAGAACGATATTGTATGACATACGCGCGGTCGATTTGTTTATAGCCGCCTGTAAAGGTAAGGACAAATGATTGTTCACCGGTGGCATTGTCAGTTTTTATATCTAATTTATAGTCCTTATCTTTCTCAAGCTGCACATCACCCGGAATAAGATTTCCGCTGCTGTCTTTAATAACGCCGTTCTCATTATATTTTGCTTGATATACTTTAAAAGAATCTTCATCTATTATTTGATTCTCATCCGGTGTGTCTTTGACTTTTACGTCATCCAGTGTCGATTGGCTGGCATTGACATTGATGCTCCAATCGATATTGTTTCCGTTCTGTTTGCCGCCTTTAGAAATCAGGTTTCCTCCGTTTGCGATGGAAACTGAACCCGTCAGCGTTCGGTCTGCGCGGTCATTATTAAAGTACTCTGCTTTGTTTGTGTATTGATTCTGTTTGATGACCTGGCCTTTTAATGACGTTTTAAATTCAATCAGGTATGGTACAGCGTCATCTGTTTTGAGATGTACGGTTAACGTATTTTTGTTGCCGTCTGACGGCTCCTCTATTTCATATTTTGAAGGATCCAGCGCCTCTCCTTCAGTGATGGAGCCGTTTTTGCTGATGGTATACGTTTTGACAGCAACCGATCCATTCAAAAATTGCTGACCATCTGTGATCGTATCTTTTATATAAGGATTTTTTGAAGGTTCGCCATTATAATTGATGCCGACTTTCCATGTGATTTCTTTTGAAACGGCGTTGTATGAGCCGTTTTTGAATCCGTTATGGGACGTCTGATAGTTCGGTGTGAAACCGCTCGATTCCTTATTTGTGCGTTTGCCGCCGTTTTTATCGGTCCATGTGGACTCCGCCGTATTCTTAATCGTTTCGTTTGAAAAGTCAGCGTTGAATTTTGTCGTATACGTGATCTTAAACTGACTGTTTGTTTCTGCATAATCCCCGATCAATGCTATTGTAAAGCCTTGGTTTCCGGGTTTTTTTGTTAATGTATAGTCTGTTCCTTCTTTCAGCGTTTTGTTTTCAGTCGTGTCTTGCATGTGAAATGAATCGTCAATGAGCGCCAGGCCTCCGCTGGTAAATTGATCATCCAGCGTCCAGTTTTTCATTGTGTAACCGTTTTTGTTAACTGTGATTGTCCAATCAACCGTCTTCTTCTCATAGTCTGCGTTTGAATAATGTTTGATCAGATTCTGCTGAATGGCGGTTCCCGGAGTTTCCTTTGAGTCCCCCGTATCTGTCATTGCTGTATTGGTGTATTTGACAGGACTGTCAATAATGACCCCATCGTTGACTTGAGATTGATAAATGATCTTATATGCTCCTGTGACAGTTTGCTTGAATTTTATGTCAAAGCCGTTCCCGTTATCAGTCAGCGTATAATCCTCGCCCTCTTTTAATGGGGCGCCCTCTTGTTCGGTGCCGTTCTGGCTGAATGTAATCGGAAGGACTTTCAATGAACCGGGAACAAGATGCAGATCGTCTGATCCGAACGTATCCTTGATGCCGGCTTTGGATTGATCAATCTTTTTCTCACCGTAGTTGTACATAACAGCCCAGCTGAACGTTTGGGTTTCTCCTTTATAACCTGTCGAAGATTTTTCTATCATTTTTCCGTAACCCGCTGTTACGGAAGCTTCCGCAGAAATCGGCTCCGCATTTTCTCCGCTGAATGCCGCCTTGTTTGTCAGGGTGATGTTTCCGCCTTTACCCGGCTTTGCCTCATCTTTAATTTCCGTGTCATATATGAGCCGGTAGGCTGAATCGATCGTCCCGGCGAAGGTGACATTACCGTTTTCGTCAACGGTATAACCTGAAGTTATCTCATTTCCCTGACTCACCGAGCCGTCAATATTCACATCAAGTTCATACACTTTCACAGAGCGGAAAGTCAATTCGTCCGGAAGGCTTTCAGTCAATTTCGCATGTTTAACTTCTTCTTCCTTTTTATTAAGATCAACCGTCCACGTTACCTTTCCGGGATTAATACTTTTATCCAATGACCCTGATTTCTCAATGGTTTTATTGATATTCGGTTTAAAATAAACCGTTACGTCCGGCGTATCAGAGTTAACCGGAAACTTAATCTTTTGTGTGGTTGATCCTTTTATTTCTTTCTGATTGAATTGGGTGTTTACATACAATGCCCCCTTGACGTTAGAATCTTCTTTTACCTCGCCGTTAAACGTCATGATGACATGGCCGCTCGTATTAATGGAAAAAGTTCCGTACGTATTATCGCCGTCGGTCAATGGCTGGTTCGTAATGTCATTATGCATGATAAATTCTTTAGGCAGATCAAATTCATATCGATCACCGTCGTTTATTGTTTTTCCCAGCTCATTCGGAATCGCCCATTGAATGGTGATATTTGCCGGAGAGTTTGTATTCGCAGGGTTGTTTTTGTCATATGGTTTTCCTTTTTCATCCGTCAATTTCACATCAGTTAAAATATTTTGCGTAATCTGGCTTCCGCCTGATTGAAGGCTTTTAGCGGCAGATTTGCTTGAAACCACCATTTTTGATTGACTGCGTTTAGCAGAAGGTGTTGATTTCGTTGTCTGTTCTGCTTGCTCCTCGCCGTCTGCAGATGCTGATTTTTTCTCTGTCTTTTCCTGAGGTTCAGCAGGTGTTGAAGAGGTGTTTTTTTCTGTTTCGGAATCCGTTGTTCCGTCTTTCTTCACAGGTATTAACACCTGCTGGGTCTTGCCGGCATCCAGTTGAAAAAGAGCTTTTGCCATTTTCGTCTCATCTGTTATGTCGGGAGTAAACTTCGCCGACAGTGTAATGGAGCCTTTGGCATCCCCGGCATCCGCTCCAGCATCGTTCACTTTCACTTCCAGCGTGCTGCTGTCTGCTTCAGCTTTATATATACCGATCACCCGATCAGCTGATGTCAGCTCACCTTCGGCATCGTTATCTAATGTAAAACTTTCCGGAATCTTTATGGTGATATTCCGGTCACTTGCATCTTCCTTGTTTTTTAGTGACCATTCGTATGTCAGTGTCACTTTATCTCCCGGTGCTAAAGCCGGTTCACTGGCTTTTGACCCGTCAACAGTCTGCTGTCTGCCGTCTTTGACTGCAACTGAATCAAAGAACCCGCTCTCGCTCTGTTGTGATCTGGAAGCGGCTGCGATCGGAGTAAAGCTGACAACCTGGCTGAAGATGAAAAACAGCGTGAAGCATGAAATCAATGCCGGCCTCAGCCTTTTGCTTTTTTTCGGGCTGAACGAAAAGTTCCTCACTCCCAAGTCCTATTCCTCCCCTTTTATATAGACTTACGTTCGAACAAGCCGGTAAGCATGGGATTCTCCTTATCCGAACCAAACTACATTGTATGAAATCGGCCTATACAAATTCTGTACATGGGATCATTTCAGAAATAGCGCACAAAAAAAGACCGGCATCAGCCGGTCCGGTCATTCAATCGTCAATTGATTTTATCCTTCAATTGTTTATAGCGTTCGTATTCCTTTATCGCCTCTTCTACCTTTCCCAGTTTATTAAATAACTGCAGTTTGTATTGTATAATTTTATCGTCACCGGGCTCTATTTTCTCAACCTGCAGGCAAATGTCCATCGCTTGATGATCGTTCTTCTCTTGGATGAGAAAACCAATCAGTTCGTACGCTTTGCTGAGCCACAGATGGGCAAGACGCGCTTTTTCCGGCTCCGCCCACAGATAGCCATTCTCCATGAGATAATGGTTCTCATATGACATGACAATGTTCATGTGCCGGGTTAGTGCAGCTGCGCTGAGCGGAGGAGCCTCTTTTAATGTTTTTTCCCATTCAGCTGTATCAATCTTTACCCCGGAAAGCCGGAGAATGTATCCTATATCGGTATTTTCTATTGATTGGCTGAAGGGCAGCTGACCGATTAATTTCCGTATCTGATATATTGTCGAATAGAGCTGGGTGCTTGCTTTTGATATATCATAAGCAGGCCAAAACATTTCCATCAGCATGTCTTTACTGACTGTGCGCCCTTGATTAAGAAGTAAAAATGCATACAGTTCACGGGCTTTGGATGTTCTCCACTTGACTGTTATGTATGTTTTGACACCATTTACCGATTGATAAAAGTCCAGGTTCCCAAAACATTGTATAACATAATCCGTCCCGGTATTCTCTTCTGCCGTCCTGAGTTTTTTATTCATTCGGATTCGCTCAACAGTTGTCAGCAGCCGGGCATGGTCAACCGGTTTTAAAAGATAATCGACAGCATTTAATTCAAACGCTTTGATCGCGAATTCATTATAAGCGGTGATAAAAATAACTTGGATATTTTCATTGAGCTCCTGAATCGATTCAGCAAGCTCAATACCGTTTATCCCAGGCATTTCAATGTCAAGAAACACCGCATCAGCTGCTGAAAGCTCCGAATGCTCCAGAACTTCCGCCGGATCTTGAAACGTTATAATAGATTGAAAGGCGTTTGTCCGCTCAAGCATACGATTAAAATGAAGCAATGCCAGTTCCTCATCATCCACAATTAACGCTTTCAAACCGCATCCCACCCGTCAATATAGATATACCTGAAAATAATTTCAATTATACCATGTCCAACGCCCTATATAGTTGGATTCTTTTTCTTTCTCTTGTTGTATTATAACGTTTGTGATTACAATATTTATACATTACATAGGATAATAGAATGCCCCTGAATGGGATAAAGGAGTAATGATGTGAAAGAAAAATTTATTTCGATTTCGATTATTTGCGGCTATGCCGCTTTCTTTATGATTTTTATGGTCCTGAATTATTTTTCAGGATCATCCCTCCCTCAAGCGGAACAGGGCGTGATCAATCTGGAAAAGTGGGATTTTCAAAAGGATGGAAATGTCCAGCTGAACGGGAAATGGATTCTATATCCAAATCAGATGCTATCACCGCAGGCTCTTCATTCAGCAAAAGGAAAAAATCCCGTACTCGTTGATGTCCCCGTCAATGTGAAGCTGTTCGGAAAAACGGCCGACGTGGATTACGGAACGTACAAACTGACAATCCGCTCAAATGAAGACAATCAGGTTCTGGGGATCAGCACATCTTATATCTACAGTTCAAACCGCCTTTATCTTAATGGAAAAGTAATCGGACAGAGCGGCAATCCTTCAGAAAAAGCTGATTTTAAGGCGCAGAACAAACCGTACAGCAGCTTTTTCAGGCTTCGCAAGGGTGACAATGAACTTGTCCTGCATTTTTCGAATTTCGGAAAAGTTCCCGGCTGGGGGATCGCAAAACCGATAACGTTTGGGACTCAGGAACAAATTATACGCGAGAATCAAATTTCCTTTTTCAATGATTCCATTATGATTACGGCTTTTTTCATTACCGGTTTATATTTTCTCGGCTTTTTTCTGCAACGGACAAAGGATAAACATTTATTGTTCTTTTCCGTGATGTGTCTGCTTTTTTCTGCCATTATTCTTATGATCGGGAAAGAAAGAATTATCTTTCTCCTCTTTCCGTCTATTTCATTTTCATTGCTGAATTCCTTGCGTATCATCTCAACCGTGCTTGTCAGCATGGCGGTTTTTCTTTATCTCTTTTATGCATACAGAGAAATTGTCTCAAAAACGACGATCACCATTTTAACCGCTTTATCCGGGACCATCTTGATCACTGATTTTATGTCCGGAAGTTTCATTGACCATCTCTCATACATTTTACATTCTGTGCTTGCCGTTACGACTCTGTTTTATATTACATATATTTTTACGATTGCCGCCATAAGAAAAATAAAAGGAAGCACGTACCTTACACTCGCATCCGTCTCGATGAGCGCTTTTGTGATTCTTACGACCATTTCAGCTTACAGCGGCAAAACGGCTTTTTCTTTTAATTCGCTCTATTCATTGCCGACAGTCATCGCTTTATTGGCGGTGGTTCTTCTGATGGCGCAGCAATTCGCAGGAGCTTTCCGGGACAATGAAGTCCTCTCACGGAAATTAGTCAAAATCGACCAACTGAAAGATGAATTTATCGCCAAAACTTCACACGAATTCAAGACGCCGCTGAACAGCATTATTAATATATGCCAAACCCTTGTAGCCGGCAGAAAAAAGAAGACGATAGAGGAAGAGAAAGAAAATATGCAGCTGATCATCCGTATGGGCTACAGACTTTCTGATCTCGTAAATGATATTCTTGATTTGGAAAAAATGAAGCAGGGTATGCTGCAGATTCGTCCGGTTCCCGTCGATGTGCATGCCGTCATATGCAGTGAGATGAACTTCTACCGGCTTTTATCCAAACATAAAAAACTTGCCATTCTTAACCATGTGCCGGACGGCCTCCCTTTGGTGCTTGCAGATGAAAACCGATTCCGGCAAATCTTAACCAATCTTATTGAAAACGCAATCAAGTACACATCCGAGGGGAACATTATTCTTTCTGCTGAAAGCCTGAATGACAAAATGATTCAAATCACGGTGGCCGATACCGGCAGCGGCATTCCTGCGGCTGATCTTGAAACCATTTTTGATTCTTTTCAGCAAGCGGGAGGGACGGAAGAAGATGGAACGGGTTTAGGTTTAAGTATTGTGAAACAGCTCGTCAAGCTCCAAAACGGGGACATCTGGGCGGAGTCAGCGGCGGCGCAAGGATCAGCCTTTCATTTTACGTTACCCGCCGCTCAAATTGATTCTTTACCGGAAGCAAAGACCGAACTTCCTAAATCACAGCCCGGACAGAGAATGTCGGATATTTCGCTGGTCACGCCTTATCACTCAAAAAAAATCGATGCTCCGACGATTCTGATCGTCGACGATAACATCGAGAGTTTGAAAATTTTAACTGATATGCTGGAAGGTGTTCCTTATAACGTAATCGCAGTAAAAAGCGGAAAAGAGGCGCTTCAAGCTGTCTCTTCCTCGAAGCTTGACTTGGTCATATTAGACTTGATGATGCCCGACATGACGGGTTTTGAAGTCTGCACAAACATCCGCGAAAGATTCAGCATGGTCGATCTGCCGGTTCTTATCGTTACGGCAGCCATTATCAGCCATGACAAATACAAGGCGTTTCATGCCGGAGCAAACGACATCTTACAGAAGCCTTATCATTACTCTGAATTCACCGCGCGTATTAAAAATTTAATTTTGATGAAGCATACGGCTCACCAAGCCACAAATTTAGAAATGGCGTTTCTTCAGTCGCAGATTAAGCCTCATTTTCTTTACAATGTATTAAATACGATCATCGCGCTCAGCCATTTGGATATTGAAAAAGCAAGGGAAACGACTGCTGCATTTACAAACTATTTAAGGATGAGTTTTGATTTTCAAAACACTTCGGACATCAGCTCATTCAGAAACGAACTTTCTATCATTACGTCATATCTTTCTATAGAAAAAACACGCTTCGGCAAACGGATTGATATCCTTTTTGATATTGAGCAGGACATTGACTTCCCCCTTCCGCCTTTAATGATACAGCCATTGGTGGAAAACGCCGTTCATCACGGGATCAGTAAGAAAAGAGGCGGCGGACGGATAAAGCTGACAGCGAAAAAACAAGGCGAAAACACGTATTTTATCAAAGTGGAGGATAATGGAACCGGCATCATGCCGGACATACAGAAAGATATTTTGTCTTCTGATGTTAATCGCAGTGTCGGCCTGAAAAATATCAATCGGCGGCTGAAACATTTTTGCGGAAGCGAATTGACGATCACCAGCACTCCGGATGAGGGCACCGCTGTTTCGATGATGATTCACACTCCCGGCACAACGGATGATTCGAACTCACTAAAAACGTCTTCATTAAGATACTGATTAACTACCGAAGGCATGTAAATACTTCTGCCGGCTGTCGGGGAATTTCCGTCAGCCTTTATTTACCCAAAAAGTAAAAACAAAAAAGCTTGAAGAAAAAGTGATATCTTCTCCAAGCTTAGATGATCCGCACCAGTCTGGCCGTTTTCACTTAAGAAATCGTAACTCCCGCGCTTGCATATCCCGCCACTGTATTAATAAGCGAAAGGCCTGTCGCAGTGGCAGAGAATACCATTAACAGCCGGGTTTGAGGAGTTACCGCAATGTTCAGCCCTGTCGTGATTCCGTTGCTGATGCTGCCGATTGACAATATGCCGGTGAGGGGAGGAGCTAAAGTGACGGATGCTCCGGGGATCGGCGTGAACGTATTGTTCGGCACTGTGGAACTGTATAATTGTGCGGTTATCGTAACAGTCGAGCCGACAAGCGACAATGCTGCGGTTGTACTGAAATAAGCGGCAATTGATGTAATGGTTCCGCTTCTCGGAGCAGAAAAAGCAAAGTTCAGCAGAGTTCCTCCAGCCCCGGTAAGATCAATTGCACCTCCCCCTCCGACATTGACGCCCGTCACAGAATTGCCGAATCCGACAAGGCTCACCGTTCCGATTAATCCGCCGGCAATGGTCGTCACGGCAGTTGGAAGACCTGAAGCATAAGGAATGATCGCGCCTGCTCCGGTTACTCCGGTGGCTCCAGTTATCCCTGTCGCTCCGGTTACACCGGTCGCTCCAGTTGCCCCGGTTGATCCGGTTACTCCGGTGGCTCCCGTTATCCCAGTGGCTCCAGTATCCCCGGTTACCCCCGTTACTCCGGTTGAGCCTGTTACTCCGGTGGCGCCGGTAATCCCTGTTGCTCCTGTTACCCCGGTGGCGCCGGTTACTCCGGTGGCTCCAGTTATTCCGGTCGCTCCAGTTATTCCGGTCGCTCCTGTAACTCCGGTGGCGCCGGTGAGCCCGGTCGAGCCTGTTACTCCCGTTACCCCGGTGGCCCCGGTAATCCCGGTGGCGCCGGTTACTCCGATCGCTCCGGTGAGGCCGGTGGCTCCAGTTGCCCCGGTGGCGCCGGTAATACCTGTTGCTCCCGTTACCCCGGTGCCGCCGGTTACTCCGGTTGAGCCGGTGAGCCCAGTTGCGCCGGTTACTCCGGTTGTTCCCGTTACCCCAGTTGTACCTGTTACTCCGGTCGCTCCGGTGAGCCCGGTTGCTCCCGTTATCCCAGTTGCGCCGGTTACTCCGGTCGAGCCTGTTACTCCGGTTGAGCCGGTGAGCCCGGTTGCTCCTGTTATTCCGGTCGCTCCGGTGAGCCCGGTTGCTCCTGTTGCCCCCGTTACTCCCGTTACCCCGGTTGCTCCCGTTACTCCGGTCGATCCCGTTACTCCGGTTGCGCCGGTTACTCCAGTGGCTCCGGTGAGTCCGGTTGCTCCAGTGCTTCCCGTTGCTCCGGTTACTCCGGTTGTCCCCGTTATCCCAGTTGCACCTGTTACTCCGGTCGCTCCGGTTACTCCCGTTACTCCGGTGGCTCCCGTTATTCCAGTTGCGCCGGTTACTCCGGTGGCTCCCGTTATCCCATTTGAGCCGGTTGCTCCAGTCGAGCCGGTTACTCCGGTCGCTCCGGTTACTCCCGTTACTCCGGTGGCACCCGTTATTCCAGTTGCGCCGGTTACTCCGGTGGCTCCCGTTATCCCATTTGAGCCGGTTGCTCCAGTCGAGCCGGTTACTCCGGTTACTCCGGTTGCGCCGGTTACTCCAGTATCCCCGGTTACACCGGTCGCTCCCGTGGCTCCCGTTATCCCGGTTTCTCCAGTTACTCCGGTTACTCCAGTGGCTCCAGTTATTCCGGTTGCTCCAGTATCTCCGGTTATTCCGGTTGTTCCCGTTACCCCAGTTGCACCGGTTACTCCGGTCAGTCCGGTTACTCCAGTTTCACCGGTGAGCCCGGTTGCTCCCGTTATCCCAGTTGCGCCTGTTACTCCGGTCGCTCCGGTTACTCCAGTGGCGCCGGTGAGCCCGGTTGCTCCCGTTACTCCAGTAGCGCCGGTTACTCCGGTCGAGCCTGTTACTCCTGTGGCTCCCGTTACTCCTGTGGCACCTGTTACTCCAGTAGCGCCGGGATCTCCGGTGGCTCCAGTCGTGCCCGTTATTCCAGTCACTCCCGTTACCCCGGTGGCACCGGTTACTCCGGTCGAGCCTGTTACTCCCGTTGCTCCCGTTACTCCTGTGGCGCCGGTGGCTCCAGTCGCGCCGGGATCTCCAGTGACGCCGGTTACCCCAGTCGCTCCGGTATTCCCAGTCGAGCCTGTAGCTCCGGTAAATCCCGTTGCTCCGGTAAACCCCGTTGCTCCGGTAAACCCCGTTGCTCCAGTGAATCCCGTTGCTCCAGTGAATCCCGTTGCTCCGGTCAGCCCCGTTGCTCCGGTGCACCCCGTTGCTCCGGTGAATCCTCTTACATGAAAATGATTTGGATGACAGCATGGACACCATTTTTCATGGCAGCAAGAGTTTTCGCAACAGAATCCTTCACAGCAATGTGCCCGATTTTGATAACTGCGCCTTTGGTTTCTTCTTTTATGTTGAAAATGACAGCAACAATCATTGCAATTCCGGCAGTCGTAATCCCAAGAGTCGTATCTGTTATACCAAGTATCTCCTTTTCTCATTACACCACCTCTATTCGCATAATATTTCCACAAGAAAAAAAGGTGTGGCAAAATCCCACTTCTATTGGGCAAATTTTCGAATGGTCTTTAAGGCTGCATCATGCACAGCTTTTACAGAAAAAAGACCTAACTGTGGATAAGTCAGGTCTTTCATCTTTAAAATATCAGTCTGCTGTTGTCATTAGGTTGTCGGGAAACTTATGCTGTTAAAATCGATATTGAGAGCAGTTGCTGCCGTTAAATTATTAGCAGTTGTGAAAACAATCCTCAGCTGGTACGTGTTTGTTCCTGCGGTCGGGGCAGTATCCACTGTTGTGTCCGCAATCGAAAAACTTTCCGTAGCTGCGGTAGTATTAGTTCGCGACAGAGTTCTTGTATGAATTTGTACTGTTCCCCTATATAATCTCACCTCAAAAACAAAGTTTGAATTGGCTGCAGATGTTATCGCGACACTGAGGGCATAATCAAGCTTTACATTCTGCAAAGCATTAACTGGGATTGCCAGCGTAGCAACGGGAACTTCTGTATTTAACGGCGGGTAAACAGTAAGCGGCCCGTTGGTTCTTGTGAAGAGCAAGGCCGGTGTACTGCCTGTGGCGCCGGTTGGGCCCGTTGCCCCTGTTACTCCTGTTGATCCTGTTACTCCCGTTGCTCCGGTTACTCCCGTTGCTCCAGTCACACCCGTTGCTCCGGTTACTCCCGTTGCCCCGGTTACTCCCGTTGCTCCAGTCACACCCGTTGCTCCGGTTACTCCCGTTGCCCCGGTTACTCCCGTTGCTCCCGTTGCTCCGGTTACACCAGTCAAGCCTGTTGTTCCTGTCGATCCTGTTGGGCCCGTTATTCCTGTTAAACCTGTTGGTCCTGTTGGTCCTGTCGATCCTGTTGAACCAGTTACACCAGTTGGGCCTGTTACTCCAGTTGATCCGGTTGATCCGGTTGCTCCAGTTGATCCTGTTGCACCAGTCGAGCCTGTTGTTCCCGTTCCCCCAGTCGCTCCTGTCGATCCCGTTGCTCCTGTTATCCCCGTTGCACCAGTCACTCCAGTTGGACCAGTTACACCAGTTAGGCCTGTTGTACCTGTCGCTCCGGTTGGGCCGGTTGCTCCTGTTACTCCAGTTGGGCCTGTTACTCCAGTTGATCCGGTTGTTCCTGTTGCTCCTGTAATTCCGGTTGGGCCGGTTTCTCCCGTTGCACCAGTTACACCAGTTGAGCCTGTTACTCCCATTGCCCCGGTTACACCAGTCGAGCCGGTTGAGCCCGTGGTTCCGGTTTCTCCTGTTGGCCCTGTTGCGCCGGTTGGGCCTGTTGATCCTGCTGGGCCGGTTTCTCCGGTTAAACCGGTTGGGCCTGTCGATCCCGTTGGACCAGTTACACCAGTCGCTCCGGTTGGACCGGTTGATCCTGTTGCACCAGTCACTCCGGTCGACCCTGTTGAGCCTGTTAAGCCAGTTGCGCCCGTTACTCCGGTTGCACCGGTTTCTCCCGTTGGACCAGTTACACCAGTCGCTCCGGTTGGGCCTGTCGAGCCTGTTGCACCAGTCACTCCTGTATCCCCGGTCGATCCCGTTGAGCCGGTTATTCCTGTTGCTCCTGTTATCCCCGTTGCCCCAGTCACTCCAGTTGCACCTGTTGATCCCGTTACTCCGGTTGCGCCGGTTGAACCTGTTGCTCCCGTTGCTCCAGTTGGTCCTGTTACACCAGTTATTCCCGTTACACCAGTTGCTCCGGTTGAACCTGTTACTCCGGTTGCGCCGGTTTCTCCTGTTGCTCCTGTTGGACCCGTGATTCCGGTTGGGCCTGTTATTCCGGTTGTACCGGTTGGGCCTGTCGATCCCGTTAAACCGGTTTCTCCTGTTGATCCAGTCACACCGGTTGGGCCTGTCGCGCCTGTTATTCCAGTTAGCCCGGTTACACCAGTTGCGCCTGTTGCTCCGGTTGAGCCCGTTATTCCGGTCGCTCCTGTTGCGCCTGTTATACCCGTTGCTCCGGTTTCTCCTGTTACACCTGTTGGGCCAGTTGGACCGGTCTCTCCGGTTGTTCCAGTTGAACCAGTTACTCCCGTGGCTCCTGTTGCCCCGGTTACTCCTGTTGGACCCGTGATTCCTGTTGGGCCGGTTGCTCCTGTTACACCCGTTGGACCTGTTCCCCCGGTTGCTCCTGTTGAGCCAGTCGCCCCTGTTTCTCCGGTTGGGCCTGTTATTCCGGTTACACCAGTTGCGCCTGTTGATCCGGTTGAACCGATTTCTCCAGTTGAACCTGTGGCTCCTGTTTCTCCCGTTGGGCCTGTTACTCCGGTGAACCCCGTTGGCCCAGTCAGCCCCGTTGCTCCTGTTTCACCTATTGCTCCAGTCACTCCGGTTGAACCTGTTACCCCGGTTGTCCCCGTTACACCAGTCGCTCCTGTATCCCCTGTCGGACCTGTTATTCCGGTCGCTCCTGTTGGGCCGATCGGGCCAGTAGCCCCTGTGGCTCCCGTTATCCCCGTTGACCCAGTCACTCCAGTTGCTCCGGTTGAACCTGTTACACCAGTTGAGCCTGTTACTCCGGTCGCTCCAGTTAATCCAGTCGCTCCGGTTTCTCCTGTCGATCCGGCTACTCCTGTTGGGCCGGTCGAGCCTATTACTCCGGTTGAGCCAGTTGGGCCTGTTACACCTGTTGTTCCAGTCACTCCAGTTGCTCCGGTTGTTCCTGTAATTCCGGTTGGGCCGGTTGCTCCTGTTGGGCCGATCTCTCCCGTGGGTCCAGTTGAGCCTGCTGCACCAGTAACTCCAGTTGGACCGGTTACTCCGGTTAAACCGGTTGCGCCGGTTGGTCCTGCTGCGCCGGTTATCCCTGTTGCCCCAGTTACACCGGTCGCTCCGATTTCTCCTGTTGGGCCGATTGCACCCGTTGCTCCGGTTGAGCCTGTTGGTCCTGCTGGGCCGATTGCCCCAGTCACTCCCGTTGATCCCGTTTCTCCTGTTGATCCGGTTACACCAGTTGGACCAGTCTCCCCAGTTGAACCGGTTGACCCCGTTTCTCCAGTTGTTCCAGTTGCTCCAGTTATTCCAGTGGCGCCCGTTGCGCCGGTTGTTCCTGTTGCACCGGTTGTTCCTGTTGGACCGGTTTCTCCAGTTACCCCCGTTGCGCCGGTTGTTCCCGTTACTCCTGCTGGGCCGGTTTCTCCTGTAGCTCCGGTATCCCCGGTCGAGCCAGTTTCTCCGGTTGCGCCAGTAACTCCGGTTGCACCGCTTGATCCAGTTACACCTGTTGCTCCAGTCACTCCAGTTGCACCGGTATCACCTGTTGAGCCAGTAATCCCTGTTGAACCAGTTACACCAGTTGAGCCCGTTGCTCCTGTTGATCCCGTTACACCAGTTGGACCAGTTTCTCCGGTTGGGCCAGTTTCTCCCGTTGAACCAGTTACTCCAGTTGCACCGGTTGATCCTGTTACCCCAGTTGGGCCTGTTGTTCCTGTTGCTCCTGTTGGACCAGTTACACCCGTCGATCCTGTATCCCCGGTTGGCCCGGTTTCTCCTGTTATACCAGTTGGCCCTGCTGCTCCTGTTGGGCCGATTGCACCCGTTGCTCCGGTTGCGCCTGTTGGTCCGGTTGCGCCTGTTGGTCCTGCTGGGCCGATTGCCCCAGTCACTCCCGTTGAACCCGTTTCTCCTGTTGATCCTGTTGCCCCAGTTACTCCTGTTGGGCCAGTTTCTCCCGTTGAACCAGTTACTCCGGTTGGCCCGATTTCTCCAGTTATTCCCGTTGCTCCGGATGCACCCGTCGCTCCAGTTTCTCCTGTCGATCCGGTTTCTCCGGTTGACCCTGTTGCTCCTGTTACTCCAGTTGAGCCAGTCGCTCCAGTTACTCCCGTTGGACCAGTTACACCCGTCGATCCTGTATCCCCGGTTGGCCCGGTTTCTCCTGTTATACCAGTTGGCCCTGCTGCTCCTGTTGGGCCAGTTACTCCCGTTGAACCAGTTGAGCCAGTTACACCAGTTGAGCCAGTTACACCAGTTGGACCGGTTGATCCGGTTTCTCCTGTTGGGCCGATTGCACCCGTTGCTCCGGTTGCGCCTGTTGGTCCGGTTGCGCCTGTTGGTCCTGCTGGGCCGATTGCCCCAGTCACTCCCGTTGAACCCGTTTCTCCTGTTGATCCTGTTGCCCCAGTTACTCCTGTTGGGCCAGTTTCTCCCGTTGCCCCAGTTACTCCAGTTGCACCGGTTGATCCTGTTACACCAGTTGGGCCTGTTGTTCCTGTTGCTCCAGTTATTCCAGTGGCGCCCGTTGCGCCGGATGCACCTGTCGATCCGGTTTCTCCAGTTGAACCCGTTGCTCCGGTTGATCCCGTTGCTCCGGTTGACCCTGTTACCCCAGTCACTCCAGTTGAGCCGGTGGCTCCTGTTACTCCAGTTGAGCCAGTCGCTCCAGTTACTCCCGTTGGACCAGTTACACCCGTCGATCCTGTATCCCCGGTTGGCCCGGTTTCTCCTGTTATACCAGTTGGCCCTGCTGCTCCTGTTGGGCCAGTTACTCCCGTTGAACCAGTTGAGCCAGTTACACCAGTTGATCCCGTTACACCAGTTGGACCGGTTGCTCCTGTCGCTCCTGTTACTCCCGTTGCACCCGTTTCTCCGGTTTCTCCTGTTGGACCGTTTTCTCCCGTTGGGCCGGTTGAGCCAGTTACTCCGGTCGCACCAGTTGATCCCGTTTCTCCTGTCGATCCGGTTACTCCGGTTACTCCGGTTGGGCCGATCGGGCCAGTAACCCCTGTGGCTCCCGTTATCCCCGTTGCCCCAGTCACTCCAGTTGACCCCGTTTCTCCTGTTGATCCCGTTACTCCAGTTGGGACGATCTCTCCCGTGGGCCCGGTAACTCCTGTTGAGCCCGTTGCTCCTGTTGGACCTGTTGATCCTGTTACTCCAGTTGATCCCGTTACACCAGTCGGGCCAGTAACTCCTGTTATTCCGATTGGACCGGTTACTCCCGTTGAACCTGTTACTCCGGTTGACCCTGTTACCCCAGTCACTCCAGTTGAACCGGTTGCTCCTGTCGATCCCGTTGCACCCGTTGAGCCGGTGGCTCCTGTTACTCCAGTTGAGCCAGTCGCTCCTGTTACTCCCGTTGGGCCGATTTCTCCAGTTACTCCGGTTAAACCGGTTGGGCCTGTTGGGCCGGTTGCGCCTGTTATTCCTGTTGACCCGCTTTCTCCAGTTGGACCAGTTACACCACTCGCCCCAGTTGGGCCAGTCACACCAGTTATTCCCGTTGCTCCTGTTACTCCAGTTGAGCCCGTTGATCCAGTCGCTCCAGTTACTCCCGTTGGACCAGTTACACCCGTCGATCCTGTATCCCCGGTTGGCCCGGTTTCTCCGGTTATACCAGTTGGCCCTGCTGCTCCTGTTGGGCCAGTTTCTCCCGTTGAACCAGTTACTCCAGTTGCACCGGTTGATCCTGTTACACCAGTTGGGCCTGTTGTTCCTGTTGCTCCTGTTATCCCCGTTGCCCCAGTCACTCCTGTTAATCCCGTTGATCCGGTTGTTCCCGTTCTCCCGGTTACACCCGTGACCCCAGTCGATCCTGTCGATCCCGTTGCACCCGTTAAGCCGGTTGCTCCAGTTGGCCCAGTTACACCAGTTACCCCAGTCACTCCGGTTGGACCGGTTGCTCCTGTTACTCCTGTTGAGCCAGTTTCTCCGGTTGAACCAGTTACACCAGTTGGGCCGGTTTCTCCAGTCGCCCCTGTTGCACCAGTTGAGCCGGTTTCTCCCGTTGATCCTGTTGACCCGCTTTCTCCAGTTGGACCAGTTACTCCGGTTATACCAGTTGGGCCTGTTACTCCAGTTGACCCCGTTGCTCCAGTTAATCCCGTCGCACCAGTTGAGCCTGTCAATCCAGTTGGACCAGTCACTCCGGTTATACCAGTTGGGCCTGTTACTCCGGTTGAACCTGTTACCCCGGTTGTCCCCGTTACACCAGTCGCTCCTGTATCCCCGGTCGGACCTGTTATTCCGGTCGCTCCTGTTGGGCCGATCGGGCCAGTAACCCCTGTGGCTCCCGTTATCCCCGTTGCCCCAGTCACTCCAGTTGACCCCGTTTCTCCTGTTGATCCGGTTAAACCCGTTGGACCCGTTACTCCGGTTAAACCGATTGTGCCCGTTACTCCCGTTGACCCGGTTACTCCAGTCGGGCCGGTTGCACCAGCTGAGCCAGTCGATCCTGTTACACCAGTTATGCCTGTTACTCCTGTTGCACCCGTTGGGCCTGTCGCTCCTGTTACTCCTGTTACTCCTGTTACCCCAGTTGTCCCCGTTACACCAGTTGCTCCTGTTATTCCAGTTGAACCAGTTCCTCCTGTTGGCCCGGTTGCACCCGTTGGACCTGTGGCGCCAGTTGAACCGATTGCTCCTGTCGATCCCGTTGCTCCGGTCGCTCCTGTTGCTCCGGTGGCTCCCGTTATTCCGGTTACCCCAGTCACTCCAGTTGAACCGGTTGAACCTGTTGCGCCAGTTGGGCCTGTAACCCCAGGTGCACCCGTTGACCCAGTCGCTCCTGTTGCCCCGGTTGAACCAGTTGATCCCGTTACACCAGTTACTCCGGTCGCTCCTCTTGCTCCGGTCACTCCTGTGGGGCCCGTCACTCCTGTGGGACCTGTAATTCCTGTTACGCCAGGTTCACCCCCGGTTTGCGCCAATGAAACATCGTCTATTAAAACCGTGCCGGTAGAAACTTTACTTAATACAATGACGGCAGAGGCCGCGCCAGAAGGCACACTGCTTGTTTTATAGATTTCAGACCATGTGTGGAAGAGCACGTTCGGCAAATTTCCGGGTGTAATATTTTCTTGAATGGAACTGATTTGTTCACCTGCTGCGCTGACATAGATGATCTGGAGAGTTACTTGGGGACTTGGCTCATTTCCGAGCGTTGCGAGTGATACGAATAGAGTCACTGACTTGGCTGAAATTGGAACGATTTGACTGAGATAAGCATATGGCTGAGCTCCAATAAATTGCGCAGAATATCTCCCTGAATGTGCAAACAAACTGTTAATCTGGGTATTTGCCGAACTCCACCCCGCTAATGTGCCGGTTTCAAAGCTTCCGTTTATAATCGGATTATTCATTCAATCTTTTTCCCTCTCCTTCCCGTTGTTGACCGTCTTACTTATTAAGACAGCATATTAATACGGGCTGTGTTTTGACAACCTAAATAAAAAAGGTGATTTCTTTTCATCACCTTAATCCGATCCTTGAATGGGGAATCCCGTCGCAATGAGGGAGCGGTTTGCCGTTGTGACTTGTGTTACGTAATTCGAAGAAAGGACGGATAAATAGAGCTGGTACGCGGCTGTTTCATCCGCCTTCATTTCGTCGATGTACGTAAAAGGAATTCCTATGATTTGTCCGCCTGAAGAAAAGAGGTTCCGCTCTTGTCTCTGTGTTTGTATCGATACGCCATTTCTTTGCAGATCGACAGCTAAGACCAATGAGAAATGAGACGCGAGCGGATCTAATTCCACGTTTACTTGTATGACGGCATCCGTTTTCACAAATTGATCTGTCGGCGCGGCTATCACTGCGCTTAACACATTTATCGGTGTTCCTTCTAACGGAATCATCATCTGGTCTGCTATATTTTGAAAAGCTACCGCAGGAACCGCTCCCGGCGGACCCTCAGGCCCCGGGGGACCGGGCGGACCCGCCTCCCCTTGCGGACCGCGGGAGCCGGCGGGTCCTCTTTTGCCTTCGGGACCTCGCAGCCCGGGTACGCACAAGGCAGATCGATTTTCATCTGAAGACGAAAACCGTTTTTCCGTCCCTGTTTCCGGTCTTTCAAGTTCACATGGTAATTGTTCATACCGGCGTTTCATATGTCTGCTCATATATTTGTAAGGTTTCTGTTTCAATATCATGTATTGATTACGGCCGCTGCTCATATTATCACCCCGGCCATATTCTATTCGCACTGGAGTCATCATGTGCAGGCCCTTCCCCTTCCTTACAGAAATAAAAAAAAGGCAGACCTGAGTCTGCCTTTTTCTTCTACCATAATCCTAATACTTTCCACCATAATCCGCCGATCACAAGCCATGTCACAATATGGACGATTGACAGGATAAAGCCGATGGACCACCATTTGCTTTGCGATATATAGCCCGCTCCGAAAAAGACCGGAGCCGCTCCCGAGCCGTAATGCGTCGTCGAACCGAAAAGGTTGCTGAAAAACGCCAGGCTGAGCGCCGCCAACAGCGGCGGAGCGCCTGCCGCCACGATGACGGCGAGAAATGCCGCATACATGGCGCTGATATGCGCGGTTGCGCTCGCAAAGAAGTAATGCGTGTAATAATACACGACAATCAGAATCATAAATGCCACAATCCATGAAAAACCGGAAACAGAAGATTTCATCATATTGCTGAACCAAGACACCATACCGAGCTCATTCAGGAAATTCGCCAGCATCACAAGCGCCGCGAACCAAGTCAGCGTATCCCATGCACCTTGTTCCTTTTTGATGTCCTCCCATGTTAATACCTGTGACAAAAGCAAAACGGATAATCCGATCAGGGCCGTCGTCGTTGCGTCAATATTTAAGCTTCCTCCGAAAATCCACAGCGCAAGCACTAATAAAAAGACGATGACCATGGAGAGTTCGGATTTTTTAAACGGACCCATTTCTTTCAATTTTTCCGTTGCGATTTTAGCCGCATCCGGTGTTTCTTTAATTTCCGGCGGATACAGCTTATAAATGACGAGCGGCGTAATGATTAAGCTCGCCAATCCCGGTACAATGGCCGCGATTGCCCAGCTTGTCCATGTGATGTCCACCCCTGCGACATCGTGGGCCAGCTTGGCGATCAGCGGGTTCGCCGCCATTGCCGTCAAAAACATCGCAGACGTAATCAAGTTTCCTTGAAAACCGGTTTTTAATAAGAAAGCGCCGATTTTCCGCTCTGTTCCGTCTGCCGGCGTTGATCCGAAAGTTTCGGATAATGATCTGATAATAGGAAAAATAATGCCGCCCGCCCGTGCCGTGTTGCTCGGAATGGCAGGTGATAAAATTAAATCACTGAACAGCAGTGAATAAGAAAGGCCGAGTGTTTTCTTCCCGAACCGTTGTACGAATACGTAAGAAATCCTGGCGCCGAGCCCGGTTTTGATAAATCCCCGGGAAATAAAAAAGGCGATGACAATCAGCCAGATTGTCTTGTTTCCAAATCCGCTTAACGTATTTTCAATAGATAGCGTTCCCGTTAACGCGGTGACTGCCAATGCAAAAATTGCAATTGCGCCCATTGGCAAGGGCTTGGAGATAAAGCCGATAATTGTTGCGACAAAAATAGCGAACAAATGCCATGCTTTAGGTTCAAGTCCGGACGGCGCGGGAATAAACCAAATGATTAATCCCACAGCAACGGTAATAAGCAAAGGAATAATTTTTACCGCCTGCTGTTTTTTTGCGTCTTTTTCTGAAGCCATTACAGGTCTCCTCCTATTTTGTTGTCTTCCATCCCCTATCCCATTTTACTACTTAACTAAGTTAATAAACGTTTTTGTTAATTAAAAAACACAAAGGAATATTTTCCTTTGTGCTTCTTGTTTATTATTTTAATATACCCGACCCGGCTTTAGATATAACATCTGATTTTACATTTGATGATGAGCCGATGGAACCGTGCAATGACGGTGTCCAGCCGACGGACTGACTTAATCCGTTGGCGGCTGACGCGTTAATGGAGGAGCCGTTTAAAAGAGTGCCGTCTTCATGAAGCGCTTTTCCGCCGCTGAAGACGCTGATGACTTTATCAGCAGCCAGTCCCGGCACTTCAAAAACATTATTCTGGGCATATATTTTCGACGCGTGGCCCACGCCCCACGCATAGCTGAACGGGTATGCGGCGCTTTTAGAGCCTGCGTAAAAATTATTATAAATATGAACCTGCCCGTACCGGACCCGCGGCGCGCGCTGGACGATGTTCTGGTAATAGTTATGGTGAAGGGTCACCTTCAGTTTTCCTTCATCCGACGTCTTGCTGTCGCTGTTTCCGATGACGGAGCCTTTGTCATGGTCATGATATTTATTATAGGACAATGTAATATAATTCGCCCCGTTGGCTATATCCGTCTGGCCGTCATGGTGCTGATATTTTCTCCCGTAATAGTAGGGAAAACCGCTGTCGGGATTCGATCCGTCATTAAAGGTGCAATGATCGATCCAGATGTGCGTCGCGCCGTTAATGGTGATATTGTCATATTCCGAGTTCCAGTTGCCGCTGCTGCCGTCCGTCGGGTCCCATTGCGGAAAATAGTCGTAAGCGTCTTGAAATTCAATGTTGCGGATGATGACATTGTCGATGCCGTTCTTTATATTAAAACTTCCGCCTGTCACTTTGGCATTTGAACCCGAGCCGATGATCGTCGTATTTGAAGGAATGTCAATCACGACCCGTGCCTTCTGGTTTTTTTGCGATCGCTGTCTGGCGTCTTCCTGGGTGCCTGACGGCGCTTTTTTTCCCCATTTGTCCGGGTCGTACGCCTTCAGATAAGCGTTGAGATCATATGCCGGATCTTTATAATCATTAAAGCCGAGTGTTTTATTGCGGTCGTCCGTATTCATATTGATTGTGCCTTGTATGTAAATAATCTTCGGCGTGCTGTTGGCGCTTCCCCCTAATGCGGAAACGAGCTGCTGTCTGTTTGATACGGTGTATACATTCGATGAAGAGGCTTTCGCGCCGCCGGTTGTCCCGCCGGAAGCGGCTCCCCAGCCGTCATTTGTTCCTAAGGTCTGCCGTCCCAGATCAGCGGCATAGACGTCCGCAGGGATCATACATAAACAAACCGCCAGCATAAATAACATTTTTTTCATGAATTGTGCTCCTCCTGATTTTCGATTCCAATTTATTACAACAGAATTGTATCAAATCAGTTGAGAAACAGCACCGAAAATGTACAGAATGTGCCTTTCGGTTTTATTGCGGAAACCGCAAAAAAATCCCAAGGGACCGAAAACCCCTTGGGATCTGTTCAGCTTACGCCCATGATTTCACTTTTTCATTATCCGTGACAAACAGAAGAACTTTTCCTTCATCTAAGCGCTTTTCAAATTGTGACGCTTCCTCTTCTGAAAAGCCGATTTCGTGAATTTTGTTGCGGAGCTCGTCGCCTTTTTTATTAAACATATTGCCGACCGCGTGTTTAATGCCCGTTTCTTTCGCTCCGATGGTATTGACATCAGTATTATCGGCCAGGCGGTCCGTTCTGTCGTCATCATGTGAAAGCACATATACGTCCTCTTTTGCAACACCCAGCTGCTGAAGCTCTTTTACGTCCTGCATCAGTTTTTGATCATTTGTATATTCTCTTACTACCGGTTTCATTGATAAGTCCTCCCTTTTGTTTTTGTATATTTGATGTTTACCCGCTCAATCAAGGATCAAACAAAAGAAAGAGAGTTCCGTGAAAAAACGGGCAGGTTGTCGGTGGATATTTTCTTGCGGGACATGTTACAGTAGAGGAAGCTACATTTATCAGAAAAATAAAAATCTTCATGAGCCGATTAAGCAGGGAGGTGGTTCCTATTCATTACTTTTCACCGGAACAGCGATTTAACGCTTGGGTTGTCAGTGATTTAGTGAAGCAGGTATTCCGCCGGCATACCCGCTGCCCGGATGGAATAAAAGAGCTTACGGCCTTTGCTGAAGATACTTTTCATATTAATATCGATTTCGTTTTCTCTATCATTATCAATATCGGTGATATCGAATCCGTTCTGCCGAAAGAAATTGAAAATAGGCTGGGTTCTTATCTGACCGCGCTTCAGCCCGTCGTTACCGCAGACATGCTTCATTCTTCAAAAACGAATGCCTATGAATATTTGGAACATGAGAAAAACACCGATGTGTACCGGTTATTCTATTAAATATGCATATAAAAAAAGAAGGGCCCTGGCCCTTCTTTTTTTATGGCCGCTGACGGTTTGATTTTGTAATCGGGAAATGGTTCGTGTTACATTTGGAACAACCACTTATCTTGAAGGAGGATTCAGTATGCCGAATCATCAGCAGCAAATTCAATTGGCAAGACGCCCCAAAGGCGTTCCCGCCTATGACGATTTCCGCTTTGAAACGATTGCCGTTCCCGAACCGAAAGACGGCGAAGTGCTTGTGAAAACGAGTTATGTGTCCGTTGATCCGTACATGCGCGGACGGATGCAGGATACAAAATCATATGTAGAGCCGTTCGCTTTAGATGAAGCCATAACAGGCGGAGTGATTGCCGAGGTTCTGACAGACGGCGATAAGCTGAAAAAAGGAGATGTTGTGATCGGAAATCTCGCGTGGCAGGAATATTCAGCCGTCAATGAGTCCGCCCTCCGCAAGTTGGATACGGATATCGCACCCGCCCAGGCGTATCTCGGCATTTTAGGGATGACCGGACTGACCGCTTACTTCGGGCTGCTCGATATCGGCCGTCCGAAAAAAGGCGAAACCGTCGTCGTTTCAGGCGCGGCGGGCGCCGTCGGCTCAACAGTCGGACAGATTGCCAAAATCAAAGGCGCGCGGGTTGTCGGCATCGCCGGATCTGATGAAAAAATCGCGTATTTGAAAGAGGAGCTTCAATTTGATGAAGCCATTAATTACAAAACGGCGGATGATATTCAAAAAGCGCTGGAACAGGCATGTCCTGACGGCGTCGATGTCTATTTTGACAATGTCGGCGGACCGATTTCAGATGCGGTGATAAACCTGCTGAATGAATTCGCCCGCATTCCGGTATGCGGAGCGATCTCATCGTACAATACCGAACGTGAAGACGAAGACATGGGCCCCCGCGTCCAGCCGAAGCTGATCAAAACAAAAGCGCTGATGCAGGGATTCATCGTCAGTGATTATGCTGACCGCTTTTCCGAAGGTGCGAAACAATTGGCCGAATGGCTTAAGGACGGAAAGCTTCATTATGAAGAAACGATTACGGAAGGATTCAGCAATATTCCTGACGCGTTCCTCGGCCTGTTTAAAGGAGAAAACAAAGGCAAACAGATCATCAAAGTCAGTGATCTAAGTTAACATGATGATGAAAAAAGGAGGGCTTTGTCCCCTCCTTTTCTGTTTATTTGGGATCAGCCGCGAAGAATCAAAGTAAGAAAGCCGTCTTCATCCGGCTCCGTATCTTCCAAAGTGAATCCCGCTGCTTGAAAGCAGGCTAAACTGATTTGATTGTCTTTTTCGATGCTTGCCGCCCATTCCCGCACGCTGGTAAACCCAGGATCAGTCAGCAGTTTTTGCAAGATCTGTTTTCCGTACCCTTGAAGCTGGTACAAAGGATTGACGATCAATCCGATATACGCCCGCTCCTCCACAAACTCTATAGAGACCATGCCTGCCGGAAGCTGCCCATCATGACAGTATCGTTTTCATCTTTAATCAATCGTGCATACCACGCATCTAATGGCAGCATCGCATCCATTCTCCGTCTGATATTATCGTTCTTAAACCAGTGTTCAATTATTTTCAGCTCAGGTTCCTTCAATATTTGAAATCTGTCTATTGAAACCATCTTCCCGCCCCCGCCTGAACCTTTTCTATTATTTCACAATAAAAAAAGAAGGGCTTCCCGCCCTCCGTTTCTTATTTCTCAGATAATTTTCCGCCTGAATAAACGGCCTCTTTCAGCTCAATTCCGAGTGATTTGGCCATTTTTTTCAGTTTGGATTCTTCCATCGGCGTGACAAGGCTGAGTACGGTTCCTTCTTTACCGGCCCGCCCCGTCCGGCCGGATCTGTGGATATATCCGGCTTCATTCGGTATGTCCGCGTGAATGACGTACGGAAGATCATCGATATCGAGTCCGCGCGCCGCTATGTCAGTCGCCAGAAGCAGCGGAAATTCTCCCCGCTCAAACGCTGATAATATCTTTGCCCGCTCCATTTTTTTCGCTTCTCCGTGCAGGATGCCGAGGTCCACGTGATGATAGGCAAGTTTTTCCGCATAGACGCTTAAATTTCCGATATCTCTGACGAACACGAGCGCCTGCATGCCGTTCAGCCGTGACAGCTTTTGCAATAGCTTTACTTTATCCCGCTGATCGCAGACGAGATATTGATGTGTGACGCGCGCTTTTTCCGCCGTATTCCGCTCCACTTTCAAAACGGCCGGTTCGTGCGCGATGGTATTCAGCACCTGTTCTGTTTCCGGCTGCAGCGTAGCGGAAAAGCTTAAAAGCTGTCGGTCTTTCAGCGTCGTTTTAATGATTTTTTTCATCGTTTCGCGGTGTTCCTGTGTCACGAGCTGATCCGCTTCATCAAGAACGATCGTCTTGACTTCATGCATTTTCAGCTTTTTCGCCTGAATCAATTCGAGCACCCTGCCCGGTGTGCCCGCAATGATATGCGGTTTATTTTTGAGCTTTTCCACCTGCTTTTTCACGTTTGCTCCGCCGATCAAAGACAAAGCGCGAAGATCGGAGCCTTTTTTCCAATCCTGAATCACTTGAAAAATCTGCATCACAAGCTCGCGGGACGGCGCTAAAATGATCACTTGCGGATGTTTCTGTTCCGGGTTGATCCGCTCCAGAACCGGAAGCGTGTACGCCAATGTTTTTCCCGTTCCCGTCGGGGATTCGGCGATGACGTCTTTCCCTTCCATAATCACCTGAGCGGCTTTTTCCTGAATGACGGTCGGCTCCTGAAAACCTGAGGCCTCCCAGTTTTCGGCGATAAATGGTTGTGTATGCTGTAAAAATGGCCATGTTTGGGTCATGTCGTTCTCCTCAATTCTTAAAATCTACTCCATAGTATCTCAAATGCACGCGCCAAACGCAATTTTCTTTTTCCTTCCAAGCCTTTTAACAAACGGTCTCCTCCTTTATAATCATAAATGAGAAAGACACATGATAAATAAAGCGTGTCTGATAACGATAGAGGTGTAATGATGAGTATTTTATCCGTAAAAGATTTAAGCCACGGCTTCGGTGATCGTGCGCTTTTTAACAATGTATCGTTCCGTCTTTTAAAAGGGGAACACGTCGGCTTAATCGGAGCAAACGGCGAAGGTAAATCAACGTTTATGAATATTATTACCGGAAAGCTTGAGCCTGATGAGGGTAAAGTTGAATGGGCGAAAAACGTGCGTGTCGGCTACCTCGATCAGCATACCGTGCTTGAAAAAGGAAAAACGATCCGCGACGTGCTGAAAGATGCGTTCCATTACTTATTTGCAATGGAAGAGGAAATGAATGAGATTTACAACAAAATGGGCGAAGCGGACCCTGATGAGCTTGAGCAGCTGCTTGAAGATGTCGGTGTCATTCAAGACGCCCTGACAAACAATGATTTCTACGTGATTGACAGCAAAGTTGAAGAAATCGCCCGCGGCCTCGGCCTGCAGGATGTCGGACTTGACCGCGACGTCACAGACTTAAGCGGCGGACAGCGGACGAAAGTGCTGCTCGCCAAACTGCTTTTGGAAAAACCGGAAATCCTTCTGTTGGACGAACCGACCAACTACCTTGATGAACAGCATATTGAATGGCTGAAACGCTATTTGCAGGAATATGAAAATGCGTTCATCTTAATTTCTCACGACATTCCGTTTTTAAACAGCGTGATCAATTTGATTTATCATGTAGAAAATCAGGAACTGACGCGTTATGTCGGCGACTACCATCAGTTTATGGAAGTCTACGAAGTGAAAAAACAGCAGCTCGAAGCCGCCTACAAAAAACAGCAGCAGGAAGTGGCTGAGCTGAAAGATTTCGTCGCCCGCAACAAAGCGCGGGTCAGCACGAGAAATATGGCGATGTCCCGCCAGAAAAAGCTTGATAAGATGGATATGATCGAACTGGCGGCCGAAAAACCGAAACCGGAATTCCATTTCAAGCCTGCGAGAACGTCAGGCAAGCTCATTTTTGAAACGAAGGACTTAGTCATCGGCTACGATACTCCGCTGTCACGCCCGCTCAATCTCAGAATGGAGCGCGGGCAGAAAGTCGCCCTGTACGGCGCAAACGGCATCGGGAAAACGACGCTGTTAAAAAGCCTGCTCGGTGAAATCCAGCCGCTGGAAGGCACGGTGGAACGGGGCGAGCATCAATACACGGGCTATTTCGAGCAGGAAGTGAAAGAAACCAATAACAATACGTGCATCGAAGAAGTGTGGAGCGAATTTCCTTCCTTTACCCAGTACGAAATCCGCGCCGCCCTCGCCAAATGCGGCCTGACGACCAAACACATTGAAAGCCGCGTCTCCGTTCTCAGCGGAGGAGAAAAAGCGAAGGTCAGACTGTGCAAGCTGATCAATTCAGAAACAAACCTGCTCGTGCTTGACGAACCGACAAACCACCTGGATGTCGATGCGAAAGAAGAGCTGAAACGCGCGCTGAAAGAATACAAAGGCTCCATTCTGCTGATTTCCCACGAACCCGAGTTCTACATGGATATCGCGACGGAAACATGGAATTGTGAATCTTGGACGACGAAAGTGCTGTAAACACAAAAAGGAACTCCCGCCTGTGCGGAAGTTCCTTTTTTTCTTAATGTCCGGCTTTTATTCCGGCGAGATGTTTGCGTCCCATGAGAAGGACAAGCATGCCGACAAAAACGACGATCCCGCCTACTGTATATGGTGTGCTTGCGGTGAAGTGTTCTGACAGCATTCCCGCAATCCACGGAGCGAGCGCACCGCCGATAAAACGGACTGAGCTGTAGGCTGAAGACGCGATTGAACGTTCAACCGGCGCAGAACCCATCACAGCGGTTGTCATGATCGTATTCACCATACCGAGAACAGCACCGGCGACAACGATACACGTAATGATCAACGTCTGATGGTCAGTCCAGATCCCCATGACGATGAGAATGACCGCAAAAGCGATAAAGAGAACGACGAGCGAACGCACTGTTCCCAGCGCTTTGTGCACGAGCGGTGCCGTAAAGACTGACGTAATTGCCAGCAATAACCCCCAGCCGAAGAAGACGTATCCAAGGCCGTGTTCATCTAAATCCAGCACGAACGGAGAATAAGCAAGCAAAATAAAAAATCCAAAGTTGTATAAGAATGCAGATACTGCCATTGTCAAAAGGCCTTTATATTTGAGCGCCTTCATCGCATCAAACACACCGACGCGTTTTGCCGGTTTCGGCAGCTTCGGCAGCATGAGTGAAATCGCGCAAAGCGCTATGAACATGAGGACAGACACTCCGAAGAACGGAGCGCGCCATGAAATGCTGCCAAGCTCTCCGCCTGCAAGCGGCCCGACGGAAATCCCCAAGCCGAGTGCAGCCTCATACAAAATAATGGCTTTGGCGCTGCCGCCGACAGATACCCCGACAATGACGGCAAGCGCGGTTGAAATAAAGAGAGCATTCCCAAGCCCCCAGCCGCCGCGATAGCCGACAAGCTGAGCGATTGAACTTGAGCTTCCGCCGAGAGCGGCAAACACGATGATAAAAATAAGTCCGAGAAGCAGCGTCCATTTTGCGCCGATCCGGCTTGAAATCGCGCCGGAGAAAAACATCATAAAACCGGTAACGAGCAAATAACTTGTAAATAACAGAGATACTTCACTAGGTGAAGCATGTAATTGTGCGGCGATCGCCGGAAGAATCGGATCGACAAGACCGATTCCCATAAAGGAAATAACACAGGCAAACGCAACCGCCCAAACGGCTTTCGGCTGGCTGAATAAGCCTGTTTTCTGTTGTGATGATGTATCCATTTGACCAGACCTCCTGTTTCATCCATTAAAAGAAACGCTATATCCATAGCGTTTACAGCAAAATCATTCGATTGATTGAATGGCGCGTTCAGCTTTTTCTTTCATTCCGTTAAGGCGCGTTTTAAAATGCTGAAATGTGCTGATCTTCTCATCAATCATCTCAAGCTGGTGGTTCAAAGCCTGCTGAATCTCTTCCAGCTTTTCTTTCCGTTCCTTCGGATCCAGTGACAACAAGTACCCCTCTTTGTTTAATTCCAGCTGACGGCTCATCTCCATAAACTGCTGAAGCTCCTGAAGGGAAAAACCGAGCACTTCTTTTGTGCTGGTTACTTTTTCGAGCTCCTCCATATCATCTTCAGAGTAAAGCCGGACGCCGCCTTCTGTCCGTTTAGGAGCAGGAATCAAACCAATCTCCTCGTAAAAACGAATGGTTCGTTTTGTCAATCCGCTTCGCTTGGCAACTTGATCAATCTTCATCCATTCCAAGGTGAATCCCCCTCTTGTCGTATCTGTTTCTATTATACACCATTTGAACCTTAACGTAAACGTAAACTTTTTATGCCTGATAAACTTGGTTTGGACAAAACGTTTGTCTTTAAAGCGCCGGGAAACATCTGTGCAAGATAAAAAAAGCCGGTATGACCCGCCATCTTCTCGGGGGCCGTACCGGCTTTTCTTAATTCTCAAGTTCTTCAATCATCAGTGACAATTCGGTCCAGCGCTCCATCGCCGCTTCAAGCTCTTCAGCCGTTTTTGCCTGTTCGGCCATCAGTTCTTGAATCTTTCCGAAATCACTTCCCGCTTCAGCGATTTCCGCTTCCAAACGCTGATGCTTTTCTTCAAGGCCGGCGATTTTGTCTTCGATGCCGTCCCATTCGATCTGATCCTTATATGAAAGCTTTTTGCGCTTTTTCTTCGGCTCTTCTTCCGCCTTTTTCTCTTCGGCCGGCTGTTTTACCGCCGTCTTCTTCGCTTTTGCGTGTTCCATGTATTCACTGTACGAACCTTGGAAACGGGAAATGACACCTTGTCCTTCAAATACGATCAGGCGGTCAATGACGCGGTCAAGGAAATAGCGGTCATGGGATACGGTGATGACGACGCCTGGGAACTGTTCGATATAATCTTCGAGCACGCTTAATGTTTCCGTGTCCAGATCATTGGTCGGCTCATCTAAAAACAGCACGTTCGGCTCCTGCATCAGTACATTCAGCAAGTACAGACGGCGCTTTTCCCCGCCCGACAGCTTTCTGATATATGTCTGCTGCATCGGACGCGGGAACAGAAAACGCTCAAGCATTTGTTCCGCAGTGATGACATCGCCTTCCGCCGTTTTGACGATTTCAGCCGTCTCTTTTATATATTCAATGACTTTCATATCACCGTTCATTTCGCTGTGGTCCTGGGTGTAGTAGCCGATCCGGACCGTCTGCCCGATGGTGATATTGCCGCTGTCAGGCTGAATTCTGCCGGCGAGGCTGTTTAAAAGTGTCGTTTTCCCGATTCCGTTCGGCCCGATGATGCCGATTCTTTCCCCCGGGATGACAAGCTCATTAAACTGGCTGATCAGCGCTTGGCCGTTATAGGTAATGGTGACGTTATCGGCTTCGATCACCTGTTTTCCGAGACGGTGGGAGCCGATCGCGAAATCGAGTGATCCGGAGACTGCCGGCCCTTTTTGCTCCTTGAGCGCCTCCGCTCTGTCCACTCTCGCTTTTTGTTTCGTCGAGCGCGCTTTCGCCCCTCTTCTGAGCCACGCCAATTCGCGGCGCAGGAGGTTTTGACGTTTTGTTTCTTTCTGCTCCGCCAGCGCTTCCCGTTCGGCCCGTTTTTCCAAGAATACTTCATAGTTTCCTTTATACGTATAAAGGCTGCCTCTCTCAAGCTCGTAAATTCTGTTCGTCACCCTGTTCAGAAAATATCTGTCGTGCGTGACAAGCATAACGGCGCCCGGGTATTGCGATAAGTAGCCTTCCAGCCATTCAATCGTTTCATTGTCCAAGTGGTTTGTCGGTTCATCCAAAATGAGCAGGTCAGCCGGCTGGATGACGTTTTTCGCAATCGCGACGCGCTTTCTCTGGCCGCCGGACAGCTCGCTGACATCCTTCATCAGATCGGTGACGCCAAGTTTGGTTAAAACCGTTTTGGCTAACGTATTCGCCTCCCACGCATCATTCGCGTCCATTCGGGCCTGCGCATCAAGCAGCTGTTTCTGGCGCTGGTCATTTTCCGGTTCTTCATTCAGCGCCTGAAGCGCTTTTTCGTATTCTCTCATCGTTCTCATGACGGCTGATCCGCCGGAATAAATATGCTCAAGTACGGTTTGTCCGGCCGGAAGCTCAGGGTCCTGATGCAAAAACTCAATATGCACGCTTCCTGAAGCCGTAATCTCGCCTTCCTCCGTTGATTCAAGGCCGGCAATGGTTTTCAGAAGCGTAGACTTCCCCGTTCCGTTCGGGCCGATTAAACCGATTCTTTCATTCTCTTCAATATGAAAGGAGATATGGTCGAATAATGTCTTATCTCCGTATGTTTTATAAAGGTTTTCCGCTTTTATGATGCTCATGGTCCCTATCAATCCTCACGTAAGTTCATGTGTTCATTTTAAATCAGGCGCTGGAATAAAACTAGTAAAAGGACAGACAAATTTCTTGGAAGAGATCATTTTGTCCGAAGAATGTTTCCGCCTCTCCTTTTATACACTGGAGGGGAAGAGGTGATGACATGATCAGCGTCAGTTTGTGCGTTATCGTGAAAAATGAAGAGGAAGTGCTTGCGGGCTGTCTTGATTCCGTCAAAGACATTGCGGATGAAATTGTGATTGCTGATACGGGCTCGACCGACCGGACGAAAGAAATTGCGGCCCGTTATACGGATAAGATTTATGATTTTGAATGGATCGATCACTTTGCGGCCGCCCGTAATTTTGTGTTTTCGAAAGCGGAAATGGATTATATTCTGTGGCTGGACGCCGACGATATACTGACGGAAAAGGACCGTGAAAAGCTGATTGAACTGAAGGCGTCGCTTTCAAAAGAGGTGGACGCGGTATCCATGTATTATCACGTCGGCTTTGATGCCCGGGGAGAGGTCAGCTTCAGATACCGCCGCAACCGACTCGTCAAGCGTGAAAAAGGGTTCCGCTGGATCGGAGCCGTGCATGAGTATCTTGAAGTATACGGAAACATCATAGAAACCGATATTGCCGTCACACACCGGAAATCCGAGAAAAAGCACTCGCCTCCCTCAGACCGCAACTTGAAGATTTATGAGAAAATGGCGGAAAACAGTGAAACGATGACACCGCGCGATTTGTTTTACTTCGCGAATGAATTAAAGGATCACGGCCAGTATCAGCGCGCCATCACGTATTATCACCATTTTCTTTCCACAAAACAGTGCTGGATCGAAGACGAGATCAGAACGTGCCAATATCTATCCGATTGCTACAGGGCGGTCGGCCATGAAGAGGCCGCCATGACGTCTCTCTTAAAATCATTTCTGATCGATTGTCCGCGGCCGGAGTTCTGCTGCAGGCTCGGCGACTATTTTGCGGAGAAACGGCAATACCGGCAGGGCGTGTTTTGGTATGAGCTCGCCCTATCCGCCAAAAGCAGTGATGCAGGCTTTACCCAGCTCGAATATTCCACCTGGTATCCCCATCTGCAGCTCTGCGTCTGCCACTGGCAGCTCGGCGACAGAGAAAAAGCGAAGATTCATAACGACAAAGCTGCCTCCTATCATCCGTCACATCCGAGTGTCCTGTATAATCAAAACGTGCTCGGCACATAACATCAAAAAAAAGAGCTGCCCCCGTATGAAGGGCAGCTCCTTATTGATTACGCTGTCGGAATTCCTCCGCTTACACTGTAAATCTGGGATGTCACATAGCTCGATTCTTCTGAGGCCAAAAAGACATAAATCCCTGCTAGCTCCGCCGGCTGTCCGGCGCGCTTTAATGGAACGGCCGGTGTTTCCTTGCCGAATTTCGGAATGTTTTCACCTGGCTGTCCTCCCGAAATCTGCAGCGGCGTCCAGATCGGCCCCGGCGCTACCGAGTTGACTCTGATTCCTTTATTCGCCAGCTGTTTTCCTAAGCCGACGGTAAAACCGATAATGGCATGTTTCGTCGCGGCATAATCCAACAGCATCGGGCTTGGATTATACCCTTCTACGGACGTTGTCGTGATAATAGACGCGCCTTCCGGCAGATACGGAAGTGCGGCTTTGACGAGCCAATACAGCGAGAATACGTTGACTTCAAATGTTTGATAGATTTGTTCTGTAGTAAGATCGCTGATATCATCCACTGCCTGCTGTTTCCCGGCGACAAGAGCGAGCGTGTCAAGACCGCCAAGCTCTTGATACGCTTTTTCCGCCAATTCTCCGCAAAACGCTTCATCGCTTAAATCTCCCGGCAGCAGAACGGCTTTTCTTCCCTCTTTTTCAATTAACGCTTTCACTTCTTCAGCATCCGGCTGTTCCTCAGGCAGATAGTTAATCGCCACATCCGCCCCTTCCCGGGCATAAGCAATCGCGGCGGCCCGGCCGATACCTGAATCGCCGCCGGTGACGAGGGCTTTTCTCCCCTTCAGCTTGCCGGCTCCTTTATAGCTTGTTTCACCGCAATCCGGCACAGGCTTCATCTCTTTTTGCAAACCGGGCGGTTCTTGATATTGTTTTGGAAATTCATCATGATCATATTTCGTCAGCGGGTTGTGCAGATTTGCATCAGACATACAAGACTCTCCTTTATCATTGGTGATGTATTCGTATGTGTACCCCTGAGCATGACGGATCAAACGTGTAAGTGCAGTTTCCGATTGATAAAGGGAAAACAAAAAAGGAGCCCGTAAGCTCCCTTTTTTTATGACTCTCCGAGTACGTTTTCAGCCATTTTCGCTAAATGCTGGGCGCTTCCCGAAATTTCCTGCATCGTGGCAGAAATTTGTTCAACCGCCGCCGCTTGGCCGTTTGTGTTCTGGTTGATGGATTCAATTGAGTCCTCCAGCCCTTTCAGCAGGCTGTGGATTTTTTTCGTAATCTGGTCAATTTGGCCGACGTTGTCTTTTGAATGAGTGGCAAGCTTGCGGATCTCATCCGCCACCACGGAAAAGCCCTTGCCGGATTCTCCTGCTCTCGCGGCTTCAATGGCCGCATTCAAACCGAGCAGATTGCTTTGATCCGAGATGCCCTTGACAGTGACGGAAATGTCGGCGATTTCTCCCGCGCTTTCACTGACTTGTTTCGCCTGAGTGGAAATCCCGGTCATCTGTGCTGAGAAACCGCTGATGGATTCTGAGATATCCGCGATGGCCGAAGCGGTCTGTTCCACGACGGCGGACAGGCTCTCAGCGACATCGTGAAGCTTGGCTGATTTTTCAAGGCTGGTGCCGAGACCGACGCCGCCGATGACTTTTCCGTTTTCATCGTGAAGCGGAATCGCTCTGGCGATCAGCGGAAATCCGAACAGCTCTTTCGGCACCATGCTTGTCTTCTTCTGATTCATGCGGATCGCGTCTGTAATGATGTCCCCTTTTTGCAGCGGGTCTCCCGGCTTTACATTAAGAGAAAACGTTTTAGCCGGAATATTCACGATTAATTTTTCTGTATCATAAATTCCGATGGTGATGTCATCTTGGATCAGGCTGTTTAAAAAAGGCGCAACTTTGACAAAAGCGTCAAGCAGGCTGTGCGTTTGCTGCTCCGTCTGTATACTCATTTCTTTCACTCCTTCTTAATATGGGAATTGCCGTTTTTCATGCTGAACCGAAATCCATTTCAGCGTGGTGAATTCTTCAAGGCTCCATTCGCCGTTCAGCCTGCCGAGACCTGATTGTTTCTCGCCGCCGAACGCGACGTTCGGTTCATCATTAATGGTCGTATCGTTGACGTGAATCATGCCGGTTTCGATCCGCTTAGCAAACTCAACGCCGCGCTCAACGTTTGCCGTATGCACGGCTCCGCTTAAACCGAACGGTGTCGCGTTTGCGATGCTTACCGCTTCATCCTCCGTTTCAAACGGCATGATGCAGACGGCCGGTCCGAACAGCTCCTCCTTCGCGATGCTCATCTCAGGTTTCACATCTTTTAAAATGACGGGCTCAGCGACCGTTCCGCTGAATCGGCCGGACAGCACCGGAACCGCTCCCTCTTCTATCGCTTTTTCGACAGACCGTCTCAGACCTTCCGCCTGTCTCTCATTGATTAAAGGGCCGATAACCGTATCAGGGTCCATCGGATCGCCGACTTTCAGCGATGACACTTTCGCTTCGTAAAGCTCTGTAAATTTGTCATATACAGATGTGTGAACGAGCACGCGGTTCGCCGACATACAGATCTGGCCTTGATGCGTAAACCGGCTGAATACGGCCGCATTGACGGCGTATTCAAGATCAGCATCCTCAAGCACGATCAGCGCGCTGTTTCCGCCAAGCTCCAACAGCGGTTTTTTAAAGTGTTTGACCGCAAGCTGTCCGATATAGCTGCCCACTCCGGTTGAGCCTGTAAATGAGATAATCCGCGGCACGGGATGCTCGACAAAGCTGTCGCCGATCTCCCCGATATCCGTCACGATAACATTGAGCAGCCCGTCCGGTACGCCGGCCGCTTCAAAAATTTTCGCGATAAGCGTTCCGCCGCAGATCGGTGTTTCTTCATGAGGCTTCAGCACAACGCCGTTCCCCGCGCCGAGTGCCGGCGCAACAGATTTCATCGAAAGGAAAAACGGGAAATTAAACGGGCTGATCACCCCCACGACTCCGGCGGGTATTCTGTACAGCCTGTTTTCTTTTCCGTCAATCGTGGACGGGAGAATTTTCCCTTCCATCCGCACCGGAAATGTTGCGGCTTCTTTTATCATATTTTTGACAAGTCCGATTTCAAACTCAGCCTTCAGCCGTGTTCCGCCAAGCTCCTCCATGATTAAGTAAATAATCGCTTCTTCGTGCTCTTCAATGAAAGAAACGGCCTTTTCCAAAATGGCCCGCTTTTTAAAAGGGTTTACTTTGTCCCATTCTTGTTTCGCAAGAGCCGCGGCGCGATATGCCGCATCCACGTCATCAGACGTCGCTTTTTGGAATGAGGTGATGACTTTTTGAGTATAAGGATTTCTGTTTTCCAATACGTTCCGGCTGCTTCCATCCCTCCATCGGCCGCCGATAAACTGCTTATTTAGTTCTTCATATTGAAACATGTAAACATCTCCCTTTCACCGAAACTTGAAATTAGTTGATGAGTCATCTTTTGTATCGGTCTTAAGGTGAGAAAATTGAACTATTTCACAATAAAATTCCCGTTCCTTCCGTGCATCGACGCTTTTTAGCTTTGTCCTTTTAAAGTGGAAAATTCTTTAATTGACTGCGAGAAATTTCGACAATATAATACAAACGTCAGTGTATATAATGATAAGAATATTATGAATTTTCAGGAGGACCCATATGTCTTTACTATTTCGGAAAAAGCCGCTGGCCGACTTAAAGGCCCAGAGCACACAGACCAGCCTGTCCCGCTCGTTAAGCGCTTTTGACTTGGTTTTGCTCGGAATCGGCTGTGTTGTCGGCACGGGGATTTTTGTGATTACCGGGACTGTGGCCGCGACAGGCGCAGGACCGGCTTTGATTCTGTCGTTTGTGCTCGCGGGCCTTGCCTGCGCGCTCGCCGCGTTTTGTTATGCGGAATTTTCTTCATCGATTCCGATTTCAGGCAGCGTATATACGTATTCATATGTCACTCTCGGGGAGTGTCTCGCGTTTTTAATCGGATGGGACTTAATGCTTGAATATGTCATCGCGCTCGCCGCCGTCGCAACCGGCTGGTCATCCTATTTCCAGTCGCTTCTTGCGGGCTTCGGGCTGCATCTTCCGGAGGCGCTGACCGCCGCACCCGGCAGCAAAACGGGTGCCGTGTTCAACCTGCCGGCCGTTATCATTATTTTGGTCATCACCGCGATTGTTTCAAGGGGCGTGAAAGAAAGCACTCGCTTTAACAATGTCATTGTATTGATGAAAATTGCGATCATTCTGCTGTTTATCATCGTAGGTTTCGGCTACGTGAAACCGGAAAACTGGTCGCCGTTTATGCCGTTCGGAATGAAAGGCGTCATCACGAGCGCCGCGACCGTTTTCTTCGCGTATCTCGGATTTGATGCCGTGTCAAACGCGTCGGAAGAAGTGAAAAACCCGCAGAAATCAATGCCGGTCGGAATCATCGGCGCGCTTGCCATCTGCACCATCCTTTACATTACGGTATCGCTCGTCCTGACAGGAATGCTTTCGTACACCAAGCTGAATGTCGGAGATCCGGTATCTTTCGCACTCCAATTTGTCGGCCAGAACAAGATAGCAGGCATTATTTCCGTCGGCGCGATTATCGGGATTACAACGGTGATGCTCGCTCTGCTTTACGCTCAGGTGCGCCTTACATTTGCGATGAGCAGAGACGGCCTTTTGCCACGCATGTTTTCCAAGGTTCACCCGCGTTTTAAAACACCGTTTCAAAACACATGGGTGACGGGGATCGTTGCCGCCGGGATCGCAGGTTTTATTGATCTGGGAACCTTGGCGCATCTCGTCAATATGGGAACCTTGGCGGCCTTTACGGTCATTGCGATCGCCGTCATCGTTTTGAGAAAGAAACATCCGGAGATCAAATCTTCCTTCCGTGTTCCTTTCGTGCCTGTTGTGCCGATCATCAGCGCATGCTTATGCCTGTATCTCGCAAGCAGCCTGCCGGGCGTGACATGGCTCGCCTTTGTCATCTGGATCGCCGCCGGGATCGTCGTTTATATGATGTATTCGAGAAAACACAGTTTGTTAAATAAATAAAAAGGGAGGCTCTTTTTTCTGTTGGAGAAAGAAGAGCCTTTTTTGCACTTGATAATTCATTCACCTTATGAATAATATGGTGTATGCTTCGTTTACATAAAAAGGAGGAGAATCACTTTGGCAATTGCCGCCCCGCTTAAAGAAAAACCTGTCCATCGTCCCGAGACAACCATGTATTCTATTTTGTTCATTATCGGGATCTGTCATCTGCTGAACGATTCACTGCAAGCGGTGATTCCGGCGATGTTTCCGATTTTGGAACGTTCCATGAATCTTACATTTACGCAGCTCGGAATTATCGCCTTTACGCTGAATATGGTGTCTTCCGTGATGCAGCCCGTCATCGGCTGGTATACGGATAAACGCCCGATGCCGTATGCTTTGCCGCTCGGACTCACCGCAAGCATGCTCGGCATTTTAGGTCTCGCGTTCGCCCCGTCTTTTCTGACGATTTTATGCTGTGTCTTTTTTATCGGCCTTGGCTCCGCCGTCTTTCATCCTGAAGGATCGCGTGTCGCCTACATGGCCGCCGGCGAAAAGCGCGGCTTGGCGCAATCGATTTACCAAGTCGGAGGGAATACCGGCCAGGCGATGGCGCCCTTGATTACCGCGCTGATTCTCGTTCCGCTCGGTCAATTCGGCTCTGTCTGGTTTACGCTTGTCGCCGCAGTCGCTGTGCTGTTTCTCATTTATATCGCCAAATGGTATAAAGGCCGCCTTATTCATTTGCGCGCCGTAAGTAAAAAATCACCGGCCTCCGCTGTGCAGACCGTGATTACAAAACCGATTATTCTCGCCCTTATCATGATTATCTTCTTAATTTTCGCGCGCTCCTGGTATGTGAGCGCGATCGGCAACTTTTATACGTTCTATGCGATGAATGCCTATCATGTCAGCATTCAGCAGGCACAGAGCTATATCTTCGTCTTTTTATTTTTTGGAGCTGTCGGAACGTTTCTCGGCGGGCCGCTTGCAGATCGTTTCGGAAAGCGGAACGTCATCATCGTTTCGATGATAGCATCGGCTCCATTGACGATTTTCCTTCCGTTTGCAGGACCTGTCATCGCCTATGGCGTACTGGCGCTGATCGGCGTTGTTCTGATGTCCAGCTTCTCTGTGACGGTTGTCTACGCGCAGGAGCTTGTTCCAGGCAAAATCGGAACGATGTCAGGGCTTACGGTCGGGCTCGCCTTCGGAATGGGCGCGATCGGAGCCGTTGCGCTCGGAGCTCTTATTGATTCAGCGGGATTGACGCCGACCATGACAGCCGTCGCCTTTCTGCCCGTTTTAGGTCTGCTCGCCTTTGTCCTGCCGAGCGACAAAACATTAAAAGAATGGCATTCATAAAAATAATCCCTGCCTTTTCGGCAGGGATTTTATGTTTCAACCGTATAAAAATGAGTGTCAGGAACCGCATATTTCGGAATAAATCCGTCTCTGAAATCAGGAAACGCTTTTTGAATTTCATCAATCCATTTTTTTACGTTTTTGATGTACGGCACGTAAATTATATTGACTGTCGCCTCGTCATCAATGTGATAGTACCAGCACAGATTGAATTCGTTCTCCGTGACGAGCGTAAAGCCTGAAAAATGATAAAAAATCAGCGGGGTGTCATTGACATATACAGCCCCGTCGCGCAGGCTGACGTCATATTGCTCAATATTCCACAGCGCCGCATTCGCGCCGATCGACTCCGTGACATGAACGTCAAACTGCGCGGGCCACTTTTCAACATACCTTTGGTCACCGTATGTCTTTTTTTCTTCATTCATCTCCACCGTACAATAGGAGATGCAATCCTGTCTCCACTGCCAGACCGCCCGATACGCTTCCCCGGTATTCCGCGCGCCGACAAACCCGGTGTTGTACTGCCCCGTCAGCTTGTAATAAGACGCAAACCGTTCTGAATTGCGGTGATCCGTCAGAAAAAGGGAAGCACCCGGCTTTTCCGCAAACAGCTCGCCCGCATCTGAGAAGAAAAAGAGATCGGTGTCCAAGTGGGCAAAATATTCAGCTTCATCATACTCTGTCATCACATGGAACAGAAATGCCGGCTTCAGCGTCCAGCAATATTCATGAAACGTCCGGCCGCCCTTTGCTTCAAGCAGCTCCGGGTCCTCCATTTCATGGAGCTGAACCGCCGTGACATGTTCCCACGGCACCTGCTGAAGCAGTTCGTACGCTTTCTGGTCGACACACAGCACATACAGATGAAAATCCCGGCAATGCTCATGGAGAGAATGAATCATCGGCATCAGTTTAAAGATATGCGTTCTGGAAACAATGGTTGAAAAATGATATTTACTCACCATATCACATCCAATTTATTTAAGATCCACATGCAGTAAATCAGCAGCCAGCGCTTTGAACGCCCTTGCAAAGTGCGTGACGCCCAGCTTTTTTTCCGCTTTTGCCAAAAGCTTTCCGACCTCCGGCAGATTGAAGCTGTTCGCCGTGATACGCGGGCTTTTCGTCTTCCAGTCCGGGTCGAGGTTGCGGTCTTTAACCGCGTGCAGCAGCTCGAGAAAAATGTGCAGCAGACTTTCATATTTCTCATAATCAAGCAGCACTTCGATGTCTGCCATCATGCTGTTGGTTAACTCCGCGTCAAACGGGCCGTTAAACGCGAGGTGCACGTCAAGCGAATGAATGTCATTGTACTTGTCGCACATGTACGCGATATTCGCCCTGATATCATCAACGGAAGCGCAGTTGCTCGGATGCTCCTGATGGACGCTCATGATATCGCGCCGCAGCTGAAATCTCATTCCCGACTGATGAAGCCTGATGCCGAGATCATAATCTTCAAAGCCGTATCTGACAATGCCTTCATCAAACAGGCCGAGATCTGCCACGTGCTGTCTCTTGACTGACGAATTGTTCGTAATGAAAAAACGCCACGGCAGACGGTAGCCGTTCAAATCATCTCCGTATTTTTCCAAAATGCTTTTCAGCACACGGATAAAGTCGGTATCTAAATCAAAGCATTGGTCAAGAAAACTTCCGTCTCTGATGTCACTTTCATCGAGGAGCGGCTCTTTATCGCCCGGCAGCTCTTCATACAGTTCGGCGAGTTTTTCCTTATGCTCTTTTTCAAAACGGTCATAATAAAAGCTGTAAATCCGCTTCCAGAACATACCGCATACGACAAGATCGTCCCGGTTCTCATGAGCCTTGATATGCTTCGCCACCAAATCTTTTTCAGCAAGCATATCGCTGTCATGGAAGATCAAAATATCGCCTCTGGCATTGCGGACCGCCTGATTCCGGCCGTAAGCGATCCCTCTGTTTTCTTTAATTCTCACAAAAATCAGCGGAAAATTCGCGCTGAATGATTCAAGCATGGATAAGGTTCCGTCTTCCGAACCGTTGTCAGCCACAATCACTTCGAACGGCTCTGTGCATTCCTGTTCATTCAGGGACAGCAGGCTGTTATAAAGCCTCTCCTTGGAATTATATGCGGGAACAATGACGCTTGCCTTCACTTTTCGTTCACTTCCTGTATATGATCATTTATTTGTTATCATCCTCAGATGCAAAGCCGCTGAACTCCGGGCAGACGGCGCTGACCGTCCCGATCACCCGCTTCAGAATGTCCTGATAAAGCTGATGGACAAACGGCAGGTCGGTCCGGTCCGTCTCATGAATCTGCCGAATGTCGCCGGCTGTAACGATCCGGTATCCGCTGAAATGATAGAAAATCAGCGGACTTCCGTCTTCAAGCACAAGACGTCCGTCCTTCCATGAAAATGTGTGGCGGCCGTAATTCCAATGGCCGATATTCACGCCGGGCGTGGTGATGTCACACACATTCGGGAACAGGCCGGACATGTAATCCAAGTAGCCTTGATCTCCGAATTTTCCTTCGCCCGGCGCATTTTTGCATTCTTCCAGGCAGCGTTCTTTCCACCATCTGAGACAATCTGTGCCGGCACTGTCGGTTTTGAAGCTGAGAAAACCGGAATTATACCGGCCTAAAAGACGCTGCAGCATGTCGATTTCCTGTTTTTCAAATGAGGGAATGACGATATCGCCCCGTGACAGAAGCACCGAACAATCCGGCTGATTGTCAAAAATCGCGCGCGGATCAGCGAAGAAAAACAAATCGGCATCAATGTACGTGACACGCTCTAATTCCGGATGTCCGTCCAGCACGAATTCGAGAAATACCGGCTTCACCGTCCAGCAATATTCGCTCTGATCCCTCGTCCGCTTCAGTTCAAGGAGCTCCTCATTTTCCAGTGCGGACACCTGAATCAAGGTGACATTATCCTGCCGCATTGCCTGAAGCACGTCATAGGTGTCTTGATCCATACACAAAGTAAAAATGGGGGCGTCCGCCTGAACCGCTTTCAATGAGCCGAACAAAGCGATGGCCTGATACAGCCTTCCTTTTGATAAAACTGTGCAATATGCGCTTGTCACGTCTTCTCTCACCTCTGTTTCTGTTACTTTTGAAAAAAGGCTTTATACCATTCGATCGTTTTTTCCAATCCTTCATCAATGGTATGCGCGGGCATCCAATTCAGAAGCTTCCTCGCCTTTTCCGCCGATAAATATTGGTGCTTGATTTCGTGGCTCCCCTGGTTGAGCACTTTCGGCTTGAGGTCACTGTCCATGGCCTTAAGAATTTTTTCTACAAGCTCCAGCACCGTCAGCTGAATCTCATTGCTGAAGTTGAACGCTTCTCCCGCAAGATTGAGCTCCTCCATCTTTTCCGCCAGCAAAAGGTATGCCTCGACCGCATCCTCGATGTAAAAATAATCACGGATAAATGTGCCGTCGCTGCGGATTTCCGGCGCTTCACCGTTCAGCACGAGCTGAATCGTCTGCGGAATAATCCGATTGAAGTTCAAATCTCCGCCGCCGTACAAGTTGCCGCAGCGCGTAATACAGACCGGAAGTCCGTACGTATTAAAATATGTGTGGCTTAATAAATCGGCACAGCTTTTTGATACGTCATACGGATGTTTGCCCTGAAGAGGCATGTTTTCATCGTACGGCAGTACCGGCTGGTCGCCGTACGCTTTATCACTGGACGCGACGATCACCCGCTTGATGAGCGGATGCCTGCGGCACGCTTCAAGGATGTTCCATGTGCCGAGAATATTGGCTTCAAATGTGGAAATCGGATTGCGGTTTGCGACGCCGACAATCGCCTGAGCGGCTAAATGAAAGACCGTGTCAATTTCATATTCGCCCAGCGCCCGTTCAATCACATCCAGATCCTCAAGCACGCCCTGCACGATATTCATTTGCTTCACTTGTTCTCCCTGATACAGGTTCGACTTGGGCACAGTGTCACGGACAAGTCCCGTCACATTGGCCCCCTGATCGATCAGTTCCTTCACCAAGCAGCTTCCTAAAAGACCTGTACATCCCGTCACAAACACATTTTTATTTTTCCAGAAACTCAAACTTGATCACCATACCTTCCATACATGTTGTCCCCGGTCCCACATGTTGTTGATTTCCAGCAGATTTTTATACGTATCGATCGCCGTCCAGAAACCGTGATGCCGGTATACCGCCAATTCGCCGTCTTTCGCCAGCTCCTTCAGCGGTTCTTCTTCAAACATGACGTCCCTGTCTTTCGGCAGATAATCAAATACCTTCGGGCTGAGCACGAAAAATCCGCCGTTGATGATGCCGTCACTTGAGGTTTTTTCAGAAAAGCTTTTCGCCATACCGTCTTCAACCGTCAGCGTTCCGAATTGCGAGGTCTTTTCTATACCGGTGACGGTCGCCGCAGCCCCTTTTGATTGATGATAGCTGATCAGATGAAACAGGTTGATGTTCGCCAGTCCGTCCCCGTACGTCATAAGAAAGGTTTCATCACCGATGATGTCCTTCGCCTGTAAAAGCCGCCCCGCTGTCTGCGTGTGTTCCCCCGTGTCTAAAAAAGTGATTTTCCACGGCTCGGATTTTCCCAATATCCGCACTTCTCCGGTAGAGCTGTCCAGCGTCATGCTGTGATTCTTCCAGTCATAATCTAAGAAATATTCCTTAATCATCTCTCCTTTGAAACCAAGAAGCAGGATAAATTCGTTCACGCCATAGTATTGATAGAGTTTCATAATATGCCATAGAATCGGTTTGCCGCCTATCATGGCGAGCGGTTTGGGACGTTCATTGGTGATTTCGCTCATTCTCGTTCCTTTTCCGCCGCAGAGAATGACTGCTTTCATCTCTACCCCTCTTCTCTGTGAATATTGGATTCGAAACCGCCCGTATAAGAGAAACCAACCCGATAATTTGTCCGATTCTCTACCACCGGTTTCAAAATCTACTGTAAGATATGAGAGATTGGCGCCCTTTGTGACCAAAAGCTCTCTCTTTTTTCAGATTGGTGAAGATACACAAAAAAAAAGAGCCTCACGGAAATTCCGTAAGGCTCTTTCTATTATTTATTATCCTGATTCAGCTTTTCTTTGCCGTAATGATATTTAGACGGATCAACCGGCGTAAAGTCGCTCAATTTGTGGAATCTGAGCAGGTCTTTGTACATCACGCTGTCAGACAGCTTCAGCTGCTCTGTGACTCTGGCTTTCAGGTTTTTCGTTTCCTGATTGCCTTTCAGTTCTTTCCCTGTCTTCGTATCGTATACGACATTGGAGATGGAAGTATATTTCGGCGTGACGTAATCTCCGTTGCGGAACGTCACCGTATCATCATGGTCTTTCGAGAAGAGATCGGTGCCGAAATTAATATATTTCTTAGAATCGATGCCTTCCAAGTGAAGGATCGTCGGCACAACGTCCATTTCACCGCCGTACGTATGGTTCACCCCGCCTTTTTTGCCGGGGATGCGAAGCATAAGCGGCACACGCTGATTCTGCGCGTTTTGATAAGGCGTAATTTCTTTGCCGAGAATTTCTTTCATCGCGCGGTTATGGTTTTCAGAGATTCCGTAATGGTCTCCGTAAAGCATAATCACCGAGTTGTCATATAAACCGGATGACTTCAGATCTTTAAAGAACTGTTCAAGCGCTTCGTCAAGATAACGCGCCGTCTGGAAATAGTCATCCACAGTCGCGTCGCCCGTTTTCGCTTTTTCGATCGTTGCGTCTTTTTCATCAAGCGTAAACGGATAATGGTTCGTCAGCGTGAGCAAATGCGCGTAGAACGGCTGTTTCAGCGATTGAAGCTTCGGAATGGATTCTTTGAAGAATGGTTTATCCTTCAGTCCCATATTGACAAGGTTGTCATCAGACATATCGTATGTGCTGGCGTCAAAGAATTTATCGTAGCCGATATGTTTGTAAATCTGGTCACGGTTCCAGAATGATTTGTAGTCACCGTGTAAAACGGCGCTTGTATAGCCCTCACTTTGGTCAAGGATGGCAGGAAGCGATTGATACGTGTTTTCCCCTTTTGTCACGAAGGCTGATCCTTCAGGCAGTCCGAACAGGCTGTTATCCATCATCAGCTCGGCGTCAGATGTTTTACCTTGGCCCGTTTGGTGGAAAAAGTTATCAAAGTACGTCATGTCCTCTCCGCCGCGTGCGAGTTTATTCAGGAACGGCGTGACTTCTTTTCCGTCAAGTTTGTAGTTGATCAAAAACGATTGGAAACTTTCCAAGTGAATCTTAATAATGTTTTTGCCTTTGGCCTTGCCGAAATACTCGGCGTTCGGCTTCGCATAATGCGACGATGTGTAGTTTTCAACGCTCGTCAGGTCATCGCTGCTGGCATATGCCCGCTGTGATTCCGTCTGCGCCGTCTGTACGCCGTCATAAATCGTGTAATTATAAAGGCCTAAGTATTTTACAATGTAATTACGGTCAAACGTTCTTGTCAGCAGCTCCGGGCGGTCCTCTTCGGCAATCGCCAGGTTCACGAAGAACAAAACAATACCCGTCACGATAATTAATGACGTATACCGTTTTTTCAGCTTGAATTCCTTCAGCTCACGTCTCCACACCAGAAGCGCGATTAAAATAATAATATCAACAAAGTATAAAATATCATGGCCGGACATAATGCTGAAGATGCCGTCTCCCATATTTCCGACATTACCGGATTGCTTTAAGTTAGGGAATGTCAAGAAATCATCGAAGAATCGATAGAATAGGATATTTGCATACAAAATAAACGTCATGATGAAATCAATAATCACCATGATAATCGCTGATTTGCGGCCTTTCGCAAACAATGCCAGTCCTAAAAAGAAAATGGCGCTTGAGAACGGATTGATCACAAGCAGAAACTGCTGCGTCGGACCCTTCACCCCAAGGTTGAATTCAGCATGATAGGCTAAATACGTTTTGGCCCAAAACAAAATAATAGCCAGTACAAAAAAACTAAGTCTGTAAGAAAATAATTTCTTCATGGCAACCTCTACTTTCCTAAACACTTTAAATCTGTATTCTTACTTTTTGCTTCAATTCCTGCTTTCCGAGCAAAACGAAAGCATCACACAGCCCCATAAACACACCATTTAAAAAAACGATATATTTATCATTCGTGTCATGCCCATTGAACATCTTATCCCGCCAGCCATTAGACGCAGGATATCCGTTCTTCGTTTCACATTTTTTTCTGGCATTAAAAGGTACCGTATTCAGACCCGGTCTGAAAATAGGAGATACCAAATATAAGAATAACACAAACTTCTAAAAACGAAAAATGAATATCAAAGACAGCCGCCCAACAGGCGGGCTGAAGTTATTGTATGCAAAGGGGCTGAAAAACTTGAAGGTTTTTTTGGCTGATGTAAAAAAAAGACTGGAGTCATCCAGTCCTTTACCTGTCAAATTATCGCTTAGACCCTAAAGATATACTTTCTTCACGTATACCTTTTGTTTTTTATAATCCAACCATGCAGCAGAGCTGGCATTTGTGAATGCTTAAACTGTTCCCCAACACTGGACCTTAACGCGTCTTGCAAATTTCTGTTTCTCATTAGCGAAAAAAATTGTGAACTGGTTTCATCAAACCCGCCAATAAAGGAATTAGCTCCGTTTTTTTCTGTTCAATAACGAGTTTTTTTCCCTCGACATACAGTTTTAGTTTTTCACTTATCATTTCCCGCTCTCCTTTTAGTCCCAGCTGCGTTTTAATGACCCATTCTTCAGCGGTCTAATTTCTTGCCATTTTAATGTAATGCCGGTATCCAATTAGAGAAACTATAAATCCCAGTATTGTATAGCTCAGTACAACAAGAGTTACCCATATTAGACTTTCTCCTCCCGATATCGTCGAGACCGATTGAATTAACCCTTGATGCGCCCAGTACTGAGGAAAGAGCATTCCAATAGTTTGAAGATAGCTTGGTAATTGATCATAAGGGGTCCATAAACCACATACAACAGCGGTACCTAATGCAATCACATTTGTCATGACCAAGCCGGTATTTTCAGTCTTTGCAAAGACTGAAATGGCAACTCCCCAGGATGTAACCAGTAAAGATATCAATACAACAACCCACATATACGCCGGAAAATTATTAATTTCAATATCATACAGAAATATTCCTAAAACAGAAAGGAGAAGAATTTGCATAAAAGTTATGACTAAAAAAGGAATGCTTTTTCCTAAGAAGAAGTTATAAGGCTTTAAAGGGGTACTTGCCAGTCTTGATACAATTCCTTTTTCCCGATCCTTTACAAAACTTATAACGATGGAGATAATAATGAATGTAGAAAAGAATACGCTCATACCGGTTACAGATTGTGAAGCTACTAAAGTTTTGTTTGTACTGTCTGTCGTAAATAGCTCAATCAGCAATATGATGGACACAATGGGTAATATAATTGTCCAAAAAAACAGAGACTTATCCTTTAACTGTTTTAGCGTTTCAATTTGAGCGAGCGGTAACATGATAAATTCCCCCTTTATTCTTCATCACGCAAATCAGTGCCGGTAAGTTTAAAGAATACATCTTCTAATTTTGGTTTATATAAAAACAACTGATGAGGCACAATATTGTTTTCCTTACTGACCCTAATTAAGCGCTCCATGGTTTCTAAAGGTTTTTTGGTTTTTATTATCAGCCCTGAATTAACGACTGAAAACTCAAAACCATGGCTCTTTATTAATTCATGAGACAATGAGGAGTTAAACATAATAGATGATTCTTCATGTCGTTTAAGCAGTTCATTTATTTCTCCTTCATCGATAATCTGCCCTCTGTCGATAAAAGCTACATAGTCACAAAGAGTTTCAATCTCTTCCATGTAATGACTCACATAAATAATGGTTTTACCGGCTTTTTTGAGTCGATTTACGATGTTAAAAATGTATCGGCGTGATTGCGGATCCACGCCTACCGTCGGCTCATCTAGAATAATTAAGTCTGGATCGTGCATTAATGCACACCCGATATTTAAACGGCGCTTCATTCCCCCAGAAAAGTTCTCCACAACGTCGTTTGTCCTTTCTGACAACCCGATATCTTCTAACAGTTTTTTTGTTGTTTGCTTTAGTTTTAAGCCATTCAGTCCATGCACCTTTCCGAAAAATTCCATGTTGGTCTTTGCGGTTAATTTTTCTTCAAGGCTGATATCCTGTGGAACATAACCCAATCTGCCATTTTCATTACCAACAAATTCAACCTTACCGTCATATTCCCGGATGATGCGCGAGATGATCTTAATTAAGGTAGATTTGCCGGATCCGTTCGGTCCAACAAGTCCATAGCAGACTCCTTTCGGAATTGTTAAAGCAACATTGTCCAAAGCCAGAGTCGTGCCATAGCGCTTACTTATATGTTCAACTTGCAGCATTTACACCATTCCCCCACTGTTATTTATTTTAAATATGGATTCAATCGTATTAATGTACTCCTTGTAGGCTGCTTTCCCTTCTTTCGTAATCTGAACAATAGTCTTCGGCTTTTTGGATACGAACTTCTTGGTTAGTTCTATATAAGCTGCATCTTCTAACTTTTTCAGATGCGAACCTAAATTCCCATCTGTGATGTCTAATGACTTTTTCAGGAAAGTAAAATCACATTGATCATAAGTCATCAGTAAACTCATAATTCCCAACCGTACTTTGGCATGTATTAAATCATTGATATTGTTAACATTACTCATTTCCTTGCCCTTTTCTTTTCAAAATCATTCCTGTAAGTAATAGGCTGCCTCCGCCAATATATGCAAAAACAATATTCATTGCCTCAGGAAATAAACAGAATGTAAGCATACCGAGTATGCTCAGCCAAAACCCCATAACAAAAATCTCTTTTGTTAACACGATGCCTAAGAATATGTACATAATAGACACCATCAAAACAATCAAAAATGATAGAAATTCTCCTGTTCGCGGCAATAATCCCATTAAAATCAGGAAAACAAAAATGAATACCATGAAGCTGAATCCAATCCATGCATATTTTAATTGATTCTTTAAAAAAGTGGGCATAGGATCAAATTGTTTCTGCTTAAGATATGTCTTCAAAGTCAGTATCCACCCTACTATTGCCAGTATAAACCAGACACAAGCGAGGACTACAGAAGGTACCTTACATAAAGAAACGGAATACGCAATAATCCATATACAGCCCCAAATAATGAAATATGGACTGGTTTGCCTTGAGTACTCAGTCTTGTAATTCGTCAAGACCTTGATATGAGATAAGTTTTCGGCTATCTCTGTTTCACGAAAATTCTGATTTGACATAAGACAGGCTCCTCTTTTGCAAAGTACTTTGTGAAACAGAGTATATTCTAATTCCATATATTTGTAAAGAGGTTTTATCCAAAATAGGCGCAACTATTTAGTCTTGGAAACAGCAGATGGGACTTCTTGCGCCGGTATGCCTCCAATACAGCCGAGACGTCCTTTATATAAACATGCTAATAAAAAATAACAAAGCAAGCTTATCTCCAACCAAAATGAAATGATCAATTAATAGCATGCAATGGCTGTCTGAATTTCTAAATTAACGGAGGAACATACGGTAAAGCTTTTAAAGACACACTTCTGATGACAATTTCTGCAGGTTTTAGAAATGACCAAAATAGAAGGTCCGGGAGTCAAGCAGGGAAGACATCTTGACCAGGCGGCTGGACAAACCGAATATATATCGATTGGAAAGCAATTCATTTTATTGAAGGAAAAAGGACTGGAGTCATCCAGTCCTTTTCATCAAATCGGTCAAATCCCCGCCCAAACATCTTTTGCGTAAATGCCTTTTGTCTGGAGGTCCAAAAGCCATTCTTGCGCTTGCCGCTCGTCTGTTTCGTGGACCGACTGATACGCTTTTTGCAGCGTTGTCTCTACATCGGGCGCCATTTTGCTGCCGTCGCCGCATACGTAGAGGTGCCCTCCCCGGCCGAGGATGGAAATTAAAGCGCCGGCGTCTTTCGCCATTAAGTGCTGCACATACGTTTTCGGTACGCCTTCTTTGCGGGAGAAAGCCGTATGAAGCGTCACGATTCCGTCTTTTTCATAAGCTTCAAGCTCATCACGGTAAATAAAATCATGATCGTTTCTGCATCCGAAATACAGATGAGCCTCCCCCAGCTCTTTTCCTTCTTTTTTTAACGCCGCCCGGGCTTGCAGAAATCCGCGGAACGGGGCGACTCCTGTGCCGGGACCGACCATAATAATCGGTTTTTCCGGATCTTCCGGCAGCCGGAATCGTGTTTCCGGAGTGCGGACAAACATCACGATACCATCCTCAGGGCCGCGGTCCGCTAAATAATTCGAAGCGACTCCGCGATACTCACCCAAACCGCTCCGGGCGGGGCCGCGAACGACGCCGACGGTAATTGAGGCCTGCCCGGGATGTTTCCGAGGCGAACTTGAAATCGAATAATACCGCGGCTTCAGCGGACGCAAAAGCTCCAGAAATCGCTCAAACGGAAGTTCACACGCTTCATATTTTTCAAGAAGATCGAGCATTGAGACGCGCGATGTTAAGATTTCCTCCTGATAGACGCCCTCCTCAAGAAAATCTTCCAATTCCCGTTTGTGCGGCGGACAGGCCGTATAAGCGGCCATTTCCCGGATTTGAGCTCTTGATGCCGCTTCCTGCAATTCGACACAGCTGCTCAGAAGATCATGCAGCCTGACCGGCCGATCGAGCGGGAGATGAGCCGCGCTCTGCCCGCTGGCCGTCAGCAGAACTTGATCATTCCCGTTCAGATTGAACCGGCGGAGAACACGGCTGACCTGCTCTTTGCTGTTTACCGGCAGCACGCCGAGATGATCCCCCTCATGATAGGCAGCCTCTTTCGGCAGAGTGATTTCGATATGCCTTGTGCTCCGGCCGCTTTCCGGCGCCTGAAGTTCCCTGTTTTCCGCAACGGATGCGTAAACCGCTTCATACGTCTGTGCCAAAGGAGACCCGCCAAGCCCGCTGACAAATTGAAGGCCCAGCGCACTTCGCTCTTTTTCGGCATTTTCATTCAGCTTGAGACCGAATACCTTCATGGCGTCCGTCCACATGCTTTTTTTCCATTCATCAAGCTTTCCTTCAAAATCGCCGCTGACGTCCCCTTCGCCCCGGGAGGAAAAGCGTTCCGCCCCTTTTTCGGCAAGCTTCTCATCAATAAGCCTCGGTACAGCCTGATATGTCGCCGCCCAGTTATGATCACCGCAGCCGAAGACGGCATATCGGACGCCTTCCAGTTCCCCCGGTTTGACTTCTTCAAGCCATTGAACGAATTGTGCCGCGTTGCTCGGAGGCTTTCCGTTATAAGAGGACGTAATGATCAAGAGAGCTCCTTCTTTCGGCAGTTTTCCGATCCGGTCATTTAAAGGCGCCGTTTCAGTCCGGACGCCGTGCATCCCGGCAGTATCGGCAAGCTCCCGCGCCACGCCTTCTGCGGTTCCCGTATCTGAGCCGTACAGAATCAGAAGCGGTCGGTTATCAAGCCCGATAATGGATGCGCCTTTTGTTTCCCGTTTTTCTTTTCCGACGTCTTCCGCCGCTTTTTCAGCCGCCGGGAGAGCAGCCGCAACGGCTTCTTTGTTTCTCGGCCGCACCCGGATATGAAAGTCGCCGGGCTTGATCGTTAGTGTCTGTTTAATATCGAGCTCATAATCGGTGTGATCGATAAAGGTAAAATGCTGCAGAATCATCCCCAGAACAAGGGTTGCTTCATGCAGGGCGAACTGCATACCGATACACGCCCTCTGACCGTTTCCAAACGGCTTATACGCATGGTGAGGCACTTGATCAGGATGTTCAAACCGCTCCGGATAAAATTCCTCCGCATTGTCTCCCCACGCGTCTTTATCACGGTGAAGCTGGGGAATTAAGACGGAAATTCTGTCTTTCGGCGTGATCGGATATTTCCCGCCGATCACCGTATCCTCTTTCGCATAAAGGCTGAACGCAGGCGCGGTCGGCCATAAGCGCAATGACTCCTGCAAAATCATTCGGATATAACTAAGCTCTAGCACTTGTTTATAAGAAGGAACGGGATCGGTCAAAACCCGATCGGCTTCTTCATAGGCTTTTTCCAAAACATGGGGATGTTTCAGCAGAAAGTAGATGGCAAAGGAAAGCAGGCCGCTGGTCGTTTCGTGGCCGGCAATTAAAAACGTGATGATTTGAAACCGAATATTTTCATCATCAAGTTTTTCGCCCGTTTCCGGGTCTTCCACATTCAGCATTCTGGCCAGCAGATCCTTTTCATCCCGGCCGCCTGACCGGCGCTCTGCGATAATACTGTCTACTAACGAAAACATCGCCTGAATGTCATGATGAAATTGGCGCTTCGTCCTGATCATAAGCTTATCCTGAACATCAAGGCGCTGCATTTGGTGCATCGCTTCATCAAGGGCGCGCACCATGCTGTTGATAAACGGATGAGGCGTTTCCCTGTAATAGCTGTTAAACCGATAGTTAAAGCCGCAAAGCCCGATCGTATCGAGCGTCAGACGGGTCATATCAGCAGGCACATCGACGGCCTCATCCGGGTTCAGCCTAGCCCATTTTTGAATCAGCTGCACCGCGATATCAGTCATCATCGAATGGTAATCTTTCATCGCGCGCTGGCTGAAGGTCGGCATCAGAATATTATGCGCCTTTCGCCAGTTAGGCTCATGCGTCCAGCTTGTAAACAGCCCGTCGCCGGAAAACGCCCGGACTTTCTCCAAAGCCCCTTCAATGCTTTTATCGAACCGCTCTTCATCACAAACCTCTTTCACCAGTTCATGGCCGGACACGACGATAATGGCGCCCGCCGGCGTATGCAGCTGAAAAATAGGCCCCTGCTCGTTTGCCAGTTTGATAAGCGACATTGTAGGCTTGTCTTTATCAAGCAAAGGAAGATTGCCGAGCGGGCCGAATGTCTTCGGCTGCGGAATCGGACCTGTTTCCTTCATGAATAACACCCTTTCTAACACGTTGATGCGTTCCTTCCAACTACATTGCCCTTTTCACCGGCCGATTATCCGCCGTCACGGATCAATCATCGGATTGACGATCGATAACGGTTTTTTCTATACTGGAGAGGCTTGTTAAATACAGAAATAAGGTGAGTTCACATATGGATTTTGAAATCAAGTTTTTATCGTTTTATGTCATTCAAGTGGAAGGAAAAGACGAACAGGCAAACAAACAGTTCAAACATTTCCAGACGCTTGACACGGAAGAATTTGAAGAAAGCGAGCTGAAGGATTTTCTTGACGGGGAATTGAAGAAAATCGTCAAACGGAAAGCCGAACGGCATCCGCAATCTGAGCAGGTCCCCACAAAAATCGGCCATTTTATCACGGAGCCGGGCCATGAGCTTGATTCAAATCCGAATTACAACCTTTTCAACCGCGCCAGACTTGCGGATACGAAGGAAGCATTTATCGAGGCAAGCGAGCAGTTCGTCCGCACTTACCTTGACACGAGCGCCGTGCGCGGCGGTGTCTTTATCGTGGCATCGGCCGTTCCGCGCAAGTATTTTGAAGACAAATTCGTCTTTATGATGAAATGCGATTTCGAGCCGAAAGTCGCCCGCATCTCAGACGCCTCGTCTCTTATTAAAAAGGTCGAAATGGCCATCACGACAAAAAACATGAAAAGCATTCAATATCCGTATATGCCGGAAGAAGGCATGACGGAGGAGCATGAGCTGAAAATCCACCAGGCCTCGCACGCCCGTTATTTCGAAGATTTTCTCAAATTTGTCGAATACGGCGAATCGATGCCGGAAATCATGAAAAGCCAAGTCATGAACATGGTGCAGGAACACGTGTATGAAACGTTTGAAGAAAACAGCGAAGAGCTTCAGCAGTTTGAGCATGACATTGAAATTTGGGAAGCGAGTGAAAAGCGGGAAATTCAGGAGCGCCTCGACACCCATCAAGTCATCGAGGCATCCGCGCAAATCATTGAACACACGCCGGAAGCCGAGCTGAAAATGAAAGTCGGAGAAACAGAGATTAAAGGATTACTGGCTGATTTCGGCGAATCCATCCATCTCGCAAAAGTGAACGGGCGCTATGTCGCGCTCATTGAGGCGGAGACGATCTCGTTTGAAAAAGGCAGTTCGCCGGTGGAGTTTCACAAGCCTGAGGGGCTGCATGAGGTGATTGAGCGGATACGGAATAAATCTGAACAAGACTGACAAAAGTCCAGACGCCATGTTCTGGACTTTCTTTATTTAATAAGGCTCTTTGAGCAATCGATAGCATTCACTGATGATGTCTTGGACGCCGGGCGTTCTCTTTATCTCGCGGCGGACGATTTCAGATGAGAGATTCTGCACCTGTAATGCCCGCTCCGCCCGTCTTTCGAAGTATGCATGACATGCAATTTCATGGTTTTCGTGTTTTTGCAGTTCTTCACTAAGCACAATCGCGTCTTCAATCGCCATCGCCGCTCCCTGCGCCAATGTCGGCGCTCCTGCATGGACGGCATCCCCGCCCAGAACGACGCGGCCTCTGTGCCACGGTTCTTTAACCGCCATCTGCTCAATCTTATGAAACAAAACGGGATATTCCTTTGACATATTCTCTGTCACAAACTTCACTCCCGGAATTCCGCGCAGCAAGTCTCTCACCCGTTCAAAACGCGTGTCCTCATCATCCCTGAAGTCAGCGTCATACGGCCGGATGATAAATACGTATCCTGTTTTTTCAGAGAGCGGCACGACTCCGACCTGCGTCTGCCCTTTTTTATACATCAGTGTCGAATCATGAAAAACCGGCTCGGGAAAAGAAATGTAAAATCTGTGCGCTCCCATGCCGAGATACTCCGTTTTCACTTCTCTTTGCAGCATTTGATCGCGGACAGCGGAGCGGATGCCGTCAAAGCCGGCGAGAATGTCAGCCGTCATCGCGGTTCCGTCTGCACAATGCACCGTTATGTCATCTGCCGTTTCTTCGTAAGACACGACTTTTTTACCGAGCAGAATCGTGACCCCCGCCGCTTCAGCATGCTTTTTGAGGATAACGTTTAACGTTTGCCGCAACATATTATTCCGTCCCGGCAATGAATCATCTAAAAACGCCTCACTCACTTTAAACTGCAGCGTTCCGTTTTCATCATGCTGCTTCAGCCATTCCGTTTGAAAGCCGTGTTGACAGCATTCATCATACACACCGATTTCCCGAAGCACCCGCAGCGCATTTTGAGGCTGGAGAATGCCCGCTCCGCTTTTTCGCATGTCGGACGCCGCCTCGCAAAGGGTCACTTCAAAACCCGCTCTGCCGAGAGAAATCGCTGCGGACAGGCCGCCGATCCCTCCGCCCGCTATGATGATCTTTTTCACTTCATGGTTCATCACGATACCGCCTTATCTATTTTTATTTATCATTCATTAACTATTAGCCACCTTACTATATAGGCTGAAAAACTGTCAATCTTTATAGGTTGCCTTTTGAATCCGGCAAGCTTATACTTTGAATCACTAAAATGGTACGGAGGCTTACAAAAATGGAGTTGAGACATTTGCCGGATTACTCGCAGATTGCCGGACGCGCTGAGATTTACGCCGATATGGATGCTGAATCATTGAAAACATTTTTGACGTTATTTGATATGTCTAAAAAAATGAATCAGGTCATGGAGCATTATTTCTCAAGTCACGGATTGTCCGAAGGGAAATTCAAAATTTTGATGTTTCTGTTTGACGCACCCGGCCACAGCCTGAGTCCGACAGAGCTGGCAAAAAAATCCAATGTCACCAAAGCGACCATCACCGGATTGATCGACGGACTCGCACGGGACGGCTTTGTAAACCGCAGCCCGCATACCGGCGACAGACGAAAAATCAGCATCGAACTCACAAGGGAAGGAAAAGAAAAGCTGATGCTGTTTCTTCCCGGCCACTTCTCCAATATTTCAGGAGTCATGGAAAGCTTCACCGCTGAACAAAAAGCGGAATTGACAAAAATGCTTGAAGTATTATTTGATAAGCTTCTGCTGTTTTCCGGCGGCAGAACATAAAAAGGCGCCCCTCTCAGCAGGGCGCCTTTTTCGCGCGGTTAATCATCACTGTTTAAAATTCCGAAAAACCGTAGCAGGTTGATAAACAAGTTAATAAAGTCGATATAAAGCGTCAATGCCATCAAAGGAATCAAGTCAGCCGTGATGTCCCGGTGCTTGATCTGGTTCAGATCGTATAAGATGTACATTGAAAACACAATCGTTCCGATGACGGAATACGCCATCATGGCGGCTGAATTCAGCGGGCTGAAAATATTAAAGATCCCCACTGCGAGAAGCGCGATAACAGCGACAAGCAAGAAGGACCATAAAAACGACAAGTCCTTTTTCGTCTTAGCGCCGATCGTGCCGAGCACCGCAAAAATCACAAACGATGAACCGAATGCCTCGAATACGACATAGGCCCCCGCTGCGGACGCATAATGGCTGATAATCGGAAACAGCGTCATTCCGGAAATGAAAGCGAATGAAAACACAAACACATATCCGACGGCTTTTTTTCGGCGCAGCCAAAATGCGGCGATGATCATGGCGACCTCTAAGACCGACAGCGGCAGCATCAATGCCGGCGGAATGAACTGGCCCGTATACAGGCCGATTGTCGCAACTAACAGTGTAAACACAAATACCGTTATAATGCGCTGCATAATAGATTGTTTGCTCTCATAAGCAGCAGTTTGCATGTCAAAAGTCCTCCCAAAAAATGATCGTGATAGGTCTATTATAAATAAAATGGGAGAAATTTGTATGATTTTAAGAAGATTTTAAGGATGTCAGGCCTGACGTTTTGCTGCGCACTCCTGCATATCCATGAAATCATGCAGTTTTTTCGTCAATCCGCCGTGCCCGAATCGAATATTCCCCTTCTGCCCCGGCGTTTTCGCGAAATCGAGAAATGCCAGCACATAAAGACGCCTGACGGGAATCGGAATGACGCCCGCATCATAAAACCAGCCGTCAATTGTATTGAGCACGCCTTTGTTAATGCCGTATTGCTTCGTGCACCAATGCAGAAAGCGCACTTCGGGCAGGTGCAGATACCGGCTCTCCCGGAAAGGAACAGTTGAATGCTTCATATGTACCGCCTCCTGTCATTGGCTGTTTTTTAAGATTGTTTTACTTCTTTGCTCTTCAGGGAAAATCGATATTTCTCCACCTTATCAATTTGTGTCACTTGGGAATTATGAACCGTAATCTGAACAGTCCCGAAATCGAGCGTTTCCAGCGCACTGATAATCTTTTCGATCACATGCGGATCTACGTTTCCTTTGGACGTCATCATGCTCCCCCTTTATGTCTGGCCGTTCGTCTTTTGACAATGAGTGTTTTAATTCATACTATTCTGATAAGAAATATATAATTATACTATTATGTTTTCATTCAGAAATCAATAACATTTACACAATTTTTGGATATGTTTTCTTTGCGAATACTTTCACTTCCTTCGCTTTGACATAAACCGTGTCGCCGACGCCCGCCCCCAAGGCGTCATATAGCTGATTTTAAGAACGCAATCTTCACGTTCCGACATATTTACGTTGTTTTCCGCTGACAAAAAAAGCGCCCCGCCTCTGGCCGGAGCACCTTTTTTTCTATGCTTTTGCTTCCTCGATCACACATGTGACACCCATGCTGGCGAGCGCCTGCTCCAGGGAGCCGTAGGTTTGATACTCTGAAAAATCAAGCCCCAATTGGATAGAAGTCTGTGCCACATCAGGCCGAATGCCGGAAAACACGGTTCTGATGCCGAGGAGAAATAACGTTTTCGACAGCATATACAATTGCTGCGCCACCATCGTATCGACAATGGGTACACCGGACAGATCAATCACAAGATTTGTGATCCGTTTGGCGACACAGTTTTCCGGCACCGACTCCAAAATCACGCGCGCCCGTCTCGTATCAATCGATCCGATGAGCGGCAGAGTGCCGATCGTATCCGCGATCAAAATAACCGGACAGCTCAATTCGGAAATAAGCTCCTGCTGAGATGACAGCCTCGCGATCATTAATTTCTGAAACTGTTCAGTAAAATCCGTCATCAGCTGATCAAACGAGCCGTTGACAAGGTGATTCCAGCGGCGGGCATCCTCGTTTGTTACGATGTCCTGATGCTCATCCATAAAACGGGTGACCGCCTCCCAAAAGACGGTTCTTGAATTGCCGATCGCCTCAACGACCTCATGAACCTCCGCGTCTTGCTCCACTCTGCTTTTCGCTACCTGTGCGGCCCATTTTTCTTTGTTATGCTGAAAAACGGCCGGATCTTCCAAAAAAGCGCTTGCGATGACCGTGTTTGTAAAGGTATGCTGCTCGATCAGCAGCCGTTTCATTTCCTCACTTAATTGATCCGCAGAATAAAAACGCCCTCTCAGCTTCCGTCTCAGCTTGAGCCATTTTTCCGTCAGCTCTGCCGAATGTGTAATAATATAATCATGAAGTAATTGGTCTTTGTTCACTGCCTTCTCCTCTTTCAAGAATATGTACTTTTGTCTAAATTATAAATCGGAATCGCCGATCGCACTAGAGAAATTAAAAAAACCTGCACATTAAAGCTTTTGATTGCTTTTTTCGGCAGGAGGATACACTATAAAAGAAATGAAACAGGAGGTCAGTATGATGATCAAAAAAATCGCGACAGTCGCCGTATACACTGATGATCAGCAAAAAGCGAAAACATTCTGGACGGAAAAAGCAGGGTTTGAAACCGTCGCCGAGCATCCGATGGGCCCGGGCGCCTTCTGGCTTGAGGTAGCGCCCAAAGGAGCCGCCACTCATTTGGTTATTTATCCGAAGGCGATGATGAAAGGGGCCGAGCATATGAAGGCTTCTATCGTATTTGAGTGTGAAGATGTCTTTGCCGCATACGAACAGATGAAAAAGAACGGCATCACCTTTTTAGATGAACCGAAACAAATGGAATGGGGCAGCTTCGTGCAATTTAAAGATGAGGATGGTCATGTCTTTCTCCTGAAATCGTAATCCGTCAGGCATCCCAATTGACTTTGAGAATCATTTTCATTTAAAATGTTGGATAAAGCGTGAAAAGGATTGGAGAGTTGCCAGATGTTTGTGCAAATCAGAAAAATGACCGTAAAAGAAGGACATGCCGACAAAGTAATCGAACGCTTCAGTTCAGAAGGCGTGATTGAAAAGCAGGAAGGTTTGATAGACGTAACAGTCCTGGAAAAAAAAGTCCGCCGCGGTGATGAAGAAGTCGTCGTGTTAATCCGCTGGGAGTCAGAAGACCATTGGAAACAATGGGAAAAAAGCGAAGACCACATCGCGGCCCACAAAGCAAACCAAGGCAAGCCGAAACCTGATTATATGCTTGGAACGGATGTCGGTATGTATCATGTCAGAGCCGTTAAAACAGGCGTACACGAAAAATAATAAAGAGCATTTGCCCCAGGGCAATGCTCTTTTTATTTTTTCTCCTCATACGGCAGGACAAACAGCGGTTTATCGGGCTTCCATTCCGCATACAGCACGTCCTCCGTTTTTTTGATGTTCAGCTTTTTCAGCTCCTGAGTCAGCTGCTTTTCTTCCAGCCCGGCTTCTTTCAGATTTTCATACAGCACTTCGCCGTCAATAATCAGTGTGACCGGCAAAGAGACCTGCTTCGGCTTTATTTGCATGTCGCCGTTTTTCGTCGTGTCATATTGAAATTTCGGCAGGACACTGACCATCCCGTTTGTTTCTAAAATCGCGTACTCCGCTTCCTGTATGGAAAAGCAATTCGCCTGTCTGAGAAGGCTTTGCAATTGATTAATGTCCAGTTTATTCTTTTTCAGCACATCATATTTCAGTTTTCCTTTATGTATGATAATACTCGGCTCGCCTTCCAACAGCTTTCTGGAGCTTTTTACTTTCTGCGTAATCAGTTCGATGAGATAAATTAAAATCCCCCATAACAGAGAGGCAAAAATGATTTCAAAAATCCTGACGCCTTTATCATACACCGCATTTCCGACCAGTTCGCCGAGGATGAGCGCGGAAATAAAATCAAACGGCGTAATTTGCGAGAATTGAGTTTTTCCAAGCAATTTTAAAATCACAAATAAAATACCCAAACCGCATACTAACTCCCAAGCCACTGTAAGTAAATGTCCCATATTCGCACCTTCTTCTTAAAAGTCATTACCATTATGGACATTCGCCTGTTTTCTATACAGCGGCCGGCAACACACAAAAAAACGCAGCCGAGGCCGCGTTTTTTCACTTCTGCTTACTGTTTTTGATTCGATCTGACGACCCGTAAGCACACCTCAGCGGCATAACCGGCGGCCGCTCCGGAACCCGCAAACATCGCGGCAAGCCCCAAGCCCATTCCTTCCCAGCCGCCGACACCGAAAATGCTGTAAACAACCGTACCGAAAGCAGTCAGGCCCAGCACTGCCAAAAGGCACTCAGGCCACATCTTTTTCGGCCAATTCTTGCGGAGCACAGCCGATACGGCAAAGTTAAGACAAAATGCGGCCAGACAGATCAGATAAAAAAACCCCATGTCTTTTACCTCCGTCATGAGAAGCTTTTTATTTACTCACCTTTTTTTCAAACAAATGATAACCCGGCGCGAGTCCTTTTGATTCGTACCCCATTCCGCTGTAAAACGACTGAAGCGCCTTGTTTTCGGACACGCAATCGAGCCGGATTTTCGTTTTTCCCGGACAAGACACACCCGTCTCCGCCCAAGTCATGATCGTCCGGCCGAGCCCCGCCCCTGCAAACCGCCTGTTAATCGCCAGCCGGTGGAGATATACGGACTCCTCATGTCCTTCATCGCCCCATAGACGTCTGTCCCACCCGCTTGCTTCGGGAAGCAGCATGACGACGCCGGCCAGCTCTTCATTCTGCCTGAATAAAAAAACATACCCTTGGGCGATCGCCTCCCGCATATTGTGGGTATCTTCCCCTTCTAGAAGGCCGCTCCACTGGTTCGACCCTTTATCGCGAAGCCATTCTGCCGCTTGTACGAGCAGATCCATGACCTCTTCTTCATCATCCTTCCGGGCGGAGGTGACCCGGAATGCCCCCGCCTTCTCCTCCGTGATCGTAAATGGTGTCATAAAACCCTCCTGTAATCAGAATATTCGACACCTTTATTATAGACCAAACGCAGAAAGGAAAAAAACAGCCGTCGTATTTGAGGGCCGTTTAAAAAATTTTCTTCTTATCACGTTCTTCTTTTAAAATCTCAACCGCTTCCCTGAAACGCATAGAGTGGACGATTTCACGCTCACGCAGAAAACGGAGTGAATCATTCAGGTCAGGATCATCGGAAATATCAATAATCCATTGATACGTCGCTCTCGCCTTTTCTTCAGCCGCAATATCCTCATATAAATCAGCGATCGGATCTCCCTTCGCCTGTATGTAAGACGCTGTGAACGGAACTCCGGCCGCATTGTGATAAAACAGCGCGCTGTCATGGTTGACGTAATGATCACTGAGCCCTGCATCACGCAGCTGCTCCGGGGTCGCATCTTTTGTCAGCTTATAAATCATCGTCGCAATCATTTCTAAATGCGCAAACTCCTCCGTGCCGATATCCGTCAGCAGGCCGATCACCTTGTCAGGAATCGTGTAGCGCTGGTTTAAGTACCGGAGCGCTGCGGCCAATTCGCCGTCCGCCCCGCCGTATTGTTCAATGAGAAACTTAGCCAGCATCGGGTTGCATGTACTGACTTTAACCGGATACTGCAGCTTTTTTTCATATACCCACATTTACAGATCCCTCCTTATACTTGCCATGGCCAAGGACCGCGGCCCCAGTCCCATTGAGCGCCGACCTGACTCACGCCGAATTGCAGAAGCGGTCCGTACTCAGGCTCAAACCGCTTTCTCAGCTGTCTTGAGTACCGGGAATATTCATGAAACTGCTGAAGCGCGAGACGGTCATGGGGATGCGTATCCAGATAAAGCGTCAGCTCCACCAAGACAAAGTCCGCCGCCTGGATTTGCTCCAGCAGCCGATAGTATTCATCATCAATCTTTTTCGCCATATTCGATTCCCCCCCGATAAGGATTATCATAGAAATCGTAAAGATCCTTCCAAAGGGTCCCTTTTCTCAATGCCTCCATCGGAGAAAACTGCTCCAAGTGATACGGCTGAAACCGCATATAAAGATGCGGCGGCGTTCTGTAGTATTTTCTCCCGATCGGCGGGCAGGGATCAAACCGGCTGTGGAAGGGTTTATAGGATTTGACCGGTGTAAACGGCTGATTTTCTTTCATTACGATCCTCCTTTCCTAAACACATGACCTTAATAGGTATGAATCTGTATCGGCATTTATGCCCTGTAAGAAAATAAAAAAGCCCGTTAAAAACGGACTCAATGCAACTCATCTGGAATTTGAAGTAAAAAACCATAATTTAAAAATCTGCTTGAAAACGCTGATAATGTTTCAATGTATATTCCGTAATTTGTTGATCATATTCAGGATATTCATATCTCAATAAATCAGCCACTGACTTTGAATATGCTCTAAAGAGACCTTGGCAGTCAAACAATGCCTTCCACACGCTTTCATAAGTATTGCCGACATAAGTATTCAGCAGGATTTCCCAATCTTTCGCATTCATGTAATGTTGAATATACTTATAATTCTTCCCTACACTTAATGAAAACTGATCCTCTATCCCGATATTCCACGCAATCATACGCAAAACATTAGGCCTTAAAATGTCATTCATATGATCCAGCGCAAACAGTATTTCTTTACGCATTAATCCTTTAATCACATAGGTTGAAACCATCCAAAATTCATTGCAGCAATCATCAAACTCTCTGGGGGTCGGTTTCTTTATATGATATTGTTCATCACTCGCAATAATCTTACTATTGATTCGGTCATCCTTGTCTAATACTATTTCCGCCAAACCATCACTCTGTGTAAAATAATCCTCTGTTTGACTCAGAGGGATCAAAGTTAAGTCGATTTTATGATGATCTTTAAATAGCATTAGATAGGAGAACCAGTCTCCGAGCTCCGGAGGGAAAAGTTCCATATCTTCAGGTTTTTGCATCATCAATCTTTCGCCAAACTGATCCAGCCAGCTTTCGTCAGATGTGAAAGAGTCCATATCGGTCACAAAATAAGAAATATCATAGTCTTGAAATTTGTCTCTCGGTACATTTTTATTGGTTCTTGATCCCTCTAAAGTGACAAGACGGATTCTCTCGTCCTTCATCGCAATATCAAGAATCAATTTCATCATTTCGTCTTCACTTCTCACATGTAAAACCTCCCGATAAAGAGATTTTATACAGATCATCAGTTTATAAACAACAGAAAGAAAAGGTTGTGGGCTTGCATGATTTACAGAAAAGTCCTATGTACTTGATGATTTTGCTCCAATCGTAACACAGCTGCAATAACATGAGAAGAGCACTCTTGCTGTTCCAAGAGTGCTTTTTCCCGAATGATCAGATATATTGGCTGTCCCGATGATGATGATGGAACGGGTAGCCGCCGTAGCCTCCGCCATAGCCGCCGAAACCGTACCCCGGATATCCCCCGAAGCCTCCGTAGCCGCCGTAGCCGCCATAACCGCCGTAACCGCCGTAACCGCCAAAACCGTATCCCGGGTATCCGTAGCCTCCGCCGAAACCATGTCCCGGATATCCTCCGTAGCCTCCGTAGCCGCCAAAACCGTACCCCGGGTAGCCTCCGAAGCCTCCATAGCCGCCGCCAAAGCCTCCGCCGTAAATCGGTCTTCTTTCATTCATGATTTATCGCTCCTTCACATAGGTTACAGTCCAGTTTATGACATCCGGAAGGAAACGTATGGGCATCCGCCCAGTTTTGGCGAAATAATCAATAATTGCTTACGGAGAAATTCGATACAGGCCGGCCGCATAAGCAAAATAAAAAGGCCGGAACTTATGCCGCCCCGGCCTTTTTGTCTTTATTCGCCTAAATCTACATTGTGATAAACCTGCTGTACGTCTTCCAGATCTTCCAGCACATCGATCAGCTTTTCAAATTGAGCTTTCGCATCTTCCGGAAGCTCGACTTCATTTTGCGCAAGCATCGTCAGCTCCGCAACCGTGAACTCTTCAACGCCGGCATTTTTGAATGCCTCCTGTACCGCATGGAATTGATCAGGCTCGGCATATACGATAACACTGTCATCCTCTTCTAAAATATCGCGCACGTCCACATCAGCTTCCATCAGCAATTCCAGCGCTTCATCCGCCGTCTTGCCTTCAACGCCGATAACGGCAGTCGCATCGAACATGTAAGCGACAGACCCGCTCACACCCATATTTCCGCCGTTTTTCCCGAATGCGGCGCGCACTTCAGGCGCCGTGCGGTTTACATTATTCGTTAACGCATCAACGATGATCATTGAACCGTTCGGCCCGAAACCTTCGTAACGCAGCTCGTCAAAGTTCTCCTCCGCGCCGCCTTTCGCCTTTTCAATCGCACGCTCAATAATATTTTTCGGCACACTGTACGTCTTCGCGCGCTCAAGCACCACTTTTAACGCCTGGTTCGATTCCGGATCTGGCTCGCCTTGTTTTGCCGCCACATAAATCTCACGGCCGAACTTCGCGTAAATCCGGCTCGTATTTGCGTCCTTTGATGCTTTCTTTTCTTTAATGTTGTTCCACTTACGGCCCATTTTGTTCCACTCTCTTTCACGAATTGAATCTGTATGATAAATACTCTGCTTCTATTATACCTCAGCGGTTGGGTTGTTTCGAGTGTAAGACATTAGAAAAAACAGGCACGCTTAAAATCACCGGAGCGCAGTAAGCCGAATTTGAGGGTTATTGTACAAAACATAAAAAGCCTCCCTTCATACAGGAAGGAAGTCGCAAGCCAAAAGATTCATTTTATTCTTATTACCTATTTCCTACACTGTATATCCTGACTCACGTGGTAAAATTTTGATATCGAACAAAAGAAAGGATATGGTCATGAAAGTTTTCGAAGCAACCACCCTCCTCGCCGCCGCCAAACAGCGCGCGAGTGAATATAAAGAACTCCGCGGCCAGATGGTCAATCTGAAAAAAGCGTTTCAAGGCATGGCTGATCTCGGTGACAATGATTTCTCAGGCCGAGGCGCAAATAATATCAAAGCTTTTTTCAAGGACCAAGCAGGCGTCACAGACAGCTGGCTTGATCTGATCGACATGAAAATCGCATTTCTCACAAGCCTTCCCGGCAAGGTCGAAGACGCCGGACTTTCCAATTCGCATGTGGAAGAATCATTTCTGGAGCATGAGCTCACCCACGCCCTCAGTAAATCAAAGGCCATTATGGAAGGACAAAAAAAGGACATGCGCTCCATCCTCGGAGAGATCGAAGACATCATCTCGCTTGATCTGTTTTCAACCGAAAGCACAGATCAAAAGCTTTCTTCAGCTGACAAAAAAAGAAGCGAAACTATACAAAAGCTCGGCAAGCTCGATCACGATCTAACGAAAGAATACGCAGAAACCGAAGCGAACGAACAGTTCATCCAGGCCGATTTTCAGCAACTCCAAAACGCAACAGGCAAAGGAAAAGGCGCCACGCCGCTTCACTACAACGCCAAAGCGTACCGAGAAAGCGACATCCATAAGAAAAAAGGCAATATCGCAAGACATTCGGATGCTTATTTGACGATTAAAAAGGAAGAAGCGAAAGAGCGGGAGATTGAAAAACTGAAAGAAAGACTGAAAAACTATGATTATGCGAATGCCGATGAATTCTACTCAATGGCCAAAACAATCGGTTATAAAAACCTGACAAAAGAACAGCAGCGCTACTTCACTCAAATTGAAAACACGCGTGAACTTACAGACGGTTTCAAAGGCGTTGCCGTCGGCCTTTATGATTCCGGAAAAGACGCGGTCACAGGCCTGTGGGATATGGTCACAGATCCGGGCGGAACGGTTGAAGCCATTACAGGAGCGGTGGCTCACCCGATCAAAACGTATGAAGCCATTTCAGCGGCAATCGAAGAATCGTACCAAAAAGACATGGTGAATGGCGACACCTACTCCAGAGCAAGATGGATGTCATATGCAGTGGGCACCGTTGTGACATCAGTTGTCGGCACAAAAGGCGTCGGCGCCGTCTCAAAAACAGGCACAGCCGCCAAAGTGACAACCAAAGTCAAAACAGCAGCAAGCAAATCCGCCACAGCACAAAAAGCGATAACGGTCTCAAAACAAACCGTTGATCACATCAAACAAAAAGTAAACACAGGCATGGAAGTATCAAAAAAACGCGTCAAAACCAAGTTAAATCAAATGGGAGATCTCACCCTGGCTGATATTCTCCCGTATCATCCGCGTCACGACTTAGTGCCGGCGGGCGTTCCTTACAACGCAGTCAACGGGGTCACACTTAAAGAAGGACTTCAGAAATTCGCCAAGGTCATCCTGCCGAAACCGTACGGAACCTCCGCAAGCGGCAGGCGGACACCGGCACCGCATGTACCGCCGGTAACGGTTAAATACGGCGAGCATTTTGCGAAATGGACCAGAAAGAAAGTATTGAAGCCGAATGTCATCTACAAAACAAAAGAAGGCTACACGTACAATACAGACAACTATGGTAGAATTACAAAAGTTGAAGCTGATTTACAATTAGGAGAAGCAAAACGAAATCAATATGCGCAATCAAACGCTGGAAAGCCTCAAGATCGATTACCTGATGACGATGGCGGGCATTTGATAGGATCACAATTCAGAGGTTCTGGAGAACTAGATAACCTAGTTGCTCAAAATAGTCAAATTAACCGTTCTGGCGGAGAATGGTACAAAATGGAGACCGAATGGGCGGCGGCTCTAAAAGAGGAACCACCGAGGAAAGTCTCAGTAAGAATTCGACCGAAATATTTAGGAGACTCTCTAAGGCCAGACTCCTTTGAGGTTATTTACAGAATTGAAGGCAAAGGATTATTTAAGAAATTTATAAAAAATCAAGCTGGAGGTTGATTCTTTTTGGAAAATGAATTAAATGCATTATATAGAAGCATAGCTGAAACCGTTAACGAAATGATACCTGAACCATGGGAGAAATTTTTGTTCTATGCTCAGGTTTCAGAGACAGGCGGAGGCACTTACTTTTTTTATAATTCTCAAAATGAACCTAATCTTTTTAAGTACAGTCTTGAAATTCCGTTTGAATTTGATATTGACGAAAATGAATTCGATCAGTATGAGATGGAATTATTTAAACTAAGCGAAAAAATGAGAGATGTTTTCAAAGATCATGATCAAGAATTATTTTATTCTTTCACTCTTAGCCTAGAAAGATCAGGAAAATTAACTGTCAACTTTGATTATACAGATTGGTTTAAGACAGATTATAGTTTCAGTGATCAGCTTATCATCTGGAAATTTAAATATTTAGGGGAAGAACCTAAGGATCCATCATTACAAAAATTAATAAAAAAATATTTAGAAGAATATCCTGAAAATCCAATTTAATAAAGTTGGGATAATGATGTTAGAAAAAGCTTATCTAAAAATAACTGATGCCATAGGAAAAATAATTCCTTCCGAATGGAGCAAAGTTGTTCTGTATGCAGAAATACTAGACGGTTCCAGAGAAGTTTATTTTTTCTTTCAAACACCCGAAAACGATGAATATATATACTCTCATGACATTCCAGAACAATTTCAGGTCAGTAAAAAAATTTATACCGGACTACTACTAGACCTCCAAGAGTTGTTTATGCAGTTACACACTGAATTTAAAGAAAATAACCCCGAAGCATGGACAAATTTGACACTGAATCTTGAAAGCGATGGAACGTTCTCAATTAATTATGATTATGAAGATGTTATTGAATCTGATTTGGACGAATACGAAAGACAAATGATTTGGGAATTCAATAACTTGGGGATTTTCCCTGAAGACGAAGAGGACAAAGAATTTGTTAAGGATTATCTAAATATTAAATAATGCCATCAACAATTCAAAGGTAGAGGATCATCAATGGAAACTCAAAAAATGGGCGAACTATATCAAAAGATTGCTGAACATCTAAATGAAATGATTCCATTTCAATGGGAAAAGATCGTTTTATATGCTGAAATACTTGATGACTCAGCGGATATATACTTTTATTTTACAACACCAAATAACAGTGATTATTTATTTTCTCATAATATACCTGAACATTTTGATGTGAGCGAAGAGATTTACGATCAACTGCTAATTGAACTTCAAGAGCTTTTTGAAGAACTAAAAGAAGAATTTAAACTAGGCAATCAAGATATTTGGACAAATCTCACTTTAAAATTAGAAAACACCGGAAAGTTTTCAATTGATTATAATGATGATGATGTTTTATTGTCTGAACTTGATGACCTTCAAAGACGAGATGTTTGGAAATATCAAAATTTAGGGATTTTGCCTAAAGATGAGGACGATAGAAAATTCATAGAAGAGTATCTAAACATATAATAAGCTTTCAAACGGCTAAAAAAAATTAAAAAGGATTCTGATATTGTGGAAACTGAAAAAATGGGCGAACTATATCAAAAAATCGCTGAGCAAATAAATGAAATCATCCCCTCTGAGTGGGAGAAGGTTGCTCTTTATGCCGAAATTTTAGATGATTCTTCAGAAGTTTACTTCTTCTTTACTACTCCACAAAATCAGGAATATATATATTCACACGATATTCCTGAACATTTTAATGTTGATGAAGATATATATGACGAACTTCTATATGAATTGCATGATTACTTTGAAGAGTTACGGGATGAATTTAAAACAAACAACGAGGACTTATGGACAAACCTCACTTTGCATCTCGAACGAAGCGGTAAATTCTCAATTGACTACGATTACACCGATGTCATCGCCTCAGACTTAAACGGAACACAACGGCAAGTGGTATGGGAATATCAAAACTTGGGGATTTTGCCTGAAGATGAGAACGATAAAGAATTTGTAATAAGCTACTTCGGTCTATAAATCAATAATGGCTCAGCGCTTATCTGCTGGGCTATTTTTGATAACTAGGATTTCTCGACGATTGAAGGTGAAAGGTTGGAAAATAAGAAAATGCAAGATCTGTACCAGATTATTGGTGATAAATTAAATGACATCATACCTTGTGAATGGACAAAAATATATCTTTATGCAGAAGTATTAGATGACTCTACCATGGTTCTCTTTCACTTCAAGACACCAGAAAAACGTCAACTGATTTATTCGCAAGATATACCTGCCCGATACAGTGTAAATAAAGATATCTTCAACACTTTTTCAAGAGAAATCCGAGAACTCTTTGAGGAATTAAGAATTAAGCACAAAAAGAATAATGATAAACAAAACAGGCAGCATCCAGTAAACGGATGCTGCCTGTTACATCGTTATGTATCGTCTGAAGAGGTCATTTATTTTGTTTTTTAAATATGAAAATAGATATGACGGTAAATATGATGGCTGTAATGACAATGATCCACAAGCTTGCTGCCGTACTGATAAAATGGCCGTTTAACTTGTAGACGATCCCGTAATGCTTTTCATATTCCTGTATTTGGTCCGCAGAGGCATGTTTAAATACTTTATCAACTGAGTCTGTCATAAACGCTTTTCTGAACAGAACGGCGGTGTGGCTGATAGGGAAGTACATAATAATCTTCTGCACAAACACCGGTACGCCGCCGATCGGCACATATACTCCGCATAAAAAACCGATGGCTGTTCCGACAATCGTACTTAACGTCGAAAATGCATTTTGTGTGTGAATAAACAGCGTTAAAAATAAATTTATGGAACTTGACAGTGCAACTGAAAGAATAATGATCCCCAATACTTCAAGTATATCTGTTCCGCTTAAAAGCTTGCTGCCTGTTGAAACGAGAAAAATTTCACAGCCTAAAAAGGCGATGAAAGAAAAGATCAAGCCGATGACAAATGAATGAATGACATAGCTCAATTGGATGGTCGCCCTTGATAAAGGAGCTGTTAAAAAGTCATACGTTCTCTTGCTTTCTTTATCTTTCACCATAATTCCGAAAGCGCCTAAAGTCGTTGTCACAGCTGTAATGGACAGCAATCCCGCCACCATCCATTCGTTCACCATTGCTTTGGAATCATCTGTCGAACCGACCAAGGCCTTAATAGCGTCCAGCTGTGTCTGCTGTAAGAACACGGCATATAACAGAATGACGATAAATACTGACAGCAAAGAAAGAAGCAAAAGCGTTCGATCACGGAAGTATATTTTTATATTTCTGCTGATTAAACTGGATAAAGACTTCATTTATGCAATGCTCCCCTTTACTGGCAAACTGCTTCCTTGTTCTTCGATAATATGGATAAACACATCATCCATATTCCCTTTAATCACCTCGAAAGATTCAATTTTTCCTTCAAGACCTTTCAAAATGTCAAACGCTTGGAGAGTGGACTCTACACGAAGGGAATAAATAGAGTTTTTAACCGTAAAATCCAGTTGTTTATTTTCAAACCATGCAGCCGGATCAACGCCTTGCTTAAACATCATATGCAGACTGTCAAACGCATATTGATCTTTCAGCTGACTCGGTGTACCCTCTGCGATCAGACGTCCTTCTTTGATGACCACAACGTTATCAGCCACAGCGGCCTCCTCCATGTAATGGGTCGTTAAAAAGATCGTCATGTTTGTTTCTTCCTGCAGCCTTTTAATCGCATTCCAAACAAAAACTCTCGTTTGCGGATCAAGACCTGTAGTAGGCTCATCTAAAAATAATATAGTCGGTTTATGGATGATGGCACGGGCAATATCCGCTCTTCTTCTTTGTCCGCCTGACAAATCGCTGTATTTTTTCTCCTTAATATCATCCAATTTTAAATAGTCTGTTACAAACTGATAGTTCTCTTGCACTTGTGCCTTGCTTAAATGATAATATTGTCCGCGGTTCATGATATTTTCATAAACGGTCAATCGTTCATCCAAAATGCTCTCTTGGAAAACGACTCCGATCTTTTTGCGGATATGATTATTCTCTTTCCCCTCACCAAGTGTATAACCGTCTATTACCACTTTTCCGGATGTCTTTTTAATCAGCGTACAGAGAATATCTATAGTGGTCGATTTCCCTGCACCGTTCGTTCCCAGAAATGCAAACAGCTCGCCGCGTTTGACAGAAAAGGATACCCCTTTCACTGCTTCAAATGATCCATATTTTTTGCGCAGATCCGTTACTGTTATAATGTCTTGTTCTTCTCCCATTCTGTTCACCTCGAAAAGTAAGATTACTAAATTATGCTAGATTGTTAGTCCTCCGTCAACTGCAATCATTTGCCCAGTAATGTATTTGGATCTATTTTCCGCCAAAAAAAGTGATAATTCACTTACATCATCCGGACTTCCTACATACTGCATTGGGATAAGATTAATCATCCTATCCTCGTCCAAATTACTTGTCATGTCTGATTCTATAAAGCCTGGGCAAACGGAATTGACCCTAACATTATACTTTGCCAACTCTTTCGCTAATGTTTTTGTTAGCCCGTTAACCCCTGCTTTTGCCGCACCATAATTAGTCTGACCTTCAATACCTTTTATACCTGAAACCGAGGACATATTAATAATTGAACCATAACCTTGATTGATCATATATTTCGAGACGAATTTACAACAATTGAAAGTACCGTTCAGATTTGTATCGACCACTTCTGACCAAGACTTTTGATTCATAAAGGAAATTGTTTTATCTTTATTAATTCCGGCATTATTAATCAGACAATCTATTCGTTCATGCGTGTTATATATTTGCTCGATAAATTCTTTCACAAGGCTGTATTCTCTGACATCGACCTTTATAGCTTTTGTTCCAGGGAATTTTTCTTCAATCATTTTAGCTCTCTCGACATTTCCAAGATACGTAAAATAAACAATATAATTATTATGATGAAATTTATCAATAAGTGATTGTCCTAAATCTCCGGTACCACCCGTTATAATGGCTATTTTTTTCATAATCTGATCCTCAACTAATTTTTGAATTTATTTTAATGATGCTATCGTTTCCAACTTCATTCGTCTCGATCACTAATGTTTCACCTTCCATGTCCATTGATACCAGCAACTTCAAAAACCCGGATAAAGCATTGGACATCCCGGAGCTTCGAGATATATCCAATACATTTAATTCATCGTCAAATTTTTTACTTTTTAAATAGTTAAAAATGATTTCATCATTGCAATTATTTGAACCATAAATTAAATTTTTTGTTATTCCGTCATTTAAATCTTTTTCTAAGTTCATAATGATTTTATCTCTATTATCTTCAGTATGTTGGAAACTATTTATATTTTCTATATTTGGATAGTTATTTTCATCTTTTTCTATAATAAACGAAATTGCACCTGTAACAGCATTTACTTTTTTTTGAAGGTTCCCTTGTTGATAAATGGATCCTGCTTCGTTTCCCTCAACAGCAGTCACAATGGCAACATCAATAACATTATTATTTATGTATGAAGCTGCCATTTTCAAAGCGTCTATTCCAGAAAGATTTCCTGAAATTACAGTTGAGTTTAAGCCTGTTATCCCGTAAACAATGGAAGCCCATCCGGAAATATTATTTAATACGGAACTAGAGAATTTAACCGGACTCACAAAATCCGGAGAAGCTTCATAGACATCTGTCATAAAATGATAAGCGGCATCCAAAGGGTTTAATGTACTTCCCACAAAAACACCGATTCTTTCTGGAGAATGTTCACTGTATCTGCTTCCCGCATCTGTAATTGCCTCACTTATTGATGCAATTGCTAAATTAGTTGCTTTTGTTAATGAACGGAGTCCTTTATATTTAACATACTGTTTTATATCAAAATTCTCAGGTTCAAGGATACCGTCTATCTCTACGTTATTTCTTATGCTCTCCACGCTTATTGTTTCAGAAAGGACTTTACCTCTTCCAATAATATTCATTTTTACTCATCTCCATTTTTAGCAATTGTCTCTGAATTTCTTAAAAATGATGCTGGAATTGGCGCCGCCAAAAGCGTAAGAATTATTCATAGCATACTCAATAGGAAATGACCGTTTATTATTTGGAATACAATCAACATCACAATTTATATCTTTTAGTTCAAAGTTTATTGTTGGAGGTGCAACGTCTTCTTTTACAGCGTTACAACATACAATCGCTTCAAGAAGACTTGCAGCCCCCATAGAATGACCTATCATGGACTTAATTGAACTCATCGGCACTTTTTTATTAAATAATTGGTTAACTGCAAACGACTCCGCTTTATCATTGGCTTGAGTACCTGTACCATGAGCGCTGATGTAATCTACATCATCAGTTGTAATACCAGCCTTTTTTATAGCTTTTTCCATGGCTTGTATTATCCCTGTCGAATTAGGATGCGGCGCAGTGATATGATAGGCATCACATGAAACTCCATACCCTTTAACTTCTGCCAGGATATTAGCCCCTCTTTGTTGGGCGTGTTCTAATTCTTCTAATACTAAACAGCCCGCTCCTTCAGCAACAAGCATTCCATCTCTGTGAGCATCAAATGGTTTACATTCTTTTGCTGCAATAGCCTTTAATCGGTTAAACCCGTAATAAGCAATAGTCGAGAAAGGATCTTCTCCTGCTGTAAAACAGATAGATTGTTCTCCATTTCTTATCTTTTCATAACCTTGAATAATTGCATAATTACCTGCAGAACAAGCATTTGCAACAAGCATTGTCTCTCCCTGCAACTCAAATTCTCTGCAGGCATTTGCTAATAACGTATGCAAGAATCCTTGGTCTAAAAGATGCTGAGGGCTAACTTCTTCCAAATGACGATTATAGTCAGTTTTTTCAATGGATATTTCACCCATAGTGGTTCCAACATATAAATCTGCCATTTTATAAGTTTCAGGCTTCAATTCAGCATTTTTGATTGCATCATACATACTTGCAATTAATAATTGAGAACCTCTTCCAATTGACTTATAATCGTTAACTTTAATCCATTCAGAAGCATTGAAGTTATGAATTTGACCGCCATATTTAGGATCCAATAATTGAAGTCCGTCTTTTTGAATAGGTGAAATGCCGGACTCTCCACTCAAACAAGATCTCCAAAAATCTTTTGAATTAAGGCCTATTGAAGTAATAGCTCCTGTACCGGTTACTACAACTCTTTTCAAATTATTCATCTCCCACAAGTGTAAAGGTCAATTCTCCCGATGCGCATTTAGAATCATCTACTTTCACTTCAGCTTTCACAATTGCAGCCTTACTAATTTTCTTTATTATATTTAATGTAATAATCATTTGATCTCCAGGTACAATTGGCTTTTTAAATTTCACATTTGTGTGGTAAAGGAGAGGAAGAGTTTGTTTTGTTTCTGCAGAATTTTCGTTCTGTGAAAACAAAAGAATAGCTGTTTGAGCAATCGCTTCTGTAATATACACACCCGGAAATATTTTCTTTTCAGGGAAATGCCCTTGGAAGCACGGTTCATTTCCTGATACATTTTTCATAGCTGTTATGTAAGTTTCATTAGCCTCGATCACTCGATCTATCATTACAAAAGGGTATCTCTGCGGTAATTTCTCTAAAACCTCATCATGCGACAATGAATTCATATTATTTTTCCTTTATTCTTTCTTCAATAATTGAAATAATATTATTTACTGTGGTGAAGTTTTGTAACTCTTCTTCCGGTATTTTTATTTGAAACTCCTTTTCGACACAGGCTAAGATTTCTAAAGCCATCATTGAGTCAGCATCTAATTCTTCAACCAGATCTGTATCATCCTTTATTTCTTCTGGTTCCACTTCCAAGATTTCCGCGATCATTCCCATTAGCTTTTCTTTTTTTTCTACACTAATTAATGTTTCCAGGCTCATTTGCTCCATCCCTTTCATTAAATAAATTCCGATATATTTACTACCTTTTCGCTTACTTTCATTACGTCAAGTTTCATAGGACATTGGTATGATTTTTCTCTGTATAATTTAAAATCACCGATTTGTTTAAACCCTATTTTTTCGTACATTTTTTTAGATTTCTCTCTGCTCTGCAAGAGAAGATGAGTAATATTTTCAGAGATAATAATATCTTTCACTGTATCAAATAGAAGGTTCATTACTTTACCTTTCATTGAAATCGTTTTAGTAAAAGATGTTTCTAACACGACTAATCTCATGACTTCTGCATATTTTTCATTCACTTGCGGTTTCAAATTATGAGTTTGTTCAACCTCTAATAATTCATCATCTTTTTTTACAATTAAAGTCATAAATCCAACTAATAAACTGCCTTCATAACAACCGATTTGGTAAGCATGATCATCAGAATGGTCCTTTAATAAACCGTCCTTATAATTTTCAGCAGGTACTGATTTTTCCTGTTCAACAAAGATTTTATATCTCGTTGCATATAGTTCTTTTTTCTCTTCTTCGGTTTCTAAGATCTTTACTTTAAACATTATTACCCCTCCCTTTGTCCCATCTCAAGATTAAATCCTGACTCTGTAACTCTTTAAAAAGTTTACTCTGTCTACACCTTAGCTGGAGTGCATCACAGTATTTTTTGAGGTGTATCAAAAAACAACATCAGTTGAAAATAGTATATTCTGCCTCTATTTAACCAATATTTTCTTCTCTACATAAAAATATCAAAATATTGACTCAGATGAAATCCGTAAATCCCGCCAAAGACCTGGCGCGATGTCGCCATCTTATTATTGTTAATTGCAGGTTTTTTTGAGGCGATTATCAATTTAGGAAATTTGAGTAATTAAAAATATGAATTATTAAGAAATATGTAACAAAAAAGGGGTAGTATATTATACTTTTATCTAGATTAAAAACAAGGGAAATGATATAATTTCCATAATGACCATATTATAGACATATATCTATTTAAAAAGTTTATAAACCTTCTTCCCAATGATCAGTATCTAAATCATTTTAGAAATGACTAAAGCCCAAAGCAGATATCTTATATTCGATCCTTTTCTGTTTTAAATTATAACCAAAGAGAAAAACGTTTTAACATATTATTGTTACAACTACTTTTCCAATGAATGGAGTAAATCAGTTGAAAATCAAAGTATTGCTGTTAGATGATCATATGATGATGGTACAAGGTATTAAACAATTGCTAGAACACGACAGAGTCGTTGAAGTAGTTAGCACTTTATCAAATCCTGCAGAGATATATGATGAAATTGACCACCATCGTCCCAATATTCTAATTATTGATATTAGGATGAAATCTTTTAACGGAATCTCCTTGACAAGAAACATTAAGAAAACATTTCCGGAGTTAAAAATTGTAATATTATCCGGTTATGAGTATGATGAATATATATATGCAGCATACAATGCCGGAGCGGCTGCTTATGTAAGGAAAGAAAATTCAATTAATGAACTAATAACTGCAGTCAAACAAACTTTTGCAGGAAACCATGTATTTCCTCAACATGCTGTAAACCTTTCTGTTGATCGCCTTACTCATAAGGAACTGGAGGTACTGAAGTTGATAGCAGAGGATAAAACAAATATGGAAATCAGTTCTGCATTAAAGTTAAGTAAACGAACTGTAGAACGTCATATTTCTTCTATTATTCAAAAAATGGACGCCAACTCAAGAGTTGGAGCAGTTGTGAACGGAATTAAACGAGGGCTGCTACATGTATAACTTCAGGATTAAAAAATACCAACTTTCTTAAATGAGAGGAGTAAAGATATTTATTATCTTTACTCCTTCTTCTTAGTAACAGTTAATGAACTGCACCCTTAGAATAAAGCACAGCCACACACTCCACATGATTCGTATGCGGGAACATATCCACCGGCTGCACTTCTAGCGTCTGATATCCGCCATCCTCAAGCACCCGCAGGTCTCTTGCAAGCGTTCCTGGATTGCAGGACACGTACACCACCCGCTTCGGTTTCATGTCGATGATTGTCCGCAGGAGGGCTTCGTCGCAGCCTTTTCTTGGCGGGTCGACGACGAGGGTGTCGGCCGTGATGCCTTCTTCGTACCATTTCGGAATGACTGTTTCCGCTTCTCCGACGGCGAATTCTGCGTTTTTGATGCCATTCAGCTCAGCGTTGCGTTTTGCATCCTCGATGGCTTCCGGCACGATTTCGACGCCGTACACTTTTTTCGCCTGCTTCGCCAGAAATAGAGAAATCGTCCCGATGCCGCAGTAGGCGTCGATGACGGTTTCTTCCTCTTGCAGCTCCGCGTACTCAAGCGCTTTGTCGTAGAGCACTTTTGTCTGTTCCGGGTTGACCTGATAGAACGATCTGGCGGAGATGGCGAATTTGACGTCTCCGATGAGGTCGTAGATGTATTCTTCGCCCCAGATGACGTTTGTTTCGTTCCCAAAGATCACGTTTGTTTTGTTTGGGTTGATGTTCTGCACGATGGATTTCACATGTGGGAATTGCGCCGTAATGTCTTCGATGATCTTCGCTTTGTGCGGAAAGTCGTTTGTTCTTGTGATGAAGACGATCATCATTTCGCCTGTGACGACGCCGTATCTGACCGTAATGTGACGGAGCCAGCCTTTGTGGCGTTCTTCGTTGTAAGCTTTGACACCGTATGCTGCGCAGATGTCTTTGACGGCTTGGACGGCTTCGTCATTTTTGGATTGCTGGATCAGACAGGCGCTCATGTCGATGATGTCATGGCTTCTTTGCTGATAGAATCCGGCGACGAGTCCGCCTTCTCTTTCTCCTACCGGCACCTGCGCTTTGTTTCTGTAGTTCCACGGATCTTCCATGCCGAGCGTCGGGTGCACGGTGACTTTTGAGAGGTCCAGCTTGCCGATCCGTTCTAAGATGTCTTTGACTTGTTTCTGTTTAAACAAAAGCTGGCCTTCATAGGTCATGTGCTGAAGCTGGCAGCCGCCGCATTGTTTGTAGATCGGGCACGGGGCATCCGTTCTGTGCGGGCTTACTTCCTTCAGCTCGATTAAGCGGCCGAAAGCGAAGCCTTTTTTGACGCGTGTCACTTTGATTTGCGCTTTTTCCTCAGGCAGGGCGTTCGGCACGAAGATCGGGAAGCCCTGAACCTTTGCGACGCCCGCTCCTTCGTGCGTCAAATCCTCAAATATCACATCATAGTATTCATTTTTTTCTATCGGGGGTTTCATTTTCATCTATAATCACCTCTAGTTTTACCAATAGCCTTGTTTCAGCGTGCTGGCAAACCTTCAAATTCAATGTCAGCCTTCAAAGGTTTCCGATCACGCTGAAAAGATGACAAAATCCTAAAACGAATACTGTTTTAGGATTTTGTCCGCGTATTAATCATCCAGCTGTTCCGCTTTCTCCTTCGGCATGATGACGTGAATATGCCGGTACAAATTCACGAATTCACCCGGCAGCATGCCGCCGTATTCGCCGTCCAGGTTCAGCTGCATCTTTTCTGATACATTGACTTTCACACGGTTCGCTTTTGTGTAAATAATGTGCTGATCGTTAATATGATCGCCTCTGAGCGCCATGCTCGCGACTCTGATAAACTCCGCGAGATTGGCTTTTTTCAAAATAATTAAATCAAACATGCCGTCATTCAGGCTGGAATCAGGGGCCAGCTTCTCGAATCCGCCGACCGAGTTGGTCAGCGTCACTAAAAACAGCATAATTTCGCCTTGAAACAGCTTGCCGTCATATTCAATCTCGACTTCTGTCGGTCGAAGTGAAGGCAGCATTTCCATTCCCTTTAAATAATAAGCAAGCTGGCCGAGCATCGTTTTCAGTTTGCTTGGCACATCATACGTCAGCTCCGTCAGACGGCCTCCGCCGGCGATGTTGATAAAGTACTGACCGTTCACCTGTCCGATGTCGATCGGGCGGGCCACGCCGTTAATGACGGTATCAGCGGCATTCAGTATATTCTCTCTCGGAATGCCCAGCGCTCTGGCGAAATCATTTGTCGTGCCGACCGGAATGATGCCGAGTGTCGGGCGTTTGTCTAACGGCGCAAGGCCGTTGACGACTTCATTAATCGTTCCGTCTCCGCCGGCAGCGATAATCAGGTCAAACTCCCGCAAAGCGGCTTCTGTTGCGGCGTGGGTGGCATCCCCCGCGCATGTGGTGGCATGGGTGGAGGTTTCATAACCGGCTTGTTCAAATTTTTGCAGGACCTGGGCAAGATTTTTCTTAAAAAGCTCCCGTCCTGAAGTCGGATTGTATATTATGCGTGCACGTTTCATTATCTCATCATCCTACTTAAGAGTATCCGATCCATTATTAACACTAACAACCTTTAATTATACTATGACTTGAGAAAATCGCAACAATATGTACAGGAATTGCCAGAAGAAAAAAGGCCCTGGCTCCGTTTAAGGAGCCAAGGCCCGCTGTCTTACTCTTCTTCCGTTCCAGGTTTTTTCTTACGGAATTTCGCCAATACTTCATATACGATCGGCACAATCAGAAGGGTAAGCAGAGTCGAACTGATTAAACCGCCGATAACGGTGACACCGAGTCCTTTAGAAATGACCTGGCTGCCGCCTTCGAAGCCCAATGCCAATGGAAGCAGGGCACCGATTGTCGCGATCGCCGTCATCAGAATCGGACGCAATCTCGTAGAACCCGCCTCCAGGAGCGCTTCTCTCGTCGATAAGCCTTCCGCTTCTTTATGGATGACGCGGTCAATTAAGACAATCGCGTTTGTGACGACGATTCCGATCAGCATCAGCATACCGATCATGGCATTCAGACTGATCGTCTCTCCGGATACATACAGGCCGGCTAATGCGCCGATGACTGTAAACGGAAGCGAGAACAGAATCGCAAACGGCGCTAATGCTCCGCCGAACGTGATCACAAGAACGAGGTATACGATGGCGATTGCGGCAAGCATCGCTAAGCCGAGTTTCGTAAAGGAATCAGCAATATCCGCTGATACACCGCCGGTATCAATGGATACATTGTCCGGCTTATCCAGTTTGTCAACTTTCTTTTGAACGGCTGATGACACCTTCGTGACGTTGTCAGAAGTGACGGTTGCCGTTACGTCAGCGTACACTTTGCCGTCGCGTTTGGAAATGGTATCGGATGTCGTGCCGTTTTTCACTTTCGCCACATCGCCGATTTTTACTTCTTGGCCTGCAGGCGATGTGATGGTTTTATCCTCTAATTCTTTTACACTCTTATACTGGTCTTTTTCTGTTTTGATGTTGACGTCAAGCTCTTTGCCGTCCTTTTTCACCGTTGTCAAAGGAGACTGTGACGTTTGGGACATCAGGGCTTGGGAGATTTGCGAAGCCGTCAGGCCCTGCTTGCTGAGTTTCTCCTGGTCAGCGGTGAACGTGTACTCATCATATGTGCTGGAAAGGCCTGAGTTGATGTCTTTCAGATCCTTCTGCTTTTTCATGATGCCTTCGATGTCTTTGACCGTGCCTTTAATATCAGACTCTGAATCTCCGTACACATAGTACGTTAATTCGTTGTTGTTGCCTGACGAGCTGAAATTTTGGGATTTCCATTCGCCGCGGCTGGATGTTTTTTTGATTTCTTTTAAGACATTGTCTTTTTCTTTGTCAAAATCAGGCGTGTCATCCTCGTATTTCACGTAGAACAATGCGCCGTTTGAGCTTCCGCCGAGCGGACTTTGCGAACCTAAAGAATACTGAACGGTATCGACATGTTTGCGTTTAAGCAGCATGTCTTCCGCTTTTTGCGCAGCTTTTTCAGCTTCGCTTTTCGTTTCGCCCGGTTCAGGCGTGTATGTGAGCTGCATCGTTTTGTCCGCTTGCGCAGGCAGGTAGCTCGCGCCGATCAGAGGTACGAGGAACAAACTGCCGACAAGCATCAGAACCGCGATGATAGATGTAATCCATTTATGTCTTAATGACCAATTCAGCACTTTTTTATAGAAATTGGCCAATCTGCCCGGCTTATGCTCTTTCGCTTTAACAGGCGCGCCTGTGAGCGATTTTTTGAATAAGCTGTGCGCAAGCATCGGCACCAGTGTGATCGAAATCAACAGCGATGCGGCAAGCGCGAAGACGATTGTTAATGCAAACGGCATAAACAGTTCGCCGATCTGTCCGCCGACCATGGCAAGCGGCAGGAATACGGCAATGGTTACGATCGTTGATGACATGATCGGTTTAAACATTTCTTTCGTCGCTTCACGCACCAATTGCTTCCCGCGTAAAGGTTCATCTTTCAGCCTCATACGGCGGTAAATGTTTTCGATCACGACAATCGAGTCGTCGACTACCCGTCCGATGGCGACCGTCATCGCACCGAGCGTCATTATGTTTAATGTGACATCAAGCTGATTCAGCACAAGAAGCGCAATCAGCAGTGACAGCGGGATGGAAATGATAGAAATCATCGTTGATTTAATATCTCTTAAGAATAAGAGAATGATCACGACCGCAAAAATCGCGCCGAAAATCGCTTTGCTTAACATCGTATCCACCGACTCTGTAATCGGCTCTGCCATATCAAGAGTCGAGCTGTACTTGAACCCTTTATGGTCTTTTTTGTATTGATTCAGTTCATCTTTAATCGCATCGGCCACTTCTACCGTGTTGGCGTCATTGGCTTTTACGATATTAATTCCGATGCTGTCCTTTCCGTTCGTGCGGGAAATGGATTCAGCTTTTTTCACATCTTTAATGTCGGCAATGTCAGAAAGCTTGACTGTCGGCACCCCTGCTGCCGCGCTTTGCTGTGCCTGCTGCATAGCCTGAGCGTCCGCCGCAGATGCCGCACCGGCTCCGCCCGCTTGACCTTGAGCGGCAGAAGAAGATGTGACCGGAATTCTCATATCTTTCAGATCTTTAATTGACGTAATATTTCCGTTAACGACAACTGATTTTTCTTTGTTGCCGAATGTGTACAATCCAAGCGGCGTATTGACGTCAGAGCCTTGGATCACTTTCTTGACGGTATCTTCATCAAGTCCGTACTCTTTCATTTTTTTGTCTTTGAAAGAGAATTCCACCTGCTCTTCCTGCTGTCCGGAAACTTGCACAGACGCAACGCCCTGAATGCCTTCAAGCTTAGGAACGAGAGTGTTTTCCACATTTTTGGTCAGATCTTCAAGCGAGCTTTTGCCGCTTGTCACACTGAGCGTCAAAATCGGGAAAGAGTTGAGGCTGTAACGGGAAATGTCAGGTTTTTTCGCGTCGTCAGGAAGGCTGACACTGTCCAGCGCTTCAGCGACTTCGGTTTTCGCCTTGTCCATATCCTTGCTGTAATCATATTCAATCATAACCGATGAGACGTTTTCAGAGGATGTGGACGTTACGACGCTCACTCCTTCTAAATTCTGGACCGCCTGCTCGATCGGTTTTGTCACGTCATCCGCAACTTGACTTGGAGCAGCTCCGGGATAAGTCGTATTTACTGAAAGGTAAGGCATGTTGACGTCCGGTATGGATTCCTGCTTCATATTCATACCGGCATACAGCCCTGCTACAGTAACGATAATCGTCATCAGCCAAACTGCGAATTTGTTCTTCAGTACAAAGTTAATAATGTGGTTCATCATGTCCTCCGTTAATTTTTATTGACTGACTGGTCATTCTATATAATACTAAACGGTATAACTCAACATCGTCAACTAATAAGGCAGTAAATTTTTCTAAATTTTTCAGGATTAAGGGGAAGCACGTCATGAACGAAAAAAAAGAGAAAATCATAAAAACAGGCATCCATTTATTTGCCAAAAAAGGGTTTTCTTCAACAACCATTCAGGAAATCGCCGGTGAATGCGGAATTTCAAAAGGAGCCTTCTATCTCCATTTCAAATCAAAAGAAGACCTTTTGCTGTCAGCATGTGAGTATTACATCGGCATGTCTATGGAAGAAATAAAGAAAATCAAAACAGAACATCAGCATAAACCGCCTAAGGACGTATTCCGAAAACAAATCGCTTATCAATTCCAGGAATTTATGGAGCACAAGGACTTTATCATTCTCTTGCTGAGCGAAAAGGTCATTCCTGAAAATCAAAAGGTCAAACAGTATTTTCATGAGGCCAATATTCAATTTAACATGCTGTATCGGGATGCGTTGCTCTCCGTTTACGGAGATGCCGTCACACCGTTTTTAGCGGATGCGTCCGTTATGGCGCAAGGAATTGTAAGCTCCTATATTCATTTCTTGATTTTTAATGAACATACGGCATTCCGGACGGAAAACGTGGCGGCCTTTCTGATTGCCAGAATCGATGATCTGATTACGGGACTGATAAAAGACAACCCCGATCCGCTGCTGCCTGAGGATATCTTCACTCAGCCCGCGGCGGACAGAGAAAGACTGCTTGCGGATATTCAAAAGATAAAAGCACAGCAGGGGCTGCCTGAGGACGTCCTCGTATCGCTTGAAGTCATTGAAGAGGAATGCGCAAAGGAAGAGCCGCGAAAACCGATTATTAAAGGAATGCTGTCCAACTTGGCAGGCAGCGGAAATGAACAGATTGAAACGCTGCGGGCTTCCATTGAAACCTATTTCAGCTTATAAAAAAGAGACCGGCGCTTACCGGTCTCCGAGTCAGCAGCGCCCTTAGAGGCGGCTGCTTTTTTTATCGTTTTTTGATTTCTTCAAGTAAGATCTTGTTGACCATCGGCGGGTTGGCCTGTCCTTTTGAAGCTTTCATAATCTGCCCGACAAGGAAGCCGATCGCGCGGTCTTTTCCGTTTTTGAAGTCTTCAATTGACTGCGGGTTGCTGTCAAGCGCATCTGTTACCAGCTTCAGAAGCACGCTTTCGTCAGAAATCTGCACGAGGCCTTTTTCTTTGACGATTTTTTCTGCGTCGCCGCCTTTTTCAATTAATTCTTTAAAGACTTTCTTCGCGATTTTGGACGAGATGGTTCCTTTTTCAATCAGCTTAATCATGCCGGCAAGGCCTTCAGGAGTCAGCGCGACATCCTCAAGCTCTTTTTGTTCGGCGTTCAGGTAAGCTGAGACTTCACCCATCAGCCAGTTTGATGCCTGCTTGGCTTCTGCGCCTTTATTGACCGTTTCTTCGAAGAAATCAGCCATTTCTTTCGTCAGCGTCAGAACCATTGCGTCATAAGCAGGCAGACCGAGCTCTTCGATATAACGCTTGCGGCGCTCGTCCGGAAGCTCAGGAATGGTTGCTCTTACGCGTTCTTTCCATTCGTCATCAATGTAGAGCTCGACAAGGTCAGGCTCAGGGAAATAACGATAGTCGTCAGAACCTTCTTTGACACGCATCAAAATGGTTTTTTTCGTCGCTTCATCATAGCGGCGCGTCTCCTGCTGAATGACTCCGCCTGACAGAAGCACCTGCTCTTGGCGTTTTTCTTCATGCTCAAGTCCTTTTTGCACGAACGCGAAAGAGTTCAGGTTTTTCAGCTCCGTTTTTGTGCCGAATTTCTCCTGGCCGATCGGACGGAGGGAAATGTTGGCGTCACAGCGCAGTGAACCTTCTTCCATTTTACAGTCGGAAACGCCTGTGTATTGGATAATTGATTTCAGCTTTTCGAGATATGCGTAAGCTTCCTCCGGTGTGCGGATATCCGGCTCAGATACAATCTCGACAAGCGGCGTGCCCTGGCGGTTGAAGTCAACGAGGGAATAGCCGTCGCCCGTATGCGTCAGTTTTCCCGCATCTTCTTCAAGGTGAAGACGGGTAATGCCGATTTTTTTCGTTTTTCCGCCGACTTCGATTTCGATCCAGCCGTTTTCGCCGATCGGCTTGTCAAATTGAGAAATTTGATATGCCTTCGGGTTGTCCGGGTAGAAATAGTTTTTCCGGTCAAACTTCGTATCCGTTGCGATTTCACAGTTCAAAGCCATTGCGGCTTTCATCGCGAATTCGACCGCTTCTTTGTTCAAAACGGGCAGCACGCCGGGATAGCCGAGGTCGATGACGCTCGTTTGGGTATTCGCTTCAGCGCCGAATGGCGTCGGTGAGCTTGAGAAAATTTTAGATTTTGTTTTTAATTCCACATGGACTTCAAGTCCGATTACCGTTTCAAAGTTCACTTCATTTCACCCCTTACAGTTCAGGTTTCGCTTTATGATGATCTGTTGCCTGCTCAAAAGCATGAGCGACGCGGTATACAGTGCCTTCATCGAAGTGTTTTCCGATGATTTGCAGTCCGAGCGGCAGTCCGTCCGCAAATCCGCACGGCACGCTGATTCCCGGCACACCCGCGAGGTTGACAGGGATCGTTAAAATATCGTTGGCGTACATTGTGAGCGGATCGCTGGTTTTTTCGCCGATTTTGAATGCCGGTGTCGGCGTTGTCGGTCCGACGATGACATCGTATTTCTCAAATACGTCTTCAAAATCTTTCTTAATAAGCGTGCGCACTTTTTGCGCTTTTTTGTAATACGCGTCATAGTAGCCGGAGCTGAGCGCGAAGGTGCCGAGCATGATGCGGCGCTTCACTTCATTGCCGAATCCTTCAGAGCGTGTCTGTTTATAAAGGTCGATCAGGTTGTCCGCATTGTCTGAGCGGTAGCCGTAGCGGATGCCGTCAAAGCGCGCAAGGTTTGCAGACGCTTCGGAAGAAGACAGCAGATAATAGGTCGCAAGCGCGTATTTGCTGTGCGGCAGAGATACTTCTTCCCATGTCGCTCCGAGGTCTTCAAGCACTTTTAAAGCGGCTAAAACCGATTCTTTCGCTTCTTTGCCGACGCCTTCTCCGAGATATTCTTTCGGTACGGCGATTTTTAAGCCTTTAATATCGCCAGTTAATGAAGAAAGAAAGTCCGGCACTTCGACATTGGCGCTCGTAGAGTCCATTTTGTCCGGGCCTGAAATCGCCTGAAGCAGGAATGCGTTATCTTCTACGTTTCTTGTGATCGGTCCGATCTGGTCTAATGAAGACGCAAAAGCGACCAAACCGTAACGTGACACGCGTCCGTATGTAGGCTTTAATCCGACGACGCCGCAGAAAGAAGCCGGCTGGCGGATGGAGCCGCCCGTATCAGATCCGAGTGAAAACGGCACTTCGCCCGCGGCAACCGCAGCTGCGGAACCGCCGCTTGATCCGCCGGGAACCGTATCGAGATTCCAAGGGTTTTTCGTCGCTTTGTACGCGGAGTTTTCAGTAGAAGAACCCATCGCGAACTCATCCATATTCAGCTTTCCGATCGTGACGGCTTCAGCGGCTTGAAGGCGCTCCACGACCGTCGCATCGTAAATCGGATCGAAGTTTTCGAGGATTTTGCTTGAGCATGTTGTGCGAAGCCCTTTGGTCACGATGTTGTCTTTGACGCCGATCGGCATTCCGAAGAGAAGACCGTGTTCAGACCGTCCGTCAACCGCTTCGTCAAGTTCTTTCGCGTAAGCGCGGGCTCTTTCTTCATCAAGCTGTAAAAACGCCTGCACCTTATCATCCACGGATGCGATCCGTTTGTAAGATTCATCGACAAGATCGGAAATCTTGATTTCTTTTTTATGTATCATTTGTTTCAGTTCTGTGATTTTGTGATCAAATAATGACATACTGTCTCCCTCCTTTAATCCAGAATAGATGGCACACGGACATAGCCGTCTTTATGATCGGGAGCATTTTTCATGACATCCTCGACCGGAAGGCCTTTACCCGCTTCATCTTCTCTCATTACGTTTTTCATTTTCAGCACGTGTGTTGTCGGTTCCACGTTATCCGTGTCCACTTCATTAAGCTCCTCGGCAAACGAGATGATGCTGTCAAGCTGTTCTGTGAACATTTCAGCTTCTTCATCCGTAATGGCGAGTCTCGCCAAATGAGCGACATGCTTTACTTCTTCTATAGAAATTCGTGACATAAGATCCACCTCCGCATAATTCTCCGTTTCGTCATATAATACTGATCATATCAAAAACGAGCCCTCTAAAGCAACAAAACGCCGCCTTCTGAGGCATGATGAAACCCTCTCTATTTTATCCTAAATCGGGGAGAAAGAGAAACGAATTATATGTCAGAAAATTTTTACTTTTATAATCTATTGGTAGCGTTTTCATCTCTAAGCTGTTCTATGTTGGCGGGGATTTTTTCCTTGAGCGGGCCAGGTTTCGAGAGTTGATTGATCGGGGATACTTTGTTAGGTTTAGTAACCATAGCCAGCACTAAATCATGCGATCCGCATGGATGATGACTAAAGGCTGGATCGCCGGCGCATATTCCGGCACTACTAATCTACAGAGGTGATGCAACATTTACATGAAAGAAGAGAGGGTCCAAAAACGTGAGTATTGAACTAATTATATCTCTTGGCATTTACTTTGCTGCCATGCTGTTAATCGGCTGGTACGCATTCAGGAAGACAACGAATATTAATGATTACATGCTGGGCGGAAGAGGACTCGGCCCGTTCGTAACGGCGCTGTCCGCAGGTGCGGCCGATATGAGCGCATGGATGCTGATGGGAGTTCCCGGCGCAATGTTCGCAACGGGGTTATCGACCTTATGGCTGGCGCTCGGTTTGACGATCGGCGCGTATTCAAATTATCTGCTGCTTGCTCCGAGGCTGCGCGCTTACACGGAAGTTGCGGATGATGCGATTACGATTCCCGATTTTTTCGATAAACGGTTCCGCCACTCGTCATCATTGCTGAAAATTGTTTCCGCCGTGATTATTATGATCTTTTTCACACTGTACACATCGTCCGGGATGGTATCCGGAGGCAGGTTATTTGAATCGGCATTCGGCGCCGACTACAAATTCGGTTTGTTTTTAACGGCCGGTGTTGTTGTGCTTTACACGCTGTTTGGCGGTTTCCTCGCTGTCAGTCTGACTGACTTTGTGCAGGGAGCGATCATGTTTGCGGCATTAGTGCTTGTGCCGATCGTTGCTTTTACCCAGCTCGGGAGCGTTTCAACGACGATTGATTCGATCAACGCCGTTAACCCGAAACTATTGGATATCTTTAAAGGCGCGAGCGTCATTAGCATTATTTCTTATTTGGCATGGGGACTCGGCTATTACGGCCAGCCTCATATCATCGTACGATTTATGGCGATTAAAGAAGTGAAAGATTTAAAACCCGCCCGCAGAATCGGGATGAGCTGGATGGTTATTTCAGTTGTCGGTTCATTGCTGACCGGGATTATCGGGGTTGCGTATTCTCATCACTTCGGAGTCTCCGTAAAAGATCCGGAAACGATTTTCATTATTTTTTCTAAAATCTTGTTCCATCCGCTGATTACGGGCTTCTTGCTGTCCGCGATTTTAGCGGCGATCATGAGTTCCATTTCCTCACAGCTTCTCGTAACGGCAAGCGCCATTACGGAAGATTTATACCGTGCCTTTTTCAGACGGGAAGCGAGCGATAAAGAATTGGTCATGACCGGACGCCTGTCGGTATTGATCGTGGCCGTTATTGCCATCCTGCTTTCCATGAATCCGAACAGCACCATTCTTGATCTGGTCGGATATGCGTGGGCAGGCTTCGGTTCGGCTATCGGCCCGGCGCTCTTGCTCAGTCTGTACTGGAAACGGATGAATGAATGGGGAGCGCTTGCGGCGATGATTACCGGGGCCGCGGCCGTTTTAATCTGGATCACCACAGGGCTTGCCGCTTCAACCGGCGTATACGAAATCATTCCGGGGTTCTTCCTCAGTCTGATTGCCGGTATTGCCGTCAGCCTGCTGACCAAAAAACCGGCCGATGCTTCTTATCAGCTGTTCAGCCGGATGGAAGCTCTTTTGAAAAACAAGAAATAGACAAAAAGCCGTCAGATTTTATCCCTGACGGCTTTTTTCTTCCGCACTTGTCCTGCTATAAATACTGTGAGAAAATCATATCAATTTATTATAAGAAAAATTGCGGAGGTGCTGTGCAAATTGAGCTGGCCTATCGAACCAGACATTTTATTAAAGCTGGGCATTGCCACGCTGATCGGCATGATCATCGGTCTTGAACGCGAGCTGAAAAACAAACCGCTCGGACTGAAAACCTGTATCGTCATCGCCGTCAGCTCCTGTATGCTGACGATCGTCAGCATTAATGCGGCATATCATTTCCCAAAATATTACCGTATCATGATGGATCCGCTCCGCCTCCCCGCCCAAATCATTTCCGGCGTCGGTTTTATCGGCGCGGGCGTGATCCTGCGTAAAAGCAATGACGTCATATCCGGCCTGACGACATCGGCCATCATCTGGGGCGCAGCCGGGCTCGGTCTGGCTACAGGCGCCGGCTTTTATAAAGAGGCGTTCGCAAGCCTCTTGTTTATCCTGATCAGTGTCGAATTTCTTCCGTGGCTGATCAGAAAAATCGGTCCCAACCGCTTGAAGGAAAAGGATATCCGCGTGAGAATGTCTCTTTCCGATAAAGACAAAATGACCGAGATTCTAAAAGAAATGAAAAGCAAACGGCTCCGCATTCACTCCGTCCGGATTGATGATCTGCGCGAAAAAGAATTTCCGATTATGGAAGTGAAAGTCAGTGTTCACAAAAACCGCTACACCACTGACGTCTATTATGATATTAAAGAAATTCAAGGTGTCGTCGGAGTGAAGTGTGATACGTTATAAAAAAACGCCGGGCTGGATTCAGCCGGCGTTTTTCTATTTATACGAATGCAGAAAAGTTATACTCCGTAATCGGGGTTTCGTTTTCGATATCGCGCCTGAAGGCTTTCAGCATCTCAAGTTCCTCGTCCCCGAGTGAATTGAGGTCAAACGCCTGATGCAATAATCCGTAGATCAGCATATGGCGCAGCCGGAGAAAATCCGGGATGTGTTCAAGCCAGGCGGGGTCAAGGTCATTTTCTTCCCTGTAGCCTTTCATAAAGTGTGTCATGAACTCACCCGTAAACGCGGCCTTGTCTTCATACGGGATGACCGGATACCACAACATGTTGTACAGCAGAATACTGATATCATTCACAAACCAATTGTAGCCGCTATCATCAAAATCAAATGCAGTGATTTTTCCGTTGTCCCAATTGAAATTGCCATGATGCAGATCGGCGTGCACAAGGCCGTAGTTTTCAGGATTCTTCGGCAAACGGCGCAGTTTTTCCATTAGAGCATCCGCCCGCTCAAATACGAGATGCTGATCTGCGGGCACGTATTTTCTCAGCTTCAGCTGCTCCTCTTCATCCCATTCCTGCCTTTTATATGCCGGGTCGCTCAGACGGTAGCTTTTTGTCAGCCGGTGCATGTTCCCCGTGTACTTTCCAAGCTCATAAAACAGAGTTCCGTTCCAGTCTGATTCCTCCACTTTGCGTCCGGGCGCTTTTTCATAGACTCTTACTAAAAACGCTCCGCCTTTTCCATCCGGCACTTCTTCGACATCTCTGCCATTTAATGAAGGAATCGGCTTTGCTGCTGAAAGCCCTCCCTTTGCCAGATGATGAAGCCATTCCATTTCTCCGAGAATATATTCCGGTGTTCTTCTGATCGTATGCGTAATTTTTAAGATATACGGTTCGTTATCTTTCACAATTTCGTATACGTAGTTCTCTGCGTCCGCAATAAATTGAAACTTGGTAAAGCCGTATATTTCACCGGCCTCAGCCAGTACCTTATCTTCCTCAAAAATCGCTTTAATATCTTTATGCATGCTGATTCACCCTTTTCATAACGTTTGTAGGCGGTGTGTGTACTCAGCAAATGTCATTCATCAACATTCCTGCCCTTCTTTTTTCACAGCAGATTAGTAACATCCGCTTAGAAATAAAATGCGTTTTCCTGTTAATTCCTATTTATACAAATATCTTAACATACCTCATCCCTCTCTCCAACGATATTCACAATAAAAAACCCTTGCTCATACAGAAATGAACAAGGGCATCTTGGTTAATCGTAAATATGGACGGTCGGTTCTTTGTCACCCGCATTGCGGACGATCAGCGCTTCCTGGCCGTCAGACGAGGTAATGTTAATTTCGACATCAACTGAGCCTTTTGAATAATAATCCATCAGCTCACCTGTTAAGTATTGGGTGAAGGCGATGACTTCGCTTTTCCCGTAAAATTGCATCGGGATTTCAATCTTCATTTTTCTCATTTCATCGTTTTCGTACATTGCCGTTCCGACGACTCCGGTGTAATTCGGGAAGTAGCTGTCGATGGCGTTTTTGAAGCGTTTAAATACTTCGGAATCATCTGGGTATTTCTTTGCCGTGTCTGTATCCGCCGGATAGAAGACGTACTTTTCTTTGACATCATCCCAGTTTGAAATGGTGGATGAGCCGGCCTTGACTTCTGTTTTCGCAATGTAATTCCCCGGTACGATTGATGTTTTCGGCGCTTGTTTATAAAGGGCGACGGTAATCGGCACATTTTTCAGGTTATCCATTTTCCGAAGGCGGTTAACGACTTCCTGGGCGATTTCTTCACCGTGGCTGCGGATCGTTTTGTCACTGAGCTCCACTTCCTGCTGCGGATCACCTGTGTTTTCGCGGTAATAGTATACAGAGTTGAGAGCGAGACCGATCATGACACCGCCAAGCTGGATGGAATTTTTATCTTTTCTTACTAAGTAATCCTGCTCAAGCATGGACGCTAAGTAAATCGGGCTGTTTTCATTTTTCTCTTTTGCCGATCCCGAGCTTGGCAGCACAGGGTTTAAGCCGAGATTCTGAAAATTGGCATCTGCCTTTTTCGCCTTTTTGAGATCACTGCCCTCTTTTTTGCGGTCAAGCCAGCTGAGTACCGTGTCCTCATCTAAATACTGGCCTTCCTGATACAAATAGTCATCCGTCGGGAACGTGTCTTGAGCGAGCCGCATCAGACCCGTCTCGAATTCATCGATGTCCAGCCTCGTGTTCAGCCGGTCCGCGGTCAGGCCGCGCGCTTTTCCGGCCTTAAACGGAAGCACCATTTTATAGTAGGAATCAGAGATATTATATTTCGGTATGATCGCTTTTTCAGAAGACTTTGCCGTTTTCTGCGTGATCTCTTCCTCTTTGTTCCCCCCGAAACTCGGCGAACAGGCCGAAAGCATGAGTACTGCCGCCGTTGCCGTCGCCGCCAATGCCAACATCTTTTTCAATAGAAAACACTCCTCTTATTTCTTTAGCTCTCCCAATAGCTGTGCTTCATTCCATACTTCAATGTTTAATTCCTGCGCTTTTGTCAGCTTGCTTCCGGCCGCTTCTCCGGCAATCAGCAAGTCTGTTTTTTTGCTGACAGATCCCGTCAGCTTTCCGCCGAGCGCTTCAATCTGCGCCTTGGCTTCATTTCTGGACAGCTCTTCAAGCTTTCCGGTTAACACGATGGTTTTGCCGGCAAAATAAGAGTCGCTGTCCTCCGCTTTTACTTTTTTCGGGCCTTTGTAGAGTGTGTTCACACCGAGTTCCTCAAGTTCATTCAAAAGCTCAAGCATTTCTTCTTTGCGGAAATAGGTGACAACGGCATCGGCCATCTTTTCGCCGATTTCATCTACCGCAAGCAGCTCTTCTTCCGTGGCTTGTTTCAGATTTTCCAGGCTTTCAAAATGCATGGCGAGTGTTTTGGCCGCTTTTGAGCCGATGAAACGGATGCCGAGACCGAACAGCAGGCGTTCCAGCGAATTCTCTTTTGACTTTTGGATGGAGCTGATCAGATTGTCAGTTGATTTTTCCCCCATCCGCTCAAGCCGGATGACCTGCTCTTTCGTCAGCTTATACAAATCAGCGACATTACGGACGAGATGTTCACGGAAAAGCTGTGTGATGACACGTTCTCCGAGTCCGTCAATATTCATCGCGTTGCGTGAGACAAAGTGAATCAGGCCTTCTCTGATCTGCGCCGGACATTCCGGATTGATGCAGCGCAGCGCGACCTCTCCTTCGATGCGCACTAGTTCGCTTTCGCACTCAGGGCAGCTGGTCGGCATATTGAATTCTTTTTCTTCCCCGGTCCGCTGTTCGATTAAGACATTGACGACCTCAGGGATGATGTCGCCCGCTTTTTTGACGACCACTTTATCGAGAATGCGGATATCCTTTTCTTTAATTAAATCTTCGTTATGAAGGGATGCTCTTGAGACCGTCGTTCCCGCGACTTTTACCGGTTCCAGAACGGCGGTCGGCGTAATCACGCCCGTTCTTCCGACATTCAGTTCGATATCGAGAAGTTTTGTCACGACCTCTTCCGCCGGGAATTTATAAGCAATCGCCCAGCGCGGGCTTTTTGCCGTATACCCGAGCTCTTCCTGCTGGTCGAGCGAATCGACTTTGATGACGATTCCGTCAATTTCATACGGGAGATCGGCCCGCTTCGCCTGCAGCTCTTCGATCATTTCAATGACTTCATCTATCGTGGCGCATTTTTTCCGTTCCTGGTTTGTTTTAAAACCGAGCTCATCCAGAAAATCCAGGCCCTGACTCTGTGTTTCCACACCCATTTCGTCAAGCTCCGCTATACTGTAGACGAAGATGTCAAGATTTCGTTTCGCTGCAATTTTCGGATCAAGCTGTCTGAGTGAGCCCGCAGCCGCGTTCCGGGGATTGGCGAACGGCTCCTCTTCATGTTTCAGCCTTTCTTCATTGAGGGCTTCAAATGACTGTTTCGGCATGTACGCCTCTCCGCGCACTTCTATGGAAAGATTCCGTTTCATTTTCAGCGGAATGTTGCGGATCGTTTTTAAGTTTTCCGTGATATCTTCGCCCGTCGTTCCGTCTCCTCTTGTCGCGCCTCTGACGAAATAGCCGTCTTCATAACGGAGAGAAACAGCAAGACCGTCTATTTTCAGCTCCACATTATAAGCGACGCCGTCACCGACAGCCTGACGGACGCGGCGGTCAAAATCGCGGAGATCATCATCGTTAAATGCGTTGCCGAGACTGAGCATCGGCGTGCCGTGCTGCACCTTTTGAAACGATTCAAGCACCGCTCCCCCGACCCGCTGTGTGGGCGAATCAGGCGTTCTGAGCTCCGGGTGCTCCTCCTCTATGGCAATCAGCTCCTGCATCAGTCTGTCGTACTCGGAATCCGGCACGCTCGGTTCATCTAAGGTGTAATATTCATAACTGTACTGATCGATGGTGCGGCGCAATTCTTCTGCCCGGTGTTTCGCTGTTTCTTTGTCCATCATGTTCTTCCTTTCCTCTTCAGGTTACTGCTTTTCAATCGGCGCAAAAGCGGCAAGCAGACGCTTCACGCCGACTGGGCTCGGGAATGCGATATCAAGCTCGGTGCTTTCGCCTTCTCCTTTTACGCTGACAACCGTTCCGGTGCCCCATTTTTTATGGCCCGCTTTATCGCCGACCGCCCAGCTGAGCGAGTCGCCGCCTGTTTTGTTCGCATAGGAAACGGGACGGGGTACGGGCCCGCGTTTCGGCTGCACTTTTCTTCCCGGCTGCATGCGAGGTGTTTTCTTCTCATTTAGGTTCTCCAATAGATCGCCAGGTATTTCCCTGATAAAGCGGGATTCCGGATTCATATTGGTGCGGCCGAATAAGGTGCGCATTTTGGCATTTGTTAAATACAGTTCTTCTTCCGCCCTCGTAATGCCTACATATGCGAGCCTGCGTTCTTCTTCCATCTCGGCTTCTTCCATCAGGGAGCGGCTGTGCGGGAACACGCCTTCTTCCATGCCCATTAAGAACACGACAGGAAATTCAAGCCCCTTAGCGGCGTGCAGTGTCATTAAAGTGACAGCATCCTTTCCGCCTGATTCTTCTTCCTTCTGGTCAAGCTGGTCAATATCCGCAATCAGCGCCAAATCAGTCAGAAACGCGACGAGAGACTTGTCTTCGCTTTTTTGTTCGAAGTTTTTCGTCACGGAAAGAAACTCGTCGATATTTTCAAGGCGGCTTTGGGCTTCGATTGATTTTTCGGCCTTCAGCATTTCTCTGTATTCCGTTTTCTCGAGAATTTCTTCAGTGAGTTCCGTAATGGACAGGTAATCCTGCATGTTCGTCAGATTTTCAATCATCGCGCCAAAGCCGTCAAGCGCGTTTGCCGCTTTCGCGCTGACGCCGATGAAATCAACCTGTTTGATCGCCTGGAACATTGACATTCCGTTCATCGCCGCATATGAAGCGATTTTTTCTAGTGAAGTTGCGCCGACGCCCCGCTTCGGTACATTGACGATCCGCGTAAAACTGATGTCGTCGTCCGGGTTTGACACAAGGCGCAGGTATGCGAGAATGTCTTTAATTTCTTTCCTGTCGTAGAACTTGGTTCCGCCGACGATATTGTAGTTCAGACCGGATTTTAAAAGGGTTTCCTCAATGACGCGCGACTGGGCGTTTGTCCGGTATAAAATCGCGATATCGGAAAGCTTCCGCCGGCCCGAGCTGTGCAGCTCATAAATTTTGCCCGCGACGAATTGGCCTTCGCCGAATTCATTGTCGCCGCTGTAATAAGAAAGCTTGATGCCTTCGTCATTTTCCGTCCACAGGTTTTTCGGCTTGCGGTTTGAGTTGTTTTTGATCACTTCGTTAGCCGCTTGCAGAATCCGCTTTGTTGAGCGGTAGTTTTGCTCGAGCAGAATCACGTTTGCGCTCGGATAATCTTTTTCAAAGGAAAGGATATTCGCGATATCCGCCCCGCGCCATCTGTAAATGGACTGGTCGGAGTCACCGACGACGCAGATATTTTCAAGACGGGCCGCAAGCTGCTTCACAAGCAGGTATTGCGCCCTGTTCGTATCCTGATACTCGTCTACGTGAATGTATTGGAATTTGCGCTGATAAAACTCAAGCACTTCCGGCACACGCTCGAAAAGCTTAATCGTCGTCATGATTAAATCATCAAAATCGAGCGATTGGTTTTTCAGCAGTTTTTTCTGATAATCGGTATACACGTCACTCGTGACCTGATCGTAGTAGCCGCCGGCCGTTTTTGCGAATTCCTCAGGTTCGATCAGCTCGTTTTTTGCGCTGCTGATGGAGCCTAAAATACTTCTCGGATCAAACTTTTTCGGGTCGATATTCCGCTCTTTCAGAATCCCTTTAATAACGGAAAGCTGATCGGCCGTATCAAGAATGGAGAAATTTCGGTTGATGCCGATTCTGTCAATATCCCTGCGCAGAATCCGCACGCACATGCTGTGGAAGGTGGATATCCAGATTTCATCCGCGCCGGGTCCGAGAATGCTCTCTACCCGCTCCTTCATTTCTCTGGCGGCTTTATTTGTAAATGTAATCGCCAGAATGTTCCATGGCGCCACGTGTTTTTCCGCCATTAAGTATGCGATTCTGTGCGTCAGCACACGTGTTTTTCCGCTTCCCGCGCCTGCCATCAGAAGCAGCGGACCGTCCGTCGTCTTGACTGCTTCCTGCTGAACGGGATTTAATCCGCTTAATAATTGATTGCTAATGTAATTCATATCCGTTCACCGCCTATCAAACATATGTTCTATCATAAATCAATTTCGTCCGCTTGGCTACTTTGTCTTTACAGCCGCCACCGTTTTAAGCGCCTGATCAAAATCTTCATATACGGCATTTCCGACAACGATGACATCGGCATGACGGCCGAACCGTTCCGCCGTTTCCGCGTCTTTAATGCCGCCTCCGTAAAACAGGACGGACTTGTCCAGCACAGCTTTCGTTTTCTCCACCGTTTCTATGTCCGCCAGCATCCCGCTGTATTCCAGATAAAAAATCGGGAGATGAAGCAAATGTTCCGCGACCCGCGCATAGGCGAGAATATCTTCTGTTTCTATATGTGTATCCGCCTCCGTCAAAGCGGCCGCCTTACAATCAGGGTTGACGATGCAGTAGCCCTCCGTCACGATTTCCTCCATTGACATGAGCTCTCCGTATTCTTTCATCGCCTGATGATGCATGCCGACAATCCAGTCCGCCTTTTTGCTGTTGAGCACACTCGGAATGAAATAAAGATCAAACCCGGGCACAATGGAATCAATCGTCGACACCTCAAGTACGCACGGCACTAAAAACCGCCGCACCTTTGACATCAGTCTCAGCACATTGTCCTCGGTGATATTGTCGCTTCCTCCGATCACAATGGCGTCAGTCCCTGATTCACAAAGCCGTTCCAGCTGTTCATCCGGTAAATCTTTATTCGGATCGAGTTTAAAAACATGCTTCCACTCGTTAACATCGTACATGCGTTTTCGTTCCTCCATTCGTTTCTTGCCATTTAAACATTATAACAAATTCGTTTGGCCCGGAAAAACGGAAAAAGACGTCATTCACCTGATTCACAAAAAAAGATTGCGCTCCGCCGGACGGGAAACGGCTATGTTTGAAAACAGACAATATGTGGAATGTCAAAGAGAAAAAAGACAAGGAGTCTGATCTGAATGGAACAAGCCATTATCGTACTGATTTGTATATTGATTTTTATTATTTTAGTTCCCGCCGTATTGTTTCTCTGGATATACATAAGAGACGAAAAGCAGGAAGAACATTCAGTGCTGCGCAATTATCCCGTAGCGGGAAAACTGCGCTATATATTTGAAAAAATCGGACCTGAGCTGCGGCAGTATTTATTCAGCAATGATAACGAAGAACAGCCGTTTTCACGGAGAGAATATGAACAGACGGTCATGTCGGGAAAGTATAAAAGCAGAATGATGGGCTTCGGCTCAGAACGGGATTTCGATCAGCCGGGCTATTATATCCGTAACGCCCTCTTCCCGAAACAAAGGGAGGAGCTGCGCGCAGATCAGACGCCGAAGATCGACACGATGGTATACAAAATTGACAAAGACAACCTGCTGAAACGCAGCGAACACCGCGAAAAAGCAAAGGCGGACCCTTATTACCTGCATCCGGACGATGTGCAAGTGATCGGCCGCGACACATGCAAGAAGCCGTTTTATGTGAAAGGGTTAATCGGACAATCAGCGATGAGCTACGGCTCACTTGGCGACCGGGCAATTACCGCCCTGTCAAAAGGGCTGCACCAGGCCGGCGGCACATGGATGAATACAGGCGAAGGCGGCCTGTCTGAGTATCACCTGAAAGGCGGCGCAGATATTATCTGCCAAATCGGCCCCGGGCTGTTCGGCGTCCGCACTGAAGATGGAGAATTTTCGTGGGAAGAGTTTAAGAAAAAAAGCCGCCTCGAGCAGATTAAAGCCTTTGAATTAAAGCTTGCGCAAGGGGCGAAAGCAAGAGGCGGGCATATTGACGGTTCAAAGGTGACCGAAGAAATTGCCGCCATCAGAAATGTACAGCCCGGTCAATCCATTGACAGCCCAAACCGCTTCAACGAATTCTCAAATGTTCCCGACATGCTTGATTTCATTGAGAAATTAAGGACTGTCGGCGAAAAACCGGTCGGCATCAAAATTGTCCCGGGAAGCCGCAAAGACCTTGAAGACCTTATTTCCTGTATGAGTTCCTCAGGCAAACTTCCCGACTTTATTACGATTGACGGCAGTGAAGGGGGAACGGGAGCTTCTTTCCATGAGCTGGCAGATTCCGTCGGCCTGCCGATTCTGACCGGCCTTCCCCTTGTTGACGGCCTTTTGAAGACATACGGGATAAGAGATAAGCTGAAAATATTCGCATCCGGAAAGCTGCTCACTCCGGATAAGATTGCCGTTGCCCTCGCGTTAGGGGCGGATTTTGTCAATATTGCCCGGGGAATGATGTTTTCAGTCGGCTGTATCCGCGCTCAAGTATGCCACACCAATCATTGTCCTGTCGGAGTGGCGACAACCGATCCAAAACTTCAACGCGCGCTCAGTATCGAGGATAAACAGCACCGCGTCTGCAACTACGTGCTCTCGTTGCGTGAAGGGCTGTTTCACCTCGCCGCGGCGGCGGGCATCAGCTCGCCGATTCATTTCTCAGCTGAACACATCGTATACCGGGAGGAAGACGGAACCCTGAGGGAACTTCCCGGCCTTTTGAATCAGCACGCATAAAAAAAACCGCCTGCCGTCATCGGCAGAGCGGTTTTTTACGTAGCTGAGGAGGATTCTCCTTCGTTTACGCGGTCAAGCGCCATTTCATAGGCGTCGTTACCGTAATTTAAGCATCTCTTCACCCGGGAAATCGTCGCTGTGGAAGCACCCGTTTCGCTTTCAATTTTGTGATACGTATTTCCTTCGCGGAGCATTCTTGCCACTTCCAAACGCTGCGCCAGCGATTGGATTTCATTAATCGTACAAAGATCATCAAAGAAACGATAGCATTCCTCCAGATCTTTCAGCGATAAAATAGATAAAAATAACTGGTCCAGTTCTTTTCCGCGTAATTTATCGATTTGCATCGTCAAACACCTTCTCCTTTACTAATGGAAGCTGCATCGAGATCAGGCACGATATTAATCCATGTCTTTCCTGGCACAAACGGAAGAATCTCACCGCCTTTTACGGGCAGAATACGGCCGTCTTTATATTCCCAGTCTGACTCCATAACATCGCCGTGCTGAAGCAGGAGGCCCTTCCCCCCTGACTGAATATCGATGGCCCGCCTTCCATCTTTGTCTGTCATGCGATGGCCGGCTTCAACAATAAAAATGTTGTGCATGGCTAAAGGCTTTCCGGTCTCCCGGTCTGTCGCTTTCACACCATCAGAGCTTCTTGTATAAGTATCAGCTTTTTTATCATAATCGTATTCGACAAGATTTGTAACGTTTTGTGTTCCATAATCTATCCGAATATTGTAGGTTTCATTTCCTGGTTTTGCATCTGATGTCTGAAATGGGAGCGGTTCTGTTTTTCCGTTCAGCTTGTATCCTTTTTGTTCCGCCGCCTTCCTGATATTGTCATACGACGTGTAGGAATTGTGGGGCGGCTTGCTGAAATCGGCTCTCCAAAACAGGCTTCCGTCAAAATCCAAACCGTTTATATAATCGTAAGCTCCGGACTCCAGCTGCTTTTTTGCGCCGGGACTCCAGCCATGATGGACAAATATGCTGTTAAACCCGCTGCTGAGCGTGACAAAATATTCCCTCGCGCTCCGCACAGGCCCGACCGTTTCCGGCATCTCACTTTGAAAAATCGCGAGAAACCGCGTAATCCGGCCCTCCGCGAGCGCTTCGATGACAACATCCGCCTTTGACAGCCCGGATTGGGGCCTCGCCTTCGGATGATTGTTCACTGCAACTGCAATCGGACGGCGTTCTGCAAGCTTCTGCTCAGTTTTCAGCCCTGTTAAAGGAGCTTCCGCTTCTTTCGGCTGCACCTGATCGGCATTGTTCTGCCGGCAGGCGGCAAGCAACAAAAACGCAAAACAAAGCATACAAACGGCTTTCCATCTTTTCATATGTCGGCTCCCTGCTTTTATATTTTAACGCATTATCGATGGAAAGAGTACAGTTTTTTTCATCACGTCGAATATTCCTCTCGGCGTAATGCGGATATAAGGCAGGTGTGTGCTCTGCAAAAAGAGCAGCGTATAGATCGGATCGCAGAATCGGTAGCCCCGCTCCTCCAGCAGCGTCCTCAGTTTTTGCTCTTTCTCAAGCACTTCTTCATACTTCTCCGCGGATGCAGAACCGTTTAAGGCGAGGGGAATCTCATGAAGAATCTTCCCGTTTTCGGCAAGCACGATTCCGCCGCCGATTTCTTTCATCCGTGAGAAAGCGAGCAGGATATCTTCCTTATTTTTTCCGGCAGCGATAATATCTCCGGTTGTCGTGTAGGAACTGACAAAGCCCTGCACCCGATCGGCAAAACCTTTCAGCATTGTATTGACCCGCCATTTTCCATGCTTATCGAGAAGCGTGAGATAGCATTCATCATGATCAAAAGAAAGCTGGTCAACAGAATTATCAATCGCAATCATATACGGCTCCATAATGACCGCGTTGCGCATGGTCACACCCATCGGCATTGAAAACTGTAAATCATCCATCGTCATATCATATGAAAGCTCGAGAGGGACAAGACCGCCCTTTTTCCAATCCGTTTCTGTAAACGCATTCATATTTCGGCCGTCTTCCCTCAGCAGGATGCCTTTGGAGATCACCGTGACCGGGTCCGGATTCATCGGGTCATCGAGAATGTTCAATGAAGCAAGCCGGCCCGGACCGACCACACCGAGAAAGTCGTCCATCTGATAATACTTCGCGATATTAAAGGAGGCCATATTGTAGGCATCGATCGCCGGAACCCCTTCCTCCAAAGCGATTTTGATCAATTCATTCGTCATGCCGCCTTTATAAAAATGCGGCGTCGCTCCATCCGTCGTGTAGAAAAAATGATCATAATGCCGGAAGCCTTTTTGATGGAGATCCTGCAAAATCGTTCTCAAATCAGGGCGGATGGATGAATGTCTGAGCGAAACATAGTAGCCCAATTCAAGCCGTCTCATCACCTCGCCGCCATTCATCGCCTCGTGGTCGGAATCCGCTCCGAACAGCTTCATCTTCGTCAGTGTTTTTTCAGAGGCTCCGGGAAAATGCCCTTCTATCCGCTTGCGCAGTTTCTTTGTCGCCTGCATGCAATGAAGCATCAGGTCATCGCCGTCCATGAGGCGCGGCCATCCGGTCAATTCTCCGCCTTGAATGACATCCGGGTGCTCCATCCATTGCTTGCGGACATCAAAAGAAAGAAGCTGATCCTCATTCAGCACTTCAGTCTGCAGATCATATCTGGACCACCAGAAGTATTGCACCGGCTGTTTTTTCAGTTCCTCTAATATAGTAAGCGCTTTCTTTTTACCGCTGTGCAAAAGAAAAAACAAGTTATCATTAACAAACGTCGTTGTTCCGAATTGAGACACATATTCGGCGAGCGTTTGGGGATTATATATTTGAAAAGGATGTGTATGCGGTTCAATGTAACCTGGCACAATGTATTTTCCTTCACAATTTATGGTATGAATGTGCTCTGCTGCATCAGGAAGCTCATGACCAACATATACAATGCGGTCTCCATAAATCCAGACATTCTTTTTCAGCCATTGTTTTAAAAAAGGATTTAATACGAGAGCATCCCGTAAAAGTAGCGTTGGAAGCAGCTTTGAGTCTACAACATCCGCCTGTGATCTGATGTCTTTATTTTTCCAGTTAAAGGTACGTTCGGACATTCACATACTCTCCTTCGCTTATATTAGACCCATCGTATCACATCCGCACAATTATCGCACGGCTAAAACGTTACAAATTATTGAAGATGAATGAAAAACTTTTTCTAAGGGAGCTGAAATGATGAAACCGAATATCAGTTTATTAAATGCCGTTATGCGCATCACTTGCGGCCTCACCATTTTGTCTGCTGCGTCAGCGAAATACACGAGAAAACCTTGGTGCAAGATGCATCTCTTCTGTATGATAATGGGCGCGATGAAAGCGGCGTCCGGCATCCTCCGCTTCTGTCCGGTGACATATATGTTCCAAACCGGAATGAATCAGCATGACAGCCATCAGCAAGAAAAATAACAAGCCGTTTCGGCTTGTTATTTATTTTCCCCTGTCCCGCGAGTCTGAGAAGAATCCGTCTATACGCCGGAAGACTTCATCGATGACTGGCAAGCCGACAACCTAGGCCGTCCTCACATTACGTAAAAAACCCCGCATTTTACATAACACGGGGTTTTCCTCTTTATCGCTGCGATGCTTTCAGCGCACGGGCGCCGATGTCGCTTCTGTAAAACAGTCCGGGTTTTGTCAGCCCTGAAACGGCGCTGTACACTTTATCTCTCGCCGCTTCAAATGTCTCAGCAAATGCCGTGACATTGGCGACCCGGCCGCCGTTTGTAACAAATTGTCCGCCGTCTTTTTTCGTTCCGGCATGAAAAACGGCGATCCCGTCTTCAGCGGACGTCAAACTGCCGATCGGAGTGCCTTTCGCATAGCTTTCCGGATAGCCCTCAGAAGCCAGTACAACGCTGACAGCGGCCGTATCCTTCCACCTTAGGTCAACATCCTTCTCATGCAGCAGATCCAAAAGCACCTGGATGAGGTCAGATTCCATTCTCGGCACGACAACCTGTGTTTCCGGATCTCCGAAGCGCGCGTTAAATTCAATGACTTTTGATCCGTTTTCCGTCAGAATCAGCCCCGCGTACAGCACGCCCGTGAAGGAACGTCCCTCTTTTACCATTGCTTTTGCCGCCGGCTTCACAATCGTTTCGACTGCGCTTCTGACGATATCATCGGAAATGTGCGGCACCGGCGAGTAGGCGCCCATTCCGCCCGTATTCGGCCCTTTGTCTCCATCGAAGGCGCGTTTATGATCTTGAGCGATCACCATCGGATAGACGGTCTCCCCTTTTACAAACGCCATTAAAGAAAATTCTTCGCCGGCGAGGAACTCTTCAATGACCACAGATGCGCTCGCCTCCCCGAATTTCTCATCCTCAAGAAAATCGTGCAGGCATTCAATCGCTTCTTCTTCCGTCATCGCGACCGTGACACCTTTTCCGGCGGCAAGCCCGTCCGCTTTAATGACAATCGGCGCACCTTTTTGCTGCACATATGCTTTCGCCTCTTCAAATGAAGTAAACGCCTCATACTCCGCCGTCGGAATGCCGTATTTTTTCATTAAATCCTTGGCAAACTGTTTGCTCCCTTCAATGATTGCCGCTTTTTCAGACGGTCCGAAAACAAGAAGTCCGGCTTTTTCAAACTCGTCGGCTATCCCTTCAATCAGAGGAACTTCGGGGCCGATAATCGTCAGCCCGACATGATGTTCTTTCGCAAACGCAATGAGTGCGGCATGATCGCTTTCTTCAATGTTGACCAGCGTCGCGCAGTCTGCCATACCGTCATTTCCGGGCGCGGCGTACACCGTATCAACAAGCGGGCTTTGCGCCGCTTTCCAAGCCAATGTATGCTCTCTGCCGCCTTTTCCGATAATCAATACATTCACGCTTCGTTCCCCCTCTTAATGTTTGAAATGTCTGATGCCGGTGAATACCATGGCGATTCCGTATTCATCCGCTTTTTTAATCGAATCTTCATCGCGGACCGATCCGCCTGGCTGGATAATCGCCGTGACACCGGCTTTTGCGGCTTCTTCGACTGTATCCGGCATCGGGAAAAACGCGTCTGATCCGAGCGCGCTGCCTTTTGCTTTTTCTCCGGCCTGCTCAATGGCGATTTTAGCTGAACCGACGCGATTCATCTGCCCCGCTCCCACACCGACCGTCATATGGTCTTTTGCAAGAACGATCGCGTTGGATTTCACATGTTTGACGACTTTCCAGGCCAGCTTCAAATCTTCCCATTCCTGCTCGCTCGGCTCTCTTTTTGTCGGGATGCTGATGTCGGCGTCATCAAATCCATGGACGTCTAAATCTTGAATCAAAAGACCGCCCTGTACGGATGTCAGCTGTTTTTCTTTCTTCCCTGATGCGGTCACGTCAAGCGTGAGCAGACGAAGGTTTTTCTTCGCCGTCAGTACGTTCAGCGCTTCTTCACTGAAAGAAGGGGCGATAATGATTTCTAAAAAGATGCCGTGAAGGGCTTCAGCCGTTGCCTGATCAACTTCACGGTTCAGCGCGATGATGCCGCCGAAAATGGAGGTTTTATCAGCTTCATACGCTTTATTGAATGCTTCCTCAATTGAAGCTCCCGTACCGACTCCGCACGGGTTCATATGTTTAACGGCAACAGTTGCGGGTTCTGTAAATTCCCGGACGATTTGAACGGCCGCATCTGCGTCCTTAATGTTGTTGTAAGAAAGCTCTTTGCCGTGAAGCTGTTTTGCCGCCGCGATGGAACCGGAGACGGGAAGTGCGCTTTGGTAGAAAACCGCCTCTTGGTGAGGGTTTTCACCATAGCGGAGCGATTGTTTTTTCTCAAATGTAACGGTGAATTGCTCAGGATCTTTCTCACCGGCCTCGCGTGTTAAGTAATCAGCGATTAATGCGTCGTATGCCGCAGTATGGCGGAATACTTTGGCCGCAAGCTCGCGTTTTCTTTTAAGAGAAACGCCGCCGTGTTCTTTAATCTCATTGAGCACGGAGCTGTAATCGGCCGGATCTGTGATGACCGTCACATCCTGATGGTTTTTCGATGCGGCGCGCAGCATGCCGGGGCCGCCGATATCAATGTTTTCTATCGCTTCATCGTATGTTACGTCTTCTTTTGAAATCGTTTCTTTAAACGGATAAAGGTTGACAACCACAAGATCAATCGGTGCAATGCCGTGCTCATTGATCTGCGCCATATGCTCTTCATTGTCTCTTACGGCAAGCAGGCCGCCGTGAATATTAGGATGGAGGGTTTTTAACCGTCCGTCCATAATTTCAGGAAATCCGGTCACTTCTGAAATGCCGATGACATCCACACCGTTTTCCTGAAGAAGTTTTTTTGTTCCTCCGGTCGAAATGACTTCGACTCCGAGCTCTGTCAGTTCCTTTACGAAAGGGACGAGATTTGTTTTATCAGAAACACTGATTAGTGCGCGTTTGATTGTCATGCCTTTTCACCTCTGTTATTTAGTCCCAGCAGCTGTTTCACAACGCTCGGATACCATTTGTGCTCAAGCTCGTGTATTGTATGCTCTATGTCTTCAAGCGTATCGTTTTCCTGTATTTCGAATGCTTTTTGCGCGATAATCGGTCCGGTGTCCATGCCTTCGTCGACGTAATGAACGGTAATGCCCGCCACTTTCACACCGGCCCGATACGCCTGTCCGACAGCGTCAATCCCGGGGAATGCCGGAAGAAGCGAGGGATGTATATTAATAATGCGGCCCCCGTATGCTTCAAGCAGCGTATCTCCAATCAGTCTCATATAGCCGGCGAGAACGATTAATTCCGCCCCGTGCAGGCGCAGCTGTTCAATAACGGCCCGTTCAAAGGCCGCTTTGTTTTCAAAAGATGACGGTTGAAAGGCGAATGACGGAATATGTAAAGCCTCCGCCCTTTCCACCGCCTTTGCCTGAGGCTTATCCGTCACGAGAAGCGAGAGCTCCGCATCCCACTTCTCTTCTCTCATGCGTTTGGCAATGGCCTCGAAGTTCGATCCGTTTCCTGAAGCAAATACCGCAAACTTTTTCATGAAAGAGCCGCACCGCCGAAAGAAATGCCTTCGCCCCGCTTGACCCGGCCGATCAGATAAGCCTTCTCGCCCTGAGCTTCAAGCGTGTCGATGACGTCTGTCAGGTTTTCTTCTTTAACGGCAAGGACAAAACCGATGCCCATATTAAAGACATTGAACATTTCTTCTTCTTTCAGCTTGCCGTGCTCCTGCAGAAACGGAAAAATCGGCGGGATCGGCCATGATCCGTGATCAATTTCCGCGCTCAATCCGTCCGGCAGCATCCGCGGGATGTTCTCGATGAATCCTCCGCCTGTCACATGCGCCATGCCGTCCACCTTACCGCTTTTCACCGCCTTGAGCACCGGCTTCACATATATTCTCGTCGGTTCCAGCAATTCTTCTCCGAGAGGACGCGCAAACGGTTCATAGACAGTATCCAAATCAAGTCCGCCGTCATCAAGAAGCACTTTTCTCACAAGGGAAAATCCGTTGCTGTGAAGGCCGCTTGAAGTAAGTCCGATTAAGAGATGCCCCTCTTCGATATGTTCACCGGTGACGATTTCGTCTTTTTCCGCGACGCCGACTGAAAAGCCCGCAATATCGTATTCATCAGCCGTATACAGCCCCGGCATTTCCGCCGTCTCACCGCCGATAAGCGCTGATCCTGACTGCTCGCATCCGTCCGCCACGCCCTGAACGATCTGCTCAATTTTTACCGGATCAGCCTTACCGACCGCTAAATAATCAAGGAAAAACAGCGGCTCCGCTCCTTGGGCAAGCACATCATTTACACACATCGCGACCGCATCGACGCCGATCGTGTCATGCTTATCCATTGAAAATGCGAGTTTCAATTTGGTGCCGACACCGTCTGTTCCGGAAATTAAAACAGGCTTTTGATACGGAAGCTCTGACAGATCAAACATTCCGCCAAAACCGCCCAGGCTTCCCATAACGCCGAGCCTTTTCGTGCGCTCCACGTGTTTTTTCATTCGTTTGACGGCTTCGTATCCGGCTTCGATGTCAACTCCGGCATTTTTATAAGCATCAGACATCCCTATCACTCCTTGTCAATTCGTTTCTCCTTAAAAGGCAGAAAGAGAAAGGCAGCCTGAATTCCCGCTGCCTTTATGTCATTTTCACATTTTATTTTGTCAGCACCGCTTCTTTTACGTGAGGAAGCACTGTATCCTGATAAATTTCCGTCGGATATTTGCCCGTAAAACAAGCGAGGCATTGTCCGCAGTTGGTGTCTTCAAATTTTCGGCCGACTCCTTTTAACAATCCGTCTACACTTAAGAAAGAAAGCGTGTCGGCACCGATGATCTGGCGGATTTCTTCCACAGAATGAGAGGAAGCGATCAGCTCCTCATGTGTTGATGTGTCGATGCCGTAGAAGCACGGATGAGCGATCGGCGGTGAACTGATCTTGACGTGCACCTCTGTCGCTCCCGCTTCTCTGAGCATTGTGACAATCCGGCGGCTTGTCGTCCCGCGCACGATGGAATCATCAACCATGACGACCCGTTTTCCTTCAACAACACCGCGGACGGCGGACAGCTTCATTCTCACGCCTTGCTCACGGAGAGCCTGTGACGGCTGGATAAACGTTCTGCCGACATAACGATTTTTAATGAGACCGAGTTCGTACGGGATGCCCGTTGCCTCGGCATAGCCGATGGCCGCAGAAATACTGGAATCAGGCACGCCTGTGACGACATCCGCTTCAACCGCGGACTCCTGAGCAAGCATTTTTCCGAGGTTTTTCCGGGCGCTGTGCACGTTAATGCCGTCGATATTGCTGTCAGGTCTTGAGAAATAAATGTACTCCATGCTGCAGATGGAACGGTTGATATTCATGGAGAAACGCTCTGATTTCATGCCTTCATCATTGATGATCAGCATTTCGCCCGGCTCTACCTCGCGAAGGTATGTCGCACCGACCACATCGAATGCGCACGTTTCTGAAGCGACGACGTAAGCATCACCCATCATGCCGATTGACAGCGGTCTGAGTCCGTTCGGGTCAAGCGCTACGATCATTTCTGTTTCAGTCATAATCAGGAACGCGTAGGCGCCTTTCAGCATGGACAGCGAATTTTTGATTTGATCCTTCAGCGAAAAGTGTCCGCTGCGTTTAATCAGGTGAGCCAGTACTTCCGTATCGGAGGAAGTCTGAAAGATGCTCCCTTGGTTTTCAAGCTGCTGCTTCAACTGTGTGGCGTTGACCAAGTTGCCGTTATGGGCGAGCGCGAGGCTGCCGTTGTTTTGCGAACGGAACAGGAGCGGCTGAACATTTTCATATCCGCCTCCGCCTGCCGTCGCATAACGGACGTGCCCGATCGCGCCTTTTCCCTTCACTTTGCTCAGTTCGCCGTTTTGAAAAACCTCGGTAATAAGCCCCTGTCCTTTATGCGCCGTCAGTTTTTCACCGTCAGTTGCGACAATTCCCGCGCCTTCCTGTCCTCTGTGCTGGAGGCTGTGCAGGCCGTAATATGTGATCTGCGGAGCTTCTTCATGTCCCCAGATGCCAAACACACCGCATTCTTCATTCAGGCCTTTGATTTCAGCAAGCATGGAATAGCTCCTTTCCACGCGCGCTCAAGTTCTTTCGTTTGCGCGTGAACCAATTGTTGTCCGTCCTGGTTTTGAATCGCCAGAAGTCCGTCAGCCGTTACCTCGCCGATATGAACCGCATCAGCCACAGCCGCTTCAAACGCCGCTTGGTATTCTTTTTTCACCGAAACGACGAAGCGGGATTGAGATTCAGAGAATAATAATGCCGCTTCCCCTTCTACAGTCACGTTGGCGCCAAGGTTTTCCGTCGTCATGACGCTTTCTGCAACCGCTACGCCTAAGCCGCCTTCTGATACGTCATGCGCTGATTGAACGAAGCCTTTTTTAATCGCGTCAAGCAATGCTTTTTGACGTGACAGCTCTATATCAAGATCGATTTGCGGCGCTTTGCCGTAAATGCGGCCTTCTGTCATTTTTTGCAGTTCGCTTCCGGCAAACTCAGGTTTTGTTTCGCCGATCACGTATACAAGATCCCCCGCTTGTTTGAAATGCTGTGTCGTAATATGAGCGGTATCTTCAATTAAGCCGACCATGCCGATAACAGGCGTCGGGTAGATCGCCGTTCCGTTCGATTCATTATAAAGTGATACGTTTCCGCCGATGACGGGTGTGCTGAGAACATTGCACGCCTCGCTGATGCCGTCGGCCGCTTTTTCGATCTGCCAGAAAATTTCAGGTTTTTCCGGGTTTCCGAAATTCAGATTATCCGTGACCGCAAGCGGTTCGGCTCCTGAGCATACGATGTTGCGCGCCGCTTCGGCAACGGCGATTTTCCCGCCTTCTTCAGGATCAAGATATAAATAACGGGCGTTACAATCCGTCGTCATCGCCAGCGCTTTTTTCGTGCCGCGGATTCTGAGCACTCCCGCGTCAGATCCCGGGGCGACCACCGTATTTGTGCGCACCATGTAGTCATATTGATCGTACACCCACTCTTTGCTGGCGATTGTCGGCTGCTGCAGCAGGGCAAAAAGCGTCTCTGTCGCATCTTTTACTTCAGGCGCGGGAACTTCCGTTTCCTGAAACTCGCGGTAGTACGCGGGTTCTGCTGACGGCTTGTGGTATACAGGCGCTTCTTCCGCCAGCGCGTCGACCGGAAGCTCGCAAACAACCTCTCCGTTATGGCGGAGGCGGAGCATTTTATCATCCGTAACATGACCTACGGAAACCGCTTCAAGATCATATTTATCAAAAATATCGACAATTTCCTGTTCACGTCCGCGTTCAATGACGAGAAGCATGCGTTCCTGAGACTCAGAAAGCATCATTTCGTAAGCGGTCATACCTGTTTCCCGCTGCGGAATGAGATCAAGGTTCATTTCAATGCCTGAGCCGGCTTTGCTTGCCATTTCAGCACTCGAACTTGTCAGACCGGCCGCCCCCATATCCTGAATGCCGACTAAGGCGTCGCATTGGATGACTTCAAGGCATGCTTCCAGGAGAAGTTTTTCCATGAAAGGATCGCCGACCTGCACCGCGGAACGTTTTTCTTCAGATGAATCTGACATTTCTTCTGATGCGAAAGTAGCGCCGTGTATGCCGTCGCGGCCCGTTTTAGCGCCGACGTACATGACCGTGTTGCCGACACCTTTCGCCTGGCCTTTTTTAATATCTTTATGATCAATTAAGCCGACGCACATTGCATTGACAAGCGGATTGCCCTCATAGCTTGCGTCAAACTGCACTTCTCCGCCGACCGTCGGAATTCCGATACAGTTTCCGTATCCCGCGATTCCCGCCACTACTTCTTCAAACAAGTACTTCACACGAGGTGAAGTGAGCTCACCAAATCGAAGAGAGTTTAATACAGCTATCGGACGGGCGCCCATTGAGAAAACGTCACGGATGATGCCGCCCACTCCCGTCGCAGCACCTTGGTATGGCTCAAGCGCTGACGGATGGTTATGAGATTCAATTTTGAACACGACCGCCTGATTGTCACCGATGTCAACGATTCCCGCGCCTTCTCCGGGACCCTGCAGCACGCGTTCGCCGCTAGTCGGGAATTTGCGTAAAACCGGTTTTGAGTTTTTATAGCTGCAGTGCTCTGACCACATGACGGAAAAAATCCCGATTTCCGTGTAGTTCGGCAATCTTCCGATAATAGATTCAATGAGTGCGAACTCGTCATCACTGACACCCATTTGCTGATAGAGTTTCTCTTCTTTTATTTGTTCTTTACTTGGTTCAAGCAGTAGCGACATGAGTTTCCCTCCAATTTTTCACGATAGACCGGAACAATGTAAGACCGTCTGCGCTGCCGAGCAGTTCATCGACTGCGCGCTCAGGGTGAGGCATCATGCCTAATACGTTGCCTTTCTCATTCACGACACCGGCAATGCCGCTGACGCTTCCGTTAATATCGCCGCCGTATGTGAAGGCGATTTGATTGTTTTCTTTTAATCTTTCAAGCGTTTCATCATCACAGTAGAAATTGCCTTCGCCGTGGGCAACCGGAATCGTAATCGATTGTCCATTTTCATATGAAGATGTGAATAACGTATCGCCGTTCTGCACGATTAATTCAACCGGGCGGCAGATGAACTTTAAATCTTTGTTGCGTCTCATCGCGCCTGGTAGAAGTCCGAGCTCCTGCAGAATCTGGAATCCGTTACAGACGCCGAGAACCGGTTTTCCTTCGGCAGCCGCTTTTTTTACGGCCGGCATGATGTTTGCGAATCTGGCGATGGCGCCGCATCTCAAGTAGTCGCCGTATGAAAACCCGCCGGGGATGAGCACGCCGTCAAATCCGTCAAGGCTTGTTTCCTCGTGCCAGACATACTCGACTTCTTCGCCGAGTTCGTCCTTTACGGCGTGGAACATATCAATATCACAGTTGGAGCCGGGTAACACAATCACCGCAAATTTCACTGTGCGACAACCTCCTCAACTTCATATCGGTAGTCTTCAATGACTGTATTGGCAAGGAGCTTTTCACACATTTCTTTCACGAGCGCGTCAAGATCGCGGTCAGATTTTTCAATCGTCAGCTCCATGTATTTTCCGATGCGCACATCCTGCACTTCATTGTAGGTCATGCTGTGCAATGCATGCTGCACCGCGCTTCCTTGAGGATCGAGCACACTTTCTTTTAAGCTGACATAAACTTTCACTTTATACATTATGAAATGCCTCCCAGTCTTTTGAAAATCTCTTCATATGCGTCGGTTAAGCTTCCCAGGTTCCGTCTGAACAAATCTTTATCGAGCTTTTCGTTTGTGTCTTTGTCCCAGAGACGGCACGTGTCAGGAGAAATTTCATCCGCTAAAAGCACCCGTCCCTCTGCGTCTAAGCCGAATTCCAGCTTAAAATCTATTAATCTGACGCCGCAGTCTTCAAAAATATGCTGCAGCTCTTGATTCACCTGTTTTGTAATCGATTTGATCGTTTTGACCTGCTCAGGAGCCGCCGCTTTCAAGAGCCAGATATGATCTTCTGTGATGAGCGGATCACCCAGCGCGTCATCCTTGTAGTAAAATTCGATAATCGGCTGCGGAAGCTCAGTTCCTTCCGGGATGCCGAGACGTTTCGACATGCTTCCGGCGGCAATGTTTCTGACCACGACTTCAAGCGGAATGATGCTCACTTTTTTGATAAGCTGCTCTGATTCTGAAACACGCTCCACAAAGTGGTTGTCAATTCCTTTGGCGTGCAGATGTTTGAAAATCAGGCTTGAAATTTCATTGTTCAGACGGCCCTTTCCGCTGATCTCCGCTTTTTTCTCACCGTTAAAGGCTGTTGCGGAATCCTTGTAGACCACGCGGAGAATCTGTTCGTCTTCTGTTTGATAAATTCGTTTCGCTTTTCCTTCATAAAGAAGATTATTGTTCACAATATTCACGGAAGGCCTCCTAACCCGAATGTTGGGAATATTCAATCTATGGCGGCTGAAGAAGCCGCCTCCGGCTGGCTTCTTCTATAAACCTAAACGCTCAAAGATCAAGTCGACGTTTTTCAGATGATAATTGTAGTCAAAGCAATCGGCAATCTGTTCCGGTGTGAGACGGGACGTGATTTTTTCCTCCGCTTCGACAAGCTGGCGGAACGGCACTTGTTTTTCCCACGCTTCCATCGCTTTCGGCTGAACCGTGTCATATGCTTCTTCACGAGGCAGACCCGTGTCGATTAAAGCAAGCAGCACGCGCTGAGAATAGATCAAACCGAGTGTGCGGTCCATGTTGCGTTTCATATTTTCCGGGAATACCGTTAAGTTTTTGACGATATTGCTGAATCGGTTCAGCATGTAATTCAGCGCGATTGTCGCGTCAGGAAGAATGATGCGCTCAGCTGATGAATGAGAAATATCACGCTCATGCCATAACGGTACATTTTCGTATGCCGTCAGCATATACCCGCGGATCACGCGCGCCATGCCCGTCATATTTTCCGACCCGATCGGATTCCGTTTATGAGGCATAGCCGATGAACCTTTTTGTCCTTTAGCAAAAAACTCTTCCACTTCACGTGTTTCACTCTTTTGCAGACCGCGGATTTCCACTGCGAATTTTTCAATGCTCGTCGCGATCAAAGCCAGTGCCGCCATGTAATCCGCATGTCGGTCGCGCTGTAATGTCTGAGTGGAAATCGGCGCCGCTTTCAGGCCGAGTTTTTCACAGACATACTGCTCTACGAACGGATCAATATTCGCATATGTGCCGACCGCGCCGGAAAGCTTCCCGACCTCGATCCCTTCTTTTGCCTGCTTGAAACGTTCAAGGTTGCGTTTCATTTCTTCATGCCAAAGCGCGAGTTTCAGGCCGAATGTCGTCGGTTCCGCGTGTACGCCGTGCGTGCGGCCCATCATGACCGTGTATTTATGTTCTTTCGCTTTTTCTTTTATAATGTCAACAAATCTCTCAATGTCCTTGAGCAAGATCTCATTCGCCTGTTTTAATAGATAGGAAAGAGCGGTATCCACGACATCTGTTGACGTCAGGCCGTAGTGAACCCATTTTCTTTCTTCGCCTAATGATTCTGAAACCGCACGGGTGAATGCAACGACGTCATGGCGCGTATCCTGCTCGATTTCCAAAATGCGGTTGATATCGAAAGACGCGTTTTCACGCATGACCTTGACGTCTTCTTTCGGAATGACGCCAAGCTCAGCCCAGGCTTCACAGGCTAAAATCTCGACTTCCAGCCATGCCTGGTATCTGTTTTCGTCCGTCCAGATCGCGGACATTTCAGGTCTTGAATAACGTTCGATCATTATGCTCGTCCTCCGTCTCTTTTCATCCATATGTTCGTGATGTCCTTAATCCATGTTTCATCAGGCTTCCGCAAAAATGTCATATGTCCCATTTTGCGGCCTTTTTTTATCTCATGTTTCCCATACAGGTACAGTTTGGCTTCCTTTAAAAGCTCCGTATGCTCCTCCGCAAGCTTCACTTCATCACCGAGCAGATTCACCATCATTCCCGGTTTGAGAAGATCGGTTCTGCCGAGAGGAAGTCCGCAGACCGCTCTGATGTGCTGTTCGAATTGGCTCGTTTCACAAAGGTCGAGCGTATAATGCCCGGAATTGTGAGGACGCGGCGCCAGTTCATTAATCAAAAGGTCTCCGTCTTCCGTGACGAACATTTCCACCGCAAGCGGCCCGACAAGTTCCAATTTCTCCGCGAGCTGAACGGCAAGCGCCTCTGCACGCTTTTGAACCGTTTCCTCCGCTCTCGCGGGCACGATGCTTTGGAACAGAATATTATTTTTGTGGATATTTTCAGCAGCCGGAAAGGTTGAAATCTCACCGTGCACCGATCTCGTCACGATAACGGAAAGCTCCATCCGGAACGATACCCAGCTTTCAAGTATGCACGTGCCGTTTTCTAACAGCGCAGCCGCTTCATCTGTCTGTCCTTCTTCCTTAATGACAAATTGGCCTTTGCCGTCATATCCGCCGCGGCATGTTTTCAGCACCGCCGGGAGCCCCAGTGCCTGAACGGCTTCCTCAAGCTCCCGTCCGCTGTTTACGATCCGATAAGGAGCGACTTGACAGCCTGCTGACTGGATCGCCTTTTTTTCCGTTTCCCTGTTTTGGGTGATGAGCAGCAGCTCGCTTCCCTGGGGAAGATATGCATGTTCTTTGAGCCAGTTGAGCGCCTCGTAATCGATATTTTCAAATTCGTAGGTAATGATGTCACTGACTCCGGCCAATTTTTGAATCGCTTCACGGTCATTGTACTGGGCGGTAATCTCAATATCGGCGATCTGTCCGCATGGCGAGTCTTTCACGGGATCGACGACAGCGACTTTATAGCCCATCTGTTTTGCGGCGACAGCCATCATTTTTCCGAGCTGTCCGCCTCCGATAATGCCGATGACGGCGCCGGGAAAAATCGTTTTTTTATCAGACAAGCTGATCACTGCTTTCCAGCACCGTTTGTTTTGTCGCATTTCTTCTCGCCTCTAGTTTATCCGCAATGTCATCGTCAAATGCCGACAAAATTTGCGCGGCTAACAGACCCGCGTTCACTGCGCCCGCTTTCCCGATCGCCGTCGTCGCGACCGGCACGCCGCCGGGCATCTGTACGATAGACAGAAGAGAATCAAGCCCGTTAAGCGATTTCGTCTGAACCGGTACGCCGATCACCGGCAGCGTCGTTTTGGCCGCCGTCATTCCCGGCAGATGCGCCGCTCCTCCGGCTCCGGCAATAATGACTTTTAAACCCCTGTCTCTTGCGCTTTCTGCATATTCAAACATCAAATCAGGCGTCCGGTGCGCGGATACCACCTGTTTTTCATAAGGAATGTGAAGTTCGTCAAGTATGTCGCATGCATGTTTCATTGTCTCCCAATCGGAAGTGCTTCCCATGATGATTCCTGCTAGCGGCTGCATTCTGTTCCCACCTTCTCATGCTTTGTTTTTCAGAAAAAAAAGCCCGGCTTATATTGCAACTATGAGGAAGCAATACAAACCGGGCATGGCGCGCGTATCGTCAGTCGTTCGCTTCTGCGATATCCATGTCAGCTGTTTATCACTTTCCTGCATAGTCCGGCCGTTAACGGCAGCCGGGTAGAAACTTATGGGCCATATTCCCAAGATTATATGAGGTCGTGTTTTGATTTCATGTTTATCTTAACAACGGACTTGGATAATGTCAACGACATTATCGAACGATATAAAAATTCTTTCTTTTAATGTTCGTGTTTAGATCAATTTCCCTTCAAATACGATTTTTTTCCCGCAAGGAACGACTTGAATTGATCCATTTTCTTTCTTTTCTGTAAAGATCGGCTCTTCCATCCGCCGGACGGGCATATAGCCCTCTTCCTTCATTAAAGTGAGAATGGTGTCAATCGTTTCGTCTTCCGTTACTTCAAACCGTTTCTTTTTTGGCTTTGTCATTCCTTAATTCTCCTCTTCTTCACTGCTTTCACCCAGAATCCGCCATGGATCGTTTTCGGCTCAAAGGCGATCATAAACGCTTTTTCATCAAGCGTTTTAATCGTATCATAAAGCTGAAGCTCATATTTGCGCGGTGTCAGTATCTGCATGGCGGTCCGGTCTCCTTCAAGTCCTCCCGCAACCCAGCTTGTAACCCCGTATCCTTTTTCCCGGAGCTGTTTCGGCAGGTCCAGATCGAGCTCCTTCGTAATGACGTTGACTGTAATATAGCCGAGCGCCAGTTTTTCTTCAATTTTCATTCCCACTATGACGCCGAGACCGTAGCCGAGTGCATAGGCAATGACGTTTTGAATTTGATTCAGATTGCCGAGCACGAGACTCAGGCCGGTCACATACACAAGGATTTCAATTGTACTGATGCCTGCGGCGAAATAGCGCTGTCCCTTTAATGTCAGAATCATCCTGATCGTAAAGAAAGAGACATATATAATGTTAATGATGAGAATAATGAGAACCATACCTATACTGTTGGATAAAATCGTCTGCATCATTGATTCCCCCTCCTCTGATAATTTGAAAGGCCAATCTTTCAATTAAGGATAGTTTACCCTCTTTTGATCATTTTCAAAAGAAAAAAAAGCCCGCCCCGCAAGGCAGACTTTCAAGCTCTTATCAGTGAAGCTCGGCTTTTTTCAATCGTTTGACGGCTTCATATTCCTTTTCAAGCTCACTCAGCGTGTATCCGGACAGTTCCTGAACATGGTCTTGATAAAACCCTGAGCGGATCAGTTTTGTCCTCAGGTGCTGTTTTTTCCGATTAATGGCTTCTCGCAACAACGGGGCCATCTTCATCATCCCTTTCCGAATCATAAAGAGTAGTGCCGCTTTCGAATTGCTGTTGCTCTCATCATATCTCGGCCGGGTCTTCAAAACAACACGCTTTATTAGAAAAATTTGTAAACATTGTGAAAGACAAATTTCGACTTATAAAGGGATCAGCGAAGCAGTAAAGTACTCTGAAATGAGCGGCCATGTCACAGCCGTAAAAATGAGCATGATGATGACCGCTGCGGAAATACAGTACATCACGTCAGCCGCAGGCTTTTCAGCCGATTTGTAAAGAATCTGCACAAACTGCACCATCGCCGAGGCGGCCAGAAACAAGGTCAGCGCCGTAAACACCACGGTGACGACCGGCAGATTCAATATCGCGAAAATCATCCACACGATAGAGCAGGCGACAGCCGGAACCAAAAGCGATCCGACCCCCGCGGCCGCATCCCGCATCGTGATTTTCTGTTTCATCATATAACGTGATACAAGCCAGACCGCCCCGGCCGCAGCGGCAAAAAAGACGAGCGTATACACGAGAACGACGGTAAAGCCGTCAAAAAACGTATGATGCCGCTCTCCGTATCCGAGAGGCCTTTGCTGGCTTGCCCTCAGCTGAAACCAATTTCCGATTGAGAAAAAGATACTGAACACAAGCATTGAAATAAGAGCATATTTAAAGCGAGAAAAGCCGTCTTCCCCAACGACCTTCACCGGTGATGTCAAAATGCGCAGCGCGAAACGGCAATAACGTTTGACCGCGGCCCATACAGAAGCGAGTTTTTCCGTAAAAGCCGGAGCCGGGCGCCGTTCCTTTTCTTTCTTCTTTTGCTTTTGATAACGTCCCGCTTTTCTGGACATTCTCGAGAGCGGTTCTTCATCAGTTCCCTGATGCTGTTTTTCTTCTTCCAACGTTTCTTTTCTTTCTTCCGTCATGTCAGCAACTCCTATCAAAAAAATACGGCGGAATTTGTTAAGCAAGAAAATAAAACACTTATATAAGGTACCGAAGCGTCCTTAAACAGTCAAGCGGTTTTCTTCACCCGGACACCCACATGACGTTTTATAGTATGTATTGGTTTTACGGAATAGGACAAAAACAAAAAACCGGCTTAACTCAGCCGGTTTTTCCGTTATTTCAAGAAGATAAAATACAGGATAAAGATGACGAACAGCCCGTACATAATCGGGTGAACGCTTTTTCCTTTTCCTTTGCAGATCATTGTAATCGGGTAGAAAATAAAACCGATCGCAATCCCCGTCGCAATGCTGTACGTCAGCGGCATCATAATCATCGTTAAGAATGCCGGCACAGCCACCTCGAATTTATCCCAGGCGATCTTACCGAGCGGCGCCACCATCAGCGCGCCGACAATAATTAAAGCCGGAGCCGTCACATTCGTAGTAACAACTGACAGAAGCGGCGAGAAAAACATCGCCAGCAAAAAGAGGATGCCCGTCACAACAGCCGCGAAGCCGGAGCGCGCCCCCGCCGCAACGCCTGAGCTTGATTCAACATAAGAAGTCGTTGTAGACGTACCGAGTACGGCTCCGATAACGATTGATGTCGAATCCGCCAGAAGCGCTCTTCCCGCACGCGGAAGTTTATTTTCCTTCATCAGTCCGGCCTGTGTCGCTACAGCCACCAGCGTTCCGGCCGTATCGAAAAACCCGACGAACAGGAACGTTAAAATGACAATCAGCATTTGTACGGAGAAGATATCCGGAAGATGCATCCACGCCTGTCCGAAAGTCGGCGCAAGACTCGGCACGCTGCCGACAATGTGCGTCGGAACCGGAATCAGTCCGCAGACCATGCCGGCAACCGCCGTCAGAAGCATTCCGATAAATACGCCGCCGTTTACGCGAAGCACCATCAGAATGACCGTCGCAATAACACCGAAAACCGTCAGCAGCACAGGGCCGCTGTGAATATTGCCGATAGACACCAAAGTCGATGAGTTCGCTTCAATAATGCCCGAACCCTGCAAACCGACAAATGTGATAAACAAACCGATACCCGCGCCGACCGCCAATTTCAGCTCAGGCGGAATCGCATTAATGATTTTTTCCCGCAATCCCGTCAGCGAAAGCGCCACGAAGATAATTCCGGAAATCAAGACGCCGGAAAGCGCAGCCTGCCAAGAAATTCCCATGCCGAGTACGACAGAGAAAGCAAAAAACGCATTTAATCCCATACCCGGCGCAATCGCGATCGGATACTTTGCTATCAGTCCCATTAAAATACAGCCGGCCGCAGATGCCAAGGCTGTAGCGGTGAACACCGCGCCCTGATCAATTTTTAATGCTTCGGGAAATCCCTTCACACCGTTTAAAGACAATGTCAGCGGATTGACGAACAGAATGTACGCCATTGACAAAAAGGTCGTTAAACCGCCGATGATTTCATTACGATAGCTTGTCCCCAGCTCATCAAACTGAAAAAATTGCTTCAAGCCAATTGCCTCCTTCATTCTCTCCCATTTATTCTGCCCGATATCCGCCAAATAAAAAACGCCCCAAATACATTTGGGACGCTTGACTACATACGTTCAGTCTGAATAAATAAGAATGGATTATTTATATCAAACGATTGAGATTGATCCGTAGTCAAGCCATTTACGGTAGCTTGGTAGAAACTTGCGGGCCATATCCCCGCCATTATACGATATCTGCATATTTGATTTCTGAGTCTATTGTATCAATTCAATTTTGAAAACTCAATAAAAAAAACGAACAATCCCGTTAAAAAAATTCGGTTTATTCGTTAATTGACCAAAAATGGAAGACGGCAAAAGCCGCCTTCCCGACATCATTTTCCGTCAGCAGGCCGAACCGGCACCGCGAATGTGATCCCCTTGTCATCCGCCAGCAAGTTCATAACCGTTTGATTGACGTACAAAGCGTATGAATCGAATGAGAAATCGCGCAACGAATAGTCTTTATTGGATGAATCATCTAATTCAAAAACAGATTCCATTTCACCCGTTTTAAGGTTCGTGACTTTCGCCTTATTCCCTTTCAGATAATAGCCTTTTTCATACTCATTAAGCGATGACCAGGTTTTCATTTTTTTCGTATTGCCGAGACCGATTGACTCACCGACATTGATCAGCTGATCTTTATCCGCTTTGCTGTAATTAATTCCTGTGAATTGATAATCGACGATCACCCGTCTGCCTTGCTGTTTGATTTTTTTGATGGTGATGCCGACATGATGATGTTTCGTTTCATAGCTGACGGGCAGTTTTGTTTTCAAAGGGACAACTTCTCCAGGCTCTGATTCTGATTTTATATCACCCTTTATGAAAAGTGTTTTCGCTTTCGGGTCTATCGGTTTGCTGAATTGAGTTTGGCCGCGTATTCTTTTCCCGCCGCCGGGAAGGTTCTTTCTGCTGCCAAGTTCAATATTCGACATCGTCATTTCATAATGGTTTCCAGCATCATCCGATGCCTCGTAAATCGAGATGGCATCATTTTTGGCTGCATCAGAGAAGTCGACTGAATACAGGAGAGCCGATCCCATCGTTCCGTTTTCCGCCCGGATATCGAAAAAGCGGTATAATCCGTGATTTACATTCACAGCTTTCGTTCCTTCAAGAGAAACGGACTTTTGTTTTTTAATCGGGAGTGTAAAGCGCCAGTTTCCGGGGATATCCTTAATTTGTGTAATGACAAGCGGAAGCTTATCACCGTCTTTCAGCTTTGAGCCGTCCGTGAACAGGCGAACCTGCCCCGCGTACCGCCCGTCTTTCATTTTTTTCATATCACTGCTGTCATAATCCTCTGCTAACATATTCCGTGGATCTTTATAATCAACTTGAAAAGAGATGCTCTCCTCATCTGATTTCAAATTGTCAACGGTAAAATTGTAAACGAGCTGTCCGCTGTCGTAATACACACTTTTCACTGTAACCGTGATTCCGCGTGATTCTGCTTTCTCATTCAGTTTTGTCACCAAATTGCTTTTAAACAGCGCAGAACCTGCCTTATCCTGAAACAGACTGTAAATTTGTCCGGCAACAGGAATGTTTCCCATAGCCGTATTAACGGAGGGCATGAATAAGCCTGAGGACAAATACAGAATAAACAAAGCAGCAGCAACCGCGAGGCCGTTTATCACTTTTCGTCCCCATCTCCGTCTGACGGCGCCTTCTTTTCCGGCACGGGCAGCGGCGCTATGTATCACGTTTTTCAATTCAGCTTTCGGCACGTCAATGTCCTGATACAATTGCTTCATTTGATGCTTTTCCATATTTGTTTATCCTCCTTTTCCAACTCCTGCTTCAATGCTTTTCTCGCCCTGTGGAGATGCGTTTTTACAGTGCCTTCCGCCATACCGGTCTGTTCAGCGATCATAGCAATCGAGAAATCTTGAAAATAATAAAGCTGAATGGTCAGCTGTATATGTTCATCAAGGGTTTCCAGAGCATTCCGAAGATCTATGTATTCTTCAATGTTCTTATTCTCCGCGCGCGTATCATGTTGCGGCTCAAACGGAATGACGTCTCCGTGCTTTTTCCTCATCGCAAAAACCGTATGAAGCAAAATCCGGATCAGCCACGTTTTAAAATATTTCGGCTCCTTCAGCTGTGCGATATAAAGAAAAGCCTTGTAAGCCGTTTCCTGAACAGCGTCCAGTGTATCTTCCTTGTGATGCAAATAGAGATAAGCTGTTTTATATAAAGTATCCTGGTGTGCTGTGATCAGTTTTTCAAAGGCTGCGGCATCACCTTTTTTCGCCTTTTTGATCAATCGTTCTTCCTTCACCTTATCCACCTCCTATGCTGTTAGATATGAATCGGGGCAAAACGGTTTCAAAAAGATGAAAAAAAACGCCTCTTTTTTAAAAAGAGACGTTTTTTATTGATTTATTCTAAACAGTATAAGAATCAATTTATTGAATAGCAAATCTTTTGGGTTGTTTGTAGTTCCTTGATGTAGAAGTTACCGTTAAAAATATTGCTCCTCCTGGTTGTTGTTTTATAAAATCTAAGAATACTCCGTTTCCTACTTGTGCAACAAACGGGCCAGATTATTTAGAAAAGAAAACAAATCACTTCAATGTCTTCTGAATATTATGGGAGGGTGTAAATACTGTGAACACTGTATATTTAGTGTTTTAGTTGACCTTATAATAAAAAAAGCGCACTAAATTGAATTGAAAGGTGCAAAAACATGATTACAAATCAACAATTAGTCATAAACAATTTGGAAGAAAAATTAAAATCATTTACTCATACAGTTAGCGGAGACTTTACAAAGGAAGAAGATTTCATCATAGCAAATACAAAAATTCCTACTGATACATTTAATGTAGTATTGCCGAAATCTCCAAATATCAAAAATACAGTTAAGATTAGACATGGAATCGATAATTTTTCATATAAAAAATATCCCTTTAGTATTTGGATTGATGCTCAGTATTTAACTGAGGATTGGACAAAACTTATACAAGAATATGATCTAAAAGAAGCGGAACGTAATGTAATGATGAAACTTGAAAATACTCTTAATGTTGGGCAAAGAATTTCCCATCAGCTTATGATTACTGCTGTGAAAAATGATGAAGAACTTTTAAAATATATAGACGTATTCATGAGCTTATTTGAAGGTACACCAGAAAAAGATGCATTAGAAAGTTATTTTAATACGTTTTCACAAATAAAATTAGGTTCAGAAGTTCAAATGTTTACTGGATGCATAGATGAGGTGCCTGTAACTACCGGTTTATTAATAGAAAGCAAAGATAGCTATGGTATTTATGATGTGATGACAAAAGAAACATTTAGAGGTAAAGGAATTGGCAGTGAAATGTTTCAATTTCTTCTAAATCAAACAAAGGATAAACAAAAACCAGTTGTATTACAGGCTTCAGAGGATGGAAAAAATATCTATAAGCGATTTGGATTTATAGATGTCGGAGAAATGGTTGTATTTGAATAGAGGGTTTCTTTAATTTGCTTAATTTGAACAAACTTTATTCTAAAACAACATTAATTATTATCCCATTGTGGAATACTTTTTCTTTAAAATTCACGGTTCAATTAATAATATTGGATCAATTGTTGCTATAAAAGAAAAAAGAGCTTAGAACCCTTATAAACCAAGGATTCTAAGCTTCTTTTGACTATTCCCACTCAATCGTTGCAGGCGGCTTGCTCGTAATGTCATACACGACGCGGTTGATGTGTTTCACTTCGTTGACGATCCGTGTCGAAATCACTTCAAGCACATCCCAAGGGATACGCGCCCAGTCAGATGTCATGCCGTCGATTGATGTTACGGCACGGATACCGATTGTGTAATCATACGTTCTCGCATCTCCCATGACGCCGACGCTGCGGATATCGGGAAGAACCGTGAAGTACTGCCAGATGTCGCGCTCTAGGCCGTGGTTCGCCACTTCTTCACGAAGAATCGCGTCTGATTCACGAACGATCTCAAGCTTTTCTTCCGTTACTTCACCGAGTACGCGGATGCCAAGTCCAGGGCCCGGGAACGGCTGACGCCATACGATATCATCCGGAAGGCCGAGCTCTGTGCCAAGCGCGCGCACTTCGTCTTTAAAAAGGGTGTTCAGCGGCTCGATCAGTTCAAACTGCATATCTTCAGGAAGTCCGCCTACATTGTGGTGCGATTTGATCGTTTGCGCCGTTGCAGTACCGCTCTCGATAATATCCGTGTAAAGCGTTCCTTGCGCAAGGTAATCGATGCCTTTCAGCTTGTCCGCTTCATCATCAAACACGTAAATGAATTCGTTGCCGATGATTTTGCGTTTTTGCTCAGGATCAGAAATACCTTTCAGCTTGTTTAAGAATCTGTCTTTCGCATCAACTTTAATGACATTCATATTAAAGCCTTCGCTGAACGTTTTCATGACGCCTTCAGCTTCGCCTTTACGAAGCAGGCCGTGATCGACGAAAATACAAGTCAGCTGGTCGCCGATCGCTTTATGAATTAAAGCAGCCACAACAGAGGAATCAACACCGCCGCTTAGCGCGCAAAGAACCTGTTTGTCTCCGACTGTTTCACGGATTTTTTGCATTTCGATTTCTATAAAGTTTTCCATTGACCATTTGCCTTCACAATCGCAAACGCCGAATACAAAGTTTTTCAGAAGATCATTGCCGTATTCAGAGTGGCGCACTTCCGGGTGGAACTGAACGCCGTACCAATTCTTGTCCGCTTTGCTCATCGCTGAATTCGGGCAGTGATGGCTTGTTGCGTCAACAGTGAAGCCTTCAGGAACTTCTACAACCAAATCGCCGTGGCTCATCCACACAACCTGTTCTTCCGGAAGATCTTTGAACAAGTCAGGAGTTCCTTGAATCTGAATGTTCGCTTTTCCGTATTCGCGCTGGCTTGCCGCCTCGACTTTCCCTCCGAGGTAATGAGTCATCAGCTGCATGCCGTAGCAGATGCCTAATACAGGAATATCGAGTTCAAAGATTTTTTCGTCACAGCGGAAAGATCCTTCATCATATACACTGTTCGGTCCGCCTGAAAGGATAATTCCTTTTGGATTCATTTCTTTGATTTCCTCAGCTGTCAACGTATGGGGGTGCAGCTCGCTATATACGCCAAATTCACGGATCCGGCGGGTAATCAGCTGGTTATACTGACTGCCGAAATCAAGAACAAGAATCATTTCATTCACTAACTTCGTCATGGTTGTCACCTAATCTCCTCTAAGTTTTTGACACAGAAAAAACGGAGGACAAACGTTCAGCCCTCTGTCGCGCAAGACTTGTACGGAAGCCCGGCTTTTTAACGCTCCCGGGCTCCCATTTAACATTCATTTATTCTAACAACAGGACGATATGCGGTCAAGACTATCTTGTTTTAATTATATTTTCCCACAACTGTCCCGATTCATTCCAAAGCTTTGCGGCATTATCCCTGCGGTATAAGGCCCGCTCATAGCGCAGCGTCAGCTCGGACATGTCGTTTGTATGGTGCGCCTCGTCAATCCTCGCGGCAAAATCGCGCAGTGTTTCTCCGTCTCCCCTGCTGAATCCTTTTCGTTTCAGCTGGCGGAGCAGCGCGGCATATGCATCGAAAAAGACGTCTTCATCCGTTCGCCGCTTCAATCTGGCTGCTGTAACGTGCGGAATCCAGCGCGCCCGGAACAGCCAGGCGAGTGCCGCCGCGGCTGAAATCACGATGACAATAGCTGCATACGGCCACAGGTGTGCCGCGGTTTTGTTGCGGATCACAGGCTGCGGTGCCGCGCTGTGATCCCGCTTTTTCGGTGTTTCTTCTTTTTCCGGTTTTGTTTCCTGATGCTGCTTGTCAGACGGTGAATCCGAATTCCCCGCTGAGCCTCCGCTGTCTTTTGCCGCGGTATGATTTTGCTCTGACGTAAACTCCGTCGGATTGGTGAAGCCTTTTGTCGGCTCAAACGTCACCCAGCCCTGATCGGGAAAATACACTTCTACCCACGAATGGGCGTTGTTGTTTGTGACTTCATAAATGTGGCCGTTATGGTCGCCTGCGTCTTTATACTCGCCGGATGTATAGCCCTTCACCCAACGGGCGGGAATTCCCGCAGAGCGGAGCAGCACGGCCATTGCCGATGAAAAGTTATCACAATATCCTCTTTTCGTTTCAAACAGGAATTGATCGACATAATCCTGATTGTGCTCCGGAACCGCGACATCCTGTGTATTATACGAAAATGCGGAAGATCCGAGATAATCCTCGATCGCCTTCGCTTTATCGAACATATTATGATGATCCCGCGTCAGTCTGTCCGCAAGCTGTCTCACTCTTTTCGGAAGGCTGTCGGGGACCTGTAAATACCGGTCATTGAATTGATTCTGCTCACGGTATCGTTTCACTTTCTCTTTTCTGAGATCATTCAGCTTAAAGACGGGCGCCTGAAAAGTCACCGTGTACCGTCCCATATTGCGGATGTTGCCCACTTGTTCACTGACCGGCGTAATTTGCTCGGTGTTTCCGTTCATTTCAAGCTGAATCGAGTGCTTCGGGGGTTTAATATTGGAGACGCCGATCGGATACATGACGTGATTATAGAGATAATTCTCATCAATGGACACCTGTGCCGTATACCGTCTCGTCTGCACACTCCGGTCAAACCATATATCTTCCACGTTGCCGCCGTTCAGTTTATAGGACATGCCCTGATCGGTCTCCACCCAGCCTTTCCCCGTGTATGTATCCTTCGTTTCCACCCGGAAGTACGCCCGTTCTTTTCCCTTCCATGTAAAAACCGGCGTATCATCCTCCTGAAAAGGGCCGCCCAATGTTTCATCATGATTGCCGTAGCCGATTTTGCTTTCGGCGGCGGGCACTTCTTTGTGGTTTGTTATTTTTTTAAGAAACGGCACGGGGTCCGGCCAGTTCGGGTCTGATTTCGGAGCCGCCAGACCGAACACGACGGAAGCGCAGATAAACAGCATCAGCGGCAGAAACCATTTGAGTATCAATCTTTTTTTAAACGCTATGTGTTCCGTAAGCCGGATGCGCTCCATATACAAAAGCCCCATCATCAAAAAGCCGATAAAGACGATCCGGATGACGGCGTACGCGGCATCATAAGGAGTAAACGTATCAAGCACGGTGATATACGCCACCGTCATGATAAAAAAGAATAATATTTTCCGCTGATAGATCACCCAGTAATGCAGCAAATACACGAGCAGCCATAAAAGCACAAAAAACAGCAACGTGCGGAACGACGGATTCATATCATTCCATCTTCCGGACCCGATGTGGCGGGCATTTTGCATCACGTCCCGCAAAAAAGAAACGAGCCATTCCGGCTGAAAAACCGAACCTTTATAAAACAGGATGTGAATACTGATCAACGTAAACAGAATGCAGGACGGCACGGTGACGTACCACCTCATCCGGAAGAATGACAGCAGAAATGCCAAACCGATAAAAACGATGAAAAAACCTGTATGTTTTGAATCCGTAAAATTGTGCAGCGGCCTGAGCCATTCCCATAACAATAAAAAAGCGAGAAAATAAAACAGCAGCAGACTCAGCCTGCTTCCCTGGTTCTCGTCATGCGGCATGGCGCGCCACCTCTCTTTCTAAACAACATGGGACACCCGTTTGTCCCTGATCATTTGCACCTTAATATTTTTTTGAGCGAAGATGAGAGCGAGTTTCCGTTCTTTCTCCGAAAGCGCGGCATTCGTTTCTTTCGCCAAAAACACCGTCATGTCAGCACGGCCGGGCTCAGCCTGTTTGAGAAGGTCTTCTGTAAGACTGCCCGTCACGACGGCAATGGAAGCTTTGCGGACGCGCGGATCCGCCAGCTCTTTTCCTAAACGCCCGCCCGCATCGGCTTCTTCCGATTCTGAAGCTGATGCCAGGTAACGCAGCATCTTTCTGAAATGCCGTTCTCCCTCCCGGACGGGAAATACGGTCCGGTCGCTCCCCAATGAAATAAATCCTGCGGGAGAGCCCTTCACAAGCGCCGTGTAAAGCAGGGATGCCGAAGCTGATACCGCGGCTTCAAACGATGGGGACGGCCTGCAGTCCAAAAGGAGAATCATATTCACACTCTGCAGCGGGTCAAATTCCTTCGTCATCAGCTCATTTCGCCGCGCCGATGTTTTCCAGTCAAGTGCGGAAAACCGGTCGCCCGGCTGATAATTTCTGACGCTCGCAGCCATTGCGGAGCGGTGTACCTGAAACGGAGCGCCGGCAGACGCACCCTCTTCCCCGGAGGCAGCCTGCGGCTTATAGTGAACAGACCCGTACGCCGGGAAAACCAGAACCGTATCCGTAACGGAAAACAACGCCGTCTTGTCCAAAAGCCCGAGAACATCTCCCGTCCGAACTCTTATCGTATGTAAATGATGCTCTCCGCGCGGCACCTGCGGCAGCTCATATTGTAACGTCAGCTTCCTTTGAAACCACGGAAACACGAGCTGTTTCGCACTGCGCCTCTCGCCAAGCGTTTCCGGCATCACATCTTCAATGACCATATATGTCAGCGGAAACGGCAGGCGCCTCGCCAGCCTGATGGTGACAGACAGCCTGTCGCCTGAGGTTAACTGGGCGGAGGACACGTCACGCGTCACCTGAAACGCCCGCAGCGGGTACACAGCGACCAGCCCGGCGTAAACGGTAAACGGCAAAAACGCATAAAATAAAAACCAGCTCACAAATCCGCCCTGAAACATGGCATAAGAAAAGACAGCCGCCGTCAGTACGGCCAACATAAGCAGCTTCCAGCCATATAGAAGCCAATGCATCTTCTTTCTCATTAGCGGACCGACATCCTTTGGACCGGGACTTTTTCCGTTTGCATGATGTCTTCTATAACCGCTTCCGGCGTCACATCGTTAAATTTCGCCTCGGCGGTCAGGATCATTCTGTGCGGCAGCGTATACGGAGCCAAATACTGGACGTCATCAGGAATGACGTAATCGCGGTCATGAAGCAGCGCGTACGCCTGCGCGGCTTTCATTAATGAGATTGAACCGCGCGGACTTACGCCCAGATGTACGGACGGATGCCGGCGGGTATGCTGAGTAATGCCGACGATATACGCTTTTATTCCATCATCCACCCGCACCTGCTCCAGTTTTTGCTGAAGGCTGATAAACTGTTCTTTAGAAATGACGGGCTCGATTGTTTCAAGCGGATTGCGCCCTTCCTGCAAAGACAGAACCCGAAGCTCTTCCTCGGCAGTCGGATAGCCCATGCGCAGCTTAAATAAAAACCGGTCAAGCTGGGCTTCGGGAAGCGGATACGTTCCTTCATATTCAACCGGGTTTTGTGTGGCCATGACGAAAAACGGCTCAGCCAGCCGCATTGTCTTTCCGTCAATCGTGACATTCCCTTCCTCCATTGCCTCAAGCAGAGAAGACTGTGTTTTCGGAGAGGTTCTGTTAATTTCATCAGCCAGCACGATATTCCCCATGATCGGTCCCGGGCGGTATTCAAATTCCATCGTTTTCGTATTATAAATAGAGACACCCGTCACATCTGACGGCAGAAGATCCGGCGTGAACTGAATCCTCTTAAAGTCAGCTCCGATCAGCTTGGCCAAAGCGCGGACCATCATCGTTTTTCCGACTCCCGGCACGTCTTCCAGCAGCACATGCCCTTTTGCGAGAATGGCGGCCAGACTGAGTATGGCGATATCCCGTTTTCCTATGATGATGTTTTCAATATGCTCAACGGCTTTCTCCAGCAGCGGATGCAGCTCTTCTTTATAAGCCATTCTTCTCCTCCTAGTCATCTCTCAAATTTCAATTATCGTAACCTAACTTTACCACAAAATATAAACAGTATAAAAAAACGTTTCCAGCAAATTGTTTCCAGTCTAAAAAAGGAAAAAAGCTCCCTTTAGAAAGGAAGCTTTATTTCAGCTGGAGAGGCTCCATATGAACGTGTGAACGGTCAATGGCATGTTCCTCTTTCATCTTGCGTTCTACCTCATTTGCGATCTCATGACTCTCTTTAATGTTCAGATCTGACGGCACTTCAATGACGACATCAATATGAACGGAGCTGCCCAGATATCTCGCTTTAATATCTTTTAAACGGCTGACGCCCGCAATCTGTTCAATCGTCTTTTTATAGTCAGAAATATGTTTGACATCAAAACCGTCAGTCAGCGAATGAGAGGATTCCTTAAAAATATCCCACGCGGTTTTGCAGATGATCAATCCGATGATAAACGCGGTAACCGTATCCACCCAAGCCAAATGGAACTGTGAAGCAAAAATTCCGATAAACGTGCCGATACTGACGAGCGCATCTGATTTATTATCAGCGGCCGCAGCTGAAAGGGCCTGGCTGTTTACCTTTTTGGCAAGCCCTTTCGTATAGCGGCAGACCATCAGCATCACGACGGCGCTCCCCGCGGCCGTCCAGGCGGCTATCATATCCGGTGTTTCCTCTTTAACGGAAAAAATAGATTGCGCGGCGCTGAACAGCACTTGCATTCCGACAAGCATCATAATAATGGACGCGATAAGGGACGCGACGGTCTCCGCCCGAAAATGGCCGTAAGGATGATCTTCGTCAGGAGGTTTCTGAGAGATGCGCAAACCGATGAAAACAGCTGCAGATGCCACGATATCAGTCGTATTATTTAAACCGTCGGCCTGAAGCGCTTCTGAGTGAAACAAATAACCGATCACAAGCTTCACAGCCGACAATGCCGCATATGCGCCAATACTGACAATCGCTCCGGTTTCGCCTTTTTTCAATTCATGATATCTCTCCACTTAAAATCCTCCTTCCCGTTCAATTTTTCCTTCATTATCATACAAAGCGAAGACACAGTGGGTCTATAGAAACATGATTCACTTTCCACAGAAAAATAGTAAGCATGGAACATTTATGCACTCAGGAAACTTACTTTTATTCACGAAAACCCTCTCATCCCAATCGCACCAAGGCTTCTTGCCATCCTGTTTTCATGGAATTATTTTCAAAACCATTAAAACACAAAAATAACAGAAAATTATTTCTTTTCCTCCCGGCACCTTCTGCTGTACGGACGAGAAAAAATGTCATATTTTCTTACATCATTTTCAACTGTCTGTGGCATTTATGATAGAATAATACTTGTCGGAATATTCAGCATAAACAAACCAAAAGGAGGCAAAGAATGAATCAGCCTAACTCTTTATCAAAGGGATTAAAAACCCGGCATATGACTATGATTTCAATTGCCGGCGTGATCGGCGCCGGATTATTTGTCGGAAGCGGATCCGTCATTCATTCCACCGGACCCGGAGCGATTGTCTCCTACGCATTAGCAGGACTATTAGTGATTTTTATTATGAGAATGCTGGGGGAAATGTCCTCCGTCAACCCGACAAGCGGTTCGTTTTCACAGTACGCGCATGACGCCATCGGTCCTTGGGCCGGTTTTACGATCGGGTGGCTGTATTGGTTTTTCTGGGTCATCGTCATTGCCATTGAAGCCATTGCAGGCGCCGGAATCATACAGTATTGGTTCCCGGGCATTCCGTTATGGCTGACGAGTCTGCTTCTGACCGTGCTGTTAACACTGACGAATATTTATTCAGTTAAATCGTTCGGCGAATTTGAATACTGGCTTTCCTTAGTGAAGGTAGCGACGATCGTTGTCTTCTTAATCGCGGGATTTGCATTCATTTTCGGAATCGTCCCCGGCAGCAAACCGGTCGGGCTGGAAAATCTGGCGGGAAACGGCGGATTTTTCCCTAAAGGTCCAAGTTCCGTTCTGCTCGGCATCGTCGTTGTCATTTTTTCTTTCATGGGATCTGAAATCGTCGCAATCGCAGCGGGAGAAACGTCAAATCCGGTCGAATCCGTCACGAAGGCGACCCGCTCAGTCGTTTGGCGGATCATTATTTTTTACGTCGGCTCCATTGCGGTTGTGGTCACACTGCTGCCGTGGGATTCAGCCAATATTTTGGAAAGCCCCTTCGTTGCCGTTTTGAGCCATATCGGGGTTCCCGCAGCCGCTCAAATCATGAATTTCATCGTCCTGACAGCCGTTCTGTCCTGCCTGAACTCCGGGCTTTATACGACGTCACGGATGCTGTATTCACTGGCAGAGCGAAATGAAGCGCCGCGGCGTTTTATGAAACTGAGTAAAAGAGGCGTACCGGTTCAAGCCATTATCGCCGGCACCTTTTTCTCCTATATTGCCGTTGTTATGAACTACTTTTCTCCCGACTCCGTATTCTTATTTCTGGTCAATTCATCAGGGGCGATCGCACTGCTCGTTTATCTCGTCATCGCCGTCTCACATCTGAGAATGAGAAAGAAAATCGAACGGACAAACCCTGAATCTCTTAAAATCAAAATGTGGTTCTATCCGTACTTAACCTACCTGACGATCATCGCCATTTGCGCCATCTTGTTATCTATGCTGTTTATCAGTTCAATGCGGTCTGAATTTCTGCTGACAGGATTTATTACTCTGCTGGTACTTGCCTCATATGTATTCCGCAAAAAACAAAAACCGAAAGAGAGCGCTTCCGAAAGCCGGGTTGCGCAATAACCGCAAACACCCCCCCTCAAAAAAGGGCGGGTGTTTTTTTAACCAACCTGTTCAAGGCAGCATTAACTGTAGTACAGGATTTCAATAATTGATAAGGACAGGATGAAAAATGGCACTAGAAAAATTTGCAGATGAACTGCCGATTATCGAAACACTCCAGCCGCAGAAGAAATCAGACGGCAGCACGTATTATGAAGTCACCATGAAGGAATGCTTTCACAAGCTGCACCGCGATCTCCCGCCGACCCGGCTGTGGGGGTATAACGGTTTATTTCCCGGTCCGACGATCGACGTGAACAAAGATGAAAACGTCTATATTAAATGGATGAATGACCTGCCGGATAAGCATTTTCTGCCCGTGGATCATACCATTCACCATTCAGAAAGCGGCCATCAAGAACCCGATGTCAAAACCGTCGTCCATTTACACGGAGGAGCAACCCCGCCGGACAGCGACGGCTACCCGGAAGCATGGTTCACAAAGGATTTTAAGGAAACGGGTCCTTATTTTGAGAAAGAGGTATACCATTATCCAAACAAACAGCGCGGGGCTCTGTTATGGTATCACGATCACGCCATGGCGATTACGAGGCTCAATGTGTACGCCGGGCTTGCCGGGATGTATATCATTCGCGAGCGAAAAGAAAAGCAGCTGAAGCTTCCCTCCGGAGAGTATGACGTACCGCTTATGATTTTGGACCGCACGTTAAATGACGACGGTTCCTTGTCTTATCCGAGCGGACCTGCTAACCCTTCCGAAACGCTGCCCGACCCTTCCATCGTCCCGTTTTTTTGCGGAAATACCATTCTCGTCAATGGTAAAGCGTGGCCGTATATGGAAGTTGAACCGCGGACATATCGTTTCCGCATCCTTAATGCCTCCAATACGAGAACATTTTCTCTCTCGCTCAATAACGGCGGCAAGTTTATCCAAATCGGTTCTGACGGCGGACTGCTTCCCCGCTCTGTCAAAACACAATCTATCAGCTTAGCCCCGGCAGAGCGGTATGATGTGCTCATCGATTTCTCCGCCTTTGACGGAGAACATATCATTTTAACGAACGGCACCGGCTGCGGGGGCGACGCCGATCCGGATACAGACGCCAATGTGATGCAATTCCGCGTCACAAAACCGCTGAAGGGAGAAGACACAAGCCGGAAGCCTAAATATCTTTCAACAATGCCTAATGTGACATCAAAGAGAATACACAATATCAGGACGCTTAAACTCACAAATACGCAAGACAAATACGGCCGGCCCGTTTTGACGCTGAATAACAAGCGATGGCATGATCCTGTGACAGAAGCGCCGAAGCTCGGTACAACGGAAATCTGGTCGATTATCAATCCGATGGGGGGAACCCATCCGATACACCTGCACCTTGTTTCCTTCCAAATCCTTGACCGGCGTCCTTTTGACTTAGAGCGTTATAACAAATTCGGCGACATTGTGTATACAGGCCCCGCCGTCCCGCCTCCTCCAAGTGAAAAAGGCTGGAAAGACACCGTGCAGGCGCACTCGGGAGAGGTCATCAGAATCGCGGCGACTTTCGCTCCTTACAGCGGACGCTACGTATGGCACTGTCATATTTTAGAGCACGAAGATTACGACATGATGAGACCGATGGACGTCACGGATAAGCAGTAAACAAATATCCCCCCTTTTCTGAGAGGGGATTTTTTATTTATCCAAAAAGAAAAAATAAGAAGACACTTATTTGCATATACTGTAATAACAGGAAGACGGTGCACCCTCATTGGAAATCTGGATAGAAAAAGGAATTAGGAGATTAGGGAAAAGTATGAGACAATGAAGGAGTGCACGAAAATTCATAAGGGAAGAAGTGACTTTATGTCTTACTACAACAAACGTAATCAGGAACCGCTGCCTAAAGAAGATGTCAGTACGTGGGAATGCACAAAAGAGGACTGTATCGGCTGGAGCAGAAAGAATTTTGCCGGCAGTGATACCCCGACTTGCCCCCTTTGCGGCAGTAAAATGATCGACGGCGTCCGTTCGTTGGTAAATCTCCAAAACAATAATCAAACGGCATCAAGTTAGACCTCCCTTTTACGAGTCTCAACATAGAGAAGGCCTCCATGTCTCATGAGAGGCCTTTGCGTTATCATGTCCTTTTATGATGCAAAGGAGCAATGAACATGAAAAACGATCGGCAGCAGAAAGATCTGAAGGAAATGGCAAAACGGCGGAAAATGAACCGTGCCGCACAGTCATTCATCGAAACGCTCCATTTTGCCGTTCCGATTCTCCGTTTTTTCAAATGGCTCGCCTCAGCCGCAGCCAGCTTTGTTCATTAAAAAACACCCAGCGGGCGCTGAGTGTTTTTTTCATGATTGGATGACGGAAAAACTGTTGATAATGCCGTTGTCATTTTCCCAGACTTTTTCGCATTTTTTCGTATCCAAATGATAAGCATAAATGGTCCGGACCTTCGCATTCCGCCCCGTTTCATCCTTCAGACGCTTAGCGCCTTTTGCTTCCGCCATGAAATAAATGATGCTGCCGTCTTTAGAAAACTGAGGCTGGGCATCAATCAGCGGAGCGAAGTCCTTACCGTTTGAGATAATCGTTTCGTCTTTTTTCGTTTTGACATTCATCAGACGGATGGACGCTTTTTGTTCCGTCCCTTTTTGGGTATAAGATGTAAAGACAAGGTTCTTTCCGTCCGGTGACACCGCCACGTCGCTGATAAACTGCTCAAGGTTTGTCAGATCCTGAAGATGTTCGCCCGCTCCTGCTGCAAACCGGATATTCGTCGGTTCAGGGTCAATCCCCTTCTCATTTGCCTCATCCGTTTTTTGATAATCCTCTTTCACGGAATAATGCAGAAGCGCAAAATCGTTTTGGCTGCGGTTATAAAAGAAGCTGCTCACACTGTCGTCTTTCTCATCGGCGGCGGGATACAGATTTTCATAACGTTTCGTTTTCAAATCAAAAGATGCGAGACGGAAAATATCTTCATCCGCTTTTCCGAGACGGAAATAAATGTGCGTCAAATCCTTTGATAAAAACAGACTGTCAGCGCTTGCCGTTCCTTTATAAAGCACCGTCTTCTTTTTCGTCTTCAGATCAAGCTTATACAGACGCATCTCATTTTGGTCATTATTCCCGACAAAATAGAGCACCTGATGGGCGTCATCCAGCGCAAACGCCGGATATGCCGAAAGCTTTTCCTCGTACAGCACGCGGCTGTCTTCGTAATATTTCGTCATCAGATCTTTGTCTGTAATGGAAACAAGCAGCTTGTCATGGCCGCCGGAGACAACGGCTTTTCCGCCGCCGTCGCTTTTTCCTTTAATCAGTAAAACGGACGCGATGACCGCCGCCAAAACGGCGGCCAGCAACACCCAGATCCATCGTTTCTTCTTCATTATCAATCTCTCCGTCAATCAGAAAAAGCAAGAATCAGTGTCCTTGCTTTTTAAGATGGTCTATTTTAATAGCTGTAGTGTCCGGATACTTTTCCTTTGCTTAACGGATATCCGAGCGCTTTGAACGCTTTCGGGCTGACATCCAATACGGCATTCGGCATACGGCCTACATCATTTTTGTATACGGTGATAACCTTTTTCGGTTTTGCTTTTGCATAAGCTCTGATTTTCGTTCCGTTTCTCGGAACGTCAAATCCTAATTTTGTCGCGCAATCCCAGTGTCCCAGTTTTTTACCGGACGATCCTTTTTTACCGACTCCATTATACCATGTAATATTTCCGTTCACTTTTTTAGCACTTGCATCAGAAGAGTAACTGATCGCTCCCAGCGTGCTTCCTGCTAAAATCAATAAGGCTAAGAATAACTTCTTCAAGCTTTCGTCCTCCTGATTCTTTATTCTAGGCAAAATTATACACCAAGAAGACGATTATAATATTTCAATCACTTTACATGTTCATTACAACGTGATGAGACATGCACACAACGAAGACACAATTCCCCGTTCTATATAATTCCATGGTAAATTATACTACAAAATTTAATTCATTAGCGTTATAATATTCATAGAGTATTTCTGCATTCAATATGGACTTTTTATAAGGCCTATTGATAGTTGCATAATATGATATTTTTTGAGAAATCAGGCTTTAGGAAGCAAGCACTTTATTCCTTTTAACCGTGGTTCATATTGATCATGTACCTATACTCGTTTCAATCAGACTAGGAGTGATAATCAATGAAAGCGGCAAGATGGCACAATCAAAAAGACATTCGAATCGAAAACATTGATGAACCTAAAGCAGAACCGGGTAAAGTCAAAATTAAAGTCAAATGGTGCGGGATTTGCGGAAGCGACCTTCATGAATATTTGGGAGGCCCGATCTTTATTCCGGTCGGCAAACCTCATCCGTTAACAAACGAAATGGCGCCCGTCACGATGGGTCACGAATTCTCAGGAGAAGTCGTGGAAGTGGGCGAAGGCGTCAAAAATTACAGCGTCGGCGACCGTGTCGTCGTGGAACCGATTTTTGCCACACACGGACATCAGGGAGCCTATAACCTTGATGAACAAATGGGATTCTTAGGCTTAGCCGGAGGCGGCGGCGGATTTTCTGAATATGTATCCGTTGACGAAGAATTGCTGTTTAAGCTTCCTGAAGAGCTTTCTTACGAACAGGGCGCGCTTGTTGAGCCGTCAGCGGTAGCGCTTTACGCCGTCCGCCAAAGCAAATTAAAAGCGGGCGACAAGGCGGCAGTTTTTGGCTGCGGACCGATCGGGCTGCTTGTGATTGAAGCCCTGAAAGCGGCCGGCGCCACAGATATTTACGCGGTTGAACTTTCACCGGAACGTCAGGAAAAAGCGAAAGAACTCGGCGCTATCATCATTGATCCGTCAAAAACGGACGATGTCGTTGAAGAAATCGCTAAACGCACAAACGGCGGCGTTGATGTTTCTTATGAAGTAACAGGCGTTCCTGTCGTTCTCCGCCAGGCGATCCAGTCAACAAACATTGCCGGTGAAACGGTTATCGTCAGCATCTGGGAAAAAGGAGCGGAAATTCATCCGAACGATATCGTCATCAAAGAACGGACCGTAAAAGGCATTATCGGATACCGTGACATCTTCCCTTCCGTTCTTGCACTGATGAAAGAGGGCTACTTCTCAGCAGATAAGCTCGTCACGAAAAAAATCGTGCTCGACGATCTGATTGAAGAAGGCTTCGGCGCTTTAATCAAAGAGAAAAACCAAGTGAAAATCTTAGTCAAACCGAACTAAACCGTTCAGCTGAATATCAGACACATCCGAAAAAGAGCCGTTCCGGCTCTTTTTTTCATCTCTTCGTCTTTCCTTCCTTTTCCTTTTAAAAATGATCCCCTCTGCGCAAACTATTTTTCACCCTGTCCCGTCTATCCTTAGGCAGCAGCCTATGATACGTATTTTTAAAAAAGGAGCCCTTTGAAGCAATGAAGAACGAAACAGCCAAAGCGTCGCTTGTGACGTGCATAACTGAGCGCAAAGAAGACTTTTACCGGCTTGCGTACAGTTACGTAAAGAACAAGGATGACGCGTTAGATATTGTTCAGGAATCAATTCAAAAAGCGCTGACATCGGTCGAATCCGTCAAAAACCCCGATGTGATCAAAAGCTGGTTTTATAAAATTTTAGTGCGCACGGCCATTGATTTTCTCCGCAAACAGAAAAAACTGAAAGTGATGGACGATGAAACGATCGAGTTTTTAAGCCGCGGAAAGGAAGATCACTACAAAGACACGGACCTTCACGAAGCGCTTGATGACCTGCCGCATCAATATAAAACCATTATCATTCTGCGTTTCTTTGAAGACCTGAAATTAGAAGAAATCGCGGACATCACGGGGGAAAACATCAACACCGTCAAAACACGCCTTTACAGGGGGCTGAAGCTCATGCGCATTCAGCTGACGAAGGAGGATCTTTCTTAATGGAAAAGAGATTAGAACAATTAAGAGAAGAGTATAAAAGTGTGCCCATTCCTAAGGAACTGGACAGCATTGTCGAAAAAGCCCTTCAGCAGAAACCGAAGAAAAAACGAATCGTGATGTGGCCGACATCCGCGGCAGTCGCTGCGGCCGTCTTATTTACCGCCGTTGTCAATATCAATCCGGATGCCGCACAAGCCATGTCTAAAATCCCCGTCATCGGCAAAGTCGTCCAAGCCATCACATTCACGGAGATGAAGGAAGAAAAGAATCAATCAAGCATTGATGTGAAAACGCCCGCTCTGTCCGGACTTTCCGATCATAAACTCGAAGACAGCATCAACCGGCATTATATGAAAGAAAGCAAAGAGCTGTATCAGGAATTTATGAAGGCGACCTCAAAAAGCAAAAAAGGCCACCTCAGTATTTACAGCGATTATGAAACCGTTACTGACACAGCGGATTTGATCTCAATCCGCCGTGATATCGAAAAAACACAAGCTTCATCTTATACGCAAAGCCGTTACATCACGATTGATAAAAAGAATGAGGCCGTGCTTACATTAAAGAGTTTATTTAAAGATGACCGTTATATTAAAGTCATCAGCCAAAATATTAAAGAACAAATGAAAAAACAGATGAAAGAAGATCCGAATAAAATATACTGGGTCGAAGATGATGATATGACGGAGCCTTTTAAAGCCATCCGCGCCGACCAGAATTTTTATATTACAGATAAGCACAAACTTGTTATTTCATTTGATGAATACGAAGCGGCACCCGGATATATGGGCGTTACAGAGTTTACAATACCGACCTCCGTCATCTCCAAGCTGCTTGTCGGAGACCGCTACATCAGATAAAGAAAGAAAAAAATCCATGATATCTGCAGATCATGGATTTTTTCTTTCGTCCCGCAACAGCCAAGATGCATAAGGGACCCTTTTCATATAACAGACGCCGGACGGGGGCTGAAAAGTTTAAGAAAATCACAGCATTTCATTCATTTTTTCTGAAACAAAATCCCCTTCCGAATGCGTCTAATTAACGGAACAAATGGAAGACTGTACAGAAATCTGCCATAGCCATCCGCAAAACAGCGAGAATTTCCGCACACATTATTGGAGGAATACCATGTCAGACAAGTCACTGCATCACCGCTATATTCCCGGACTGGATGGACTTCGCGCCTTTGCCGTCCTCGCAGTTATCGCATATCATCTGAATTTCAACTGGGCCGACGGCGGTTTCATTGGTGTTGATATCTTTTTTGTTTTATCGGGGTATTTAATTACATCTATTATATTGCCTGCCCAAGGCAATGCCATTACCCTTGATTTGCGTGATTTTTGGGTGCGCCGGATCAGGCGGCTTCTGCCGGCGGCTTATCTCATGATTATCACGACGGTCATTTGGGTCGTATTGTTTAACAGCGAGCTCCTGCATACCGTACGCGGGGATGCGGTCTCCTCACTTTTTTACATAAGCAATTGGTGGTTTATCTTTCATCAACTTTCTTATTTCGACAGCTTCGGCTCCCCTTCGCCATTAAAAAACCTTTGGTCGCTGGCGATTGAAGAACAGTTTTATATCATATGGCCGTTCCTGCTGCTTGCGGGAATGTACATATGTAAAACACGGGCCCGGCTTGCGGCCGCGGTCATGTTCCTCGCGTTATGTTCTGCAGTCGTAATGAGTATGATGTATGTGCCCGGCGGAGATCCGAGCCGCGTTTATTACGGGACGGATACCCGCTCATTTGAATTGCTGATCGGCTGCGCTTTAGCTTTAGTGTGGCCGATGAAACGATTATCTTCCAAACGGCTGCCGAGCAGCATGAAACACCTGCTTCATGGGACGGAGCTTGCCGCTTTTGCCGCGCTGCTGCTTTGCGTCTTTTACACGGATGAATATGAACCCTTCTTGTACAAGGGCGGCATGCTTTTGATCAGCATCACCGCAGCGGTTCTTGTCGCATGTTTATGCCATCCGAGCAGCTTTTTGGGACATGTCCTTTCATGGAAGCCGCTTCGCTGGATCGGAACGAGATCATACGGAATCTACCTTTGGCATTACCCGGTTTTCGTACTGAGCACACCCGTGCAGGAAATCGGAAATCCGGTTTATTGGCACTGCGCCGTCAGAATCGGCGCCACTTTCATTCTTGCCGAGCTATCTTACCATTTCATTGAACAGCCGATCCGCACTGCGGGCTTCCGGCCATTTTTACGCCGCGTGTTTCTGAACCGCTTTCTGGAATGGAAGACATCTTCTGTCATCAGCCGAATGTCGCTCGGCCTTATTCTTGCCGCCATTCTCGTATTTGCGGGCGGGCTGTCAGGAATAGCCGAAGAGAAAAAACAGCCGCAATGGACGTACGCGCAAAATGATCAGCAAGAAACCGCCGCCTCTTCGCACAAAACGGCCGATCACGATCAGCCTGCAAAAGAAGAAGACAGCAAGAAAAAACACAGCGGCGAAAAAACGGATACCGCGTCAGACAAAAACAAGAAAGAACCAGCAGACAAATCAAAAACAAAGAAAAATGAAGAGAAAAAGGAACGGTCATCTCAAAAAACGGCTGATTCAAAACAAACACAGCCTCAGCAAGACGTACTGGCCATCGGTGACTCGGTGATGCTGGACATTGCGTCATACCTGCGGCAGTCCCTCCCTCATGTCACCATCGACGGAAAGGTAGGAAGACAAGTCTCTCAAGCACTCCAGCTCACTTCGGAATATGCGTCATTTAATCAGCCGGACAAAGCGGTCATCATCGAGTTAGGGACGAACGGCTATTTCACAAACAGCCAAATTGAATCACTGATCAGCTCCTTTTCAAAAGCCGATATCTATCTTGTCAACACACGTGTGCCGCGGCAGTGGGAAAGCAAAGTAAACGAGTCATTGCGCCGGCAGGCCGAGTCACGCAAAAATGTGACGCTTGTCGATTGGCACGCAAAAGCATTGCAGCACCCTGAATATTTCACACCGGACGGCGTCCATCTCATACCTGAGGGATCAAAAGCGCTGACATCCCTCATCGTTCAAACAATGAAACCATGACAAAAAAAAGAGGCCCAAAAAAGGCCTCTTTTTCGTATATCGTCACGCAAGTTTCTGTCCGCAATTCGGACAAAAATTCGCGCCTTCCGTTTTCGTTCCGCAGTTCGGACAGAATTTCGGCTTAGCCGCTCCTTCCGAGCCGTTTGCCGGTGCCGTCCCCTGATCCTGCTGACTTTGATCTTGCTGCGGCTGGTTCTGCTGATTTTGGTTCATTTGGTTCATCATTTGATTTGCCACATTCATTCCCATCATCATGCCCGCCATGTCTGAGGCGGCGCCGCTTCCGTTCATTTTGCCGGATGACATTCCGTCCGTCATGGAAATCTGCTGATAGCGGTTCACATCGCCCACCATACCGTAAGAAGCATTTTTCGTAATCATATCCTGAACTTCCTGCGGATAGTTAAAGCTCATAATATTGAAGCCCGTAATCGACATGCCGTCTCCGATCAGCTGCATATCAAGATCTTCTTGAATCCCTTTTCCGATTTCAAAGGAATTCGACTGCAGATTGAACATGTCTTTTCCTTCTCTGGTGATCCATTTCATCAAAAGCTGATCGAGAATAGACGTAATCCGGATTTTAATGTCCTCCACTAAATAGCTGTCTTTGACACCCGCAATCTTATCAATCAATCCGATGTAGTCAATGACCTTGAAGTTAAATGTGCCGTTTGCGCGGATCGGCATACCGCCCGGCATACCTGCCGCCGGAATGTTGATGGCGTTTTTTGTGCCCCACTTCACGGTGAACTCCTTCGTATTCACAAACAGCACTTCAGCCCGCATGCCGCTGTTAAAGCCAAACTTAAACCCTTTTAGTGTAGATAGAAACGGAATGATTTCTGATTCGATATCATAATCGCCGTCATCACGGAAAATCCCTTCAATTTTCCCGTTGTATAAAAAGATGGCATCCTGCCCCGGCCGGATGATCAGACGGCTGCCTTTTTTAATTTCACGGTTGTTCCATTTATAGAAAACCATGTCGTCTCTGAATTCTTCCCATTCCACCACATTTGCTAACTGATTTCTGAAAAAACCCATGTATGCTCAAATCCTTTACATATAATTTAAAAACTACCCTTGCTTCCGCTGTAACTCGTGCCGCCCCTCGTGACTCCGCCGTCATTGTCATTATCTTTATCAGGCTTTTTTTCTCTTGTAACGTCGGTTCGGATATATGTGTCGTGCTGGCTCAGTACTTCAGACGTATCGTGATCCATATACGTGCTGCCGGTGACGGTGACCTTGCCGCCGGAATTGTACACCATCACAGTGACGGCGATTCCGGCCGCGGCTGCGGCAATAATGAGCTGAAACCACCATGTGAGCAGCAGATTGTCAGCCTTGTCGTCCGGGCTTTTCCCCATATCTTTATAAGCCAACTTGATGTAGGTCTGAAACGCCTTTTCATAATGGCCTGCGGAAATATCTGACGAGATCGTATTTCTGATCGTATTCAGCCGGCTGTTATTCAAATACGTCTCCGCCTTTTTATATCCGGAGATAAATACTTCCCGATTTTTCATATCAATGGTCAAAATCGCCGTGCTTCCGCTAAAATGACTGTCATAAAAATCACCGGCGTACTGCTCGATATCCTTACCGCCCGTTCCGTTTGCGGTAAGAATGATAAAATCGGTATGGCGCTTTGCCCCGAGCTTCCCGGCCAATTCCTCAAGTTTCTTCGTTTCATCCTTCGTTAATAAATGAGCATTGTCATAAACATATTGCTTCTGTTCCGCGGCAGACGCCGATGTATGTAAAGAAAAAGACAGCATCAGAAAAAGGACGAAGCAGAAGAGACACGCTTTTTTTATCAATACTTTCATCAAAAACCGCCTCCTATCATAAGTGAGACGAGTCTTAATGCTAAAAACGCACCGGCGGTTATGCCGCCGAACCACGCGGCCACTTTTCCGGCACTGATGGGCGGTTTGCCGACAACCTTGCCCGTCTGCCCGTTCATCGCAAAAATGTGTTCAGCCCGCTCATAGTCGTAGCTGACCATCCAGACCGGAAGCAGTACGTAAAAGCTGCTGATTTTATCGGTCTGAATCTGCTCATCCGTAATGTCAGCCGTCGTATATCCGGAGAAGGTGGATCTGATATAAGAATCAATATAATGGCTGATTTTATCCTTCGCCCGCGGAAAGAGATCGTCATCGGTATAATTGTACTTTTCCGCTATATATCCCGCTAAATAGGCCGTATTAAACTCCTTCAGCTCACTGTATGAGTAAGGCTCCAATTTGTCCATTAATTCATCACTCATTTTTTCTGAAGCGTCGACCGGAATTTTGAGATAATCAAGATTGATATCGCGGTACGCGTTGTAATACTCGGTCTCCGTCACCCGGTATTCTCCATCATCATAGTGATGCACTCTCGTACAAACGGCATTGACCTGAACCTTGCTGTTTAAATCAAACATCCAAAATGGCACGTACATGCCCGTTATGCTCTTCACCCGATCGGCAGACATAAATCCTTTCGGTGTCAGACGGCCGTTTCGGCACCACTTTTTAAAAGCGCTCATGGCTTCTTCTTTACTGATCGTAAAAGGAATCACCATCGAAGGCGCGAGATTTCCCGATAATCGGTCGGCGAGAACGGCGGCTCCTCCGCAAAACCCGCACGTCGTGGCCGTCGTTTCCGCCTCAGTCATTAATACTGCGCCGCAGTTCTCACAGCGGTACTCGTTCGCCTCATTTTCGGAAAATCTCGTCGTTATATACTCTTTTGGCAGGCTCTCAATCTGATCCTGCCGCCCGCAGCTGTGACATGTCAGCATGCCGGATGAACTGTCAAAGACCATATCATCGCCGCAGTTCGGGCATTTATAAGAAATGATCATTCTGTTTCTCTCACTTTCTCTTTATATCGGACAAAGCTGCAGCCCGCTGTCTATTGATCTTTACTGAAAAGCATTTTCTGCTTGAGCGCCGCCAATTCATCATCGACACTGCTTTGATTGCTGTCATATTTAGCCGTCAGATCGTCAATATCGTCTTTCGGAGACGCGTTCAGCTCAGCCATCGCATTGGCATGATCAAGCGCTTGGTTGACCTTGTCTTCCATTCTGCCGAAAGCTGTCATCGATTGGCCCGCATTTGACACAGAGGACCCCAATTTGTTCATTCTCTCCTGCGTCTTTGCCACAGACCACTTCGCTTTGATGGCATTTCGGCGCGACTCAAGCTCTCCGATATCAGCGACAAGCTTGTCATGCATTTTGCGCATTTGAGACGCGTTGGAAGAAGCGAGCTGATAAGCCGTCTGCAGCTCAGTCAGTCTTGATTCAACAGCCGCTTTCCTTTCCAAAAACGTCCGCGCATCGGCTTCATTGCCGGCCTGCAACGCTTTCATCGCATAACTTTCCATCTTTTCGGCATCAGCCTGGCATTCTGTTAACGCTCTTTTCGCCCGCTGTTCCTCAGCCATGACAGAAGCCGTCTCCGCTTTCACTTTTCCTAAATCATTGTTCAGATTCCGCAAATATTGATCAACCATTTTTTCAGGGTTTTCAGCTTTATCCAGCAGCGCATTGATATTACTTGACATGATGTCTTTAAATCTTCCTAAAATACTCATTTTTCATTTTCCTCCCAAAATTAAATAGTAACAAGTTCATAGTTATATATACTGTTTTTTTCGAAAAAAGTTTCATTTTCTCATGAATTTATGTATTTTTATATGAAAATAGTCTCATTCAGCCCATTTGTGCCGGCGGAAATTCTTCACGACCAGATACAGTGAGAACAAAAAATAAATAAAAAGCCCGATCATCAACCAGCTCACTAACGGATAATGCTTCGCCGCATACACAAAGAAATCCAGCTGGGAAATCTGTTCCGGACTTGTAATCGTATCCGTCCCATTCAAAAGCTTTGAGAATTTAGCCGTATAATTCCAATCAAACGAATCAGAAACAAGCTCACTCCCCTGATACCAATTGACAGCGGCGAGACAAAGAAAACAAAAAACAGAAAACGCGCATTGCACAATAAGAAAAACATGTTTCATGAAAAACATTCCTCCGCGGTTCAATATCACAGGCCGTCACACTATACATGACGGCAGCAGCAGAAACTTGGTTTTACTCAGAACTGATAAAAAAGTTATTGTATGTACTTCACAGCGGTTCAATTTACTGGATGCCTTTCTAAAGTATACCGTATATCGAAAAGGGTTTCAGGCCTAAATAAAGAGGATGCTTCCCGAAGTCCGATGACTTTCAAGAAACATCCTCGATATTTTACAGAGTCACTTCAACCTCTTTTAAGCTCGGCAAAGCATCGATCGCACCGATTTTGGTGCACACGAGCGCCCCTACCTTATTGGCAAATGAGACAATATCACGCAGCTTTGCAAAATCATCGGCTGCCGTCTGAATCTCATCGGTACGTGCCAGCTGATACAGCGCCGCGCCGACAAACGCATCTCCCGCTCCCGTTGAGTCTATTGATGTCACCGGAATGCTCGGAATGATGTCAATATCCTTCCCATTTGAAAGAAGGGTCCCGCTTTTCCCGAGTGTCACCGCCACAATACCGGCCCCGAGCTCATGAAGAACCGCAACACCTTCTTTATGATCCTTCGCACCGCTGATGATCTCAAGCTCTTCGTCACTGACTTTCACAAAATCACTTACGGCAATGGCTTTTTTTGCGGTGTTTATAAACTCTGAAACTCTTCCTTTCCATAAATCCTCACGGTAGTTAGGATCGAAGGAAATAAACTGTCCATTGTCTTTCGCAATCGACATCAGCCGTAAATAGGCCGAGCAAAACGGATCAGATAACAATGCCGTCGCTGATCCGAAATGAAGGATTTTCGCATCGTTTACCTTTTCCACATCAATATCATCAAGCGTAAACAAAGCGTCCGCTCCTCTGTTAAACACAAAGTCGCGCTCCCCGTTTTGTTTTAATGAAACAAACGCAAGCGTTGTAGGCGCTTTCTCATCCATGACGAGCATAGAGGTATCGACATGTACGGCGTCCAATGTCTGCTTCAGAAAGTACCCGAACGGATCTTTGCCTGTTTTCCCGCTGAAAGCCGCGTCTCCGCCCAGCTTAGCAATGGCTGCCGACACATTCGCCGGTGCGCCGCCGGCACTTTTTAAGAAATTGCGCCCTTCCGTCAAATCAACATCCACATCGGTACAAAAGAAATCAATTAACAATTCTCCAATACAAATAACAGATTGGCTTCCCACATTATCACACTCATTTATCAATTCTCGATTATAGTTTCAGTATAGTGCTTTCTGTCATAAATACAACCGTTTACATAGAATATTTTAAATTTTACGTATACTCATCTTGCAGCTCTTTGCTCCAGATCAGACATCACCTGCTGATATTTTTTTTCAGTTAAAGGATAAAAAGAAATAAGAATAATAGACAGCAGAATGAACAATCCCGGAATGAGCGCATTCATATTTTTAATCGCATTCAATGCCGAGGCCGTCTGATCGGTATTCGCGGCATATCCGGCGATTCCGAGATAAACGGCCGAAAATGACCCGGCTAACGCAACTCCGAGCTTATTGATGAAACTCATGCTCGAAATCACCACGCCATCAGCCCGGACTCCGGTTTTCCATTCCGCATAATCAACACAATCGGCAACCATTCCCCAAGCAAGCGTATTTAAAGGCGTCGTAAAAAATCCCGAAACGAAAAGCCAAAAGAAAATAAGCGGCAGCGAAGAATACGATGTAAACTGAAGGCCCGCATAAGAAATCAGCGATAGCGCCGCCGTGATGATCATGACTTGCTTCCGGCCCCGCTTCTCAGAAAAGAAAGGAATAAACAGGTTGCTGATCAGCGCTGCGCCGAAAAACAACACGGTTCCTAAAAACACAAATTCCTTATGGCTGACGTTATATGTAAAATAGTACACCATCGTACTGAGCTTAATGTTAAACCCAATCGCAAACGCCAAAAATGCAGAAACCAAAATGAGCAAAGGCTTGTTTCGGAACAAAACAGACAACGTTTTTTTCATTCCTTGTTTTTTTCTTTTTTCAGGCTGAATCCGCTCCCGCACAGTAAAGAAACTGAACAGATTCAATGCGATGCTCACCGCCGCATAGATAAGCGCCGTCATCTGGAATCCAAACGCCTGATCTTTCCCGCCGATGGCGTCCGCAAGCGGTGTCGCACAGGAAATCGATAACAGAATTCCGATATAAACCAAAATCATCCGGGTCGTGGTCAGAACCGTCCGTTCCTCCACGGAATTCGTCATCCGCCCCGTTAAGCTGTTGACCGGAATCGTCTGCATGCTGAAGGACATCCCAAGCAGAATATAAGTGATGTACGCATAAACCATATTCCCCGTCTCGCCGAAATGGGGGGTCGTGAAGCATAAGAACGTAAATAGCGCAAAAGGAAACGCCACCCACAAAAGATACGGCCTTGCCTTTCCCCATCTTGTATTCGTCTTGTCTAAAATCACGCCCATAATCGGATCAAAAATAGCGTCCAGCACCCTTACGATAAGAAACAAAGCTGCGATGACCGCAGGCTTAATGCCGCCGACGTCTGTATAGTAAAATAATAAGTATGCGTTTACAAACTGAAAGATAATATTATACGACATATCACCGAATCCGTAGCCGATCCGTTCCATCCAGGACAGGCCGCGATGTTTCGTCTTTACTGCCGCTGCTTTTTCTGTTTCAATCATCATTTCCCACCCCAAGAATCCGTTTTCATTTTTGATAAGCAAGAGGGAGAATGCAAAGATGATCCTCCCTGTTCAATCAGCGATTTGGATACACCATCACTTTTAAGCATTCATTTTTGTATTGAAAGGCCCGTTCCATCGCCTCTTGCGTCTTCTCCAGCGGGTATTGGTCCGTTATAAGGTGCTTCGTGTCCACTATGCCGGAAGCGAGAAATTCAATTCCCTTCGGATACGTATTCGCATAACGGAAGATTCCGTATATATCAATCTCGTTATCTGCAATAAACGGCACATTGAGCGGAATCTCGTTCTGAGAAGGCAAACCGACAATCGCCAGTTTTCCGCCCCGGCGCACGGAAGCCAGTGCGGATTGCAATGCCGCCGGATTCCCCGCTGTTTCCCAAGCAGCATCAACGCCTCTGCCATTCGTGATCGTTTTGATTTCTTCACCGGCATCCTGTTCCCGGACATTGATGACATGCGTCGCGCCCATTTTTTTCGCGGCATCTAACCGCAGCGGCTCCAAGTCGGTCACAATGATTGTGCCTGCCCCGTATGCTTTCGCTGCCGCAACGGCCATCAGCCCCACAGGACCCATGCCCATGATCGCAACCGTGGAACCGGGCTGAAGCTTCGTTCTCGCGGCCGCATGAATGCCGACAGAAAACGGTTCGATCAAAGCCGCATCTTCATAGGAAAGTGAATCCGGAATCGAAAAAACAAAGTCCTGGCGCATTTTGATATATTGGACAAACGCGCCGTCAACCGGCGGTGTCGCCAAAAACTGTACATCCGGGCAAAGATTATAACGCCCTTCTTTGCACGCTTCACAGCGCCCGCATGTGACACCGGGTTCGACGGCGACCCGGTCTCCTATTTTAAATTGATCGACAGATGATCCGACGGCGGCAATTTCCCCCGCGCATTCATGACCGAGGATAAATGGTTTTTCCACTACATAATTGCCTATTCTGCCATTTGTATAGTAATGCAGATCAGATCCGCAAATTCCGACAGCCATCACCTTAATCAACACTTCATCATGATTGATGTCAGGCACGGGCAATGTTTCGATTTTGATTTCTTTCGTGTTGTGCATAACCGCCGCTTTCATGTTTTGAGGCACTGTGTGAGTCATTTGGCAAAATCCTTTCTCTGCTCTGAAATGTAAGTGCATACATTTTTGTTTTCTCTATTACTTCCCCTATTTTATCTGCTTTTCCATACGTTCAACAGCCTTTCCTGCTGTATAAAAGGACAGCCGCACTGTACTTTTTATTTTTTCATATACAAAAAACACTGAATTGATAAAATAGTACTAATAGGAGGTGCAGGCTAATGGCTGAACTTGAAAACCGGGCACAATTTGCAGAACTGCTGGCACCTGCCGTCAAATCGCTGAAACATCATCCTGATTTCAAAATTAAAAGGACAAAGAACGTAAAATCCGGACAGTCTTATATAGATCAAATCGCACTCCGATTAGGCGTTTCCTCTAACACGATCAAAAGCTGGATCGGACAGATGGGCGCAAACTACATTCCCGGACGAATTGACGACGGAAAGTTGTTCGGCATGATCTGGATCATTATAGAAAAGACTGATATGGATCCTGAATGGCTGACCGGCCTTCTGGAAACCACAACCATTCCCGTCATCAAACCCGCATTGCCCGTTTGGACGGCGTCTTGTCTAAAAAAAGCAAAAATACTCCGGAAAGACGGATCATTCGGAGAGCCGAGTGATGAAGATGTTGAAAAAGCAGTAAAGCGGCTGTTTCATGACAGACCAAGCCACGAAACGAATGCGCTTACAAGAAAGTCCGGCACGCATAACTTACCGTCACGCCGGACGGGGAACTTTATCGGACGCGGCTTTGATATGGAAGCAATCCGGCAATGGATGCTGTCTCCGTCACCGGTCTGTTTAATCACAGGCTGGGCCGGCATGGGGAAAACAACGATTGCTCTTGAAGCAGCCTACCTTTGTGCCGGTGGTTCACCAGATTGGCCGGCATTCAACAGCATCATCTGGATCAGCGCTGACTGGAAAGGATTGAGCTTCAGCGATTTTTTAAACACGATCGCCTATCAGCTCGGACGCACCGAACAAATCGACAAATCAATCAACGAAAAACGGTTCGTCGTCCGCAATGCATTAGCCGCTCATTCAAATGAAACGCCGGTATTGCTGATCGTTGACAGCATTGATACAGCGGAACGTGACATTCACGAATTTATCATCGGCCTTCCGCAAGGTGTAAAAGTCCTCCTTACGGCACGGGAAAACGTAAAACAGACATACCGGGACGGCCTCGGGGAACTGGCGGCCATCCAGCTGAGCGGCCTTGAACAAACGGATGCCCTTGAATTTTTCCATCAAGAAGTGCACCGCTGTCTGCAAACATGCAACCTCCCGCATAAACGGGAAAAGCTGGAGCAGCTGTTGCAGCTATCACCTGGCCTTAAGAATGAATTCGTCTCGGCAGCCGCCGGCAACCCGAAGGCCATGGCACTGAGCATTGCATACATGTCAGACGACGACATCCCCGCTCCGCAGCTCATTCAAGAGCTTAAGCAGGCAGGCTATTCACTATTGGAATTGTTTGAGGTTCTCTTTGGCCGCACATGGGACAGATGTCATGAAGACACACGAAAACTATGGCAGACGCTTTGCTTTTTCGCTAAGCCTCCTGATGAAAAAAGCTTGGCTCAAGCGGCCGGATTAGACGTCCGGCGGTTTCATTACGCGATTGAGCAAATGCGGTCATATGCTTTAATACAGCCGGAACGAAGCGCAGGAAGAATTCAATACGCTGCCCATCAAACCGTTGTCGCTTACGGAGAACAGCACTTATCCGAAAATCACGAATTTGCAAAAGAAGCCCGCAGCCGCTGGGCGCATTATTATATTGATTATGCGGAAACCCATATAAAGCGGGAACAGCCCAATTCTGTCTATTGGAGCTATCTGCTGGGACGTAATTTAGAGCAAATGAAAAAGGAATGGCCGAACATCCTAAAGGTCATCGAGTGGTCGAGCGAAACCGGACAACATGACATACTGATTAAACTCATCATCCGCATCAGCCATTTTCTTAGCAGAATCAACCTGCCCCTGCGAATCGAATACGGATTAAAAGCCGCCGATGCCGCCCGTCAATCAGGCGAACACACGCGGGAAGCTTACTTTCGGATCGACACGGCAGGCTGGGCGCTGATGGAAGTCAACGATTCAGACGGAGCTCTCAGGCAAATAGAAGCCGGCCTGAAGATACTCGAACAATCAGGCGCGCCGGATCACGACGACTTGAAAGTATGGGGAACCGCCCTGCAATCGAGGCTGCTGTTAAAAATCGGAGAACCGAAAAAAGCGGCAGCAATGCTGGACGGCATCAAAGATCAGCCCGTCTCCCCCATTATCCGCCACAGAGTTCTTCTGGTTCGCGGCGACCTGAGTTTCGCCCGCTCTCACTACGAAGAAGCCATCACATTATATGAAGCGGCAAACACAACCAGCGCCGCATACGGCGGCGAAAAAACAATAGAAGCCTATTTCAACCTGGGCATGGCTTACGTAAAGTGTGATCAACTCGAAAAAGGGGAAAAAGCCTTTGAACAAATGCTCTATGACAAACATAACGCCAATCAAGTTGAGTTGATCTATTACTATTACGGAATGGCACAGCTCTTGTATCGTAAAGGAGAAAATAAGAAAGCGATGGAATCGAATCAGAAGGCGATTCGTCTGATTGATTCGTGGGAGCCTGGGATTGGGATTCGGGGTGAGGTGGAACAGCTGGAAAAGATGATTAAAGAAAACGACTAGTACGCATAGTAGTTCTGTCAGCAATCTCACTCAGTTTCTTCATTATAAATAGGAAAGGCCAATTGAAGTCGCAGTTGGCCTTTCGTTTCTTATTAAGTTCTACAAATGTATTGAACCAGGTTTTCCCGTATGTATTCTTTCTCGTATAAAGGAAAGCGTATCATTTGCCAGCTTATTACGACAAAGAACAATGCCTGAATGACCACAATTGTAGACGTATCTTGTGGGTTTCCCCCAACTTTCCCATAAATAATCTGCATCTTTTAAGTCAATATATTGATCATGTTTAGCAGAAATCAACAGAATGTTGTCTTTTTTTACTTTCGGCAAGGTTTGACTAGGATCTGTGATATTCCAATATTTTATTAAATCTTCATAGGTCACACCATTTTGTTCTAATTCTTCTCTTATGTATTTACCTGGGATCGTGTTCCATATCGAATAAGAAAGGCGATTGGCATAAAAGATGGATACGACTACATCAATTTGAGATTCTAGGGTAGCAATTAGATTAGTGACCCATCCCCCTAAGCTTACTCCCACTATGATAACAGGGCCTTTTTTATTTGCTTTTATCCAGTGAATTAACGCCCGTAAATCTACAATGGCCTGTCTTGTCGACTCAATTGTACGATTAATATTTGCACTAATCATCAACTCGCCACTATACAGTGAATTTTCCGGTTCTCTTTCAAAATGGTATGGAAGAGAATAATAATACATGTTCCATCCTAAATCGTTCATTATACGATTATGAAATATTTTTTTGATCCTATTGTACGAATCCATGCGCCAGCCGTGTACAAAGATGACATTGGGTGGCTCTATATCATTTTCATTTAAAAAAATCTCCCCTTTTAAAGTATCATTAACAGGATTTCCAGATTGAATTAAGGATTCATAACTAAATGTTCCAACTCTATAAAATTTTTTAGATTCATTCAAATCAATTGAAACATCAGCTATATTTGCACTGTAAAATTCCTCTCTATCATCTGCATTAGCTGTAAAAGCAGACGAAAAATGTGTATCTTTGCTTCTTTTTCTATGTAAATCATATAAAGCCAAACGATCTATAATTCCTGAAAAATGCACTTTTAAGTCCTCCTTGATAGAGTTGATAATTGGATTGTCTGTCTCCATAGAGTTGGGACGGATTTCATCAAGAATCTAACTCCATCGACAGTGAATTTTTGGGATCGGATATCATTATTCTGTTGCTTTAACATAAAAGACTAGTTTCTAAAAAGGAAAACATCGTCGTTTAGTAGCTAAAAAAAGCAACACAAATAGACATTTCCGTCTAAGAGAGTTGGTGACACTGTTTATTTAGATAACTGTAGCTTTTTTTGTCGTATGAGAGGTTCTGTCTGCAATAGAGAGATATATAACAGAGGTTTTGACAAATAATTTTCAAACCCTTTTTATTATAACAGAAATGCAGTTTACTGAAGTTATCGTAAGGCGTTTGTCAAAGAGGACGTAAACAGGAACCTGAGCCGGTGGAATTTTGTATTTTGGTCAATTGAATAGTTCATATCGGGATTATCAAACTATTGAAAAATCGATATATAACAAAACAATGCTAAAAAAATCAAACTACAAAAGACAAAAAAGAAGCTTCTCACAAGTTCGGTGAACTCATGAGAAGCCTCGAAAAGTTAAATGGCATCAAGAGGGCATTAAAAATGACGTCCGTTGCCGACAAACCCTTGTAAATCAAGGGTTTTTTGTCGGTTTACATCATTCCGCCCATACCGCCCATGCCGCCCATGTCAGGCATTCCTGCGCCGCCGGCGTTTTCTTCCGGTTTGTCAGCGACAACAGCTTCAGTTGTTAAGAGCATTGCTGCTACAGAAGCTGCGTTTTGCAGAGCAGAACGTGTAACTTTTGTCGGGTCAACGATACCTTTTTCGATCATGTTTACCCATTCGCCGGTTGCAGCGTTGAAGCCTACGCCGATTTTTTCGTTTTTCAGGCGCTCAACGATGACAGATCCTTCAAGGCCTGCATTGTGTGCGATTTGACGGATCGGCTCTTCAAGCGCGCGAAGCACAATGTTGATACCTGTTTGCGCATCGCCTTCAGCTTCCACTGCAGCGACTTTGTTGTATACGTTGACAAGCGCTGTACCACCGCCGGATACGATGCCTTCTTCAACAGCTGCGCGAGTTGAGTTGAGGGCGTCTTCGATGCGAAGTTTACGCTCTTTCAGCTCAGTTTCAGTCGCAGCGCCGACTTTGATGACAGCTACGCCGCCGGCAAGTTTCGCAAGACGCTCTTGTAATTTTTCTCTGTCGAATTCAGAAGTTGTTTCTTCCACTTGAGCGCGGATTTGGTTGACGCGTGCAGCGATTTTTTCAGTGTCGCCGGCGCCTTCTACGATTGTTGTGTTTTCTTTCGTTACCACAACTTTAGAAGCGCGTCCCAATTGTCCGATTTCAGTAGATTTCAGGTCAAGGCCTAAGTCTTCTGTGATTACTTCTCCGCCTGTAAGAACAGAGATGTCTTCAAGCATTGCTTTACGGCGGTCACCGAAGCCAGGAGCTTTAACGGCAACAGCGTTGAATGTGCCGCGAAGTTTGTTGACAACGAGTGTAGCAAGAGCTTCCCCTTCAACATCTTCAGCGATCAGAAGCAATGGTTTGCCTTGCTGTACAACTTGCTCAAGCACAGGAAGGATTTCTTGAATGTTTGTGATTTTTTTGTCTGTGATTAAGATGTAAGGATTGTCAAGAACCGCTTCCATCTTATCAGAGTCAGTCACCATGTAAGGAGACGCATATCCGCGGTCGAATTGCATACCTTCAACAACTTCAAGCTCAGTTGTGAATCCTTTAGACTCTTCGATTGTGATGACGCCGTCGTTTCCTACGCGCTCCATTGCTTCAGCGATAAGGCTTCCGACTTCCTCATCAGCAGCAGAGATCGCAGCAACCTGAGCGATAGACTCTTTGCCTTCGATCGGCTTAGAAATTTCTTTTAAGTTTTCGATTGCTACAGTCACGGCTTGTTCCATACCTTTACGCACGCCGACAGGGTTAGCCCCCGCAGTTACGTTTTTAAGGCCTTCGCGGATCATAGCCTGCGCAAGTACAGTCGCAGTCGTCGTACCGTCACCGGCAACGTCGTTTGTTTTGCTGGCTACTTCAGCTACAAGCTTCGCACCCATGTTTTCAAACGCATCTTCAAGTTCAATTTCTTTTGCGATTGTCACACCGTCATTTGTAATTAACGGAGAACCGAATTTTTTCTCCAGAACCACGTTGCGTCCTTTTGGCCCTAAAGTTACTTTTACAGCGTCAGCAAGCGCATCGACACCGCGAAGCATAGCGCGGCGTGCTTCTTCACTAAACTTAATATCTTTTGCCATGTTAACGAAACCTCCTCAAATTTTTAAAAATATTTATTTGCTTAGCCGATTACAGCTAAAATGTCGCTTTCACGTAAGATTAAGTATTCAGTACCTTCGTATTTCACTTCAGTACCGGCGTATTTTGAGAAGATAATGCGGTCGCCCTCTTTCACTTCTAAAGCAACGCGCTCTCCGCTTTCCAACACGCGACCTGAACCGGCTGCCACGATTTTGCCTTCTTGCGGCTTTTCTTTTGCAGAATCCGGTAATACGATTCCGCTGGCAGTTTTTTCTTCAGATTCTACGAGTTCAATGACAACGCGATCACCTAATGGCTTTAACAATGTAATAACCTCCTCAATAGTATGAATATGTAATTTTAGCACTCAGCTCTAAAGAGTGCTAACACAGTTATTATAATAAAGAATCTCACTTCCAATTTCAAGTCATAAGAATAAAAAATTTTCACGCTTACATGATTCTCTCTCGCACTGATTTTCTCCTTTTTTCACGTCAAGTTCACTTGTGTTACAATAAGAACAAATAAGTTGATTTTATAGGATAAAGGAGTACATATCATTTGAGAAAACAGTATTGGTATATCATTTTGACATATGTTATCATGCAGCTTTCCGCATTGATCGGCATTCCTTTAATGTACAAATTCGGCTATGCGGGCGGGCACCCTACGAATGCGAATCTCACCATGGCTCAGGGGGTTTATTCCGTCGTAAGCTTTTTTATCTGCCTGATTATCGTTCTCTTGATTTTGAGAACCGCGCCGAAGCAGACATTAAGAAACGGGAAGAAAGCATCCGCCGGCATGTCCGTTCTCTGGGCGGTCGCGGGAATATGGCTCGCTTTATTTTCTCAGGGAATCGCCGGGATGATTGAGCAGTATGTCTTTCATGTGGGCAGCGGTTCCGAAAACACGAAAGCCATTCTCAACATTATTAAAGCCATGCCGCTCATGATTATCGTTTCTTCTATCGTCGGGCCGATTCTTGAAGAAATCATTTTCCGGAAGATCATCTTCGGTGTATTATATGAAAAAACGAATTTCTTTATCGCCGGACTGATCAGTTCCGTCATTTTCGGCATTGTGCATCAAGACCTCACGCACCTGCTGCTGTATACGGCCATGGGCTTTACCTTTGCGTTCTTGTATGTGCAGACGAAACGGATTATTGTGCCGATATTCGCCCATGTCATGATGAATACCATTGTCGTGGTCATGCAGCTCGGCCCCGCCCAAAAATATATTGAACAGCATAGTGAGCAAATGCAATTAATTATTGGAGGATTGTTTGTATGAGGAACCCAATGACTTGGGGCTTGATTTATTTCGCAGTCGGCTGTATCTTTACGTATTTGGCCGCAAGCTCTCCGGGAAGCATGTGGTCTTTTTATTCCATACTGCTGATGGTTTTCGCCGCTTATAATATCAGCATCTCGTTTAAAATGTTCGCCTTCTCATTTAAAGTGAAAAAAAATCAAAAATAAAAGAAAAGCCATTTCTCATCATTGAGAAATGGCTTTTTTTATGCTGATACGTCCTGGTCAGATTCACTGCCGGTCTGCCTTTTCCGATACGCCGCTTTTGAAATCAGGATACTGATCTCGTATAAAATGCAAAGCGGAATGGTAATCATCAAGTGAGACAGCAGCTCAGGCGGCGCAATCATCGCGGCGATCACAAGCAGCACAAAATATGCGTACTTCCTGATCTTCGATAAAAACCTCGGCGTGATAACACCGAGTCTCGTTAAAAACATGATCAGCACCGGCATCTGAAACAGCAGTCCGAACGGAATCGTCAGCTGCAGCAGAAAATGAAAGTACTCGGTGATCCCGATCACCTGGTTGACATCGAGGTCATTCGAGACCCGCTTCATAAAATCAACGACCAGCGGAAATAAAATATAATAAGAAAACGACACACCGCCGACAAACAGCACGATCGAAATCGGAATATAGCTGAGTGTTACTTTGCGCTCCTTCTCATACAGACCCGGGCTGACAAACGCCCAAATCTGATAGAGAATAATCGGCGAAGTCAAAATGATGCCGATGATAAACGCGAACTGCAAAAAGATAAACAGCGGATCCGTCAGGTTAAAAGCATTAAGGGTGAGCTCTTTTACTTCATCGGCTTTTTGAAGATACACAATGATAGGTTTTGCCAGAAAAAAGCCGGCAATAAAGAAAACCGTAAAGGATAACGCCACAATCAGCAATCGTTTCCGAAGTTCGGCAATATGCTCCACAAGCGTCATTTGATTCACTCTCATACGCGTCATCCTATCTTACTGTTCTTCTTTCTTTTTTTCCTCTTCTTCACCGGCTAATCCCTTAGTAGCGTTCTTAAATTCACGAAGCGTGTCCCCCGCCGCTTTTCCTAATTCGGGAAGCTTCTTCGGACCGAAAATAATCACCGCCACCACACCGATAACCGCCAGGCTTCCAGGACCAATCATGTGCAGCTCCTCCTTTCGCTATTCAATTTCTTCCAAAACAGAATAATGCTTTAAGAAATAAACCAATGATTGAAGCTCTACAGCTAAATCTATATGATGAATTCGAATGTGATCCGGCACATTCAAACGGGCCGGCGTAAAGTTAAGGATTCCCTTGATTCCGAGCGACACGAGCCGGTCGGTGATTGACTGGGCGGCAACCGCCGGAACGGTAAGAATCGCCACGGGTTCATCCTTAATGTGAAGCTCTAAATCATTAAGATCAAAGACAGGCACACCGCCTACCTCAGTTCCTATTTTACTCTGATTCACATCAAAAGCCATAGATATTTTTGTGTTATTATTTTTTGTGAAATTATAGTGAAGAAACGCCGTCCCTAAATTCCCGACACCGATCAAAATGACGTTCGTCGTTTCATCCTGATCCAGTGTTTTTCTGAAAAATGACAGCAGGTAATCCACATTATAGCCGTATCCTTTTTTGCCGAGCGCCCCGAAATAGGAAAAATCCCGGCGGATCGTGGCCGAATCGACTTTTACCGCGTCGCTCAGTTCAGCTGATGAAACGCGCTGCTTTCCTGACGCGTGTAAATTCTTTAAAAAGCGATAATAAAGCGGCAGCCGTTTTGCCGTCGCCTGTGGAATTTTTGATTGATCCTTGTTCATGATTGGTCCTCCACTTTATACTCAGATGCATCTCTTTTAAAATCACCGTTTTTGCCTCCTGTTTTTTCCATGAGGCAGGTCGGGCCGATGACCATTCCTTTATCCAGCGCCTTGCACATATCATAAACAGTCAAAGCGCAGACTGAAGCGGAAGTTAGCGCTTCCATTTCCACACCTGTACTCCCTTTCGTTTTTACGCTTGCCTGTATATGAAGAACGGCTTCGGAATCCTTTTCCTCCCAGCCGAATGAAATGTCGACGCTGCTTAAAGAAAGCGGGTGGCACATCGGGATAATCGCTGACGTCTGTTTTGCGGCCATAATTCCTGCCACCTGTGCGACAGCCAGCACGTCTCCTTTTCCGATCTCGCGGTTTTTGATTCTGCTGTACACGTCATGCTTCATGTGTACGCTGGATATCGCAGCGGCAGTACGGACTGTTGAAGATTTATCGCTTATATCCACCATGCGGGCACGGCCTTCTTCATTAAAATGAGAAAATCCATTCATATTTAAACTCTCCTTACTTCTGATCATACACTATTTTCTCCCTGATGTCTTATCCTATAATGTTCCAATTCTGATGTATTGTTTGCTGACAGCAGGTTGATAAGCTACACTTAACTTATTATAACAGAGGTGAAATAATATGATGATCTTACAAATTAATCAGCTATCCAAATCTTTTGGCGCTGATCCTATTTTAAACAATATAAAGCTTGAAGTCAGATCTCGGGATCGCATCGCCATAGTAGGCAGAAACGGAGCCGGCAAATCAACTCTCCTTAAAATTATCGCAGGTCACCTTTCATATGAAAAGGGTGAATTAATCAAACCGAAAGAATTAACGATGGGATATCTTGCCCAGCACACAGGCTTGGAATCCCAGCTTACCATAAAAGAAGAACTGCTGAGCGTTTTTGATTTCCTGAAAGCAATGGAAAAAGAGATGCGCTCTATTGAAGAAAAGATGGCCACAGCCGCCCCCGCGGAGCTTGAGACGCTGATGAAAACCTATGACAGGCTTCAGCAGGATTTCAAGGATAAAGGCGGCTATCAATATGAAGCGGACGTCCGATCTATCCTTCACGGCCTCGGCTTCGGAAAATTTGACGATTCCGTGAAAGTGCAAAGCCTGAGCGGCGGTCAGAAAACAAGGCTTGCGCTCGGAAAGCTGCTGCTGACCCAGCCTGATCTGCTTATTCTGGATGAACCGACGAACCATCTCGACATCGACACGCTTACATGGCTTGAGCATTATTTACAGGGATATTCAGGCGCAATCCTGATCGTTTCCCACGACAGATACTTTCTTGATAAAGTCGTCAGCCAAGTGTACGAGGTCTCACGGACAGAAAGCAAAAAATACCTCGGCAACTACAGCGCCTATTTAGAACAAAAAGCTGAGCAGTATGAGAAAGACCTGAAGCTGTATGAAAAACAGCAGGACGAAATCGCCAAGCTCCAAGATTTTGTCGACCGCAATCTGGCCAGAGCTTCTACAACGAAAAGAGCTCAAAGCAGACGAAAACAGCTTGAACGGATGGACGTCATGGCAAAGCCGCTCGGGGATGAAAAATCAGCCGCCTTCCGTTTTGACATTACAAAACAGAGCGGAAACGACGTCCTGCGCGTACAGGATGTTTCCATCAGCTATGACGGCCAGCCTCCGCTCTTGAAAAACCTGACCTTCGGCATTACAAGAGGCGAAAGCGCCGCCCTCGTCGGACCGAACGGAATCGGCAAATCAACCTTGCTGAAAACGATTATGAATACAATCACTCCCGAATCCGGATCGATCACGTACGGTTCCAATGTCACAATCGGCTATTACGATCAGGAGCAGGCTGAACTGACCTCGTCCAAACGCGTGCTGGACGAGCTGTGGGATGAATATCCGGACATGCCGGAAAAAGAGATCAGGACATGCCTCGGCAACTTCCTGTTCAGCGGAGACGATGTCCTGAAACCGGTCCGCTCGTTAAGCGGCGGGGAGAAAGCAAGAGTCGCGCTTGCCAAGCTGATGCTTCAAAAAGCAAACTTTCTCATCCTAGATGAACCGACAAACCACCTTGACCTGGACAGTAAAGAGGTGCTGGAAAACGCCCTGATCGACTACCCGGGAACACTGTTATTTGTATCGCATGACCGCTACTTTATTAACAGGATCGCCACAAGAGTGCTGGAGCTGTCACCTGATCATGCAGAAGAATATTTGGGAGACTATGACTATTACACCGAGAAAAAAGCCCAGCAACTGGAACTGGAAGAAATGAAGCGGCAGGAAAAGGAGCAGGCTCAGCCTGCCGGCAAGGTCAAACAGGATACGAAAAGAACTTACGAGGAAGAAAAAGAATGGAAGAAGAAAGAACGGCAGCGCCTGAGACGCATTGAAGAAATCGAAGCGGCCGTCTCATCCGCCGAAGAGAAAATCAGCGCCAATGAGGAGCTGCTGTGCGACCCTGACGTGTATCAAGATCATGAAAAGGTACAGACCATTCACGCGGAGAATGAAGCTCTGAATCAAGAGCTCGAAAACTTATTAGCAGAATGGGAGGAACTCTCCTCAGAAGAATAGAAAAAGTCAAGCACCTCTTTAAGGGGTGCTTTTTTATCCACAGCTATCCTCCATGTCAGCCATGGAAGTAAGCGTTTTATACACACTATCCACAAAATTTTCTGACTTTATCCACTTTACTAACAACTTATAGCCCCTTATCCAGCCTGGATTTCTGAATATATTCACAATCCTGTGGATATGTTAGAATTGTCTGTTAATAAGTGAAAAAAAGCCTCACGTTTTACAACGTGAGACGATCAAAAGATGTTAATTCCAAACCGGGCTGTCCGTTCATATCATATGAACCCCTGATCCCCTTTTCAAAAGCAACGGTTCCGGCAGCCGCAATCATCGCTGCATTGTCCGTGCATAAAGAAAGCGGCGGGATGATAAGCTCGGGATCTCCCGAATGACTGAATTCCTGCTGCAGTGCGGCTCTCAGCCCTTTGTTAGCGGCTACGCCCCCTGCCAGCAGCACTTGTTTAACCCCGTATTCTTTCGCGGCCTTAGAGGTTTTTGCCGTCAGTACATCAATGACACTCTGCTGAAAGCTTGCGGCAAGATCCTCCGGAGGAATCACCTCATTTTTTTGCGAGGCGTTATGAAGCGTGTTAATCACGGCTGACTTCAGGCCGCTGAAGCTGAAATTGTAAGACCCTTCTTCCAGCCACGCACGCGGAAGCGGAATGGAATCCGTTCCCACAGCAGCCAGCTTATCAATCTGCGGCCCTCCCGGATAAGGAAGCCCCATCGTTCTTGCCACTTTGTCGTAAGCTTCGCCTGCGGCATCATCCAGCGTTTCACCGATAACCTCGAATGAACCGTGCTCTTTCATATAAACCAATTCCGTATGTCCGCCTGACACAACCAAAGCAAGCGCCGGGAAGTGAAGCTCTCCTATCAGCCTGTTTGCATAAATATGGCCCGCGATGTGATGGACACCGACTAGCGGTATTTGATGGGCAAAGCTTAACGCCTTTGCCGCATTGACTCCGATTAACAAGGCTCCGACAAGTCCGGGTCCTTCCGTTACGGCAATCGCATCAAGATCATCAAAGCCCATCTCCGCTTTTGAAAGAGCTTCCTCAATCACAAGGGTAATCTGCTCCACATGATGTCTGGACGCTATTTCAGGCACGACCCCGCCGAAACGTTTATGGCTTTCAATTTGAGAAGCGACAACGTTTGAAATAATTTCATTCCCGTTTTTTACGACTGAGGCCGCTGTTTCATCACAGCTTGTTTCGATTCCTAATACATAAATATCTTGTTTTTCACTCATGTAATGTCACCCACATTAATAACGCATCTTCCCCGTTATCTGTATAGTATTGTTTTCTGATTCCTCCGGCCTGAAGACCGAATTTTTTATATAAGGATTGGGCGGGATGATTTGAGACCCTGACTTCGAGAGAGAGCCTTCTTGCCTTTTTTTCTCTGCACAATTCTATCGCAGAGCGAAACAGCGCTTCTCCCAATGATTGGCCCCGATATTCCGGCTTAATGGCTATATTCGTAATCTGCGCGTCATCTATAATAATCCAGATTCCGCAATACCCCGCCAGACAGCCGTCCTTTTCAATGACAAGGTAGTGGGCATACGGATTTTCCAAAAGCTCATGATAAAATGAATCCTTCGTCCACGGAGAAGTAAAGGATGCTGTTTCAATTTCATAAATTTGATCAATATCTTCCGGACGCATGCTTCGAATCGCCGTTTTCGTTTTCATCCCTATCACCCTATTTTTGAGATTCCATCCATTTCGCTTCAGCCTCTGCCAGACGCAAATAATCCGGAACAAGGCTGTGGACATCCGCTTCTTCTTTTTCCAAGCCTAAAAACGCCAGCTCTGACGGCCGCGGATTATGCTGTGCAGCCGTTCCAATCACTGCTTGAGATGTCAGCTCATGCAGAATGGTTTCTTCATGAATGGCTGTATCGTGTCCTAAAAATAAAACCGGAGACGCTTTTTCTTTCAGCATGCCGAGCCAATCAGTCAAAAGAACATTCTGATCTGGAAGAACGGATTGTAATCGGCCGTCCTGATATTCATAAAGTCCCGTATATACCTGTCCGCGCCGGGCATCAAATAACGGGCAGATCAGTCCTTGAAAGTGCCGTCCGTTAGCCGCCAGCACCTCCAGACTCGAGACAGCGGAAACCGGAAGCTTCAGCGACCATGCCAATGTTTTTGCCAGCGTCACACCGATTCTGACACCTGTGTACGATCCCGGTCCTTTCGCCACCGCTATTTTCGTAAGGTCCTGCGGTGTTAGGCCGCAATCCTCCAGCAATGAATTGACAGCAGGCATGGCCCGCACGGAATGATTCTTTTTTAAATATGTAATATACTCCGCCATCACCGTTTTGTCACGAACGAGCGCGGCACCCAACGTGTAATTTGACGTATCAATTGCCAGTATTGTCATGTTTATTTATCTCCTCACAAAGCGTTTCATACCGTTTTCCGCAAGCCGTAAAGGTAATGTCCCTTGCCTCATCACCGGCTCTTGTGATGACGATCTGCAGCCGTTCAGCAGGCAGCTGATCCTGAATTAAATGAGCCCATTCAATTAAACAGACGCCTTGTCCCTCAAAATATTCTTCAAGCCCTAAGTCTTCGCTTTCATCCTCCATACGATACACATCCATATGATATAGTGGAAGCGAACCGTCATGGTATTCTTTTATAATTGTAAAAGTCGGGCTGTTTACCACTCTCGTGATTCCCAGTCCTTCGGCAAAACCCTTTGTAAAAGTCGTTTTTCCCGCGCCTAAGTCGCCTTCCAGTGTCAAAATGTCTCCCGGCTTTGCCAAAGAAGCGGCAAGCTTGGCTACGGCTTTCGTTTCTTCGGGGTTTTTCGTTCTCCATTGTAATGTCTTCAAAGTGAGTCACCCGTCTTATTTAAAATGATTGTATCCTTTTTTCTCAAGGACGATTTGTCTCTGATCATTGGCTGTCAAAAGAACACAGGCTTCCTTCCGTTCAGATACCGCTCCTATCTTCGCAATCGGAATGCCCGATTGAGTGCAGTAATCAAGCAAAGAAATCCACTCTTGCTGAGAAACCGTTCCAACCAATTCAAAATCTTCACCGCCGAATAACACCCATTTTCTCCACTCAGAATCTGCCTCAGGCAAATCCGGATGCACCGGCAGAAGTTGTTCTTCAATTTCTATCGTAACTGAACTTGCCGCAGCTATTTCATGCAGCTCACTGGCCAATCCGTCACTGATATCATTCAGAGCCGCGCGCTGAAGCTGAGAGCAGAAGCGGCCGACCTGAACTCTCGGAACGGGCCGTTTATGTTTCCGGATAAAATAATCACTCGTGTGAAAAGCAGAAGGAAGTGTTTCTCCCAACAAAAGAGACAGTCCTGCTGCAGACGAGCCGATATCCCCCGTAACAAACACAACATCCCCGGGTCTTGCCGAGCTTCGCAGACAAGCGCGATCCTTCTCAACTTCTCCGATGACAGTAACGGTAATTACGGCTTGACCGGAAGCGGAGACGGTATCTCCCCCGATCAAATCCATTTGATATAGTTTCGCCAGTTCCGCCATTCCTTCATACATTGCCTGGACGTCAGCTTTCTGCCAGCAAGAAGGAACCGCTAGAGACACCAAATAAAACTTCGGAATGCCTCCCATCGCCGCCACATCACTAATGTTAACAGCAAGCGCCTTATAACCGATATCATGAGGAGAGGAATACTCTAATTTAAAATGGACATTCTCCACCATTGTATCAAGGCAGACAATTTGCTGCATATGGGGTGACGCTGTATAAACCGCACCATCATCACCGATCCCTACATCGACAGAAGGATGATAATGCGAATGCGGCGTAATACTGTGAATCAAATCAAACTCATCCATATATCTCCCGTCTCCCTTTCTGACGCTCTTGTGAAATACAGCTCTTTCTAGTGTATCGGATTATGTTTCAATATCCAAGACTTTAACGATATAAAAGAAAGCTTGGTATCTAACCAAGCTGCCAGCATTTAAAAGAAAACACAAAAAAAAACGAAAACATGATCGTTTCGTTTACAATAAAAATGGCGGTCCGGACGGGACTCGAACCCGCGACCTCCTGCGTGACAGGCAGGCATTCTAACCAACTGAACTACCGGACCATTTTTTTGGTTGCGGGGGCAGGATTTGAACCTGCGACCTTCGGGTTATGAGCCCGACGAGCTACCGAACTGCTCCACCCCGCGATGATAAAATTTTAGAAAAGCTTGGCGGCGTCCTACTCTCACAGGGGGAAACCCCCGACTACCATCGGCGCTGAAGAGCTTAACTTCCGTGTTCGGCATGGGAACGGGTGTGACCTCTTCGCTATCGCCACCAAACCATTGAGAGTGTTCTCTCAAAACTAGATAACAGTAAGCATACATTCAAATTGGTTAAGTCCTCGATCGATTAGTATCTGTCAGCTCCATGTGTCGCCACACTTCCACCTCAGACCTATCAACCTGATCATCTTTCAGGGATCTTACTTCCTTGCGGAATGGGAAATCTCATCTTGAGGGGGGCTTCATGCTTAGATGCTTTCAGCACTTATCCCGTCCGCACATAGCTACCCAGCGATGCCCTTGGCAGAACAACTGGTACACCAGCGGTGCGTCCATCCCGGTCCTCTCGTACTAAGGACAGCTCCTCTCAAATTTCCTGCGCCCGCGACGGATAGGGACCGAACTGTCTCACGACGTTCTGAACCCAGCTCGCGTACCGCTTTAATGGGCGAACAGCCCAACCCTTGGGACCGACTACAGCCCCAGGATGCGATGAGCCGACATCGAGGTGCCAAACCTCCCCGTCGATGTGGACTCTTGGGGGAGATAAGCCTGTTATCCCCGGGGTAGCTTTTATCCGTTGAGCGATGGCCCTTCCATGCGGAACCACCGGATCACTAAGCCCGACTTTCGTCCCTGCTCGACTTGTAGGTCTCGCAGTCAAGCTCCCTTGTGCCTTTACACTCTGCGAATGATTTCCAACCATTCTGAGGGAACCTTTGGGCGCCTCCGTTACCTTTTAGGAGGCGACCGCCCCAGTCAAACTGCCCACCTGACACTGTCTCCCCGCCCGATAAGGGCGGCGGGTTAGAAGGTCAATACAGCCAGGGTAGTATCCCACCGATGCCTCCACCGAAGCTGGCGCTCCGGTTTCCAAGGCTCCTACCTATCCTGTACAAGCTGTACCAACATTCAATATCAGGCTGCAGTAAAGCTCCACGGGGTCTTTCCGTCCTGTCGCGGGTAACCTGCATCTTCACAGGTACTATAATTTCACCGAGTCTCTCGTTGAGACAGTGCCCAGATCGTTGCGCCTTTCGTGCGGGTCGGAACTTACCCGACAAGGAATTTCGCTACCTTAGGACCGTTATAGTTACGGCCGCCGTTTACTGGGGCTTCAATTCGCACCTTCGCTTACGCTAAGCGCTCCTCTTAACCTTCCAGCACCGGGCAGGCGTCAGCCCCTATACTTCGCCTTACGGCTTCGCAGAGACCTGTGTTTTTGCTAAACAGTCGCCTGGGCCTATTCACTGCGGCTCTCTCGGGCTTGCACCCTAACAGAGCACCCCTTCTCCCGAAGTTACGGGGTCATTTTGCCGAGTTCCTTAACGAGAGTTCTCTCGATCACCTTAGGATTCTCTCCTCGCCTACCTGTGTCGGTTTGCGGTACGGGCACCTCTCACCTCGCTAGAGGCTTTTCTTGGCAGTGTGGAATCAGGAACTTCGCTACTATAATTCGCTCGCCATCACAGCTCAGCCTTCACGGGAAACGGATTTGCCTATTTCCCAGCCTAACTGCTTGGACGCGGATATCCAATACCGCGCTTACCCTATCCTCCTGCGTCCCCCCATTGCTCAAATGGTGAGGAGGTGGTACAGGAATATCAACCTGTTATCCATCGCCTACGCCTTTCGGCCTCGGCTTAGGTCCCGACTAACCCTGAGCGGACGAGCCTTCCTCAGGAAACCTTAGGCATTCGGTGGAGGGGATTCTCACCCCTCTTTCGCTACTCATACCGGCATTCTCACTTCTAAGCGCTCCACAAGTCCTTCCGGTCTTGCTTCACAGCCCTTAGAACGCTCTCCTACCACTGTTCGAAGAACAGTCCGCAGCTTCGGTGATACGTTTAGCCCCGGTACATTTTCGGCGCAGAGTCACTCGACCAGTGAGCTATTACGCACTCTTTAAATGGTGGCTGCTTCTAAGCCAACATCCTGGTTGTCTAAGCAACTCCACATCCTTTTCCACTTAACGTATACTTTGGGACCTTAGCTGGCGGTCTGGGCTGTTTCCCTTTCGACTACGGATCTTATCACTCGCAGTCTGACTCCCAAGGATAAGTCATCGGCATTCGGAGTTTGACTGAATTCGGTAACCCGGTAGGGGCCCCTAGTCCAATCAGTGCTCTACCTCCGAGACTCTTACCTTGAGGCTAGCCCTAAAGCTATTTCGGAGAGAACCAGCTATCTCCAGGTTCGATTGGCATTTCACCCCTACCCACACCTCATCCCCGCACTTTTCAACGTGCGTGGGTTCGGGCCTCCATTCAGTGTTACCTGAACTTCACCCTGGACATGGGTAGATCACCTGGTTTCGGGTCTACGACCACGTACTCAATTCGCCCTATTCAGACTCGCTTTCGCTGCGGCTCCGCATCTTCTGCTTAACCTTGCACGGGATCGTAACTCGCCGGTTCATTCTACAAAAGGCACGCCATCACCCGTTAACGGGCTCTGACTACTTGTAGGCACACGGTTTCAGGATCTCTTTCACTCCCCTTCCGGGGTGCTTTTCACCTTTCCCTCACGGTACTGGTTCACTATCGGTCACTAGGGAGTATTTAGCCTTGGGAGATGGTCCTCCCGGATTCCGACGGAATTTCACGTGTTCCGCCGTACTCAGGATCCACTCAGGAGAGAACGAAGTTTTGACTACAGGGCTGTTACCTTCTATGGCGGGCCTTTCCAGACCTCTTCATCTACCTCGTTCCTTTGTAACTCCGTACAGAGTGTCCTACAACCCCAAGAGGCAAGCCTCTTGGTTTGGGCTGGTCCCGTTTCGCTCGCCGCTACTCAGGGAATCGCATTTGCTTTCTCTTCCTCCGGGTACTTAGATGTTTCAGTTCCCCGGGTCTGCCTTCTCATATCCTATGTATTCAGATATGGATACCACTCCATTACGAGTGGTGGGTTTCCCCATTCGGAAATCTCCGGATCAAAGCTTGCTTACAGCTCCCCGAAGCATATCGGTGTTCGTCCCGTCCTTCATCGGCTCCTAGTGCCAAGGCATCCACCGTGCGCCCTTTCTAACTTAACCGTTAAAAAGAATCACTACGTGATATCTTGCATTACTAATTGAATGTGAATTACTTCTGTTATCTAGTTTTCAAAGAACAACATCTCGAAGAATCGAATGATCCTTCAAAACTAAACAAGACAGGGAACGTTCTGTTTATAAGACCCAAGGTCTTATATTCCGTTAAAATCCTTAGAAAGGAGGTGATCCAGCCGCACCTTCCGATACGGCTACCTTGTTACGACTTCACCCCAATCATCTGTCCCACCTTCGGCGGCTGGCTCCTAAAAGGTTACCTCACCGACTTCGGGTGTTACAAACTCTCGTGGTGTGACGGGCGGTGTGTACAAGGCCCGGGAACGTATTCACCGCGGCATGCTGATCCGCGATTACTAGCGATTCCAGCTTCACGCAGTCGAGTTGCAGACTGCGATCCGAACTGAGAACAGATTTGTGGGATTGGCTTAACCTCGCGGTTTCGCTGCCCTTTGTTCTGTCCATTGTAGCACGTGTGTAGCCCAGGTCATAAGGGGCATGATGATTTGACGTCATCCCCACCTTCCTCCGGTTTGTCACCGGCAGTCACCTTAGAGTGCCCAACTGAATGCTGGCAACTAAGATCAAGGGTTGCGCTCGTTGCGGGACTTAACCCAACATCTCACGACACGAGCTGACGACAACCATGCACCACCTGTCACTCTGCCCCCGAAGGGGACGTCCTATCTCTAGGATTGTCAGAGGATGTCAAGACCTGGTAAGGTTCTTCGCGTTGCTTCGAATTAAACCACATGCTCCACCGCTTGTGCGGGCCCCCGTCAATTCCTTTGAGTTTCAGTCTTGCGACCGTACTCCCCAGGCGGAGTGCTTAATGCGTTAGCTGCAGCACTAAGGGGCGGAAACCCCCTAACACTTAGCACTCATCGTTTACGGCGTGGACTACCAGGGTATCTAATCCTGTTCGCTCCCCACGCTTTCGCTCCTCAGCGTCAGTTACAGACCAGAGAGTCGCCTTCGCCACTGGTGTTCCTCCACATCTCTACGCATTTCACCGCTACACGTGGAATTCCACTCTCCTCTTCTGCACTCAAGTTCCCCAGTTTCCAATGACCCTCCCCGGTTGAGCCGGGGGCTTTCACATCAGACTTAAGAAACCGCCTGCGAGCCCTTTACGCCCAATAATTCCGGACAACGCTTGCCACCTACGTATTACCGCGGCTGCTGGCACGTAGTTAGCCGTGGCTTTCTGGTTAGGTACCGTCAAGGTGCCGCCCTATTTGAACGGCACTTGTTCTTCCCTAACAACAGAGCTTTACGATCCGAAAACCTTCATCACTCACGCGGCGTTGCTCCGTCAGACTTTCGTCCATTGCGGAAGATTCCCTACTGCTGCCTCCCGTAGGAGTCTGGGCCGTGTCTCAGTCCCAGTGTGGCCGATCACCCTCTCAGGTCGGCTACGCATCGTCGCCTTGGTGAGCCGTTACCTCACCAACTAGCTAATGCGCCGCGGGTCCATCTGTAAGTGGTAGCCGAAGCCACCTTTTATGTCTGAACCATGCGGTTCAAACAACCATCCGGTATTAGCCCCGGTTTCCCGGAGTTATCCCAGTCTTACAGGCAGGTTACCCACGTGTTACTCACCCGTCCGCCGCTAACATCAGGGAGCAAGCTCCCATCTGTCCGCTCGACTTGCATGTATTAGGCACGCCGCCAGCGTTCGTCCTGAGCCAGGATCAAACTCTCCGATAAAGTAGTTTGACTGACTACGCACATCGCTGTGCGATTTATTTAAAACTTTGAATTAACAGGTACGTTTTGTCTTGTTTAGTTTTCAAAGATCATTATAATGGAGCGGGTGATGAGAATCGAACTCACGACATCAGCTTGGAAGGCTGAGGTTTTACCACTAAACTACACCCGCATTTGAATTGGCGCGCCCGAGAGGAGTCGAACCCCTAACCTTTTGATCCGTAGTCAAACGCTCTATCCAATTGAGCTACGGGCGCTTATCAGGCGACTTAACTATCATACTACCAATCAGTTATGATGTCAAGTGTTTTTTATTTCTTTTCGAAGTCTTTTTCTCGACCTCATTTATTATACACGCTTTTGAGAATTTGTAAAGTCTTTTTTCAAAAGATCATTTTCTCATTTGTCGTTATCGCTTTGTTCATCAGCGACGTTTAATAATATACCATGCACTTCAAATTAGGTCAACACTTTTACGAAACTTTTTTCTCACTTATTATTCCCTTCTATATAATAAATAAAAAAGCAGGATTCCTAGGAACCCCGCGTCTATTCAGATTACCCGCTCACCTCGGCTTCTGCGCTATTACGATCTGTTTTTTCATAGGCACGGAAGTTTTGTTCAAGCTGTTCGAGCGACAGACCTTTCGTTTCCGGAAGGAACCTTTTCACAAATATAACGGACGCTATCCCTAACAGGACAAAAATGAAGAAGGTTGCAGACAATCCGATGTTTGCGAGCAGGACCGGAAAAGTTAAACCAACAATGAAGTTCACGATCCAGAGGCAGAAGACAGTGACCCCCATACCAAGCCCCCGCAATCGCAGCGGGAATATCTCCGACAGCATCAGCCAGGTCACCGGAGAGACAGCCCCCTGCTGAAACGCAAGGAAAGTGACTGTTAATGAAAGAACCACATAAGGAAGAGCAGGCGACCCTTTCAGCACGACAGACAGAACTCCGATCAAAAGCAGAACCGCAGTCGTTCCGATCAGCCCCGTCATCAGCATCGGGCGGCGGCCGACTTTGCCGAGAAGCCATATTCCCACAAAAGTCGCGAGCACCGAAATCACACCGTTAGCGATATTGCCGATTAATGCGGCTTTTGTCTCGAAACCGGCATCTTTTAAAATTTGAGTTCCATAATACATAATTGAATTCACGCCGGTGACCTGCTGCACTACCGCAATTCCGATCCCAATAAACACAATGCGGCGCACCCATGGAACGGCAAGATCCTTAAAGGTCGCCTGCTCCATCTCAGCTTCCTTATGAAAGGCAGATTCAATCTCAGCGAGCTCAGACTTCGCTTTCTCTTCATTCCTTATTCGCCGGAGAACGTGCAGAGCATCTTCTTTTCTTCCTTTAGAAACCAGCCAGCGCGGACTTTCAGGAACTTTCAGCATACCAAAAAACAAGAATAACGCCGGAAGGGCCGCGATAACGAGCATATAACGCCAAGCGTGAGAGGTATCACCAAGCACATTGCCGATGATAGCATTACACGTGAAGGCAAGCAGCTGGCCCGTTACAATCATCAATTCATTTTGGGTAACCATTCTCCCTCGGCTTTCCGCCGGCGACATTTCAGCCAAATATGCCGGAACGGTTACAGATGCTCCCCCGACGGCAAGCCCCAGCAGAAAACGGGAGATGATCATAACCGATACGTTAGGCGCCAGTGTACATCCAAGCGTCGCTGCAAAGAACAAAACGGCAAGAATAAGGATATTTTTACGTCTGCCGTTATAGTCCGACAATCTCCCACCGAAAACCGCGCCGATCGCAGCCCCCAAGAGCAGGGAGCTCGCCACCATCCCTTCAGTCAAAGCGGTAAGATTAAGCTGGTCAGCTTCCGCCATAAACGGCAGCGCCCCATTAATTACACCGGTATCGTAGCCGAAAAGTAGACCCCCGAACGTCGATACTAAAATGATGGTTCTCAAAAATGAATGCTGGCTGCTATTTTTATTCATCTTCAAATCCTCCTAGTTTTTACACAGAGATAATATCAGAATATTCAGTTATCAATATTTACACCTATAACGTCTGCATACAAGTTCTGACCGTCCAAAACAGTTATATAAGAAGAAAATGCTCCGAAAGCGTTATCTTTTATAGTGATTATTCGCTCTCCCCTCTCGCCAAATTGTTACTTTATAGTTACTTTGTAGTAAAGTTATAATGATATTATTGGTACTTATGTTATTATCATAATTTTAAAAGCGCTTTCAGTCAATAAATATTTCATAAAATTTTATAAATTACCTTTATATTACCTATTTGTAATCAATTTATGTTTTTAATCAATTAATTTTCACTATATATCCAATAGTTAATCTCCTTTCAACAAATAATTGATTATATATTGAAAACCCCCAATCAGCAGTTGGGGGTTTTTGATTTATTCTTCGTTTATTGTAACGATCGTTCTTCCTCTCGCTTCTCCTTTTAAAAGGGCAGGAAGCGTATCCGGCAGCTCTTCAAGTGTAATTTCCTTTTGAATAAAGGCCTCCAGATCTGCAGGCTTGAAGTCATCAGCTAAACGCTGCCATGTTTTCTTTCTAGTCTCCATCGGACAGAATACGGAATCGATTCCCAAGAGACTGACGCCGCGCAATATAAACGGAAAGACTGTAGCCGGGAGTTTCGTTCCCGCTGTCAGTCCGCTCACAGCAACTGATCCGCCGTACTGAATCTGGCTGAGAACTGAAGCAAGCGGCTCACCTCCGACCGGATCGACGGCCGCTGCCCATTTTTGTTTTTGCATCGGTTTTAACGTGCCGTTATACACTTCGTCACGGTGAATGACCGTCTTTGCTCCGAGGCTCTTCAAATAGCCGTTTTCTTCTTCTTTTCCCGTACTGGCCTCGACCTCGTAACCTAAGGTTGAAAGAATGGAGACGGCAAAGCTTCCGACGCCGCCTGTTGCTCCTGTCACCAGCACCTTCCCTTTTTCAGGAGCGGCATGGTTTTCTTCAAGACGCTGGACGGACAATGCGGCAGTGAAGCCGGCGGTTCCGATCGTCATGGCTTCTTTAAGTGTCAGACCTTCAGGCAGCGGCACAATCCAATCTGCCGGAATGCGGGCCATCCCGCTATAACCGCCAAAACGGGAAACACCTATGCCGTAGCTTGTCGCAATGACTTTATCCCCCTCTTTGAAACGGGCGTCATCTGAGGAAACGACGATTCCCGCTAAATCAATTCCCGGCACGAAAGGATACGACGTTACAATCTTGCCGTCAGGAATGGCAGCCAAGCTGTCTTTATAATTCACCCCTGAGTAGCAAACCTTAATCAGCACTTCACCCTCGGGAAGGTCTTGAACCGCCAGCTCCCGTACGCTGACTGAAAACCGGTCTTCACGCTGATCGACTACTAACGCTTTAAATTGATCTGTCATCACTACATCTCCTTAAAATGAATTGAATGGCTTTGGAAAAGCATAGAATAAGTTTGATTTGATTTCAAATGTCCTGCCCCGTGTAGTATGATCAAAAGTAAAAACAGCGAAAGAGTGGTTACGCATCATGTCTGATAAACAAAACAAAGATAACAAAAACAACAACAGCGGCAATCAGCCATTACCGGACATTATTCATACCGCCGTTTTCAAGGCGCCGATACAAGTTGTCTGGGATACAGTCTCCACTGCGGACGGCCTGTCTCTCTGGTTTATGCCGAATAATTTCACACCTCAAGAAGACAGTGAGTTTCAGCTGGAATCTCCGTTCGGTCCGTCTCCGTGCAAGCTGCTGGATATTGAAGCGCCGTACCGCCTTTCTTTTTCGTGGGATACAGAAGGCTGGATCGTTTCTTTTGTCTTAAAGGAAACGGAAAGCGGAGATACGGAATTCACTCTCATTCACGGCGGATGGAAAGAGCCGGAAGCCGTTATCAATAAAGTCAATCGGAAAAGCTCCGAGATTCACAGTACGATGGATCAAGGATGGAACGGGCTTGTCAACACGAAACTTCGCGGGGCGGTTGAGGCTTAACACAAAAGGACGGACACGGTTTCCGTCCTTTTTTTGATGCCGATACATAAAAACTGACTTTGCAAAGACACTAACAGAAGAACCGAAAACTTCTTTGAGGGGGCGCTGTTTATGTATTATTACAAAGAAGAGCTGATCAATATCATTAAACCGGACAAGCCGGACCCGGCCGCGGCCAAGGTGCTTCAGGAAATTTTAGGCGGGCACTACGGAGAAATGCGGACGATGATGCAATACTTTTTCCAAAGCTCTAATTTCAGAGGAAAAGAAAAACAGTTCCGTGACCTGCTTCGCGGTGTATTTTTAGAAGAGATCGCACACGTTGAGCTTGTCCAGCATACGATTAATGCGCTGCTCGACGAAAGCGGCGCTGAGGGTCCCGGAAATCAGGCAGCAGATCAGGCGCCGCTTGACGAAGCAGTTAAACACGCCAATCCGCACCATTTTATCATCGGGGCGCAAAGTTCTCTTCCTGTAGACGCCGGCGGCAATCCATGGAACGGGTCTTGGGTATACAACCACGGGAACCTGATTTCCGATTTATTGGACAATGTCGTGCTGGAATCAACCGGCGTGCTGCAAAAGACGCGCATTTATGAAATGAGTTCAAATCAGACGTTCAGAGAAACACTCGGTTTTCTGATCGTCCGTGACAACGCCCATCAAAATGCATTTACAAAAGCGTTGGAAACACTGGGTGTCGAATGGGGCAAATTATTTCCCGTGCCGAATTATGATATTGAAAAATACCCGGAATGCCGGAAATTCGTTGAGATGGGTTATCATAATACCCAATTTAATTTCAGACTGGATCCGACACGGATCGGAGAAATTCTGCAGGGAACGACGCCGAGCCGAAACGGCGGCGAATTAAGTGTGTCCGAGCCTCCTAAAGGTTTCCCCGTGCCGGAACTTCCTGAACTTCCGAATGAGCACAGCCCCGGACTGAAAGATATGAACTTGTAACAAAAAACGCCTGTTTCGGGCGTTTTTTGTTTTTCTGAATATGAGGTTTGAATGTGTTTAAAACGGGGAATATAAGCCGGGAGATCTTGCCATACGGCCGTTATTATAATGTGAGCACATTGCTGTACATACTTCGTTTCGAAAGTTGTCCTAATTTTCCAGCCGGCCGGCTGGGTATGTTTGAATGATAATGGGAATTATGTAAAGAGAACAATGTCTTTTCTAAGGAGGCAGCGAATGTCTAAGCAAGGAAACTTCCAGAAAACTATGTCACTTTTTGATCTTATTTTAATCGGCATGGGAGCCATATTCGGTTCGGCATGGCTGTTTGCCGTCAGTAACGTCGCCTCTAAAGCGGGCCCATCAGGCGTTTTTTCCTGGCTGATCGGCGGGGGAATCATCTTATTGATCGGCTTGGTTTATGCGGAACTGGGTGCCGCGCTGCCGCGGACCGGGGGAATTATCCGGTATCCCGTATATTCACACGGACACCTGGTCGGATATTTAATTTCCTTTGTCACCATTGTGGCATACACGAGTCTTATTTCTATAGAAGTCACGGCCGTCCGCCAATACGTGGCGTATTGGTTTCCCGGTTTGACCGTAAAAGGCTCTGATTCGCCGACAATTGCCGGGTGGATATTGCAATTTGCGCTGCTCTGCCTGTTCTTCCTCCTCAATTACTGGAGTGTCAAAACCTTTGCGAAAGCAAACTTCATTATTTCGATTTTTAAATATGTCGTACCGATTACGGTAATTGTGGTACTGATTTTTCATTTTCACCCGGGCAATATGACCGTTCACGGATTCGCGCCTTTTGGTTTCACCGGAATTCAGGCCGCGATTTCCACAGGCGGCGTCATGTTTGCATATCTTGGGCTGCATCCGATTGTGGCTGTCGCGAGTGAAGTGCAGAATCCGAAGCGGAACATTCCGATCGCATTGATTGTCTGTATTATCGTTTCTACTATTATTTACACCGTGCTTCAGCTCACTTTTATCGGGGCGATCCCGGCGGATACTCTGAAGCACGGATGGCCGGCTATCGGGACTGAATTCTCCCTTCCGTTCAAAGATATCGCCGTTTTGCTCGGTTTGGGGTGGCTGGCGACATTGGTCATTTTAGATGCGATCTTATCACCGGGCGGTAACGGAAATATCTTTATGAATACGACTTCACGTCTCGTCTATGCCTGGGCCAGAAACGGAACATTATTCAGCATTTTTTCTAAAGTCAATAAAGAAACCGGGACACCGCGTGCCTCCCTTTGGCTTTCGTTCGGTCTTGCTGTTTTTTGGACGCTTCCGTTCCCTTCTTGGAACGCTCTTGTCAACGTATGCTCCGTCGCATTGATTCTGTCTTATGCGATTGCGCCGATTTCTTCTGCGGCGCTGAGAGTTAACGCGAAGAATATTAACAGACCGTTTTATTTAAAAGGGATGAGCATCATCGGACCGCTGTCGTTTATTTTTACCTCTTATATTGTATATTGGTCCGGATGGCGCACCGTATCCTGGCTTCTCGGTTCTCAAATTGTCATGTTTCTGATCTATCTTTGTTTCAGTAAATATGCTCCCAAAGAGGATGTCAGCATACGCCAGCAGCTGAAATCAGCATGGTGGATCGTCGGCTTTTATGTCATGATGCTGATTTTCTCCTATCTCGGCTCGTTCGGCCACGGAATGGGCATTATCAGTAATCCGCTTGACCTGATTCTGATCGCCGTCGGTTCGCTCGGTATTTATTATTGGGCAAAATATACGGGCCTGCCGAAGGCTATGATCGACAGTGATAAATGACGAATGCCGGAAAGAAGTATGGTCTTCTTTCCGGTATTTTTATTTTAAGGGATGACAAAAAAGCGAATGTGCGATAAAATGAATGACAGTCATTCATAAAAGGAGGAACCCCTCTATTGGCAAAACAAAGCTCGGGAAAATACGAAAAGATCCTGCATGCCGCGATTGAAGTCATTTCTGAAAAAGGATTAGACAAAGCATCCATTTCAGAAATCGTCAAAAAAGCCGGAACGGCCCAAGGGACGTTTTACTTATATTTTTCTTCTAAAAACGCACTGATATCCGCGATTGCAGAAAACCTGCTCGACACTACGCTGGACAGGATAAAAGGGAAAACGGACGGTTCTGAAGATTTTTGGACGTTGCTGGACATTTTGGTAGATGAGACATTTCACATCACCCGGCTTCATAAAGATATTATCGTTCTCTGTTATTCCGGTCTTGCCATCGATCATTCAATGGAGAAATGGGAAGCCATTTATCAGCCTTATTATTCCTGGCTGGAAGGCGTGATCAATACGGCCATTGAACAAGGTGAGGTCCACAGCGGCATTCATGTCAGATGGACGGCCAGAACGATTATCAACGTTGTCGAGAACGCGGCTGAACGGTTTTATATCGGCTGTGAACAGGATGTCGATCTTGAAGTATATAAAAAAGAAATATTCAGCTTTCTCAAAAGAAGCTTGCAGAAATGATTGGCGGAGACCGATCATTTTTGACCGCCGTAAAAATGACTGACATTCATTCATAACTGAGGTGACTGTATCATGTATTGGCTGCTTGTATTGATAGCCGGACTGTTAGAAGTAGTTTGGGCGTCCGCCCTGAAGCATGCGGATTCGCTCTTTGATTGGATTGGTATTTTCCTTCTGATTGCCGTCAGCTTTCTGATGCTGATCCGCTCTTATAAAAAAATTCCGATGGCTGCCGCATATACCGTTTTTGTCGGAATAGGCACCGTCGGCACATATGTAACGGGCGTCATTTTAGGCGAATCGTTTTCAATCGGGCAAATATTCTTTTTGGCTTTGCTGTTGTGCGGCATTTTAGGAATGAAGGTATTTACGAAAGAAACTGAAACAAGGGGTGAACATTAATGGCATGGCTGCTGTTATTTATTGCCGGAGCGGAGGAAGTTGTAGCGGCCGTTGCCATGAAACATATTGACGGTTTTAAAAAAAAGTGGCCGCTGATTGTCATGGTAACAGGCTTTATGCTTTCATTCTTTTGCCTTTCCGGAGCGATGCAGGTTCTTCCCACAGGTGTCGCGTATGCGGCTTGGACCGGCATGGGAAGCATCGGCGTTTCGGCCGTGGGCATACTTTGGTTTAAAGAAAAATTCAATCTGTCACAATTGGTGTCTCTGGGGCTTATCCTCATCGGTGTCATCGGCTTAAAACTGACAGCGTGACGGCCTGAGACAGCTTTTTAAATAAAAAACAAAGGACCCTAAGCGGGCCCTTTGTTTTTTTATGCTGTTTTGATCTGTTCCGCTTTTCCCGCTCCGACTCCGAAAATAAAGATCAGAACGGAGACTGCGATCAGCATGAATAACGGAACCGTCCAGCCGTGCGTGATGTCATGCAGCAAACCGAATACGAGCGGCCCGAACGCGGCAAGCAGGTATCCGAATGACTGGGCCATGCCGGAAAGCGCCGCGGCTTCATGAACATGCCGGGTCCGCAGGCTGAAGAACATCATCGCCAAGCTGAACGCACATCCTCCCGCAATTCCGATCAAAATGACCCATAGCGGAGTGAGAGCCGGGCTTCCGAAAAGAACGCCGGCAATGCCGATAAGGAAAAATAAAGCTGTCAGTCCGGCGAGTGCGCGCTGATTTTTCATTTTAGCGGCAGCAATCGGCACGATAAAAGTAATCGGCAGGACTGAGAATTGCATTAATGAAAGCATCCATCCCGCCTTACTTGAGCTGAGTCCATTCTGCTGAAGAATTTCCGGCAGCCAAGCGATGACGGTGTAAAAAATAAGGGATTGCAGCCCCATGAACATCGTCACCTTCCAAGCAAGCGGAGACCGCAGCAGACTGCTTTTCTTCTCTCCGTTTGTCCCAGTCGTGCGGACAGGCAGTTCGCGTCCTCGCATTTGCGGAATCCACATAACGAACGCAATGAAAGAAAGGATAGCCCAGCAGCCGAGCGCGCCTTTCCAGCCTAACCCCGCTGAAGAGGCGATCGGCACGCTGATGCCGGATGCAATCGCGCCGCACAGATTCATAGAAACCGAGTAGACGCCGGTCATGATGCCTAAATTTCCGGGAAACTTATGTTTAATGAGACTCGGCAGCAGGACATTGCATACGGCGATCGACAATCCCAACAGGATCGTTCCGAAAAAGAGAGTGCCGATTCCGGCGATGGAGCGCAGCAGAGTTCCGGCTGTCAGGACAATTAATGATGACAGTAAGACAATCTCGGTCCCGAAGCGCCGGGACAATAAAGGAACAAACGGTGACAGACATGCAAAGGCCAAAAGCGGCACTGTCGTAATGGTGCCGGCAGCCGCATTGGTCATGCCGAGGCTGTCCCGAATTGAGGAAACGAGCGGCCCGACCGATGTCAGAGGCGCTCTGAGGTTGGCCCCTATCAATATGACTCCGATGACCAGCAATATCAGTTTTTTACGCTGACTTGCTTGCAGAATTTGATGTTCGTCTTTAATTTTCATGTTCATCCTCCATGTGTATTGTATCTTTAAATACTGTGATGTATTGGTTGACGGCCTCCATGGCCTGATCCGGTTTCTGTCCGATAATCGCGGCGGCAAGCTGGGTGTGGATCCGGATAGCAGGGGTGATTTCCAACAGGTTATGGACTGACGCACAAAGCGCCTCCGTCATATGCTCGTATAGATCAGAAAGCATGTTGTTATGGGCCGCCTGTACAATGGTTTTGTGCAGCTTAATGTCGGCTTCGGCATACCGTTTTCGATCTTCATTTTGCAAGGCCGCTTCACATTCATCCAAGCATGCCTTCAGTGCTTTCAGGTCTTCGTCATTACGCCTTTCCGCCGCCAATCGTGCAGCTTCTCTTTCGAGTGCGTATCTGACTTCTAATGTTTCAAGCAAATTTGATTTTTTAATATGGCGGTAAAATGCCGCGCCGAGAACACTGGATGAGCTGACATACGTACCGCTCCCCTGCCTTGTCTGAAGCAGGCCGGCATGTACGAGCGCCCGAATGGCCTCACGCAATGTGTTTCGGCTCACATCAAATTGCTTCATTAAATCCAGCTCAGGGGGAATGCGCGTCCCGACCGGCCATTTATCCGATTGAATTAACGATTCAATTTGCGTCACCACTTGTTCTACGAGCGAGAGTCTGCTTGTTTTGGATATCTCCATCAAAACACCTCTGAAATTTGTAGGATGATTCTATCATTGGGTAATATAACATAAAAGAAGCGGAGATGTAAATCAGCGGCAACAAAAAAAGAGTGAGTTTTTCTCTCACTCTTCGGCGCTTTTATGAACGTTTTATATTGACTGAGGTCACGACAAACTTGTCATGACGGTGGCGGGAAAATGAATATTCAAAGGGAGTGCCGTTGTCCAAAAAGCCTACATGCTCGACTTCAAGTATCGGGTCATCCGGCCGGCAGCCGAGATATTGCTGATCCATATCATCCGACTTGCACGCTCTGATTTTTCTGTGTGAGCCTGCGATTTTGAGCTGGAGTTCCCGCGTAATATGATCGTAGATGGAATGGTTGAGCACCTCGTCATTAATGCCGGGTATAAGGCTCGCCGGCATGTACGTTTTTTCAAGAACATACGGTTCGCCTTCAACAATTCTGAGCCTTACTACATAATAGACGGGAGTCTTTTCATCGATGGCCAAATGTGCGGCGACATCTTGAGACGGAAACTGCACTTCAAACCGGATGACCTTGCTCTTGATATTCTTTCCTTTTAACAAATTGCTCAGGCCGAGAATTTCGTTGCTGACCACGTGAACGTGCTCATCCTGCATGGCTGATTGAATGATAAACGTGCCGTGCCCTCTTTTTCTGAAAAGCATCCCTTCAGCCGCAAGTGTATCAAGCGCCCGCTTCATCGTCATCCGGCTGCACCCGAACTCCGCAGCGAGCGTCTTTTCATCCGGGATCGGCTGATCTATGTCATATACACTGCTTTTAATCCTCTTTCTCATTTCGTTGGCGATTTTTTCGTACTTATTCATCGGTTTCCTCCGGCTGTATAATGTTTGATCTGTATAGACTCCTTACGGTTATCATAAATTTTTTTCCCTGCTTCATCAATGACGTTACAGCCGCCGATATTGAAATTGAAAGGATTTCCTCGAATTTTCTATGGAATCTCCCTCACTATTATGGTAGAATTTTTGCAGAAACGGACACAACCGAATATTGCATACATTGTATAACCTCAATGATATGGTTTGAGGGTGTCTACCAGGAACCGTAAAATCCTGATTACAAAAATTGTCCCGTACACTTTTTGTAATCAGGATTTTTTATTTTCTAAAAAATAAAAAAAGGAGTATCTGTACATGAATTTCAAAGTATTTCTGCTTGCAGCATCTACCATCGCAGTCGGATTGGTTGAATTAATTGTGGGCGGTATTCTTCCGCAAATCGCTTCCGACTTAGATATATCCATCGTCAGCGCAGGGCAGCTGATCAGCGTGTTTGCGCTCGGTTATGCGGTATCCGGCCCGCTGCTTTTGGCAATGACGGCAAAGGCTGAACGAAAGCGGCTTTATTTAATCGCACTGTTTATTTTCTTCCTAAGTAATCTGGTCGCTTATTTCAGTCCCAATTTCGCCGTACTTATGGTGTCACGGGTGCTCGCTTCCATGAGCACAGGGCTGATTGTCGTCCTTTCTTTAACGATTGCTCCTAAAATCGTGGCACCTGAATACAGAGCGCGGGCGATCGGCATCATTTTCATGGGGTTCAGCTCCGCAATCGCTTTAGGCGTGCCTGTCGGTATTATCATCAGCAATGCCTTCGGATGGCGCGTTCTGTTCTTGGGAATCGGCGTATTATCTCTCATTTCCATGCTGATTATCAGCGTCTTTTTCGAAAAAATACCTGCTGAAAAAATGATTCCGTTTCGTGAGCAGATCAAGACGATCGGGACCGCCAAAATTGCCAGCGCACATCTTGTCACCTTGTTTACATTGGCGGGGCATTACACACTCTATGCCTACTTTGCGCCTTTTTTGGAAAGAACGCTTCATTTGAGTTCCGTTTGGGTCAGTGTATGCTACTTTTTGTTCGGTCTGTCAGCAGTATGCGGCGGCCCGTTCGGAGGCTGGCTGTATGACCGCTTAGGAGCATTTAAAAGCATCATGCTTGTGACCGTTTCTTTCGCTCTGATCCTGTTTATTCTTCCGCTGACAACGGTTTCTTTAATCATTTTCCTGCCTGCGATGGTGATCTGGGGACTGCTCAGCTGGAGCCTTGCGCCGGCGCAGCAAAGCTATTTAATCAAAATTGCGCCTGAGTCTTCCGATATTCAGCAAAGCTTCAACACGTCCGCTTTGCAGATCGGCATCGCGCTCGGGTCAGCCATCGGCGGCGGCGTGATCGGACAAACCGGTTCTGTCACAGCAACAGCCTGGTGCGGCGGTTTGATTGTCATTATCGCTGTCGCGTTAGCTGTTTTCTCTTTAACGAGACCTGCTCTGAAAAGAAAATCCGCATAAATGTGAGACCGCAAAAAAGCCAAAGGAGTTCCTTCGGCTTTTGCGGTCTTTTTATTTTGCGGCAGCAAGCTCGTCTTCTGTCACCCATTTATGATTGGTTACTTTTTGGCCGCCGTCAGTCGGTGTATAGTCGACCATATAAACGGTTGTCTTTTTGGCTGAATCAATAACGGCTTCGGCGCCCTTCATGCCTTTCATATGGGATGCCTCGATCACAGCCTTGTCACCCGGTTTTAACGTTTTATCACCGGCGCCCTTCAGCTCTTCCTGAATGACCCATTTATGATCTTCGACGCGCTTTCCTCCCGTTTCCGGAGTGTAAGATACACTGTAAACCGTTGTATCATAAGCACCTTTTACGGTTCCTTGCGCATTTTTCATGCCTTGCATATGAGAAGCTAAAATCATGACGTCACTGCCGACTTTATAAGTCGGATTTTCGGCCTTCTTTAAACCTTTCGGCACCTCGGATGAACCTGAGTGATTCATGTCTTCGTGAGAGTGCGTTTCTTTGTCTTTCGCTTTTTCGCTTCCTCCTGAAGATTGGCTGTTGCATCCGGCAAGCGCCAGAACGGGGATCAGGAGAAACATGCTGAATAAAAATAGTCTCGCTTTCATTTCAAGAACTCCTTTGCCTTTTTGATTTTTCAATTTCCCTTTCGTTTCTTCAGTAAAACAAAAAGATGGCCTGTCATTTCTCCTAATTCTTCAAATCTCTCTTTATTGCCTTTCATCAGGTGAAATTGTTCACAAAATGTACACATTAATGGAGATGCAGTATAATTCAATTATCAGATAATAGGGGGAACTCATCATGAAAACGAAGGTTTTTGCGGTGGTATTGGGCGCTGTTTTAATGATTGCGGGGTTGGTTTTGGCAGAAGTTTCGCTTTATATGGAATACATCACAATGCTCGGAGCTATGATTTTTTCTTCTATATTTATGTCAGAGCCGAAAAGAAAATTTCGCGTCATCAAAGGGGTTTGACCTTTCTATTACCGCCGTCTTCTCAGGACGGCGGTTTTGTTTTGCATGTCACTCAATCTATCCGCACAGCCGTTTCTTCTGTGCCGTCCTGATATAAAACAAAATGCGGGGCAGTTTGTGCTTTATCACCTGCAAATTCAATTTCAAGCGGCAGCGCCCTGACAAAATAACGGGTTTCCGTCATTGGGAATAATTCGAATGGTGTCTGCCCGTCTATTGTAAGATACAATCGGTTTTCTTTTACCGCCACCGATGCATGTGTGTCATCCTGAAATGAGTAATTGCCGGTAAATCTGCTGTAAATCGCAGGATCGATATCTGCTTTTTTCTGATCTGCCGGACGTTTCGGAATCACGTATGGCTGATCAAATAAGATGTTTACAGCCGCGGCAATTACAGCTTGTTCAAATTGATACGATTGTTCCATATTGCTGAGATAAATCAATGTTTTATTCTGGTCAATATACCGGATCATCAGAGTTGAATAGCCAGGCCAGCCTCCGTCGTGACTGATAACCTTCCCTTTTTGCCGGCTGTTTTGAATCATCCAGCCAAATCCGTATCCGAATTGCTCTTCTTCATTCCAATAGCCCGGTGTAAACGCTTGATCTTTAGACTCTTTGCTGATGATTTCTTCCGTATAAAGAGCCTGATCAAACAGATATAAATCTCTTATAGCGGAGTTAACGGTTCCGTCACCTTGAATCCCATCAAGAAAGACGACATAATCGGTTTCCTCAAGTTCATCCGGCAGCACATATTCTCCGGAATGAACATCATACACATAGCCATATGCATAGTTCGGAATGTTTTCTTTACTCAGCCTTCTGTTATAAATCCGCGTATCGTGCATACGAAGCGGATGAAATACGGCTTGTTTCATAAATTCAGCAAAACTCATGCCTGATACAATTTCTATAATAACCGCTAACACCACATACCCCGTATTACTGTAAAGCCACTCCTTGCCCGGCGGGAAATAAGCATCCGGTTTATGCTGCTTAAGCATATTGATCACATCTTGATTAACGGCAATTCTGTCCCGGTCCCAATGTGTTAAGAACAACTCCATATAGTCCGGCAATCCTGACGTATGATGGAGTAAATGCCGAATGGTAATGCCCGGATAAGGAAAATCAGGAAGCCACCGCTCTATCATATCGTCATAACGCAGCTTCCCTTGCTGCTCTAAAATGATAACGCCCAAAGCTGTAAACGGCTTCGATACTGAGGCCAATTCAAAGACCGATTGGTCATTCAGCATCCTCTTTGTTTTCAGTTCTGCAGCGCCGAATGAACCCTGGTATAAGATGCGGCCGTTTTCCGCTGCCAATGCAGCGCCGTTTATTTCATGTCTTTCGTCTAAAGTGCTGAAAAGCTGTTCAAACGCTTGTTTTTTCTTATCGATCATTTCACGAACCTCCATATACAAGCTGATTTACTCTTTTATACGAACGGCCGCTTTAGAAGTTTCAATATTTTTCCTTCTCGAAACACCAGTCAGTATACTGCCGTTCAGGCAGCCGCGGAGGTTTGATGAATGTCTTTCATTCACACAATACTGTGCAGGCTTCAAATTCAACATGCTTCTCGTCTTTATTTGCACCGGCAATTTCCATGGTCGAAAACATCGCGCAGACGACGGCTTTGTATTCGTTCATGACGGTTTGAATTTCAATCAGGAACCGTTCGGATGAAGCCGCGTATTCCGTTACGTACTCTTTCATTTTGCCGATAATATCATCTGCCTGACGGCTGAAGCCGGCCGCCTCCAAGTCACTCTCAAACTGGTTTTTGTTGATCATATGAATATGCATTTTTTAAAGGCTCCTTTCAGCAGCATTTTGTGGTTATATCTACTGTAAAGGACAAGCTTGGATAAACTTTTAATAAAATATGAACAAAATATGAATTGGCTCATCGTCCTGACCGGCGGGCTTTCGGCTGTGCTCCGTTTCATTTGGACTACATGAAAAAATGACTTCTTTACTCTGTTAAAAACAGCTCATATATGATCTAATACCAGTAAAATGTTTAGGAGGCGGCCTATGTCAGCAGCAGGAAATCGGCAAAAATTTTGGGTCATGGCGATGCTTATAGCGGTCTTTGCCGTGTTCGTTTTCTCTTTTTCTGAGAATCATTCACAAAAGGACTGGCACACGGCGGTTGACCAGGCGTCAGTGAATGTCTTCGGCCAGCAGATCTTTGAAAAAGACCGTCTGGCAAAAACACTCGAAGCACGTGAGGCAGAATCTCTTCTGACTCTTGTGAAACTTGCAAATGAAGAACATCACATCATCTAAAAGCCATTATAAAAAGCCTGTTTCCCTTTGGCAGAGGAAACAGGCTTTTTCCATGTATTATTGAGCATGTTTTTGTTCAATAAACCGGTCGATCCGGGCCAGAACATCCTTCATGTCCGTACATTCTTTAAAGCTTTCATTAATGACTTGAATGCCTTGTTTGTATTTTCCGTTATGCAGCACTTCTTCCGCGGCAAGCTTTACCTTTTCAGCGCTTACTTCATCTTTTTGCACTGTATAGCCTGCATCCAATTCAGTCAGGCGGCGCGCAACCATCGGCTGGTCTTTATCGTGCGGGATGACGACCAGCGGCACTTGATAATGAATGCCTTCATTTACACTGTTCATTCCGCCATGCGTGACAAACACGTCGGCCTGCTCCAGCACTTCAAGCTGCGGCACGTACGGAGCGATGATAAAGTTTTCCGGCGCCTGTTTGATTTTCGACAGATCGGCTTTTTCCCCGGCGGCAATGACTACTTTTCCTTCAAAATCTGAAAACGCGTCTATGCACAGATTGAAAAACGCTTCTGTGTCCCCGAGCACCGTTCCCATTGAGATATAAATGACTTTTTGATTCTTTAATGAGTCAATCGGGAAGTCGACGCGCCCTTTTCTCTTCGGAAAACTCGGACCGATAAATAAATACTCATCTCCGAATGTCTCACTTTCGGGCTGAAAATATCTGCTTGTATAGACGACGTTCAATTCACCTGTGTTGTTCATAAATTGAACCATGCTGTCAGGGGCGACACCGTATTTGTCTTTCATCTCGGCCAACAGCTCTTCACATTCCCTGTCCGGCTGAAACGGCACGCCCGATTCCGGATGGAGCGGCAGTATTTTCAGACGGTCTTCATTGAACAGGAAGGATGCTGAAGAAGAGATGCCGGGAATGTTGAGATAATCCCGCACCAGCTCTCCCGCACCGAATTTATCATAATAGACGGCGTCGAATTGAATGTCCTCTGCCAGCCGCTGCACAATATGTAAAATCTCCAGTGACGTTTTGATATGAACCTTTAAAAATGCAAGTATGCCGGACGGACTGCCGGGATCAATAGGTGTCATTCTGAGCAGATCGCTGTGAAGATGAACTTTCGCCCCTACTCCTTCCAGTCTGCTTTTGTATTTTTCCGTTGAGATATAATGAACGTGATCGCCCCGTTCGCTGAAGGCCTTTGTCATACCCAAAGTCGGGTTTACGTGTCCTTCTGCGGGAAAATTGATCATCAGAATATGTTTCGCCATTTTTCAAACTCCTTTACCTTTTTTGCGTCTCTTCCATATCCATCATAAATGACGCGGAAAAAATCATGCAAGGAACATCCGTCAGGTCTTTATGACGGTTCGATGACATCGGCAAAAAAAAAGACAAGGCTTTTCACCTTGTCTATCGTGATGATTCGTCTGTTTCTCCCGCTTTGAGCACGCCTTTCAGATGTTCTTCATCATGCTTGAGATGCTCCGTCATATATTGCACGGCTTTTGTTTTATCGCCCTTTTTTATTTCTTCAAAGACTTTCCGGTGCTCATGCAGGATAACCTCCGCACGGTCATCGCCTTTAAAATTAAGAACTCTGCAAAAATGAATCAGCACATTGACATGCTCAAGCAGCATGGCCAGCCGGCTGTTGCGGCTGAAATCCACAAGGAGCCGATGAAACGACTCGTTTAAGGAAATAATCTCAGTCTCTTTGACGCCTTTATTGATGGCTTCTTCCGTCTCCCGCAGCTGTTTTTCAATGAGGTCAATTTCACTCTCAGCCGCTTCATCAATAACCAGTTCGACCGCCAGTGATTCAAGTGACATTCTGATTTTATAAATCTCTTCAACATCCTTAACAGACAAAGAATAAATGACAAAGCCGTTTCGATCGTCTGCCGTCAGAAGCCCGTCCTTTTCAAGGAGCCGCATGGCTTCTCTGACCGGCGACCGGCTGACTCCGAAATCCTTGGCCAGCTGAGTCTCATTCAGCCGTTCACCCGGTTTAAAAATCCCGTCAAATATCATTTTTTTCAATTGGGAATAAAATTGCAGATAATACGGGATTGGCTTATCTAATTTAAAATTATCCATCTTTCCTACCTCTTCATACAATTTAGGCCTTATTGTTACCAAGATCATATAACAGTTTAACTATGGAAGCAACATTCCCGAGCTTGTCAGCATATCGGATGTGGCGTAATATGGAATTATGATGAACGACGGTCGACGGTCTTCCGTAAACCGAAAACAATTCATTCAGAGGTGACGGAAACATGAAAACATACAAGATTGCCAGCATACCGGGGGACGGTGTGGGGAAAGAAGTAGTCCCGCAAGCGGAGCGGGTGTTGAACGCGATCGCCGAATTACATGGAGGCATTACCTTTGATTTCACTTCTTTTCCGTGGAGTTGCGAGTATTATTTGGAGCACGGGACGATGATGCCGGATGATGGATTAGAAAGGTTACAGCACTTTGATGCTTTGTTTTTGGGAGCGGTGGGGAATCAAAAACTCGTCCCCGATCATGTTTCGCTGTGGGGGCTGCTCATCAAGATACGCCGGGAATTTGAACAGGTGATTAATGTGCGGCCGGCGAAGCTCCTGCCGGGAATCACTTCCCCCCTCGTTAACCCGAAGGATTTTGATCTGATAGTCGTCCGCGAAAACAGTGAGGGCGAGTACAGCTCTGTCGGCGGCAGAATCTATCAGGGTGAGGACGAAATCGCCATACAAAACGCGATCTTTTCCCGCCGGGGTACGGAAAGAGTGATGCGGTATGCTTTCGAACTGGCGGCAAGTCGGCGGAAACACGTCACAAGCGCGACGAAATCAAACGGTATTGTTCACTCGATGCCGTTCTGGGATGACATCTTCAAAGAGGTCAGCCGTGAGTTCGCCGGGATTGAGACGGATTCCCAGCACATCGATGCACTGGCGGCCTTCTTTGTCACGCAGCCGGAACGCTTTGATGTCATTGTCGCTTCGAATCTGTTCGGAGATGTGCTGACAGATATCGGCGCGGCGATTATGGGAAGCGTCGGAATCGCTCCCGCAGCCAACATCAATGTAAACGGCAAATATCCTTCCATGTTTGAGCCTGTTCACGGCTCCGCCCCGGATATTGTCGGAAAAGGAATTGCCAATCCTATAGGCCAAATATGGACGGCGAAATTAATGCTCGATTCATTCGGAGAAGAGGAACTGGGCCATCTCCTCTTACAATCTATTGAAACGGTCACAAACAGCGGCATTCTGACTCCTGATGTCGGCGGAAAACATTCAACGGAAGACGTCACTTCCGCTATTATTTCTCAAATAAAAAAATAACATTTTATGAGGAGAGAGAAGATGGATTCTTTTCGTGAACAATTTGAAAAGCATGTGACCCATGATTCAATTGAGGTAAATGGCATCCGCCTTCATTACGTCTTTACGGGAAAGGAGGATGCTCCCCCCGTCATTCTCCTGCACGGCTTTCCGCAAAGCTGGGTGACGTGGCGTTATGTGATTCCGACGCTTGCCGCTTCTCATAGAGTCATCGCGGTTGATCTGAGGGGCTACGGCGATTCTGAAAAGCCGAGCGGCATAAACGGCTATGATAACAAAACGATGGCAAGCGATATACAAGGTCTGATGCGCCGCCTGCATATACAAAAAGCGTTAATTGCCGGGCATGACAGAGGCGCAAGGGTAGCAAGGCGGCTCGCTTTAGATGCGCCGGAACTGGTAGCAGGCCTTGTGCTCATTGACATTATGCCGACTGAATACGTCTATGATTCTCTGACGGCAGCTGAAGCGGCAAAAAAATACTGGCACTGGACATTTCAGGTCGTTCCCCATCTGCCGGAAGAATTAATACAAGGAAAAGAAGAGGAATATCTTAGATTTTTATTAAGCAGAGGCGACGGGCTTTTTGACCTGCTGACATCAGACGGCGCCTGGGAACGGTACTTAGCTTCCTGGAAGCAGCCCGGCGCTGTTCAAGCTGCGCTTAATGACTACAGAGCCGCTTATCAAATTGATTTGCCGAGATATCGTTCAGAAAAGGAATCACAGAAAAAACTGGATGTTCCCACGCTTTTGCTGTGGGGAGAAAAAGGGAACTTAGCCGGTCTTCCCGTGCTTGGCACATGGAGAGAATCAATTCGTGAAGTCAGCGGATATGAGATAAAAGGCTGCGGCCATTACGTCCCCGAGGAAAAACCGACAGAAGCTGCCCGCAGGATTATCGATTTTTCAAAAACGGTTTTTTAAGGGGCGCACCACACCGAGACAGGCAGACTCTTAAAACCTGGCCTAATGATTTACCTTCTCTATCACAGGCCGGATCATTCATAAGTGAAATGGTTCTGAACCAGTTCCTCTCTTTTTCCTACTTGCTGCCTTAATCAAAATAAACGGGTTCGTCCGGATGTTTGAGATATGCAAACATCCTTTCAATCTGACTTTCCGTATTGCGGGCTTCAGATAGCGGCGGCAGTTCCGTCTCCGCAAAAAAGCCTGCCGCGCTTGTTTCCGTTCCCTCCCTGAGCCGGCCGCCGATGATCTCGCATTTGATAAACACTTTGTAAACGTGGACGGCGGACGGCGGATGCGAATGGCATTTCTTATCCATTACAGCTAACAGTTTAACGGGCTTTACGTCGATTCCCGACTCCTCTTTTACTTCTTTGACAGCGGTCTCGCCCGGAGAAATCCCGATATCAGCCCATCCGCCAGGCAGCGCCCATCTGCCGTCGCTTTTCTCTCTTACCATTAATATGCTCTGATCTTTAAAAACTGCCGCTCTGATATCAACTTTCGGAGTGGGGTAGCCCATGTCACCGGCGAATACGTCTTTAATGATTCTTTTGTCGATGCCGGTATAATGCGCCATGATATCCACGCTTATTTTTCTTATTTCTTCAAATCTCTCAATATCATATATGTCTTTGGAATAAGCCAGCCCCGCTTGCGCCATGGATTGAAGCTGTTTTGCCCAATCTAGCCATTTTGGCTCCATTTTTTCACCGCCCGTTATGTTAATTGACGAAACCCTGAGGGTCCGGGTATTGCACCTTGAGAGTACCGGTGCCCATGATCCGTTTCTGCTCCTTGTTTTCTGTTTATGGAGGGGCGAATCCTGCCGGGAAAACAGAAAAAAGCCATTCATTTGCTGAATGGCTTTTTTTCATTTTCTATTTTTCTTTCATGACAAGAACGACGCCTGAAACAATAAGAGCCGCTCCGATCCAGAAGGTTCCTCCGATCGTCTCTCCCAGCAGCAGCCAGCCGAGCAATGTTCCGGAAAGCGGCTGAAAGAAGAAAAACAGACCGCCGCTTGCCGCATTCAGCAATTGCAATCCGCGATTCCAAAGCATGAACGCGCAGGCGGTTGAGATCACACCCAAATATAAAAGTCCGCCCCATATCTCAGGCCGGGCAAGCTGAGACAAAGGAATCTCCTGAAGCGGGCCCGCTGTAAACGGGGTCAGGATGACAAATGCGACGCAAATGGAATACGTTGTGACGACAAGCGGTGAGTAATGGCCGGGAACCCGTTTCATCAGCACGGACATCAAAGCCCATGTCAGCGCCGCAGCCAGAAGCGAGAGACCGCCGAGCTGGCTCGACATATTGAGATCTCCGTTCCCCACAATGAGCAATACTCCGATCGTCGCCAGCCCTGTCGATATTCCTTTTTTCAGCGTTAACCGCTCTTTCAACATGAGCCGGGCAAATACAACCATAAATGCGGGAGTGGATGCCGTAATAATCGCACCCATCTGCGCGGTTGATAATTTCGTGCCGATTTCCTGCGTGACGATCGAAATCGTGTTGCCGATCAATCCGATCGCAGCGATCAGTAATAAATCACGTTTATGAACTTTCCAGGATTGGCGTGTAAACAAACTGAGAATCAAAAGCGAAAGAAGCGCCACCGCATATCTCAGCCATACCAGTTCAAGCGGCGGAATGACCGCTACCACAACTTTTACAACGACATACATACCGCCCCAGATACTGGCGGCCAATGCCAAATAAATCGAACCGAACAATGTATTTTTCAACTTGATGCACCCTCCGTTATCATATTAGGTCACGTCATATGCCCTAACGGAGAGAAGCGCAGTCACTTTCCTCCATTAAGGGCGGGGAAGTGCTGCCGGTACATCATGTTCAAATAAGGGCGCTAGAAACATATCGTTTTTCACCTCAATTGCAATCTGATTTTTCTCATTATACAAGGTTTGTTAAAAGACGTAAATGAACGGCGGCATCGGCTTTATGGATTGCGGACTTGCAGCTGGATTCTTGTGATCTGATTGTCAAACCCGTCCGCCACAACCTCATCAAGCATATATTCTTCATATGCATAATCGCCCATTTCCAGCCCATACTCTTCAATAAACTGCATGATGCTGCGGTAAGCCGCTTCCGCTTCATCCCCTATTTGGTACCCGACGGCATAAAGCCCTTTCGGCTTGATATGGAGGTCTCTATTCTCTATTCCTTCATCTGTCTTCATATAAAAATGGGTGTAGTTGTAGAATTCTTTTTTCAGAATCTGCTCCCGCGCAAACAGTCCGCCGACCGGATGCCCCTGATCGAGTTCATGTACCCGCATATAGCGGATCAATTCGGAAATGGCGGCAGTATATTGCCGTTCTGGCAAATGGAGTTCGGGTCGTCCTATCATAAGTGTCTCTTCATCTAATCGCTGCAATGAGACGGAGGAAAAGTCTGTCTCCAAGGCTTGTTCGGTCAGCTTCACCTTTGTCTGAATCATCCTTTGCAGGTGCTCCAGCTTTTTGATTTTGCTTTCGATTTCTGATGATTTCTCTTTTAAAAGCGTGATGATACCCTCAGGGGTTTTGTCTGTTAAGAGCGGTTTGATCTGCTTCAAGGGCACGCCGGCCTCCTTAAACAGACCGATGACCTGGAACAGTTCGAATTGATGATAGGAATAGTATCTGTATCCATTCGCTTTTTTGATTTCCGGAGAAAGCAGGCCGATCTCGTCATAATGGAACAGGGTTTGTTTTTTTACGCGGCACAGTTTTGCAAATTCACCCGTTGTGAAGTATTTTCTGACGTCTTCGCTCATAATGCCTCCTTGACTATACGGTAACCATATCCTTTATGATGATCATTGTATCCGAGAGAAGGCTGATTCACAAATGGCTTACGCAATGAAAGCTTTACCGTCTCAAAAAAAGCGGAAGAGGAGTATCAAGTATGACGATTGAAATCAGAGCAGTCACGGAAGAAAACCGTGCCGATATACTGGCGCTTCATGTAAGAGAAAGCCAGACTTCATTTATTGAAACCCCGGAAGAGTGCTTACAAGATGCTGAGGATTGCCGGCATTATCAGCCGGCCGGTCTTTATGTTAACGGGGAATTAGTCGGCTTTGCCATGTACGGATGGTTTCCGGAATATGATGAGGAAAATGAAAACGGCAGAGTGTGGCTTGATCGTTTTTTTATTGATGAACGTTATCAGGGACGGGGATTGGGCAAGCTGTTGCTTGATGCCCTTATCCGCCATCTCGTTCGAATATATGATTGCAGACGGATTTATTTAAGCCTGTTTGAAGATAACGTGCACGCATTGCGGCTTTATCAAAAATTCGGCTTCTTATTCAATGGAGAGCTGGACTCAAACGGGGAAAAAGTGATGGTGAAAGAGCTGTAAACCCTCTGTATAAAAGCGATTCGGCTTCTTGCCAATACCTTAAATTTGAGGTAACATAAAGATATTAGACGACGGTCGACGGACTACGGTCGATTATTAGAACCTGATACAGCGGAGCGGAACATGGTGATCAGGCATCTAAATGGAGGAGAAGATTGTGCTTATTATACTCGTTATGTTTCTTCTCGGGATTATTCTCGGGTTTATCGGCGCCGGGGGAGCCGGTTTTGTCATTGCACTTTTAACTATACTGTTTCACGTACCGATTCATACGGCTTTAGGCACCTCCCTTGCCGGAATGGCTTTCACAAGTTTATCGGGGGCTTTCAGCCACTACCGTGAAGGCAATATTCAGATAAAGATCGGCCTCATCGTCGGCGTTTTTGCGGCATTCGGTTCGTTTTTCGGGGCAAGGCTTACTTCCCTTATCCCCGCAGATTTGCTGCATTACTTGACGGCGGGCATGCTGTTTTTATCTGCTCTGCTTATTTTAGTCCGGTTATTTATTGTAAAAGAAACACAAGAAGATTCCGGACAGCAAAGCAATCTGAATATATGGGTGAAAGCCGTTGTACTCGGTGTCATCGCAGGAATCTTGTCCGGAACGTTCGGCATCGGCTCTGCCCCTTTTATCCAGATCGGCTTAATGATTCTTTTACGCTTATCCATCCGCCAGTCGGTCGGCACCACCATGCTTGTCATTATTCCGCTTGCGGTCGGCGGAGGACTCGGTTATGTGACGGAAGGATTTGTCGATTATATGCTGTTGGTCAAAGTGCTGATCGGAACGATGTGCGGCGCATATGTCGGAGCGAAATTCACCAACCTCGTGCCGAAAGTCATTCTGAAATCAGCCATCTTTTTAACACCGGCCATCGCCGGTCTCATGCTTTTATTTTAAACTGAAACGGGAGGCGGCCGCCTCCCGTTTTTTTCTGTTCTTCACCTGTTTTCGAAGAGCTTTTTCAGCTTTGCTTCCGTTTCGGTATGATCTACCGGCGTATACACACTGCAGCGCAGATCACTGTTGCCCTGAACCTGAAATGAAGTCAGGTTAAAGACCATTTTTCCCGCCTTCGCATGGCGGAACTCAATTAATACTTCGGGTGCCGAGCTGACTTCGCTCTCATTCCACAGCGTATGAAATTCCGAATACGTTTTCTCCATTTCTTCTATAAACTGAGAATACCACGTATCAGCTACATACTGGCCGTAATACGTTCTGAAAATGGCGATGAATCCTTTCACAAAGTGCTCCCAGTTCACGGCTAAACTTCTTAATTCTTTTCTGGAAAACAATAGCTCTATGAGATTCCGTTTTTCAGGAGGAATTTGTTCAAAATCTAAAAACACGTGAGCCGCGGCCTGGTTCCATCCCACGATATGACACCGCCTGTCCGAGATAATGGTGGGACAATAACGGAGCTCCTGCAGGATTTTTGAAAGCGACGGGCTGATAACCGCTTCTTCCTCCGCGGTAAACGGCTGCTTCACGCCCTCCTCAATGGCAAGCGCGTATAAATAATTTCTCTCATCTTTGTTGAGCTGCAGCGCATCGGAAACGGCGTCCAATACGGATGCGGACACTTTAATGTCTCTGCCCTGCTCCAGCCACGTATACCACGTGGTGCTTACGCCGGCTAATTGCGCGACCTCTTCTCTTCGGAGTCCGGGCGTTCTTCTCCGTGTGCCCATCGGCAGCCCGGCCATCTGCGGAGATATTTTGGCCCGCTGCGTTTTTAAAAACTCTGAGAGCGCCTGCAATCTTCCTTCTGGTATCATACCGAATCTCTCCTCTCTTACCCTGGTATTCATTATACTAGGATAATCTACAACTTGTAATAGGATAATTGCGAGTTACAATAAATACATACCGAAGGAGGAATGACCATGAAAAGAGTTGTGATCACCGGAATGGGAGTGATTTCACCTCTCGGCAATGATGTGCATACATTTTGGAAACACCTGACGGAAGGAAAATCGGGAATCTCTTTCATCGATTCGTTTGATGTCTCCGGCTCAAAGACAAAAATAGCCGGTACCGTCCGTGATTTTGACGCAGAAGAAAGATGGGGCAGAAAAGAAGCGAGACGGCTTGACCGTTTCAGCCAGTTTGCTCTAGCGGCAGCGGAACAGGCGCTTGAAAGCTCCGGGATTCAGCTCGATCAGATTGACCGTGAACGCCTCGGCGTGTACGTCGGCTCGGGAATCGGCGGCATCACGACTTTGATTGATAACGTTCATACTTTAAATGAACGGGGAGCGCGAAAAGTGAGCCCAAGCCTTGTCCCCATGATGATCTCAAACGCGGCCGCCGCTCAAATCAGCATCAGATTAGGCGCGCTCGGCCCCTCACTTTCTCCCGTCACCGCGTGTTCCATCGGCAATACGTCGATCGGGGAAGCATTCAACGCCATTCGGAATGATGACGCAGATATCATGTTTGCCGGGGGAGCGGAAGCGGCGATTACGAATTTGTCATTAGCCAGCTTCGGCAATGCCCACGCGCTGTCAGCGAGAAACGAAGACCCCGCCGCGGCAAGCCGTCCGTTTGACGCGGATCGCGATGGATTTGTCATGAGTGAAGGCGCGGGCATCTTAGTATTGGAATCATTGGATAGCGCAATCAGCCGAAACGCCCCGATCCTTTGTGAGGTGCTCGGCTACGGCGCAAGCTCTGACGCCTATCATATGGTGGCCTCCCATCCGGAAGGAACGGGCGCATACCTGGCGATGAAAAACGCTTTGAAAAAGGCGAACGTTTCAGCGGAAGACATTGATGTCGTAAGCGCCCATGCGACAAGCACAAAAGCCGGAGATCTTTCTGAAACGTTGGCCATCAAGACATTATTCGGGGAGCTTGCGTATGACATTCCGGTTACGGCCAACAAATCAATGCTCGGCCACATGCTTGGCGCGGCAGGCGGAGTTGAAGCCATCGCTCTGACAGAAAGCCTGCGACACGGCATCATTCCGCCGACGATCAATCTGCAGCACCCTGATTCGGCATGTGATTTGGACTATGTCTCAGAAGGACCCCGCCATCAATCGTTAACGATCGGCCTTTCCAACTCATTCGGCTTTGGCGGGCATAATTCGGCGATCGTGCTGAAGAAATATGAATAGCGGGCATCAAAAAAAGGAGTGAATCATTTCACTCCTTTTTTGCTTTCTCCGGTTTTGTTGTTAAGGCGAAAAAAGCGATGGAACCGATAACGGATGTCGTGAACATAATTGCCCCCATCGGGACGGCCGTCGCTTCATTCATCCCCACAAGCGGCGACACGATGGAACCGAGAAGAAGCGGAAGCATGCCGAGCAGTGCGCTTGCGCTTCCCGCGCGGTGTCCCTGCTTTTCCATCGCCAATGTAAAGGTGCTTGTCAGCGTCATGCCGATCGTAATCATATAAATAAAAATTGAAATCACCAGTGCCGCCAGCGGCCCGTGAATGATCGTCATGACGAGCAGAACGGCAGTCGCCGTCATCGCTGTAATCACGCCGATTCTCAGCAGGCTTTTTTCGTGAATGATCCCGCCGAAACGCCCGATGATAAAGCTTCCGGTAATGATCGCCAGACCGTTTATGCCGAATAAAACACTGAATACCTGAGGCGATACTCCGTAAATATCCTGATACACGAAAGGCGTTCCGGAGACATACGCAAAGCTCCCGCCGTGAATAAAACCGACCGTCAGCGCATAGCCGATAAATGACCGATCCTTCAGCAGACTTCCCATTGTCCGCACGGAATTTCCGATGGAGCTCGGAATCCGCTTTTCCGGCGGCAGGGTTTCTGTCAGCTTGAGCGCAATGATGAGCACAAGCAAAAAACCGATAAACGTTAAAAAGAGAAAAATCGTATGCCATGATGCAAACGGAAGCAGTAAAATCGCGCCTCCCGTCATCGGCGCCACCATCGGCGCTACGGCGGTAATGACCATCAGCAGCGAGAAAAATTTAGAAAGCTCTCTTCCCGTAAACACATCTCTGACGATTGCACGGGATAAAACGAGTCCTGCCGAAGCGGTGAATCCTTGAAGAAAACGGGCAATCACTAGTGTTACAATGTTCGGTGCAAGTGCGCAAAACAGAGAAAACAACGCAAATAAAAAAATACATAGTAATAACGGTTTTCTTCTTCCCTTCGCGTCACTTAACGGGCCGACAACAACCTGTCCGATTGTCAGTCCGATCAGACATGCGGTTAAACTGAGCTGGACAAGCGATGCGCGGGCGCTTAAATCTTCAGCGATTTCAGGGAAACTCGGCAGATACATATCTATATTGAGCGGCCCCAGTATCGCAAGCATTCCGAGAAGAAAAGCCAGCGCAAGCCGCTCCTTACCGGTCGGATTATGCAGCATATCGTTCCCACCTTTCCTTTTCAATCTCTCAAAACATTTGTATATTGTATCATAATTTTTTCTTTATTTTTAAAAGTTTTCAAAGGGCACAAAAAAACCAAGGGCTGTAACAGCCCTTGGGTCCGGGTCACGCGGTAAAAGGTTTTATGCGTGTTTTTCTTTAAATGCTTTTGCGTATTGATCAGCCGCTATAATGGCATCCGCCACGTCGTCAGCCGTCACGTCAAAAGCGGCATGAATTGTTTCTTCTTCAATCGTCGCGGCTTCTGCCACTTTCATAATGTCCTCTTTAGATGCGTCTTTCAATTTGATGTCTTCAAGTGTGACAGGCAGCCCCAAGCTGATATAAAACGCGATATACCGCTCAATTTCCTCAAGCGAACGTTTTTCCAGCGCCAATTGAACGAGCGTGCCGAATGCCACTTTTTCACCGTGGGTCAAGTGATGGATTTCACCTTCAAGCGCGGTAAATCCGTTATGAATGGCATGCGCCGCAGCTAAGCCGCCGCTTTCAAATCCCAGTCCGCTCAGAAGTGTATTGGCTTCAACCACCGCTTCCAATGCGGGCGTAACGGCTTTCGCTTTCACAGACTCATAAGCGAGATGGCCGTATTTGAATAATACCGCTTCACATTTTTCCGCGATAGCCTCTCCGGCGATTGTCGGAATTCCGCCTGCCATCGTTTTACCGCCATTGGCGATGACACTGCGCGCCTCTATCCACGTCGCCATCGCATCGGCAATCCCTGATGCTAAAAAGCGCGGCGGAGCTTCCGCGACGATTTTCGTATCGACCAGAACCAGGTCAGGATTCTTATGATAGAAACGATAGTTTTCGAACGCGCCTTGTTCAGAATACACGACAGACAGCCCGCTTGTCGGAGCATCCGTTGAAGCGGCCGTCGGCACGATAACGGTATAGCCGTTTATTTCATCTGATACGGCTTTGGCCGTATCAAGCGTTTTACCGCCGCCGACTCCGATGACAATAGTCGCGCCTGCTTTTTCTGCGATGCCGGCAATTCTTTTCATTTCTTCCTGGGAGGCTTCGCCGTTGAAAACCGCCTCTTCAGAAGAGATATTGCTTTTCTTTAATTCAGCCGTCACCTTGTGGCCCGCGATATCCCATACGGTTTTGTCCGCGATGACGACGGCTTTTTCACCAACGCCCTCCAGATGTCCGCCGATCGTTTTAATGGCGTTTTTTCCCTGCACGTATTTGGCCGGACTGATAAAAATTCGTTCCAATGTCATCATCCCTTCTTCGTTGTCTCTCATTACATTTCTCTTATTAATAGAGCAGAAATGAAAACTCTTCTGATATAATTCCTCGTTTTAACTTGATTTAAACCTCATATACACTGCAGAAAAATCAATTTTCACGGCATTGACAAGATGTGAAGGTGTCTATATAATCTTCGATATTGAAGCTGATCATTCTTTACTGAATGAACAAACGAGATTGTGAATGATTCGTCTTAAAAATTATTTAGTTCTTCTGGATAATTTTTGAGGCGTTTTTGTTTTATATATATTTTTGACTGCGGAGGAGGTTTGCACATGAAGAACATTTGCAAGGATATACTGATGATTATGGCCGGAGCCTTTCTTATTGCGGCGTCCGTGGAATTTTTCGTCATCCCGAATCATTTAGGGGACGGCAGCACCGTGGGAATCGCTCTGGTGTTATATTATCTTTTCCATATACCTGCAAGTATTACGACTCTGGTTGTAAATTTGATTTTTATCGGGCTTGCTTATAAATTTTTAACGAAAAAAACGATTTTATACACGATACTCGGGACGGGAATGACTTCTGTTTTTCTCAGCATCGTCAGCTTTATTCCGTTCGGCGTGCACGACATGGTGCTCGGGATTGTATTCGGCGCTCTGCTAATGGGAGCGGGGCTGGCATTGATCTTTATCGCTGACGGATCTACCGGCGGAACCACGCTTTTGGCGTATTTATTAAATTACACAAAGGGCTTTAACATCTCGAAAAGCATGTTTTATATGGATTGTGTCATCATTTTCGCATCCGTTTTAGCGATCGGCCTCAATCATATGCTGTATACGTTTATATTCGTTTATCTGTGCGCCAAAATCGTCGATATTGTCATTGAGGGTTTCCATAATAAAAAAGCCCTCACCATTATGTCTGACCAATACGAAGAAATCGCCAAAGCCATCACCTCCGAGTACGGCAACGCGGCGACGATTTTTTACGGATACGGGTATTACGGCAGCAAAGACAAGCGCATTATCTATGTTGTCATTAAAAAGAACGAATTGTTGAAAATCAAAAAACATGTTCAAAAAATTGATCCTAAATCATTTATCGTTATTCATGAAGTAAAAGAAGCTGTCGGAGGGCAATTCGGGTTTACAAACCTGCCCGCCGCCGCAAATGAAAAATAACCGCCTGCAGTGTATAGCTGCAGGCTTTTTTTATTCGGCTCTTCCCCGCTCAAAGGTTTTTACATCTTTCAATCGAAGTAGTAAATGAAACCTTTTTTGATGGAGGAACATAAAAAATGAATATCAAAACTGACAGGCTCGTAATTCGCACATTTGAACCGGAAGATTGGCAGGATGTCTATGCGTACACATCAAATCCAAATGTCATGAAATATATACCAGAGGGTGTCTTTACCGAAGATGATGCCAGGAAATTCGTTACTGAAAACAGCGGTGAACATGCCGGGAAGTTTCCCGTTTTATTGAAGGATGAGAAAACGGTCATTGGCCACATTGTTTTTTTTCAGTATTTTGGCGATCATACGTATGAAATCGGCTGGGTGTTTCGCCCGGAATATCAGGGCAAAGGATATGCTTCAGAGGCGGCGCGAGCCGTGCTGGCATTCGGGTTTAACAAGATGAAATTACACCGGATCATTGCGACATGTCAGCCGGAAAACACGGCTTCGCACCGGGTGATGGAAAAGATCGGGATGAGGCGGGAAGGCTTTTTTAAAAAATGCATCCCCCATGATAATGAATGGTGGGATGAATATTATTATGCCGTTTTAGAAGAAGAGTGGGAAGTCTCCAATCTGGAATAAAAAGGCTTATACCCTTTGCTTTTACAGATAAGTGTGTGCTACACTGTTCGTAACAAATATGAAGGGATGATGGGTGGACAATGATTAACTAATCTTATTTTGACAGTTTGAAATCAAATATTTCAAATCAGAAAAAATAGGATTAGTCTGCCCATTTTCTATACGATACGAAAGCTATGTGAAAATAGCTTATTTGATCATGCACAGGTACGGCTAATCCTTCCAAATCAATTGGGAGGATTTTTTTGTCCTCCCTTTAAAGCGAGGGATTGACATATGAAAGAAATGTTAAAGTTAAGCGGCATCAGTTATGAAATCAACAGCGTTCCCCTTTTTGAACAGATCAGCGCGAGCGTTCAGCAAGGTGACATCATCGGCGTTATCGGTAAAAACGGCGCTGGCAAATCTTTGTTGCTGCAATTGATCTGCAATCAAAAAGCGCCGTCACAAGGACAGATCCAGATGATGCAAGATGTGAACGTATATATGGTGGAACAAGAAACGGAAGCTTATGATTCCGGCCATCCGGAGCCTGCGGAGGCAGCCTTGTTAGAAAAGTGGAACGTGCCCGCACGCGCCTTTTCGCAATTGAGCGGCGGAGAAAAACTGAAAGCCCGTCTTGCCAAAGGTTTCTCCTCCTCAAGCAGCCTTTTGTTATTAGATGAGCCGACGAACCACCTCGATCAGCACAGTTTAGAAATACTGCTAAATCAGATCAAGAATTACAAAGGCACCATTATTTTTGTTTCGCATGATCGTGCTTTTATAGATGCAGCGGCGACAAAAATCTGGGCCATCGAAGGAAAGAAACTCATTGAGCATAAAGGGAATTATTCAAGCTATATGGAGGTCCGCAAACAGAGAAGGCTGACACAGCAGCGGGAATATGAGAATCAGCAGCATATGATCAGACGGATTGAAGCTCAAATGAACGAGCTGAGCGCCTGGTCAAAAAAAGCCCATGCCCAATCAACGAAAATAGAAGGATTTAAAGAATACCATCGCGTAAAAGCAAAACGCACGGACGCCCAGATTAAATCAAAGCAGAAGCGTCTTGAAAAAGAGCTTGAAAAAGCGAAAGCAGAACCGGTTGAAGCGGAGTATGAAGTCCGTTTTTCCATTGAGCACCGCAAAAAAGCGGGAAAGCGTTTTTTAGAAGTAAGGGATGTCTCAAAGTCATATGACGGACGAACGCTTTTCAAAAACGTGAATTTCACTGTGATGCACGGTGAAAAGATTGCGATTACAGGTCCGAACGGCAGCGGGAAAACAACATTATTGAAGGTCATCCTCGGTCAGGAAAAAGCGCAGGGCGGCATATGGATTTCTCCGTCTGCAAATGTCGGATATTTAACCCAGGAAGTATTCGACCTTCCGCTTGATAAAACCCCCGAACAGCTTTTTTACAAAGAAACGTTCGAAGCAAGGGGAAATGTTCAATCCCTCATGAAGCACTTAGGATTTACCGCAGCGCAATGGACGGAACCCATCGGCAAGATGAGCATGGGAGAGCGGGTCAAATGCAAACTGATGGCGTTTATTCTGGAGGAGAAAGATGTGCTGATTCTGGATGAGCCGACAAACCACCTTGATCTGCCGTCACGCGAGCAGCTTGAAGACACTTTGGCCCGATACGACGGAACGCTCATCATCGTATCTCATGATCGTTACTTTGTCGAAAAGACGACGGACATCCGGCTTGATATCTCAAACGGCAGCGTCCGAAAACAATGGAAAGAATCTCCCTCCGTCAGGGATGATGCTGAAGAACTGCGATTAAAGCTTGAAACCGAACGGCAGGAAGTCCTCGGAAAACTCAGCTTCATGACTCCGGCTGATAAACAATATCGTGAGCTTGATCAAAAATTCAAAGAGCTGACGGAAGAAATCAAGAAATTGAAATGAATGTAAAAACCCGTGATTGTCACGGGTTTTGTTTTGGAAAGCTCACGTATCATGAAGAATAATTTCAAACTGATTTGTACAACCTACGTTCAGATTAATTATGAGCATGGTTCAGGGGGGCGAAGAATGGCCAAACGCATTGGAATTACGGGAAACATTATGGCTGATCAATCCGGCCCTTTCCCGGGTTATAATCGGGCATATGTCAATAATGATTATATTCAGTCTGTTTCTGAGGCCGGCGGTGTGCCGTTTATATTGCCGGTGATTCAAGAGACGGCGCTTTTAAAGGAACAGGTCTCTCATGTTGACGGGATCATTCTGTCCGGCGGCCAGGATATAGACCCGCTGTTTTACGGCGAAGAACCTTTACAGGCTTTAAGAAAGACCTTTCCTGATCGGGACGCCTACGAGAAGGAGCTGATTCTCACGGCGGTTGCTTTAGAAAAGCCGATTCTGGCCATCTGCCGGGGGATGCATATGTTAAACGTCACTTACGGGGGAACTTTATATCAAGACCTGACACACGCTTCGTTTGCTGACATTAAGCATGATCAAGAAAAAGATCCGCCATTAAAAACTCATCATGTTTCTTTTGAAAAAGGGACACGTCTCCATTCTTTGTTTGGCGATTCAGCGCGGGTGAATTCATTCCATCACCAGATCATAAAAGAGACGGCGCCTTCGTTTAAAGCCGCGGCTTATGCGAAAGACGGGGCCATTGAAGCGATTGAACGGACGGGTGAATTATTTGTCGTTGGCGTGCAATGGCATCCCGAAATGCTGACAAAAAAACATGAAGACATGAAAAAGCTTTTTTCTCTTTTCATGAATGCGGTCAGCACATAAAAAAAGCAGATCAAAACGATCTGCTTTTTCATTTTATTCTTCCGGTTTCTCCGGTGTTTTGCCTTGTGTCAGCTTATGGCCTTCGATATCCACGTTCGGAATGATTTTATCCAGCCACTTCGGCAAGTACCAGGCCGCATGTCCCATCAGCTTCATGACACTCGGAATGATGGTCATTCTTACAATGAACGCATCGAAAAGAACACCGAAGGTCATTGCCAAGCCCATGGATTTGATCGTAGCTTCTCCCGCAAAGATGAATCCCGCAAAGACGAAAATCATGATCAGCCCCGCCGCTGTTACGACAGGCCCGCTATGCTTCAATCCGGCATGGATGGCTTGTACCGGATTTTTTGTTTTGACATATTCTTCTCTCATTCTGCTGACAAGGAATACTTGATAATCCATCGCCAGTCCGAAAAGAATACCGATTGCTAAAATAGGCAGGAAGGCAAGAATCGGGCCTTTTTCCGGAATGCTCAGCAAGCCGGTGAAATGTCCATCCTGCAGGACGAATACCGATAACCCGAGTGTTGCGGTCATTGTCAGCAAAAAGCCAAGAACGGCCGCAAGCGGCACGAGAAGAGAACGGAAAACGACGGTCAGCAATACAAATGCAAACCCGACAATAAGAATGGCGAATTCCGGAATGGCATCGTTTAACCGATCTGAAATATCAATGTTCACCGCGGTTGACCCGGTGACGAGCAGACGGATGCCGTTTTTGTCTGACAGTTTCCGTATATCCTGCACTAACTCTTTCGTTGCCTTATCATTCGGTCCGGTTTCAGGCACTGCCGTAATGATGGCATAGTCCCCTTTTTCGTTCGGCATGGCAGGGGTGACGCTCGCCACATTATGCAAGTCCTTCATTTCTTTCACGGCGTCTTGGAATGCTTCATTTTTATTGCCCTTAACATCTTTTGCATCGGCAACAATTGTCAGCTTGCCGTTAAAGCCTTCGCCGAATCCTTTAGACAACAGATCATAGGCGCGGCGATCCGGGCTGTCTTTCGCTTTCATTCCCGCATCAGGCAGCCCCAGCTCTAAATGCATGGCCGGCAGACTGATGACAGCTAAAAGAATCATGCTGAACATGCTTAACAGAATAGGCTTCTTTGTAACGAAGCGCCCCCAGGCATTCGTGTCGGCGCTTTTCTTTTCTTTCTTCTTGTATGATTTCGGAATCATCCGTTTTCCTGCGATTGACAACACCGCAGGAACCAGCGTAACAGAAGCCGATACAGCCATCAGCACACTGAGTGCCGCAGTCAACCCCATGGCAGACATGAACGGAATGCCCACAACGGTCAATCCGCAAAGCGCGACGATCACGGTCAGTCCCGCAAAAACGACGGCGCTGCCTGCCGTTCCCGCGGCTTTCGCGATCGATTCATTTTTTTGTACACCTTCGCCCAAAAACTGACGATGCTTCGTAAAGATAAACAGCGCATAATCAATCCCGACGGCCAGGCCGATCATTCCGGATAATGAGAGGCTGACCGAAGCTATCGTAAAGACCTGTGTTCCGATTAACGTCAGTCCGACGCTTACGCCCAACCCAATCAGGGCCGTGACAATCGGCAGCCCCGCTATGACTAATGAACCAAACGTAATAGCCAGTACGACGAATGCCAGCACAACGCCGATAATTTCTGATACACCGCCGACTTCAACACCGGCCCCCGGCACATCACCGCTGAGCTCCGTCTGCAGGCCCTTGTCTCCTGCGGCAGACAGACTGTGTTTGATATGTGAAACAGACGCGGCCGAAATGTCATCCGCCGCTTTTTTATACGTAATATCGGCATATGCCACTGATCCGTCTTTAGAAATGGTTCCTGTTTCAAAAGGATTTGCAATCGAAGCGACTGAATGATCTGTTTTGATCTTCTTTAAAGTATCTTCGATCGCTTGTTTTTCTGATTTTGACGTCATTTTTTTCCCATCTTCAGCACCGAAAATCACCCGTATGCTTCCTTTATCGGGACCCTTTGAAAATTCTTTTTGAATCATATCCATTGCCTTTTCAGAAGGTGTGTCGGGAATTGACATATCCTCAGAAAAAGCAGGTTTTAACGAGATGGCGATCACAATCGAAGCGATCAGTATCACGAGCCACGCACTGATCATTTTTAATCGATTGCGGGCAGACCATCCCCCTAATTTATATAAAAAACCAGACATCGAATACTCCTCTCCAATCATTACTTTCTGCCTAATTGTAGTTCACATTCACATAAAAAAAACGTACATAGGGGCATGTACGTTTGGGCAGTTTTTCATTATATATTCAGTTTCAGAATGCCTTTTTGCATAGCAATGGTGACGGCTTCCGTCCGCGAATCAGCGCCTAATTTGTTATAAATCGATGTTAATCTCGCTTTTACCGTCCGCTCTGAGATTCCTAAATCGAAGGCGATCGCTTTGCTTTTATGTCCTTTCGCAACGGCTTCTAGAACTATGATTTCCTTGTCCGTCAGCTGTGTTTCATTGGCATTTGCCCGTTCCATTTTCTTTTCCCGGAAACGCCGCAAGATGTCCGGCTGCAGAAGCACTTCTCCCCTGACCGCCGCATCCATCGTATGAAATAAGGTTTCTGAGCTTGTGTCCTTCAGCAGATAACTGTTTGCGCCTGATTCGATGCCTTCTATCATCAGATGATCTTCATTATAGGTCGTCAGAATAATGATCGGCACATCAGAATGCTCTTTTATCTGTTTAATGGCTTCCAGCCCGCTCATTTCCGGCATGTACAGATCCATGAGAATGACATCGAGCTTTAGTTCCTCTGCGAGCCGGACGGCGGTTTTCCCGTTTTCCGCTTCTCCCGTTACGGTGTAATGGTCATTTGTTTCTATCAAAAGCTTCAGACCTTCTCTGACGACAAGATGGTCATCTGCTATTAACACTTTATACATGTTCCGCTTCTCCTTGAATTGGTATGATGATCTCAATTTGAGTTCCCGCTGATCTGGCGCTTGTTATACGGAAAATGCCGTTCATCATATTGACGCGTTCTTGTATCCCAAGCAGCCCGTAATGTCCGCTTTTTCTCATTTCTGTTCCGGCATCAAAGCCTTTCCCGTCATCTTTGACGGTTATGCGGATCTGTCCCTCTTCTTCCTGAACGGATACCCAGACATTCTTTGCTTCTGCATGCTTGGCGGCGTTTGTCAGGCCTTCTCCGATCATGTAATGGCAATTCTCCGCCGTATGAACGTCAAGCACATGATGCACGCTGTACTCTAAAAAACAAGACAGCCCGGAGGCTTCTGTAAAATGGTTGATTTGTTCAGTGATGCTTTCTTTTAAGAAGCCGATCTCTTCTGATTTGCTGCGAAGGTTGTCAATGGTCGAGCGCGCATCAGCCAATGTGCCCTTCACTCTGTCCATTGACTGGCTGATGATGTCTTTCGCTCTGTCAGTGTTATCTTTCGAAAGATGAACTTGCACCGCTTCAAGCTGCATATGCAAGCTGACCAATCCTTGGGCAAGCGTATCGTGCAAGTCTCTCGCCATCCGCTGCCTTTCGTTTTGAAGCGTCAGCTGTTTCACTTGCCGGTGAGCGAGCTCTAATTTTTCAAGCGTCATCTGTGTTTTTATTTTTTCATCAACTTGCGCGAAAAATGTTGCCGCATACGTGATAATCACGATCATGATGGGAGCGGCGATAACGATGAAACGTAGCAGATGATGCGGATGCTCCTGGTGCAGGGCTGCTATGGACATTAAAATGAAAAGATAGAGTATGAGCAGCGTTTTTCCCTTATCTGCCATTCCGATAATCTGCCCGATTAAAAAGGCATAGAGACCGATGACCGCCGCGATATAGCCGCCGGTCATCAAGTTAGCCGATGTATATATGATAAATCCCTGTATGATGAAATAAAGAAACGTTTTTTTCTTCACCCAACGATGGGAATGCCAGTGCAGCACGGTAAAAATGACGATCAATATCGTGAATAACAGCAGCAAAAAAACCGTCCAGCTTTCATAAATGTACTGCAAAGAGACTGATGCGGCATATACCATAAAAATAAACGCCAGACCGGGCACCCGAAGCGCAAGCATATGCAATGAGCGTCTGTCACGGGAGACATAGTCTTCTTGATGTTTTGTACCAAACAATCTCTGTCCACTTCCTTTTAGCCGACCGGCCTCACGAGGTTTTATTCTATTTGTCATCATACCATAAGTGCCTTCTTCTCACCTTCCCCTTCTGTTCCTGCATGACGGGTGAAAGAAAAAACAGCCTGCGGGATTGTGCGCAAGCTGCTTTTGTTCATATCTTTTTTATGATCTTTCCCGGGTTTCAGCGGTCTCGTCTCCCGCGCGGCAAAGCCGCCCGCATCAGAAAAACGTTCATGACACCAACAGCCATTCCATGTGAACAAGAGGAAGCGATTGTGCTTCCTCCTTTTTTTGATGCACCGTCAGGCTTTTTATCCGCTTTTCTGATAAACAAAATTTGTAAGACTAGACCTCTTTTCTCAGGGGAAATTAACTACGTATTTCTACAAAGGGAGGTTTCAGACGATTATGGATAAGCGTGAATTAGCGGATCACGAGTCGTTGGACTTACATGAAATCATTAACTTCAAGACGCTTTGTGTCGCGAAATCCAAGCTCATGCAAGGGCTTGTGTTTGATCAGGATCTGAAAACGTTAATGGAAAAAGACGTTCAGCAAGCCTCTCAAGACCTGGCTGATCTGCAAGCGGTTTATGAACGGGCAACGTTTCAGGCTCCCGTTCCTCAAAACCGGCCGACTTCGATCATCAATTGAAAGGAAGGTAAGCATCATTGAATCATGACCATTTAGATCCGATCAATTCATTACATGTCCCTGAACTTGCGGATATGACATTCGCAATGGATTTTCTCATACGCGCCAAAGAAGGCGTCAGAAATACCGCCGTTGCTTTAACAGAAACCGCTTCACCTGATGTAAGAGCTTTGCTGCGCAAACAGCTCATGCAGGGAATCACGATGCATCAGGAGATAACAGACTTGATGGTCAGCAAAAAGTGGTTTCACCCGCATGATCTGAGCGAACAGTATAAATTGGATCAGCTCTCTGCGAAAAATACCCTCATGGTCGGAAATATGAACCTGTTTCCCGTTGAAACAAACAGAAAAGGGATGTTTGACCGCACACCTGATGAACACTAACACTGGAGGTATTACAGCATGAAGGCCGTAACGTATCAAGGAGTGAAAAACGTCGTTGTCAAAGACGTGCCTGATCCGAAGATTGAAAAACACGATGACATGATTATAAAAGTCACAAGTACGGCAATTTGCGGATCAGATTTACATTTAATCCACGGACTCATCCCGAATTTGCAGGAAGACTACATCATCGGCCATGAACCGATGGGCATCGTGGAAGAAACCGGTCCCGGCGTGACGAAAGTCAAAAAAGGCGACCGCGTCATTATTCCTTTTAATATCGCCTGCGGAGAATGCGTTTATTGTAAAAATCACCTGGAAAGCCAATGTGATCAATCAAATGAGAACGGCGATATAGGCGCTTATTTCGGCTATTCAGGAAATGCCGGCGGCTATCCGGGAGGCCAGGCGGAGTATTTGCGCGTTCCATTTGCGAACTTTACTCATTTTAAAGTTCCCGAAACATGCGAAGAACCGGATGAGAAACTGAGTGTTATTTCCGATGCGATGACAACCGGCTTTTGGAGCGTTGACAATGCCGGCGTAAAAGAAGGCGATACAGTTATCGTTCTCGGCTGCGGGCCCGTGGGCCTTTTCGCTCAAAAATTCTGCTGGTTAAAGGGAGCAAAACGCGTAATAGCCGTAGACTATATCAACTACCGTCTCCAGCATGCGAAACGGACGAATAAAGTGGAAATCGTGAACTTCGAAGACCACGAAAATACGGGCAGCTACCTGAAGGAAATCACCAAAGGCGGCGCCGACGTGGTCATTGACGCCGTCGGCATGGACGGAAAAATGACGGATCTTGAGTTCCTCGCCAGCGGATTAAAACTTCAGGGCGGGGCGATGAGCGCATTGGTCATCGCGTCCCAAGCGGTGCGAAAAGGCGGAACGATCCAGATTACGGGTGTGTACGGCGGCAGATACAACGGGTTTCCCCTTGGCGATATCATGCAGCGAAACGTCAATATCCGATCAGGACAAGCTCCGGTCATCCACTATATGCCGTATATGTTTGAACTGGTGTCAACCGGCAAAATTGATCCGGGCGATGTTGTAAGCCATGTCATTCCGCTTAGTGAAGCGAAGCACGGCTATGAGATGTTTGACACGAAAACAGATGATTGTATTAAAGTTGTACTCAAACCTTAGAGAACGGAGGCTACAGAAATGACCAGCGCCTTACATGAATTACTTGAAATTCAGGAGATGGCTTCTTTTAAGTCACTTTGTCTGACGAAATCTAAAACCATGAAAGCGCTCGTATCCGATCCGCAGCTGAAAGAAATCATGCGGCAGGATGTGGATACATCAACAAGGCAATTGCAGGAATTTGCCTCAATTTTATCTGATGCACAGCATGAATGAGGAGATGAATGACGAATGAATCCGATTATTGAATACTTGACGGGAATGAATGCACTGACAGACCAAATTGTCGCAATGGATTTATTGAATTCGGCAAAAAGCGGTGTCAGAAACTATGCGATGGCGGCGACGGAAGCCGGAACGCCTGAAGTGAAAGCGATCCTCACCCGGCACTTAGAAGAAGCCCTTGACATGCACGAGCAAATCTCACGCTATATGATGGAAAAAGGCTGGTATCACCCGTGGAACACAAATGAACAAGCCCATCTCAATTTGCAAAATATTGATACGGCGCTCCGCCTGCCCGTCCTATAAATCGTTTTGATGCTGAGACAGCACCCCTTGCTCAAGCTTCAGTATTTCAAACTGAGAGCTGCCTTTTACAGCGCCCAGGCGGCTCTCAGTTTTTTTATGCCTTCTTGTATATCGGTTTCAGAAACCCCCGCGAATCCGAGGGAAACTGTTTTTTCAGGGACCTGTTTTTGATAGGTAAGAGACACGGGATAGATTTTGACGCCTTGTTCCTCCGCCTTTCCAATCAGCTCTTTTTCGCTGAAAGGCAGATGAACGTCAAGTAAAATCCGCAGCACGGAATTTTCTCCGCGAATCCCGACGTATTGTCCCAGCTCGCGCCGCACGGCCTCTAATAATACCGCTCTTTTTTTCCGGTACAGCTTTCTCATTCTGTTAATATGTTTCTGCCACTCTCCGCTTTTGATAAATTGAGCCAGCGTCAGCTGACTGTGGCAGGAGACGGTTTGTTTATATAAAGAAGCGATTTCCCTTCCTTTTTCGATAAGCGGCAAAGGAAGAATCATATAGCTGATGCGCAGCGAAGGAAGCAGAGATTGGGAAAACGTCCCCATATAAATGACACGGTGATGCTGATCAAGCCCCTGCAATGATGGGATCGGCTGGCCGGTGTATCGGAATTCACCGTCATAATCATCTTCTATAATGAACGATTGATGTTCCTCCGCCCATTTCAGCAGCTGAATCCTTCTGTTTACCGGCATAATCGTTCCTAACGTAAATTGATGAGAAGGCGTGACATATACAAGACGCGGCCGCTCTTCATTCAGCTTCCGGATACAGACTCCCTCATCATCGACGGGTATCGGAATGATCTTCATGTGATTGGCTTTAAAAATCTCCCTCGCTCTCGGATAACCCGGATCTTCATACCCGATGGATAGATTTGCTTCAAATATTTTGCACAGCATTTGCAAAAGAGCAGGGTTCCCGGCGCCGACTATCACTTGTTCAGGACGGCAATTCACGCCGCACGACTGATATAAGTACTCTGAAATGAGCGTTCTCAGCTCAAGCTCGCCCAAATCATCCCCGGGCCGATACAGCTCATGCCCGTATTGATCTAAGCTTGCAACCATGCTTTTGCGCCATGCCGAAAAAGGAAAATGAGCGGCATCCACAGTGCCGTAGTGAAAATCAATCCAATGGCGGTCTTCCTTCGCCTTTGTTTGAACAGGCGAAGCGCCCGGCTTTTTCACATAGACGGCGTCCGAGTCATAATCGGCAAACCATCCGCTTCTCGGCTTACTGACAATATAGCCTTCGGCGGCAAGCTGTTCATAGGCACGCTCCACAGTCGTCTGACTGACGGAAAGCTGACTTGACAAAAGCCTTTTTGAAGGAAGCTTCAGTCCTTTAGGAATACGGCCCTGATGCATATTTTCCTTAAAATGCCGATAAAGCTGCTGATAAAGCGGAATATCCAGATCTCTATTTAAAAATGGCGTGATATCCATTTTTACTCCCTCCAAACTGGCATTCTTCTTTTTATAAAAACTGGCCATTTGTATAAGGTCAATTTCAGTTTATAGTCATTATAAACTTTGAAAATGGGTTTAGAAATATATATTGGAGTGATTGGAATGAATAAAGCCGCAAACGGCTGGATTAACGGATTTATCGGCGTGCTCATTTTCAGCGGCTCGCTTCCCGCGACCCGCTTGGCTGTAGCGGACTTTGACCCGGTATTTCTCACCGTATGCCGCGCCGCGATAGCCGGTATATTGGCAGGCGTTCTGCTCCTCATTTTTCAGGAGAAACGCCCTGCCAAAAGCGACATCATTTCACTAATAACAGTAGCGCTCGGCGTCGTGATCGGTTTCCCGCTGCTTACAGCCTTAGCGCTTCAGCATGTCACATCCGCTCATGCCATTGTCTACATCGGGCTTCTCCCGCTTGCGACGGCGATCTTCGGCGTACTGCGAGGAGGCGAACGGCCCAGGCCGGTCTTTTGGATTTTCTCGGCTGCCGGCAGCATCCTCGTAGCCGGATATGCTCTGCTGCAAGGAGGAGAATCCTCTCCGCTCGGTGATACGTACATGATCGCTTCGATTATCGTGTGCGGTCTCGGTTATGCCGAAGGCGCCCGCCTCTCCCGGCGGCTTGGCAACTGGCAGGTGATCTCTTGGGCACTCGTTTTATCGCTTCCTCTTATGTTCATCCTGTCTTTCTGCTTCATGCCGGACTCATGGTCAAACATCGGCGCGCCCGCACTGCTCAGTCTTGCATATGTCTCAATATTCAGCATGCTGATCGGCTTCGTATTCTGGTATCGCGGACTCGCCCAGGGAGGCATCGCCGCGGTCGGACAGCTGCAGCTTCTGCAGCCTTTCTTCGGACTGTTACTGGCCGCCATGATTCTCCATGAAAAAGCAGGATGGGAACTTGCGGCGGTGAATGCCGGCGTTATCGCTTGCGTGGCGGCCGCCCGGCAGTTCACAAATCAATCAGAAAAGGCCGAACAATGACTTGTTCGGCCTTTTCATTATATTCCGCCCATAGGCAGCAAAAGTCTGCATCTCTTTCACATGATCCGGGTATTTTTCAGGCAGGCTGAACTCCCTTAAACGCACTCATCACCAGATCATGCACATAAGAATCATTCACCTCATCACCTGTGATCAACAGGCGATAGAAAATCGGTCCGTAAATGAGATCGATGCTAACGTCAATATCAAGATTCTCTCTTAATTCACCTTTTTGAATTCCCTTTTCCAGAAGGCCTTTCGCTTGGAGGCGGCGGGGCTGGAAAAATCGCGTGCGATATTCTTCCGCCAATTTTGCATCCAGCTGCCCCGCACCGATTAATTCCTTAATAACGGTTCCTTCCCGGCTCGTCAAAAACCTTGCTAAATTCGTGGCGTGGGTCAATATATCTTGCACTGTTGATCCTGTATCGGGCACAGGCAGTCTGTCCGTAGCGGTCGAAAGAAAGCTGTCCATGATAACGGCAGCCTTGTTTGACCACCATTTATAAATCGTTGCCTTACTCACTTTGGCACGCTCAGCAATTTTATCGACTGTCACCGCGTCAAAGCCACTTTCCAACAATAGGTCATACGCTGCAGAAAGAATTGCCTTATGTGTTCCTTCATCGCGCGGCCGTCCTCGTTTACTCTGCACATGAATCATTCCTTCCCGAATTATAAACGATACGTTCAGTATACTTAACCTGTATAAAAAAGAAAACAGAAACCCATTTACAAAACTGAACGTTTAGTATATTATTTGCTTATAGGAAAACTAAACGTTTAGTTTATAAAATGACTTAAGGGAAGTCTTGTTGAAATGCAGACTCCAAAAGCCTCTGCGTAAAGGAGATGAATCAGCAAATCATTTATCAAGCATCTTAAAAACCACTTAAAAAGGAGTTCATTCATATGGCTAAAGAAAACAAACAAACAGCAGATCAGGGAATTTCACCTGGTTTAACCCTTCTTCTCGCAACGGCATGCGGTATCATTGTCGCTAATCTATATTATGCACAGCCCTTGGCAGGATTCATTAGTGCGGCAATCGGGCTTTCTCCAAGCAGCGCCGGATTGATTGTCACGCTGACTCAAATCGGATACGTTGCCGGCTTACTGTTTCTCGTCCCTTTGGGAGACATTATCGAAAACAAAAAACTTGTCGTTGTATCGCTCCTTCTAAGCGCAGCCGCTTTGACACTGACAGCATTTGCAAAGCATGGAACACTGTTTTTAGCTGCTGCGTTTTTCATCGGACTGGGATCAATTGCAGCCCAAGTGCTAGTTCCGTTCGCATCATACCTTGCGCCAGACGCCGCACGCGGCCGGGTTGTCGGCAATGTGATGAGCGGCCTGCTGCTCGGTATTATGCTTTCACGTCCGATATCCAGCCTGGTCGCTGATATATGGGGGTGGAATGCCATATTTGCTTTATCCGCCGCGTTAAGTGTTGTCCTGGCAATCGTCTTATCAAAAGTGCTTCCTGCCAGAAAACCAACAGCAAACACAAGCTACACCGTCTTACTCGGTTCAATGTGGAAGCTGCTGCGCACAACACCGGTCCTACGCCGCCGTGCCATTTATCATGCGTTTGTATTTGGAGCTTTCAGCTTGTTCTGGACGACTGTACCTTTATTATTGTCCGGCCCTGCTTTTCATTTTTCTCAAAAGGCAATCGCGCTGTATGCATTAGCGGGCATTGCGGGTGCAGCGGCTGCACCGATAGGCGGCCGTCTGGCTGATCGCGGCTTGACCCGGCTTGCCACCGGAATCGCTCTCGGTGTTGTCATCGTTTCTTTATTACTCCCGCTCATGATTCAGAGCAGCTCCCCCGTCGGAATAGCAGTTCTGGTGGCCGCAGCTATCCTGTTGGATATGGGGGTATCTGCCAATCTCGTACTCAGTCAGCGTGCCATTTTTTCGTTGGCACCTGAATTTCGCAGCCGATTAAACGGATTATTTATGGCAATCTTCTTTCTGGGCGGTGCTATAGGATCATCAATCGGAGGATGGGCATACGCCTCAGGCGGGTGGAGTATCACATTATGGATTGGAATCGCTTTTCCGGTCATAGCATTGCTTTATTTCACCACGGAGAAATAAGCCTTTCACCAAAAATAAGCCGTCAGGACCAAGCTGACAGCTTTTTTTGGTGTATTCTTCTTTACATCCATCCGAACAATAAATCCGGATTCATGAAAAGATGATATTGATTCTTTACGCCTCGCTCAAAATAGCCGGACTTCCAATTCTTTCAGCAGCGGTAAAACCATGTCATAATATGTTAAGAAATAATTGCGCCATAGGCAGGTGAACACATGAAGAAGTATTTATATAAACACCTTTTGTTAGCTCTCGTTTCGTCCGTTTGCTTTTTATTAGTCTTTTACGTGAGTTTAAAAATGACACAAGAGGACACACCGCCGTTGTCTTCTTACCCGTTTTACCTTTTTATTTATCTGTACATAGCAGCCGGATATTTGACGGTCGGCCTTGTTTTAGCTTGTATGACTGATATCTTGAAGAACCGTTGGACATTCAATAAACCGTCTACCATTCTATTGAAACTTATCGTTTACTTACTCATACCGTATGCTATTTTTCATTCTTTCTTCATTTTAATGGCGCCGTTGATTTATGTGCTGTTTGAGTCGTTATTCATCCTGAGAAAAGCTTCATAACCTGAAAAAACATACCGCATGCTGCCGGTATGTTTTTAATATGCTTGTCAGTTGTTCGCAGTGATCCGTTTGATGTTTTCTTCCATCAAGCCGGAAATGAGCTGTTCGTTTGTATGAGGAATCTGTTTGAGCTGTTGTACGACCAGCCCTTGTCTTGCAGCTGAATGATTTTGACTCAGCTTTGCTTTCCCCTCTATTTTGCTGACTTTGATTTTAAAGCCTTTTACCCCTTTGTTCATGCCTGCCAGCAATTTCGCATCGACATCCTCTAATTTGTACGGGCTGTCGGGGCTTTCGTATTTCAATACGAGATCACTCATCGACTGCACGGTTTCTTCCTCATCCAAAAGTTCCGCCTCTCCGTAAACATGAACCGCCACATAATTCCAAGTGGGAACAGCCTGATTCGTCTCATACCATTTAGGCGAGATATAACAATGAGGCCCTTGAAAAACGGCTAACACGTTTTGGCCATCAATCTCTTTCCATTGGGGGTTCGGCAATGCAAAATGACCGTATAAGCATTCGTTATTCTTACTCATCATCAATGGCAGGTGGGTTGCATACGGCATGCCTTCCGCCGTTGAAAACAATGCTGCGAAACCATACTCTTTGATTACATCGCACGCTTCAGCTTCACTCAGCTGAAATGGAGCGGGAATATACATACAAAACTCTCCTCTCTGAACATGGATTGATAAAGCGCTTTCCGCTATAATAAGATATCAACTGACATTTAAAAAGGTACAGTTTCCAATAAATATACATGTCAGAGGAGAACATCTGATGAAAAATATGATTTTCGCTTTCGGGAGCGACACCCCGAAATACAAACAAATTTACGAGCAATTTAAAACATTGATTGAGCAGGGAAATATTCAGGCAGATGAGCGGCTGCCTTCAATTCGGGAGCTGGCAGATTCTCTGCGGGTAAGCCGCAATACAACGCTGATGGCTTATGATCTTCTTTTAGCGGAGGGATACATTCGCGGAGAAACACGCAAAGGTTATTTTGCAAATGAAGTAGAACCTTCTATATTTCAAAAAGAAAACGATGTTGTTTACGCTGAAAAAACCGAATCAACTCAGCCGGTCCTGATTGATTTTCGCGCCGGGGCCGTCGATCAAAAGCATTTTCCTCTGAAAACATGGAGAAAATTATACAATCAAGTTTTGACATCAGAGAAAAGCTTTCTGTACGGTGAACCGTTCGGCGAGAGAGACCTGCGTGAACAAATTGCCGCTTATCTCTTGGAATCCCGCGGAGTGAAAACAGATGCGGATTCCATTATCATCGGCAGCAGCACCCAGCAGATGCTGATATATCTCAGCCGGATTCTGAAAGAGGATTTTTCGGGAATGATCGTTGAAGACCCCGGATTTGACGGTGCCAGAGCGGCATTTCAATTTCACGGGCTTTCTCTGGAAACGATGCCTGTCTATGAAAACGGAGCTGATTTTTCTCAATTACATGCAATGAAGGAAAAATTAATCTATGTGACCCCATCCCATCACAGCCCTTACGGCGTAAGCATGTCCATTCAGCAGCGCCAAACTCTGATCAATTGGGTGAATCATAGAGAGGGTTATATTCTTGAGGATGATTATGACAGTGAATTCCGTTATACACAGCAGCCGTTTCCCGCTCTTGCTTCCATTCAATCAGACCGGGTGATTTATTTAGGGAATTTCTCAAAATCCTTTCTTCCGGGCATCCGCATAAGCTATATGATTTTGCCGCAGCGCCTTTTGCACCGGTATAAAAAACGGTTTATTCATTTCGAAAGCACCGCTTCTTCGCTTAACCAGCTGACCATGGCTGAATTGATGAAGGCCGGTGAATGGACCCGCCATATTAAGCGCATGCGCATTGTTTACAGGCGAAAAATGCAGCACTTGATTTCACATGTAAAGCAGCAGTTCGGCGATCATGTGACGATCATCGGCGAGCAGTCGGGATTGTATATATTGGTGAGAGTTCACCTGAATTATACAGAAGAAACATTAATCGAACGCGCTTTTCAGTACGGAGTGAAGGTATATCCTACCGCCGTTTATTTCGTTGCCGAAAAACCCGAACCGCCGATCATAAAGCTAGGTTTCGCCCATCTCGATACGGATCAGATCACACAGGGCGTACAGCTTTTGAGAAATGCTTGGCTGTCATGAAAGAAAAAAGGCGCCGAACGGCGCCTTTTTTTATTTCGTATTTCTTGTGAATTTCGGCAGTCCAAATATGATGGCGGCGATACCGCAGATTCCGATTAAAACGGGATAAAAAGAGTATGGCAGGATGCTGACGGGTGAAATATTCCCGAATTTCCCGGCTGATAACAGCTGCGCGCCGTAAGGAATCAATCCTTGAATCATACACGAAAAAATATCCAGAATACTTGCCGATTTTCTGTTGTCGATGTTGAATTTATCAGCGATATTCTTTGCAATCGGCCCGGCTGCGATAATCGAGATCGTATTATTGGCCGCAGCCAGATTCGTCACGCTGACCAGTCCGGCAATGCCGGCTTCGGCTCCTTTTTTCGAACGGATTCGTTTCGTGATGAACTCCAGTAAAAAGTCGATCCCGCCGTTTTGTTTCATCACGCCGACCATCCCGCCGATCAGCATGGACAGGATGATCAGATCGCTCATTCCGGCAATTCCATCCGTAATCGCCTTAAAATAAGAATCAAACGTCAGGCTGCCGCACGCTAACCCTATGATTCCCGTCAAAATCAATCCGCCGAATATGACAGCCATCACATTAATACCGATTAACGCAAAAACCAACACGGCGATATAAGGAAGCACCTTAATCCAGTTGTAAGATTCAGCACCCGTATGGACGGCGTGGCCTGCCGGAATAAAAAATAAGATAATAACAGTCACAATGGCAGCGGGCAAAACAATCAGAAAGTTCGTTTTGAATTTATCCATCATTTGTGTTTTTTGCGTCCGGACTGCCGCGATGGTCGTATCGGAAATAAAAGAAAGATTATCTCCGAACATAGCTCCGCCGACCACAGCCGCAATCGGAATCGCGGCGGAGATGCCAAGCTCGCCGCTCAAACCCGCGCTGATCGGCGCAACCGCCGCAATCGTGCCCATTGATGTTCCCATCGATATAGAAATAAAACAAGCAATGATAAACAGCCCCGGCAGCAAAAACTGCTGCGGAATAACGCTCAAAGCAAGATTGACAGTTGAATGCACCGCCCCCATCGCTTCAGCCGCTGAAGCAAAGGCACCTGCCAATATAAAAATCATAACCATAATGATAATATCAGGATGTCCCGCACCGGAAGCGAACCATTCTATTTTTTGATTGAGCGATTTCTTCCGGTTAAATAACAGCGCAAAAGCTGACGCAATGATCGCGGCAATCAAGATCGGCAATTTATAAAAATCTCCGGTCACCAGACCAGAGCCGACAAAAAGCCCTACGAATAAGACTAAAGGCAATAACGCCCAAGGGTTCTTTTTATTGTTCATCTGGGTAAACCACCTCTTTTCAGCATTAAAGTCGCTAATCACAGTCTAAGCAACATTTCACACTTTAAAAGTCTGCAGTAAAAAAGTCAAGCTGAAAAAAGGATAAGTAATGATTGATATGATAGAAAAAGCTGTTTTGTTTCCTCTCTTTAGAAAATAAAAAAACCAAGGCTCGTTTCCCTTGGTACATTTCATGCGGCCCGGCGTCCGGGACACCTTCTCTTCATTCAGAAATACATTCAGCTTTCAATCTGTTTTTAAGTTTCGCTTCATTTTCAAGGATATCTTCGTAATCCTCAATCTTCCTGTTTAATCGTTTTATGGTTTCATCAATTTCCCTCTGTTTCTCCGTCAGCCTTTTCCTTTCATTTATCAGGATGTTTTTTCGGGGTTCAATCGTATGATCGGCTCCTTCAATAAATAAAGCGGTATATTCAATCAGCGCCTCAATCGACAGCCCGGCACTTCTCATGCATTTTATAAATTGAATCCAATTCACATCATCTTCGTCATAATCGCGGATGCCGCTTTCATCGCGTTTTACCGGAGGAATCAGTCCTATACTTTCATAATACCTAAGCGTTGCGGCTGATAACTCAACCTGCTTTGCAGCCTGCGCAATCTTCATATTCTTATCACCCGTCCTTCAAACCTTTCATAAGCGTGCCATTATAGAATATCATTTCATAAAAAAATAAACCAAACTCCTTGACTTAAAGTCCGCTTTAACATTTAAAGTAAAATCGAACAGAGGATTCATCATTTTATCTTGGAAAGGAAGATAACCATGTGTAATAATCATCCGACTCGTGTATTAAGCGCTCCGCATGCAAAAGCTAAATTTGAGCGAACGACGATTGAAAGAAGAGCATTACGGCCGCACGATATCCTGATTGATATTAAGTACAGCGGGATTTGTCACTCAGACATCCACAGCGCATTCGATGAATGGGGCGGCGGAATCTTTCCGATGGTTCCCGGGCACGAAATTGCCGGAGTTGTGGAAGCCGTGGGTGAAGAAGTCACCACATTTGCCGTCGGCGACCGTGTGGGTGTCGGCTGTTTTGTAGACTCCTGCGGGGAATGTGAATACTGCCTTAACGGAGACGAACAATATTGCACAAAAGGCGTTGTTCAAACTTATAATAACCTGGACTACGACGGAAACCCTACGTACGGCGGCTACAGCCAGAAAATAGTTGTCACTGACAGATTCGTTGTCCGGATTCCGGATCAGCTGGATTTGGATGCTGCCAGCCCGCTATTGTGCGCGGGCATTACCACCTATTCTCCGCTGAAACACTGGAATGCCGGCCCCGGCAAAAAAGTGGCGATTGTCGGAATGGGCGGGCTCGGACATTTAGCCGTTCAATTTGCGCACGCTTTAGGCGCAGAGGTCACCGTCCTCAGCCGCTCAATGAACAAAAAAGACGAAGCGCTTGAATTTGGAGCCGATCACTACTTTGCAACAAGCGATCCGGATACATTTACTGAGCTGGCCGGACGATTTGATCTTATTTTAAATACAGTATCCGCGAACCTTGACGTAGATGCCTACTTATCTCTGCTTCGAATTGACGGTACATTGGTAAATGTGGGAGCGCCAGCCAAGCCGGACTCATACAGTGTGTTCTCCTTAATCACGGGCCGCCGCAGCATTGCGGGTTCACTCGTCGGCGGTATTCCGCAGACTCAGGAGATGCTTGATTTCGCCGCCGAGCACGGCATTGCTCCTAAAATTGAAGTGATACCCGCCAATCAAGTCGACGAAGCGTACGAACGGGTTCTCCAAAGCGATGTCCGCTACCGTTTTGTCATTGATATTTCAACTTTATAATTCACATAAAAAACATACCAATATCTATTGGTATGTTTTTTTCTGTTCAGATTATTTTTTATTTCAGCAGCCAGCCGGGCACCGCTTTTATATAAACCAACTCGCCTATCAATTCAACGATCGTCTGTGTGACGATAACAGCGGCGGCTAATGAGGCCCAAGCATCCGGCAAGGCCAGTGCTAACGGAAGGACTGCGAGAGAATTTCTTGTGCCCGTGCTGAAGATCAATGCTCTTCCTTCGCCTGTATCCAGACGGAACGCATATGCGATAAACCGGGAGACAAACGGCATAATGAGCAGGAATAACAGATAGATCGGAATCACACGTATAATGATGCCAGCATCACTGATGACCTTGCCGATTTGTGTGGCGACGACCGCCAGTAAGACCAGAGCCATAAAAGGAACAGGCAGCCACGCCGTCCACTCTAACATCTTTTCTCCAGCCGGCTTCTTATCAGCCCACAATTGTGTCATCACTGCCGCCAGCAGCGGTCCCACTATTAAACATAAGAATGCTTCCAGAAACGGTCCCGCATGAACAGCCCCTATCACTTCTTTCCCGATAAACAGCCACAAATATAACGGAAGCAATACCATCTGAACGGCGAACAAAACCGGCGTGGAAGCCAGTACTAATCTCTCATTTCCTTTGCCGAGCTGAGTGAAGACGATGACGTAATCAATACAAGGTGTGAGCAATACCAAACAAACTCCTAATAATATAGGACGAGGTTGAGGAAAAATGGCAGTCAATCCCCAGACGACGACAGGTACAGCTAAGAAATTACCGATCAGTAAAGCCGCCATAAACTTGAGGTTTGACATGGCTTCCCTCAGCTTCAAGAATGGGATTTGGGCAAACATGGCATACATGAGAACAGCGATAAGCGGTGATATCGTCCATCCCCAGCGAAGTCCTGAATCTTTCCCGGCGATCCCCGCTATTCCTCCGATCACAAGAGTCACACCATATATCCAAATTTGCTGTTTTTCTAATGTTTCTCTGGTTATTTTCATTGGTTGACACCTCTTCCCCGCCCATTATACCTTCTTTTCTTCCGGAATTAAAAAACACCAAGGGTTTGTGACACTTGGTGTTTTTGGAACGCGGGTTATTGTTGTCAAAACCGCTTATGAAAGTTTACTTGTGTTCTCTGTCCTGCCAACGAATAAGGTCACGGCCACACTCGCTGAACTGACCAAAGTTCCCAGGACGGCAGCAAGAATTGTCAAAAAGCCATTGGGAATCAGAAATCCAATCGGAATGAGCCCCGCAAACGTGAGGACGATAAAACATTGATAGACTCCGGATATGATTCTCACAACCAAACTGCCAAAAAAGGACATGACGAATGGCGGAATGAACAAACATAAGATGATTCCGAGTGAGATCAATAAAATCATAGGCTCGTCAAAGGAAATGACACGATCGCCGGGAGACTCTTCAGCAGCCGCGAATACAGCAAATATAGACATTATCAGCGTAAGAAAAACAAGAAAAAACCTTTTCAGCAACGTTATGACTCCTTTTTTTATAAAACGGGTATCTTTTTTTCAATCATGATAACCATTTTATGTTATCAAATGAAATAATATGAAGTCAAACCGAGTTCTGCACCTGATTTATTGGTTCTTATTTTTTTGATAATTTCCATATAATTGTCCGCAAGCAGCATCTATATCAATGCCAAATTGACTTCTGACGGTCACGTTAATTCCTGCTGACTTTAATTTTTTATAGAAGTTTACAACTTGTTTCTCATTTACTTCTTCAAATCTCATAGATGAACTAACAGTCGGGTTATATCTAATGATGTTTACATGGAACAAGTTCCCTCTCTTATATCTGCTTCTTAAAAGATTTACTACTTCATTCGCATGATCAATAGAATCATTAACTCCCGGCAGCATAATATAAGCAATATAAACTTTTCTTGAGGTCACACGTATATGCTCATCTAATGTGTCCATTACCTCCAATAACGGGAAGCGTTCATTAATCGGCATTAACTTGCTTCGCTGTTCATTAAAAGGAGAATGTAATGAAAACGTCAGGTTGACCTGCGGATAATCCTGAGTGATTTTTTTAATGCCCGGAATAATACCTATGGTCGAAATAGATAACCTGCGAGGGCTTAAAGCAAACAACTCCGGATTTGTAAGCACATGTAAAGCATCAAACACTTGTATATTAGCTAATGCTTCTCCCATTCCCATAAAAGAAATACTATCAATTGAATGTCCTTTTAAGTGAAAGTACAAAATTTGGTCAGTCATTTCATCTGATGTTAAGCTGCGTTTTAAACCAATATCTCCTGTTGCACAAAATGTACAGCCAAAATGACAGCCGCACTGCGAGGATATACAAAATGACTCCCAGCCAGCTTTATATTTCATATTGACCGTTTCTATTTTTTCGTCTCCTGAAATTTTAAATAAGACTTTTGTTACTTGCTCAGAATGCTGCACTTTTAAAGCAGCAATATTTAAAATTGACTCTCCAAACTCATTCATTAACAATTTTCTCAAGGATTTAGGAAGAACCGTTATTTCATTAAAATGATTTATTCTCCCTTTGAACACAGCATTTTTGATTTGATTCATTCTAAAATCAGGAAATTTATTTCGCTTCAGGAACTCTTGAATTCTTATATACTTGTTTTTTTGTTGCATGTTTTCTCATCCTTCCATAAAACTCTGGTTTGTTTGAGTAAATAGAAGGGAGTGATCATCTAACCTTTTTTAAAATCAAGCACAAAAAAACACCGACACAATTATCGGTGTTACGCTTAAATAACATCATGCACAAATAAACAAGGACATTATGTCATTGGATTATCGTTTATTTGACATAGAGAAAAAGCACCGATAACTGTTTTTATATGGCGATTTGGCTTAAAAAAGGACAGACTGCTCCCTTTATCCGCCAAGATGTTTCCAATTTTTGCATTTTCGCCATACAAAATTCCATAAATCGTTATCATTGCTTTCACCTCTTTCTTGTCAATATTAGCAATAATCACCATACCATAAGGGTTCCCTTATGTAAAGTTAAACAATGCTTACGCCCCCGCTAATAACACTATTGCATAACTTGCTTATTAAGCCTAATCCCCGTACAGAAAGCGCGCTGATCACATTTTTCACTTATCCGCGACGGAACATTTCTTATATAATGGGTGACCGGCAGCTGCCTGCTTGAATCCCAATCTTCTTATAGTGATTTTTTATATTCATGACAGTATGATGATTTGTCACTTCAGCAATCAGATCGTTTATTCGATCCAGATTAATCGGTTTATCTTCTGATAAGCTGCTGAAGCTTTCTCTGATTTCTTCAGGATAGACATTTCCGGCCATGCTTGACAGACCGTTACACCCGTTACTCAGCATCTTCGGAAATTCAACGTCTCCTGCCGCAAACAAAATAAAGTGATCAGGGAACTCTGTTTGTTTATGACGCAGAACGTCTCCTCCTTCTTTCAGCCCCCTTATGCCGGGATGCCGGCTTATTAAGTCTTTAAGCGCTTGCTCACTCAGATTAAAACCGGTCCGTCCTGGGTTATTATAAAGCACAGCCTCTTTAGAGGTATGACTGAGAAGTTCGTCAACGTAATAAACGGCTTGCTGCTGTGTCGGTCTTATATAAGGAGGAAAACCAATCAGTACAGAATCAATATTGGTTTTCTCGATGTGTTTCATCAGTTTGACGGCATCACTGGTTCTTACGGCTGAAACACCGAACATCAGTTCAACATCTTCAAATTTTCGCTGATTAACATACTCAATGATCTGAAGACGCTCATCTATGCTGAGTGAATGCTGTTCACCAGTCGTGCCGCATATGAGTAACGAATGGATACCGCTGTTTTTCAAATGTTCGACAATAGCATCAAATCCTTCTAAATATAAACTTTCATCTTCATGAAAAGGCGTAGGGATAGCAACATTAAAATTTCGCATGAGAATGTCCTCCAAGTACATATTCTTGAATATCTGCAGAGTATCATATAACACCGTCTGACATTTAAAAAGGTACAGTTTCAGACAACTCAACATGTCAGATGTAAAGACCGACACACAAAAAAAGCAGGCAAAGAGAGCCTGCTTCATAGCTTCGTCTTACAGCGGCCCATTCCCCGGATAACTTGACAAATAAGAGTAATAAGGCAAACTAAATATAAAAATTGTGCTAATGAGGTGGGGGTAATGATTTTAGATCTAAAAGGTGAAATGCACATGGATCATCTTGTGGGAATGCTGTATTCTGCCGTTAATGAAAATTACAGCCGCTTAATATCCATTGTGTCAGACATGTCACAGCAGGAGATCGATTATAAAGGACCAAATCAAACATACAATAGTACAGCTCAGCTAATAAGACACTTAGCATATGTTGATCTCAACTGGATATTCAGAATAAAGGGTGAACCGATACCAAAGCAGCTTGAAGAGAAGTATGGACCAATGTTAGATCAGAACAATAAGATCCCTTTCATTTCCGGTGTTTCATTAAAACAAATTCTCACTGATTATGAAGAAGTATTCAGCATGTTTAAGTCTGTTTGTTATCAGTTAACTGACGATCAGCTGAATCATACAGTAGATTATGAAGCAGAAAAACAAGCAACCATTCAATGGGGAATTTGGCATATGGCAGACCATAATAGATATCATCAAGCTCATATTCATCAGCTTCGCAAATGGTTTGAAGAGAAACAGAAACTTGGCAGTTAAGCCGCTTATTAGGAGGAGCAAGGATAAATTTATTACATATTCCCTGTGGATTGTCTATTTTCACTGACTGCCAATCAATTAAAATGATCAGACAAAAAACCACATTTGCTGTTGAAAAGTTGTGGAATAAAGCATCGCATCAACTGCACTATGACAAGCTGAAACGTTAATATTTTGTGTTTCAGCCATTTCATCATGCTGTCCCAATATCATTTTTCTATAGTCTTTGCAGCAGCAAAGTCCTCTGGAATCCTATACTAATCTTCCGCAGCCGCTGCATCTGCCTTTGTCACATGAACTGTACCGAACGGATGGTTGGGAGGAGCATAAATTGAATATAGTTTTAACGGCGTATTACCCGTATTAATAACATTGTGCCAAGTGCCGGCAGGGACAACAATGGCATAATCATCATAGACATTTCTTCGGAAACTTAAATTATTTTTACTCTTGCCCATTTTAACTATCCCTCGGCCTTGCTCAATCCGTAAGAATTGATCTACGTGAGGATGGATCTCCAAACCGATATCTTCTCCAATACCAAGACTCATCAAAGTAATTTGAAAATGCTTTCCTGTCCATAGGGCCGTACGGAACGTATTGTTTTGTTTTGCGGCTTTATTGATATTCACGACAAATGGTTTTGGTCCATAATCTTTCAAGAGAAGGTTTCTATCTTCGTATGAAGGATCATAGTTATTTGGAACAGTCCAATAAACAGATCTTCCATCGCTATACATCGGTACATTCACACAATAATAACATTGATGCGAAAAAGGTATATAATACATTTTTCATCCCCGCAATTTTAAATTTTTGTGATATTATCCTATGCTTTTTGTAATGAGAGTGTGCCACACTAAGATATTCCCTTGTTCAGCCTAAAAGACTTAAGTTAGCAGAAACGTTTTGGCCACAAAATTCGTTTGCATAAAAAATACCAAAGGTCTGCAACTCTTGATAACACTGTTGCAGCCGAGAAACTTGAACCTGCCCGGGGTATGCACTCACCAGTCCCGACAACCAAGAGATAGTGTGTTTTCTGGCTTGTTATTTGGGCTATTTCGACTTTTGCTTGAAAGAATTAAATTAGAGAGTCTGAACGAGGAGTGAAGCACGCTTTCTATGTGCAGTTCAGTCGCAACAACATTTAATGGCTTCATTTAGGCACATGCCCTTATCAAAAACAATCTGGGTGCATATCCTGCTCCTAAAAGTCATTCATAAAGGGAGTATAGATATGTATTATTATTATTATCCGTATTATGTATATGATTACAGACAGCAGCCTGATTTAAGTCAGGCAAATCATAAAATGCGAAGCCATTTATCTGCGATTCAACAAATTCCAATACACTCATCCTCCTTTCAACAATCAATGGCTGCGGTAGTGAAACACTTGCAGGCTGTCAGCAGAGCACTCGCCCTGGGATGCGGTATGAGTTCAGAATTCAGATTTCTTCCAGACACTTGGGGATTACGAGAACTTCATATTGTACACGCGAAATATCTTACTCCGTTGAGCTATCACGTTTATTCCGCTCTAGGCGCGGCAGAGCTTCTCGCCTCCGGACAAGGCCGGGCTCCTCATTTTCCTCTTATGGTTGGCTGCATGAATTCAATACTTCGTCTATGGTCAAACTTCCCCGCAGCGATAGCAGACCTGCGAAGAGCAGCCGGTCACCAATACGCGTCATCTGTAGACGAGGCGGAAAATCTCCTAAGACCAATGGTTCCAGCCACACAACAGGCATTATCCATCAGTCAATCTGCAGTGAGTCCGGCTATTTGGCAGGCTTCCTTACGTGCCGCGCAGTTAGCTCGGGAAGTACGTCAGAATGTTGCACAATCAATGAGTCAGGGATCTTCTTATTAATTAAGCCAAAAGATTTTTTCGGCTTTACACAGTCACATAACTGGACTTATCCAACACAAAAAAGAGCAGTAAACACATAAGTTACTGCTCTCCTCAGTCTATCCGCCGTTCATTTGTTTTACAATGTATTCAGCATCATTTCCTACACCTTGAAGCAGCGCTGAACCTCGCCTATGCTGCCAAGGCAAACCAATAAAGTACAATCCTTCCACAGCTGAAACACCCCGGTGATGTATAATTCGGCCTTCCTTATCCAAAACACCTTCTATTTTCATCCAACAAAGCGGATTCTTAAAACCAGTTGCCCAAATGATATTGTTTACTTCTAATGAAGATGAGTCTTTAAAAATGATTTCATTTTGCTTTCCGGCTATGACTCTTTGTTTTAAGATAATCTTCTTCTGTCTTATCGCATGTTTTAATTCATACCCAAATATGGGGTCGCCTTTCTTTTGAATGAACTTGCCTAATATTGATGTATGACTTGCATGTAAAACTCCTAATTTATCAAACCACCAAAAGATGCTTCTTTTTCCAATCCATAAAGGGAAATAAACCGGTTTATTACTGCAAGCCAAATATGTAACTCTTTCTTTGGATAATTCAACAGCTATCTGAGCTCCGCTATTCCCGCCGCCGACTACCAGTACATTCCCAGGCGCCAGTTGTTTTGAATGTTTATATTGTGAAGAATGTAATTGATGAATATGATCGGCTACATCCCTTGATATTGATGGAATGTTAGGGGTATGAAAAGGACCTGCGGCCATCACAAGATTCTTCGTTTGATATTCTTCCCGGTTTGTTTTTATTAAGAAATAGTTCTTTAATTTTTGGACACTTATTACTTCTGTCCGTAATTGGATTGGGATTTCAAATCTTTCAACATATTTTTTCAGATAAGCAGCAATTTCATTTTTTGAAGGGAGTCCATGCTTGTCTCCTTCAAGCTGCATTCCAGGCAAAGAGCTGTACATTCGAGAAGTAAATAAAACCAATGAGTCATACCGGTTTTTCCAGCTTTCTCCCACTTCATGACTTTTATCCAAAATGATAAACTTTTGTTTCGACTTCTTTAGATAATATCCTACTGAGATTCCTGCCTGACCAGCTCCGATTACTATCGTGTCGTACATATGAATCCCCCCTCCGGTTTTATCTTAATTGTCAGAAGACAAAGTGAGTCCCCTATTAATGATGATGATGGTCACGCGGATTCTCAGTTTGAGCCTGACAAAGAATCGTATTGTCGTGATTATGCGCTGCTGTTTCCATTTGAATGGTTACATGTGTAATGCCTTTATCTCCAAGTTCATGTTCAATTTTGCGTAAAATACTTTCGCTTTCTGAAATGGTCAGTTGATCGTTAACAACAGCGTGGCAGGAAAGAGCATTCAATCCGCTTGTGATAGACCATATGTGCAAATCATGAATGCTTTGAATTCCTTCTGTCTCTTCAATTGTATGAATGATGTCAGTGACATCGATATTTTCCGGAGCTCCTTCCATTAATACGTGAATGGAGTCTTTCGTCACATGGTAACCGCTTCTCAGAACAAGAATAGCCACAATGACACTGGCCGCTGGATCTGCCCAGCTCCACCCGAAGAAGATGATAAGGATCGCAGCCAGTATGGCACCTACAGATCCGAGCATGTCACTTATCACATGTAAGTAAGCCCCTCTTATGTTCAGGTTATTCTTTGTATCTCCGCCGTTCAGCATAATCCAAGCGACCAATATATTTACAGCTAACCCGATGATACTAATCGTCAGCATGCCGGTTGTTGCTACCTCCGGCGGATGAGAGAAACGTTTGATTGCTTCATAAATGATATAAAGGGAAATCACTATTAATGCAACACCGTTTATCACAGCTGCGAGAATCTCAAATCGTTTGTAGCCGAATGTCTTATGATGACTTGCCTTTTTTTCGGCCAATTTAAAAGCAATCAGAGCAACCATTAATGAGATTGAATCACTCAGCATATGGCCTGCATCTGATAAAAGCGCTAAACTATTGGTTAAAAATCCGCCTATCGCTTCTACTATCATATAACCTGTAATCACGATAAAAGAGATCAATAAAACCTTCTTATTGGATCCGCCAGCGTGATTGTGATTGTGACCCATACAAATCTCCTCCTTATCTCATACACTGCATTTATTATTTCTTTTCTGTTATGAAGCATTCTAACATGGACACAAAAATAACTGTATATGATTATGTGCTCATATATGAATATATAGGTTCTTTACTGAAATGTCAAAATATTTTCGATGAAAATGTCCAATACTTTATATTGCTCTTAATCAATGATTGCTATGAAGCCGCGGATTACAGTAATTACTTTAGGCGCAGACACTTTAGAAAAATCGCTGCACTTCTATCAGGATGGCTTGGGTCTGCCTACAGAAGGAATAGCCTGTACAGAATTTGAACATGGCGCAGCTGCTTTTTTTGACTTGCAAACGGGACTGAAACTTGCCCTTTGGGACCGCAAAAACATCGCACATGAATCAAACGTTACGTTAACTGTTCCAAGTACTGCGGAATTTACATGAGGACATAACGTCAGCAGTAAAGCTGAAGTCGATAAAGTCATGGAACAGGCAAAACAGGCAGGAGCAACGATAACTGATCCCGCTCATGATAATGTTTGGGGCGGATATGCCGGTCACTTCCAAGACCCCGATGGACACTTATGGGAAATCGTTTGGAATCCGCACTGGGGTATAAGTGAATAACCACATTTCAGAAATGAAAGCAACAATAAAAACACACCTGAATGTTCTGGTGTGTTCCAACAGAATGCAAACGCAGCATTTTATTTTGTTTCCCAAAACGATCAAACTATTTATACGATGGCGGGATGCTTTGCGGAAAACGGAATACATTTTCGGGATCGTATTTCGCCTTTATTCTTTGAAGCCTTGCAAAGTTTGAGCCATAATATGCTTTCCCGAAGTTCTCGATATTTTGATCCGGAACATTCACATATGAACCTGTTACATATGGTTTCATCAGCTGACGCACTCTTTCAACTGATGCAAGATTCGAAGCTTCTTGTGATTTATTTTTCCAACTGGCCGTCCATTCCGTATAAAACAATGGCCGGCGCCAATAGAAGGCTGTTTCACTGCTTGGAACTCTGCTTATCGCGCCGCCCCAATTGATAAAAAAGAAATTGGTTTCTGTCCCGGTCGCTTTTTCTAAAAATTGTCTCATTACTGCAATAGGTTCTTCCGGCCAAAGATTGAGCGCCCACGCCGAGGAGAATTTAACACTCTGATCAGATCTGCCGGGAATCGGTTCGTCAGGATCTAAGAAATCTATACAATCCGGGTAGTATAGTGTTTTGATTACTGTTTGTGCCGGCGTTCCGGCATTTAATAAAGGTTTTAATAATTGAACCAGCTCTGGTTTTGAACCGAGGAACAATCCTTCCACATGGCACAAGCCATTTACTTTGCTGTAAATCTCAAGGTAGCATCCTAATCGTTCGTCTGTAAACGGCGCCCATTTTTGCCACGCTTTAAATACCGTTTCTAACTGTTCCCACGGCCAAATAATATTAAAGACGGTTGCGGTTTTAGGGGCACGGTGAACTTTGAACGTATATTGGGTGTTATATCCGAAATTGCCTCCCCCGCCGCCTCTGGAAGCCCACAGTAAATCTTCATTGCGGGATTGATTTGCTTGAATAATCCTGCCTTTGGCATCTACCATTTTCAGTGCGAGAAGGTTATCGCTTATCAGGCCGATCGATCGGGAAAGCACTCCAAATCCGCCTCCCATTGTGATTCCTCCGATTCCGACGGTTGGACTGTCTCCGAACGGGGCCATAAAACCTTCCCGAGCTAAACCTTTTACAAGCGGGCCGACGTGAATGCCGGTTTGAACGGTTGCTACCGCGTTTTTTTCATCTAAGAAAACTTTATTCATGTCGCTCACATCAATAACAATCCCATCACTTACCGTGGAAAGATTTTTATCCAGAGCATGGCGGCCGCTTCTGACACGCATAGGCACATTCTTCTCACGAGCCCATTTAATAGCATTACTTACATCGTATGAATTTTGTGCAAAAACAAAGACAAGCGGACAGACATCAACATAAGGGTTCCAATTCTTAACCGCCTCTGTATAGCCGGGGTCCCCTTTGAAGATGACGCGTCCCGTTAACTGTGCTGATCCCATCTATTTCACTCCCAATAAGCATTTGATTCCGATACCAGTATATGTAGGAATTGGACAAATTCTTAGACAGATGTTCTGCAAATTTAAAAATAGATACATATATGCGAAGATGATATAAAAACAAAAAAAAAGACAAGAGCGGCAAGCTGCCGAAACTCTTGTCTCTCCTGCCTTTTTTATCATGATAGGCACTTACATTTATTGGGCGTGATATCCCGACCAAACTATGGAAGTCCATAGAACATTATGTTTGCCCTGCCATTCGTGGTTCTGCTGAGACACCGGCTGAGCAATCTTTCTGCTTGATTCCCCGACAAGAATCTTATTCTTTATCGTTTTTGCACCCCTGTACGGATAACATCAATACACATTGAATCTTATCTTTTACATGATGAAAAGCTCTTATTTTTTCTTCTTGTGCTTACGTTTGCAATCCTGTTTTTTCTCTTTCTTATGACGTTTTTTACATTTCGCTTTTGCTGCTAATTTTGCCGCTTTTACCTTTGCTTCTGCTGTTGCTCTTGCCGCTTCTGCTGCTCTGGCTCTTGCTTCTTCCGCTCTTGCTATTGCCTCTTCCGCTCTGGCTCTCGCTTCTGCTTCTCTTGCTGCTTCCGCTCTTGCTTCGTCGTCCGCCATATCAAAATCATGGCCAAGGTCACAGGCTTCGTTGTATGGCTTTTTCTTCTGAACGTACTGTTGATCTTCACCTTCGTTATAATACATTACGCCACTCCTTCTCTCATTTTTTAATCTTTACATACTATGTAAATAAATAACTGCAGCTTGGACTGGTATTATGATGAACCGGCACATTTTAGGGCAATTTTGATTTATCGATACAAACAGATTCTGGATGCTTGAATGATTTTGACGATTATATTAAGCAGCGTAAAAAGGGAGACTGCGAAAAAGGATGCTGCGCGCTGCAGCATCCTTCTCTACCAATTTTTTGTGTTTTTGACTTTTAGTTTGCTTGCTGTGTTTGTTTTACTGGTTCTTTGCTAAAAAGTCCGACAATGTTCCACAAGATAATTGCAGCAGCTATGATCAAACGAGCCGTACTGACTTCTTGGTTAGTAAACAATTTATAGCCATATATTGATCCCAATGCTGCTATGCAAAAAATATTGAACCATTTACTCCAACGCAATTAGAAAACTCCTTATAAAATGATTACATTTCCAAAAAATGTATTATAATATCAACAAATTTTTTCAATATTTAACCTTAAATCATTCTTAATTGGTTTTCCTGATCATTTTCTCTAATCGTCATTCAATCTTTCGGAGTTTTGATCGTTTTTTTGTTACAGGCTAGACCCAGACATCATTTTCAGCTGTTTGATCAGTTAATTCCTGCCCGGTATTCACAACACCTTTAGGTTCCACAAGCAAAATGTTACACTCTGATTCTGCATAAGGTTTATGTTCAACATTTTTCGGAATGACAAACATTTCACCTTCATTTAATTTTACTTCTCCATCACGAAATTCAGTGATTAAATTACCCTTAATGACAATGAAGACTTCATCTGTTTCGTCATGCTTATGCCAAACAAAATCCCCTTGTACCTTAACAAGTTTAAATTGATAATCATTCATTTCAGCGATTACTTTTGGAGACCATTGATCTTGGAACGCAGCTAATTTCTCTTGGAAATTAATCGGTTTATATTCCATTATTTCCCTTTCCTGTGTAAAACTCAATCATTTAACTAGTCCCAAATTAAAGGCCTGTCCACTTCAGCAGTTCTGAGATAGTCTAAAAGCTGACCGGTATGTACGGACTCATGGTAAGCGATTCTTAATAACATGTCTCCTAGTTCGCGAATATATCCAACATCAGACCTGTCAATCTTTATATTTGTTAAATCTGTTTCGTTTAACGATTTGATGAATGTCAAAAACTCGGCCCGATACGGTTTTGCAAATTCTAATTCTTCGGTTACTGTGGTAAACGTTTTTGATTCATACGGGTTTTTAGATTCCTCTGAAGACTCATTCATTTGTTTTAGTAAAATGTGATGATAAAGAAATTCCGCTTCTAATACATGTCTTATCATTTCCTTACACGACATTGCTTCGGAATCCGGGCGCCAGTCCATTTTTTCCTCAGGTATAGCTGTCCATAACTTGATGCTTCGCCGTCTTACTTCTTCAAAATTTAAAATAATAAGGTCAATCGTATTCAAGTGTTTTCCCCCTTTTATTTTTAAATAATTCTCCTTCTTCCCGGAAAAAACCTCTTTAAATAAAAAACGTATTCTTTCCCGACTCGCTGGATTGGTAATTTAAGATAAGAAGATATTCATTCATCCATACAATAGACTCTGTTTGAACATATACTGGATGATAGTTTTCATCAGAAAGGAGAAATCAGCTTTGGCAAAATATCGGATCATGACCTTTGACGGGGGCGGTACCTTAGGTGCTTTAAGTTTACAACTATTGAACAGACTGGCTGAAGAAAATCCAGCATTAATAAGTCGAACCCATGTATTTGCGGGAAATTCAATCGGTTCATTTACTGCCCTTGCATTAGCAAGCGGAAGATCTCCGAAGGAAACACTTCAGTATTTTGAGGATGAAATCCTGCCCGCATTCAGCACGTCCCGGCCGGGCGGACCTGTTTTCAATCAACAATTACCGTATTCCGGTTTTATTAAAGCGGTACGAAACTTTTTCCCGCCAGGCCTTCGCCTTAAAGATCTAAGAAAACGAATTGTTGTCCCTTCATTCAAATTATACTCCCCAGCACTGGATCGTTGGACGCCCGTATTATTTCACAACTTTCCCGGCTCTCCCTATTTAAATGAGAAAGTGAGTGATGTCATACTGCGGAGCAGCGGTGCCCCCGCGACGCAGCGAGCCTATCAAAACTACGTGGACGGATATGTAGTGGCAACGAACCCCAGTACGGCCAGTATCGCGTTTGCGGTTGGTAAAGCCAACGTGCCATTGGATCAAATTGCGGCGCTATCCATCGGTACAGGTGAAGCCCCGACTCGGTTAAGAAGAGATACGAGAGGATGGGGAATGGTAAGTGCGGATAACATACGTCCCGAAAACCTGAAGAACCTTCCTCCAAATTGGGGAGTCCTTTTGGACAGGTCGCCTAATGAACCTTTACTGCCATTTCTTCAGATGATCTCCGGCGGAAATGGCTACTATGAATCCATGGTCAGCGCGAATCTGCTGGGAGATCGCTTTTTCCGGTTAGATCCGCGGATTCCTAACTTCTCCAAAACAGACCCTTCCGTGGTTCCCGCTGTCATTGAAATTGCGAACAAAACCAACTTACAGCCTGCGAATACATTTATAGAGAAAAACTGGAACGACAGCCACTAAGTAAGTCAGAAGTTTACTTCGTCATAAAATGACAAAAAATACCAAGGGACTCAAAACCCTTGGTATTTTTAATGCGGCTGAGAGGATTCGGACATTCACGGGTTATTCACACGCTGGGATACTGTTTCATTTGAAGCTGAATCGGTCTTCGGTTTTTGCTCTTTTTTTATTTTCACCGTTTCAGGCAGTAAGAAAGTAAATATTGCCGCTCCCAACAAAATAATAATTGAGAAATAAAAAGAAAGATCATAGTTACCCATTTCACTATAGAGAAAACCTGGTACATAAGCTCCCAGCGCTGATCCTATCTGATGGCTCAGGAATAACCATCCTAAAATAAAACCAACTGAATATTGTTTAAAATATTGCGTGGCTAACATTTGAGTAGGAGCTACAGTTGCAAAATCAACTAGTCCAAACAGGGTGGCAAAAATAAGTAATATGACCGGATGATGACTATATAACAGGATACAAATTGATAATGCGCGTATGACATATAAAAGAATAAGCATCTTTTTACTGCTCCAACGGTCTGCCGCAATTCCTGAAATAATGATCCCCAAAATATTAAATCCCGCCAATACACTAACTGCAGCACTGGTTACACTTGTTGAAAATCCATGGTCATGAGAAAAAGGGATAAGGTGAGTATCCATCAGCCCTGTAGTTGTAAAACCGCATATAGCAAAAGGTAATATTAAAAACCAGAATTGTTTCTTGCAAAACACTGTCCAAACAGAAAAGCGGGCCGTATGCTGTTCACTTTCAGCTTCTGCTTTCATAAAACCGCCCATAGGAGATAACCCCATCTCGCCGGGATGATTCCGTAAAAATAACAGTATGACAGGAAACACAATAACCATTAAAAGCAGACCCAAAATCACTACAGTTAACTTCCAGTTAAACCATTGAATCAAAATGAGAGAGCCGGGAACAAGAAGCATCTGACCCGCGCCAAACCCTGCTTCCATAATTCCAAAAGCAAGTCCGCGTTTTTTATTAAACCAATTTGTAACAACAACTGTTGCGGCTACATTGGATGCCCCTCCGACACCGACGGAGATAACAATTCCGTAAAGGATAAATAACTGCCATGGATGATTCACAAAAGAAGTCAATATAAAGCTAATCCCAACCAAGAAAGTGCTGACTGACAAAATCATTCGAGGACCTAATTTATCAACCAGCCTCCCTATTATGGGCTGAGATATGCCATATATGATAAAACTCAGAGTGGAAATAAGCGAGATTGTTCCTCTATTCATAGAAAAATCTTTTTCCCATGGTTCAACAAAAGCTCCAAATGAAAGACGCGCGCCTTGAACTGCTAAAAAGGTAAAAAAAGTGACAAACACAATGATCCATGCATAGTGATATTTTATTCGCATCCTATCCCCCTCACTTTATAATTCCAAATCCCAACGCTCTTCTATTAAATTTGATCCCCATAAACGTTTTTCTTCATGAATTTCTGTAATTTCGAATCCATTCTTTTTATACAATGGCCGGGCTGTTGACATGTCTCTTACCGTCCAAAGAAATATACGCTCGTATCCATTTTCTTTACAATATTGAACAAGTGCCTTAATCAGACGGCTGCCGACACCTTTTCTTTGAAAAGACGGATCGACTAAGAACCACCTTAACTGTCCAGTTTTTTCATCGTCATTCACTAAGCCGATACAACCCGCAAATTGATTCCCGCTTTCTGCCACCCATATTTTTTCAATATCCGCTTTAAACGTATCGTGAAGATAGGATAAAAATGTTTCATTCCAGCCATGGGATTCGGCATAAAATAATCGCTGTTTCTCAATTATGTTTTTGACATCCTCTGAAGTATAATAGTCTCTTATTGAAATCGGAGATTCTTTATCATAAAAAGAATGCTGCAAAATGTTTTGAATGGTTTCCATTGAATGTACAAGTTTTTCTTGTTCCTCTTTGTCTATGCGTTCAAGGATATATTCAACTTGCTGATTGGCTTTTTTCTCCAGACTTTTATAAATACTTTTCCCTGACTCGGTGACATAAAGGAAATGGTTGCGTCCGTCTTCTCTGCATTTTTGCTTGTATATGAAGCCTTCTTCTTCGAATTTTCTGATAATTCTGCTTACATATCCTCTGTCAAGGTCTAACCTTTCTTGAATGATTTTTGCTGTACAATCGGGCGTATTATAAATTTCGTATAAAATCCTGGTTTCCGTTAAAGAGAATGGACTGTCATAAATATGTTCATTTAGAAAACCCAAAATATCTGTATAAAATCTATTAAATTGTCTGAATGCCAAAACACGTTTTGTTTCCAAATTGATGAACCTCCTCCAAAAGATTGACATAAGCAACTTTTTTCAATCGTAATCGAAACAGTTGCTTGAGTCAACTATTAATTTTCATCCCCTTTCAATTTGATGATTTTCTTACCGCAAAAAACACATTGAAAATAAACGACACTGCTACATCGGAAAACAGCTGCGTACCGCAATAAATTCTTTTGGCGTCAATATGGACATACAAAAAGTCGCTTCCCATTACGTAAGAAAAGCGACTTTTTAGATTTGATTTTCAAGTTCCTTTGACAAATTTGAAAAGAGCATTGACTATTCAGTTGAACTGTATTAAGTTTAACTATATAGTCGAACTGAATAGAGGATGAGGATATGAAACATAAATTATTACCGCTGTCTGAAACCATGCATTATATTTTATTAGCTCTGCGTGAGCCGCTTCATGGCTATGCCGCCATGCAGAAGATCGAAAAGATGAGTAACGGAACTGTTATTTTAGCAGCCGGCACATTATACGGCGCGATTGAAAACTTGAATAAACATGGCTGGATTGAACCTATTGGAGAATCGGGCCGGAGAAAGGTTTATATGATAACTGCGGAAGGAAGCGCCATTTTGAAGATGGAACAAAACAGGTTACTGCATATTTTATCCCTGCATGAAGGAAGTGAATCGAATGAAGAAATTTAAGATGTTTTTTGATATTGAAAAAGAGGAGCAATGGCTGAACGAGCAATTACAAAAAGGCTATCGCTGTACAAATATCAGCGGATTAGGAATATACACTTTCGAAAAAACCGACAAGAGATATGTAATGAGACTGGATTATCATGATTATTTATCAAAGAAAAAGTTCAAAGACTACAGAGAGATCTATGAAGACTTCGGCTGGAGTTATATAAACAGCCCATGGCTCAGCGGAACTCGATATTGGCAAAAAGAAGATGATGATCAAAATGAAATCTTCTCGGATCGCCAATCAAAAAGTAGTTATTATAAAAGATTAATGAGTTATTCATCTTGTTTTGGTTTACTTTGCTTATTTTATTCTTATTTGATTTACAAGGATTCAGGTTTGTATTTAGCAGAAGGTCTGTGGAGTATGGAAGGCGCAATGTTTTGGAAAGCATTTTTATTTGAAACTCCATTTGCCCTTCTAAGGTCGCTTCCCGCTCTTATGGCTGTTGTCTTCGGCTGCAGTTACTATAAAGCGTATCGAAAATATTCAATGTTAAAGGAACAATAACACGGGGAAGTTACATTCAAGAAGTAATCGAGGATCATGTATTTGCCGAAGCCGGGCGCTTTAACGGAAAAAAGCGCCCGGCATTTGCTGATAAATCAGACGGCTTATTTTGTTAATGATACATACTTATTTACAATGGCTTGAGCGAGACAAGCTGATGAATCAACAAAGGTAAGTTCGCTGCTTTTTTGATCCGTGACCATATTTAAATCCGTACATGCAATGATAACCGTATCAACCTTTTCTGCTAATTCACGGTGTAATTCATCATATAATGTACCAGCCTCATCGATTTGACCTTGTTTAATCTTTTCTATTATGTGATCGACAAAGATTTGCCAACTATCTTGATGTAAAAAATCATAACCTTCTCTGTTTAACGCTTCTTGAAATATTCCAGATTGAACCGTAGGAACGGTGGCTAAAAGAGCTGCTTTTTTTGAGCCTTTAGGTATTTTTTTTATGGTTTCATCAACCATGTTTAGTAAAGGGACTGAAAGCGATTTTTTTATTTGATTAAAATAAATATGTGCGGTATTACATGGGATGGCAATAAAATCAACACCCGTTTTTTCAAGCTTTACAGCCCCCTCAATAATTGCCTTTTCCATGTCCGTATGATTGAGAGGTTTATTCATATAGAAAGGAGTCGGACAAGAATAAATCATCATATGAGGGAAATCCATGTCATGTATTGCTCCATATATTTTTTGGCACTCGTCTACTACCTTATCTACAAATGGCCCAGTAGATTTTGGCCCCATTCCTGCCAGTATTCCAATCATAATTGTCCTCCTCTGTAAAAATGTATACGAATACGATCACGATGAGTTATTCTTGTGTTTCTCATCTGAATCTGCTCTCATTTCTTTTTGGCTGTCTTCTCCTATTTTATCATTTCATTATTTGAATTATGGTTAAAAATCGGTGATTAAATTGTGCCCATATTGATTAGTAAACGTGTCATTGATGTCAAGTCATGAACTCCTAAAGGAAATTTAATAACTCATTTTCAACGAAAAACTGATCTCTGTTAATTAGTCGAGATTCCAAGATATACACGGACCAATTGACCTTTCCTTTTTTAGGAATCGCACAGGTTCCCTCTTATTTTGATGTTGTTTTTTTAAAAAAGTTATTGACACCAATAAATGACCATGTTATCATTAAAAATTTGATATCTCACTCCATATATGGTAACCTTAAGTTAAGTTCCCATATATGGAGGTGGATTATATGTTTCAAATTGGCGATAACATTGTTTATCCAATGCACGGAGCAGGTACAATTGAAGCCATAGAAGAAAAACAATTTTTAGAGGAAAAACAACAGTATTATGTCATAAGAATGTCAATCAGTAATATGACAGTTATGATTCCAACGCGTAAAATATTGAGTTCAAATATACGGCCAGTTACTGATATACGTGCATTAAAACACATTATACACATTTTTCAGCATGGAGAATCAGATAAGTTACTGCCGTGGAAGCAAAGGTATATAGTAAACACGAACAAAATAAAAACGGGTGAAATACAAGAAGGCGCTGAAGTTGTACGTGATTTAATGCGAATGAAGAAAGAAAAAGCACTTAATTCAAGCGAAAAAAAAATGTTGGATAATGCATATGAATTTTTGATTAGTGAACTGGAAGTCATTAAAGGAATCACTGAAAAACAAATAAAAAGTTTCTGCTAAGGTTAATTTTAAATAATGTTTTGCATTCCAAAAAGCACCCACGAGTTTTCGGAATATTACGATTAAAATATTTCGAAGACGCTTAACTTCATCAACTTACTTTTAGAACATTAACCTCTTTTATTATTCCTACAATCTAATCTGTTTTTATTATTAAAAATTTCTTCAACGAACATTCGATGTTTTATCAAAAACTCGATGAAATAGTCACTTGATTTTTGTAATCCTGATTCACACTGGCACGGACAAGGAGCCGTAAGGATGGAAGAGAGGCAGGGCTTTCATTGTTTTAGGTCTAAGTGATTATTTCCGGAAGAAAAAAACAACCACTCTCCTCTTTATCTTTAAGAATTTCTTACATCTCTTGCGACAGTGAATAGCAGTTGTTTATCTTCTTTTCATAAAAGAGATATGCGAATTGTAACAAAGAATAACATACAGTTATATTGAGAACATAAAAACAAATCATTTATATATATTCCACATATCGTCAATCCGGTATGTTATACTGTAAACAATCCTTTGAGGTTTTAAACCTTTTTCTTACCTTGTAGCATCTGTCCCTACTCGAACGTTGAGTAGGGTTTTTTTATTCAGTATGATACAGAGAACATAAAAAAACAGGCTCTATATAAAGAGCCTGTTTGATAAACGATTGAAGATTAAGCAGTTTTTTGAACGTTAGCAGCTTGAGCTCCACGAGCACCTTGCTCAACGTCAAACGTTACTTTTTGACCTTCGTCTAAAGATTTGAATCCGTCACTTTGGATTGCAGAAAAGTGTACGAATACATCGTCTCCATTTTCACGTTCGATAAATCCAAAACCTTTTTCTGCATTAAACCATTTAACTGTACCTTGTTCCATTTTTGTTGCCTCCTAGTGTGTTACACATTGTATTACTATCCTTGCCCAAAGTATCATCAAGACGAAAAGTCGATATTCATACTATCCTTTACACGAACAAAAATAATTCTCCTTTATCATATCACGAAACGGAAATAACTGCAAATTAATAATGTGTTCATTCATGTTTTATTTGTTAAACCTGTCGATACCAGTGCAAAATAAGATGCCTGTTAATAGCTATGGTTTGAAAACACCGTGAAAATGAATCACGAGTGCCTTCAAACCCAGTACTTCATATTGATTGTTAAAGGTTTCTTTAAAAAGCTCAGCTGTTTCTTGTTCAAGTACAAGATATTCTTGGCTGTTCACTGGTATAGCTTTGTTTCTGCACATGTTTCCAAACGATCACTCAGGTATACCCCTATTTTAACGGTATTAACTTGTCATGTTTGTTCCTCAAACAATCAATGTTTACGGTCTAAATAAACTGATTCACATGGGGGAGCATGGAGAGAGTTTGGCCCGATAAAGAGCTGGGTATAATCTTCATACGCTTTTTGTATCCCGGCTGGCCATTGCTAATAAAGATTTAATCGAGATGGAGATCATTTTCTGACCTTCAATAATTTTACACAGGATTAGGAAAGATACTTATTATACATGGAGTATGACAGCTGGGACTTCAAAGGCAATAAAACGTTTTCTATACGCAGATTAAGAACATCAGGGAAGGGGAAGCTTTTAAAAATGAATGAACAAAACCTAAGGACTTTGAGAAAACTGGTTACCCCTTATGAAAAGTCCGATTTACAAAAAAGTATTTATCAAATCATTAACACATTGGTGCCATTTTTCCTGTTATGGTGTTTGGCCTATAAGAGCTTGTCGATTTCTTATATCCTTACATTAACGATTTCTGTCGTTGCGGCAGGTTTTTTAGTGAGAACCTTCATTATCTTTCATGATTGCTGCCACTATTCCTTTTTTAAGAACCGAAAGGCGAATCGAATCCTTGGAACAATTACAGGAATTCTGACTCTGCATCCGTTTGACCAGTGGGCACACGATCATTCTGTCCACCATGCGACAAGCAGCAACCTGGACAAACGCGGTACGGGCGATATTTGGGTACTGACTGTTGAGGAATATAAGGAAGCCTCAACTAAGACAAAAATAATGTACCGCTTGTACAGAAATCCGTTTGTTATGTTTATTATCGGACCGATTTACGTCTTCGGGATTGCCAATCGTTTTAATCGTAAAGGGGCAAAACGCAAAGAACGGATGAATACATATGTAACGAACCTGGGGATCGTCGCTTTGGCAGCACTTATATGTTGGGCTATCGGCTGGAAAAACTTTCTGCTGGTCCAGACGCCAATTTTTATGATATCGGGATCCCTCGGAATTTGGATGTTTTATATTCAGCATACGTTTGAGGATTCATATTTCGAAGAAGATGAGCATTGGGAATATGTAAAAGCAGCAGTTGAAGGAAGCTCTTTTTATAAGCTTCCAAAAGTCATGCAGTGGCTGACAGGCAATATCGGTTTCCATCATGTTCATCATTTAAGCCCAAGAGTCCCAAACTATAAGCTTGAAATCGTGCATAACAATACTGAACCATTGCAAAACGTTCCGACCATCACACTGGCAACAAGTATTAAGTCGTTAAAGTTCCGACTATGGGATGAAGAAGGCAAAAAATTTGTTGGTTTTAACCACTTAAAAAAAACTTCTAAAAACCAGGCACCAGCTCGGCTAAAAACGGATTAAATAAACGCCCATAATCGATGATAATGGGCAGTGTATTTTGCATAATAAAAGTGCAGACTCGCGCAAAGATTTTGTGCAGAGGTCAGCACTTTTTTAATGCCACATGCACTTACAACAAAAAAATACCAAAGGTGTCAAAACCCTTGGTATCATTAGGATGCGGCCGAGAGGACTTGAACCCACGGGTTATTCACCCGCTGGGCCCTCAATAAAGTGATTCTTTATTATGAATTACAAAAGCCTATAATATCAGCATTTGTTTATTTTGATTATGAGTCGATTTATTTTTATTTGGGAGTAAAAATGGAGTAGGTTTTCATTTCAAGACAGTTAATGTCTTGTTACTGGTGACATGTCTATTAGAGTAACCGCCTAACTTAATTACATTTCAACATTTTTTATAAGAACAATTGAAATGGCTAGTTCTCCATGCTTTATAATGAACTCCGGCTTGATGAAGTTTTTCTATGATTTGATCTAGCTTTATCTTTCCATTTCTTAATCAGCAGCACTCGCGGTTTGTAACACCTTATTATTGCCTTTCAAAATCCTTTGCATAAACGATCTCAACTTTTTGACTGCTTTCTTCGTATTCCCCTTAAAATTTAATAATCACTTTCCCTTTTGGCCGTCCATTTGCGACTAGTTCTAGCGCTTCATTTACGTTGTCTATGGTAAATTGTGTTGGATGAATTGCTGGAACAATGTTGTTTTCTTCAATGATTTTGGTAATCTCTTTAAGTTGTGCGCCGTCAGAACGAACGAAGATAAAATGGTATTCCACGTTTTGTTTCCTGGCTTTGCGATCATACTTTGCGCCAGCAAGGGAAAATAGCATTTGTTTCCACGATGGGAAATTTCGGTCTTTTCCGAAACGTTTATTTGGTCCTGTACGGAGAGAGAGCAATCTTCCCCCCGGTTTGATGATACTCAATTCACTGTCAAATTCTTTAGGTCCCAGTGTATCAATCACGTAATCCACATTTGACAACAAGTCAATATAGTTTTCTGTTGAATAATCCAAATATTGATCAGCACCCATTTCCAAAATGCGTTCGCGCGCTTCTGAGCTGCCGCTAACAATGACATTTAGGCCCATTGCCTTTGCGATTGGTACAGCCATTTGACCAAAGCTGCCTGATCCACCTGGAATGAAGACAGATTTACCTGACTGTGCCTCAAGTTCTTCATGCAGACCTTGATACGCTGTGAGTCCAGCCAGTGGTGCAGCAGCGGCTTCCACGTAAGACAAATTTTTTGGCATGGGTGCAATTGCGGCAGCATCAATTGCGGCATATTCCGCAAAAGCGCCAATTTTTTCGAGAGGGAGACGTGTATAGATGGCATCTCCTACGTGAAATTCCGCCACATTTTTTCCGACTTTTTCGATAACTCCTGTCAATTCATTACCAAGCGTTAATGGGAATTCATAATCTTGAATCAGTTTCACGCTGCCTGTAATAATTAGCATTTCGAGTGGATTGACTGCCGCAGCTTTGACCTTTACCAAGACTTCATTGTCATCGATTTCCGGAATTGGAATGTCATTGATTTGGGCATAGAGATCTTTTGAATACCTGGTGATCTGAGCTGCTTTCATGAGTGTTTTCATTTTTTTATCAGCATCCTCTATCATATTACGTTTATTAGGTTTTTTACCTTTTTATATAATCGTTTAGGTGGAGGGGAATCTTTCTTTTAGAGAAGTCTGACTTCCAATTTTATGATTAACCCTCCACCTAAACAGTAGTCATTTTTAGAACGATCATTCTCAAATGATTAAATTTTATAGACCGATACTGTGAATAAATGTTTCTCATCTTCCTAGTGTTATTGATGCAGAGCATCGTTATACAGGTTTAATAACTTGAAATATTACATCTCTAGAATCGGATAGATTTGATCTCTTAATTGAAATTCATAGTCTCCGTCTACAACTCCTACTACTTGATTACTATCATAAAGCTCCATCATAAAACTCGCCACTTGCTCAACTGTGTGGTACATCGGGATATTTGCTTTGTAATCATATTCTTTCGTATCAGATGCAGTTTTCATGAATTCTGTTTCCGTGATTGCTGGTGCTAAAACTTTCACCTTCATTTTCGCACCTTTACGTTCCAGTTCTTTTGCAAGCCCTTCTGTAAATGCACTGACAAAGTATTTAGATGCAGAATAAGTAATACTGCCAACAGCAATTGCATATCCGAGTGCTGATGATACGTTAATTAACTGAGTTCCCTCTACATCCGAATAATCACGTGCAAATAGTGTAGAAAGAATCGTTAAGGATTCTACGTTTACACGTAACATGGTTTCCACTTTATCTAAATTCTGATCCGTGACAGAAGAAGATTCACCAAGCCCGGCATTATTAATCCAAGTCTCAATTTGATATTCCTTTAAATTGTCATACAGTGTGTATGCCTGAGCTGTGACAGATAAGTCACTTGTACGAATAATAACATCCAAATCAGGATTAATATTCTGAATGGTTGATTTAAGCTCTTCTAATTTATCTAATCTTCTAGCTACAATAATTAAGTTTTTGCCGCGAGCAGCAAATTCCAATGCTGTCTCATATCCTATACCTGAGCTTGCTCCTGTAATAACTGTGTACTTCATATTATTCTCTCCTCGAAAACAAATTTTCTAATTAGTTAATCCATATAACAAAATAGATTCAGTCTAGTGTCGACAAAGTCAAATCAATAATGTTTTCTAATTTTTCCTTATCATTTGTCGTTTTTGCTAATACTCGTATCCCTACGAGTGAATTATGAATAAATTGAGAAAGCCCTTTAATGTCATGGTGTTTAGGAATTTCTCCTTGTTCTTGACCATGTTTTAGCAGATCAAATAATAATGCTTCCACATTTATAAAAATCTCTGTAATTTTCTTAGCTACTTCTTCATCTATTAGGGATAATTCAACAGCTGCATTAACAGCTAAACATCCTTTTGGCTGATCTTCTTTTGGGTAAATAACCATTTCAAATAATTTTCGTATAGCCAGCTTAACCGTTAATTCTGTTTTCACTTCATTCTTCATTCTTACTTCCATTACTTCTACATAGTGACTTAAGGCTCGCATAAATAAAGTATGTTTGTCGCCAAATGTATCATAGATACTTCTGCGGTGAACGCCCATATGGTCCACCAAGTCTTGCATGGATGTTTTTTCATACCCCTGTTCCCAGAAAAGGTCCATTGCTTTTCTTAATGCTTTTTTTTCATCAAATTCTTTATTTCTAGCCATGTAATCCCACCTTAGAATATATTACCTCTTTATTCTGAGAAAGGCGTGAGAATCATTGATGCATTCATCCCTCCCTCATTCTTAAATAATTAAAGAACGATCATTCTCATTTCAGTAGCAAAACAGTTAGATCTAACGTATTTCAAGTATATCAAATTTAAGAACGATCAGTAAAGAATTTAGAATTAAATCATGTGTTTTATATGGCTATGTATGGCTACTACCTGAATTTTAACGAATATCGCTCACTTTTATTTTTCATCAAATCATTTCTTTAATGTCATTGACGGCAGGTCATAGAGCATACTGGTGTGTTTTCGAAAATACCCCTCATTTCAGTAAAGCTCCCCGCTGGAACATTCACACTTTGGACACGAAATAGGAACTGTAGAAGAGTTTCCCGGATTTTCAAACTAAACTGTATTAAACAATGCGGAGGATTACACTGGGTAACACAGTCAAATAAAAAAGCTCTAACTAATCCAAAAGGTTGCTAGTCAGAGCTTTTTATACATATTTTTTTGGTCCAACTCACTAAGCACCTACTCTGTCATCAGCAACATGAAAAGGAGCTTTGATAACAGGGACATCATTTGTTAAAACCACTCCTGCGATGCTACCCAATAAAATGACTGTAAACAAAGTCAGGCTGATCTTCATTAATAATCTCCCCTTTTTTTATTTTTTCGTCTCGCTTTAATCTCAGTCGATAATATTCATTGGAACATGATAAATCCCCTTTTTCATAAAAATAATCAGCTACTCTGATTGCAAAGTTTTGAATGTCTCCGTACATTCTTAGAAGGAAAATACCATTAGCGATGACACTAATGGTACCCCTTTGTTTCTACTCAATTATTCAGCTTCTCCAACAACTGTAAAGCGTTCATTTATATGTTTTGGATTTTCAATTTCATCCAATACTGCAATTGCATAGTCTGCATAGCTGATATAACTTTCGCCTTTCGAATTCACAAGAAGATGATCTTTTCCTGACTGATAAAATCCAGTTCTTTTCCCGTCTGGGTCAAATATCGCTGAAGGACTGATAAATGTCCAGTTAATATCAGAAGTTTCCTTTAGTTCTTGCAAGTTACGACCTTGCCCTTTAGCTGTTGGAATAAAAATCTCCGGGAAATCAGGTGTATCCATTACACTGACAGTTTTATTTTCGTCTACATAAAGACTCCCTGCTCCACCTACAATTACAGCTCTTGTACCCGTTCCTTTTAATGCCCTAATTAATGCCCGGCCAGCATCTACATGTGCCTGTTCTTCTCCTAATGGAGCACCGAAGGCATTAACTATTACATCTAACTTTTTTAGATCATCCGATGTAAGATCGATTATATTTTTTTCAATGATTGAAATCTTTTCCTCTTTAAGTTTTGCAGCATCTCTTACAATTGCAGTTACTTCATGTCCCCTGCTTACCGCTTCTTTCAAGATAAGACTTCCAGCTTTTCCGGTTGCACCAATGATTCCAATTTTCAATTTAAAGTCCTCCTAATCATTCAAAATTTTAAATGTAACCATATTGATTACATGTAATAATTTTAGTTACACCTTATTTATTTGTCAATACTTTTATCATCTTGTTAATTGAGCATATTAGAGTAAAAGAACTTGTAATACATTCAGTTACAAGTGTACTATAAAGAGTGTAAAGTAATTAGGATGGTGAAGAAATCATGTCTATTAGCAGCCGTTTTGCTGTAGGAATTCATATATTGGCTCTTATTGAAATAAATGAAGACGGAATTAGCACTTCTGAATTTTTAGCTGGAAGTGTAAATACAAATCCCGCCTTCATAAGAAAAATTATGGGAATGCTGAAAAAAGCAGGTTTAGTAAGTGTACGGCCAGGTATTGCAGGAGCTGAATTAGCGAAGGATTTAACTGAAATCACCTTACTTGATGTTTATAGAGCAGTTAATGTTGTTCAAGATAAAGAATTGTTTAGTATACATGAAAATCCCAATCCTCAATGTCCTGTAGGCCGGAACATTCAAAGTACAATTGGTCCAATATTTGAAATCGCCCAATCTGCCTTGGAAAAAGCTCTTGGGCATATCACAATTGAGGATGTGGTAAAGGATATTATTGAAAAAGAAAAATTGACCAATAATTGTTAAATGATTTCACAGAAAATCTTTTATCAGACTGGGGATAAAAAAATGGCTTTTTCATGAACAAAAAAAGAGCAGACATAAAGTCTGCTCCTTTTGATGAAAGATTTAGATTACGGTAAGGGATATAAATATGCTCATGATACAGAGGAAAAGTTAACGACAATGCAGACGATGCCAGATTCTTTAATAGGGCGTTGAGTATTACTATCCAACAACTCAAGGTTCAGAAGCTAAGTTCAAACAAAGACTTGAGGAAATCTCGGATTGGTATAAAAGAAACCGCAAATCTTAGTTTGAACGAATATGTTCTGTATATAAAAATAATGAGGTATGGGGTGAATTGATAATGAATTATGATGGAATAAAAGATTACTGCCTAACCTTTCCAAACTCTTATGAAGACCATCCTTTTGGAGATGGTTGGACTGCAATTCGTCACAAAGGGAATAAGAAAATATTTGCACTTATCTTCACTCGCGACGAACACTTATGTGTCAACCTTAAATGCGAACCTGAAAGGGCTGATTTTCTACGTGGTCTTTTTGAAGAAATCAAGCCCGGATACCATATGAACAAGGAGCATTGGAATACTCTTACCTTAGATGAGGGACTCCCAGAGCACCAAATCCATGACATGGTAAAGTACAGCTTTGAACTGACAAAACCAAAAAGTAAAAAGGAAACATAACATCGAAGGATAGAACGCTCATTATAGATATTCACCCGGTGCAATGATACAGAGGAATATGCAAAAACCTCAAGGCAGCAATTTTTAAATTCGTATTTACGAGATGATTTTTTCGTTATTGTTAGTCCTTTGGTTTCTTGACATAGGTTGAACAAATAAAAAAAGAGCAGACACAAAGTCCACTCAATTCATTAAGATGATTGCTTATTTCATCCAGACACCTATAAAAATTGAAAGGTGACGATGATATGCCACAAAGGTCATTTAGCGTTTAATTAATACTGATAACTCACCTTCAAACACTTTTTCCTCTTTCTGATTATAGGTAGATAACAATACAGTAAGTATCCCCGTCTGGCTTTTATTTGGTTTTTTATCAATAACCTTAACAATAGTGTGCAGTTTATCATTAGGGTAAACGGGTGCTAGGAATTTTATATTATTCATTCCTGTCCCAGCAATAATATCGTCTTCATGACGCCCTTCTTCAATCCAAAGCTTAAAAGTAATAGATAACGTTTGTATTCCAGAAGCAATAATTCCATTAAATCTGCCCATTTTTGCTTTTTCTTCATTTAAATGCATGTATTGTGGGTCATACACTTCTGCAAAATTCATTATATTCTCTTTTGTTAATTCAAAAGATTTAGTTTGAAAAACCTGCCCGATGGTGAATTCATCCAACTTCATAAATAAATCTCCTAGAATCTAAACTTTATTATTAAATCTATGTAGCATTTTAACATACTGGCTCTCACACAACAACTTAACGGTAAAACAATTGTTCCCCTATCAGGAATGAACAAGCACATTGTTTTTGTTTCCTTGCCTTTAACCTCTTTATAATCAGGTGTTTTCTTATAAAGACCAAGGCGGTCGCCATCACCATCACCCGGCATATGTGCCATTTCCTCATAAGAATCTCCAAGCTTCTCATAATAAGAATAAGCAGTCAGCCTACGAGAACTTTCTTCTGGCTGATAAAACACAAGTTGAATATACTTCCCGTCATCATATACACGAATTATGGCGTTATCTCTTTTGTGCTCATCTGAATCTGCTCGCATTTCTTTTCTGACTTTCTTCTCCTGCTTCATCACTTCATTAATCATTATCATATTTACTACCGCCGCACGCAGTCAGCAGAAGGATGAAGGTGACTGACAAATCATACGACCTACTATAAGTAAGTGGACAGTAACAGATAAATTTTTATAAACAAAAAATACCAAGGGTGTCAAAACCCCTGGTATCATTGATGCGGCCGAGAGGACTTGAACCTCCACGGGTTATTCACCCGCTGGGCCCACCATCTATATTCATAAAACTATTGCTCAGTTGTCAGCATGTTAAGTAAATTACGAATTTCCTTGTTATAACTTTTAATTTCTTCTTCATTACAACCGGTTTTATCAAATACTGCATTAGGAATCAATGTGACTTTTTCTTTAAACTCATTCCCTTCAGTTGTTAACGTAATAATTACACTTCGTTCGTCCTCTTTTGAACGCTCTCTTATAATAAGTCCTCGCTCCTCAAGTCGTTTTAAAACTGGAGTTAATGTTCCGGAGTCTAGATATAATTCTTCGCCTAAACCTTTAACAGATATTTTTTCCTTCTCCCATAAAACAAGAAGAACCAAATACTGTGATTAGCGTACAAGTTCTCGTTTTCTGCTTTGGACCCCATATAGAAAATAAAAAGCCAGCTCTCCTTCGGGAGAAGAACTGGCATAACAAAGCTTCTTGCTTCTTATTTTGCTGTATTGCTCGGACCTTTTAATTTCTCTTCGTTCTTGCGTCAATGTTTTATTATTAGGACACAACCAATAAAATAATGACGATCGAGAATAGCAACGCTGCTTTTGCAAAGCAGTAAGCCCTCCAGAATATAAAAGAGCTGCAGTCATTGCTGCTCGGATAATCCCAGCTTATTCTGAGTCTGTATTTCGAGTAGCCGGTCAATTAAATGGATGTTTTTTTCATTCCTTTTCTGTTTCTTCCATTTTCCACCACAGTGAATCTTTTGGATTTTCAACAGCTTCTTGAAACTCAGCTTTAGAAGCAACTGTTGGGTAAGAACCTTTTAAAGATTTACCTGAAGTATCTTTAAATAAGGTTAACACAACTATTAAGCCAATTAAACTAACTGCTAATAAATAGAAACCCGGCGCCAAATTGTTTCTTGTCACATGGGTTAACCAAGAAGCAACTAAAGGCGTTGTTCCACCAAAAATAGAAACTGATAAGTTGAATGTCCAGGATAATGTACGATATCTAATGTCAGTATGGAACAACGTAGGTAAAGATCCTGGCATAGTACCTTCGTATACAGATAATACAATCCCTAACATTAAAAGTCCTATAAATAAGAATGTTAGACTCCCCATATTAAGAAATTGAAAAGAGATAATCGAAAATACAATTCCTAATACTAATCCAATTGTTATAACTTTTTTATTTCCTAATTTATCTCCCAATTTACCAAAAGTTAAAGCGAACGGTACCATAATAATCAATACAATTGCTGTAACCGGTGTACTTATATTATCACTTATACCAAGGTTCTCATCTAAATAAGAAGGCATATAACCTAACAATAGGTAATTGGTTATATTGAAAAAGGCCACAAATACGATACATAAAAAGATATCTTTTTTATATGTTTTAATGACTTCTAATAAACCTGGTTGTTGTTCTTGGTTTTCAGAGATGTCATTTTCAAAGATTGGTGATTCATCTAAATGACTTCTCAAATATAAACCAAATAATCCTATTGGAATACTTAAGAAGAAAGGAATTCTCCATCCCCAACTATTCATTTGAACATCAGATAAAGTCCAGAAAAGTACTGTAACTAAAACAGAAGCTACTATATAACCAGATAATGTGCCGATTTCTAAACCGCTGCCTAACCTTATACGCTTATTATCTGGAGAAGATTCTGCGATATATACCATTGCACCAGCGTACTCTCCACCCACAGAAAAACCTTGCAAAATACGAGCTAAGAGTAATAATATAGGGGCCCATACACCAATCTGATCATAGGTAGGAAGCACACCAATTATTAAAGTAGATAAAGCCATCATTAAAATAGTAATTGTTAATACTATTTTCCGACCAAATTTATCACCCATTTTACCAAAAATAATTCCGCCTACCGGTCTAAGTAAGAAGGCAATTGCAAATGTAGCAAAAGTAAATATTAACTTTAATTCATCGTTTTGAACTGGACTGAAAAAGTTTTTACTAATAATAACTGCCAAATAAGAATATAAAGCAAAATCAAACCATTCCATCGCGTTTCCTATCCCTGTAGCAAACACGCTTTTCTTCGCTTTTTGAATGTCTACAACGTTAATTTTTTTCTTGTTAAACTTCATTTAATAATATCGACTCCTTAATTATCAAATCCACATTATACAAGCGCATAAACGGTCCAAGCATGCAGTCCCAGAATGTATAGCGTAATGCTTCTCTAAAAGTCTGGGGGTTTCTGTTTCACCTGATGGAGAGCTAACGGCATAGTGGATGATTGGTTCAACTGTACCTTAAAAGGCTAGACTAATATCCATATCAGCGCCAAATAACATTGTAAACCAGGAAAGAAGGATGAAATTCAGTTTTTTCGCTGGTTTCCTTAACTTATTTTTGCCGATTGGGCTAAAAATAATACAAGAAGCAACAAAAAGAGAAACAGCCAACAGATAATACCAGCCTAAGCGGTTAGTGAGATATCCTTGGGCTGTGGCTGGTATTTTCTGCAGACTATTTGGAGAAATGATTCCCCTTAATACAGCTCTATTGTGAATATGATCACAATCGAAAAAAAACTTTTATTTCTTCAAAGTATCCTAAACCTTTATTTTAGTTCTTCCATTACGTCTTTATTTACTGATTCTATCTTTATTACCCCACAATCAGGTGAAACAAAACACTATAAACGTACCATATCTTTTTTAAATCTGACAAGCTCAACAGGGTGATAGAAACCCGGCTAAAGCCCAGCTAGTCAATGGATAGAAGAAATTTTTTTGTTTTTCCCAAGGAATAACCGTCTGCGTTTAATCCAGCCCAATTAGAAAGAAAAAGAGCAGGAGTAATCCTGCTCTTTCATTCAAAACTTTAATTTGTATGACGAATGTCGTATACCTTTTCGACTTTCTTTACCTATATTAATCAGTATGCAGACTACAACAGAAATAAGTAGCACCGGGTATGAAATAATGGTTTTATTTAAACAGCCAATCACCGACAATTGAATTTTTTGCATGACACCTGACAAAATTATCTTTTATATCCAGCTGGAAGGCATTAGTAACTATCTATAAATAATGAAAATATTTGTGCGATGTCTACTGCAGATGACTTACTTTAGGAGTGGGCAGATTGTGGGCAGTAGATCATTTAAAAATAAGCACAAAAAAATACCAAGGATCTCTCTATTACCCTTGGTATCATTGATGCGGCGGAGAGGACTTGAACCTCCACGGGTTATTCACCCGCTGGGCCCTCAACCTAGTAAAAAACCTATCATGAGTTACAAAAACTTTTATTCAAAGCACCTGTTTATTTTATTTATACTTATTTTCATCATTTTTCATGAATTCTGAGCACAAACCGGGCACCTATTAGAGACCAAGGAAATCTGCATTTCATCAAGAAATATGTACTCATCGCCCTGCTGTAATTAGTTTCACATCATTTATTTCAGCTTCCCTCGCGAATACCGGATCAATGCTCAGCTTTAAGATAGTCAACCAATTTCTCCGCACTGTTCTTAACATCTTCTTTTGAAAGGTGAAGTGTCCCATATTGTGTAAAGGCAGGAAGAAAACGCATTCCTATATAGTTAGCAGTGATTTGAAACGGTCTGATAAGCTCGCTGATCGTGATATTATATTCTCCGCCTGCTTGATAATCAGATTCCTGTGCGCCTAAGGAGATAGCTAAGAGCAGTTCTTTTCCATGCAATTTAGTACCTCCAGTTCCATAAGCCCAGCCATGTGTTAACACATCATCTTCCCATTGTTTGAGTAACGCGGGACTGCTGTACCAATACATTGGGAACTGAAAAACGATACGCTCATGATCTAACAGGAGCTGCTGCTCTTTTTCTACATCAATGATAAAATTAGGGTATTCACCGTACAGGTCATGAACCGTAATGTCATTCTCTTGCTTTAAACGATTCATCCAGGTTCTGTTGACAACAGACGTTTCCAAATTAGGGTGTATAACGATAACTAATGTTTTCATTTGACTGTTATCCTTTCTTCGCCGATTAGTTATTATTGCTTTTGTGATAAAGAATTGATTCTAATTTTAAAATAACAACTTATTTACACCTATTTTATCCTTTTTCATGAATTCAGGGCAACTAATTGGACGCCGATTACATTTATAGCCAAAAAAAGGCTTAACCTTTTAAAAAAAGATTAAGCCTTTTCAGTACCCTTATGCCCCTGCCCTATTATCTCGTGTCTAAATTCTAATAGCTGATCATATAACAGGACATCTTTGTTTTCTTCCGTGTTTAGCAATACTTTCTCTGCTTTTGCAAATTGGAGTTTGAGGCATTAGTAACTATCTATAAATAATGAAAATATTTGTGCGATGTCTACTGTAGATGACTTACTCCAGGTAAGTGGGCAGTTTGTGGGCAGTAGATCATTTAAAAATAAGCACAAAAAATACCAAAGGTGGTTAAACCCTTGGTATTATTGAGATGCGGCCGAGAGGACTTGTACCTCCACGGGTTATTCACCCACTAGGCCCTCAACATAGTGAAAACGTATCATGCATTACATAAACCTTATAAATAAAGCATTCTTTATCTACATTTCCATTTGTTTTCTTCTTTTTTTATGAATTTTGGGCAAAAATTAGGTGTTACTTTTTTTAAAAAAATCACTGAAAATATTAGCTTTAAATTTGTAATTTCAGCTAAGACCTAAGTAACCACTAACAAGAGAAGTAAGGTGGTCCCGCCCACTAGGTGCGATAGTTTTTTCTTTTGGTAGTACCTTGGCTTGTCCGATTTTGTAATTCAGTGTAGATAGACAGAGTAAAAAAGAGTACGTATTAATCTTGAATAGCACAAAAAACACTACCCTTTTCGTTACTTTAGAGAAAGGATAGTGTTTTTTCGTTTTGCGGGTATCGGAAAATCTTTGCTAGTAGCAGTACCTCAATAAGAAGATCGCGATTTCCGCTTACATAACTATATCAAGGCTTACTTGTCTGATTTGGGATGTTTGGGGTACAAAAGTTGAGTTACAAACATTACTATCCAAAAGAACGTTTACTGTAATTATTTTACATGGTACTATTTGTATTGTGCATACGGAATATGTATGTGTAATAAATGAAATTAAAAGGAGTGCTTGATCGTGAATCTTAAGTCCATTTTCAAAGGAGTAACATCGACTCTGATAGCTGGTGCAATTGTTGGAACTTGTACTATACCTGCTTTTGCGGAGTCGACTACAAGTGTATCGCCGAAAAATTATGCAGTTACAAGTGGAGTATTCAAAGCTCTAGACAGGGAGGTTTCAGAAGACTCTGTTGATCAATCAAGCTGGAGTCGGGAGTTCGAATTAGATGAGAATGACGGAGCACAAGTAAACTTCTGGATTTCAAATAACGGAAGCAATGACATAAAAATATCAATTGACGGAAAAGTCTCAAGAACCATCGCACCAGGCAAGCAAGGCAGCATTTCTGCCGAGGTTAAAAATGGTTGGTTTGGTTGGACATACAATTACACATTTACAGCTTCACCAACGGCTCAAGGTGGTAGTGTTAAGATGAAATATAAAATTGCTCAAAGAAATAATTAACGAATTACGGAAAGGTAATCACTCATTACCTTTCCGTAATTTCATTTTTTTTAGTTTTTTAAAAGATTCCTTACTTTCTATACTTTGGAGATAAATTCACTCCAGGTTTTTCAACTTCTCTTTTTCTAGAAATAAAAGGTTTTGTATTAAATCCTATATGATGCAAATCAAACCGATTAGTAATTACTTTTCTCCAATTTTCTTCTCCTGCTTTTCCTGCTCTTTTCCCCTCAGCCTTATGAAATATTATCCTGTCCTATATTTAAGGGTTATACAGCGCTCATTATCATTATTTACACCTTTTTTAATGTTTTTTCATATTTTCTGGACAGTAAATGGGAGTAAAGAAACCTTGACCACTCACCAAGATAAGTAAAATAAAAAACGAAGGGCATCAAACTAGATGACTTACTATAAGTAAGTGGACAGTAACAGACAAATTTTCTACAAACAAAAAAATACCAAGGATCTCTATTATCCTTGGTGTCATTGATGCGGCCGAGAGGACTTGAACCTCCACGGGTTATTCACCCACTAGGCCCTCAACCTAGCGCGTCTGCCATTCCGCCACGACCGCGTGCTATGAAGCTGTCTTTCCACTAAGCATATAAGCTAGTGATGATGATCAGCACTTTGAAAATAAAGTGCGGGTGAAGGGACTCGAACCCCCACGTCGTAAGACACTAGATCCTAAGTCTAGCGCGTCTGCCAATTCCGCCACACCCGCGTGACAAGTGGTGAGCCATGAAGGACTCGAACCTTCGACCCTCTGATTAAAAGTCAGATGCTCTACCAACTGAGCTAATGGCTCGCTCTAAAAGTGATTCAAAATTTTTAAATAAAATGGCTGGGCTAGCTGGATTCGAACCAACGCATGACGGAGTCAAAGTCCGTTGCCTTACCGCTTGGCTATAGCCCAACGAAGGTAAATGGTGACCCGTACGGGATTCGAACCCGTGTTACCGCCGTGAAAGGGCGGTGTCTTAACCGCTTGACCAACGGGCCGTCTGGTTGAGAACTTATCTGGCGGAGAAGGAGGGATTTGAACCCTCGCGCCGCTTACGCGACCTACACCCTTAGCAGGGGCGCCTCTTCAGCCACTTGAGTACTTCTCCATATGGCTCCACAGGCAGGATTCGAACCTGCGACCGATCGGTTAACAGCCGATAGCTCTACCACTGAGCTACTGTGGAATAATCAGACTTTCTTTATTATAAATGATGCGACATATTGTGTCAAGAAGCAACATTTATTTTTTTAAGAAAGTGTCGTTGTCTCTCAACGACTTTTATAATTTAACATAGAACATTAAAATGAGTCAAGCCTTTTTAAAAAATTCTTTTGATTTTCCCTCTGCATTTTCCACAGGCATATCTTTCCGGGTTCATTGCCCGCTTCTTTATATACTGTTGGCCGCAAGCCGCGCATCTATACATATATGTTTTCTTTTGTGGCTTTTTGGTTTGCAGCGGCGTGCAGAATCTCGGCGCTCCGACTTTCTGAAGCAATTCTCTGAAGTCCTTGTCTCTGTGCTTGTACCCTTTTCCTTCAAGGTGAAGGTGGTAATGGCACAGCTCGTGTTTAATGATTCCTTCCAGCTCGCTCTGCCCGTGTTCGAGAAGATATTTTCGGTTTAATTCGATGTTATGGGAAGACAGCATGTACCGGCCGCCTGTCGTTTTCAGCCGGTCATTGAAAAAGGCCCGGTGACGGAACGGTTTTCCGAAATCTTGTGCAGAGATGTCTTCCGTCAGCTTTTGAAGTTGTTCGTTATCCATATGTGCACCCCGCTTTAAAAACATTGAACGGGACAATTCACCGTTCGCATACAATGAGTTAAAACCGACCTCTAACTAAAAGCTGAGGAGGAATGAGCCATGCCGAATTGGCTGATGAAACAAATGCAAAAAGCGTTTTTAGAAAAGGACAATTACCAAATCAAACTGCTGAACCAGTGCTGGTATTTCTACAGAAAAAAACACTGCTCGTAAGCAGTGCTTTTATTTTACCATAGACAGCGACACTCTGCCTTTTTGCACGTCCACCCCTTCGACCCATACGGTGACGATGTCCCCGACCGATACGACGTCGAGAGGATGTTTGACGTATTGATTGCTCAGTTTTGAAATGTGCACAAGCCCGTCCTGTTTGACGCCGATATCGACGAAAGCGCCGAAGTCTACAACGTTGCGGACGGTGCCCTGCAATTCCATTCCTTCCTTTAAATCCTCAAGCTGCAGAACGTCTTTTTTCAGCAAAGGCTTCGGTACTTCGTCACGAGGATCTCGCTCCGGCCTTGTCAGCTGCCCGCAAATATCTGCAAGTGTAATTTCCCCTATACCGAGCTCTTCAGCCGTTTCAGACAGCGGCAGTGCGCTTATTTTCTCTTTTGCGTCCGCGCTTCCGATCTGATCCGCAGTGAGCTGCAGTTTTTTGAGCAGCGCCTTTGTCTCTTTATAGCTTTCCGGGTGTATCCCGGTGCGGTCGAGCGGTTCCGGTCCCCCGGGCACTCTCAAAAAGCCGATGCACTGTTCATATGTTTTTGCGCCGAGACGCGGGATTTCTTTCAGCTCTTTGCGATTTGTAAATTTTCCGAGCTCTTCCCTTTTTTTAACGATATTACCGGCAACGGTTTTGGATAACCCGGCTACATATTGAAGCAGCGCGGCTGATGCTGTATTGACATTCACCCCGACTTGGTTGACGACGGTCTCAACGACAAAACGGAGTGATTCATTTAAATGCTTTTGGCTGACATCATGCTGGTATTGCCCGACGCCGACGGATTTAGGATCAATTTTTACAAGCTCGGCCAGCGGGTCCTGCAACCTCCGTGCGATGGAGACGGCGCTGCGCTCTTCGACCTGAAAATCCGGAAATTCTTCACGGGCGATTTCTGATGCGGAATACACGCTTGCTCCGGCCTCATTGACGATGACATAATAAATGTCCCGCTCTGTTTCTTTCAGCACATCAACGACGAATTGCTCTGTCTCCCGTGATGCCGTGCCGTTTCCGATCGCCACAACCTCGACTTCGTACCGGTCCAGCAATTCTTTGATTTTTTTCCGGGCTTCCGCTGTCTTTTTTACGGGAGCGTGCGGGTAAATGACGTCGATTTTCAGCACCTTTCCCGTCTCATCAACAACTGCCAGTTTGCACCCCGTACGGAAGGCCGGATCGACGCCGAGCACAACTTTCCCCTTCATCGGCGGCTGCAGCAGGAGCTTACGCAGGTTTTCAGCGAAAATATGAATCGCCTGCGCGTCTGCTTTTTCTGACAGCTCTTTGCGGATATCGCGCTCAATAGCCGGCTGGATCAGACGTTTGTAACTGTCCTCAATGGCTTCTTTCAGCGTTTCTTTCACAGGCGTTTCACGGTGTTTGATGATTTGCTTTTCTAAATAAGCTTTTATCTGATCGGCGGGCGGTTCGATCGCAATCTTTAAAATGCCTTCTTTTTCACCGCGGTTCATCGCAAGCACTCTGTGAGGAACGACCTTTTGGATCGGCTCTTCGTACTCGTAGTACATTTCATAGACGTTTTTCTCGTCATCTGCGGCTGACTTGCCTGTTGCGGAAGTGAGAATTCCTTTTTTATACGTTTCCTGGCGAATCCACTTTCTGAAATGAGGATCATCCGAGATTTGTTCGGCTATGATGTGCTTCGCGCCTTCAATGGCTTCCTCTCTTGAAGCGACTTCTTTTTCTGCACTGATATATTGATCAGCGATGTCGTGAAGGCGGTTTTCTTTCGGGAGAGAAAGAATATAGTCCGCAAGCGGTTCAAGGCCTTTGCTTTTGGCGACGGTGGCTTTTGTTTTCCGTTTTTGTTTGAAGGGACGGTATAAATCCTCGACTTCCTGAAGCTTGACCGCTTGTTCGATTTTTTGCTTCAGCCCTTCCGTCAGCTTGTCCTGCTCAGAGATCAATCTGATGACTTCTTCTTTCCGCTGCGTCAGGTTTTGTATGTATTGCCACCGCTCGGAGATTGCCTGAATCTGCACCTCGTCCATTGAGCCGGTCTGCTCTTTTCGGTACCGTGCAATAAACGGGACGGTATTGCCGTCTTCCAGCAGGCGGATGACACTTTCGACATGTTTTTGGGATAACGCTGTTTCTTCAGCAATTTGTTTTTTCAAAAGGACTAACGTTTCCATATCACAAAAGCCTCCATCTCTTCATTCTTTCTCTAGTGTATCAAAAAACGGCGGAACATAAAAAAAGCAGCCTTACGATAAAAGCTGCCCTAGAATATAGGTCAAATCATCACGTCTGGATGTTGTGTACGGATGAAGTGATTTTGATATATCTTCTATTGAGTGTCCCTGCTTTAAGCAGGTGCGGATATGCGGAACCTCAAGCCCATCCGTGTAGATGATGAACCTCGCCCCTTTTTCGTATGATGACGTATACGTTTTGTATCTTTGCGGTTTGCCTGAGAGGTAACCCGAAATCGGCAGCGGATGAAAGACTTCGCCTGATGGGGAGTGCAGGAAGAAACGGACATTGCCGATCGAGCAGTATGTCAATTCCCTTTTGATGAAATTGATTTTTAAGATGGAGGCAGTCGCCCCTCTTTTGTTTTTCATCGCTTGATTGCAGCGCTCAATGATGCTTTCCACATCCTCATCCGCATACGTTTCCACGATGTCTTTAATGGCTGACGAGGATTCGTTGGCAAGAGATCCGCTGCCGAGACCGTCCGCTACCGCGCAAACTAATTCTTCTTCATTCGCCTTCATAAAAAAGCTGTCGCCGCATATGGACTTGCCTTCTTTATTTAATTGGTATACAAGAGTTTGAACATGTTCATTTTCTTCAACCTGAATCATTACATTAGCTCCATGGAGGGATCTCCAATCAAGGCCTCTCTCAGTTTTTTCACCGCTTTCCGCTGCAGGCGCGAGACGTGCATTTGAGATATTCCGAGAATGTCCCCTGTTTCTTTTTGGCTTTTATTTTGCACAAATGTTAGATCGATAATCTGTTTTTCGCGGTCGGACAGCACATGAAGCACGCTTTTGATCATCATCTGCTGGTTGACGCGTTCGTATCCTTCCTCCTGCGAACCGACGATATCTAAAATCGTGACGGTGCTTCCGTCCGCATCCGCTTCGATGCTGTGATCGACAGACAGCGCCTGATAGCTTTTTCCCATCTCCATCGTTTCAAGCACTTCCTCTTCTGACACATCGAGAAAGGCTGCGATTTCTTCGACTTTCGGCGACCGCTGCGTCTCTGTCGTCAGCTGATCCACCGCCATTTTAATGCGCGGCCCGAGTTCTTTAATCCGTCTCGGGACGTGTACGCTCCATGTTTTATCTCTGAGGAAGCGTTTGATCTCGCCGATGATGGTCGGAATCGCAAATGCTTCAAAGGATTTGCCGACCTCGGGATCATACCGTTTAATGGCTCCGAGAAGTCCGATCATCCCGACCTGGCGGAGGTCTTCATGAAAGCTTTTTCCTTTTGAATATTTCTTTGCCAGCATTTCGACGAGATTGGTATACACCTCGACGAGTGTTTCCTGGGCTTCTTTATTATCATGTGTTTGAAAGTCGCGTATGAGCCGATCAACTTCATCTTTAGTTAGTTTCGTAGTTTTTGATGGTTGTGCCATGATCAACTCGCTCCCCATTTAAATACTTTGTCATCGCCACGGTTACGCCAGAGTTGCTTTGAACTTTGACTTCATCCATGAGCGTTTCCATTAAATACAGACCGAGCCCTCCTTCTGACAATTGATCGACTGTGTGCGAAGGTGTGTACGGCCCGAGATCCTGCTGCTTCTGATCAAAATCAAAGCTGTCTCCCTGATCGGCGACAATGACCTCCAGCCGATCTTCAAACACACCGAACCGCACGGATACTTCTCCCTTATTTTCATCGTTGTATGCATGCTGGACAGCGTTTGTACAAGCTTCGCTGACAGCGATTTTTAAATCTTCAATGTCATCATAGGTATAGCCCATTCTGCTTGCGACACCTGATAACGTAAGCCTGACGATTCCTACATATTCCGGTTCGGCCGGAATTTTCATCTCTATATAATCAACTGATGTACTCATTGCACGCCACCTTCTGACTTTGCCGAAATGTCGATGATGTCCTTAAGCCCCGTAATTTCAAACAGACGGACGAGCCGGTCGGAAAGATTCTCAAGCTTCAGAGAGCCGCCTTCCTTGCTCACCGTTTTAAACACGCCTACAAAAACGCCTAAACCCGTACTGTCCATATAATTTACATCTTTTAAGCAGATTCTCATGTCCTTCCCCTCGTTTGCCAGGGGCATCAGCTTTTCACGAACCACCGGAGCTGAGTATACATCGATTTCTCCAGCGATATTGATTTGTATATCTGAAAGATTCTCCTTCATATCTACCGTTAAATTCATCGTATCACCTCTGAAAGTTATCCTTACTCGTGCTAATGGCTTTTTACCCGTGCTGCTGTTTTTTTAAACCTTTCTTTTCAAAACAATTAACGTAAAATCGTCATGAAGCTGAAAGTCCTGGAGTCTCAGCAGGCTGTCGTAAATATTTTTGACCATATCCTGCGCGGAGCAGTCCATATGTTCTTCCAGCATGCGCTGAATGTCGCTGCGTTCTAAGAAACCGTTTTCGGTACGGCATTCGGTGACGCCGTCAGAAAAAAGAACGATCATGTCTCCTTCGTCCATGTGCTGTTCATATTGGCTGTAATCAAAATCCTGAGAAATTCCCAGCACCAATCCTTTTGCCTCCAGATCATAAAACTTTTTTTCTTTTTCAGAGTAGTAGAAGCCCGGTTCATGCCCCGCAGAGGCATATGTAAATTGGTGATTTTTCGTATTGTAGTTTGCGTAAAACATGGTGATAAACATGCTTGAGTCCACGTTCTGTTCTACAACGCGGTTAAGATTTTTCAGCACTTGGGAGGGGTGAATGCCGGTCTCCGGAAGAGAGTCCATGGCATACTTGATCATCGACATGCACAATGCGGCGGGTATTCCTTTTCCGATGACATCGGCTATCGCGATGTTAATCGATTCCTTGTCTTTGACAAAGTGATAATAGTCCCCGCTCATCTGTTTGGCGGGGACGCTGATTGCCCCGATATCCAGGTCTTCTTCTTCAGGAATTTTTGTGCCAAGCAGCGTCTGCTGAACATTTGCGGCAATTTCAATTTCTGAACGAAGCTCCTGCTGGATATCTCTCAGACTTTGATGTTCCTGATAAGCCATCCCGTAGCCAATCATGACTTCTATTAAAAAATCCAGCGAATGAAAAACATCTTCCGGCAGATCCGGATACAGTTCCTTTACTACTTTTCGGTGGATGCTGATGATCTCCTCCGGAGGAACCTGATGTTCAATCGTTTTTCGGCTGAATTTTTGGGCTTGATATAAAGATGTTTCTGTTAATTCGGCTATATATCGGCTAAGCAGCTGATGATACCGCTGCTCTATAACCTCCCTGAAATCCACGTTCTAACCTCCTACCGAAGCCATTTCACGGCTTGAATCTCTGTTCCTTCCTCTGCAACAGATTGCAGGCTGAATTCGTCCATCAGCCTTTTGACGCCCGGAAGGCCCGCTCCCAGTCCGCCTGACGTTGAAAAGCCGTCTTCCATCACTTTACGGATGTCGGGGATTCCGGGTCCTTTGTCTTCTGCTATAATTTTAAGGCCTTTTTTCCCTCTGTCGTTTACTTGTTCTATGCTGACCTGGCCCTTGCCTGCATATAAGTAAATGTTTCTGGCCAATTCTGAGATAGCCGTCGTGATTCTGGCCTGGTCCACCGTGCCGAAGCCTAATTCCTTCGCAACGTTGCGGCCAAGCTGTCTGGCGGCTACGATATCCCATTCTGTCATGATTTTCACACAGGATTGGTCGTTCATCGCTATTCCCCCAATTCCCGCTTCAATGTCTCAAGCCCTTGCTCTAAATCGAGCGCTGTTTCGATTTCCTCAAGTGAGATTCCGAGTTCAATCAATGTGACCGCCACAGCCGGCTGAATTCCCGTCAATACGACATTTGCGCCCATCAATTTAGACATGGTGATGACGTCGCCGAGCACTTTCGCGATAAATGAATCGATCATGTCAACGGATGTCAGGTCAATGACGACCCCGTTTGCGCCGGTTTCATAGATTTTGTTCAGCAGATCTTCTTGAAAATGCAAAGCTGTCTGGTCGTCAAGTTCCCATTGGATGGATACCAATAAGCAGTTATACAGTTTCAGGATCGGGATTTTTGGATGTCTCACAATGTTATTCCCCCAATGAAACGATTTTTCGATTTGTCATTTCAAGCGCTGTTTGAATTCCTTTTTGAAGGGTATTCTTCGTAATAACCTGCGACAAATCAATTCCCAGATTAACGATCGTCTGCGCGATTTCCGGACGGATTCCGACGAGCAGGCATTTCGCGCCGACAAGCCGCACCGCTTCCGATGCCTGGATAATATGGTGCGCCACCATCGTATCAACGACCGGCACGCCCGTGATATCAATTAATACAACCTGTGAACGGTGCTTTACGACGCCGTTTAACAGATTTTCCATAATGTGCTTTGCGCGCTCCGTATCAATCGTCCCGACAAGCGGCATGACCGTTACATGCTCAAATACCGGGATCAGCGGAGCCGACAATTCCTGAAGCGCGATTTTTTGCAAAGTAACCGTTTTTTCCCAGGAGATAGAATACTGATTTAAAATTTCCGTGTTGATCGGATTGAAAAAGCTGTCTATTTCCAAAATCAAATCTGCTCTGTCCTGATCGGCCATATTAAGGTCGACCATCGTTTCGTAAAGCAGTTTCCAAAACTCTGACAGGGTGGCTGAAAGAAGTTTCAGTGACAGGCCGAGCTGAACGGCGCGCAGTGCGAGTTCACTGATCTGCTCTTCCGTAGCCTCGTCATTTTTAGTCGATAATAAAAGAATGTCTATATAGTCTTTACAAATATTTTCACATATGTGATTCGTAAGCTGATAGTCTTCCTGATTGCCTACTTCTTTTAGTTTGGCTGTCCAAGTATCAAGCAGTTCATCATGCTGATCAATGATGAACTGGTACACTTTCTGATTCGACATGGGTTTCACTGACCTCCCGACACAAAACAACAAATTTTGTTTGATTATCTCTTTATTATAGCGCTTATGTTTTTCGAAAACAAAAAAAGTTGCTCCATATGAGCAACCAAAATATGACTAAAAATCAATGAGTGCCAAACTGATTTGCAAGGCTTCATCAACCTTATCCATCATTTCATCATCCAGATGAGTTATTTTATCCGTTAATCTTTGCTTGTCAATCGTCCGAATTTGCTCCAGCAAAATAACGGAATCTCTTTCAAAACCGTAGCGTTTTGCATCAATTTCGACGTGGGTTGGTAATTTCGCTTTCTGTATTTGGGCTGTTATGGCTGCAACAATAGCAGTCGGGCTAAAGCGATTTCCGATATCATTTTGGATCACTAAAACCGGGCGTACGCCGCCTTGCTCTGAGCCAACAACAGGAGATAAATCAGCAAAATAAACATCGCCGCGCTTTACAATCAAAATGATTATCCTCCGCTGACTAAGCGCTCAACGGTCGTTTCTGCTTCGCACTCAGCATAGTGAGCCTCAGAAGAGATATTCAAGTTGATTTTCGCCATTTCCATATACCCGCGTCTCATCAAATCACGGTTATGGCGAGTTGTCCGTTCGCTGACATACGCTCTCACTGCTTGTGATATCAGTTCGTTTCTGCTTCGTTTCTCCCGCATCGCTACACCATCCAATTCAGCTACTAAGTTTTCAGGCAAGCTGATTTTCATTTCGGTTCTTGCGCTGGATTCAGACAAAAAACATACACCTCCACCAAACTTACGGATACGACCAATACATCCATCCAGACATAATGATACCATTATTCAAACGTCAAGCAAAGCTGTTTTATAAATTCTCTTTTTCCGGATGACGGCTACTTGTTTGTATTATCTTGCAGTAAAGGATTTCTTACTTCCATTATACTCTCATTTTCCAAAAACATACGGGGAACGCGGGAACTAATGGTACAAGGGACCTCGTAATTAATCGTCCCAAGCCGCCCTGCGATTTCATCCATCGTGATCGTTTCTTCCTTCTGGCTGCCGATCAGGGTGACTTTGGTGCCCGGCGGATAAGATTGATCTAATTCGACCATCATTTGATCCATGCAGATTCTTCCCGCGATGTTCATCCGTTTGCCTCCGATCAGCACAGACGTGCCGCTCAGCTTGCGGAGCCACCCGTCCGCATAGCCGATGGGAACCGTTCCGATCCATTGATCCTTCTCTGCCGTATATGTTGCGCCGTAGCTGACGCTTTCCCCTTTGCGGATCTTTTTCACATGGGATAAAACAGAGTGCAGCGCAAAAGCCGGCTTTAATTGAAACGGAATTTCGCTTTGGATGTCAGCAGAAGGACGAAGCCCGTACATACTGATGCCGAAACGAACCGCGTTAAAGAAGCCTTTTTTAAGACGAAGTCCGGCAGCGCTGTTCGCGCAGTGCACCATCAATTCTTTTAAAGGAAGCGGAGCGATCAATTTTTTAAAGCGGTCAAACTGGAAGAGGAAATAATCTCTGTTTTTCTCATCCGCAGTAGCAAAGTGGGTGAATACGCCTTTACAGACTAAACCGGGATTTTGGCTGAGGATTTTTAACACGCTTTGGATTTCTTCCTCCGTTTTGACTCCGAGTCTGTTCATGCCGGTGTCGACTTTCAGATGAAACGGCACTGTTTCACTTCCGAGGTGGCGCGCAGCTTCCTGAAGCCATTCAACAGAATACCCCGTGAGTGTTACGTCATACTCGGCAGCTGCTTGTACATATTCGGGCGGCACGGCGCCAAGCACGAGAATCGGCGCTGTAATGCCCCGTTTTCTCAATGAAATTGCTTCATCCAGTATGGCTACGGCAAGACACGAAGCACCCGCTTCAAGCGCGGCTTTCCCAACTTCCAAATCTCCGTGGCCGTAAGCGTTCGCCTTTACAACCGCCATGAGATGGACGTTTTGCCCGATGTGTTTTTTCATATGCGTGACATTTTCTTTAATCGCGGACAGGTTGATTTCCGCCCACGTTTCTCTGTAAAAGGATGCTGTGTTCACTCGATACACTTCCTAGCATTATTTTCAATTCATATTGTTATTATCATACTAAAATTATTCTGCAAAGTGAAATGGAATCAAAAAAGAGACCGACAGCAGCGGCCTCTTTTTTGACGTTATTTTGACGACTGTCCCTGCATGCTTTTGGCGGCGGCCACCATTTCATCTTTTGTCAGATCCTGTGATGACAGAAGATAATCCACTCCGTCATATGTCCACGTTAAAGACGTATCAGATAATGCGGCCACCGTGAAGCCGAGATTAACCGGTTCGCCTTTCAGCGTGACGGCAGAGGCGGCTTTTGCGATATGGGCTTTTTCTTGAATAAGGGTGAATGATTTTTCTCCGCCGTAAGTCATGACGATCCGTTTGCCATCCGCCGTTGAAATATCTTTCTCTTCAAGCTTTTTGACGCCGGCCGGCACTTGAAGCGGTGTTTTGACCGCAAATGAATCAGACGGTTTGGCGCTTGTGGCGACGTCCATCTGGGAAAGCGTCATATTTTTCTTCTCGTCAAAAGAGTCTTTATCAAACGGCTTGTTGAATTCAAAGCTTTTGAATTCGACTTTTACCATCACTTTCCGGTCTGTATCCATGACTTTGACGAGCGATGGGCTCATGTCCTTTTTGTTGAAAGTGATTTCCTGAGTCGGCAGCATTTTGTTGTGCTGATAGTTTGTTTTTGTTTCAAACGTGTACTTTTTATCTTTGGCGGAATAGACGGCGTCTTTGTCATGCTGCACGTCCTTTACAAGTGACTCAAACAAATATACTTGGCTGCTGTTATTCGGCCAGTCGCTTTGGAAGCGGAAGCTCTTATTTAGAGACGGCGTGAGGACAAAGACTCCGTTGGCGTTCCGTAAGATGACTTGGTTTTGGTCTTTTTTCGGATTTTCCAAATAGACCCGGTACAGGGAAGGTTTTTTATGCCAGATTTCCACATTGTATACTTGCGGATCACTCCCCGTTTCGATGGTCATTTTGGCTTTCGCTTTGTACGAGGTGTATTCTTTCGCCTTCTTATCTAAACCGTTCACGATATCTTCCTGTGATTTTTGGCCGCAGGCCGAAAGAATAAGGACGGCAAGCAGTCCCGTTAAAAGCAAAACAAAGCTTTTTCTCACCTTTTTTCAACCCCTTCTTCTCAATTGATGTAAAGGGAAGAAATCGCTTGTTTGACTTTAACGGTACGCCCTGAACGGACGGACGCGTACCATAAAAGCCTCAAACAACTTGTCTCCCTTAATGCACTATCAAATATATGAAGGGGTTCCGGCTAATATGCAGACTAGCGTGACAACCTTTCAATCACGACCTGTGCCGCGGCGTATTCTTTTGTATGGGTAATGGAGACGTGAACCGCCGCGCCGTCAAGCTTGGCGCAGGCCAGCACAGGCTTTCCCGCCGTATCGTTTCCGGTTTCAATATCCTGAAAGCTGAGCTCTTTGCCGATACCTGTGCCGTATGCTTTCGAAAAAGCTTCTTTTGCCGCAAATCTTCCCGCGAGAAATTCAATTTTCCTTTTGTCCGACAGCAATGTAAAACGGGCGTATTCAGCCTCCGTCAATATTCTTTGCGGAAACCTCGCCTGCCGGCTGAGCATGTTTTCAATTCTGTGCAGTTCAACGATGTCGATTCCGATTCCGAAAATCATGTGAATTCCTCCTAAAAGTCCGTACTAAAAAACGGTTTATGTCATAAACGTGTTACTATATATGTAACAAATCAGATGCAAAGGGGCTTGCGATGTTTATACGAACGGAAAATTTCCAGACTTTTATCAGACGTTATCCGGCCGTCAGCTGTATCTTGGCGCTGCAGGCGTTCTTGTGGCTGTTTTTCAGTATGCCGCTTCATTCCGTCATGATGTGGTCAGATGCTGTGACCGGCTATAATTACGGCGTTTCCTCGGGAGAATGGTGGCGGCTGGTGACACCGATGTTTTTACACGCGAATTTCACTCACCTTTTGTTTAACTCCATGTCTCTCTTTTTATTCGCGCCCCCGCTTGAGCAGATGCTCGGAAAAGTCCGTTTTCTGATTGTGTACATCGCATCGGGCCTCATCGGCAATATCGGCACGTATCTTGCCGAACCGCTTGATTATGTGCATGTCGGCGCATCCGGCGCGATCTTCGGACTTTTCGGCGTGTATGTGTTTTTGACTGTTTTCCGCAAGGAGCTGATCGGCCGGGATCAGTCGAAAATGATTATGACCCTGCTTATCATCGCGGTGCTGTCGACGTTTATCAACTCTAATATTAACATTATGGCGCATTTGTTCGGACTGGCAGGCGGATTTTTGCTTTCCTTTTTATGCGTGCAGCAAAAAAAGCGGCGGTATTAACCGTCCGCTTTTTCATATGAATACCAGCGCCCGATGCGTTCGGCATCTTCCTCGCTGACATCCTTCAGCATGACATGCTCCATGTGGTGAGCTGATTTCACTGCGGTAGCCACAGATGCGAGCCGCCTTCTTTTTTGCAGAAAGGAGCGGCTGACTTCAAACATCTGCATTCTTCTTCTCAGCATAATCGTGGTCGTCTTCCCGATAAGCCTCGTGGTGATCTGAAGCCTGCCGCCGTTGATGCACCATGACGCTGTCCTAAACGAGGCATATCCAAGCACTATTTCGACGGGAAGCACAAGGAGCGATGCATATCCCCACGGTTTAAACAGAATACAAAGCGGGATGATCACGAAAACCGAGAAGATTATGGATCGGAATAAATACCGGCGCAGCGCCCTTTTCGGCAAATGATTCCGGTTTTCTTCCAGCACGTAATCCGGTGTGAAACCGTTCAGCATCACACCGAGCTTTGATTTGCGGATGATCGGAAACAGAATCGTCTGTGCTCCTTCTTTCTCATTCCCCGCACTGCCGGCGCTGACAATCGCAACCGTCGCGTATCCGAATAATTGCCGGATCACATTTTCTTTCATTTTAATGGCTTGGATTTTACGGAGCGGGATCGTCACTTGATGTTTTTCAATAATTCCTCTGGTAATGACCAATTCGTGTTCTTTTTTTTCTATCTTAAAGTTGGCATGCTTGATCATCATACCGGCGATGCTTAACAGCCAGGCGATGAACAATCCTATGAAAATGATCACGGCGTATATGCCGATGCTCGCATGCTTGAGAAAGGAAAACCTGTCATAGAGCCAGTCCATCGGAAGTACTTCATCAATCTGAGAAAAGAGGGCGAATACCGCTGAGATGATGACACCGATTCCCCCGGATGTTGAGGCGGCCATAAGCAGCTCACCTACAGACAGGCGGTAAACGGATTGCACATCTTCCCCGCGCATCGGCTCCTGCTCTGCTTCGGTCTCCCCTCGTTCTTCTTGCTCCGCTTTTTGCTGAAAAACAGCCGCTCTGATCCGTTCCGCCTCTTCCACAGTAATGGCGGATAAGACGGCCTCGGCGTTTTTCCCTTCGCCGGCTGTTTCGATTTGAAGCTTAACAAGCTTAAAAAGCTGCTGAATGATGCCGGCACTCGTATTCATTGATTGAATCCGGTCAATGGAGATGTATCTCTTTTTCGTAAAAAACAAGCCTTCTTCAATTCTGAATTCTCCGTCCTCAATCCGGTATGTAAATTTTCTCCACTCGATCACACTTGCCGTAATCAGCCAGATAAGCAGGACGGCGAGCGCAATGCCTCCGTAAAAGCGGATGAAGTGGTTGGAGTTTACAATATAGACGAGAAAAAATGGCAGAATAATGTTTTTAATGGTTTCGATAATAGTATGGAATAAGTTCAAAATCACGGCCGCCGGGTGCAGACGTTTCGGCTCAGACATCATCTTCCGTCACCCTTGCCAGGCGGGAAATGGAATCCCTCAGCCGGTCAGCTTCCTCCATATCAAGCGCCGGAATGGAATGAACGGTTGCCGCCGTGGAGATTTTGACTGAGGCCAGACGATACCTTCTGAGGAGCGGGCCTTGTGAAGTATCTACGTGCTGCACCCTCACCATCGGCACAATGACCCGTTTGACAATAAAAATGCCGGATTGAATATCAATTTCATTTTCATGGACTTCATAGCGCCAGATCCTGTGCCTGATTTTCGGTATGGCATAGACGGATATCACTGAACCGAATATCCAAATGATGCCGAGGACTCCGGTGATCCAATACGGCCAATGGAAGAAATGGCTTAAAACAGCTGCTGCTATAACGGCCAGAAGACAGAAGGCGGACAGGATGATTTCCTGAAGACGCCAGACTTTTAAGCCGCTTGGACTGATTCGATTTTTTGGCTGTGCTCTCAACATACCTACCTCCCATTTTTTATCATACATACAAATACGGCTGATTTGCAAAAAAGATTCACTTTCCGGCATATCAAAAAAAGCGGACCCCGTAAAAGGGTCCGCTTCCTGTGTTTTAGTATGATTTTTTCTGGCGTCTGTCACCTGAAGAACGGCGGTCGCTTGAGCGTTTTTTATCGTAGGAAGAACGGTTGTTGGTTTTCCCTTTGCCGCCGCGGTAGCCGCCGCCTTGGCCGTCTCTGCGCTTAGAAGTACGCTGGTTTTTATAGCGTTTGCTGACCATCGGCGCTTCATCAGTGAGGCGTACAGGCGTGCTGTCCGGCTCTTTTGTCGCCATTTTAATGGCTGCAGCCACAACTGTCACTGCATCATGATCTTCTAACAATTCCGCAGCTGCCGTCATGTAGAAGTTCAGGTTGTTTTCGCTGATCGCCGTGCGCAGACGGTCAACCGTCACCTGCTGCTGTCCTTCTAATGCTTCGTCAAGCGTCGGCTCTTTCATGCGGTCCATTTTGCGTTTTGTCGTTTGTTCAATCGCGCGAAGCATGCTTTTCTCACGCGGTGTGATAAACGTCATCGCCATACCCGTTTTTCCTGCACGGCCCGTTCTTCCGATACGGTGAACGTAGCTTTCAGGATCTTGAGGCACGTCAAAGTTGTAAACGTGGGTAACGCCTGAGATATCAAGTCCGCGGGCGGCAACGTCAGTCGCTACAAGCACTTCGATCGCACCTTCTTTAAACTTGCGGAGCGCTACCATACGTTTCGCCTGCGTTAAGTCGCCGTGAATTCCTTCAGCCGCATATCCGCGAAGGTTCAGGGCTTCAGCAAGCTCATCGACACGGCGTTTCGTACGTCCGAATACGATCGCAAGTTCCGGAGACTGAATGTCAAGAAGACGAGTCAGGGTATCGAATTTTTTGCGCTCCTGCACTTCCAAGTAGAACTGCTGAATGTTGGACACAGTCATTTCTTTCGCTTTTACTTTTACGTGTTCCGGCTCAGTCATGAAACGCTCTGCGATCCGTTTGATCGGCGCAGGCATTGTTGCTGAGAATAAGAGCGTTTGGTGGTCGCTCGGCACGTTTGAGAGAATGGATTCAATGTCATCAATGAATCCCATATTCAGCATTTCATCAGCCTCATCCATGACAACCGTGTTCACGTTGTTTAAACGGATCGTGCGGCGGTTGATATGGTCAAGAAGACGCCCCGGCGTACCTACGATGATATGCGGGTTTTTCTTCAATGCGCGGATCTGACGTCCGATATCCTGGCCGCCGTAAATAGGCAGTACTTTCGCACGCTTATCTTGTCCGATTTTATATAACTCTTCAGATACTTGAATGGCTAATTCACGGGTTGGCGCGATTACGATTGCTTGAATATTAGGAGACTCGGGGTTCATTTTTTCAACAAGGGGTATACCGAACGCAGCTGTTTTACCTGTACCTGTTTGCGCTTGTCCGATGACATCTTTATTTAAAAGTCCGAGCGGAATCGTTTGTGCCTGGATCGGTGTTGCTTCTTCAAATCCCATACGATTGATTGATTTCATGAGATCAGAACTTAATTGGAAATCTTGAAACGTTATAGTCAAATTATTCAAACTCCTTCTGATTGCTGTTTCAGTAATGTCGTGATTTACCACTAAAAACCGCCCTTTCATCCAAAGGACAGGATCATACGTATACAAAGCCCGAATTACTTTACGTTTAATCTTACCATTACACTATGTGTTTTTCAATAAGGCGAGATGGTCAGGCGGCCGGAAGCGGCCTGACCGAATTCTTCCCGCGAACGAGGCCGGCCCCCGTGCCGGACGGGATTTCCCAGCCGGCGGTCTTTCTTTTTCATACGGACAGAATTATTTCACCATGAATTAGTTTCTTCATTTTTGTATATTTTTATAATGCTGATCAGTATTTTTTCAGTTCTTCTCTAATAAATCTTTAACGATTTCTTCGAGCTTCATACCTCTCGATGCTTTAAACAGAAGGAGATCGCCGGAAGCGGCCATTTCCTGTATGGCGTGAAGCAGTTCTTTTTTGTCAAGATAATGGCTGACGCGCCCTTCTTCAAAATGCCGGCGCGCTCCGTCAGCGATGAATGCGCCGAGTGTGCCGTAAGTAAATACATGGTCGATTTCCGCCGGATTGACCGCAGCTCCGCATTCTTCGTGGAATGCTTTTTCTTCATCACCAAGTTCAAGCATATCACCGAGCACGAGCATTTTCTTCCGATAGCCTTTCATCGTTTCAATTAATTCTACCGCCGCTTTCATTGACGTCGGGCTCGCATTATACGCGTCGTTTACGATCGAGATGCCGCTGTCCGTTTTGACCAGTTCCAATCTCATCCCCGTCACCTTCAGGCGGCTCAGTCCCAGAGCGGCATTTTCCGGCGTAATGCCGAAATAGATGCCGGCGGCGTATGCGGCCATGGCATTCATCACATTATGTCTGCCGAGAACGGGAATGAAGAAAGAACGGTCGATCCCGTCGATATTAAAGTACGTGCCTTCTTCCGCCTGTTTTATTTCTTTCAGGCGGAGATCATTGTCCGCGCCTGCGCCGTATGTCGTTGTCCGGCAAGTGTACGCCTTTTGGCGGAGCAGCGGCTCATCCCCGAAATAAAACAGAACGCCGTCTTCCCGAAGTCCGTTTATAATTTCAAGTTTCGCCTCCGCAATTCCTTCTCTTGAGCCTAAATCCTGCATGTGGGATTCGCCGATATTGGTAATGACGGCAGCTTCCGGTTCAGCAAGACGGCTCAGAAAATCAATTTCGCCTCTCCCGCTCATTCCCATTTCTAAAACGGCGATTTCTGTATCTTCAGGCATGGCAAGCACAGTCAGCGGCAGGCCGATATGATTGTTGAAATTGCCGGCAGTTTTGTGAACGCGGTACTGCGTGCCGAGAACGGCGTGAAGCATGTCTTTCGTTGTCGTTTTTCCGTTGCTCCCGGTCACCCCGATAACCCGTGTGCCGAGCTCTTCCAAATAAGCTTTTGCCAATGTTTGCAGCGCCTCCAGCGTGTCATCGACCAGGATGACAGCACGCTCTTCCGGCGGATTCGGTTCAGAGCGGTCCCACAACACCGCGGAAACGCCTTTTTCGAATGCTTGCGGCACAAAGGTGTGGCCGTTAAAATGCTCGCCTTTTAAAGGAATGAACAGCTGATTTTTTTCCAAAGTCCGCGTATCGGTTGCGGCTCCCTCAATCATTGTTTGTTCAAATACGGGATTTGTCAGTGTGCCTTTGACCATGTCTGCGATTCGCTTTACAGTTCGCTTTATCAAAGGTGGCACCTCGCTTTCTGAAAATGTTGTCTGTTACGGGAAAAGACACTGCCCCTTCAGGCAGTGTCCGTCTTCATTAAAATGTATGTTTAATCAGCTGTTTTTCGGCATGGCGTTCTTTTGCCAGCTCAACCAGCTGTTCGATCAGATCACTGTAATCTACGCCTGCTTCTTTCCAAAGCAGCGGGAACATGCTGAATGGCGTAAAGCCCGGCATTGTGTTCACTTCGTTAATGAGCACTTGACCGTCATTGGTCAGGAAGAAATCGGCGCGGACAAGGCCTGATCCGTCAATCGCTTTGAAGGCTTTAATCGCCATCTCGCTGATTTCCGCATATTGTTCATCCGTCACTTGCGCGGGAATCATTAAATCCGTGTCGCCGTCTTCATATTTCGCCTTGTAATCGTAAAAGTCGGTTTTCGGCGCGATTTCACCGACGGCGGAGCATTTCGGTTCGTCATTTCCGAGTACGCCGATTTCGATTTCTCTTCCGGCGATTCCTTCTTCCACCACAATTTTCCGGTCATACTCAAAAGCCAGTTCGAAGGCTTTTTCAAGCTCTTCACGGTTTCGGCATTTGCTGATTCCGACGCTTGATCCGAGGTTCGCCGGTTTGACGAAGCACGGATATCCCAGCTCCTCTTCAACCTGCTGTAAGCAGCTGTCCGGCGTCTGTTTCCAGTCCTTTTTTAAGAAAGCGGCGTACTTCGCCTGCGGAAGCCCCGCTTGAGCGAACAAATGCTTCATGATGACTTTATCCATGCCGGCTGATGATGCAAGCACCCCGTTGCCGACATAAGGAACGTTCAGCAATTCCAGCAGACCCTGAATGGTGCCGTCTTCACCGTTCGGTCCGTGCAGAAGCGGAAATACGACATCGATCGGCGCCTTTTCGTCAGGCGACGCTTCAGGAAACATTTCCCGGTTCAATGCTGATAGAGCGAAACTTTCACCGTTTTGTTCCAGCTGAAGCATTTTCACGTTGGAAACCGGCTCAGTCAGCAGCGGGCCTCTTTGCCATTCTCCTTTTTCAGTGATGTAAATCGGATGTATATCAAACTTCTCAGTATTAAGCGCTTTTGTTACAGCTAATGCTGTCTGCAGCGATACATTGTGTTCGGCTGACTTTCCGCCGTACACCAATCCTAGACTTGTTTTCAATGGATATTCCCCCCACAACAATTCATCTTTACTATCTTATCACTTTCCTCAGAAAATGATCTAATTATTTTTGGGCATTCTGAATGTGAAAGCATTTGTATGTAATTCCTTTTTATTTTATATTAAAATGGCATGGAAAAGGAGATGTGTCATATGAAAAAAATCAGTACAACAGAACAATTTAATGAACTTATTCAATCCGACAAGGAAATCATCGTGAAATTTTTCGCTGACTGGTGCCCTGACTGCACGCGCATGAATATGTTCATCGGCGATATTTTGGAAGAATATAATCAAAATGATTGGTATGAGCTGAACAGAGACGAGCTCCCTGAGCTTGCCGACAAATATCAGGTAATGGGCATACCAAGCCTTCTGATCTTTAAAAACGGTGAAAAGAAAGCGCATCTTCACAGCGCAAACGCGAAAACGCCCGAAGAAGTCACAGAGTTTTTATCACAGCATATTTAATTCGTTTCACGATCTTTGTTTATGACTTCAGGCTCTACATGAACATGGACATGAGTCACATCATGTTCATGTTTTATTGCATACTCGACTTCATCGGCTACTTCATGGCCTTCTTTCACAGACAGTCCCGGATCTACCGTAATGACTATTTCCACATGAACCGTGCTCCCCAAATACCTTGCTTTCACATCCTTCAGCCTGCTGACCTCTTTTATTTCTTTCACCGTGTGTTTATACGGCTCCAAATCTTTCAGATCAAACCCGTCCGTCAATGAGTGGGAAGCATCTTTGAAGATGTCCCATGCCGTCTTACAGATGATGATTCCGATCAGAAAAGCAATGACCGGATCAATCCACGGCAGATGAAGCCGGGCCGTTAAGACGCCTATAAACGCCCCAATACTGACATAGGCGTCAGAACAGCTGTCTTTCGCCGCCGCATGAAGCGCAGAACTTTTAACCCGATCCGCAAGACGGCTGTTATATACATACATGCCGTACATTACAATCGCGCTTCCGAGCGCCGTCCATGCCGCAATGAAGCTCGGCTCGGCCTTCGTTCCGCTGACAATCGCCTTTGCTCCTCCGATCAGCACTTCAATACCGACCGCCATCATAATAAAAGACGCAATTAATGAAGAAATTGTTTCAGCCCGATAATGTCCGTAGGCATGATCACTGTCCGCGGGGCGCTGGGAAATCCGGAGCCCGATCAGCACAGCCAGTGATGCGACAATATCCGTGGCATTATTTAACCCGTCCGCTCTGAGCGCTTCAGAATGATAAATAAGACCGATCACCAGTTTGACGGCGGCAAGGATGAGGTACGCGGCGATATTAAGAATCGCGCCTTTCTCACCCTGTTTTAAGTTTGCCGTTTGATCATTCATGTAAGGACTCCTCCATTCTCATTCATAGTATGGATGGAAAAGGTGAAAAATAGCAGTATTGATCTGTCAGAATCAAATCAATTCGACAGCATTATTCCCCGGGAAACTTTTTGTCGAAAAATTGGCGGTATTTTTCCTTTACATATGAATATGCCCATTGTATACTTTCATTAATTGATAATGATTCTCAATATCATTTGATTAGGAGGGTAATCATGAGGTCTTCTCCTCAGCTCAGATCATCAGTTGAAGGACGAAAAAAACATCTGATCCATTTGCTGATCAATAACGGAATATACAAAAAGTCGGAACGGCATTTATATGAATTATCGCTCGGAGAATTAGAAAGCGAATACAAATATGTTAGGAAGGTGCAGGCTCATGGCGAAACGTAAAATAAAAACATACGAACAGCTGATAAAAGAAAACAAGGCGGCCATTATGAATAATCAAAAGCTGATGAATGTGATCTATGACAGAATTGACCGCAAGCATCAAAAACTGCTCCGGCACAACAGCCATACATAAAAAGAGCCTTTTTCAGGCTCTTTTTTTTATTGCTCAAAGGCTTCCGCCGCTAATTTGCCGATGACCGCATCGTCCATCGGCGGATTGTGAAGGCCGGCCCGGGCATCCCGATAATACCGCTGAAGCGGATTGTTTCGCTCAAGGCTTTTTGCGCCGGTGATTCTCATTGCTTTATCAACAACAGAAAGGACGGCATTTGTCACAATATGTTTTGCGGCGCCGAGCTCACTTTTGATGAAAGGGCGGCGTTTCGGGTCATCATACATTTGCGCCGCCGTGAAGAGAAACTGTCTCGCTTTTAACAATTCGAGCTCCATTTCCCCGACACGCTGCTGAACGGCCGGCACGTCTTTAATCGGTCCGTTCAGGCTGTTCGGCGAATATTCGGATGCAAACCGGACGGCATAGTCCCTTGCCGCTTGAGCGATACCCAGATAAGCAGCGGGAATGTGAAGCAGCCAGCCATTCACTTTCGCCGCTCTCGGCCCGCTGATAAGCTCCACAAGCCGCTCGTCACTGACCGTGACATGATCTAAAAGGAGATCATGGCTTCCGGTCGCCTTCATGGCAATCATATCCCATGTTTCTTCGACCAAGACGCCTGCCTGATCTTTATGAATGAGAAAAACACCGGTCGTTTGTTTTTCTTCAATCCATGCCGTCACAAGCATATAATCCAAAGTCAGCGAAAGGGTTGTAAAGGTTTTTCGGCCGTTCAGCACCCATTTTCCGTCTTTTTTGACAGCGGAGGTGCCGGGTCTTCCTCCCCTCGTCGGACTGCCGGTCTGCCGTTCCGTCGCTGCCCTGTTCAGGACAGCTCCCTTTTTCACCTCTTCTGTGATAAATGAAAAGACATCTTCATCCCAGCTGTTTCCTTCTCCGAGCTCACCCATGACGGATAAATGCCAGCCGATTCCGAGAGCCACGGCCGCGTCTCCCCGCGCCAGCCGTTCCTGAAACAGCACCATATCATAAACGGAAATGCCTGCACCGCCGAATGCCTCAGGTACTGTTAACGCCGTATATCCTGCGTCGCGCAGTCTTTGAATTTTCTCAGCGGGAAAACGGCCCGCCTCATCATCAAGCGCGGCTGTTTTTTGAAATTCGTCTGCAAGCAGGCCGATTTTTTCCATCCATTCCCTCTGCCGTTCATTCTGTATCCATAAAGACACTGGAATCCCCCCATTATAATTCCGATAAAGTTAATAAGTATTATAGAGATTCAAGTCTCGTTTCGCAACTGTGAGGCTGTACAAAAAAACACGCTATTCCATGGAATAGCGCGTTCAGACTGCTTCCGGGCCGCGGTCCTGCTTGAGCCCGAGATAAATCAGCATATATGTGAGATAACCCATCGTCATCACAAGCCCGCCAAAGAAAAAGCTTGAAAAAATCGGCTCTTCAAACGCGGTAACCGCCGCAAGCACGATCCAGCTTGCATACAAGTAGATGATGAAATAACGGAATCCCGTCTTCAATTTATATAAGAGAAACAGCCCCACTGTAGAAAACAATCCCAGCGCAAGTCTGAAATAAACAAGATGTTCGAATTGGAACATGAATGACACAAAGGAAAAACTAAGCAATAACACAATCGGTAATGCGGTAATAAAATTTCTCAAGTGAGCACCTCCGTCATTACCTTTATTATAAATCAAAATAGCATAAATTATTGATTTATCGTGATCTTTTTCACAAAAATGTCATTCCTTTACTTCATACCCGAACATCGCGTTTGCAAAAGCTCCACCAAGCGACGGCTAAGAAGAATACGATATGGATAATGATAATGCCTGCGGAAAATAACGGCGTCATTCCCGCAAACAGCGGTTTCGCCCCGCTCATATATTGCGTCAGGTCAGTATTTGCGAACAGCAGAAAACTTCCCCATTTGTTTTGGAAGAGCGACATAATCGTCACGAGTGATTTTGCGCCGTACAGCACGATAAATGACAAAATGACGGCCGTTGCGCTGTTTCGGAATACAGAAGAACACAACAAGCCAAAACATGCCATCGCAAACGCCTCGACCCAGTTCGTGCCGATTACTTTCAGGGTGTTCATAAGAAGCGTCCCTGATTCAGATGTCACCGACACACCGAAGAAAGCCATGCCGAACAGCAGAGACAGAATATAGTACGCCGCATACAGGTACAAGCTGACCAAAAATACGGTAATGAGTTTAGATACAAAAATCCGCTCCCGCTTTACCGGGCGGATTAACAGAAATTTGATCGTTTTCTTATCAAATTCAGCGGAAATGATCGTTGCCGCGATCACGATTGTTAATGCCTCAAGCAGAATATTCAGCCCGGGCGCGTACGCCATATAGCCGATGAAATTCTCATCCGTTCCGGAACTGATGACAAGCCGTTTAATGACAAGCGCCATAATAAATTGGAGAACGGCCATCAGAATCAGCGCCACTAATGAGACTTTTCGGTTAAAGAGCTTCATATGCTCATTCGCTGTCAATTTAAACATTCGTCTCCCCCTCCTCTTGAAGCGCCGTCGTCACTTTCATGAATTCATCCTCCAGCGATTCCGCATACGGCATGATGGAATACACGAGAAAGTCTTGTCCGACGAGCGCACGGTTTAATGCCGGGATGTCCTTCTTCGCTACGGTGACGGTAATGCCCCCGCCGTTTTTCTCAGGAGCAAATTGCTGTTGGGACAGCCATTCGAAGGCTTCGTCAGCCGGCTGAATGTCGAGGACGGCTTTTTCTTCTTTTTCCTCAGCGCCGCGCAGAACAACCTCTGTTTTGATCTCACCTTTTTGAATGATGATGACACGGTCGCAAAGGTCCTCCACTTCACGCAATAAATGCGTCGCAAAAAGGATGCTCGTCCCTTCAAGCTCCGCGAGTTCCTTTAAGTGATCGCGGAAATCCTTCATTCCGCCGGGATCAAGCCCGTTTGTCGGTTCATCTAAAATGAGCAGATTCGGACGGTGAAGAATGGCCTGCGCAATCCCGAGACGCTGACGCATACCAAGGGAATACGTTTTAACTTTGTCATGAACGGCGTTGGTGAGCCCGACACGCTCGATGACTTCCTGAAGCCTGTCCTCTTTGATGTTTTTGTGCATGTTGGCAAAGTGCTTCAGATTTTCCCACCCCGTCAGGTACGGGTAGAATTCAGGATTTTCCACGATCGCTCCGACGGATTCAAGCGCTTTTTCGAAATCAGCATCGTGCTGAAAGCCGTTAATTGTAATCGTGCCGCTGTTTTTCTTTAAAAGACCGACGATGATTCGGATAAGTGTGGTTTTTCCCGACCCGTTCGGACCGAGCAAACCGATGATCTCGCCCTGCCTGACATCCATGCTGATGTTTTTTAAAATGTGCTTTTTGCCTATTGTTTTGTCAAGGCCTTCAATATGTAAAATCGGCTCAGTCATACAGCCTTCCTCCTTTTTCACAAAAAATAAACAGTGCCCGTACATAGGCACTGTCTGCATTATAACATTAGTCATATATTCGTGAAGAGCCGGAGCCGACGTTATGTCTTATCCGGGACCGGTCCGTTTTTTTCCTTCTCTTCATTATTGACGACATCCAGAATATCAAGCAGGAACACAAAAATCGGAATTCCGATAATCAAGCCCCAGATACCGAAGAAATGTTCCGAGAAAATCAGAACCGTAAAGGTAAAAAAGATCGGCAGTTCCGTTTTCGCTGACATCAGTTTCGGATTAAGGAAGTACGTCTCAATCGCATGGATGACGAAAATGACCAGCACGATGTAGATGACATACGCTGCGCCGCCCGTCGTATACGCGATGATGCTGAGCGGAATGAGCGAAATCACCACACCCGCCACGGGAATGAGCCCGAGGAAAAAGACCATGATTGAAAGGCCGAACAGCTGCGGAAAATGCAGAATCGCCAATGCGATCAAGGTGAGGATACAGTTCACCAGCGCGATAATAAATTGGGCTTCAAGCACTTTGCCGAATGTTCTCGCAAATTTGCTGCCGAAATAAGCAAGTTCGTAGTAAAAAACAGACAGCTTGCTGTGCTGAAATTTTTTCATAAACTCCGTGAGCCGCTTTTTCTCGAACAGGAAAAACATGCTGAGAATCAGTGACATCACGACCTGCAAACCGAAAGTGCTGATATCGGCCAAGTATGTATACAGTACATTAAAACCTTCTTTTACATAGGAACCGATATTGATATCGCCGAACACGCTCGATATCTCATCATAAAACGGAATGACATCGGGATGATACGCGATGTGCTTGATCTGCTTAATCAGCTGTTCAATCTGCTTGGCAACAATCGGGTAAAAGACAAAGCCTCCGACAGTCGCCCCGACAGCCAGCGCAATATATAAAACGGTGATGACCACCCTCTGGCTGATCCGGAAAAAATGGTTCAACACGTGCCGGATGACAGTCTCCAGCCGATCCATCAGAAAAGTAAAAATAAACGTAAGCAAAATCAAATTAATCATACTTCGGAATACAACTAACACCCCAGTCAAAACAAGAAAAACGGAAAAACGTCTGACACCCGGATGCTGAAAAAATTTAAAAATAGCCGCCATTTATACACTCCTGCTAGGACAAAAAGCCCTTAGATTTCATCTTTCACTCTCTAATTGTAAATTATATAACAAAATGACGCTAAGGTCTTTGTCCACCTCCTAATAAATTTAAACAAATTTATCTTTTTTACTCATGGAGGCCGAAAAAAAGAACGGCATGCCCGATGCATGCCGTTCCTTTCCTTTTATACCGCCGCTTTCATTTCTTTTACGGCCTGTGTGCTTTTCGTTTCGTCAAACTCATTTTCGCTCTTGGCTACGATGATGGTGGCGATTCCGTTTCCGATCAGGTTGACGATCGCCCTTCCTTCACTCATAAAGCGGTCGACGCCGAGGAGCAGCGCCAGTCCCTCCAGCGGGATAACCTGAAGCGCCGATAAAGTGGAGGCGAGTACGATAAATCCGCTTCCGGTTACGCCCGCCGCGCCTTTTGATGTCAGCATCAGCACGAGAATGATCGTAACCTGCTGGCCGATGGTAAGGTCAACGCCGAACACCTGCGCCAGAAAAACCGTCGCCATGGAAAGATAAATCGAGGTGCCGTCCAGGTTAAAAGAATATCCCGTCGGAATGACAAGGCCGACAACCGATTTGGAACAGCCGTAACGCTCCATTTTATCCATCATCCGCGGAAGGACGGACTCAGAAGAGCTTGTGCCGAGAACGATGAGCAGTTCATCTTTAATAAAACGGAGATAGTTCCACAAGCTGAAACCGAATAGTTTGCAAATGATATTCAAAGCGACAAATACAAACAGGAACATCGTAACGTATACAGACAGCATCAGACTCGCCAGCGGCTTGATGGAATCAAGGCCGAAGTGCCCGATCGTATAGGCCATGGCCCCGAATGCTCCGATCGGCGCCGCGCGCATGATGTAGCCGATGATTTTGAAAAAAACGTGCGACAGTTTATCAAAGAAATCAATAATGCTTTTGCCTCTTTCACCGAGCGCCGCCAGGCCGACACCGAATAAAACAGAAAAGAATAAGACCTGAAGAATGTCGCCTTTTGCGAAAGCGTCAACCATATTTGACGGAACGATGTGAGTGATAAACTCAATCCAGTCAATCCCCTGTCCCCCGTTTTGGGTGTACTGAGAGACATCCCCTTTTTCAAGCTTGCTGTAATCAAGCCCCTCACCGGGTTTCATGATATTGACGACCAGAAGTCCGATAATAAGGGCGATGGTGGTCACGACTTCAAAATAAATAAATGCTTTTCCCCCGACTTTGCCGACTTTTTTCATGTCTCCCATCTTGGCGATGCCGAGCACGATCGTCAGGAATATGATCGGTGCGATAATCATTTTTACCGCATTGATAAATGTATCACCGAGCGGCTTCATCTGCTTCCCGGCCTCAGGCCATACGAGTCCGACAATGACGCCGATGATCACCGCCGTGATGACCTGCACCGTAAGATTTTTGAAAATTTTCATCCCTACTCCCCCTTGCCTCTCGCTGCGTCTATAATAAAATGATAGCGTTTTCATACAAAGAGGGGAAGCTTATGATCATAACGGACATTTTGGTCTTTTTGGTCTCGGCTAGCGGACGAATTTGTAGCGGTTAACCGGCCGGCCCACTCCCCCGTATTGAATGTCGAGCTTAATCTGGCCGTCTTTCTCAAGAAAATCAAGATAACGCCGCGCCGTCACCCTTGCGATCCCGAGCGCTTTGGCGGCTTCTTCAGCTGAAAGCGGCTCCGTCTGCTGTTTCATATAGGTCAAAATTTCATTCATCGTAAAATGATTTAACCCCTTCGGCAGATCCCTGGACGGATTTTGCGGAATTTTAAGCAGCATGTCAAGCTGCTCTTGCGACATGGTGTCATGCTCTTCAATTTTCCGTTTATATTGTTTATAGTTTTCGAGCGCCTGTCTCATCCGCTCCAGCTTAAACGGCTTCAAAATATAGTCGGCCGCACCGTTTTGCAGCATAAGCTGGATTGTTTCTTTGTCTTTTGCGGCCGAGACGATGATGACGTCCACTTCGAGCTTTTGTTTTCTGATTTCCTGGAGCGTTTTAATTCCGTCTTTTTTCGGCATGTATACGTCTAATACCACGAGCCCGGGCCGCAGATCTTTTATAAGCCTGATTCCCTCGTCTCCGTCAGCGGCCGTGGCGATGACGCTGAACCCCGAAACACCGGTGATAAATTCTTTATTCACCTCCTGCACCATCGGATCATCTTCAATAAGCAGCACCTTGATGTTCATCGAATGATTCCTCCCCCTTCATCGGAAATAAAATAGAAAATGCCGTTCCCTGTCCCTGCCGTGTGTCGACTTCAATGACGCCCATCCCTTTGTCGACGATTTGTTTGACGAGGTACAAGCCGTATCCCGTTCCTCCCGTTTTATTGACGGTAAACCCTTTGTCATAAAGGCGCGGGATGTGCTGATCGGAAATCCCGCTTCCGTTGTCTTCTATTAATATAGCAAGCACCTCATCATTTTGCTCGATACTGATGTCAATATGTTTGTCCTCCGTGTCCGCTGTTTCGAATGCGCCGAACGCATTTTCAATTAAATTGCCGAGCAGGACGACGATGTCATGCTGGTCGACATGCTCCGGAAATGCCGAGAAACTGCTGTTTTCATCAATTTTCACAGAAATGCCAAGCTCTTTTCCTCTTTTGATTTTGCCTAACAACAGCCCCGCCGCAGCGTCATTCTGAATGGCCTGATGAAGAAAATCGGTGACGCTTTCTTGTTCTGACGATTCCTTAAAAGCAAGCTGGAGCGCTTTTTCTGATTTTCCGAGCTGAATCAGTCCCGCGATGGTGTGAAGCTTGTTCATATGTTCATGATTTTGAACTCTGAGCGCATCGACAAAATTTTTCACACCGGTCAGTTCTTCCGCCATTTTCGCCGCTTCCGTCCTGTCCTGAAAAATGGCGACGGCTCCGATGACCTTCTTTTTCATGACGATCGGAATTCTGCTGCTCATAATCACCTTTCCGCTGACTTGGATTTCTTCATTATATACGGCTCGGTTCCGCTCGACGATCTCAGGGAGGCGGGAATCTTTTAACACGTCCCAGATCAGCCTGCCATCGGTCTCTTGTCTGACATTGAATATCTGCTTCGCTTTTTCATTAAAAATGGTGATGTGATGCTGGTTATCAATCGCGATGACGCCCTCATTCATTGAATGAAACGTAGCGGTCCGTTCCTCATACATTCTCACGATCTCATGGGGCTCCAGCCAAAACATTTGTTTTTTGATGTGGCGGGCCAGTAAAAAGGAGCCGGCCAGTCCGAACCCGAGCGCCAGCAGAACGATAAACAGTATTTCATGTTTCAGCTGAAGAAGAATTTCACCGAATCCGGGCAGCGTTTTACCGGCCAGAACGACGCCGATCTGATTCAAATCCCGGTCTTTGATGGGATAAAAAGCGCGGACGGCGGTGCCGATCTCTCCCTTTGCTTCGGAAAAATAAATGTGCTCGGCGAACGCCGCGGCTTCGTCCTCACCCCTTGAACGCTTTCCGATCATTGTGCTGACGGGATGTGAATAGCGGATATGATCCATATCCATGACGACGATGTAGTCCGCTTCATTGATGATCCTTATTTCTTCGACCGCATGGCGCACGTCTTCCCTTTGTTTTTTCTGCTCGAGGGCGCGTTTGACATCGGTCATCTCAGATACCGTCCGCGCGGTATTCATCAGCCGTTTTTTCAGCTCGCGCTCCTCTGTATGCTGAATATTGCCGATCAGCACGATGCCGACGATCAAAAAGGTAAAAAGCACGACGATATACGAAAGTATGGTGATTTTCCAGCGGATGGTGAGCTTTTTTTTCGTCATTGGCCTCTTCCTTTCCGTCTCTTTACGAAAACGGCCCGCCCGATTATGCTTGTTATAGAAAATGGCGGAGGGGGTTTTCGATGAAAAGCTTGCTGACTTGTCTCAGCCTGATGGTACTCGGTATCGGAACCGCTTTATTCATCGGCTTTCATGATCATTTCTCAACGGAAGAACCGTATTATGATGACGAACAGGAAGGCCTGAAAGATCAAATCGTTTTCAAATTCAGCCATGTCGTTGCTGAAAACACGCCTAAAGGGCGGGCGGCGAATAAGTTTGCCGACCTTGTCTATCAAAAGTCCGGCGGCACCATTAAAGTAGAGGTGTTTCCAAACGGGAGCCTCTATTCAGATAATGAAGAAATAAACGCCCTCCAAAACGGGGACGTGCAATTCATCGCTCCCTCCACCTCAAAGCTCGGATCACTGTCTCCCGAATGGGGTGTTTTGGATCTGCCGTACGCGTTTACAAACTATAAAGCCGTGCAAGAAGGCCTGAACGGCAAAATCGGCACACGCCTGTTCACTTCATTAGAAAAGCATCATTTGAAAGGACTGGCGTACTGGACGAACGGGTTTAAGCAGCTTACGTCAAATAAAGGACCGATCTTCACTCCGGACGATTTGAAAGGACAGGCGCTCAGGATCATGCCGAGCAGCGTGATCGAAGACCAATACCGTCTGCTCGGCGCGCACCCGCGGCAGGATTCCTTTAATTCCACGTTTCAGCTCTTGGAAAGCAATCTTGTAGACGGAGAAGAAAATACGATTTCAAATATCTATTCTAAAAAATTTTATAATGTTCAAGATTATTTGACAATCAGCAATCACGGGTACCTCGGTTATGCCGTGATGACCGACGAGCATTTCTGGAATTCGCAGACAGAAAAAACGAGAGCCATCTTAACGGAGGCGATGAGAGAAACGACGGAGTGGAACGAAGCCTCCGCTGAGAAAATGAATAAAGACCAGCTTGAAGAGATAAAGAAGAATTCATCCATTCATATTCATGTGCTGAGCAAAGCGGAAAAGAACACATGGATGAAACGCCTCGACCCGATTTACGGACAATATGAACAGGTGATCGGCCGCGGGCTTGTGCAGGATTTGTTATCCTTGCGCCGCGAGCCTTAGCAGGACCAATACGCCCATCTCCGTTTCATCCCTTTTCCCGCCGGGGAAGTAAATAGGGACAGAGCAAAAAAAGGAGATGGAGACATGTTTACACATACGAAAAAATTGCAGCATCCGGCTAAACCGGATCGTCCTGACCCGCTGTTCGCAAAAAAGATGCAGGAAATTTTAGGGGGACAATACGGGGAAATATCCGTCGCCATGCAATATTTGTTCCAAGGATGGAATACACGGGGCAATGAAAAATATAAGGATCTTCTGATGGATACCGCGACGGAAGAAATCGGCCATGTCGAAATGATCGCGACGATGATTGCGAGACTGTTAGAAGACGCCCCGCTGGCAGAGCAGGAAAAAGCGGCTGATGATCCGGTCATCGGGTCCATTTTAGGCGGGATGAATCCGCATCATGCAATTGTGTCAGGACTCGGCGCAATGCCGGAGAGCAGCACGGGCGTTCCGTGGAGCGCAGGCTATATCGTCGCAAGCGGAAACCTTCTGGCAGACTTCCGCGCCAATCTGAACGCCGAATCACAAGGAAGGCTTCAAGTCGCACGCCTGTATGAAATGACCGATGATAAAGGCGTGAAAGATATGCTCAGCTTTTTATTGGCCCGCGATACCATGCATCAAAACCAATGGCTTGCGGCCATTAAAGAATTAGAAGAACAGGAAGGTCCGATCGTTCCTTCCACATTCCCGAAGGCTCTGGAAAAACAGTCATTCTCCCATAAGCTTATTCATTTCTCAGATGGAGCAGAAAGCGCTGAACAAAATTGGCTGAAGGAAACAGCGCCGGACGGAGAACCATTTGAATACGAAAAGGAACCGAAAGCGCACGGCGAAATAGCTAAGCTGGATCCCGTCCCGCCGTATGTCCACAACACGCTTCCCGGCCGCGGGTAAAGACACAAGCCCAAAACAAACTGTTTTGGGCTTTCATTATGCCTTCTGAACCGTCCAGTCCGGTTCGTACCGGATGTCCGGGTGATGTAGCAGCTCATGAATGAAAGGTTCATCCTCTTCGTACAGCATCACTTCTATTGAAAGAATCGCAGCCTTCTGCTCAATTTCTTCGTATATGCGGTCATGTTCGTTCTCCATAAAATCATCATAAGCCTGTCTGTTCTCCCAAAGCTGATGATCTCTGCGATGAACAGGCCGTCTGCGTTTTTCCGCCAGCCGCCGGCCTGTTTGACGAAGCCATTTACACATGATAATGCTCCCCACCTTGACTGTGCTTGCGCAAATGCTTCAGCGTTTGCAGCGTCTGTTTCACATACAATCTTTTTGATCAGCATGACCGTTCCTCTGTGATGACTGTTTTCGCATGCGTATGCTCAACACAAAGATTCACGGTTCTGACGTAAGAGCGAGTGCGGTGAATCGTGCCTTTCGGGATGAGCAGGCTGTCATTTGCTTTGAGCACTGCGGTTTCTTTGTCCTTAAAATCGATCATCAGCTCCCCTTCCAGAACGATGAACCATTCATCTGAGTCAGGGTGGTGGTGCCAGTCATATTCTCCCGTAAACACTGCGAGGCGCACACAGTGGTCATTGATCTCCGCGATTGAAAAATTGTCGTGTTTTTCTTTGACTTTATTGGCGATAGCGAGCAAATTCAGCATGTCAGACACGAGTGAAAAACCCCTTTTTCATTTTATTGTATCGCAACGGCGGCTCAGATCAAGATTTCCCCAAAATAAAAAGCGATCCAGCTGATGCGCCGGATCGCTTTTGATCTGCAGGTTGTCTGCCTTTTATGCTTTTATTAGCTGCTTCGTCTGTTTCCGCCTTTTTGGCCGATTTCTTTATAAAAATCTTTGTCATGATTTTTACTAGTGGCTTCTCCGCCTTTTTGGCCGATTTCTTGATAGAAATCCTTGTCATGGTTATTGCTTGTTGCTTCTCCGCCTTTTTCACCGATTTCCTGATAGAATTCTTTGTCGTGATTTTTGCTTGTTGCTTCTCCGCCTTTTTCACCGATTTCCTGATAGAATTCTTTGTCGTGATTTTTGCTTGTTGCTTCTCCGCCTTTTTGACCAATTTCCTGATAGAATTCTTTGTCATGGTTATTGCTTGTCGCTTCTCCGCCTTTTTTACCTGCTTCTTCTCTGCTCATTTTGTTATTATCTTGTGCCATTTTTGAATTCCTCCTTTAATTGGTGTTGGTTGTTGGTTTCCCGATTTCAGAACTGCTAAACAAAGAAAACACATTGAATGTGTTTTCGGGTGGTTTTTTATCATTCTGTATCGTTCATGCGTTTTAGAATCCGGCGTTTTTTATAAAGCATGATGCCTGTCTCCGCGATGCTTTCTAAAGCTGAACGGTTGGCGGACGCGCCGAAGACGATGCCCGCGACCGGAACCATTTGCAGCAGTTTTTTCGCGGCGAACGTATCGCGGTAGCTGTAAACGACTTCCCGCCAGCCTTGGATTTGCGAGGCGACGCGCTGATAGGCGCGGTCGTTTTGATCATATTGCCGTAAATCTTGCAGGATTGCTTTTTTTCCGATGACGTCACTGGATGCAAGCTGAAGCAATTTGACGATAAACACGCGTTCTTTTTTGTCTTTCGGATCAAAGCCGTAAGCAACCGCGATATCCTGCAGCGTCTTTAAGGACAGGCCGAGCATCGCCGGAATGTCTGCCGCCAGCGTGAATACGCCGCCGACTCCCGTTGCGGCTCCCTGCACCGTCGCGGCCTTTACGCTTGTACGCGCTATGGCTTCTGCGATTTCGTCCATGACGGCAAGCGGCGCATTGCGGATGTCGTGAAGCGTTTGACATGTACCGTGCGGCAGCCGTTTTTGAAACTTTTTCATGATGCGCTTTTCTGATGTAAGGTACTGTCCGCCTGACTGAATAAACGTTCCCGTTTCATCGAGAATGAGTCCGATTTTCCTCTGAATAAATTGCGGTGTCAGCTTGTCCAAAAGCTGAAACGGCAAGCGGGTGAATGTTTGCCAGAACATCACCCTCTGCTGCGCCTTTTCCCATTTTTGAATGTCTCTCAGTTGTCTTTCCAGGTCTGTCCGCTCTTCTGTCACCCGTCCTGCACGTCCTTTCTGATTTCTTTGTTCATAGTATACCTTTATGGCGTTTTCTTTTTACACCCGGCCGGATTTTTTATCCGGAAAACATTCCATTGTTTAATTTTCTTCAAATTCTCTATATTGTATAATTTTGAATAATACGATTGAAGGAGAATGTTGAATGCAATGGATTTATTTAAGTTTAGCGATCATTTTTGAAGTATTGGGTACGGTCAGCATGAAATTATCAAATGGATTTACAAAACTTGTCCCAAGTATTTTATTGTTATTGTTTTATATCGGCAGCCTTTGTTTTCTTACTTTGACTTTAAAATATATAAGCGTCTCCATCGCGTATGCGGTCTGGTCGGGAATGGGGATCGTGCTGATTTCCGCGATCGGAATCTTTTTCTTTCATGAACAGTTCTCTGTCATAAAAGCTGTCTCTGTTCTTCTGATCATCATCGGTGTTGTTTCCTTAAACTTTATTTCTGAAAGTGAAACGTCATCAAACGGCATCAGCGTTCATACGGACAGAAACAGATGATGAAAGGGTTAAAGGTTCTCTTCCTCATTACAGATATTGGATTTATCGTTTATTGGATTGTTACTTTTTTTGAGTGGATTCCAAAAAACATGGTGTTTAAAGATTATGATAACGCCATGATAATGGCCTGGAACTGGTCATTCTTTCCCTTAGATATTTTCATTTCGATAACCGGGCTGTACAGCTTGTTTCTTTATAAACGGAAACATGCGTTATGGCGCTCTTTCGCATTAATATCACTTGTGCTGACCTTTTGTTCAGGCCTGCAAGCGATTGCCTTTTGGGTATTTATCGGTGATTTTGATCTTATGTGGTGGGCATTCAATCTGTACTTGCTTCTTTATCCTTTATATTTTATTCGGAAATTGCTGGTCTCTCGTCACAATAGCTGTCATTCTTTTTGATGAGGCGGTTTTCTTTTTCCCCAGGCGGGAAACACTTTTCATAAAGGAGTGATAGACATGCCTTGGTCTATGAAGGATTATCCGCAATCATTGAAGAATCTCGAGGAACCTGTGAAGAAAAAAGCGATCGAAATCGCGAATGCGATGATAGATGAGGGTTATGAAGAAGGACGGGCCATTCCCATTGCGACAAGTCAGGCGAAAGAGTGGAAAAAAAACGCTTCTAAGGAAGAAATCGATCAGCTGATGAAACACGATGATGAAACGAAACGCGGAAATTGAATCGGAATAAAGGAAAAACCCCGCTCTCAAGAGAACGAGGTTTTTCTGATTATAAACCGTAATAATAAGATAGTGTGGTGACTGAAACGTAGCCTGTCGCTCCTGCATACGTGACTTTCAGCCATTTATTAGAATTCGTGTAGTGGCCTTGGACATATTCTCCGGTTACCCAAGAACCTGTAATTTTTTTACCGCTTGAGAATGTTGTGATCGTTGAACAGCTGACCTTAGAGCATGAGCGCATATTAGCACCGTAAATACCGACTGTACCCCCGCTGGCTAAAATGGAAACGTCCGGTTCAGCTTTAGGTTTGAAAGCTGCTGCTGATGCAGAGCCGCCAAAAGCGAATAAAGAAACAGCAAAAATCATGGCTAAAGAAATGATCGACAAACGACGCACCAAGAAAATTCCCCCTCTTTTATCATATGGCTGGAAAGCTTTCCTGACGTTATTATACTTTTTCGCCCGGGAGACTGAAATAAGTCTAATGCTCCAACTTCTTTTCTTCGCAAGTGACCATGCCGATTCTTTATTTGATAAATAACAGCGGTTTATTGGACTGGAATCACTGATATATCGTTGATTCAAACGTTTATTCAGAGCGGCCGGAGTTTTTCCGGAGGTCATTTGAATGGTACAGAAAGGTTTTATCTTCCAATGGAAAGAAACATTATTATTCTATTTACCCGGGAAAACGGAGGAAATAAAGCGTCTTTTTCTCAAATCAGTTGGGCGCACAGAAAGTTGTGAAGTTATACAGGCAAGTGTCCTCTTTTCACCTTTTTAAAAGAACGCTCAACGCATCCGCGCATGATCGGACGCGGAAACACGCTTTGCGAACGGCATCGCTTCTTTCCCGGAACGATGCCGTTTTCATTTTCGGACCTTTCTTCGGCGGGATACATATCATAGATAAAACAGGGCATCAATGTGCCGGTTTATTGAACATAAAGAACTTGACATCTCATAATAGCGGATTTATGATGTAGATAAAATAATTTGCATCTAGGAAACTTTTTGTTATTTAGCTAAAAATCTATCGGAATTTAGGTGAGACATAATGAGCAAAGACATCTCAGCACAATCACTGCAAGCAAAAGCCGTGCAGGATGCACTTGACGGCAAAAGCAAGGGATTCAAGCGGCTTCTGCCTTTCTTAGGCCCAGCCTTTATCGCGGCGATTGCCTACATTGATCCGGGAAACTTCGCTACGAATATCTCAGCTGGTTCGAAATTTGGGTATATGCTGCTGTGGGTCATCCTCTTTTCAAACTTGATGGCTTTTTTAATCCAAGTTCTTTCCGCGAAGCTCGGCATTGCCACGGGTAAAAACCTTCCGGAAATCGCCAGAGACCGGTATCCGAAATGGGTATCCGCCGGGCTGTGGATACAGGGTGAACTGGTGATTATGGCAACTGACCTGGCAGAATTTATCGGGGCGGCGCTAGGGCTCAACCTGCTGTTCGGCATACCGATGGTTGAAGCGGCCATTATCGCGGCGATCGGATCATTCGCGATTTTAGAGCTGCAGCGCCGGGGTTACCGGGCGCTGGAAGCGGGCATCGCCGGACTTCTGTTTGTCGTGGTGATCGCCTTCGCTCTGCAAACCTTCTTTGCCAAACCTGACGCCGCTTCCGTTCTCGAAGGGCTGTTTATTCCGAAAATTGACGGAATGGACAGTGTGCTCTTGGCAACCGGGATACTCGGCGCAACCGTGATGCCGCATGCCATTTACTTACATTCCGCACTGACACAGCGCCGGGTCGTCGGAAAAACGGATAGTGAGCGGAAAAAGATTTTTAGATTCGAGACGATTGACATTCTCATCGCGATGGTGATCGCCGGGGCGATTAACGCAAGCATGCTCATCGTCGCCGCGGCGCTTTTCTTCAAGAACGGGCTGTATGTAGAAGATTTAGACGTGGCTTATCAGCAATTCGGCCACTATATCGGACCGGCTTCAGCCATTCTCTTCGGGATCGGGCTGCTGGCCGCAGGGCTTTCAAGCTCTTCTGTCGGCACATTGTCAGGCGATATTATCATGCAGGGCTTCATCCGTTACCGTATCCCGCTTTACTTGCGGCGTTTCATTACCATCATTCCGCCGATGATCATCATTATCTCGGGGGTCAACGCCACAGAAGCGCTCGTATGGAGCCAGGTCGTTCTTTCATTCGGCATCTCCTTTGCGCTCGTGCCGCTGATTATGTTTACAAGCAACAAACGCCTGATGGGCGCCCTGACGAACCGAAAATGGGTGACGGCTCTCGCCTGGCTGATTGCGGTTTTGGTGATCGCGCTTAATCTGTTTGTGATCTACGATTCATTCCGTTAGAAAAAAAACCGGCCATAGCGGCCGGTTTTTCTTTTGGCGCCGGGTGCCGTTCGTATCTTTTTCCGGGCGTTTTTGGTATGATAGAAGAAAAATCGGAGTTTTGCTTATGTCAGTATTTATCCTTTTTTATCTGTGGATTGTGCCGATTGTCATCGGCATCTTCTGTTCTCTTATTGCTTATCGGACAACGGGTAAGAAACGTCTGATTCCCGGCTTTTTCATGATCGCATTAAGCATCGTTTCCTTAATCACGGGGCTTTGGATCGGCGGGGTGAACTATCATGTGTTCATCGGGGGCATGTTTTTATTCGGTACGTTATTGGCCGGCTCCGCCTTCCCGTTTTTCTTCGCTCTTTCACGCAAACGAAAATAAACAGGCATGCCGCCTGTTTATTTTTATTCATTAACCCTAAATTATAAAACCGCTCCGATAATGTGATTCCGCCTCAAACAGCCTGTACATGTGTTATATAGGCTTCAGCCCATGTCCCATCGTCGAAACTGCAGCCAAAATGAATCCTGCTAAAGAAGATTTTGAATTATGAGAAAAATACTGTATTAAAATCCTATTTACCCCAAAAATACCTATTGATAGAATGGTATCTGAGAGGGGAAAATGTTCAAAGCGGATCATATCGGTCCCGCCTAAATACATAGTCTTTCATTTCTCTCTACACTACATTTCTAAAGGAGGATTTCCCATTAAACACGCAGCTAAAGGCATTCTGTTTGCCGCATCTTTAGCCCTTGTAACTACTGCTTTTGTCCCCGCATCCTTAGCTAAAGAAAATCATAATAATACTGCCAATGTCACTGGAACGACCAAATCATTTTTTTATCAGACTGATACGCAATTTTCCTACGGACTTAAAGCACAAAGCGATGCATCTGTGTCAAAACCAGTCAAAGATGTAATCAGAGAAGTGCTGAAAAATAAAACAAAATTATTCAATCTTGTTGAAAAATTAGCAGGAAAGAAAATAAGAAATGAACTCGAATCTGTTTTCAATGAACACATAGAACCGGTTTTAAAGAAAATGCTGAACGAGTATGTCGCCTTAAGCTGGGCTGACGTGGAAAAGAATCTTTATCTTTCACTTAAAAAGTCCGGACTTTCTGACAGCCAGGCTAAAAACCTCGCTCAATTGACAACTTTAGCAATGAAAGCATTTTAAAATCATTCATAAATGATCGTCAGGAAAATACGTATGAAGTAATGCAAAGTGCTGTTAGATTCACTCTAATAGCACTTTTTCATTGGAGATGTCACATGACTGTCTTTTTTACTGTTCTGCTCACTTTCTTATGCTGCCTTGTGATTTCATCTCTTATTTTTATGATTCTATTAAAAAAAGAGATCGTGGATACACCGCCAAACCGCTTAGCTCATGCAGCATTCATAGGGCTTATTGGATTCTCCCTGTTCTTCGCTATAACTGTACCTAGCCTAGTTATTTATTTTGCAGCTGTAACAATACATCATTTTTTCGGAGAATATATCATCTATGGTTCACTTTCAGACTTATACATATTTTCTGTCGTCGTCAGTATTTTAGCTTTAGTTTATATGCTAATCCTTACGGCAATTGTAAAAGGAATGACTCATGTTTTGACATTGCCTGCTTGGTCAGCCTATATCCTTGAATTCATTTTTGCATGGGCTGCTGTTTACTTCTCAATTCAATACGTTTCCAATCATATCATTGAGAACATATCTATATTTCAAGGTGGAGAAGTGCTTCTTTCATTGTTCATCACTTTCTTATTTTCGGGATTGGATATCCTTTTCACTAATTTGGATAAGATCACAAAAGAGAAATTAGGCTAAGGGGGTAACAAATATGAGGATCATGACATATATATCCTATTTTTCTATTTCTTTAGTTTTGCAGGTGGTATGGCTGCTGTTAATAAAAAGAACCTCTAATATATCTCTGATAGATATGATTACGGTGTCCTTCTTATTCACCCTCTTTATGTTCATCTTTGATCATATTTTCAAAAAAAAGCGGACAAATTAGGGACTGTTTTTTTATAATCCTCGGACTTCTCTTTCGGTTTGAAATTGTTCCGGATCTGGGGATGTTGCGGCGAACCGTTCATTAATGTTTAACACCAGCCTCTGTAAAACACTTCTCCTTTTATATAACATCCTGACATTTCCGTCATATATTCAAACGAAAAAACTGCAAAAGGGAGTAATGAAACATGATATTGTTTATTGGCAAGTTCATGTTGCTCTTTTTACTCTGTTCGCTGGCATATTATTTGTTTAAAATTGTTTATTACAATATAGGGAAGAACATTGCGCTTAAAACCCCGAAAGGGACAAAGACAAACCGGACGGCACATGTGTTTGTCAAAAATGGAACTACACTGAATGAGGGAGATTACTTTATGATCGCTGTTGTGACCGCTCTCTGGCTGTTCTTGAGATGAAACTGCAATGATTCTTCACGAGTTTTTTAATCAGCCATCGCCCCGCCAGCTGTGGCTTTTCACAATCTCCGTTTTCGTTTAGGACGGCTATATGCAAGCCAAGTCGCTCAACAAACAAAAAAATAAACAGGCATGCAGCCTGTTTATCAAGGTCGAAATCTTCTCGATAGCTCCTTTGTTTTTCCTTGAATGATTGAAGAAAGGCTTAAAAATGGACGGCGTCTTTCTCATGCATGCATCGTTCAAGAAATCATCACAGCAAAACGGAAAAGTGAACGCAATACAAGTAACGCTTAAGAACCTTATGAGGTAGCGTATGTTGATTACTGGATAAGTAAAAGAAAACCCCCAATCTTAAAAGGTGAGGGTTAAAAATTGGAGTACAATTAAATATTTATAGCTTTTTCGGCGATGTGGAAAGTTCCAGAATCACTCATTTCAGCAGTATAAACATTTGTCACACTTAATAATCCAGTGAAAAGAATACCGATTAAAGCGGAGCTGATTATAAGTTTCTTCATGATATAGCCTCCGTAACCTTAAGTATTTGTGTTTGGGCATGTATGGTTTTCTTTAAAAAGTTTCTTCCCTCTGCATAGTTTCTCTTCTCAAAATGAAAGTCACCTAATTTTTCAGTCAGCTCTGCGAAATCAGACCAAAGGCGTTTCCCTTCTAAGTAGCCTAAGCTTTGTTTCACTGCTGTTTCATTATATTCTTCGTATAATGAATTAATGATTTTTAATTTAGCCAAATATTCTTCTTCATTAGAAGTCCGAGCACGATTTAGAGCCGTTTCATAAAAGAAACCTGCTTCCTTGGCTTTATCACATTGGTACAGGACATTCGCCATCATATATAATGATCTCACTCCATACACTGTATCAATATGTTCTTTCACGTCTATTGCCTTTTTGAAATTCTCTTCAGCAGCAATCAAATTTTTCCCTCTTAAATAAACTAAGCCTAAGTTATGAAAGATCACTCCGATAATTCTTTTCACTTTTTCCTCATCCAAGCCACGGGCGATACTTAATGCTTCCCGATAATATGATTCTGCCTCCGTCAGCCTGTACATATCGTACATGTTAGCACCGACCATCATATTACAGCCAATCACTTTCACTTTGTATAGTTGACTTTTTTCAAACAATTGCTTGGCTTTTTTTAAATGATTGAGGGAAACAAAGTGCTGATCAATTTGATAATAGGCATCAGCTATTTTGTAATGAAATTCAGCTTGCTCCATTTCATCTGATACAGCATTCAACTCTCTCTCTGCTTTGCGATAATAGCTTATCGCTTCAACATACTCTTTATGATCAAATTCATACATTCCACGAAAAAACAATGAGTAATATTTCAAGAGGCCTGTAAGTCTTTTTTGCGGCTTTTCTATTTTTTCAAGCAGTTCGTCGACTGTGGGGCGATCTCGATATCTGTCTTCCGGCTCCAAGGAATCTAACATCAATTGGTGACGAAAGCACATCAATGAATAAAAAACAAGCAAATCCTGATCCTCTTCCATCTCCTCTATTTCCTGTTCTACTTCAGCCTTTAAAATCTCAGCATCAGGCACACTGAACTGGCGAATCATCTTGTACCATTCATTGATCTTGACACCAACTTGGGACGACGGTAAAACTTGGTCCACACTTACCCCTCCCTCTAATCACTATTTTTGTAATATTATAACTTTTCCTACAATAAACAGAAACGAAAAAATCCCGCAATTTTCGTCGCGGGATTTTTGGGATTATGGTTTTGGTGTACACTCTTGATTATTCCATTTAATATTTTCGCTTTGTAAAATTCATTATAGTCTTAGTGATTGAACCGGAGATAAGGCAGGCTCCCGTCATGATAAACACCCAAATTAAAAATGTTGGCTCTGCCCCTATTACAACAAACATAAATATCAATGACAGGATCAATACGACGACAACCATAGTCCATACTTTTTTAAAGATGAAATACCCTATTATCCCCAGCATAAAAGAAGCTGCCGGAAGAATAATGAGTATGATATATGCAGGGCTCAAAAATGGGCTAATATAAACACCTCCTACTTATTTTAAAATTTCGAACCGGGCAATTTCCCACTCTTTTTTTGCTTTTAGCGGGATTGTTTTTACCTTTTTGCCTGATTTCAAATCATAAGACGTGATATCTCCAAGCTTGTTATCACGCTGGATATCAAAGTTTTTGAGTAAAACATACATCTGTCTGTCATTGAATTGAACATCATTCATTAATTTGTTATCATCCCCAGCATAAAAATCAAAAGATTTTTTCTTAACCATTTTTTTATCAAACACCTGCAGCTTGCCCTCAAAAGAAACAGCTAAGATGCTATCTTTTAATATTTTCAATTTTGCAGGATGAAACCCTTTCTCCATCTCGACTTCTTTTTTTACCTTAAGAGTCTCTCTGTCTATTAATATGAGCTTAGAATTCTCTTTCTCATTCACGTTATCATTAACTGCCAGTACAAATGTATTTTCATCTAGAGCTTGGAATGCATCCTTTTCATCCATGAAGTATATCCCTTTATTCGGTATGGATGCCTTGTTCTCTTGCTTATTTGTCTCTGGGTTAATTGAAAGGATGGACATACTTTCTTCATCACTTGAAATGACATAAATTTTATTTTTAGCGACGATTGCTGATCCAAGTTCTCCGTCAAGCTTTATTTGTTTCTTGTTTTTTCGGCTGTTTCCCTTCCAATATACCAGTTCACTTTCCAGCCCTTTGTCTGTATATCCAACGTTAATGTCATGGATGATATAACCGTCAGAACTATTTATAAAGAAAGCACCTTCATCCTCAGTTGTTTTTGACAAACTCTTTTCATTTATTTTGTTTATTTTTCCGGTTTTATTGTCTATCATCAAGTGATTATTGCTTCTATTTGATGAGAAGAACGTATCGTTTTTGTTATATGAAGACATCGTGAAATTTATACCATCTTTCAATTCCAAGCTATCCATTTTAGCACCATCTTCACCGTAAACCCCAATCTCACTTCCCCTATCTAAAGTGTTAGAAAAACCAACAATAAATTTTGCATTGTCAATATCCTTTAATACAGTCTTTTTATTGCTGCTTCTTTCCTCTTTTTCATTCCCAGTTTGGATGAGACCGCAAGAGGTTGTGACTATCAGTATGCAAATGAAAATAAACAGGGTCTTAAGTCTATTCATATTTTCCTCCCTTTGAAATGACAAAACAACCGGTGCAGCACCGATTGTTTTTGTCAATTTGTTTAACCCTTGTGATAAAAGATTGTTGTGTTATTGGATTTTACAAGCTCCATTGGTGTTACAACGCTGTCCCATTTGACATTGTCAATATCAATACCTTGGTTTTTCCAAGAACGCCAAGCTAATTGAGAACAATAAAATTTAGCAGTTGTCTTTTTATTTAAAAAGTTGAAATTATATTTCTTTTTATTATCTGCTTGCTTTTCCGCATATTTTGCAGCGTTTATATACTTATTGTTATTCGATCCTTTAACCCATAGACCGTAAACTTTCTTTTTACTTCCCCAGTTATTATTATATCTGCGAACTCCATCTTGGTTTATAGGGCTCCAGCTTTTCGCCCATGCTTCAACTGTTTTTGATTTGTTAGTTGAAACAATCGCAGCATGTCCTACACCAATAGACCAACTTCCAGAATTAATTTCATAGCTTGTAAGAACATCACCTTTTGTACCTAAAGCTTTTGCTGCAATTTGGTTCTTGGGCTGATATTCAGGCTCCTTGTATTTAGGAAGAACTTCATCAATTTGACCAGAGGCTTTCAATCCTTTGATTTCTTTTTGGGAATCCTTATACAAGTCTTCTGCATGTTCTTGTACATACGCATACTCTTCTTTACTCATTTCATAGAATTTCTGTACTTCCTCACTTGTCATGCCGGCATCTTTCATTTCCTGTATTTCCGTTTGGACTTTTTCATTAGTAAGTTGCGGAAATCCTTCAGCATGTGCACTTTTCCCAAATCCCAATCCTAAACCGGAAATCAACATAGTTGTAGAGAACATGGTGGTAAGTAAAAATTTACTCTTTTTCACGTCAGTATCCCCCTATTGAATATTTTACCTTCTTTCCTAAGATATAGGATATAAATAAGGTTGTAAACACCTTTTTTGAATTATTTAGGATATTTTAATCATTTCTATCTAGTGCATAATGACACAAAATCGGGATATGCAGTGCCAACTGAACTATAGGATTTGGGTTTTGCACAATGTTTATCAGGCAATGTGTTGTTTCACTATTTCTTCGTAAGGTTACCCTTCAAATTTTATACAAATTTACAAGTATTTGAAATACTTTTTCCAACAAACACATTCTACCATTGATGCGAACCACAATTCTATATACTTCTTTATTTTTATGAAATATATAGAATTGTGGTACAGCCCTATTAAAGGGCTGTTTCATTTATTTCAGAAGAGACATCATTTTTGCTTTCGTTTTCGGTCCGTAAATTCCATCAGCAGACAGGCCATACATGGACTGGAACCGTTTGACTGCATTTGCTGTCTTAGGTCCGTAATAGCCATCTATTCCGTTGTTCTTTGCTCCTTTGTCCGGATAGTAATAAAGAGCCGCCAAAGCTGTCTGTATCTGTTTCACGGACGTTCCCTTAGTTAAGGGGCTTGTCACTTTAAAAACGCCTGAAGGCAGCGTGTAAGATGATTTTTTGCCTTTTGTTGGGGGCTGGCCGAATCCGTCAGCTTTAATACTTGGCCGACTTTGATAAAATTCGGATTCTTGATGCCGTTCAACCTTTGCAGGGTGGCCATGCTCACGCCGTTTTTCTGTGCAATGACAGAAAGAGCATCGCCTTTCTTGACGGTGTACGTCGCCCCGCTGGTCTTAGTTCCTGTTTTTGCTGATAAGGGCTGGGCGATGCTGATGTGCGAACCACGTTTGTTATGAACTGTCCTGGTCCTTCTTAAGTTTTTTATCAGCCATCGCTCGCCAGCTGTGGTTTTTCACAATCTCCGTTTCCGTTTAGGACGGCTATATGCAAGCCAAGTCGCCTCAACAAACAAAAAAATAAACAGGCATGCTGCCTGTTTATTTTTTTAAAGCGCCGGCTTCTTAAAACAGCCGTTTTAAGCTTTTCTTGAGTGACGGCATTTCGATTTTTTGGTTTTCAAAGAAGTTTTTCAGCATGTATTTGCTGAAGCCCTTCGCTTGGCCGTAAGTGATTTTCCCCGGAAGCGGCGGCTCGTCGCCGATGACGGCGTCAATGACGACCGGCTCGTTTGAGTTGAGCGCTTCGTGGAAGGCGGGAGCCAATTCCTCGTGTTTCGTCACTTTGATGCCTTTTGCTCCGCAGCTTTCTGCAAAAGCGGCGTAATCCATATTTTGCAGCTGGGTGACGTAGTCAATGTTGCCTTTGACCCGCTGTTCATATTCAATCATGCCTAAATTTTCGTTGTTTAAAACGACAACCGTAATCGGCAGTTTGTATTTAACAGCCGTCGGCAGGTCCTGCATCACCATTGAAAATCCGCCGTCTCCGCAAATGGCGATGGACTGCCGCTCAGGTTCGGCAAGGCTTGCGGCAATCGCTCCCGGAAGCCCGCATCCCATTGTGGCGAGCCAGCTTGAGACGATAAAGTCCTGCTTCTTCATTTTAAAATGGCGGGCCATCCACACCGTAACCGTTCCGACATCCACTGACAGGACGGCGTCCTCTGCGGCCGCATCCTGAAGCCGGGCAATGACCTGCTGCGGCTTGAGCGGATGAGTCGCTTCGGTTTCATCCTTTTCGATTTCCTTCCACCAATGCTTCATGTGCTCGGTGCAGGCGTCCAAAAATCTTCTGTCTTCTTTATATTCAATGTATTCCGTCAGCTCTTTCAGCCCCAGAGCCGCATCACTGACGATTCCCGCATTGACGGGATAGCGCTTGCCGATTTTCGCCGGATCCGAATCAAGCTGAATGGCGGGCGTATCATCCGGTAGATAATCCCTGTACGGGAACGATGTGCCGAGCATAATCAGCAGATCGCATTCCTCCATGGCTTCGTAGGCGGGCTTTGTGCCGATTTGTCCGAGATTCCCGAGAAAGTGGGGATGGCTGTCAGGCACGACGCCTTTTGCCGGAAGAGTAATCACAATCGGAGCGGCCGCTTTATCGGCGAATGCGAGCAGCTCCTCTTTTGCCGATTTTAACCCTTGGCCGGCGAGAATGACCGGTTTTTTTGCGTTGTTAATATATTGCGCGCATGTCACGAGATGTTCTTTTTTCGGCTCTATAACGGCTTTGAGGTATATCGGCGATGTATAAACCGGCTCCCGTTTGATTTTTTGCGCGAATAAATCATCAGAAACGGTTAAAACGGCAACGCCTTTTTTGCTGTAAGCCGTGCGGATCGCCTGATTCAGAAGATCGGGCAGCGCTTCTGCCGTATGTACTTGCTGGTTGAACACCGCCACGTCCTCAAACATTTGCTCTAATTTGATTTCCTGAAAGCTGTCACGGCCGATTTCATCGGAAGCCACCTGTCCCGCAATCGCCAGCACCGGAACGCCGTCCGCTTTGGCGTCGTATAAACCGTTCAGCAGATGAACGGCCCCCGGTCCTGCGATTGAAAGGCAGACACCGATCTGCCCGGTCAGTTTTGCCTCAGCCGCGGCAGCCAGGGCTGCGACTTCTTCGTGCCGGGTTTGGATGAATGTCAGGTTATTTCGTTCATGTCTCAGTTCTTCGATAAATTCATTAATGCTGTCTCCGGGAATGCCGTATATATGACCGACTCCCCATTGTTCAAGCAGCTCCGTCATTACGTGTCCTGCTGTTTTACTTGGCATACTGCATCCTCCTTTTACCTGTATTCATCCCCTTTTTCAAACGGGTTGAAACACGGGCTATACTCTCAGCTTTTTTCTTAGCAGATCAAGGATGGATAACAGATTTCGGTCTTTAAGGACTGCCTTATGATTTGCCGCCCCATTGAGTCCGTCTTTTATTTGCCGTTTTCTGTTCGGCACCATGAACAGTGGCAGCCGGTTTGGGGAAAACCAGCGTAATGCGGCGGTTTCCGGCCCGTTCATCAGCGGTGTTCCTCCGGTAATGGCTCCGATGAATACATGCTGTGTATCTTCAAATGCCGGCCTTTCATACTCACCGGCTTTTTTTATGATGGTCACGTTATAACCGGTTTCTTCACAAGCCTCTCTGACGGCTGCGGCTTCAGGTATTTCATCTTCAGCGATCCTGCCCCCGGGCAAATCCCATAAGGGGATGTCTTTTCGTTTTACGAGCAATATGTCCTGCCCATCATTTTGTATGATGACAAAAGCGCCTTGTGCCATGTCGTCCTCCTTTACAAAAAAGACCGCGGCATTTCAGCCTGCGGTCTTTGCCGTTACTTTTTAAAATGGTACGGCAGGGTGGCGACGATTATGTCCTTCTTCCAAAACAGCCGGACGCGGAGCAAGAAGGCTGATTGGTTGTGAAGGATGGTCTGCCAGCGTTTTTTCGTAATAAATTGCGGAAACAGCACCATCACGGAGAACTGTTCTTTTTTCGCTTTCTGTTCGACCGTTTCCAAAAACTTATCAAACGGGTGAACCAGACTGCGGTATGAGGAATGCAGGGTGACGAGGCGGACGCCGTTATGAAGTTCTTCCCAGCGCTTTTCCACCTTTTTTTCGTTTTCTCTGTCAAAGGAAACATGAACCGCAATAACCTGATCCGATAATGATTTCGCATACTGAATCGATTTTTGGACGACGGTGGTGACACCGGCGACAGGCACGATGACGACGGTTCCCCTGATTTCCTCAGGCTGCTGATCAACGACCCGCAGCTGTTCGCCGACCGCGGTGTAGTGATTTTTAATGACGAAAAACAGCATGACGACAGCAGGCATGAATAACAGCACCGGCCAGACAAGATTGAACTTCGTCGCGAATAAAATACACAGCACCATAAATGAAATGGCGGCGCCGCATGAATTGATCAGCATTTTTACCGCCCAGCCCTTCGGCTTCTGCCTGATCCACTTGATGCACATTCCCGTCTGCGACAGCGTAAACGGAATGAACACGCCGACGGCATAAAGCGGAATTAAATGTTCCGTGCGGCCGCCGAATAAAAGAATGAGCAAGATGGACGCGATACCGAGAAAGATGATTCCGTTTGAAAATCCTAATCGGTCGCCCCGTACCGTAAACATTCTCGGCATATACTGATCGCGCGCTAAATTAAACGCCAGCTGCGGAAAAGCGGAAAAGCCCGTATTCGCCGCAAGCACGAGAATCAAAGATGTAACGCCTTGAATGAAATAATACACCGTATGGCGGCCGAAAGTTTCCGCGGCGATTTGTGAAATAACGGTCTCGTTAGGCTTCGGTCCCGTGCCGTAGCCGTACGCCAGCACCGTAATCCCCGTAAATAAGATCGCCAGCAGAATCCCCATCATGGCCAGAGTGCGGGCCGCGTTTTTCGCCGGAGGATTTTTAAAGGCAGGGATCGCGTTTGAAATGGCTTCAACACCGGTCAGTGCCGAACAGCCGGATGAAAAGGCCTTCAGCAGCAAAAACAGCGTGATGCCCGCCACGGGTGTGCCGATCGGCGTGTGTTCGGCCGGATGAACCTGGCCCGTCATGAGCTTAAACAGTCCGACGACGATCAAAAGGACAAGCGCCGCCACAAACAGATAGACGGGATACGCCAAAATGGACGCCGACTCTGACAGTCCTCTCAAATTTAAAATCATAATCAGAATCACAAGCAAAACAGCAATGAGCAAATGATGCGGGTGCAAAGCCGGAAATGCAGATGTAATGGCGTCAGTTCCGGCAGAAATGCTTACCGCCACCGTCAGAATATAATCAACAAGCAATGAGCCGCCCGCAATCAGGCCCGGCTTCTCACCAAGGTTTTCTTTTGAAACCATATAAGCGCCTCCGCCTTGCGGATAAGCGTAAATAATCTGTCTGTAGGACAGAATCAAAGCAAGCAGCAAAATGAGAACGCCGGCTGCGATCGGAATGGAATACCAAAACGCGGCCGCGCTTACCGCAGCCAAAATGATCAGAATCTGTTCCGTTCCGTAAGCAACTGATGACAGCGCGTCTGAAGAAAGCATGGCGAGCGCCTTGAGTTTCGTGAGTTTCTGCTCTCCGGCCGCCTGTGATTTCAGCGGTTTCCCAATCAAAAATCTTTTGATTGAATGGTACATTTGTTGTCTTCCCCTTTTTTTCATTTTCCGTTTGATTTACAAACTCTTACTGCTATGATGTCTCCGAATGCTGATTGCATGCCTTATTTCAGCACAGCAAAAAGACACAGAGGCAAACGGATGCCCCTGCGCCATAATCGTGCACAGGTTTCATTCATCTCCTCTCATGAACGCTTACGAGGTTAGCTGTCGGATTCGGGCTTATGAGAGTTGGCCCTACCTGGAAAGGATTCACCCCAAGCGGCATGACGCGCCGCAAATTGGTTCCCCCGCTCTGATTACAGATTAAGCGATATAGATTATAAAAGAGATCATACTCCCGTCCCGTTCAGTTGTAAAGGGGCTTTTATGCTGTTTCAAAAATAAAAAAATCACCGCCAAAAATGGAAATAAAAATACAAAAAAAGAGGCCTGTTAACGGCCTCTTTTTCCTTCATTACTCTTCGCTTTTTTCATGATCCGTTTTTCTTTTTTTCCTTCTTGCCGTCAGCCAGATCAGACCGGCCGCAATGATCATAAGCGCCGCGAAAACAGCGATATACGTGACGTTCAGTGCTGCGGAACGGCTTTTCGTATCAGCCGATGGACTGCTGTTATCTGACTTGATTTGCTGATGGTTCGAAAACAGCTGCTTGCCTGTCGTTTCGTTGACGACGGTTGCCGCATCGCTTGTGCTGTCTAAAAAGCTGATCAGCTCTTTTGTGACAGCCGCGCCGCTTCCTGATAACGGAGCAAAAACAGCAATACTGCTATCTGAGTCCCAAGGTGATTTCTGGGTAAACGCGACTTGTTTCGTTGTCTCATTCAGCATCTGAAACGAAGAAACATCGTAAGCTCCGCTGCGGTCTGATGGCACGAGAAGCTTAGAGGCGTTTGATTTCAAAAGCGGAATTTGCGGCAGGCCTCCGATAAACACAACATTCCGGCCTTTGGCATCCGCTTCCTTCATGTCTGATGCCGTCTTTACGGTAAAGCCGTTTCCGAATGAATCCGCCACCAGAGAAAGTTCTTTCAGTGTCTGCATGTTTACGTCATCCGGGATGACGATCACTGTTTTCTCTTTCCCGCCGCCCGCAAACGGGAGCGGCCATTGCCCGAAGTCCGCTTTCTGCGCCGCATCGCTTACCGGATACGTCAGCGTGCTGCTTTTATCAATATAGACCCATTTGTTTTCGTCACGGTCGATACACGGATTGTTATGTTTCAAACCTGATGTGACAAATTGCAGATCAATGTACCTGCTGCTTCGCAAAAGCTTCGGATCAATCGGGATTGAGACGTGGTAAAAGCCGTCTTTATCTTGATTGCCGAGATCATCAAGACGCACCGCATTCGGCTGTCCGTTGACCATGACGTTCAGCTCCGCTCTCTCAGCGTCATCATCTGAATCCGCCTTCTTCCGGACTGATTCCGACGTCTTTAATGTAAGTGAAAGCTTGACCTTACCGTTTTTATCAACAGCGGCCGCCGCAGGGTAAAAGAAGTGCTCTGACGCCGTTTTGTTTGACCCGACCGTTACATTTCCCGCGCCGAAGTCCTCTAGTGTCAGTTTATTGCCTGTCTTTTCCGCAACGGGCTGAAGGCGGCCGATTGTCAAAGTATCTCCGCCCAGCTGGCCTGAATAAGCGCTGTCTGTAATGACGCGTATTTTATCCGCCAGCGTTTTGTCTGATTGCGCCGTGACAAACAGGACGGGCTGCCGTTTGTCCCCTGATGTCAGAACCCGTTCAGCGAGAAGAAGTTTGTTGTCTTCCGCTTTGATGTTCCCCCGTTCGAAAAGCTCTTTTATTTTCCCGTTCCAATGCTGATCAGCGCCGATGACAATTGACGGATTGCTGATTTTGCCGGCGTCGGATTCTTTTACATAGGAAACCTTCAGCCTGCTGTCTGCCGTTTTCAGAAATGCTTCTGTTTTGACTGCGGCTTCAGCTTCCGCCGAGGTCGGTTTGTCAGGAAGGATAATATCGGTTTCTTCACCCGTATTGCCTGATTGGGCAAACGGATACGGGAAATGGCCGAGATCTGCTCCCTTTGACTTGCTTGCTTCTGAAAGCACAAGGCGGCTGTCCGGATAAATTTTTATCCAGTTGCCTGACGTATCCTGCCTGACGCAGACGCCCTCTTTTAACACGCCGTAAAATCGTAATGATACATTGTGATAGCCTTGGGCGGATTGGCTTTTGCTGAGATTGAGCTTCACCGTTTTCCGCTTGGAACTGCCGTCAAGCTTTATGGATTTGACGGGTTCATCATCAATGGCGATGGTTAAAGAAGACGGGGCAATTAATAAGTTTGACGCCTCGTAATCAATCAGAAGCGACTGATCGGCATTCGAAGCTCCCGCAGGAATCTGATAGGTCAGCTCTGCGCTGTCTTTCGCCCCGTACAGTGTCATCAGATCGCTGGTCAGCGCCTGCTGCTCTTTTGCGCCGGCGCTTGTTCCGAGGGCGGAACCGTCCGTTTTCAGTTCCCGGGCCGCGGCCGCCTGCCCGTTATACATCAATAGCAAAAGGCCAGTTATCAATATGATCGCTTTTTTCAAAAAGGTCACCCGCTTTTATTTTGATTGTATCGCTCCGTTTTGTACCACTTGACTTCCTGCTTGAACAAGCGGTGCTTAATCTCTGTGAATAATGACCAGATGACGAGCACGATCCAAGCCTGGGAGTAAGTAAAGTACATCAGAAATACGATAAAGAAGTTTTGTTTGTTCATTTCTGTTTTTTCAATGCTTAAAGTAATCATGACCTCAGTCATAAACAGGAAAAAGGCCAGTATCCACAAAATCATCGCCAAAAACCCGACTGCCAGATGCAGGTCGTAAAAAAGATTGATGATAAAAATCGTGTTTGACATGATCACACCGAAGAAAAACAAAAAATACGTAAAAAAGAAATAAAATAGATCGAAGATGATCCGCTTGCGTCTCAGCTTAAAAAATTGGGATAAAAACTTGAGAACAACGTATTGGTTGCCGCGCGCCCATCTTGTCCGCTGACGCCACCAGACCTTCCATGTCTCAGGCTCCTGCTCCCATGTCACAGCCGCCGGGAAAAAGCGGATATGGTAGCCGAGATTATATACGCGGATGGTCAGCTCGGTATCCTCCGCCAGCGCCTTATCATCCCAGCCGCCGAGCTGTTCGATAATGCTCCGCCTGATCGCGAAGTTCGTCCCTGGGATGGTGGCGATTTTGAACCATTTCCATCTGCCGCCCTGCGCCATCCACTGAAAGCAGATGGTTTCAATATTGATAAACTTCGTCAGGATCGTTTTGGCCGCATTGATGACACGGAATTTCCCGACAACCGCTCCCGCTTTCTCATCATTCATCAGACCGAGAACCAGGTAGTACACCGCCATTTTTTCCGGCGTATTGTCTGCATCATACACGCAGATCACGTCTCCGTTCGATTCCGCGAACCCTGAGTTCAGCGCCGAAGATTTTCCTTTTCCGGCGTTCGGGGGCTTTGTGATGACCATTTTAATGAAGTCATACTGACGGGAAAATTCATTGACGATGTCTCCCGTCCGGTCGGAGGAATTATCGTTAACGACGATGATCTCAAGCCTGTCTTTCGGATAATACAGGTTCACCATCGCCTTCAGCGTCTGCCTGATGACGACCTCCTCGTTATGCGCGGGGATGAGCACAATGACCTTCGGGAGCTCCCCCATCTTTGCGCGCCATTTCGGAATGTTCCGTTCGAAGGTCATATAATGCCTGAATCCGCCCTGCATCAGAAACATGTGATAGAGAAGCATCACCCATATTAAACTTAATGAGATAAAAAACAGAATGTTACTCAAGGGTTCTTCTCTCCTTAAAGATTCGTTTTTTTAATGTGGCGCGCAAATAAAGAACGTAGCAGGCGAACATGATGATAAACAATAACACCACGCCGGAGAGAATCCAAAGCGCTTTTTCCAGAGGCGTCTGCTGATGGTGATTGAAAAAGGCCGTTATCGGATGAATCTTGTTTTCCACATGAATGGTTCCGTCTCCGTCCGTTTTGATCCTGACGCTGTCCGACGTTACCGTTTGCTTCGTTTTCTTCAGGTCGAGCCACTCGCCGCCGGGAATCCGCTCCATCTGATTGACGAGCTCGGGGAGGTATTTCATGCCGAGATACGGATGGTAGAAACCGCCCGCCGTTCCGCCGCCGAAATCAATCATCTGCGAAATATGATTCTCCATATCTCCGAGCGGATTTTCCTTTGAGTTATCGGCATAACCGATTGTTTCAGGGTACAGCGTCATCCCGTCCAGCATAGCCGGCTTTGAGACGAACGGAGGGACGCCCGAGGTTTTCCACGTCGTGCCGCTGAGCTGCACTTGTCCGAAAATGCTGGAGAAATAAGAAGATGCGATTTTGTAGCCTTCTTCAGACATCGTATAGTGCGGCGCTTCGAATGACAGCGGGTAAAGGCCGAGCTCTGTCAGATCGTCAATCGCCTGCTCCAGCTTCGTTCTCGTGTAGATGTTTTCTTTTTCACGGAAAGGCTTCACATACGCCCGGTACGCTTTTTCATTCGGAAAATCCTGTTCCTTTTCAAGCTTGACCGGAGTATCATCCGCATTTTCTGACGTAATCGGCTGATCCGCTTTGGCATCCCAAAATTCAAAGCCTTCTCCCGTTTCGCTGTATCGGTATGCGTGCGTGTAGCCATGAATAATGATACTGCCGCCCATTTGCTGAAGTTTTTTCAGGACGCTGACCATTTTCGGCTTGTCCGCCAGGTATACTTTTTCTCCGTTTTCCGGATTGAGATAGACCGGAATGACCGCCAGAATAAACGGAATGTGTCTTTTATGCAGGTAAGCGCCCGCTTCGTAAAGTAATGTCTCATCTGACATCGGACTGATGTCTTCAAGCCGTAAATAAAGGAGGGTGCCGCCCGCTGATTCTCCGAATGCGTTGCGCAGCGCTTTCGCCGTCAGAAACGAATCATTTAACAGGCTCGTCACACCGAAATAATAGTCAGAGCGCGCCGTTTTCCACATAAAAGGGCGGGTGTTGCCGTCACCGGACCGGTATGTATAAAGGGGCTCCCCTTTTACTCCCGATACGCCGAGCACGGACATCCCTTTTTCAAGCGGCATGTCTGTTTTTTCTTTCTTGCCGTAAATGCGGTATACCGTTTCTTTTTCTGTCAGGGACAAACCCGCAAATTGGCGGAACTGCCCAGCGTTATAGCCGATGCTGATAAGCTGCTGCGGCATACTGCTGATCAGAGACACAAATGATGCGCTGAGCTTTTTTTTCGTGACGCCGTAATAGATGACGCGCCGATTCTTTTTGAGATCGGCTGCTGTGATGTCTCCGTCGCTTTTCACGGTGACGGCGGATGAGAAATGGCCCGCGGTCAGATCAAGCATTTTGACCTCAGCGGTTTCTTTGCCGTCCGTGCTTGTATAAATAATGAGAATGCCGTCCTTTTTGTCTTTTGCTTCCGCCGTGAGGGGAACATAAACCGCCGAAATCATGAAGAGCGCCGAGAGTAAGAGACGTATCCATTTAGAGTTCATTCATCATCATCTCGTTTTCCAGTTCATTTAAAAATTGCTCGGCCGTTTGTAAATCCTTTCGGTACGCCAAGTAACATACACGGAAGGTGATGGAGACGTATTTACCGTTTTGCAGCCGGTACGTATCCAATTCCTTTTTCAGCTTCGCCAGAACGGCCGGCATGTTTTCTTCAGGCGTATGGGTCAGCACGATGCCGAACCGTTCGGCGGACGGCCTGAATTTTTTGTCTGTTTCCCGAACGCTTGACCGGATTTGGCGGCTGGTAAATGCCAGCAGGCGGTCGGTCTCTTTTTCTCCGTAGAGGGATTTGAATTCCTTGAAATAATGCATGTGCAGCAGCAAAAAGACGAAGGAATTGCCGTAGCGTTCCGCCCGCTTGATTTCCTCAGAAAGCTCCAGCTTCATCCGCAGATGGTTGTCAAAGCCGGTCACCCTGTCGACGGCGACAAAGCTCGTAATCTCTTCACGCAGCTGTTTCACTGAGCGCTCAAGCCCCTTCGCCAACTCGTGAATCCTTCCCGCTATGTAAGAAAAGAGCAGCAGCGCAATCCCCCAAATGACCAGCACCTGCAGACTTTCGGCACCGGCAGACGCCATAAAGCTCCCGGTCTGAAACCACAGGAGCAGGCTGCCGAGAACAAATAAGACGAGTAAGGTGATGACGAGCGCATAGATTGCCCCGAACCAAATGCCGGCTCCCGTAACAAGCAATGTGATGCAGGTTATCAGAAGCCCTGCGGATTGCTGAGACGCATAGTAAATAAAAAAAGATAGCAGCACCAGCATAACTGCTGTGTAGCTGCACAGTTTTTGTGATTCATTGAATGATATTTTCATTAAACAATTTCCTTTCAGCCAGAAGCGGCAGCAGGTTATCGAAAGAATGTGTATCGCCCCCGCTCATATAGCCGCCGTAATCAGGTTTCAGCGTGTCCAGTGTTTCAAATGAAGTCATTCTTTCATAAAGCGGCTTGATGACAGCCGGATCAGCTTTTTGTTCTGCTAAAAAAAGAACGGCCAGGGCGTAAACGGATGGTGATTCGTATTGAACCGCCGGCTCCTTCGTGTCTGCGCTGTATCGTCCGTACAGCTGTCCGCGCGACTTAAATTCCTTTATAATCCATTTCGACAGCACAGCGGCTTTGCCATCGCCCCGCTTCAGATTCACGGCGGCGTACAGCTGGTCGATGACATTCACTTCGCTGTCATATTTGTATTCCTTAGTTTCGGTATTGAACGATTTCGGCAGAAAACCATTTTTCAGGGGCGCAAGATTGAGAACATCAAGGTTCCGGTTTTCCGTTTTCTCATCGATAATCCCCTTTTCTCTGAGCATCTGTAAGGCGCCGGGGTCGACATAGGACAACGTCACGGTCTTTGACGCGGCATTTGAAGCGGCATCATAATAATCCGTAAAATACCCGTCATTCGTATTGTATTTTTCCAGCGCCTCCCCGATCTGCACCGCTGTTTTCCCGTATTCACTGTTTCCCCACAGGGTTCCGGCCTCATTCAGACAGTTCATGATTCTGAAATCATCAATTAAGGCATTGGTGCCGCTCGCTTTATTCCCGTCAATCTTCCACGACACGAGCCCGTTTTTCGTCAGAAACGAATCGGTGAGAAGCTGATATTGCGCTTGAAACTGCCGTTCATCTTTCCTGTTCAGCAAAAATGCCATCCATAGTCCGAGAGACTCAGATAAATATTCCGGCTCACCGGATATGTTCGTCCGGATCATCCCCCGCCCGTTCATCAATTTATGATAAATAAAATGCTCTGCGGGCTGAAGCGGTCCGGACGGTTCGGCCGCCGCCTGTTTTTCAGTGCCGGCCTCCGCGCACCCCGCCGTCAGAACGATCGAAATCAAAAGGATCATCAGACGAAAAACGAATTGCTTCACAGTCCATCCTCCTATTTTACAAATCCTTTTTTAGACCTATATCTTATTTTTTCACAAAGTATTTTTACTATATAGGAAACGATAAAAGAATACTAGCATTTTTTCACATTGGGAAATTTTAAATGGGAGCGCCGCCTGCTCACCTTTTCCCTCTTCGTCTGGATCGTATTCCCATTACAGTTAAAAACACAACAAAAGGCAGCATTTCTTTACAAATGCTGCCTTTCTCTGATCTATTTATCCAGGCCGAGTTTTTTCAGCTGTTCTGCCAGCGCGTTGTTCATCGGCTCCTCTTTGTTTTGGCTTTTCATATAAGAGTTGATGTCCCGCTTGGATGCGCGTCCGGATTTATCTTTCGCCTTGCGCTTTTCAAAGACGGACAGTTTCTCCCGGTGGCCGCATACACATGCGAAGGTTTGGCCTTCACCCTGGCCGCGAAGCTCCATTTTCTTATGACAGTTCGGGCAGCGGGCGTTTGTTTTTCTTGCCAGCGTTTTCCGGCTGCCGCATTCCCGATCCTGGCACACGAGCATCGTGCCGCGTTTGCCGTTGACTTTAAGCATCATTTTGCCGCAATCAGGGCAGGCGGTGCCTGAAATGTTGTCATGTCTGAAAGTCTGGCTGCTGTTTTTGATTTCCTTCACCGTTTTGCCCGCATATGTTTTCATGTCTTTAATGAACACGGCGGATTTCAGTTTGCCCGCTGCGATGGCGGAGAGCTTTTGCTCCCACTCAGCGGTTAAGGCCGGCGATTTTAAATCTTCCGGGACGAGCTGTAAGAGCTGCTTCCCTTTTGACGTGATGAAAATATCTTTTTCTTTTTTCTCGATTAAGAAACTATTGAACAGTTTTTCAATGATATCAGCGCGGGTGGCGACTGTTCCGAGTCCGCCGGTTTCACCCAATGTTTTCACAAGGTTCTTCTCTTCTCCCTGCATAAAGGCACTTGGGTTCTCCATTGCGGATAACAGCGTGCCTTCATTAAAGCGCGCCGGCGGTTTCGTCTGTCCGCTCGTTTCTTTCAATGATGAGACAGTGAGGCGCTGACCCTGCTGAAGATCCGGGAGCGTCTGGTCTTTGTCCTCCTCGTGATCGTCGTCATCCTCGTACATATCATACACGGCTTTCCAGCCAGGCGATTGAACCGTTTTCCCTTTTGCGGTAAATGTTTCGCCGCCGATATCGGCTGTGACCTTTGTTTCTTCGTATTCGAACGCCGGCATTAACACGGCGAGAAAACGTTTGGCGATCAGATCGTAAAGCTTTCGTTCTTTGTCGCTGAGGCTTGAAAGGATCAGCGGCTCCTCTGTCGGAATAATGGCATGGTGATCCGATACTTTCGCATCATTGACGAATCCTTTATGCGCTTTGACGCCCCGCTTCAGTATTTGATTGACGTATTGCGCGTACGGCTTAACTTCCATGCCGTTTAAACGGTCTTTTAAAGTCGGCACGATGTCTGCGGAAAGGAATCTGGAATCTGTCCGCGGGTAAGTGACAAGCTTATGCTGTTCATACAGCTTTTGTAGCACGGACAGCGTCTCTTTTGCGGAGAAACCGAAGCGCTTATGAGCGTCCCGCTGCAATTCCGTCAAGTCGTAAAGACCGGGTGCGAAGCTTTTCTTCGCCGTTTTTTTCAATTCTGAAATGACTGCCGGCTTTCCTTGCAAGTCTTTTGCCAAACGGCCGGTCACCGTCTGATCGAATGTTCTAGTCTGCTTTGTTTTTTTATCCTGCCATGTCAGCGTCATCTGATCAGCCGCCGCGCGGAGACCGTAATAAGGAACGGGTTTGAACGCCTGAATGTCCGCTTCACGCTTGGCGATCATCGCCAGTGTCGGAGTCTGGACGCGTCCGCATGACAGCTGCGCGTTAAATTTTGTCGTCAGCGCGCGGGTCGCGTTGATGCCGACGATCCAATCCGCTTCCGCTCTGGCAACCGCGGAATGATACAGGTTTTCGTACTCTTTGCCGTTGCGGAGCTTTTGAAATCCTTCTTTAATCGCCTTATCCGTCACAGAGGAAATCCACAGCCGCTTAATCGGTTTGCGGACGTTTGCCTTTTCGATAATCCAGCGGGCCACTAGTTCCCCTTCCCGTCCTGCGTCTGTAGCGATTACGATCTGGCTGACGTCTTTTCGGACAAGCTGAGCTTTGACCGCATTGAACTGTTTTCCTGTTTTTTTAATGACGACGAGCTTCAAAGGCTCCGGAATAATCGGCAGATCCTCAAGCCGCCATGATTGAAATTCTTTGCCGTATCCTTCAGGGTCAGCGAGCGTTACCAGATGCCCGAGCGCCCATGTGACGATGTAGCGGTCGCCTTCAAGATATCCGTTTCCTTTTTTATGACACTTCAGCACGCGGGCCAAGTCCCGGCCGACTGAAGGTTTTTCAGCTAATACAACTGTTTTTGACATGCTTTTCACTTCTCTTTCTTTCACACTCATCCTGTTATTATAACAGACTTCCTCACGCTCTCTCTAATCGAGGACGTTTTTTGTGTCAATTTCTGAGAAAATGACGTGGGTCACGGTTTGGGCATACGGAGAGGTGCGGTTAATGAAGTGTTCGATCGTTTCCAGGCTGTCCGCGTTAATCTTCAGCATATAACACGCCGCCCCGGCGACCCGAAAACAAAATTCAATGTTGGGAATGGATTGAATGTAGGTTTTGAATTGATCGTATTTTCCGTTTTTCACCGTCGCTTCGACAATGCAGGAGACGGGAAGCCCGATCTTTTTTTGATCAATGTCCAATGTATAGCGCTTAATGACGCCGAAGGATTCAAGCTGTCTGACACGCTCTGTGACGGACGGGGCTGACAATTTGATTTTTCTGCCCAGCTCCCGCATGGAAAGGCGGCTGTCCCGCTGCAGCTCTTTAATGATGCTCAGATCAACATTATCTAGTTTCATGACTGTAGTCCTTCCTTACCCTTTTGGCTATATTATCAAGAGAAATCCGAAAAATGACAAGAACAACAGGCTGAATTAATAAAGGTTTTTTAGGAACTGACGCGAAATGGTCATATTAGGACTGCCCTTTGCTTATAGTATAGAGGAAAAAAGATGTCCGACAGGAGGGAGCTGTATGTTACACACGCCGATCGGCAGACTTCGCACGATGGGGTTTATTGAAGGAATGTCGCTTTTGGTGCTGCTGTTTATCGCGATGCCGCTGAAGTATTGGGCTCATCATCCGCTCGCCGTCACCATTGCCGGTTCCATTCACGGCGGTTTGTTTATCATTTATCTGGCGGTGCTGGCGTATGCGGCGTTTACTGTCAAATGGCATGTGAAATGGTCAGCCGCCGGTTTTATCGCGGCCTTTATTCCGTTCGGTAATTTTATTTATGATCGCGGCCTGAGAAATTATCAATAAAAAAGCTCCTCTTCTGCAGAGGAGCTTTTTTCATGCGTTACATCCATTTCGTCACCCAGGCGATATAATAAGCGCCGGGGATGAATACGAGCTGGGCGAGAAGCGTACCAGCGACCCGTGATGTGACCATCGTCAATGATGTCCATTTTAAGGAGACGTAGCTGCGCTTGCCCTTCGCCACATCGTCTGCCAGTACGGATACTTTCGGATCAACAAACACAGCCAACAGCATAGTCGCAACCCCGTTGATTAAGCCTGATGCCATCACGGCGGTCGTGCTGTGCTCAGGCGCCAGAAGGCCGGCGTACAGAGCGGACAGAACGCCGATCGTGTAAATAGACGTAATGACCATATTAATGACAAACAAGCGTTTCGGAATCATTCGGAATTGAAGCCCTTTTAAATAGGAGACTGACGGCCGTCTGATATAAGAACGCGCATGCTTCAGCCCGTTCAGTGAAAATCCTTTTTTAAATACCTGCATGACGGAGCCTCCTCCGTCCGCCAAGTGTATAATCGCCCGGGTGAATAATGCGACAAATGTCGGCAAAAGACAGATACCGAGTATCGTTCCGACCGTGGAGCCGAATATTAAAAATCGAAACTGGGCGCCCACAAGAGACAGGGCGTTTGATCCGGCGGCATCAATCAGATGTCCGGTAAACGGCTGCTGAACCATGTTTGACATGCGCGACACGATGACCATGACATTAAATAATGACAGCGCTGACGCGATAAATCCGACTCTCGCGCCGGAAAGCCGTGTTGCATAGGCAAGCGTTTCAATCGAATGTATCAGCAGCAGAAAACAGAAGATAAACAGTACTTGTGAAGTAATAACGTGCAATGTATGATTCCTCCAAATCTTTTCTACTGATTAGACTCTGCAGACTGCGGCGAGGTTTCGGCCGGTTACATAAAAAAACCGCCCGGATGCCCGGTGCGGTTTTGTCTTATTCTTTTCTTACGCAAATAAATAATATATGGTTGCCCGCCTTAGCCCGCGGGTGATTCGTATAAACAGTTCCGACAGAATCATTCTTCGAAAGTAAACACCATGGAAGTTCTTGAACACAAGACAACGAAAGCCCTACCTCTCAATCGTCACTGCGGCTCCGAAGCCGCGCCGGTGTGAATTGTAAAACAAAAAGTCTTTTTTCCATCTCTTCGTTAGGGGCGAATGTCAGAAGGAAAAGAATAAGCTCAGCTTTTTTTCAAGCTGTCCGTTGAAGCCTGAAGCTTCTATATCAAAACAGAAAAAAGAAGTTTACTTTCTTTTTTATTTGCATGTTGTCACTTAACAATTAATTATAACAGATTGCCCCTGAATAATCAAATGATTTATTAAAGTTCCAGCTCGGCCGGCGTTTTTTCACCCGCGTTCATGAGCTTGATCTGCTTCGGTTCAATTTCAAGAATCACCAGGTTCGGATCGTCTTTTCCGTCAAACCAGCGTTCCAGTTTCGGATCCCACAGCTTTTCTTTTAAATTGGCTGAGTTGTTCAGTTTGGCGGTTCCGGCCACTTCCACATAAGCGTCACCGAATCCTTCGCAGTCATACCCTAACAGAATATGAACATTCGGATTGTTTTCAATTTCTTCCGCTTTATGAGTGTCTTTGCTTGTCGGCGTGTAAATCGTTAAGCCGTCATGGAAAAATGTCATGTAGCGTGAATGCGGTTTGCCTTGCTCTACCGTCGCAAGCGAACCGACTTTATGATGATCCAGTACTTCAAGCACTTTTTCTTTGATTTCATTTTGATTCATGAAGAATCACTCCTTTTTAACGTCTCCGCTGTTACTTTTCCACATTGGGGAGACATTTAAACCAAGAAATGTGCTCTTCTGCCGATCTTCGCTCCATTCCCGCTTCAGCATGCTGTAGTTCACCGTGTCATGATAGGCGCCCTGTACGAAAATGCCTTCTCTCGTCAGTCCTTCTTTCTGAAATCCGAGCCGTTCCGCCACCGCCCTGCTTTTCGTGTTTTTTTCAGCCGCGCTGATCATGATGCGGTTCAGGCCGAGATCCTGAAATGCATGGGTGATGACCGCCCGGCAGCTTGCGGTGATAATGCCGAATCCTTCGTGCTCTCGATCCAGCCAGTAGCCGATCTCGGCTTTTTGATTGGCTGTATCAACATTATGGATGCTGATCATGCCGCAAAACCGGCCCTTCACAAAAATTCCGGCGTCAAACCCATTCTCTTCCGCGTATTTATAGCGCCATTCGGGGATGATCACATCTCGGTACGTATCGATATCAGCCAGTTCTTCCGCCCAGCTGAGCCATTCGCTGAGATGGTTTTGATTTCGCTTCATAACAGAATACAATTCGTCCGTATCTTCTTTGGCAAGCAATCTGATCGTCAGATGTTCCCGGATTTGACAGGAAAACACGACCGCACCTTCTTTCCTTTATTAGCCATTATACAGGTAAATTCATTTTTTTCCATACAAAAAAAGATGAGGCGTGCAGCCTCATCCTTAAATGCGCGGGTCGGTGAAAACATCGTGATCATCCGTGCTTGTCGATGACATTTCCGTGACGACCGCCCCTTCTTCTCCCGCTTGAAACCAATGCTTCGTATCCGGCGGAATGGTGTATTGTCCGCCCGGCTCAAGCACAATCTCATGCCAGACGGTATAGTTTTCCTTGTCTTCTTTCGGCGGGAGGACGCTTGGGTTCTCTGTCTTTTCGCCTTCCACGTAGAGATACACCTTCCCCCAGCGGCAGCGGAATGTCTCTTGTTTTCCCTTCTCGCCGCCGACCGGCGGATGGCGGTGTTCGGGACACGTCTGGCGCGGGAAGAGCACCAATTCTTTCGAACAGTAGCGGTCGGTATTCACGTAAATAAACAGCTGAAGTCCGGTTTCCTCAAGCTTGCCTAAGCCGTAATCCATGATTTGAATGTCTTCGACTTCATCATCAGTCAGAACGATTCCCGCTTTTTGATAGTATGCATTCACGTCATGTTTCGATATCGTCATGCTTCAGCCCCCTTATGTGGTCACAAATTTGCCGCCGTTGACATGCAGCGTCTGTCCGGTCATATAAGATGATTCGTCTGAGGCCAAGAGCACATAGCAGCCGACATGTTCAACAGGCTGGCCTGCCCGGCCCATCGGCGTAGTCTGACCGAAGGAAGCGACTGTTTCTTCTGAGAATGTCGCCGGAATAAGCGGTGTCCAGATCGGTCCCGGCGCCACGGCGTTGACACGGATACCATCGTTGACGAGCGCTTGCGCCATGGATCTCGTAAAACCGTTAATCGCGCCTTTCGTAGCCGTGTAGTCAATCAGCTGCGGATTGCCTGTGTAAGGATTAATGGATGTCGTATTAATGATCGCGCTGCCTGGCTTCATGTAATCAATCGCTTTTTTAGTCAAATAAAATTGTGAGTAAAAGTTTGTTTTAAAGGTTCTGTGAAGCTGCTCGCTTGTGATGTCTTTAATGCTTTCTTTCGGATGCTGTTCCGCGGCGTTATTCACGAGAATATCAAGACGCCCGAATTCTTCAACCGTTTTTTCAACGGCTTCATTGCAAAAGTCTTCCTCACCGACATCGCCGGGGATTAACAGACATTTTACGCCTTCTTCTTCCACTCGTTTTTTTGTATCTTCCGCATCACCGTGTTCATCAAAATAGACGATCGCGACATTTGCGCCTTCCTTCGCGTAAGCAACCGCTACGGCGCGTCCGATACCGCTGTCGCCCCCTGTGATAAGTGCGGTTTTCCCTTTTAATTTATCAGCGCCTTTATATTCTTTGTATTCGTAAACAGGCGCCGGATTCATTTCGTTTTCAATGCCCGGCTGGCGATTTTGTGATTCCGCCGGGAATTCCTTCGGATAGTTTTCCATGTCAAGTTCCTCCTTCTTGTTCGATCTCATATTTCTTGTCTACCTCAGCAGTCTTCCGGATAAACATGATTGAGACAGTTCAAAACGTTTTCGGAGAAAAATGTTTCACATGGAACGCAAGAAAAAAACCCGGCTGGCAGCCGGGTTTTTATTTTCTATTATGAACGGACCGCTTGTTTGCGGAGCACGTCTTTTCTCACTTTTCCAAGGTTGTTTTTCGGAAGTTCGCTGACGAACTCAATGTCCGGAATTTTAAAGGCAGCAAGACGTTCTTGAAGGAATCGGGTCACTTCTTCTTCTGTCAGGCCTTCTCTGCCGTTTGTCACGATGAACGCTTTCGGCTTTTCGCCGTAGAGCGGATCAGGGATACCGACAACCGCCGTTTCGAGAATGCCCGGCACTTGCTGAATGACCTCTTCAATCTGGTCGGGATAAATATTGTCGCCGCCGTAGATGATGACATCTTTATAACGTCCGGTGATAAAGATAAATCCGTCTTCATCCACATAGCCGGAATCGCCGGTATGGAACCAGCCGTCTTTCAACACTTTTCGTGTCGCTTCTTCGTTACCTTCGTAGCCTTTGAATAAAAACGGACTTTTCACAACGACTTCTCCGATTGAGCCTTGCGGAAGAACTTCACCTGTTTCCGGATCTACAACGCGGACGTCCACTTCTTCCATCGGTTTACCCGCGGAAGCGGCTTTATCCATTCCCATTTGCGGATTCCAAGAGCTGATGCCCCACGCTTCCGTGCTTCCGTATCCGTGCATGAGCGGAATGCCGATGTCGAGATACTGCTGAATCAGACTGCTTGGCACCTTTGTGCCGCCCGTCATCATATAAACGATAGAAGACATGTCAGTCTGATGCGTTTCCCATGCTTTCAGCAGGTATGTGAAATAGACTGGCAGCGCCATGATGGTTTGAATTTTTTCTTTTTCGATGAGCTTCAGGTTTTCCACAGGGTCCTGATTGTCTGTCATAATGAATGTCGTTCCGCTCATCGTACCGACCATCTGGCAGATAATCGCGCTCGTATGGTAATTCGGATGGCATGCTAAGAAGCGGACATGCTGCATTCTCCCCGTGTATGCCAATGTCGCGTTTACGTAGTTGTATATGCCGCCGTGAGTGATCATGCAGCGTTTCGGATTGCCGGTTGTGCCTGAGGTAAACATCAGCAATGCCGTATCGTTTTCAGACACCGTTTCGACATCCGGTATTTCACCGGAGCCTGTCAATAAAGCGTCAAACTGAGGCGTTGTCTCCGCAGCTGTTCCGGTTACGACCTTAAGTTTAAGAGAAGATGTAAGCGCAGGAAGCACTTCTTCCATGATCTCTTTAAATTCAGTGCTGTAAAAAACAGCTTTCGGTTCACAGGCTGCTAAAATGCCTTTCATTTCGTAAGGTGTTAATTGCCAGCTGACCGGCACAACCACCGCGCCGATTTCGAGTGCCGCAAACATGACAATGGATGCCGCGTGGCCGTTTTTGCAAAGCATCGCCACTCTGTCGCCTTTTTTTATTCCTTTATCAAGAAGCGCATGTGCAAGCTGGTTGATTCGTTTTCGATATTCCGCGTAGGTCAGGGTATGCGTACCGCTTTTTACAGCTTCGATCTCTTCGCTATTTGAAATGCCATGCAGAATCAGATGCTGTAATGTCTCCATATTTTCATCTCCCATAATGATAAATCACAAAAAAACTCTGTCAGATTTTCTTTCTCACGCAACCCATTTTAAACCAAAAAATATAACTTGTAAAACTATTTTGTTTTAGAACTATTCCATCGGTGAATGATACAATAGTCCCGTGTTTTTAGTTTCTTCCCTTCCCCTTACCCTCATACATGCACAAAAAAACACACCCCACATGAGGTGTGCGCTTCCTGTTTACCGCTGTCCTTTCTCCTGAATGAAATGATAAAACAGCTTGTTTAAACGTTTGTATAAATCGGCTTCATCCTCCGTCTGGAAGGCTTTTATACTGTCTTCGGACTCGATGATGGCCGAGCTGACCGCACTTAGTATTTCCGACCCTTCAGCAGGCATATCAGCCGGCGCCATCATCACCAAAGCGCGGTCGACGGTCAGGGAATTTCCGTCCATGCCTTTGACACTGCATGGAGCTGTCAAATCATAAATTTTGAAAAAAGGCGTGACAATTTCTTCATTTTTGAGATGGTACAGAGCCATCGCCGTTCCCGGGATGCCGAGTCCGCCCTGTCGTTCACGCTCAGCAAGGCGCTGTGCGGTTTTTCGGGCATTATGAACCAATCCTTCTTGCTCCAGCATGTCAAACATACGGTTCAAAAACAGCTCATACGCCGTGTTTGAATCAATGGATTTGATCGAAAAGTTCCGCAGCACGCTTTGGATAACCGCCGCGTAATGCGCCATACGGCCGGCCGCTTCCAGCATATCAGGCGTCTCCGGCTGCTTCTCTTCTCTTTTACCGTTTCTTTTTTTGTCAAGAATCAGCGGAATTTTTCTTTTGATGTACTGCTTGACCTGATCAGCGTCTTCTTCGTTTAAAAGCGGACTGACCATGACGTAATCAATGTTTTCATACGGGATCGGAACGGTGGATACGATCATGTCGTACGCGGTGATGTCTCGATCCTTCAGTTCGATGAGGGAAGACATATCAAAGGAACGGATTTCCGGAAGCTCTTTTTTCAGCCTGGATGCGAGCATTTTGGACGATCCGATGCCGCTTGAACAGACGATCAGCGCTTTGATCTTCGCTTCTTCCCGTTTGATTTCCAGAGCGGAGCCGAAGTGAAGAACGATGAAAGCGATCTCATCATCAGAGAAAAGAAGCCCCGGAAAGAATTTTTCCATTCCTTCTTCTACGGCCATGTACAGCAGAAAGTAGTCGCGTTTAATTTGCTCGGTCATCGGATTGTACATGTCGATATTTTCTTTTACCCGGTTGATCGCAGGCTCCAGATGGGCGATTAAACCGTCGTATAAAGAACCGTTTTCCGTCAGATCAATTTTAATTTTTTCAGAAATGAAGCCGATCAGCTGCTTCGTTTGCAAGGCCGTTTCAACCTCTATGTCTTCCGGTTTGAATTCCGTTTTGTATTTGCGGTTGGCGCTCCGCAAATGAATGGTGATATATCCGATCTCAGCTTCCGGAATTGAAACGCCGAACGCTTTTTCAAGCTCTTTTGCCATTTCCAGCGCAGAGCCGTACTCCTTCGTCTGCTGCAGCGCTTTTAGTTCCGAATCCTCCATCGTGATGGTTTCTCCGAGCCTGATCCGGTCCATCGCAAAGGTTAAATGAACCGCAAGCGCCATGTATGAGCTGTCAGATAAGGCGATCGCGATTTTTTCCTTGAGCTGAATTAAGAGCCGGTCCATTTTCAAAAGTTCCGCTTTATTTACGACGCCGAACATTTTTTCAGCATCATCCGGTTTTCCTTTAATATTCAATTCAACCGCTTCCAAAAAGCTTTGAATATCAAGGCGGTTGACGACGAGATTGCCGACGATTTTCCGTTTCGCATTTTCCGGCCCCGTCAGCTGAATGCCGAAGCCCCTTTTTCGGATCAGCGTCAAGCCGAAGGGCGCAATCCAAGTCTCCAGCTCATCCAGGTCATAGCTGATCGTCGCGTTTGTCACTTGCAGTTCGTTCGCCAGACTGTAGAGCTTAATCGGCTCTTGAGACTCTAATAGTGAACATAGAATTAAAAGTTTCCGCTCCTCAGCGCTGTATTCATGCTGTTCATAGGACAGGTCTGACAGGAGTTTTTGTTTGTCCTCCGGGTTTCCTACCGCTTTCAGTCCTTTTCCGGGCTGTTTATCAAGTGCCAGACCGAATGATTCCATCATCGGTTTGATTGTTTTCAACTCGCGGTGAACGGTTCTTGTGCTGACTTGTAAAGCTTCCGCCAGTTCATGCACTGTCTCGTACCGGTTCTGCAGTAATAGATGTTTCATTAATTTTTGTTCTCTCGCTGTCATATACATGAAACGCGCCTCCAGATTTTCTAGTTGTGAGAAGTATGGCATATGGGGAGTGCTGCCGGGGAAAGTGGTGTAAGTTATAATATAAAACGCTTTCAATGGTTATTCAACCATTTTCAAATGGCAATTTGGCACTGGGCCGTGTGACAGTATTGAAAAAGAAAAATGTGTCAGATAATATGCCATGACGCTTGTTACTCTTGATCCGCACGGCTATACTTCAAAGTGACCTTACTTGTTTTTAGACATTGCACACCACATAAACAAACGCCCGGAAGATAGCTTCCGGGCGTTTGTTCTGTTTATGGAATATCGCAGCCTTGGACACCGGTATAAATCCGGAACCACTGATCATGGCTGAGTTTGTACGCGGATGCACGCACCGCGGCGGAAATGCGGTTCTCTTTTCCGCTGCCGACAATCGGCATGATGTCTGCCGGGTGGGTGAACAGCCATGCGTACATGACTTCGTCAATGGAAGCGGCGCCGATTTCTTCCTGTACGGAACGAAGCGCGGCACGGATTCGGACGTCCTTATCTGATTGTCCGGTAAAGACGCTCCCGCCCGCAAGCGGTGACCACGCCATCGGCGGAATGCGTTTTTCCTGACAGAAACCCAGCGTGCCGTCATGAATATTTTCAAGCTCGTACGCCGAAATTTCAATTTGGTTTGTGATAAGCGGATCATCCAAATAGGATTCGAGCATTCTGTACTGGTGCGCTTTAAAGTTCGACACCCCGAAATATCTGACCTTTCCCGAGCTTTTCAGCGCGTGAAACGCTTCAGCCACAGCCTCCGGGTCCATAAGCGGGTCCGGTCTGTGAATGAGCAGCACGTCCAGATAATCCGTATTCAGATTCAAAAGCGACTGCTCCGCCGACGCTAAAATGTGAGACTTCGATGTATTATAATGATGCGACTTGTTTCCGGGCCGTTCCGGTGATTCAATGACAATCCCGCATTTTGTGACGATTTCGATTCGCTCCCTTATTGAAGGCGAAAGGGACAAAGCGCCGCCGAACAGCTTTTCACACGTATAACCGCCGTATATATCGGCATGGTCGAAGGTGGTGATGCCTTGGCTGATACACCATTCAATCAGATTCAGCAGCTCTCCGTCTGAAACATTCCATTCGTTCAGACGCCAAAGCCCGTGTATCACTCTTGAAAATTCCAGGTCTTCAGCCAATTGAATGCGCTGCATGTGAAATCCCCCTTTTTTCTTAGAGCCTCTTGTATCTGTGTTTTCAGGAATTGCCCATGCTGTTTCATTCTGCTTCGGCAGCCGATTTTCCTTTCAGCCCGCAAAAATCGTCATTTAATGATTCTGAAACTGCTTTTTCGCTTTTTCAACGACGTAATGGCTTCCGCCGCGTTTTTTGACGTCTTGAATCATCATCGCGATCAAGAGGTCTTTCTTTTTATAATCGTAACCGACAAACCAGCCGTTTTCTTTGCCGTCTTTATCTTCTTTAGACGTTTTCAGCTCGGCTGTACCGGTTTTTCCGGCTACGGTAATGCCGCTGACGGCCGGCTGATATGCAGAGCCGCGCGGATCTTCAACGACGCCTCTCAGCCCTTTTGTGATTTCTTCGGCATTGGCTTTAGATACCACTTGCTTATGCCAGATTTGCGGTGTTTTTTCTCCGTCTTTGATCAATGTCGGTTTGACGAGATTTCCGTCTGTTACAAATGCGGTATAGTCAGCCGCTAAGTGCAGCGGAGACATCAGCATCTGCCCCTGGCCGTAGCCCGTATCTCCGAGAAGGATCTCGGAATCAAGCTTGCCGTTAGCGATTGAAGACTTTTCAATCGGAAATTGGTACGGAATCTCTTCATCAAAGCCAAATGTTTTTAATCCTTTTGTAAACGCGTCCGCTCCGGCATCTATGGCATTTTGCGCAAAGTAGATGTTGTCCGATGTGATCAGCGCGTTTTCGAGATCCACTTCATTCAGGCGCTCTGATACGCGTGTAACATGGTAACCGCCCCAGCTTGAATCTTTCTGCCACTCTTTTCCGGTGATTTTTTTCTTTTCCGACGCTTTCAATGTGCCGTTTGTCAGGCCGACTGCCGCGGCAATCGGTTTAATCGTTGATCCCGGCGCATAAAGTTTGTTGAATTTCGCTGAAAATGGATTGTTTTTATCTTCATTCAGCTTTTTCCATTCTTTGCCGCTCCAGCCGAAAATAAAGCCGTTCGGGTCATAAGACGGTGCGCTGACGAGCGCGAGTGTCTCTCCCGTTTGCGGTTCGAGAGCGACTGCCGCTCCGCTGTCATCTTTCATAGAATCATACAGCTTCGTCTGCGTTTTCATGTCAATCGTTACATGAATATCCTGCCCGCTTTCGGCTTTCTTTTCAGCAATGACCTCACCTGTTTGCGGGACGTAAATTTTCCAGCCGGTCGTGCCGCGCAGCTTGTCTTCATATACATTCTCAAGGCCGGCGATGCCGATTTTGGAAGTATCGCTGTATTGGCCGTCTTTCGCTTTTTTCAGCTGCTCCGCTGTGATGGTTTTAATATAGCCGGTCAGATGGGCCGCTTTTTCGCCGTACGGATAGTAGCGGGAGCTGACTTTCGTTTTCGTCACGCCGTCTAATGCGAGCAGGCTTTTGACCTTGCTTTCATCATCCGGTCTGATTTTTTGAATCGGGACATAGGAGTCGTCTTTTACCCAGCCCTGGTTCAGTTTGCTTTTGATATCGTCTTCAGAAAGGTCCAGTTTTTCAGACAGTTTTTTGATCACGCTGTCTTTATCCTTGCCGAGTTTTCCAGGGATAATGCCGATTTCCGGCACCTCGGTATTCACAGCGAGACCTTTTCCGTCTTTGTCGTAAATTTGTCCGCGCTTCGGTTCTTCATTTGCGATCTGCACGGTTTTGTCATCGGAAAGCTGTTTGAAAATAAAAGAAGGATTCCAGTCGATGTTCCATGATTCTCCATCGTCTGTTTTTTCTTTTTTCAGGACGGCCGTGTTTTCAAAAGCGACCTTCCCTGCTTTTGTATCCATGCTGACCTTATAATCGATGTGCTGGAGGTCATCTTTTTTCTTGTCGTCTTCGTCCTGTTTTTCGGCAGTGACTTTCAGATTTTTGACCCCTGCTTGTTCATAAATGGTTTCATATCGTTTTACAAAATCCTTTTTGGATAGCTTTTTCTTTTCATCCTGGGTGAGGCTTTGGTACATCTTATCGTAATGACCGCCGTTCCAGTCTTTTACGAAATCTTTCATTCTGTCTTCGGCCGATTCCGTTTTCGAGCAGCCGATCAAACCTATGATTCCTGCGAGTAAAAGTAATAGGTATAACCCTTTTTTCACTGTCTATTCCCCTGCCTTCCAACTGTTATTTTCTCCTAAACCAAATCAGGCTGGCAAGGATTTTTTTCTCATAGTGTTTAAAATTTTTTTGTTTTTCCTGCCGTCACGGGCCATATTCTTATACAATGTATCTATTAAAAAAAGGGGGAATTTCAGATGATCAGAGAAGCAGCCATGCTGTATGTAAAAGAAGGTCTTGAGGGGGAATTCGAAGAGGCATTCCGCCGGGCGGAGCCGATTATCGCGGGCATGAAAGGTTATCTGTCCCATTCCTTGTCCAAATGTATGGAAAAGACGCATAAATATTTGCTGCTTGTGGAATGGGAGACATTAGAAGATCATACAAAAGGCTTTCGCGGATCGCCGGAATATCAGGAATGGAAAGCCTTACTGCACCGTTTTTATTCACCATTTCCCGTTGTGGAGCATTTTCAGGATCTATCAGACTCAGATCGCGTGAAGCGTAAAACCGATTAAGGAGATTGACCATACAAAAACGGCGGTATAGATATTGAATTTCCCGGAGCCGTCGTTTTCTTTCCGTTTTTCCTCCAACCCCTGAATGAACATGACCGCACCGAGAAACACGAGCATAACCGGCTGTATGACAGAGGTATGTTCCGCATACGTAAATGCGGCGGCCGCAAGTATAATAATCAGCATCGCGAGTGACAGTTTTAAGGCGCGCAGCAAAGCAATCCATCCTTTCTGTTATCATTTTTTGAACACAATTCTATTTCTGTCTTTATCCCCCATTATTCTAGCGTATTTTTTGCGCGGATAGAACGAAAGTCGGACAATTTTAAGTTTGTTTTAAGGAGCACGAAAAGCGCGCTCCCGATGAAAAGGAGCGCGCGGTTATGAGCGGGCGAGGCTTCCGTATCCGAGCCCCCGCAGGACGCATGCCATGACTTCATATCCCTTGCTGTTGGGGTGTACGCGGTCATGAGAGAGATATTCATTCATTTTTCCTTTGAAAGCGCTGTGGACGTCGGCGATTTTGACGTGCGGCGCCGATGCGAGTGTGCTGAGGTGCGCATTATAAGAGGATATCCATTTTTCTGCAATGGAGATGCCCGGGAAAGGATTGTATAAATTGAAGACGCGGATCTCATAAGGAGACGGGTGCGGCCCTTTTAAGGCAGCGATCTTGGCTATCATCTTTTCAAAGTTCTCATGGCAGTGACTGGACACGCTGGTGAACACCGAAGCGTCCGATGTTTGCTGATATGCCTGAACCGAATCGATCAAATCGTTGCCGCAGCCTGTAATCGTAATCATATCAGCAGCCTGAATCCGCCTCTGAATGTACGGCAAGGACATAAGCCCGAGAATTTCTCCCGTCTCAAGGCCTGATTTGGCAAAGATGGATACGTCGGTTCTTGTCTGTAAATCTTCTGCCATCATACGCCCGAACCGCTGGACAAAACCGGCGGAAAACGGCCCGGATCCCCTTCCCGTCGTCAAAGAATCCCCCAGCGCCGTATAAACAAGTCCCATTTACTTTCCTCCACTCGTTACTATCGATATTGTAATGTACGCGAGTGAAGAAAAATTGGCTCGGTCAATAACCCAATTTCTCAGAAATATGCTGTGCGGCGTTTTTGACCTTTTCGGTTAAATACGGCAGCCTGTCCTTTGAAAACCGGGCTTCGAAGCCGGCGATGCTGATTCCGGCAGCCACCTTACCTTCGTGATTGAAAATCGGCGCTCCGATCGCCGCCGTGTAATCCTCTAATTCCGAATAGCTGATCGTATAACCTGATTGTAAGGATCTTTCAATAGATTGAAGCAGTTCAGCCCGATCCGTCATCGTGCCTGAGGCGATTGCGGCAAGCTTTGTCTTCTGAATGTATGTGTCAATCTCCTCTTTTGGCAGAAACGATAGAATGCTTCTGGCGCACGCTCCCGCGTACAGCGGCGACCGGCGGCCGATTGCCGTATACAGGCGGACGGTTTGGGTGCCTTCAATTTTTTCGACGTAAATAGCTTCATCCCCGTCCCTCATGATCAGCTGAACGGCCTCATCCACTTCGCCGCACAGCTCTTCCATAATTGGTTTGGCTATTTTCCTGATATCCAGACGTTCAGAGACGAGCTGGCCGAATTGTAAAAAGATCAGACCAAGCTGATAACGGCCGTCCGCCGCCCGGGTGAGAAACCCCGTTTCCTCCAGTGAGCTTGCCATCCGGTGAACCGAGGTCTTCGGCATTTCCGATAGAGAAACCAGTTCATTTAAGCTCAGGCTCGGTTCAGTCAGAAACAAATGAAGCAGTTCCATTGATTTGATGACGGTTTTGTTTTTGTTTTCCATGGTCTTTAGCCCCTTTGTCAGATCAGCCATTCCATTTTGAGCCTTGCTTTCAGCTCCTTCAGCTGCTGTTCCTTCTCCAAAAGCAGCATTTCCGCTTCCTCCAGCGAAACGGCCCGGAACGTGATATGTTCCCCCGGCATCGTTTGGGCGACGAGAGGAAGATCGGCGGATATGATATGCGCCATCCGCGGATAGCCCCCCGTCGTCTGTCTGTCAGCCAGCAGAATAATCGGATTGCCGTCCGGCGGCACCTGCACCGTTCCGAACGTCACGGCCTCTGATACCATCTCCAGCGGCTCCCGCAATTCAAGCGGAGCGCCCTTCAGCCGGTAGCCCATTCGGTCGGATTGGGGCGTGACCGTATATGACTCTTGATAAAAACGCAATTTTGCTTCTTCTGTAAAAGCGTGAAATTGAGCGCCTTCAAGCACTCGTATGACCGGATTTTTTTTCAGCGGCAGAAATCCTCTGCTGCTGACAGACCAATCAGGCGCTGAGAAACCATGCTGTCCGAAAGAATCGCTCAGACGGTACGCAATTGATTCCGAACATGGCGTCATACGGCCGAGCGGCAGCTCATCATCTTTTTGCAGCGCTCTTCCGTAAAAGCCGCCGATCCCCGCTCTGACATACGTGCTTTTGCTTTCCATGACGGCGGGCACGTCAAATCCCCCCGCGACGGCGAGATAAGCGCGGCTCCCCATCTTGCACGGCCCGAATGAGACGACGCTGTTTTCCTTTATCAAAACCGGTTTCCACAGAGGAGCGGGCTCCCCATTAATATGAAGGGCGAAATCAGCTCCCGTGACGGCAATAACCGCAGGTTCTGAAAATTCAAAGGAAGGCCCGGGCCCCATGAGCGTAATTTCAAGCCCCGCCTCTTTTTCTTGATTTCCGGCAAGAAGATTGGCGATGCGCAGAGAGATCGTATCCATTGCGCCGCTTCCCAGCACACCGTATTTCTGATAACCCGTCCGCCCCGTGTCCTGAACCGTCGTCAAGATACCGGGCTTTACCACTTTCATACTCATTCGGCTCCCTCCTTGATGCGGCTGTATTCCTCTGCCGTGATCCGGACGAATTTCACCGTATCGCCCGCTCTCAAAAGACTCGGCGGATGTTCTTCCGGCCTGAAAAGCCGGAGCGGGGTGCTGCCGATCAGCTGCCAGCCGCCGGGAGTGGATATCGGATACACACCGGTCTGCATTCCCGCGATTCCTACTGAACCGGCCGGGATGGACGGCCTTGGTGACGCCTTTCTCGGCGCTCTGATCCGCTCAGACATTCCTCCTAAAAACGGAAATCCCGGCGCAAATCCGAGCATATAAACGAGATATTCGCCTTCAGTATGAATACGGATGACGTCTTCCGGGGTCAGATCGTTCATCTCAGCGACCTCTTCTAAATCGGGACCGAAATCACCGCCGTAGCAAACGGGGATTTCCATCACCCGGCGCTCTTCCTGGCGGTCGGTCATTATATGACTGAGACGTTCTGTCACTTCTTTCTTGACCAGGGCAAAAGGAGAGACGCCTTTTTTTATGTTTGAGACGGCATACACATCATAAAAGATCGTTAAGCTTGTGAATGCCGGAATACATTCAACGAAGCCCGGGAACGGCCGTTCTTCCATACAGGCTGCCGCCGCATGCACCCGGCTGTTGACCTCTTCGCTGATGTGCCCGCCAAAGCGGATGATAACGGCGGAATCACCGTACGGCTGTATATCAAGCGCTGTATTTCCGCTATACTGCATCATTGTCATCACCTCGTTGTATTCTTTCTCACTTACAGGACAGCAAGCGATTCATTTCGTATATCGGTGATCAGCATGTGCCCCGGTGAATGTGTTATTACGATGTCAGGCTTTGCTTCCATGATCACCGCCTGGGGTGTAACGCCGCAGGCCCAGAATACGGGAACTTCACCTTCCCGCACTGTTACGGCATCTCCGAAATCCGGCTGATGCAAATCGCTGATACCGATGCTTTGCGGATTTCCGATGCGGACGGGGGCGCCGTGCACGGCGGGAAAACGTGACGTGACCTGCGCCGCCCGGACTGCAAGCCTTTCCGGAATCGGTCTCATGCTGACGACCATCTTTCCCGAAAACGGGCCGGCGGGAACACAGTCAATATTTGTTTTATACATGGGAACGTTCACGCCTTCATCAATATGCCTGATTGGAATGTGCTGATTAATAAGGGCTTGCTCGAATGAAAAACTGCAGCCGATCAAAAACCCGACATAATCACCCCTCCAATACGGCGTAATATCCGTTACCTCTTCAGTAAGCACGCCATGCCGATAAATCCTGTATTTCGGAAAGTCCGTCCGGATATCAGCTCCCTGCGCAGCTATTGCCGGAACGGGTGAACCCGCATCCGTCACATTAAGCACCGGACAAGGCTTTTGATTGCGCTGGCAGAATAAGAGAAAATCAAAGGCAAGATCCTTTTGCAAAACGACGAGATTGGCTTGTGCGTAAGAAGCGGCCATCCCCGCCGTCGGCCCGGTCATCTGCCCCTTCCTGATCAGCTGTCTGACTTCTTCGGGGCTCATGTCACTCATATTGTTTTTCATATCATCAGCTCCATAGCTGCGGCATTTGCGTGAATAATGTATAGATGCCCATAACCGCCATGACAACCACTACGATCGCCCCTGCAATCGTGAGCCAGATCGGATGCTTGTAATCGCCGACGATTTTTTTCTTATAAGCGCCCAACAGAATCATCGCTAATGCAAGCGGCAGAATTAAGCCGTTAAGCGAACCGACCGCGACCAAAATTTTAGCAGGCTGACCGATCGTGACAAAAATAAGAGTGGATACGATGATAAAACCGATAATTACGCCATGTGAGTGCTTTTCGATTTTTGTTGAAAACGATTTGAAAAATGATACCGATGTATAGGCGGCGCCGATGACAGACGTGATAGCGGCAGACCACATGATGACGCCGAAAATTTTATAGCCTACATTTCCCGCCGCAAGCCGGAATACAGAAGCCGCCGGATTATCAGGATCAATGCTCAGGCCCTTTGAGACGACGCCGAGCACGGCGAGAAACAGGGCAATCCGCATAATCGATGTAATCAGAACGCCTGTGATGGAGCTTTTCGTAACCTGAGGGATGACTTCTTTCCCTTGGATGCCTGAATCAAGCAAACGGTGACCGCCGGCAAATGTAATGTATCCGCCGACCGTGCCGCCGACAAGCGTCACGATCGCCAGCACACTGATATGATCTGGCATAAAAGTTTTCACAACGGCGTGTCCGACGGGCGGAGCCGTCGTTACGGCAACATACACCGTCAATACGATCATGACGATGCCGGCGATCTGCATAAAACGGTCCATGACTTTTCCGGCTTCCTTTATGACAAAAATCAGCACCGCGACCGCTGCGCTGATTAAAGCGCCGATCTCCGGTTTGATCCCGAATAATACTTGAAGACCGAGACCCGCGCCGCCGATGTTTCCGATATTAAACGCAAGTCCGCCGAGCATGACCAGAAAAGCAATGGCATAACCGGCGCCCGGAAGCACCATATTGGCAATCTCTTGGCCGCGCTTTCCGGAAACCGCGATAATCCGCCATACATTGGTTTGCGCGAAAATGTCCAAAATAATAGAAATTAAAATGATAAAGCCGAAGCTTGCCGCCAATGTATTGGTAAACGTGGCCGTTTGCGTCAGAAAGCCGGGCCCGATTGATGATGTCGCCATCAAAAATGTCGCGCCTAAAAGAATCGACCATTTGCCGGAAGCCTTTCCGGCTGTTTTTTTCTTTTGCTCCATGCTGTCTTCCTCCCTCTGCTGCTCAGTCTTTTGCAAGCGCGCTGATTTGAATGTCTGCCGCTTTTAATTCTTTTTTGATTGTTTTTGCGAATGTGAGGGCGTGGGCCCCGTCTCCGTGAATGCAGACCGTGTCCGCTTTCAGGCTTACAGCTTGTCCCTTACGTGATGTCACCGTGCTGTCTTTCACCATTTGAATCACTTGACCGACCGCTTTTTTGTCATCCTGAATCAGCGCATCCGGCTCTGAACGCGGCGTCAGCGTGCCGTCTTCCTGATAGGTGCGGTCCGCAAACACTTCGCTTGCCGTCCTCAGTCCGATTCGATCTCCCGCTTTAATCAGCTCGCTACCGGAAAGCCCGAAAAGAATAAGCCCGGGATCAAAATGACAGACCGCCTGAGCGATGGCTTCTGACAGGCCGGGATTGACGGCAGCCATATTATATAAAGCGCCGTGCGGCTTCACATGCTGCATCTCGACACCTTCTGCTTTTAAAAACCCTGACAGCGCGCCGATTTGGTACAGCGTCAGATCATACGCTTCCTCGGGTGTAATCGCGATCTGCCGCCGCCCGAATCCCTGCAGATCGAACAGCCCGGGATGAGCGCCGATTTTCACGCCTTTTTCCGCCGCAAGCGCAACCGTTTTGCGCATCACGCTGGGATCACCCGCATGAAAGCCGCAGGCGATGTTTGCAGATGTCACATAATCCAAAATCTCTTCATCCAGTCCGATTTTATAAGCACCGAAACTCTCTCCTAAATCACAATTGATGTCAATCTGAAACATAAGATCCCTCCTGTATTGTAAACGTTTTATATAATTATCATTCCGCTATTCGGAATGACTATTCCGAATTGTTGGATTTCTCTTCATTATATTTAATTCTGACAGGTTTGAACATCCTTTTGTCAGAAAACCTACCATGGACCTAGTCATAAATCTGACAAAACAAAAAAAGAGAGCCTCATACTGAGACTCTCTCTTTTTTCTATTATAACACCCAGTGGCGGATCGCTTTGGCGACCCCGTTTTCCGTGTTGACATCAGTCACCCAGTCAGCTGTTTCTTTCACGATGTCCTGCGCATTCCCCATGGCGACACCGACACCCGCTTTTTCAATCATGGCAATGTCATTCAGACTGTCACCCATGGCCATCACATTTTCCATCGTGAAGCCGAGTTTTTCCGATACCTTCGCCAGCGCAGCCGCTTTGTTGATACCGAGGGCATTGACTTCGATGTTGATCGGACTGGAGTTTGTGATCTCGAGCTCCTTGTATTCCTTGAGCTCTTTCAGCACCTCATTCCGCACTTCGTCATCCTCGATTTCGAATCCGAACTTGAGCCACTGATGATCCGTAATCGTTTCCGGGAATTCCCCTCTCCACACTCTATCGACGGTAGAGGCCCAGAAATTCGTGTTGTGCTTATTCCTCAGATCCCATAATTTTTGAATATGATCGGTATGAAGAAGCTTGCGCTCAACCAGCTCAAAGTTGGAATCCCAGATTTCGCTGCCGTTTGCCGTGATTAAAAAGGATGACAGCTCGAGAGACTCAGCCAGTTCGCGGCAGGTCATCAGCGTGCGTCCTGTGCTGATGACGACGTGAATTCCTTTCGCCTCCGCTTCCTTGATCGCCCGCCGGTTTTCCTCCGGGATGAGCTGCTCGTCATTGAGCAGGGTTCCGTCCATATCAATCGCGATCAGTTTAATATCTGCGTCTTCTCTTTGTATCGGCATATATGTACCTCACTTTTTATAATGTAGTCGTCTCTATTTTAATACATATGACCCACAGGAACAAAAAACCGCTTCCTGCGTTTGGCGGGGAGAACGTTGAGGAAAAGAAATATTGAGGTGATGGAGGATGAAAGAAAGAAAACAAAAGAACAAACCGAATGAAAATCCTGAACATCATGATTTAACCGATCCGATTCCGCTGGAAGAGCTGAAGGAAAACGCCAATGACGAAAAACACAAACATGACCAAAGGGACAATTCACAAAGTGAAAGAGATTATGATACAAAATAACACGCTTGTCCGAAAGCCGCCGATGGAGGCGGCTTTTTTTACGATGGCTGGATAAATATGCTGAGTTCAGCTTCTGCCACAGGCTTCCCGGCAACGGACGCTTTCGCCCGGCCGAACACAAAACCGCGTCTGATTCGCGTGACCTCAAACAAAAGATCCAGACGGTCTCCCGGCAAAGCGGCACCTAACCTTTCCGCTTTCTTCACCGCGGATAAAAGACCGAGGCCGTCACCGCCGGTAATTCCCGCGCAAGCCGCCGTTTGGGCCATTGCTTCAACGACGAGCGAAAATGGCATCTCTCTTTGGGATTCAGTTATAAACCAGTCATTTTCACTGATGTTTTTGTAAGCAGCCGCCCATTTTCCGGCTTCACTGTTCGTCGTGCCGTCAATTAAAAGAAACGGATAACGATGGGGCAATAGCTTCTGATTCATCACGCAGCCTCCCTTCCCTCTTATTATAACGCAAGAAAAAACCCGCGTCCCCCGACGCGGGTTCATTTTTATTGATTGAGCTTTTTGAGCACGATGCCGTGCAGCGGTTCATGCGGCTGAATACCGCAAATGTCTTGAAGAACGCGGCTCGTGCCTTTATCCGCGATAAGCTTTTGCAGCTCAACCGCTTCCGGATCATCCTGATAGTCAAAGCGCAGGGCGGCGGCGATGCCTTCTGCCAGCGCGTTCGGTTCTTTTATTTTTTTGGCCGGCCCTACTAATCTGTCATTCGCTCCGAGTTTTCTGAGCGGTGATCTGGCGACTCTTGTCACATCATCCGTGATGTATTCATTTTCAAAGCGGCCGATGATTTTTTTCATGTACTGCTCGTGTTCGGATTGCTTAAAGCCGTACGCTTTCACCAAGTACTCGCCCGTTTCTGAAAGTGCATCGTACACGACACGCCGGATTTCCGGATGGCCGATGGCCTCTTTGACGGTTTTTAATCCGCGCTGATAGCCGACGTACGCCGTAACGGCATGACCGGTATTGACGGTAAACAGCTTTCTCTCGATGAAAGGCGTAAGATCATCCGTAAACAACGCGCCTTTAAGTACCGGCTGGCCGCCGGCAAAGCCGGTTCTGTCTATGACCCATTCAAAAAACGGTTCTACGGATACTTTCAGCGGATCTTCATGGTGCTGAATCGGCACGATCCGATCTACCGCAGAATCCGGGAAGCCGACCGTCCGGTTCACGAGTTCCCGCTCCGCTTCCGTCAAATGTCCGAAAACTTCTTTTTTCAGAAAACTGCTGCCGCCGATCATATTTTCACAGGCAATGATATTGAGAGGCTCAGAGGACGTTCTGCGCTTCAGGCCTTCCGCGATGGACGGGGCGATGAGTCTGAGAACGTTCGGGCCCACCGCCGTCGTAATGATCGCCGCTTCATTGATCAGCCCGTACAGCTCTTGTTCTTGCACCGCGCTGTTGATGGCTGAAACGGGGCCGATGATTTCGGTCTGGCGGCCGCCGTCGGCAAGCTCCACGGTATATTCCTTCTTTTCATTGAGAAGGCTGACCATCGTTTCATTCACATCAGCGAAAACTACGTCATAGCCGGAATGATGGAGCAGGGCGCCGATAAAGCCCCGCCCGATGTTTCCCGCTCCGAAATGAAGGGCAATCATGTCAGTTCACCTCGCTGAAAATAGCGGCCAGTTCTTCTTCCGTCTTTGCACTGATCAGCCGTTCGATGTTTTCTTCCTCTGAGCAGATGATGGCGATGTTTGACAGGATGTCTAAGTGTTCATTGTTTTTTCCGGCGATACCGAAAACGACCTTTGCCGTATTGCCTTCACCGTATTCAACACCGTCCGGAATCTGGATGACGGAAATACCTGAATGAAGCACCTCATCCTTCGCATCTTCCGTGCCGTGCGGGATCGCGATGAAATTCCCCATAAACGTGGATGATGTTTCTTCACGTTCGAACATTTTTTCCACATAGCCGTTCTTCACATAGCCGTTATCAATCAATGTCTGTCCCGCGAGGCGGATGGCACCCTCTTTTGAGTTCACCGTCTGGTTCAGTTTGATGTTCGCTTTAGCCAATACTTCCATGATGAAGATCCCTCTTTCTGTTTGATTAGTTTTTAAGCTTTTCAATCAGTTCATCGTATTTCGGGCTGTTCAAGAAATTATCAACCGAAATGTGCACCGCCTGCGGCAGCTTCGCTTTCGCGCGGTCAGTCAGGTCCTTATGCGTAATGACGATATCCGCGTCATTCGGAAGATTATTGATCGACGTATTTGTCACATCAATATCCAGGTCTGCTTTTTTCACTTTGTTTCTTAAAATGGAGGCGCCCATTGCGCTCGATCCCATACCCGCGTCGCATGCGAAGATAATGCGGCTGACTTGGTCAGCGGAAATATCAGCGGCGCTGTTTTCCGGCTCTTCCTCTTTGTCCGCCAACGCGGCCGCAGCTTCGCTTTTCCTGCCTTTCATTTCCTGCATTTTTTCCGCCGCGGCTGTCAAATCTTCTTCGCCCGCTTTAGACGATTTCAGAATAAGCGCCGAGACGATAAACGATACGGCCGCGGCAACGATGACGCCCGCCAGCACGCCGAGATAGCTTCCTTTCGGCGTCAGCGCCAAAATGGCGATGATGCTTCCCGGAGATGATGCGGCGACAAGACCCGCGTTAAAGATCGAGAATGTAAGCAGTCCGCTCGCTCCCCCGGCGATCGCCGCGAGGATCAGCATCGGTTTCATTAAAATGTAAGGGAAATAGATTTCATGAATCCCCCCGAAGAAATGAATGATCGCCGCTCCCGGAGCCGTCGATCTTGAAGAGCCTTTCCCAAAGAACATATATGCCAGTAAAATACCGAGTCCCGGCCCGGGGTTCGCTTCCACTAAGAACAGAATGGATTTACCCGCTTTGGCGGCCTGCTCGATTCCGATCGGACTTAAAATGCCGTGGTTGATCGCGTTATTCAGGAACAGGACTTTCGCCGGTTCTACGAAAACGCTTGCAATCGGCAGCAAATTCGCGTGGACAATGACTTCCACACCTGCCGCCAGCAATTTGTTAAGAGACAGGACGACCGGACCGATCGCATAAAACGCGATAATCGTCAGCACAGCTCCGATAATTCCCGCCGTGAAGTTGTTGATCAGCATTTCAAAACCCTGTCTGACTTTATCTTTAAACACACGGTCTAATTGTTTAATGAGATAACCGCCCAAAGGCCCCATAATCATTGCCCCTAAGAACATCGGAATGTCCGCTCCGACAATGACTCCGATGGCAGCCGTCGCTCCGACGACTCCCCCGCGGTGATCGTAAATCATTTTTCCGCCCGTATATGCGATTAAAAGCGGAAGAAGATACGTAATCATCGGGCTTACCAATGTATTCAGCTGCGGATTCGGAAACCACCCCTTAGGTATAAACAGCGCGGTGATAATTCCCCATGCGATAAATGCACCGATATTCGGCATGATCATACCGCTTAAATAACTGCCGAACCGCTGTATCTTCACTTTCATGCCAGCTTGCTGTTCTTGCTGCATGTTCATTCCCTCCCTGTTTGCTTGCCTTCAGATGAAAATAAATAAGACACGGGGTTTCTCTCTCCCCTGTGTCTTCATCATAAAACGCTTACAATCCCCATTCAATGAAAAGTAAAGAGGAGTTTGGCACAGAGACTGTGACAACTCCTTAACAAAAAAAAGACACCTTATCAAAGGTGTCTTACCGCTTTCTGTATATAATGTGTCCTTTTGTGACGACGAGTTTGGCAATGAGCCGCTCACTGACAATAAACACCGGATACGCACATACGAGCGCGAAAATGGCGGCCGGCACATACCGCGCTGCCGGAAACATCGGCATGACGGCGGTTCTAGCCATCTGCACAAGATAAATCAAAAGCACCGTAATCGCAATGGCCACAGCCATAATCGGAGCGGATACTTTATATTCACGCAATTTCACATGGCAATGCCCGCACTGAAACTGGCACGGGATCATGGATGATCTGACCATGTCGCCTGTAATCGGCTTGCCGCAGTTCGGGCAGGTCGTTTCTTTCATGTTTATTCCTCCATTCAACTCTTCTATTATAACAGAGTCTGACTACGTCTTTTACATTTGTGATTGTTCAACATTTTTTCACATATTTTATCATCAGGCTCTTGTGTGCATTTGTGAAAACATCTACTCTTAGAGGGAGGTTCATCACTCATTCGCATAAAAAGGAGGATGCAGAATTGCTTCCGATTCACAGACAGCAAACCTTGCTTGAATGGCTGAAAGAAGAGGGCGCGCTGAAAATCTCTGACATAAGCGAGAGATTCGGCGTCTCCGAGATGACCGTGTACAGAGACGTCAATCAGCTGGCGGATGCAAACCGGATTATCCGGACACCCGGCGGCATTACGCTCCCTCCCGCTTCAGAACGGAGCGCCAATCAATGCGGCTATTGCCTGCGGCCGATTCAGCATTCGTATTCTGTTCAGCTTATTACCGTTTCACAAGCCGTTGAGCAGATGTGCTGCATTCATTGCGCGATTTTGCGGTATGAGGATAAAAAGGAAGAAGTGTCCCACGTCATTTGTAAAGATTTTCTTCTCCAGACGACGCTGACGGCCGCTTCCGCATACTTTTTAGTCCATGCCGATATTGACCTTCACTGCTGCCGGCCTCAGGCGATTCCCTTCTCAACGCTTGATTACGCAGAACGGTTTCAAAAAGGATTCGGCGGGGTCATTTGCACCTTTGACGAGGCGGCGGACATCATCTTACACGACAGGCAGAAGGGATGCACCTGCAGCAAGACATAACAACAACCAACCGGAAGGCGGTGTCATCATCCATGAGACAGAACAAACGCTGGCTCATCTTTTTGCTGTTCCTTGTTTTGATTCCGAAAACAAGCTTCGCCCACGCCTACATCACAAACTCAAATCCGGGTGAGAACAGCGAATTAAAACAAACGCCGAAGCAGATTGAAATTGAGTTTAATGAACAGATTGAAGAAGGCTTCCACTCCATTAAGGTCTATAATTCATCCGGCGAACGGGTCGACGCGGGCAAAACGGTGATTCAAAAAAATAATGCCCGCATCATGACCGCGGCATTGAAAAAAAAGCTGCCGCATGATATTTACAGAGCGGAATGGAACGCGGTATCGGGCGACGGACATCCGGTATCCGGCGTCATCCCTTTCAGTATCGGAAAAGCCGGCGGAGAACTTCAGGAGCAGACATCATCGCAAGCGGCGCTTCATCCCGAAGCGGCCATCGACCGCGGTATTTTGTACACCGCTCTCTCCCTGTTTATCGGCACGGCTTTTTTCCATCTGTTTTGGTACAGAAATAATAAAGATTCATCAAAAGCAAAACGAACTGTAAAGCTGCTCGTGATTTCTTTATGTTTAACGGGGCTCGCGCTTATCTGCCAGCTCCCGATCCAGACGAAAGAAAACGCGGGCGGCGCTTGGAGCGCCGCGTTTCAGCCGGACTATGTAAAAGAAACGCTTCTGAAAACGGCAGGCGGGTACGTCTGGATGATCCAGATCAGCTTATTTATCCTGCTCGCCCTGTCCATGATCCCGCTGTTGAAGAAGAAAGCATTCCGGTCATTTGCGTACTGGACGGCGCCGCTGTTATTCTTCTTCGCTTCGCTTTTGGCAAAAGCATTCGCCGGGCATGCGGCGGTTATCGACGAAAAAGCGGTCGGCATCGCGATGGACTTTCTCCATTTATCGGCCGCGTCTGTATGGATGGGCGGTATCGCCGCGCTTGTGCTGCTTCTTTCGTCAGAGTGGAGAAAACCCGATAAAACCATCGCTTGGGAAACGGTCAGACGGTTTTCTCCTTGGGCGTTCGCCTCTGTCGGTGTGCTGTTATTTTCAGGCGTGCTGAACGGATTTTTCATTATCCGCACGTTTGATTCACTCTTTCACACCGCTTACGGTAAGACGCTCCTTTTGAAAATCGGACTGTTTGTCATCATGCTTGTGCTCGGCGCCGTTCACGTATGGATGACGAAGTTCAGCAGAAAAAGGAGCATCAGCGCAACGATAAAGGCCGAATGGGCACTAGGCATTGCGGTGTTATTTACAACCGCCGTCTTCACAAGCCTGCCCAGTCCGCCGCCGCCTGCGCCATTGCCTTTTAACGGCTCAGAAACGATCGGAAACGGGGAAACCCTGTCCTTGCACATTACGCCGAACCAGCCGGGTAAAAATGAATTTCAAGTCATTGTCACCGATCACAACGGCAGCTTGGTAAAAGACATTCAGCAATTTACGGTCACTGTTTACCAGACGGGCTTCAGCGGCAAACAGCATGAAAGCACCTTTGATTTGAAGAAGACGAAGGAAGGCACATTTGAAGCCGCCAACCTGTCCATCACCGAAAAGGGAAACTGGAAGATCAAAGTCCACGGGCTGACAAACGATTTTAATGAAATCAACCAAATATTCTCAACGACAAACTAAGGAGTGTATCTCATGTTGAAAAAAAAGGCTTTATTATTCATATCCGCCGTGACCCTGTCACTCGTCGGTTTTACGGCGACAGCAAGCGCCCACGTCTCAGTCAAACCCGCGGAATCCGCGGCCGGTTCTTGGGAAACGTACACGATGAAAGTTCCTGTGGAAAAGAATGAGCCGACAACGAAAGTCGTGCTGAAAATGCCCGCCGGCGTTGAATTTCAGCAGTATCAGCCGATTCCGGGCTGGAAAACATCCGTATCCAAACATGATGACAAAGCGGTCTCCGTCACTTGGGAAGCAAAGGACGGCGGCGGCATTCAGCCCGGCCAATTCCAGCAGTTCACGTTCGTTGCGAAAAATCCTGAAAAGAGCGGAGATGCCGCTTGGGACGCTTACCAATATTACAAAGACGGCAGCATTGTAGAATGGACGGGTGATGAGAAAGCCGACACGCCCCACTCGATTACGAAAATCACGAAATCGGCCAGCGTGACGGATGCGCACGGAGCTGAACAGTCAAACGAAGAAAGCAAATCCGGCGTATCAGCGCTTGATATTGCGGCCATCGTTCTGTCAGCTGCGGCGATTATCCTTTCCATCGCGGCGCTTGTAAAGAAAAAACGTGCGTAAGCAAAAAGCGATCCGGCTCTAAAGAGCCTGCGATCGCTTTTTTTCTTATCCGCGGCCTGCCTGGAATGACGGATATTTGGTCATTCCTCCGTCAGCAAACAGCGTAATGCCGGTCACGTAGCTTGATTCCTTCGAAGCAAGCCAGACGGCGACAGCCGCGATTTCTTCCGGCTCACCGATATATCCCATCGGAATCATGCTTTCCACATCTTTTCTCTGAACGGGATCCGCAAATTTTTCCGCGTTGATCGGCGTATTGATGGCTCCCGGTCCGATATTGTTAACACGGATGCGCTTCGGCGCGTACTCAAGCGCCAGCGTTTCCGTCATCAATTTGATGCCGCCTTTACTCGCCGCGTAGTGAACAAACAGCGGCCATGGAATCATTTCATGTACGCTTGACATGTTAATGACGTTTCCTTGAATATCATTCTCTACGTAATATTTAATGGCTTCGCGGCTTCCTAAGAAAGCGCCGGTCAGATTGGTATTGATGACTTTGTTCCAGTCTTTGAGCGGCATTTCATGCGACTGAACCGGATTTTCCATGCCGGCGTTATTGATCATGACATCCAATGTTCCGAATTCCTTCACCGCGGTCTGCACGATGTTTTTGACATCTTCTTCTTTTGTGACGTCTCCTTGAACGATGACCGCTTCGCCTCCCGCTTTTTGAATCTCTTCTTTAACGGTTTGGGCGTCTTTTTCATTACTATAGTAGTTAACCACGACTTTCGCCTGCTCCTGTCCGAAGCGGATCGCCATCGCTTTTCCTAATCCTGATGAAGCTCCCGTAATGGCAACGACTTTTCCTTTTAAATCCGTGTACATGTTCAAACCTCCTGCATATGTTATGAATTTGATTTCGCAACGCCTAAGAATACCGCGGCCACAATGATCAGGATAATCCCGATGGCAATGGCGACCAGCTGACGCTTCGTTTTGCTCTCACGGAGAATGAAGATTCCGCCGAGCGTGCTGATGACGATCCCCATTTGAGAGAGGGAAAAACTTGTCGCAACTCCGACGCGCGGCTGTGAGATGAACAGAAACATATTCCCGAGCGCCCAGATGATTCCCGGCAGAATGTTCTTGAGGGCGTACTTATTAAACGGTTTATGCTTGTACGTCAGGAGCAGTCCGCCGATGACCATCCCGATCGCCTGCGGCAGTAGCGCTGACCATCCGGATACGCCGAACAGCCGGGCCACAACGACATAGACCAAATAACCGAGCGTGGAGATCAGCAGGATGACAATGCCTTTTTTTAAGTTTCCCGGTTCTCCGTCCGCCCGCCCCTTTTTATCTTCTAAAGATGTGAGCACAATCCCGATGATGATAAAAATAAGGGCGAGAATACCCAGCGTAATCGCGATCGGGGTTGACCATTCTTTGAATACGATCACACCGAACAAAGAAGTCGAGACGAGCTGCATTCCCGTTGATATCGGCATCGTTTTTGAAACGCCCATCAGCTGTATGCTTTTAAGCTGATTGCTTTGGCCGAGCGACCAAAACAGCCCCGAGATGATGCCGACAATAAAAATGCGCCCAGACAGCACCGGGTGGACAAACAGATACAGCACAAACGAAACGATGAGCGCCCCGATTGTCGTTCCCAGCGTCTGGCTGTAAGGCCCGCCGCCTAATTTGACGTTAAATAACACGATGCTCCCCCAAAATAAAGCCGGGAGAAGAGCCAGTAATATATCCATGATGGCGACCTTCTTTCAATCGTATTTGCTGTTATTTTGTCTGGAATCGAACCGATTATTCCCGCAAGATCAAAAAAGCCTGCCGGCGATATTCACCGGCAGACCGCTCAATAAAAACAGCCCCGCTTAGTAGCGGGGCTTTCTTTTCGGCTCATTAAAGTCCGATAGACATGTATTTGGTTTCCAGGTACGGTTCAATGCCTTCCGTACCGCCTTCACGGCCGATGCCGCTTTCTTTCATTCCTCCGAACGGCGCTTGAACCGCGGACGGACCGCCGTCATTCCAGCCTATGATGCCGTATTCAAGCTGTTCAGAAATATAGATGCCGCGGCGGTAGTTCTCTGTGAAGAAATAAGCCGCAAGCCCGAACGGCGTATCGTTCGCAAGCTTGATCGCTTCATCAATATCTGAGAACGTAACGATCGGCGCAACCGGGCCGAATGTTTCTTCATGCATGATGTTCATGGATGTATCTACATTTGAAAGCACGGTCGGCGTCACGAAATAGCATCCTTTTTCATCGTTTTGGTCATACGTTCCGCCCGTCAGCACTTCTGCGCCTTTTTCCACGGCGTCATTAATTTGGCCGACGATTTTATCGAAGCCTTTTTTGTTGATGACAGGGCCGACGTTTACGCCTTTTTCAAGACCGTTTCCGACTTTGAGTTTCGCAGCTTCTTCACTCAGTTTTTTCGCAAACTCGTCTTTCACGGATTCGTGTACGATCAGCCGGTTCGCACAGACGCAGGTTTGGCCGGCGTTTCTGAATTTAGAGGCCATTGTTTGGGCTACCGCCAGATCAAGATCAGCGTCTTCATCCACGATCAGCGGCGCATGTCCGCCAAGCTCCATTGACATATGTTTTACGGTGTCGGCGCTGTTTTTCATCAGGATTTTGCCGACAGGCGTTGAGCCGGTGAAAGTAATTTTGCGGATTTTCGGGCTGCTGGTGAAGACGTTTCCGATTTCGGCTCCGTCACCGATCACCACTTGCAGCACGTCCTTCGGAATTCCCGCTTCATATGCGAGACGCGCAAGGGCGTAAGCTGAAAGCGGCGTATCCTCCGCCGGTTTGATGATGAACGTACAGCCTGCCGCCAAAGCGGGCGCGGCTTTTCTTGTAATCATCGCATTCGGGAAATTCCACGGCGTGATCGCGGCTACCGGGCCGACCGCCTGACGGGTGACGACAATCCGTTTGCCCGTTGTCGGCGCAGGTACGGTTCTGCCGTAAATCCGTTTTGCTTCTTCGGCGAACCATTCAATATAGCCGGCGCCGTATAAAACTTCTCCGACCGCTTCTTCGTACGGTTTGCCGTTTTCTTTCGTAATTAATTCCGCAAGTTCTTCTTTATGTTCAACAATCAGCTCATACCATTTTCTCAAAAGTGAGGCACGTTCTCCCGCTGATGTTTTGGACCATGATTGAAACGCTTGATGTGAACGTTCAATCGCTTTTTCAACATCTTCGGCCGTCTGCTGAGGGATGCTTTCGATCGCCTCTCCCGTTGCCGGATTGTACACTGTTAATTGTTCTGGCATATTGAACATTCCTTTCTCTGCTATAGTAAAGCCATTGAATGCTTGTTGATGTATCTTATACTTTCATGATAGCAGACACATCCGCCGGCATTCCAATAATTGAACTCACAGAGCTGCTTCGATAATAGAAAGGCCTTCTTTGAGCTGCTCATCCGTCACGACAAGCGGCGTCAGGAATCTGATAATGTTGCCGTTTATGCCAGCCGTCAGCAGCAGCAGTCCGTTCTCGTTCGCCGTTTTAGCGATCGCCGCGGCTTTTGCTTTGTCCGGTTCCCGCGTGTCCGGATCTTTGACAATTTCGATGGCCGCCATCGCGCCGAGTCTGCGCACTTCTCCGATGCAGGCATGCTCTTTTTTCCACTCGAGCGCTTGATGCTCGATGATCCGGCCGATCTCCTCGGAACGCCGATTCAGCCCTTCTTCTTCAATAATATCCAAGACCGCGAGCGCAGCCGCACAGCCGAGCGGGCTTCCCGCATATGTGCCCCCGAGTTCACCCGGCGCGGCGGCATCAAGCATTTCCGCCCGGCCGATGACGCCGCTCAGCGGCAATCCGGCCGCAAGTGATTTGGATACGGTGATCAAATCAGGAACGGCTCCGAAATGCTCAATCGCAAAATATGTTCCCGTTCTGGCAAAACCGGTCTGAATCTCATCCGCTACAAAAACGATGCCGTGTTTTTTACAAAAAGCGGCGACGTGCTGCACGAAACGTTTTGAAGGAATGATGAAGCCGCCTTCTCCCTGAACCGGCTCCATTACGACACAGGCGACGGTTTCCGGTGCAACTGCGGCGATAAAGAAATCCTCAAAAGCGCTGATGATAAAGTCGTCATACTGCTCGTCGCTCATGCCGGCCGGCTTTTGATAATAGTAAGGAAACGGCGCCTGATACACCTCTGAGGCAAATGGGCCGAAACCGAATTTATAAGGCTTCACCTTGCTCGTCATGCTCATCGTCATGTTCGTGCGGCCGTGGAACCCTCTTGTAAATGACACGACAGCCTGGCGCTTCGTATATTTTCTGGCGATTTTCACGGCGTTTTCCACCGCTTCCGCCCCCGAATTGAGAAAAATCGCTTTTTTCGCATGATCTCCCGGCGCAAGGGCGCAAAGTTTTTCGGCCAGCTCAATATAAGACGGATACATCATAACGTTAAAACCCGGGTGAATCAGATCCTCCGCCTGTTTCTTCACGGCCTCCACCACTTTCGGATGGGAATGGCCGACATTCAGCGTTCCGATCGCTCCGGCAAAATCAATGAATCGTCTGCCGTCCAAATCGTACAAAAGCGCCCCTTCCCCTTTTACCGCCATGCCGCGGTTTCCGTTGCCGACCCCCTTGGAAACGAATTGATCCCGTTTTTGCTGCCACTGGGCAGTTGTCACTTCCGATGATGCTGTTCGACTCATAGATTCCATCCCCCTGCATTGTTTTCTTATCATTCTGACTTCTTTTTGGTATGATGAAAAGTACCAAAATCAATTTATCCATGGTATCAGAAAGGAGCAGGGTCTGGATGCTGACGATTTCCATTGATCATTCGGAAACGGCCGATTATATCTATCAGCAGATCTATCAGCACATAAAAGCGGCCGTTTTGAAGCGCAGCCTGATGCCTCACACAAAGGTGCCGTCTAAACGGGAGCTTGCCGAGACGCTGAAGGTCAGCGTGAATTCAGTGAATTCAGCTTATCAGCAGCTGCTTTCGGAAGGTTATTTATATGCAGTCGAAAGAAAAGGCTTTTTCGTGGAGAAAATTGATACGGTTTATCATGAAGAAGCGCCTTCGTTCCTATTGCCTGATGATTTGAAAGAGCGGGAGCCGGATAAGAGCGGCTGGATTTCGTTTTCTCATATGAGCGTGGATACGGCGCATTTCCCCCTGAAAAGCTGGTTCCGCTGTGAGCATAAAGCAGCCGCCCGTTCATTTCATACACTCGGAGAACTCGTCCATCCGCAAGGTTTATATGAAGTCCGTGAAACAATTTCGCGGCTTATTTCCCTGACAAGGGGCGTTACATGCCGCCCGGAACAAATCGTACTCGGGGCGGGCACGCAAATGCTGGTGCAGCTGCTGACGGAACTGCTGCCAGAAGACGCGCTCTACGCCATGGAGAACCCGGGATATATGAGGATGTACCGGCTGCTGCAAAACCTCGGGAAAAAGACGGCGACGATCAGCCTTGATGAAAAAGGCATGTCCATGGACGAAATCGAAAAACGCCGGCCGTCTGTATTGATCACCACGCCTTCCCATCAATTCCCCTCAGGCGTGATCATGCCGGCTTCCCGGCGGATTCAGCTTTTAAACTGGGCCGCCGAACAGAGCGGCCGCTTCATCATTGAAGATGATTATGACAGTGAATTTAAATATGACGCCGATACGATACCGGCGCTTCAAAGCCTTGACCGGTTTCAAAATGTCATCTACATGGGGACCTTTTCAAAATCCCTTTTCCCCGGCCTGCGCATCAGCTACATGGTTCTGCCGCCCGGGCTTTTGCGGACGTTCAAAGAGAGAACGTATGACCTGCATACGTGCAGCACGCTTGCCCAGCTCGCGTTGAAAGAATTTATCGATTCAGGTGAATATCAGAAACATATTAAAAAGATGAAGCAGCATTATAAGAACATGCGGGAACGCCTCATTTCTGCTTTGGAAGAAACATTCGGAGAAAGAATAAGTGTAAAGGGCGCCAATGCGGGGCTTCATTTTGTCACTGAGTTTGACTGCGCCCGTTCAGAAAAAGAAATATTGGCACGGGCGGATGCAGAACAGCTCGATCTGTTTGCGATGAGCCGGTTCCGTCTGAAAGCGGGAGGCGATTCAAACAAACCGCAGCTTATCCTGGGGTTCGCCCGCCTGAAGGAGTGCGATATTCAAGAAGGCGTCTACAGGCTTTACCGGGCGGTTTTCGGCGCATAAAAAAAACCCCCGGAATTCGGGGACTTATTTACCAGCGGTCCGGTTCTGTCTGCAAAATCGCCTCCAGCAGGCCGGGAAACGCCTCATGTAAATCATCTTTGCGCAGGGAATAATAACGGTGCTTCCCGTCTATGCGCACTTGGGCGATCCCCGCTTCCCGCAGCACTTTGAAGTGATGGGACAGCGTTGATTTAGCGACCCGGACATCAGCGCAGGTTCCGCACGTTTTTTCTGTTGTTTCCGCCAATTGTTTGACCAGCTCTAAGCGGAGCGGATCACTCAGAGCATGAAGAACCTTTGTCAGCTGTAAGCGTTCGGTTTCAGGATGGTTTGGAATGTTCATGAGTCAAATGTAACACATAAAAGCGGCGGGTGACAATTTAGGCGGTGAGGGTTTTTCCTTTACCTTTCGCAATGAAACATGTTACAGTTAGTTCGATGATATTCGAACTATAACAAATAAACCCAATCAGGAGGAATGACAATGATCGTCTTACAGGCTTACATGAAAGTAAAAGCGGATAAACGCGAGGAATTTTTAGGAGAAGCGCAATCACTTGTTCAGCATTCACGCGCGGAAGAAGGAAATGTGCAATACGATCTTTTCGAAAAAGTCGGTGAGGAAAATACATTCGTCATGCTTGAACAATGGAAAGATGAAGAAGCGATGAAATCCCACAACGCAACTGACCATTTCCAAGGATTCGTGGCAAAAGCGAAAGAAGTGCTGAGTGCGCCGCTTGACGTCGTCCGCACAGAACTGTCAGAGTAACGAAAGGATGAATGACATGAACGAAGTCCTTCAATTATTAACAGACCACCGTTCCATCCGCAGCTACACAGATGAACCCGTATCGGATGAACAGCTGGATCTTATCATCCAAGCCGCTCAGGCAGCGCCGACTTCCATTAACGGCCAGCAATTTACCGTTATTGCGGTGAAAGATAAGGAACGGAAGAAAAAAATATCCGAATTGGCTGGCGGCCAGCCGTGGATTGACCAAGCGCCGGTTTTCCTTTTATTCTGCGCTGATTTTAACCGCGCCAAAATTGCGCTTGAAGAATATAATGATACACCGCTTGAGATCACGAACGGTTTAGAGTCCGTTCTAGTCGGAGCCGTAGATGTCGGGATTGCGCTGGGTACGGCAACGGCTGCGGCTGAATCAATGGGACTCGGCACTGTGCCGATCGGCGCCGTGCGCGGCAAGCCGGACGAACTCATTGAATTGCTGAAACTTCCGAAATACGTTTTCCCGGTTTCCGGTCTCGTCATCGGCCAGCCGGCAGACCGCTCCGCGAAAAAACCGCGTCTGCCGCAAGCAGCCGTTCTGCATCATGAAACGTATCAAGAAGAAGATTTAAGAACACATATCGAGGCCTATGACAAGCAGATGTCCGAATACATGAAAAAACGCACCGACGGACAGGAAACAAGAAACTGGTCACAAGGCATCACCTCCTACTATAAGCAGGTTTATTATCCTCACATTCGTGAAATGCTTGAAAAACAAGGATTTAAGACGGATAAATAAACGTATCAGCCTGCCGGAACACTCCGGCAGGTTTTTTTCTATTTCTCAAACAAAAGCGTTGACACTATGTAAAAATTTTTGTTAATATTTTCATCATATACTCATTGGTTTTCTGTGAACCGATGAGTTTTCTATTGTGACGAAAGAAGGAATCTGGGCTTATGAATGATAAGAAAACGGATATTCTGCTGGCGGCAAGGAAGCTTTTTTCCGGGAAAAGCTTTTCGTCGGTTTCGATGCAGGCGATCGCAGAGGAGTGCAAAGTCTCCAAAGCATCTTTATATAAGCTGTTTGAATCAAAGGAAGACCTGCTCCTGGAGCTGCTCGATTTTAACCAGAAACAGATGGTAGCAGCCGCTTCATTATTGAATGCAGAAACAAGCCTCTCCCCTGAGGAACGGTTTGCCAAAAAACTGATGGCTGAGCTTGAAGGCTTCAGGCGCAATCAGCAGTTTTTTAATATGCTGATGTACGGAAGCCCCTCTTCCATTAATGAGCGGGTAAAACGGCATATTCACAGGGCCCGCTCCACCTTTATCTGCTGGCATCGCGATTCACTGATTCAGACGTACGGCGAAGACATTATTCCTTATGTATGGGAGCTGGTGATCGTCCTGCAGGGGCTCCTGAGAGAATGCATCACGCTGATTAAGCTGGAAAAAGAACCGCTCGCCCTGGAGCCGCTCACGGAGTTTATCATCCGCCATCTCAATCTCATCGTCGAAAACAGGACAACCGAAACCGCTTTGCCTCAGGAGATGATTGACCTTTATATCGCCTCCGCTTCCTCATTTGAGCCGAAAGACAAAACCGTATTGCTGGCTGAAAGCCTGAAGGAACTGAAAGAAGCCGTCTCAGCCCTTCCGGAGGAAAAATATGACGCCGCAGGACTCGCTTCCGCGGCGGCTATGCTGGAGAAAGAATCAGCGGACAAACAGCCGCGGGATTTTCTTATAAAAGCGCTCATCGGTTATTTGGAGCAGGCCGGACCGCTGCACCAGCCGCTTGCAGCCGTTAAAACATTGCTCAAACTATAAAGAAAGAAGGAATCAGCTTGAATAAGAGTATTGAAACTGCACCATACAAACGCTCTGTCATTGTCGGGATTCTTTTGGCGGGAGCGTTCGTCGCCATTTTGAACCAGACACTGCTTATCACGGCGCTGCCGCACATTATGAATGACTTCAATATAGACGCCAACAAAGCACAATGGCTGACAACATCGTTTATGCTGACGAACGGGATTTTAATCCCGATTACCGCATTTTTAATAGAGAAATTTACGAGCCGCACCCTCTTGATTTCCGCCATGAGTATTTTCACGGCGGGCACCATTGTCGGCGCATTCGCCCCGAACTTTCCGGTGCTCTTAACGGCCCGGATTATCCAGGCGGCCGGCGCCGGAATTATGCTGCCTCTCATGCAGACGGTATTTCTCACGATTTTCCCGATGGAAAAGCGCGGCCGCGCCATGGGAATGGTCGGCTTGGTTATCTCGTTCGCGCCGGCAATCGGCCCGACGCTTTCCGGATGGGCGGTCGAAGCATTCTCTTGGCGTTCGTTGTTTTATATCATCTTTCCGATCGCGGTCATCGATTTGCTTTTAGCGATTATTCTGATGAAAAACGTCACGACATTAAGAGAAACACAGATTGATATTTTATCCGTGATCTTATCGACCCTCGGATTCGGCGGTCTGCTTTACGGCTTCTCAAGCGCCGGCTCATCAGGATGGACCAGTGCTGAAGTGCTGACTTCGCTGCTTGTCGGAGCGGTCGCGCTGATTTTCTTTATCGCAAGACAGATGAAGCTCAAAAAACCGATGCTGGAATTCCGCGTGTTTTCTTTCGGGATTTTCAGCCTGACCACCCTGCTCGGAACGCTTGTTTTCGCGCTGCTGATCGGAACGGAAACCATTCTCCCGCTTTACACGCAAAAAGTCCGGGGCGTATCCGCGTTTGATACCGGATTAATGCTTTTACCGGGCGCGATTGTGATGGGAATGATGTCTCCGTTTATCGGCCGGGTATTTGACAGAATCGGCGGAAAAGGCCTTGCGATGACCGGATTCTTCATCATCCTGCTCACGTCCCTTCCGTTTATGAATCTGACAGACTCGACGTCTCTCATTTGGATTGTCGTCGTTTATACCGCGCGGCTTTTGGGAACAGCCATGATTATGATGCCGGTGACGACAGCGGGAATCAACGCCCTGCCGCGCCACTTAATTCCGCACGGCACAGCCATGAACAATACCGTCCGCCAAGTCGGCGGTTCTATCGGTACGGCGCTTTTAGTTTCCGTGATGAGCAGCCAGGCCGCACACGCCAATGCGTCAACTCCGGGAAACGCCGCCCTGCACGGTATGAATGCGGCATTTGTCGTAGCCGCCTGCATCGCGCTGGCCGGCTTCCTCTTATCTTTTACATTAAAGAAAAAACCGCGTCAGCCCGAGCAGCAGCAGGCCGTGACGCGGTAAACCAAAAAGAACCCGATCACGTATGTGACCGGGTTCTTTTTTTACTTCTCGATTCCGTCTTTTACTTCTTTCACCATCTGAGCCATGGATTCCAGGCCGCCTCCTGATAAATACCATGTAGCTGAATCAAGGTAGACAACATGGTTGTTTTTCACGGCTTTCACCGATTTTACATAATCATTTTCAACCACTTGTTTTGTTGAAGATTTTGTGCCGATCGCTGTTCCGCGGTCAACGACAAACATGTAATCAGGGTTTGTTTTGGCGATATATTCATAGGAAATGCTTTGTCCGTGCAGTGAGGCTTCGATGTTTTTGTCAGCCGGTTTGACGCCGAACACATCATGAATGAAGCCGTATCTTGATTTAGATCCGAACGCGCTGATTTTGCCGTCGTTCGCCATCACCACTAACCCGTTTTTATCCGTGCTGCTTGTCTTTTTCTTCAGATCGGCAATGGATTTGTCAATTTTCGCAAGCTTATCTTTCACTTCATTTTCTTTGTTGAAGATTTTGCCGATCACTTCGGTGTTTTGCTTGAATCTGTCAACGTAGTTTGTATAGTCATCATCAAGATAAATCGTCGGCGCGATTTTTGAGAACTCTTTATAAGAATCAGATTGTCTGTGGGCGATAATGATTAAATCCGGATCAATATCCGCGACTTTTTCAAAATCCGGTTCTTTTAAACCGCCTGTATTGGCGTATTTATCACTTTTATATGAAGATAAGTATTTTGGAAGGTTTTGTTTAGGAAGTCCCGCCACGTGATCCTGTAAACCGAGTTCATCCATCGTGTCCAGCATTCCGAAGTTGAATACGACGACTTTTTTCGGATTCTTCGGCACTTTGACTCCTTCTTTGTTCAGATCATCTTTGATTGTGATTGTTTCTTTTGATTTGCCTGATGTTTTGTCCCCGTTTCCGCATGCAGAAACAACAAAAATCGTAACGAGCGCAATGAATAGCAATGCGAATTTTTTCATGATTTTCACCTCATCTGGTTTTTAAGAAAAGTACACACCGATCCGCTGACTGTCAATCTCTTGAATCGGGATGGTCATATCATAAATATCTTCAAGCACGGAGGTTTCAATGATCTCCTCCGCCGGCCCTTCTTTGACGATCCGTCCGTTTTTCAGTGCGACGATATGGTCTGAATATACGGATGCGAAGTTGATATCGTGAATCACTACGACGACCGTTTTTCCGAAGTCTTCCACAAGCCGCTTCAACAGCTTCATCATTTCAACGGAATGCTTCATATCTAAATTGTTCAGCGGCTCATCGAGAAAAATATAGTCCGTATCCTGAGCGATGATCATCGCGATAAACGCCCTCTGACACTGGCCTCCGCTGAGCTGATCGAGGTATTTATCCTTTAAATCATCCAGCTTCATATAACTGAGGGCCTGGTTGATATGCACCCAATCTTCATCCGTCAGTTTCCCTTGGGAATACGGAAATCTGCCGAAGCTGACCAGGTCTTTAATTGTCAGTCTGATATTGATTTGGTTCGTCTGCTTCAAGATGCTGATTTTTTTTGCCAGATCGTTGCTTTTGCAGGCCCCGATCTCTTGCCCGTCGACCGTGATTTCCCCGGAATCCGTCTTAATCAGCCGGCTCATGATAGACAGCAGCGTGCTTTTTCCCGCGCCGTTCGGACCGATAAATGAGGTGAGCCTGCCCTTTTGAATGGATAGAGACGTTTTCTCAAGGACAGTTTTCCCTCCGTATTGTTTGCTTACATTTCTGACCTCTACCATGATTTATTCTCCTTTAACAGCAGATAGATAAAATAAATCCCGCCGGCAAAATTAATGATGACGCTCAGCGTCGTGGAAAACGTGAACACTTTCTCCACGACGAACTGGCCCCCGACGAGCGCGACGATGCTGATCAGGACAGAACCCGCAATTAAATACGTGTGCCTGTAGGTTTTTAAAAACTCTCTCGCCAGATTGACGACAAGCAGTCCTAAAAACATAATCGGCCCGACAAGAGCCGTAGAGACAGACACAAGAATGGCGACGACAATGAGCATCTGTTTCACAAGCTTATCGTAATCAATCCCCAGGTTGACGGCGTGCTCCCTGCCGAGCGACAGTACGTCAAAAAACCGCGTGAACCGCCAGACATAAATGCCCGTCAGAAGAAAGACAGCACCGGCAAATCCTAAAAGATCGGTGTTGATATTGTTAAAGCTGGCAAACATTTTGTCCTGAACAACCTGGAACTCATTCGGATCAATCAGCATCTGCATAAAGGATGACAGACTGTTGAACAGCGTGCCGAACACGACGCCGACAAGCAGAAGGAAAAACACGTTCCGCCCCTCGCCTTTAAACATGAGCTGATACAAAACGAGTGACAAGAGCACCATCAGCCCGACGGAGATGACGAAATTAAGATTTTTGTTCATCATGACGATATTCATTGAACCGAACAGGAACACGATGACGGTCTGAATGAGCATATACAGGGAATCGAGGCCTAAAATGCCCGGTGTCAGTATGCGGTTATTTGTAATCGTCTGGAAGATGACCGTTGAAAACGCGATCGCTCCTCCGGTGAGCATCATGGCAAGCACTTTGAAGCATCGTCTCGGCAGGGAGTATTCCCAATTGCCCAGTCCGTAGAACAGGAAGAATCCGATACATATTATGGCGAGCGCCGCCAGCAGCGTAATTTTTTTATTATGACTCATATGCTTTTCTCCTTAACAGCATATACAGGAAGATGCCGCTGCCGATAACACCGACCATCAGGCCGATGGAAATTTCGTACGGGAAGATGATCACCCTTCCCAAAATGTCGCAAAACAGCACAAAAACAGCGCCCAGCAGAGCGGTGTGAGGCAGGCTGCTCCTCAGGTTGTCTCCTTTGTAAATCGACACCATATTGGGAATGATCAAACCGAGAAACGGCAGCATCCCGACGGTCAGGATCACCAGTGAAGCGATAAGCGACACGATAATCAGACCGATATTGACGACGCGTTTGTATTTCAGGCCGAGATTGATGGAAAAGCTCTCTCCCATTCCCGCCACCGTAAATTTATCCGCATACACATAAGCGATGATCACCAGCGGGATACTCAGATATAAAAGCTCATACCGGCCTTTGACGACCAGTGAGAAATCCCCCTGCAGCCAGGACGACAGGTTTTGGATCAGGTCGTATTTATATGCGATAAACGTGGCGACTGAGCTGACGATGTTCCCAAGCATTAAACCGACGAGAGGAATAAAAATCGCATCATTAAACTTGATCCTCTCGAGAATTTTCATGAACAGGAAATTTCCCGCCAACGCGAAAACGAAAGCGATAGACATTTTCACAAGCGGACTGGCTGACGTAAAAAGCATTAATGAAATCAAAATTCCGAGCCTTGCCCAGTCCATCGTTCCCGCAGTCGTCGGCGATACAAATTTATTCCGGCTGATCTGCTGCATGATTAATCCGCAGATGCTCAGGCTCATGCCGGCGATGATAATGCTCACCAAACGCGGCAGCCGGCTGTCAAACAATGTACCTGCCTGTTCTTTATTTAAATGAAAAATATCCAGCGGCGACAAATCTTCTACACCGATAAATATAGAAGTACACGCCAAAACCGCCAGTAGCAAAAGTAAGTAACGTAGCTTCATGCTGCCTCCCTGCACCCATCACAAACGGTATGACTGATTGCCAAACAACTCCCATATATCCCACTCGTAATGATTATCATTATCAACGACAATTATAATCTTATCATCTTTCCAAGCGCAGTCAATACAGTTTTGCTTTCAAAAGCGGTCATCCGCGGGCCGTACACTAAATTGTCTTACAATCAGTCTATCAAGAATTTGCAGGATTTTCTATAACCTTCATTTGGCTGCTTATCATTTTTTGCACATGATGACACGCTTGAGGGAAACAAATCTGACAAACAGCGGAAAAATTCCTCCATGAAAATACAAATGTTCTCCCCACGTAGAAAAAATCCTTGATTTACATGTTTGAAAGAGAGATAATAAAAATTAAATTTGTGAGAAAATTTAAATATTAGGGGATGTAAATCATGAAAGTTGTAAAATTCGGAGGCAGCTCTCTTGCGTCAGGAGCCCAGCTTGAGAAAGTGTTTCAAATCGTGACGGCTGATCCCGCGCGGAAAGCCGTCGTCGTATCGGCACCGGGAAAACGCTTCTCGGACGATACAAAGGTGACGGATCTGTTAATCCGCTGTGCGGAGCATTATTTGCAAAAAGGTGCAGCGCCCGAGCTTGCCGAAACGGTCATTGAACGGTACGCAGCCATCGCGCGTGAGCTAAACCTGGATTTCTCTATTATAGAGAGAATCCGCAGTGACCTATTCGCTCTCTTAAACAGCTGTAAAACCAATCCCGAACAATATATGGATGCGGTGAAAGCGAGCGGCGAGGACAACAACGCGAAGCTGATCGCAGCCTACTTCCGGCGGCAGGGCGTGAAAGCGGAATATGTAAGTCCGAAAGAAGCGGGGCTGTTTGTGACGAATGAACCCGGAAGCGCGCAGGTGCTCCCTGAGTCTTATGATCATTTGTACCGCCTGAGAAACCGTGAAGGCTTGATCATTTTTCCGGGATTTTTCGGTTACACGAAGGAGCATGAGATTGTGACGTTTTCCCGGAGCGGTTCTGATATTACCGGCTCCATTCTCGCCAGCGGCTTAAAAGCCGACCTGTACGAAAACTTTACTGATGTGGACGCCGTCTATTCCGTCAACCCGTCAATCGTGCGGCATCCGAAAGAAATTAACGAACTGACGTATCGGGAAATGCGTGAGCTCTCCTATGCCGGATTTTCCGTTTTTCATGATGAAGCGCTGATTCCCGCATTTCGGGCCGGCATCCCCGTTCAGATTAAGAATACGAATAATCCGGATGCGAAAGGAACACGCGTCGTCAGCAGCCGTGACAATACGAACGGGCCAGTCATCGGCATCGCAAGCGACACGGGCTTTTGCAGCATTTACATAAGCAAATATTTAATGAACCGGGAAATCGGCTTCGGCCGCAAAGCCCTTCACATTTTGGAGGAAGAAGGATTGACGTATGAACACGTTCCATCCGGCATTGACGACATCACGATCATCCTTCGGCACAATCAGATGGACTCAGAACTGGAACACAGGCTCGTCACCCGTCTGAAGCAGGAACTTCAAGCCGATGAAGTCACAGTCAGGCATAATCTGGCGCTGATTATGGTCGTCGGGGAAGCGATGCGCCATAATGTCGGCACAACCGCCAGAGCATCCAAAGCACTGTCGGAAGCCGGCGTCAACATCGAGATGATCAATCAAGGGTCCTCGGAAGTCAGCATGATGTTCGGAGTGAAAGAAGAGCAGGAAAGACACGCGGTGCGGGCACTGTATGACGAATTTTTTGCCGGAGTCTTACTCTCATAGGACACCGCCTCTTTTTTCTCTTGTCCACTAATATCCCTTACAAAGCAGCTTCTTTTACATATTGTATGGTATAGACAATATGGAGGTGAAGCTCATGTCAGGATATTCTGGAATCAGCTCTTTCGCTTTGATCGTTGTTTTATTTATCCTGTTGGTTATTGTAGGTACTGCCTATGTTGGCGGTTTCTAAGCATCGCTCCGTCTATATGAGGACGCTGCGGGTTTTGACCTGCGGCGTTTTCTTTTGTTTTCCGCCGCTGTCCGAGTCCGGACGCGCAAAAAAAGACTGCCGGGAACATTCCCATGCAGTCTTTTCCTTTGTTCAGGCTATTTTCTTCTCACGTCATTCCTCTTTCAGCTACATGGAATTCAGCCTGATCTGTCTGGCCTGCTCCTGTCACTGTAAAAATCGCGGCGGCTGCTAAACAAATAACAAACCATTTAGATTTCAATTTCATACAAACCCTCACTCCTTTGTATTTGTTTCCTTGCCTCTTCGACTTTCAGAAAATAGTCAGAAGAAATCTTAAAGCAATTTTGTTCATAGTAATATTTAGCTGCTTCTAGTGCTAAATCCTCTATATCGGCGTATAAATTTTTATCTTCCAGGTAACTGAAACACGCGCTGATTGTTTCCTCATCCGGTTTCGCCTGATACAGAGCCTGCAGCCATTCGAATTTTACCGTGTAAACGGGATCGTCTGTTTCTTTAGCATATTCATATCCCCGCTTGTGATATTCCGACGCTTTTTCTTTTTTTCCGAGTTTAAAGTAAATGAGTGTGATTAGAAAATATGCTTGAGGAAGAGAATTGACGATTCTTTGTGATTCAAATGTATCGACCGCCCGTTCAAAGTACGGAATCGCTTCGCCGATGCGGTCCTGATTGTAGTAGCACAGTCCGAGGTTATACAGCGCCCTCCCGACAAGCTGCGCTTTTTGTTCTTTTTCGGCCATTTGCAGAGCGTGCTGAAAATGTTTGGCCGCCTGTTCAAAGCGCCTTTCATCCATTAAATTGACGCCGAATACAAAATGGCATTGAATGATCCGGACGTTATATGTGTCCTGCTCTACGTAAATTTCATAAGCGTTTTTTATATGTATCAAAGAAAAATACGTTTGTTTCATATGATAATAAGCTTCGGCCACTTTAAAATAAAACTCCGCCCGTTCCACATGGTCCGATACGAAGGCCAGTTTTTTCTCAGCTTGTTTATAATATGTAATCGCTGAGATAAATTCTCTTTTATCAAATTCAAACATGCCTTTGAAAAAATTGACGTAATAATCGAGAAGCCCTTTGAGGCCGGCCTGGCTGTTATCAATGTTATCAAGAATTTCCGACAGGGTCGGCTGGTCTTCTATCTTCAGTTTTTCCAGCGGCTCCAAGTAGTCCAGCATCAGCTGATGGCGAAATTCCATGAGGGAATAATAAAGCACTAAGTTCGAATCAGGCTCCATATGGTCAAGCTCTTGTTTGATCTCGGCCTTCAAGATCTCCGCATCCGGCACGCTGAATGTTCTGATGTATCGATACCACTCGTTAATTTTCTGCCCGACTGCTGAAGAAGGAATTAACCCGCTCTTCATTCCTTCACCCTCCCCATCCAAGACCTGTTTACCAGTTATTTTATCACGTTTCCGTCTCTTTCCATCCCGAAAAACACGCAAACTTTGTTTCGGCAGAGCGCAATTTTCCGAGTGGAGTTAAAACAGACGGCGGCCAGACGGGACCGCCGGTTTCAAGATGATTCATTTTTCGTATTCAGCGGAAGGCGGATTGTAAAGGTCGTGCCTTTTCCTTTTTCGCTGTCAATATCTATCGTGCCCTTGTGCATTTCGACGAGCTGCCTGACGATGGAAAGGCCAAGTCCGTATTCGCCGTATGCCGTATTCGTCCGGGACACATCCGCCTTATAAAACCGCTCCCATATATGCTCAATTTCCTCTTTGGAGATGCCGATCCCGGTGTCTTCGATTTCAATCACCGTTTCTTTGTAGCCTTCATACCCGCGCAGCGTGATGTCTCCGTTTTGCGTAAATTGAATGCTGTTTTTCGTGATGTTGACGAGAATCTGGATCAGCCTGTCATAATCGGCGAATACTTTGACGCCGTCCTCCACTTGAATCCGCAGCTGATTTTGTTTTTCCTCCGCCTGCTGATTGAGATGCTCTTTAATAATTTCAAACACCTCGATGAGCGGCAGACTGAGCTTGTCCAGTTTGATTTGCTGGGATCTGATTTTTTCATAATCCAGGTTTTCTTTCACGAGCCTGAGCATCCGCTTCGTTTCTTCGCTGATCAGCGAGAAGCATTTCTCTTTATCTTTTTCCGGGATGGTGTTGCTGTTAAGCCCCTCCACAAGTCCGTTAATGGTCGTCAAAGGCGTTCTCAGCTCATGGGAGACATCGGCGATAAATTGGCGCCTCCGCTTTTCAAGGCGGTCAATCTGCTCTCTCGATTGCTTCAGATTTTTGGCCATGATGTTGAAATCGGACGCCAGCATGCCGATTTCATCGCCGCCGCTGTTCTTGAGCGAAATATCGTAATCACCTGATGCCACTTTTCCGGTCGCATCCCTCAATGTCTGAATCCGCTTGACGTGAAATTTAGATAAAAGCCAGCTCAGCAGAATCGTGATGATAAGGGTGCTGATGACCGCGTAAATCATATAGCAGTTGACCTGGCTGATCATCTGCTCGACACCTCTGACGGGAGACACGAGCAGCACCACGCCTTTAAATTGATCGTTGATAAAAAGCGGTTTTGCGACAAGCGATACTTCCAAGCCTTCCGTATTAAAACGGTTCATCTCCGCTCTGATCTGAACGGTTTTCCCTTGCTTCAGCATGTGCCACTCTTTACTTTTCAGCTTCTCGCGCGGCGGCATATCGTCAGGAAAAAAGTAAGGCCGCTGATGTTCATCAAAAATAATAAACCTGGTCTCGCGCGTTTTTAACATGTCCTGATACGGATACAGTCGGCGCAGATCAAGATCGCGGCCGTTCAGCTCACTTGTGATCTGCTGCGCGTAAGATGACAGCTCATCCACTTTATTTTGATACGCAAAATCTTTCACAAAGTGCGAAAACAGGGAAATGATGATGAAAAAGGCCAAAATCAAAATGCTGACATGGCTTAACAGCAGCTGATATAAGTATTTAATCCTCATCAAATTTGTATCCTACCCCCCACACCGTGTATAAAAACGGTTTTTCGTCACTGGACAGTTTTTTGCGCAGCCGTTTAATATGAACATCAACCGTACGTTCATCGCCGTAAAATTGATAGCCCCACACCTGCTCAAGCAGCTGCTCTCTCGAAAAGACCTGGCGCGGGTTTTGTGCGAGATAAAAGAGCAGATCGAATTCCTTCGGCGTCAGATTCTCGACAGGTTTTCCGTGCAGAAACACTTCCCGTGTCTTCTTATTGATTGAAAAACACGACGTTTCGATCAAGTCGTCGCTTTTTACGGCCTGCCCCGTCGCCCGGTATCTTCTGATCACCGCTTTAATCCGCGCTACTAGTGTCAGCGGGCTGAACGGCTTGGTGACATAATCGTCGGCCCCCATTTCAAACCCGATCACCTGATCGGACTCCGTGTCCTTTGCGGTCAGCATAATAATCGGCACACTGCTCGTCTCTCTTATTTTCCGGCAGATCGTCACTCCGTCCATGGATGGAAGCATAATGTCCAGAATGACCAAATCCCAGTCCTCTTCCGTGAACCGCTGATAGCCTTCCACTCCGTCATGGACAAATTCGGCTTCAAACCCTTCTTTAAAAAAGAACATTTCCGTCATGGTGCATACGCTTATATTGTCTTCTATCATTAATATCTTCATTGGTTCCTCCGCTTATCTTGACGCTTTTTCTTATAATAGCACCATTTTACTCGGATGTTTTCGGGTTTCACAATTGTTAGTTTTTATTTCATCACCCGGAAATAGTTTGTTCATATTTTTTTCATACATTTCCCCTACTATATACATATCGGATGACCGGTGCTAAAGAAGGCCGGTTTTACAAGATCTGACACCCACACGGAGGAACAGACATGAACTTTATAAAAAGAGCCTTTTGGAGCATGAAGGAAAAAAAGGGAAAAACATTTTTGCAGCTGGTTGTGTTTTCAGTGATTTGCATTTTTGTCCTGTCCGGTCTTACGATCCAGTCAGCGGCAAAGAAATCAAGCGAACTGGCAAGGCAGCAGCTCGGCGGGAGCGTCACACTCCAGGCTGACCGCCAAAAGCAAATGGCGCAGCAGCAAAAAGACGGTGAAAAGAGGACGTTTGAATCAACGCCGATTTCCGTCTCAGATGCCAAGAAGCTTACATCTTTACAGCATGTTAAAAATTACAACTTCCTCACGACAGCGTCAGCAAATGCAGAAAGCTTTGATGCGATAAAAAGCTCAGGCGAATCAGCCGATAACAGTTCCGGCGCCGGCCATTTTCAAGGCGGCGGAAGACAGATGATTTCAGCGGATATCTCGATCGAAGGCGTGCTCTCTACGGCATTGCTTGATGATTTCACAGGCGGGAGTTCAAAAATCACTGACGGCCGCGCCATCACAAAAACAGATGCGGACGCAAAAGTCGCCGTGATTAATGAAACGCTGGCAGATCAAAACAAGCTGAAGGTCGGCGGTTCCATTACCGTTTCCTCAGCAGCGGATGATTCTGTGAAAACAAAGCTTAAAATTGTGGGAATCTATAAAACAACATCATCAGGAGACGATCAGGCACAGCATTTTTCATTCTTAAATCCTGACAATAAAATCTATACGCCTTACACCGCCGCGGCGGCGTTAAAAGGGTCTGATTACAAAAACAAAATCAGCTCAGCCGTTTATTATATGGATGATGCAAAATATATTGACTCATTCGTTGCGGCTGCGAAAAAAACATCCATAGATGATAAAACCTACTCGCTGACGACAAATGATCAGGTGTATCAGCAAATGGCCGGCCCGATTGAAAATGTCGCGTCATTTTCTAAAAACGTGGTATACCTTGTATCCATCGCGGGCGCGGTCATTCTCGGGTTGATCGTGATGATGTCGATCAGGGAACGCAAGTATGAAATGGGTATCTTGATGGCGATCGGCGAAAAGCGCTGGAAGCTCATCGGACAATTCTTAACGGAAATTCTGGTTGTCGCCGTTATTGCCATCGGGATCGCATCCGTCACGGGCAGCCTTGTGGCGAATCAGCTCGGAAATCAGCTTCTTTCCCAGCAGGTCAGCTCAGCCGATGATTCACAGCAGCAAACAAGCGGCTGGGGCGGCGGAGAAATGCCGGGGGGAGGCAGCTTGTTCGGTCAGCATTCATCCGGCGCGGATGTCATCAGTACAATGCAGGTAAACGTCTCGCTGAATGACCTTCTGATTCTTGGCGGGATCGGCGTCGCAATTGCCGTCATCGCCACATTACTGCCGTCTGTATCAGTCATGCGGCTTCACCCTAAAACGATCCTGACCAAGCAGGAATAAGAGGAGGCAGCATAATGAGCCTATTAACCTTTCAACAGACCGGCTACTGGTACCAAGACAAATCACAGCCGCTGTTTCAGGATATAACGATCAGCTTTGAAAAAGGGAAGTTTTATACAATTCTCGGCGCCTCCGGGACGGGGAAAACAACGTTTCTGTCTCTGGCGGGCGGCCTTGATACACCTAAAGAGGGAAGCATCCTTTATAACGGAGAAGACATCTCCAAAATCGGATTAACCAAATTCAGAAATCAATATGTCTCTATCGTATTTCAATCTTATCATCTGATCCCGTATATGACGGCGCTCCAGAATGTCACAACGGCAATGGAGATCACCGGCTCTAAGGAGAACAACAAAGATGCGTTCGCGCTCAGCATGCTGAAAAAAGTCGGCATCACCGAACAGCAGGCCCGTCAGCGGGTGCTGACATTAAGCGGCGGACAGCAGCAGCGCGTTTCAATTGCGCGGGCTTTCTGCTGTGACACGGATTTGATTTGCGCGGACGAGCCGACGGGAAATCTCGACGAGGATACGTCAAAGGAAATCGTCCGGCTCTTTCAGGACTTGGCACATAAAGACGGCAAATGCGTCATCATGGTTACGCACGACGAACAAATTGCCAAAGTTTCGGATATCAACATCCGCTTATCAAGAGGAAGTTTCACGGTCAAAGAAAACGGCACGGCCGTTTCCTGATACCGCGCCCCTGCCAGCGCAGACAGGGGCGCACCCTATATCCCCCTATTCAATAGAAGTGAACGTAAAAAGAGCGAGGGCTGCATCCCCTCGCTCTTTTTATTTATATCAGCTGTAAATAACGGTCAATATTTGATTGTCCGGCTGCTTTGATCAATTCTTCCGCCTTTTCCTCTTCCCCCGGCAAAGCGAGCCGGAGTTTGTCTTCAATGTCTTTTTCAGAAAGACCGTTTCCCGGCGCTCCCTTCGGACAGTCGATACGTGTTTGATAGACATGACCGCCGGAAGCCGTGACCCGTACAATTGTAAAACGGCCCTTCGGAACGGCGTTGTCAGCCGGCTGAATTTGATCATCGCAGCTGCGGTGAATCCGCTCAAATCCTTTTTGAAGGGATTCCGGGATCGGCTCAGATGTGAAATGTTCAACTGAAAAATCCTTACCGTGCAAAGCTAAGGTGATCACATATTCCACGCTGAATCTTCCCGCTTCGCCTGTTTTCGGACGCCGTTCTGTCAATGCGGCGTCCCCGCCCGGCGGAAAAATCACGTCGATCCGTTCCGTTTGGCCGAAAGTGAGGCCATGTTCGGCCTTCAGCTTGAGAATGGCGTCCGCCGCATGATGAGCCGCCGAGCAAAACGGATAAACCTTAAACCAAAGTCCCGGGCTCACAATCCGCCAAGGGTTTCCCCACCTGTTTACAAGCAGGGTTTCTGCCCGTTCAAGATCGCCGTACAGTCCGAAAAAACCTTTCTCCCCGTCGAGCGCATGAACTGAGCCGCCGAAACCGGCCTTTGCAAGCTTTACGGCGAACACCCCGGCTTGAGCGGCCAGTCCGGCGTGGAGCGGCTTCATTTCTGTCCCGAATTGCACTCTCATGCCTCCGGAACGGGCGGCCGCAAACCCGATTGCTTTCTGCAATTGGGTTTGATTCAGATTCTCCGCGAATCCGACGGCGCATGCGGCCGCAATGGCACCTAACGTTCCTGTATTGTGCCAACCTTTCTCGTAATGATGCCTTCCAGCTGACTCGCCGAGCCGCGCCATCACTTCGATTCCCGTCACATAAGCACCGAGAAAGCGGCTCTTGTCTATACGGCCGGCTGATGCGGCTGCAATCAAAGCCGGAAGGATGACTGCGCTCGGATGTCCTCTTACATCAGAATGAACATCGTCAAAATCAAGCGCATGGGCAATGAATCCGTTAATGAGCGCGGATTGGGAAGGCGTGGTTTTTTGATTTCTGCCGATAAGCGGCGCTATCGGCACCCCGCCTTCTTCTTCGGCCAGTTTTACCAGCTTTTCAACTCCTTTATCCCGTCTCCCCGCAAAAGCTGCCGCTGTAAAATCAAGCAGTCCTTTGCGCGCTTCTTTCATCGCTTCAGCGGATGTTTCCGGCACAGACGACATGACGGCCTGAGCAAGCCCGGCCGTCAGATTTTCTGTATTCATTCCGTCTGCTCCAATACATTGACGGCAAGCCGGGCGAAAAACTCAGCCGCTGCCGGGAGCGCTTTTTCGTCGAGTGTGAAGGCGGGATGGTGCCATTCTTCTGTTCCGTTTGTTCCCATCCAGACGAAAAAGCCGGGGATTTTTTCTTGATATAACGCGAAGTCTTCGCCGCCGGGCGACTGTTCTGCCCGAACGGTTTGAAGCCCAAGATCTTCAGCCGTTTGTTCCGCCGCCTGTATGAAACGGGCGTCGTTCATCACTGACGGAAGGTAAGGATACCAGCGGAATTCGGCTTCTGCCCCGAACCCGGCCGCGATTCCTTCGGCAACCCGCTTCATATGTTTCGGCACAGCGTCACGCGCTTCTTTTTGAAACGTCCGGACGGTGCCTTCCATTTCAACATGATCCGGGATGACATTCCAAGAGCTGCCGCCTTGAACTCTTGTGATGCTGACGACGGCATTGTGAAGCGAGCTGATATTTCTGCTGACAACCGATTGCAGGCCGCCGATAATCTGCCCTGCCGCCTGAATCGGATCAATGCTGTTATCAGGGATTCCGGCGTGGCCGCCTTTTCCTTTAACGGTGATTTCAAAGCGGTCGACACTCGCCATCAGCGGGCCTTCTTTCAGACCGACCGTGCCGACGGGGAGGTCAGGTTTGTTATGCATGCCGAATATCGCCGATACACCGTCAAGCGCGCCGGCTTCAATGACCTGTATTGCTCCGGCGGCGATTTCTTCCGCGGGCTGAAAAATAAACCGCACCGTTCCTTTCAGCTCATGCTTTCTCTCATTTAATAAAAAAGCCGTGCCGAGGATAGATGCCGTATGGAAATCATGGCCGCAGGCGTGCATCACGCCGCTGTTGCGCGAAGCAAACGGAAGGTTTGTTTTCTCTTCGATCGGCAATGCGTCGATGTCCGCTCTGACGGCGATGACGGGGTCGCTTTTGTCTCCTTTGATTTCAGCGATCACTCCGGTTTGAAGTTTCGGCATATCAAGAACCGTGATTTCTTCTTCCTCCAGCCAGCGGCGGATTTTATTCGTCGTTTCGTATTCCTCGCCTGACAGCTCAGGGTGTTGATGAAGGTCGCGGCGGATATTGATTAAACGTTTGTTTAATGATTCATACGTTTCATTTGCCATTTCTTCTTCTTCCCTTCTTAGACAAGTTCGGCGGGCTCTCCCACTTGCTTAATGAATTTTTTCGTCCGTTCGTTCTGCGGATTGTCAAACAGCTCTTCCGGCGTTCCCTGTTCGATGATGCGTCCGTCCGCCATAAAAATAACTTTGTCGGCCACTTCACGAGCAAAAGCCATCTCATGCGTGACGATGATCATGGTTGTCTGTTTTTCGGCAATTGATTTGATGACTTGGAGCACCCCGGCTACAAGCTCAGGGTCAAGGGCCGAAGTCGGTTCATCCAGTAAAATCGCGTGAGGATCAACGGCCAAGGCGCGCGCAATCCCGATCCGCTGCTGCTGCCCGCCCGACATCGTAATCGGGTAGCTGTCCGCTTTGTGTTCTAAACCGACTTGCCGCAGCAGATCCATACCGATCTGTTCCGCTTCTTTTTTCGGTTTCTTTTGCGCGGTGATCAGCGCCTCTGTCACATTTTGCAGGGCGGTTTTGTTTTTGAACAGGTTGTAATTCTGAAACACCATCGCCGTCTGCTGGCGAAGCTTATGAACGTCTTTGCGCGAATAGGACACTGCATTCAGTTTTGCATCACCGATTTCAATGATGCCGTCATCCGGGCGCTCCAGCAGATTCAAACAACGGAGGAGCGTTGATTTTCCTGAGCCTGACGGGCCGATGATGGCCGTGACTTCGCCGCTTTTGATCTCAAGATCGATCCCGTCAAGTACGGTAAGGTCTTTAAATGCTTTTCGAATATGTCTGACTTGTATCATCCTGAGCCTCCTCCTATGTGCGATAAGGCTTGCTGATCGCCCGTTCGAGCAGATCCTGCAGCACACTGTAAATAATCGTAAGAATCCAGTACATGACCGCGACGGCTAAATACGTCTCAAAATATTTGAGGTTGCCTGATGCGTACATTTTTCCTTGGGCGAACATTTCCATCACTCCTAATGTAAAGGCGAGCGATGTTTCTTTTAACAGGCCGATAAACGTATTTCCTGTCGCGGGAAGCGCGTTTCTGACGGCTTGCGGGAAAATGATCCGTCTGTACGCCTGGGATTTTGTCATTCCGACAGACAGACAGGCTTCAAGCTGCCCCTCATCGACTGAGTTGAGCGCCGCGCGGAAGATTTCAGCCAAGTAGGCGGCATTCTTCAGGCTTAACCCGATAATCGCCGCAGTTAACGCCGTCATCTTGCTCATTCCGGGAAAGAGCTGGGGCAGGCCGTAATAAATTAAGAAAAGCTGCACGAGCGTCGGCACGCCCCGGAAAAATGAAATATACACCTTTGACAGCTGGTGAAGCACAGGAACACGATTTTTTGTGATAAGCGCTAATATAAGGCCGCCGATCACGGCAAATACCATAGCCGCGACGGCCATTAGTAATGTGATCGGCAAGGCTTCGATTAACGCGGGAAAAGCTGAAAACATAAATCCCCAATCAATGCTGTTCATTCTCGATTTTCACCGCCGTTTCTTAATGCTTTGCTTCCGTTGTGATGTCTTCTTTAAAATACTTTTCAGACAGCTTTTTCAGCGTGCCGTCTTTTCGCAGGTCTTCAATGGCTTTGTTTACTTTTTTGCGGATTTTATCGTGAGCCGCATCTTTCGCAAACGGGAAAGCGACTTTTTCATAGACAATCGGGTCTCCTGCTAATTTCAGAGGCAGACCTGTCTTTTTGATCTGGGCGATCAGGACGCTGCGGCTGTTCACATAAGCGTCAACCCGTCCGTAAGCCACGTCTTTCAGCGTACCTTCTTGTGTTTCATATGTTTTAATGTTGATTTTTTTATCCGGGTCCTTGCTCTCAAGGTTTTTCGCGTGGTTTGAGCCCAGAACGGCCGCCACTGTTTTTCCTTTTAGATCGTTGACTGATTTGATGTCTTTGTTATCGTTTTTGACGACGATTTGAGTGCCCGCATACGAATACGGTTCTGTGAAGTTATACGTTTTCTTGCGTTCGTCCGTGACAGCGACCTGGTTAGAGATGGTATCGAGTTTGCCGGTCTGGAGCTCTCCCATCAGACCGCTGAATTCAAGCAGCTTCCAGTCCAGTTTCATGTTGATTTTTTTCGCGACGGCTTCCATGACATCCACGTCAAAGCCGGTCAGCTTGCCGTTTTCTTTATATGCGAACGGATAGCTTTGTCCGGTGGCGCCTACATGCAGTACGTTATCGCCGCCTTCGCTTTCTTTTCCGTTTCCGCATGCTGTTAAGACCGCCAAAAGCGCGGCAGACAGCAGCAAAGCCCATGTTTTCTTCTTCATTGAAATCCCGCCTTTTCCTATTAAAATGTTAATCCTGCAATTGTTTTTTTAAATAAATGGTGATGTGCCCTTTTCCTAAATCCTTTTCGCCTGCACGGACGTAGCCTTTCCGCTCGTACATGCCGATCAGCCATGGATGCTTGTCCGCTGTGCCCAGTGACACGAAAGGCGCTTTTAATGTATCGCGGAGCACTGTATTCTCCAGCCACTCCAGCATGTCCGAGCCTGTCCCTTTTTTTCCGGTTTCAGGATCGACGGCGAACCACCAAATATGAGGGACACCGTACGGCCCGGGATTCGGCCCCCACGGCATCCGCAGAGAAATCGTCGCCAGAATCCGTCCGTCTTCTTCCAAAACGTAACAGGCGTTTTTTTGTATGTTATTTAAAACGAGCTCCTTATCCGCCGTTGCTGCGGCAAAGTTGATGCCGAGCTTGCGGATCGGTTCATACGCGCGCAGTGTCAGTGAAAGCAGCTCATCAGCGTCTGCCTCCGTTGCGAGCCGGTATTGTCTTGACATGATGAGCCCTCCTTTAGTCGGCATATCGGTTTGCCGGTTTTTCCAGTCCGAAATGTTCTCTGAGCGTCGTTCCTTCATACTCTTTTCTGAACACGCCCCGTTCTTGTAAAATCGGAATCACTTTGTCTACAAAAAGAGTGAGACCTTCAGGCAAAAGCGGCGGCATGATGTTGAAACCGTCACAAGCTTGTTTTCCGACCCATTCTTCCATTTTATCGGCAAGCTGTTCTGGCGTTCCGACAAAGATATGATGGCCTCTTGAACCCGCCACATATTTGTACAGCTCGCGAATGGTCATGTTATCGCGTTTGGCCATCTCCTGAACGAGCTTGAACCGGCTTTTAACGGCATTCGACGCATCCGCATCCAATTCAGGCAGCGGGCCGTCAAGCGGGCAGGCGGAAAGGTCGACGCCGCCCAGATAGTTTTGCAGAATGTTCAGGCCGACAGACGGAATGATGAGGTCTTGGAGCTCTTCATATTTTGCCTGCGCTTCTTCTTCGGTATCGGCAATAACGGGAAAAATTCCCGGCATGATCGCGATTTTTTCAGGATCACGGCCGAAAGAAGCCGCTTGTTCTTTAATAGATTGATAGAATTCCTGCGCGGACTCCAAATGATTTTGCGCGGTGAAAATGACCTCCGCCGTTTTGGCTGCCAGCGCTTTTCCGTCTCCTGATGATCCGGCCTGAATAATGACCGGGCGCCCTTGAGGTGTGCGGGCGACATTTAACGGCCCTCTCACGGAGAAATATGTTCCTTTATGGTTCAATTCATGCATTTTGTCTTTATCGAAAAATGCTCCTGATTCTTTGTCACGGATAAAGGCGTCTTCCTCCCACGAATCCCATAATCCTTTGACGACTTCAACGAATTCTTCCGCGCGCTGATATCTGAGATGGTGCTCAAGATGCTTTTCGCCGCTGAAATTAAGCGCGGTCGATTCAATCGAAGATGTGACGACATTCCAGCCCGCGCGGCCGTTGGAAAGATGATCAAGCGATGCAAATTGTCTCGCGATATGGAACGGTTCGCTGTATGTGGTCGATGCGGTCGCCGTCAGACCGATGCGGGATGTGACCTGAGCGAGCGCCGACAGCAGCGTAAACGGCTCAAAGCGCGTCAGCACATTCGGATGTGATTTGCCGTCTATTGATAAACTGTCCGCCAAAAACAGCATGTCCAATTTCCCCCGCTCAGCCGTTTTCGCCAGTTCTTTGAAATAATCCAAATTCATGCTCGCGTCCGCCGGTGCCTGAGGATGTCTCCAAGAAGCGACATGATGGCCGGTGCCCGCGAGAAACACACCGAGTTTGATTTCTTTTTTCTTTGTCATGATGGATCTCCTTCTATTCTGAAATACGGTTCGGAAAATATTAACACGACTAAACCTATATTTCCTAGTAATTTTATAAGAATAAATCAAAATGTACAATTGTCAGGCAAGTTTGTCAATGCATTAAGACAAAAATCATGATTTTTAAAAAAACCCGGCGCACCGGCCGGGTTATTTCTTCGAAACTGTATAGACGGTCCCTTTGACCTTTTTCTTAATAACGGCAATGATAAGCAGCAAAACGGGGAACAGCACTTGAAACGGAAGATGAATATAGATCGGCACAATGTTTAAGCCTTCATTCATGTGTTCCGAAAAATTGCTTGCGATGCTGATGGAGAGAATCAGCACCCCCAATCCGACCGGGAAGGCCAGCTGGGACGGATTTTTTTCTTTAAACAGCGTGGACACGCCCACGACAACCGCATATGTAAAAAGGCTGACTTTGAAAAAACCGCCGATGACGAGCACGAGCATGAAAAAGACATCTAGCCGGTCTAAAAACTCTTCGACTTTAATTGTCTGTATGGTGCTCAGCAGCGGAAATTGAGAGCGGAGCATTAAGTTGACGTCCAGCACACAAATATTAATCGCCACTGACATTGCCAAAAACAGGCCGCTGATGATAATCGCCAGAAATCCGGTTTTCTTCACCTTTTTCCGATCTTTTAAATAAGGGAAAATCATGACAAACACGATTAATTCACCGAACGGGATGAACATCGTCTGTTTAAACACGGAATAAATGACCGTTCCTAGACCCTCCGCTAAAACGGGCTGGAGAAATCTGAGGTTTATCGTGCCTGAGCTGATAATGAGGATCAGCCCGACGGCTGTCAGGAAATACATAATGCCAAACAGCAGCTCGCCGGCTCTCGCTATCACTTCAATTCCCTTTCTAACCGCAAATATCGCGGCGATCATCAGCATGGCATTCACAATTAAAATTGGCGTGTCCTGGTAGGCGAAGGTGACAAGCATTTCGCCAAAATCCCGCAATACGCGGGCCGCGATATAAGCAAAATAGAGAATATAAAGAAGGGAGACCGCCCAGCTCAGATGTCTGCCGATCAGTTCGTTCATGTAATCTCTCGGAGAAGACTCAGGAAAAAATTGATACAGCGCCTGATAAACGTAGAAAAGTCCGAGACCGGTAACGCACCCGAGAAGCACGGACAGCCACGCATCCCGCCCGGCCATCGTTCCCGGCGGGATCAATAACGAACTGCCCAATTCAAACAAAATGATCATAATAAACAGCTGACGCGTGCCGATTTTCGCATTTTCCATACGCTTCGCTCCTTTCTCCTCAAATCAATCATGCTCAAGCTTGTCTGAGAGAGGATTATTCCGCAAGCCCGTTCTTCTGATAATGACTTCCGTTTTGACATCTACGGGGAGATTGGGGAAATATTCTTCATCCCACTTCCCTTTGAACTTTTTCCATTTGTCCGGATGCTTCCGATAGATCAGGTCTCCGAAGCCGACGAAGTCATTCTTATGGGCTTTTATATCTTCAATCGATTTGGTGATATCTTTCTCAAGCTGTACGCTGAGCGCCTTTTGCAGCGTCATCAGCACTTGCGGATCAGACAGATGGAAAGGGTATCTGACAGCGTCCACCAGCCCCTCGACCTGAGCATGCACGTGAATATGCGGTTTTCCGTTCGGAAAAGTGGCCGTCACCTTTGTATTCTGGCGGGTGACCTGCAGACTGATTGCATGCTTCACGTTCTTCCAATCCGCATTGATGAACGTATGCTTGATCCTATTGAGCAGCCATACAGCTCCCACACTGTCGTCATCCTCAATCCAGTAATCCAGCCTCCCATCCTTTTTGAACACCGCCAGTCCGTCCGCTGACAGCACTGCTTTCGGTTCAGTTGTCTGCGTATTTTCCATCGTAGGACCGGCTTTATCGTCTCCGTGCATTTCATAACCAGGAATAAACGGCGACCCGGTCGGAGAAGCGAGATCAATCAGAACGTCCTGAAGGCTGGTTTTAATGACTCTGCCGTATTGTTCCTGCGTGAAGCTGAGCGTCTTGTTCACTTTATTGGAAGGGATTTTATCAATCGGCGTCAGCACTTTAATAATGTCTTCCGCCTTGGAATTATGCGCGATCACAACGGTTGCGGTCGTCCTGAATTCGGTGTCGCGGTCAAGATTGTCCAGAATAAAACTGAGCCCTTCCTCTTTCGCCAGTTTTTCACTGAACACCACGAGATTCGTATGCGCAAAATAGAGCCTTCTGGACACTTTCATCGAGCCTTTTCTCAAAGCTTCCGTCAAATTGTCTCCGGACACCGAATAGACGGAAACCGGAGGCCGGTCTCCCGCTCCGCCGCCCTGCAGACCGCCGGCCACGTTTCCCGGATTGATAATTTGAAAGTGAAGGACGTACTTTCCCGTTTCGGTCCGGTCAATACCGATAGCGGAGATCACCGCTAAATCGGTCAGCTCCCTTTTATCCCAGCATCCGGATACAAACATAAGGGAAACCATCGTACAAAGGATAAGCATCCATTTACGTCTTTTCATTACCGTCGCCCTCTTCTACATCTTTATTAACCATTCCTCTGGATGTCTCCGGTTTCGGTCTTTGATGTTCCCCTTGGCGCCTGTTGTTTTCCTGTACGAGCAGTCCCGGCCTTTTTTCATCCGCCCATAAAGGGGCGCGGAGGAGGGAATCCTTCAGTCCGCCCGGGGTTAAAGGAGCGAGCGGGGACATATACGGAAATCCGAATGAACGCAGGCCGCACAGATGGACAAACATCATGATAATGCCCAGAATCAGCCCGTAAAATCCCATGACCGCCGCCGACAGAATAAAGAGAAACCGGATCAGCCGCGCAGATATCGCCATGTCAAAAGCCGGGGTCGCAAAGCTAGCAATCGCCGTCAGGGCGACGACGATAACCATGGCCGGGGAAACAATGCCGGCCTGCACGGCGGCCTGGCCGATGACAAGCGCTCCGACTATGGAAACGGCGGAGCCGACAACTCTCGGAAGCCGGACACCCGCCTCCCTGAGAATCTCAAAGGCCACTTCCATCGTCAGCGCTTCAATCACGGCCGGGAACGGCACCGTCTCCCGCTGGGCCGCGATGACAATCAGCAGCTGCGTCGGAATCATTTCCTGGTGAAAGGTCGTCGCCGCCACATAAATCCCCGGCGCCACCAGTGAAATGAAGAAGATCAAAACCCGCAGCACCCTGATGCTGGTGGCGATATCAAATCGTGAATAATAATCCTCAACCGATTGAAAAAATTGAATAAATAAGGCCGGCGCGAGGAGAACGAACGGCGTTCCGTCCACGATAATCGCAAATCGTCCTTCCAGCAGATTCCCCGCCACAACGTCCGGCCGCTCCGTATGATATACGGTGGGAAACACGGAAAACGGCGCGTCTTCAATGAGCTGTTCAATGTAGCCGGATTCCAAAATGCTGTCGATGTCAATGTGCTTCAGCCGTTTGCGGACTTCCTTAATCAGCTTTTTATCGCAAATTCCGTTAATATACATCAGCGCGACATCCGTATTCGTTTCGTGTCCGATCTCCATTTTTTCAACCCATACATCAGGCGTTTTTACATACCTGCGGATCATGGAAATATTGGTTTGCAGAGATTCAGTGAATCCCTGCCGCGGGCCGCGGAAAGAGACCTGAGTGCTCGGCTCTTGAATGGACCGATGCTCTCCCCCTTCCGTGCTGGCGATCAGCGCCTTGTCAGCCCCGTCGACAAAAATAAGCGTGCTGCCCGCCACCAGCCCGGCATAAAGACTTTTCCACTTCTCTTCCTCTTTCACCCCGCCGATCGCAAGCGTTTTATCGTATATCAGGCAGACCGCTTGTTCCGGCTGAACGGACGGGATGTCGATTAAATCCTCCAGAAGGGATTGGCTGACAAGCTGTTCGTCTACCAAACCGGCGATATACACAATTGCGGCCGGAAGCTCTTCTTTTCCGATTTTCAGCCGGCGGATGACGACATCGGCACTGTTGCCGAATCTCTCAGACAGCTTCTTCATATTTTCTTTTAAGCTGAGGGAGATCAGCTCATCCCGCTCTTTGTACGGCTGGCTGTCCGCTTCTTTTCTGTCTTCATTGTCACGGTCGTTTTGATCGGCTTTTTTTTGTTTCTTCTGCTTGAAAAATGGCGGCATATCGCAAAAAACCTTTCCTCGTTTTTTTCATATTCTTCCTGTACGGCAAAAGATTATGCACGGCGGAAAGTCTGTATAAGTTTTGCGTAATCGAAAAGGATAAAAAGGGAGAGTGTTGCTCATGAAAATATTGGGAGTTTCATTTTTTTTGCTGGCCGCCTTGCTGGTGATTTCACTCGCGATGGATATGCTGCAAGGTTTCAGTTTCTATGGAGCGGTCCAAAACAACCTGTCCGCTTTTAAATTGACCACCTTCTCAGAATGGCTGATGCTGTTTTTATTCGTCCTCTTTTTAATCAGAGAAATGATCGCTTTATATAAATCAGGTAAAAAAGATGCCTGACAGGCGCACGGCTGTATTGTGTCAAAAAAGAACACATCCCTCCTTCTCTCGGAGTTCATGTGTTCTTTTTATTTTTCCGGCGCAGATTGTTTTCAGATGACGATATTTCCGCTTTCCGTATCTGTCGTGTGTTTCACAATGACGCCTTTGATAATGCGGTTGCCGATGATTTTGGTGCTTGCGGAGGAATTGGTTTGGATGGCGGAAGCAGAAGCGGCGGAAAGGTTGTTGATGGTATTGCCCGACACGAGGGAATTGGAGGCTCCGTTCAGATAGATGCCGATCGGGCTGCCCGCCGTTCGGTTGATCGTGAGCGTATTGTCTATGACTTCATGCGTGCCTGAGTTCAGATACACGGTAACGATAAGCGGTGATGATTCAAAGCGATTGCTGATGACAGAGGTTCCCGAGGATGTTGAACTGAATACGGGATAGTTTTTATAGTTCTTAAAGAGATTGCCTTTGATGACAGCCCTGGCGTCATTTGTCACAGATACGGCATAGGACTCCGCGGCGCCCTGATACGCATTCGGAATGAGCGTATTTCCTTCAATAACGGCATTTCCGCCTGTGACCCATATGCCCCGGCTGAACGATGTCAGCACATTTTGTTTTACGGTGATATTGCCGGCCGACATGCTGATTCCGTCTGTCACCTGATTCAGAGTGTTATTCGTAAAGACGGCGTTTTCCGACAGCGTCGCCCGCATCCCCGTGCTTCGTCTCGTTTCGGAACGTCCATTTTCAATGACATTGCCGTCAACGGTCACATCTTCTGCCTGATAGACGGAGATGCCCGTATTTTCAAATTGATTGATTTTGTTGTGGGTGACGAGGACGCTTTTTCCCCTTACATCTATTCCGGTGGAAAACCCGGTAATCAGATTGTTGGAAATGACGGCATTGCTGCTGTCCTGTCCTTGTGACACACCTTGTCCGGCGACTGCGGTTCTTGAGCCGCCGTCTGACCGAAAGAAGACATTCCCCGAAATGACGGTATGTGCCCCATACCCGTAGCTGATTGTGTTATCGGAATGATTTCCTTCAATTAACACATTATATCCGTTAAAATTGGTGACTGAGCTTGCGGCGTTTCCGGAAAAGAAGTTGTTGCGGACCGTAATATGAAGAGCTTCCTCATAATCAATATCGCGTTCTCCGTACGATTCAATATCGATTCCGAATTTCGGAGCCGTTCCGTTCCCTTGCCCGGCGTCTTCAATCACGCATTCTTCCACCGTAACGGTATTGCAGCCGGTGATTGAAATGTTGTTCCGCCTTGACTGCCTGATCTCACAGCGGCGGATGGTCACCTGTTCTGAAGTTTCGTAATCACTGTTTGTTTTTAACCCGAGCGGGCTGACAATTATGCCGTCTCCCGTAAAATCCGAAATCTTCACATTTTCGATCAGCACATTGCTGCTGCCTTCAATACAGATTCCAAACCCCCATTCATGGGTCGACCGCAAAGGGACATTGGTATACGTGTGTTCATCCCGTTCCCCGATGATCCGGCCGCCGGTGATGGTGACATTTTCACGCCTGCCTATATAGAAAGCCGAGTAGCCCCAGGAGCTGTTCGGCGCCACTTTAATCGTGCATTCCGGATCTAAAACGATGGTGAGATGGCTCGGCACGTTAATCCCGGCGTTCCGAAACGGCTGGCTTCTGTCCCCGCCAAGCGTGCCGTTGATTTTATACGTTCCGGGCGGAAAAAACACCGTATGACAGCCTTCGCTTACGGCCCTGGCCAAGCATTGATTGATGGCGACCGTCACGTCGGTTTTTCCGTCTGCCGCCACACCGCAATCCGTAATATCCAATATACGATTCGGCAAGTAATAATCTCCTCCTTCCTCTCTTATTGTCATCTTATTCCGCTCTATCCCGCTCCGCCTGTACATACTTTAAATTTTATTAAAAAAGTTTATAAAGATAGTTTCGTCAGATAATATAACAAAATAAGTCATTGGAATTAGGAAGATTCGTCTATATTCAACGTTTTAATATCTTTTCATTCTGGAATTTTTTGAATTCAGTATAAATTATATTGACACAAGTATTATATAAGAATATGATTTTTGTAATACACTTTTTTAAGAAAGGGTTGGCTCAGGTGGCATCTATTGATAAGGACTCTATAACAGAAACTGTGCCGCAAAGAGGCTTTTTCGGTCATCCCCGCGGCTTGTTTACACTGTTTTTCACCGAATTTTGGGAGCGTTTCTCCTACTATGGTATGAGAGCCATATTGCTTTACTATTTATACACGGAAGTCGCTCATGGCGGTCTCGGCTTTGATAAAACGACCGCAGTTGCCATCATGTCCATATACGGGTCTCTCGTATACATGTCGAGCGTCATCGGCGGATGGCTGGCCGACCGGGTATTCGGCACGGCAAACACCGTATTTTACGGCGGAATTTTAATTATGTTCGGGCACATCGCTCTTGCCTTCCCTGGCAGCACGGCGGCGTTTTTTACCAGCATGGCTCTGATCATTATCGGAACCGGCCTGCTTAAACCAAACGTATCCAGCGTTGTCGGAGATTTATATACGAAGGAAGACGAGCGCCGCGACTCAGGTTTCAGCATCTTTTACATGGGGATCAACCTCGGCGGATTGCTTGCGCCGCTAATTGTCGGAACACTCGGACAGAAGTACAACTACCACTTAGGCTTCGGATGCGCCGCGGCCGGTATGTTCCTCGGACTGATTGTTTTCGCTCTTACGAGAAAGAAATACCTCGGCAAAGCAGGCTCCAATGTACCGAATCCGATTTCTAAATCATCAGTGATCGGCACGGGAATCGGAGTGGTCATCGCAGCAGCCGTTATTATTGTTCTGATTCAAACCGGCTGGCTGACGATCCAGCGTGTGATTGACACCGTCAGTATCCTCGGCATTGTCATTCCGGTTATTTACTTTATCGTGATGTTCACAAGCAAAAAAGCGACGAAAACGGAAAAATCACGGCTTGCGGCTTATGTTCCGCTGTTTATTGCAGCGGCAATGTTCTGGGCGATTCAGGAGCAGGGCGCGACGATTCTTGCTTTATATGCGGATCAGCGCACGAGACTTTCCTTTGCGGGCATGCATCTTGAGTCTTCATGGTTCCAGTCTCTGAACCCGTTATTCATCGTTATTTTCGCGCCGGTGTTCGCGTGGATCTGGATGAAGCTCGGCAAACGCCAGCCTTCAACACCGATTAAATTCGCGATCGGCATTATCCTTGCCGGATTATCATTTTTAGTCATGGTGCTTCCGGTTATGGGCGGAAGCGGCGAGCTTGTGAGCCCGCTTTGGCTTGTGCTCAGCTTCCTTTTGGTTGTGCTTGGTGAGCTTTGCCTTTCACCGGTCGGTTTATCCGTCACAACGAAACTTGCGCCTGCCGCTTTCTCAGCGCAGACGATGAGCATGTGGTTTTTAACAAACGCCTGCGGTCAAGCCCTGAACGCAAAAGTAGTCGGTTTGTTTGATAAGATTTCTGAAGCGGCCTACTTCGGCTCAATCGGTCTTATTTCGATCATTCTTGGTATTATTTTGATTCTTCTGTCTCCCGTTATTAAACGGGCGATGAAAGGCGTACAATAAAAGAAAAGCCTGCGGAATCGTCCGCAGGCTTTTTTTATGCGTCTATCGTTTTAACTCCTCAAGTGTTTCTCTCCATCTCTTCAAGACATCTTCCGGTTCGTCGAGCTGGATGGCCGGTCCGGATGTCAGATCCGCGTATTTCGCCCGATCTTCCTTGACGGTGATCACGCGGCAGCTGAACCGTTCCCGCTCGTGTTTTGCCTCTTTCAGCGGCGGAAGCGCCTCACATTCCAATGTGACGTAATATGCGGCTCCTCCGTGCCAGGCGATGAAAAGAGCTTGTCCCGAATGCAGCAGGCTTTTTACGGTCGTCGTGTTTTTCCATAAGGCGAGCCGGAGATTTGTGCTGCTCACGGCCACGATTTCACCGGCGCTGATCATAGCCGCGTGCGGACGGCCTTCTTTTGTCACAGATTGCAGCACAAACGCGTCGTGCTGCTTTTTTTCAAGCTCCGTCCCGTCTAAAAGTCTGTAAAGCGCCTCCGGCAAGTGCTCCGTCAGCATTACGCTTTTCTTTCCGGGACAGCGGGAACATGTGCGGCCGTCTCCGTTTCTTTCGGATCAATTTTAAATGCCGGGTTGAATGCCGCCGGATTCGTGATGCTTTCCGGTTCACAGGATCTCCATGTGAAAAAGCAGGTTTGGCATTGGTATATTTCCCAAGCGCCTTTGACCGGCGATTGGCTGACGGTTTCTCCTTTTTTCGATTCACAGCGCGGGCATGTTTTCATTGCAACCTCATCCTTTCTTATTGATTCATTAAGTCCATCAGTTTTTGTTCCCACTCTTTCGTTGTCAGCGGAGAATCAAGCGGCTGCGAATAATGGCCTCTTGTTTCCGGCGCGACAGGCGTTGTGGCGTCAAGAATCATTTTGTGTGTCATCCCTGCCGGATCAGACCCCGGATCAAGCGGAAGGACGGACAGGTCAGGAATGATGACTGCATCGTGTTTCGGATGCATTTTCGTTGAGAGCGCCCACATGACTTGCGGCAGGTTAAACGGATCGACATCTTCATCCACGACAATGACCATTTTGCAGTAACCGAGTCCGTGCGGCGTCGTCAGGGCGCGCATGCCGACCGCCTTGGCAAATCCGCCGTAGCGCGTTTTCGTGGAAATAATGGCGATCAGCCCGTGCGTATACATCGCATTCACGGCGACAATTTCGTTCGGATAAGCTTCCTTGAGCTGCTGGTAAAGCGGCACGCACGTATTAATGCCGATCATATAATCGCACTCCGTCCACGGCATGCCTAAGTATAAATGTTCAAAGATCGGATTGTTTCTATGATATACCCGTTTGATTTTGATCACCGGCATGCTGCGGCCGCCGGAATAATGGCCCGTGAACTCACCGAAAGGTCCTTCGTATTCCCGTTTTCCCGCAAGGATCTCTCCTTCCAGAACGACTTCAGCGCCCCAAGGGATGTCTAAATCAGACAATTTAGATTTGACGATTCTGTAGGGCTCCCCTTGAATCGCGCCGGCCATTTCATACTCGGATTGATCGTATAACAGCGGAGTTGACGCAGCCGTCGTAATCACCGGCTCACAGCCGAGCGCGATCGTAACGGGAAGATTCACGCCGCGTTCTTCAGCTTGGCGAAGATGAATCGCAATATCATGCTGAGGCACGGGCTGAATGCCGAGGCGGTCTTTTCCCTTTACCTGCATTCTGTAAATGCCGACATTCTGCTTGCCGAAATTGTCCGGATCTTCAAGATCGCGGGAAATGACACACGCTTTATCCAAATAGTAGCCGCCGTCCCCCTGGTTGATTCTGAATAGCGGAAGGATGTCAAATAGATTGATATCTTCCGTTATTTCATTTTCATGAAACGGCGCGGTTTCTTCCCGTTTGACCGGCACCGGAAATGCATCGTACCGTTTGGCAAACTCAAAGAATTGTTCTTTTACAGGCGTATCTTTCGGCATGCCGAGCATCATCGCGTGATTCGGCCACGAGCCGATGACATTCAGAGCCACCTGCGCATGGTGATGTCCGTAAATATTGTTAAACAAAAGCGCAGGGGTTTTATCCCCGAGATTGCTGGCTGCACGCGCGGCGGCGCCCAGATCCGGCTCCGGTTTTACTTCTTCGTTGACTGTTAAGAGCTGCCCTTCTTTTTCAAGAGCGGCGAGAAATTCCCTAAAATCCTGATAGGCCATTATCAGATTCCTCCTTTTTGTTTTTCAATTCCGTACCACCGTTTCGCTTTCGGTAGACGGATGCCGAACTGATCGAGCGTCCGGAACACAATATGGTCGATCAATTCATCCATGTCAGCCGGCTTGTTATAGAATGCCGGCATCGGCGGAAGAATGACGGAACCCATTTTTGTAAGCGCTAGCATATTTTCTAAATGAATTTGGCTGAGCGGCGTTTCTCTTGTCAGCAGCACAAGTTTTTTCCGCTCCTTCAGAATGACGTCAGCCGACCTTGTCAGCAGATTGTCAGCCATTCCGGTGCGGATGCTTGCCAGTGATTTCATGCTGCACGGAGCGATGATCATCCCGTCCGTTTCAAACGAACCGCTTGAAATCGCCGCTGCCTGGTCTTTGTGAGAATACGTATAGGATGCGAGTTTCTCGACATCTTTTAACGTATAATCGGTTTCATGGGTAATGGTGACATTTGCCCAAGGAGACACGACAAGATGGGTTTCGATCTCCGCGGCTTTTAAATATTCTAAAAGCCTGATCCCGAATATGGCTCCCGTTGCCCCGGTCATTCCGATGACGAGCTTCATATTGACCCCTCCTTTACGCTTGAAATGTGGTGTCAAAACCATCATACTCCTGATATATCCATATGAAAAATATTCGTTAAATCTATGTATCATACCTTAAAGGTATAAAAGAAAGGAGCGAGCGTTCTCATGGATATCCGGCAATTGCGTTATTTCATCACCATTGCCCAAGAGCAGAAAATCACGACGGCCGCCAAAAAGCTTCATATGGCACAGCCGCCTTTAAGCAGACAGCTGAAACAGCTCGAAGAAGAATTGGGCGTCATTCTGTTTGACCGCAATAAAAAGAAACAAATGACCCTTACATATGAAGGAAATGTCTTTTTGAAAAGAGCGAAAGAGATTCTTCACAAGTTTGAGGATGCCATTATCGAGGTACAAGAGCTGAAGGAAGAAGTGGCCGGCACACTTGCCGTCGGGTCAACCATTTACTGCGCAGCGCTCATGCTTGAGAAAGTGTCACAGATGAAAGAGCGGTTTCCGCATCTCACCTTTAACATTTGGGAAGATGAACCCGTCTCACTGCTTGAGCTTCTGGAAACCCGGCAGATTGACGCCGCCGTCACCACCACCTTGATTAAAAACGACGGCATTGAATCGAAGGAGCTTGAAGACATTCCGTGTGTATTGGTGCTGTCCGAGCATTCAAAACGAATGTGCGGAGAAACGATTAAACTGAATGACATCGCCTCTTTGCCTCTGATCCTTTTGCGCACCGTCAATGGAAGAGGTGTGTATGACCAAGTCCTCCAAGTTTGTGAACAGTACGGTCTCGACCTCCAGGTTGTCTGTGAATGCCATGACTCCGCGACGCTCTTGAGCCTCGTATCATCAGGGTTCGGCGCCACAATTCTGCCTTTGACGATGATTCCCGTCCATATGCGCTCGCATGTCAAAACGGTTATCATCGAAGACAACCCGTTTGTCATGACACCGGCCGTCATCTGGAGGAAAGACAGCTACCTGCCGAAGCCTGTCATACAGTTTTTGGAATTATTTTGATCCCGGAACACGAAGAATTCCCGCTCATGAAAACCAATTACTTGACTCATACTAAAAAAAAGTTATCCTTTACAATTGGGAGCTATTTTTTCTCAATAAAACTACTCAGAAAAGTGGGGAATAAAGAAGATGAAAAAAGCATTATTCGCTTTGTTCATGATGGTCAGCATCGCAATGCTTGCAGCCTGCGGAAACTCACAGGACAGCGGATCTAAGTCAAAAGACGGCGATCTTTGGGCTTCTGTCAAGAAAAAAGGCGTACTGACCGTCGGCACAGAAGGAACGTACGAACCGTTTACCTTCCATGATAAAAAGACTGACAAACTGACCGGATATGATGTTGAAGTGATTCAAGAAGTCGCGAAACGCCTCGGTCTGAAAGCTGACTTTAAAGAAACACAATGGGACAGCATGTTTGCCGGTTTAAACGCGAAACGGTTTGACGTCGTCGCCAACCAAGTCGGCAAAACAGGCCGTGAGAACCAATATGATTTTTCTGATAAATACACAACGTCAAATGCAGTCGTCGTGACGAAAAAAGACAGCACGATTGCGAAAGAGGCTGATGTCAAAGGAAAAACAGCGGCTCAGTCATTAACAAGCAATTACAATAAATTAGCGAAAGAAGCCGGCGCAAAAATTGAAGGCGTTGAAGGCATGGCGCAATCCCTTCAGCTCATTCAGCAGGGCCGCGCTGATCTGACTTACAACGATAAGCTTGCCGTACTGAACTACTTAAAAACGTCCGGCAATAAAAACGTGAAAATCGCGTTTGAAGCAGGCCAGCCGCAGCAGACGTATTTCGCATTCCGAAAAGGAAGCGGCGAACTTGTGACTCACGTCAACAAGGCGTTAAAAGAAATGAAAGAGGACGGGACTCTTTCTAAAATAGCTAAAAAATGGTTCGGCGAAGATGTTTCTAAGTAACTTGCCGGAGCCCGTGATTGCAACAGCCATTCCATGGGATCTGGTGCAGCAGTCATTCTGGCCGATTCTTTCCGGGGGAATCTATTACTCGATTCCCCTTACCATTCTTTCCTTTATTTTCGGAATGATCATCGCGCTGATTACGGCGCTCGCCAGAATGTCAAATATGAAACCATTGAGATGGGTGTTCAGCGTATACGTATCAGCGGTGCGCGGCACTCCTCTTCTCGTTCAATTGTTCATCATTTTTTATCTGTTCCCGACATTTAATATTACGCTGGACCCTTTCCCAAGCGCAGTCATCGCGTTTTCATTAAACGTGGGCGCCTACGCTTCTGAAATCATCCGGGCATCTATTTCATCCGTGCCGAAAGGGCAATGGGAAGCCGGTTATACGATCGGCATGACCTATCGCAAGACATTGTTCCGCGTGATCCTGCCGCAGGCGTTTCGCGTGTCCATTCCGCCATTATCAAATACATTTATCAGCCTGATCAAGGATACATCTCTCGCGTCACAGATTCTCGTCGCGGAGCTTTTCAGAAAAGCGCAGGAAATCGGCGCGCAAAACCTTGATCAAATCTTGGTCATCTATATTGAAGCCGCCTTTATTTATTGGATCATCTGCTTCTTGCTGTCAATCGTACAGCACGTGATCGAACGGCGTCTCGACCGTTATGTGGCCAAATAAGGAGGTTTCGATATGCTTTCCGTCAAAGGATTAAATAAATCATTCGGACAGAATGAAATTTTAAAAAAGATAGATATGGAGATAGAAAAAGGGAAAGTCATCGCCATTCTGGGGCCGTCCGGTTCAGGAAAAACGACGCTTCTGCGCTGTCTGAACGCGCTTGAGATTCCCAATCGCGGCGAGCTGGCATTCTCCGATTTTTCAATAGATTTCTCCAAAAAAGTGAAGCAGGCTGATATTCTTCGCCTCCGCCGCAAATCAGGCATGGTCTTTCAGGCGTATCATCTGTTTCCTCACCGCACGGCGCTTGAAAACGTCATGGAAGGACCCGTTCAAGTGCAAAAGCGCGACAAGGAGCAAGTGAGAAAAGAAGCGATAGAGCTTCTGGAAAAAGTCGGACTGAAAGACAAAATGGATTTATATCCGTTCCAGCTTTCCGGCGGTCAGCAGCAGCGTGTCGGAATCGCCCGCGCGCTTGCGATTCAGCCCGAGCTGATGCTGTTTGACGAACCGACGTCAGCGCTTGATCCGGAGCTGGTCGGCGAGGTGCTCAAAGTGATTAAGGATCTGGCGAACGAAGGCTGGACGATGGTCGTCGTCACCCATGAAATCAAATTCGCGCAGGAAGTGGCCGATGAAGTCATCTTCATTGACGGCGGCGTCATTGTGGAACAAGGACCGCCGGCCCACATTTTTTCCGCGCCGAAAGAAGAACGCACGCAGCGGTTTTTAAATCGTATACTGAATCCTTTGTAGGAGCGGGAGAAGAAGCGAAACACTGATTTCGCTTCTTCTTTTTTTTGGCGGTTATGCTACAATGACAATTAATGAAATTTTATGAAAGAAGGGACCTCTTTGAAGCGGGAATTCTTGATGCGCTGGACGTTTTATTTTGCCGGTCTGTTGATTTTGTCTTTCGGGGTATCGTTAACCATTAAAGGAAAAGCTCTCGGCATCAGCCCTTGGGATGCCTTTCATTATGGGCTTTTTCAGCATTTCGGGCTTTCTGTCGGCCAATGGTCCATCGTGGTCGGCGCGGTCATTGTGGCTTTAACCTGCCTGTTCACGAGGACACTCCCGAAAATCGGCGCTATCTTAAACATGGTGCTGATGGGAATGTTTATTGATTTCTTTTCGTTTCTGCTTCCTGAGACGCACGCTTTTTCCTTAGCGGCCGTGTGTTTTTCTATCGGATTGCTGCTGATCGGCTGCGGCGTCGGTATTTACGTATCAGCAGGGCTCGGCGCGGGCCCCCGGGACTCTCTGATGATGCTGATATCTGAAAAAACGGGCTGGAACGTGCAATGGGTGCGGAACGGCATTGAGCTGACGATTCTTGCCGCAGCCTGGATGATGGGCGGACCGATCGGCGCCGGAACCATTATTACGGCTGTTTTGACGGGGCTGATTCTGCGTTTTTCTTTGCCGCAGTCCTCTAAACTGTTAACATACGCGATCTCCGGGCGGGCAACGTCCGTTCATTAAAAACAAAGCCGAAACGGTTTTGTTTTTTATTTTCGGACAGCTTTCGTCTGATATGATAGGATGGTTTTGACAATATTTTCAGACGGAGGAGCTGGACATGAAGATTTACGGAGTATATATGGACCGCCCGCTTTCTGCAGGGGAAGAGGATCGGATGATGGCGGCCGTGTCCGCCGAAAAGCGGGAAAAATGCCGGCGCTTTTACCATAAGGAGGATGCTCACCGCACCTTGATCGGCGACATGCTGATCCGCACCGCTGCGGCGAAGGCTAACGGACTTGATCCGGCCGGGATTTCATTCAGCGTTCAGGAATACGGAAAGCCGTACATCCCCGCGCTTCCGGACATGCACTTTAATATTTCCCACTCCGGTCGCTGGATCGTGTGCGCCGTTGATTCAAAACCGATCGGCATTGATATTGAAAAAATGAAGCCCGGCACGATTGATATCGCCAAACGGTTTTTTTCGCCGAGGGAATACAGTGATCTGCAAGCGAAACACCCCGATCAGCAGACCGATTATTTTTACCACCTGTGGTCGATGAAAGAAAGCTTTATCAAACAGGCCGGAAAAGGGCTTTCCCTGCCGCTTGATTCATTCAGCGTCCGCCTCAAAGACGACGGCCATGTGTCCATTGAGCTCCCGGACGGACATGAACCTTGTTTCATCCGCACATATGAGGCGGACGAGGAGTATAAGCTGGCCGTTTGTGCGGCGCATCCCGATTTTTGTGACGGGATTGAGATGAAAACGTATGAAGAGCTGTTATAAGCAATCCGTCAGCATTTTGATGCCTCGCGTGATATCCCCTGTCTTGACGTTGGACACGTTGAGTTTGATGATATTTTCTTTCGGAAAATCCGATAGGTAATGGCTGTCAATCGGCTCCACCAGCACGCCTTGCGCTTTCAGACGTTGCACAACTCTTGAAGCGGAAAGGCTTTTCTCCAGCACGAGATGGGTATGGATCGACGTTTGCTTTACAGAAAAACCGTCGTACTCCTGCAGCGCGTTTTGGAGCAGCTCGGAACGTGCTCTGTAAGAGGCCCGGATTTTTTCTTTATGCCTTTTGAACATGCCGCTTTTGATATACACTTCAAGGGCCGCTTGGGATATCATCGAACAGTCGATATCGCTCAGCTTTTTATACGTATGGAAAACCGGGGCCAGCGAATCCGGGAGCACAGCCGCTCCAACACGCAGCCCCGGAAAAATCATTTTCGAAAAGCTTTTCAAATAAATCACGCGGGAAGACAGATCGTAGGCGTACAGCGGGTCTGCCTTCTGATTGTCCTCTAAATCTCCTAGGAAATCATCCTCAACCAAATAAACGTCATACGCCTCCGCTAATCGGACAAGCTCTCGTTTTTGCCATTCTGTCAGAGAGCTGCCGAGCGGATTATGAAATCGGGGCATCGTGTAAAAAAACTTAATTTCCTCCGTCTGAAACAGCCGCTCGACTTCCGCCATATCAAGCCCCTCAGCCGTCCGTTTAATGCCGCAGGCGGGAAGGCGCAGCGCTTCAAGCTGCTCCACCATCAGATGATAGCCCGGCTGTTCGATTAAAATCTTCTTTTTTCCGTTCGGAAACGGCATCAGAGACAGCAGGGATAACGCCTGCTGCACACCCGAGGTGATAAAAATGTTCCGCTCTTTTGCAAATACCTGATAATCGGATAACAGCGTCTGAAGCACCCGGATTAAAGACGGAAGCCCCTGCGGCGTGCCGTAAATGAACAAATCATTTTTATACATATCAATGGCTTTGTTGATGCAATGCTGAAAGTCGCGGTACGGAAAAATATCAGGGTCCGGCGCCGAGGCTGCAAAATCAATGATACCTGTTTGTTCTCGCTCCTGCTTTTTGTCATTTTTAATAAGATAGTAGCCGCTTTTCGGCACGGCATAAATAATGTGCCGTTTTTCAAGCTCCTGAAGCGCACGGATGACGGTGCTTTTACTGACGTGAAAACGCTCGGCCAGCTGCCTGATAGAAGGCAGCCGCGCCCCTTCCTGAAAAGTGCCGCCTTCAATGAGACTCTCCACTTCTATCATCACGTTCATATACTTTTCCATGCTGAACCTCCATCTGTACCGGTACAGTTTATCATTATTCTCATTGTACTGCTTCTTCCCTTCCCATACAATAAAAGGGAGCGGCCGGCGCTCGATCTCATTAAAGGAGTTCGTAAAGATGATTAATCAAAACCGTTTGGCTGCTGCTTACCTCGCTGCCATTTTAAATGCGCTGATTATCGGTTTTTCCTTTATATTTGTCAAGATTGCGCTTCAATCCGCCAATCCGTTTGATATATTGGCTCATCGGTTCACAGCGGCCTTCATCTGTGCAATGCTTCCTGTTTTATTCGGCTGGATCAAACTGTCCGTCAGCTGGAAGAATTTGCTGGCGATCTTGCCTTTGGCCCTTTTATATCCGGCTTTGTTTTTCAGTTTTCAGGCGTTCGGCCTTTTGTATTCTTCATCATCGGAAGCCGGTATCATTCAAGCCGCCATCCCGATTTTTACGATGCTGTTTTCGTCTTACTTTTTAAAGGAACGTCCGACATGGGCGCAAAAGGGATTCACATGCCTGTCAGTGGCCGGGGTGGTATTTATTTTCACAATGAAAGGGGTGTCCGCGGAATCGGCGAGTTTTAAAGGTGCTTTCCTGATCCTGTTGTCCGCGCTGTCCTCCGCCCTTTACAATACGGCAGCGAGACGCATGACCCAGCGTTTTTCATTGGGTGAGCTGACCTGGTGCATGTCTGCGATCGGCTTTGCTTCCTTCAACTGCATCGCTCTCTTCCGGCACGGAGCGGAAGGAACGATCGGGCAGTATTTTCTGCCCTTCCGCGATCCCGGTTTTATCGCAGCGATTCTGTATTTAGGCATTTTGTCTTCTCTCATTACATCATTGATGTCAAACTACGCGCTGTCCAAGATTGAAGCGTTTAAGATGAGCGCCTTTAACAATTTGTCCGTCATCGTGACGATGCTTGCGGGTGTCCTCGTTCTCCATGAGTCACTCCGCTGGTATCATATCGCCGGCGCCGTCTGTATCGTCATCGGAGTCTTGGGAAGCAATGCTTCAGGACGGCGGAAAAAAAGCATATTACGACATAGGGAAAAAATGAAAGGAAACGAAGACGGAATATGATCAACACACGAAATGAAAATATCTATCTCGCGGGCTGCTTAACATTTGCCGATGTAAGAAAACACTTTGCTTATCATCAAGGAAAATCCGCGGCTGTCTGTTTTTTGATTATGCTGCTGGCTTCTGCCATCTGTTTTGAAATGAACGGCCCGGTTACAGGCGGCACATGGGGCGTCAGAGCTCTCCTGAATTTCCTTGCAGCTGTGATTCTCTCTTTGGCAGTCACGGTGATCACAACGGCAATCTCATTCTTCCGTCTTTACAGAACATACAAAACGAATCAGCGGCTGAAATCTGCCAGAAGTATTACGATTCATCAGCTCGGAATCAGCCAAAAACAAAAAAACGCAAGCATTCTTTTTGAATGGGATGAACTGCTCTCGGCTAGGGAGCACAAAGATATGTTTCGATTACAAACATCGGGTTACGGAACACTTCTGCTGCCGAAACGACTTTTCTATTCGCAAAAAGATATCGCCGTTTTCAGGCAAATGCTCCGGGAAAATGTGAATGGGAAAGTAAATGTAACAGAATAAAAGACAAAAAGGAGGGTGTCCCCCTCCTTTTTTGTCAGCCTGATATTTCCGCCTGTTTCTGCAGCTGCTTTGCTTCTTGATAAATTTCTTCGAACAGATCCGCGATGTGTTCCTCTTCAACACATGAAAATGCGATTCGCAAATCGGTTTCATTAATGGATATCGTCCCGATTCCTCTCTTTTCAAGCAACGACACTCTCAATTCGCCGGCGTTTATGTCTTTCAGCCGGACACACATGAAGTAGCCCGAGTTAAACGGGTAAGGCGTCCATACGTCTTCATAGTGCTTGTTTTCTGCAAGAACGGCTTTCACTTTGTCAGCCCGTTTTTTCATGATGTTATATTTCAGCGATTTTTCTTTCTCGTATTCCGGTGACTGCATCGCCCGCAGCATAAACGTTTGGGACGGGTGCGGGGCGCTTGAAATCGTTCCCCTGATAATCCCTTTTGTTTTTTCCTCGAGCACGCGCAGCGCTTTTTCGCTTTTTGTGCTGTACGTAATAAAACCGACGCGGAAGCCCCACGCGTAATTTTCCTTCGTCGCGCCGTCTATTTTCACGCAAAGCACCCGGTCGTGCACTTGGGCGAGTTTGCTGAAGATGGATTCCTGAATGGCCGTTTCATCGTAAAACAGATTGTAATACGCATCGTCTACGAGCACGACAATCTCTTTGCCGGCTTCTGCCGCCTCCAGGATCACGCTGACGATTTCTGCCGCTTCCTCTTCCCCCGGCGTGTAGCCTGTCGGATTATTCGGGAAATTCAGCACGACAATCGCCTTTTCTTTCTGCTTTTTCAGCAGCTCGGACAGCCCCGCCGCATTAAAACGCCCATCCTGCTGAAAAAGCGGGTACGTCTCAATGGACGCCTTGCGCCGGACACCGAAAATGAAATTGTAATTTCCCCAATATTTATCAGGCAGAAGCAGTGTATCCCCTTCATTGACGAACAAGTCGGCGGCGATGCTCAGCCCGTGTGTTAAAGCGTTTGTCACGATCGGCGTGCTGATGTCTTTGCCGGCTAATGAAGGGTTTTCGAGACGCATTTTTTTCAGCCATTCCTGTCTGAGCGGCTCTTTTCCCTGCGGCGGAGCATAATCGTAGATATCATCGGGGTTATAGGCGGACAGTGTCTCTTGAATATGGGAAAAGTGCATGGACTCGCCTTGTGAGGTGGCAATCCCGATCGTGGCATTATACTTTCCGGCCTTGGCTTTCGCTTCCGCCGATTGTGTCAGCACCCCTTTCGGATAAAACAACTCTCTGCCCAAATCAGAAAGCATATGAAGCACGTGCGGGTTTTCTTCAGATAATGTTCTGTTCAGCTCTTTTGCTGCATCATTCATGTACGACAATCCCTTCAAAATTATATTCCATCAAATCATAACATAAAATTTTTGATAAATGAGAAAACGCGCGGGCGGATTTTGTTACAAAAAACAGACAGCGAATGCTGTCTGTCATATCCTATAACAATTGGCCTGCAGTGCTCCTGTTAATAATCTCATAGATTCGTTCCGCCACTTTTTCAGTTTCACTTAATATGAACATGTGGCCGTCCGAAAACTCATGAAATACGGGATTGTCGGCCCATTTTTTCCATCCGTCCGCATCTTTGATACATTTTTTATCTTTCCGCCCGTTAAAAATATGGACGGGTGATTGAATCATGTGAGAATCAGACGGACGGAAGCTTTCAAGCGCGCGGTAGTCGGATCTGAAAGAAGGCAGGAAAAATGACATGACCTCCTTATTCTCCACTAACTCCTGCGGCATTCCGCCAAGCTCGATAATATGGGCGAGAAATTTTTCATCATCAAGATGAGACACTTTTTTCCTTTCCACGTGCGGCGGCTGAATGGCTGAGATGATCACGGCCTGCGGGTAAATACCCTCCCGCTCCAGCTTTTGCGCCAGCCTGAAAGCGACCATGCCTCCCATACTGTGGCCGAACAGCACAAACGGGCGGTCAGGATGGAGATTCAACTCCTGCTTGTATAAACTGACAAGCTGTTCAAAATCCTCAACGGGGGACATTTGATTTGTTCCGTGTCCCGGCGGTTCCGCGGCAAGCATCTCACACTCACCTTGAAGATAGGTGTGGAGCGGGCGGAATGATGCGGAATAGCCTCCTGCGAACGGAAAACAGATAAGCTGCGTTTTTTCCGTGGTATCGAACGATTTAAAGAGCTGGACCATTGGCGGGCTTCCTCCTTTTCTATCGTGAAGTTGTCAGCTTCAGATGTTCCTTCCTTAGGAATTCGAGCAAATATGCCGCATTCCTTTCGAGACATTCTCCCTGAAGCATTTCTGCGTGCGTGCCGCAGCCTTTTTTCACACGGTATTCACCTGTCGTGGCTTCCTCCCACGAAGCGAGCCACGGCGGCATCGCAAAGTCCGGTTCTGACGTTAATAGATCTATATCCGCTTTGACCGTGCCGGTGCTGACGGTATGCACGAAATAAGAATAAAACGCGTTTGTTTTTTTGGCGAGCCCTTCTTTGACGGCTTCGTTATTCAGCGCTTCATTGTCCCGGTTTACCTTCATCAGCGCCTGGACATCACTTTCTACGGTGCGGCCTTCTAAGTCGCTGATGCCTTGTTTTCTATAAGAATCAACCATGATCAGCCGCTCCACTTTACGTCCTTCGGCTTCAAGCCGTTTGGCCGTTTCAAAGGCGAGCGTGCAGCCTGCCGAGTATCCGAACATCTTGACCGGTCCTTCCGGCTGGAGCTGATTGATCAGCTCTGTGTAGCGTTCGATGCGGTTGTCTTCCTCGATAAAATCAAACGCACAGATTCTATAGCCGGACAGCTGTTTTGCCAGCGGCTGGTACATCAGCCCGTAACCGAGAACCGGCGGGAACGCAAACAGTGTGTCAGACTGATTTTTATTCATGATGGTGAGATCTTTCATTCCTTTTTCTTCACCGTGAAGCAGATAACCGGCAATGTCTGCGATTGTCGTCGCTTCGAATAACAGCTGCACCGGAATGTCCGTACCGAGCTCTTTTTTAATGCGCGACGCTGCCGTCATCGCTTTTAAGGAATGGCCTCCGAGCGCAAAGAAATCATCATGAATCCCAATCTGCTGTCTGCCGAGGATGTCGGACCAGATGTGTGCAATTGTTTCTTCCGTCGCGTTTCGAGGCCCGATCCATTCTTTCGCCGCCTGAGCCTGATCCGGTTTCGGCAGCTGCCGTTTATTGACCTTCCCGTTTGTCGTTAACGGAAGCTCCTCTAAGAAAGTAAAGGTTTGCGGCACCATGTAAGCAGGAAGCTGTTTTTTCAAGTGCCTCTTTACGTCTTCAGCTGAAAGCGGCGTCCGGTTCACGAGGTAGGCGTTGATTGATGCATCTCCGGACTCATGAAGGTCCGCAACAACGACCGCATCTTTCACACCCGGGTATTCCTGCAGCTGCTTTTCGATTTCTTCAAGCTCAATCCGGTGTCCGCGTATTTTGACCTGGTCGTCAATACGCCCGGCGTATTCAATTGTTCCATCCGGCAGCCAGCGTGCTAAATCCCCTGTGCGGTAAAGCGTTTCTCCCGGCTTGAACGGATTTGGAATAAACGTTTGCTTCGTCAGGTCATGACGGTTCAGATACCCTTTTGATACACCCATTCCGCTGATGCACAGTTCACCGACAGCCCCAAATGGCTGAAGCTGATTTTGCCCGTTAAGAATATAAACACTTGCATTGCTGATCGGCTTTCCGATCGGCAATGAGGAAATGGAATCCGGTATATCATGCACGACGTGAGCTGTCGCAAACACCGTGCCCTCAGTCGGCCCGTAGCAATTAATCAGCTTGCCAGGCCCCATGATCTCAAACGCCTTTCTGACGTGAGGCACTGACGCGCGCTCACCCCCGAATAACACACAGCGAAGCTCCTTCAGCCACTCCTCTCCCGCATCGGTGAGAAGATTAAAAAGTGCGGTTGTCGCAAACATGACATTGACATTCTCCTGCCGGATCAGATCAGTGAGCCGTTCTGTATCAAGCAGTGTATGTTCATCTGCGATAATGAGCCGTGCCGCATTCAGTATTGATGCGTAGAAATCAAAGGTAAATGCGTCAAAGGCGTAATTGGAAACAGATAAGAACGTATCTTTTTCAGAAAATGCCATGTAATCTACATGCTTGACCAACCCTTGAATATTGGCATGAGTGGTGATATTGCCCTTCGGCTTTCCGGTTGTGCCGGACGTATACATAATATACGCCGGATCATCGGGATCAATTGCGGCTGCAGGATCGCTTGCCTGTTCCTCAAACCGTGCTTGATCATCGATGATGAGTGTTGTTCCTGTATACGGCAGCTGAGCCGCTTTTTCTTTCATCTCCTGATGTGTCAGCAGACAGGCTGCCGCACTGTCAGCCAGCATGTACGAGATTCGGTCTTCCGGCAGCTTCGGATCAACCGGCAGATAAGCCGCTCCTGCTTTTAATACGCCGAGAATGCCGATCACCAGTTCAAGCGAGCGCTTCGTGTACAACGCGACAACGGAGCCTTTGCCCGCACCTTGCTTTTGCAAACGGCGCGCAAGACGGTTCGCTTCCTCATCTAATTCACGATAGGAAAGAGTCTGGCCGGAATACGTAAGCGCCGGCGCATCAGGATTTACATTCACCGCTTCCTTGAACCAATCCGTCAGAGGCTTCGCCTGATGAGTCTGAGCCGGCGGGTTTAAGCCGGTAAGCAGAAGCTCTCTTTCCTTTTCATCAACAAGTCTGATCGTATTGACAGGCTGATCCGGCTTCTGGATGAGCTGCTGAATCGCTGTGAGAAGCTGAGATTTTAAGCGCAGGATAAACGCCTCATCAAACACATTCCCGTTATAGGCAAGCTTAATCAGCATTTCATCACCTGGAGAAGCCATCAGGTTGAGATTATAATTCGATTTCTCAAAAACGTGTACATCCTCCATATCAAAGCCGTTTTCACTGTTCTCTTCATTTTTTGCATCCTGAAGCGGATAATTTTCAAACACAATGATGTGGTCAATCAGCTTTGGCTGATCGGCCTGGCTTTGGATGTCATAGAGCGGCACATATTGATGCGGCTCAGACTGCAGCGATTGCTCCTGCAGCTGCTTGAGCAAGCCGTTAAATGTGGTATCCTCAGACAGCTTCACCCGCCTCGGAACAGCATTGATAAACAGCCCGACCATATGTTCAACGCCTTTGATTTCTGCGGGACGCCCGGAAACGACTGTGCCGAAGATCAAATCGCCGGACTGCTGGTAGCGGCTGATTAATACACTCCAAACCGCCTGCAGCGCCGTACTCAAAGTGGTATGCTGCGATTTTGCAAGCTCGGTAAATGCTTTTGTTTCCTCCTCCGGCAGTGAGAAGAGCAACTCTTTCGGCTCATAGCCGTCCTTTTGTTTCTTTCTTTGCTCCGCAAACGTCGTTTGTCCTTCAAAATCTTCTAAGTACCCGCGCCAGTAATGCAGTGATGCTTGTTTATCCTGCTTTTCAAGCCACTTGATATAGTCTTTATACGGTTTGACCGGCGGCAGGCTGTACGGCTTTTGTTCGCGCAGGGCATTGTATACCTTAAACAGATCCTGCACGACGATGCCGAAGCACCAGCCGTCCAAAATGATGTGGTGGTAGCTCCACACCCATTCAAAGCTTTCTTCCGATTTTTTAAAAATGGCTGCCCGCATCGGAATATCCCGCGTCAAATCAAAGCCCTTGATCTTATCCTGTTCTTTGTATTCATTGATTTTGGCTGTTTGCTCGCTGTCCGTTACATGTGTCAGATCGATTTCTTCTATCTGAAACTGCCGTTTTTTCAATACGACTTGGACCGGCCTTTTTACTTTTTCGTGAATGAACACGGTACGAAATACATCGTACCGGTCCATGATCACATTCATGCTTTCTTCAAGGCATTTGATATTCAAGCTGCCTTTTACTTTCATTGTCATTTGTTCGATGTAAAAACTTTGGCCGGGATTCAGGAGAGTATGAAACAGCATTCCCTCCTGCATCGGCGACAAATAATACATGTCCTGAACTTGATCTTTTTTGAACTGGCTCATCTGCTCCGCTCCCCCCTTCTGTGATCTGTTTTTGTCACGTTAAATTCTCCTCAAGCATGTCAAAGATGTCTCCCATTTCATCCATCTCAAGATCCTGCGCGCTGAAATCGCTCGGCGTAAATTCTTTCTCCTCTTTGGCCGTGCAATGGCGGATGATCATTAAGAGATTGTCTTTAAACCGCTGCATCTGTGTTTCGACGGTGCTTCTTTCATATTCTTCCTGATTGTATGAGCAGGAAATGACGAAGCGGCCGCCTGTAACCATCCCGCTGAAGCTCAGTGCGTATAACGCCTCTGACTCTTCGCTGACTTGACGTCCCATATCATATGGAGACGGCTCAAACCATTCCGTTTTCACTTCATTGTCAAACTGCCCCAAGTAGTTAAAACTGATTTCAGGCGTGACGCCTTTTTCTGTTTTATCGGATGACAGATACCGGAGAATCCCGTATCCTACACCTTTATCAGGAACGCGCCGCACCGTCTCTTTTACCGTTTTAATAACGGAAGAGACGCCTTCTTCCTTGCTGATCTGCAGAATCAACGGATATTGGGCCGTAAACCAGCCGACCGTCCGTGAAATATTGACATTCGGTATGATTTCTTCCCGGCCGTGTCCTTCTAAGTTGATGCCGACTTTGCCGCTTTCCGCCCATTCACCGATCGTTAAGCCGAGCGCGCTGAGCAGAATGTCGTTGATTTCCGTTCCGTACGGATGATGAACATCTGTGAGCAGCTGTGCCGTTTCTTCCTCAGTCAATTCACATTTCACGGCCGCCGTATGTTTGACTAGCCGTTTGTTCGGATCATGGTCTTTCGGCAGCGGCTGGAGTTCTTCCGCATCTGCCTGCGCCCAATAATCCGCCTGCTTTTTCAGCTCTTCTGATTGCGCAAATGTGTTCAGCGCCTCCGCCCAATCTTTAAAGGAGTGGGTTTTCTGCGGGAAGACGATGCTGTTTTGCTGCTGCGCCTGTTTATAACCTGAAGCGAAATCCTCAAGCAGAATTCTCCATGAAACCCCGTCCACGACGAGATGGTGAATCGCGATTAACAGATGATCGCCTAGTTCTGTCCGGTATTGCTCCGCTTTTAACAGCGGACCGTTCTCCAGATCCAGACTTCCCTGAAGATGATCGGCAAGCCGCTGAATCTGGCTTTTCAGCATATCCTCGTCAGTTCCGTACAGATCAACGATGTCAAAGCTTGCCTTGCATTCTGTGACAGGGAGGTATGTCTGAATGATGCCTTCCCTTTCTTCACGGTAAACCATGCGGAGCGCATCATGGTGTTCAATCAATGCTTGCAGGGTTTTTTCCACCAGGTCCGGATCAAAGCCGTCTTTCGCGTGAAGCATGACGGATTGGTTCCAGTGGTGTTTGTCGGTAAAGTTTCGTTCAAAGAACCAGCGCTGGATCGGCGTTAACTCCGCTTCGCCTTCGACAGGTCCCTGGTCGGCCTGCTTGCCTTCCGTCCGCTCCACGTAGGAGACGAGCTCTTCGATGGTCGGATGCTGGAAGAGATCCTTCATCTCCAGCTTGTAGCCGTGCTGGTTCAGACGGCTCGCCATTTGGATGCCTTTGATCGAGTCGCCGCCGAGCGTGAAGAAATTGTCGCTTACGCCGATCTGGTCAAGACCGAGCACTTCCTGCCAAATGTCTGAAAGCAGCGTCTCCATCTCCGTTTCCGGCGCTTTGTAAGCGGCGCTTCCCGCTTCAATGTCCGGTTCCGGCAGGGCTTTTTTGTCAATCTTGCCGTTTGCGGTGACCGGAAGCTCGTCCATCTCCACCCAGAACGCCGGCACCATGTAGTCAGGCAGCGTGTCTTTCAGCGCGGATTTGAGCGCTTCAATATCGTCCTGCTGAGGCGCGACATAGGCGCAAAGCGCGGTATTGCCCGCTTTGTCTTCCACCGCCGTCACCGCTGCGTCATGAACGTCCGCAAGCTGGGCGAGGCGGACTTCGATTTCTGAAAGCTCGATCCGGTAGCCCCGCACTTTGACCTGCTGGTCGATACGGCCGATGTATTCAATGCCGCACTGCGCGTTCCATTTGACGAGGTCGCCGGTCCGGTACATGCGCTCGCCGGGCACGAACGGATCTGCGGTAAACCGCTTCGCCGTTTCTTCTTCACGGTTCAGGTATCCGCGCGCCAGACCGCGGCCGGCCACGCACAATTCACCGGCAATGCCTTCCGGCTGCACCTGATCGCCGTCGCCGAGAATATAAACTCTCGTATTGGCAATCGCCCGTCCGATCGAAAGCGATCCTTCCTCCGGATTGATGACGCCGCTTGTCGCGACGACGGTGTTTTCCGTCGGGCCGTAGTTGTTGACGATCGTGTACGGCTGTTTCACCGCCCGCTTCAGCTTGTCACCGCCGACGAGAAGCATGCGGAGAGAGGTATTTTCCAGCTCCATAAATTGTTCGGCCAGCTGCGTAGGCAGGAAGGTGATGGTCACGCCGTTCTCCTCGAAATAGTGATTTAAGCGGGTGATATCCAGCCGGATCGCTTCGTCAATGACGTGAAGCTCCGCGCCGATGGTCCATGTCGGGAACATTTCCCAGATGGAGGCATCAAAACCGAAGCCCGCGTATTTGGCGCTTTTATCATCCGCCGTCATGGCGAATGCGTCGTGATGCCAGAAGCACAGGTTCACCAGCGCATGGTGTTCGACCATGACACCCTTCGGCTGTCCGGTCGTTCCTGACGTGTAAATCATATAAGCGAGATGATCCGCCGTTGTTTCCGTCTGCGGGTTCGCTTCATCGTTTTCATCAAGCGGCAGGCTCAGAATGGAGCGGCGGCCGTCAAGCAGAATCGTTTCTCCGTTGTAGCTTTCCGGCACGTCGAGCGCTTCCTGTGTGAGAAGAAGCTTGGCGCCGCTGTCCTGCAGAATGTAGCTGATCCGCTCTTCCGGGTATTCGGGGTCAATCGGCACAAATGCCGCGCCCGCTTTCAAGACGCCTAGTACGCCCGCGGCCATTTCCAAGGACGGTTTCGTCAAAATGCCGACACGTTCGTCAGCAGTGACGCCGCAGTCCATGAGAATACGCGCGATGCGGTTCGCCCTTGCGTTCAGCTCGCCGTACGTCCATTTCGCGCCGTTGTATGCCGCGGCCGGCCGGTTCGCGTGGCGGGCGGCCGTTTCCTCAAAGAGACGGTGAACTGTTTTGTCCCGCGGCACAGAAATTGTTTTTCCTTTCCATGCGTCAAGGAGGGCTTGTTTTTCAGCATCGCTGATCAGTGAAATCTCAGGCAGCTTTCTGTCCGGACTTTCTGCCGCTTGCTTCAGAATCCGCAAGAACCCGGCGCTCCACTTTTCAATTGTTTCTTTTTTAAACAGATCAGTCGCATATTCAAACTGAAGGCCGAGGCCTTCTTGATCCGTAAAGCCGCCGAGTGTCAGATCGAATTTCGCCGTGCCTTGGTTCGACTCATACGGAGTGATGCGCAGGTTCTCCAGTTCCAGTGTTTCTTTATCCGGATCTTCTGTCGTCACCATCACCTGGAACAATGGGTTACGACTCATGTCTCTCGGCAGGTCAAGCTTTTCGATCAGATCCTCAAACGGATAATCCTGATGCTCCAACGCGTCCAGATTGGTTTGTTTCACCCGTTCGAGCAGCCCGGCGAAGGTTTGCTCTTTGCGCGTTTCATTGCGAAGCGCAAGCGTATTGACAAACATCCCCGGCATTTCCTGAACTTCGGCGCTCGTTCTTCCGGCGGTCACCGAGCCGATAATGATATCGCGCTGCCCCGTGATTTTGCTCAAAAAGACATGGAACGCGGCGTGAAGCACCATATGAAGAGTCGCTCCCGATGATTCCATTAATTCACGCACCGCTTTTTCCGTTTCACGCCCCGCTCTGAGTCGGACGGATTGTCCTTTAAAACTTTGGACCGGCGGACGGGGAAAATCAGTCGGCAGATTCAATTCAGGAAGCTCGCCGGAAAATGCGGAGAGCCAATAACGCTCATGGTCTTTCATCCGTTCGGCCTGCTCAGGTTCATTCTGCCAGACGGCGAAGTCTTTATAGTGCAGGTTCGGCGACGGCAGACTTCCCCCTTTATAAAGGTGAGCGAGCTCTTTGACCAGCATGCTTCTGGACACGCCGTCGGCAATAATATGATGCATATCCAGCAGCAGCAGGTGTTTCTTTTCATTCAGTCTGACAAGAGCGGCCCGAATGAGCGGAGCCTCGCTCAGATCAAATGGCTTAATGAATGCCTGAATGATGAGATTTGCTTTCTCCTCGTCCGCTGCTTCAAAGATATGCAGGTCAATGTCAGCCTGTTCTGCGATCTGCTGCATCGGGCGGCCGTTTTGATCGATAAAGGACGTCCGCAAAGACTCGTGGCGATTGATCATATGATTGAGCGCTTCCTGAAGCCTTGAAATATTGACTTCTCCCTCCATCAGAAGAACGGACGGCATATTATAGCTGATTGTCTCCCGGTCAAGCTGGTTCAGGACGTACATCCGTTTTTGGGCGGATGATAACGGGTACGCGTTTGCACTGTCGGCCGGCGTGATCATCCGATATCCCTCAGATACCGCCGATTTTTCGATATATGCGGCAAGCAGGCGGACAGTCGGCTGTTCGAACAGCGCTTTTAACGGAACCGTTTTGTCCAGTTCAGCCTGAATATTGGCGAGGAGCATCATGCCTTTTAAAGAGTGCCCGCCGTAATCGAAGAAATTATCGTCGATGCCGAGCGTATCCGTACCGAGTGTCTGTTTCCAAATGCGGCACAGCTTTTCCTCCAATTCCGTTTCCGGCAAGGCTGAAACTGTTTGCGCCGTTTGGCTGACGCCCGGTTTCGGGAGGGCGTTTTTATCGGTTTTTCCGTTGGCTGTGAGCGGAATGCGGTCTACTTGCACGAAATAAGCCGGAAGCATATGAGACGGCAATGTTTCGGAAAGCCGTTTGCGAAGCTCAGAGCCTTTCAGCTCGCTGCCGGCTTTATAGTATGCGCACAGTTCCGGCAGCCCGCCTTCGCTGACTGCGAGAACGACCGCCTCCTGAATGCCGTTTATGCTTAACAGCACGGTTTCAACCTCTTTTAATTCAATGCGGTAGCCCCGGATTTTCACCTGATCATCCGCACGGCCGATAAATTCAATCGTCCCGTCAGGAAGCCTGCGGACGACATCTCCCGTTTTGTACATCAGGCTGTCCGGTGAAAAAGGATTTGAGAGAAATTTCTCCGCCGTCAGCTGCGGACGGTGAAGATATCCTCTGGCAAGCCCCTTCCCGGTAATATAAAGCTCGCCGCTTGCGCCCGGAGGAACGAGCTGCATTGCTCCGTCCAATACAAGCGCGCCGGTATTCGCGATCGGGCGGCCGATGACGGGACGCTGCTCATATTGATCAAGGCGCTCCATATTGATCCGCCCGGCAATGGCGCCGATCGTCGTTTCCGTCGGCCCGTAGTGATTGATGAAGTCGGTATGGGCGTATACGTCATGAAACTTGCGGACATCGGACGTGATGATCTTTTCTCCGCCGAGCACCACTAAACGAAGCGGGCTGAAACGGCGTTCTGCCGCAAAACGGGCTGTATTGACGATCATATGGAACAATGACGGCGTCAGTTTCACATACGTAATGCCGTTTTTCTGTATATACTCACCAAGCTGATCAGGCGCGGTGTACGTCTCTTTCGGCACAATGTGCAGCTCGCCGCCCGCCTGAAGAATAGGGAATATAGCCGTATAGCCGAGATCAAATGCGTAAGAAGACAGCAGCACGGATTTGTCAGCTTCGGTCAAACCGGCTTCACGGCTGAACCATGTGACATAATTGATTAGATTGCGGTGCTCCAGCTGGACGCCTTTCGGTTTGCCCGTTGTTCCCGAAGTATAAATGATATAGGCAAGCTGATCAGCGCCGGGCTCCGTTTCAAGCCGATCGGCGCTTTCGTTCTGCCATTCTCCGTCTTCCATTACGACCGTTTTTCCTTTATAAACGGCGGCCGCGGTCATGTTTCTCTCATTGACGACCAGAAGCTTCGTTCCGCTGTCTTCAAGAGAGTAGCGGATTCTCTCTTCAGGAGTCTCCGGATCAATCGGGAGAAATGCCGCTCCGGCTTTCATGACGCCGAGAATCGCGGTAATCAAGTCGGCCGAACGATCCATCATAATGGCCACGATGTCCTCACTGCCCGTTCCGCAAGCCTGAAGGTGGCGGGCAAACCGGTTCGAGCGTTCATCAAGCTCACGATATGTCAGGCTTGTTCCGCCCGCAACCGCCGTGAGATCAGGCGTTTTTTGCGCTTGCCGTTCAAACAGCGAAACAAAAGTGCCCTCAGGCAGATCCGCTTCCGTACGTTTTTCATCAGAAAGGAGCGCTTCCCATTCAGGAGCGGACAGCAGGCTTGCGTCGGACAGCTGAATATCCGGATTTTCGGCGCAGGCTTTAATCAGATTGACAAAATGAGCACTCCAGCGGCGGATGGTTTCGTCCGCAAATAAGGCTTTCGCATAATCAAAGCTCAATCCGACCTCTTCTCCGCGCTCAGCCGCTTCTAAGGAAAGATCAAATTTAGCGACATGATGATGCATGGAGTATGAAGAAATCTCCAAATCTCCGAGCCGCAGGGCCGGGATCTCCATGTTCTGCATATTAAATAACACGCTGAACAGCGGACTCCGGCTTGTGTCCCTCGTTAACGGCAGTTTTTCAATTAATTCTTCAAGCGGATAGCTTTGATGCTCAAAAGCTTGAAGGCTCGCCGTTTTCACCTCATCCAGAAATTGTTTGAACGTTTTTTTGCCGGCAGGATGCGATCGAAGCGCAACTGTGTTGACAAACATGCCCGGCACTTCTTGGAGATCAGGATGCTGTCTACCGGCCGCCGGAGACCCGACTATGATGTCTTCCTGACCCGAATATTTGGACAGCAGCACTTGAAAAGCGGCTAACAAGAACATGTACATCGTCGTATCCGTATCAGCCAGCAGCTTCTTAATCTGCGCCGTCACCTGTTTATCAAGCCCGAAGATGACGCGTTCCCCTTCAAAACTGCGCTCGGCAGGACGCGGGAAATCAAGCGGCAGATCCAACACCGGCAGATCGCCTTTGAACGTATCAAGCCAGTAGGCTTCGTGCTGATCGAGATTTGCTTTTTCACGCTGCCAGATTGAAAAATCCTTATAATGAATCTTTGGCAGCGCAAGCTCCGTGCCTTGATAAAGCTTCGCAAGATCACCGATGAAAATGCCCATTGAGCTTCCGTCCGTAATAATGTGGTGCATGTCAATCAGCAGAAGATACCGGTCTTCTTCAAGCCGGATCAGCTTCGAACGGACAAGCGGCGCGCGGTTGAGCGCAAACGGCCTGATAAAGGCTTTTGTCAGCTCTTCTGCATCTTCTTCCCGGCCCTCGGCGGTTTCAAGCTCAAACGACACATTTTTATGAATGGTCTGCACAACTTCTCCATCTGCCATGTCAAACGACGTACGCAGTGTCTCATGACGGTTGATTAATGCCTGCATGGCCTCCTCAAGACGCTTTTTGTCTACTGATCCTTCCAGCAGAAGTACAGCAGGGACGTTGTAGCTCGTGCTGGCCTGTCCGAGCTGATTAAGGATATACATCCTGCGCTGTGCTGAGGAAACAGGATAATGCTTCTGATAAGGCGCTTGTCGGATCGGTTCAAACTGCTGTTCCTCCTCGCTCTCATGCTCCAAATAATGCGCAAGCTCCTGAATGGTCGGCTTTTCAAATAACACTTTAATCGGCACTTCTTTTTGAAAGTGCTCCTGGATTTTAGCGGTCATCATCATGGCTTTTAAAGAATGTCCGCCAATCGTGAAGAAATTGTCAGTCACACCCGCTTTTACACCGAGAATACCTTCCCAAATGTCCGCGAGTTTCTGCTCCGCTTCCGTTTTCGGCGCTTCGTATTCTTTTTGAACGGCTTCAGCCTGAGGCTCAGGCAGCGCTTTTTTATCAATCTTTCCGTTCGCCGTCAGCGGAAACTGATTCATCTGGATGAAGTGCGCGGGAATCATATATTCCGGAAGTGATTCCGAAAGCGTTTTGCGCAGGTCTTCCGCCGAAAGGGCTTGGTCTGCGGTAAAGTAAGCGCAGATTTCATTTTCATCCGCTTTATTTTTCCGGATCACAGCCGCAGATTCGGTCACATTCTCCGCCTGGCTGATTTTCGCCTCGATTTCGCCGAGCTCGATTCTGAAACCGCGGACCTTTACTTGGTTGTCAATTCTGCCGAGAAACTCGATCGTGCCGTCCGGAAGCCACTTCGCCAAGTCCCCCGTCCGGTATATCATTTCATCCGGTCTGAACGGATCGCGGACAAACTGCTTCTCCGTTAATTCAGGCAGATTCACATAGCCTCTTGCCACTCCGCTTCCGCCGACGCACAGCTCACCGGGCGCGCCGATCGGCTGGAGGTTGCGGTTTTCATCCATAATGTACGCAGTGGAATTTCCGATCGGCTTCCCGATCGGGATCGAGCCGTCGTAGTCCTGATCAATGAGAAAACTCGTCGAAAACGTCGTATTCTCCGTCGGCCCGTAGCCGTTCCAAAGCGACAGCTCCGGTGATGCCTTTCTCACTTTGCTGACGATATGCGGCACAAGCGCGTCACCGCCGATGATGAGGTGCCGGAGCGTGTTAAACATGCCGGCATCCTTTTGGGCAAGCTGATTAAACAGCGGAGACGTCAGCCACATGGTCGTGATCCGCTGCTCTTTCAGAAATTGGGCGAATTGTCCGGCGTCAAGCAGCGTCTCTTTTTTCACCGGGTGCAATGACGCTCCGTTCAGCAATGCGCCGAAGACTTCGAAGGTTCCGGCATCAAAGCTGACGGCTCCCGTTTGCGCCATCCGGTCTTCTTCATGAACCGGCACGTAATTCGAATGTTTGACGAGCCTGATGATATTTCTGTGTTCAATCATGACGCCTTTCGGTTTGCCGGTCGATCCGGATGTATACATGATATACGCCAAGTCGTTGCCGCCGGCCGGAAGATTCAAGTCTGTTCCGCTTACCGTTTCATCCGCGCTTTCATCCAGCATGACGACCGGGACTTGCAATGCGCCCGCTTGTTCTTGATAGTCCTGAACTGTCAGCACGAGCCGAATCGAGCTGTCTTCCGCCATAAAGCGGAGACGGTCCTCCGGAAAAGCCGGATCAATCGGCACATATGCGCCGCCTGCTTTTAAGACGGCAAGCATTCCGACAACGGTTTCCGCAGACCGGTCGTTCATAATAGCGACGGTCCGGCCTTTTTCCAACCCGCTCTTCACAAGGTGTCTCGCCAGGCGGTTGGCCGCTTCGTTCACTTCACGGTAGGTCCATTCGCGTCCCGCTTCTTTTATCGCGACACTTGCAGGCGTCCGGTTTGCCTGTGCTTCAAACAAACGGTGAACGGCCTCCTCTTCCGGAAGCGCCGTTTTCGTATCATTGAATACCTCAACAATCTGCCGCTCTTCTTCGCCTGAAACAAGGCCGAGTTCCCGTACGGGCGCGTCAGGCGTTCCGACCGCCGCTTTCATCATGCGGGTCAGATGGTGCGCCGTTCGTTCGATGGCATCATGAGCGAAAGCCGCTCCGTTGTATTTGATTTTGACAGTCCACGTTTTTCCCGGATACACGATAAGATTGAAATCAAAGCTCGTCTGCTCAAAAGCATGTTCCACTTTAATGGAAAAGCCGAGTCTTTCCTCCATGCCCCCGTTTTCCAGCTCTTTGTCCAGCGGATAGTTTTCAAACGCGACCAAATGATTTAAGAGGCTGCCGTCCAGGGCGGAGCGCTTTTGAATGTCATAGAGCGGCACATAATCATAGCGCTCGGCTTCTACGGCGTTTTTCTGAACTGCCGCCATCACGTCCGAAAAGGCTGCATCTTTGTCAATCTTGATTCTGACGGGAATCGTATTGATGAACAGCCCCGCCATCGTTTCTATGCCGTTGATTTCTGAAGGACGGCCTGATACGACGGTGCCGAACACCACATCGTCTGTATAGTTGTATTTGCTGAGCACCGCACCCCAAACGGCCTGAAACAGGTTAGGCCCCGTGACTTGATGCCGGTTGGCGGTCTGCTGAATCTGCGCGACCAGCTCTTCATCCCAGACAAAAGAATATTCTTCATTTTGGTAGTCTTTCTTTTCTGCTGCCAGACGGCCCGGGAGCAGGCTCGGCTGTTCGAAATCCGCCAGGCGGCTGCTCCAATATTGTTCCGCTTCCTCATAATCCCGGCCTCCGAGCCATTTGATATAGTCAGAGTAAGGTTTGCCCTGGCTTCCCCCGGCGGGCCGGCCGGCACGAAGCGCTTCATAGTTTTGAAACAGGCTTTTCATCAAAACGCCCATACTCCAGCCGTCCATGACGATATGATGATTGCTCCAGACGAGATACAGCTCCTTCTCACTGAGTCTGAACACCGCCGCTTTAAAGAGAATATCCTTCGCCAGATGAAAGCCCTGCTGCTGCACGCCGCGTTTATAGCGTTCGATATACTCAGTTTGGCGCGCTTCATCTAATTGACTGATATCTTCATAGTGCACCTTCGTCTTCCGCTCCGCCAATACGACTTGGCGCGGTTTTTGAAGCTGTTGGTGCACGAATACCGTACGCAGGATGTCATATGTCCGGATCAGCTCATTGACGCTTTTTTCAAAAAGCTCCAGCTGAAAGCTTCCGTGAATCCTAAGCTCTAATTGTGTGAAGTAGGAGGAAGAATGCGGATCAAGCAGCGCATGATACAGCATTCCCTCCTGCATCGGTGTGAGTGCATACACCTTTTGAATCGATTTTTTGCTCATATGTCACCTCTGTCTTTTCTGTTAGAGAATTTCCATTAATTTATCAAGTTCATCAAGCGTCAGATCATCATCGCCAAGATCGCTAGGCGTAAGCTCAGGTCCGTCTTGGGCCAGGCAGTGATCTATGATTTTCAAGAGGTGCCCTTTAAAGCTGTCACTGAACGATTGAATGGTTTTTTCATGAAATTCGAGAGAATGATAGGCAAACGTCATCGTCATCTGCCCATTTTCTATAAATCCGACAATATCAAGCGCGTTCGGCTTCTCTGTGTCAGGGCTCAGCGATTGTCCTGACGGCATCCCGGATCTTGTAAATAAGCCGGAATCCGACATCTCATTAAACTGGCCTAAGTAGTTAAAGCTGATATCCGGATCAATCTCAAACGAAAGATTCTCTTTATGCTCAGGCGCCGTTACATAGCGCAGAATGCCGTAGCCGACTCCTTTGTTCGGGATGTGTCTGATGTCTTCTTTCATTTGTTTCAGCTGATATGAAAGATCGTCGGCGTGCTTCATCTCAAGGATCATCGGATACATGCTCGTAAACCATCCGACCGTCCGGGTGATATTCAGGCCGTCAAGAATGTCTTCGCGCCCGTGGCCTTCCAAATGAACACCGATCGTGTCTTCACCCGTCCACTCTTTCAGCGCCAGTCCGAGCGCCGTGAGCAGGATGTCGTTCATTTCGGTGTGATAGGCTTCATGTACGTTTGTCGTCAGCTGTTCAGTTTGTTCAGGCGTCAGAGAGAAGCTGACCGTTCTCGTATGTCTCATGCGCTGATCACCAGACTGCCTGTCTTTCGGAAGCTGAGTGCATACCTCTTTTTCCTCAAGCTCTCTCCAGTAATCCGCTTCTTTCAGAAACGCCTTCGTATTTGCGTATTCTTTGATTCTCTCAGCAAATTCGGCGAATGAATGTGTTTTCGGCGGCAGCGCCGGTTCATTGCCTTGCTTCAGCTGCGTATAAACGGACGTGAAGTCCTCCAGTAAAATCCGCCAAGATACACCATCCACGACTAAGTGATGGATTGCGAGAAGAAGGTGGTCTCCATCTTCAGCCCGGAAGAGCCCGGCCTTCAAGAGATGTCCTGTTTCCAGTGAAATACTGCTTTGAAGACGGTCTGCTTCCCTTTCGATACGGTCCTCATGGTCTTCAGCAGGTCCGTTCAGCTCAAAGACGTTCAGTTCAACAGACGCATCCTCAAGCCCTCTGTAATACGGTTTTTGTTCACGATAAATCATCCGGAGCGCATCATGGTGCACCGTCAGGACATGTAATGTTTTTTCTGTTATCTCCGGATCAAAGCCGTCTTTCGCGTGAAGCATGACGGATTGGTTCCAGTGGTGTTTGTCGGTAAAGTTTCGTTCAAAGAACCAGCGCTGAATCGGCGTTAAGGCCGCTTCGCCTTCGACAGGTCCCTGGTCGGCCTGCTTGCCTTCCGTCCGCTCCACATAAGAGACGAGCTCTTCGATGGTCGGATGCTGGAAGAGATCCTTCATCTCCAGCTTGTAGCCATGCTGGTTCAGGCGGCTCGCCATTTGGATGCCTTTGATCGAATCGCCGCCGAGCGTGAAGAAATTGTCGCTTACGCCGATCTGATCAAGACCAAGCACTTCCTGCCAAATGTCGGAAAGCAGCGTCTCCACCTCCGTTTCCGGCGCTTTGTATACGGCGCTTCCCGCTTCAATGTCCGGTTCCGGCAGGGCTTTTTTGTCAATCTTGCCGTTTGCGGTGACCGGAAGCTCGTCCATCTCCACCCAGAACGCCGGCACCATGTAGTCAGGCAGCGTGTCTTTCAGCGCGGATTTGAGCGCTTCAATATCGTCCTGCTGAGGTGCGACATAGGCGCAAAGCGTGGTATTACCCGCTTTGTCTTCCACCGCCGTCACCGCTGCGTCATGAATGTCCGCAAGCTGGGCGAGGCGGACTTCGATTTCTGAAAGCTCGATCCGGTAGCCCCGCACTTTGACCTGCTGGTCAATACGCCCGATGTATTCGATGCCGCACTGCGCGTTCCACTTGACGAGGTCGCCGGTCCGGTACATGCGCTCGCCGGGCACGAACGGATCTGCGGTAAACCGCTTCGCCGTTTCTTCCTCACGGTTCAGGTATCCGCGCGCCAGACCGCGGCCGGCCACACACAATTCACCGGCAATGCCTTCCGGCTGCACCTGATCGCCGTCGCCGAGAATATAAACTCTCGTATTGGCAATCGCCCGTCCGATCGAAAGCGATCCTTCCTCCGGATTGATGACGCCGCTTGTCGCGACGACGGTGTTTTCCGTCGGGCCGTAGTTGTTGACGATCGTGTACGGCTGTTTCACCGCCCGCTTCAGCTTGTCGCCGCCGACGAGAAGCATGCGGAGAGAGGTATTTTCCAGCTCCATAAATTGTTCGGCCAGCTGCGTAGGCAGGAAGGTGATGGTCACGCCGTTCTCCTCGAAATAGTGATTTAAGCGGGTGATATCCAGCCGGATCGCTTCGTCAATGACGTGAAGCTCCGCGCCGATGGTCCATGTCGGGAACATTTCCCAGATGGAGGCATCAAAACCGAAGCCCGCGTATTTGGCGCTTTTATCATCCGCCGTCATGGCGAATGCGTCGTGATGCCAGAAGCACAGGTTCACCAGCGCATGGTGTTCGACCATGACACCCTTCGGCTGTCCGGTCGTTCCTGACGTGTAAATCATATAAGCGAGATGATCCGCCGTTGTTTCCGTCTGCGGGTTCGCTTCATCGTTTTCATCAAGCGGCAGGCTCAGAATGGAGCGGCGGCCGTCAAGCAGAATCGTTTCTCCGTTGTAGCTTTCCGGCACGTCGAGCGCTTCCTGTGTGAGAAGAAGCTTGGCGCCGCTGTCCTGCAGAATGTAGCTGATCCGCTCTTCCGGGTATTCGGGGTCAATCGGCACAAATGCCGCGCCCGCTTTCAAGACGCCTAGTACGCCCGCGGCCATTTCCAAGGACGGTTTCGTCAAAATGCCGACACGTTCGTCAGCCGTGACGCCGCAGTCCATGAGAATACGCGCGATGCGATTCGCCCTTGCGTTCAGCTCGCCGTACGTCCACTTCGCGCCGTTGTATGCCGCGGCCGGCCGGTTCGCGTAGCGGGCGGCCGTTTCCTCAAAGAGACGGTGAACTGTTTTGTCCCGCGGCACAGAAATTGTTTTTCCTTTCCATGCGTCAAGGAGGGCTTGTTTTTCTGTTTTATTCACCAATGAAAGCTCAGAAAGCTTCGCAGCCGGATTTTCCGCTGCGGCTTCTAACAGTTGAAGCCAGTAATGCTTCCATGTCTCTGCCGTTTCCGGTTTAAACAGCGCGGTGTTATATTCAAGCACAAACGTTAAGCCTTCGTCTGTGTCCTCAGCCGTCATTGTCAGGTCAAACTTGGCTGTTTTTCTGTCAAACGGATGGTGCTTCAGCTCAATTCCTTCCATGACCAGGTCTTCCGCATTTGCATTTTGCATTGAAAATACCGCATCAAACAGCGGATTTCTGCTCGTATCACGCTGCACCTCAACCTTTTGCAGAAGGTCTTCAAGCGGATAATCCTGCGCGTCAAATGCATGTAAAGCGGTTTGTTTCACTTCTTTAAGATAGTCCGTGAACGTTTTGTCCGCTTCCGGATACGTACGAAGCGCGAGTGTATTCACAAAAACACCGATAACGTTTGCGAGATCCGCATGTGACCGTCCCGCAACCGGCGAACCGACAATGATGTCATGCTGTCCGCTCAGTTTTGAGAGAAAGGCGCTGTATGACGCCAGCAGCACCATGTACATGGTAGAATCCGTTTGTTTCGCAAGACTGCGAAGAGCCGACGTCTGTTCCCCAGTCAGAGAAAAGACCAGCTTGTCTCCTTCAAAGGTTTGCACGGCCGGACGGCTGTAATCAGCCGGCAGCGTCAATACCGGAAGCTCGCCGTCAAGCTCCCGAAGCCAATGCTCCTCCTGCTTGCGGTACTGCTCTGATTGAATAAATTTCTGCTGCCATACCGCATAGTCTTTATAATGAATCCGCAGCGGCTCAAGCGTTTCGCCGCCATACAAGCGGGACAGTTCATCTATCAGCACGCCGACCGAAGCGCCGTCCGAAATGATATGGTGCATATCAAACAGCAGCAGGTGGTCATGTTCAGCCAGCTTGACCAGTCCCGTTCTGACGAGAGGAAGCTGATCCAGGCGGAACGGCCGGATAAAGCTCTGAATAATCCGTTCAGCATCTTCTTCAGAGGCTTCATAATATTCCATGTCGATATCAGCTTTCGCCCATATGCGCTGAACCGTTTCTCCATCCTTTATGTCAAATGTCGTTCTGAAGGCTTCATGGCGTTCTGTCAGCTGTTTCATGACGGATTTCAGCTTTTCTGCATCAAGCTTTCCTTTTAAGCGGAGCACAGACGGCATGTTATAGCTTGTTTCAGCGCCTTCCAGCTGCTGAAGCACAAACATCCGCTTCTGCGGTGAAGAAACCGGATACGTTTCCCGCTCGGCAGCCGGTGCGATGCTCTCTGCCGGTTTCCGCTCAGCCCCTTCAATCAGCTGCGCCAGCCCCGCAGCCGTCGGAGAAGTGAACAGATCCTTTAAGGTAAGCTGCACGCCGAATGTCTTTTGGATAAGGGCCAGCAGTTTCATCCCCGCTAACGAGTGGCCCCCGATCTCAAAGAACTGATCATGGACGCCGACCCGCTCCATTTGCAGCACCTCAGCCCAAATATCCGCCAGTTTTTGTTCTGTTTCATTGCGCGGCGCCGTATATGACACGGCATTCGCTGCGGTCACATCCGGCATCGGCAGCGCCCGCCTGTCGATTTTTCCGTTCCCTGTAAGAGGCAGTTCATCCAATTGAATAAAGACGGACGGAATCATATAAGCCGGAAGATCCTTCGCCGTATGCTCCCTCAGCTCCCGGGAAGATATTTCCCTGAGGCCGACAACATACGCGCAAAGAAGTTTGTCACCCGCGCCCTGATCCACAGCGAGCACAATGCATTCCTGAATCTGGTGATGACTTTGAAGCTGATGCTCAATTTCGCCAAGCTCAATCCGCTGACCGCGGATTTTCACCTGATGGTCGATACGTCCGATAAACTCGATATCGCCATTCGGAAGCCATCTGGCCAAGTCGCCCGTTTTATACATCCGTTCACCTTCCTTAAACGGATGCTTTACAAATTTTTCTTCCGTCAGTTCAGGACGGTTGTAGTAGCCTTCTACGAGACCTTCCCCGCTGACGCACAGCTCTCCCGCGATACCCGCCGGCTGAATGCGTCCGGCTGAGTTCATGATAAAGACTTCCGTATTGCTGACCGGTTTACCGATCGGAACGGAGAGCGTATCCTCTTCAATGGCATCCACCGGATGGTATGTCGCAAACACCGTGCTTTCCGACGGGCCGTACATATGAAGCAGTCTTCCTTTTCCGACTGCCGCAAGCGCCTTTTTGACATGTTCTACAGACGCTCTTTCGCCCCCGAACATGATTTTCCGAAGCGTCGTCAGACAGGACGGCTCCATATCAACAAGCAGGTGGAACAGGGCCGTCGTAATCATCAGAATGCTGACGTTCTCCCGTTTGATCACACGGGACAGGCGCGACATGTCCAGCACCGTATCTTTCGGGACGATCACAAGCTTTGCACCGTTTAACAGCGAACCGAACATATCAAACATAAAAGCGTCAAAGACGTAGTTTGACAGACCGAGCACTGTGTCTTTCTCAGAAACGGTCAAATAGTTCGTGTTCTTTACCGTCCGCAAAATGTTGGCATGTGTGACGATGTTTCCTTTCGGCGTTCCCGTCGTGCCTGATGTATAAGTGAGATTGGCAATCGTTTTGGAATCAAACGGCAATGCTGGATTGCAAGAGTCCTTTTCATAGCTCGCCTCATCATCAGCAAGCACAATGACGCCTTGAAAACCGGCCTTTTCCGCAAGCGGCTTGAGACTTTGCTGAGTCATGAGCACATTCGCCCCGCTGTCGCGGAAGAAATGCTGAATCCGCTGAACCGGATGCTCAGGATCAATCGGCACATAGGCGGACCCCGCTTTTAACACAGCCATAATGGAAACAATCATATCCATTGACCGTTCACACAGAACAGCCGCGGTTTTTCCGCCGCCTCCGACTGAAAGAATATGCCGCGCAAGCCTGTTGGCGCGTTCATTCAGCTGCTGATAAGACAGGGTTTCCCCTTCGAACTGAAGAGCCGTCCGGTCAGGGTTCTTTCGGGCCTGTTCTTCAAAGATCTGCACGATCGTTTGCTCTTTCGGGTACGCCGTGCGCTCCGGATTGAACCGCTGTAATTGAGTCAAAGCCTCCCGTTCAGAAAGCAGATCATATTCGCTGATTTTCGCATCCGGCTGAGCTGCCGCGCTCTCCAGCAGACGGACATAGTGCGCAAGCATGCGATCCGCAGTTGAGCGCTTAAACAGCTTCGTGCAATAATCCAAATCAAGCGCAAGGCCTTCCGCTGTTTCCCGGGCCTGCATGGTCAGGTCGAATTTGGCGATATTGAAGTTTGTTTCATGAAGAGACAGCGTCAGATTACCAATCTCCGGAATACCGTCCGAAGCATTTTGGAGACTGAACATCGTGTCAAATATCGGATGCCTGCTCATATCCCGGGGCACGTTCAGTTCCTCGGTCAGCCACTCAAACGGATAGTCCTGGTGAGAAAACGCATCCAGCACCTGCTTGCGCACATGACCTAACAAGCCGGCAAATGTCTGATCCTGCTTCACGGAGCTTCGCAGCGCGAGCGTGTTGACAAACATCCCGATAAGCCCCTCAGTATCAGAGTGATTTCTTCCCGCTGACGGTGTTCCCACGATGATGTCTTCCTGTCCTGAATACTTAGAAAGCAGCGTATAGTAAGCTGATAACAGCACCATGTAAAGGGTGGCTCCGTTTTTCTCGGCAAGCTTCTGCAGCCGTTCCCGCAGCATTTTCGGCAGCTTGGCGGACACGCGGTCACCTTCAAAGCTTTGCACCTGCGGCCGCGGATAATCAGGGAGCAGCTGAAGCACCGGCAGTTCGCCGCTGAAGACTTCTTTCCAGTACGCCCGCTCCTTCTTGTAGCCTTCTTTCGCCCGTTCCGCCTGCCATACGGCATAATCTTTATATTGAATGCGCAATTCAGGCAGCTGATTTCCGCCGTAGATGTCAGCCAGTTCCTTCAGCATGATGGAAATAGACACCCCGTCAGAAATCAGGTGATGCATATCAAACAGCAGCATATGGCGATTGTGATCGAGCGTTTGCAGGCCGATTCTGAACAGCGGCGCCTCAGATAAATCAAAACGGCGCACAAAGTCCTTCATGACCTGTTCATTCGTTCTTCCGCGCGCTTCGATCATTTCAATATGAAACGGAACATGTTCGTGAATCACCTGTCTCGGCGTGCCGTCCTCTGATTGAAACGATGTTCTGAGCGCTTCATGCCTGCTGATTAAGGCAGAAAATGCACGCTCAAGCTTTTCACGGTCTAAAGCGCCCTCAATCATGGCCGCAGCCGGCATGTTATATCCGACTCCCGCGTCTTCAAATTGGCTCGCGATATAAGTCCGCTGCTGAGCGAGCGAAAGCGGATAGCTCGCCTGCTTCTCAGCCGGCTCAATCGCACTGAATGCCGGTCCTTCGTTTCGGTTTTCCGCATAATCGGCAAGCGCCGCAATCGTCGGATGCTCAAACAAGTATTGCAGCGGAATTTCGACGCCCATTTGCTTATGAATTTTCGTCAGAAGCGTCATGGCCTTTAATGAATGACCGCCTGACTCGAAGAAATGATCATAAATGCCCGCCTTGTCCATTCCGAGGACTTCCTGCCAGATGACGGTGAGCGTTTCCTCCGTTTCATTTCTCGGCGCGGCATATTCGGATGAGCTGACAGCCTGCACATCAAGCGCAAACAGCTTTTTGCGGTCCGCCTTCCCGCTCGGCGTGAGCGGAATTTCGTCCGTTTTTGTAAAGTAAGCGGGCACCATATAATCAGGAAGGTGCTTTGACACATACTCTCTGTACTCGGCAGGGTGAAACTCGGTTCCTTTTTCCTGAACGATATATGCGCAGACATCTAAGCTGCCCTGCTGATCCGGCCGTGCCAGCACGACGGCCTGCGCCGCGCCCGGAGCTTTTCTGAGCACCGTTTCAATTTCTCCCAGCTCAATGCGGTAGCCGCGGACTTTCACCTGATCATCTTCACGGCCGATATATTCGATCGTCCCATCCGGCAGCCAGCGCGCCATATCACCCGTGCGGTACATGCGGCCGCTTCCGTTAAACGGATCCTGCAAAAACTTCTCTGCGGTCAAATCCGGCAGATTTAAATAGCCGCGTCCTACACCGTCACCCGCGATATACAGCTCACCGGCCGTGCCGTCGGGCTGAAGCCGCTGGTGCTTATCCAATATATACAGACGGGCGTTGCCGAGCGGTTTTCCGATCGGAACGTACGCCGCCTGTTGATTCATTCCGTTATCGGCTGACACCTGATGCACAGACGCATCTACGCACGTTTCTGTCGGCCCGTAGACATTCGTCAGACGCGGCGCCCTGCCCGATTGATGAAAGAGCGTCATCAGCTGCTCGGCAACAGCCGCGGACAGGCCCTCTCCCCCAATGAGCATGTGGCGCAATTCAATTCCGCTGACATCTCCCGCCGCAACCATCATCTGCAGATGCGCAGGCGTTCCGTCAGTGGCTTCAATCCGGTTTTGACGATAATAGTCCAGCAGTGCCGAGCCATTCGTCACAGTCGTTTTCGGCACGATATAAAGCGTCTGTCCCAAAAGAAGCGAGGCAAAAATCTGTTTGACGGACGCATCAAAATGAAACGGAGCCAAAAGCGCCATTCTTAACGTCTGCTCACCGCATTGATAAATCTCCTGCTGCAGTGATTGCACCAGATGATGAACTTGCCGGTGCTCAATCATCACGCCTTTCGGCCGCCCCGTTGTACCTGACGTGTAGATGATGTAAGCCAGCCGGTCTGATTGTGTGCTGACACCGTCCGCAGCCGTTTCAAACTGAACAGCCTCGTCAAAATCAATCCGTTCGGCATCCGCTGCAGGCACCTGTATTCCGGCCTCCGTCAGAACAGCCTTCGCTCCGCTGTCCTCTAAAATGTACTGAATCCGATCCGCCGGAAAGTCAGGATCTATCGGCACATAGGCGCCGCCCGCTTTCAAAATTCCCAATATTGCCGCAATGACACGCTCAGAACGGCCAAGCAGCACCGCGACAGGAGAATCGGCTGATATCCCGGCTTTAAGAAGGCGTCCGGCAATACGGCCTGACTGTTCATGCAATGTGCGATAGGACAATGTTCGGCCTTCATACACAACTGCGGGTTTGTCAGACAGTGACTTCACTTTCTCTTCAAACAGCCCCGGTATCGTCATCTCCTTGCGGTAATTCACCGGATTGCCGGAGGCCCGTTTCAGCAGCCGCTCTTTCTCTGATTCAGAAAGAAGAGTAAGTTCATCAATTATGCGATCAGGAGATGAAATCGCATCTTCAATCAGCGTGATCAAACGTTCAGAAACAGATTCAATCTCTTCCCCCTTGAAAATGTCGCTGCGATAGTCAAAATCAATCGTCAATTTCCCGGTGTCCCATCGTTCCTTCACATGAATCGAAATATCATTTGTACCGCTTCCGCTGAAAATAGGGTCTGTCAGGAAGGACAGATTCTCTTTTTTCTGCCACTGCATCACCTGGTACTCCAGAGCCACCGTAAACAATCTGCTCAGTGAACTTTTCGAAGCGCGCAAATCATTGACAAGCAGGTTATACGGATACTTTTGGTGGCGGAGAATTTTCATCAGATCCTTCATCCGGCCTTTAACGAATTCCAAGAACGACTGTCCTCCGTCAACGCTTGTCCGCACAGGCACCGTAGATACGAACATCCCGAGCATCTGCTTTTCTTTCGCATTCGTCCGGTTTCCCATAAACGTACCCGTGACAACGTCATCCCGGCCGGTCACTTTGTAGAGATAAGTGATCAGAGCTGACTGGAACAGAGACAGTACGCTGACTTTATGCTCCTCGCAGAATGAATGAATGCGGCCATATAAGTCGTGAGGAATTTCTTGAGAAAACCGTTTCGCATCAAGACCCGCATCTGCCCGGCTCCGTTTCAGGGACACAAGCTCCGGCACGGTCTCAAACTGCCCGTTCCAAAAGTCCCGATCCTTCTTAAACCGCTTCGACTGCACATATTCCTGCTCTGTCAGCACGTGCTCGATAAAAGAAGGAATCTCCGTCTGTTCCTCACTTGTCCCGCCTGAAAGCTCCAAATATATATCAGTAATCGCATTGCCCAGAATCGTCATGGAAATCCCGTCTGAAATAATGTGATGCACATTAGCGTAAAACCAGACCTCATTTTCACTGATCGTGTGCACGGAAAAACGGAATAGATCCTGATCATATAACGCCAGAGGCTTGCCAGCTTCTTCACGCCCCCATTTTGACAGCTCGTCCGCAGAGCAGCCGGCTTGCCTGATATCCGTGTGCCCGATGGAGAGCGGACGGTATTCGCTCACATATTGAACGGGCTCCCCCTCATCATCAAGCCGCAGACGGATTCTCATCGACTCATACCGCCGGACGAATTCCTGTATCGCTTTCTCAACGTAATGAGCCTGTACGCCGTCTTCAGAAATGAGTTTCCCGAACCCGGCAAGATTTGAAATACTTGTGTTCGGATAGAATTTTTCTGTATACCAGATACGTTTTTGAGCATTTGTTAAAGGATAAAAAGTTATTTCCATATGTGTGCGCCTCCCCTTTTTAAGATAAAGTTGTCAATTCTCCCTTAGAAACAGCCTCCCTCTATGTCCCTAACTCATTCTCAAGCCAAAAGAACCACTTACCTCCAAAAACGATCCCGATTCAATCACCGCCGAAATCCGTCAACCGTTCACCCGCGCAGTCCGAAATACGGCATCAAATTTATGAGAAATCAAGACAAAAAGCCATTGATTGTAAGCACGAAAGGTTTACCTATTTCTTCATGTATTTCTATATATCTACTTACGTTCACTTTATATGAAAATATTGTTTTTATCACCGAAAAATGGGTGAAAAGTTTCATGCGGCACACCGAAAAAAAATCCGACAAATCCAGAGGGTATTTTGCGGCATCCCGCAATTTATTTTCAAAAATATTATTTACGTAAAATTAAAAATCTTTAAACTATAATGAAAACCTGTCGAATATCCAGTTATGGCAGAATGAAAAAAATTTACGTACGTAAGCTGACCCGGAAAAAACAGCGCAAGAACCGAAACAGACAGTCCGAATGTTCTCAATATGATTTCATTAAACCGCAAAAAAAGCACTCTATTTTATATAGAGCACTTCAAAAAGATTCCTTTATTGCAGTTTTATCAATGTTGATTAATTCCATATAATCTTTTCCCCACTTATACATGGCGTCCAGAATCGGCATAAGGCTTTCTCCTTGCGCCGTTAAAGAATACTCCACTTTCGGAGGGACGACAGGGTAAACTTCCCTGTGAACGATCAGATCCTGCTCCAGCTCCCTGAGCTGATTCACAAGAATTTTGTGCGTAATATCCGGAATTAAAGCTTTCAGCTCATTAAACCGCTTCGTCCCTTCTTTTCCCAAGTGCCACATAATCAGCATTTTCCACTTCCCGCCTATCACGGCAAGCGTCAATTCCTTTTCGCAATTAAACGTTTTCTCATCCATTCGGCTCACGGACAATTCTCCTTCCTCTTACTTTTTGTACGGTCATCATCTATTCATACACGCTTACTTTTTCACACAACTTTCATCAGTTTATACTACCACGCAGTTTTGCTGAAACAAAGCGCATTGCCTGCGGGGACAGTATCCTCAAAGTAACTATTAGACTTCAAAGTGCGTACTTCTCAACATGCGGGGCACTCTATAGAATGGAAATACATGAAAAAGAGGAGTGGATATAAAGTGGAATTACAGCTGGCATTAGACTTAGTAAATATCCCGGAAGCAATTGAACTTGTGAAAGAGGTCGAACAATATATAGATGTTGTAGAAATCGGCACTCCCGTTGTCATTAATGAAGGACTGAAAGCCGTGCAGGAAATGAAAACAGCCTTTCCTCACTTGAAAGTGCTTGCCGATCTTAAAATCATGGATGCAGGCGGTTACGAGATTATGAAAGCGGCAGAAGCGGGAGCCGACATCATCACCGTTTTAGGAGCGACAGACGACTCAACGATCAAAGGGGCGGTTGCCGAAGCAAAAAAACAGCAGAAAAAAATCCTCGTCGACATGATTAACGTAAAAAACCTTGAAACACGGGCAAAAGAAATTGACCAACTCGGTGTTGATTATATTTGTGTTCACACAGGTTATGATCTTCAAGCAGAAGGGAAAAATTCATTCGAGGAGCTGACGGCGATTAAAAAAGCGGTCAAGAGCGCTAAAACCGCAATTGCCGGAGGCATTAAACTTGATACGCTTCCTGAAGCCATCAAACAAAACCCAGATTTAATCATTGTCGGCGGAGGCATTACGGGAGCTGACAATAAAGCGGATGCTGCTGCTAAAATGAAACAGCTGATCACACAAGGATCATGAAAACGACTGAATACTTACATGAAATACTAAATGAAATATCCCGCACCGCAGCATTAATATCCGACAGTGAAGCTGACAAGCTTGCGGATCAGATTTTATCGGCAGATCAAATCTTCACGTCCGGAGCGGGGCGTTCCGGGTTTATGGCTAAAGCGTTCGCCATGAGGATGATGCACATCGGCCTGAACGCTTACATCGTCGGTGAGACGCTTACCCCTCCCCTCCAAGAAGGCGGTCTCGTCATCATCAGCTCAGGCTCAGGCGAAACAAAAAGTCTGCTTCATACGGCTGAAAAAGCCAAAAGCCTTAACGGCATCATCACTGCATTAACGATTAACCCCGACTCAAGTCTCGGCAAACTTGCGGATCTTACAATAACGATTCCCGGCTCTCCTAAGGAAGAGACCGGCGGAGACAGAAAGACGATTCAGCCGATGGGTTCTTTATTCGAACAAACTCTTCTGCTGTTTTACGATGCGGTTATTCTAAAAATCATGGAGAAAAAAGAATTGAATTCAGCAGACATGTTTACAAAGCATGCGAATCTGGAATGATTTGCTGACGGCCTTCTTATCAGATGGCCGTCTTTTTATCGTCTTGTTGCGCCCGGTCATGCAGGCCAAGGTTTTCGGGTCGGACACTCGCAGACGAAGATATCCTGCCGGTGAGCTTATCGCTATAATAAGTCAATTGACGATACGGCCGCAACCATTCATTTCTGAATAGGGAAACGGCAAAAAACACTTTCTGATCGAATTTTTAATGAATAAAGTTGATTTGTGCGGATGGTTTTACAGATATTCAGCTGAATTGCGGCTGAGAAATATATTTTAACAGCTTTACAGCCGGCCGATTCTGCTTTATTCTTGGACCAGCTTTACAGCAATTAAAACTGGAGGTGATTGATACTCTTGAAAACATTAAAAGCACTGCTGCTTGTTCTTATCATCATTGCCGGAGCAGTCGCGGCCCTGATCAAGGGTGATCTTTTCTCAGATAACGAGCAAACCGTTCAGAAGAGTGATTACGACAAGGTAATCCTATTTCCGTCCGATCGATATCCGGAAACAGCAAAGCATATTAAGGACGCGATAAAAGAAGGGCATTCCAGCATATGCACCATTGACAGAGACGGAGTACATAAGCGTCGTGAGCAATCTCTTAAACATGTACCTGTAAAAACGGGATACGATAGGGATGAATGGCCGATGGCGGTTTGTCAACAGGGCGGAAATAATGCCTCCGTAGAATATATTTCTCCGGCAGACAACCGCGGAGCCGGCTCATGGGTCGGACACCAGCTTACCAATGATCCCGACGGAACAAGAGTATTATTTAAAATTAAGTAAAAAACAGGAGGAACAGCGCATTGATTAAATCATGGAAACCGCAAGAACTGGCCATTTCTTATCATCAATTTACAATCTTCCAAAAAGATTCAGAACCGCCTGTTATCGATTGGACCGATGAAGCCATTGAAAAAGGATATGCGGAAGCTGACGGAGCTGTTTCATTTGAGGCAAGGAGAAATACGAGGGCATTTATCGTTCTCAGGCTTAACACAAGTGAACCGGTACCATCCTATGAGAAAAAAGCGACTGTTCCCTTTGAGGCTGTAAAAGATGGAATAGAGATTGAAAGCGTGATGTCCAAGCGGCTTTTCTTTCATATTCCGAAAGGCCGATACAGCCTTACCTGTTATTCAGTGCCTGCCGAAATATCCGATCTTCATGCGGATACATATATTATTGATGCAGCCGCAATGTAAAAGAAATCCCTGAGAGAATCATATTTCTCTCAGGGAACTTTTATAAACTTTTACTGTTTGTTTCAATTACATTCCGTACCAATAAAAACTTTTTTTCCTGATCCGTTCAGAGCAATCCCGATAAAAACAAAAAAGCATCCGGCTTGCCGGATGCTTAAGAATGATGATGCCGCTTTTCCAATTTATGAGGCGGAGGCTTCGGGACAAACCCATTTTGTTTCATCATGTTAAAGCGCCTGTCCATATGCTGTTTAATATGTTCTGCTTTTTCTTTCGGCAGGACCCCGTACTCAACATATTTGGATATGACATGTTTTCGTTTTTCGAGCACTTCTTTTTCGAGTGATTCAATTTCTTTTTTCTGCTGTTCCGTGAGTGACATTGTTGAAGGCATTTTTGTTCCGGCGGCGTGTGTCGGCATTGTGAAAACCATTGCTGTAATGAAAAACGCAGCTAAAGACAATGCAGCTTTTTTCATGACTCTTTCCTCCTTTAACGTTTGTTATATGTTTCTCCCTCATCTATTTTTTATGCAAAAAAAAGAGCGAAATTATTCGCTCTTTTCAATCGATTCGTCCGGCAGCGCGTATGTGACATACGTTCCCGCTACAAAATCGTGGATTGACCGTTTGTCTTCTCTCATTCCGACCATGAATGCGCTCACGATCACACCGATTCCAAACGTCACCCCATATATCAGGCCGCCCACAAGCACTCTCAAAATCATAGTGAGAAAGCCTACCTGAGTTCCGTCTTTTTTGACGATGCGGATACCGCAGATCTTTTTGCCGATAACATAACCGTTCCAGTATACAGGGAGCAAAATACCGTAAAGAGACAAAATGATGCTGATCATTGTGCTCTCATTCGGATCTTTTCCTGTTGCCAGCATAAAAATAATCGCCAAAGGCACTGAAGTAATTAAATAGTCGAGTACCACGGCTCCCAATCTGATCCAAAATCCCGCCGGTCTGTAAATATTCATCGTGTTTCTCCTCGCTATGGCTTTAAAATCACTTTAATGTTGCCATCTTCTTTTTTGTCAAATATATCATATGCAGCAGGAGCTTCCGCAAGACTCATTTTGTGTGTAATGATATCCGTCGGATCAATTTCATTTTGTTCGATCATTTGATATAGCATCGGCATCAGATGAATAACGGGTGCCTGGCCCATTTTTAAAGAAACGTTGCGTGTGAAAAAATCACCGAGCGGAAAGCCGTCCGCTTCAGAAATGTATGCGCCCGTGAGCTGCACGGTTCCGAACTTCTTAACGGCTTCTGATGCTGTAAGAATCGGACTGATCGTTCCGAACTGATTCGGTTTTTGCTCTGTTTTTTCTTTTGAAAGCGGCGTGCCGTCCATTCCGACACAATCAATCACTACATCCGCGCCCCCTGACGTTTGTTCATGCAGCAGTTTCCCGATCTCATCATGTTCTGAAAAATTGAAGGTCTCTGCTCCGTTTATGCGTCTCGCATGTTCAAGGCGATGCGGGACTTGATCGACTGCGATAACCCGCTTTGCTCCTTTTTTCCACGCGAATTTTTGCGCCATTAATCCGATCGGACCTGATCCCAGAATCACGACAGTATCTCCTTTTTTCACTCCGCTGTGCTGGACGCTCCAAAAGGCGGTCGGCATGACATCTGACAGAAGCAGCACCTGCTCATCTTCAAGCTCACTGTCTGCCGGGACCAGGAAAGAAGAGAAATCAGCATAAGGAACACGTAAATATTCAGCCTGCCCGCCGGGATAATTACCGTTAAACTCCGAAAAACCGAATAAGCCGCCGGCATCTGTATGAGGGTTTGGATTTGATTCATCACACTGGCTTTCCATCTGATGCTTGCAATAATGACATTCTCCGCATCCGATATTAAAAGGAATCACGACCCGGTCGCCTTTTTTCAGCTTTTTGACTTGACTGCCCGTTTCTTCAACGATTCCCATCGGCTCGTGCCCGACGATATAACCCGGATCGGCGGGTATTCCGTTTTTATATAAATGAAGGTCTGAACCGCATATCCCGGTTGCGGTGATTCGAACGATGACATCTCTCTCATCTTGAATGGCGGGTGCCGGGACTTCTTTCACTTCCATATGTTCTTTTCCTTGGTATGTCAGTGCTTTCACACTTGGTCAGCTCCTTTTTCATCACTCCTTCCCTTTTCACCTGCTTCTAAACTTGGCCGGTATGTTATTCGGCCCGCTGAATATCCCATTGAAAAGGATCTTCAAGCTGCGACCAATCGGAATCGAACTCAGACGGCGTGAGCAGGCACTGATCCAATTCCTTTGTAATGGCTGCTTCATCTAAATCTGTTCCGATAAACACCAGGTTCGTATGACGGTCTCCGAATTGGTCGTCCCAATCTTCCAGAATCTCCGGTTCCTGCTGTTTGATCTGCTCCTGCTCAAGTTTCGGCATTGCCGCCACCCAATAAGAAACAGGCTCAATCGAAACTGCCGGACCCGCCTGAGACATCAGCAGCGCAAGGCTGTTGCGGGTTGCGCACCAAGCAATTCCTTTTGCGCGCACAATGTTGTCAGGCATTGATTGATGCAGCCAGCTGTCAAAACGAGCGGTATGAAACGGCAGACGCCGCGAGTACACAAACGAAGTGATGCCGTACTCTTCCGTTTCCGGAGTGTGCGCTTCATGACCTGCCGTCAGCTCCTTTATCCATCCTGCTGATGAACTCGCTTCCTCAAACTCAAATAAACCGGTATTCAATATGTATTCGGCGGGCACTTCTCCGCGGACGGACCGGATCAGTCTGGCACGGGGCTGTAATGCGCGCAGAACCGTTTCCAGCTGTTCAAGCTCTTTTTCGCCCACCATGTCACACTTATTTAAAATGAGCACATCACAAAACTCGATTTGGTCAATTAATAAATCGGCAATCTCCCGTTCATCCTCTTCTCCCGCCGCTTCCTTCCGGTCAAGAAGGCTGTCACCGGACTGGAAATCATGCCAGAAGCGGTTTGCATCCACCACGGTCACCATTGTGTCCAGCCTGCAGAATGATGTCAGATCAATACCCATTTCTTCATCTATATAAGAAAATGTCTGGGCAACGGGAATCGGTTCGCTGATCCCTGTTGATTCAATCACTATATAATCAAATCTGCCGTCTTTCGCGAGTTTCTCAACTTCGACTAATAAATCTTCACGCAGCGTGCAGCAGATACAGCCGTTAGATAATTCTACGAGTTTCTCATCCGTCCTTGACAAGCCGCCTCCCTGCTTCACCAAGCCCGCGTCTATATTTACTTCGCTCATGTCATTGACGATGACGGCAATTTTTAAACCGTTGCGGTTTTGTAAAATATGATTCAAAACGGTCGTCTTACCGGCACCAAGATAGCCGCTCAATACTGTAACCGGAATTTTTTTCATAAAATAGCCTCCTGACAAAATAGAATGATTACGATTTATATCCCGCGCCTGCCTTATTTTCATCATGATGTACATTGTTATAAATCGTAATCGTTACTATTTATTCTGATATATTCTCCGTTTAAAATCAAGTGGAAAATAATCAATCATAAAAAAGACACGCTGTCATACGTGTCTTCCGCCCAAACTTAAACATCCGCAGGACTGTTTTCAGTGCCATAGCTCTTTCTCCAAAAATAGCCTGCGGCCAGAACAAGCACAAACGCGAGCAATGCGATACATGAAAAAGAGATAAAACCGATCGCATAAGTTCCCGTCATCTGCTTCAATGATCCTAAAATATTCGGAAGGAAAAAACCTCCTATGCCGCCGGCTGCTCCGACGATCCCCGTCACCATTCCGATTTCTTTTGCAAAGTGCTGAGGGACAAGCTGAAATACCGCTCCGTTGCCCATACCGAGCGCCATCATTCCGATAAACAGCAGAACGACAACCGTTGAAAGCGGAGGCAGGCTGCTGACTCCCGCCATACACAGAGCCGCGATGACAAACAGTACAGCGAGAACTTTCGCGCCTCCCGCACGGTCTGAAATCCAGCCTCCTGCAGGGCGAAAAAAACTGCCCGCTGCGACACATATTGTGACGAAATCACCGGCATGGATTTTTGACAATTGATATTGATCAACGAAAAAAATCGCCAAAAAACTTGATAGTCCCACAAAACCTCCGAAAGTGACGCCGTACAAAAGACAGAAACACCATGTCTCCTTCTGCCTGAAAACGTGAAGGTAGTTTTTAAGCGGCTGCGGTGCGGGCTGTGCAGGAGAGTCCTTCGCCATGACCATAAACAGTATAAAAACGATCATCAACGGAAGAAGCGCAATTCCCATTACACTGTGCCACCCAAACTGTTCCGCAAGGCGGGGACCGAACAATGTCGCAAACAAAGTGCCGCTGTTGCCGGCACCTGCTATCCCCATTGCAAGCCCCTGCAAGTGAGGCGGATACCACCGGCTCGCCATCGGGAGCGCAACAGCAAAACTTGCGCCTGCTACGCCCAGCAGAATGCCGATCGCATACAGCTCAGTCAAAGAACGGCCCCCGAATGCCCCCCAAAGCAGCGGGATCATCGTGAACAGCATCCCGATCACGGCTGTTTTCTTCGGCCCGATCCTGTCCGTTAACACACCTAAAATGATCCGAAACACAGATCCTGATAAGATCGGCAGAGCCACGACAAACCCTTTTTCAAAAGAAGATAACCCGAAATCCTGAGAAATATAAACGCCGAGAGCTCCCAGCATTACCCAAATCATAAAACTCACATCAAAATATAAGAAGGAACAGAGCAGAGTGAGCGGATGGCCGCTTGTTTTTAATTCCGACAGCTTCATAACATTCTCCTTTCCGGTCTTCTATCATTTCAAATTGCTGAATCAAGAATATATGACCGGCATTCACCGGAAAAGACATGTGTAAGATAATGCGACACATTTAATGCGTTAATCAGGCAATGTGCCATAATTTCTCATAGAGAAGCAATCTTACAGGCAGCTGCAAAGGAGGTTTGGCGAATGAAGAAACAACGATTAATTGCAGCAGGAAACGGAATGGCCGGAATCCGCTGTATTGAACACATTTTAAAGATGAACCGTGACATGTTTGAGATTGTCATTTTCGGAAGCGAACCTCATCCCAATTACAATCGCATTCTCTTATCCTCCGTTTTACAAGGTGAGGTTTCGCTTGATGACATTACGCTGAATAGCCGCGAATGGTACGAGAAAAACGGAATTACGCTTTACACGGGAGAAGCGGTTGTACACATTGATACAGAACGGCAGGTTGTCACAACGGATCGGAAGCGCAGCATGACTTACGATCAAATCATCCTTGCAACGGGCTCCTCTCCTTATATTCTCCCCATACCCGGAGCAGATAAAGAAGGTGTGTACAGCTTTCGGACAATAGAGGACTGCCAATCCCTTATCAATGCGGCCGGCCGGTATCAAAAGGCGGCGGTCATCGGCGCCGGTTTATTAGGTCTTGAAGCGGCCGTCGGCTTACGGCAGCTCGGCATGGACGTCAGCGTCATTCACCACTCTTCCGCCATTATGCAAAAACAGCTTGATCAAACGGCATCACGCCTGCTGCAGAAAGAGCTGGAGCGAAAAGGCTTAGTCTTTCTTTTAGAGAAAGACACGGTATCCATTACAGGAAACTCACGGGCGGAAGGCATCCGTTTCAAAGACGGTTCTTCCATAGAAGCAGACCTGATTGTCATGGCCGTTGGTGTGAGGCCCAATATCCGATTGGCTGCATCTGCCGGACTTTCAGTGAACCGAGGAATCATCGTCAATCAATTCATGCAGACGAACAAACCGAATGTGTATGCCGTCGGTGAATGCGCGGAGCATGACGGGATTGTATACGGATTGGCGGCGCCGCTTTATGAACAGGGAAAAGTGCTCGCGCAGCATCTATGCGGCGTCCCGTGCGAAGGGTTTCAAGGCTTTACACAATCTGCAGCCTTAAAAATAGCCGGTATTGATGTATGGTCGGCAGGAAAGGTGCACGAGGATGAGCACACAGCCGGCATATTGTTCCATGATGAGCATGCAGGCATCTACAAAAAAGCGCTCTTTGAGGACGATAAACCGGCCGGCTTTATTTTATTCGGGGACACGCGCGGTAAACAGCGGCTTCTCGACAGTCTTGTGAAGCAAAGAGATATTTCCATCGTGAAAAAACAGCTCATGGAACCGGATCAAGGCGGTATATCCTTTGAATCCATGCCTCCCCATGAAACCATTTGCCAATGCAGCTCAGTGACCAAGGGCTCCATTGAAGAAGCGGTGAACAAATATGGCTTAAAAACCGCGGAGGAAGTAAAGCACATGACAAAAGCGTCCGGGTCTTGCGGAGGATGCAGGCCTCTCGTTGAAGACTTGCTGAAGTATATGGCGAGCGATGATTACACAAAACCCTCCCGCCAGCCTTCGTTTTGCGGCTGCACCGATTTGACGGAAGAAGAAGTCATCGCGGAACTTCGGCGCCGTCCGTTCACTGATGCCGCCGAGGTAATGAAAGAGATCGGCTGGAAAACAGAAAACGGCTGCCGCATTTGTATTCCGGCGCTTCACTACTACATGGAAAGGACGCGGCCTGATTTTATGCAGTTCAATGAAATATCGGCAGAAGAGACATGCACCCTGATTCCGCAAATGTACGGCGGACTGACAAGTGCCGCAGAGCTCAAAAACATCGCAAACGTCATTGAAGCATACGGCATCCCCGGCGTTTCGATGACTGACAGTCACCGGCTGAGGCTTTCCGGAATCAGGCCAAATGACCTTGCAAGCATCAGAAAAGCACTGAACATGCCGGTTTTCTCCCCCCGGCACCGCTGGACGATTCAAATCAGATCATGTACGTGCGGACAGCATCGCTCCTTTCAAGAGCTGGCAAGCAGGATTGAACGAGATACCGACATGCTTGCCCTCCCCGCTTACGTATCCGTCAGCTTGTCATGTGAAAACAATTGCACCGATGCTTACATTCAGGATATCGGCGCGCTTCAGACACAAACTTGCTGGGAGATTTATATCGGGGGCGCCCGCGGAAAACAAGCTCGCGCCGGCAGCCTTTTTTGTGTGACGAATAACGAAGACAGTACCGCCGCTATGATGAAAGGCCTTATTCAGTATTATCGCGAAACGGCTCACTACAACGAAGCGATTTACCAATGGGTTGACAGACTCGGCCTCGTCCATATCAGAGAAATGCTGTTTGAAGAAGATATGCGGACACAGCTTCTGAAAAATCTCCGTTCAGACATATCCCTGCTGCAAAACCTGTCTGCCGGGAAAACGCCATACGAAAGGATGAAGCTTTTTGACTGAACCGATGCTCCGTTATTTCCGTGACAAACTGCAAGATATTCAATCGGAAAAAACATATGAGACTCAATGCCCGTTCTGCAGCATGCAATGCAAAATGCAGCTTACGGAACAAACCTTCGCGGCACGGAAGAAATACACTGCAATCGGCATTGATAATCCGACGACAAATGGCCGTTTATGTACAAAAGGCATGAATGCCCATCAGCATGCCGTGCACTCTTCCCGCATTACACGCCCCCTGCTTAAAAAAAACGGTGAATTTGTGCCTGTCTCTTGGGCTGAAGCACTGAATCGCATTAAGGAACAAATCAATCTGATCCAAACCGAACACGGCAATGATGCGATGGCCGTCTACGGGAGCGCCTCAATTACAAATGAAGAAGCCTATCTGCTTGGAAAGTTCGCACGGGTCGGCTTACAGACGAAATACATCGATTACAACGGGCGGCTCTGTATGTCTGCCGCAGCAACGGCGGCCGGCCAGACATTCGGTGCGGACAGGGGCCTGACGAATCCATTATCGGACATTCCGCATACACGCGTCATCATCCTGGCAGGCACCAATATCGCGGAATGCCAGCCGACGATCATGCCGTATTTTGATAAAGCGAAAGAAAACGGGGCTTACATTATCGCCATTGATCCCCGGGAAACGGCGACGACCAAAAAAGCCGATCTTCACCTGAAAATCAAGCCCGGCACAGACGCCGCCCTGGCAAACGGACTCGTCAAAATCTGCATTGACGAACAGCTTACAGACAAAGACTTTATCCGCACACGCACAAACGGATTCGATAAGCTCAAACGGCATACCGACGCTTTGGATCTGAAAGAGATTTCCGAGCAGACAAGTGTTCCTTTGGAGCATATGCGAAAGGCCGCCGTGAAGTTTGCCAAGGAAACATCCGGCATGCTGTTTACAGCGCGGGGAATCGAACAGCAGACTGACGGTACCGCGGCGGTGAAGGCTTTCTTAAATATGGTGCTGATCACGGGAAAAATCGGCAAGCCCTTCTCAGGTTACGGGGCGATTACCGGTCAAGGCAACGGACAAGGCGCGAGAGAACACGGCCAAAAAGCGGATCAGCTTCCGGGCTACCGTTCTATCGAAATTGAAGAACACCGGGCGTATATTGCGAAGGTGTGGGGGATTCATCAGGATGAGCTGCCGCGAAAAGGCGTCTCAGCCTATGAAATGATAGAAAAAATAGATAGCGGCGACATCAAAGGACTGTTTCTCATGTGTTCCAATCCGGCTGTTTCCGGCCCAAATGCGAATTTCGTCAAACAAGCAATCAAGAAACTGAGATTCTTTGTCGCAGTTGATTTATTTATTTCTGAGACCGCGGCATTCGCAGATGTGATTTTACCCGCCTCCTCTTATTTGGAAGACGAAGGCACGATGACAAATGTAGAAGGCCGCGTGACATTAAGAGAAGCGAGCCGCACCTGCCCCGGAGAAGCGAAACATGATTGGCAGATCATCTGTGACATTGCCTCGGCTCTTGGTAAAGGGCATTATTTTCCCTATACGTCGGCGGAGGAAATCTTTAACGAACTGAGAGAAGCGAGCCGCGGCGGAATTGCTGATTACTCTGGCATCACCTATGACAGGCTCAGGCGGGAAGGCGGTATTCAGTGGCCATGTCCTGAAGCGGATCACCCCGGAACCGGGCGATTGTTTGAGCATTCATTTGCCCATCCCGATCACAGAGCTGAATTAAGCGTGATTCCAAATGAACCGGCCTTCCCGAAAGAGAAACCGAGCACCGGCTATCCGCTTTATTTAACCACAGGAAGGGTGATGTCTCACTACTTAACGGGTGTCCAAACGAGAAAAAGCTCTGCCTTGGCTGCAAGACATTTCGAATCCTTTGTGGAAATCCACCCAAAAACGGCGGCCGACTATCATATCGAAGACCGTGTTCTCGTGAAGATAGAATCCCCCCGGGGCAGCATCACGGTCCGGAGCAGATGGTCGGAGAACGTACGAAAAGACACGTTGTTTGTCCCCATCCATTGGTCTGACACGCAAAACGTCAACGATTTAATTGGTGAAGCCTTGGATCCGGACTGTAAAATGCCCGGTTTTAAGATGTGCACAGTACGAATCAGCCCTATATAATTTTTCATAAAATTTTTAGATTTTTTAGTATTTTTTGTTACATTTCATAACATGCACCTTAAATATTTGTTTTTGCTGTGCTACGCTAAAGAAAACATAGATAAGGAGCGGATCATCTGATGGGAAAAAAACAGCTAGTCCTTGTTGGAAATGGAATGGCCGGGGTAAGAGCGATTGAAGAAATACTGCGTGTTTCAAAAGACGAATTCGAAATTACAATATTCGGGGCCGAACCTCATCCCAACTATAACCGAATCCTTCTGTCAAAAGTGCTGCAAGGCGATACCGACATTCAAGACATTACATTAAACGATTGGAACTGGTACAAAGAAAACAACATTCAGCTGTATACCGGTGAAACAGTCATCAAAGTCGACACGGAAAACAAAACCATCATCACAGATGCAGACAGAATCCAGCCTTACGATGAACTCATCCTGGCGACAGGCTCTGTCCCTTTTATCCTTCCGATTCCGGGCGCAGACAAACAAGGCGTCACGGCATTCCGGGACATAAAAGATACCGACACGATGCTCGCCGCGTCAAAACAATATAAAAAAGCAGCCGTCATCGGCGGAGGACTGCTGGGATTGGAAGCCGCACGCGGACTGCTGAATCTCGGAATGGACGTGTCTGTCATCCACCTCGCCCCATTCCTGATGGAGCGCCAGCTTGACGCAGCGGCGGGACGCCTGCTGCAAAACGAATTAGAAAAACAAGGCATGACCTTTTTCCTTGAAAAGCAAACCGAAGAAATTCTCGGTACTGACCGTGTCGAAGGCGTACGCTTCAAAGACGGCACAAGCATCGAAGCTGACCTGGTCGTCATGGCGGTCGGCATCCGCCCGAATACACAGCTTGGCACAGAAAGCGGCATTCCGGTAAACCGCGGAATCATTGTCAATGATTATATGCAGACTGACATTCCGCACATTTACGCGGTCGGTGAATGTGCCGAGCACCGCGGAATCGCATACGGTCTTGTGGCGCCGCTCTATGAACAGGCGAAAGTGCTGGCCAAACATATTTGCGGCATTGACACAAAACCGTATGAAGGCTCCGTTCTCTCCACTCAATTAAAGGTATCAGGCGTCGAAGTCTTCTCTGCCGGTGACTTTAACGAATCAGAGGACAAAAAAGCGATTAAAGTGTTCGATGAACAGGACGGCATTTATAAAAAAATCGTCCTGAGGGGCAATCAAATTGTCGGCGCTGTTTTGTTCGGCGACAGCAGCGAGGGCGGCCGCCTGTTTTCTATGATTCAAAAAGAAGCCGATATCTCCGAAACTTCCAAAATATCAATCTTACAGCCTCTTGACCAGGAAGCAGGCGCAAGCATGACCGCGGCGATGAGCGACGATGAAATCATCTGCGGCTGCAACGGCGTTTCAAAAGGTGCGATTATTCAAGCCATTCAGGAAAAAGGCTGCACATCAACGGACGAAATCAAAGCATGCACCGGGGCATCCCGTTCCTGCGGAGGCTGTAAACCGCTCGTGGAAGACATTCTTCAATATACACTGGGCTCAGAATTTGACGCGTCCGCGCAAAAAGAAGCGATTTGCGGATGCACATCACTGTCGAGAGATGAAGTCGTAGAAGAAATCAAAGCCAAAGGGCTGTCCCATACAAGAGAAATCATGAACGTGCTCGGCTGGAAAACGCCGGAGGGCTGCTCCAAATGCCGTCCTGCCCTCAACTACTACTTAGGCATGATTAATCCGGCTACATACGAGGATGACAGAACATCCCGTTTTGTGAACGAACGAATGCACGCCAATATTCAAAAAGACGGAACATACTCAGTCGTGCCGCGGATGTACGGCGGCGTGACCAACTCTCAGGATCTCCGCAAGATCGCCGATGTCGTCGACAAATATGAGATCCCGCTTGTTAAAATGACAGGCGGCCAGCGGATTGATCTCATCGGCGTCAAAAAAGAAGACCTGCCGAAAGTATGGGCCGAGCTTGATATGCCGTCAGGCTACGCGTACGGAAAAACACTCCGCACGGTAAAAACGTGCGTAGGCGAACAATTCTGCCGCTTCGGCACGCAAGACTCCATGGCACTGGGCATTGCGCTTGAGAAAAAATTCGAAGGGCTCAATACGCCTCATAAGGTTAAAATGGCCGTGTCCGCCTGCCCTCGGAACTGTGCGGAATCAGGCATTAAGGACCTTGGCGTTGTCGGCATCGACGGAGGCTGGGAGCTTTATGTCGGCGGAAACGGCGGAACCCATTTGCGCGCCGGTGATTTGCTGATGAAAGTAAAAACGAATGAAGAAGTCTTAGAATATGCAGGGGCTTACCTTCAGTACTACAGAGAAACGGCAAACTATCTGGAGCGGACATCCGCATGGCTTGAGCGCGTCGGTTTATCTCATGTCCAATCCGTATTAAACGATCCGGAAAAACGGCAGGAGCTCAACGACAGAATGAATGAGACACTCTCTGTCCACAAAGATCCGTGGCAATACTTCCTTAAAGATAAAAAAGCATCTAAAGATCTATTCGAAAATGTCGTCACGACTTCATAAAACAGTAAGGGGGAACGGACATGGTTAATAAAGATATGACAAAGGTTTGCATAGGCAAAGTAAACGAATTACCCGAGGAGTTAGGAAAAACCGTATATATAGAAGATAAAGAGCTTGCCGTATTTAAGCTTTCTGACGGGAGCGTCCGCGCCGTCGAAAATCGCTGTCCCCATAAAGGGGGCGTCCTGGCTGAAGGCATCGTCAGCGGAGAATACGTCTTCTGCCCGATGCATGACTGGAAAATCTCCTTAGAAGACGGAAAAGTCCAAGAGCCGGATCATGGCTGTGTCAAAACATACGAAACACTGATTGAAGGAGAGAATGTATACCTCCTGTATTGAGCAAAGACCGGATCACTTTTTCAAGTGGTCCTTCATTTTTTAAATTGCTGAAGGGATGACGCCATCATGAAAAACGGAATCGTATATTTTGTCGGTGCCGGACCAGGAGACCCGGGGCTGATCACCGTAAAAGGAAAACAGGCTCTGGAGAAAGCGGATATCATTTTGTATGACCGGCTCGCAAACCCAAAGTTTCTTGAATATGCCTCACCGGACTGCCGGTTCATTTATTGCGGAAAGCTGCCCGACCGTCATTTTATGAAACAGTCTGAGATAAATGCCCTGCTGATTGAAAAAGCGGCGGAGGGCTGCACCGTCGTCCGCTTGAAAGGCGGAGACCCAAGTGTGTTCGGCAGAGTCGGCGAAGAAGCGGAGGCGCTTCATCAGCACGGCATCCGCTACGAAATGGTGCCCGGCATCACCTCGGGAATCGCAGCGCCGCTGTATGCGGGAGTCCCCGTCACCCATCGTGATTTCGCTTCGTCCTTCGCGATGATCACCGCTCATGATACATCATTGCAAGGCAGGCCGAATCTCGACTGGGAAGGGCTTGCCCGAAGCGTTCAAACGCTTGTGTTTTACATGGGCGTTAAAAATCTGTCGTTTATATGCCGGCAGCTTATGGAGTACGGAAAATCCCCTTCCGTTCCCGTACTCGTCATTCAATGGGGGACGTGGGGGCGGCAGCGGAGCGTTAAAGGAACGCTTCAGGATATCCATGAAAAAGTTGAAAGCCAAAACATCACCAACCCTGCCATTATCGTCATCGGTGATATTGTCAATTTTCAAACACACAGCTGGTTTGAAAGCAAACCGTTCATCGGGCGGCATATCATGGTTGTCACTCATGGCGATGAAGAACATACATTGACAGACAAGCTGCGCGAGTATGGCGCCGATGTTATTGAATGGCCGAAGCGGATCGTTAAAAAAATGCCCGCAAACGAAAACATCCTGAAACAGATCAGCACCTTTGAACATATATCTTTCACATCACGCCTTGCGGTATGCGAATTCTTTGACACACTGGCTTTCAAGCAGATCGACATCCGCCGGGTGACCGCAAGCCTGAATGCAGCGACTGAGGCCGCAAAGACGGAACTGACAAAACGGGGCTTTCTCCTATCCGAATGTCAAATTGATTCTCTGCATTCACTCATTGTAGGAAGCCGTCAAGCAGCAGAAAACTTGTCAGACTCAAAATCATGCTCGTTTTATATCACCCATGAACATATCGCGGATGAGCGGTTCACTTCCATGATCGAACGCACGATCAGTGAGTCTCCTCTGCAAATGATTATCTGTACGGGCAAAGAATCCGCTCAGCATTTGATCAGCGCCGGAAAACAAATCGGCATATCACCGGATCCGTCAGCAAACCGCCCTCCCGTCATCTGCATGGGCGAAGACGTCCCCGCCGGCTGCGGGTTTACCGCCGTGAAAAATCAGGAACAGTTATTTGCGTTTATACGAAATGAAATGAAAGACATGCTCGTTCACAGCTGATACGCCGGAATGCTTTTCTGACCCCCCAGACTCAACATCGGGGGTCAGCCTTTTTTATTGTGTCACCAATTTTTTATGGTGAGTCGAATACATCGCCATCTGATCCGCCTGCGGGTCCAAATAGGCTTTGGCGCTGTTCACGGCGGTCGGCCCCTCCGTGAAACCGCCTGCAATCAATCTGAGCTTGCTTTCATAATGGGCGGCGTCACCGGCGACAAACACGCCCGGAAGATTCGTCCGCATATGTCTGTCAGCTTTAATCCTGCCTTCTTCAATCTCAAGCCCCCAGTCCTTCATCGGACCGAGATCAATTTTAAACCCGTGGTTGATAATGAGCTCATCAAGCTTGATGACTTCAGAAAGTCCGGACTCAGTTTGGCAAACGGTGACGCTCTCGATCCGTTCTCCGGTGCCATTGAGATGCTTCAGACAATACGGCGCAAGCACCCGCACGGAAGACCGCTTCATTTTCGCGACGCTGCTTTCCAAACCGCCGAACTCCTCCCTGCGGTGCAAGACGGTAACAGACGCCGCAATCGGTTCCAGCTCATTCGCCCAGTCAACCGCGGTATCTCCCCCTCCGGAAATCACGACATGCTTATCTCGAAACGCATCAAGCTTCTCCACCTTATAATGAAGGTTCTTTCCCGAATAACGGCTCGCATCCGCGCTGTCAAGTTCATTGACCTCAAGCGTCCCCATGCCGACGGCCAAAATCACCGTGCGCGTATAGTGTTTTTCCCCTTTGGAACTTTCCAGCACAATGGTTCCGTCTTCCAGCCGTTCAAATCCGGTCACCCGCTGATTCAACACGATATCCGGCTTAAATGTCGCAGCCTGTTCCTTCAGCTGCCTAATCAGCTGTTCTCCGGCAATCCCGGGTATTCCGCCGATATCACGGATGATTTTTTCAGGGAAAAACATAGACACTTTCCCTCCGAGCCGCGGCAAAAACTCGATCACTTTCGTTTTCAGCTCACGCATTCCGCAATAAAAAGCCGCAAACAGGCCGATCGGGCCTCCGCCTATAATCGTGACGTCATACACCTCATGATTTTCCGCCATCGTTCTGCCTCCCGTTTATATCTATACTTCAAACATTTTTAATTGAGAATCAATATCAATGAAAGTATAACACATATTGAGGAGAAGTGTTTATTCATTTCTCTCTTGCGGAAAAGGAGTGATTCAGAAGTGAGGTTCTGAGATTGATAAGCGGGAAGGTATTAAAACTGAAACCAGTACGGCGACTGGTTTCTTTTTTATCTCTTTTTCATCAGCATGATATCGAGATACAGCTGGCACCTTGTCCTGAAGTCGTTTAAATTAATTGATGTCATGTCAAGAATCTGTTTAATACGGTAGTTCAATGTGTTTTGATGAATAAAAAGCTGTTCTGCGGCTGGTTTTGTTTTGCAGTTATTGAGGAGATAGATTTCTAACGTTTTCAGCAGTTCGGTACTGCTTTCTCTGTCTTTGGCTTTTAATAACGCTAAATCATCGTTTACATATTCCAGTGAGGCGTTTTTTTCTTCGATGCTTTCAAGATAGCGGTAAATCCCGAGCTTACTGTATTCGTACGGGATATTTTCCTGGTTTCCGGTAATTTCGGCGGCCTTTATGACTTCAAGGGCCTCTATATAACTTTTGCCAAGCTTCAGGATGCTGCTGTATTCATTGCCGATTCCGATATAGATGGGAGTGGGGATCTTCTGAAAGTGAAAATGAGTCAGCAGTTTGTGGATAAATTCAGATGCTGCCGAAGTGCCGGAGCTTTTTTGCGAGAAGCTTGCGACGACGATGACAATATTGGAATCAATGGTTAAGACGTGACTGACTTTATCCCGCAAGTTCAAGTACGATTTGATATTTTCCTTCACATCTTCGACTGCCTCCCCATCCCCATTTGCGGCGTGCAGGACGACCACTGAAAAAACCGACGGCAGCACGGCGTTCATCTTTTCCGCTTCCCGCCTGAACTCCTTTTCAGAGGAGAATTGCTGAAAGATCGCCCGTTTCACCAGGTCTTCCGCTCTCTCTTCTTTTTCCTGTTTCAGCCGGTTCGTTTTATAGATGATTTTTCCGACATGGAATGAAGTTTCATATAAAAAATCGAGCTCCTCGTCCGTCAAGTTTCGGTCGAGCTCCTGAATCCAGATGTAGCCCATCACTTCCCCTTTATGTTTTGCGCTTACAACCACTCTCTGATTCAGTCCGATACTGTCTATTTTTTCGACACGGAACGGTTCAGGAACGGTTTTCAGCTTTTCGATCACCCCGTCCTTCAGAAACCTTTCAAAAATCTGCACGGGGCATTTTTTCGAAAATATCGTCTGCTGGTTGGCGGAGTCGAAGTGATTAATGTAGTAAGAATTATAGGCAAGCAAAAAGAAATCCGCGCTTTCCAGAATAACGGGCTTCTGCAATTCATAACTGATGAAATCAATTAATTTATCAATGTCCGTAAATGAAAAAACTCTCTCTAAAAGCTCTTCCATACCTATTTCTCCTATGCTCTTTTTATCTTTATCATACTCTGCGGGGTGACTTTTTGTATAGAAAAAAATTCACATATTCCCAAAACGGCATGATCCGAAAGCCTGTATCGTGAAAAGAGGAAAAAGGGCGGTCCCTTCTTCCTCTCGTTCCTTGCTTTTATTGAGAAAGTGTATCACGGTAATCATGAAACTGATCTGTGACATCTTTTGACGGAGCCTGTGTCAATAAGCTGACGACAAATACAGCGGCAAGGCTTACAGCAAAGCCCGGAATGATTTCGTACAAAAAGTCTGAAAGACCGGCATTCGCCCAAATGATTACGGTAATCGCTCCCGCAATCATGCCGGCGAGTGCCCCCCATTTCGTCATCCGTTTCCAAAATAAACTGAGCAGTACGACCGGCCCGAATGACGCGCCGAATCCCGCCCATGCATAGCTGACAAGACCAAGTATCGTGTTGTTTTTCTCCCAAGCGAGCACCAAAGCGATGATTGACACCGCAAGCACTGCCATTCTCCCCAGAAATACGAGTTCCTTATCAGAAGCCGAACGCCTGAACATGGACTTATACAAATCCTCTACTAAAGAACTGGACGTAACGAGCAGCTGAGACGAAATCGTACTCATAATGGCCGCTAAAATCGCAGAAATGAGAAATCCCGTAATAATCGGGTGGAACAGAATGTTGCCGAGCTGAATAAAAATGGTTTCCGGATCAGCCAGCTTCAGTCCGTGCTGGTGGTAATACGCGATTCCCGCAAGACCCGTAAACAGCGCGCCTAGTGCAGACAAAATCATCCATCCCATTCCGATCCGTCTGGCGCGTTTGATTTCTTTCACAGATGTGATCGCCATAAAGCGCACAATAATATGCGGCTGCCCGAAATAGCCGAGCCCCCACGCAAATAAAGAAATAATGCCAAGGACGGTCGTCCCTTTGAACATGTTAAACAGTTCCGGGTTGACGGAACGGATATCGGCAACGGTTTCCCCCGGGCCGCCCGTATGGAAAATCGTCACAATCGGCACGAGAATAAGCGCCACAAACATAATGATCCCTTGAACAAAGTCCGTCCAGCTTACCGCCAAAAAGCCTCCGAACAAGGTGTAGGCGACAACGACGCCTGTCACGACCCACAGTCCCGTGTGGTAATTCAACCCTAAAATGCTGTTGAATAAGACGCCTCCTGAGACCATGCCGGATGATACGTAAAATGTGAAAAAGACGAGAATGACAAGACCCGAAAACAGTCTGAGAAGCTTCGTATGATCACCGAAACGGTTTTCAAGGAAACCCGGAATGGTGATGGAATTCCCCGCTTTTTCGGTATACGTTCTCAGTCTCGGCGCCACGAAAAGCCAGTTCGCCCACGCCCCGAGCACAAGCCCGAGCACAATCCAAGCGCCGCTTAATCCTGTCGAGAACATAGCACCCGGAAGCCCCATCAAGAGCCATCCGCTCATATCCGCCGCTCCCGCGCTGAGCGCTGTGACGGCAGGGCCTAAAGAACGCCCCCCGAGCATGTAATCCGTCAGATTTGACGTCCGTCTGTAGGCGAAATAACCGATAAACAGCATACCCGCCATATAAATACAAATGGAAATAATCAACTGAATGTTTGCTATGGCATTTCCTCCTCCGCTTTATATGTTTATGGTGAAATGGACACCCCCCGCGAGGAGGATGCCCATTCAGTCCCTCTTAAAACATTTCACTGATTGTTTTCGCCTGCATGTGGAGGGCCAAATAATCCGGGCCGCCCGCTTTTGAATCAGTGCCGGACATTTTGAAGCCTCCGAACGGATGGTAGCCGACAATCGCTCCCGTACAATTGCGGTTGAAGTACAGGTTGCCGACATGGAATTCCTGTTTCGCCCGTTCAATATGTTTGCGGTTATTTGTAATGACCGCGCCTGTCAAACCATATTCAGTATTGTTGGCCACTTCTAAAGCTTCATCAAAGTTTGACACTTTAGAAAACGCCACGACAGGTCCGAAAATTTCTTCCTGCATGAGTCTTGCTTTCGGATCAAGGTCAGCGAAGATCGTCGGCTTGATAAAGTAGCCTTTTGAATCATCTCCGGTGCCGCCGCTTACTAAACGGCCTTCTTCTTTTCCGATTTCAATGTAGCTCATGATCTTGTCGTAAGAACCTTGGTCGATGACAGGCCCCATATAAACATCTGCACTGTCAGGTTTAGCAGTTACTTTTGATTCCGTAATTTCAATGACACGCTCTAATACTTGATCATACACTTTTTCATGGACAACTGCACGTGAACCTGCAGAACATTTTTGTCCGGCAAAGCCGAATGCAGATGTGAAGATCGATTGAGCCGCTAATTCAATGTCCGCATCCTCGTCGACAACAACCGTATCTTTACCGCCCATTTCAGCAATGACACGTTTTAAATGCTGCTGGCCCGGCTGCACTTTCGCCGCGCGTTCGAAAATTCTCGTACCGACTTCACGTGATCCTGTAAATGTGATAAGGCTTGTTTTCGGATGGTCAACAAGATAATCGCCTACTTCTGCTCCGCTTCCCGGCACAAAGTTGACTACGCCTTTTGGCAATCCGGACTCTTCAAGCACCTCAACAAATTTTGCTGCAATAACAGGTGTAGCACTCGCAGGTTTTAGAACCACTGTGTTTCCAGTAACGATCGGCGCCACTGTTGTTCCTGCCATGATCGCAAACAAGAAGTTCCACGGCGGAATAACAACTGTCACTCCAGTCGGCGTGTACACATATTGGTTCTTCTCGCCTTCGCGGCTGTTGACCGGTTTGCCTTTTGCCAGTTCGATCATTTGGCGTGCATAATACTCCATGAAGTCAATTGCTTCAGCCGTATCTGCATCAGCTTCGTTCCAAGGTTTTCCCGCTTCCTTGACGAGCAGGGCGGAGAATTCGTGCTTTCTGCGGCGGACTTTGGCAGCTGCGCGGAACAAAACGGCCGCTCTTTCTTCAGGGGATGTGTATCTCCACTCTTCGAACGCTTTCGCAGCTGCTTCAATCGCTTGCTCAGCGTGCTCCTGGGACGCCTTTGACACTTTTCCGACGACTTCTTCTTTATCAGCCGGATTGATTGAAACGATTTTCGCTTCCGTCTCTACCTTTTCACCGTTGATGACGAGCGGATAATCTTTTCCCAGATACTCATTTACCGTCGCAAGCGCTTTCTTAAATTCTTCAACGTTCGATTGATCTTGGAAATTCGTGAATGGTTCGTGTTTATAAGGTGTAGTCATTGTCATCTCTCCCTTTTTTACTTCTTAGTCATCCCTTTAAAGGCGAATGCGATGTTTGAGGGGCGTTCGGCGAGCCGTCTCATGAAATAGCCGTACCAGTCATCCCCGTAGGGCAGGTAGACTCTCATGCGGTAACCTTCTTCCACCAGGCTGAGCTGGGTTTGCGAGCGCATGCCGTACAGCATCTGAAACTCAAAACGGTCGTTTGGAATGCCGTGCTCTTTGGCAAGCTGTTTTGTAAACTCGATCATTTTGTCATCATGCGTGGCAACTGCCGTATAATGTCCTTTTAAAAGCTGTTTGCGGATGAGTCTTTTATAATTTTCATCGACGTCGCTTTTTTCAGGATAGGCCACCTTTTCCGATTCTTTATAGGCCCCTTTGACAAGCCGCAGAAACGGATTCAGCGGGCTGAGGTCATCAAGATCCTTCTCCGTTCTGTACAGATAAGCCTGCACCACGGTGCTTACATATTCATACCGGCTCCGGAAGTCTTTAAAGATATCCAGCGTCTTCTGGCATCTCGTTTCATCTTCCATGTCAATCGTCACCATGACTTTATGTTTTTCAGCCGTCTGGAGGATTTTCGTCATATTTTCATAGACAAGATCGAGATCTATATCAAGACCTAAAGACGTCATTTTTAATGACACTTGGGAATTCAGCTGTTCATCAGCGATTAAGGCGATGGTCTGCATGCACTCCTCGGTGCGTTCTTTCGCGACATCACCGCTGTTTACAAATTCCCCCAAATGATCGACAGTAACTGACAGCCCTTGGCTGTTCAAATGTCGGATTGTCGGGATAGAACTGCGGAAATCCATTCCTCCGATGATTTTGCCGGCTGCCACACGGCTTCCCCAGCTTCGCGCCATCTTATTGAGAAAGCTGCTCTTGGATAAAAATAAGAAAAAATCTCTTGTAATCACTTCCAACCTTAACACCCCGCAATCTAAGAAGTATTTGTATGAGTCTATTGTAAATGGACAAAACATCCTCTCACAATATTCTAAAAATACAAAGATTCTGATAAATTTTTGTGGTTTTACCACAATCAGCTTCTTAGATAGCAGGCGGATTATGCCGAAAAATGGCGGACGGAAATGACGGCAATCGTCAATTTCCGCCTTTTTACCCCCACGCCTCTTCGACGATCTGAATCAATAGCTGATTCAGTTCCTCCGTTATGTCAGGTTTCGGCGTTTTGATCGTTTTGACATAGTGCCCGATGCGTTCTATTTCTTCTTCTATAAATGCATGAATGATCGTATTTCTCGGTTCCGGAGCCAGCTCCTGACCGCTTTTTTTCCTTGTAAGCAGTGTATTGATTTCAGAAATGAGCGCTTCATCCGTCAATAAGGCATCGGCCAGTACGGGAAATGACATCGGCGGTACGGAGCCGAACGTTTCAATCCATCTGCAGGCAAGGAGAGGACGCAGAACATAAAAATACTTTTTAATCTTCACTTCACTGCCCCGCAATTCCGTTTTTTCATTCCGTTTTGCCATATTGAGATAATGATAGATGCCGGCTTCAGGCGAAAAGGCGCGGTTTTTCAGTTTTCGAAGCTTTTCAGCCGCTGAGAAAGCTTCATAATAGATCATCTCAGAAGAGAGCCATTCCAAAAGAGGCGGATTTGATTTTTTAAAAAGCCTAAGCGCTTTTCTCAGTTCCCAGCCGCTGATGTCAAGCATGTCATGAATCGGCTCTTCTATGACATCCCTATGCGGTTCGATCGAAAAGTACCATTCTTTTTTCGGCACATAGAGAAACCGTACATCGTAGTCGCTGTCGCTTGACGGAAATCCCCATGCGCGGCTCCCTGATTCTACGGCATAAAGCACCTTGACGCCGTGCTGTGCTTCAATTCGTTTTAATTCTTCGATGATCCTTTGTTCCATCTGTATCCGTCCTTTTCCGTGATGATACCTGAAAAAAGCCCAAGTACTTGGGCTTTTCGCTATCGTCAGCCTTTCAGATGCGCTTTCAGAAAGGCCAGCTTTTCCGTATGGAAAGAAGGTATGTATTCATGTCCGAAATACCGGTAAACCTTCAATTCTTTTTCCGTTTCCAGATGATTGTAAGCGGCAAACACCGTCGACGGCGGAGTCACGCGGTCAATCAGCCCGATGGACATGAGCACCGGAACTTTTACGCGGTCCGCCAGATTCATGATATCAAAATAGGCCAGTGTATTCATCGCGGCCTTCTCCGTTTCAGGGCTGCCGTTCTTTCTGAAAAAGGAGTTAATCTCAAGATACGGCTCATCAAGAGCGACATCAATGGCCCGCTCAAAATTGCTTAAATAAGGATAATCAGCCGCAACCGCTCTCGGAATGTCAGATAGTGCCGCCGCGGCGATTGAAAGTCCGCCTCCCTGGCTCCCGCCGATGACGGCGATCCTCGTTTCATCCACTTCATTAAAGCCGCTGATGACTTCCAAAGCCCGGACGGCGTCTAAGTACACACCGCGGTAATAATATGTATCTTTATCTAAAATCCCTTTCGTCATCCAGCCGGGAACGTGTCCGTGCGGTGAGACGCCTGTATCTGTGCTGCTGTGCTGACCGCGGACAAGCATGCCGAATGCGGCATATCCGTGTAGCGCCCAATTTACGATGTCATGTATATCCCCGTCATAGCTCGCGTTATAGCCGTGATATTTCACGATGGCCGGATGCGGTCCTTGCCGGTCAGGAACGGCGTACCATCCCTCAATTTCCGCCTTGCCGAAGCTTCGGTATGTCAGCCGGAATACTTTCACGCCGTCAGCCGGGTAGCTTTCAGCCTTCAATTCAGGCTTTGCCTCTTCCTTTGCAAGCTCATGTAATGATGATGCCCAAAAATCCGAAAAGTCATGAGGAGCGGTTTTATTTGGTTTATAGGTTTGCAGTTGGTCGAGCGGCAAGTCGTATAATTGCATATCCGATTATTCTCCTTTGTTTTATAAGATTTAATTTTCTGACTCTATCTTAACACGATTTTACACTCATTTTCTAAACATTTTAATAAACGTTTGTTTAAAAACAAAAAAGCCGTGCGCTCACAGCGTCACGGCTCTTTTTACATCGGCTGATACAGGTCCCAGCCGATTTTTAACGTTTCTACGATATAATCGGCTATTTCTTCTGGTTCCAGATTATCCGTCGCCACTTTTGAATTATGTTTATCATAGATGCTTTGGCGCTCGTTAAAGAGCTGCTGCATTTCATCCATGGAACGGTTATGCAGAACGGGACGGCTTTCAATCAGCAGATCAGCCCGCTGCTTCCAATTCTCCCATGATAAATCAAGATGGAGCACGAGACAGTTTTCAAGGCAGCACTGCCTGATTTCCTCTTGTTTAAACGAACCGCCCCCAAGAGACACGATCTTGAATTTCGTATTGCGGCAGATATCTAATATATAATCCTTTTCGGTCTGACGGAAAAAGGCTTCACCTTTTTTCTCAAACATTTCAGGGATGGACATATTGAAATCTTTCTCAATCTGCAGGTCAATATCAATGAAGTCTCTGTATAATTTCTTAGCGACCAGCTGGCCGATTGTTGTCTTTCCGACACCCATGAATCCGATCAGTACGATATTTCTTTCTCTTACGGGAATGGCACGTTTTGCGTTCATCTTCGGCGAAATCCTCCTAAGAAATGAAAAAGTTATGTTTATTATATGATAACTCAATATTGAAATATAGAGATAATGCAATGAAAGAAAACCCATCCTTTATTAAGAAGAGATGAGTTTTTCTTTCTATCGGAGCGTAATGCGTTCCACCTTTCCGACAATGAAAATATAAGAAAATGCCCCGATAAATGCGACAGCGCCGACAAACAGAATCGCTCCGTTATATGAACCGGTCGCAGAAACGATAAACCCGATGATAAGCGGGGTGATAATACCGGCCATATTGGCGAAAAAGTTAAACACGCCTCCTGCCAATCCGATTGTCTCGCTTGGCGCCACCTCACTCAGCATCGTCCAGGAAATATTGGACATGCCCTGCGCAAAAGAAGCAATGGATAAGATCGTCAAAACCGCAGGAGCAGAATCCGTAACATTCGCGAGCACGATGGAGCCTGTCAGCAGAAGACCGAGGATGACGGGCGTTTTCCGGGCAACGTTCACCGACACGCCCCGTTTCATCATTCCGTCAGACCAATATCCGCCGAACAATACGCCGAAAAAGGCGGCGATATACGGAATTGATGCGGCGAAGCCGACTTTTAAAAAAGCCATGTGCTTTGCCTCCGCCAGATAAGTCGGAAACCATGTCAAAAAGAAGAACAGCGTGGAGGCTACGGCGAACTGGCCGATATACAAGCCGACAAGCTTGCGGTATTTAAGAAGCTGGACGAAATCCGGCCACGTGATCCTGCCGGCTGATTCTGACACCTCTGTCAGTCCGCCGCCTTCTCTAATATAATCAAGCTCCTCCCGGTTCACTTTCCGGCACCGATTCGGCTCGTGATACATTTTGAACCAGAAAATGGAGAAAACAAGCCCGAGCACCCCTGAGGAAATAAAGACGGCGCGCCAGTCAAATGCCGTTAACACCCAGAATAAAACCGGTGTGGCGAACGCCAGCCCCACATATTCCCCCGCCGTATAAGCACCCGTCGCAAAGGCGCGTTCCCGCCTTGGAAACCATGTCGTGACAATCCGGTTGTTTGCCGGAAACGCAGGCGATTCAGCCAGCCCGATAATCAGGCGGCAGCCGAATAAAAATCCGAAACTGGCCGCAAAAGCCTGCACTCCGGTGAAAACCGACCAGATCAATAAAGAAACGCCGTACGTCCGTTTTGACCCGAATTTGTCCAAAATGAGCCCGCCGGGAATCTGCATTCCCGTATAGGTCCAGCTGAATGCGGAAAAGACGACGCCCAAAAGCGCGGGGCTTATGTTCAGCGATGTCTGAATGGACGGGGCGGCGATGGATACACTGGCACGGTCTATATAATTAATCGCAGTGATAAAAAACAAAAGAATCAGTATCACATAACGAGCGCGAGTCGGTTTATTGCGGACGGGACTGAAGTCCGTCAGCTCCGTTTCATTTTTCAATGGCTTCTCCCCCTTACTCGAATGAAATTAATTGTACAACACTTCGGTCAATTATTTAATACTTTGACGCAAAAAAGCGCTAAACAATTTGTGTGCTGCACTGACCTGATGCAGACACACCCCGCTTATAAAAAAGTGTCTGCCCTTTTCACCTGTTTATCCGTATCGCACCCGGGGAAAAAGTACACATATGATAGACAGTTACGGGAGGATTACCGATGAAACTGAGTTTTTGCACGACAGGGTTTAAAAAAAAGCATATTTTCGACGTCATTTCTTTCGCGAAGGAGCACTCCTTTAACGGAATCGAACTGTGGTACGGACACGCTAAACAATATATAGAGGAAATCGGCCCGCTCGACAGGCTTGATCAGCAGCTTCAGGAGGAAGGCATCGGGGTGCCTGCCGTCAGTTTGTACACTGACTTCGCCACTCAGGATGAAAGGCAGGCGTTAAAGGATGTTCAAAGGGCATTAAGCGCGGCACGACAGCTGCACAGTCCCTTGATCAGAGTCTTTGCCGGCAATCTTCCTTCGCATCGGACATCACCGGAAAAGTGGCAGCGTGCGGTTGATCAATTTCAGCAGGCGGCACGGCTCGCAGATGACTATGAAGTCGATATCGGGCTTGAGATTCATTACGATACGTACGCGGATACACCAGAGGCGGCGCTGGCATTTTTGGAGGATGTCGGACATCCGCGGGTCCGCACCATTTTTGACGGCTCCAACCTACACGTCAATCACGTTGACCAAATGTCCGCTTTAGAAAAACTGTATCATACCGTCAGCCACATTCATCTGAAAAACTATCACTGGAATTTTGACAACTGGTATCTCAGCAAGCCGGTGTCTGTTCTGCAAGGCGATTTACGGCAGGAACCCTTTCTGAAAGAACTGTTGAACAGGCACTACGGCGGATTCGTGTCACTCGAATACTTCGGTCATCATGCTGAAGCGCATATGAAAGAATCTCTGAATGAGATCAGGCACTGCTTTAAGAAATAAAAAACATCCCTTCAGAAGGGATGTTTTTTCAAATTAAGAAAAAAATTTTAGAAACACTGGAGGAATTTTATGGATAATTGTATAATTATTAACAGTGTAATACATTTCATTTGAAAAGGGAGTGCTCGAAATGAAATTTAAAAAAGTGTTAACCGGTTCTGCGCTGTCTCTTGCCTTACTGATGTCTGCCGCTCCTGCCTTTGCCGCATCACCAACAGCATCCGTGGAAAATAGCCCAATCTCAACGAAAGCAGATGCCGGCATTAATGCCATCAAGCTCGTTCAAAGTCCTAACGGCAACTTCGCTGCTTCTTTCGTTTTAGATGGAACAAAGTGGATTTTCAAAAGCAAATACTATGACAGCAGCAAAGGGTATTGGGTAGGGATTTATGAAAGTGTAGATAAATAAAAATGCGATAAACAAAAAACCTCCCTTTCAAAAGGGAGGTTTTTTTCATTCTATTTCCACCAATCATCAAACATCGATGCCGGCACCTGGCGCTTGTGCTCCGTACTGAGGTAGCGTTTTTCCAGCGCCTCAATCACTTCGGAAGAAACGTCCTTGCCTTCTAAATAATCATCAATGTCATTGTATGTGATGCCGAGTTCGGTCTCATCAGTCTGCTGCGGTTTTTCATCGAGCAGATCGGCCGTCGGTAATTTCAAATACAGGCGTTCCGCCGCGCCGAGCTCTTCTAATAAACGTCTGCCCTGGCGTTTCGTTAATCCGGTCAGCGGCAGCAGATCAGCTCCGCCGTCACCGTATTTCGTGAAGAAACCGGTCACCGCCTCGGCCGCATGGTCGGTTCCGATGACAAGCAGCCCCTCTTGTCCGCCGATGGCATATTGAGCGATCATTCTCATTCTGGCCTTTACATTTCCTTTGTTAAAGTCAGACAGCTGATCGCCCGTGTCTTTTTTGTACTGATCGGCGAACGCGCTGACAGCGGACTTAATATCAAATGTCCATGATTTATCAGGTTTAATGAATTTGAGCGCCAATTGGGCGTCATCCTCATCCTGCTGTGTGCCGTGCGGAAGCCGGACGGCGATAAATTCCGCATTTCCGCCTTCTTCTCTGATGCTCTCAGCCGCCAATTGGGCGAGGCGTCCCGCAAGCGTGGAATCCTGCCCCCCGCTGATGCCGAGCACAAAGCCTTTGGCACCTGTTTTTTTCAAATATTGTTTCAGAAAGTTCACTCTGTCCTCAATTTCTTGTTTCGGATCAATTGAGGGCTTTACATGGAGATCATTCATAATTTGTTTCTGGATGCTCATCCCAATCACTCCTCCTGCATTGTTTCTTTATGATCCATTTCCCGTTCATGCTGAAAATGAATCATGCCACTATGTAAGACTCTTTGTTAAATATAGCACAGGTGCGGATTTTAAGTGAATCAAATACACCGGGATCAGCTGATTTCCACCCGCAGCGCCGTGATGCTGTCGCCGTTGCATTTTCCTTTTTCGATCGGACAGGATGAAAACGCGACGACGAGATCCATTTCCGCACGGAGCCGTACATAATCACCCGCGTCAGAAAGAGGCGTTTCGACTGATAAGTTCCCTCTCTCATCGAGCACCGTGTTCATAAAGATGGCGAATGGGTAATGCATATGCGGCCGCGGCACCCCGAACGGTTTAAGCGCCCCGCTCATATTGTCATAGCACGTATCCTGGAGCTCGTCTTTATGCTTTCCGTATAAAAGCCTGTTCATATCCGGACGGCAGGCGGGAAGCAGCAGGTCATGCTTGCCGACTGTATCCTCAATCAGCGTCAGCATCGGCTTGTATAAATTCGAATAAATATGATCACCCGTTTTTACATGAATGGACTGGTTGGCATCAATCGTCGCGCCCTGATCAAGATGTTCATAAAAGTCCTTGGCATGGTACGCCGTGAAGTCAGCCACCTGCTGCCCTTCCACATCGACTACTTTTATAATCTGCCCTTTGTGAACCTTCAGGCCGAGCCCTTTTTTCGGCGGTACGATAAATTGCTGTGTCATCAGACTGCTCCTTTTTTTCTTCTATTATGAACTCCGGCCGTTTGTTTCATGTAAAGCAATTTATTGGATGTATATTCCCCTTCTGACGGCCGCAATCTAAGCTTTGATAAAGGGGTTGAACTTCATGGGTAAATCACAGGACCAGCCTAAAGGAAATCTCGCTTGGTGGCAGCTCTCCTTAATCGGCGTCGGCTGCACAATCGGGACGGGCTTTTTTCTCGGGTCCAGTATCGCTATTGTCAAAAGCGGATATTCCGCGCTGATCTCATTTCTTATTGCCGGGCTTGGCACCTATTTTGTCTTTGAGCAGCTCGCGAAGCTTTCGGCTAAACAGCCCGAAAAGGGGTCTTTTTGCGCTTATGCGAGAAAGGCTTTCGGCACTTGGGCCGGTTTCAGCAACGGATGGGTGTACTGGTCGTCCGAGATGCTGATCACGGGAAGCCAGCTGACAGCGATCTCGCTGTTTACGAAGCATTGGTTTCCGAATGTGCCGCTGTGGATTTTCGCCTCCATCTATGCGGTGCTCGGTCTTTTGATTATATTTACGGGGCTGTCCGTTTTTCAAAAAACGGAAAATGTGCTCGCTGTTGTCAAGACGGCGGCGATTTTTATGTTTATCGTGATCGCCATATTGGCGCTGTGCGGTATATTTTCTCATAAACCGGATGTGCAGGTGCCGAACGAATCAAAGGATTTGTTCCCGCACGGAGCGATGGGGTTATGGACGGGGCTGATTTATGCGTTTTACGCCTTCGGAGGAATTGAAGTCTTGGGGCTGATGACCGTACACTTGAAAAAACCGGAGGAAGCCTCAAAATCAGGCCGGCTGATGCTTGCCGTACTTGCGGTGATTTACGTCATTTCTCTCGGCCTGGCGCTGCTGTTAGTGCCGCTGGGCAAATTCACCGAGCAGGACAGCCCGTTTATTACATCGCTGAAGGGTTTTCATTTAGATATCATTCTTGATATTTTTAACGGTATTTTTATTATTGCGGGATTTTCCACGCTCGTCGCCTCGCTGTTTGCCGTGACGACATTGCTTTGTACAATGGCCGATGACGGGGATGCGCCGAAATGCTTCAGGTTAAAGGAAAACAAAAAAATCTGCTGGCCTGCGCTCGGATTGACGTTTGCCGGACTCATCGTCTCCATCATCCTGTCATTGGTGCTGCCGAAAAATATATATGAACACATGACAACCGCGGCGGGCCTCATGCTTCTTTATACGTGGCTGTTCATTTTGTTCTCGGGCAAGAAACTGCTCGAAACGACAAAGATGGGAACCGCACAGATTTTTATCGCCCTTGTGCTGATTGTCGCGGCCGTCTCCGGGACGCTGTTTGAGAAATCGAGCCGGCCCGGTTTTCTGGTCAGCCTTTGTTTTCTCGCCGTCATTGCGATCGTGACATGGATCGTACAAAAAAAGCAGGGACACAGCCCTGCCGGATCATAGCTTATTTCGTCGGTTTAAACAGTCTCTTCAAATAAGAAAAGGGACACTTTGACACTTGCGTCTCATCATCACGGAGGAAATATTGCTTCCATTCTAAATTGTCTTTTCCTCCGTACCACCCCAATCGGGGATGAAGAGGGGCTTCATCATACGCCTCTAAGCGTTTTCTGATCAGCCGGCTCATGTTTCGTCCGAACGCGGTTGAATCATTTAATCCTTCGAAAACCCATCTCGGCTGAAACGCCAGCATAAAAAACGGGAAGCTTCTGCTTTGTCTCGCTTCATGCGCAGGCGTCGCGCACAGAATAAAATACGGCTCGCCGTCAAAGCAGAACTCCCATTTATAATGTTCAGGGTCTTCCGGCATGTCTTCCGGCCAGTCATTCGGGTCGCAGGCGCTCAGCCGGTTTAAAAAAGACCAGAACAGCTCTTCATACGCCTCAATGGAATAATGCTCAGCTAAATCCTCAGGCGTATCAAAAATCACAAGCAGCGACGCGTATCTTCCGGTATCCCTTGAGATCTTTCCGTACTCGGACAGCAGCACCCCCACTTCCTCCGGGGTTCCGTCTTCGCGGGGATCACCCGCAAAGGATATACGGAGCTGATCTGTCAAAAATCCCTGACGTCCGGGAATGCACGGAAACGTATCCGCTTTATCGCCTACTTTTTCTGATAGAAGCTCAAAAGCGATTCTCTGCCAATTTGGCAGATCCAACACCTTTTCCTCAAGGCAACTTTTTGTGTACAGCCCGCTTGCCATCGGCCCACCTCCAGTATCGTCATGATACGTTATGATGGAGATAGGCGATGGGTGACTCTTCTATTTATGAGATGAGCATTTGAATCCCCTGCCATCCGAAATAAAACCCGAAAACGATCAAAGACACACCCGCCGCTCCCGTCAGCCAGCGGAGCGCTGTTTCATGAAGGAGATTTCTGAAAGTGCTCGCGGCGACCGCCATGCAGAAATCCCAGATCAAAATGCCGAGAAGAATGCCGGAGCTGTAAATCAAAAGCTGATTTGCATCGAAGGATTCAGCGGTTTTGGCGAGAATGCTCCCGTATATGCCGAGCCAGAATAAAATGCTCAGCGGATTGGAAAGAGAAATAAAAAATCCCGCGCCGAATGTTTTGTAAAAAGCCGGTTTTCCTTTTCCGCTTCTGACATTCATCGCTTCCCTTATATTTTTTAACGTTTCGACTCCCGTATAGGTCAGCACGAAAAAACCGAAGAGCCACAAAAACGTTTTTACAAAAGGAGCGGTCAAAAATTGAGACAGCCCGAAATAGATCAGAATCATATACAGCCCGTCCGCGGCCATGGCGCCAAGACCGAAAATCCATGCATGCCAAAAGCCGTTTTTGATGCCTTTGTCAATTTGCGCCGCATTGACCGGGCCGACAGGTGCTGACAATGACAGCCCGAGAACGATGTAGCTTAAAAAGATGTTCATTGGCTTCCCCCTCATTCATGCAACTTGTACAAGTTATTCATGAATGGGCCGTGCTATGATATATTATTTTAATTTCTCAAGCTCGTCTTCCATCATGTCCGTCGCTTTTCCTAAAAAATCGAATATCAGCCGCAGTTCTTCTTCTTTATATTGCCGGCAAAGGCTGATCGTGGACTGGGATAAGGAGCTGAACAATTGCTTCACATTCGCTTTTCCGGCTGTCAGCGGCACGATGATCACCCGCCGTTTGTCTTCGGGGTCTTTTTTCCTCATGACATATCCCGCTTTTTCGAGCCGGTCAATGAGCGCCGTTACCGAACCTGTGCTGAGGCCGGTTTTTTTCCCCAGCTCGCCTGCGGTCATCGGGCCTGCTTCATTTAAGATATCAGCTGATTTTAAATCGGTCGGAAACAGACCGAGAGATTGAGCGGCCGCCTGATGAAAAAGGATCGTCCTTGTGGCCATCTTCCGGAATAACTGTATCGCGGTTTCCTCCGTCTCGCTTCTGGTATTTCTTGTTGACAACTGACAGGCCTCCCTATAAAATCAATTTATCTTGACGATCAAGATAATTTTCGGCAAATCTAATATGATCATAGCAAATTTAATGATCAAAAGTAAGTATGGGAGGAAAAAGCATGGAACAAACAGCCGCGAAGGACGCCTCGACGAAGTTTGTCGTCATCGGTCTTTTACTGGGCATTTTAATGTCGGCTATGGATAATACAATCGTTGCCACTGCGATGGGAAATATCGTGGCGGACCTCGGAAGTTTCGATAAGTTCGCGTGGGTGACGGCATCATATATGGTAGCCGTTATGGCCGGTATGCCGATTTACGGAAAACTGTCCGATATGTACGGACGCAAACGTTTCTTTTTATTCGGTCTTATTCTTTTCTTAATCGGATCTGCATTATGCGGAATCGCCCAAACAATGGATCAGCTCATTATTTACCGCGTCATTCAGGGAATCGGCGGAGGCGCGCTGATGCCGATCGCCTTCACGATCATTTTTGATTTATTTCCGCCGGAAAAACGCGGAAAAATGTCGGGCATGTTCGGTGCCGTTTTCGGCCTGTCCAGCGTTCTCGGACCGCTTTTAGGCGCGCTCATTACCGACTCCATCAGCTGGCACTGGGTGTTTTACATCAACGTGCCGATCGGTATTTTATCATTGTTTTTCATTCTTCGTTATTATAAAGAATCCCTTGAACACAGGAAGCAGAAAATCGACTGGGCCGGCGCGATTACGCTGGTGGTTTCCATTGTCGGTCTGATGTTCGCTCTTGAGCTCGGCGGAAAAACGTATGATTGGAACTCCGTGCAGATCATCGGTCTGTTCGCTGTGTTCGCCGTGTTCTTTATCGCCTTTTTTATTGTGGAAAGAAAAGCGGAAGAACCGATTATCTCATTTTGGATGTTTAAAAACCGTTTATTTGCCACGGCACAGATTCTGGCGTTCCTTTACGGAGCCACGTTCGTCATTTTAGCGGTGTTTATCCCGATCTTCGTTCAGGCTGTGTACGGAAGCACCGCGACAAGCGCAGGCTTTATTTTGACGCCGATGATGATCGGTTCTGTTATCGGAAGTATGATCGGCGGAATTTTCCAGACGAAAGTACAGTTCCGCAATTTAATGCTGATTTCCGTGGTCGCTTTCTTTATCGGAATGCTGCTGCTTTCCAATATGACACCGGATACGGCGCGTACAATGCTGACGGTATTCATGCTGATCTCAGGATTCGGCGTCGGCTTCAACTTCTCACTGCTGCCGGCCGCGTCCATGAACGATCTGGAGCCGCGTTATCGCGGAAGCGCCAACTCAACAAACTCGTTTTTGAGATCATTCGGTATGACGCTCGGTGTGACGATTTTCGGCACCATCCAGACGAATGTGTTTACCAATAAGCTCACAGATTCATTCAGCGGCATGAAAGGAGCGGGCGGCGCGATGCAGAACATCGGAAATCCGCAGGACATTTTCCAGGCCGGCACGCGCGCTCATATTCCGCCGCACATTCTGGATCGCATTATTGACGCCATGTCGCAAAGCATCACATATGTATTTACGCTTGCGCTGGCGCCGATCGTCATTGCGGCCGTTACCATTTTGTTTATGGGAAAAGCGAGAGTAAAAACCTCTCAGGAAATGGCGAAAAAAGCGAATTAAAAAAAGCAGTACATGGCGTTTGTCATGTACTGCTTTTTTATTTACCCAGCGAAATGCGGAGCGAGAATATCTTTCAGCACGTTTGCGCTGCGGCTGAATTGAGCCTGTTCTGTTTCATTCAGCTCAAGTTCCGTCACACCTGCGATACCGTTCCGATTGACGACGGCCGGAACGCCGATAAAGACGTCGTTTACACCGTATTGGCCGTCCAGATATGTGCTGACGGTTAAAATGCTGTTTTCATTACGCAAAATCGCTTTTGTGATGCGGGCGAGGCTCATCGCCACTCCGTAATATGTCGCGCCTTTTTTCTCGATAATATGGTAGGCCGCGTTTTTCACATCATCAACGATCTGATCCAGCTCGTCCTGTTTGTAAGCTGCATTTTTCTCCAGCAATTGCTGCACCGGCACTCCGCCGATATTGGCGTGACTCCATACAGGAAGCTCGGTATCGCCGTGCTCGCCGATAATGTGGGCGTGTACGTTTTGCGGAGCGGCTCCGAAGTATTCGCTCAGCATATAACGGAATCGCGCAGAATCCAGTGTCGTGCCGCTGCCGATGACGCGTTCTTTCGGCAAGCCGCTGAATGTCCAAGTCGCATAAGTGAGAATGTCGACCGGGTTTGTGGCAACGAGGAAGATGCCGTCAAATCCGCTTGCCATTACTTCACCGACAATACTTTTAAAAATGGCGAGATTTTTTTCGACCAGCTCAAGTCTCGTTTCGCCCGGTTTTTGATTGGCCCCTGCACAGATGCACACGATATCGGCATCCTTGCAATCCTCATATGTGCCGTAAGACGTTTTGACCGGATGAGGCGCAAATGCCTTTCCGTGATTTAAATCCATGACATCTCCCATGGCTTTTTCTCTATTTACATCAATGATCACAAGCTCATCTGTGATCCCTTGGTTAATTAACGCAAATGCATAACTGCTTCCAACAAAACCTGCTCCGATTAATGCTACTTTGTTCACTCGTTCGTTCATCATGTATGCTCATCCTCCAGTGTTTCGTGGTGTCTGTTTTCAACTTGTGAAGTATTTCACATTTATATTGTGCAATACTTCACAAACTTTTGCAAGAGAAAAGTTTGATTTTTGGATAAAAAAATATCGGTGATGGTTTCCAGATTGTTGACAACATCCTAAAACGGAACCGTTTTAGGATGTTGTCATCTTTTCAGCGTGATTGAAGACGCGCTGTCCCTTTCCCAGAAGCGGGGTTTGCCGGCACGCTGATGTGATGATGGCCCTATCCATTAATGCGGAAGATAACCATTCAAACCGGAGTTGTTATACAAACCATTCTGCACATAATCAAAGCCGGGCTGGTTCTGTCCGGGCACTTGGGCGCTGCCATTGTTAAAAATCACTTTGGCGTTGGCCGTATCCGCATTCTCAGGCAGCGTCAGCGTGTACATTCCATCTGCATTCTTAGTCATGGCTTTCCCCGGCCACGATCCGGTTAATTCTATCGCCCTGCCTCCATCATGTTTATAGATATAAGCATTTACCTGGCCCCAATGATCCGGATTTTGATAGCCAATGATGTTGGTTTGGGACGGGTCTTTTTTGACAAACGTGTATTCTTGGGTTCTCGCTGCACCCTCGCCGTTCGTTCCGGTTAACTTGATGTTGTATGTCGTGCCGATTGGATCTCCTTTCCCGATCGTTAATCGGTCCCCATCCTTAAATGCTGTCTGCTGCCCATTATTGATTTGGTAAACGGCTTTTGTTGTTTTCGCATTTGCACGCAGGGTGACCGTCAGCTGATCATTGAAAGAATGGACTGCCCCCGTTTGGTAATTCTCAAGGAAGACATGAGGCGCATTTCCAATGTCGTCAGGATAAAGAACAGCCGCGGATCTGGCATTGATCGTACCTGTCAGTTTGCCGTTCGCTACTTGAAATGAACCGGCGCCGGCCCTATTATCATACCTGCCGTCAGGTAATTTCGTTGAAGTATTGATGGTGACAGAAGACGAGCCTGCATTTGCCAGCACAACGCCTTTTGAGCCGCGCTGATTCATAAATATTTGATTGTTCCCATTCGGATTCGAGAGTTCCTCGGGCTGCCCGGCCATTTCATTGTGAAATTGATTGACCGCAGTGATCGCCTGATCTTTAAATAAGGCGCTCCCGCGATCTCCTATTTGACTTTTTCCGGGAAATCTTACACCATTTCCTCCGCCCTCAGGTCTGGAAAAGAAAAGAGGCGTGCTTCCTGAGCGGGAACCAATCACTGCCCAGCCTAAACGAATATCGTCATCACTCATCCATGTGGACTCTTCATCATCATTGGCATACGTATCATGTGATTCCACCCATGTGACTAACTTGTCCGCAGACACGTCAGATGCATAATGGGAGATATTCGACACACTCAGATTACGGTTCTTTAAAGCGGATCTGATGGAATGCCCATAGTTAGAAGCCGTCACATTCATATAATTCGCATAAGCAGTATCTCTGGACGCGCTGTCTTGCAGGATTTCTCCGTATTGGAACTCCGCCGATGTATTTGTGATATTCGGCCAAAATTGGCTGCCGTAATTCCCATCATCCGGAAGCTCTATATGTTTGGCGGCATCATAGCGGAACCCGTCTGCTCCGTCATTCAATGCTCTTTCCAAGAAACGTTTCAGATAGGCCTGCACCTCAGTGTTCTGTGTATTCCAATCATACAGCCCAAGCAATGAATTTTGAGTGACGTCCCATCGATCCGACCAATTTTTAATTTGTGTGTTCCCGTGGGTCCAGTTTGGAATACGCTTAATCTCGTCAGAAATCGCGGCATAATCGCTGGTGGTATGATTGATAACCGCATCAACAATGACTTTTACGCCATACTTTTCCGCGGCTGCACACATGTTCTTAAATTCTTGTTCAGTGCCTAAGTAACGGTTGCCGATTTGGTACGATGTCGGCTGATACAGCCAGTACCAGTTCCTCATGCTTTTATCTCCTTGGTTCCCTTCCTTTACTTGGTTAATCGGGGACGTCTGAATGGCTGCATAGCCCGTATCACGAATCTCTTTCATATTTTGTGTTAACGTATTGAACGACCAATTCCAAGCATGAAGGATGGTCCCGTTTTTGACCGATGACGCGGCCACCTCATTCGATTTGTTTGCAGTTTCAGCGTTTGCAGCCGCCGGGCCTGACAAAACCAAATGAAACAGCAATAAAAATCCGGCGAATAACGGCAGTAAAGAGGTTTTGAATCGTTTTTCAAACATTTTTGACACTCCTTATTTCATTTTTGAAGACTGACTGCGGAGTCAAAAATTCCTCTTACTCTTTCTTCAGCTCCTTTCAACTGTTGTGAAGACTGGAGAATTCTGTTAACGCTTACATTTCAACTTATCACACTCTCTCTATCAAAGCAACGTGACAGAGTGAATTCAAATCTATATTCCTATCAATTAAAAAGACTTCCCGCTTTCAAACAAAAAAAGAAACCACCTGTCAAGATGATTTCTTTTTTATTTCTTTTATCGCTCTTCTGTAAGACAGCTTCACAATGACATACCGAAGCAGAAACAGAATGCCTCCGCAGACGATAAAAAGAAAGATCATTTTCAGCCAAGCAAAGAATGTATGGGGAAACCCCCTGTCGTACATCGTAAGCGCCGCTACCGCAAAAGTGACCGCAATTGAATCTATCCGCTGCTGCTTCACCCGCTTTTGCAGTTCTTCTTTGGTGTCTATTCTCGGCATGAGCATTCCCGACGCTCCCGCCCTGATACAATAATAAACAATTATAATGAAGAAAACCGCCAAGCTACCGGCCCATTCCCTAAACGGACAGTTCAGAACAAGTCCGCGTACGATGATGTCAAGCAAAGACAGTGTGCCCACAAGCATTCCGACTTCTGACCAAATCATTCGTTCTTTCTCTTTCACACTCTCACTCTTTCCATTCACGTTTGAAAGTCTGTTCCGACGCTGATTCATGACTTCCTCCCGTACTATTAAGAATGGCTTACAACTCCCATTATATCTTGCCGATTCATAATGATAAACCGAAATATCATTGACAAAAATGTTAATAAGGACCCCAATTGATCAGGACGCCTATGCAGATAAACACAAGGCCGATGACAAACCAAATCAGCGCCAGCGGAATCATGAAGCGAAGCCACTTTACGTACGGAATGCCGCTGGCAGCCAGTACGGCCATCAGCACGCCGGAAGTCGGATTGACACAGTTTACGACGCCTTCCCCAAGCATAACCGCTTCAACCGCGACCTGTCTCGTGATACCCATCAGATCGGCAAGCGGCGCCAAGATCGGAATAAATACGACCGCCTCCCCTGAGCCCGATGAAATCAGAAAATGAAGCAGGGCGCTGGAAATATACATTCCGATGGCGCCTGCCATCGGGCTGAAACCGTGCAGCAGTGACGCAAGGCCATTGACTACCGTATCAAGCAGCTTTCCGTGTTCCAGGATAACGGAAATGCTTCTCGCCATTCCGACGATCAGCGCACCATAAACGAGCCCCTGACAGCCTGTAATAAACGTTTTTGCGATATCATTTGCCGCCATTCCCGCAATCAGGCCGGACACGATTGAGATAAAAATGAACACGGCGGCCATCTCTGAATCAGACCAGCCAAGAGTAAGCGCGCCGTATAAAAAGCCGGCAAGCGACAAAGCCGCAACAGCCAGAATCAATTTATGGCGGACGGTAAACGGGACATGCTTGTCCTCCGGCTCAGAAACCTGCGGGAGTGAACCTGCCGCCGGAAACCAATCGTTCCCAAGCAGACTGGCGTCCTTTGCTTTTCTGAGTTTTCTCGTATACCGATAAATATATAAAATAGATGATAACAGAAAACAAATGTAGACGGCAATCCGCAGGCCGATACCGGAAAACAGCGGCAGCTCCGCGATGCTTTGTGATAACCCGAGCGGTGAAGGTGATAAAATCGTCGCGTTAAACCCGGCATAGCAGCCGATATAAATGACGGCCGCTCCGGCCACGGCGTCCCATTTCAGCGAGCGGGCGACGATCAGGCCGATCGGAATAAAACCGATCACAGAATTAACGACGATGCCGGTTGTGCCGAGGATCGAAAATAGAGATCCGACAATCGCAATAAACAGCAGCTGTTTTGTTCGGAACGTACTGATGACATTACTGATCAATCCATTGATGGCGCCCGTTTTCTCCAAAATCGCAATGGTGCCGCCCGTAAACAGGATTAAAAAAATGATCGGCGCGGAACTTGTCATCCCTTCCTGAATCGCGGTGAAAAAAGCGATCGGGCTGACAGGAGACTGGTCTAAAGAATGATAGCTTCCCGGGACGGCGGACGTCACACTGCCCTTTGTCACCCTGTCAAATTCTCCCGCGGGAACGATGTACGACGCTATCGCGCATAGTAAAGCGACAATGAACAGCAGCACATAAGCATCAGGCATCACAAACAATTTCTTCTTTTTCAATACAGGTTCGGCCTTCGGTACAGCCATACCATCACCATCCCGCTTTAAATTTATAAACTATTCAGAAAATACAGATATGTGCTATATTATATACAGACCGATTGCCTGTTTTCAATATCAAAAATAAAAAACAGACAGCTTTTGAAGGAGGACTTACGGCATGAACAGACTCACAGCGCATGAAAAGCAAGACATTATGGATATTTTTGACCACCTGCACGCCAATCCCGAAGTAAGCTGGAAAGAATATCAAACAACTGAATATCTGACTGAAAAACTGAAAGAGGCCGGCTGCCGGACCCGCACGTTTGATGATTGTACCGGTGTTGTCGGCGAAATCGGAGAAGGCTCGCCCGTTGTGGCTGTCCGGGCGGATATTGACGCGCTGTGGCAGGAAGTGGACGGTGTCTTTCAGGCGAACCATTCATGCGGACATGATTCACATATGACGATGGCGCTCGGTACGATGATGCTTTTAAAGAGTCAGCCGAAACTTCCGAAGGGCACCATCCGCTTTATTTTTCAGCCGGCTGAAGAAAAAGGCGGCGGAGCGCTGAAAATGATTGAAAAAGGCGTACTGGATGATGTTGACTTCTTATACGGCGTGCACGTGCGCCCCGTACAGGAAACGGCAAACGGCCGATGCGCACCGTCCATTCTGCATGGCTCAAGCCAGCATATAGAAGGACTGATTATCGGAGAAGAAGCCCACGGCGCGAGACCGCATCTCGGCCTTAACAGTATCGAAATCGCCGCTCTTCTCGTCCAAAAACTCAGCTTCATTCATCTTGATCCCGGCATCCCGCATTCCGTGAAGATGACAAAGCTTCAGGCAGGCGGAGAGAGTTCCAATATCATTCCGGGAAAAGCATCGTTCAGCCTTGATCTCCGCGCACAAACCAATGCCGCCATGGAGAAATTAACCGCCGAAACCGAAAGAGCCTGTGAAGCGGCGGCTGCCGCATTCGGCGCAAAAATCGAACTGCAAAAAGAACACAGCCTCCCGGCAGCCGAGCGAAACAAGGAGGCGGAAGCCATCATGGCATCTGCGATCAGCAGCATTCTCGGAGAAGAACATGTGGATGAACCTCTTGTGACAACCGGAGGAGAGGATTTTCATTTTTACGGGTTAAAGGTGCCGAACTTGAAAACGACGATGCTCGGCCTAGGATGCGGTCTGGAGCCGGGACTTCACCATCCCCAAATGACATTTGACCGAAGCGCCATCTTTACTGGCGTTGAGATATTAACGGCCGCCGTCCTCAGATCGTTTGAAGCATAAAAAAAGCAGCCCGTTACAGGGCTGCTTTTCTTCATTACTTCTTCAGATCTTCAATTGAATTGACGTTTTTCATGTACTGAGGAACGACCAGACCCATCTTGACGCCTGTCAGACTCGTTCCTACATCTTCATATTTGCCTTTATATTTAGACGCATATGCCTTATGGGTATTCGGAAGCCAAGCAGACAATGACGCATCCGCGCTGCCTGTCGCAATCGCAGTCCACATCGGTCCTGCCTCCACTTGCGTCAGCTTCACGTCATAGCCGAGGTCTTGAAATACTTTTCCGATTACATTCGTACTTGCAATTTCACTGTCCCATGCCACATAAGCCAGGTTGATTTTATCCCCTTTAACTTTATGGGCGCCTTTTGTCCATTGAGCCACTTGGTCTTTGTGTTTTTTCACATATTCAGCAGCGGCTTTGGCCGGCTTTTCGCCTTCCTCAACGGCAATCATGACTTCTCCCATATCGTCCTGCGTCCATTTGAACTGGCTGAGAACTTTGGCCGCGTTAGGCTGTTCCTTACTGAAGCCGGTTCTTGTAATCGTATGAATCTGCTCGGCAGTTCCGTACGTTTTTTTCGGATCATCAAGGAACTTCAGCTTGTATCTGGAGAACATCCAGTGCGGCGTCCAGCCCGTTACGATGATCGGCTTTTTCCGGTCATATGATTTCTTCAATGTCGCCGTCATGGCAGCACTTGACGCCGTGACGACATTCCAGTCTTTCAACCCGTAATCCTTCACGGCCTCATCCGTCAGGGCCATGATCCCCGATCCCGGATCAATACCGATAATGGTTTTGTTCACCTGGTCCGCAGCCGTTGCCTTACCATCAGTCTGCGAACCGCAGGCAGCCAAAGAAAGAGCCAGCGCAGCGGTAACGCCGACACCGATGATTTTCTTAAGCATCAGGCATTCCCCCTGCTCTTCTTCTTCACTTTAATGTTTTGCGTGATACGGTCGAGTGTAATCGCTACGATGACGATCGCGATACCCGCTTCCACTCCGACACCGGTTTTCAACTGTGTCACGGCGCTGTATACTTCAGAACCGAGGCCCGGCGCACCGACCATGGCCGCGATAACGACCATTGACAAAGCAAGCATGATACTTTGGTTAATACCGGCAAGAATTGTTTTTGTGGCAAGCGGAAGCTGCACCTTGAACAGACGCTGAGACGTCGTTGAACCGAATGCTTCCGTCGCTTCAATCAGATCAGCCGGAACCTGTTTAATACCGAGAACCGTCATGCGGATCGTCGGAGGCATCGCGAAAATAACAGATGCCACGACGCCTGGCACAACCCCGATATTAAAGAAGAAAATTGCAGGCAGCAGATATACGAAAGCCGGCATGGTCTGCATTAAATCCAGAATCGGTGTAACAATTCGGCGGACCGTTTCTTTCTGAGACGCCCATATGCCGATCGGAACCCCGATAATAATGGAAATCAAAACAGATGTGACGACAAGCGCCAACGTTTGCAGCATCGGCGACCAATAACCCAAATAATCAATAACAAGGAATCCGATTAACGTAAAGAGTGCAATTCCTCTCGTACTGATCCACCAAGCGAGAGCTGCAAAAATAACAGTCAATAAAATAGACGGGATGAAACCCAAACCGCTCACAATCGCGTTTACGAAAGCGGCCAAACCGTTTGAGATTCCGTCAAAGAAACCTCCGAACGTCATGGTAAGCCAGTCAACAAACCGGTCAACGATATCTGCTAACGGAATTCTAGGCAATCTGTCCATTTACTTCACCCCCTGAACAGAAGAATCCTGAGCTTGTTCAGCAGAATCTTCAACATTTATATAATCGTTATTTCCTGAAAGCGCGCCGATTAATGCGCCTTTCACGACAATGCCTTTCATGCGGTCCTTATCGTCCGTGACGGCGATCGGAATATTCGCATCAGACACGACATCGAAAATTTCCGTCAAGTACGTGCTTTCATGCACAGTCGTAAATTCAGTATTTAGAATATCCTGAAGCGATAAGTCGGATTCCACCGCTTTTTTCGCATCCGCCGCGTGAATGACGCCGAGAAGCTGTTTCTGTTTATCAACGGCGTAAATAGAAGAAATACCGAGATTCTTCATGAGCTGCAGCGCTACACGAGGCCCTTTGTCAATCCGCACGGTTTCAGCGCGCTTCATGATGTGGCCCGCTGTCAGAACTTTGGATAAATCAACGTCCTCAACGAATTTCTCAACGTATTCATTGGACGGGCTCATCAGAATTTCTTCAGGCGTCCCGATCTGAACGATGTTACCGTCTTTCATCAGCACGATTCTGTCGCCGATGCGCAATGCTTCATCAAGATCATGCGTGATGAAGATGATCGTCTTGCCGACAGAGTCATGCAGGTCTAAAAGTTCATCCTGCATATCTTTGCGGATCAGCGGATCAAGCGCACTGAAAGCTTCATCCATCAGAAGAATATCAGGATCATTCGTCAATGCGCGCGCAAGTCCGACACGCTGCTGCATTCCTCCGCTGAGCTGATCTGGGAATTGGTGTTCAAAGCCTTCAAGACCGACAAGTTTAAGCGAATCAAGCGCTTTTTGCTCACGCTCTTTTTTGTCGACGCCTTGGAGCTCTAAACCGTATTCCGTATTTTCAAGAATCGTTCTGTGCGGAAACAGTGCAAATTTTTGAAAGACCATGCTGATTTTTTTCCGGCGCACTTCCCGGAGCTGGTCTTTTGACATATTTGTTATCATGTCACCATCAATATAAATATTCCCGGCAGTCGGTTCAATAAGCCGGTTTAACAGCCGAACTAAAGTTGATTTACCGCTCCCCGATAGACCCATGATGACAAATATCTCCCCATCATATACATCAAAGTTTGCTTGATTGACACCAACGGTTGATCCGGTCGCTTTCAGGATCTCTTTTTTGTTTTTTCCGCTGGACAGCATCTGAATGGCTTTTTTTGTCTGTTTTCCGAAAACCTTAGATACATTTTCGACTTTTATCTTAATTGGTTTCTCATCCAAATTCATATTTTCCCTCCATAATAAGCAATCTTTAATACCGTAACACGTTTGTAATAAGTCAAACAAACATCATAATCCCTTTTTATTTTGTATCATTACTTTAAAAACATCCCTGTGTCTTATTTTCCTCTGGTATGCTTCTAAATACTCTCTAATCCTCCTTATTGAGGATAAATTATAAAGGAAATCGGGCTTTTATCAGGCTTGAGAACGTTTCCATCGAATGTGCTGCAAACTGATTTCCTATCCTTTTTTTACAAATACAAGAATTTTTTTGCGACATTGTCCCGGAAAAAGAAGTTTTCGCCTCCCGAAAATAAGGAATATTAAGGAAAAATATAGGTCTGTCAACAGACAGCTCACTGAAAAAGCACCCCAAAAGGGTGCTCATTGCGCAAGCTCTGTCTGTTTCGTTTCTTTTCCGAGAATAAGAATGGTGATGACGGCAATCAGGATGGCCGCACAAAAGACGGCGAAAATCACTGTAAACGAAACGTTCCGGGCTGCAAGCGATCCAACGAGAAGAGGGCCGAAAATGCCGCCGATTCTGCCGACGGCCGCCGTTGTGCCGGAACCGGTCGCACGGATTGACGCAGGATACTGCTCCGGTGTATAGGCGTAAAGCACGCCCCATGCGCCGAGATTGAAGAAGGACAGAAGCATGCCCGCTGTGAGCAGCATGGCCAATGAATCCGCGGCACCGAAGAAATAAGCGCTGCCCGCCGTTCCGAGCAAATAGATGACTAAGACGGTCTTCCGCCCCGCTTTTTCGATCAGCCACGCCGCAGAGAAATATCCGGGAAGCTGGGCAAGTGTCATCAGAAGGACGTATTCGAAGCTCTCAATCATGCTGTAGCCTTTCATCAGCATCACGCTCGGCAGCCATAAAAACATGCCGTAATAAGAAAAGACGACGCAGAACCAAACGACAGACAGCAGCACCGTCGGCCGAATATACGGTTTCGTCCAGACACTTCCCGCCTGCCCGCGTATGCTTTTTTTCTGCGGCAATGCCTGATGCGCCGGTGATTCCGGAAGGCTTTTCCGCAAGTACAGCGCATAAAACGCGGCCAGCGCCGTTAAGAGCAGCGCGGCCTGCCAGCCGAATGACGGTATGACAAAGTAGGAAATCACCGCCGCAAGAAGCCAGCCCGCGGCCCAAAAGCTCTCAAGCAGCACGATGATCCGTCCCCGCTTTTCGGGAGGGGACGCTTCTGACACGAGCGTTGAGGCGACAGGCAGTTCCCCGCCAAGCCCCATTCCGATCAGAAAACGCAATATGAGAAAAACCGTCAATCCCGTTGCGAAAGCGGATATGCCGCTTCCGACAGAAAAGAATAACAGCGTGATCATAAACACTTTTTTCCGGCCGATCCTGTCGGCCAGCATTCCGAATACAAAGGCGCCCGCTGCCATACCGATGGAATTGACGCTCCCGATCCATTTCATTTGATCGGGTGTTAAATTCCAATCAGTGTGAAGCGCGGCGATAATAAACGATAAAATTCCGACATCCATCGCATCAAACAGCCAGCCCATTCCGGCAATCGCCAGAAGTTTTCGCGGAGTGACGGCAGGTTGTTTGTTCATAAGCAGCACCTCAAATCGAAAATGATTACCGTATAAGTTTACACCTGTCTTTACAGATTGTCATTACCTTTTTCGCAAAAAAATCCCGCTTGCCGTAAGCAAGCGGGGTGTGTGTTAATTCTTTAAGACTGCGTTTTTAATATTATCCTGAAGCTGTTGAATCCGTTTCGCGCCGTCTTCTCTGATACGTCTGTTCTCTTCCTCGATCTGTTTCGTTTCCTGCATCCCGCTGACAATCGTATTCCAAGACGTTTCAATCGTCTCAATATCAATGCTCGGACGGCCTGCCATACGGGCAATCTCCACGCTTTGGTTTGAGATGTTTTCAGCGTTGCGCTTCAGCATTTCATTCGTGCGGCGGTCCAGCTCGCTCATTGAATCAGCCACAAGCTTTTGCCGTTTGACTGTGACAGCCTGAATGATGCCGTTTTTGAAAATCGGAATCGTAATGACGAAAGCGGAATTGATTTTCCCGATGAGCTTCGTATTCCCGCGCTGAAGGAGGCGGATCTGAGGCGCCGTTTGCAGCGCCACCATCCGCGCCATATCTAAATCATACACACGCTCCTCAAGCGCCTGAAGCCCGTCACGCAGCGTATCAAGCTGCATTTGCGCAAGCTGGTTTCCGCCGGCCGCTTTTTCTTCATAAGAAGGAATGAGCGCCTGCATTTCCTCAAGCTTCATCTGCCCGGCAACGACATACTTTTCAAGCTCCATGTAATAGTTAATATTGTTTTCATACATCTCTTCAAGCGTATGGTTCGTCTTTGCCATTTCATCTTTGTATTTTGAAATTTCGACGTGGATTTTTTCAATTTCTCCGCCCAGGGTGCGGTACTTTTGAAAAATCTTTTCAATCATGCTGTTGCCGCGTTTGAACATTTTAGCGAGAAATCCTTTTGGTTCATCGAAATCATTTTTGTCGAAACGATCCATGATTTTTCCGAGCTGTGTCAGCATTGTGCCTGAATCTGTGACACTTGTTGTTTTCATCATATTTAAGATGCGGTCGGAGAACTTCGAGATTTCAACTGCCGGTTCTTTTCCGTACTCCAGCAGCTCCATTTGGTTTTTCACGTCAATCTGCTGCGAAATGCGCTGCACCTCAGGGTCTTGGCGCAGCTGCACTCTGATGTCATCTGCTTTTTGTTCAGAAATCTCTTCATTTTTATCAAGAACAAGCGGATTTTGATTTTCTGTCATGTTTATTTACTCTCCCTGCTTTTGCGTAATGGTTCTAAACAGCTTTCTTACGAGTGACGGCTCCTTATATTCCTGCCGAAATACCATGTCCTCCAGCCAATGGACATCAAATTGGCTTTCTTCAATATAGTGCTCAATATCTTGATGCCCCGGCGGATTATACAAGATGATATCGACGCCGAATTTATTTAAAAACAAAAGAGCGGCGGCGTCCGAACGTGTGAGTTCGCCATTTTGTTCCGTATGATATAAAACGAGTTTCGGAACGGTTTGGGCGTAATCAAACGTCTGAATCAATTGCAGCAGCGAAGCGGGCAGGTTCGTCGCCTGGCGGAACAAATAGATTGCGGAATCCCTTTCCTGCTCGCCGGGCAAAGCCTTCAGCCCTGGGTTTCTGCACATGTCAGAAATCACATTGGCGATGGCGTTCTGCACACCTGAAGGCAGATGCTTGTACTGCCAGGTGTTGCTTCTTTTCAGCCTGTCCGCGTCAATCGCTCCTTCTTCGTTCAAAACCTGAGTGTAGTGATACTGGTAGTTGGCTTTCAGCTCTTCCGTAAACGGAAAACTGCGGATCATGTGTGTCTCCTGATAGTCCGCGGCGGTATGGAGTCTGTTCCAATATTCTTTCGTATCTTTGGAAACCCCCATCACTTTCGCAAAAAGGTTCGGAACGGCCACCCGCTCCCTGTCCGCTTTAAATTGCGGCCGGATAAACGCCCGCTCCTTCGCAATGAGAAATAACTCATCATACGTCGTTTTTAATGTCACGGACTGCGGGGTATGATCCCTGAACTGCCAAGGTTTATACATCATGGATTCCTCATGGTTCAGCACATGCTCAATTTCTTTCGTTGACCGGTAGGCCGTCGTGGACGTTCTGTCCGGCTTTTCTTTCGGGAATGGCTCAAGGCCGCCTGCTGCGGGGAGCTTTATCACAAAGCTGAGTTCCTCATCCGGATCAATCAAGCTGAACGGATCTTCCGCAGCCGGATGAAACAATAGGACGTCACAGCCGATCAGCATGAGATAATAGAGAAAATAGAGCTGGCTTTTGGTAGCGTCTCCATACCACACCACCTTTGGCATCTCACGCTCTATATCGGCTTGTTCGAGCCATGGATTCAGGTGGTTCAGCGAAAACTTTGACACATCCAAGAGCACACGCCGGAAATCGGGATGATTCAGCCCGTTTTCATGCCGGTCCGCAAAGGTTTCCAAAAGCGTCATAAACGCGGTTCTCAGCCGGCGGTGCATAAGCGGATCAGCATGTTTGGCAAGCAGCCTGCCCCCATCGAGAAACGCGACAAATCTGGAAACCGAAAGCCCTTTCTCTTTTTGATTGACCGAATGGATGTGCTGGAGCGCCTGAAACGTTTCAGGCGCGATTGTCTTATCCAGCGTCTCGCTTAACACATGGATGTTTTCATGAGAAGACAGCTCGAAAAGCTTATTGTAATACTCCGTCTCATCATAAGGAGTCCCCAAAATCCGGACGCCAAGCCGGGTAAACGCCAGCCCGTTTTCCCGCTCGTAACCGGGACGTTCCGGCAGCGGCCGCATCAGAAACGTTTCCCAGTCATCGTTTTCCGGCTCGGCCTTTCGGATCACCAATTCTTCCTGCCTCATCATCTTCCTCCTTTCTCTTCATGATGATCGGTACAAAAAAGGAAGGAAATGAACTCTCCCTCCTTTTTTGTTTTATTCTTCTTTAGATGCAGCCGTTTGCTCCTGAACCTGCTTTTGTTTGTTGAAATAGTGGATAATAAACGTTACCACAAACGCAGCGATGATGATTCCGAAGAACACAACGTGCGGCATTTCATAATCAAAGGCGCTCGCCGCCATTTTCACGGCGATAATCCCGATCAGCACAAAAGCTGTATTTTCAAGCTCAGGGATTCTATCAATTAAAACAAGGAATACTTTTGCGACTGTACGCATCATGAGAATGCCAAGCATACCGCCGATCAAGAGCACCCACACTTTTTCCGATACCGCAAACGCGGCCAAAATGCTGTCAACAGAGAAGGCCAGATCCATTAACTCAACTGAAACGACAGTGGCCCAGAAAATTCCGAACGTACGGACCATCCATGAATTTTTCTTCATGCCTTCCGTATCGTCATCACCTTCTCCGATCCAGAAATGCTTAATGACGAGCCAAGCCAGGTACAGCGCGCCAAGCACTTTGATCCACCAGAACTTAATGAGCAGCATTCCGATCCCGATAAAGATAAAACGGAAAATATATGCCCCGAACAATCCGTATGTTAATGCTTTCTTCCGCTGTTTTTCAGGCAGATGCCTTACCATAACCGCAAGCACTAACGCATTGTCGGCCGACAGCAGCCCTTCCAGCAGAACCAAGGAACCGATCAGCCCCCATGATACAGGGTCAGTCAGCACCTCACCCCACATTTTCCAATCAAAAAAGGAAGCGTAGGTAGACATAATATGATGTAGAAAATCCAAGTTTTTTCCTCCTATTTAGTAAAACGGTAATTTCCTGCTTACACCTGCAAGCCGTAATTCCGGCAAAGTGATGCCAGACCGCCGGAAAACCCGCTGCCGATGGCGTTAAACTTCCACTCAGCCCCATGGCGGTAAAGCTCACAAACGACAACCGCCGTTTCAATCGAGAAGTCTTCCCCTAAATCGAAACGAAGCAGTTCATTCTGGCTGTTTTCATCGACGACGCGCACGAACGCGTTAGACACTTGTCCGAAATTTTGGCCGCGCGCTTCCGCATCATGAATCGTGACGGTGATGCCGATCTTTTCAATATTTGCGGGTATTTTTGAGAAGTCGACGATAATTTGTTCATCGTCTCCCTCGCCCTCGCCCGTCCGGTTGTCTCCCGTATGGATGACGCCCCCGCTTGGGTGTTCCAGGTTATTGTAGAAAACAAAATCAAGATCATTTACACAGTTGTCATGGGCATCGACAAGAAAAGCCGACGCGTCAAGGTCAAAGTCATGCCCTCCGGAGTACTTGTTCGTATCCCACCCTAAGCCGATCACCGCTTTTGTAAGGCCGGGGTTCGTTTTTGTCAGATCAACACGCTGTCCTTTCGCCAATTGAATAGCCATGTGCCGTCTCTCCCTTCTGTGTTTGATATGGTTCAGCCGATTTGCAGGCCGTAATCTGTCGCAATACGGGCCAGTCCGCCTTGGTAGCCTGAGCCGATCGCGGAAAATTTCCATTCGCCGTTATGTCTGTAAAGCTCCCCTGCGATAATGGCTGTTTCAATTGAGAAATCTTCAGCCAGATCGTAGCGGATCAGCTCTTCATTTGTCTCTTCATTGACAATGCGCACGAACGCGTTGGAAACTTGTCCGAAGTTTTGGCCGCGCGCTTCCGCTTCATGAATCGTGATGACGAATGAGATTTTGTCAATAGCGGCAGGCACCGCGCTCAGGTTGACTCTTACGCTTTCGTCATCGCCCTCGCCCTGGCCTGTCAGGTTGTCGCCTGAATGTGCGACAGAGCCGTTTCCGCCTTCAAGCTGATTATAGAAAATGAAATCATCGGGCGACGCGCATCTTCCTGCTTCATTTAATAGAAAGACGCTGGAATCTAAATCAAAATCATGTCCGCCATCGTATTTGTTTGTATCCCAGCCAAGGCCGACAACGACTTTAGAAAGACCCGGATTTGTTTTAGTCAAATCTACTTTTTGTCCTTTTGCCAATGAAATTGCCATGTGAGCACTCTCCTTTTTATCGTTTAGGCGTATCGGTTAACGATATCGCCGATTTTTGTATCGTTTGTGCCTTCTCCTACTGCGGCGAATTTCCACTCGCCGTCCTCGCGGTAGATTTCAGCCGCGATCAGGCTCGTTCTGCCTGAATAGTTATCTCTTAAATTGTAAGTCACCAGTTCTTCGCGATTAGCCTGATCAACAACGCGGATGAACGCGTTTTGAATCATGCCGAAGTCCTGTTTTCGTCTGACGCAGTCGTAAATATTGACGACAAACACAAGTTTATTAATCTGAGCGGGCACTTTCGCCAAATCGATGAGAATTTGTTCATCATCGCCGTCGCCTTCACCCGTCAGGTTGTCACCCGTATGTACGACACCGCCGCACCGGCTTTTCAGATTGCCGAAATAGATGACGTTTTTGCTGTCTGTCATTTTATCATTTTCAAGCATCAGTACGGAAGCGTCACAGTCGATATTGGCACCGCCTCCGCCGAACAGCTTTCCGAAAAAGCCCCCGGATGATACAGGGTCCCAGCCGAGTCCGACCAGCAGTTTTGACAGGCCGGCTTTTCCTTTTGTTAAATCAATCCGCTGTCCTTTTTGTAAAGAGATCGCCATATGATTCACTCCTATTCTGTAAGGGTGCCGCTAAGCACGCCGCAAGTGCGCATTTTTACTAAATTCCGGGACAAGAATCCCGGTGTTTATTAAGATATACGTCTTTTATTATATCAAAGTTTCATAAAACATAAGAATTTTTGGCGAAAAACGGCGAAAAATCACTTCCTATATTCTCCTTCGTTCCGGAGAGAATAGAGAAAACAAAGAAATTGACGGAGACTGAACATTTTTCCTATCCTTGTATCAATACATGTCAGGAAAGGGGCAGACGAGTGATTGATTTAAGCATACTTGATCAGGCGCCCGTATCCAAAGGAAACGGGCCGCACGAGACGCTCCGCCGTTCAGCGGAGCTCGCCCGCCTCAGTGAAGGATGGGGCTATAAGCGGTACTGGTTTGCCGAGCATCACGGCACAAGAGGGCTCGCAAGCGTTTCGCCGGAAATTATGATCGCTCATACCGCCGCAGCTACAACATCCATCCGTGTCGGATCAGGCGGCGTGCTGCTGCCGCAGTACAGCCCCTATAAAGTCGCGGAAACTTTCCGTCAGCTTGAGGCGCTGCACCCGAACCGGATTGACCTTGGGGTCGGACGCTCACCGGGCGGTACAACGAAAATCCGGCTCGCCCTCACAGACGGGGTAAAGAAAAGCATGACCGAGTTTAACAGGCAGCTTCAGGATTTATCATCCTTTCTGACAGATTCAGTTCCCTCGGACCATGCTTATGCCGGAATAAAAACAGCGCCCTTGATTGAAACAGCCCCGCAGCTTTGGGTGCTCGGCCTCGGGGAAAACAGCGCCAGACGCGCCGCTCTTCAAGGTGCGGGCTATGTCTTCGGCCATTTCATTAATCCGGAACGCGGGGAAAAAGCGTTTCAGATCTATCGGAACCATTTCCGGGCCTCCGCCCATTTTTCCGCTCCCGCCTCGCTCTGTGCCATTTTCGTCATATGCGCGGCTACGGATGAGAAAGCGGAAGAACTCGCCTTAAGCCAGGATTTATGGCTTCTTCGTGTCGGAAAAGGCGCCGACAGCCGCGTGCCGAGTGTGGAAGAAGCGAAGGCTTATCCGTATTCGCCGGAGGATCGTAAACAGATAGAAGAAAACAGGAAGCGGATGGTGATCGGCTCTCCTGCCGCAGTGAAACGCCGTCTGCTTGAACTTTCCGAGCGGTATCAGACAAAAGAGATGATGGTGCTGTGCAACGTCTTTGATTTCGAAGCAAAAAAAGAGTCATATGAGCGTCTTGCTGATATATTTCTGTAAAAAAAGCCGTCAAACGGAGCAGCAGATGAGACTGCTGCACCGCTTAACGGCGGTTTTTTCGTTCTTTTCCTTTTTTAAACGCATTCCAAATCCCCTGCAGCGTAAACCCGAGCAGAAGCAGAATGATTAACAGTAAAGTGATTGACGGCCCCGGAGGCGTTCCGAGCTGGTACGAAGACGTCAGCCCCATAAACACACTGAAAAGAGAAATAATAATGGCTGCCGCAAACACCCATTTAAACCCTTTGGCGATACGGATTGCAAAAGCCGCGGGCAGTACGAGGAGCGCGGAAACGAGCAGCACGCCGATAATCGGAATAATGACCGAAATCGCCAGCCCCGTCACGATGCTGAATGACATTGACAGCAGGTTTGTGTTAATGCCTGATGTCTTCGCCGTCGCCTCGTCAAAGGTAAGCAGATAGAGCGGTCTGTTCAATATAATGAAATAAAGCAGAATCAGCAGGGTAATACCTCCGATAATATAGACCTGCTGCTGGCTGACCGTGACAAGCGATCCAAATAAATATTGATCGATGCTCATCGACGCGCCGCCTTTTGACAGGCTGATCAGAAACATCGCAAACGACAGCCCGGCCGCCATTAAAATTGCGATAGATACCTCTGAATATGTACGGTATGCCCGCCGCATGTATTCAATGCCGATCGCTCCGATCGTGACGACAACGATGCTCGCCGCCGTAATATTGGTACTGAGAAAAAAACCGATGGCCACGCCCGACAATGAAATATGAGACAGCGTATCCGCCATCAGCGCCTGTCTTCTCAGCACGAGATATACGCCTAATATCGGCGCCATAATTCCGATCATGCTTCCCGCTAGAAAAGCTCGTCGCATGAATTCCAAGTCAAACATTTCCATCCGCCTTTTTCCCCCCTCTCAAGCCGTATGACTTTATCCAGATACTGCTGTACTTCGTTTTGTTCGTGTGTCACCATGACGACGGTGCGGTTGTGATTTTTCACCTGATGGTGCATAAATTCGTAGAAACCCTGTCTGCTTTCATAATCAACCGCGGTTGTCGGCTCATCAAGCATCAGCAGATCCGGATTGCTCGCAAGCATTCTCGCAATGCAGATTTTCTGCTTCTGTCCGCCGGATAAGTCGCCGATTTTCCGATGGCGGAAATCCCACATTTCTACCATCTTCAGCGCGTTTTCCACCTCGTGGTGATCCGTTTCGTTCAATCGTTTAAACCATTTTCCTTTCGTATAACGGCCTGATTGCACAAGCTCCAGAACCGTGCTTGGGAATCCTGCGTTAAATGAAGAAATCTGCTGGGGAACATAGCCGATTGTCAGGCGTTTTCCGGCTGCGTTTTTTTTACTGATCTCGGCCGTTCCTTCCCAAGGTCTGAGCATGCCGAGCATGACTTTCATGAGCGTCGATTTTGACGCGCCGTTCGGTCCTGTAATGCCGACGAATTCGCCGCTTTTGATTTCCAGCGACACGCCGTCAAGCACGGGTGTATGCGAATAACCAAAAACGATATCTTTTAATGTAACGAGATTCATGCTGACCTTCCTTTCCCGCATAGAAATAGTGTGCACCCCGCGGCGCACACTATGTTATTTAACCAATAGCGAATCTTTCAGTGCATCAAGGTTTTTCTCCATAATATCGATATAACCGATGCCTTTATCCCGTTCTTTTTGGCTTAAACCTTCCAGTGTATTGAGCACTTCCGTTTTCGCGCCGATTTCACCGGCAAGTGTATCTGCAACTTTAGGCGATGCAACTTCTTCAAAGTAGATGATCTTCACATCATGCTTTTTGGCAAACGTTTTGAGATCCGCCAGTTTGGCCGCACTCGGCTCTTCTTCAGGAGAAAGGCCTGCAATCGCGACTTGTTTTAAGCCGTATTCTTTGGCGAGATAGCTGAATGCCGCGTGCTGTGTGATCAGTTCTTTTTTCGCCGCATTATTTAATGTTGTACGGTATAGTTTATCAAGATCCTGCAGTTTTGCAATATATTCTTTACTATTTTTCTCATAGTATGCTTTATTCTTCGGGTCCTGTTTTACGATCTGCGCCGTAATGGTTTTGACCTCTTTTTGCGCAAGAACCGGGCTGAGCCACACGTGAGGGTCCATGCTGCGGCTGTGGTCATGACCGCCGTGTCCATGTTCCTCTTCCTCTTCATCCGAACCTTCGAGTAAGTCAATTCCTTTTGACGCCTTTACAAACTTCGCATGATCAGAGCTCATGCTTTTTTCCGCTGAAGGAACCCATGTCTCCATATATTCGCTGTTGTATACGAAAAGATCGGCGTTTTGAATGCCGGCGATATCCTTCGGCGTCGGCTCCCAATCATGGGGTTCGACCGAAGACGGGATGAGAATGTCTACATCGCCTTTGTCTTTGACAATTTGTTTCGTGAATTCGTACATAGGATAAAAGGTCGTCACGACGTGCAGTTTGCCGCTTTTTGAAGAACCTGACGAACCTTTTGAAGATGAATTGCCGCAGCCCGCCGCGATTAAAAAGCATGCCGCAATGACAATGATTCCGCTCCATTTTTTAAACAAGCCGTTTCCCCCTGTTCTGTAAATCAGAATGATGACGATTTCCAAAGCGTACTTTCTCGTTCATTTGTTACCTATACCATAATAAAACGAAGTAATTACGTTTTGCAAGATATTTTTTTCTAAATTGATATCCGATTTACCTAAAAAACCCCCGCCATGTATGGACGAGGGCTTCATATCACATATCAGGCAAGCAGATAAACTCTTGTTTCGTATGGGCGGAATGTGATGCGGGAATCCGTGCTCCCGTCATTTTCATAGTTGCTGAGAAGCAGCTCGGCCCTTTCAAGTTCGGAGCCATCCGGCCAATAAAAGACGGCTTCTTCTTCCGATACGTTGCTGATGGACATGAGTTTTTGTCCGTTTGCCTGTCTTTCATACACAAACATCTGCGGGTCATCAGGAAGCAGCAGCATGTAGCTGCCTTTTATGATATCAGCATACTGTTTTCGCAGGCGGATCAGTTTTTTGTAAAAGTTCAATATAGAATCGGGATCATCCTGAGCCTCGGCCGCATTGACGGTCTTGTAATTGGGATTGACCTTCAGCCACGGTTCGCCCTCCGTAAATCCGGCATTCTTGCTGCCGTCCCACTGCATCGGTGTACGGGCATGGTCCCGGCTTTTCGCCATAATGGACGCCATGACTTCTTCCCTGTTGCGGCCCATTTCAAATACCCTTTTATGATACATATTGACGGTCTGAATATCTTGATAATCCTCTATTCTGTCAAACGGAGCGTTTGTCATGCCGATTTCTTCCCCCTGGTAAATGTACGGCGTGCCTTTCATGAAATAAAGCAGGGCGGCAAGCATTTTGGCGGATGCTTTGCGGTATGTGCCTTCATCTCCGAAACGTGATACGATCCGAGGCTGGTCATGATTGCACCAATACAGCGTATTCCAGCCTCGATGTTCCAGTTTTTCCTGCCAGTCTGTGAGCACTTTCTTCAAATCGGACAGCTCAAGCGGTTTTACATCCCAATGCTCTTGGCCCGGCTTTTGATCAAGCTCCATATGCTGAAAATGAAAAATCATATTCAGTTCATGCTCATCGGTTCCCGTGTAGACCAGCCCTTCCTCAGGCGTCACTGATCCGGCCTCGCCGACCGACATCACGTCATATTTGGAAAATACCTCTTTCGTCATTTCTTTTAAGTAATCATGTATCCGTGCCCCGTTTGGCCGGAAAGGCTTCGGATCGGCCCGGCGGGCGATGTAATCTTCATATGGCGGCAAATATTCTTTTTTTGACAGGAGATGGAGCTGGTCTATACGCAATCCGTCCACGCCTTTATCGAGCCAAAATCTCATCATCTCGTATACTGATTGCCGAACCTCGGGATTTTCCCAATTCAGATCGGCTTGTTTGACGGCGTTCATATGCAGGTAATATTCGCCCGTATGTTCTTCGTACTGCCAGACGGATTGTCCGTAATCCGACACCCAATCGGTCGGCGGGCCGTCCCCGGTGCCCGGCCGCCAAATATAATAATCGCGGTATTTGCTGTCCGGATTCATTTCCGCCTCTTTGAACCAAGGATGCTCCGTGGAGGTATGATTTAAGACGAAATCCATCACAAGCTTTAATCCGCGGCTGCGGCATTCTGTAAGCAGATCGTGAAAGTCCTCCATCGTTCCGTAAGATTCCATAATTGCTTGATGATCCGTCACATCGTAGCCGTTATCGACGTTTGGCGACGGGTAAATCGGGCAGATCCATATCACATCAGCGCCAAGTTCTTTTATATAATCGAGACGCGCGATAATCCCCCGCAGGTCGCCTATGCCGTCGCCGTTCGTATCTTGAAAGCTTCGCGGATAGATTTGATAGACAACGGCGTCTTTCCACCAGTCATTCGCCATCTTGCGCTCCCCCTGTTTTTTTAGAGAACCATTTCCTTTATGACCCTGCTCTAAACAAAAAAGAGAAGGTTTCCCCTCCTCTTTTATCTATCCAGCTGAGACGGATAAAGCGTCATGCCTCCGTCGACGAAAAGTGTCGTTCCGGTCACGTAACTCGCTTCTTCCGACGCCATCCATGCGGCGGCCGCGGCGACTTCTTCCGGTTTGCCGAAGGCGTTCATCGGAATTTTTTTCAGCTGGGCTTGCTTATGTGTTTCATCTTCCAGATCCTTATTGGACTCCGTGGCGATCGTGCCGGGAGCGATGGCATTCACCCGGATGCCTTTGTCTGCGTAATTGAGCGCCATCGTTTCCGCCATCATTTTGATCCCGCCTTTGGATGCCGAGTACTGCACGTTTTCAGGACGCGGTATTTGCTGATGAACGCTCGATATGTTTAAAACCGTTCCTTTTTTGCCGTACTCGAGCATATGTTTCAGTGCCGCTTTCGCCCCCAAAAAGGTGCCGGTCACGTTGACGTCGATGACCCTTTGCCAATCCTCCAGGCTCATTTCATGGGGCATCGCTTCGGTCCCGTTAAAGCCGGAATTGTTGACCATCACGTCCACACCCCCGAAATGCTCCTGCGCGGCATGAAACAGCGCCTGAATCCCTTCTTCTGAGGACACATCGGCTTTTACGGTGACGGCTCTGCCTCCCGCTTTCTCAATGATGTCCGCCGCTTCTTCCGCTCCGGAGGAATCACCGAGGTAATTCACAACCACATTCATCCGCTCCTTGCCGAAGCGTTCGGCAATGGCCTTTCCGATTCCTTTCGAAGAACCTGTTACGATTGCTGTTTTTCCCTGTAAATCCTGATACATTGTCTCTTTTCCTCCCTGATGTTAATACAGAGCATGTACCCGGTTTTAATCAGCTGAAAACAAAAGAGATCATAAAAAGAACGATGAAACCGAAGCTCCCTCGTTCTTTTTTTCATTATGCGTAGTTGTTCATTTGCAGCCTTTTTTGCACGCCGACAAGCCTGCTGAAAAAATAAGATGCCGCTTTGTAGTTCTCCCGTTTATGAAAGAAATGAGCTGCGTCCTGAAGCAGTTCCTCCGTGTCAGCCAGCAGCTCTTTTGATTCCAGAATGTCAAAATACTCTTTGAGCGAATCCTGTCCGCCTTCCCCCTGATAAAGCTCTTTAATCAGACGGAATTTCGTCATATAGATCTCATCTTCCCATTCCGCCGCGCTTCTCATGCCCCGCGCGCAGCTGGCGGCGGCTTCACTGTATTTTTCCGTTTTAAAGTAGATATGCGTGAGTGAAAAAACAGCCTGGATGACCTGCCGGAAGCTGTGTGCTTCAAATCCGGCAGCCGCCCGTTCAAAATCCTCCGCCGCCTTGCAAAAGTCACCCAGACTGTACATACAGTGCCCGATATTATAATAGGCCGCAGCAATCATATATTGATCATCAAGCCGCTCCGCGTGTTCCAAGGCGCATTCGAGGTATTCCAGCGCTTTTTTATGCTGCTGGGCGTCCATCAGATTTCCGGCAATGATAAATTTGCACTGCACCCTTCTCATTCCGTATAATTCATATTTCTTGTAAATATCAAGCGCCTGCCCCGCGTAATTCATCGAAAAGAAAGTCTGCTTGATATGATAGTACACCTCAGAAATTTTATACAGAAACTCGGCTTTCTCTATGTCATCTTCCACATATTCAAGCTTTTCCTCAGCCCGCTTATAATGAGAAATCGCTGAGATGAAGTTTTTCTGCTTAAATTCATACATTCCCCTGAAATAGTAAAAATAATATTCCAGTAAGCCGGTCAGCTTTTGCTGGTTCATCTCAATCTCAGTGAGCATTTCAGAGAACGGAGGCTGGCAGTCGCCGTCTTTCATGGGTTTTAATTTATCCAGCATGATGCGGTGCCGAAATTCCATCAATGAAAAATACAACAATAAATCCTGGTTCTCTTCCATATCTTCGAGTTCATATTGAATCTCCCGCTTCAGCGCTTCAGCTTTATCGGCTTCAAACGCGCGGATCAGCTTATACCATTCATTCATCTTTACGGCCACTTCTTCAGATGGAATCTTGGATTTCATAGATTTGCCTCCTTCCTCCGGCTACTAATTATGTTATATTTTATCATAGCAAATTTATGGCAGTGAGCAAACAAAGATTTTAATCAATTAAAGAAAGAGAGAATTCACCATGAAACGACCAGTCAGAATTGCGCTGCTTTTGATCCTCTTCTTTACCGCAGACCTATGTTTTTCCTATGTGCAAAAAGAATTGAGGCCGCAGACGGCATTACAAGATAGAGCCATTCCAAGCGCTCTTCATCCGCTCGTGAGGCAGAATGCGGAGCTATTGCAGACGGCCGCTCTGAAAAAAGGCATCACCGTCGTTATCACAGAGGGTTTCAGATCAATTGAGGAACAAAACGAATTGTACCGTCAAGGACGTTCAAAAAAAGGAAATATCATCACCTACGCAAAAGGCGGGGAATCTTACCACAATTACGGCCTTGCGATCGACTTCGCCCTGCAAAAAAAGGATGGAAGCCTGATTTGGGATATGACGTACGACGGAAACCGAAACGGCACGCCCGATTGGCTTGAGGTCGTATCGATTGCCAAAACGCTCGGTTTTGATTGGGGAGGCGATTGGAGAGGCTTTAAAGATTATCCTCATTTACAAATGATCCCTGGCTAATAAAACCTTTTCTTTTTTCGCTTTTGCGCATCAATGTACGGAGGATAGACAGGCCTGTACACAAGCTTATATCCTTCATTGCCGGACGGCGTAAAATCGCGCTGCCACTCGAGCCGCAGATGGAAATCGGATAAAAAAGCGGCCTTTGCTTCTTCGGGAGTAACGGCCGGCACCGGATTGATCTTCTCCAGCTGCTCCGGGTCAATGTCAGGCGCCATGTAAGCTTCCACAAGCCCCGTTACGGGACTGACAAGTATTCTCGCAGCGCCGAACCGCAGCGGAATATCCTGATGCCATATGGAAAAATGGAAGCGGAACCTGCCCCTTCCGTCCGTTTTCAGCGGGTTCATTTTAAAAAACTCGTCCGCTCTCGGATAAAGCTTGTATAAAAATTGAAGCGCGACGGCCTCACACTCTTCCGCAGAATAAAAGGCCGGGCCCTGATGCTCAATAAAAGATTTAAAGGCTGTCATTTTCCCTGTCTTTTTGTCCGTTTTCATCTTCATTGTATTTTTGTTGCTGCTTTCAAAATAGCTTTCGATACTCAAATCTTTCCGTTCCGGAACCGACCCTTTCCGCCATGTCGTTCCGATCTCATCCCCGAGATCACGCCGGCGCGTCTGAACCATATCCGCGGTAAACCCCATTAATTCATCCAGGCTGATTTCCCGTTTATGTTCAAACGCGGGAAGCGGTTTTGCCGGCTCATTCCTGTCTTCGCAAAGCTGCTGATCCGGCACGATATCATCTTCACCGGCCGGATAGCTGTAAGCCGGCAGAATCGGTTCATAGACGAGACGCGGTATTTTCTCAAAATTGACCACATCATAGACGAGACTGAATGTCAGCACACTCATATAATGCGAGACCACTTTTTCCCGATCGACGAATGTTTCCGGAACGGGCGCTTCACCCTTATCCCCGTAATAGATAAACTGCACGACGAAGCCGCTCCTGGTTACATCAACGAAAAAACCTGAATCGGGAAGCGGCCGGCCGAGCACTTTTTTTGTATAGATAAATCGGATGCACCCATTGCGTTCTTCTCTCGCCTGAAAGATGAAATTCATAAAAGTAAGCGGGCGGTGTCTTGCCGCAAACCGAAGAGCCGTCAGCTTTAATTCGGCTTCTGACAGCTGTATGTCTGAACTCGGACAGTCGTTGCGTGAATAAGTAAGCAAAGATCCGTCGTCGCCCAGCTCAATCGTGACCGTTTTATCCGGCTGGTTACGATTTTTCCATATATAATAGGCTTTCGTTTTTTGTTTTTCATCATAATCTTCTATTTCAAGCTCATAGTGCGGCAGTATGTTCCCGATTTCCAGCGCTTTTTTTCTCAGATGTTCTTTCAGCAATGGGGTCATCCTTTCAGAAGAGTGTATAAAAAAGAACTGTTTTTTATTATATAAAAACGCCCTTATCCTTTTAAAGGGAAGAAAGTGCCTTTTATGTGTCTATTTTTAGCAAAGAGGGAAAAGAGCCGTATTCAGAGCGGCTCTTTTTCATACAAATGTCACACTCCCCGTGAAAGCCCCGGGACGAACGCCCATGACCTTCAGCCTATTAAACTCGTGATCGCTTCTCCCGTATGAGCCTCAATAAACCGCGGGAAAACCGGTTTGTATACGAGCCTGTACACTTTCCCGGAGCTATCGTCATCGTAACAACGATCCCAAGCGAGCTCTGCTTTGATGGCCAGGCGGATCGCATCCTTCGCCTCTTCCATTGTCAATGAAGGAACGGGATCGATTTCCTGGAGCTCTTTCGGATCAATTTCCGGCGGCATATATACAGTGACAAGACCCGTCTTTTTGCTGACACAGATTCTCCCCTCTCCGAATCGCAAATCAACACCGCCCGAACAAGCCTTAAATGTAAGCCCTGCGTTTTCTCCTTCATCATCCGGTTCATCATATTGAACCCGGAAATACTGATCCGCTTCCGGAAACATGGCGAATAAAAAGCGGATGGCCATGTGATGGCATTCTTCCTCGGAAAACTCCGGTTCGCCTTCACTATGTATAAATGACATCACCCCGGTGAGCCGGCCCGATTCTTTATCATACCTTGTTTTCAATACGTGTTCATTCCGTTCTTTAAACAAACTTTCAAAGCTTTTATCTTCCCGTACGGATTTTGTTTTTTCAGGACGCCAGGCAATGCCGATACAGCCCTCTCCAAGATCGCTTTCCCTCTCTTTATAAAAACCGTCGTGCAGCCCGATCATGTCATTGATGCTCATCTTTTCCGCTTCAGGTGCAGGGCGTGAAATCGGGACATACGGCCGTGTGTCGTTTTCCAGTTCTTCATATTCGTCTAATTCTGCATTCTCTTCCTTGAGGTCGGCCGATATCGGCCGCGTCGGAGACACGATTTCATAGACGAGATGGGGCTTGTCATCCCCCTGCATATAGACGGACTGATGCAGGACGGTGAACAACAGCTCTGCTTCTATATGTTTGACAAAGTGAGCCAATGCTTCCCGCTTGTCCGCAATTGTCCCGGGCCTTACAAGATCATCGGCCTTCCCATGGTAAGAAAAACCGGTTACTTCCCCTGTCAAAGACAGGTCGACGTAAAACCCGGTCAGCGGAAGCGGCAGACCGTCAGCCATCTGAACATAGGAATATCTCACATCGCCATCATTTGCGGAGCCGCTGTTTTCCAATTCGAACTCAGCCAATGCCCCAGGACGATGGGTTTCTAAAAACGCCCGCATCCATTTTTCTATGTCCGATTCCGAAAGAGGCGGCAGATCAGTCCGGAAAGCCGGACGGGATAAGTATTTCAGTTTTCCGTCCCGGTCTAATTCGACCATGATGCCGGCTTCCGGATCATTCTTATCTTCCCACCAAAACAGAACCTCATCTTCCTGGTATTCTTCCACATTAGTCTCGTAGCGGGCAGGTACGTTTCCCATTCGGAGAGCCAGCTGTTTCAACTCTTCTTTTTTCATCATAACACTTCCTTTTCTTCCAAAAAGATTGATGATTACCAAGACTCTTTTATACAAAACTAGTATAATTAACCTGTCCATCTTCATGACTATCGAATTAACCATTAACAACAGGGGGTAAACCAGATGTCCATCAAAAAAATGAGCGCCGTGTTTTTCATTCTGCTTCTCACGGCATTTACCGCCGCATGCAGCAGCGAAACGAGCGGCGGCCAGGAAAGCAGCACGGCGAAAGTAAAAATAAAAGATACGGCATGGGCCGCTTCAGACGATACTGAACATCCGGCCGCGCTGAAAGTAACGGTCACCGTCAAAAATACGGGCAAAGACCCGCTTACCGTCAAAAGCAGCGACTTCTCGCTTTATCAGGATGACGCGAAAACAGCCAAGGCCGATAAGGAAGACTTGATGCAGAACGGCACGCTTCATGCGGGTAAGACAGTGACGGGCAATCTGTACTTCACGGCTGACGAAGGCAAATCATATGAATTGGTATATCAGCCGCAGGCAAAAGACGCGAAGCCTTTATCTTATAAACTGAAAGTCAAAGGCACAGCCTCAAACGCAAAACCTGACCCGGCGGACGCATTATCCGCCTACATTGATGTGATGCTGTACGGCAAACACAATAAAGATTTCACCCGCCTGACCGGGGTAAATGAAAAAATGACGGCCGCCGCATATCAGGAATCGGCGAAAGCCAGCTTTATCACTTCAGCAGGCATTTCACAAGAACAGGCGGATCCAAAAGCCATTTCCGCTATTATTGACGCCATGTCATCAGCGCTGCGGGATAACACAGAGCTCAAGGTGCATACCAAATCCATGTCAGGCAAAAAAGCCGTCCTTGAAGCAAAAGTGACCCCGCTTGATATGTCTCCGCTTGCGGGACAGCTGCAAGACCGCGTGCAAGACTATGCCGGAAAGCACCCCGATGCGGATGAAAACGAAATTGTCAGCCACCTGCTTTCTGTCTATCCGGAAGAGTTTATGCGCCTGAAACCGGCTTCTTCTTCCGTTACAAGAGAAATCGAGATGAAGAAGAACGCCCGCGGCCAGTGGTATCTGGATACAGACGCCGATCTGGAAGGATTGACAGAAGCGTTTTTGAAAACTTCCTGACAACAAGAAAGGAAATAGCGCAGGCTATTTCCTTTTTTTATTTTCACTTAAAGATGTCACTGATATATTGAACCTCATCCTCGGTTAACTGCACATGAAGCGCGTCCAGATTGTGTTTCAGCTGGTCGGGGCGTTTGGCTCCGGGAATGATCGCATCCACCGCCGGCTGCGACAGAAGCCATGCGAGTGCGATATGCGCTGTCTGCGCCCCTTTTTCCTCCGCAACGGCCCGAAGCTTATCCACTCGCTCCAGATTTTGGCGAAAAGCTTCTCCCTGAAACGGCGGCCTGTTCTTTCGGCTGTCCTCAAAGACTGTGTCTTTTGTAAACTTTCCCGTCAGCAAGCCGGAAGCAAGCGGAAAATAAGGAATAAAGGAAATGCCGTTCTTTTCACAATAAGGCAGCAGATCATGCTCCGCCTCACGCTGAATCAGTGAATATTCCGATTGAAAAACCTCTAAATAGCCGTCGGCGTTAAACTCCTGCAGTTGTCGGAAGCTGAGATTGGACGCGCCGATTGCTCTGATTTTCCCTTCGTCCTTCAGTTCTTTTAGCGTGCCCGCCACTTCGGAGAGCGGTGTTTTGCCGTCAGGGAAGTGGACGTAATACAAATCAATCACGTCTGTTTTCAGCCGCTTCAGGCTGTTTTCCGCCTCACTCCGGAGAAATTCACGGCTGTTGTCCAGCTCGATTTGTCCGTTGACCTCTTTGTGCGCGCCTTTTGACGCAATCACGAGGCTGTCCCGCACACCGCGCTCTGCGACAACTTCACCGATTAACTCTTCGGAACGTCCCAAACCGTATATAAACGCCGTATCAATAAAATTGACGCCGCCGTCCAACGCTGTGCGGATGAGTTCTTTTCCCGTTTCATCATTAAGATTCGGAAACAGATTATGTCCTCCGACCGCATTAGCGCCAAAGCCGATACGCTTTACCCGTAAATCCGTCCTGCCCAGCGTACGTGTCTCATCCATAGCTCAGGCTCCCTTCCTTTTATCGCTCTGTTTAGTATTAGATAGACGGTAAGAATTATCCTGCCTGAGAGCCTATCTATAGAAAAAACCTTGAAAAGCGTTTGCCCTTCAAGGTTTTTTTGCTGTGTATTAAGATGTCAGAGCTGCGGCGAAGCGTTCGGCTTCATCCGTGAGAGCACCCTCTATTTCCTTATAGCGGCTGGAAATCGTTGAGGCGCTGACGCCGTACTTCTTCGCCAGCTTCGCTTGAGAAACGGACGCGCCGTTCAGAGAAATGCTGTTCACGTAATATTCGACCGCCGCCGCGAAAGCTTCAGGCTTTCTGATCGTCGGTGTTTTTTTGACACAGAACGTTTTCCACAGATCAATTACGGCCGGAACCAGCTCAGCCGGGTATTCATCCCCGCTCAGGCCTTTTTCAATAGCGTCCGCCGTTTCCTTCTCCATGTCGTTCGCCCACTCTGTCTGTTTTTCTTCAGCAGCCTGCTCAGGCTCTTCCGCCGATCCTAAAAGAGCGGCCAGCACAGTGTCGAAGTCCTCCTGCATAAAGCGCTCAGGCGATTTTCCTTCCGCAAGGGCCGGGGCCGCCGCCTTTTTCACTTTGCTGATCAAAGCTTCGGTCCGCTTCACAGGGAAGATCGTAAATTGCATGAAGAACTCCGCTTTTTCCGCTTCGTGGATCGGATAGCCGAGAATCAGGCTTCCCGCCGGCGGAAGATCCTGCTGGCTGACGTCCATTTCCACTTTGAATTGTTTTTTCGTCATCACATCTTCAAAGTGAATCATTCCTTCTTTCACATCTTCAAGAACCATAACGGCAGGTGTCATGCTTTTCCATGATTCAACGATTTCCCGTGTTTTCGGGCGGTTGATGCCGCCGGCTTTTTTCTGAAGATATTCTTCAAAAATCGTCTTGCCGCCTGCCAGCGGACGGAAGAAAATTCCCCAGATGCCGAGGTTGAAGACTCCGATGTCTTTTGTCTGTCTGTCCAGCTCCGTAATGAACGCGTGCTGGTTAATAAATGATGATATGCCGTCTCTATGTGCTGTAAAGGCGTACTCCATTAGGCTTTCCTGAATCTGTTTCGCTTCTTTTGCCGCGATGTCTGCCGGAATGGCAGCTTCTTTGCTTCCGCAGCATTTTTTATATTTCTTCCCGCTGCCGCATGGGCAAGGGGCATTTCTTTTCACTTTTCCCACAATAAACCCTCCGAATTCTGATATAACTTTATTATTTTAACAAAAATAACTTCAGAGGGCTTGGTTTACGGCGAAAAAAGAATATGGAAGAAAAAAAAGACCCCGGAATATTCTCATTCTCCGGGGCTTTGAAACTGTTAATTTGTATTTTGTCCGCCGCCGTTCAGACCTTCTTTAATCAGCCCGTTTACTTGGCTGTTCATCAAAAGTCCGATGTGTCCGACACCGTGAATCTGCACGTTTTTCCCGCCGATCAGTCGTGACAGCGGGTTCAGGACGATTAAGTCCGCTGAGCTGTAAATCGATGTATATAAAATCTTTTGGTTCGGATCAGTCCCCGGAAGCGCCCGGTTGGTCACAAGGCCGTTCGCTCCGCCGAGTGTGACGACGTTTGCGATTTTGTCTCCGCCGTCAAGATTTTTAATGTAATAGAGCGTGTTGGCTCCGCCCATGCTGTGCGCGACGATATCGACTTTTTTCGCACCTGTTTCGCTGAGCACTTTTTTCACGTAATTGGACAGTCTCGGCGCATTATGTCTGTTGTTTCCGGTTTTGTCTAAGAAATCAATGGCGTACATCTCTTTTCTTGACCAGCCTTGGGATGCCAAGTATGTTTTGATTCCCGCGAAGTTAAAGGACGCCCCGCCGATTCCGTGGACCATGACAACAGGGTTATGCCCTGAGGAGGCTTTCGATACGGTCGGCTGGAAGGCAAATACGGAAACGACGGACAGCATACAAACTGTAAGGACAACTAGAATTTTGTTTTTTATTTGTTTCATGAACTTTCCTCCTGCTATGTAATATTTTTGCAGTTTTCATTCTATTAGAGGAGAAAAGGAAAAAATAGTGTATTTTTTACTGTTTTCAACAATTTAAAAAGAGCGGAAAAATGAGAAAGACGCCCCTATCCCGAAAGCACGCTTATGCTTTAATACGGCATACCAAAAAAGGAGAGAACACCCGGTTCTCTTCTCCTAGTACTCATTGAAATAGGTTTGAATCCGCTTAGGGTCATGCGTTTTTGTCAGCGCAAGCATCAGAAGAATCCGCGCTTTTTGAGGGTTGAGAGAGTTTGAAGCTGTCAAATGGTCTTTTTCATACTCTCGATTAGGTGTTACCGTTCCGTTTCCCGTCCTTGTGGAGCGGACGACCGCCAGCCCGCTTTTGACCGACTTTACGGCGCCTTTTTGCGCCTCATCAGACATTGAGCCGTTTCCCGAGCCTGCAAAAATAATGCCTTGCGCTCCTGATTTTACGGCGGCTTCAAAGAGATAGCTTCCGTCATTTTGATAGCCGTATATAATATCGACCTGCGGCAGTTTATCAAGTTTATCTATCTGGAAATCTGTATCCTTCGTATGCTTTCGGGTGATGACGTTATTAAAATAGACGTCATCAGCAATTGTTCCGATATAACCCATTTCTTCCGATTTGAAAGTGTCGGTCGCGGTTGTATTGGTTTTTGTCACATAACGCGCCGAAGCGATTCTGTCATTTAATACGACAAGCGTCCCCTTGCCTTTCGCATCGGGTGCAGCCGCTGTTTTTACCGCGCTATATAAGTTGGACGGCCCGTCCGCTCCGATCGCCGTGGACGGCCTCATTGACCCGGCGACAACAACGGGCTTGTCACTTTTGACCGTCAGATTGAGAAAGTAGGCGGTTTCCTCAAGTGTGTCTGTTCCATGTGTAATGACAATGCCGTCTGTATCATCAGACTTGAGCAGCTTGTTTACCCGTTTTGCAAGTTTCAGCAGTGTCTCGTTATTCATATTCTGGCTGCCGATATTCACAACCTGTTCTCCGCTCACATGCGCGACCTCTTTTATCTCCGGAACGGCCTGAATCAGGGCATCAACTCCGATTGCCCCCGCCGTGTACGCCGTAGCGGACGTCTTTGAAGGAGCAGCGCCTGCAATTGTGCCGCCGGTGGCAAGAATTTTAATATTCGGAAGTCCGTCTTTTTTCGCTGAGGCTGCGGCTGCCATCCGGGGCGGTGTTTCTTTCGCTTGAGGAGATTGGGAGCAGCCGGCCGCAATGAAGAGCAGAGCCGTGATAAATGTAATGAAGGGCATGAATTGTTTTTTCATTCTTTTCTCTCCTTTTCTTTATTTATGAAGATTTTCCTCTCACCGGTCAACGCGCTTGTCAGGCAACCTTCCGAAGAAAATAACCGTTAAAAAACCTTGACACCGTCATGTGAAATCAAGATAATAGACCAGTCACTATATTTTAAATTTGTCAAAAATCAGTAAGGTGGGAACATTATGAGCTATGGAGATTCTCGTGAAAAAATCCTCGCCGCGGCAACCAGGCTGTTTCAGCTTCAGGGGTATTACGGCACGGGGCTGAATCAGATTATTAAAGAAAGCGGTGCGCCGAAAGGTTCTCTTTACTATCATTTTCCGGACGGCAAAGAGCAGCTCGCCATTGAGGCTGTAAATGAAATGAGCCATTATATCCGTATGAAAATAAAAGAAAGCCTTGATGCCCATCCTGATCCTGCGGAAAGCATTCAAGCGTTTTTACAGGACTTATCAAGCCAATTCACATGTCCGGAGAACTTTGAAGGGTTTCCTGTCGGTTTACTGGCTGCCGAGACGGCTTTAAAGAGCGAAAAGCTCCGGCAGGCCTGTCAAAGCGCTTATCAGGAATGGGAGAATCTGTTCGCGGGCAAATTGAGATCAGCCGGTTTTTCTGATGAGAGAGCGGCGGAAATCAGCACTGTCTTAAATGCCATGATAGAAGGCGGCATCATTGTGTCCTTAGCCAAAAAAGACAAAATGCCGATCCTCCATATTTCTAAACAAATCCCGAACCTGCTGAAGACATAAAATACGAGAGACATTGTACGTATAGAAAGAGAGGAGAATGATTTTGGAAAACGCTCAGCCTTCCAAACAATATAAAGTCATGCCGATCATGATTTCTTTACTGACGGCAGGGTTTATCGGCATGTTCAGTGAAACGGCGCTGAATATCGCCCTGACTGACCTGATGAAGGAGTTACATATCACTCCTGCGACCGTCCAGTGGCTGACGACGGGCTATCTGCTCGTTCTCGGTATTCTTGTCCCGGTATCAGGTCTGCTTTTGCAATGGTTTACGACAAGACAGCTGTTTATCGTTTCACTTGCTTTTTCCATTATCGGCACGCTGATTGCAGCGCTTGCGCCGAGCTTTCCGTTTCTTTTGGCGGCAAGAATCGTGCAGGCTTTAGGAACCGGGCTGCTGCTGCCGCTGATGTTTAATACAATCCTCGTCATCTTCCCGCCGCATAAGCGCGGAGCGGCGATGGGGACGATCGGGCTTGTCATCATGTTCGCTCCTGCGATCGGTCCGACATTTTCAGGGCTTGTGTTAGAGCATTTGAACTGGCATTGGATTTTCTGGATTTCCCTGCCGTTTCTTGTGTTGGCTCTTTTATTCGGCATCGCCTACATGCAGAACGTGTCTGACATTACAAAACCGAAAATTGACGTGCTTTCTATTATTCTGTCTACGATCGGGTTCGGAGGCATCGTATTCGGCTTCAGCAATGCGGGCGAAGGATCAGACGGCTGGTCAAGCCCGACGGTTATCGGTTCGCTCACTGTCGGTGCGATCGCGCTCATCTTATTTTCCATCAGGCAGCTGACAATGAAGCAGCCGATGATGAATCTGCGCGCTTTCCGCTATCCGATGTTTGTTCTCGGTGTCGTGATTGTATTTATCTGTATGATGGTTATCTTATCGACAATGCTTCTATTACCTATGTATTTACAAAGCGGACTGATGCTGACGGCGTTTACGTCCGGGCTCATCCTGCTGCCGGGCGGTATTTTAAACGGCTTTATGTCTCCGGTGACGGGGCGCCTGTTTGATAAATACGGACCGAAGTGGCTTGTCATTCCCGGGTTTGTCATCACGGCAACTGTGCTTTCGTTTTTCTCAAACATTAACGGCGCTTCAACGGCGCTTCTGATTGTCGCGCTTCATACATGCCTGATGATCGGCATTTCCATGATCATGATGCCGGCGCAAACGAATGGCTTAAACCAGCTGCCGCCGGAATTTTATCCGGACGGAACAGCCATTATGAATACGCTCCAGCAGATGGCCGGCGCAATCGGCACTGCGGTGGCGGTCAGCATCATGGCTGCCGGCCAGAAGAATTATATGAGCACCGCGAAAAACCCGAATGATCCTTCCGCATACTCTCACGCGCTGATTGCGGGCGTCCAGCACGCCTTTATCTTCGCGATGATTGTCGCCGTTATCGGCTTGATCAGCGCCTTCTTTATGAAACGGGTCAAAGTGAATCACTCATAAGAAAACAGCAGACTCCCCGTGAGTCTGCTATTTTTTATATACCGCGCGCTTCAGCCAGTTCATCAATCGCATAGATCAGATCATCGGCCGTGTTATAGAAATGAGGCGCCAGCCGGATGATTTGTCCGCTGGGTGCGCATACGATGTTTTTCCGCCTCAACAGCGCAGCCGTTTCCGCCGCTTTTTCATCCCGTATGGAAATCATGCCGGGTCTGTCATCGGCAGACGGCGGCCCTGTGAGATTCAGTCCTTTTTCAGAAGCGTATTCATACGCAAATGCGCTGAGTTTTTTTACTTCCCTGTGAATGCGGTCTGTGCCGGCATCGTTTACTAGAGATAAAGCCGCCTGTGCCGCATATATGCTGATAAATGCCGGGGTTCCGGTCTCAAAGCGTTTGGCTCCGTCCGCATAAGAAAAACGGGTTAAATCCAGCATCGACGCCCGCTGCTGCCCGAACCACCCGGTGACTTTCGGCTTCAGCCGTTCGGCAAGTTCCTTTCTGACATAAAGAAACGCCGTTCCCGGTATGCCGAGCATATACTTTCTCGCACCCGCGGCCAGCATATCAACTCCCCATTCTTTTACATCAATCGGGATGTGCCCCGCCGATTGATAAGCATCGACAAAAATAAGCGATCCCTTCTTTGCGGATATCTCGGCAATGCGCTTCATATCCTGGACAAAACCGGACGTATATGACACATGGGGCACACAGGTGAAAAGCGTCTGTTCCGATATGTACGTCTCATACCGCTCTAACGGGATCATTCCATCTTCAGACGGCACGACTGAAAGCTCCATCTCAGTCTGTGCCTTCAAAAGGTGGGCGATCGCCGGAAAATCCAATTCCGTATACACCGCCTGTTTCTTTCGGCAATCCGGTAAAGCGGAAACGACGGCAGAGACAGCAGCCGTTACTGAAGGTAAAACGGCAATTTCTTCAGGATGGGCGCCGATCAATTTCGCAAATTCACACCTTGCCTGCTCCGTTCGCCTAATGGCTTCTTCCCAGTTTCCGCCATGCTGAAGCAGGCTTTCCTGATAGTCATTGATCGCTTTTGAAACCGGCAGGGCAAGAGCGCTTTGAGAGCAGCTGGCGAGCATCGTATGTGTGCGGAGCGCCGGAAATAAAGATCGGTATTGCACCAGAGGCGAATTCAAGACGTGTTTCCCCCTTCGGCAGGAATATATGTCCATTATAGAGTATGGTAAAAAGAAAAGGAGGGTTTTATATGGAGAAAAAAGTATTGCTGACAGGCTTTGACCCCTTCGGCGGGGAAACGGTCAATCCTTCATGGGAAGCGGTCAAACGGCTGAACGGTGCCGCTGAAGGCCCCGCCTCTATCGTATCTGAACAAGTGCCGACCGTTTTTTATAAGTCTCTTGCCGTGCTGCGCGAGGCGATCAAAAAGCATCAGCCTGACATTATCATCTGTGTCGGACAGGCAGGCGGCAGAATGCAGATCACGCCGGAACGGGTCGCGATCAATCTCAATGAGGCGCGCATACCGGATAACGAAGGAAACCAGCCTGTCGGGGAAAACATTTCTCAAGACGGTCCCGCGGCCTATTGGACCGGCCTTCCGATCAAACGGATCGTTGAGGAAATCAAAAAGGAAGGCATTCCCGCGGCTGTATCCTACACGGCGGGGACGTTTGTATGCAATCACCTCTTTTACGGCCTGATGGATGAAATCGCCTGCCGCCATCCGCACATCCGCGGCGGGTTTATACACATCCCGTACATTCCGGAGCAAACTTTGCAGAAGTCTGCGCCGAGCCTAAGCCTGGATCTCGTGACAAAAGCGCTCAAAATCGCCGCGGTGACCGCCGCGGCGCATGAGGACGATATTGAGACCGGCGGAGGCGAACTTCACTAAGCTGCAGACGGCGCCTCGGCCCATTTCTTCCGGTAAACGATGCGGGACAGCGTCACACTGATTTCATAGAGGACGAGCAGCGGAATCATGACGAGAAAGTCAGACATAAAATCCGGAGGCGTAATCAGCACCGAGACGACGATCAGCACAAAATACGAAAGCTTCCGCGCCTTTGCCAGCCGGGTTGGATTCACGATTCCGAGCCGTGTCAAAAACATGACGGCCAGAGGCATTTCAAACAAAAATCCGAACGGCAATGTAAGATTCAGCATAAAGGTAAAATACTTGTCCGCCGTAAATACCATGTCAAAATGGCCGGCGGATAATTGTGTTAAAAATCCGAGCACAATCGGAAACAGCACAAAATACCCGAAGGAAATTCCGATAATAAACAAAACCGAAAGCCCCGGAATGTAAAGCAAAGCGGCGCGGCGTTCAAACGGGGTCAAAGCCGGCGCCGTAAAACGCCAGAGCTGAAAAGCGGCAACCGGAATCGTTGCCGTAAGGGCGCATATTCCCGCAATCATCATATACACCCATAAAATCTCGCTCGGCCCTAAAACGGCCAGCCTTCCATCCAAATCCTTGATCAGCCAGTCATAAATGTCCTGCACAAACCAGCAGGCGCCGATAAATAATAGAAGAAAGGCGATAACGGTTTTAATGAGACGCTGCCGGACTTCCTCTAAATGCCCGATCAAGTGGGTTTCTTTTTTATCCAATCGTACATCCTCCTTATAGAGAAAGAGGCAGAAGCGGATTCGTCTGCCCCCATGTCAGGATTCAGCCTGCCGTTTTGTCTTTCTCAGCTGTCTGCTTGTCCGGCTCTTCATTTGAGACCAATGTTTTTGCGGCGCTTTTAAATTCAAGCAGCGTGCGGCCGGCGGCACGGCCGATTTCCGGAAGCTTTGAAGGTCCGAAAATGATGAGAGCGATGACGAAGATCAGGATCAACCCGGGAATGCCGATATTTGAAAACATGAGTGTGCCTCCTTATTGTGAGAGTTTGGCCCGTTTCTTTCTCATTTGCTTTTCATGCGCATTGTTATGGGCGAAGAAACGATCCTCTTCCACCTCGTTTGACTGCTTTAAACCGCCTGCAACCGCAGCTTGAGAGACCTTCCGAATCCCCGTCTGGTCTTTCTGATAAATGAAGGAAGCCCGCGTGGATACCTCAGCCCCCGGCTCCGTCACGTACGGCACCACTCTGTAATCCGCTCTCCATTGGGCAGGAGTCACGGTACAGCGGACATAGCCGCGGTAATCGTTGAAAAACTTAATGTGCGGGTTTTGTTTTAAGATCTGATCCGTATCGGCCCGTTTATCCGCCCCGTTTCCTCCAGATGTAATGGAAGTCCCGACGAATTCGGCTCCGAAAATCTTTGAATTCGTTTGATTAAAATCGGTATGCAGGTTTGACGCCCAGCTTGCGTGAACATCACCCGTCAGCACGATGACATTGTTCAGGTTTTTGCTTTTTATAAAATTGATGACCCGCTCCCGCTGAGCCGGGTAGCCGTCCCATGAATCCATGCTGTATATCGGATTGGCGGTTGTTCCGAAATTCCATTGCGCGAAAAAGATTTGCTGCGCCAGCACATTCCACTTCGCTTTTGAGGCGGCTAAATTTCCGAACAGCCATTGCTCCTGTTCTGTCCCCATCAATGTGCGCTTCGGATCTCTCCACTCATCAGAAGGCGGCTTATTCCCGTCGCCGTTGGCCTGATCATCTCTGTACTGTCTTGTATCAAGCACATTGAACGATGCCAAATTGCCATAAGAAAATTGCCTGTACAGCCGCATATCAGGACCGTTCGGCAATGACATGCGCCTGAGCGGCATGTGTTCATAATAAGCCTGGTAAGCTGCGGCCCTCCTGAGCACAAACGCTTCAACGGATTGGCCTTTTTCAGGGATAATATTGGCATAATTGTTTTCCACCTCATGATCGTCCCACGTCACGACCCACGGAAATGCGGCGTGGGCGGCTTTCAGATTGGCATCAGAGCGGTATTGAGCATGACGGTTGCGGTAATCTGACAGTGTATACACTTCAGCGCTGCTGTGCGTCCTGACATTTCCCGTTTTTGACACATATTCGTTCGGTCCGTATTCATAAATGTAATCTCCGAGATGGAACACGAGATCAAGCTTTTCCCTCGCCATATGTTTATACGCCGTATAATAGCCGTGTTCATACTGCTGGCATGAGGCAAATGCAAACGTCATGGCGGATACGTCAGCGCCGGGAGCGGGCAGCGTTTTCGTCCGGCCGACGGGACTGAGCTCATGCCCGCTTTTAAACCGGTAATAGTACACTTTATTGGGCTTGAGCCCGTCCGCCTCGACATGGACGGAGTGTCCGAGATTCGGCTTGGCCATTTCCGTTCCGCGTTTGACGATGTGACGGAAATGTTCATCAGCGGCGATTTCCCATTTTACCGGCACGGCCTGCTTCGGCATGCCGCCCCCATTCAGCGGGTCAGGGGCAAGACGCGTCCAGAGAATGACGCTGTCAGACAGCGGGTCGCCGGAGGCTACGCCGAGGGTGAACGGATAGTTTGAAAATTTCGGAGCGGCATTCACTTCAAACGCGCCGATGGATTGCGCGATCGCTAACCCGAGGGAAAGACCGGCGATTTTCCCGGCGCCCTGTATAAATGCGCGGCGGTCAAACGTATTGTTCTGAAAGCTTTTGTTCTCCAATTCCTTGATCCATTCATCTAAACGGCCGTCATGTGTCATGTCAGTTCCCCTTTCGTCTCATTGATCGCCCTTATTATAAAAAAGAAATGTTAAACCGCTATGAAGAAGTGTGAAGGGTTTGTAAGGCTGAAAAATGGACGGCGGGAGACATTTTTCACATTGTTTCGACAAACCTTGCCCCGCCGGGAGAAAACCCCCTCTGTTTCTTTTTGGCTTGTCATCCGTCAAGCGCACTTTTTTCCTATTTTTCTTCACAAAAAATTAAAAAAACACCGTTCATTCTAAGAACGGTGCGCCCGGGATTAAAATGTATTGTACACGTTTTCGCACGTCTCACCTGTCGGCTGATAGAAGCAGTGGGATCTGAATCTGGCGACAAACGGCTGGCCATACCAAGTCTGCGGGCAGTTGCCCGGCGGCTTAAAATACCACAGGCTGAATTTAGCCGGCCAAAACCGCTCTCCGTTAATCGTCCGGCGGGCAAGCCTCCGCTCTGATTCGCGCGGTCTTTGATAAAAATATCCGTGAGTCACCGCTTCAAACGCGTGCGGCTGAAACACCATCTGCCTGATGGTGCGCAGACCTTTAAAATCAGAACAATTCGCCCGCACCCTATTGATTCCCACATTGCCGACCAAAAGCATTCCCTGCTTCCCTTCGCCTTCCGCTTCCGCCCTGAGCAGCCTTGCCATTAGATCCAAATCGGCGCTCGATGCTTTTACGACTGCCATCATGACACCTCCCGTATTTTCTCCTTTCATCATATTCAGCAGCGGCCCAGTGATGACAGCCAAAAGCCAGAAAACAAATGTTCACGAAAAAAGGGTTTATATTTCTCGTTATGAGGAAACATACTAACATGATTTCCATAAGGAGGAATTCGCATGGAACACATTAAAGCGCTTGCCATTAAAGGCATTATGACCATCATTATTCTGTATCTGATACTCGGCTTAGGTTTTCGCTTTACATTCGGCGACGTGCTGCTGATGACCATTGTGCTGGGAGCCGTTTCCTACTTTACGGGCGACCTGTACGTGCTTCCGAGATGGAATAATATCACGGCGGCGTCCGCTGATTTCGGAATCGCGTTTCTTGTTGTCTGGCTGATGGGAATGCCGCTGTCCATGGGCATTTCCGGAGGAAGACTGGCGTTTGCCGCTCTTATTTCCGCCGTCATCATCGCCGTCGGAGAATATTTTTTCCATATTTATCTGATGAGAAAAGACTTGGGCGGGTCCCGTTTTTTAGAACCCCGGTCCGAATAACGTAAAAAAGGCCGGATAACAGCCTTCAGCTTGTAGAAAAAATGATGTTTTTTCTGCAAGCTTTTTTGTTTTATGCTGTTTCTTTACATATTCATTTGATTTCAGGTGCAGAAAAAGCACTCCCACATGCCTAGCCTTGCTTGGCTAGGTATGTGGCAACCTTCTTCATCATTTTGAATAAGATCAGCGGATCAAGTGAGCGCTGCAGTAAGGTTTGACCTTTTCAACGATGAAAGAGAAGTCTATGTATTTATCAACTTTTCGAAGAAGGTGATCCTCTTCGACGAGTTGGTCAAACAGAACGAATTCGGCTGTGTTTTGAGAAAAATTTCTTGTGTGGAACATGAGAAAGCCATTTTTTCTGTCCTTCTTTTATTTTTTGACAGGGGAATGGATATTTTAAGGGAAAAATAAAGGCTGTCGAGGTTTTCTCGACAGCCTGAGCCCTATAAAGAGGCTTTTTATTTGTAAAGTATAAACACTTTATACATCTTGATATAACTGATAAACCCTTTTCAGCCTTTCTTCGAGCTGTTCAAAATGAACAAAGCGGGCTTCTCTCAGAAACTCAGTCCCATCAATGAACAAAAGAAGCACGGGGACAGTGAAGACTGAAAATCTGCCGGCAATCTCTTCTACCTCGTCAGCGTTGGTATGCCCCAATTTGATATTCGGAAACTGATCCAATACTTTTCTGAGCTGCGGCAGAACAGCGTGACATACTGTACAGGCGGGTCTTGAAATGCAGATAAAACTGAATTGATGCTGCTTAATAAAATTCTCGATAGAATCTAATGAATGTAAGTCTGTCAGCTCTTTCATCAAAATCCTCCTTCAAATCGGCTCGTCTTTCATGACCAAGCTCATCAATACTCGTACATTCACTATACACATTTATATTGATCATATCCGCTTTTTTGCTATTCAGAGCACCTTAACGTTGTGCTTGAAAAATAAAAGAACAGTTACCGCTTTTCAGTAACTGTTCTTAGATACTTATATTAAAAATGCAAAGCGTACGCCCCTGAACCGATGAGTGCAACTCCGATGGAGACTGCAATCAGCACCAAGTTATATTCAAAACCGCCGGCACCGTTCGCAAACCCTTTCGCTCCATGAACTTTTACAATGGCACCTAACATAATGATCGTTATAATAGCAGCTCCAAGCGGGAGGAATACACCTAAAATAAATAAAATTCCGCTTGCGAGTTCCCCGAGACCTGATAAAGCGGCCGCGGCATTGCCTGGTTTAACTCCAATTGACTCGAACCATTGTCCGGTTCCTTTAATCCCGTATCCGCCAAACCAGCCGAATAATTTTTGTGATCCATAAAACAGAAACACCACACCAATCATGATTCGAATAAGTAATAGTCCTGCATCTTCCATTTTTATCTCTCCTTATTTTTCATATTATATAATGTGCTGCAAGGCAGCTTGTTTACCAACAGTCGCTTCCAGCAAACATCTGTTAAATGTATGTCTTATTATTTTTCTTCATGCTTCACGTTCATCTATCAATCAATCTAATTCTCTCACTTCAAACGGCAGCAGCCCTTGTTCAATATGAGCCCGGTGCGGTTCATACTGCTCAGGGAGCATCAATTTTCCGCCCATTGTTTCTTGTGACTCATCATGGGCAAAGCCCGGCGGATCAGTTGCGATCTCAAATAAGATTTCCCCGTGTTCTCTGAAGTAAACCGCATTAAAATAGTTTCTATCCTGAACAGGAGTCACACCATATCCGTTCGCAGCAATGAATCTTTGCCAATCTAATTGATCTTCGTCATCCTGAGCCCGCCAAGCGATGTGATGGACCGTGCCGACACCCATTTGTCCGCGGCCGATAGGCGTTAATTTAAGATCAATCACATTTCCGATATCACCGGCAGAACGATAACGAACGAAGTCTCCTTCTTTGCCGACTCGCTCAAGCCCCATGAGGTTTTCCAGCAATTCACCTGTTTTTTCAGGCTGTGCTGATAACAGGGTTGCACCGCCAAAGCCTTTAATGGCAACATCCGGGGTTACATCTCCGAAAGTCCACGTATTGGCGTCCCCTGCTTCTCTTTCCACAATTTCTAAATGCAGGCCATGCGGGTCATCAAATTCTATATATTGTTCTCCAAAACGCTCGATTTTTGTGTATGGCACGTTGAACTTTTCAAGTCTCTTTTCCCAAAATGCCATAGCACCTCTCGGCACGACGTAAGATGTCACGCCAACCTGTCCGTCTCCAATGATGCCTTGACGGGCGTCCGCCCACGGAAAGAATGTGATGATTGTTCCCGGCTTCCCGCCTTCATCCCCAAAATAAAGGTGATACGTACCCGGATCATCAAAATTGACCGTTTGCTTGACCAATCGCAGCCCCAGCACTCCAGCGTAGAAATCAGCATTCTCTTGAGGGTGACCGACAATTGCTGTAATATGATGGATTCCCGTCGTTTTTTTAGCCATTTTTATCCGCTCCCTTACAAATATTTAAATATACTCCACAAACTCATTCACAGGCTTTCGGTAGCCGCGCGGCCTTCTGCTTTCTATTTTTTCTTTACCGATTGTAATCATCATGACAACCTCAAATTGATCATCTATCTTCAAAATCTGTTTCACGGCTTCAGTATCAAACCCTATCATCGGACAGGTGTCCCAGCCTTTTTCCTTAGCACTCAGCATAAACATCATCGCAGAAAGTGAAGCATTTCTTATCGCCTCATCTCTCTTAAATGGTTCTCCCTTGTTTTCATAAAACGAAACGGTGTCTTGAACCATGTGATCATACTCTTGTTTATTTAATACCCCAAGCAGCTTTAATCCTTCATAGATGTCAGCCGCTTGCTGATATGCCTGCTTATCCCCTAAAACCAACAGAACCGCTGATGAGCTAAACACTTTATATTGTCCGTTTGCAGCCTGCTTCAGCTTCTCTTTTACATCCGGGTCAAGAACCGTCACATATTTTGTATGCTGCAAATTAAAAGCTGATGGAGCCAACGCAACCAATTCAAACATTTCGTTGAGCTCATCTCTTGTGATTGGATGTTCTGGAAGAAAGTTGCTTGCAGATCTTCTTTCATTCACTAGCTGTACAAATTCAGCCATTTTTCTCGTACCCCTTTTATCTCGAATTCGAGATATTATAGTATAAAAAATCAAATAACGTATGATTAAAAAACGAAACGTTCTCTTCACTGATCTTTTCGTGAATCAAACGATCGGCAGGTTCTTATCCTGCACTCTAATTAAATTATCTTGAATTAAAAAATCTTGAATTCGAGATAATAATAAAAGATAAATACTCAAATGTCAACAGTTCATTTTTAAATTCAGCGCCATTTTGTCTGTGTACTGTTTAGCCCTGATCCAACTTTTTTTCTGTCACCTTATTTATTAGTAAACAGGAAACAACCTTGCTATAGACCCACTCGAAACTGAATTGGTACGATAAGCAAAGTGATTACACAAGAAAGGATACGGAGAGCGAATCAAAAGCGCCCCTATTTTTTTTGTGCAGTTTTATAGGAGGAAAAAATGACAAGTGAAAGAGAACAAATAAGCAAAAAAGTTGCTTTGATTGCATTGATAGCCAATCTGATCTTAATGGCAGGAAAGATCTTTTTTGGACTGATAGGCGATAGTGAAGCAGTTTTTGCCGACGGTATACATTCTGCAGCGGATGTCGTGGCTTCAATTGCTGTCCTGGCCGTCATCGGCATTTCTAATAAGCCGCCCGATCAAGACCATCCTTTCGGGCATGGCAAAGCTGAGGTCATCAGCGAAGCGATTGTAGGAATCATATTAGTGCTCGTTTCCGTGTATATTCTAATAGAAGCGATTTCGTCCTTTGTTGAAGGCCCAAGCATCCCGCAATACAGCGCATTGTTTGCGGCCCTGATATCCTACGTGGCTAAGCAGATCTTATATCGTTATTCGATCAAACAAGGGGAAAAATGGAACAGTAAAGCGATTATAGCGATTGCATACGATCATAAAGGCGATATCGTTGCCTCTCTTGCCGCTTTTATCGGCGTCCTATTGGCGATTATCGGGAACACCCGCGGATGGTCCTTTCTGTTGTACGCGGATGCAATTGCCAGTGTCATCGTGGCGTACCTCATTTTTAAGATTTCAATGGAATTAATCAGGCCGTCTGTTGACGTTCTCATGGAAAAAAGTGTTGATCCCGAACTGATAGAGGAATATAAAGCGGTTATTTTGCATTGCCCTCAAGTCAAACGGCTCGATAAAATCCGAGCAAGAGAACACGGCCACTATAAATTGCTTGATGTCCGGTTATCTTTGGATCATGATTTGACGATTAAGCAGGGACACGATATTGCCCGCGAAATCCGAAATGAAATCCAAAGACACTTTTCAGATGTTGAAGAAGTGCTCATCCATGTGAATCCTTATTTTGAAGAATGAAAAAGCAGCTTGTAGAGAAAATGATGTTTTTTCTGCAAGCTTTTTTGTTTTGTGCTGTTTCTTTACATATTCATTTGATTTCAGGTGCAGAAAAAGCACTCCCACATGCCTAGCCTTGCTTGGCTGGGTATGTGGCAATCTTCAACATCATTTTGAATAAGATCAGCGGATCAAGTGAGCGCTGCAGTAAGGTTTGACCTTTTCCACGATGAAAGAGAAGTCTATGTATTTATCAATTTTTCGAAGAAGGTGATCCTCTTCGACGAGTTGGTCAAACAGAACGAATTCGGCTGTGTTTTGAGAAAAATTTCTTGTGTGGAACATGAGAAAGCCATTTTTTCTGTCTTTCTTTTATTTTATGACAGGGGAATGGATATTTTAAGGGAAAAATAAAGGCTGTCGAGATTTTCTCGACAGCCTGAAGGCCGGATAACGGCCTTTTTCGTTTGATTTCACTGATCAATATGCTTTCTGATAAAATGCAGCAGCGTGTTTCCTTGAGCGGTCAATATGACGCCCTTCGCGCCGCACTTCGGACAGGGCGTCCCTTCCTTCTCCTCGCCGGTTCCTTCACAATGCGGACACGTGAGCTCAAGATCGTCGGTTGCGATCACCATGAATATCCCTCCTTTTTTGATTGTCTGTCCGTCTCCAGTCACTTTCCATGGCCATCACCTCCTTAACAACACAAAAAAACCCCGTCCATCAAAGGACGAGGTTTTCGCGGTGCCACCTTTATTAACGGCTGAAAAGCCATTCTCTCAAAAAGTACAGAAACACACGGTTGCAATACTCCTTTCTTGATAACGGGGAAAGAATCCCGGCACCGCCTACTGTCATTTCAGCGCAGCAATTCAGAAGCCCATTCGGCACCGGACGGGGATCGGTTCACAGCGGCCACCGACTCTCTGAACCCCGCGCGCTGATGCGTACTTGCTCTTCCTCAGCATTGTTCATCCGTTCTTTTATTTTAAAATGTATCATACGCTGTCATCCGGCGGAAGTCAATAACCTTTCGGATCGGACAGGCCGAGCATGTCCCGCGCCATTTCCATATGCTCCTCTTGCCCCGTCTGAAGCGCGAACTTCGCCGTTTCCACAGGGTAAGCGGCCTGCCATTCTGTCACATGCTCCTGCATTTTCGGCCAGACGCGCCCGCCTTCAGCTTCGTAGCTCTTCATCAGCCGTTTTGTTTCTTTTTCTCCTAATATCACTTGATAAAGGACAAAATCCTTGGCCGGATCGGCAACCTTTGCCTCCGTCCAATCGAGGAGACCCGTCACACGCTGATTTTCGCCGATCAAAATATGCGGAGGATGCAAGTCGCCATGGATCAGCGCGGAAAAATCAGGCCAGTACGAACTGTCATTTATCCACGTTTGCCATCTTTTCCAAAGCGGCTCTGAGACCCCGATTTCTTTTTTTATGTGATCCATTGATTCCGCCGCCCTTTGCCTGACGTCATCCGGTTTTATGATTTCAATTCCGGATCTGGAGGCCGCATCCGGGTCTGCCCCGTGCAGCTCGGCTAATGCCGCAGCAAGCGAGCCGACAAAACCGTCTGAAGGCGGCTCGTGTTCCATATTCCAGACATACTGTTTCTTATCCAGATCAATTGCGGCAGCGGGTATTCCGTCCAGTTTCGGATAAGCGATCAGGTCCGGTGTATGAATCCGCCAATCGGGCACTGATACCGCGGCATGACTGCGGAGAAACGCGAGAACGCCGCTTTCTGCAGCCGCTCTTTCGATAACATCGGGACGGCGCGGCTTTCGGAGCACCCATGTCACGCCGCTGTCATCTTCAGCAAATACGACTTGGAAGTCCATACCCGTTTCATTTATGTCCGCCCCTTCATACTTTAACCGTAAGCCATTTTCCTTTGCGATGTTCAGAACGGTTTCTATTTCCCTTTGTTTTGTCACTTCGTTTCCCCATTTCCCTTATTTACTGACACAGAGCTTCGCCTGAGGCGGAGGAGAAAGAGATATGAGAAGACGCCAAAAAGAGGGCGGCATAATTGCCGCCCCCTCACTATTACTTCAGGTTCCTTTATTCAGGCAGACAATCCCGGTTTCCCCGCGCTCGAGGCAGAGACATTGACACTATTTTATTAGTGCGAAAACCGGATTTTGACTTGCCATCAGGACCCCTCCGTTCTTTCTTGGTTAACATTATATTACACAAAAGCCTTATATATGTAAACCCTATTTATCAGCTTACCGGCTGCCTCCGCTGACAAATTTTGATCCTTCGCGTAAATCTTTCGCCTCCAAAAAAAAGACGTGAATGAATTTTTTCATATTCACTTTAACCGGAGAAAGCGGCACGGTTTCCTTAGCCTGCATTTCTTTCATTCTCTTGCTGACAGCGGGGAAATCAAAGAATTTCGAGGCGTAATATTCAAATTTGGGGTTTGAAAAATCAGTTGTGCCCAATGAAGCGAAATGGTTTAACGAATGAATGACGGCCCTTCTGATCCGCTGTTCCGAGGCTTTGATTTCCCTGTTAACCTCGGCTTGTGCCGCCGCAGGCCCCAGCTTCCGGATCGCGACGTTTGTAAACATCTGCTTTAAAGACGGGATGTTTCTTTCCGCCTGTTCATCCTCAAATAAATAGTGAAGGACGGCCATGAGGTCATGCGCCCCGCTTTCTCCCACGATGCCTAATTCCGATAAAAGAAATTTTCCTGTTTCTTTGATTGATTTCTCGTGCATCCCCCCAGGCCCGCTTTTTTTCGGCTCATTCCGCTGAATAAGACGGCTTAACGAGTGTTGGATGTCGCCGATCGAGGTTTCCAGTTCAATCCGCTCTTTTACTTTTCGCAAAACGGTGACGATCTCGATTTTGTTGATCGGTTTGTGGATAAAGTATTCGATGCCGAGAGAATAAGCTTCTCCCACCATTTCCTTTGCCTCCACCTGCGATATCATCACCGCTTTTCCGTTGTAAGACCCCTGAAGATGCCGGATCGTCTCAATCCCGTCCCGCCCCGGCATCAGCAGATCAATTAATAAAATATCGACTTGTTTAAAATGGAGATAATGCCCTTCAATCTGGCTTCCGTCCTCTGCCTCACCGACGACTTCGCCTAAGTCCTCGTCCTCGATCATCTGTTTTAAAATGGAACGGATCGCCCGGTCATCATCAGCTATAAAAAAACGCATATTATGAGTTCATCCTTTCTGCAATCAAATGCTTCACCGGCAGTTTAATCGTAAATATGACGCCTTTTGGCTTGTTGTGAAAGGAAATGTCTCCGTCAAGTTCAGTTACGATTTCCTTCACGTAAGTAAGCCCGATGCCCGTTGAAGGTGTGCCGAATTCATCGTATTTGGATGTAAACCCGGGATCATAAACGACCTCTCCGATTTTTTCCGGAATGCCGGGACCGTCATCTTCCGCCTGAAATTCAGCCTTTTCTCCTTCCGCCCTGCGCAGCGCGAGGCGGATCTCACCCCTGTCACCCATGGCTTCGACGGCATTGGCGGTCAGGTTATTTAAGATCGACAGGACGGTAAAGACGTGATAATCGGGATGTTCTCCTTCAATCACGCTCCGGAATTGAATGTCCTTGCCTAAAGATTCAGCGTATTTTTCATTGATTCGGATGACGATGCCGACCAGAGCGGCGGCATTCATGTAATCCCGGAATCGCTCATTGGAAATCAGCTTCGACAGGCCGGCGAATATTCGCTGATTGTCTTTTTTCACTTCATGAATTTCTCCCGCAAGGCGCAGCATTCGGCTCCCGAGCTCCCGGTCGTTCCCGCTCATTTCCCGATACAGCTGATAGGATTCTTTCGTCACATGCTCCGTCGTTTTCAGCGTTTTTTTCAAATGAATCGTTTCTTCATATAAGTTAGACACAATCATCAGCATGTGCTCATGCTGCTTTCTCGTTTGTTTTTCCCTGACCTGAGATTCGTGCAGCTTCATCACGTTGAAAAAACTCAGCACAATAAATGTGTGAGAAACAGCAATAACCGCAATATCCGCCAGCTTGTCCGGCATCATAATCTGCCGGCCGCCGGAAAACTGAACCGTCATTTCAACGGCATCGGACGCAATTTCAATGAGAAAGCCGAGAAACCCGATCATCAGCGGCCGATCCCAAAAAAGCCTGACCTTCAGCACATAAAACAAGCAGGCATATGTAAAGTAAAAAAAGAAACTGGGATATTGGCTGAAAAAAGCCTCCGTAAAGCCGGCATGCTCTCCTCCCCAGCACGCCAGGCCGATCCGGAATGCCACAACGGCTGCACCTGTCAACAGCCCTGACAATACTGCCGGCACATGCCGAAGCAGCAGCAGAAAAAAGAAAAAAGCCGGGGCGCCAAAGCTGATCCGATATACCTCATTCAGGGGGTAAAATTTCAGTTCCCCCGCCAGCGGCACGGTGATCAGCATAAGAGCGAAAAGATAGCCGTCTTTTTTCAGTAAATAGTCGAGCCTAATCATAATCACTTCCTTCTTCTGTCTATTTTGAACAAGACCGATACAGTCCGCAAATTTCTTTAGACCCGAATGGCGGGACACTCCGGCTGATTTATAAATCTATCGGCTTATTTTAAGAATGATTTTGTCGTATTTTGTATGATTCTGTAGATGTCATTATACATTAACATGGAACACGCTATTTTTGAAAACGTTTTCCAAGACCGGGTTCCGCTTCGGACAGGCTTGCAATAGAGGAGGAATGTTATGAAAGATATGGTCAGAGAGCGCCTTGAAAAAGAGGAACTGGCTTCACTTTTACAAGATTGGGTGGAGCATTACCGACCGTTTTCCGTCAATGGAAAAAGCGCAAATTATATACCCGCCCTTGGAGAAATCAACGACTCTCAGCTGGGCATTTGCATATTAGAGCCGGATGGCTCAATGATTCATGCCGGTGAATGGAATGTCCCGTTCACATTGCAGAGCATCTCAAAAGTCATCAGCTTTATTGCCGCCTGCATGAACAGAGGCATTTCTTACGTGCTGGATCGTGTGGACGTGGAGCCGACGGGTGATGCGTTTAATTCTATCATCCGGCTTGAAATCCATAAACCCGGGAAGCCCTTCAACCCGATGATCAATGCCGGCGCCATTACCGTCGCCTCGCTGCTTCCGGGTGAAACGGCGCATGATAAATTAGAATATCTCTTTTCCGTTTTTGAAAAATTAATAGGAAAACGCCCTCACATTCACGAGGAGGTCTTCCGTTCTGAATGGCAGACCGCGCATCGGAACCGAGCGCTCGCCTACTATTTAAAAGAAACGAACTTTCTCGAGGCGGATGTGGAAGAAACGCTTGAAGTGTATTTAAAGCAGTGCGCCATGGAGGGTACAACCGAGGACATCGCTTTAATCGGATTGATACTTGCGCATGACGGCTACCATCCGATCCGACGGGAACAGGTCATTCCGAAAGATGTCGCGAAACTCGCCAAAGCCCTGATGCTGACGTGCGGGATGTACAATGCGTCAGGCAAATATGCGGCTTTCGTCGGCGTCCCGGCCAAAAGCGGGGTATCCGGCGGCATTATGGCATTGGTTCCCCCAAGCGCCAGAAGAGAACAGCCTTTTCATAACGGCTGCGGCATCGGCATTTACGGTCCGGCCATTGATGAATACGGCAACAGCCTGACCGGCGGCATGCTGCTGAAACATATCGCACAGGAGTGGGAGCTCAGTATTTTTTAATCAAACGAACCAAGAGGTGATTGGATGCAGGAATTCCTTGAAAATGTAATCGGCTCGGCAAATGATTTTTTATGGTCAAAACTGTTAATCGTACTGCTTCTTTCTCTGGGACTGTTTTTTACGTTCAGATCAAAGGGTCTGCAAGTCCGCATGCTGAAGGAAATGATCCGGGTTTTGAAGGAAGGCGCGGCCGCCCGGACAAAAAACAGCATTTCCCCGTTTCAGGCATTTTGCATCAGTATGGCGGCGCGTGTCGGAACCGGGAATATTACCGGAATCGCCATTGCGATCGCACTCGGCGGTCCGGGCGCTATTTTCTGGATGTGGATTATCGCAGTCATCGGTTCGGCTTCAAGCTTTGTTGAAAGCACGCTGGCCCAAATTTATAAAGTAAAAGATGAAAACGGATTCCGCGGGGGCCCGGCCTATTACATGGAAAAGGGCCTGAAGAAACGCTGGATGGGCGCGCTGTTCGCCGTATTAATCACACTGTCATTCGGGGTTGTTTTTAATTCCGTTCAATCCAATACGATCAGCGTCGCCTTTCAAAACGCATTCGGCACCAGCCGGCTTACATTGGGCATTATTTTAATCTTGGTTTTCGGCGGCGTAATCTTCGGCGGCGTCAAACGGATTGCGAAAATGGCGGAATACATCGTAGTCGTTTTGGCCGTTTTATATATCGGTGTCGCTTTCTTTGTCATTCTGACGAACATCACCCAATTGCCCGGCGTTCTGTCGCTAATCGTAAAAAATGCGTTCGGCTTTGATCAGGCAGCGGGCGGCGCTTTAGGTGCGGCCTTGATGCAAGGTGTAAGACGCGGGATTTTCTCAAATGAAGCGGGTATGGGAAGCGCTCCGAACGCGGCGGCGACAGCTACGACGAGCCACCCGGTGAAACAGGGGCTCATTCAGGCATTCGGCGTCCTGACGGATACGCTCGTCATTTGTACAAGCACGGCGCTTATCATTTTATTTTCAGACGCTTATCACCAGCCGGGACTGAGCGGCATCGCGCTTTCTCAGGCCGCCTTGAGCGATCATGTCGGCGCGTGGGCGTCCGGTTTCCTTGCTGTCTTAATGCTTTTGTTCGGCTTCAGCGCTCTGATGGGCAACTATTATTACGGAGAAACCAATATCGGATTTTTAAGCCAGAACAAAAAATGGCTGTTCATTTACCGTATCTGTGTGCTCGGAATGGTACTGTTCGGCTGTATTTCCAAAGTCCAGCTTGTGTGGGATATGGCTGACTTGTTCATGGGCTTAATGGTGGTCGTGAACTTAATCGCGATTTTCCTTCTGTCGAAAAAAGCGTTTGCCGCTTTGAGCGATTATGTCCGGCAAAAGAAAGCCGGAAAGGACCCCGTCTTTTACAGAGATGTGCTCCCTGATGATGACGGGATCGACTGCTGGGAGTATTCAGGCATCGCGAAAAGTGCGAAAGGCAAACACATTTCCTAAACAAAAGGTGTTCGGGCAGCGTCCTGAACACCTTTTTTCTGCCGGTTCATTGACAAAGAGAATAGCGTCCATTACCCTTTTTATATATTTTCAGTAAAGTCAGAAAGGAAGGCCTATGAATCCCATTTCACAAATATTAAATGAATACCCGGTGATGATCATAGACGGCGCGATGGCAACCGAGCTTGAGCGGATGGGCTGTGATTTACATGACGATCTGTGGTCGGCCAAAATTCTTTTGGAGAGGCCGGAACTGATCAAACAGGTGCATGCAGAATATTTTGCCGCCGGCGCTGATTGCGCGATCACCGCCAGTTATCAATCGACAATCGAAGGATTTGCAGCGCGCGGCATCCTGGAAACCGATGCGATACGTCTCATTCAGACATCTGTTGAACTTGCCGCACAAGCACGCGATGAATTTTGGGCGCATGAAGAAAACCGTTTACACCGGCCCAAACCTTTGGTCGCCGCTTCTATCGGACCTTACGGCGCGAGCCTCGCTGACGGCTCAGAATATCGCGGGCATTACGGACTGACGGAGGATGAGCTGATCAGCTTTCACCGCCCCCGGATGAAAGCTCTCATAGAATCCGGCGCCGATCTTTTGGCCTGTGAGACCATTCCGTGCCTGTCAGAAGCAAAAGCGATCACAAGGCTGCTGGAGGAATTCCCCGGCACTTATGCATGGATCAGCTTCAGCGCCAAAGACGGACGGCATATCAGCGAAGGCACGCCTATTTCCGAATGCGCGGCCCTGCTCGACTCCTGCAGCCAAATCGCAGCGATCGGCATCAACTGCACACCGATCGAACATATTCCGCAGCTGGTACAAGAAATCAAACGGGCAACGTCCAAACCGATTATCGCCTATCCGAACTCTGGCGAACAATATGACCCAGTGACAAAAACCTGGAAAGGCGCAGCGTGCGAAAACCATTTCGGAAAAAGCGCGCAAAGCTGGTACGAAAACGGCGTGAGCCTGATCGGAGGCTGTTGCCGGACGAAACCCGCGGACATCCAAGCCATTGCCGATTGGGCCAAGACCTTAAAAACAACTTGACTAATCGGAATAGTTTGTATATTCTATTCAAAAAGCCGGTTCGCCGGAATCTCGTGCCGTTCGCCGGCATGAGATTTTTTATTAGGACGGCCCTCGCAGAAAGTTGGAAAACAATGAACAACAAGAACGAGACGAATTTTCAGAGAAGTATGAAAAGCAGACACCTCTTTATGCTATCACTCGGAGGTGTGATCGGAACAGGGCTGTTTTTAAGCTCTGGGTATACCATTCATCAGGCGGGTCCGGCGGGCACCATTTTCGCTTACCTTCTGGGCGCGGGCATCGTCTATCTTGTCATGCTTTGCCTCGGTGAACTGTCAGTGGCCATGCCGGTGACGGGCGCATTCCACACCTATGCGAAGACCTATATCGGGCCCGCGACGGGCTTTACGGTCGCATGGCTGTACTGGCTGACGTGGGCGGTGGCGCTAGGCTCTGAATTCACGGCGGCCGGGCTTTTCATGCAGCGTTGGTTCCCGCATACTTCGGTTTGGATGTGGAGTGCGGTATTCGCTCTTCTCATCTTTTTATTAAACGCCTTCTCCGTGAAATTTTTTGCTGAATCGGAGTTTTGGTTCTCAAGCATTAAAGTCTTAGCCATCTTACTGTTTATTTTATTGGGCGGAGCGGCGATGTTCGGCATCGTCCCGATGAAAAGCGGTGAGGCCGCACCTATGCTGTCGAACTTTACGGATGGCGGCAGCCTTTTTCCAAATGGCTTTTTCCCGATACTGATGACGATGCTTTCAGTAAACTTCGCTTTTTCAGGGACGGAATTGATCGGAATCGCCGCAGGGGAAAGCGCCGATCCGGAAAAAACTGTTCCGCGCGCCATTAAGACCACAGTCTGGCGGCTGGCGCTTTTCTTTATCGGAACGATTTTTGTGCTGTCAGGGATGATCTCCATCAAGGAAGCCGGTGTGATTGAAAGCCCGTTTGTCACGGTATTTGACAGAGTCGGCGTGCCTTATGCGGCCGATCTGATGAATTTCGTCATTTTAACGGCGCTTCTGTCTGCGGCCAATTCAGGGCTGTACGCGTCATCACGTATGCTGTGGTCCCTGTCTAAAGAAGGGGAGCTTCATCCCGCCTTTGCCAGGCTGACCTCTAAAGGCATTCCTTTTAACGCTCTGATCTTCAGTATGATCGGCGGCATTCTGTCGTTGTTGTCAAGCGTATTTGCAGCGGATACAGTCTACCTTGTTCTCGTCTCCGTCTCGGGATTTGCGGTAGTGGCTGTGTGGATGAGCATCGCCGCATCGCAATTTTTGTTCCGAAGACGGTTTCTTACAGAAGGGCACCAGCTTTCAGACTTGAAATACAGGACACCGGGATATCCGGTCGTACCGATAGCGGCCTTTCTCCTATGCCTCGCCTCCTGTATCGGCATCGCTTTTGATCCGAACCAGGCCATCGCCCTTTATTGCGGAATTGCATTTATGGCCGTTTGCTACAGCGCTTATTACTTGAAAAACCGGAAAAGCAGAGCCCGCGTGCAAGCCGTAAAATCCCAATAACCAAAAAAAGAACCCTGCAGCGCAAGGGTTCTTTTTTTGGTTATACTTCAACCACCCATCTGAACGAATCCCGCACCTTCCCGACTTGGATGCCGGCAATCGTTTCATAGAGCCTTTCTGACACTTCACCGATCAAACCGTTATTCAGTTCAATCGTTTCTCCGTGAATGTGCAGCGCGCCGACCGGCGAGATGACGGCCGCGGTTCCCGTACCGAATACCTCTGACACCTCGCCTCTCATCGCAGCCTCATAGATGTCATCAATGGCGACCTGTTCTTCCCTGACGCGGATGCCCCAGCTTTTTAACAGCTCTATCACAGATGCGCGTGTGATGCCCCCGAGAATGCTTCCGTTTAATGCCGGCGTTACGGCCTCTCCGTTTATGATGAAAAAGATATTCATACTCCCTACCTCTTCGGCATATTTCTTTTCCACCCCGTCGAGCCAAAGCACCTGATCATACCCCAGTTCTTCGGCTTTCCGCTGAGCCTGTAAGCTGGCCGCATAATTTCCGGACGTTTTGACGTCGCCCACTCCGCCGGTGACGGCACGCACATACTCATCCTCCACATAAATACGGATCGGTTTCAGCTGATCGCCGTAGTACGAACCGACAGGCGTCAGAACAACCATGAACTTGTAACGTTTTGAAGGCCGGACGCCTAAAGAAGGCTCAGTCGCAATTACAAACGGACGAATATATAAAGAGGTTCCTTTTTCTATCGGTATCCATTCCTGCTCCAGCTCCACCAATTGTATCAATGCTTCCAGCGCCAGCTTCTCGTCAAGAGGCGGCATGCTCATCCGCCGTAACGATTTATTCAGCCGTTTTATATTTTGGTCAGGACGGAACATCAACACCCGGCCGTCTTCTGACCTATAAGCCTTCAGCCCTTCAAATACGGCCTGCCCGTAATGGAAAACGGATGCGGACGGATCAAGATGGACCGGTTCATAAGGGGTGATTCTCGGATCATGCCACCCTCTCTCCTCTTCGTAATCCATAACAAACATGTAATCTGTGAAGTACTTGCCAAATCCCAATGAAGCGGAATCCGGTTTTTCTTTTCTTGCTGTGACCTTACGTCTTTCAATCAGTTGATTCAACAAAAGCACACCTTTCTTGTAATTGTTTAAATTTTCAGTCTTTTATAAGCTGCCTGTTTTCTCTGCCTTAATCGTGTATGCACAGATATATGAGAATGCAGTTGACCGTATCATATCAAATATACCACTTATAAGAGGATAATTATCAAAATTTTTAATATTTTCATCAGAAATCTTTCTTTATTCTTATGCTCCTTCATTTTTTTCAATGAGGACTTTCTGTCATATTAAATGATTGCGCTTACATAATGTAAAACAATCCTTTCTATCGCACAGTCAATAATGTGACAAATTTATGGCTGATAGGAAGGTGGTTGCCGCCTGCTTCACGAATTACGTAAGAAATGCGCAAGTAAAAGGGGGATTCGCTTGAAAAAATTTATCGCATTCCAGATTTTGATCGCTTTAGCCATCGGAGCATTGATCGGCCATTTCTTCCCGGATTTCGGGATGGCGCTGCGGCCCGTCGGAGACGGATTTATCCGCCTGATTAAAATGATTGTCGTGCCGATCGTGTTTTCAACCATTGTCATCGGAGCCGCCGGCAGCGGCAGTATGAAAAAAATGGGCAGTCTCGGCATCAAAACGATTATTTGGTTCGAAGTGATTACGACGCTTGTTCTGGCGCTCGGTCTGTTTTTGGCGAACGTGCTGAAGCCGGGAGTCGGACTTAACCTTTCTCATCTTGCTAAAAAAGATATTCACGAGCTTTCCGGCTATACGGAAAAAGTAGTCGACCTGAAACAAATGCTTCTTGATATTATCCCCGTTAATATCATTGACGTTATGGCGAAAAACGATCTTCTCGCCGTCATTTTTTTCGCGATTTTATTCGGTGTTGCCGCAGCCGGCATCGGCAAAGCCTCCGCGCCTGTCATGAGTTTCTTCGAATCCACGGCAAATATTATGTTCAAGCTGACGCAGATGGTGATGGTCACCGCTCCGATCGGCGTTCTCGCCCTGATGGCCGCCTCAGTCGGACAATTCGGAATCGCGCTTTTGCTTCCGATGCTGAAGCTGATCGGCACTGTGTTCCTCGGGCTGTTCCTGATACTCTTCGTTCTGTTTCCGATCGTGGGGCTTATCTTTAAAATCAAGTACTTTGAAGTGCTGAAAATGATTTGGGATCTGTTTTTGATCGCTTTCTCCACGACAAGCACAGAAACCATTCTGCCTCAGCTGATGGATCGGATGGAGAAATACGGCTGTCCGAAGCGGGTCGTCTCCTTTGTGGTTCCGTCAGGTTTATCGCTGAACTGTGACGGCTCAAGCCTCTATTTATCGGTGTCCTGTATTTTCCTGGCGCAGGCGTTTCATGTGGAGATGCCGCTATCTCAGCAGCTTCTGATGATGCTTGTGCTCGTCATGACAAGCAAAGGCATTGCCGCCGTCCCGTCAGGCTCACTCGTCGTGCTTCTGGCGACTGCGAATGCTGTCGGTCTCCCCGCGGAAGGCGTCGCCATCATTGCCGGTGTCGACCGCGTCATGGACATGGCGAGAACCGGCGTCAACGTGCCCGGCCATGCGGTCGCCTGCATCGTCGTGTCCAAGTGGGAAAAAGCATTCAAATATAAAGGACCCGTCACGGCAGACCAGACCGCCCGGACAGAAAGTATGTAAACACAAAAAAGACCACCTCATTGGTGGTCTTTTCTATTAATCAATCGCCGCATGATCCTCTTTTTCAATCAAAGCAAGGCGTTCATTGATTTCTTCCTGAGTCATTTCGTGCTCTTTCACATACATGTTGCGTTCGTTCGTACGGCATTCGTGACTGCAGCTGCGCATGTATTTGTATTCATTCTCAGGTGTGCAGATCATTTTTTTATTACATGCCGGATTTGCGCAGTTCACATAACGCTCGCACGGCTCGCCCGTGAAATAATCTTTTCCGATGATAACGTGCTCTACGCGGTTGACCGGTACGCTGATTCTTTCGTCAAACACGTAGCACTGTCCGTCCCACAGCTGCCCTTTCACTTCAGGATCTTTACCGTAAGTGACGATACCGCCGTCAAGCTGGGACACGTCTTCAAAGCCCTTCTTCAGCAGCCAGCCGGAAAATTTCTCACAGCGTACGCCGCCTGTGCAGTACGTGAGGATTTTTTTGCCTTCAAGCATGTCTTTGTGCTCTTCAATCCAGTCCGGCAGCTCACGGAACGCCTCAATATCAGGTCTGACCGCTCCGCGGAAATGACCGAGGTCATACTCATAGTCGTTTCTGGCGTCGATCACGATCGTGTCAGGATCCTGCATTTGCTCATAAAAGTCTTTCGGTTTCAAATGCTTGCCCGTCGTGACATTCGGATCAACATCATCTTCGAGACGAAGCGTCACCAATTCTTTTTTATGGCGCACAAACATTTTGCGGAATGCATGTCCGTCAGCCTCGTCAATTTTGATCGGCATGTCAGCAAAGCGCGGATCAGCTTTCAGCGCATTCATGTATTGTTCCGTCTGTTCAACCGTTCCGGACACCGTACCGTTAATGCCTTCCTCAGAAATCAAAATACGGCCTAACAGACCGAGCTCCTTACAAAACTTCAAATGCTGAGCCGTGAACTCCTCAGGCTCATCAATCTTTACATATTTATAATAAAGTAAAACTCTATATTGTTTTTCCATGATTTATACACCCTGTTCAATTAAATTAATGATCGCACACTCTACTATATCATACAGGAAAACGGGCGAAAGATGAACATTTCCGTCCGGACTCTTTCTTCCAGTCACGCTTCGCCTTTTAAAACCTGCTGAAAATAAAACCGATACGTGTTGCGCAAAAAGGTCTCAAGCGAAAGGCCGGCCGCGGTCTGATACTTGCCGATAATAAACGGAAAACGGTCACGGCCTTTTGCCCGCAGAAGATCGGCGCTGTCTTCAGCCAGTTCTGAGATGAGCGCCTCAACGACAGGCCGGCATGCGTCCCGCACGGCTTCAAGAATTTGCTGATCCCCTGTATGCTGGTACTGCTCTATCAGCTTTGCCAAATCCTTTTCTTCCATAATGTTCACTTCCTTACACCATATAAAAAAGAGGAGCAGCTTTTATAAAGCGGACGCCTCCTCCTGTGACTCCGCATAACCGATGATCTGACCGACCTGTAATTCACGGCCTTCAGTCAGGTTATCCGAAGGGGTAAACATATCTTTCTCGAATACTAAAATAACGGTCGATCCAAATGAAAAATAGCCCAGCTCTTCCCCCGTCTCAAGCCTGTTTCCGGTGTTTGTCTGAACGATCGAGTTAATATTCATCGCACCTACCGGAATCATGAGCATCTGCTGGTCAGCACGGGTCAGCTCGTACACATAACGGTAATTTTTTGAGAGCACATCTTTCCCGTACTTCAATCCCATCGTATTAACGGGATAGGAGCGTTTCCCCAGCTCGGCCAGCTTCTGATACGTGCAGCTGACGGGAGAATGGAAGCGGTGGTAATGTCTCGGGCTCAGATAAAGCACGGCAAAACACCCGCCGTTATACTTGTGATCGGCGCTTTTAAACCCCGTCAGTTCGGCGAACGAATAATCCTTCCCTTTTACCATGAAAGTTTGATTGGGTTTAATCATGCCAACCGTCTGAACGACGCCGTCCACCGGGCTGACGATGGCGTTCTTCTCTTTTGCCACGGGGCGGAGATTCAAATTAATATCACGAATGAAAAATGACGCCAGTGAATCAAAGTCAGAAGCCGTGCGTTCCGTTTCATTCCAGTTGATGCGATAGTGTTTGGAAAACAGCGGAATCATCGGCTTGCTCAGTTTCGATTCACAGAAGTTTTTAATGAGATAAGACGTCAATCGATTATTAGTCAGTTCAATCAATGAACGGTAAAGAACTTTAGCGGCAGTATTAAACATTGATTACTCCTATGAATTTTCCTATAGTAATAAAAATAAAACACCATAAAAACGCTCCGATGGCGGCGAAGCATAAGTAGGTTTTGAATTCCATTCTGCCGATTCCGGAAAAGTAGCAGGTCACGTGTCTGATGCCGGGGATGAAATAACCTAAAATAATGGTGTACGGCCCGTATTTCTTCATCCACCTGTCTACTTTCTCCATCCTCTTTTCCTTCAGACCGACCCATTTTCCGAACTTATTAATAAACGGCCGGCCGGCTTTTCTGCCGATGAAGTAGCTGATAATCATCCCAAGGAGCGCTCCGATAAAGCTGATCAGAATGGAGAGCCCGTAATTCAGCACGTTTAAATGAGCGAAGTAGCCCACAAGCGTCATCATGACTTCATCCGGAATTGGCAATCCGATAATACCGAGTGTCAGCATAAGAAAAATCGCGATATATCCGTAATCGGATATTAATTGCTGAACTAATTCCATCTTCTGCTCTCCAGGTTTTCAGGCGCCTGTTTTTTAAAGTGCGGAAATTTAATGTTGCTGACCATTAAATAACCGAGCGCGATCGTTCCCGCCCCCAGAAGAAAAGCGTTATTGATAAAGCTCAAAATGACAAGACACATACCCGCAAACGGAATCGGCATCCCGATAAACGTCGGCAGCTTGCTTTGTTCAATATTAAATCTGGAAAGACGGATCATCCCGCAGATGCTGTAGGAAAGCGCGATTAAAATTCCGATGAACGGAAGCGTATATAGTGAAACACTGTAAGCGAGCATGGACGGCGCTACGCCGAACGTCACGAGATCAGCAAAAGAGTCAAGCTCCCTTCCCATTTCCGATACCGCGTTCAGCTTACGAGCGGCCAAACCGTCAAAGAAATCAAGAAACATCCCGGTGAAAATAAAGATCACCGCAGAGTGTATATTATGATACAAAAGGGAATGAATCGATAAGAGCCCGCAAATGAAATTTCCAATTGTAATCATACTAGGTATATAATTCACAGTTTACACAAACCTCCAATTAAAACCATATCAAATCGGACTGCGTATGCATAAAGACTCCATTTTACGGAAACATAAAATGGAATTCTTTCAATGCTATCATTCAAATTCTTTTATTATACAGCATTTGGTGTTATTTGAACAATCTAATCTGGTGATTTTTGTTTTTTCGCCGTTCATATTAAGGTAAGCAATCATGGTTTCCTCTATTCCGGATTGCCCTGCTTAAATATTCCATGCTGCGATCCGGATTGTCCGTTCTTGATGAATGAAAAGCCGTATGATGTATTGTTATTTCCTTCTCCGTGAAATGAGAACATTACATATAACGATTGCGGACATAAAAAGTTTCAAGAATTAAAAAAGCCGGCACAAAACGGCCTCATACATTATCTCACAACCCCGTTTTCCAGTATATAGTCTGTCCAAACAAAAAAGGCGCCTTACCATTACGGTAAAAACGCCTTTTAAGATCATTTTATGTAATTGATAAATGACTGAGTGCTTCAGCCGCTCTTTCTCTGGCCACTTCAACGGTCTCGGCTGCAGAAAGCGCAACCGCCATACGGCGTCCTACTTTCGTGACGGGTTTACCGAATACGCGGACCTGAGTGCTTTTTACCGCCAAAGCCTTCTCCACACCTTCAACCGCATAATCAGCAAGCTCTTTTGGCGCCTTCAGCGGACGGCTTGCCCCCGGCGACAGCTGAGTGATTTCCGGAATCGGGAATCCCAATACCGCGCGGACATGCAGCGCAAACTCTGACAAATTTTGCGTCACAAGCGTAACGAGCCCTGTATCATGCGGACGGGGAGACACCTCGCTGAAATATACTTTATCTTCAGTAAGGAAAAGCTCCACCCCGAACAAACCGTATCCGCCGAGCTCGTCCGTTATGCTTTTCGCAATGTGTTTCGCCTTTTTGATCTGCTGTTCCGTCATATGATGAGGCTGCCATGATTCAATATAGTCACCGTCTTTTTGTTCATGTCCGATCGGCGCGCAAAAGGATGTACCGTTCGCCGCGCGCACTGTCAGAAGAGTGATTTCTGATTCAAACGGAATGAATTCCTCAACGATGACCCGGCCGTTTTTCACTCGGCCGCCTTCCATCGCCATGTCCCAGCAGCTTTTCAGCCCGGAAGCCGAGCGGCACACGCTTTGCCCTTTTCCGGAAGAGCTCATCAGCGGTTTTACCACGCACGGAAAGCCGATTGTTTCCGCCGCTTCTTTAAATTCTTCATATGTATTCGCGAATTCATAGCCGGCAGTCGGAAGATGAAGCGTCTCTGCCGCAAGCCGTCTGATGCCTTCACGGTCCATCGTCAGCTTTGCCGCACGCGCATTCGGAATGACGTGAAAACCTTCTTCCTCAAGCTTCAGCAGCTCATCCGTCGCAATGGCTTCCACTTCCGGCACGATCAAGTCCGGTTTTTCTTTCTCAATGACTTCTCTGACCTGCGCTTTATCAAGCATATCAATCACATAGCTTTTGTGCGCGGCCTGCATGGCGGGAGCATGCTCATAGCTGTCAACGGCTACAGTGACAACCCCGAGCCGCTGCGCTTCAATGACGACTTCTTTCCCCAGCTCGCCTGATCCTAATAACAACATCTTCTTAGCCTGATACATGTCCTTTGGCCCCTCCCTTTCTATACCCCACTCATTATAACGGAAATATTCAAAAAATAAAGACAAGATAGATGACAAGCTCTATCCTGTCTTTTGCGCTGATTCGAGCGATTCAATCGCAGCTGACACGTCCTTCTCGCGATGTTGTCCCATTAAGCATAACGATTCTTCCGCCCGGCAGGCGTGAGAAGCAATACGGCGCTTGGTTTCCTCATGGTTGTCAAGGATGCCGAGATCACAGAGACTGACGGGGAAACCGAGCCGGCGGTAAAACGGAAGCAGCTCTTCAATCTCATGTCTCCGATTCTCAAGCGCAAGCTGCACCAATATGCCGTAAGCAACCTTCTGACCGTGCAGCACCTGATGTGTCTCCTGAATAAAGCTGAGTCCGTTGTGGACCGCATGCGCCCCTGCCATCCTGCACAAACGGCCCCCATACCCGCCGACCGTTCCCGCGAGCATAATAATCGTTTCCGCCGTCTGGATGAACGGTACTGACAGCTCACCTTTCTCCATGCTTACGACGGCTGCTTCACTGTAACGCAATAACAGATCACGGATATATTCCGCCTGCCTCAGCCCCGCCTGAGCCATCAGCGGCGCCGTCCCCGTATTTCTGATGACCGCTTCGGCCTCATACCATTTCGCCAGCGTATCACCGATCCCGCTTTTCATATATTCAATGGGAGAGGAAAGCAAAAACAGCGGATCAACAAGCGTCAAATAGCTTGAACGCTTATGATAATCCACTCTGATAAAATTGCCGCTCTCATCATACATGACACTTAACGGCGTACTTGCCGCACACGTCCCCGCAATGGAAGGAACCATCACAGCTTCAATATCAAGCCGGTCTGCCGCCGCTTTTGCCAAATCCAAAATCGTGCCGCCTCCGATACCGATGATCACATCCGCGTCTTCCGCCTGCTCACAGACCTTACGCACCGCCTCAGGTGAACAGTATCCTTTATGCTGAATCACATCCCAGGAAGAACCGCCGCTGTAATCGGAGAACGCCTGATAGGATTTGATTCCGGTCACAATAACGGGTTTTCTGAATGTCTCCAGCAGCCCTGGAAGTTCTTTTGCGATTCCTTCCTTGCATATGTACTGGTTCGGGCCGCTTCGGACGATATCTTCAGGCTTCATTCGAATCTCTCCTTTGGCTGGAATTTATATATATTTTCCCACTTGTCAGAAAATACATCAACCGGAGGTGCGTCAGCGCTTCGCTTCTTCCGCCTCCAAGAACAGCTCATCAAGCCGCTCCAAAGCCTCTGCCTTTTCAAAACTGCTGAACCACAGATCATCATAGGAATCAAGGATGCGGTAATGGTGGGAAATCAAATGCTGCTGCAAGCGGAACTCGCCTTTTTTCTCGATGGCTTTCCACCACACCTTGCCGCCCATCGTCTTCCCCTTCGGCCTGTCAATTGTGCGGTGAGCAACCGTTTCAATGACCTCCAGCGGATCATCTCCTAATACGGATTGCAGTGTTTCACTTGATCTGAAAAGCGCGCAAACCGCCACAACGTGCGGCCATTCCGCAAGCGCCCGCCCTTTCTCAATCTGCACCAGCGCCTTTTTAGAAAGGCCGATCACATCCGCCATTTTCTCCTGTGTGTAGCCTCTCTCCGACCGAATTTTCTTCAGCTGGACTGAGACAAGCTCAGTCATATAATCTTGATCCATCTCAACCTCCATATTTATCAATATAGCCATTTTACACCGCGGCACGCCTTTTTTATATCAGAACATTTTCAAACGAATCAAAAGAACCCGGGACTGGCTTATCATTGAAGCGATGTACCTTTCCGCATAATCCAGAATGATGCGGTGAAATACAAACGTACGCCCGAAGAGACAGGCGCGGGCTCCCTGGCGGTTGAGCTCCGGAGAAAATAAAAAGCTGCCGCAGCAGCAGCAGCTAAAACTTTATAGACCGGAAAATCGGCATTATGAAGCGAATACAATCCATCTTGCACTATAATTGACACGTTTTTTCGAACCCTGATTGACCAATTTAAATCTGTATGAATCTCCTTTTTTTAACGAAGGTGTTTCAAAATAAGTCGTTCCGTTTTTCTTTGCATTGGCGGTTTTTATTGTTTTCCAGGCACCTTTGCCGTTGACTTGCTTTTGGACGTATATTTTATACGTGCCCTTCCCTTTACTGTTGGATTTAAAAGTCACGGCTCTCAAGCTGTACTTTTTTGTCGTTTTAGTGAATTTAGGATGATATGTATTGATCACATAGTTAGTGAAATACCCGCTTTTATAAGTATGAAGCCAGTCTTTAGCCTCTGCTTTTTGCGGAGAAGAAAAACCCATAAAACCAATTCCGCTTATTAAAAGAGTAAAAATAATGATGAGCGACTTAAAAATCTTTTTGCTTTTCATCCAGAAAACCCTTCCTTCCTGTAACTATTTACCCTATTTATGTTAATGACAATATAGCCAATCATAAATCCGTCCAACTAACCATTTTGACTGCAGGAAGAGATGTGAACAGCCCTTAAAATGACTATATGACTACTACTTATGATTCTTGTTATTTTTGATTAAGTGATAAAGTTACTTTAAACCGCTATCCATTTTGTTGTTTTTGTATCAATTGTCATATCGAGGTCTTTTCCTATCAATGCCTCTCTTTCGGCGTTTGTTCTGCGGCTGTATGATGGGGCTCTCCTTGGATAAACCTCTGCACCCATGACAAACTGTCATACGTTTGCCACCTATGAATGAACGCACACTACACCTAATGGAGGGATTGCAATGGACGAAATGGTCCTGGAAACACAACAATGGCTGAATGAAACGTACAAAGGCAGACACGGGTACAACAAAGTACCGGAAAACGGAAAAACGGGCTGGGATACCATTTACGGTCTGACACGGGCGCTTCAAATTGAACTTGGTATTTCAGAACCTGCCGATAACTTCGGCCCGACGACACAAAGATTGTTTAAGCCGTTGAAAAAGCAGGCTCCCGATTCTAAGCCGGCAAACATGAATTACATTCTGCAAGGGGCGCTGTGGTGTAAAGGTTTTAACCCCGGCGGATTTTCAGGCGTTTTCTATGAAAATACCGAAAACGCTGTAAAAGAGTTTCAAAAAGCGGCCGGGCTCACTAAGCAAGACGGCATCGTCACGGCACTCATTATGAAGGCCTTGCTGGATATGAGCGCTTTTCGGTTAGTAGCGGGAGGCGACAAAAAAATCCGCCAAATCCAGCAGAACCTGAACCGGGATTACAATGACTACATCGGCTTGATGCCTTGTGACGGCTTATATGCCCGCGATACAAACAAGGCTCTCATTTATGCCCTGCAAAAAGAAGAAGGCATGAGCACAAGCGTCGCCAATGGATTTTTCGGGAACGGAACGACCAGCTTATGTCCTACCTTGACTCCCGGCGATTCACGGACAGGCTTTGTTTTGATTGTTCAATACGCGCTTTACTGTAATGGGGAAGCGTTTGATCCCGGTGAATTCGACGGAAAATACGGCGTCGGAGTTGTATCGGCAGTGAAAGCTTTCCAAAAGTTTATGTGCCTGCCGCAGACTGGTTATGCGGACATGCCGACGATTAAAGCTTTATTATCAAGCTCAGGCGACACAACCCGGGCTGCTTCAGCTTGTGACACCGCTGCCATTTTGACGGCAGATACGGCCAAAACTTTACGTGAGAATGGCTATAAAATCGTGGGAAGATATCTGACCGGAAATGTGCGGACAAGCAGCGGACTGACATCGAAGGCGTTGACGTCAAAAGAACTCTCCACTATTTTCAATGCCGGCTTAAGCGTGTTTCCGATTTATCAGGACGGCGGCTATGAATCTTCTTATTTTGTAAAAGACCAAGGAACGAGAGATGCGTACAGCGCTGCATCAGCCGCCCGAAGATTAGGCTTCCCGTCAGGAACGACCATTTACTTTGCCGTCGATTTCGATGCGTATGATTATGAAGTCACAGATAAAATCATCCCTTACTTTCAAGAAATCAAGTCAGCTTTTATGAAAATGCAGGCGTTCTCAACTGCGCCGAAATATGAAATCGGGGTATACGGACCGAGAAACATTTGTATCCGGACGTCAGAAGCAGGTCTGACCAAATATAGTTTTACGGCTAACATGTCGACCGGATTCAGCGGCAACCTCGGATACCCGATGCCGAAAAACTGGGCTTTTGATCAATTTTATGAAGGAACGATCGGAAGCGGAGCGGGAAAAGTCGCCATTGACAAAGACGGATACTCCGGAAAAGACTCAGGTGTAAGCAGCGTCCATCCGCCTTCTGATCCTGTGTATGATGCAAGACTGCGCACACTGACGGACATTTTAACAACCATTCCTGCTTTAGAAAATATATCGAATCTTGCGAATGCCATGTTTGAATTCGACAAGACAGAAACCATTTATGCATCACCTGAAATGGATATTCTTTTATCTACTTCACTTTTGGCAACAGTGCCAAGCGAAGGTTCTCCCAACACAGTTACCATTACAAATGGCAAACCGGGAGCTTATATTACCGGTCTGATGGGAGATTCACAAGTCTCTTTTACAGCATCACAAATTGATTCCTATCAAAACCTGCTTAACAGTCTGAGCTTGTCAGTCCGCAACGGTTATTTAGAAGTGTATGTCAATCCGGCTGCGGGATCGCTGAATATTCAATTTAAAATTTATACACCTGATATTCCGGTCGGTGACAGTGCTACAACTGGACTAACAACTACCATTACATTTAAAATAAAACAAAAGAGTTTCAGGTTGCCGGATTCCGAAGAGGTGTACTCCCCGGATTGGGATTCTGTCGTGAATACCATGGCTATTGCAGGCGCAGGAATTATTGTTATTGTAGGGATCGGTGCTTTAGTCGTTTTAGCACCTGAATTAGGAGGAGCTGCAGCCTTGTTCCGCACGGTTTTATCACTATTTCTATAATTGAACAGGCAGCTCCTTGCTCCAGGAATGCTCAATGAGTATTCTTGGAGTTATTTTTAAGGAGGATTCGCATGAAGATTGATATGCAGACATACAAGGAAACCGTTCAAAAAATAGAAACCGATTTGATTCCGCGAAGTCAAAATGACGAAGAACTGCTTACATACTTAATGAAACAAGATTCGCTCACACTGAATCAAATAAAAATGTGTTTCACTGAACCGCCCCTCACCTTCCAACATACTGTCAAAATTGTATGTACAGTCACATTCATCACGTTATATATCTTTTTTTTCAGCACTCATTTTAATGAATTGATTGAAATGGCTCTGCAGATGGTTTTCGGCCTGGCCGGCCTTGTTTGGATTATTGCTGTATTTCCGTTTTCAAGAAAAATCCAAGTGTCTGACCGTTTCAGACAAAAATCTGAAAACACCCGTATCACCGGAATGATAGACTTTGTCCTCGAACAACGATACAAAGACATGATCAGTTAAAAACCCCTCTGCTTAAGGGGTTTTTTTATTATGCAAACCCTTCCCCCCCCTTATCAGAAAAGGCTCTTCCCCTTTGGAAATAACCGGAACACCCAATTTCGTTTTCAATATAATGAGGTAGTGGATCTGCAAAGAAAGAAGGGCGACATGATGGGTATCATTAATGGAAAAATGTTCATTGACCGATTAAATCAGCTTGGAAATGAGATTTGGCTCGATGGTGAAAAGATCGAGGGACAGATTTCTGAACATCCCGCATTTAAGGGCCTTCTGGAAACGAAGCGCTCTCTTTATGATTTGCAAACGAAACCGGACATGAAAGATCAAATGACTTACAGTCTTCCCGGTAAAAAAGAACGGGCCGGGCTTTCATACCTGCAGCCGAAAACGAAAGAAGACGTAAAAAGAAGAAGAAACATGTTCGAACATTGGGCCAGACACACGCACGGAATGATGGGTCGAAGCCCGGATTATATGAATACCGTGCTGATGAGCTTCGCCTCCTCCGCCGCGCTTTTGAAAGACCGCGAGCATTGTTTTCCGGAACATGTTCAAGCGCTGTACGAACGGGCTGCTGCTCAGGATCTTTCTTTTACGCACACGTTTATCACCCCTCAGGTGAATCGTTCACAAATGGGTGTAAACGTATCGCCGACACCTATCTCGGCAAAAGTCGTCGATAAAAATGAAAAAGGCCTCATCATACACGGCGCCCGGATTTTAGCCACACAAGGCGGCCTGACGGATGAAGTGCTCGTGGTTTCTCTGCCTAAAATGTATTTTGAATCGGATGAAGCGTTCGCTTTTTCAATCCCTTCCAATACAAAGGGAGTAAAATTCATCTGCAGGGAATCTTTCGTACTCGGAAAATCAGCGTTTGATTATCCGCTCAGCTCAAGATATGAAGAAATGGATTCTATCGTTGTATTTGATCACGTTTTGGTCCCTTGGGAACGCGTATTTTTTTATAATAATTACGAGGCGGCTTTTGATTTTAATATGAAAAGCTCTTTTAACGCCTTCGCATTTCATCAAGTTATCACGAGACAAATTGTAAAGACGGAGTTTCTCCTGGGCCTCGCCCAAACGCTTGTCGAAGCGATAGATGTGGGCGAATATCAGCATATTCAGGCTAAGATGGCTGAAATCATCACCGGTCTGGAAACGATGAAAGCCCTTTTGGAAAAGTCGGAGAATGATGCGGAAACAGATGAATGGGGTTATATGCGTCCGAGTGTCGCTCCGCTTCGTGTGGTCAGCGCGATTTTTCCCGATATCTACCCGCGCTTCACGGAAATCATTCAGCTGATCGGAGCAAGCGGAATGGTGACTTTGCCGACTGAAAAAGCGTTCCGTTCTGACATCAGAGGAGACCTTGACCAATATTTGCAGGCGGCCGAATTGAACGCTGAAGACCGGGTAAAAGTGTTCCGCCTCGCATGGGATTTGACCATGAGCCCCTTCGGAACAAGACAGACACAATATGAGCGGTACTTCTTCGGTGACCCCGTCCGCTTAGCCAGCCATCTGTACAGAAGCTACCCGAAAGAAGAACAGACCGCGGTCATCAAGGAATTCCTGCACATTCATAAATAAAACAAAGCAGAGAGCGCATCTCTGCTTTTGATAGCTGGATCGGCTGCCGCCGATCCTATTTTTTATTTTGGCTGATCACCACCATCGTAATATGCGATAACGCGAAAGAGACAAGCGTATACACAACGGCCCACCCGATAAACGAGAAATTCAATACGGTAAAGGTGCATATAAGGCAAACGGCCAAAGCGGCAGCCGGCATAATGAACGCGTTTTTAAACAAATATGTTCCGGCGACTGACAAGATGATGATACAAAGCGGCAGAACACCGAACGCAAAATCCAATTCATCAATCAACAGATGCACTCCCTTCGCTTTTCTTAGTTCGGCCTAACACATCTTATGCCTGAGTACAAAATCGAGTACTTCAAATCTTTCGCTCTCCGGCTGATATTCCCTCCGGTTATTTATTCAAAAAAATGAAAACTTTCCTTAAAGCGTTTACATTCACGTCAGACTGTGATAATTTAAGAAAGCGCTATCATACACAAGTTAATGATTTTTGGATGGAGATGAGGAGAACCAGGAAACCCTGCCCTTTTACAAGGGTGATTTCTGGTTCTTTTTGTCATTTTCAAGGAAAGGAGTCATACATACATCATGATAGACGTTCAGCAAAGGGGAGGATATGATGTTTCAATTGTTTAAGCCGGCTCCGCATATTGAGAGATTGGATGATTCAAAGACGGATGCGGCCTATAAACGGCTCAGGCTGCAAGTATTTTTGGGGATTTTCATCGGGTATGCCGGGTATTATTTGCTTCGCAAAAACTTTGCCTTCGCTATTCCTTATTTTCAGGAACAAGGGTTTTCAAAAGGGGAACTTGGCTTGGTGCTTGCGGCCGTATCAATCGCTTACGGCTTCAGTAAATTTATTATGGGGATGGTGTCTGACCGCTGCAACCCGAGATATTTCCTTGCGACAGGTCTGTTTTTGTCAGGTGTCGTAAACATTTTATTTGTTTCCATGCCGTGGGTCACGTCAAGCGTGACGATTATGTTCATTTTTATGTTTATTAACGGATGGTTTCAAGGAATGGGCTGGCCGCCTTGCGGACGGACGATGGCTCATTGGTTTTCCATCAGTGAACGCGGAACGAAAATGTCGATATGGAATGTCGCCCATAATATAGGCGGAGGTATTCTCGCCCCGCTCGTGACTCTCGGCATCGCCATGTTTGTTACTTGGAAAAGCGTATTTTTCTTTCCGGCGATTATCGCCATCGTCATTTCATTTGTGATTGTTCTTCTCGTTCGGGACACGCCGCAATCCTGCGGGCTTCCGCCGATTGAAGAATACCGGAATGACTATCCGAAACATGCGTTCAAAGACCAGGAAAAAGAGATGACGACCAAAGAAATTCTTTTCAAATACGTGCTGAATAATAAATTTCTGTGGTATATCGCATTTGCCAATGTGTTTGTTTATTTCGTGCGGTACGGAGTCGTTGACTGGGCTCCGACTTATTTGACGGAAGCGAAAGGATTCTCGCCTGAAGACTCCAGATGGTCTTATTTCCTTTATGAATATGCGGGAATTCCGGGAACGATTTTGTGCGGCTGGATCAGCGACCGGTTTTTCAAAAGCCGCCGCGCGCCGGCAGGCGTACTGTTCATGGCCGGCGTATTTATCGCTGTATTGGTCTACTGGCTTAACCCTGCCGGTCATCCGCTCATCGATAATATCGCGCTGATCAGCATCGGCTTCTTAATCTATGGACCTGTCATGCTGATCGGGCTTCAGGCCATTGACCTTGCGCCTAAAAAAGCGGCGGGAACGGCAGCCGGCTTAACCGGGTTTTTCGGCTACATCGGAGGCTCTGCTTTCGCCAACGCCATCATGGGTTATGTCGTAGACCGCTTTGACTGGAACGGCGGCTTTATCATGCTTATCTCCTCATGCGTGCTGTCCATCGTCTTCTTGGCTATGACGTGGAATACGGGCAAGCGGGCGGAGCATGTGTAAGAAAACAACATAAAAGATTAATATTTTTGCAGTACAGCATTTACAACGATTTTCTACACTAGAGACAGATATTGATTTTTAAGGGGGAAGAAAACATGCGGAAACATAAATTGTTTGCTTTGGTATTGCTTTCACTCGGTTTATTGTCATTCATCGTCACGCCTGTATCGGCAGCGGGAAAAGGAAACCTCTTGTCTCCTGACAGAATTTTGACCATTGCCCATCGCGGTGCTTCGGGGTATGTCCCGGAGCACACGATCCTTTCTTATGAAACTGCGCAAAAAATGAAGGCTGACTATATTGAGCTGGATTTACAAATGACAAAAGACGGCAAGCTGATCGTCATGCATGATGAAAAACTGGACCGCACCACAAACGGACAAGGCTGGGTGAAGGATCATACATTAGCCGAGATTCAAAAGCTCGACGCCGGCTCTTGGTTCAATAAGGCCTATCCGGAAAAAGCAAAACCGCAATACGCCGGACTTCGCGTTCCCACACTTGATGACGTGTTAAAACGGTTCGGCAGACATGCAAACTATTATATTGAAACAAAGGCGCCCGAAACATATCCGGGTATGGAAGAAAAACTGATCGCTTCACTGAAAAAATACAAATTGGCAGGTAAGCATGCGAAACTTGGACAAGTTATCATTCAGTCTTTCAGCAAGGACAGCCTTCTGAAAATCAAACAGCTCGATCCGAAACTTCCCGCCGTCCAATTGCTTGAAGCGGAACAGATGACGTCAATGACTGACGCAGATTTAACAGACATTAAAACATATGCCGTCGGAATCGGACCGGATTACAAAGCGCTGAACGCTCAAAATGTCCGAAACATTCGCAGCCACGGCCTTCTGCTTCACCCTTATACCGTAAACAGCGAGGCGGACATGCGCCGTCTGCTGAATTGGGGCGTAACCGGTGTGTTTACCAACTATGCGGATATATTTCAAAAGGTCAAAAAAGAATACAAATCATAAAACCAGCATGGGTTCGGAGATGATGCCGAACCCATGTTTTTGCCCGATAATGCAAACGCCATCATGTTATGTAGCGGGCGGAGCATGTTATTAAAGCTTACATTCACCTTTATATTAATTAAAGGTATCACTGTAATTTTGAATTACCTATGATACCTTACAAACAAAAGGATATAATTATTTATTTCTATTATCTATTTTCATTCTTACACTATTTGTAATATATGATAATATTAGTGATACTAAACCATAGACAACAACCCATCCCCAAAAGGATAGATTAAAAACAGTAAACATTAGTATGACAGAAACAACTATACTGACAAGCGGCATTATATACACTTTTTTGAAAATATAAGTGAATATAATCGATAAGACGATAATAGAAAGTGGTAAAATACCAAAAGCAAGATCTAGCTCATCCATTATTATTCTCCTTTGTGAATTTAATTTCCCCTTAAGTATACTCACTCAGCTGTCTAGCCATTTATATCTAATCACCCCATACTTCTTTGTTTTTCTTAATCATAAAAAAGTCATATTCAGAAACATGGGTGTTGTTAATAATTTTTTCAAGTCCTCTGATAGGAGTAGATTTTAATTTTTTTCCGTTTTTATAAGAGTAAGAATTAATCACATATTTCCCACCCTTGCTTATTTCTAACAAGAAAATTTCAGACTCATCAAAATAAGTGAATTTTGCTTGGTTTTCAAATTTTGTTGATCTATGTAATGGGAGTTTTTTCTTCGGCTTCATACTTTTCAGATCAAAAGTATAAAGTATTGAATTAGCTGCCAAATGATATAAAGTGTCATTTTTCACAAAAAAGTTATTAGTGGAAAGAGGAATTGCCAGTTGAGAAATTTCATCAGGGATATTATAACTGCCTAAAGGATATGCCCCTTTAAACTTATTATGCTTTAAATCAATTTCTGCTACTTTGAATTGTACTTTGTTTGATTTATCCGTTTGGTTATATAGTATAAAAAAGGCTGAGCTTTTTTTAACTATTATCTGTGAATAAACACTCCAATTTTCTTCATTTAATATAGGAATTGTTGTTCCTTTCCCTACTGTAACTTTATCTTTATCTATTTTAACATCCTGGAAAGTCGGTGTTTTGATTGAAGAATCTTCATTTATCACGTAAATATATTCACCGTCATTACCGGTACTTGTATAGAAACCCGGAATAATTTTTTCGTGAAACCCATTGCTGTTACCCCATCTGATTAAGCTATTATAATGGTTTTTACCGACTTCTTGATTATTCAAAAAATAAAAGATATTTCCTTTTATTAAATGACCCGATGACTGCCCATAACTTGTATGTACTTGATGTTGCATCGGGAATTTCTTAAAGCTATCGCCTATCATATATACTTCTTTTTTGTCCTGTCTAACTATATTTTTTTCATCTTGTGCAATGGTTCCAACCTCAATAGCATCTCCTTTTACAGCTGTTGCTGCTCCTTTTTCATCAATATATACAGTGTAACTCCCATCTTTAGGGTAATCTATTGTTGCTGAATAATATATAGCTGCAATTTTATCATTCAAGAAATTCTTTTCTTTTTCTGTTTCAGTTCGTTTAACATCAGAAACTGAATTAGTATATTTAAATGTTCCGATACATATAAATATACCTATTAATACTATGACCCCAATTATAATAAGCCACTTAATCTTGTTCAAATATAATCTCACTCCTTAAAATAATATGACTCCCTAAATAAACTTAGGGAGTGAAAATAATTCAAAATGTTTTAATAGTTTTTGTATAATTGGAATCTCTGATGTCTCTAGGGTAGTCGCCCAGTCCTAATTTTCGCGTTTTCATACTTATTACCTCCTGCTATTTGTTTATTCTCCTATATTTTAATTTATTATACAATTATTGTAATCTCGACTTACGTACTGTATTTTTTCTGTGGTTAATTATTTGTTTTGTCTCTAAAGCTTTGACTTGAAGTACAGGAAAACGGATGAAGTTACGGAGAAGAAAGAAACATAAAAGATTAATAGTCGCCCAACATATCTTTTACATTCATTCTTTAGTATGGAAGACAGTTATTGATAAGGCGGAGAAATCATGAGAAAAAAAGAATACTGGCCTTGGTTGCCTGTCGTTAGGCTTGCTCATTCATCGTCACGTCTGTATCGATTTTTTTGCCCGATCAAAAAAACCTTGCGGGAACGTTACCGCAAGGTTTTTATCAATCACTATTCTTTTCCGGCAGCAGCTTCCGCCTGTCCGCCTTTTAATTGATCATTGATTGCTTTGGCGTCTTTCAAATACTCAGTCTTGAAGCCGCTCTTCAGCGCCCACGCATAGAAGGCAAGGGCAACGATTGCGATCAGCCCCATATCCCAGCCGTACGGAATGATGTTCAGACCGCCGAATTTTTCACTTCCGAGCCATGAAATGACCATCATGCTGAGCAGATAGAAAACCATCCAGACGCCGCCTTTAAAGTTTCTGCGGAATCCTTTCCACTTCGCTTTCGCTTGGTAGTAGAAATAAATCGGAAGGCCGATCAAAATGATAAACAGCACCTGCCCTGTTAACGGCCAGCGCGCCCAATACAGCACGAGAGACGCGAATACGAAGCCGAGCGGCGCAACCACGCTGAGGCCTTTCAGACGGAGAGGCCGGTATAAATCCCCCGCCGTCCGCCGCAGCGTCATCACCGTCACGGGACCCGTGATATAAGAAATCAGCGTCGCAACGGAAATGATTTCAGCAAGCACGCCCCATCCTCTGAATAAAAACAGAAAGATAAACGATACGATCAGGTTGAAAATCATCGCTTGGCGCGGCACGCCGTACAGCGGATGAAGTTTTCCGAAAATGCTCGGCATATATTTATTTTTTTCCATGCCGTAAATCATGCGTGACGTCGTAGCGGTATAAGTGATACCCGTTCCTGACGGAGATACGAACGCATCCGCATAAAGAATAATGACAAGCCAGTTGATATTCAATGCGATCGCCAAATCGGCAAATGGAGAGTTAAAGTTCAGGTGACTCCAGCCGTGAACGATCATGGAAGGTTCAACCGCACCGATAAATGCGATTTGCAATAGGACGTAAATGACGGTTGCGACCAGCAGCGAACCGACAACCGCAATCGGAATCGATTTGCCGGGATTTTTTGCTTCTCCGGCCATGTTAATCGGACTTTGAAACCCGTTAAACGCAAATACGATACCTGATGTGGCCACCGCCGTCAGCACGCTCGCCCAGCCGTTCGGCGCAATGCTTGAACCGGATGTGAAGTTTCCGCCGTGAAAACCGGTAAACAGCAGCGCTCCGATTGTCAGCCCCGGAATAATAATTTTAAAGATGGTAATCAATGAATTCGCTTTTGAAAATAAGTTAACTGTCCAATAATTCAGTAAAAAGTAAATAATCAGTAATACGGATGCGAAGCCGAGCCCCTCTCCCGTAAGAGTGCCGTTGTGAACGAGATTGCTTGTCCATTTTGCCCATTCCCACGGCCATGAGCTCATATATTGAACAGACGCAACCGCTTCCACCGGAATAACGGAAACAATCGCGATCCAGTTTGCCCATCCTGCGATAAATCCAATAAATGATCCATGAGAATATTGAGTATATTTTACCATTCCCCCGGCTTCCGGGAACATTGAACCCAATTCACTGTAAGAAAGTGCGATAAATAAAATAACGATCATACCGATAATCCAGGAAATAATTGCGGCAGGTCCCGCAATCTGAGCCGCCCGCCACGCTCCGAATAACCAGCCGGAGCCAATCATCGACCCAAGTCCGACCATCATGAGTGCAAACGTTCCCATTCTGCGATGTAATTGATTCATAAAGTTAACACCTTTCAATTAAAATATGACTCCAACGCTATCATATATTTATAATATTATTCTGAAAATAGTTTTGTCAATCTTTATCGCATTAAAGCGGAAAGCCAAAATTACCCTTCAGATGTTTAAACAGCCGTCAAGCGGGAATAACTACTGCAAGCCAGAAATAGAAAGGAGTTTTTATCGTGAAACAAAAACTGCTCATTTCAGGACTTGCCGTGTCGACTGTCGGAGTGACTTCCTACCTGCTCAAAGATAAATCAAACCGCCAAAAGGTGATGAACTTTATCCGCAATATGAAAACATCGCTCTCCGGGAAGCAGGATATTGAATCATTCCCCGTCAACAAAGCAGGCAACCCGCATCCCGAAGATATTGAAGATAACAAAATGGTATCCGAAGGCTCCATGTACCCGGTTCAATATTATGATGACAAGAAGAAATAATCTGTTTCCGGGCTGCCCGGCCGTATCAAACGGCGGCAGCTTTTTTTATGCAGACGGCGTTTGATAGAACCGCCAATATTGGCGCGAGCCTTTATCCCGAACGGTAATGCCCAGCTTGGTTATTTCCGCTTTCAGCTCTTTCGCGTCAGCCTTTTCTTCCTCTTTCAGCGCCTTTTCTCTCGCTTTTAAAAGAGCATTAGCCCCCGGCTCCAAATCCGGAGTGTCCGGCACCCACCGCTTATATTCCTCTTTAAAAGGATCTTCCGTCCCCAGCCAGACATACCCATGCGCGCGAAACGCATCAGCCGCTTTTTCAACCGCCGGCTCAAGCTTCTCCCGAAAAAGCTCCTGCCCTTCAGTCCCCAATAAGACAAGATGCTTTTCATCCGTAAACACACCGGAAATGCTGTCTTTCGAAAACACGCTTTCTTCATTATATATGGTTAAGGACACCTCGCTGTCCGTCACGACCGCCGTAAGACATTCTTTAAAAACAGTCCGCGTCAGCCACATTCCCCCGATTAAGCCGATAACGGCGATGACAGCCGCAGCCTTCCATCCGTGAAAAGAAGCGATCATTTCCAGCGGCCCGATAACAGGCAGCCAATCCAATGTTACGGTCCATTTCGCAATGACCGGCAGAAACCATCCGATGACCAGCCCCAATAATGGCGGCACCAGAAAAACCAAAGCTTTTTCAACCGATGACAACTCAAGAACCGTCTGTTTTTTTATTTCGTTCATGTTTCTCCTCCGTCTGTGTTTTTCACAACTATCCATTATACTAAGGGTTGGATGATACTGTAAACTGTTTCCGAAACAATAAAAAGCCTCCCGACCGCCGGGAGGCTTTTTAAAACAGGAGCTCATATACTTCATTCAATTCCATCGTGCGCTTCTCATCCTGCTCGTTCTCAGCATATTTGATTTCCTTTTCAAGCACCTGATTCAGCGCATCCATTTCCAAATCATTTAGATCTTTCACAAACTCGCCCTCATTTGCATAATGCTTCACCTGAAGCTTTTTATAAATCCCCCGGCACACGTCATGCTCCAAGTGGTTCGAAAGCGACTCGCGCAAATATCCGAGTGTCCTGTCCATCATGTAAGCCCTCCCTTTTCTATAGGAATAGCTTCCCGGAAAGAGAGAAAAACTATACATGAAAGCACCGGGCGGCTGTTTTAACTCTGTACCTGAATGGAGAAAAATCCGCTGCTTAACGGTGTGTACGGCCCGTTCAGCCCCGTTGCGGAGAAAGAGAACGTTCCTGAACTGACATAAGAAAGAGGAACACTGTAATATTTAATATAGCCTGTAACGATATTGCCGTTTTTCGTATATTCATCTTCCAGCGCTTTTGACGTAAGATTTGTAATATTCGTTCCGTTGTTAAACGCCTGGATCGTGTTATTGTTCGGATACCCTTGGAAATATACGGCTAAATAACCCGTTGTACCCTTCATCGGTTTTGATGCGCTGATTTGGTTCGGCCCGATATTTTCCCATTGGTAACTCTGACCGTCAGACGTCACACCGATAATACGGATTTGTGTTAAAGCAGGAGCCGGCGCCGCAGACGCTGATGGAGCCCACAACCCGCTCACAAGCAACAAAACAGCAACGGCCGCCGCGAATAGCATAACGAGTCTCTTTTTCATGTTTCTTCCCCCTCTTATTCTTTTCGTAGAATCCTATACTATTTTACACGATTTACAAGGAAAAAGATTACATTTTATAAAAGAGTCCGGAACACTTTGTGAACTAGATATGAAACGCTCTGGAAACGCCGTTGATCATGAGAAAGATGCCGCAGATTCTTAACACGACTCTCGAACTTCTGTCATCTTTACCGAAAAAGGTTTTTCCGAGCCTCCCGATCCATACGTTCATTGCGGCTCCCGCGAGCAATTCTATGATTCCGATCATTTCTGCCATATACAAAGCAGCCACCCTTCTAACCGTTTTTTTTCATATGACGGCTTATCATATAAAGTGATAAGACCAATGACGCTGCACCGGCGGCAAGAAACAGGCTCAGCGGCACTATCTGCATGCTGCCTCCGCCATTGTTTTGAAATGCGCCGATCGCCCATTTTTCAGGGGTAAACAACGACAGCATCCGCATGTACTCCGGAGCTGCGTCTAATGTGAAGAAAGCCCCTCCCAATAAACCCGTGACAGCTATAAAAACGGAAGCAAGCGACGTGAATTGCTTTTGGCTCTTCATGAACGGTATCACGGCCATCGTTACAGCAGTCAGCGCAAACGAGCAGGCCGCAAGCACAGCTCCCGCAGCAAAAACATGATCAGCAAAACGGATATGCAGCATGAATGTTCCGGCAGCGAGGATCACGATAATATGGAGAAGTCCGAAAAGATACGCCGCCGCAAACTTAGAGATTGCATATGCCGTATAGGAAACGGGTGTGCTCAGCAATCTGTCATATGTATGATTTTCTTGTTCATCTATAAATGATCGCAGGCTTTGGATTGCAACGAACCAGATAAACATCACTAAAAATCCGATAAGTCTGTCGGCTGCCTGTCCGCCTTCATAAACGTGATGGCGGTCAACATTGACGGCGGAATGCCCCTGAATATCCTTCAAGAGATCAGCTGCCGCCTGCTTCCCGTCGGTGTGCAGCGTGCGGGATATCACTTTTGCATCGCGGACTATTTTTTTCAGCGCGCCCGCCTGCTGCGCAATCAGCTGCTCTGTCAAAACAGCATCACCCTTTTCTTCATTCTGAATAAATGAAACGTTCAATTCATTTCCGGAAAATAATTTCTCTTCAAAATGAGAGCCGATCAGCAATCCAAAGGATATATCCTGATGATTAACCTTTGTTTTTAATACGTCCTCCGTGACCTTCGTGACTTTTATATGGCCGGCTGTCTGAATCATTTTCATAAATTGCGCTGAATAGGCGCTCTGATCCTCATCAGCTACATATACTTCCTTCTGCTGACTGCCATCCGCAGAAAAGGAAAAGAAATATGTGAGAAGGAGCGGGGCGGAAATCGTCGCAAAGATGGCAGCCCGATTTTGCAGCATCAGTTTCAGCTGATGTCTGATCATGAATAACAGCTGCGTCATGAAACAGCCTCCTTCCGTTTAAACACCCAGATGGTCAAACATAAAAACACGACTCCGATGGCGGCAAGCTCTGCCAAATCCGCCGCAATACCGCTCAGACCGGCATGCTGCGTGACACTGACATAGCTGTTGATCGCTTTGCCGTTCGGTATCAGCTCCTGCACGATTTTCAAACTGTCAGGCAAGCCGTCTTTTGCGATAAAGCTTCCGCCTAAAAAACTGAATCCGTATAAAATGGGAGCCGCCATGCTTGAGACGGTCTCGTGGTTTTTTGCAGTAAACCCCCAAAGAAGCACGATACTGCCGATCGCAAATGAATAAACAATCGTAACCAGCAATATTTCAAACAAATTGCCCCATTTTACCTGATACAAGATGCTGCTTGCGATGATGACGGCAGCCATTTGCATAAGGATGGCAAGCATGATTCCCAAAAGCTTCCCCGCCACATACTGGATACGTAAAACAGGCATTGATTTGATTCTGAATAACGTGTGCTGCTGTCTCTCTTCCACTATCCCGTGAATGAGCGCAAACGCGGTCATAATGGAGAACATGACGACCATTGCGATTGAATAATACTGCATCGCATCAATCGGGGCCGCGTGATTGCCAGCCGACTGTTTCGGAATGGTGACAGCCTGTCCACGCTCACCCGAAAGGCCGCTGATGATTTTGCTGACATCTCCCTTTGACAGATGTCCCGACTTCTTCAGCACCGCTTTTTCTTCACTGATCTCCGCTTTTACTCTAGTGACAAACGAATCGGCCATCATTTCCACAATGTCTCCGTTTACAGAGCCTTGTTGGTCCGAGATGACTTTGATACTTGTTTTTTCATTGTGTTCTGCCGCTTTTGCAAAGCCTTTCGGTACGTATACAAAAACGGAGACTTTGCCGCTTTCGACAAGCTGTTTCCCTTCTTGGTAACTGCCTATGTCTTTTACACGGATGAGATCAGTTTGTTTCAGCACATCATTCTTTAATACGTCGCCCAAAGAACTCTCCGCGTGATCCGCATTATAAAACGAGGTCTGAAATGGCTTCACTTTCGAATCGCCGTGAAAAACCGTTCCTAAAATAAAAATCATCAGTGCCGGAAACAGAATCAGTTTTATATAGAAAGACTTTGCTCCGGCCAATAACCGAAAATCTAATAAGATCAGCCTGAATAATATTTTCATGACTTCCCTATGAATCCCGCAGCGTTTTGCCGGTGAGCCGGAGGAAAATGCTTTCCAGATTGGCTTCCTCGAAATGAATGCCCTTAATGGTGATACCGGTTTTCCTGATATCATCCGCAATATCAAGGATATTGCGATCTGCCGCAGAGACGAGCATCGTAATGGTCTGCTGGCTGACAGCAGCCTCGGCAACACCGGGAATGCGGCGGATTTTTTTAACGGCATCATCATTCATCCCCTCTGCATTCACGGTCAGGGTATCAGAGGCTTTGGCTGACTGCTTCAATTCGTCTTTCGTCCCGCAGGCAATGATTGAGCCGTGATCCATGATCGCCGCTTTTTCACAGAGGTATTCGACCTCTTCCATGTAATGACTCGTGTAGATAACGGTCATCCCTTTTTCTTGATTTAACGTCTTCACGGTTTCAAGAATATGGTGTCTGGATTGCGGATCAATTCCGACGGTCGGTTCATCTAAAATGAATAGTTTCGGTTCATTCATTAGCGCCGCCCCGATATTCACCCGTCTTTTCATGCCGCCTGAAAACTCAGATATCCTTTGATTTCGCTGTTCCTGTAATTCGATGATGTCCAGCACTTCATCAACCCGTTTACAAAGTTCCTTACCGGAAAGTCCGTACAGACTCCCGAAAAAAGCCAAATTATCCTTTGCGCTTAACGCTTGATATAAAGCGATTTCCTGTGGGACGACTCCCATCACTTTTTTTATGGCCGCAGGCTGCTCCTGTAATGAGGTTCCGTCAATGCAGATTGTTCCGCCCGTCGGCGGGAGCACGGTGCTGATCATCGACACCGTTGTTGATTTACCGGCGCCGTTTGGTCCCAGCAGACCGAATATCTCTCCTTTTTCGACGCGCAGTGATATATGATTGACAGCGGTAAAATCGCCGTACTTCTTTGTCAAATCCGTTAATTCGAGCATTCGTGCAGCACTCCTTGTGTCATGTCTGCACTTATTCTACTCTCGGCAATCCTTGTTTTCTATTCACTTTCGTACTCGATATGGGTATTACTTTCGTCATATGTTTAGTGATAAAAAGGGAGAGAGGAGGGTGAAGCGGGGTTATAGAAATTTTTGTAAATATAAGGTAAGCTCGGTTCTGTTTGACACTTCAAGTTTATCGAGGATTCTGGATACATAGTTTTTCACAGTGCCTTCAGTCAGAAATAAGTCTGCGGCAATGCGTTTATTGCTTTTGCCTTCCATAATGTGTTTCGCCACATCAAGCTCTCTCGGTGTGAGAATCTCCGTCAGCTTTGACTGCGGCTCTTCCTGCACAGCAGGGATCTCCATATTGTTCAGCGCTTTTACGACGGAAACCGTGATTTTGGGATTCAGCATCATCTTCCCTTCATAAACGGCTTGAAGGGAGGCGATAATTTCATCTGAATCAGCATCCTTCAAGAGATAGCCGTCGGCTCCGCTTTTCAGCCCGGCAAAAATATAGTGATCATCTTCAAACGTTGTCAGAATGATGACTTTTACGGAAGGATATCGCGCTTTTACCGCTTTTGTCGTTTCGATTCCGTCCATACCGGGCATTCTGATATCCATCAAAATCACATCGGTTTCGGTTTGAGAAAGCAGCCGGAGAACCTCTTCGCCGCAAGAAGCCTCTCCCGATATTTGAATTCCTTCGTGAAGACTCAGAATCATTTTCAGCCCCTCTCTCACAATGGACTGGTCGTCTGCAATCATGACATTCACTTGATTATTCCTCCTTGCATGGAATCCTTATTTTCACGTCAAAACCCGTTTCCTTCCCAGACGAGAAAACAGCCTCTCCGCCAAGTGCGGCTGCTCTTTTCTCAATTCCTTTCAGACCATTTGATTTTATGATCGTTCCGCAGGCTGAGCCGTTATTATGAATATGCGCCAATATCATGTTTCGGTTTTTTTGAATCCGGACAGAAACATATGAAGGATGTCCATGCTTTATCGCATTCGTAATCGTTTCCTGAACGGATTGATAAAGACAATGCTTCACATCCGGCTGTTCCGCTTCTATCGCCGCGTCCATCTCCAGCTTGAAGCGTATGCCTCCCGCCTCTTGAAAATGGCTGAAAATGTCACGGAGCTCTTGCTCAAATCCCCGCCCCGGCAAAGAGCCCTGCAGCAGCATAACGGCCTGGCGAAGCTTTAAAATGGATTCTTTCGTAAGATCATGCGCCTTATGAATGATCTGCTTCACTTTGTCCGGCTGATGCCCGGCTGTCTTCCCGGCAAATTCCAAATTCATTTTCAGAGCAGCCAGATAATGACCGAGAGAATCATGCAGCTCCTGCGCAATTCTTGTTCTTTCTTTCGTAACGGCCAGTTCCTCAATCCGGTCTGAATATTCCTTCAGTGTATCATTAGCGATCTTCAGCTCTCGGTTCAGCAATTCAACCTTCGACTTCTCCTGCAGGTTTTTCCGATATAAATAAATCACCGCAAACATGATGAAGTATGGCGGCACGATATCACTGACACCCGCTCCGCCGGCGTATAAAGCTGCGGCAAATGCGGCGGCATTCATCGTTAACAAAACAGCCGAAATCTCCTTATCAGTAATAAGCACCTCCGCCAATAAAAGCACCATTACGGCCTGTGCCCCCACACTATAGACATTGTACAAAAGAACTCCCGCGATAACGTTGCTCAGGAGAAAAGAGCCTTGATATACAGCCGGCCTTCTCTTCATATACAGCGGCCGCAGGCAGTCATTAGCCGTCAGCATAATCACGAGCACAGACAAAAAAACCTTCAGCTCCCCCCGGCCGGGAGGAAGCTGAAGAATCGCATGAAAGATTGATAGTAATGCAAAACCCCTGATCAGTAACTTCGTATGTGCAATCTTCATCGTATTCTCCTTACAAATGAGCGGCGGCTTTCCGCTCCACGTTCAGCACATCATACAGCTCATCAAGCGAATGAATCTCGTATGTCGGGATGATTCCGGACTCATTTGCTTTCTTTCCGGGATTAAACCAGCACGTATCCATTCCCGCCATCTGGCCGCCTTTTATGTCCGCGCTCAGTGAATCGCCGATAATAAGTCCGCCCTCGGCAGAAAAACCGGGAATTCTCGCAAACACGTAATCAAAGTATTCCTTCATCGGCTTTTGAAAACCCGTGTCCTCAGATACAAACACATCTTTAAAGAACGGATACAGACCGGAGTCGCCCAGCCGCTTATATTGTGATCTTGAGACGCCGTTCGTCACGATGTATAAATCAAATAAAGGACTCAGCCGTTCAATCAGCTCATAAGCTCCGTCTATCATCTGGTGCCCTTCTTCTAAGTATTGGCGGTACGCCTGATTCATCAGCACGCCGTCGGCTTCGAGGCCGTATTCTTTAAACAAAAGGGCAAATCGTGTATTCACCACTTCATCGCGGGTCATTTCCCCCTCTTCAAACGCCTTCCACAGCCCTTGATTTAACGCTTTATAACGGGCTTCCACCTCTGCCGTCAGGTCCAGCTTTGAACCTTGAAACAATTTTTGAAGAGCATCGTTTTCTGAAGCGGTAAAATCCAGCAGCGTATTGTCTATATCAAATAATAACGTACGGTAATGACTCATCGATGTTTCCCCCGGTTCTGCTTTTTTTAACCAGTATACCACTCGCGGACAAGCCGAAAAAGACACCCCTGTAAGAGAGGTGTCTTTTTGAATTATACAGCGTCTTCTATTTTCGATTTTTCACCAGGCACGCGCTTGCCGATACCGAACGCATAATAGCTGACCGTCACAATCGCCAGGAAAATCACCCCGACAACCAAAGAAATCCGCGTATCTTTGTTAAACCACATGCCGATCAATACCATGAGTAAGAAAGCGATCGTCAAATAGTTTGTAAACGGCGCAAAAGGCATCTTAAACGGATGCTTATCAAGCTCAGCGCCCTTCGCTCTTCTGAAACCGAGATGGCTGATTAAAATGACGAACCACGGAATCATTCCCGGCAGCACACTCGCGCTGTACACATAGACAAAAATTTTCGGAGGCGCGATGTAGTTCAGCACGACACCGATCACAAGTCCGATTAATACCGCAAGCGTACCGAATATCGGCACACCGCTCGAAGAAACTTTCTTAAAGAATTTCGGGGCCTGTCCGTTCACGCCCAATGTATAAAGCATGCGTCCCGCACTGAATATCCCGCTGTTGCATCCGGACATCGCAGCGGTAATCACAACAAAGTTAATCAAACCGGCCGCCGCCGTAATCCCGACTTTCGCAAATGTCGAAACAAACGGACTGCCGAGTGAGTGAAGCTCATTCCACGGATATACGGTAACGATTACGAAAATCGCACCGATGTAGAAAATTAAAATCCGCCAAATAATACTCTGAATCGCGCTTCGCAGCGTTTTTTGCGGGTCCTTCGCTTCTCCTGCCGTAATCCCGATCAGCTCGACCCCTTGATAGGCCGCAACGACCAAAGACAAAGCAAAGAAAAATCCTGAAAAACCATTCGTAAAGAAACCGCCGTGCGACCATAAATTAGATAATCCGATCGCATGCCCTCCGTTACCGAAACCGAAGAAAATAATCCCGATTCCGGCCACGATCATCAGAATAATGGTGACGATTTTGATCATGGCAAACCAAAATTCAAACTCACCGAAAGATTTTACCGAAATTAAATTCGCCGCACCGAGAATGGCCATGGCGATAATGCCGGGAATCCATGCCGGCAGATCAGGAAACCAATATTTCATATACGAACCGACGGCGATAATTTCAGACATCCCGACGATCACCCATTGAAACCAGTTGCTCCACGCCGTCATATAGCCGGCTAACGGATGTATATACTTATGGCCGAATGTCGCAAACGACCCTGTACTCGGCTCTACATAGAGCATTTCGCCCATCGCACGCATGATAAAAAAAATAAAGATACCTGAGATCGCATAAGCCAGCAGGACAGACGGCCCTGTCCATCCGATCGTGCTGGATGACCCCATGAATAAACCGACACCGATCGTGCCGCCCAGCGCAATCATCTGTATATGACGCGCGCTTAAGCCTCTCTTTAATTCTTTGTTTGCCACTTCGCTTCCTCCTCTTAACAGCTCTGATATATGTGAAATAATGAAGCAGAAGGTGCACCTGTTGAACCTAACTCACTCTTCATTTCCCGCAATATTAGAAATATTCTATCTTTCTATTGTTATTTAATCTCCAATTTCCTTATTCCATCATAATAAATTTCTGTGGAAAATACAATTGTTTTTTTCAGGTAAACACCTTGCACCCTAAACCAACAGACTGAAAATAAAGCGCTTTCATTTTTGTTTAATTATGAATATTGAGATAATAAATGCCGCAGCCTCCGAGAAACAGGATGTCCCTGGAGAAACATGTTCCGCCCCCTATTCAATATTATTTTTGCTAAGCAGAATGGCGTAAAGCCTTACTCTCTTCCATTCTCCCTTGTATACGCCATAATCCTGCTTAACCCGGCAAAAATCATGCATTAATCGATAAACGCCTCATTCAGCCGCAGCAAAAGCCGGCCGAACATTTCTTTTTCATCGCCTGACCAATCGTCAAGCATACGATGATACCGCTCAAGACGCATCTTTTTATCAGCTTTTAACCTCTGTTTGCCAAGCTTCGTAATCGCAAACAGACTGACCCGCCCGTCAGAAGGATCGGAAAAACGCTGGATCAGCTCTTTCGACTCCAAGGCCGCGGCCTGGCGTGACAATGTGGAAATATCCAGCTTAAAAGATTCGGCTAATTCCTTTACACGCGCCGGTCCGAATTCATCCAGCTGCCGTAATAACAAATACGCAGCCCTTTCCAGATGTCCGATTTTACGGTCGGAGTTATCAAGATAAACAGCTCTCCTGATAAAAGTGGTGAGCTCATATTCAATTAATTCAATCGGATCTTGTTTTGACAACAGCCTCACTCCTTACAATTGACAACAGCAATATTAGTTGTATAATACAAACATATGCACATTTACTCAGAAAACATATAGAAAGATTTTGCATACATATATTTGTATAGTACAAATATATGCGCAAAAAGTAAAGAAACATATCGAAGCATCAAGAAAGGGGGAAGCTGCTCTTCTCCAAAGAACAGCATTGTCGTGAAAGTCATACGCATCATCTTGCAAATCATTATTTTATTCGCATTTTCCTTTATCGGGGGAGCCGTTCAGCAGTTCTTTCACCTGCCCATTCCCGGAAGTATCATCGGTTTGATCCTGCTGATCATATGTTTATCGGTTAAGATCATTCCCGTCAAAATGATTGAAGACGGAGCCGGATTTTTGCTGTCTTTTCTTCCGCTGTTATTCATTCCGGCCATGACGGGCGTCATCAATTACCCGTCACTGTTTTCCGCCAGCGGGGCTGCTCTGTTTCTGATCATCGTGCTGAGCACCATCGTCACAATGATCGCCGCAGGGTACGCCAGCCAGCTGTTAGAGCACAAAGCCAATCAGAGAAAGGAGAAAAAGAAGTGCAGCAAGCATGTATCGCAATCCTTATAATTTTGTTCACGGCCGCCGCCTATCTGGCTATGGTGAAATTATATGTGCGCTTTCCATATCCCTTTCTCATACCGGTTTTGACGACTACGATTTTCATTATCGCCGTGCTGCTTGTTTTTCATATTTCGTATAAAGACTATATGATCGGCGGACAATGGATCAATTCACTGCTCGGCCCCGCCGTGGTGGCTTTGGCATACCCGCTTTATAAGCAGCGCCGGGTGTTAATCAAGTATATGTTTCCGATCATCGGCGGCGTGTTGGCCGGTTTATTCTCCGGAATGGTCAGCGGCCTGCTATTTGCAGAGCTGTTCGGCATCAGCCGGAGTTTGATTTTGTCAATTATCCCAAAATCAATTACGACGCCTGTCGCCATACAGATTGCGTCCGGTATCGGCGGTGTCCCTTCCATGACTGTCGTGTTCGTCATGATCGCAGGGTTTTCCGGCGTTATCTTAGGACCGCTGCTTCTCAAGTGGATCCGCATCCGCAGCTCACTCGGGAAAGGAATTGCATTCGGGAGCGCTTCCCATGCGCTCGGCACCTCAAAAGCAATGGAGTACGGAGAATTAACGGTCTCCATGAGTTCTGTTTCCATGACGCTCTGCGCCGTGTTAGGATCGGTCTTCGGCCCCGTTGTAGCATGGATGTTTCAAATTTAAAGCTGGCGGTTCTCCGTCAGCTTTTTTCATGTGCGGATCATCTCATTTCCTTCCATTATTATGTTTCATTTGTAAGAATAATGGTAAAGTAGAAAACAAGGAGGGATTTAATGATGACTGGAGCAATTCCGCAAAAGAAACTGCTGGATGGGACAAGCATTCCCGCGATCGGCTTCGGTACATACGCTCTTAACGGAAACAATGGCGTTCATGCCATTACCAGCGCCATTGATATCGGCTACCGTCTGATTGACACCGCTTATAACTATGAAAATGAAGGATCGGTCGGAGAAGCCATCCGCAGAAGCTCTGTTCCGAGAGAACAGCTATACGTGACGTCCAAGCTGCCCGGGCGCTACCATGACTATGACAAAGCTGTACAAACCATCCAAGAATCTTTATACCGCGCCGGTCTTGACTACTATGACCTGTATCTCGTCCATTGGCCGAACCCGAAACAAGATCGCTACACGGAAGCATGGCAGGCACTGATTGATGCGAAAAAATGGGGTCTGATCCGATCCATCGGCGTCTGCAATTTCCTGCCTGAGCATATCGAACGGCTCGAACGTGAAACCGGCGTAAAGCCAGGCATCAACCAAATAGAACTGCATCCCGCTTTTAATCAGCAGCAGCAGCGCCAATGGCACGAAGAACAGGGCATCGTGACAGAATCATGGAGTCCGTTATCCCGCGCCGGCGAAGTATTGAACGATCAAAAACTCGGACGGATTGCGGACAAATACGGCAAAACCATTTCTCAAGTCATTTTACGCTGGCATATCCAGCTGGGCGCCATCCCGATTCCAAAGTCAGCATCGCCCGAGCGCCAGCTTGAAAACATCTCTGTTTTTGATTTCTCCCTTGATGAAAACGACATGAAACTTATCGATTCGCTTACCCGCCCCGACGGACGCATAAACGGCCAAGACCCGGCGGAGTATGAGGAGTTTTAAGAAAAGACATATAGAAAGCTGACGGCATCATTCGTCAGCTTTTTTCTCATTTTATATACGCACACCCAGCTCCCGTTTCCATTCAGAAAGCCAATCTGTATCCCCAGATCCGTATTGCCTGCTTTGGCCGACATCACGCAGAGATCCGTTTTTATACTCAATGGACAGCACCAAATCAGGAATGGCATCATAACCCGTTCTCGCAAGCTTCGTGAGCGCCTGTCCGTAATGGGCAGCCGCTTCTGCCGCCGTATGTTTCAACAAAGGATCGTGCTGCAGCGCTTTCTTATAGACGTCTAACTAAATAACTAGCCGCCGGTCATATCACCGACAGCTGACTTCGAAAAGTGTTCTGATCCCTGTTCCAAAAACATCAATAAATTTTATTTAAATTGTTATATCATCTTTCAATGTTTTTTCAAGCCTTTGCATTTTTGATTTTTTAAAATTAAATATTTCATATACGCATGGTATCACTATTAAGGTAAGCATGGTTGCTACTGCCAAACCTCCAATAACAACAACTGCTAAGCTTTGTGAAACAAGATTGACCGACTCTGATTTCTTCACTAATATACGAAGATAACTGACTACTCCCCAGGCTATTATAATAATGGATGTTAACGTAATAGCAGCTTTATTAGCAAAGGACCATTTAGTTAACCATGACATATGAAATCTCCTCTCTCTTTATAAATTTACTGGACAATCCTTCTCATTTTTTTACTGCTCTTCATATACCAATTTGGTATAGTTTTTACAGAGTCCTATATAAAAAGCAACCATTATAAGAACAAATAATCCGATGCCGCATAGAATTGGAATGGTGAATTTTACATTCATAATCTGTTCCAGCATATTCATTGCTACAATGCTATGAAGGGCCCCCACAATCACAGGCAGCAAAAATGCAATTCCAACTTGCAGATAGACAGACCTCTGCACTTCCTTTTTACTCATACCAATTTTTTTCAACATTGAATATTGTTTCCTATCAGTGAATGCATCACTTAAAATTTTAAAGTAAATTGTACTAAAGGTCGCTAGTATGAATACCAGGGACATAATCAGGCCTAAAAAGAAAAATTGACCTAAAGCATAATACTCCCATGTAAAGCTTTGATTCTTTCCATTTACATTCAAATCTCCACCTGGTACAACTTCCTTGATTCTATTAACCACTTCCCTACTTTCTTTTTCATCTGTAATTCGCACACCATTTAATACAATCTCTTGGTTTTTCTTTCTTAATTCTTTATAATCATTGTCATTTAAAACATAAATGTTTTTGTCACCATATTTTTTAATTTTCCCTGTAAAAGGAAGCTGTGTATGTTTAGAAACTAGGAAATTATTATTATTAATGCTCACTTTATTACCATCAACATAAATAGGTGAAGCTATTGAATCAGCATTTAGAATAAAAGAAATTTCATGAGTTTCTGGTTTAATTTGATTCAAAATACTCGATTTGTTACTATAATCCAAAAATATTAATGTTTTCTTTATTTGTGAGTAACTAGTGATAATAGCTTTGTTATTCGGATCAATATTTTGCTTATTATCGTCGTATTGGACATTACCAATAAAAAAGTGAATCTTATTGATTCCGATTAAGTCATGCTTTGACTCTCGAATCACTTCTTTGACTTTATCTTTGACATCTTCAGAATTGCTTTCAAAACTTAAACTGTATGGGGAGGCTGTGATGTCATAATTTGCTTCAAACTGTTTGAACGAAATGCTTACATTGAATGCAGTTACGGTAGCTGCTGTTAAAATAGCCGTCATCGCTAAACTTCTATAATTAACTTTTTGTCTAAAGAAAGTATTGCTTATACTGACTAACCTTACATCTTTATAAATAATTTTTTTTGAATTTGTTAACTTCCCTAAAATTATAGTCAGAGAACTTCCAAAAAACAGATAAGTCCCCGTGCTGACCAAGATCAAGATTCCCATCGCAGAAAGCAATAAATCCAAATCCCATTGCTTAAAGTTTAGTGCAACTATATAGCCTGCAGCAATTAATACTAAACCTGTAAAACCCTTTGTATAATTATATTTTGGAGGTGAGGGCTTTGCTTTCGAAGCATTCAACATATTAATTAGTTGTGTTTTTTTCACAACTCTATAGTTTTTCATTCCCAGCATTACAAAGATGATCCCGAACACAATAATAAGCTGAATGATGGCTTGTGCAGATATACTAAAAGGAATTTCACCACCCAGTGTCATGGACTTACTTAATAACATTAAGAACAATTTCGAGAATAATATCCCGATCAATAAACCCATTAATAGAGACAAACTGCCTATTAGAATACTTTCAATTGCGAATACTCTTCCAATTTTAGACGTACTTATTCCCATTAGCATGTATAACCCGGTTTCTTTTTGACGTTGCTTTAAAAAGAATCCATTGGCATGCCACATAAAAAAGACCACTGTGCAAATTAGAACAAAGCCAGATGTTGCACTTGCCACTACAGCTGATTGAAATCTTTCAGTTAATTGGACAAACACTTCATTGTACTGTATAGCAGTAAAATTGTAGTAAGTTGCCACAGTTACAACTAAAACCACAAAATATAATCCATATATTTTTAAATTGTTCTTCAAAAGCTTAAACGCAATTTTAAAGGAGTTCATTTTCCGATCCTCCCATTACGGCAAGCATGTTTAACACTTTCTTAAATAATTCCTTTTTATCTCCGCTGCTGTCTAGTCTTCCGTGTAATTTACCGTCCTTTAAGAACATAACCCTATTACAATAACTTGCTGCGTTTGCATCATGGGTTACCATGATGATGGTTGTTCCTATGGTTTTGTTAATATTTTTAAAACATTCTAGAACCTCTGAGGATGACTTAGAGTCAAGGGCCCCTGTTGGTTCGTCTGCAAAAATAACCTTTGGAGAGGTAATTAACGCACGACAAATAGCTACTCTTTGCTTTTGACCGCCTGACAATTCATATGGATACTTATCTAACTGATTTGAAATTCCTAAGAGCTCAGTTAGTTCATCAATTTTTTTTAGGATGATTTTGTGTTTTACATTGTTTAGTGCAAGAGGCAGAGCAATGTTATCTCTAATTGTCATATTGTCTAATAAATTAAAAGCTTGGAAGACAAATCCGATTGTGTCTCTCCTGAATTTTGCAAGGTCCTCATCCTTGTAATAATCTATTCTTTTACCATCGATTAAAACTTCTCCTAAAGTAGCTTTGTCAATAGTGGACATAATATTTAACAATGTTGTCTTACCTGAGCCTGAAGGGCCCATTATCCCAACAAATTCACCTTTGTTGATATTTAAGCTTACCTCTTTAAGCGCTCGAAAGGTACTGCCAATTTCACCATACTCCTTTATTACATTTGATACCTCTACGATCTTATTCATCTATAAACCCCCATAAAATCTGATCATGTGTAGGACATTGATTCTTATAGTTGTATTATAATTTAGAGCAAAAAACGCTGCTATCGATTTAGGTTACATTTCTAAAAGTGAATGTGACATTCATGTTAGGTTGGGGTGATGGGTTAGAGGACTTTTGTACAAAACCATGGATAATCAGTATGTGAGGTTTTTAAGCAGATATAAGAAGCGGCACCGCTCCTTATATAAAAGGCGGATTGATTTTTACCTTATATCACCAATCAGTTTTACTTACTAAGTGATTGGTCTGTTTGTTCCTTTTTTTCAAAATATACTGGTAAAAATGCAGACAGAATTATACCCAACGAATTGATGACTTTAATCAACTCATAATAACTAAACACTGTTACTTTCTGATTCATTATTTTTTAATTTATTTAACGTCTCATTGATTTTTTTACTCCTGTTCGGTATATTCATTTATAAGAAATCTCAGCTATTAATGCAAAAATCCAACATCCCAATCGGGTTACTTTTCTCCAAAAAAAAATAATTCTTCAAAATCAACAGTCTTATCGTCTACTCCATAAAAAAACAGAAAAATCGGAATTTGGTAAATTGTTTTCAGGAGTAAATTCATGGGTTTCTATTGACTTAAACTCAGTTCTCAAAATCGGCAAGAAAATATCTTCTAACTCCTTGTTCTAAAAATATTATTATCTGTACCATCTAATTTTAAAATCTCAGAAATAAATTCATTTTTTGGCAAGCTGTGTATTATTTGTTTTCTTCCCTTCAATTGAGGAGCTTTTCTACGGAGACAAATATGCACGCGGGCATTATTTCCTTCATTTCGAAATTTGTGACAAAGCCCATATGTAAGCATCCACCCATACTATGTTCGAAAATAGCAAAAGGTTCAGTTATATTATTCTTAATAATTATATATATCCTCAACCATTTCTTCCATATTGTCTATTGAGGGTCTTTCAATCTTCTTCCTCTGCCAGCCAACTCTACTTCATTTACCTCAACAAGTGGATCCATGAATTTTTTTCACTTAGAATAAACTATCGATGACCCACTGCAAATGGAATACAAAATATTTTAGCTTTTCTTCTCATTAGATTACCCCCTGTTTTTAACTAATTATTTATTGCCTCATTTGCCACTTTATAATAATCGGATAGTTTATAAAATATAATGTGAAATTCAGTATATTCACCCTCTACGCTGTCTACCTCAATTCCTATACTTAGTCTATCAGCCATTTTTTTAGCATAATATAAACCCATCCCTGTAGATTTCGTTCCTATCTTACCATTTTTACCTGTAAAGCCTTTATCGAATATCCTAGATAAACCCTCTTTTGAAATGCCAATTCCATTATCTTTAATCATTATATAATAGGCTTGTTTCTCTTCTTTAGTTGTAATAGTCAGCGTTCCCCCCTCAGGTGTATATTTACTGCTATTATTAAGAACTTGACCAAAAATATAATAGATCCAACGTTCATCACTGATAACACTAAATGGTTTTAAATTAGTCTCAATCTCAATGTTTTTATTAATAAAAAAAAGAGCATTTTCTTTTATTGCACTTCTTAAAATATGACATACATCTACTACTCCCGCTAAAATGTCTTGATCGTAGTGATTAGCTCTTGTCACATGTAAAATGTGATTAATCCTAAATTTAATTTGTTCAATTTGATTACGCAGCTCTCTGCTGCTTTCTGAGTTGATCTCATCCAGTAGCAGTTCACACACAGCTATATTAACTTTTATGTCATGAACCCATTGAGTAGTATAGTCTTGAATTTCGTTAATACCGTTTTTATAATCTTCTTCTGCTTTCAAAAATTTATTTTGTTGCTTTTTGGAGACTTTTATAAGCATATCTATAAAATAATCATTTCTAACTTTGTTTTTTTCTAAAGTTTCGATAGAACTATTAAACACAACTTCGTATTTCTTTTTTGCCTTGATGAATCCATAGAAAATGTTGATCAGTAGAATAAAGACAATCAACAAATCCATATAAAAAATGTCTATATAACTTTGATGAATAGAGGTACTCGCAAACAAAATCCCATTGATTACAACCAGAATAAGTGCACTGCATAAAATCCATAATATATGATTTTTCACATAATCAATTAATTTCATTGAATTATATATCCCATTCCTTTTTTTGTTAAAATAAAGTCATCAACATTAATCCCCTCTAATCTATTCCTTAATCTATTTATATTTACTGTCAACGTATTTTCGTTTACGTAAATATCATCATTCCAAAGCTGTCTCATTAAATTATCCCGCGAAACAACTTTCCCTTTGTTTTCCATTAACGTTTTTAGAATTTTAAATTCATTCTTTGTAAGCTCTAAACTCTGATCTTGGAAGTATATTTTTGCATCGTTAAGGTTTAATATCACATTATTAGATTCGATTAGATGAGATTCTGCTGTTATGTACTCATAAGTTCTCCTTATAATTGCTTGTAATTTCGCCACCAATACATGGCTGTCAAATGGTTTTTGAATATAATCATCCCCGCCATTGTTAATAGCCATGACAATATCCATATTACTGTTTCTAGACGAGCAAAAAATAATTGGGACACTTGAAACTTCTCTTATTTTCTTACACCAATAAAAACCATCAAATGAAGGAATATTGATGTCCAATAATATGATGTGAGGCTCTTCTTTTTCATATATTGACAAAATATTATCAAAATCTCCGCATATAACAGTTTCAAAATTCCATTTAACAAGTAAATTTTGTAACGCCTTAGCCATATCCTTATCGTCTTCTATAATCAGCAATTTATATATATTATCCAATTTCTCACCTTCTTATAAAAATAGCTCACCATGCTCTCAAGGATTATTTAAAAATAAAACAGGAAGGAAGAGAAAATCAATTCCCTCCTGTGTTAAATGTTATATTCCTTTATAAGGTAATGAATGTTCTTCTGTTTTTTAAATATATTATTAATTAATGCCGTATTTCCTGATAAATAACCCTTTGAAAGCATTTCACCATGTTCCCCGAATCCATTATAATAATGCACTGCTCTCTCAGTAAAGTCTTCCCAATTATATAAAAGGAATTAATCATTATCTTTTTTCTAGAGTATCCTAATAATAGATATGGCCCTTCAGCCTGTGTGTTTAAAATTAACTCTACATATTGTTCAATTCTCTTATTTTCTTCAATAAAATCAAGTGCATAAAAGGAATGAGTTTGGATTAACTTTGCCAAATCACTGTACACTATTCCAATCCCGCCGACTGGTGGAAAGGCTAAAAGATTTCTATCTTGCTTCTTGTTCAGTAGCTGTAATTTATCCGCGCCGGCACGGCTGAAAATAAAGGAAATACAAGCCTCAGTCCGAATGGATCAGATTCAACCGTTCTCAGGCTCGACTTAACCAAACAAACAAGCATTCCAAAAGACGCCAAAGTGAAAAGAATCAACACCGCCGCGACTCAAACACCAAGCCAAGGAAACACAAGACATTGCATAATGTCAGAAGAGAATAAAGTGTGGCACCGCGCACTCGCAAACAGCTCCACTCAAGGAAATTACGATATCACACTGGATGATAACCTCTCAGTCTCAAGCATCTGGAATTTTAAATACAACACACTCGCAACAGCAAAATCGACTATGAAAAATGTGAAATTAAAGATTGATTATGAGTACGATGTGACAACGCAGTTTTAATTAGAAGAACAGCCGCCCATTGGGCGGGCGGCTGTCTGCTTGGAGTTAAAGTGAATTAATGAGCCCGTGCCATGCCTTATCCTGTTGTCACAGCATAAAATCATTAAACACGCTGCTAAAATTCTTTTTTATGATATATAGCTGCGGCAATGAAAAATGAAATGATATATAAGATAACGCCGATCATGAGATATATAATCGGGACATATAAAGAAGGATTTATGTGCAAAATTGACAGCGGTACTTGTTCTGCTGCATCCCCAACGACACTTTGTAATCCAAAGGTAGCAAAAAGTCCCCCCATTGCTCCTCCAATCACGATAGCATCGGATTTTTCCGGGCCTATCATGTAGAGAAGAGGATAAACGATTGCACCGGCAAAGAGAACGATGAACGTTCCAAAAGAGACAATATTAAATATGCCGTCAATTGGTTCATCAGAACCCAGGCTGTATACAAGGAAAATACCATAAGATATTACAGCTCCGATCACAACAATCAAAAGATAAAAGACATAGTGACTTTGAACAATATTTGCTCTGCTGACCGGTAAAGTCCGGACATACCTGTCATAGCCAGACTTGCTCTCATACTTTATAACCTCAAGTGCGGGCATAACGACAAACAAAATAATCAGCATTGCAACAAAACGATGCATTGAAGCATCCCCAAAATAAAAAATGACTGCTGATACCAATATGGCCAACCCCGTGTATGCAAAGAAACTTCGATAAACCAAGTAATAGTTAGTCAGTAACAGACCTTTCAATGTTTTCACTCCTCGTTAAAAAGACGCTGATTTCTTCTATGGAAAGGGTGTTGGCCGTTACGCCATTCGGCAATTTCTGTTGATCCGATACAAGCACACTCCAATAAGATCCATGATTCCTTTTTGCTAGAACGATATCTTCGTCAAGCTCAGCCAATCGGCCCTCATCAACGTCTATAACAGTATAGCTTTCAAGAACCTTATCTTTCTCTTCATTTAATAAAATTTCGCCATCTTTCATAATAATGATATGGCTGGCTATCTTCTCGACATCAGTCATAATGTGCGATGAAAGTAAAATACCCCCGTTGCTTTTACTCACAAAGCTTTTTAATTCATTTAACAGATCATCTCTTGAAGAGGGATCAAGCCCTCCCGTTGCTTCATCCAGGAGTAATAATTTTGCATTATGCGACAAAGCAACAGCTACGGATAACTTCATTGACATGCCGCGCGAGAATGTATTCACTTTTTTGTCCATAGGTAAAGAGAAAGAATGAACCAACCGGTAAAAATGATCTTGGTCCCAAGCACCGAATAGTTTCTTAAATACATGATTCAGCTGCTTTATCGTAAGGTGCGCAGGAAGATTCATCGCATCAAATACGACCCCAATATCTTCTTTGAACTTTATATGTTTATCCAGATTCTCTTTACCAAAGATTTTCACTTTACCTCTATCCTGAGAGATTAATCCTAATATCGTTTTAAATGTTGTTGACTTGCCTGCGCCGTTATCACCGATAAAACCGACAATTGATCCGGCAGGCACGTTGAATGTAACATCCTTTAAAACAGCTTTATGGCCAAAAGATTTGCTGATGTTTCTGATTTCTAAAAGGTTTGACATCATTCCACTCCTATCATTGCTGTCAGGACTTTTTTTGAGGATTGAACCGGATTATTGCAAAAATGTTGTGATTTTTATATCTAGTTGAGGAATTCATAATGGATCAGGAGCCGGCAAATACAAAAGGGATTTTAAAGTCTTAAGCATAATGTGGATGTGTAATCGATTGATTACGTTTATATAATGGATATTCATGATGAAAAATACTGGAGGTGATTACTTTCCGATGAGGCACGCACAAAACAATTTACTAATGATTACATTTATGGATTTTAACCGGAATGCATCTCGTATTATAAAGCAGGTGTTAATCCTTTTCAATATATAAAAGGGGATTTCTTTACAATCGCAAAGAGTATGTATTTCTAAATTTCCGCATTAAAAAACCCCTCCGGCTGATAACCAAAGGGGGTTAAATATATTACTCCACAGTCACACTCTTCGCAAGGTTGCGCGGTTTATCAACGTCACAGCCGCGGTGCAGTGCCGCATAGTAAGCGATCAGCTGCAATGGCACAACAGAAACCAACGGAGCAAGCGCAGGGTTGACTTCCGGCAGGATGAATCTGTCGTCTGCGTCTTCTAAGCCTTTCAGCGAGATGATGCAAGTGTTGGCGCCGCGGGCCGCGACTTCCTTCACGTTTCCGCGGATGCTCAGGTTGACATGTTCTTGTGTCGCAAGCGCAAAGACCGGTGTTCCTTCTTCAATCAGAGCGATTGTTCCATGCTTCAGCTCGCCGCCGGCGAAGCCTTCCGCCTGGATGTAAGAAATCTCTTTCAGCTTCAGGGCGCCTTCGACACACACGAAGTAGTCAAGGCCGCGGCCGATGAAGAAAGCGTTTCTTGAAACAGTCAGGTACTCACGTGCGATCATTTCCATTTCGTCCTTCTGGTCGCAGAGGGCTTCCATGGCGTTTGCCGCAATACCTAATTCTTTGACCAAATCAAAACCGATATCAACGCCGTTGCGTTCTGCTGCAACGGACGCAACGATCGCAAGCACGGCAATCTGAGCCGTATACGCTTTTGTTGATGCAACCGCGATCTCAGGACCTGCGTGCAGAAGCAATGTGTAATCCGCTTCACGGGAAAGCGTTGATCCCGGAACGTTTGTAATCGTCAGCGCTTTGTGACCCAGCGCTTTGACTTGAACAAGCACAGCGCGGCTGTCCGCTGTTTCTCCGCTTTGAGAAAGGAAGATAAAGAGCGGCTTCTTAGACAGAAGCGGCATGTTATAAGAGAATTCACTCGCTACATGCACTTCAACCGGTACGTTTGCCCACATTTCAATATATTGTTTCCCGACAAGACCGGCATGGTAGCTCGTTCCGCAAGCCACGATATAAATGCGGTCCGCTTCCGCCACGGCGTCAGCGACATCGCCGGCCACGGCCAGTCTGCCGTTTTCGTCCTGATACGTTTGGATGATTTTGCGCATAACAAGCGGCTGCTCATCCGTTTCTTTTAACATGTAGTGAGGGTATGTGCCTTTTTCGATATCACTGGCGTCAAGCTCAGCGATATAAGACGCACGTGTCATGACTTCACCGTCAAGGTTTTTAATCACGGCTTCGTCTTTTGTCACGATCACCATTTCTTTGTCCAAAAGCTCAACGTATTCATTCGTTACTTGAAGCATAGCCATCGCGTCAGATGCCACGACGTTAAACGTATCTCCAAGACCGATTAACAGAGGGCTTTTGTTTTTTGCAACGTAAATGGTGTCTGTGTTTTCACCGTCAAATAATGCAATTGCGTAAGAACCTTTTAACAGAGTCAGTGTTTTGCGGAACGCTTCTTCTGTGCTAAGTCCTCCCGCCACAAATTGCTCGATCATTTGAACGACTACTTCAGTGTCCGTGTCGCTTTTCAGTTCAACGTTTTCAAGATATTCGCGCTTCAGCTGAACATAGTTCTCGATCACACCGTTGTGAACAAGTGTAAAGCGGCCGAGTGCGCTTTGATGCGGGTGAGCGTTCAGGAAGCTTGGTTCGCCGTGAGTCGCCCAGCGTGTATGGCCGATTCCCGCTTGAGATTCAACCGTGTGATCCACCACTTCACGAAGGTCGGCGATGCGGCCTTTTTCTTTGTACACATGCACGCCCTGCTCATTCGCCACAGCGATACCGGCAGAGTCATAACCGCGGTACTCAAGCTTCTCTAATCCTTTTAACAAAATCTCTTTCGCATCAAGCTGACCGATATAACCTACAATTCCACACATATTTTCTTCCTCCTAAAGGTGCAAAAGGAGACGAAGAAAGTCAAATTACAAGGGGACTTTCAATCGTCCCCTCCCACATGTTTTTTTGGAAGATCATGTGATTTCTCTTTGTTCGGAGAGTCGCCCCTCCGGTTTGAAGAAATCCTTACGGCTGTGATCTAAATGAATCAGCCGGGAGGCATCCGCCGAAAATTCGATAACCTCCATCCTCGTCAACTAAGCCGTTTTTCGGGCGCTTAGTTCGGGCGCTGTAATTATAAAAGATGCAAACAATCCCGCCTTTCCTGCAAGTGAAAAACAAAGGCTGAACAAGCTTGATTTTACAGCATGTGCCAAGGACGGTCAATTATTTTTTGCCGCCCCGGCATCATGTTTACTATCATATTATGCTGATCGCACTTGTCTTGTTCGCTCTCTGCTTATAAACTTCGCTACTCCGCTCCCATTTCTGTCCGCACGACATCCACGATTTTTGTGACATATTCGTCACAAAGCTCTTTTGTTCTCGCTTCCGCCATCACGCGGACGAGCGGTTCGGTGCCTGACGGGCGCACTAAAATCCGGCCGTCTCCGTTCATTTCTTTTTCCACTTCAGAAATAACGGCCTTCACCTTAGCGTTTTCTTCTACCTTATATTTATCCGTCACTTTCACGTTCACTAAGAGCTGCGGGAATTTTTTCATTTCATCCGCAAGTTCTGAAAGGGTTTTGCCGGACGCCTTCAGCGTATTTACAAGCATGATCGCGGACAAGAGACCGTCGCCGGTAGTGTTGTAATCAAGGAAAATAAGGTGCCCTGACTGCTCGCCGCCGACATTATAGCCGTCTTTTTTCATCGCTTCTACGACATAGCGGTCGCCGACTGCCGTTTGAACGCTTTTGATTTCTTCTTTCTCAAGCGCTTTGTAGAAACCGAGGTTGCTCATCACGGTCGATACGACGGTATCATCCTTCAGACGGCCCTCTGATTTCAAATACTTCGCGCATATGTACATAATCTGATCACCGTCGACGATGTTTCCTTTTTCATCAACGGCAATGAGGCGGTCGCCGTCTCCGTCAAACGCAAGGCCGATATCGGCGTTTTTTTCTTTGACGAAAGCACTCAGCGCTTCCGGGTGTGTAGAACCGACGCCATCATTAATGTTTAATCCGTTCGGAGACGTCCCCATTGTAGACACGTCAGCATCGAGATCGGCAAAAAGGTGCGTCGCAATGGAAGAGGTCGCGCCATGGGCGCAGTCAAGCGCTACATGAATGCCTGTGAAATCTTCGTCCGCCGTCTGCTTTAAAAATTGCAGATACTTTTGAACGCCTTCAAAATAATCGTTCACAAGCCCGAGGTCCGCGCCTGTCGGTCTCGGCAGCTTATCTTCCGGTTCATCCATGAGACGTTCAATCTCGGCCTCCTGCTCATCAGAAAGCTTAAAGCCGTCCCCTCCGAAAAATTTAATTCCGTTATCCTGTACAGGGTTGTGAGAAGCGGAGATCATGACGCCCGCCTCAGCATCCATGGCTTTCGTTAAATAGGATACCCCCGGCGTAGAAATAACGCCGAGGCGCATCACTTCAGCTCCGATCGATAAAAGTCCGGCGACAAGGGCTCCCTCCAGCATATGTCCGGAGATACGTGTATCACGGCCGATCAGCACTTTCGGGCGCTGCTTATCTTTGGTCAGGACATAACCGCCAAAACGCCCAACTTTAAAGGCCAGCTCTGGCGTAAGCTCGCTATTGGCAACACCTCTTACACCATCTGTTCCAAAATACTTGCCCATTTTGTATCGCTCCTTTTTCATTCTGTTGAAGAAGAATCAGCACTTGATCCGTCTTCATCCTGGTCTTGATTTTGATCCTGGTTTTGACTTTTATTCTGATCGCTGTCAGTGTCGTCTTCCCGGTTCTTGTTCTTGTCTTTGTCTGCGTCTCCGCTTGTGCCGTTCTTATTGCCGGAATCAGCGGAACCGCCGTTATTTTTATTTGAACTTGTGTTTTTCTTAGAAGTCAGCTTGATCTTAACCGTGTCTTTTGACAGGGACCATGTGACGTTTTGCGGGCCGTTTACTTCAAGCTTTACAGAGTGCTCTCCGTCATCCAAGTCCGAGACATTGGCATACAGTTCAATGTCCGACTTTTTCAGCGCCTTAATGTTGGCGGGAGAGCCTTTGGCCGTAATATTTATCGCCTGCGATTCAGGATCGAGAAACTCAATCTGCTGTGAGCCTCCCAGTCCGACCGTCTTGATTCCGACATTGTCAAAATCCTTTTTGTCTTCACTGTCCACTTTAACATGAAGCGTGATTTTTTCCGGTGATACCTTAGTGACACCCTTAGGAAGCGGGATATCGGCATTGATATTGGTATCTTTATCAATTTTGCCTAAATCAAGAGATACGCCGTCAATAAATTCAAGTGAATCCAGCACATCCTGCGGGCCGTAAACCGTCACCTCACTCGGATTCGAGTCAATGCTCGCAACGCTCACCCCGTCCGGAAGACTTCCCTTCCTTTCGATTTTGAAAGGAAGCTTTTTGCTCGGACTGGCTACGGGAACCGTCACTTTAATGACTGACGGTTCAACATCAACAGGAAGTGCGTTGCCGTCTTTGTCATAGACGGTCACCTTCACTTCCTTTTCAATGGTCTCATTTGCATTTTCAAGGTTCACGGATGCTTTGACAAGTGAAATGTTATCAATCACATTTTTCGAACCTGTAATCTGCACGTTTTTCGGGCTGATAATCGGCTGCTGAGGGGTGTATCCCTTTTTCATTTTGCTTTTATTGTAGTATTCAACTTCCACGGGAAAACTCTCAGCCGTTTTTTCCTGAATCGTAACCGTCGTGACTGACGGGTTAATGGAGACCGTCAGTCCGTCCGATACGTTTTTCGCCTTCAATTCGACCTTATGAGTCCCGGTCTTCAGCTTATTCATATCGGCGTATATCTCAAAATTCTTCGTCTGTCTCGCCTTTTTCACCGCGCTTGTCGAGCCTTTAATCGTGACATTTACGGTCTGGGGCACGCCGGTGACGACATAGTTCGCTTCATCATAGTATGCTTTTACAGGAATATCAGTAAGCGTAGCCTCGTCAGTCGTTGATGTCGGAAAAAAGGATTCCCCCGGTTTTTTCGGAGTCGGCGCCTGGTTGTTGTTAACCGCAACGTAAAGCAGCAGCGCAAAGAGCAATGCAATGATCTTTACAGCCCAGCGGTTGTTTAAGAATTTATCCATTTTTCTTGCCCCTCCAGTACCAGCGGTTAGAAGAAGTATCTCTGGCGTTCTTCTTAAACTCGGCTTCAAGCATTTCTTTCAGTGCTTCTTCCGTCAATTCTCTGTGAAGGTCTCCGTTTTTGGCCACACTGATGGCGCCCGTCTCTTCAGATACAATAATGGTTAAGCTGTCCGTCACTTCACTGATGCCGACAGCCGCTCTGTGACGCGTCCCCAGCTCCTTTGAAATAAACGGGCTTTCAGAAAGCGGCAGATAACAGGCAGCCGCCGCAATCTCGTTATTTTTCATAATGACCGCTCCATCATGCAGCGGTGTATTCGGGATGAAGATATTAATCAAAAGCTCCGAGCTGACCTGCGCATTAAGCGGGATGCCCGTCTCAATATAATCGCCCATTCCCGTATCGCGCTCAATCGCGATGAGTGCGCCGATGCGGCGTTTCGCCATGTAGCTGATCGATTTTGTAATCGCTTCAATTGTCTTATGCTGCGCTTCCTCCACGGGGGTTCCGCTCCTGGAAAAGAACCGGCCCCGTCCGAGCTGTTCAAGCGCCCGTCTCAGCTCAGGCTGGAATATAATGATGATCGCTAAAAATCCCCATGTTATCGCTTGGTCCATCAGCCACTGAAGCGTGCTGAGTCCCAAATATGAACTGGCCATCCGGACCAATACGATGACGACGATTCCTTTTAAAAGCTGAACCGCCTTCGTCCCGCGTATGACCATGATTAATTTATATATCACATACCAAACAAGGAGAATATCAACGGCATTGCCGAGGTATTGCAAAAATGGGATGTCCTCAAAAGCCATTTCCTCGTCCTCCAAGAATTCAGTCATTTCGTTTTTCTGTTATGAATTGTGCTGCATGAGCAATATGTACATCATATAGCGTGCTCATTATACCACATTTTGATTTCTCAAGTGAAATGAGCCAGCGCGGCGATGCACAAAAAAAGAGTAAAGCGATTATACGCTTTACTCATCTTCATTCGGGTCCAAAGCGCTCACGACGCCCTGGCCCGCCGATTTCAGTTCGTACCAGACCCAGTCAAACAATTGGTTAATCTCTTCAATCTGCCCGGTGACTTGTCCGGCTGAGGCCATGTATTTTTCTCCGTTGACGACGGTCACATTGCCGTCGACTTTTCCTTCAATGAACAGCTTGCCGTTTTTTACTGTGACATCGCCCTTTACAGTCTCGCCTTCAGGGACGGTGACCGTGTGATTCTGCACGACAAGGTTCGGCTGTTTGGACACACTGAAATTGTGGTCATTATGCCAGCTGTTGAAAAAACCGCCGCCCATTAAAATCACAAAAACCGCTGCGGCTGCAATCATCGGATGAGTTTTGATCCATCGTTTTACAGAAGCGCGTTTTTTCTCTTTTGGAAGATTCGCCATAACTTTGGCAGTAAAATCAGCAGGGGCCGTGACATGCGATGTGCTTCGGACGAGTGCTACGGATTTCTCCATTTCATGAAAATGCCGTTTGCAATTCCCGCATGACTGCAAATGTTGTTTTAATACGTTTTCATCTTCAGGAAGGATATCTCCATCAAGATGCTTATGCATAAGCTGCACGATCTGTTCAGGACAGCTCATTTCATCACCCCACTTAAAGATCCCTCAATTGTTTTCTAAGAGCCTCTCTGCCTCTGTGTATCCTTGTCTTGACGGTGCCGACAGGGATATTCAGAATCTCCCCGATTTCAATTAAAGAGAGTTCGTCAATATACTTTAATACAATAACCGTTCTGTACTTGTCAGGCAGCTTTAAAATCTTTTTCTGAATTGTGTCCGACAGCTCCAATGACAATACGGCGTCTTCAGGGAGAACCCCGTCCGCGGCGATCTGCGAATACATCGTCAGCCCTTCTGCTCCCGCTACTTCTGCGTCCAGATAGTAATCAGGCTTTTTCTTGCGGATTCGGTCAATGGTCAGGTTGGTCGCAATTCTGTAAAGCCACGTTGAGAACTTTCTGTTGATATCGAAACTGTCGATATTGACATACGCTCTGATAAAAGCTTCCTGCGCAATATCTTCCGCTTCGTGAACATTGCCGAGCATGCGGTAGCAAAGCTGGTAAATCTTATCTTTATAAAGGTCAACGATTTCTGCAAACGCATTTTGATCGCCTTTTTTGACTTGCTTGATTCTTTTTTTAATCAGGTTTTCCATGTTTTATCTTACCTCTGCCCTTCACCGGTCTGTATCTATACGTTGTTTGTTTTAAAAGGTTTCATTTTTTTATTACATTTATTTTACCAAATTTCAGGCAGGGTGTAGATGGAAAATACAGAATATACTGCCTTAACAGCAGCTTAAAAATAGTATATCTGATGAACAATCAGAAATTGAAACAAAATGCTGATAAAAAAAAGACACCTTTATGCAAAAGGTGTCTGAGACTGGGCTAGCTGGATTCGAACCAACGCATGACGGAGTCAAAGTCCGTTGCCTTACCGCTTGGCTATAGCCCAAAAATGGTGGAGGGGGGCAGATTCGAACTGCCGAACCCTGAGGGAGCGGATTTACAGTCCGCCGCGTTTAGCCACTTCGCTACCCCTCCGTATTTTTTGGAAAACAGTGCCGGCCAGAGGACTTGAACCCCCAACCTACTGATTACAAGTCAGTTGCTCTACCAATTGAGCTAGGCCGGCAAATATGGTGGAGGATGACGGGCTCGAACCGCCGACCCTCTGCTTGTAAGGCAGATGCTCTCCCAGCTGAGCTAATCCTCCATATGACCCGTACGGGATTCGAACCCGTGTTACCGCCGTGAAAGGGCGGTGTCTTAACCGCTTGACCAACGGGCCGTTGTGTCCGCGTCGAGCTGACAAAAGTTATTATATACAGGTTGCACCCCATTTGTAAAGAGAAAAATTATTTTTTTTATTTTCAAACTTTTTTACCCGTTTTTTAACTGAAAAACTCATCCCTTCTCTCTTATTTCATTTATGATGAAAGTATCAAAATATTGAAGGGAATGGACACAGATGATCTTAGTCAGCTCTTGTCTCGGCGGTATCGAATGCAGGTATAACGGCTCTCACGCCGCTTCGGAAAAAATCCGCAGACTCGTAGAAGAAAAGAAAGCTGTTATGGTCTGCCCCGAACTTTTGGGCGGCTTCACCACTCCCCGCGAACCGGCGGAAATCATCGGCGGTACGGGCGAAGACGTGCTGAACGGAACAGCAAGAATCGTAACGGCATCAGGCGAAGACGTTACGGCTTTATATATGGACGGCGCGGAAAAAACGTTAGCATACGCAAAAGAAATAGGCGCCGCAACGGTCATCCTTAAAGAAAACAGTCCGTCCTGCGGCAGCAGCTTTATCTATGACGGCACTTTCTCAGGAAAAAAAATACTCGGAGACGGCATCACTTCCGCTCTTTTAAAACGGGCAGGCTGCCGTGTTCTATCAGAAGATGAATTGGATCAATTATAAAAAAGGAGAGTAGATATCATGGATGTAGCCCTGTCCTTTTATAAACCGGAGCATGCAGACGGGCTGAACGGGTTTGTGCTGAGTGAAGAAGATAAAAAGTTCACAGCTCTGCCGATAGATGTCCTGCCGCAGGCTCTCGTCATCCGGGATCGCTACCCGACAGTCATTTTAAAAGAAGACCGCCCCGTCGGTTTTTTCATTTTACATACCTCAAAAGAAACCATTGCCCCGTATTCGAACAATGTGTCTGCCATTTTGCTGAGTGCGCTGTCCTTACATGCGCCGCATCAGGGAAAAGGTTATGCCAAACAAGCGATGCTGCAGCTCCCCGCTTTTGTCGCAAATTACTTTCCTTGGTGTGATGAAATCGTGCTTGCTGTGAACCATCGCAATCATCGTGCAAAGAACCTGTACCGGTCTTCCGGTTTTATTGATAAAGGTCGTCGCACGATCGGCCCCATCGGCGAACAGCACATTCTGCATCATTTTTTGTGAAAGCGCTTGATTATTCATCTCATCCCTGCCGATTTTTCTTGAAACATCTATTCAGAAGCCCATATACTTCAAGTATTAACGACTTGGGAGGGTACAATCATGACAGACCGGCTTAACATTCACAGATTGACCACAGAAACCAGAAATCCGCAGACCGCTTCAATCCATCAAGCAGACACGATGGAAATTCTCCGCATCATTAACCAAGAGGATTTCAAAGTGGCTGAAGCCGTTCAGCAGGTGCTGCCCGATATTCAGATTGCCGTTCAATTCGCCCATCAGTCCTTACGGCGAAACGGCAGGCTGATTTATGCGGGAGCGGGCACAAGCGGCAGGCTCGGTGTACTGGATGCGGTTGAATGCCCGCCTACATACAGCGTAAGTCCCGACACCGTCATCGGTCTGATGGCCGGAGGGGCAGACGCCTTTTTGCAAGCGGCTGAAGGTATAGAAGACAGCGAGGAAACCGGCGCTCTCGATCTCAAAACGATCGGGCTTACCGCAGAAGACACCGTGATCGCCATCGCGGCAAGCGGGCGCACGCCGTATGCGGCCGGTGCGCTGAAATACGCAAGAACAATCGGCGCCAAAACCGTCGCACTCACATGCAATAAGGACTCGTTGATCAGCACTTATGCCGATCACAGCATTGAAGTCGTCGTCGGCCCCGAAGTGATTACAGGGTCAACACGAATGAAAGCGGCGACGGCACATAAAATGATTCTGAACATGATTTCCACGGCCGTGATGATCAAAAGCGGCAAAGTGTACGAAAATTTAATGGTGGACGTTCATGTCAGCAACGAAAAATTGAAAGAACGCGCAATCGGCATTATCCAAAGCATCACGGGCGTTCCGTACGACAAGGCAAAAGAAATGCTTGAGGCCGCAGGCAGCCATGTCAAAACGGCAATCGTCATGCTGAAGACGAATTCGGATGAAACACACGCGAAGGCACTGCTCAAAGAATCAGACGGCTTCATTGATAAAGCCATTGAACAGCACCTTTCAAAAGAAAAAGAACGCTGATCGTTCTTTGGTGAAAAATAATGTGCTTTTACGAGCCCGCGCCGTTTTCATGATCGGCGCAGGCGCTTTTAGGACGCGTTTCAGGCACAGCTCCCCGGGAAAAATCGTACGGAAAAAGGAGGATCTCCATGAGCAAAGAGGCATTTTATCAGTCACTGGCCAAAGATATCCTGGACAATTGCGGCGGTTCATCGAATATCTCAGGCTTTACCCACTGTATGACACGCCTGAGGATTACGCCTTTAGATCAGGACAAAACGGATATTGAAGCGCTGAAACGGCTGGACGGGGTCATAGGTGTCGTCGAAGCTGAAACACTGCAGATCATTCTCGGCACGGGTGTCGTCAATCATGTCGCCGACGCTTTCGCAAAACTTATGCCATCCGGAAAAAACATTGATTTAAAAGAAGCCGCCTCACGAAAAAAAGCCGATCTCAACAGAAAAAACACCACACCCATCAAACTGTTTCTGAGAAAAATATCAAGCATCTTCATTCCCCTTATTCCCGCACTCATTGCATCAGGTTTAATCACCGGTATTACGAAAGCCGTCATTCAGGCCGGCTGGCTCCCGAAAGAATCCCAAATCGCACTTATTTTAACGGTTATCGGTTCAGGCTTATTCGCATACCTCGGCGTCCTTGTCGGCATCAATGCGGCGAAGGAATTCGGCGGGACTCCCGCGATGGGCGGCCTTGCGGGTATATTGATCCTTAACCCTGAAATCGCCAATATCAGTTTGTTCGGAGAGAATCTGCTCCCTGGCAGGGGAGGATTAATCGGCGTTCTTTTCGCTGCGGTTTTTATCGCTTATACCGAACGGTTTATCAGAAAGTACGTCCATCAATCCATCGACATTATCGTCACGCCTACATTGTCTTTACTTATCACCGGGCTGGTGACATATGTCGTTTTTATCCCTGCAGGCGGTTTTATTTCTGATCTGATTACATCAGGTTTATTGTCGCTGCTGAATGTCGGGGGAGTGCTCTCAGGGTTTGTACTGGGAGCCGCCTTCCTGCCGCTTGTCGTCACCGGCCTGCATCAGGGCTTGACTCCCGTACATTTGGAATTAATCCGATCAATCGGAGATGACCCGCTTCTTCCGATTCTCGCGATGGGAGGCGCGGGTCAAGTAGGGGCGGCCTTCGCCATCTTTATGAAAACAAAAAAAGCCTCATTAAAAAGAGCGATCGGCGGCGGACTTCCATCCGGTCTGCTCGGAATCGGGGAGCCGCTTATCTTCGGCGTCACGCTCCCGCTCGGCCGGCCGTTTTTGACGGCGTGTTTAGGGGCGGGTATCGGCGGCGCCTTTCAAGCCCATTTTCAAGTGGCTACTTTTTCAATCGGTGTCTCCGGCCTTCCGCTCTCGTTTCTCGTACAGCCGGCTCAAATCGTTTTGTATATCATCGGTCTCTTCATCTCTTACGCGGCGGGCTTTGTCTTCACTTATGCGTTCGGATTTAAGGATGACATGGCTGCTGAATTTGAATAAACCGGGAGGGATCAGAATATGAAAACACTGACAGCCGCCATACTCACAATGGTCATCAGCCTCTCTTTTCTGCCGCAGCACAAAGCCGAAGCCCAATCCAAATTATACGACGCAGCAAAGCTCAGAAAGGTTGATCAAATGATTGAAAAAGACATCGCAGCAGGATTCCCCGGAGCCGTCCTCGTCGTCGTAAAGGACGGACGGGTGATCAAAAAGAAAGCATACGGCTACAGCAAAAAATATGACGGGAACACCCTTTTATCCCGTCCGAAAAAAATGAAAACATCAACCATGTTTGATTTAGCTTCCAATACAAAAATGTACGCGGCCAATTTTGCATTACAGCGACTCGTCAGCCAGGGAAAGCTTGATGTGTATCAAAAAGTCTCGGCTTACCTTCCTGATTTCAAAGACAGAAAAAGCGATCCGATTCAAGAAAAAGACCGCATTCGCGTCATCGATGTGCTCCAGCATCAATCCGGTCTGCCGGCAAGCTTTTATTTCTATCAGCCGGACACCGCAGGCCCTTTATATTCACAAGAACGGGATAAAACGATCCGTTTTCTCACCCAAATCCCGCTTGAATACAAACCGGGAACAAAACACGTATACAGCGATATCGGTTACATGCTTCTCGGCTGCATCATTGAAAGCATAACCGGAAAAACCCTTGATACCTATGCGGAACAAGAACTGTACAAACCGCTGAAACTGACGCACACACTGTTCAACCCGCTGCAAAAAGGTTTTAAAGAAAAAGCATTCGCAGCTACTGAACGTTTAGGCAACACACGTGACGGAGTCATCCATTTCCCTCACATCAGGACGTATACGCTGCAGGGGGAAGTTCACGATGAAAAAGCATTTTACTCCATGGGAGGGGTGTCCGGTCACGCCGGGCTGTTTTCCAGAGCTGATGATATGGCCGTCCTTCTTCAAGTCATGCTGAACGGAGGCAGTTATAAACACGTTTCTCTCTTCAGTAAAAGAACGGCCGATTTGTTCACAACGGCGGCATCCTCTGATCCGACTTTCGCTCTCGGCTGGCGGAAAAACGGCAGCCCGGATATGGAGTGGATGTTCGGCCCTTATGCAAGCAGGCAGGCATATGGCCATACAGGATGGACCGGCACCATCACGATTATTGATCCCGCTTATAAGCTGGGGATCGCACTTTTGACCAATAAAAAGCATTCCCCCGTCGTCAGTCCCGGTGAAAATCCGAATGTTTTTGAAGGGGATCTTTTCCCGACCGGAAGCTACGGCAGCGTTATAAGAACGATTTATGAAGCCATTGAATGACAACCCATGTCTTTTGTCCAAACTATGACGGCAGGAGGGCACCATCATGAAACTTGTCATCTCAGCTGTATTACTGTTGTTCATTGTTTTCGGCACGCATCATGCATCGACAAAACCGGACATTCCGTCACAGGCGGAACAAGCGGTATCCCGTATGACATTAGATGAAAAATTAGGGCAGATGCTCATGCCTGACTTTCGTAATTGGCAAAAAAAGGGGCAGTCATCACCTGAGGCTCTTACCCAAATGAATGATGAAGTCGCAGGGCTTATTCAAAAGTACCGGTTCGGCGGCGTTCTCTTATTTGCAGAAAATGTAAAAAACACTGAGCAAACGGTACGCCTGACAAATGCCTTTCAAAAGGCGAGCCCTGACATTCCGCTATTATTAAGCATTGATCAGGAGGGCGGCATCGTAACTAGACTTGGTGAAGGCACTCATTTCCCAGGCAATATGGCGCTCGGAGCCGCGAGAAAAACAGCCTACGCGTCCCAGACCGGCGCCATTATCGGCAAAGAACTGAAAGCACTGGGCATTAATACGAATTTCGCTCCCGTTCTCGATATCAATAATAATCCCGGAAACCCTGTCATCGGCGTCAGGTCGTTCAGTTCAGACCGTGATCTGACAGCTTCACTCGGCCTTGCCTCAATGAAGGCTCAGCAAAAGCAGGATGTCGCTGCCGCCGTCAAACATTTCCCGGGACACGGCGACACGGATGTCGACAGCCACTACGGCCTTCCGCTTGTCACCCACAATCAAGAAAGACTGCGTCAGATTGAACTTTATCCGTTCCGGAAGGCCATTCAGGCCGGAGCTGATATGATCATGACAGCCCATGTGCAATTTCCCGCTTTTGACGATACAACCTATAAAAGCAAGCTGGACGGTTCAGACATTCTCGTACCCGCCACACTCTCGAAAAAAGTGATGACTCATCTTCTCCGTGAAGAAATGGGATTTAACGGTGTCATCGTTACGGATGCATTAAATATGAAAGCCATTGCCGATCATTTCGGCCAGGAAGAGGCGGTCGTCATGGCAGTAAAAGCAGGAGTCGATATTGCCCTGATGCCGGCCCAAGTGACATCGCTGCAAACGGAAAACCGCTTTGCCCGGGTTCATTCCGCTTTAAAAAAGGCGGTACAAAAAGGTGAAATTCCGTTGCAGCAAATTAACAAATCAGCGGAACGCATCATTTCCCTGAAAATAAAACGAGGGATATATCCCGCCCCGAAAGAGCCAAATCTGAAAAAGAAGATTGCAAAAGCAAAGAAAACCGTCGGCAGCAAAAATCACCTGAAAGCTGAAAAACAAATCGCGGAAAGGTCCGTCACCGTCTTACAAAACAAAAACCGCACGCTCCCATTCAAACCGGAAAAGAACAGCCGCGTTCTCATTGCCGCTCCTTATGAAGATCAGACAGCGTCAATGGAGCAAACCATTCGGCAGCTCATCAAGAAGAAAAAAATCCGGCCGGTAACCATCAGTAAAATGAACTTCGCCGAGCGCACATTTCATGATGAGCACAAAAAGCTGGTATCCGACGCTGATTACGTGATTACAGGCTCATATGTCGTAAAAAATGATCCTGTCGTAAACGACGGCGTCATTGACGATTCCGTCACAGATCCCGGCAAGTGGACGACTGCATTTCCGCGGGCCGTCATGAAAGCCGCACAATCGAACAAAAAACCCTTTGTGCTGATGAGCCTGCGTAATCCATATGACGCTGCGAACTTTGAAGAAGCTGAAGCCCTTATCGCAGTCTACGGCTTTAAAGGATTTACAGACGGACAATTTCTCCAGCCAAACATTCCGGCAGGCGTTGAAGCGATATTCGGACAGACAAAACCGCAAGGCAGGCTGCCCGCTGACATTCCTTCCGTCACTCATCCGGGAACGACACTCTATCCTTATGGTTTCGGTATCAATCTGAAGACCGGAAAACCGCTTTAAACAGGAGGACAGATCATGAAAACACAAACGGCTGCGCTTCTTGCCGGATTAGTCGTCATCAGTGCTATGACGGCAGTCTCGGCGGCTTCTGACAGAAACCTTCATACCGCCAAGAAACCAAGCATCCAAACAGGCATCGACCGCCTGCTGAAAGATTATAAACAGGAACTGAAGGGAAAAAGGGTCGGGCTGATCACCAACCCGACCGGTGTGAACAATTCATTGAAAAGCAGCGTTGACGTGCTGTATGAGGCACCAGACATCCATTTAACGGCATTATTCGGACCGGAGCACGGTGTCCGCGGCGATGCTCAGGCCGGAGACAAAGTCACATCCTATATAGACGAAAAAACAGGGCTTCCCGTCTACAGCCTGTACGGGGAAACGAGGAAACCGACGCCTGACATGCTGAAAGATACGGATGTGCTGATTTTCGATATTCAGGATGTCGGAACACGATACTACACCTACATTTATACAATGGCCTATGCCATGGAAGCGGCCAAAGAAAAAGGCATTCCTTTTTATGTATTGGACCGGCCGAATCCGCAAGGCGGACGAAATCCGGACGGCCCGGTTCTTGAACCGGATTACGCTTCATTTGTCGGACTGTATCCGATCCCGCTGAAGCACGGCATGACGATCGGTGAGCTTGCTCTTTTATTCAATAAAGAGTTTCATATTGGCGCCGACCTCACCGTCGTAAAAATGAAGCGCTGGAAGCGGACGATGACGATTGAAGATACCGGTCTGCCGTTCGTCCTCCCTTCGCCTAATATCCCGACCCCGGACAGCATATTCGCATATTCGGCGACAGGACTAATCGAAGGCACAAACGTATCCGAAGGAAGGGGCACGACAAAGCCGTTTGAACTTATCGGCGCGCCTTATATGAAAAGCACCGAGCTCGAAGAACGCCTGAACAGTCTCAAGCTTCCGGGCGTCGCCTTCAGAGCCGCATCATTTACCCCCAGCTTCTCCAAGCACCAGGGCAAGCTGTGCCACGGCGTTCAAGTCTACGTAACAAACAGAAACACATTTGAAGCGGCAAAAACAGGGCTTTCCATTCTGAAAACCATGCATGACTTATATCCGAATGACTTTTCCTTCTTGCTGACAGGCTCTTTTGACAAGCTGATCGGTAACGGCTGGGTACGCAAAAAAATAGAAAAAGGCGCTTCCATTGAAGACATCACCAACACATATCAACGCCGGCTGGACCAATTCAAAACTCTAAGAAAACAATACCTCATATACTGACAACATTCGTGTTACACGTGTAACATTTTGACGCATTTCACATTTCCGCTTTTTATAGGAAAACATTCATTTATTTGGTACAATTTAAATGATAACAGTTATCATTTAAATGAATGTTTCCTAAAAGGTGGTTTCTCATGAAAAACACATTATTCTTTCAGCCCATTGATATCATCTCCGTAAAAAAAACAGCCGACCTTCTGTCAGAGCATCAGCTCACTGATTCCCCCGTATTGATCTTTCATGTGAAAGGCGAGGGACAAATTGATATCGGAACAGACAGCTTTCCGCTGCAGAAGGAAACGCTCTACATCTGTCCTTGTGATGAGACATTCAATATTGCCCCTATATCGTCAGGCGGCATCCATTTGTATATCGTCAGACTCCGTGTTTTCTCCTCTTCATCAGATGATGAAGCGATGCTTCCGGATAATGGGGAAGACATCTTCCACGGACTTCAGCAAATGAATTTACAAACGGTTGATCATTTGACAAGCCGGCTTCAGTCACTTTCTGAAAACGTGCGATCGGCGGATGCATTGCAGAAAATGAAATATACAGCCGACTTTCAGCAGCTGATGTACGACCTTTATGCCGCAAAAGTATGCCATCAAAATAATACGAAAGCGGCGATCGAACAGACAAAACAATTCATACATGCTCAGTCCGACACAAAAATCACGCTCACCCAGCTCGCTCATATGGCGGGAATCAGTCCCAAGCATTACAGTGAAACCTTTAAAAAACTATACGGGCAGAGCGTAACTGAATATATCACAGACATCCGCATAACCAATGCGAAAAAACTGATGGCCAAGGCAAACTGCAAACTGCGGGAAATCGCTCATCAAATCGGCTACCAGGACGAATTTTATTTCAGCCGCATCTTTAAAAAACATACCGGCAGCTCACCTACAAGCTATATGAAAAAAAGGCGCACAAAAATGGCCGCTTACGGAAAAGAAACGATGGGGCATCTGATTCCTCTGCATCACGTGCCTTACGCTGCGGCGCTGCACCCGAAATGGACGGCCTATTATTACAAACAATTCTCTTCCGATATTCCGGTTCACCTGAGTGCTTACCGCTATAATGCAAATTGGGAAGAGAACTTGCACACGCTTTCCCAAGCTGCCCCGGACATCATTTTCAGTCTTGATTCTGTCAGTGAAGAAGAAAAACAGCGCCTGAATGACATCACTGAAGTTTTTTACCTTCCGGCTCAAGAGAATTGGAGAGACCAGTTTCTTAGCACAGCCGCATATTTGAATGAAGAGCAGGAAGCGCGGCACTGGCTTAAAGCTTATCAAAGTCTCGCCCATTCAGCGAAAGATGCTCTTAAACACGTGCGGCATCAGCGGTTCTTATTTATCCGTGTATATAAAGAAAATATGTACATCGCCCATAACAACAGTATTGAGGATGTCTTCTTCGGTGATTTAGGCTTTGCCTCCGCAAAACCGGAATCTTTTGCTCCTGACGAAAAGATTTCCTTAGAAATGCTGGCGGATTGCCAGGCTGACTGCATCATGCTTTTCACTTGTAAAGAACCGGAAACGCTTCGTTATTTTCAGCGGATTCAGCAGACCGGAATATGGCAGAACCTTAGAGCCGTCAGCAATAAATGCGTGTTTCCCATATCATCTGACCCATGGATTGAATATTCTCCAAGCGGACATCAGCGGATGATCGAGCAAAGCATTTCCATTTTATCCGAAGATCGTCCATGGTAATACCGGAAATTATCCATGGTCTTATCCCTGTTCCTTCTCTATAATTCCAATTGATAATAGTTATCAATTGAACAGGAGGAACAATAGATGAAGAAATTGGCATTCGCTTTCATGATTTTGCTTTTGGCTTTCACGGCCGCGGCTTGCGGAAGCTCAGAAACATCCGATACAGCAAGTAAAGGAAAGGACGCTTCTTCAGATAAAAAGAAAATCGAATACCTCGGAAAAACATATGAAGTCAAAGCGCCGACTGACAAAATCGCCATTACAGGCAGCGTAGAGTCAATGGAAGACGCCAAATTGCTTGACGTTCATCCGGCAGGAGCAATTTCTTTCTCCGGCAAATCCCCGGAACTGTTTAAAGATATTACAGATAAATCCGTATCAACGGGGGAAAAAATGCAGCCGAATACGGAAAAAATTCTTGAGCTGCAGCCGGACGTCATTCTGGCATCAACCAAATTCCCGGAAAAAACGTTGAAAAAATTGAGCGGCACCGCCGAAACGATCCCTGTCTCTCATATCTCATCAAACTGGAAAGAAAACATGATGCTGCTCGCCCAGCTTACAGATAAAGAGAAAAAAGCGAAAGAAATCATCGCAGATTACGAACAGGACCTGAAAAAGACAAAAACAAAGATCAACAGCAAAGCGAAACAGTCAAACGCGCTGGTCATCAGAATCAGACAAGGCAATATTTATATTTATCCTGAACAAGTATATTTCAACTCCACGCTTTACGGTGATTTAGGCCTGAAGGCGCCGGACGAAGTCAAAGCGGCGAAAGCGCAAGAACTGATTTCTCTTGAAAAATTAAGCGAAATGAACCCTGACCACATCTTTGTACAATTCTCTGATGACGAAAACGCAGATAAGCCGGACGCTTTGAAAGACTTAGAGAAAAATCCGATCTGGAAGAGCCTGACGGCAGTCAAAAAAGACCATGTATACGTCAATACGATCGATCCATTAGCCCAAGGCGGAACCGCTTGGAGTAAAATCCGCTTCTTACAGGTTGCGGCTGACAAATTGACTCAAGACTAATAAAGAGTAGGTTTTTCACATGTATGCAAAACGGCGGACACACATTATTATCATTGCTTCACCGATTGCCATTGTTCTGTCACTGCTGCTTTCCGTTTTATACGGTGCAAAGCAGCTTGACTTCCATACCGTGTTCTCCGCATTGCTGCACTTTAATCCGGAGAATACCGACCATCAGATCATATGGCATTCAAGAATCCCGAGGGCTGCCGGCGCTATGTTTATCGGCGCCGCCCTTGCTGTTTCCGGAGCGCTCATGCAGGGAATCACACGGAACTATCTGGCCTCGCCTTCGATCATGGGTGTGTCGGACGGCTCCGCTTTTATCATCACCCTTTGCATGGTATTGCTCCCTCAATCGACATCCATTGAAATGATCATATACTCGTTTATCGGTTCCGCATTCGGCGCCGCTCTTGTTTTCGGGCTGGCCTCCATTCTTCCCGGCGGTTTTACCCCGGTGCAGCTTGCCATTATCGGAACGGTGACCAGTATGCTTCTCAGCAGTCTGTCGGCTGCGCTTTCGATTTATTTTCAAATTTCGCAGGATCTCAGTTTTTGGTACAGTGCGAGACTGCATCAAATGAACCCTGATTTTTTGAAACTGGCCGTCCCGTTTTTTGCGATCGGAATCATCACGGCCATGATTCTCAGCAAAAAGGTCACTGCCGTATCATTAGGAGACGACATTTCAAAAAGTCTGGGACAGCAGAAAAGAACCATCAAACTCATGGCGATGGCGGCCGTTGTCATATTGACCGGAAGCTCGGTGGCACTCGCCGGAAAAATTGCCTTTGTCGGTTTGGTCGTTCCGCACATCACACGTTTTCTCGTCGGATCGGACTACAGCAGGCTGATCCCATGCGCGTGCATCATCGGCGGCGTCTTCCTGACCCTTTGCGATCTTGCCAGCCGATTCATCAATTATCCGTTTGAGACGCCTATTGAAGTTGTCACTTCTATCATCGGTGTTCCTTTCTTTCTTTATTTGATTAAAAGAAAAGGAGGGGATCAGCGTGGTGCGTAAAATGGCCGGAATTTATATCATTCTGATTGCTCTCATATTGCTCGTAAGCTATTTCAGCATGACAAGCGGTTCTTTTTCCGCAAAGCCGGGTGAACTGCTCAGTACGCTTTTCCGCATCCATCCGAATCCGCAATATGACATTTTGCTGTTTCAGCTGAGGCTGCCGCGCATTGTCATGGCGGCTGCCATCGGACTCGGGTTGGGGATAGCCGGAGCCGTTATTCAGGCCATTACCAAAAACGGTCTTGCCGATCCCGGTATTTTGGGCATAAATGCAGGAGCCGGAGCCGGAATCGTCACGTTTATGCTTCTGTTTCAGGGACAATCTGAAGCGACGGCACTTGCCTCTGCGATGGGTATGCCTGTCTTCGGCCTCATCGGAGGATTGATGGCGGCCGTGCTGATCTATATTTTCGCCTGGCACCGGGGGCATCTGGAATCGGGCAGAATTATTCTCGTCGGGATCGCCATGAACTCCGGATTCAGCGCGCTGTCTTTATTTCTTTCATTAAAAATGGACCCGCAGGATTATGAGATGGCGATGGTTTGGAAAAACGGCAGCATCTGGTCGGCAAACTGGCTGACCATTACGGCGATCCTTCCGTGGCTGATCTTGTTCATTCCTCTTCTTATGGCGAAAACGTCATTGCTGGATACCATTCGTTTCGATGAGGACACGGTGAAAAGCCTCGGTGTTTCAACCAATAAAGAAAAAACGATTTTACTCATTGCCTGCATCGCTTTGATCAGCGCATGTGTAACCGCAGCGGGCAGCATGGCATTTGTCGGACTGATCGCGCCCCATATTTCCCGCAGGCTCGCCGGGATTGAGCACAGATACTCATTACCGGTCAGCGGATTGGTCGGTATGCTCCTCGTCATATCCGCCGACTTTGCGGGCAAATTGTTCTTTCAGCCTTCAGAAGTGCCGGCGGGAATTATTCTTGCGATTCTCGGCGTTCCTTATTTCTTTTTTCTTCTGTTTAAGCAGAAGAAGGGGCTGGATGCATGAGAGGCACCCTTACAGAACACCGGATAAACGGAAAGGAATGCACTGTGTATCTTCCTCCCTCTTATTCGGTTCAAACAGGGGCTTTACCCTGTGTGTACGTACTGGACGGGGGTTCTTTGTTTTTAGAACAGATGGATAAGCTTGAATCCCAATTTGCGAACGGAACACTTCCCGAATTGATTTTCATCGGCATCAAACCGGCTGACAGGCTCGATGAGTACACGCCGTGGCCCGCGCCTTCCCTGAGCCCTGCGTTTCATGATTTCGGCGGCAAAGGGAGGCTCTTTCTCGAGGAGCTGACAGATGCCATCATTCCCACTTTAGAAGATATGCATCACATTTCTGCACATTCGGAAACGAGAGGCCTGATCGGCGCGTCATTAGGCGGACTGTTTTCGGTGTACGCGATGTTACAGAAGCCTGAAATATTCGGCAGAATCGGCTGTATTTCCGGTTCCTTCTGGTATGAAAAATCAGCAGAGTATGTCCGCTCCGCATCTTTGCGTCCGGCACGGCGGCGTATCTATATGTCTGTCGGCAGCCGCGAAGCTGAGCATAAAAACAACATCCAAAACACCATGATCCGACAAAATCAAGACGTGCATGAAAGCCTGAGGCAAAAAGGCTTTTCTCAATCTCAGCTCTCTTTCACTGTTGAAGAAGGCACCGTGCACCATCAAGAAGCATTCAAACGACAATTCAAATCAGCACTAAGCTGGCTGTACGAAAAAAACCGCTCACGTAGCTGAGCGGTTTTTTTCATACTTCATCACGACCGGCTTAAGTTCAAAGCGTCTCAGCAAATAGCCGAACAAAGCGGCAAGGATTTGCTGAAAAAGCATTCCGATGACGACCGGAACCGCCACTTGAGACGGAAAGAAAGACACGGCAAGAACGGCTCCGGCGCTGATATTGCGCATGCCCCCTGTATAAATCAGAGACACGATTTCATCCTGGCTCCGCTTCATCAGTCTTCCGATCAGCCAAGCCACGGCATAACCCGTCATGGCAATAAAAAATACCATGCCTGCGATGCCCGCAAATTTGATATCCACGTGCGTGACATACGGCGCGATTTCCGAACTGTTAATGGCAATGACAATCATCAGACAGATTTTTGAAAAAGGAGACAGCGACCGGCTTATCGCTTGAGTCCTTACCGGCGGGGAAAACTGGTTGACTATCATCCCTGCGATGGATGGAATCACCACCATCTCCGCCAGCCCTTTCATCATCCCCCACAAATCCATCTGAACATTCGCCCCGGCCAGGACAGACAGGCTTAACGGTACGACAAAAGGAGAAAGTACGGTATCAACCAGGATAATAGACAGCGTCAATCCGACATTTCCCTTATACATCGCAGCCCAAATCAAACTCGTAATTCCGGTCGGAATCACCACACCCATAATCAGACCCGTCACAGTTAAAGGGTCACCGCTGAAAATCAGATGGCCGCTTCCCCATGCAAAAACAGGCATGAAAATATGCAGAACAAACAATGCCATGATCATCGGGAGCGGCTTCTCGATACTGCGCTTCAGCGATTGAAAATTGGCACTCAGACTGCCCGTAAATGTAATAAATGCAAATATCCACGGCACAGCGCCGGCCATCCAGCTGATATGCTGAGATAACAGCACACCCGCCGCCACACTTGACGGAGTCAAAAGCGGCATGATTCTCCCCAACACTTGGTTCAACTTCTGAAGCCACATCATATGCAAGTCTCCTATATACGGTTTTCAAGTCTCATTCATTATAACAATGCACCCCGGCAAATTTAACCGAAAAAAAGCCCGGATATATTCATCCGGACTTCACAAATTCTATGCCATTTGTTTCATTAAATCTCGGCTTTTCTGATTTAATCCCTTTAATTCAGCCTCAATTCCGTATTCTTTACATTTGGTGACAATTTTCTCAAGAGCCGCCGCTCCCGAATCATCCCACACATGGGCATCGGTCAAATCAATGACAATCCGCTTCACGTCTTCATCATAAACGATGGCATTCATCAGTTCAGACACGGAAGCAAAAAAGATCTGTCCCGTTACCTTATATGTTCTGACATCTTTCTGTTCGGAATGTGACACAATCTTCAGCTTAGAAATTTTCGCCGTAAAAAAGATCGCGCTTAGCAGCACACCCGCGAAGACACCCTTTGATAAATCATTTGTCAGGACGACCGTCACGACGGTAATAACCATAACGATCGAATCAGTAAGGGGCGCTTTCCGCAAACCTTTAATCGATGACCAGTCGAACGTGCCGATGGACACCATAACCATCACGGCCACCAGCGCAGCCATCGGAATTTTCACGACGATACCGCTTAATACGGCAATTAAAAACATTAAAAACGCTCCGGCCGTAAAAGCCGATAACCGGCCGCGTCCGCCGGCTTTCGTATTAATGACAGACTGGCCGATCATGGCGCATCCGGCCATGCCTCCGAAAAATCCGTTCACAATATTGGCGATGCCTTGTCCGCGGCTTTCTTTGTTCTTATCACTATCCGTATCCGTCATTTCATCAATGATCTGGGCTGTCAGCAACGACTCAAGCAATCCGACGAATGCAAGCGCCAGAGAATATGGGAAAATAATCCGCAATGTCTCAAACGTCCACGGAACATCCGGTATCAAGAAATGCGGAAGTGAACTTGTAATCCCACCCATATCACCGACCGTGCGGACATCCGCATGGAAGACCACCGCAATGATCGTCATGACAATAATCGCCACCAGCGGAGACGGCACAGCCGTCGTAACCTTCGGCAATAGATATATGATAACCAGTGATCCGGCAAGCATCGCGTACATGACCCATGAAGCTCCTTTGAACTGCGGCAGCTGCGCAGAAAAAATCAAGATCGCCAAAGCATTCACAAATCCGATCATGACCGAACGCGGAATAAATTTCATCAATTTCGCTATTTTACTGACACCAAGAATAAATTGAATAATACCTGTCAAAATGGTTGCCGCAAACAAATACTGCAGCCCGTAATCAGCCACCAATGTCACCATGACAACCGCCATTGAACCCGTAGCGGCTGAAATCATTCCCGGTCTGCCGCCGAAGATAGAAATAATAATCGCGATACAAAATGATGCATAAAGGCCGACCATCGGATCGACACCTGCAATAATTGAAAATCCGATCGCCTCAGGGATCAGAGCGAGAGCAACCAGAATACCGGCCAGAATGTCTTTACGGACATTCCCGAACCATTGCTGCTGTAACGTATAATCTTTCAAATGATAACGACTCCTTTTCACTATAAAAATCCGCACCCTATCAGTTGGAAACATTGATTTTCATCTGGGGAATATGAGGCAAGCTTACGGGGAAAAAGAGGACACGCTCAGAGTATAATGTCATTGAGGAAAGGAATTGTTAACAAAGAGTATCATATTAAACTTTAAAGAAATGTGCAAGACCGTATAAATAAGAAAAGAAAACGGCTCTCACTGGAGCCGTTTCCGCTTTTATAAAAGTTCCGGATCAGACACAAGAATCGTTTTTATTGCGCTGATATCTTTTCTTTCTTTTGTCACCAGGTCGATGCCCATGAGATGATCAATGGCTTCTTCATAATTCTTCAGTTCCGTCTTTTCCGTAATAAGATCATAGAGCTGCGGAAGGTCGGACGCGCATGCTAACGCGGCTTCCATGATCTGGCGGGCTTCACCTGTGCCCACAATCGTCACGCCGTTTGACAGCAGCTGGTATGGCCTGACCGTCATCTCATACGTATCATCAAAGCCCATCGGCACGATTCTGCCTCCCTTTTCAATGAAAGGATAAGCCCAATCAAGCTGGTTGCCGATGGCGTCAAAAATCACATCAAATTTTCTTCCTTGATTAATCCGTTTCACTTCATCCACGGTTAATGCTTCAGGGTGATAGACATAATCCGATATCCGGCTCGCCGCCTCGCTTCGGAAACTGCCTATTTCAGTCGCAACCGTCAATCGCGCCAGTTTTTTCACCATCATTTGCACAAGCAGTCCGATCGGTCCGGACCCCAAAACCAAGACCGAGTCCTCCGGCTGAATCGAAGCCTTGTCCACAACATTCAGTACACAGGAGAGAGGCTCAACCAATGTGGCCCGCTCCCATTCCATTGAATCCGGAATTCTGTACATGAACCTGTCTTCCCCCACGTAATATTCCGCAAACGTTCCGTGCGCCCCGATTCCGAGCTGCCAATCCTCGAAGGTTTCGCAATAACACGTCAGCCCTCTCCGGCAATAATGACATTTCCCGCAAAACTGCGTAGGATCTATCACGACGCGGTCTCCGACTTTTACATTTGTCACGTCCGGTCCGATCTCCACGACCGCTCCCACCGATTCATGCCCCATAATCATATGATGGGTTGCATTCATTTTTCCTTTCAGCACATTTAAGTCCGTTCCGCAGATACCAGTGCCGAAAATTTTCACTTTCACATCATTGGATTTCCGAATTTGAGGCTCGTCCACCTCTTGATATTCAAGCTTATCATTAGGAGTCCAGACCAACGCCTTCATATTTCTCTTCCTTTCTGCCCCAGCGGATTTGGTCTAACAATGTTTGATGAAGCTCTTTCGTTGATGCCGCAATACATGATTGCTGATTCTGATAACTTAAATCTGTCAGAAGTGTTTCGTCCAAAGACCGGCCGTATGCATCCGTAATGATCACTCCCGCCTTCTTCGCCAAAAAGACGCTTGCGGCAATATCATAAGGAAACAAATGCAGCACCTGCCCGTTCCCGACCTGCTGAAAATCTGAAAGCAGCTTCGGATCATCTTTCAGCAGACGATTGCCGATATCCACATAAGCATCCATCTGCCCCGTAATAATTCGTGAAATCGAATAAGAAGCGCTGTTGAAAACAAAAACCCCGCCATTATTGGCTGACTGGTCAATCAGATGGCCGTATGCGTCCGTCATCAGCTGCGCCGGATGCCCGTTAAATTCAAGGCTCCAAAACATATTTTTAATATCCCGAACTCCGCTCAAATTCGGCAATTCTCCATGATACCCTTCAAAATGAATGGCATCGCTGTATATATCACCGTACATATAAGCGCCTGATTTCAATTCAAGTAAAAAAGCAAATTCGATATCCTTAATCTTTGCGTTTGGCTTATACGAAGCAAGCGCAATCGAAATACACGACATTTCAAGTCCCGCGGCGGCCGGGCGCGTTCCGTCTATCGGATCTACAATTAAAATATATTGCGGATCTTCTCCAATCAGCTTCAGGCCGCCATCCTCCGTGTAAAAAGCAACCGGATGGCCCTTTTCTTGAATATAATCCAGCACCGCCTCCTCAGCAGCGGCGTCTATGTTAAATTGGGCGTCGCCTCCCGGGGAATAGCCGTTTACGAGCCGGTTTTTCAGCGTGCCTTTTTGATTTTTCACCTTTTGATAAACAAATTGTCCAAGCTCAATGATATAGTCTCTCACTTGATTTCCTCCAATAGCTTGCGAAGTCTGTAGCAGAGCACTTCGGCTTCACTAAGTGTTATGGTTAAAGGCGGACGGATTTTAAATACATTTCCGAATCCGTAACGGGATGTCCGGAGAATCAGCCCGTAATCCATTGCCCGTTTAGCAATATAATTGGTCAGCTCCACATCCGGTTCATTGTTCTCTTTAACAATCTCCACACCGATCATAAGACCGACGCCTCTTACCTCAGAAATAAAAGCGAAATCCTCTTTCATCGTTTCTAAGCGATCCATAATATAATGACCGACCGTCGTTACATTTTCCAAAAATCCCGGGCGCTGCATAATATCTATGGTTTTACACGCGGCAGCGGCGGCCATCACATTTGAGCCGTACGTGAAGGAGTGCGTATACCCCGGAAGCCCGGTATACTTGTCCTCCGTCAGAGTGGCGGCGACTTGGAAGCCTGTGCCCCCGAGCCCTTTTGCTACCGTCATCATATTAGGTTTCACATCGAAGTGGTCCGCGGCAAACATTTTGCCCGTCCGTCCGAATCCAGTCTGAATTTCATCAAAAATCAGAGCGATATCATGTTCATCACAAAGCTTTCTCAGCTGTTTAAAATACTCTTTAGGCGGAACGACATTTCCACCGTTTCCGGATATCGGTTCAATAATCATGGCGGCAATTTTTCCATTGCTCGCATACTCAATAAAATCATTAATTCTCTCTACGCACAGCATACCGCATGAATCAGGTTTCTGATTATAGAAACAGCGGCTGCAATAGGGATCGGGGACTTGCAGGCCAAAAGAAATTTGCGGCGGGAAAGGTTCTTTTCTGAATGAGTTGCCGGACAAAGCGGAAGTCATATACGTTTGTCCGAGGTGGCTTCGAAATAAGGAGATGACATCGGTTTTTCCGGAGTAATACTGAGCCATTTTAATAGCTCCTTCATTTGCACCGGAACCGCTGCTGACTTTAGGGTGTACTTTTGTGAGATTATCGGGGGCGATTTCTGCTAGTTTTTCTGCCAGTTTATTTACGGCGTCTGTTTGAAAAGATGATGTTACATGGATCAGCTTATCGGCTTGTTCTTTAACCGTATCAATGACCTCTTTGTTACCGTATCCTAAATTCAAGTTAAACGTGGCAGAGGCGCAATCAATGTACTCATTTCCCTCTTGATCGTACAGGTAAATCCCTTCTCCGCGCTCCATTACTACATCGTCAACACTGTAATACAAGCTGTCTGGATTCGTGATTTCCTTCGTTCCCACAAATACCACCCCTATGAAATTATTAGAATTTCGCTTTTTATCGTATTAATAATTGAAAATAATGTCAACGTTCTTTCTTGTAAAAAATGTTAACAATTTGTTAACGTTACCATAAGGGATGTACGAGAAAAAGTTATGTGATATAGTAACAATACTTGGATTTTTTGTAAAAACATCATGTCATACGAGTAGAGAGAAATATGATTTTACCAATAAGGAGATAAAATGATGAAAACTCGTCTGCTGTGGATAAGCTGTTTTTCTTATGGATCGATTGCTTTTACACTTGTTATTCTGGGAGCCGTACTGCCTGAGTTACTCACACATTATTCACAAAGCTACAGTAATGGCGGAGTACTGGTCTTCTCTCAGTTCATGGGCTTTCTCATCGGTGTCATCGGAATGCCTTACATGGTGAAAAAGCTTGGGCGCAAAAACGTCGTTATCTTTGGCCTGGCCCTCATCAGCTGTGAAATGTTCATCACCTTCCTGCCGCCCTGGCCGCTGCTCTTTCTTCTCGTCAGCATCGCAGGGCTTGGCGCCGGACTGGTGGAATCCTGCGTAGGCACGATCATCCTCACCGCTATTAAAGAAAGACAGGCTGTGGCCATGAGCAAGATGGAAGTGGCCTACGGATTAGGTGCGCTGTTCATGCCTCTGCTCTCAGGCTTTCTTATCAACAACCACATGTGGACAATTGCTTTTTTAGTATTAGGGTTATCCAGTTTTGCACTATTAATCGCATGGAAGCAGATGAGTTTCGGCAGTATTGATCAGCTTCTCATCCGCAAAGAGGTCTCTTCCGATGACACTAAAAAAGAAAGCCCCGGTTATCGGTCACACGGATTGCTGTTTATTGCCTTGGCGGGTGCTTACTTCTTCTTTTACGGCGGCAGTGAAGTTTCCATTGTACATTTTATCCCCTCCATCTTCGCTGAGAAATGGGATATCCCCAACTCTTTGGCAACGATAACAGTTACAGTGTATTGGACGGGCATGATCATCGGAAGGTTATTAACAGGCCCGGTATCAGAAAAGCTGACATATCATCGTTATCTCCGTCTCATAAGCATTGGCGGTCTGGCTGCACTTACCGTATTAGCATTAAGCAAAAACGTATGGTTCGGTTTTGCCCTTTGCTTCTTTTTAGGGCTGTTCATGGCAGGCATGTTTGCAATAGCCCTAATCATCACGAATCATTTTTATCCCGGAAAGACAGAAACGACTACCAGTATTCTGCTCGCTTCAAACGGATTAGGAGGCTCACTCCTTCCGATCGCCGTCGGCTGGAGCTTAGATGAATATCCCGTACAAACTGCGTTCTGGCTGTTTACTGCACTGATGCTCCTTATGCTGCTGATTGTGTTCAGTTTAAGAATGCTCGAGACAATAAAATCAAACAATCTTCAACATCACAACAGCAAAGCAAAATCAATGTAAACAAAAAAGCTAATGCCTTTGAAAGGCATTAGCTGCTATATATATCTATGTGATCTTTCATATAAAAAACCCAGTTCATGATGAACTGGGTTAAGATAGCTTGGCGGCGTCCTACTCTCACAGGGGGAAACCCCCGACTACCATCGGCGCTGAAGAGCTTAACTTCCGTGTTCGGCATGGGAACGGGTGTGACCTCTTCGCTATCGCCACCAAACCATTGAGAGTGTTCTCTCAAAACTAGATAACAGTAAGCATACA
>NZ_AJST01000001.1:0-2500 GCF_000259405.1 Bacillus sp. 5B6 | reverse complement strand
TCACGTGTTCCGCCGTACTCAGGATCCACTCAGGAGAGAACGAAGTTTTGACTACAGGGCTGTTACCTTCTATGGCGGGCCTTTCCAGACCTCTTCATCTACCTCGTTCCTTTGTAACTCCGTACAGAGTGTCCTACAACCCCAAGAGGCAAGCCTCTTGGTTTGGGCTGGTCCCGTTTCGCTCGCCGCTACTCAGGGAATCGCATTTGCTTTCTCTTCCTCCGGGTACTTAGATGTTTCAGTTCCCCGGGTCTGCCTTCTCATATCCTATGTATTCAGATATGGATACCACTCCATTACGAGTGGTGGGTTTCCCCATTCGGAAATCTCCGGATCAAAGCTTGCTTACAGCTCCCCGAAGCATATCGGTGTTCGTCCCGTCCTTCATCGGCTCCTAGTGCCAAGGCATCCACCGTGCGCCCTTTCTAACTTAACCGTTAAAAAGAATCACTACGTGATATCTTGCATTACTAATTGAATGTGAATTACTTCTGTTATCTAGTTTTCAAAGAACAACATCTCGAAGAATCGAATGATCCTTCAAAACTAAACAAGACAGGGAACGTTCTGTTTATAAGACCCAAGGTCTTATATTCCGTTAAAATCCTTAGAAAGGAGGTGATCCAGCCGCACCTTCCGATACGGCTACCTTGTTACGACTTCACCCCAATCATCTGTCCCACCTTCGGCGGCTGGCTCCTAAAAGGTTACCTCACCGACTTCGGGTGTTACAAACTCTCGTGGTGTGACGGGCGGTGTGTACAAGGCCCGGGAACGTATTCACCGCGGCATGCTGATCCGCGATTACTAGCGATTCCAGCTTCACGCAGTCGAGTTGCAGACTGCGATCCGAACTGAGAACAGATTTGTGGGATTGGCTTAACCTCGCGGTTTCGCTGCCCTTTGTTCTGTCCATTGTAGCACGTGTGTAGCCCAGGTCATAAGGGGCATGATGATTTGACGTCATCCCCACCTTCCTCCGGTTTGTCACCGGCAGTCACCTTAGAGTGCCCAACTGAATGCTGGCAACTAAGATCAAGGGTTGCGCTCGTTGCGGGACTTAACCCAACATCTCACGACACGAGCTGACGACAACCATGCACCACCTGTCACTCTGCCCCCGAAGGGGACGTCCTATCTCTAGGATTGTCAGAGGATGTCAAGACCTGGTAAGGTTCTTCGCGTTGCTTCGAATTAAACCACATGCTCCACCGCTTGTGCGGGCCCCCGTCAATTCCTTTGAGTTTCAGTCTTGCGACCGTACTCCCCAGGCGGAGTGCTTAATGCGTTAGCTGCAGCACTAAGGGGCGGAAACCCCCTAACACTTAGCACTCATCGTTTACGGCGTGGACTACCAGGGTATCTAATCCTGTTCGCTCCCCACGCTTTCGCTCCTCAGCGTCAGTTACAGACCAGAGAGTCGCCTTCGCCACTGGTGTTCCTCCACATCTCTACGCATTTCACCGCTACACGTGGAATTCCACTCTCCTCTTCTGCACTCAAGTTCCCCAGTTTCCAATGACCCTCCCCGGTTGAGCCGGGGGCTTTCACATCAGACTTAAGAAACCGCCTGCGAGCCCTTTACGCCCAATAATTCCGGACAACGCTTGCCACCTACGTATTACCGCGGCTGCTGGCACGTAGTTAGCCGTGGCTTTCTGGTTAGGTACCGTCAAGGTGCCGCCCTATTTGAACGGCACTTGTTCTTCCCTAACAACAGAGCTTTACGATCCGAAAACCTTCATCACTCACGCGGCGTTGCTCCGTCAGACTTTCGTCCATTGCGGAAGATTCCCTACTGCTGCCTCCCGTAGGAGTCTGGGCCGTGTCTCAGTCCCAGTGTGGCCGATCACCCTCTCAGGTCGGCTACGCATCGTCGCCTTGGTGAGCCGTTACCTCACCAACTAGCTAATGCGCCGCGGGTCCATCTGTAAGTGGTAGCCGAAGCCACCTTTTATGTCTGAACCATGCGGTTCAAACAACCATCCGGTATTAGCCCCGGTTTCCCGGAGTTATCCCAGTCTTACAGGCAGGTTACCCACGTGTTACTCACCCGTCCGCCGCTAACATCAGGGAGCAAGCTCCCATCTGTCCGCTCGACTTGCATGTATTAGGCACGCCGCCAGCGTTCGTCCTGAGCCAGGATCAAACTCTCCGATAAAGTAGTTTGACTGACTACGCACATCGCTGTGCGATTTATTTAAAACTTTGAATTAACAGGTACGTTTTGTCTTGTTTAGTTTTCAAAGAACTTTTTTCACTTCTCTCGAAGCGACCTCTTAATCATAACATTTTCAGTTTGCTAGGTCAATACTTTTTTTGAAAAATATTTTCGCTAGGCTTGCCTTTCTATTAAAAAGACAACAAAAATTATTATATCAGCATCATCATTATGTGTCAAAGCTTTTTTTCATTTCTTTATATAGTAAAAGCGCAGCCTGTTACAGCTGCGCTTTTACGTTTATACTTCTTCCGTTTCTTCCGGCTCTTCTTCATTCTT